>NZ_CP134054.1:4800000-7126651 GCF_045278815.1 Saccharopolyspora sp. ID03-671
AAGCTCGTGCTGACCATCGACTGACACCCGCTCCGACCGGTGCAAGGGAACCTTCCTGTCACGCAGGTGGCAGGAAGGTTCCCCTGCTTCAGCTCACCGACAGGCGCTGGCGGGTCTCGGTGACGCGCGGCGACCACGGCGCCAGTTCCTCGGCGCGATCCAGGGCGGTGCGGGCCGCGGCGTTGTCGTGCAACGCCATGTGCGCGCGGGCGAGGGTCGCGAAGTCGTCGGCGCGGGACAGCGGCGAGTGGTTGTACTCGGCTCCGCTGGTGGCCAGCCGGATCGCGTCGTCGGCGTTGCCCTCGATCAACGCCAGCAGGCCGTTCGTGCCGTTGAGCTCGAACTCCGGATAGCCGAGCTGCACGGCGTCCTCAAGGGCATTCTTCGCCGTCGGCAGCAGGCTTTCGGCCGGCATCTGCCCCGACTCAACGGCTTTGAAGCCCAAACCCGCCAGTCCGGCCAGCAAGTAGGCCATCTTCCGCGGCGGAACGTCGTTGTCGGACAGGAACTTCAACAGCAGCAGCACACCGGGCGCGTAGAGCCCGCGCGACTCCAGCACCGCGATCTGGCAGGACACCGTCGCGTTGATGCCGGGGAAGCGGTCGGCGAGCTCGTCGGCGCGGGCCTGCGCCACGTCGAGATCACCGGCCCGCAGCGCCTCGTAGGCGCGCGCCGCCAACGGGGCCGCGAGGAAGTCCGAACGCTCCTGCTCCGGCATGCGCGGCAACGAGAACAGCAACCAACCTGTCGAGGTCGTCAGCGGAACTCGCTTCGGCCACAGCTTGACGAGCATGAACGCGCTCATCACCAGCGCGAGACCGCGCCCGAACGCCCCGGGGACCACCAGCCACGCCACGGCCACGGCGGCGAAACCCGCCAGCGCCGAGAGCAACCCGGCCAGCCAGCAGCGCAGGATCACCGGCGACCGCCACGGCCCGATCTGCGCCCGCAACGTCACGGGTAGGGCCCGGAACGTGAAAGTCGTGCTGCCGCGCCGGAACGAGGCGACCTCCCGCATCGCGCCGAAGACCACCTGCCGCACGCGCAGTCCGAACAGCACCGATCCCAGGAGCAACCCGATCTGCGTGGCCACCGGCAGCAGGATCGCTCCCACCACACCGCCCGCCCAACCGGCCGCGACACCGGCGACACCGGTCCCCAGGACCAGCTCGACCACCGCTAGGACAACCGCGCCCACCACGGTGACCAGCACCCACGGGCGTAACAAGAGGCTCTGCGCTCGCACAAGGCCCGGAGCCTACGGGACCCGCGCCCACCGGGGAGGCGCTTTGAAGGTGAGCAAGGGAACCTTCCTGTCACCGGTCGGCGAGGCGAATGACAGGAAGGTTCCCTTGCTCAGGTCAGGCGACGGCGGCGGTGGTGGGAAGGCCCGCTCGCTTCCACGCGTGGAAGCCGCCCGCCAGGTCGGTGGCTCTGGTGAGACCGAGTTCCTGGGCTTGGGCGGCGGCGAGGCTGGAGGCGTAGCCCTCGTTGCAGACCAGCACGACCGGGCGCTGCGGGTGCAGGCCGGTGAGGCGGTGCGGGCCGGCCGGGTCGAGGCGCCATTCCAGGACGATGCGTTCGACCGTGAGCGCTCCCGGGATCTCGCCGTGCCTGAGCCGGTCGGACTCCGGTCGGATGTCGATGATCAGCCCGCCGTCTCGCTGGATCTCGAACGCTTCCTGCGGGCTGACGCGGGCGAGCTTCTCGCGGGATTCGGCCAGCAGGTGCTCGATCCCGTACGGGCCGAGGCCGATGGACTCGGTGCGGGGTTCGGGGACGGTCATCGGGTTCCCTCGATTCGCTGCGGCGGGACGGCGGGGATCTCGGCGAGGTCGGCGTAGTAGTTCACCGGAAGCAGCGGCGGCGAATAGGCGTGCACGCTGGCCGAGTTGACCGAGCTGACGTTGGTGACCTGGTGCGCCCGGCCGGGGCCGAAGCCGATCCCGGCGCCGAGGTCGTGGTGCTGGGTGCGGACCGGGCCGCTCGGGTAGCGGTAGTCCTCGCGCAGCGCGCCGAACAGGACCGAGAACGAACCGGAGGCGCCGCCGTGGTCGTGGGCAGGTGTTCCCTGGCCGGGTGCCCACGACAGCAGCCACAGCTCGACTCCGGCGGTGAGGGCGAGTTTGGCCCACCACCGCTCCTGCTCGTCGACGCGCACGATGTTCATCAGGTCGGAGGTCAGCTCTCCTGCGACCAGTCCGGTGAGGTCGCGGAGTTCGCGCGCGCTCCAGTGGAGGTGGTCCGGGCGGATCAGGTCGCGCAGCAGCGGTTGGTTCAGCGACGGGTGCAGTTCGGCGTCGCCGGGCGCGGGGACCGGTGCGGTCGGGGTGTAGGCGGACAGCGGGGCGGACGGGTTCTCGGGCTGCGTGATGCTCACGGTGTCTCCAGGTGTGTTGCGGTGTGGCACCGGCACGACACACCTCTCCCCGGGACAGGGGAGTTCCTCGAAGAAGAGACAGGTGTTGTGACGATTCGTCGTGCCGCGATGACGTCGGGAAGCGGGAGTGGTCCCTCGGACCGCTTTCAGCGACAGGCGGAGGCGACGACCCGGAACAGGTCGATCACGCGATCGCGGGTGAGAAACGAATCGGACACGCCGCTGATCCTGGCACCGGGACGCCGCCGAGGCCAGGGCTCCCGGGATGTGGACGACCTGGATGCGCAGGGATGATCAGGTTCACCCGGGCGGGCGAGTGGTGAGCGGCATCCCGCTCGCAGGCGGTGCGGTTGCGGCGGGAAGAATGTTCCCCGGGAGGGGATCCGCCGGAACCTGCGGCGGTCCCGCGACGAAGACGAACGCCGAGTGCGCGCCTGGTTGCGCCGCCGCGGTCAGTCACGGCTGGGAGGTAGACGTGGACGACCTGGTCATCCAGATGGATGGCGTCGGTGCCCGGCGGGGCAAGACGACGCTGCTGGCCGACGTGAACTGGTCGGTCGAACTCGACGAGCGCTGGGTCGTGCTGGGCCCCAACGGGGCCGGCAAGACGACGCTGCTGAAGATGGCCAGCACCGAGATGCACCCGACCACCGGCACCGTCGACGTGCTGGGCGAGCGGCTCGGCAAGACCAACGTGTTCGACATCCGCCCGCTGATCGGGCTGTGCTCGGGTGCGCTGGTCAACCGCGTTCCCGGCGACGAGATCGTCCGCGACGTCGTGGTCAGCGCCGGGTATTCGGTGTTCGGCCGGTGGCGCGAGGAGTACGACGACCTCGACACCGATCGCGCGGTGGAACTGCTGGAGCTGCTCGGTGTCGCGCACCTCGCCGACCGCGAGTTCGGCACCCTGTCCGAGGGCGAGCGCAAGCGGGCCATGATCTCCCGCGCGTTGATGACCGACCCGGAGCTGCTGCTGCTCGACGAGCCCGCCGCCGGGCTGGACCTCGGTGGCCGCGAAGACCTCGTCAGTCGGCTGTCGACCCTGGCGCTGGACCCGGACGCTCCCGCATCGGTGCTGGTCACCCACCACGTCGAGGAGATCCCGCCCGGTTTCACGCACTGCCTGCTGCTGCGGGAGGGCAGCATCGTCGCGCAGGGGTTGCTCGAGGACGTGCTCACCGAGGACAACCTGTCCAAGACCTTCGACCAGAACCTCGAACTGCAGCGCGCCGGAGACCGCTACTTCGCCCGACGCAGGCCCTGACCAGCAGGGGAAGCGTCCGGTTCCGGCCGGTGCCGCGGCGGGTTGAGATCGGTGACACAGCAGATTTCGGGTGGGGCGCGATAGCCTCCCCGCGACAAGCGGTGGTTCGACGAGGAGGTTGCTGCGTGGGCGAGTTCGTCAGGCTTGAGGTCGAAGGTGCGATCGGCACGATCCGGCTGGATCGGCCGAAGATGAACGCGCTGAACAGGCAGATCGAGACCGAGCTGCGCGACGTGGCGATCGAGGCCGCCGAGCGCGACGACATCCGTGCCGTGATCGTCTACGGCGGGGAGAAGGTCTTCGCCGCGGGCGCGGACATCAAGGAGATGGCCGACATGTCCTACGCGGACATGGCCGGCAAGGAGCAGCGCGGGCTCTCCGACGCGATGAGCCAGGTCGCGGCCATCCCGAAGCCCACGGTCGCGGCGCTCACCGGCTACGCGCTGGGCGGCGGTTTCGAGCTGGCGCTGTCCTGCGACCGGCGCATCGCGGCGGACGACATCAAGGTCGGCCAGCCGGAGATCCTGCTCGGCGTCATCCCGGGCGCCGGTGGCACGCAGCGGTTGGCGCGGCTGATCGGGCCGAGCAAGGCCAAGGACATCATCTACACCGGCCGGTTCGTCGAGGCGCAGGAGGCGCTGTCGCTGGGCATGGTCGACGAGATCGTGCCCTCCGCCGAGGTCTACGAGACGGCGAAGCGCTGGGCCGAGCAGTTCACCGGTGGCGCGGCGCGTGCTCTGGCGGCGGCGAAGGCCGCGATCGACGGTGGTCTCGACGTGGACCTGGACAACGGTCTGAAGCTCGAAACGCACCTGTTCGCCGGTACTTTCGCGACCGAGGACCAGACGATCGGCATGCGGTCGTTCATCGAGAACGGTCCCGGCAAGGCGAAGTTCACCGGGCGCTGACCCGGCAGGAAGCAGCGGAAGCGGTCGTGACGAGCACACCCCACCACCCGGTCCCCGGTTCGCGCCGGTCGCGCGCTTCGGGTGCGCGCTAGGAGGCGGTGGTGGGGTACTCGTTCGACCTCGACGACGTGCTGTTCCTGCGCTCGGCGGAGGGGTGCGCTGCCGTCGCCGAGCTGTCCGGGCTCGCGCTCACCGGCAAGTCCCGGTTGTCCGACGTCGCTGCGGCGCGGCGACTGGTGGGCGAGCGGTTCGCTGCGGCGGCTCTGGAAACCGCGGTGCTGCGCCGCAAAGCCGAGTCCAAGTTGGACGGTGGCGGCGACTGGTTGTTCACCGATTCCGCGTTGCAGCAGGCCACCGCGAGCGTCGTCGCCCGGCACCGAGCTCAGCGCCTTGCCGGACGCGACGTGCACGACGTGACCTGCTCGATCGGCGCCGACCTGGCCGCGGTGGCGGCCGTCGCGCGGCGCAGCGTCGGCTCCGACGTGGACCGAATTCGGCTGCTCATGGCCCGCCACAACCTGGCTGCGGCCGGTCTCGACGCGGCGGTCGTGGAGGCCGACGCGCTTCGCCCGGTCACCCGCGACACCGTGGTGGTGGCAGATCCGGCGCGCCGCGACGAAGGTGGTAGGCGGCGCTGGGATCCCGCCGATCTGGTGCCCCCGCTGGACGAGCTCGTGGACGTCTACGCGGGCCGCGACCTGGTGATCAAGTGCGCCCCGGGTTTGGACTTCGCGGCGGTGCCCGACGACGTCGAGGCCGAGGTGATCTCGCTCGACGGCGGTGTGCGGGAGGCTGCGCTGTGGTTCGGTTCGCTCGCGGACCCGACCGCGCGCCGCCGGGCGAGCGTGCTGCGCTCGGACGGCAGCGCGTGGACCATCACCGATGCCGAGTCCGACGACTGCCCGGCCGAGGACGCCCGCGAGTGGATCGTCGACCCGGATGGCGCGGTGGTGCGCGCAGGCCTGGTCCGCCACTACGCGGCGCGGCACGGGTTGGTGCAGCTCGATCCGCGCATCGCCTACCTCACCGGCGACGTCCCGCCGCCCGGGGTGCGGGCGTTCCGGGTCGTCGAGCACGGCCGGTTCAACGAGAAGGCTCTGCGCACGCTGCTGCGCAAGCACGACGTGGGCCGGTTGGAGATCCTCGTGCGCGGTGTCGACGTGGATCCCGACGCGTTGCGGCGCAGGCTCAAGCCCAAGGGTTCGCAGGAGGCCAGCGTCGTGATCACCAGGGTCGGTGACCAGGCGGTGGCCTACCTGTGCCGGGCGGAGCGCACCTGAGCGACCACGCCCCGAAGGTTGGTGATGTGCGTCACTGATCGGGTGCCGGTTGTGAGCACGGCGAAATTGGGAGGCAGCGCCGCCGACGCCTTCTCTATGCTTGTGCGGAGTATGGGTACGTCGTCTGTGAAATCTCCGCTCGCTGATCTGCGGGAACGTTTGCCCGAGCTGATGCTGCAGGACCAGCGTCGGCTGCGCCGTCGCATCGAGGGCGCCCGCAAGATCCGCGACCCGGAGGCCCTGAAGTCGGTCACCGCGGAGATCGCCGGCGACGTCGAGACCGCCGAGCTGCGGGTGCAGAACCGCCGCGACGCCCGTCCCGAGATCACCTACCCGGAAAGCCTGCCGGTCAGCCAGCGCCGGGACGACCTGCTCGAAGCCATTCGGGACAACCAGGTCGTCATCGTCGCCGGGGAAACCGGTTCCGGGAAGACCACGCAGCTGCCCAAGATGTGCATGGAGCTCGGTCGCGGCGTCCAGGGCGTCATCGGGCACACCCAGCCGCGCAGGCTCGCGGCGCGCACGGTGGCCGAACGCGTCGCCGAGGAACTGGGCACCGAGATCGGGGGCGCCATCGGCTACCAGGTGCGCTTCACCGAGCGCACCGGCGACGACACGCTGGTCAAGCTGATGACCGACGGCATCCTGCTCGCCGAGATCCAGCACGACCGGCTGCTGCGCCGCTACGACACCCTGATCATCGACGAGGCCCACGAGCGCAGCCTCAACATCGACTTCATCCTCGGCTACCTCAAGCAGCTGCTGCCGCGCCGTCCCGACCTCAAGGTCATCATCACCTCGGCGACGATCGACCCGGAGCGGTTCTCCCGGCACTTCGACGACGCACCGGTCATCGAGGTCTCCGGACGCACCTACCCCGTGGAGGTGCGCTACCGGCCGCTGCTGGAGGACTCCGACGATCCCGAAGACCCCACGACCGAGGTGCGCGACCAGCCGCAGGCCATCTGCGACGCGGTGCGCGAGCTGTCCGCCGAGGGGCCCGGCGACATCCTGGTGTTCCTCAGCGGCGAGCGGGAGATCCGCGACGCCGCCGACGCCCTCGGCCAGCTGAACCTCCGCGACACCGAGATCCTCCCGCTGTTCGCGCGGTTGAGCGCCGCCGAGCAGCACCGGGTGTTCCAGCGCCACACCGGCCGCCGGATCGTGCTGTCGACCAACGTCGCCGAGACCTCGTTGACCGTGCCCGGCATCAAGTACGTCATCGACCCCGGCACGGCGCGCATCTCCCGCTACAGCTTCCGCACCAAGGTGCAGCGGCTGCCGATCGAGCCGATCTCGCAGGCATCGGCCAACCAGCGCAAGGGCCGCTGCGGCCGCGTCTCCGAGGGCATCTGCGTCCGGCTGTACTCCGAGGACGACTTCGAGGCCAGGCCGGAGTTCACCGACCCGGAGATCCTGCGCACCCACCTGGCCTCGGTCATCCTGCAGATGACGTCGCTGGGGTTGGGCGAGATCGAGTCCTTCCCGTTCCTGGAACCACCGGACCGCAGGCAGATCACCGACGGTGTCTCCCTGCTGCACGAGCTCGGCGCGCTGGAGAGCACCAAGTCCGCCGCCGACCGCAAGCTCACCCGCATCGGCCGCAGCCTCGCCCAGCTGCCCATCGACCCGCGCCTGGCGCGGATGGTGCTGGAGGCCGAGCGCAACGGCTGTCTGCGCGAGGTGCTGGTGATCGTGGCCGCGCTGTCCATCCAGGACCCGCGGGAACGCCCCGCCGAGCACCAGCAGGCCGCCGACCAGAAGCACGCGCGCTTCGTCGACAAGGACGCCGAATCCGACTTCCTCTCCTTCCTGCGGATGTGGGAGTACTTGCGGGCCCAGCAGAAGGAGCTGTCCTCCAACCAGTTCCGCAAGCTCTGCCGCAACGAGTTCCTCAACTACCTGCGGGTGCGCGAGTGGCAGGACCTGTTCGGCCAGCTGCGCCAGATGGTCAAGTCGATGGGCATGACGCTGGCCGATCAGCCGGCCGACGCCACCCGCATCCACCAGTCGTTGCTGGCCGGGCTGCTCTCGCACGTCGGTCTCAAGGACGTTGAGAAGCGCAACGGCGCACAGCGTTCCGGGCCGCCCGGGCGCGGCGCCAACGAGTACCAGGGAGCCCGCAACGCCCGGTTCGCGGTGTTCCCCGGGTCGTCGTTGTTCAAGAAGCCGCCGCGCTGGGTGATGGCTGCCGAACTCGTCGAGACCTCCCGCCTGTGGGCTCGGATCGCGGCCCGCGTGGAACCGGAGTGGATCGAGCCGCTCGCCGAGCACCTGGTCAAGCGCAACTACAGCGAGCCGCACTGGGAGAAGGACCGCGCAGCCGTGGTCGCCACCGAACGCGTCACGCTCTACGGCGTTCCGCTGGTGGTCGACCGCAAGGTCAACTACGGGCGCATCGACCCCGAGGTCAGCCGCGAGCTGTTCATCCGGCACGCCCTGGTCGAGGGCGACTGGGACACCCGGCACGAGTTCTTCCGCCAGAACCGGGCGCTGCTCGACGAGGTCGAGGACCTCGAGGAGCGCGCCCGCCGCCGCGACATCCTCGTCGACGACGAGACGCTGTTCGACTTCTACGACCAGCGCATCGGCTCGGAGGTGGTCTCGGGCAGGCACTTCGACACCTGGTGGAAGAAGACCCGCCGCGACCAGCCCGACCTGCTCAACTTCGAGAAGTCGATGCTGATCAACGAGCGCTCGGCGCAGGTCAGCGATCAGGACTACCCGGACCACTGGACCTACGGCGACCACCGGCTGAAGCTGACCTACCAGTTCGAACCGGGAGCCGACGCCGACGGCGTCACCGCGCACATCCCGCTGCAGGTGCTCAACCAGATCGACCCCGAGGGCTTCGACTGGCAGATCCCCGGCCTGCGGGAAGAGCTGGTGACCACGCTGCTCAAATCGCTGCCGAAGCAGACGCGGCGCAACTTCGTGCCCGCGCCGGACTTCGCCAAGGCCGTGCTCTCCCGCGTCGGACCGGACGACGGGCCGCTGCTGGAGACCCTGCAGCGCAGCCTCCGCCAGCTCACCGGCGTCGAGGTGCCGAGCTCGGAGTGGGACCCGGACAAGGTTCCCGACCACCTCAAGATGACCTTCCGCGTGGTGGGCCGCCGCGGCCGGAAGCTGGCCGAGTCCAAGGATCTCGACGAGCTCAAGCTGCGGCTCAAACCCAAGGTGCGCGAGGAGATCTCGGCCGCGGCCGACGACGTCGAGCAGAGCGGGTTGCGCTCCTGGAACTTCGGCGAGCTGCCGCGCACCTTCTCCCAGCAGCGCTCGGGGCACGCCGTGAAGGCCTACCCGGCGCTGGTGGACGAGGGCGAGACGGTCGCGGTGCGCATGTTCGACACCGAGCGGGAGCAGCGGCGCGCGCTGTGGCACGGCACGCGCCGGTTGTTGCTGCTCAACGTGCCCTCGCCGGCCAAGTCGATCCAGCGGGGCATGACCGCGACCAGCCGCCTGGTGCTCGGCGGCAGCCAGTACGGCGATCTCGGCTCGATCCTCGACGACTGCGTGCGCTGCGCCGTGGACAAGCTGATGCTCGACAACGGCGGGCCCGTGTGGGACGGCGAGGCCTACGCCTCGCTGGAGGCGAAGGTCCGCGCCGGTCTGGGCGAGTACACCGTGGCCGTGCTGGCCGAGGTGGAGCGGGTCCTGGTGGCCGCGCAGCACGTCGAGGCGGTGCTCGCCGACCGCCCCAAGGGCGTGTCGGCGGAGTCGCTGGCCGACATCCGGGAGCAGCTGGAAGGCCTGCTGCATCCCGGCTTCGTCACCGAGACCGGCTTCGATCGGCTCCGCGACCTGGTCCGCTACCTGCGCGCGATCGAGCAGCGGCTGGACAAGGCGCAGCACCAGCCGCAGCGCGACCGGGAGTGGATGTATCAGGTGGACGAGGTCCGGCAGCGCTATCGGGATCTGCTGTCCCGGGTGCCGCAGGGGCGTTCGCCCAGCGAGGCCCTGCTCGACGTGGGGTGGATGGTCGAGGAGTTGCGCGTGAGCTTGTTCGCGCAGTCGTTGGGTACGCCGAGACCGGTATCGGTCAAGCGCGTGCACCGAGCGATGGACAAGCTCCAGGACTGAGATCGGTGAGCGGTACGGCTCGGCAATCGTCGTGGCGCGCATGATTCCCCCTGAGTGATGGTGCTGTAGATCAGCGGATGCGGAATTCGGTCCCGTGCGAGAGGTTTCGGGGCCGGTGACAACGAGTATCCGCGATCGAACGCGCGTTCGCACCACTCAAAAGGGTGGAAGAGCAAGGGAAAAGCAGGCGAAACTGCGAGACGGCGAGCGAAAAGGTCGTCTCGTGAAAGGAATTCGCTCTTCGGTGGTCGCTGCGTCGCCGAGGCGAGTCCGGTCCCCGCACCGGACTTCGCGGCGGGGCGAGCGCCTCAGGGGTTGGCGGGCGAGACCGCGATGCCGAGCGCTCCCGGGCCCGTGTGCGCTCCGATGATCGCGCTGGTCTCCTCCAGCGTGACCCTGCGCACCTGCGGCAGCCGCGAGCACAGCGCGTCGAGGACCTCCTTGGCGCGGTCGGCGGCCTCGAAGTGCTCCACGCCCACGTCGACCGGGCCTCGGCCGGCCCGCTCCACGGCGGTGGCGATGGCCTTGCGCAGCGCGCGCTCCTCGCCGATGCCCTTGGCCAGCTGGTCGATCACGCCGTCCTTCATGATCAGCACCGGTTTGATCGACAGCGCTTGGCCGACCCACGCCTGAGCGCGGCCGATCCGGCCGCTGCGCTGCAGGTATTCGAGGGTGTCGACGTAGAGCAGCTGCGTGGTGCTGCGCAGCCGGTGCTCCAGGACGTTCATCACGCCGTGCGGCGTGGCGCCGGCCGCGGCGGCCTCGGCCGCGGCGATCACCGGGAATCCGAGGCTCAGCCCGGTCAGGCGCGCGTCCACGACGTAGACCGGCACGCCGATCTCGGCCGCGGCGATGCGCGCGGATTGGCACGTTTGCGACATTCCCTCGGAAATGTGGATCGAAATGATCGCTTCGACTCCCGATGCCGCGGCATCGGCGTAATTCCAGTAGAAGGCGGGAGGAGGGGGAGGGTTGGTGGAGACCGGGACGTTGTTTCGCATTGCCTCGGCCATCTGGGGGTGCAGCACCCGTCGCTCGTCGTTCTGTTCAGCACCGACCGTCAGCTCCAACTGCACGATGGAGATCCCCAGCCGGTCGGCCACGTCGAGCGGAACGGAAGCCGTCGAATCGGTCACGATGGCGACGCGTCTTCTCATGGCGGCAAGGCTACTAATACGTAAGGTTCATTCACATACTTTCCGGATGACCCGTTCCCGCTTTTGCGAAGGTCGATCATCTTCGTCGGGGGAGGGTGAGTACTGTCACGGGTGGGACCTGGTTGCACCCGGGCTACTGGCAAGTAACATCCTTGGTGGTTGGCATCACTGTGCTTTCCCGCTGGGGGCATGGCAAGGTCAACCTAACCCGGACGGAACGCGCCGGGTCCACAAGCAGAGCCGCTGGAGGACCAGCGAGCGTCAGTTGAGTCCGCAGGAGGTCGAAGAGGGCCCATGAACATCGTCGTCCTGGTTAAGCAGGTGCCCGACACGTATTCCGAACGGAAGCTGTCTGCTGCGGATCACACGTTGGACCGTGAAGCAGCGGACGCCGTGTTGGATGAGATCAACGAGCGCGCCGTGGAGGAGGCGCTGTTGATCAAGGAGGCTCAGGGCGGCGAAGTGACCGTCGTGTGCATGGGCCCGGATCGCGCCACGGATGCCATCCGCAAGGCGCTGTCGATGGGTGCCGACAAGGCGGTGCACCTCGCCGACGAGGCGCTGCACGGCACCGACGCGCCCGCCACCGCCAAGGCGCTGGCGAAGGTCATCGGCACCGTTGAGGGTGTCGACCTGGTCATCGCCGGCAACGAGGCGACCGACGGTCGCTCCGGTGCGGTGCCGGCCATGGTCGCCGAGGTGCTCGGCTGGCCGCAGCTGACCTTCGCGCGCAAGGTCGAGACCGACGGATCGTCGGTGAAGGTCGAGCGCGAGACCGACGCGGGCATCCTGACCGTCGAGTCGGGTCTGCCGGCTGTGGTGAGCGTGACGGAGAAGATCAACGAGCCGCGGTACCCGTCGTTCAAGGGCATCATGGCCGCGAAGAAGAAGCCGGTGAGCGCGCTGTCGCTGGCCGACGCGGGGATCGACGCCTCCGAGGTGGGCCTGGCCAACGCCGGCTCCCAGGTCGTCGAGTCCGCACCGAAGCCGCCGAAGTCCGGCGGTGTGAAGGTCACCGACGAGGGCGAAGGCGGCGTTCAGGTCGCCGAGTTCCTGGCCGGCGAGAAGCTGCTCTGAGTCGTTCACGGTTTTCGAGGAGGCAAATTCATGGCTGAGGTTCTGGTCCTCGTCGATCACGTGGACGGCGAGGTCAAGAAGGTCACGTACGAGCTGCTGACCGCGGCCCGCCGCATCGGCGAGCCGTCGGCCGTCGTGGTCGGCGAGCCGGGCACCGCGGGCAAGCTGTCCGAGGCCCTGGCCGGTTACGGCGCGGCGAAGGTCTACGCGGCCGAGTCCGCCGAGGCCGCCGAGTTCCTGGTGACCCCGCAGGTCGACGTGCTGGCCAAGCTGGCCGGTTCGGCGTCCCCGGCGGCGGTGCTGGTTCCGGCGTCGGTCGACGGCAAGGAGATCGCCGGTCGCCTGGCGATCCGCCTGGAGGCGGGTCTGCTGTCGGAGGTCGTGGACGTCGACGGTGAGGGCGTGGCGTCGCACTCGCTGTTCGGTGGCACCTACGACGCCAAGGCGAAGGTCACCAAGGGCACCCCGGTGATCACCGTGCTGCCCGGCTCCATCGAGGCCGAGCAGGCTTCGGGTGCCGCGGCGGTCGAGCAGGTCGAGGTTCCGGCCTCGTCCGGCGCCAAGATCACCGGTCGGCAGCCGGCCGAGGCCGGCGACCGCCCCGAGCTCACCGAGGCCAGCATCGTGGTCTCCGGTGGTCGCGGTGTCGGCTCGGCCGAGCAGTTCGAGGTCGTGGAGAAGCTCGCCGACACGCTGGGTGCCGCCGTGGGTGCCTCGCGTGCCGCGGTCGACTCCGGCTACTACCCGCACCAGTTCCAGGTCGGTCAGACCGGTAAGACGGTCTCGCCGCAGCTCTACATCGCCCTCGGTATCTCCGGTGCGATCCAGCACCGGGCGGGCATGCAGACGTCGAAGACGATTGTCGCGGTGAACAAGGACCCGGAGGCCCCGATCTTCGAGATCGCCGACTACGGCGTCGTGGGCGACCTGTTCAAGGTCGCGCCGCAGCTGACCGACGAGGTCACCAAGCGCAAGGGCTGAGCCCCTTCACGCAACGGGAACGGGCCGCGCTCCACCGGGAGCGCGGCCCGTTCTCCGTTCATCGCGCCTCGTCGCGCCCCTGGCAGGCGAGCTTGTCGGCGCGTTCGTTCTCCGGGTGACCGGCGTGGCCCTTCACCCACTCCCACTGGACCTCGCCGTGACGGGAGCACTCCGCGTCCAGCCGCTGCCACAGATCGGCGTTCTTGACCGGCTTCTTCGCCGACGTCATCCAGCCGTTGCGCTTCCAGCCGCGCATCCACTCGGTGATGCCCTTGAGCACGTAGGTGCTGTCGGTGTAGACGCGCACCACCGGGATCGGCCGGGTGAGGGCGGCCAGCCCCTCGATCACGGCCATCAGCTCCATCTTGTTGTTGGTCGTGGTCGGGTCTTTCCCGTAGAGCTCCCGCTCGTGATCGCCATAGCGCAGCACCACGCCCCAGCCGCCCGGGCCGGGGTTCCCGCTGCATGCGCCATCGGTGAAGAGTTCGACGCGCTCGGTCTGCATGCGCTGAATCTAGCCGCCGCCCCCGGGGTGATCGGGCAGCGCCGTGCGAGGAAGGTTCCCTTCCCCACTCCGGCGCTGCTGCGGGGTGTGGTGGCAGGAAGGGTCGCATGCTCACGTCGGCGGCCGGATCGGTGACAGAGGAGTTCCCGCGCGCAGGTCGGCGATCGGCCGGGTGACAGGAAAGTTCCCGTGCTCACGTCGGTGACTGGCACGAAAGTTGCCCAACTCCCGGAAGTGGGGGACCAGCGGTGCGGAGGGCGTGCCGGCGGGTAAGATCAACATCGGGTCGAGGTCTGATGAGACGGGTGGGCCTCCCCTCTGACGTGCTGCGATGGGCGGCATCGAGGGGACGGATGGGCTGGCACGCACCTGGCATTCACCGAAAGTTCCGGCTCCGTGTCATCCGCTGGTGTGTTGGGCGTTCGGCTCGCGGCGATACACCTGGGACATGTCCGAGACGCAGCTGCTGGCCAGCGCCGCACCGAACGCGGCGGCCGACGCCCACTACTCGCTTCTCGTCGCTCGTGACGCCGATGAGGTCCACGCCGCACAACGCCTGCGCCACCGGGTGTTCGCGGAGGAGATGGGCGCCACGGTCAAGGGCGGGGAGCTCGGCGTCGACCAGGACTCCTTCGACGACCACTGCGACCACCTGATCGTGCGGGAGGACCGCAGCGGCGAGGTGGTCGGCACCTACCGGATGCTGCCGCCCGACCGCGCCGCCTCCGCCGGAATGCTCTACTCGGAAACCGAATTCGACCTCTCCGCCCTCGACCCGCTGCGCCCCTCCCTGGTGGAGACGGGCCGCTCGTGCGTGCACCCGGATCACCGCAACGGTGCCGTGGTGAGTCTGGTGTGGGCGGGAATCGCCCGCTACATGCTGCTGCACGGGCACACCATGCTCGCCGGCTGCGCCTCGGTGCCGCTGGACGACGGCGGTGTGCAGGCCGCGCACGTGTGGCGGACGGTGTCGCAGAAGCACTACGCACCCGAGGAGCGGCGCGTGCACCCGCACCAGCCGTGGGAGCCGGGTGAGCGCGACGAGCGCTCCACGATCCCGCCGCTGCTGCGCGGCTACCTGCGCTTGGGTGCGGAGGTGTGCGGCCCGCCCGCGCACGACCCGGACTTCGGGGTGGCGGACTTCTTCGTGCTGGTCGACCTCGAACGCGCCGATCAGAGATACATGCGGTTCTTCCTCGGAGAGGCGGCATGAACCACTCGTGGATGCCGGAGTCGCCGTGCGGGCCGGAGTGCCTTCCGCCGCGCGACCCCGGCACCGAGGTCGGCCGGCTGCGGCTGGCCTTGCGCATCGGGATCACCGTCGGGTTGCTGCTGATCGGCAGCGCGATGGTGCTGGCGCTGCCGTCCGCGCTGCGGCAGCGCGCGGTGCCCCGGTGGTTCCGGATGTTGTTGCGAGGGCTGGGCATCCGCCTGGAGATCGACGGCACCTTGACGCCCGGTGGCGGGCTCGTGGTGTGCAACCACGTCTCGTGGCTGGATGTGGTGGCCCTTCAGGTGCTCACCCCGATGAAGATGCTGGCGAAGGTCGAGGTCCGGTCATGGCCGGTGCTGGGTTCTCTGGCCGGGCGGATCGGGACGGTGTACATCGACCGCGACCGGTTGTCGGCCTTGCCGGGCGCGGTGGCCACGATCGCTGACGAGCTGCGGGCCGGTTCGGTGATCGGAACGTTCCCGGAAGGCACCACGTGGTGCGGTGCGGCCGGTGGGACGTTCCGTCCCGCGGTGTTCCAGGCGGCCCTGGACGCGGGTGCCCGGATGCAGCCGGTCGCGGTCCGCTTCCGCGACGGTCGCGGGAAGTTGACGACCGCGGCGGCGTTCCTGGGCGACGCGAGCCTGGCGGACTCGGTGTTCTCGGTGGCGCGCATGCGCGACCTGGTGGTGGAGGTCGTGGTCCTGCCGGAGCTCACCGGCACCGACCGCAAGACCCTCGCCCGGCAGGCCCAGGACGCGATCACGGGAGCCACCGGCGCACGCCGCACCCACGCCGCACCCGCCGAAGCCCTCGCCGCCTGACCCACGCACCGATCCGTACTGCCCCGGCGATGACACGGGGTCGGCCTCGACGTCAAAAACCGCGGTTTTTGACGCCGGGGGCTTCGTCGGCCGGGTTGCGAGGATTGGACGGGGCCGGATGGGTGCTGCTGGTCGGGGGTCGGGGGCGGGGAATTCTCATGGGGACCGCCCCGCCCCGCAGGCCCCAGGTGGTCGGTCGGAGGCCGGGTGCGCTGCTGGTGGGGTGTGATGCTGGTCCGGCCGGGGCGGGTCGAACCGGTCTGACCTGCGTCTTCTGTCGGACCTCGGGGGAGGTGGCGGGCGGCTTGCATTACCCTGGATGAGCGATGACTTACCTCGACCACGCCGCTACGACCCCGATGCGGCCCGCAGCGGTGGCCGCGATGAGCGAGGCGTTGACCCGGATCGGCAACGCCTCGTCCCTGCACACCTCGGGTCGGCAGGCGCGGCGGCAGGTCGAGGAGTCCCGCGAGGACATCGCCGACGCCTTGGGCGCGCGGCCCTCGGAGGTGCTGTTCACAGCCGGGGGCACCGAGAGCGACAACCTCGCGGTCAAGGGCATCTTCTGGGCGCGCCGCGCGGCCGACCCGGCCCGCCGTCGGATCCTGGCCGCCACGGTCGAGCACCACGCGGTCCTCGACGCGGTGGAGTGGCTGGCCGAGCACGAGGGCGCCGAGGTCACCTGGCTGGAGGCCGACGCGCTCGGCCGGATCACCCCCGAGGTCTTCGAGGCGGCCCTGACCAGCGATGACGATGTGGCGCTGGCGACGGTGATGTGGGCGAACAACGAGGTCGGCACGGTCAACGACATCGCCGAGCTCGCCGCCATCGCCGACCGGCACGGCATCCCCCTGCACACCGACGCGGTGCAGGCGGTGGAGACGCTGCCGGTGGACTTCGCGGCCTCGGGTGCTTCGGCGCTGACCATGACCGGCCACAAGGTCGGCGGACCGTACGGTGCGGGGGTGCTGCTGCTGTCCCGCGACGTCAAGTGCACTCCGGTGCTGCACGGCGGCGGTCAGGAGCGCGAGGTGCGGTCCGGGACGATGGACACCCCGAGCGTGCTGGGGCTGGCCGCGGCGGTGCGCGAAGCGGTCGCCGAGCGCGAGTCGCACGCGCCGCAGCTGGCGAAGCTGCGCGACGAGCTGATCAGCGGGGTCCGGGCGGTGGTGCCGGACGTGGTGGTCAACGGCGATCCCGGGGACGGGATCATCGCGGGTGGGCCGTCGCGGCTGCCGGGCAACGCGCACTTCACGTTCCCCGGCTGCGAGGGCGACAGCCTGCTGATGCTGCTGGACGCCAAGGGCATCGAGTGCTCCACCGGATCGGCGTGCACGGCGGGCGTGTCCGAGCCCAGCCACGTGCTGCTGGCGATGGGGGCCGATCCGAAGGCCGCGCGCGGGTCGTTGCGCTTCTCCCTCGGGCACAGCTCGACCGCGGCCGATGTACAGGCACTGACCGAGGCCATCGGGCCGGTGGTGCAACGAGCGCGCAGCGCCGGGCTGGCCGGGTTGCGCCGATCTTCGGCGGCCGCGGCCGCCACGGAGGTGTGAGTCGTGCGAGTGCTGGCGGCCATGAGCGGTGGAGTGGACTCCGCGGTCGCGGCGGCCCGGGCGGTCGCCGCAGGTCACGACGTGGTCGGGGTGCACCTGGCGCTGTCGGCCAAGCCGGGGACGTTGCGCACGGGTGCGCGCGGGTGCTGCACGATCGAGGACTCGCACGACGCGCGTCGTGCCGCTGACCTGCTGGGAATCCCGTTCTACGTGTGGGACTTCGCCGAGCGCTTCACCGAGGAGGTCATCGAGACCTTCGTCGGCGAGTACGCGGCCGGCCGCACCCCGAACCCGTGCCTGACCTGCAACGAGAAGATCAAGTTCGAGGCGTTGCTGGAGAAGGCGATGGCCTTGGGCTTCGACGCGGTCTGCACCGGTCACTACGCCCGCCTGTCCACGGTGGACGGTGTTCCGGAGCTGCGCCGAAGCCGCGACGAGGGCAAGGACCAGTCGTACGTGCTGGCGTCGCTGACCTCCGAGCAGCTGCGGCACTCGATGTTCCCGCTGGGCGGGTCCCTGAAGTCCGAGGTCCGCGAGGAGGCCGCCGAGCAGGACCTGGCGGTCGCCAAGAAGCCCGACAGCCACGACATCTGCTTCATCCCGGACGGCGACACCAAGAGCTTCCTGGAGAACAAGCTCGGCCAGGCCCCCGGTCAGCTGGTCGACGAGGAGACCGGCGCGGTGCTCGGCGAGCACACCGGCGTGCACGGCTTCACGATCGGCCAGCGCAAGGGCCTCGGCATCGACGCCCCCGCCCCGGACGGGAAACCGCGCTACGTGCTGTCCCTGGAACCGGTTTCGGGCACGGTGAAGGTCGGTTCCCGCGATCGCCTGGCGGTCACCGAGATCGACGCGAAGCGCCCGATCTGGCCGTCGGAGCAGCCGCTCGACGGCCCGACCGAGTGCGTCGTCCAGGTCCGCGCCCACGGCGGCACGGCCGACGCGGTCGCCGAGTTCGACGGCGAGCACCTCAAGATCCAGCTCCGCCAGGAACTCCAGGGCGTCGCCCCGGGCCAGGCGGTCGTCCTCTACCGCCCGGACGAAGCCGGAGACCTCGTCCTCGGCAGCGGGATCATCTCCGCCACCCGGTGACGGGGTTCGGGGTTCGGGGAAGTTTTCATGAAAACTTCCCTCCGCTCTTGAAACCGAGGTTTTCATGAAAACTTCCCTCGGTCCTGGGGAAACCGAGGGTCATGGGAACTTCTGTCCCGTTTCGAGGGGACAGTTTTCATGAGAACTGTCCCCTGACGTCGACGGGGAAGTTTTCATGAAAACTTCGCCACCCACTCCGCTGACGATGGTGGCGTGAACGCCGCTGAGCAGGGCGTTGAGCTGGGAGAGGGTGACGACGGCTTCGGCGATCTGGTGGGCGTCGAGGCGGTCGGAGCCGGCGTCGAAGGCGAGTTCGTCGAGGAGCCACTGGGCTTGGCGGAGGTGCACGGCCAGCGCCGTGGACTGCTTGGTCATCGCGCCGGAATCCCCGCCAGGCGAAGCGCTTCCCGGTAGCAGGTCGGGCAGGTGTCCCAGAACCAGCCGAAATCGCTGTTCTCCGCGGTCAACTCCTGCCCGCACAACGTCGTGACCTCGGTCCCGGTCGGGTAGGAGCGCCCGTGCGGGTGCTCGTCGAGACTCGCGTGCCGCCGCCCCTCGCACGGCACCCAGTGGAACGGATACATCGGACTCCTCGGTTCTCGTCCTCATTACTGGTTCTGAGAACCATGCTTCCGTTGCGGTGACAGCTGCGCAATCACCTAGAAGAGCGTTCTCACCTGCGGTTTTATCGGGATAAGATCGGTTCATGACCCGAACCACCAAGGCGAATCCGCGAGCTCGCGCACTGGGAGCCGAGCTGCGACAACTACGAGAAGAAGCAGGCTTCGGTGTTCGGGAACTGGGACGAGTCCTGGGCGTCGGCCACACCACGATCTGGCGATACGAGTCAGGACTCAAGCCTCCGACGCCCGAAGAAGCCGCCAGCGTCCTGACCGTTCTCGGGGTCAAAGGCGAGGACAAGGATCGGATCATCGCGGGTGCCCGCGGTGTTCGAGATCCGGACTGGCTGGCATCCGGGTTCCCCGGTGTGAAGGGGGAGGTTGCCGCGATGGCGGATTTCGAGCGTACGGCGACCGCGATCACGGAAGTTCAGACGCACGTCGTTCCGGGAATCCTTCAGACGCGGGACTACATGACCGCCGTCATGGCCTCGTTGCCGAGGGCGACGCGTGAAGCGCGGATCGCGTTCCGGCTGAGCCGGAGGGAGGTCCTGGACTCCGTTCGTCCGCCTGACTACTCGGTCATCCTCAACGAAGCGGTCTTTCACGAAATGATCGGTGGCCCAGCGGTGATGGCCGAGCAGCTGCGGTATCTCCTGAGCGTTGGCGAGCGGTCGATGATGACCGTCCAGGTCTTGCCGTTCAGCACATCTGCCTGGCACGCCGCCCACGCAGGCCCCTTCTTGTTGCTGGAGTTCGCCGACCAGAACCCCATCGTGCATCTGGAGCACTTTCGAACCACGGCCTTCGTCCGTAACGTGAGGGACGTTCGCGACTACCAGGAGGCGCTGGCCGATATTCGGGACCGAGCGATGAGTTCGGCCGAGTCTCGCGGTTTCATCCGCAGTCGCGTGGAAGCAATCGAAGGTGAGCTGCGGTAATGCCCTTATCCGAACCTGTTGGCTGGCGGAAGTCGTCGCGCTCGAACCAGGAGAGCACGTGCGTCGAGGTCGGCGCGGTCGAATCCGGTGCGGCAGTGCGTGATTCGAAGAACATCGAAGCCGGGTACTTACCACGACCTCGCGGCAGTGGCGTGTGTTTCTGGACGCCCTGAAGTCGGGCCGTTTCGACCGATGACGTTGTCTGCCGGAGCCGGAGGGGCACTGGTCAGGAGGAACGGGAGTGAGTGCATCCGCCTACATGGTTTGTTTCTCGTGTCGGGTTCTCATCGCGCTCGGTAAGCCGGTCATGAAGGACGCTGCGAGTGTTGATCACTTCCACCTCGAAGAGGAAGGGTCTCTGCCCAACTCGGAGAATCCGTTGATCACTAAGTCGTTGTGGAGGTTCTTGGCCGAGCACGCAGGGCATCCGCTGCGTGTGAAATCCAGCTATGAGCCAGACTTCGAGGTCGTGTCATCGTTTTCCGAGATCGGCAGCGATGAAGTAGGCGGCATCGATCTCGGAGGCTATGTAGACGGGTGGTCCGGCTAGTTGTGGCCCTGGCCAGCTGATTCCCCGGTCTTTTTGATCGAAAGCACCACGTCCGGGTCTTGTGCTCCCTAGGCTCTGATCTTGAGGTTGGCGTCCCGAGGATCGGAGTGGCATGGACGGGAACATCCTCGATCCGGACAGCGCGCACGAGCGGTTGGCCGCGTGGAAGGGCCGGATCGAGAAGCTCGCGGCGGACACGCAGACGATGAGTCAGCGGTTCCAGGAAGTGCGCGTCACCGCGAAAGATCCGGGCGGGATCGTCGAGGTCACCATCGACTCGTCAGGCGGGCTGGCCGACATCAAGCTGACCTCCAAGATGAAGGGCAGCGACCCCGACGCCGTCTCGCGCGCCATCATGACGGCCTTCGCTGAAGCCAAGAACCAGCTCGCCCAGCGCTCGCAGGAGATCATCGCCGAGACGATGGGCACCGAATCCCCGGCGGCGCGGGCGATCGCCGACAGCGTCGGCGCGCAGCTCGCGGCCGATCCCGGCGCCGTCGCCGCGAAGCCGAGCGCGCCGGAACCCCCGGACGACGAGGACAACGAGAACCGCTCGTTCATGGAGAAGTGGTAGCCGTGGGCGACGGATACACCGTCAACGCCGAGCAGATCCGTGCTCACGCCGCCAAGGTCGAGCAGATCCAGGCCCGCTTCGACGCGGTGAAGTCCGCGAGCGCGCACATCACCCAGGACGACCAGGCCTACGGGCTGTTGTGCGGGTGGATCTCGGGAATCCTGGAGAGCCGTCACGCCCGGCAGGACGAGCTCATCTCGTACGTGGCCGAGAACCTGTCGCTGGCCGCCGAATCCCTCCGCGCCGCCGCCGACGACTACCAGGCGATGGACGAGGACCACGCGGCGCAGATCAAAACGTCCGGTGGAGGGATGCCGTGAGCGGGGACTCGCTGGTCGCACCGGTCGAATCGACCCGCAAGGCCTGGACCGGATCGAGCATGGCCGAGAGCGTCGAAGGCCTCGTCACCTCCATCCAGAGCGAGGACTGGGTGGACGCCGCGCTGGCCGGTCTCGGCACCGGGCTGGAAGTCGCCTCCGCCGTGCTGGACCCGTTCAGCGCGCTGCTGTCCAACGGGATCGGCTGGGCGATGGAGTACTTCGAGCCGCTGCGCGAGATGCTCGACGAGCTCACTGGCATGCCCGATGTCGTCCGCTCCCACGCGGCGACCTGGAACAACATGGCCACCGAACTCGGTGCGATGGCCGAAGAGCTCAAGTCCAGCCTGGAAAGCGACCTCGGCGAGTGGAAGGGCGTCGCCGCCGACGCCTACCAGCAGATGATGGGCAACAACGTGCAGGCCATCGGTGGCCTCGCGGCGATCTCGGCCGCGATGGCCTCGGCCACCGAAGGCGCCGGTGGACTGGTGCAGCAGACCCGCGAGCTCGTGCGCGATCTCATCGCCGACCTGGTGGCGCGGGTGGTCGTGTGGGCGGTGGAAGCGATCTTCGTGGTGACGATCCCGGTGATCGCCGCCCAGATCGTCTCCGCGGTGCTCAAGTGGGTCGGGCGCATCTTCACCTACATCACCGGCCTGATCACCAGCCTCACCAACCTCACCAAGCTGCTCAACGGATAAGGGGAATCCGTGGCCAAGACCAAGGGCACCGGGGGTACGACGTCGAAGCCGGACGGGGACGCCGGGGGAGGTTCGTCCAGCAGGCCGTCGCAGAAGGTCGGCAACGTCGACGCGAGCAAGAGCGTCTCCAGCGCGCAGGACGCCACCCACCAGTTCGCGCAGGGCGGGCGTGCGGGCGGCAACGGGAACTCGACGGCCCCGGCTGGTGCGAGCCCGCCGCCGTCGCGGACCGATCCGGCAGGAACCTCGCCGAACTCGAAACCCGGCGACGCGGACCTCAACGACCGGAGCTCGGACCCGCAGAACCCGACGACGGACGCCAACAAGCGCAACACCGAAGGCGATCCGATCGACATCGCCAGCGGCGAGATGATCCTGCAGCAGACCGACGTCGAGCTGCAGGGCGTGCTCCCGCTCGTGCTCAAGCGCACCCACCTGTCCTCGTACCGGGTGGGGCAGCGATTCGGCGAGTTCTGGACGTCGACGCTGGACCAGCGGCTGGAGTTCACCAGCTCAGGGGTGTCCTTCGCGGCCGAGGACGGCAAGCTGCTGGTGGCTCCCACACCGGCCGTCGGTGCCACGGCGCGGTTCGCCGGTTCCCTTCACGAGCTCACCCGTGGTGGGGAAGGGAACTTCACGATCACCGAGTTCGACACCGGCCGGACACTGCACTTCACCACCGGTGACACGAACGCTCCCCTGACCGCGATCGTGGCCCGCAACGGCGATCGCATCGACTTCGACCACGACGAGACCGGAACACCCGTCGAAGTGCGGCACTCCGGCGGCTACCGCATCCGCATCGACTCCGAGGACGGTCTGGTCACCGCCCTGCACCTGCGCGGCGCCGACACCGGCAACGACGTTCCCCTCATGCGCTACGTCTACGAGGACCGCAGGCTCACCGAGGTCGTCAACGCCTCCGGCCTGCCGCTGCGGTTCGACTACGACAGCCACGGGCGCATCACCGGCTGGACCGACCGCAACGACAAGTGGTACCGCTTCAGCTACAACGCCGAAGGCCGTGTCATCGCAGGTGAGGGATCCGGTGGATTCCTCAGCGGCACCATGACCTACGACGTCGAGAACCGGATCACCACCTGGACCAACTCCCAAGGCGCCAGCACCACCTACCACCTCAACGAGGCCGGTCAGACGATCCGCGAGATCGACTCCCTCGGCGGAGAAACGCTGTCGGAGTGGGACGAATTCGACCGGCTGCTCTCCCGCACCGACCCGCTCGGCCGCACCGTCCGCTACGACCACGACGACGAGGGAAACCTCGTCGCGGTCACCCGGCCCGACGGCACCCAGGCCCGCTTCGAGTACAACGCGCTGCGGCTTCCCATCACGATCGTCGCGCCGGACGGCTCCGTGTCACGCCGCGAGTACGACCAGCACGGCAACGTCACCAAGTCGATCGACCCGACCGGGGCCGTCACCGGCTACGCCTACGACGAGCAAGGGCACCTTTCGCGCATCACCGACGCGATGGGACACGTTCAGCACGTCGAGACCGATGCGGCGGGACTTCCCATCGCGCTGACCGACCCGCTCGGAGCGAGGACGCTTTTCACCCGAGACGCGTTCGGCCGCGTCTCGGAGATGACCGACCCGCTGGGCGGCATCACCCAGTTCGGATGGACCGTCGACGGTAAACCCGCGTGGCGAACCCTTCCCGACGGGGCCACCGAGCGGTGGATCTACGACGGTGAAGGGAACCTTCGCAGCCACGTCGACGCGCTCGGGCAGGAAACGCGCACCGACGTCACCCACTTCGACCTGCCCTCGGCGGAGACCCGCCCCGACGGGACGCGCTTGCAGTTCGGCTACGACACCGAACTCCGCCTGGTCAGCGTCACCAACGAGCTCGGCGCCGTGTGGCGCTACGACTACGACCCGGTCGGCAACCTCGTGCGCGAAACCGACTTCAACGGTCGCGTCGTCTCCTACCGGCACGACGCCGCCGGCCAGCTGATCACGCGCACGAACGGTGCGGGAGAAGTGACCTTCTTCGCCCGCGATGCCCTCGGCAACGTCATCGAACGCCGCAGCGGTGACACGATCTCGACCTTCACGTTCGACCCGCTCGGACGGCTCACCGAAGCGATGGACGGTGACACGCAGGTCACCTTCCACCGCGACCCGGCAGGGCGGGTGCTCGCCGAAACCATCAACGGCCGCACCATCGCCTCCACCTACGACGTGCTCGGACGGCGGGCCCGCCGCCGCACGCCCTCGGGCGCGGAGAGCGCGTGGGAGTACGACGGGAACAGCCGTCCCACCGCGCTGCACACCGCCGGGCGCACGCTGCGGTTCGGCTACGACAGCGCAGGCAACGAGGTCCAGCGCCAACTCGGCCCGCAAGCCGTCCTCGCCCAGGCCTGGGACACCAACCACCAGCTGCGCTCGCAAACCATCACCGGCGCAGCCGGTCGGCAGCTCCAGCAGCGCGGCTACACCTACCGCGCCGACGGCAACCTCACCGGCCTCGACGACCAGCTCACCGGACCCCGCACCTTCGAACTCGACCGGGCCGGCCGCGTCACCGCGGTCACCGGCAGCGGCTGGACCGAGCGCTACGCCTATGACGCGGCCGGAAACCTCGCGCACGCCTCGTGGCCCTCGCCCGACTCCGAGGAGATCGGCGACCGCGAGTACAGCGGCACCCTCATCCGGCGGGCCGGCAACGTCCGCTACGAGCACGACGCCCAAGGCCGCGTCGTGCTCCGCCAGCGCAAACGCCTCTCCCGGAAACCCGAGACCTGGCGCTACTTCTGGGACTCCGACGACCGCCTGGTCGAAGTCCTCACCCCCGACGGCACCCGCTGGCGCTACCGCTACGACCCGCTCGGCCGCCGCGTCGCCAAGCAACGCCTCACCCCCGACGGGACGGGCGTGGCCGAGCAGATCGAGTTCACCTGGGACGGCACGGTCCTGGCCGAGCAGGCCCACACCGACGGCGTGCTCAACGGGCCGCAGCTCGGCGACCGCCGCGTCACGGTCTGGGACTACGAGCCGGGAACCTTCCGCCCACTCATCCAGGCCGAACGCTCCCAACTCCGCAACGCACCCCAGCAGTGGGTCGACGAGCAGTTCTACTCCATCGTCACCGACCTCGTCGGCACCCCAACGGAACTGATCAACGACCAAGGCGGAATCGCCTGGTTCCACAGAACCACCCTCTGGGGCATCACCACAGACCAAAGCCGCACCGGGGCGTACACACCCTTGCGGTTCCCGGGCCAGTACGCCGACCCCGAGACGGGGTTCAACTACAACTTCCACAGGCATTACGACCCGGGAACCGGCTCCTACGGCAGCAATGATCCGTTAGGGCTCGCCGGGGGATTTAACCCACACCGGTACGTTCCGAACCCGCTGAGCTGGCTTGATCCCCTGGGGCTCAAGTCTGAGACCTGCCCGAACGGTGGGAACGAAGAGGGTAAGCGCAGTGTCGTCGGGACCTTGGTAAATGAGCGAGGGGTTCGGATTCAGATCTACTCGAATGATCACGCTCCGCCGCATGCGCATGTCAAGGGCGGTGGATCGGAGACGCGAATCGGCCAGAACGGTTATCCGCTCAAGGGGGATCCCGAGTTGTCGCGGAGGCAGCAGGAAGTTGTGGATGCGAATCGCAAGCTGATCCGAGATACCATTCGTGAGTACATGCGCCAACATGAGGATTGATGTCATGGGTGACGAGTTCCACGAGGTGCTTCGAGGGCTGCTTTCCAGCGTTGGCGACGAGACCGACCCTGGTCGGGTCGAGGACGATGGGCATCTTCGTTATCAGCTGTACAAGCAGATCGTCGACGCCTGGGATGGGCGGGGAGAGCTCCTGCTTCTCGTCGAATCGATCTCCACGGACCCCGATCCCGTGATGGCGGGAGCGGCGGCGACCGATGTTGTCGACGCCGTTGCTCGGGCCTGCCTCTCGTCTGGCGAATTTGAGGATTGGGTTTCGGAGTACAGCGGCTTCATCGCGAAGTTCGATTTCGCGAGAAAACGGTCCGAAGAATGGTTCCTTTACAGGCGTGTTCTGGGTGGTGAGTCGGGTGCGATCGACGAGGCGCTGGCAGGAACCGACTGGCTGCAGAAGCGGATTGCGGCTGAGTGCGATCTGATTGACGTGCTGGAGCGGCTCTCCGAGGAAGGGCGAACAAAGAGGATTCGATCCTCCGCGGCGCAACGGTTGGTCGGGCTTCGGTCAAAGGGCTGATGCGGGTGGTCCTCGACTCCGGTGGAAGCTGGAAATGTGGCGCATTTCGTGTCGCGTGCGGCCCGTCTCTGATTGATCTGTCCGGCCTAGTCTTCTCCGGTTTGCCGGGTTAGTGTCTGGCCTCACACGATGGCGTGGGAGGACTGATGGTGGAGCTTCGGGGGAGCGCGGTCGCGGACGTGGTGCGGCGGAGCGCCGCGCGCGTGGGTGATCGGGAGGCGCTGCGGTTCGTCGATTCCGGTGGCCACGAGCGGGTCTGGAGCTACGCCGAGCTCGACGCCGCGGTCAGCCGGGCCGCCGGGTTCCTGCTGGAAGCCGGGGCGGTCAAGGGTGATCGGATCGCCGCCTACGGCAAGAACTCCGACGCCTACCTGATCGGTTTCCTGGCCTGCGCCAGGGCGGGCTTGGTGCACGTGCCGATCAACTACAACCTGACCGGAGGGGAACTCTCCTATCTCCTCGCGCAGTCGGGAAGTTCCCTCGCACTGGTCGATCCCGCGTTGGCCGGCAACGTCGACGAGGTGCGGGAGGAAAGTTCCCTGCAGCAGGTCATCCCGCTGCGCGACGCGAAGGGATCCTTGCTGTCGCGCAGCGTTGAGGGGAACGTTCCTGCCATCGACGTCGAGGTCGCCGATGACGATCTGGTGCAGCTGCTCTACACCTCGGGCACGACGTCGCTGCCGAAGGGCGCGATGATGACGCACCGGGCGCTGCTGCACGAGTACGTCTCCTGCCTGCACGCGCTGGACTTCGACGAGGGCGACCTGCCGCTGCACGTGATGCCGCTGTACCACTCGGCGCAGATGCACGTGTTCCTGCTGCCGCACCTGATGATCGGGGCGCGCAACCTCCTCGTCGAGGTGCCCGATCCGGCCGACATCCTGCGCCGCGTCGAGAGCGAGGAGGTGACGTCCTTCTTCGCGGCGCCGACGGTGTGGGTGGCGCTTGCCAACCACGCGGAGTTCGCGACCCGCGACCTCAAGTCCCTGCGCAAGGCCTACTACGGGGCGTCGATCATGCCCGGTCCCGTGCTGCGGCGACTCCGCGAGCAGCTCCCGGAACTGGGCTTCTACAACTGCTTCGGGCAGTCCGAGATCGCGCCGCTGGCGACCGTGCTGCGACCGGAGGAGCACGACGAGCGGCCGGACTCGGCCGGTCGGCCGGTGCTGTTCGTGGAGGCCAAGGTCGTCGACGACCAGGGCGAGGAGGTCGCGCCGGGCGAGCTCGGCGAGATCGTCTACCGCTCGCCGCAGCTGTGCACGGGGTACTGGGACAAGCCGGAGGAGACCGAGGAGGTCTTCCGCGGCGGCTGGTTCCACTCCGGTGACCTGGTGCGACGCGACGAAGCCGGGTACTGCTTCGTCGTCGACCGGATCAAGGACGTGATCAACACCGGGGGCGTGCTGGTCGCCTCCCGCGAGGTCGAGGACGCCCTCTACACGCACCCGGCGGTCGCGGAGGTCGCCGTCATCGCGGTCCCGGACCCGAAGTGGATCGAGCGGATCGCGGCCGTCGTCGTCACCAAGGCCGAGATCACCGAGCAGGAACTCCTCGACCACGCCCGAAACGCGCTGGCCGGGTTCAAGATCCCCAAGCAGATCCGCTTCGTCGACGACCTCCCCCGCAACAGCTCCGGAAAACTCCTCAAACGAGTCCTCCGCGACGAACTGGCGTGAACCACCGGGATCACCCGGGCGGGGCGGCGAGGTGCGGCGGTCGATAATGGGACTCGTGACTGATGCTGCTTGGGGTCCGGGTGTGGCCACCGCCGTCGGGTCGCTTCCCGGGACCGATCCGGTGGAGGCGGCGCGGACCGCGGTCGGGGAACTGCCGGAGCTGATGCCGGTGCCCGAGCTGCCCGCGCGCGGGGTCGGGGCCGACATCCTCGGACGGACGGCGGGGCTGCTGGTCGACCTGGCGGTCGAGGTCGTGCCGTCGGGGTATCGCGTGGCGAGCTCGCCCGGGATGGATCACCGGCGGGCCGTGGACCTGCTGCGCTGGGACCTCGACGCGTTGGAGCAGGCCGTCACCGAGGCCGGTGCGCCGGAGGTCGTGAAGGTGCAGGCCGCCGGGCCGTGGACGCTGGCGGCCGGGATCGAGCTGGCGCGCGGACATCGGGTGCTCACCGATCACGGCGCGCTGCGGGACTTCACCGAGTCGCTCACCGAAGGTCTCCTCGGGCACGTCGGGCAGGTCGCCGCGCGCACCGGTTCGCGTGTGCTGGTGCAGCTGGACGAGCCGTCGCTGCCCGCCGTGCTCAAGGGCGCGCTGCCCACGCCGTCCGGGTACGGCAACGTCGCGGCCGTGCCGGAGCCGGACGTGCAGCGGCTGCTCGGCGAGGTGATCGACGAGATCGGGTCGGCGACGGGGGAACCCGTCGTCGTGCACTGCTGCGCCAAGCGCCCGCCGGTGGAGCTGCTGCGCCGGGCCGGGGCCGGTGCGATCTCGCTGGACGCCTCCGGTCTGGGCGAGGTCACGGGCCGCTTCGCCGACGAGCTCGGCGAGGCGTGGGAGGAGGGCACGACGCTGTTCCTCGGCCTCGTCCCCAGCGTCGACCCGGCGGGACAGGCGGAGCTGCGCGACATCGCGCAACCGGCGTTCGACCTCGCGACGCGCCTCGGCTTCGGCAAGAAGACCCTCGCCGAACGAGCCGTCCCCACCCCCACCTGCGGTCTCGCAGGGGCGTCCCCGGCCTGGGCCCGCCGTGCGATCTCCCTGACCAACGACCTCGCCAAGCTCTTCGCCGACGAAGCCGAATCCTGATCTCCGGTCTCACTCGGTGCTGGCGGGGAATCGCTGGGCGAACAGGGGTTCCCGGAGAACCGAAGTCCACTGTGGAGCGATGTTCGGCACGTCCGTTTGGACCGGTTGATGTGGGCTCGTTGTCCGAACGTTTTGCGGAAATGCCCGTGGTCTGACCTTTGCGCTGGTAGGAAGAGCCCTGTGGGGAGTCATTGCGTCAGCGAGCTTGACCGCGTCGCCTGGATCGGGCGGAGCACGATCCAGGACGCGGCGTGCCTGACCCTGGTCCGCGACAGCGACCTGGGGCGGGTGGCCGCGTCGTTCGGTGCGGTCACGTCGTACGGCCGGTCACTGGACATCGACGAGTTCTGCGAAGAGGCCTTCGCCTACCAGGAGAAGCACCCGATGATCGCGCTGCGGACGGTCGGGGAGTGGACCCTGGTGGTCGAGGACAGCGGAGGGCAGGGCGTCCGGCCCGAAGTGCTGCGGCGCGTCGCGCGTCCCGAAGCGGTCTCCTGCTACTGGGACGAGGACGTGCGCACGCGGTTCGTGCACGCCGTCGACGGCGTCATCCAGACGTCCTTCGAGGCCGTGCTCCCCGAGTACCGGGAGGGCGCCGAACCCGACGGGCTGGAGGAGCACCGCGAACACCTCCCCTGGTCGGACGGGGCCCCGGTGCAGCTGATGCTGGCGCTGGCCGGGCGGATCACCGGTGAGGTCCCCAGCGAGGAGTGGCTGACCGGAGAGCTCTGCACCTACCCGGTCGCGCCCTGGCCCGACGACCTGGTGTCGCAACCGCTGGGCGACCTCGACGGCTACCCGGCGGAGATGCTGACCGCGCTGCGCGCGGCCGGCGAGCGGGACCAGCGACGGGTGCTGCGGTCGCTGGCGCGCTACGTCGCCACCACCGCCGACTGCCTCGACCTCCCGGTCGTGCAGCACATCCTCGCCGGGAACCGGCCGCCGTGCGCGGAAGTCGACCAGACCCTGCGCGAACTGGTGTGGAGCGGGATCTGGGAGCGGCCGCTCTCGTCAGCCGCAACCGGCTGCACGCCATGCAGGTCATCCGGCAGATCATGCACGAGGACTCCCGCCACGCACTGTCCGGCGTGCTCACCGGCGTGACGTCGGTGCGCGGGGTCGAGCCGGGGGCCATCACCGCCCTCGTGCGCGACGAGCTGCCGTGAGTTCTCTCGTCCCGCCACGCTGAGCTCGGTCGAACGGCACAATGGTGCGCATGTTCAGGTTCCTGCGCCGCCGTGATGCCGAAGCCCCCGCCTCGTCGGTCGAGGGAGGGGCGGCCGAGGGAGGGGCGGCCGAGGGAGGGGCGGCCGAGACCGACGTGGCCGCCGAAGCGGCGGAGCGGGCGGCGGCGTTCTGGTCGTGGTGGGACGACAACCTGCCCGAGATCGCCTCGGCGCTCGGCGACAGCGAACCCCAGCGCATCGAGAACCTCGTCGCCGACGCGGTCGCCGGCGTCCACCCGGACCTGACCTTCAGCATCGAGCACGGCGAGAAGGCCGCGTTCGCGCTCGTCATCAGCAGCCAGGCCGATCCCGGGCTGCGTCCCTACACCGATGCGTGGATGTCGGCCGCGCCCGCCGCCGACACGCTGTGGGAGTACCACGACTCGGTCCCGGCCGTGCCGGACCCGACGCAGGTCACCGTCAACCTGCGCGGCGAGAAGTACCCGCTGGAGCAGGTGCGGGTGGTCGCGCAGGTCGACGAGGCCGAGGGCCTGGTCGACGTCGCCGTCTACCACCCGGGCTTCGGCGCGCTCGACGAGAACGCGCGGCGGGCCCTGACGTTCCTGCCGCTGGACGCCACGCTCGGTGAGCGGCTGGCCGCCGACCGGCTGGGGCGGGTCGAAACCGCCGAGGCCGAGCCGGAAGGGTCCATCGGCCTGCTCGAACTGCGCGAGCTGGTGCGCGAGCTGGACCGCAACGCGCGCTGAGCCGCTGCGTGCTCGTGTCGGTGCCGGTCGCTAGTCTCGGGGCGTGACCAGCAAGGACGTTGACGAGCTCAATCCCAGCGAGGACGCCGAGGGCGTGCCCGCCGACCCCGCCGCCCACGGTGCGGCCGAAGGCGTCGAGGACGTGCCGCCCGACGTGCGCGAACAGTACGCGGAACTGGCCGAGGAGGTTCGCGGCCACCAGTTCCGCTACTACGTGCTGGACTCGCCGACGATCTCCGACGGCGAGTTCGACGAGCTGTTCACGCGGCTGCAGCGGATGGAGGCCGAGCACCCGGCGCTGCAGGCGCACGACTCGCCCACGCAGGTCGTCGGAGGCACCTTCTCCACCGCGTTCACCCCGGTGGCGCACCTGGAGCGGATGCTCAGCCTGGACAACGCCTTCGACTCCGAGGAGCTGCGGGCGTGGGTCGAGCGGGTGGAGCGCGAGGTCGGCGGCGACGCGCACTACCTGTGCGAGCTCAAGATCGACGGCCTGGCGGTCAACCTGCTCTACCGCGACGGGCACCTGGAGCGGGCGCTGACCCGCGGTGACGGCCGCACCGGTGAGGACGTCACGCTCAACGTGCGCACCATGGGCGACGTGCCGGAGCAGCTGTCCGGCACCGACGAGTACCCGGTGCCGGAGCTGGTGGAGGTGCGCGGCGAGATCTTCTTCCGGGTCGACGAGTTCGCCGAGCTCAACGCCAAGCTGGTCGACGCGGGCAAGGAGCCCTTCGCCAACCCGCGCAACGCCGCGGCCGGGTCGCTGCGGCAGAAGGACCCGCGGGTGAGCCGGTCCCGCCCGCTGCGGCTGATCTGCCACGGACTGGGCAGGCGCGAGGGTTTCGAGCCGGAGCGGCAGTCGGAGTCCTACGCGGCGCTGAAGGCGTGGGGGCTGCCGGTGTCCGGGCACACCGTCGTGCTGTCCACTGTGGATGAACTGATCGGCCACATCCAGCACTGGGGCAAGAACCGCGACTCCGCCGAGCACGAGATCGACGGCATCGTCATCAAGGTCGACGAGGTGCCGCTGCAGCGCAGGCTCGGCGCCACCTCCCGCGCGCCGCGCTGGGCCATCGCCTACAAGTACCCACCGGAGCAGGCCACCACGAAGCTGCTCAACATCGAGGTCAACGTCGGCCGCACCGGCCGGGTCACGCCGTACGCGGTGATGGCGCCGGTCAAGGTCGCCGGGTCGACGGTGTCGATGGCGACCCTGCACAACGCCGACGAGGTGCGGCGCAAGGGCGTGCTCATCGGCGACCGCGTCGTCATCCGCAAGGCCGGCGACGTCATCCCCGAGGTGCTGGGCCCGGTCGCCGACGTGCGCACCGGCGACGAGCGCGAGTTCGTCATGCCCGAGGCCTGCCCCGAGTGCGGGGCCCGGCTGGCGCAGCAGAAGGAGGGCGACGTCGACCTGCGCTGCCCGAACTCCCAGGGCTGCCCCGGTCAGCAGCGGGAACGGCTGTTCTACCTGGCCAGCCGCAAGGTCCTCGACATCGACGCGCTCGGCTACGAGGGCGCCTCGGCGCTGCTGAGCGCCGGTGTGCTCGGCGACGAGGGCGACCTGTTCGACCTCGACGAGGCGAAGCTGCTCAAGACCCCGCTCTACACCACCAAGGAGGGCAACCTCTCGGCCAACGGCGCGAAGCTGCTGGCGAACCTGGAGGAGGCCAAGCAGAAGCCCCTGTGGCGGGTGCTGGTGGGGCTGTCGATCCGGCACGTCGGGCCGACGGCGGCGCAGGCGCTGGCGCGGGAGTTCGTGACGCTGGAGCGCATCGAGGAAGCCACCGAGGAGGAGATCGCCAACACCGACGGGGTCGGTCCGACGATCGCCACCGCCGTGCGCGAGTGGTTCGCCGTGGAGTGGCACCGCGAGATCGTGCGCAAGTGGCGCGAGGCCGGGGTGCGGATGGCCGACGAGCGCGACGAGTCGATCCCCCGGACTCTGGAGGGCATGTCGATCGTGGTCACCGGCACGCTGCAGCAGTACTCGCGGGACGAGGCCAAGGAGTCGATCATGGCTCGCGGTGGCCGGGCGGCCGGTTCGGTGTCGAAGAAGACCGCGTTCGTCGTGGTCGGCGACTCGCCGGGGTCGAAGTACGACAAGGCGATGCAGCTGAAGGTGCCGGTGCTCGACGAGGACGGGTTCACCGTGCTGCTGCAGCAGGGCCCGGAGGCCGCCACCGAGCGGGCGCTGCCGCCGGAGGAGTGAGGACACCGCTGTGCGGGGTGGCAGGATCGGTGCCATGGCAACGATTCGAGCCGCCCTGCCGGCGGAGTACGAGACGATCGGGGAGATCTCGGCCAAGGCCTACGCGGACGCGGGCAACGCGCCCGACTACTACCTGCCGGTGCTGCGCGACGCCGCCGACCGCGCAGCCAACGCCGAACTGCTGGTCGCTCTCGACGAGGGCCGTCCGGTGGGCACGGTGACCGTGATCCGTCCAGGTGATTCGTACTCGGAGATCGCGTTGCCCGGGGAGATGGAGTTCCGGATGCTCGCGGTCGATCCGTCCTCCGGCTGCCGGGGTGTGGGCCGGGAGCTCGTCGAGGCGGTCCTGGACCGGGCACGGGCCGAGGAGGTCGGGCGTGTCGTGCTGTGCGTGTCGGAGACCGCGCACCGGCCGCGTCGGCTCTACGAGCGGATGGGGTTCCAGCGGATGCCCGAGCGCGACTGGAGCCCCACCGAGGGCGTCCGCCTCCTCGGCCACAGCCTCGACCTCTGACCCCTGCTACCCCTCACAGCTGCCGCGCGGCCTCCCGCAGCGGGGTGTCCACGTGGTGCGTCGCATGGTTCTTCGGGGTGGGTGCGGTGGTGGTGATCGTTGCCAGGGGACAGTTTTTCCTCGAATCACCCATGATCAATGTCCGTTTTGCCCGGACAGTTCTCACTAAAACTGTCCCCTGGTGAGGAACGCGCTGGAAGTGACCAGCCGAATGGGTCAGCCGTCGAGGACGACCGAGACGATGCCCGCGAGGTGGGCGAGGCGCGCGAGTTCCGCTGCGCGGAACATGGGGCCGCCGGGACGTCCGGCGAGCAGCACGCGATCGGGCTTGCCGATGGGGGTGGCGGCGAGCTCCGTGCCCAGCTCCTGCCAGGTCTCGGGCACCCAGGTCTCGTCGCCGTCGAGGATCGTGGCGCGCGGCAGCGGCAGCCACGGGAGTTCGAGGTAGCCCTCCTGCGGCGCGGAGGTGCTCGCGGCGAGCTGCTCGGCGCCGCCGGAGCGGTGCCCGAACACGATCGCCCAACCCGATCGGATGATCTTCGGGACGCCTTCGGCGAAGATCTGCAGGCCGCGGCCGGGCTCGGCGGCGATCTCCTCGACGAGCTCCAGCTCGCGGTGCGTGTCCAGCACGCCCGCGTAGGGGCGGACGGCGTCGACCTCGACACCGTCGATGGATTCCGCGGCGGTGATCAGCACGTCCGGCGGGCGCCCCGAGGGCAGCTCCACCACGAGGTCGTCGATGGCCGTGCCGCCGATGCGTTCGACCACGTCGACGCTGAGGATGTCGGCACCGATCTCGCCGAGCGCGCTCGCCACCGACCCGAGATTGCCGGGTCGGTCCGGTATCTGCACCCGGATGAGGAAGGACACCGGACTCAACGCCTCCAGTTTCGTGCGCGACACCTCGCCGGCCGCGCGTTTCCTTCGCGTGCTCGTCCGCTTGCGCGGCAGCTCGTGCGAGGACAACCGCGGAGAAATTGTGTCAGACGCCGCGTAGTCATCTTGCTACAGCCGTCCGCTGTGTAGAACGACCAGGGGATTCCGGAAAGTTCCCGGGCGCGCCTCGCCAGGCACGACCCCTGCCCGGTCTGGCAGCGTGGCCGCCATAGACTGGGACGTACTCGTAAACCGGACATGACCAGGGAGCCTTCGCAGTGTCCAAGATCTCCCGCGACGAGGTCGCACACCTCGCCGGCCTGGCACGGCTGGCCGTCACCGAGGCCGAGCTCGACACCTTCGCAGGCCAGCTCGACCAGATCCTCGACGCGGTGGCGAAGGTGGGGCAGGTCGCTGCGGACGACATCCCACCGACGTCGCACGCCGTGCCGGTGACCAACGTTTTCCGCGAGGACGAGGTCCGCCCCGGGCTGACGCGCGAGCAGGCGCTCGCCGCGGCGCCCGCGGCCGAAGAGGACCGCTTCCGCGTTCCCCGCATCCTGACTGAGGAGGCCTGATGAGCCTGACCGGGCTGACCGCGTCCGAGCTGGCCGCCAAGCTGGCGGCAGGGGAGGTCACGTCGGTCGAGGTGACGCAGGCGCACCTGGACCGCATCGCCGCCGTGGACCCGCTGGTCCACGCGTTCCTGCACGTCGACGCCGAGGGCGCGCTCGCCGCCGCCCGCCAGGCCGACGAGGACCGGGCCGCGGGCAAGGCGGCCTCGCCGCTGGCCGGCGTGCCGCTGGCGCTCAAGGACGTGCTGACCACCACCGACATGCCCACCACCGTCGGCTCCAAGATGCTCGAGGGCTGGATGGCGCCGTACGACTCGACGGTGACGCGCAAGCTGCGCGAGGCCGGTGTGGTCGTGCTGGGCAAGACCAACATGGACGAGTTCGCGATGGGCTCGTCCACCGAGAACTCCGCCTACGGCCCGACCCGCAACCCGTGGGACACCGACCGCATCCCGGGCGGTTCGGGCGGCGGTTCCTCGGCGGCGCTGGCCGCGTTCGAGGCACCCCTGGCCATCGGCACCGACACCGGCGGCTCCATCCGCCAGCCGGGCGCGGTGACCGGCACCGTGGGCGTCAAGCCCACCTACGGCGGGGTGTCCCGCTACGGCCTGGTGGCGTTCTCGTCGTCGCTGGACCAGCCGGGCCCGTGCGCGCGGACGGTGCTGGACGCGGCGCTGCTGCACGAGGTCATCGCCGGGCACGACCCGATGGACTCCACCTCCATCGACCAGCCGGTGCCGCAGGTCGTCGAGGCCGCCAAGCAGGGCGCCAGCGGTGACCTGACCGGCGTGAAGGTCGGCGTGGTCCGCGAGTTCTCCGGCGACGGCTACCAGCCGGGCGTGCAGCGGGCGTTCGACGCCGCCGTCGCGCAGCTGTCGAAGCTGGGCGCCGAGGTCGTCGAGGTCTCCTGCCCGCACTTCGACTACGCGCTGGGCGCCTACTACCTGATCGCGCCGAGCGAGTGCTCGTCGAACCTGGCACGCTTCGACTCGATGCGCTACGGCCTGCGCGTCGGCGACGACGGCGAGCACAGCGCCGAGCAGGTCATGTCGATGACCCGCGAGGCCGGCTTCGGCCCCGAGGTCAAGCGCCGCATCATGCTCGGCACCTACGCGCTGTCCTCGGGCTACTACGACGCCTACTACGGCCAGGCGCAGAAGGTGCGGACGCTGATCACCCGCGACTTCACCGCCGCGTTCGAGCAGGTCGACGTGCTGGTCTCGCCGACCACCCCGACCACCGCGTTCAAGATCGGCGAGCGGGTCGACGACCCGATGGCGATGTACCTCGCCGACCTGTGCACGATCCCGTCGAACCTGGCGGGCAACGCCGCCATGAGCCTGCCCTGCGGTCTGTCCGATGAGGACGGTCTGCCGGTGGGCCTGCAGATCATGGCCCCGGCGATGGCCGACGACCGGCTCTACCGGGTCGGCGCGGCCTACGAGGTCGCCCGCGACGCCGAGCAGGGCGGTCCGCTGATCAACCGTGTCCCGAAGCTGGAGGCGGCGGTATGAGTCGCTCCCACGCCACCGATGCAGGAGGTCGCAAGGTGAACCCGAAGTTGAAGGCCGCGTTCCAGCTCGCTTCCGTGGTCTCGGCGGCCTTCGGGCTGAAGGCCAGCTACAAGGCGGCCCGCGAGAACAACGACAAGCTCGAACTGGCCGACGTCATCATCACGGCGCTCGGTCTGATCACGGGTACCGCTCTGGCGGTGCGCGCGCTGCGCAAGGGGAGTGACGAGGAGTGACCGCCGTCGCCGAGATCATGGACTACGACGAGGTCCTGGCCCGGTTCGACCCGGTGCTGGGCCTCGAGGTCCACGTCGAGCTCTCCACCAAGACCAAGATGTTCTGCGGCTGCGCCAACGCGTTCGGCGCCGAGCCCAACACCCAGGTCTGCCCGGTGTGCCTGGGCCTGCCGGGTGCGCTGCCCGCGGTCAACGGCAAGGCCGTCGAGGCCGCGATCCGGATCGGCCTGGCGCTGAACTGCCAGGTCGCGGAGTGGTGCCGGTTCGCCCGGAAGAACTACTTCTACCCGGACATGCCGAAGAACTTCCAGACCTCGCAGTACGACGAGCCGATCGTCTTCGACGGTCACCTCGACGTGGTGCTCGACGACGGCGAGACCTTCCGCGTCGACATCGAGCGGGCGCACATGGAGGAGGACACCGGCAAGTCGCTGCACATGGGCGGTGCCACCGGTCGCATCCACGGCGCCGACTACTCGCTGCTGGACTACAACCGGGCCGGCGTGCCGCTGATCGAGATCGTCACCAAGCCGATCACCGGTGCCGGTGAGCGCGCCCCCGAGGTCGCCCGCGCCTACGTGGCCGCGCTGCGCGACCTGCTGCGGGCGCTGAACGTCTCCGACGTGCGCATGGACCAGGGCTCGCTGCGCTGCGACGCGAACGTCTCGCTGATGCCCAAGGGCACCACCGAGTTCGGCACGCGCACCGAGACCAAGAACGTCAACTCGCTGCGCAGCGTCGAGCGCGCGGTGCGCTACGAGATGCAGCGGCACGCGGCGGTGCTGACCTCCGGCGGGTCGATCCTGCAGGAGACGCGGCACTTCGACGAGTCCAGCGGGTCCACCTCGGCCGGTCGGCCGAAGGAGACCTCGGAGGACTACCGGTACTTCCCGGAGCCGGACCTGGTTCCGATCGCGCCGTCGCGCGAGTGGGTCGACGAGCTCTCCAAGACGCTGCCCGAGCTGCCGTGGGAGCGCCGCAAGCGCGCCCAGGAGGAGTGGGGCCTGTCCGACGAGGAGCTGCGCGACCTGGTCAACGCCGGAGCGCTGGAGCTCATCGCCGAGACCGTCGAGGCCGGTGCCGCGCCGGGCGACGCCCGCTCCTGGTGGGTGGCGTACCTGTCGCAGCAGGCCAACACCCGCGGCGTCGAGCTCGCCGACCTGGCGATCACGCCGAAGCAGGTGGCCCGGGTCGCGGCGCTGGTCGGCGAGGGCAAGCTGACCAACAAGCTGGCCCGCCAGGTCGTCGACGGCGTCCTCGACGGCGAGGGCGAGCCGGACGAGGTCGTCGCCGCCCGCGGTCTGGAGGTCGTCTCGGACGACTCGGCGCTGCAGAAGGCGATCGACGAGGCGCTGGCGGCGCAGCCGGACATCGCGGAGAAGATCCGCGGCGGCAAGGTACAAGCTGCCGGTGCGGTGGTCGGCTCGGTCATGAAGGCCACCAAGGGCCAGGCCGACGCCAAGCGGGTCCGCGAACTCGTCCTCAAGGCCTGCGGCCAGTAACCCACCCGCACGCCCCCGAGGAGCCCCCGGCTTGAAGCCGGGGGCTCCTCGTCGTCTCGGGGCCTTTTTGGGGAGGGACAGTTCTCATGAAAACCTCCCCACACCGGGGGAGACGAAGTTTTCATGAAAACTTCCCCCTCCTCAGGTGACGAAGGTTCCCTCGGGGTCTCGGTTCCTCACGGGGGTGAGGTTTTCATGAAAACTGTCCCGTCCCGTGTGGAGTGCAGTTTTCATGAAAACTGCGCGATCTCCGGGGTGGGGAGCGGGTCTTCCGGGGGTCGTGGGTGGGGAGGTTTTCATGAAAACCTCCCCACCCACGACCACGTTGGGGTCAGCGGATGTGGGCGATGTAGCCGTCGGGGCGGATCAGGACCTCGGTGCCCTCGGTGACGTCGTAGGTCGTGTAGGCGTCGACGTCGGTGAGGGAACCTTCCTGCCGGTTCTCGCGGCGGGTGATGTGCAGGGGCCGCACCTGGGGTGAGTGCTGGGGAACCTTCCTGTCAAAGCACAGCAGCGTCCAGTGGGTTCCGCGCAGCAGGTCGAAGAGGCCGACCGTCTCGCCGTCGGGGGTGCGCAGCAGGGCGCCGGGGGCGCGGTCGCCTGCTCGGACCCGGCCGGGTTCCGGGCGCTCGTCGGTGGTGAGGGGACCGTCGCGGTAGCCGATTCCGAGCTGGTTGGTCGCGGCGCCGCGCCGCAGTGCGTCAGAAGTTCCCCGCAGGGTCTTGTCCAGCAGGTCCGCGCTGAGCCCGAGCACGCTCGCGGCGACCGGGCGGCGCTCGGCGTCGTAGCTGTCGAGCAGTTCGGGGGAGCCGTCGGCGAGCTTCCAGCCCAGGTTGTAGGCGTCCTGCACGCTCGTGTTGAGCCCTTGACCACCGGTCGGCGGGTGCGTGTGCGCGGCGTCCCCGGCGAGGAACACGCGGCCCGAGCGGAAGGTCTCGGCCAGTCGGGAGTTCGGTCGCCAGATCGTCGACCACGTCAGCTCCCGGATCCGCACGTGCGAAGCGCCGAAGTGGTCCAGCAGGCCCTGCACGTGGGAGGAATCTTCCCGGGCCTCGTGGGTGGAGGGAGGCCTTGCTGCGCACTGCAGCACATCGGTTCCCGCGAGGGGTGTGAGGCTGACGCCGTGGCCGGGTTCGGTCGCGGATTGGAAGTGGTGGGCGAGCTCGGGGTGGTCGAGGCCGGTCACCCGGGCGTCGAAGAGGACGAGCTTGGTGGCCTCGTCGGTGTCGCCGAGGAACTCGACGCCGAGCCGCTTGCGGACGGTGCTGCGGCCGCCGTCGGCTCCGACGAGGTACTCGGCGCGCACGTCGCCGCTGGTCAGCGTGGCTGTCACGGAGTCGTCGTCCTGCCGCAGGCCCTGCAGGGCGTTGCCGCGCTCGACCTTCACGCCGAGGTCGGCGAGGCGGTCGCGGAGGATCTCCTCGGTGCGCCACTGGGGAACCATCCACCCGTTCGGATGCGGCACCTGGGGGCTGGGTTCGACGTGCTCGGCCATGCGGACCTCGCCGGTGGGCACGCCGTCGGTGTAGGTGCGGAAGGGCGGCGGGAGGAATCCGGCCGCCACGATCTCGTCGATCACGCCCAGGTCGTCGAAGACCTCCAGCGTGCGCGGTTGGAGGCCATCACCGCGCGATCCGGGCAAGGGCTCCTCCCTGGCATCCACGATCCGGCAGGGCACGCCGCGACGGGCCAGTTCGATGGCCAGCGTCAGCCCGGCGGGTCCGGCGCCGGCGATCAGCACTCGGGTGTCCATCAGCACTCCTAGGTGAACTTAGATTCACTGAATATGAATTCAGTTAACCGCTTGCTAGGTTTCCCGTCAAGCGGCGAGGGAGGAGAAGCGATGCCGGGAAGCATCCGCAAGGCGCAAGCTGCCGAGACCGAGGCGGCGCTCAAGACCGCGGCCGTGCGCGTCTTCGACCGGCAGGGCTACCTCAACACCAAGATCACCGACATCACCGCCGAAGCGGGCCGGTCCGCCGGGTCCTTCTACAACCACTTCAAGAGCAAGGAAGAACTCCTCGAATCACTGCTCGCCGACCTGCTGGAGGCCGGGGACCAGGACGTGCTCACCTCCGAGGAGCACTCGGCGGACCTGCGCGACCGCGCCGCCATCCGCTGGCACGTCGCCCAGTACTGGGGCTTCTTCCGCGAGCACCGGGCCGTGCTCATCGCGCTGCGCCAGGCTGCCTTGGTCGACCAGCGCTTCGCCGACCGCGCCGCCGAGCTCCTCGAACCCGACGTGCACCACCTCGCCGACCACCTGGCGCACTGCGAACGGCCCGAGGCCACGGCGCTGGCCATCGCCGGGCTCTGCCAGCAGTTCGCCCACACCAAGCTCGTCGAGGAACAGCCCCTGCTCGCCGCGCTCACCGACGAGGACGCGATCGACCTGCTCACGGGCATGATCGACCGAGGCGTCAACGGGTAGGTGCTGTTCGCGCACGCGGCGGAGCCGCATCCCACCACCTGAGCAACCGCCGCCGGTCAGGTTCCGCCACCCGCACCGCCGAGCAGCGCGACCACGGACCGGTCCTCAGTCCTTGCCCGCGGTTCCGCCGGTCGGGGGTTCCAGGCGGAGGACCCGGTCGTCGCTGGGGACCGGGCGGTCGCCGTCGCGGTTGGTGGTGCCGAGCCAGACCAGGCCGTCCGGGGCCAGGGCCGCGGTGGCGAAGCGGCCGTAGCGGTTCTCCAGGACCTTGGTGGGCTGACCGGTGAAGCTGCCGTCCGGAGCCGGGTGCAGCGTGTAGAGCGCGGAGGCGTCGCGCAGCGCCACGATCACCGTCGACGGGTCCGCCGCGCAGCCCGACACGCCAGGCCGGTCCGACCAGGTCCACGCCGGATCGCCCAGCGGCTCACCGAACTTCACCCGGTGCAGGGCGTCCTGGCCGCCGTTGCGGTCGGTCACCCAGAACATGTCGAGCGCGGACGTGCCGCAGAGACCGGTCGGCTCGTTCAGCCCCGAGGTCACCACCGGCGAGTCCTGCTTCGGGTTGCCCTCGGCCGGCTTCCCGAAACCGTCGATGCGCAGCAGCTTCCCGGCCAGCGACGTCGGGTCGGCCGCGTTGCCCGGATCACCGGCGCTGCCCGTGGCCACCAGCAGGGCGCCCTTGCCGTCGTCGAGCAGCGCGCCCGAGTTGCCGGTGGAGCCCTTCGGGATGCCGGTCAGCACCGGTTTCGGCCGATCGCCGCTGGCCACGCGCACGACCTGGTTGTCCGAACCCGTGGTGATGTAGGCGTAGAAGAGCTCGTCCTCGTGGTAGGTCGGCGACAGCGCGAGACCGGTGAGGCCGCCGCCGCTGCTGGAGTCCACCGGAATCCGGGCCAGCTCAACGGGTTCCGCGCCCTTCTGCACGCGCAGCACGCGGCCCGTGGTGCGCTCGCCGACGAGCGCGCTCTGCCCGTCCGGCAGCACCGCGATCGCCCCGACCGGGTCCAGGCAGGTCGTGATCACCGCCGGGTCGGGGTCCTCGCAGCCCACCGCCTGCGGGGGCTGCTGCGGTTGCGGCGCGCCGGGCGCCTCCGACGGGGGCGGCTCGCTCTCGAAGGACGGTTGCGGTCCGGCCTGCGGTTCCAGCGACGGCTGGTCGGCGAACGGCCGGGTGTGCTCGTTCGGGAACTCGGCGCAGCCGCTCAGCACGACACCGAGCACCGCGCAGGCGCCCACCAGCACACGAGACCGACCCATCACGCCCCCGACCCTATCCGTCCCCCGGTGAACCCGGGGTGAGCCTCCAGGACCCGATCCCCACGAGGTTCCGACTTCCATCGAAGTCGGGTCACCGGTGGTGGGGTGGTGGGTGGAGGGTTCTGCGGCGTCGGCGGGGTTGGGGCAGGGGGATGCGGAGCCTGCGGACCGGTGGGGGTGGCGGGTCGATGCCGCGGCGGGCGCACTCGACGGCCTCGACGCGGCGCAGCAGCAGGTCGAACTCCGCGCGGACGGTGTCGGGAGCCTCCAGCGGGATGAAGTGCGAGGTCTCCAGCATCCGCACCCGGGCCTGCGGGAGGGAACCGACCTGCTTCGCGGTGGTCAGCGGCTCGCCGAGGGGGTCCCAGCGCCCGGCCAGCAGGGTGAGCGGGCAGGTGATGCCGGGCAGGCCGTCGCGGACCGAGGAGCTCCAGGCCAGGGCGAGCTCGGCGTGCGTGCGCCAGTCGCGCCGCACGAGGTTGCGCAGCGCGGCCGCGGTGGCGGCGCGGTCGGAGTCGGCGGGCAGCAGCCCGGCCTGGCGCAGCAGGTGGCCCGGCCAGTCGCCGACGGGCAGCTGCGCGGTCACCGATTCCACCAGGTCACCGGTCAGCCGCAGCGAGGCCGACCCGGTGGCGGCGAGCAGTCGCCGCAGCCGCCCGGGCACGCCGATCCCGGCCAGCAGCGCTTCGGCGCCCGCGGTGGGAGGGCCGGCGAGCAGCAGCAGCCCGCGCACCCGGTCGGGGTGGCGGGCGGCGAGCTCCACGGCGAGCGCGGTGCCTCCGGACCAGGCCAGGACCACGCAGTCGGGTGCGCCCGCGTCGTCGAGAACGGTGAGGACGTCGGCGATGCGATCACCGGTGGTGCCGGAGGAAATGCGTTCCGGGGACCAATTCAGGACCTGGGTCGCGCAATCGAGCGGAAGCAATTCCGGCGCCGAAACCAGTTCGGGGAGCACGAGAACCGCCCGCGGAGCCGCGACGCTCCACGGCCGATCGTCACGGATTTCCCGGAAATGCTCCTGACCTGCGGAGACGTCGAGATCTCCGGACATGCGCTCGCGGAATTCCAGGTCTTCCATCGGCACATTTTCCCCCTGGTCGGAGACGAGTGGTATCGAACCTGTCACGTGTGGGAAAGGTTTTCTCCCCAGGGGTCGCACTATCGGGTGAAGATGCCCTAGCCTCCTGCGGCGTGAGGATCCAAGACGATCGCCCCGGCGGTGCGGGCGGCTCCCCCGACGATCGCAGCTACGGCGCGCACGCCCAGCGGCCGCGCGGCGCGAAGGGTGCGGCCAAGAGCACGCAGAGCCTCGGCGCACGCCAACACAACTACTACGACGAAGACGACGGCTACAGCGCAGGTGAAGCGACCTCGCTGGTGGGCGGCGTCGGTGAAGACTCCGGTTACGCCGAGGAACTCGGCAAGCAGCGCAAGCCGTTCGCCTGGAACGGGGAACCGACCTCGGTCTGCTGGTCCTGCGACTGGCGCTGGGCGGGGTCTTCCTGCTGCACGGCGCGCAGAAGCTGTTCGGCGCGTTCGGCGGTCCGGGCCCGGAGGGCTTCGCGGAGGTTCTCTCCGGCATGGGCTTCCAGCAGAGCGCGGCGCTCTCGCTGGTGACCGGCGGCACCGAGCTCGGTGCCGGTGCGCTGCTGGTCCTGGGCCTGTTCACGCCGGCCGCCGCGGCCGGTGTGGTGGGGCTGATGGCCAGCGCGGTGTTCGTCAAGCTGGGTGCCGGTTTCTTCAACGCCGACGGCGGTTTCGAGATGGACGCCATCCTCGGCGCCGTCGGGATCGGCTTGTTGTTCACCGGTCCCGGCCGGGTGGCCTTGGACTACGGGCGAGTGTGGTTCCGCCGCCCGTTGGGATTCGGCTTCTTCGGGCTGATCATCGCGGCTGGCGCGGCCGCGGCGATCCTGATCCTGTTCCACCGCCCCTGACACGACGCGCACCGACACGAATCGGGCCCCGCTCCAACCGAGGAGCGGGGCCCGATTTCACGTCAGGCAAGCGCCGGAGGCGCTTTCTCGTTCACCACGCAAGCAACCGGCACCGCCGGGGGTTCTGAGCGGTTTCGTGGCGGGCACGTCGTGACGCCGTGTATTGGACATACATCAGGAGCGACGCGCGGAGTCCACGGAGCCGCTCAGGTTCCCCTACCCGCACCGCCAAGCAAGGCGACCACCGGGATAAAGAAGATCACTTGTTCACGTCGCGGACCGCGCCGTAGGACGCCGAGGTGGCGAGCTTGGCGTAGGCGCGCAGCGCGGTGGTGACCTTGCGCTCGCGGCCGACCGGGTGCCAGGGGTTCTCGCTGGCCTCCATCTTGGCGCGGCGCTCGGCCAGGACCTGCTCGTCGACCAGCAGCTCCAGCTTGCGCTGGTGGACGTCGATGAGGATCTGGTCGCCGTTCTCGACCAGGCCGATCGTGCCGCCGCCCGCGGCCTCCGGCGAGATGTGGCCGACCGACAGGCCCGAGGAGCCGCCGGAGAACCGGCCGTCGGTGATCAGCGCGCACTTCTTGCCCAGGCCGGAGCCCTTGAGGAACGCGGTCGGGTGCAGCATCTCCTGCATGCCGGGACCACCGGCGGGTCCCTCGTAGCGGATCACCAGCACCTCACCGGGCTGGATCTCCTTGTTCAGGATCGCCGAGACGGCCTGCTCCTGGCTCTCCAGCACGCGGGCCGGGCCCTGGAAGTGCCAGAGCTCCTCCTCGACACCGGCCGCCTTGATGACCGCGCCGTCGGTGGCCAGGTTGCCCTTGAGCACGGCCAGTCCGCCGTCGACGGTGTAGGCGTGCTCGACGTCGCGGATGCAACCGTTGGCGGCGTCGGTGTCCAGCGAGGACCAGCGGTTCTCGGTGGAGAACGCCTGCGTGGTGCGCACCCCGCCCGGGGCGGCGTGGAAGAGTTCGAGGGCCTTCTCCGACGGCGATTCGCCGCGCACGTCCCAGGTCGACAGCCACTCGGTCAGGCTCGCGCTGTGCACCGAGGCCACGTCGCGGTGCAGCAGGCCCGCGCGGTCCAGCTCGCCCATGATCGCGCTGATGCCGCCGGCCCGGTGCACGTCCTCCATGTGGTAGTCGGAGTTCGGCGCGACCTTCGACAGGCACGGCACGCGGCGGCTGGTCTCGGCGATGTCGTCGAGGGTGAAGTCGATCTCGCCCTCCTGCGCGGCGGCGAGGGTGTGCAGCACCGTGTTGGTGGAGCCGCCCATCGCCATGTCCAGCGCCATCGCGTTCTCGAAGGCCTTCTTGCTCGCCACCGAGCGCGGCAGGACCGTCTCGTCGTCGTCCTGGTAGTAGCGCTTGGCGATGTTGACGACCGTGCGCCCGGCCTCCTGGAACAGCTCGCGGCGCAGCGCGTGGGTGGCCAGCGTCGAGCCGTTGCCCGGCAGCGCCAGGCCCAGCGCCTCGGTCAGGCAGTTCATCGAGTTCGCGGTGAACATGCCGGAGCAGGAACCGCAGGTCGGGCACGCGGAGCGCTCCACCTCGGACAGTCCCTCGTCGTCGATCGCCGAGTTCGCCGAGGCGGAGATGGTGGTGATCAGGTCGGTCGGCGCGTGCGCGACGCCCTCGACCACGACGGCCTTGCCGGCCTCCATCGGCCCGCCGGAGACGAACACCGTCGGGATGTTGAGCCGCATCGCGGCGTTGAGCATCCCCGGGGTGATCTTGTCGCAGTTGGAGATGCACACCAGCGCGTCCGCCTGGTGGGCGTTGACCATGTACTCCACGGAGTCGGCGATGATCTCGCGCGAGGGCAGCGAGTAGAGCATGCCGCTGTGGCCCATCGCGATGCCGTCGTCGACGGCGATGGTGTGGAACTCGCGCGGCACGCCCCCGGACTCGCGGACCGTCTCGGCCACCACGTCACCGAGGTCGCGCAGGTGCACGTGCCCGGGCACGAACTGGGTGTAGGAGTTGGCGATGGCGACGATCGGCTTGCCGAAGTCGTCGTCGGTCATGCCGGTGGCGCGCCACAGCGAACGGGCGCCGGCGGCATTCCGGCCGTGAGTCGTGGTTCGGGAACGCAGCTGGGGCATTTGGGAGACCTTCTTCGATTCCAGGCTCGTGGTGCGGATCAGCGCCGAGCGCGGAGGCGGAGCTTCGACGCGATCGGCCCATCCCGCTGACATCGCCTTGTGGGCGCTAAGCGTGGTGGTGTGCTCGTGACCCTACTCCTCCGAACAGCGCGGTTGACCACGCATGTCGTCCGGATTACGCGGCGGGGGGCCGGTGTCAGCCCTCGTCGGAGGACTCGGCGGTGGGGTCCGGGAGGTGTCCCCGGGACACCAGGGCGATCGCCGGGAGGTCGCGCGGGCGCACGTTGGGCAGCGTGACCTCGCCGCCCTTGGTGGTGCTGGCGCGCACCTGGGACTGCTTGACGATGGCCAGGCCCTGCAACGATTCCCACGGCAGGGTGCGGCCGCTCACCAGGCCGCGGACCTTGATCCGCTCGGCGTCGACGGTGGTGCGCGGGCGCAGCACGAGCCACAGCAGGGCGAGCGGGATGAGGAAGACCAGCGGGCCCAGCGGACCGGAGGTGGTGGCCAGCGGCACCGCGCAGGCCGCGACCGCGAGCACGGCCAGCAGCGACACCCGGGGAACCCGGAAGTTCAGCGACTCCGGGATGTCGAGCGGCTGCTCGTCCTCCCCCGATTCGTCCTGCCCCGATTCGTCCTGGACCGTCTCGTCCTGGACCGCCTCGGTCTGGCCCGTCTCGTCCTGGGCCTTCTCCTCGGGGTGGGATTCGGTGCTCTGCTCGGCGGCGTCGTCGTCCCGCCCGGCGTCGTGGGGTGTCTCGCTCACGCCTCGATGGTCTCACCTGGCCCGATCCGGTTGAACGGGCACCGCTTTCCCGCCCGCTGGGACGAGGGGAGCGGCGCGCATCACACCGGCCGGAAATCGAGCCGAGACGGCATTGTTGAACTGCGGAAACCACGGATCGGCAAGATCGAGGTAGCCCGAACGGGTGCCCAGCATGCGGGACGATCGTCCCGGATGGTTTGACGCGGCGCTCCTGATCCCATTAACGTCCTGGCCATGCTGCGACTGCACGACATTCTCGTACTTCCCCGGCGCGTCGACGCCTGAGGAAGTACCGCAGCGTCGACGCGCCAACCCTCGTTGGGCCATTGTGTGGCCTGCGGGGGTTTTTTCGTGTCCGGTCCCACTCCCAACCACCGAGGTTGACCCGATGACCAGCGCCAATACCAGGCAGAATCCGGTCCCGGCGCCCCCGCCAGGACGCCGACCCAAGCCCGCGCCGCCCAGCGGTGCTCCGGTGAAGATGACGGGTGCGCAGGCGCTCGTGCGCTCGCTGGAGTCCGTGGGTTGCGAGGTCGTCTTCGGGATTCCGGGTGGCACCATCCTCCCGTCCTACGACCCGCTGCTCGACTCCGAGAAGGTCCGGCACGTGCTGGTGCGCCACGAGCAGGGCGGCGGGCACGCGGCGACCGGGTACGCGCAGGCCACCGGCAAGGTCGGGGTGTGCATGGCGACCTCCGGTCCGGGCGCGACGAACCTGGTCACCCCGCTCGCCGACGCGCACATGGACTCGGTCCCGGTCGTGGCGATCACCGGTCAGCAGGCCACCGGCCTGATCGGCACCGACGCCTTCCAGGAAGCCGACATCTGCGGCATCACGCTGCCCATCACCAAGCACAACTTCCTGGTCACCGACCCCGAGGACATCCCACGGATCATCGCCGAGGCGTTCTACATCGCCGCCAGCGGCCGTCCCGGACCGGTGCTGGTCGACATCCCCAAGGACGTCCAGCAGGCCACCATGTCCTTCTCCTGGCCGCCGGAGATGAAGCTGCCGGGCTACCGGCCGACCAGCAAGCCGCACGGCAAGCAGGTCCGCGAGGCCGCGAAGCTCATGGTCGAGGCCAAGCACCCGGTGTTCTACGTCGGTGGTGGGGTCATCAAGGCCGAGGCGCACGCCGAGCTGCGCAAGCTGGCCGAGCGGACCGGCATCCCGGTGGTCACCACGCTCATGGCGCGCGGCGCGTTCCCGGACTCGCACCCGCAGCACCTGGGCATGCCGGGCATGCACGGCACGGTCGCGGCGGTCGCCGCGATGCAGCGCTCCGACCTGCTGATCGCGCTGGGCGCCCGGTTCGACGACCGGGTCACCGGGCAGCTCTCGTCGTTCGCGCCGGACGCCAAGGTCGTGCACGCCGACATCGACCCGGCCGAGATCTCCAAGAACCGCTACGCCGACGTCCCGATCGTCGGTGACTGCAAGGACGTCATCGCCGAGCTGACCGACGCCTTCGAGGCCGCCGAGGCCGAGGACGGCACCGCCGACCTCAAGCCCTGGTGGGAGATGCTCGACGACATCCGCGGCCGGTTCCCGCTGGGCTACAGCGAGCCCGACGACGGCAGCCTGTCGCCGGAGTACGTCATCGAGCGCCTGGGCGCGATCGCCGGCACCGACGCGATCTACGCCGCGGGCGTGGGCCAGCACCAGATGTGGGCCGCGCAGTTCATCGGCTACGACAACCCGCGCTCCTGGCTCAACTCCGGTGGCCTCGGCACGATGGGCTACGCGGTCCCGGCCGCGATGGGCGCCAAGGCCGGTGAGCCGGACAAGGTCGTGTGGGCGATCGACGGCGACGGCTGCTTCCAGATGACCAACCAGGAGCTCGCCACCTGCGCGATCGAGGACATCCCCATCAAGGTCGCCGTCATCGACAACGGCAACCTGGGTATGGTCCGGCAGTGGCAGAACCTGTTTTACGCCGAGCGTTACTCACACAGCGACCTCGGCACCCACAAGCACCGCATCCCGGACTTCAAGCTGCTCGCCGACGCCTACGGGTGCGCAGGCCTGCGGTGTGAGTCCAAAGAGGACGTCGACAGCGTCATCCAGCGGGCTATGGAGATCAACGACCGACCGGTCGTGATCGACTTCGTGGTGGGCAAGGACGCCCAGGTGTGGCCGATGGTGGCCGCGGGCACCGGCAACGACGAGATCATGGCGGCACGCGGGATCCGCCCGCTTTTCGAGGAGGACGAGGCGTGACTAGGCATACCTTGAGCGTGCTGGTCGAGAACGTGCCCGGTGTCCTCGCCCGGGTGAGCGGTCTCTTCTCGCGGCGCAGCTTCAACATCGAGTCGCTCGCGGTCGGCCCGACCGAGCACCCGGAGATCTCCCGGATGACGATCGTGGTCGCCGTCAGCGACCAGCCGCTGGAGCAGGTCACCAAGCAGCTCAACAAGCTGGTGAACGTGATCAAGATCGTGGAGCTGGAGGACGACGCCGCGGTGCAGCGCGAGCTGCTGCTGGTCAAGGTCCGCGCCGACTCCTCGGTGCGCAGCCAGGTCCTGGAGACCGTGCAGCTGTTCCGCGCGAAGGTGGTCGACGTCTCGCCCGAGGCGCTGACGATCGAGGCCACCGGCACCGCCGATAAGCTCGACGCGTTGCTGCGAATGCTGGAACCCTACGGCGTCCGCGAGATGGTGCAGTCGGGAACGATCGCGATCGGCCGAGGCCCCCGCTCCATCACGGCCACCGCAGTGCGCTGACAACCGGCGACCCCGCCACACAGGGCCCACCAGGCTCATGAGCTAGCGGTTGCCAGCCACGGCCGACAACCGATGAAGTCCCGAAAGGAAACGCTGAATCACCATGGCAGTTGAAATCTTCTACGACGCGGACGCGGACCTGGGCATCGTGCAGGGCCGCAAGGTCGCCGTCATCGGCTACGGCAGCCAGGGCCACGCCCACGCGCTGAGCCTCCGGGACTCGGGTGTGGACGTGCGGATCGGCCTGCCGGAGGGCTCGAAGTCCCGCGCCAAGGCGGAGGAGGAGGGTCTGAAGGTCCTGACCCCGTCCGAGGCGTCGGCCGAGGCCGACCTGATCATGATCCTGGCGCCCGACACCAAGCAGCGCGAGATCTACGCCAACGACGTCGCCCCGAACCTCAAGCAGGGTGACGCGCTGTTCTTCGGCCACGGATTCAACATCCGCTACGGCCTGATCCAGCCGCCGGCCGACGTCGACGTCGCGATGGTCGCGCCGAAGGGCCCGGGTCACCTGGTCCGCCGCCAGTTCGTCGACGGCAAGGGCGTGCCGTGCCTGATCGCCGTCGAGCAGGACGCCTCGGGCAGCGCCCAGGCCCTGGCGCTGTCCTACGCGGCCGCCATCGGCGGTGCCCGCGCCGGCGTCATCAAGACCACCTTCAAGGAGGAGACCGAGACCGACCTGTTCGGCGAGCAGGCCGTCCTCTGCGGTGGTGCCTCCGCGCTCGTGCAGAACGGCTTCGAGGTGCTGGTCGAGGCCGGTTACCAGCCGGAGATCGCCTACTTCGAGGTCCTGCACGAGCTCAAGCTGATCGTGGACCTGATGTGGGAGGGCGGCATCGCCGGTCAGCGCTACTCCTGCTCCGACACCGCCGAGTACGGCGACCTCACCCGGGGCCCGCGCGTCATCGACTCGCACGTCAAGGAATCGATGCGCAAGGTGCTGGGCGAGATCCAGGACGGCACCTTCGCCAAGGAGTGGGTGGCCGAGGACGAGTCCGGTCGCCCGAACTTCACCAAGCTGCAGGCCGAGGGCAACGCCCACCAGATCGAAGAGGTCGGCAAGAAGCTGCGCTCGCTGATGTCCTGGACCAACAAGTGAGTTGATCTCGGGGCGCTCCCAGCGCTCGGCAGCCGTGTTCCGCGTGGCCCGGTGAAACCTTGTGAAAGAGGTTTCACCGGGCCTCGCGCGTCGCGGGTGTGGTGGGTAGGTTTCCGCCGGGCGGGTCTCCCACAACGGGATATCGCTAGGAGTGAGGGATACGGTACGCATCGTGAGTGCAGAGAACGAGATCGTCGACGACAAAGCGCACATCCGTGACCAGCTGGACTTCTCGGTCGCAGAGTGGATCACGAGCACCGACGATCCGGACGAACCGGGCGTGGAGATCGCCTTCGTCGACGGTTATATCGGGATGCGGAACGGGGCGGATCCGGAAGGGCCGGTTCTCGTTTTCACCCCCGAGGAATGGGACGCGTTCGTCGCGGGAGCCAAGGACGGCGAATTCGACGAACCGTGAGTCCGGCCGCCGCTCGGGTCTCGTGCCGTCGGGGAGGGCGGTGCGGGCCCGTTCGGGTGGCGATCGCATTTCTCGCACTCTGGAACGGAAGGCCCTCGCAGGGCGGGTGATCTGCGAGAATGCTGGAAGAGCGGGCGGTACCGAGGAGTTGGATCGAGCGGTGATCCGAGCTACACCCTTGTGAACGCTTTCTCAATCTCCCGTTAAACTCCCAACGTCCGGGCACATCGTCGTGCCGATCGTGATCTTCCAGCTTGGAGTTCGCCCGTGACCAACGCAAGCCGTCCTGTCGTACTTCTCGCCGAGAAGCTGGCCCCGTCCGTGATCGACGCCCTCGGCGAAGAGGTCGAGATCCGCAACGTGGACGGCACCGACCGTCCGGCGCTGCTCGACGCTGTCGCCGACGCCGATGCGCTGCTGGTCCGTTCCGCAACCAAGGTCGATGCCGAAGTCCTGTCGGCCGCCAAGAACCTCAAGGTCGTCGCCCGCGCCGGCGTCGGGCTCGACAACGTCGAGGTCCCCGCCGCCACCGAGCGCGGTGTCATGGTGGTCAACGCCCCCACCTCCAACATCGTCTCCGCCGCCGAGCACGCCATGGCGCTGCTGCTCGCGGTCGCCCGCAACGTGCCGCAGGCCGACGCGAGCCTGAAGGGCGGCGCCTGGAAGCGCAGCTCCTACGGCGGCGTCGAGCTCAACGGCAAGACCATCGGTGTCGTCGGCCTCGGCAAGATCGGGCAGCTGTTCGCCGCCCGCGTCGCCGCCTTCGGCACCAAGCTCATCGCCTACGACCCCTACGTGTCGCCGGCCCGCGCCGCGCAGCTGGGCATCGAGCTGGTCTCCCTGGAGGAGCTGCTCACCCGCGCCGACGCGCTGTCGATCCACCTCCCGAAGACCGCTGAGACCCTGGGTCTCATCGGTGCCGAGGAGCTCAAGAAGGCCAAGCCGAACCTCATCATCATCAACGCCGCCCGCGGTGGTCTGGTGGACGAGGACGCGCTGGTCGAGGCCCTGCGCAACGGCACCATCGCCGGTGCGGGCATCGACGTGTTCAAGTCCGAGCCGATCACCGACAGCCCGCTGTTCGAGCTGGACAACGCCGTGGTCACCCCGCACCTGGGCGCCTCCACCGCCGAGGCCCAGGACCGGGCGGGCACCGACGTGGCCAAGTCGGTGCGGCTGGCGCTGCGCGGCGACTTCGTGCCGGACGCGGTCAACGTCCAGGGCGGCGCGGTCGGCGAGGAGGTCCGCCCGTACCTGTCGCTGACCCAGAAGCTGGGGCAGCTGCTGGCCGCGCTGCAGGGCGGCACCCCGAGCTCGGTGACCATCGAGGCCCGCGGCGAGCTCGCCGACGAGGACGTCTCGGTGCTGCAGCTCGCGGCGCTGCGCGGTGTGTTCTCCGGCGCGGTCGAGAGCCAGGTGACCTTCGTCAACGCTCCGCAGCTGGCCGAGGAGCTGGGTGTTCAGGTCGAGGTCAAGACGACCTCGGAGAGCCCGAACCACCGCAGCGTCGTGTCGCTGCGCGCGCACATGGCCGACGGCACCACCTCGGTCGTCTCGGGTGCCCTGTCGGGTCCGAACGAGGTGGAGAAGCTGGTCGAGGTCAACGGCCGCCACTTCGACCTGCGGGCCGAGGGCAACGTGCTGCTGCTGGAGTACCCGGACCGCCCGGGCGTGATGGGCAAGGTCGGCACGCTGCTGGGCGAGGTCGGCGTGAACATCGAGGCCGCCACGGTCAGCCAGACCACCGAGCGCTCGGAAGCGATCATGCTGCTGCGCGTGGACCGCCCGGTCGAGCAGGGCGTGCTGGAGCCGATCGGGGCCGCCGTGGGCGCCCGGATCGTGCGCACGGTCAGCTTCGAGTGAGCGGGTTTTGAGCGCGCAACGAGGTGTCGCTGCGTAGGTGCTCGACGCCGAGTTCGCACGCTGAATAACTCGGAAGCGTGAAGAGGGGTCGTTCCAGTCTCTGGGACGGCCCCTCACGCGTACCTGGACCGAAACAGTGCTTCACCCATCTGGGTGTCCCACAGTTCGGGACTTATCATCCACTTGGTGGGCCCGGCGTGCCGCGCCGCGCGGCCATGCCGGTAGCCTTCGGCTCAACAGTTCGAGCCCCGCAGTTCGGGGTGGTTCTCGGGAGGTGTGTAGATGCGGCTCGCTGTGATCCCCGGCGACGGGATCGGGCCGGAGGTCGTTGCCGAGGCACTCAAGGTGCTCGGCGAGGTGGTGCCGGATACCGAGATCACCCGTTACGACCTCGGCGCCGCTCGCTGGCACGCGACGGGGGAGCTGCTCCCCGAGTCCGTGCTCGGCGAGCTCCGCCAGCACGACGCGATCCTGCTCGGCGCGGTCGGCGACCCGTCGGTGCCCAGCGGCATCCTGGAGCGCGGCCTGCTGCTGCGGCTGCGCTTCGAGCTCGACCACCACGTGAACCTGCGCCCCGCGCGGCTCTACCCGGGCGTGAAGAGCCCGGTGGCCGACCCGGGTGAGGTCGACATGGTCATCGTGCGCGAGGGGACCGAGGGGCCGTACGCGGGCAACGGCGGCCTGCTGCGCAAGGACACCACGCACGAGATCGCCACCGAGGGCAGCATCAACACCGCGTTCGGCGTCGAGCGGGTCGTGCGCGACGCGTTCGCCCGCGCCGCCTCGCGGCCGCGCAAGCACCTGACCCTGGTGCACAAGACCAACGTGCTCACGCACGCCGGCTCGTTGTGGTCGCGCGTGGTCGAAGAGGTCTCGCTGCAGTACCCGGACGTCACGGTGGCCTACCAGCACGTCGACGCCACCACGATCCACATGGTCACCGACCCGGGCCGGTTCGACGTGATCGTCACCGACAACCTCTTCGGCGACATCATCACCGACCTCTCCGGCGCGATCACCGGTGGCATCGGCCTGGCGGCCAGCGGCAACATCGACGCCACCCGCCGCAACCCGAGCATGTTCGAGCCGGTGCACGGCAGCGCCCCGGACATCGCCGGGCAGGGCGTGGCCGACCCGACCGCCGCGGTGCTGTCGATCGCCATGCTGCTCGACCACGTCGGACTGACCGAGGCCAGCAAGCGCGTCGAGGCCTCCGTGGCCTTCGACCTGGCGACCCGCGACCACTCGTCGCCGGGCGCCACGTTCGCCATCGGCGACCGGCTGGCGGCGCTGGTGTCCTCCCGCGAGGTGGCGCCCCAGCCCTGATGTTCTTCCGCCTCGAAGGGCGTCTTCCCCGTGGGGAAGGCGCCCTTCGGCTTTTCCGGATCGTGAGAAGTCCGCCGCGTTCGATGGACATCGGGGCGCGAGGTGTGCAGCATGGGTTCGTGGCTCTCCGCAGTGTGATCATTATTGGCGAGCGCGTCGGGTAAACATCTCCGCATCCCGACGCGCTGACCTCTCGCATCCCGCGGGGGGTCTTTTTTGTTGCCCGCTGCCAGTCCACCCCGAACCGACCCCTCTCGACGGGAGACGATCCAGTGACCCGCACCCACCCGGCAGGCACGCCCCTGGGCGATGACTTCCACGTCTACGACACGACGCTGCGGGACGGCGCGCAGCGCGAGGGGATCTCGTACTCGGTGACCGACAAGCTCGCCGTGGCGCGCCTGCTCGACGGTCTCGGCGTCGGGTTCATCGAAGGTGGTTGGCCCGGAGCGCTTCCCAAGGACACCGAGTTCTTCCACCGCGCGGCGCAAGGGGAACTGGAGCTCGATCACGCCGCTCTCGTCGCGTTCGGCTCCACCCGCCGAGCGGGGTCCACTGTGGAGGAAGATCGTCAAGTCGCGGCACTGCTGGATTCCGGCGCTCCGGTGGTGACGTTGGTGGCCAAATCGGACCGCAGGCACGTCGAACGCGCGCTGCGCACCGACGTCGCCGAGAACTGCGCGATGGTCGCCGACACCGTCCGGTACCTCGTCGAGCGCGGCAGGCGCGTGTTCCTCGACGCGGAGCACTTCTTCGACGGCTACGCGTTCGACCCCGACACCTCGCTGCGCGTGCTCGACGCCGCCGCCGGTGCCGGAGCCGATGTGGTGGTGCTGTGCGACACCAACGGCGGTCAGCTCCCGCTGCAGCTCGCCGAGACGGTCGAGGAGGTCATCGCGCGCACGGGCCTGCGCGTCGGCATCCACTGCCAGGACGACACCGGGTGCGCCGTGGCCAACAGCGTCGCCGCCGTGCAGGCCGGCGCCAGCCACGTGCAGTGCACCGCCAACGGCTACGGGGAGCGCGCGGGCAACGCGGATCTGTTCGCGGTGCTGGGGAATCTCGGGGCGAAGCTCGGCAAACCCGTGCTGCCGGAAGGGAAACTCGCCGAGCTGACGCGGGTTTCGCACGCGCTGGCCGAGATCGCCAACCTCGCCCCGGACACCCACCAGGCCTACGTCGGGCACTCGGCGTTCGCGCACAAGGCGGGTCTGCACGCCAGCGCGATCAAAGTGGACCCCGAGCTCTACAACCACCTCGACCCGGTCGATGTCGGCAACGACATGCGGGTCCTGGTGACGGAGATGGCCGGTCGCGCCAGCCTGGAGCTCAAGGGAGCCGAGCTCGGGCTGGAGCTGTCGCCGGAGGCCGTCGGCGATGCCGTGCGCAAGGTCAAGGAGCTGGAGGCGCGCGGCTGGTCCTTCGAGGCCGCCGACGCGTCGCTGGAACTGCTGCTGCGCCGCGAGAGCGGCGACGCGGCGCTCGACGCGCCGTTCGAGCTGGAGTCCTACCGGGTGCTGCTCGACCACCGCGACGACGGCGAGGTCGTGTCCGAGGCGACCGTGCGGGTGATCGTGTCGGGGGAGCGGGTGATCGCCACCGCCGAGGGCAACGGGCCCGTCAACGCCCTCGACGCGGCGCTGCGCCAGGCCCTCGTGCCGCGCCTGCCGTGGCTGGAATCGGTTGAGCTGGCCGACTACAAGGTCCGCATCCTCGTCGACGAACCCGGCACCGACGCGGTCACCCGCGTGCTGGTGGAGTCCCGCGACGGCGAGCAGGAGTGGACCACCGTCGGCGTGCACGCCAACATCGTCGAGGCCAGCTGGCTGGCGCTGTCCGATGCGCTGAGCTACAAGTCGTTGCGCCGGAACGTGACCGCTGCCTCGCGCTGAACCCCCGAATGCGGTGGTGGGCCTGCGTGGCCGAGTATGTTGGGCTAAGTCCACAGCAGATCGTGCGGAGGTTTTGTCTTGCGGTTGGCTCGTGTCGCCCACTCTGACGGGGTGTCCTTCGTGGCGCTGGAGCCGGATCCGGCTGCGCCGCGCGAGAAGATCGTCGCGGTCGAGATCGACCAGCACCCGTTCGGCACGCCCACGTACACGGGTCGCAAGTGGCCGATGGCCGACGTGCGGCTGCTGGCGCCGATCCTGCCGAGCAAGGTGATCTGCGTCGGCAAGAACTACGCCGACCACGCCGCCGAGATGGGCAGCGAGGCGCCGGAGAACCCGCTGATCTTCATGAAGCCCTCGACGTCGGTGATCGGCCCGAACTCGCCGATCAAGCTGCCGCCGAACTCCGAGCGGGTGGACTTCGAGGGCGAGCTGGCCGCGATCATCGGCCAGCCCTGCAAGGACGTCCCGGAGGCTCGCGGCACCGAGGTGCTGCTGGGCTACACGATCGCCAACGACGTCACGGCTCGCGACCAGCAGAAGGCCGACGGGCAGTGGACCCGCGCCAAGGGCTACGACACGTTCTGCCCGCTGGGGCCGTGGATCGACACCGAGATCGACCCGTCGGACCTGTCGATCCGCACCGACCTGGACGGCGAGGTGCAGCAGGACGGCCGCACCTCGCAGCTGGTGCACGGCATCGGCGGCCTGGTCTCGTGGGTTTCGCGGATCATGACGCTGCTGCCCGGCGACGTCATCCTCACCGGGACCCCGGCCGGCGTCGGCCCGATGACCGACGGCCAGAAGGTCACCGTCGCCATCGACGGCCTCGGCGCCCTCACGAACCCCGTCCAGAACGCCTGACCTCTCCCGTCCCCGGGTGGCCTCGGCTGGTCAACTCCGGGTGGTGAGCCTCTGGAGGCGGGCAGTTTTTCCTCGAATTTCCCGCCTCCGATGTCCCTTTTGTCCGGACAGTTTTAACTAAAACTGTCCCCTGCCGCGCTCACGCGCCCCTCGGTGCCCCGCTCCGCTGTGCTTTCGCGGGTGGGGGCTCCCCTGGAGGGCGTCGCGGGGTGGGCGCTCGCGGAGCGCGCCGTAGGCGAGGAGGTAGGGCGGGAAGCGGCGGAGGTAGGGCACGCGAGAGATCGCGCGCACCGGGCGCGGCAGCCGGGCCGAGTCGCCGAGGTCGATCTCGCCGCGCAGCGCCGGACCGACCACGTTCTCGTGGACCACCCGCTGGAAACCCTGGATCAGCACCGTGGTGAGCCAGCGGCGGCGCTGGATCGCCGCCACGTGCCTGCGGCGCAGCCGTCCTTCGCGCAGCGGGCGGGCCAGGTGGCGGGCCGCCGCGACCGCGTCCTGCACCGCGAGGTTGATGCCCACGCCGCCGACCGGTGACATCGCGTGCGCCGCGTCCCCGATGCACAGCAACCCCGGCACGTGCCACTTGCGCAACCGGTCCAGCGTCACGTGCAGCAGCTTCACGTCGTCCCAGGACCGCACCAGCTCCCGGTCACCCAGCCACGGGATCTCCCGCCTGAGCTGGGCGTTGAAGTCCTCGACCGGCCCCGACCGGCCCTCGCCGTCGGTGCCCTTGTGGATGATCGAGGCGACCTGGAAGTAGTCGCGCCGGTCGATGAGCACCTGGAACGCCCGCGTGCGCAGCACCCCGACGATCCCGCTCGGGTCGCCCTCCTGGCGCGGCAGGCGGAACCAGCGGACGTCCATCGGAGTGGGGAAGTCCCGCAGCTCCAGCTCCGGCAGGTCGCGCACGAACGACTTGCGGCCGTCGCAGGCCACCGTGATGTCGGCGCGCAGCTCCCCGGTCTCGCCCGAGGCGGTGCGGTAGCGCACGCCGCGCACCCGGCCACCCTCCCGGATGAGCTCGGTGGCCTCGGTGTTCATCCGCAGCCCGAACGCCGGCTCGGCCTTGCCCTCCTCGGCGAGCATGTCCAGCAGGTCCCACTGCGGAACCATCGCGACGTAGTTGTACTTGATCCGCAGCAGCCCGAAGTCGCCCATCGTGAACAACGCCCCGTCCGGCCCCAGCGGCAGCTGGATCTTGGTGATCCGGCTCTGCGGGAGCTGCTCGAAGCGCTCCGCCAGGCCGAGGTCGTCGAGCAGCTGCAGGGTCGAGGGGTGCACGGTGTCGCCGCGGAAGTCGCGCAGGAAATCGCCGTGCTTCTCCAGGACGACGACGTCGACCCCGGCCCTGGCCAGCAGCAGTCCGAGCACCATGCCGGCGGGTCCGCCGCCGACGACGCAGCAGGTGGTGCGCTCCATCGCGATCCCCTCCCGAGTTTTCAACGCCCGTTGAATAAACTCAGCATGCACCTACCGGGTGCCCCGGTCAAGCGCCTGGCTACGCTGAATCCGTTATGAGCACGCCAGAAGCCAGCACAGACGCAGCCAAGGAAGGGGCAGCGGGGCAGGTTCGCGCCCGCTTCTGCCCGTCGCCGACCGGAACGCCGCACGTCGGCCTGATCCGCACCGCCCTCTACAACTGGGCGTTCGCCCGGCACAACAAGGGCAAGCTGGTGTTCCGCATCGAGGACACCGACGCCGCCCGGGACAGCGAGGAGTCCTACCAGGCGCTGCTCGACGCGCTGCGCTGGCTGGGCCTCGACTGGGACGAAGGCCCCGAGGTCGGCGGCGAGTACGGCCCCTACCGGCAGAGCGAGCGGCGCGACATCTACACCGACGTCGCCCAGCGCCTGCTCGCCGCCGGGGAGCTCTACGAGTCCTACTCCAGCCCCGACGAGGTCGAAGCCCGCCACAAGGCCGCCGGACGCGACCCCAAGCTCGGCTACGACAACCACGACCGCGACCTCACCGACGAGCAGCGCGACGCCTACCGGGCCGAAGGCCGCAAGCCCGTGCTGCGCCTGAAGATGCCCGCCCGCGACATCACCTTCACCGACCTGGTGCGCGGCGAGATCACCTTCCCCGCGGGCAGCGTCCCCGACCCGGTGCTGGTGCGCGGCAACGGCGACCCGCTCTACACGCTCACCAACCCCGTCGACGACGCGCTCATGCAGATCACCCACGTGCTGCGCGGTGAAGACCTGCTGTCGTCCACGCCCCGCCAGATCGCCCTCTACGAGGCGCTGCAGCGCATCGGCGTCACCGGCTTCACCCCCGAGTTCGGGCACCTGCCGTTCGTCATGGGCGAGGGCAACAAGAAGCTGTCCAAGCGCGACCCGCAGTCCAACCTGTTCCACCACCGCGACCGCGGCTTCCTGCCCGAGGGCCTGCTCAACTACCTCGCGCTGCTCGGCTGGTCCATCGGCGACGACCGCGACGTGTTCACCCTCGACGAGATGGTCGAAGCCTTCGACATCTCCCGCGTGAGCTCCAACCCGGCCCGCTTCGACCAGAAGAAGGCCGACGCCATCAACTCCGCGCACCTGCGCGCCCTGGCGCCCGACGACTTCGTCGAGCGGATCGTGCCCTACCTCGTCGACGGCGGAGTGCTGCCCGCACAACCCACCGAGGAGCAGCTGGCCACCGTCCGCGCCGCCGCGCCCCTGGTGCAGGAGCGGCTCATCGTGCTCTCCGACGCCGTCGGCATGATGGGCTTCCTGTTCGCCGGCGACGACTTCCAGCCCGAGGAAGCCTCCGCGCAGAAGGCCCTCGGCGAAGACGCCCGACCCGTCCTGGAAGCCGCCATCGGCTCGCTCGAAGCGCTCCCGGACTGGACCACCGCCGCCATCGAAGAGGCCCTCAAGGTCTCCGTCGTCGACGGCCTCGGCATCAAGCCGCGCAAGGCGTTCGCGCCCGTCCGCGTCGCCATCACCGGCCGCACCGTCTCGCCGCCGCTGTACGAATCGATGGAACTGCTCGGCCGCGACGTCTCGCTCACCCGGCTCCGCAAGGCGCTCGGCTGAACGAACCCGCGACACCACGACGCCGCCGCACCGCTCACCTGAGCGCGCGGCGGCGTCGTCGTCTCACCAGCGGAATCGTCCGCCACGCGTCCGAGCCCGACTGCTAAGACGGAATGAGTCCCGCCGGTGGTTGCACAGTGTTCGCACTCCCACACCAGACTTCACTAGGTTGGCAGAGTCGGACGCGGTCCGTGAACGCCTAGCCTCTCGGGGTGACATCCGCGGCTGACGAATCGAATCCCCGCAATCCCGCCCAGATCAATCCGGCGCAGATCAAGGCCGTCTGCCTCGACATCGACGACACCTTGCTCGACAGCCGGAGCGCAGCGCGCAGCTCCCTCAGGGAGCTCCTCGGCACCGACCGGGCGTGGCCGGTGTGGCAGCGCACCACCGACCGCTACTACGGGCGATTCGTCACCGGACAGCTCACCTTCGACGACATGTGCGTCGAACGCACCCGCGCCTTCTTCGCCGCCTTCGGCGAACGCATCGACCACGACGAAGCCCGCCGCCGCGAAACCCGGCGCATGGCCGCCATGCAACGCGCCTGGGGCCTCTTCGACGACGTCGTCGACACCCTCGACTGGATGCGCGCCACCGGCCTCAAGCTCGCCGCCGTCACCAACGCCCCCGGCGCCTACCAGCGCAAGAAGCTCGCCGCCGTCGGACTCGCCGACGCCTTCGACGCCGTCGTCATCTCCGGCGAGATCGGCATCGCCAAACCCGACCCGCGGATCTTCCACACCGCCTGCGAACGCCTCGGCCTCCAGCCGAGCGAAGTCGCCCACGTCGGCGACCGGCTCAGCACCGACGCCCGAGGCGCCACCCGCGCCGGCCTCCGCGGCATCTGGCTCAACCGCGACCAGATCCCCGCACCCCGAACCCGCGGCGCGGACACCCATGACGCGGACACCCACGACGCCGGGGAAGTCGCGACCATCGCCGGACTCCGCGAACTCCCCGAACTCCTCGTCACCGAGATCGCCGCGCCCCACTTCGCCGACCTCGTCGGCCAAGCACCCTGAAAACGGCCCTTCACCTGCGGCAACCCCAAAAGAGGGGGGTGCCGGGAAGGGCCTCTCAACGGTGGTCTAATATATTCACCAACGCGGCGGACAGAAGTCCGGAGCCCGAACTCCCAGCGGAGATCGGAATTCCAGACAACTGGCCGTCGGTCACCATGGGGTATGGTGTAATCGGCAGCACGACTGATTCTGGTTCAGTTAGTCTAGGTTCGAGTCCTGGTACCCCAGCGAGCGGATCACTCCGGTGATCTCTCACGCGGTCCCGTCGTCTAGCGGCCTAGGACGCCGCCCTCTCAAGGCGGTAGCGCGGGTTCAAATCCCGTCGGGACTACAGAGGTGGGAGGCGTGTGCCTGCGGATTTCGCAGGCCGCGCCTCCTTCGTCATTGTATTGGGGGGTCGAACCCCCCAAGCCCCCCACGGTGCGGTGGTGGCGTGGGGAGTGCTCCTCGGTTGTCGTGGCGTTTCCGGCCTGGGTTGCCGACCAGCCATCCTCGGTTCCGTGCCGTTGCACTGCTGCTGCTCTTCTGCGCTGCGCTCCTGCTCTGCGCTGCTGTGCTTCTGTTGCTCGGGCTTCGCCCTCGGTTGGTTCTTTGCTTCTTGGCTGCGCTTCGCTTGGCTGCGGGTGTTGCTGTTGGGTTTGGTTGTTCTGTTCTCCTCCTTGCGTCTTTTGTTCTTTGGTCTTGGGCTCGGTGCTCGGAGTTCCTCTTCTTTCCTTCTTGTTGTTCGGGTCACTCGGGTTGTTGTTTTTGCTGGTCTTGGGGTTGGGGTGGGGGGTTGTTCTTGGGGGTTCGGGGGTGTTGTAAAGTTATGCCCGTTGCGCGGTCCCGTCGTCTAGCGGCCTAGGACGCCGCCCTCTCAAGGCGGTAGCGCGGGTTCAAATCCCGTCGGGACTACAACGCAGAGGGGCCTCCCGGTTCGCCGGGAGGCCCCTCTTCTCGTTCTCGCTCCTGCTGTTCCCCGGGGTCGCTCACAACCTGTTCTGCAGGCCCTCTGCTGCTGCCAGCAGGTCCGCCGCCCACCTGGCGCCCGGCCGCCTCCCCATGCGGTCGATGGGGCCCGAGACCGAGATGGCCGCGATGACCGTGCCCTGGGAGTCCCGCACGGGCGCTGAGACGCTCGCCACGCCCGCCTCCCGCTCCGCGACGCTCTGGGCCCAGCCCCTGCGGCGAACCTCCAGGAGCGTGCGCTCACCGAACACCGCCTCCGCGAGCACCGCGCGCTGCGTCGCCGGATCCGCCCACGCCGCCAAGACCTTCGCGCCCGAACCCGCCGTCATCGACAGCGGCGTGCCCACCGGCACCGTGTCCCGCAAACCGCTCGGCGGCTCCGCCGAGGAGATGCACAAGCGCTGCATCCCGTCCCGGCGGTACAGTTGGACGCTTTCCCCGGTGACATCCCGGAGTTTGGGCAGCACCGTGGACGCCGCCTCCAGCAGCGGATCCACCGCGCCGCCCGCCAGCTCCGCCAGAGCCGCGCCGGGCCGCCACCGGCCATCCGAACCGCGGCGCAGCAGGCGATGCGTCTCCAGACCCACCGCCAACCGGTGCGCAGTCGCGCGCGGCAGCCCCGTCCGGCTGCACAGTTCCGCCAGGCCGCACGGCTCCTGAGCCACCGCCTGCAGAACGGCCACTGCCTTGTCCAATACTCCGATGCCGCTATGCTGTCCCACGTACCGATACTAACTTCCCGGCATCTGGGAAGTCCACTCTGTGGGAGAGACCCCTTCCTCGGGTCTCGGCGCGCTCGACTGGAGCAGTGATGGGAAAAACGCTCGCGGAGAAGGTGTGGGAAGCGCACATCGTGCGCCAGGGTGAAGGGCACGAGCCCGACCTGCTCTACATCGATCTCCACCTGGTGCACGAAGTCACCAGCCCGCAGGCATTCGAAGGGCTCCGGCTGGCCGGCCGCGAGGTGCGGCGCCCCGACCTGACGATCGCCACCGAAGACCACAACGTCCCCACCGTGGGGCTCGACCTGCCGATCGCGGACCCGGTCTCGCGCACCCAGGTCGACACGCTGCGCAAGAACTGCGACGAGTTCGGCATCCGGCTGCACCCGATGGGCGACGCCGAGCAGGGCATCGTGCACGTCGTCGGCCCGCAGCTCGGCCTCACCCAGCCCGGAACCACCGTCGTCTGCGGTGACAGCCACACCTCCACGCACGGCGCGTTCGGCGCGCTGGCCTTCGGCATCGGCACGTCCGAGGTCGAGCACGTGCTGGCCACCCAGACGCTGCCGCTGCGGCCGTTCAAGACGATGGCGATCAACATCGAGGGATCGCTGCGCCCCGGCGTGACGAGCAAGGACGTCATCCTCGCCGTCATCGCCAAGATCGGCACCGGCGGCGGCCAGGGCTACGTCCTGGAGTACCGCGGCGAGGCCGTGCGGCAGCTGTCGATGGAATCCCGCATGACCATCTGCAATATGTCGATCGAAGCCGGTGCGCGCGCGGGCATGATCGCGCCCGACGAAACGACTTTCGAGTACATCAAGGGCCGTCCGCACGCCCCCGAGGGCGCCGAGTGGGACGCCGCCGTCGAGTACTGGAAGACGCTGCGCACCGACGACGACGCGACCTTCGACGCCGAGGTCACGCTCAACGCCGACGAGCTCACCCCGTTCGTCACCTGGGGCACCAACCCCGGTCAGGGCCTGCCGCTGGGCGAGAACGTGCCGGACCCCGCGGCCATCGCCGACGAGGGCGAGCGCTACGCCGCCGAAAAGGCGTTGGACTACATGGGCTTGACCGCGGGCATGCCGCTGCGCGAGGTCAGCGTCGACACGGTCTTCCTCGGCTCCTGCACCAACGGCCGCATCGAGGACCTGCGGGCCGCCGCGGAGGTCATCAAGGGCCGCAAGGTCGCCGCCGACACCCGGATGCTCGTGGTGCCCGGCTCGATGAAGGTCCGGATGCAGGCCGAGAGCGAAGGCCTCCACGAGGTTTTCACCTCCGCCGGGGCGGAATGGCGTTCGGCCGGTTGTTCGATGTGCCTGGGCATGAACCCGGATCAGCTGGACCCGGGCGAGCGCAGCGCCTCGACCTCCAACCGCAACTTCGAGGGCAGGCAGGGCAAGGGCGGCCGCACCCACCTGGTCTCCCCGCTGGTCGCCGCCGCGACCGCCGTGCGCGGAACCCTGTCCTCGCCCGAAGACCTCGACTGACCGCCCCACCACCAGGAGCAGTGACGATGGAACCGTTCAAGACGCACACCGGGGTCGGCGTCCCGCTGCGCCGGTCCAACGTGGACACCGACCAGATCATCCCCGCCGTCTACCTCAAGCGGGTCTCGCGCACCGGCTTCGAGGATGCGCTGTTCGCCGCCTGGCGCGGTGACGAGGACTTCATCCTCAATCAGGAACCCTTCAAGAACGGCAGCGTGCTGGTCGCCGGACCCGACTTCGGCACCGGTTCGTCCCGCGAGCACGCCGTCTGGGCGTTGAAGGACTACGGCTTCCGAGTGGTCATCTCCAGCCGTTTCGCCGACATCTTCCGCGGGAACTCGGGCAAGCAGGGCCTGCTGGCCGCCCAGTGCGAGCAGTCCGATGTGGAACTGCTCTGGAAGCTGCTGGAGAACGAACCCGGTACCGCTGTCACGGTGGATCTTCAAGCACTCACCGTGCACGCCAAGGACCTCACAGTGCCCTTCAGCATCGACGACTACACCCGCTGGCGGCTGCTGGAAGGCCTCGACGACATCGGTTTGACGCTGCGCCACGCCGAGACGATCGACACTTTTGAGCGCGGGCGCCAGAGTTTCAAGCCCGCCACGCTGCCCGCCCGCCAGGGCTGAGGCCAACCCGGCCCGGGACGGGTTTTTCCTTTCACAGCAGGAAAAATCCGTCCCGGGAGGGACAACTCCAGACTCGCTCGGAGCACTGCTCGGACCCCGTTGCCCGGACTCGAATGCCCGCGCCCCAAGGAAAAAATGGGGCGTGGCGAATGGCATTTGTTGTTCCGGGGCTTTACCGTTGACATTGAGTCGGCCCAACGGGGCCGTTGTTGTGTCCTGGGAGGGACTGAAGTGAACAAGGCCCAACTGATCGAGGCTCTGGCAGAACGCCTCGGAGACAAGAAGACCGCCAGCCAGGCCGTGGAAGACGTCGTCGACATCATCGTTCGCAACGTCAACAAAGGCGAGAAGGTCAACATCACCGGTTTTGGCGTTTTCGAGAAGCGCGCTCGCGCGGCTCGCGTCGCGCGCAACCCGCGCACCGGTGAGAGCGTGAAGGTCAAGAAGACCAACGTTCCCGCGTTCCGCGCCGGCACCCAGTTCAAGGAAGTCGTGGGCGGCCAGCGGAAGCTCCCGCGCGCGACCACCTCGGGCAAGGCGGCCACCACGCGCGGCGTGACCACGCGCACCGCCTCGGCGAGCAAGACCACGACCGCTCGCAAGCCCACCACCACGCGTGCCGCGGCCAGCAAGACCGCCACCCGCACCACGGCTAAGGCCTCCACCGCGAAGGCTTCGACCGCCAAGGCCACCAAGGCCTCCACCACCAAGGCGAGCACCGCCAAGGCCTCGACGGCCAAGGCCAGCACCGCCAAGGCGGCCCCGAAGCGCGCCACCACCAAGGCCTCCACGGCCAAGGCGACTCCGGCGAAGGCCTCCACCACGAAGCGGGCCAGCACCGCCAAGGCCACCACCAAGGCGGCGCCGAAGACCACGGCGAAGACCACTCGCCCGGCCACCAAGAAGGCCACGACGACGCGCAAGTCCACCAAGAAGTGACCGCTCGCCTCGCTTGCGAGCTCAGGTGGACCGGGCGGGCGGCCGCATAGCCCCGTCTTTCGGGGCGTGCCGCCGCCCGCTCACAGCGCTCGGGACGCGCGAGAACCCGCCGCACCGCGGGCGGCGGGGGTCGCATCCCGTTCCGAGTTGACGCGCGCTGAGAAGCGCGCAGAGCGCCGGAAACGGCGTTGCCGGACCCCTGCGGCGGACGCGACCGCAGCGCTGCGCAGCGGCGCGATCAGCGCCCGTCAGGGGTTCTTCACGGTCATGCCTGCGGATCCGGAAGGTAATCGGCCGCCGCCAGGCTCAGGTTCGGTGCCTGACCGTTCCCCGAGATCGCGCCGTTCCCCAGTTCGCCGTTCTCCAGTTCGCCGGGCCCCACTTCGCCGGGCCGGAACGAGAGGGTCCACACGCTGCCCTTGCGCGCAGCGACCTCGTCCAGGCGCAGACCCGCTGAATCGGCCAGCCGCGTCACCAGATCCGGGATGACCCCGCCCTGGCTGCACACCACGCTGGTGCCGCCGCGGCCGGCCACCTCCAGCATCGCCCGCACGCCCGCGTCGGGATCGGCGGAATAGACCTCTTCGGAGAACAGCGGTTCGCTCACGACGTCGATTCCGCGGTCGCGGGCCACCGGGGCCACGGTTTGTTCGCAGCGCACGCGAGGCGCGGAATAGACGCGGGAAGGCGCGAACAACGGCAACAGGGAATGCAATGCGTCCCGTTGTCGGCGCCCCGCTTCGCTGAGCGGACGAAGAGCGTCATCTCCTGACCATTCGGATCGTTTGCCCGCTTTTGCGTGCCTAACCAGCAATACGGTCGCCGTTTCGGAGCAGGACTCGGCGAATGCGTCGAGCACTCGCGCATCATGCGGATAGGTCAACTCCGCTCGCGCCTCCTTCAACGGTAGCCAGCGGAGTTCGTCCACTTCGTCATTGGGCGTGAACTCGCCACCGAGCAGGTGCGCGGAGAAGTAGTCCACGACCTTCGGCGCGGTCCGGCCACCGCGCGCGGGCGCCGTGTAGCGCACCTGCGTGAGGGGACGGGTGAGCGCGGTCGAAAACCCCGTCTCCTCGGCGACCTCGCGCACGGCGGCGTGCGCGGCGAGCTCACCCGGGTCGAGCTTTCCCTTGGGCAGCGACCAGTCGTCGTAGCGGGGGCGGTGCACCAGCACCACCTCGGGGCCCTGCATGCCGGGGCGCCACAGCACGGCCCCCGCGGCGCGCACCGCTTCGGTCACCGGGATGTCGGTCACGATCTACTTCCTCAACGAGCCTGGGGAACGAGTTGTCGCCGGCAGTCCGCGGAGCCGCTCAGCCCCTCCTGCCCGCACCGCTGGGCTGAGCATCACTGGGAAACCTTGGCGCCGTGGCCGGAGAGCATTTCGGTCTGGTGGTCGCGGACCTGTTCGCCGCTGCGCGGGGAGGCTTCCCAGTCGCCCTTGGCGTTGAGCACCCAGCAGCGGGTCGAGGGGTGCAGCGCGGAGTCCATCATCGCGTCCATCTGGGCGGTCAGCTTCGGGTCGGTGACGCGGACCTGGGTCTCGATGCGGCGGTCCAGGTTGCGGTGCATCATGTCGGCGCTGCCCAGCCAGTGCTCGTCGATGCCGACGAAGTGGAACACCCGCGAGTGCTCCAGGAAACGCCCCAGGATGGACCGGACCTCGATGTTGTCGCTGAGCCCGTCGACACCGGCCTTGAGCGCGCAGATGCCGCGCACCACGACCTGCACCGGCACACCGGCCTGCGATGCGCGGTAGAGGGCGTCGATGATCTGCTCGTCGACCAGCGAGTTCACCTTCATCCGCACGCCGCAGCTCAAACCCTGCCGGGCGCGCTCGATCTCGGCCTCGATGCGCTCGACGATGCCGGTGCGGATGCCCTGCGGCGACACCAGGATCCTCCGGTAGTCGCCGTGCCGGGCGTAGCCGGTGAGCACGTTGAACAGGTCGGTGAGGTCGGCGCCGATCTCCGGAGAGGCCGTCAGCAGGCCCAGGTCCTCGTAGATGCGGGCGGTCTTCGGGTTGTAGTTGCCGGTGCCCAGGTGGCAGTAGCGGCGGATCGTCGAACCCTCCTGGCGCACCACGAGCGAGGTCTTGCAGTGCGTCTTCAAGCCGACCAGGCCGTAGACGACGTGCACGCCCGCGCGCTCCAGGGTGCGCGCCCACTGGATGTTGGCCTGCTCGTCGAACCGCGCCTTGAGCTCCACCAGCGCCACCACCTGCTTGCCCGCTTCGGCGGCGTCGATGAGGGCGTTGACGATCGGCGAGTCGCCGGAGGTGCGGTAGAGGGTCTGCTTGATGGCCAGCACGTGCGGGTCGGCGGCGGCCTGCTCGATGAAGCGCTGCACCGAGGTGGAGAACGAGTCGTAGGGGTGGTGCACCAGCACGTCGCCCTCGCGCAGCGTGGAGAAGATGCTCTTGGGCGTCTGGCCCTCGGCGAACGCGGGGTGCGTGGCGGGCACGAACGGCGAGTTCTTCAGGTCCGGGCGCTGCAGCTTGTCGAGCTGGAACAGGCAGGACAGGTCGAGCAGCCCCTTGACCTCCACCACGTCGTGCTGGTCGACCTCCAGCTCGCGCAGCAGGAGTTCGAGCATGTTCTCGCTCATGGTGTCGGTGACTTCCAGCCGCACCGGCGGCCCGAACCGGCGGCGCGCGAGCTCCCGCTCCATCGCTTGCAGGAGGTCCTCGTCGCGGTCCTCCTCGACCTCCAGGTCGGCGTTGCGGGTGACGCGGAAGATGTGGTGCTCGGAGACCCGCATTCCCGGGAACAGCTTGCCCAGGTGCGCGGCGATGAGCTCTTCCAGCGGCAGGAAGGTGGCCAGCTCGTTCTCGCGGTCGGCCTCCACCCGGATCAGCCGGGGCACGTTGTCGGGGACCTTCACGCGCGCGAAGCGGCGCAGCCCGGCGTCCGGATCGGTCACCGTCACCGCGAGGTTCAGCGACAGCCCGGAGATGTAGGGGAACGGGTGCGCCGGGTCCACGGCCAGCGGGGTGAGGACGGGGAAGATGTGGTCCTCGAAGTAGCGGGTGAGCTTGACCTGGTCGTCGGTGTCGAGCTCGGACCAGTCCAGGATGCGGATGCCGCTCGCGTCGAGCTCCGGCAGCAGCTCGTCGACGAACACGCGCCCGAGCTTCTCCATCAGGTCCTGGTTGCGGGCGGCGATGCGCACCAGCTGCTCGTGCGGGGTGAGCCCGTCCGCGCTGCGCACCGACAGCCCGGTCTCCTCGCGGCGCTTCAGCCCGGCCACCCGCACCATGTAGAACTCGTCCAGGTTGGAGGCGAAGATCGCCATGAACTTCGCCCGCTCCAGCACCGGCTGCGACCGGTCCTCGGCGAAGGCGAGCACGCGCGCGTTGAAGTCCAGCCAGGACAGCTCCCGGTTGAGGTAGCGGTCCTCCGGCAGGTCGGTGGTCGCCGCTGCTCGGGTGACGGCCGGCGGCGCGGAGGGAACCCGCGCGCCGTCGTTGGCCGGCGGAGGCGGCGCGGTGTCGGAGCCGGCGGCGCGGCGAGCAGGACGCGGCGCGCGGTTCGCGGCCTTGCCGTTGGCCGCCCCGCCGTTGGACCTCCTGGCGGCGGAGGCCCTGCTGCTGGACGCCTTCCCGGCGGAGGCGTTGCCAGCGGACGCCTTGGCGCTGGACGAGGCCTTGCCGCTGGAGGACGCCTTGCCGCTGGACGACGCCTTGCCGCTGGACGACGCCTTGCCGCTGGACGACGAGGTGCGCTTGGCGGGCCGCTTCGGCGACGGGTCGCTGCTGTTCGTGCTCACCGGCCCATTGTCACTCAAAAAACCGTTTCAGATCGACCGCCGCGGACGTTCACGCGATGTTCGTCTGAGCACAGCCGCACCGTGCGTGACGTGCACGAGGGAACCTTCCTCTCACGCCGGGCCTCCGGAGGGGACGCTTCACGCGGTCGGCGCGAGGAGGGGAACCTTCGTGTCACCACCGTCGTCAGCGGTGCGTGGGAACCTTTCGCTCACTCCGCCGACGCGACCCGGGCGCGGGTGCGGGGGCCGAGGCCGGTGGTCTTCGCCGAGGTCAGGTCGGCTTCGGTGTCGACGTCGCGGCGCAGCGACTCCCACGGGCCGAGCAGGGTTTTCGCGCCCGACTCGGAGTGGGCATCGGCGGAGCCGGGGCCGAAGCGCGGGTCCAGCGGCAGGCCGGGTTCGGCCAGCAGCAGCGTCGTGCCGTCGCCGGGCAGGTCGGGGCAGAACGAGCGATCGGTTCCCGCCGCGCGCAGCGCCCACCCGAGTTCGCCGGAGCGCAGCGCGGGCAGGTCGGCCTGCAGCGCGCCGACGCGGAACGCGCCGCGAGCGCGCAGCACCTCGTCGCCGTGGCGCAGCGCGGCGTTGAGGCCGTCGGCCGGTTCGTCGGGCAGGACCTCGACGCCGAGCGCGGTGAAGGACTCGGTCAGCGCGCGATCGGAGGAGACCACCACGACCCCGGCGACTCCGCGGGCGCGGCGGGCGGCGGCGACGGTGTCCAGCGCCATCGCGGTGACCAGCTCGGCGTGCCCGGCGGGTCCGCGCCCGGCCAGCAGCCGGGACTTGGCGCGGTTCAGGGGCTTGAGCGGGACGAGCAGGTGCACCCCGGTGCTGTCGGGCGTGTCGGCGGCGGTCACGGGTCCATCTTGCGTCAACGTCCGCCGATGCGGTGGCGGGCCGGTCAACTGCCGCCTGGTTGACGAGCCGGTGCCCCGTGCCGGGTAATTTGACGGGCGCTCGAGACTTGGAGGAATGGCCGTGGTGGAACCGAGGAACCTCCGACGCCGGCGGAGGACGACCAGCGAGAAGGCACACGGGATGGGCATCTTCTGGCTGGGCCTGGCCCGCTGGGTGTTCTACCCGCTGACCTGCCTGCTGGCGCGCGTCCGGGTGCGCGGGGTGCACCACATCCCGGCCGAGGGCGGCGCGCTGATCGTGCTCAACCACGTCTCCCACCTCGACCCGATCTTCGACGCGGTCACCGTGCACCGCGCGGCCCGGGTGCCGCGGTTCATGGCCAAGAACAGCCTGTGGAACGTGCCGGTGCTCAAGAACGTGCTGGTCGGCGTCGAGCAGATCCCGGTCTACCGGGGCACCGCGGACGCGCAGAAGAGCCTGCGCGACGCGCACGCGGGGCTGGAGAACGGCAAGGTCCTGGTGATCTACCCGGACGGCACCATCACCAAGGACCCCGACGGCTGGCCGATGACGCCGAAGGTCGGAGTGGCCCGGTTGGCGCTGGCCAACGACATCCCGGTGATCCCGGCCGCCCGCTACGGCACCCGCGAGCTCTACGACCACTACAACAAGAAGTTCCGGCCCTTCCCGCGCAAGACGGTGAACTACGTCTTCGGCGAACCGCTGGACCTGTCGGCCTACCGCGGCGGCGACCCGGACGTGGAGACGATCCGCGAGGTCACGAACCTCGTGATGAGTCGGGTCCGCGACCTGCTCGGCGAGATCCGCGAGGAGCAGCCGCCCACCGAGTTCTACGCCCCCGCCCGCAAGAAGAAGAAGGGAACCGATGGCGCAGCCTGAGCGGATCGCGGTGCTGGGCGCCGGATCCTGGGGGACGACGTTCGCGAAGGTGCTGGCCGACGCGGGCAACGACGTCGCGCTGTGGGCCCGGCGCCCGCAGGTGGCGCAGGAGATCAACGAGACCCGGCGCAACGGTTCCTACCTGCCGGGCATCGAGCTGCCGGAGCGGCTGCGCGCCACCGACGACGCGGCGGAGGCCGTGCACGCCGCGGAGGTCGTGGTGCTGGCGGTGCCGAGCCAGACGCTGCGCGAGAACCTCGCGGGCTGGCAGCCGCTGCTGCCGGCGGACGCGACGCTGGTGAGCCTGGCCAAGGGCGTGGAACTGAGCACGCTCAAGCGGATGAGCCAGGTCGTCGGCGAGGTCGCCGACGTGCCGATGCATCAGGTCGCCGTGGTGTCCGGGCCGAACCTGGCCAAGGAGATCGCCGCCGGGCAGCCGACCGCGACGGTCGTGGCCTGCCCGGACGAGGAGCGGGCGGTGGCGCTGCAGAAGGCCTGCTTCACGCCGTACTTCCGGCCCTACACCAACACCGACATGGTCGGCATCGAGATCTCGGGCGCCTGCAAGAACGTCATCGCCCTGGCCTGCGGCATCGCGGCGGGGCTCGGGTTCGGGCACAACACGATGTCGTCGCTGATCACCCGGGGGCTGGCCGAGACGACTCGGCTCGGGGTGGCGCTGGGCGCCGACCCGATGACCTTCGCCGGCCTGGCCGGTCTGGGCGACCTGGTGGCGACGTGCTCGTCGCCGCTGTCCCGCAACCGGACCTTCGGCGAGCGGCTGGGCAGGGGAGAGACGCTGGCCCAAGCGCAGGAGGCCGCCCACGGCCAGGTGTCGGAGGGCGTGAAATCCTGCTCCTCGATCCGCCAGCTGGCCGACCGGCACGGCGTGGAGATGCCCATCACCGACGTGGTGCACCGGGTGTGCCACGAGGGGCTGGAGCCGGGCCCGGCCACGGCGGAGCTGCTGGGACGCGAGCGCAAGGCCGAATGATCCGGTCGCCGTGCTCGCGTCGATCGCGAGTGCGGGAGTGACCACAGTGAATCTTGGGGATTTCGGCGACGGGACGCGCGTCGTGCACGGCGGGCACCCGGAGCCCGAGGCGGGAACTCCGCTGCTGCCGGGGCCGGTGTTCGCCGCGCCGTACCACCTGGGCGAGTCCGGACCGAGCGGTGACTTCTACGGCCGCGCGGGCAACCCCACCTGGCGCGCGCTGGAGTCGGCGATCGGCGAGCTCGACGGCGGGCGTTGCGTTCTGCTGCCCTCGGGGATGGCGGCGATCAGCACGCTGCTGCGCTCGGTGCTGCGCACCGGTGACAAGCTGGTCCTGCCCTCGGACGGCTACTACGCGTCCCGCCAGTTCGTCGCCGACGAGATGGGCGAGCTGGACCTGGACGTGCGGGAGATCCCCACGCCGGGGCCGTGGACCGACGACGTCTTCGACGGCGCCCGGCTGGTGCTGCTGGAAACCCCGTCCAACCCGGGCGGCGACGTCTGCGACATCGCCGAGCTCGCCGAGCGGGCCCACGCCGCGGGCGCGTTGCTGGCGGTCGACAACACCACGGCGACGCCGCTGGGGCAGCGTCCGCTGGAGCTGGGTGCGGACATCGTGATCGCCAGCGACACCAAGGCGCTGGCGGGGCACAGCGACATCCTGCTGGGGCACGTCTCGGTCCGCGACGACGAGCTCGCCGACCGGCTGGTGCGCGCCCGGTCGCTGTCCGGCGCGATCCCCGGCCCGTTCGAGACGTGGCTGGCGCACCGCAGCATGGGCACCCTCGACCTGCGCCTGTCCCGGCAGGCCGAGAACGCCGCCGCCCTGGTCGAGGCCCTCTCGGGACACCCGGCGGTGAGCGGTCTGCGCTGGCCGGGCTGGTCCCAGGACCCGGCGCACGAGCTGGCGAGCAAGCAGATGCGCCGCTTCGGCGGCGTCTTCCGCTTCGAACTCGCCGACGCCGAGGCGGTCAACTCGTTCATCGCCCGGTCCCGCCTCGTCGTCGCGGCCACCAGCTTCGGAGGACTCCACTCCACCGCGGACCGCCGAGCCCAGTGGGGGGACCAGGTCCCGGAGGGCTTCGTCCGCTTCTCGGCGGGCTGCGAAGACCCCCACGACCTCGTCCCAGACGTCCTCCAAGCCCTCTCCTGACCGGAGCCCCACCGGGGCCCTCTCCTGACCGGAGCCCCACCGGGGCCCTCTCCTCACCGGGGCCCTCTCCTGACCCACCCGTCCTCGCCACCCTCACCTCGGTCGGGTGGGGACGGGATTACTCCCGTACTCCGTCAACGGAATACGGGAGTAATCCGGGTTCGGGACGGAACGCCGCCGCAATCCGGGACCGGAATGCGGGAGCAATCGCGTCACCTTCACCCCGTCGGGTGTGAAGTGGGTCGCTGGGTGTGGGGGTGCGGTGGGGAGTTGGTTGACGGCGGGGTGGGGGACTGGTTGAGTGCTGGGCGTGTTGAAGCGCGCAATCACCGGCCGACGGGGTCACATCGACCTGCACCGCGTCGCCAGCGCGCTGTGTTCGTGTTCTTCGTGTTGATCGATCTCATCCAGTTCCCGGGTTGATCGCGGCGTCCTCGCGCGCCTGCGCCCCGGGGTTCGTTCACGATCTCCGAAGGACCACAACCGTGTTCGCCGTTCCGCCCAACACCGTGGCCGCGCCCGCCGACCTGACCATCGCGCACCCGGCCCGCATCGCCCGAGAGTTCGCCGCCGACCGCGCGTCCTGGGCGCACCTGCTGCGCTACGACGCCGATGAGCGCTGGGCCGGGCTGCTCGCCCGCACCGACGCCTACGAGGCGTGGCTGCTGAGCTGGCTGCCCGGCCAGCGCACCGATCTGCACGATCACGGCGGCGCCACCGGTGCTTTCACCGTCGTGCAAGGGGTTCTGACCGAGCGGGTCGCCCGCGCCGGGGACGCGGAGGTGCTGCACTCGCTGAGCGCGGGCCAGTCGCGGGTGTTCGGCCCGCACTACGCCCACCAGGTCAGCAACCTCGGCGTCGATCCGGCGGTGACGATCCACGTCTACCGGCCGCAGCGCGCCAACCGCACGATCCGGGGCTGATCAGCTCCGGCGCAGCACGTGCTCGGGAACGGGCAGGTCGGTGACGAGGTCGGCCGCGGGCACCGGCTCGCCCCAGGTCCGGTGCAGCGGCAGGACCCCGGCCCACGCCGCGTTCGCCTCGACGTCCTCGGCGTCGTCGCCGGGGCCTCCGGCGCGGATCTTCACCGAGGACTCGCCGAGGTCGAGGGCGATCACGGCGGTGGCGGCGAGCTCCTTCTTGTTCGGCTGCCGCGCGTGGTCCCAGGAACCGGGGGCGAGGTGCTCGGTGATCACCCGCAGCGCCTCCCAGCGCTCGCCGGGGTCGGTGACGCGCCGGGCGCGGCCGTGGACCACCGCCGACCGGTAGTTCATCGAGTGGTGCATCATCGACCGCGAGTACACGACGCCGTCCACGACGGTCACCGACGCGCACACCTCGTCGGCCTCCCGCAGGCTGCGGGCCCCGCTCGATCCGTGCAGGTAGAGGGTGTCGTCGAGGCGCCCGTAGCCGGTGGGCAGCACGCGCGGGGAACCGTCGACGACCATCGCCAGGTGGCAGATCAGCCCGGCGTCGAGGGTGGCGTGCAGGTCGGCGCGGTCGGTGCTGGCCCGGTGGGCGCCGCGGCGGACGGTGGAGCGTTCCGTGGGGGAGAGCTGCGTAGTCACGTCGCCAGCATCACCCGGACAAGTGGCCTCATCGAAGTGCCAATCTGCGAGAATTCCAGAATGCCACATGACGTGCCCGCGGCGAGCTCCCCGCTGCTGGAGCTGCCCATCGACCTGCACCGGGACGGTGATCTGCCGCTCGCGGTCCAGCTCGCCGACGCCCTGCGGCACGCGGCCACGATCGGCCAGCTGCGCGGCGGCGACCGGCTGCCGTCCACGCGCGCCCTGGCCCGGCACCTGGCGGTGAGCCGCACCGTCACCGCCGCCGCCTACGAGCAGCTGCACGCCGAGGGCTGGATCGTCGGGCGGCGCGGATCGGGCACCTTCGTCACCACCAGCCCGCCCGGTGCCCGCAGCGACGCCGTCGCGCCGCCGGTGCTGGAGCGCAAGCACGCCGAACGCCCGATGGTGCAGCTGTTCGCCGGGGTCCCGTGGGCGGACGGGATCGACCGCGCCGCGTGGCGCCGGGCGTGGCGCGCCGCCGCCGACACCGCCCCCGACCTGCGACCGCAGCGGGCGGGGCTGCTCAGCTACCGCGAGGCCGTCGTGGAACACCTGCTGCGACACCGGGGTCTGGTCGTCGGCGGCTGGACCGCCGAGAACGTGCTGGCCACCGGCGGCACCAGCACCGCCCTCGGCGAACTCGCCGCCGCCGTGCTGCCGCGCGGCGCGAAGGTCGCCGTCGAGGAACCCGGCTACCAGCGCGCGGTCGGTGCCCTCAAGGCAGCGGGCGTGGAGGTCGTGCCCGCGCCCGTCGACCACTCCGGGCTCGTCGTCGACGACATCCCCGGCGGGATCGCGGCCGTCTACTGCTCACCGGCGCACCAGTTCCCGATCGGCGGCAGGCTGCCCGCCGAGCGCCGCATCGCGCTCATCGAGCGCGCCCGCGACGAGGGGTGGCTGATCGTCGAGGACGACTACGACGGCGAGCTGCGCTACGACGTCGCCCCGCTGCCGGTGCTGGCGTCGATGGCCCCCGACGTCGTGGTGCACCTGGGCACCACCAGCAAGATCCTCACTCCCACGCTCGGCGTCGGCTGGATGCTGGCCGCCGAGCGGATCACCACCGCCGTGCAGCGGCACCGCGAGCGCATCGGCCAGGGCCCGGCGCTGGCGGGCCAGCGCGTGCTGGTCGAGTTCGCCCGCCACGGCGACCTCGGCCGGCACCTGAGGCGGTTGCGCCGCGAGCTGTCGCAGCGCCGGGCGCTGGTCGTCGAGACCCTCGCGGCCGAGGACGTCGAGGTGTTCGGCGACCGCGCGGGCGCGCACGTCGTGCTGCCGCTGCCCGACGCCGACACCGAGCGGCGCGTCCTCGACGACGGCGCGGAGGAGGGGCTGGTCCTCGACGGGCTGCGACGGCACCACGACGGACCGCAGCGCTGGTGCGGACTGGTCCTCGGCTACGCCGCCTGCAGTCGTCATGAGCTCCGATCGGCCCTGCCGATCGTGGCCCGGTTGTGCCGCGGAACGCCCTGATACCGCATCGTGTCGTCAGCGGGAGGGCTTCGTAGAACGACCTGAGCGCACGCGGGGTATGGTCCGGCGCATGACTTCGCGCAAGACCCGGGTGGCCGTCGTTTTCGGCGGGCGCAGCACCGAGCACGGCATCTCCTGCGTCTCCGGCGGCAGCGTTCTCGCCCACCTGGACCAGGACCGCTTCGAGATCGTGCCGGTGGGCATCACCCAGGAAGGCGCCTGGGTCCTCGGCACCGACGACCCGAAGCAGCTGGAGATCCGCGACCGCAAGGAACCCGAGGTCGTCTCCGGCACCGCGCTGGCCCTGCCGGGCGACCCGACGCGCCAGGAGCTGGTCCTGCTCGAACCCGGGAAGGGCGGCGAGGTGCTCTCCGGCGTCGACGTCGTCTTCCCGGTGCTGCACGGCGCTTTCGGCGAGGACGGCACCATCCAGGGCCTGCTGGAGATGGCCGACGTGCCCTACGTGGGCCCGGGCGTGCTCTCCAGCGCGGTGTCGATGGACAAGGAGTACACCAAGAAGCTGCTGGCGGCCGAGGGCATCGAGGTCGGCACCTACGAGGTGCTGCGGCGCGGACAGCGGACGCTGACCGACGCGCAGCGCGAGCGGCTGACGCTGCCGGTGTTCGTCAAGCCCGCCCGCGCCGGTTCGTCGCTGGGCATCACCAAGGTCGGTGACTGGTCCGAGCTGGACGCCGCGATCGCCGAGGCCCGCAAGACCGACCCGAAGGTCATCATCGAGACCGGGGTGAGCGGCCGCGAGATCGAGTGCGGCGTCCTGGAGTTCCCCGACGGCCGCGTCGAGGCCTCGCAGCCCGCCGAGCTGCGCGTCACCGGTGAGACCGACTGGTACGACTACGAGTCGAAGTACCTCGACGACGTCACCGAGTTCGACCTGCCCGCCAAGATCAGCGACGAGCACACCGCGCAGCTGCGCGACATGGCCGTCCGCGCCTTCGCCGCCCTGGAGTGCCAGGGCCTGGCCCGCGTGGACTTCTTCCTCTCCGACGAGGGCACGTTGATCATCAACGAGGTCAACACGATGCCGGGCTTCACCCCGATCTCGCTCTACCCGCGCATGTGGGCCCACAGCGGCATCGACTACCCGACCCTGCTGACCACCCTGATCGACACGGCCCAAGCCCGAGGCACCGGCCTCCGCTGATCCCTCCTGGCAAGAACCCCGGTTCTCGCGCGACGAGAACCGGGGTTCTCGACCGGAGGAGGGATCGGGTCAGGGGAAGACGGGTTGTTTCGGGAGCTTGGTGCCGATGAGCTTGGAGAGGTCCTGGAGGGGACCCGTGCCGGTGTCGGCGGGGGCGCTCAGCGCCACGTAGACCGGGCGGTCCACGGCGAGCCAGGAGGAGTCGCCGCCCTGGTTGATCTCCAGCCAGCTGACCCCGGAGACGTCCATGAGCTGCGACGTCGGGGTGAGCTCGGCGGGGGCGTCGATGCCGCAGCGCACGGTGATCGGGTCGTGCTCGGCGTCGCCCCACGCCACCGTCGCGGCCGGGGCGGGCTGGGCCAGGGGCCTGCGCGGCACCGGGGCTCCGCCGACCATCAGCTCGGCGGGCAGCGCGGACATCACCGAGGCGCACTCCGGTGACTCGGCCCGCGGCGCCGGGATCGGCGCGGCCGCCAGCGGGCCGGTGCGGCGGGCGGCCTGAGCGGCCTCGGCCTCTTCCCGCGCCCGGTGCTCGCCGTACCAGCCGTAGACGCCGACACCGGCCACGCCGACCGCGAGCAGCACGCCGAGCGCGATCGCGACGATCAAAACCGGCTTGGGGACGCCGGAACCCTCGTGCTCAACCACGTTCCCACTACAGCACCACGCCGCGCACCGACCGCGATGGGGTCAGCTCAGAGGTGAACCACCGGACAGGTCAGCGTCCGCGTGATGCCCTCGACGTTCTGGATCTTCGCGACGACCATCTTGCCGAGGAGGTCGACGTTCTCGGCCTCGGCGCGCACGATGACGTCGTAGGGACCGGTGACGTCCTCGGCGCTGATGACGCCGGCCGACCCGGAGATCTCGCCCGCGACGGCGGCTGCCTTGCCGACCTCGGTCTGGATGAGGATGTATGCCTGAACCACGGCGTGCCCCTTCGTCTAGCCCATGTGCTCGGGGTAGGAAACTGGCAGAAAGCTACCCCATCTGACCGAGCTGATGCTCAAGGAAGGAAGGTCCCAGTTGGGTCCTGACTCGTCCCAGGAACCACAGACCATTTCCCAGGTGGGTGAGTTCGATCTCATCGATCGAGTGACGGCCGGCCGTCAGCAGTCACCGGGCACGCTGCTCGGCCCCGGCGATGACGCCGCGGTGCTCGCCGCTCCCGACGGTCGCGTGGTGGCCAGCACCGATGTGCTGGTGGAACAGGTCCACTTCCGTTTCGACTGGTCGACGCCGCACCAGGTGGGCCGCAAGGCGGTCGCCGTGAACCTCTCCGACATCAACGCGATGGGTGCGGTGCCCACCGGAGTGCTGGTCGGCCTCGGATGTCCGCCGGACACCCCGGCGGCGGTCGTCGACGAGCTGTCCGACGGCCTGTGGGAAGAGGCACAGCAGGCCGGGATCGGGATCGTCGGCGGTGACATGGTGTCGTCGCCGTCACTGACGATCTCGATCACAGCCCTCGGTGATCTGCAGGGCAGGGAACCCGTCACCCGCTCGGGTGCCCGACCGGGCGACGTCGTCGCGGTCGCCGGCAGGCTCGGCTGGTCGGCGGCCGGCTTAGCCGTGCTGGGGCGCGGTTTCCGCTCCCCGGTCGCCGTCGTCGGCGCGCACCGCGTGCCCGAACCGCCCTACGGCGCCGGCCCGCAGGCCGCCGTCGCGGGCGCCACGTCCATGGTGGACACCTCCGACGGGCTGCTGGCCGACCTCGGCCACATCGCCACCGCCTCCGGCGTGGCCGTCGACCTGCGCATGGAGCAGGTGGAGGTGCCGCAGCGGCTCACCGAGGTCGCCTCCGCGCTCGGTGCCGACGCCCGCCACTGGGTGCTCACCGGCGGCGAGGACCAGGCCCTGATCGCGACGTTCCCCGCCAACCGCCCGCTGCCGCCGGACTTCCGCGAGATCGGCGTCGTGACCGAGGGAACGGGCGTGACCGTCGACGGCAACCCCTACGTCGGCCCCACCGGCTGGGAGCACTGGCGCTGAGCGTGGAGAACGCCCCCGGATGAGATCCGGGGGCGTTCTCGACTGTGGTGGGTCCGGCGTCAGCTCGCCGTCGCCGCCGGGGCGTCCTGCATGAGCGGCTTCCTCGCGGTCTCCTTCATGAGCAGGATCGGCACCAGTGCGACCAGTGCCGCGCCCATCAGGTAGAAGGCGGGGAAGTAGCTGTTGCCGGTGTTGGTCACGACAGCGTCGTTGATCAGCGGCGCAGTACCACCGAAGGCGGCTGTGGAGATGTTATAGCCGACCGAGAAGGCCGCGTAGCGGACCTTGGTCGGGAACATCGCCGGCAGCGTCGAGGCCAGCGGTCCGATCAGCTGCACGTGCCCGATCGCCAGCAGCGCCAGGCCCAGGATCGTGGTCAGCACCGTTCCCTGGCCGATGAGCCAGAACGCGGGCACCGGCAGGATCAGGAAGCAGATGGCCGCGGACACGAACAGCGGCTTGCGGCCGATGCGGTCCGACAGCGCGCCGACCGGCGTGATGATGACCAGCATGAACACGACCGTCAGCAGCAGCGGGATCAGCACCTGGTGCTCCTGCCCGTCAGGCACTTCGAGCGTGTCCGACAGGTAGGTCTCCATGTAGGTGAGGATCGTGTAGTTGGCGACGTTGATGAGCACCACGATGCCCATCAGGATCAGCAGCTGACGCCACCACTCGCGGATCAGGTCCTTCAGCGGCGACTTGGCCACCTGGTGGGTGTTCTCCAGCTGCTTGAACGCCGGGGTGTCCTCCAGCTTGGACCGCAGGTACAGACCGACACCGCCGAGCGGACCGGCGATGAGGAACGGAATGCGCCAGCCCCAGGTCTCCATCGAGGTGCTGTCCAGCGTCAGGATCAGGATCGTCGGCACCAGCGCGCCCAATCCGAATCCGACCAGGGTGCCGAATTCGAGCCAGCTACCCCAGAAACCGCGCTTGCGGTCCGGGGCGTACTCGGCGATGTAAGTCGCGGCACCGCCGTACTCGCCACCGGTGGAGAAGCCCTGCACCAACCGGCACAACAGCAGCAGCATCGGCGCGAGGATGCCGATGGCGCCGTAGGTCGGCAGCAGACCGATGAGGAACGTCGAACCCGACATGAGCAGAATCGTCACGGCGAGCACCTTCTGCCTGCCGATCCGGTCGCCGAGCGGGCCGAAGAACAGGCTGCCCAGCGGTCGGAACAGGAAGGAGATGGCGAAGACGCCGAACGCGGAGACGGTCTCCCAAGGGCCGGGGAAGAACTGGTGACCGACGTAGGCGGCCACGTAGGCGTAGACGCCGAAGTCGTACCACTCCGTGCAGTTACCGATTGCCGCTGCGCCGACCGCGCGGCGCAGCAACGACTTCTGCTCGGCCTCTGTTTCGGCTGGTTGCTGAGAAGTCATGACGTGCGGCCCACCTCCGGGTGTTTGTCTCCACGGCCGTGGTCGATTTGGAACTTCGCCAGAACCTAGCCGAGTGGCTTGGGCGAGGCCACCAAAACTGCTGGATCGAGCATTCCGCTGTTATTTCCTTTTCGCGGAACGGCGCTGTCCGAGCGCCGGAAACGTCCTGTCGCAGCGTCACTGATTTGACAGACGAATTTCCGCGATGACGGGCGAAAATGGCGCTTTCGGAGTAGTTCCGATTACGCATGTGAGCGAACTCGCGATCATCGTTACGTCATCGGTATGTGACGTGTGACACTTCTGGGTGGTCGTGGGGCTGTGCGCGACCGCCTCGGAGTCGATCGCTAATCTGCTCGGCATGGCAGCACGTCCACTGCACGAAACCGTCGAGTCCGGCTGGGCGGAGGCGCTCGCGCCGGTCGCGGATCAGATCGCGGCGATGGGGGACTTCCTGCGCGCCGAGGTCGCCGAGGGCCGCACCTACCTGCCCGCCCCGGAGAACGTGCTGCGCGCGTTCCAGCAGCCGTTCCACGACGTGCGGGTGCTGATCGTGGGCCAGGACCCCTACCCGACGCCGGGGCACCCGGTCGGGCTCAGCTTCTCGGTCGCCCCGGGCGTCGCACCGCCGCGCAGCCTGGTCAACATCTTCCGGGAGTACTGCGAGGACCTCGGCCACCCGAAGCCGTCCAGCGGCGACCTCACCCCGTGGACCGAGCGCGGCGTGCTGCTGCTCAACCGCTCCCTCACCGTCAGCCCCGGCAAGCCCGGCTCGCACCGCGGCAAGGGCTGGGAGCAGGTCACCGCCCAGGCCATCAAGGCCCTCGCCGCCCGGGAGGAGCCCCTGGTCGCGATCCTCTGGGGCCGCGACGCCCGAGACCTCCGGCCCCTGATGCCCGGCGTGGAGTGCGTCGAATCCCCGCACCCGAGCCCCATGTCAGCAGACCGAGGCTTCTTCGGGTCGAAACCCTTCTCCAGGACCAACGAGATCTTGGAGAGCAAGGGCTGGGAGCCGATCGACTGGAAGTTGCCCTGATCTAGAGCAACTGCTCTGTGGTCCCTGTGCTTGGCGGTGCGGGTAGCGGAACCTCAGACGCCTTCTGGCTCCGGGATCCGAGGCTTGTGCATGGGCCGATACACGACATGTCGGTTGTCTCCCCAGAAGACCTCTGAGAACCCGCGGCGGTGCGGGTTGCGAGGGTGGGGCAAGGAGGAACCGGCTTCGCCGGTTGCCTGACGAGCTCGTCCTTCCTGCCCTGAACAGCAGAAAACCCCGAGGCGCAACCACCTCGGGGCTCCCAGACTCAAAACCCTCAGCCGCGGACGATCTTGCCGGCCTTCATGCAGGACGTGCAGACGTTCATGCGCTTGCGCTGGGACAGACCGATCTTGGCGTGCACGGTCTGAATGTTCGGGTTCCACCGGCGCTTGGTCTTCCGGTGGGAGTGCGAGACCGAGTTGCCGAAGCCTGGTCCCTTGCCACAGACGTCGCAGACGGCAGCCACGTCAGACACCCCTTACTTTGCTTGACGGTTACAGCGATGAGAGCTCTGCAGTCGTGCCACGCCGAAGCGGAGAGGCACCTGCGGGAGCGCTTCCTGCTCACCGCCGTGCGGCGGCCTGAGCCCGGAGAACCCGGTCGCCCGGGGTCATCGCCACCCTGGGACCGGGTCAGTCTAGCCCACCGCCACCGGCTCCTTCCGAGGTGGGGGCCGATGTGCGGCGGAGCACCGCGAGCGCGCCGACTGCGGATAGTCTCGGTTCCAACCGATCGTAACGTGCGTGGGAGGTTCCCGGGTGTTGCGGACGCTGAACGCGGCGGCTGCCCGCCGCTGGGCGGACCTGGCCCTGTCGGCGTTGACCGCCGAGCGCGAGTCGATCGACCGCATCAACGTCTTCCCGGTCGCCGACGGCGACACCGGCACGAACCTGCTGCAGACGATGCGGGCGGCGGTGCTCACCTTGGACGAGTCCGCGCCGGACACGCTCGGCGGTGTGCTGGACGCGTTGGCGAAGGGCGCGCTGGGCGGGGCGTGCGGGAACTCCGGGATGCTGCTGTCGCAGGCGTTGCGGGGCGTGGCCGAGCAGCTGCGGGACGCGGTCACGGCCGACGGTCCGCTGTGGCGGGAGGCGTTGACGCGGGCGGAGCAGCTGGCTCGCCGCGCGGTCGCGGAACCGCAGGAGGGGACCGTGCTGTCGGTGCTGCGCGCAGCCGCGCACGGCGCCCGGGGCACCGACGAGCTGGCCGAGGTGGTGCGGGGTTCGACCCGGGCCGCGGTCGAGGCGCTGGCCGCGACCCCGGCGCAGCTGCCGGTGCTGTCCGACGCGGGTGTGGTGGACGCGGGCGGTCGGGGCGTGGTGGTCCTGCTGGACGCGTTGAACGCGGTGGTCCGGGACGGCGAGTGGCTGGCTCCGAGCTCCCCGGTTCCGGCGGAGGCGGATCTGCTGGAGCACGAGTCGAGCTTCGACTACGAGGTCATGTACCTGCTGGCCGACACCGACGCGGGCCGCGCGGAGGCGCTGCGCGAGCGGCTGGGGGAGATGGGCGACTGCGTTTCGGTCGTGGGTGACGGGTCCGGGTCGTGGGCGGTGCACGTGCACTGCGACGAGATCGGGGGAGCGATCGAGGCGGGCGTCGAGTCGGGCCGGGTGCACCGGATCAAGGTGACGCGCTTCGCCGATCAGCAGGAGGCCTACGCCCGCGACGTGGCGGTGCTGGCGTGCGTGCCCAGTGAGGCCCTGGGCGAGATCTTCGCCGCCGAGGGCGCGGACGTGCTGGTCGTGGAGTCGATGCCGGTCCCGGCCGAGTGGCGGGAGGCCTTCACCGGCACCGGCGCGGGCCACGTGGTGGTGCTGCCCAACGACCTGGACACGGCTCTGGTGGTGGAGCGCGCGGTCACCGATCTGCCCAAGGGAGCGCCGGAGGTCGTGGTGGTGCCGACGGCCTCGCCGGTGCAGGGCCTGGCCGCGCTCGCGGTGCACGACGCGTACCGGCGTCGCGCCGACGACCAGGTCGCGATGGCCGAGGCCGCCGCGGCGACCCGGCGCGGGGAGCTCTACGTCGCCGACGTGGAGGCCTTGACGTGGGTGGGTCGCTGTCGTCCCGGCGACATCCTCGGTCTGATCGACGGCGAGGTCGTGCTCATCGGCGAGGACCTCACGGTCACGGCCCAGGAGCTGCTGACCCGGATGCTGGCGCTCGGCGGCGAGCTGCTGACCGCCCTGGTGGGCGACAACACTCCCGCTGACCTGCCCGGGGAACTTTCCGCTCACCTCCGCCGCGCCCACCCGGAGGTGGAGATGGCCACCTACCCCGCGGGTGCCCTGGACGCCTTGCTGCTGATCGGCATCGAGTAACCCGTTCTGCGAGGAAGGGAACCTTTCTGTCACGGCAGGAAGGTTCCCTTCCTCGTCTTCGTTCCAGGATGACATCGATGGTGCTAGTGTCATTAGCACCATGTTGCTCTCGTTGGATCTTGAGGACGAGCGGCCGCTGCACGAGCAGGCCGCTGACGCGATCCGGCGCGCTATCGCCGACGGGGAGGTCGAGCCGGGCGATCGGTTGCCGCCCGCGCGCGACCTCGCCGACGCGATGCGCGTCAACGCCAACACCGTGCTGCGCGCGCTGCGCGAACTGCGGGCCGAAGGACTGCTGGAGTTCCGCCGCGGCCGCGGGGTGACGGTGCTGCGCAAGCCGGACCCGGAGGCGGCCCTGCGATCCCGGGCGCGCGAACTGCTCGCCGAAGCGCACCGCCACGGCTACACCGCCGCCGACCTCGTGCGGTGGATCGAGGAGGAATCGTGAACCACCGGAAGACGTTCCTGGTCGTCTCGCTGCTGTGGTCGGTGCTCGTGACGGTCGCCCTGATCGCGCCGCTGGTGCTGCTGCGCGACCGGCTTCCGGACCCGATCGCCAGCCACTGGAGCTTCGACGGCGTCGCCGACGACTCCATCCCGCTGGCACGGTTCCCGCTGGTCATGATGCCGGGTTGGCTGCTGCTGGCGGTGTTCGCGGTGATCGCCGGAACCGCCGGTGAGCGCCGCGTCCATCGGGCCAGCAGCGCCGCGGTACTGGGTGCGGGTGCCCTGTTCTTCGCGGGAATTCTGGGCTCGACGGTGTGGGTCAACCTCGACCACGTCGCCTGGCAGGACGTCCGGCTGCCGATGTGGCACCTGCTCCCGGTGCTGGGCGGGGCGGCCGTCGCCGCGTGGATCGGCTGGCTGCTCGGCAACCGCGGCCCCGACGAGCCCGGCGCCGAACCCGAGGCGGCCGGCGAGCTCGACCTGGCACCCGGTCGGCGCGAGGTCTGGATCTCGCCGGTGTCCAGCCCGGTGCTCATCGCGGTCGGTGCGGCGACGATGCTCGTCGCGGTGGGACTGGTCCTGCTGGTGAACCCGCCCGTCGGCGTACCGGTGTTGCTGATCGGACTGCTGGTGGCGGCCCTGTCCTCGGCCCGCGTCCGGGTCGACGAGCGAGGCGTGCACGTCGCCTTCGGTCTGCAGCGCTACCCGGTCCGCCGCATCCGCCTCGACCAGATCCGCGTCGCGAGCGTCGCGAACCACCGCGCCCTGGAAGTCGGTGGCTGGGGCTACCGCGTCCTCCCCGCCACCACGGCGATCATGTTGCGCGGCGGCGAGTGCCTGGTCCTGCGCCTGACCTCCGGCCGCGACTTCGTCATCAGCGTCGACAAGCCCGAACGCGGAGCCGAACTGGTCAACGCCCTGCTCGCGGAGCGCTCGATGTGAGCACGGGAACCTTCCTGTCACGCCGTGGGAGGAAGGGGACCTCTGTGCCACCGGTGCATGGGAACTTTCCTGCCATCCACGGAGGGGGTGTTCCTCTCACCTGGGGATGGGAACCTTTCTGTCGTCGTCCGCGCGTCGTCGCGGGTGGTGGGACGGGTCGTCGGGGTGTGCCGCTAATCCGGTGCGAGTCGTCGAGGGAGCCAGCAGTGCGAATCCGGAGCCGGTACCTGTGGTTGATCACCGGCTGGACGCTGCTCGTGGCCGTGCTGATGCTCGCCGTGCCGATGGCGCTGCGGGCTCGGTTGCCCGAGCCGATCGCCGTCGAGTGGACCTCGACCGGGACGCCGGAGACGTCGAGTTCGCTGCGCGATTTCCTGGTCGGCAAGCTGGTGTGGTGGCTGGTGGTCGCCGCCGTGTGGGGTGCGCTGGTGCTGCGGGGTGTGCTGCGGACGCGTGCCACGGCGGTGGCGGGGGCCGTGATCGCGGTGTTCGGCTGGGTGATGCTGGGGACCGTGGTGCTGACGACGTGGGCCAACGTCGACGCGCCGGACTTCCGCGACGCCGGTGAGCTCTCCGGTGAGGGCTGGCTGCTGCTCGGGGCGCTGCCGATGGCGTGGGCGGGCTGGCGGTTCGGCGGCCGGGAGACCGCGGGCACCGCCGAGTAGCTCGCGGTGCCATCCGAGGACGCAGGCGGAGGACTTTCAGTGACCACATTGGACGCCAAGCTCGACCGGTTGTTGGGGGCCAAGACCGGTAAGGCGCTCGAATCCGCGCTGGGCCTGGTCACCGTCGGCGACCTGCTGCGGCATTACCCGCGCCGCTACGCCGAGCGCGGTGAGCTGACCGCGATCGCCGGGCTGGAGCTCGGCGAGCACGCGACCGTGCTGGCCAAGGTCGAGCGGGTCACCAAGCGGACCATGAAGTCCCGCCGCGGCACCATCGTCGAGGCCCGCATCACCGACGGGCACCGCTCGCTGTCGTGCACGTTCTTCAACCAGGCGTGGCGGGAGCGGGAGCTCATCCCGGGCAAGCGCGGCATGTTCGCGGGCAAGGTGACCGCGTTCCGCGAGCAGCTGCAGCTGTCGCACCCCGAGTACCAGCTGTTCGACTCGGAGGCCACCGACGTGGGGGCGGCGGCCGAGGAGTTCGCGGCCGCGCTGCTGCCGGTCTACCCGTCGGCGCAGGGACTGCCGTCGTGGTCGATCGCCCGGTGCGTCGGTCAGGTCCTCGACGTCTGGGACGGCACCGATGACCCGCTGCCCACCGAGCTGCGCGAGCGCCTGGGCATGTCCTCGTTGGAGGACGCGCTGCGCAAGATCCACCGGCCGCAGAACTTCGGCGAGGTCGCCGCTGCGCAGGACCGGCTCAAGTGGGACGAGGCGCTGGCCGTGCAGCTGATCCTCGCCCAGCGCCGCAGCGCCATCGAGGAGCGCCCGGCGCCGGTGTGCGAGCGCCGCGACGACGGGGTGCGGGCGGCCTTCGACGAGCGGATGCCGTTCCAGCTCACCCGGGGGCAGCAGGAGATCGGCGAGCAGATCGCCGCCGACCTGGGCACCGCGCACCCGATGAACCGCCTGGTCCAGGGCGAGGTCGGCAGCGGCAAGACGATCGTGGCGCTGCGCGCGATGCTGCAGGTCGTCGACGCCGGTCGGCAGGCGGCGATGCTCGCGCCGACGGAGGTCCTGGCCGCCCAGCACGCGCGGTCGCTGCGCGAGCTGCTCGGCGAGCTGGCGATGGCCGGTGAGCTGGGCGGGGCGGAGAACGCGACCCGGGTGACGCTGCTGACCGGTTCGCTCAGCACCGCGCAGCGGCGTCAGGCGATGCTGGAGGCGGCCTCGGGTGAGGCCGGGATCGTGGTCGGCACGCACGCGTTGATCCAGGACAAGGTGTCCTTCGCCGATCTCGGGCTGGTGGTGGTCGACGAGCAGCACCGCTTCGGAGTCGAGCAGCGCGACGCGCTGCGGGCGCGCGGGGGCGAGGAGACCGCGCCGCACGTGCTGGTGATGACGGCGACGCCGATCCCGCGCACGGTGGCGATGACGGTCTACGGCGATCTGGAGACCTCGGCGCTTCGCGAGCTCCCGCAAGGGCGTTCGCCGATCAGCACCAGCGTGGTCCCGGTGTCGGAGAAGCCGGCGTGGCTGGACCGCGCGTGGGCGCGGATCCACGAGGAGGTCGCCGCCGGGCACCAGGTGTACGTTGTGTGCCCGCGCATCGGCGACGACGAGGAGCCCTCGGGCAAGGGCAAGAAGTCGAAGAAGAAGTCCACTGTGGATGACGGTGACGGTGAGGAGCCGCCGCCGGACGACGACGGCGGGGAGCAGCGGCGCCCGCCGGTCGCGGTGATCGACGTGGCCGAGCAGCTGGCGGCGGGTCCGCTTTCGGGGCTGCGGCTGGGAATCCTGCACGGCAGGCTCGCGCCCGACGACAAGGACGCGGTGATGCGCTCGTTCGCCGCGGGCGAGCTGGACGTGCTGGTGGCGACCACGGTGATCGAGGTCGGCGTCAACGTCCCCAACGCGACCGTCATGGTGATCATGGACGCGGACCGGTTCGGCGTCTCGCAGCTGCACCAGCTGCGCGGCCGGGTTGGCCGGGGCAGCGCGCCGGGCCTGTGCCTGCTGGTCACCGAGGCGATGGGCGGCACCACCACGCGGGAGCGGCTGGACGCGGTCGCCTCCACGACGGACGGTTTCGAGCTGGCGCGGCTGGACCTGGAGCTGCGCCGCGAGGGCGACATCCTGGGTGCGGCCCAGTCCGGTCGCAAGTCCGGGTTGAAGATGCTGTCGCTGCTGCGGGACGAGGACGTGATCGCCCAGGCGCGTGACGAGGCGGACCGCGTGGTGGCGGTGGATCCGGAGTTGCGGGAGCATCCGGGACTGGCGCGGATGGTGGCCGAGGTGGTCGACGAGGAGCGCGCTGAGTACCTCGAAAAGTCGTGATCATCTTCCGAATCGGGTGAAAATCCCGGATGCTGGGCGGTTCTGGCGAGAACTGCCCGAATCTTGGAAAAGATCGACACCGGGCGATCGCGGCGAAAATCGTCGGCTAGTGACCTCGCGGCGGCCTCCAAGCCTCGAATAGGTGAGCGAAAGTTCCGCCAGTGGAAAAATCGCATGATTTTCTTTCCGCTACAGCTTGTGCACAACCGGCGTTTGGGCTGGTCATAAGGGGTGTCGAGGTCTTCGTCACCTGACGGGTTCTCCCGTAACGGGGAATTTTCGCGGTAGTGTCTCCTGCACCGACCGACGCCTGTTATCCGAGGGAGCCGGCATGTTCCGCAAGGTGCTCGTCGCGAACCGCGGCGAGATTGCGATTCGCGCTTTTCGCGCCGCCTACGAGCTGGGGGCGGGGACCGTCGCGGTCTTCCCGCATGAAGACCGCAACTCGCTGCACCGGCTGAAAGCCGACGAGTCGTACGAGATCGGCGAACCCGGCCACCCGGTCCGGGCCTACCTCTCCGTCGACGAGATCATCAAGGCTGCGCGCCAGGCGGGCGCCGACGCGGTCTACCCGGGCTACGGCTTCCTCTCGGAGAACCCCGAGCTGGCCAAGGCCTGCCACGAAGCCGGCATCACCTTCGTCGGCCCGCGCCAGCAGATCCTCGAGATGACCGGCAACAAGGCCACCGCCGTCGCCGCCGCGCGCGAAGCAGGCGTCCCGGTGCTGGACTCCTCCGCGCCGTCCCGCGACCTCGACGAACTGCTCGCCGCGTCCGAGCAGATGACCTTCCCGGTCTTCGTCAAGGCCGTCGCCGGTGGTGGCGGTCGCGGCATGCGCCGCGTCGACGAGCCCTCCGCGCTGCGCGAGGCCCTCGAAGCCGCCATGCGCGAAGCCGAGTCCGCCTTCGGCGACCCGACGGTGTTCCTGGAGCAGGCCGTGGTCAACCCGCGGCACATCGAGGTGCAGATCCTCGCCGACGGGCACGGCAACGTCGTGCACCTCTTCGAGCGCGACTGCTCGGTGCAGCGGCGCCACCAGAAGGTCATCGAGATCGCCCCGGCCCCCAACCTCGACCCGGAGCTGCGGGAGCGGATCTGCGCCGACGCGGTCGCCTTCGCTCGCAAGATCGGCTACGTCAACGCCGGAACCGTCGAGTTCCTCGTCGACGAGCGCGGCAACCACGTGTTCATCGAGATGAACCCGCGCATCCAGGTCGAGCACACCGTGACCGAGGAGGTCACCGACGCCGACCTCGTGCAGTCGCAGCTGCGCATCGCCGCCGGTGAGACGCTGGAGGACCTGGGCATGACCCAGGACAAGATCCGGCTGCGCGGCGCCGCCCTGCAGTGCCGCATCACCACCGAGGACCCGGCCAACGGGTTCCGCCCCGACACCGGCATGATCAGCGCCTACCGCTCGCCCGGCGGCGCGGGCATCCGCCTCGACGGCGGCACCGCCTTCGCCGGCACCAGCATCAGCGCGCACTTCGACTCGATGCTGGTCAAGCTGTCCTGCCGCGGCCGGGACTTCCCGACCGCCGTCGGCCGCGCCCGCCGCGCCCTCGCCGAGTTCCGGATCCGCGGCGTCGCCACGAACATCCCGTTCCTGCAGGCGGTGCTCGACGACGACGACTTCGGCGCGGGTCGCGTCACCACCTCGTTCATCGACGAGCGCCCGCACCTGCTCACCGCCCGGCACTCCGCCGACCGCGGCACGCGGATGCTCAGCTACCTCGCCGACGTCACCGTCAACCAGCCCAACGGTCCGCGCCCGAGCGCCGCCGACCCGAGCTTCAAGCTCCCCGAGGTCGACCTCACCGCCGCGCCGCTGCCCGGCTCCAAGCAGAAGCTCACCGAGCTCGGCCCCGAGGGCTTCGCGCGGTGGATGCGCGAGGCCAACCACGTCGGCGTCACCGACACCACCTTCCGCGACGCCCACCAGTCGCTGCTGGCCACCCGGGTGCGCAGCAAGGACCTGCTGGCCGTCGCGCCGCACGTGGCCCGGATGACCCCCGACCTGCTGTCGCTGGAGTGCTGGGGCGGGGCCACCTACGACGTCGCGCTGCGGTTCCTCGCCGAGGACCCGTGGGAGCGGCTGGCCAAGCTGCGCGAAGCCGTCCCCAACATCTGCCTGCAGATGCTGCTGCGCGGCCGCAACACCGTCGGCTACACGCCGTACCCGACGGAGGTCACCGAGCACTTCGTGCAGGAGGCCACCGACACCGGCATCGACATCTTCCGGATCTTCGACGCGCTCAACGACGTCGAGCAGATGCGCCCGGCCATCGAAGCCGTGCGCAACACCGGGAAGTCCGTGGCCGAGGTCGCGCTGTGCTACACCGCTGATCTGTCCAACCCGGACGAGAAGCTGTACACACTGGACTACTACCTGCGCCTCGCGGAGCAGATCGTCGAGGCCGGTGCGCACGTGCTGGCCATCAAGGACATGGCCGGACTGCTGCGGGCCCCCGCCGCGGAGAAGCTGGTCACCGCGCTGCGCAAGGAGTTCGACCTGCCGGTGCACCTGCACACCCACGACACCGCGGGCGGGCAGCTGGCCACCTACACGGCCGCCATCCGGTCCGGTGTGGACGCCGTGGACGCGGCGACCGCGTCGATGGCGGGCACCACCTCGCAGCCCGCGCTGTCCTCGCTGGTGGCCGCGACCGACTACACCGAGCGCACCACCGGCCTGGACCTGCAGTCGGTGTGCGACCTGGAGCCCTACTGGGAATCGGTCCGCAAGATCTACCAGCCCTTCGAGGCCGGCCTGGCCTCGCCGACCGGCCGCGTCTACTCGCACGAGATCCCCGGCGGCCAGCTGTCCAACCTGCGCACCCAGGCGGTGGCGCTCGGCCTCGGCGACAAGTTCGAGGAGATCGAGGCCATGTACGCCGCCGCGGACCGGATCCTCGGCCGACTGGTCAAGGTCACCCCGTCCTCGAAGGTCGTCGGTGACCTGGCGCTGCACCTGGTCGGTGCGGGCGTCGACCCGTCCGACTTCGAGGCCGAGCCGCGCAAGTTCGACATCCCCGACTCGGTGATCGGGTTCCTGCAGGGCGAGCTGGGCGACCCGCCCGCCGGGTGGCCGGAGCCGTTCCGCACCCGCGCGCTGGAAGGCCGCACCAGCACCCGCAAGGTCGCGGAACTGTCCACCGAGGACCGCGACGGGCTGGTCAACGACCGGCGCAACACGCTCAACCGGCTGATGTTCGCCAAGCCCACCAAGGAGTTCCAGGACCACCGCGACGCCTACGGCGACACCTCGCTGCTGCGCAGCAAGGACTTCTTCTACGGCCTCAAGCCGGGGGAGGAGTACTCGGTGGACCTGGAGCCCGGCGTGCGGCTGCTCATCGGGCTGGAGGCCATCAGCGAACCCGACGAGCGCGGCATGCGCACCGTCATGGCGGTGCTCAACGGGCAGCTGCGGCCGATCCAGGTCCGCGACCGCTCGGTGGCCACCGACCTGCCGGTCGCCGAGAAGGCGGACCGCGGCAACCCGGGTCACGTGCCCGCCCCGTTCGCGGGCGTGGTCACGCTGGCCGTCGCAGAGGGCGACGCCGTCGAGTCGGGTCAGACCGTCGCCACGATCGAGGCCATGAAGATGGAGGCCGCGATCACCGCCCCGCAGAGCGGCCAGGTCAAGCGCCTCGCCATCGGTGCGGTGCAGCAGGTCGAGGGCGGAGACCTCATCATCGAACTCGGCTGATCCCGGGGTGGGGGACGATCCAGGAGAAAGCCCCCCATCGCACAACCTGAGCCGGACCCCGGAACGGGCCGCTCCCTCCCCCGAGGGAGCGGCCCGCTTCTTGTGCCTGAACGCTTCTCAGCCCCTCAGCGCCCCAGGGCAACACCGATTGCCCTTCGTCGGCCCGGTGTTCGTGCGGATCGGCGGTCAGTAACCCGCCTCGGCCCAGGACGCGAGGATCTCGGTGACCCGCTCCCGCTGCTGCGGCGACAGGTCACCAGCCGGTGGCCGCACCGTCGCCCCGCACAGGCCCTGCTGGGCCAGCGCCTCCTTGACCACCGCGACGTTGCGGGCCGTGGCGTCCTCGGCGCGCAGCTCCTCGAACGGCGCGATCAACGCCCACAGCCGCCGGACCTCCCCCTGGTCGCCGGAGCGCAGCGCGGCCAGGTAGTCCAGCGACAACCTCGGTGCGACGTTGACACCGCCCGAGGTGAACCCGGCCGCGCCCAGCGGCCAGAACGACGGCGCCCAGCGCTCGGCCAGCCCGCACGACCAGGCCACCCGGTCCGTGCCCAGCGACGCGCAGATCTCGCCGAAGCGCAGCGGATCGGGCACCGCGTACTTGATGCCGACCACGTTCGGGCAGGCGTCGAACAGCGAGCCCAGCGCGTCGGAGCCGATCCGGGCGTCCTTGACGTAGAGCACGAACCCGAGCCCGGGCGCGGACTGGGCGATCTCCCGGTTGTAGGCGACCCACCCGGCCACCGACTGGTGCGGGTGCACCGGCTGGTGCAGCATCGCCAGCGGCGCCCCGAGCTGCTGCACCGCCACCGCCATGTCCTTGGCGGTGCCGACGTCGTAGCCGACGCCCGGCATCACCACCGACGCGCCCGCCGCGGCCGCGGTGACCTCGTTGGCCCGCTGCCACTCGGTGCGGGACAGCGCGTAGAACTCGCTGGTGTTGCCGTTCGGCGTGATCACCTGCACCCCGGCCTCACCCATCCGCGCCACGATCGCCTCGTAGCCGGACCAGTCCGGGGCGCCCGCCCCGTCGAACGGGGTCACGGTGATCGCGGTGACCCCGCGCAGCGCGTCGACGCTGGTCGCCATCGTCGTCTCCGCTCGTCTCAGTGGCCGGTCGTCTTGGTCGTCCGGTCGTCTCGGTCGTCCGGTCGTCTCAGTGGATGGCCGGTTCGGGCGCCCCGCCGGAGCCTTCGAGGAAGTCGAAGTCGCAGCCCCGGTCGGCCTGGGTGATGTGCTGGGCGAACAACTTCCCGTAGCCGCGCGCGAAGACCGGTTCCGGTGGCGTCCACTCCGCGCGCCTGCGCTCCAGCTCCGCCTCGTCGACGCGCAGGTCCAGCCTCCGGCCGTCGACGTCGAGCTCGACGACGTCGCCGTCGCGCACCAGCGCCAACGGGCCTCCCGCGAACGACTCAGGAGCCACGTGCAGCACGCAGGTGCCGTAGCTGGTGCCGCTCATCCGCGCGTCGGAGATCCGCACCATGTCGGTGACGCCCTCGCGCAGCAGCTTCTTCGGGATCGGCAGCATGCCCCACTCCGGCATGCCCGGGCCGCCCAGCGGGCCCGCGCCGCGCAGGATCAGCACCGAGCTCGCGTCGACGTCGAGGTCGTCGGCGTCGATGCGAGCCTCCATGTCCTCGTAGGAGTCGAACACCACCGCCCGGCCCCGGTGCCGCAGCAGCTCGGGGCCGGCCGCGCTGGTCTTGATCACGCAGCCGTCGGGTGCCAGCGACCCGCGCAGCACGGCCAGCCCTCCCTGCTCGGACAGGGGGTCCTCGCGGCGGCGGATCACGTCGGTGTCGTGGACCTCCGCGCCGTCGAGGTCCTCGCCCAGCGCGCGGCCGGTGACCGTGATCGCGTCGCGGTGCAGCAGCTCGCCGAGCTCGGCCATCAACCCGCGCAGCCCGCCCGCGTCGTGGAAGTCCTCCATCAGGTAGTCGCCCGACGGGCGGATGTTGGCCAGCGCCGGGACCTTCCGGGACAGCTCGTCGAAGACCTCCAGCGGCAGCTCGACCTCCGCGCGACCGGCCATCGCTACCAGGTGGATGACCGCGTTCGTGGAACCGCCCATCGCCATCACCACCGCGACGGCGTTCTCGAACGCCTCCCGGGTGAGGAACTCGCGCGGCCGGAAGTCCTCCCAGACCAGATCGACGATCCGGCGCCCGGTGGCCACGGCCAGCTGCGGGTGGTGCGAGAACGCCGCCGGGATCGAGGAACCGCCGGTCAGCGTCAGCCCCAGGGCCTCGGCCGCGGCCGTCATCGTCGAGGCCGTGCCCATCGTCATGCAGTGACCGGGGGAGCGGGCGATGCCGTCCTCGATCTCGCCCCACTCCCGCTCGCCGAGGGTGCCCGCGCGCCGCTGCGCCCAGTACTTCCAGGTGTCCGAACCGCTGCCCAGCGTCACGCCCTTCCAGCGCCCCTTGAGCATCGGCCCGGCAGGCAGGAAGATCGACGGCACGTCCGCGCTGGTCGCGCCCATGATCAGGCCCGGAGTGGTCTTGTCGCAGCCGCCCATGAGCACGCAGCCGTCGACCGGGTAGGAGCGCAGCAGCTCCTCGGTCTCCATCGCGAGCATGTTCCGGTAGAGCATCGTCGTCGGCTTCTGGAACGGCTCTGACAGCGACATCGCGGGCAGCTCCAGCGGGAACCCGCCCGCCTGCAGGACGCCGCGCTTGACGTCCTCGGCTCGCTCCCGGAAGTGCCGGTGGCACGGGTTGATCTCGCTCCAGGTGTTGACGATGCCGATCACCGGCTTGCCCGAGTAGTCCTCGGCGTCGTAGCCCATCTGCTTGGCGCGGGACTTGTGCCCGAAGGAACGCATGGTGTCCACGCCGAACCAGCGGTGACTGCGCAGCTGCTCGGCGGTGAGCCTGGGACGGGACATGGCCGGCGAACTCCTTTCCGGAGTCTGGAACCTCGCTGTTCGCAGGGCTTGGCTGGAGATCGTCCGGGACGCCCCCTTGCCAGCCCGGTATATGATATCTCAGACGTCCGACGATGCGAAGGGCCGAAGATGGTGGACAGCTCGATCCAGGCTTCCGATCCGCTGCCGGAGCGCACCCTGCGCGCCCTCCGCTACGCCAGCACGGCGACCATCACCACGCAGCTGCTCTCCCGCGGCCTGCGCAACCAGCTCGTGCAGGGCTTGCGGGCCCTCAACCCCGAGCGGTCCCGCATGGTCGGCGTCGCCTTCACCCTGCGCTACATCCCGGCGCGCGAGGACCTCGACGTGCTCGCGGTGTTCCAGGACTACGACCACCCGCAGCGCAAGGCCGTGGAATCGGTGAACCCGGGCGAGGTCCTGGTCATCGACTCGCGCGGGCAGCAGCGCGCCGCCTCGCTCGGCCACATCCTGGCGACCCGGCTGCTGCACCGGGGGTGCGCGGGCGTGGTCACCGACGGCTCGGTGCGCGACTCCGACGGCTTCGCCGAGCTGGCGATGCCGACCTTCGCGCGCAACCCCTCGGCCAACACCAACCTGATCCAGCACCACGCCGTGGACGCGCAGGTGCCGATCGGGTGCGGTGAAGTCGCCGTCTACCCGGGCGACGTGCTGGTCGGCGACCACGACGGCGTCGTGGTCATCCCGCGTCACCTGGCCGACGAGGTCGCCGAAGCCGCTGCCGCGCAAGAGCACCTCGAGGAGTTCGTGCTCTCCAAAGTGGACTCCGGCCTGCCGCTTCGCGGCACGTACCCGCCGGACGAGGCCACCCGGGCCGAGTACGAGCGGTGGGCGTCCGAGAACCCCTGGCATTAGCGCTCTTTCTTCTCATCGTCGGATGTTGGGAGTCATCTGGTGCGGGTTTCCGTCGAGGCAGTGCGCGAACTGATCACCCAGGTCCTCACCGCGTGGGGCATGGACCACGACCTGGCCGTCATCACGGCCGAGGTGATGGCCGAGACCGACCTGGCGGGCATCGACTCGCACGGGGTGTCGATGCTGATGACCTACGAGAACTTCCGAGCCGAAGGCCGGATCGACCTGCGCGCCAGACCCGCCGTGGTGCGCGAGAACGCCGCATCGGCTCTGGTCGACGCCCGCGGCGGCATCGGCCACCCGGCGAGCGAGTTCGCCATGCGCAGGGCCATCGACAAGGCGAAGACCGGCACCGTCGGCGTGGTCTCGGTGGTCAACTCGCACCACTTCGGCGCCGCCGGCCACTACGCCGAGATGGCCGCGCGCCAGGGACTGATCGGCCTGGTCACCAGCTCGGCGAACCTGCCCGCCTCGCCACCGACCGGATCGGTGGTGCCGATGCTGGCCACCAACCCGATCGCCTTCGCCGCTCCCGCTCGGCGCAACCCGCACTTCCTGCTCGACATCGCCACCACCACCGCGGCCGTGAACAAGGTCAAGGTCTACGACTTCCACGACGAACCCCTCCCCGAGGGCTGGGTGGTCGACGCCGCCAACCGGCCCGTCACCAACGCCCACGAGGCGCTGGGCATCCTGCGCCACGACGACATCGGCGGGCTGACCCCGCTCGGCGGCACACCGGAGATGGGCTCGCACAAGGGGTACGGGCTGAGCATGATGGCCCACGTCCTGGCCGCGACGCTGTGCGGCGGGACGTTCCCGGCGAGCCGCGAACCCGGGGAACCGCACAACATCGGGCACTTCTTCCTCGCCCTCGACCCGAGCGGGTTCCGCCCGCCCGGCGAGTTCGAGGACGACCTCGACGACGCCGTCGACCGGCTCCACGCCACACCGCCGCTCAAGGAGGACGAACCCGTTCTGGTGGCGGGAGATCCGCAGGCCGCCGCTCGACGAGAGCGGTCCCGGAACGGGATTCCGCTACCGGACGCGCTCGTCGAGCAGCTGCGCGGTGTCGCCGAGCGCGCCGGCGTGCGGTCAGCTCTCTAGGAAGTCGCCCCGCTCTCCAGGAAGTCACCCAGCCTCGCCTCGGCGGTGAGCACGTCGGGGTCGGTGCGGACGTCGAGCACGCATGGTCGCCGCTCGGCCAGCGCCGCGCTGATCGCCGGTTCCAGCTGCTCGCGGGTGTCCACGGTGTGCCCGGCCGCCCCGAGGCTCCGCGCCCACCCGGCGAAGTCCACGGCGCCGATGTCCACCGCCGACATCGGTCGGCTGCTCTTGACCTGGTGCAGCGCGATCGTGCCGTACAGGCCGTTCTGGAACACCACGACGACGATCGGGGCCTCGTGCCGAACCGCGGTCTCGATCTCCTGGCCGGTCATCAGCGCGCCGCCGTCGCCGACCATCGCGATCACCGCGCGCCGGGGTTCGAGGAGCTGGGCGGCCACCGCGGCGGGGACCGCGTAGCCCATCGCCCCGTTGCACGGGCCGAGCTGGGTGCGCGGCCCGGTGAAGCACCAGTAGCGGTGCGCGAACCCGGAGAAGTTCCCCGCGTCGTTGGTGACCACCGCGTCGCGCGGCGCGAGCCGGCGAAGGGCGCGCACCACCTCCGTCGGGTGCAGGGGAGAGCCGGGGGCGAACTCCGGTGGGGTCGTGAACTCCCGGACCGCCTCGTGCGCGACCGACCAGTCCCGCCGCCGCGCCGGGGTCTTCGCGCGCAGCTCGGCGAGCGCTGACGACGGCAGCGCGAGGTGCTCCTGCTCGGGCAGCGGGAAGCGGAATCCCTGGCTGGTCACCTCGTCGAGCCGCATCCCGACGGTGAGCACGACGTCTGCGTCCTCCAGGGCCTTGAGCTGCGCGTCGGGCACCGACAGCCCGAGGTGCCCGGCGAACTGCGGGTGGTCCTCCGGGAAGGAGTCCTGCCGCCGGAAACCGGTGTAGACGGCGAGGCCGAGCGCCTCGGCGGTGGCGACGAGCTCGCGATGGCTCTCCGGGTCGCGAGCACCGGTGATCACCACGGGACCGCGCGCGGCGCCGAGCCTTTCGGCCACTCCGGCGACGTCGGGTTCCGGAGTCGCGGCGCGTTCGGGCACCGGGAGCGGGCCGGGGAAGGGCTCGTCCCAGAAGTCGCTCGGCACCGCCACCACCGCAGGTCCCGGACGTGGTCCGGTGGCTCGCGCGAGCGCCTCCGCGACCGCCCCCGGCACCTCGGCGGCCGTGGCGGGCTGGGTGGCGGAGGTGGCCAGCGGTGCGTACATCGCGGCGAGGTCGACCTCCTGGAAGCTCTCGCGACCGAGCTTGGTCGAGGGGACCTGGCCGAGCAGCACCACCATCGGGGTGCCGTCCTGCTGCGCCGTGTGCACGCCGATGGACAGGTTCGTCGCGCCCGGGCCCCGGCTGGCCATCGCCACCGCTGGAACGCCGCGCAGCTTGCCGCACGCCTCGGCCATGAAGGACGCGCCGCTCTCGTGCCGCGTCGACACCAAGGTCAGCTCCGGGGCTTCGGCGAACGCGTCGAGCAGGCCCAAGAACGACTCGCCGGGCACGGTGAAGCCGTGTTCGACCCCCGCGTCGGCGAGCACGCGGGCGACGGCCTGAGCGACTGTGCGCATGGTTCCCTCGCAATGTCCGGTTCGATCCTGAGATATCATACACCAGGTGGCCGAGGAGGAGTGGAATCAGCAGGTCGCCCGGGTGTGTTGGGAGGCGGTGATATATCATCGGCGATGTGACACAGCTGGCCAGCGATTCCTCCGGACTGCGTCCCCTCAGCGGGCCCGCCAGCCGCACCGACCTGGTCGCGGACTCCATCCGCACCGCGATCCTGGCCGGCGAGCTGCGCCCCGGGGAGACGCTGGTCGAGCGGCGCCTGTCGGAACTGCTCGGCGTGTCGAAGACGCCGGTGCGCGAGGCGCTCATCGGCATGGCCCACACCGGCCTGGTCACCGTCGTGCCCAACAAGGGGATCACCGTCCGCACGCTCTCGCTGGAGGACGTCCGCAAGGTCTACGAGGTCCGCAGGCTGCTCGAACCGTGGGCCGCCCGGATGACCACCACCGCCGGTGCCGCCGACGTCGTGCACCGCGCGCAGGATGCGCTCAACGAGGCCGCCGGGCTGCTCAGCGCGGGCAACAACCACGACCTGAGCATGGCCAACCGCCGGTTCCACCGGGCGCTCTACGCGGGCTGCGGCAACGCCCTGGTCATCGACCAGCTCGACGACCTGCAGGACCTCACCGCCCTCGGCGTGGTCAACCTGCTGTGGGACCGCTGGCCCACCTGGCGGGAGGAGTTCGTCGAGCACGCCGAGATCCTCGCGGCCGTCAACGACGGCAACGCCGACGAGGCCGAACGGCTTGTGAGCGAGCACATCCAACGCTCGCTCACCAACCTCGAAGCCGCCGAGAAGTCCGAGTCCTGATCAGCCGAACATCGGTCGCTGCTCGTTCAGGGGCTTGACCTGCACCACGAACGCGTAGAAGAACGCGCCCAGCACGCACATCGCGCCCGCGAAGACCAGCGGCCACACGTAGGCGAACTGCCCGGTTCCCAGCAGGAATCCGATCACGATCGGCCCGATGATGCCGCCCAGCTGCGACCCGAAGTTCTGCACGCCGGTCAGCGAGGCCACGTTGCGCGGCGTCGGCGCCACGTCCGCAGGCAGCGACAGCAGCGCTCCCGTGGACACCGCCGCGCTGCAGTAGGAGACGGTCAGGAACACCAGCGCCCACACCGGGTTCGGCGCGATCGAGGCCAGCGCGATCGTGGAGGCCCCGAGCATGCCGATGACCAACGGGATCTTGCGCGCCATCGCCAGCGGGGTGCCGCGCCGCACGAGCCAGTCGGAGAACAGCCCGCCGAGCCAGTTCGCCACCATCGCCGCCAAACCGGGGATGGCGCCGAACAATCCGAGCTCCAGCAGCGAGAAACCCTGCTGGTCGACCAGGAAATCCGGGTACCACGTGATGAAGAAGTAGATGATCACACCGCGACAGGTGTAGCCCGCGACCAGCGCCCAGGTGGTGGAGTAGCGGAACAGGTCGCGCCACTTCATCGGTTCCTTGCCGCCCTCCTTGAGCTCCTTCTCCTCGGTGCGGCCACCGCCCTGCTCGATGTAGTCGATCTCGGCCCGGTTGGCCCAGCGCTGCTTGCGCGGCGAGCGGTAGACCAGCAGCCACACCGCGACCCAGACCAGCCCGAGCGCACCGGTGACCACGAACGAGCCGCGCCAGCCGACGAGCGCGATCAGCAACGTCACCAGCGGCACCGACAGCGCGCTGCCGAACTCCGAACCGGTGTCGAAGATCGAGGACGCGAAGGCCCGCTCCTTGCGCGGGAACCACTCCGAGACCACGCGGGCGTTGGCCGACTGCACGGGTGCCTCGCCGACGCCCAGCGCCAGCCTGCACCCGATCACCCCGGCGAACCCCCTGGTCAACGCGGTCGCCGCGGTGCCGATCGACCACCACACCACCGCGATCGCGTAGAGCGCGCGCGGTCCGTAGCGGTCCACCAGCCAGCCGCCGGGCAGCTGGAAGATCGCGTAGGTCCAGAAGAAGGACGACAGCATGATTCCCTTGAGCTCGTCGGAGAACTGGAGCTCCTGCTGCATGGAATCGGCGGCGACGCTGAGGTTCGCCCGGTCGATGTAGGCGATGGCCGTCGCCAGGGCGACGAGGACGACCATCAACCAGCGGATCTGGGAACGCTTGCCCGCGGGCCGCTTCTCCTCCACGTCGGAAGCGGTGGGAACGGGTTCGTGCATGCAACCACCCCGTCGTGCCGCATGATATCTGATATTCCAAGGTAGGCGGCCGCGTCGTGCGCGGTCAACGGGGTGGCGGCTTCGAACCGGTGGTACCGGCTCGAAGCCGACGAGGTCAGGCGGGTTTGAGCACGGTCAGGAACTGCGTGGCGCGGCTGAGGGCGACGTAGAGCGCCCTGCGGCCGGTGGTCGACTCGGTGGCCAGACCGTCGGGGTCGACGACGGCGACCGCGTCGTACTCCATGCCCTTGGAGTCGAGGCTGCCCACCACCCGCAGCCTCGGGTCGTCCACATCGGACAACCAGGCGCGGACCTCGTCCCGGCGCGACATCGTGGTGATGACCCCGATCGTGCCCTCCGCGCGCTGCAGCAGGTCGAGCGCGGCCTCGCGGGCCGCGGCCGGCAGCTCCTCCGCCTCGACCTCGCGGACGTCGGGCTCGACGCCGGTGGTGCGCACCGCCGTCGGCAGGTCGTCCGGGTCGACCAGGTCGCGGACCGCGTCGCAGGCGTGCTCGAAGATCTCCGCCGAGTTCCGGTAGTTCGTGCGCAGCGTGAACGTGCGGTGGGTGCGCTGGGCGCTGAGCGCCTCCTCGCGCGCGGTCGCCGCCTCGGCCGGGTCCGGCCACGACGACTGCACCGGGTCGCCGACGATCGTCCAGCTCGCGTGCCTGCCGCGGCGGCCGACCATCCGCCACTGCATCGGCGAGAGGTCCTGGGCCTCGTCGACGACGACGTGTGCGTACTCGTCGTAGTTGACGGCGCGGCGCGGCTGCTCGGCGTCCGGCTCGGTGCGGACGGGGCGCTTCGGCGGCGGGCCGATCATCGTCCGCAGCTCGTCGATCAGCGCGATGTCGGCGACCGTCCACTCGGTGACGTCCGAATCGCTGAGGGAAGCCCAGGACTTCGCCAGCAGCTCGACCTCCTCGGCGGCCAGCAGCCGCCGGGCGCGCGGGACAGGCGCTCCGGGTCCGACAGCCAGCGCAGCACCTGCATCGGGTACAGCGCGGGCCACCAGGCGACGAGGAAGCGGTGGAACTCGATGCGCTCGCCGATCTCGCTGATCAGCCGGTCCCGGTCGGGCTGGAAGTCGCCGCCCGCCAGGCCTTTCGCCTGCTGCCACAGGGCTTCCAGCAGCGCGTCGGCGGCCTTCATCCGGAACTTGTTGGGCTGGCCGCCCTTGTTGTGCAGGGTGCGGCGGATCCGCTTGAGCTCGTCGGCCTCCAGCTTGAGCACCGCGCCCCGGTAGAACAGCTGCAGCGCCTCGGGGGCTTCCGGTGGGGGCAGGCGCAGCGCGCGGCGCAGCACCTTGACCATCCGGGAGGAACCCTTGATCTCGGCGGTGCGCGGCTCGTCGATCCGGGCGGTGCTGATGCCGTCGAGCACCTCGCCGAGCGCGCGCAGCTCCACGTTGTGCTCGCCCATCGACGGCAGCACCCGCGAGATGTAGCTCATGAACACCGGTGACGGACCGATGACCAGCACGCCCGGCCCGCCGAGCTTGCGCTGCTCGCGGTAGAGCAGGTAGGCGGCGCGGTGCAGCGCGACGGCGGTCTTGCCGGTGCCCGGTCCGCCGGTGATCTCGGTGACACCGCTCTCGGGAGCGCGGATCGCCTCGTCCTGCTCCTTCTGGATGGTGGCGACGATGTTGCGCATCGTCTCGCCGCGCGAGCGGGTCAGAGCCGCCATCAGCGCGCCGTCGCCGATCACGCGCATGTCCGACGGCGCGCGGTCGGGGTCGAGCAGGTCGTCGGAGACGTCGATGACCTTCTCCCGGGAGCAGCGGATCACGCGGCGCCGGATCACGTCCTGCGGGTGTTCGGGGGTGGCCTGGTAGAAGGCGGCGGCCAGCGGGGCGCGCCAGTCCACCAGCAGGTTGTCGAAGCGCTGGTCGCGGATGCCCAGACGGCCGATGTGCACCGCGTCGCCGGTTCCCAGGTCCAGCCGGCCGAACACCAGGCCCTCGGATTCGGCGTTGAGGGCCTGCAGCGTCCGGTTGGCGTGGTGGAGCATCACGTCCCGCTCGTTGAGCGCTTCGGGCGTGGCCTCCTTGCCGTACTCGTAGCTCTTGTCGCGCATCGCCTCGGCGTCGGAGCGCAGCTCGTCGAGCCGGGCGTAGACGCGGTCCACGTGCTCCTGCTCGACCGCGATCTCGGCCTGCTTTTCGGATGCTTCGGACACCTGTGACTTTCTCCCGGTCTGGCGCGGTGGGCAGACCTAACAGACTACGCGCGATCCCGGGCGGCCCCACGCGTCCCGCCTGCCACCGGGGGAGGTCGCCGGGCGTAGAATCCGGAGTGGCTCACCACCCGCGAAACACCTGCCCACCGGCGGTGCGCGACGATGTGACGGTGACTCGGATCGTGGCGGGCAGCGCGGGCGGAAGACGCCTGGACGTGCCCCCGAAGGGAACCAGGCCGACCTCGGAGCGGGTGCGCGAGGCGCTGTTCAACTCGCTGGAGACGATGCTCGACATCGACGGGCTGCGGGTCCTCGACCTCTACGGCGGTTCGGGGGCGCTCGGTCTGGAGGCGCTCTCGCGCGGTGCCGGGCACGCCACGTTCGTCGAGTCGGATCGTCGCGCGGCGCAGATCCTCAAGCGCAACGCGGCTTCGCTGGGTTTTCGCGACGTGCGGGTGGAGCAGGCCAAGGCCGAGACGCTGACGGCCTCGCCTGCGGCCGAGCCTTTCGACGTGGTGCTGGCCGATCCGCCCTACGACCTCTCGGCCGAGCTGCTGCAGCGGGTGCTGGACGGGCTCGTCGAGAACGGCTGGGTGGGGCCGGGCGGCGTGGTGATCGTCGAGCGCGCGGTCCGCAGCGGGGATCCGGACTGGCCGGCTCCCCTCGAGGGGTTGCGTTCGAAGCGCTACGGCGACACGGCGGTGCACTGGGCCGTGATCGAACAGCGGTGAGGCGGGCCACGTCGTCCTGGGGGTTCGCTGATCCGGCTGCTAACGTCCCTGGCCATGAGGCGTGCGGTATGTCCAGGTTCCTACGACCCCGTCACCAACGGTCATCTGGACATCATCGAGCGAGCGTCCGGCCTGTTCGACGAGGTCGTCGTCGCGGTGCTGATCAACAAGAGCAAGAAGGGCCTGTTCTCGGTCGACGAGCGGCTCGACATGCTGCGCGAGGTCACGGCCCCGTGGCCGAACGTGCGCATCGACTCCTGGCACGGCCTGCTGGTCGACTACTGCAAGGCCAACGAGATCGGCGCGATCGTCAAGGGTCTGCGCGCGGTCAGCGACTTCGACTACGAGCTGCAGATGGCGCAGATGAACCAGCAGCTGTCCGGGGTCGAGACGATGTTCATGTCGACCAACCCGCTCTACAGCTTCCTGGCGTCGTCGCTGGTCAAGGAGGTCGCCACCTACGGTGGTGACGTCTCCAACCTGCTCCCGGCGACGATCGAGCAGCGGCTGCGCGAGCGCCTCGCTGAGAACGGTTAACCTCCGCGACGTCCGCCGGTCGCGCGAACTTCCGCTGATCGTGCGGTGATCCCTTCGCATTCCCGCCATTTCCGCTGGTGGGTGGGTCGGCGCCGTTAGCGTCACCGGCATGAAGAAGTCCATGCAGATCCTGCTGGCCGCCCTGCTCGCCGTGGCGGGGCTCGTCGGCTTCCAGTCCAGCGCCTTCTCCGTCGCACCCGCCCCGGCCGCCGTCGCGCAGGCCGAGTGCGGCGACACCACCGGTTTCGAGCAGGTCGCGCTGTCGTCGCTGCCGCCGGAGGCCGCGGAGACGGTCGACCTCATCCAGGCCGGAGGGCCGTTCCCGTACCCGGAGGACGGGCAGACCTTCGGCAACCGCGAGGGGCTGCTGCCCGACTGCGCGGAGGGCTACTACAAGGAGTACACCGTCGAGACCCCCGGCAGCGACGACCGCGGTGCCCGCCGCTTCGTCGTGGGTGAGAACGGGGAGTTCTTCTGGACCGACGACCACTACGAGAGCTTCTCCATCACCGACATCAACGCGTGAGGTCGTGACCGCAGCAGGGGAACCTTCCTGCCACCTCGGTGGCGGGGAGGTTCCCCTCCTCGCGTCCGGGGTTTGACACGCGGACGGTGGATTTCCGCCGGGTACGGGGGTCGTGCAGGCAGACTGGACGGGGAACGGCCCGTGATCGGCATCGCGCGGTGTTCTGAGATGCTTGAGCGGCGCGGCGCTGGACGACTGCAGGGAGATCATGGTGTACCGGGTGTTCGAGGCCCTCGACGAGCTCGTGACGATCGTCGAAGAGGCGCGTGGCGTCCCCATGACCTCGGGTTGTGTGGTGCCCCGCGGTGACGTGCTGGAGCTGCTCGACGACGTGCGGGACGCGATCCCGCAGGAGCTCGACGACGCGCAGGACGTCCTGGACCACCGCGACGAGGTGGTCACCAAGGCGCAGACCGAGGCCGACAAGTCGGTCGCGGAGGCCCAGTCCGAGGCGCAGCGCACGCTGGCCGAGGCCCGCGCGGAAGCCGAGCAGCTGCTGGCCGAGGCCCGGGAGCAGGCCGACCACCTGCTGTCGGACGCGCGCGGTCAGGCCGAGCAGGCCGTCACCGCCGGTCGTCGCGAGTACGAGGACTACGTGAGCCGGGCCCAGTCCGAGGCGGACCGCATGGTGCAGGCCGGGCGCGCCGCCTACGAGCAGTCGGTGCACGAGGGCAAGACCGAGCAGGCGCGCCTGGTCACCGACACCGAGGTCGTGCAGGCCGCGAACAACGAGGCCAAGCGCATCGCGGAGGAGGCCGGCGAGGAGGCGGAGCGGCTGCGCAGCGAGTGCGACGCCTACGTCGACTCCCGGCTGGCCGACTTCGAGGACCTGCTCGGCCGCACGCTGCGCACCGTCGGCAAGGGCCGCCAGCAGCTCCGCAGCCCGATGGGCGCCCCGTTCGACTACGAGGAGTGGCAGCCCTCAGCGGGTGCCAACTGAGGTCGGCGCCTTGAGGACCTGGTGGGTCGCGACGGTGGTGGCGGTGGCCACCAGCAGCGGGGAGATCAGCAGCATCAGGTAGGCCATCACCGGTGCCGTGTACTCCAGGTGGTGGCCGTAGGCGATGCCGTCGACCCGGACGGCGCTGTGGAACGACAACGCCGAGACCGTCGAGGTCAGCAGCGTCATCATCCAGTAGGCCACGGTCACCTGACGCGCCTGCGCGGCCTCGCCCGCGTTGGAGCGGCCGGTGCGGACGTTGCGCCCGCCGGTGAGCAGGGTCAGCGCGCTCAGCAGGCAGATGACGGTGGCCACGGTGCCCAGGCCGACGGTGAGGATCTGGGTGGCGACCGTGGCGCTCGGCACGCGGTAACCGCAGGTCAGGATCAGCGCGCCGACCGCGGTGCTCAGCGCGGTCGCGATCGAGCCCAGCCACGTGCACTGGCTCCGGATCCGCCGCAATTCCTCGGGCGCGAGGTCGACGAACCGGTAGACGGGCGTGGTGAGTCGGGATCCGTCCTCGTTCATGGGGTCAGTCCATGCCTCGTGAAATTCCCCGACCGATGGATTTCCCAGCACCCTAATCCGCTGATGGCGGGAGGGGAAGTTCTGCCCGCCGGTCGAGGGACTCAGCTGAACGGTCCAACCGCTCGGGTGGGGTGGCGGTGCGCTGAACAGGGGTTGGTGTCGTTCGCGGCCGGGCGTCACGTACGCTGGGAGGGCTGACTTGGGGCGCAATGCCCGATCCTGTCGGGGGTCGTTCCCAACGTCGGCCCCATGCCCGTTCATCAAGCACCGAAACTCGTGATGTCTCAGAGCCATGAAACGCGCACCGCGCAAGCCGGCCCTTGGGTGATCGACACCCGGGAAATCGGCCACCGGGCCGGCAGCAGCCGTGCCTACACGCGCAACGCCCCGGCACCGGCCGGCTTCGGGCTGGACATGATCAAGGTGCCGGAAGGCGAGCCGGTCGAACTCGATCTGCTGGCCGAGTCCGTGGTGGAGGGCGTGCTGGTGTCCGGCACGGCTTCGGCCGAGCTGTCCGGCGAATGCTCCCGCTGCCTGGACCCGGTCTCCGAGGAGATCGAGGTGGAGGTCCGCGAGCTGTTCGCCTACCCGGACAGCGCCACCGACACCAGCACCGATGACGACGAGGTGGAGCGGGTCGTGGACGACCTGATCGACCTCGAACCGGTGGTGCGGGACGCGATGCTGCTGTCGCTTCCCTCGGCACCGTTGTGCTCGCCGGACTGCCAGGGGCTGTGCTCCGGGTGCGGCGTGAAGTGGGCCGAACTCGCCCCCGAGCACACGCATGAGACCATTGATCCTCGCTGGGCCGCGCTTCAAGAGCGGTTCGGCGGTACCGAAGAGGAGAAGTAGTCGTGGCCGTCCCGAAGCGCAAGATGTCCCGGGCCAACACCCGTCACCGCCGTTCGTCGTGGAAGACCTCGGCGCCGACGCTGACCGAGTGCTCGAACCGCTCCTGCCGCGAGCAGAAGCTGCCGCACGTCGTCTGCCCGGCCTGCGGTCAGTACGACGGCCGTCAGGTCGTCCAGCCCGCCTGAGCGGCGGTCACGTAGTGGGGGGAAAGCAGTCGAGGGCCCGTCAGATCGACCGGGCCCCGTTGTTGGCAGCGCTCGGCGTCGAGTTGGACGCCGAGCTGCTCACCCTTGCCCTCACCCACCGTTCGTACGCGTACGAGAACGGCGGGCTTCCGCCGAACGAGCGGCTTGAGTTCCTCGGCGACGCGGTGCTCGGACTGGTGATCACCGATCACCTCTACAACGAGCACCCCGACCTGCCGGAGGGGCAGCTCGCGAAGCTGCGCGCCAGCGTGGTCAACATGCACGCGCTGGCCGGAGTGGCGCGCGGGCTCGGTGAGGGCGGTCTCGGCGAGTACCTGCTGCTGGGACGCGGCGAGGAGCTCACGGGGGGCCGGGACAAGGCGAGCATCCTCGCGGACGGTCTGGAAGCGGTGCTCGGCGCCGTCTACCTGGCCGAGGGCATCGATGTCGCACGCGCCGTCGTGCACAAGCTCTTCCAGCCGCTGCTGGCCGAGGCGCCGCGGCGCGGTGCCGGCCTGGACTGGAAGACCAGCCTGCAGGAGCTCACCGCCTCCGCGGCGCTCGGCGTGCCCGAGTACCGCGTCGAGGAGGAGGGGCCGGACCACCGCAAGGAGTTCAGCGCCTTCGTCTCCGTCGGCGGGCAGACCTACGGTCGCGGCGACGGCAGCACCAAGAAGGAAGCCGAGCAGAAGGCCGCCGAGGCGGCCTGGCGCCAGCTCGACGAGCAGGTCAACGCCGCCAAGGCGGCGGAAGAGGGCTCGGCGGACGCCTCGTCGTGAGGTCGGGCGGCAACGCCTGAGAGGGACGTGATCAGGGACCGGTTCGCAGAACCGCCCGGCCCCTGATCATGTCCCTTTTTCGCGTCCTGGAGCGGGTTTCACGTCCCTCCCGGTGTCGAGGGCGTTCGGGGCGTGGGACAGGATGTGCTCGTGCCCGAGTTGCCCGAGGTCGAGGTGGTCCGCCGCGGTGTCGCCGAACACGCCGTGAACCGGAAGCTCTCCAGCGTCGAAGTCCTGCACCCGCGCGCCGTGCGCCGCCACGTCCTCGGCGCCCAGGACCTGGCGGCCAGGCTTGCCGGTCGGGTGCTCACCGCTGCCCGGCGGCGCGGCAAGTACCTGTGGATCGAGCTCGGCGACAGCTCGGGGCACCCCGACGGCGAAGGTCTCGTCGTGCACCTCGGCATGAGCGGGCAGCTGCTCGTGCAGCCCGTCGACGCGCCCGACGAGAAGCACCTGCGGGTGCGGATGCGCTTCGTCGACGGCGGTCCTGAGCTGCGGTTCGTCGACCAGCGCACGTTCGGGGGCCTGCAGCTGGCCGAGCTGGTCGAGGTCGACGGCGTGCTGCTGCCGGAGCCGGTGGCCCACATCGCCCCGGACCCGCTGGAACCGGTGTTCGACCTGGCGAGGCTGACGGAGCGGCTCCGCGCTCGCCGGACCGGCATCAAGCGCGCGCTGCTGGACCAGAGCCTGGTCTCCGGCATCGGCAACATCTACGCCGACGAGGCCCTGTGGCGCGCCAAGCTGCACTGGGCCCGCCCGACCTCGACCATGACCCGTCCCAAGGTGCGCGAGCTGATGGAGGCCGTCACCGACGTCATCGGTGAAGCGCTGCACGCAGGCGGGACTTCCTTCGACGCCCTCTACGTCAACGTCAACGGCGAGTCGGGCTACTTCGACCGCTCCCTGGCGGTCTACGGCCAAGGCGGCAGCCCCTGCCCGCGCTGCGGCACCTCGATCCGCCGAGACCCGTGGATGAACCGCTCCGCCTACACCTGCCCCCACTGCCAACCCAAACCCCGCAACGCCCACCTGTGAATCACACCGCGCCGCGGCAGTCGTGGAGGTGGGTGGTGGTTGTGGGGTTGCCGCCGTAGTCGGTGGGGTTGACGACCGGGCAGTGGTGGGCGACCCAGGACATCGTGGTGTCGACGACCGCTGTGTCGACGTCGCCGCCCATGCTCTGGACTCCCGAGGAGCCGCTGGTCCAGACGTAGCGGAGCTCCCCGTCGGCGATGTGCTGCTCGAGCTGTTCGACCGTCGGGGTGGGGTCGTTGCCGTTGTAGCCGCCGACGGCCATCACCGGCCGGCCGGTCTCCAGGATCACCGGTGCCGCGACCATCGATCCCACCACCGCGACCAGCCACGTCTCGTTCTCCTGGTGGTCGGTGAGGTAGCGCATGAGCTGCGGGCTGACCTGCTCGCCGCTCGACCGCTCTCCGCGTTCGCCGCGCGTTCCGTCCGGCCGGTTCCCGCTCATGCCGTCCGGCGGCATCCCGCCCGCTTGCCTTGTGCCGTCGGGCATCCCGCGGCCGCCGCCACCCGGACCGCTGTTGCCGGGACCGCTGTTGCCGGGACCGGCGGAGGGGAACGTTGCTTGCACCGGGGTCGACAGCGGAGTCACCGCGTAGGCCGTCGGGCCCGCCAGTGACACGAGGATTCCCACCAGCGCACCGGCGGCGATGACACGGTTCTTCCCAGCGCGCCGCTCGCGGGGCAGGAGCAGGGGAACCGTCATCCCAACACCGGCGATCACCGAGACGACTGCGACGAAGGTTCCCATCCACGGCAGGAAGTCCTCGTCCTGGCCGAGCAGGTGGGCGCTCCAGAGGCCGGTGGTGATGATCGAGGCCGGGAGCAGCAGACCCCACCACTCGGTGTCGCGGGTCAGGCGCCACATCGCGATCATGCCCATGCCGACGACCGCGGCCAGCGGGGCGGCCAGGGCGACCGTGTAGTAGGTGTGCCAGATGCCCGAGGCGAAGGTGAACACGCCTGCGGTGACCAGCAGGGTTCCGGCCCACAGCAGGAAGTCGGCGCGCTGGGCGTCGTGCCGGGGTCGGCGCCGGAGGTGCACGATCACGGCGATCGCGCCGAACAGCGCCAGCGGGTACAGCCAGCCGATCTGCGGAGCGACCTCGCCGCTGAACAGCCGTGCCAGGCCGGCGCCGTCCATCCCGCCACCGCCGGGTCCGCCACCACCCGGGGGCACGCCACCGGCCGGAGGTGTCCCGCCGCCGGGCATTCCGCCATTGGGCATCCCGCCGCCGGGACCGCCGCCGGGTGATCCGCCACCGCCCATCATCCCGGGCGACATGATCTGGGCCTGCCCTTCCACGCGGCCGAGGCCGTTGTAGCCCAGCAGCAGGTCGAGGACCGTGTTGTCCCTGCTGCCGCCCACGTACGGCCGGGCCGAGCTCGGCACGAGGTCGACCACCACCAGCCACGACAGGCTCACCGCTGCCAGCGCGACGCCCGCCACGACCAGGTTGAGCAGCTTGCGCGGCCACGCCGGACGAGCCGCCACCAGGTAGACCAGGGCGATCACCGGGACCGCGAAGAACGCCTGCAGCATCTTGACGTTGAACGCCAGACCGATCGCGACCGCGCACCACACCAGCGGCATCAGCTTTCCCGACCGGATCGCGTTGGAGGCCGCCCACAGCGACAGCGCCAGCAACAGGGTCAGCAGCATGTCCGGGTTGTTGTGCCGGGCCATCACCACCGCGATCGGCGTCACCGCCAGCGCCGAACCCGCCAGCACGCCTGCGACGGGCCCGAAGCCGCGGCGCACCACGTGCTGCACCACCCACACCGCGGCCACGCCCGCGACGGCCTGCGGCACCAGCAGGCTCCAGGTGTTGAACCCGAAGACCCGCGCCGACAGCGCCTGCACCCACAGTGCCAGCGGCGGCTTGTCGACCGTGATGAACGAGCCCGCGTCCATCGCGCCGTAGAAGAACGCCTTCCAGCTCTGCGTCATCCCCAGCACCGCGGCCGAGTAGTAGGTGTTGGCCCACTCGTTGATCGACAGCGCCCACGTGTCGAGGAAAGCGGCCAACGCCAGGACCGCCCAGCGAGCGGGACGCGACCACCTCGGTTCCCCGGTGCGGGCGGGCGGTGGAGCAGCGGACATGCGAATTCCTCTCCGGAGCGGAACTTCCCGCGACGAGGGTGGCCGCTCCGGCTGGGAGGACCGTGTGAGTCCGCTGCACGTCCGCCGGGTGCCCGACTCCCAGCCGATTCCCAGGTTCCGTCAACGGGGCTCGCACCTGCGTCCGGCTTGATGGATGCGGAACCGGATGAGAGGTGGTGGAAGATGAGTGCCGTGCCGCAGCTCGGCGCCGAGACGGCGCCGGGTGGTGCCGGGTCGAACCGGACAGCGACGGTCGACGTGGTGATCCCGGTCTACAACGAGGAACGTTCCCTTCCCGGGTGCCTGGAGGTGCTGAGCCGGTACCTGGGCGAGGGGTTCCCCTTCTCGTGGTCGATCACCGTCGTCGACAACGCGAGCACCGACGCGACGCTGGACGTGGCGCACGGGCTGGCCCGGTCGATCCCGAACGTGCGGGTGCTGCACCTGGACCGCAAGGGACGCGGTCTGGCGCTGCGCACCGCGTGGGGCTACAGCGACGCCGACGTCGTGGTCTACATGGACGTCGACCTGTCGACGGGGTTGGACGCCCTGCTGCCGCTGGTCGCGCCGCTGGTCAACGGCCACTCCGACCTGGCCATCGGTTCCCGGCTGGCGCCCGGCGCGCGCACCGTGCGAGGCGGGAAGCGGGAGATGATCTCCCGCGGCTACAACAAGATGATCCGGTGGAGCCACGGCGCGCGGTTCACCGACGCCCAGTGCGGGTTCAAGGCGGCCCGCACCGACGTCATCCGCCCGCTGCTGCGGCAGGTGCGCGACGACTCGTGGTTCTTCGACACCGAACTGCTGCTGCTGGCCGAGCACAACGGCCTTCGGGTGCACGAGGTGCCGGTGGACTGGGTCGAGGACGTCGACACGCGGGTGAACGTGGTGCGCACCGCCACCGACGACATCGCCGGGCTGGTGCGGGTCGCGCGCGCGAAGATCACCGGCGCCGCTCGGGTCGAGGGCTTGCCGCAGCGGCCCGCGCCGCGCGCCGCGCACCCGCAGGCCGTGCTGGCCAAGCGGGAGAACGGCCTGCTGTGGCAACTGGTCTCGTTCGGCGCGATCGGCCTGGTGTCCACAGTGCTCACATCGGTGCTCTACGCGGTCCTGCGCGGGTGGTGGCCGCCGCTGCTGGCGAACCTGGTGGCGCTGACGGTCACCACGTTGTGGAACACCGAGGCCAACCGGCGCTACACGTTCCTGCAGCAGCGCGGCTCCTCGGGCCGGGTGCACGCGCAGGGGTTGATCGTGTTCGCGCTGTACTACGTCGTCACCTCCGGCGCGCTGCTCGGGTTGCAGGCCTACGCGGTGAACCCGTCGCGCTGGCTGGAGGTCCTGGTGCTCGTCCTGTCCTCCGTGATCGGTACCGCACTTAGGTTCGTACTGCTCCGCTCGTGGGTCTTCGCGGCCCCGGCCAAGGAAGAGGAAATGTCATGATCGCAGTCGACGAGGCCGCGCCGCGGACAGCGGCGAGCAGCGGCAGCCCCCCGATGTGGCGGCGCCTCGCACTGGCCGGGACCTGCGCGCTCGCGGCCGTGCTCTACCTCTGGGGCATCGGGAGTTCCTGGGGCAACAGCTACTACACGGCGGCCGTGAAGTCGATGGCCTCGAACTTCGAGGCGTTCTTCTTCGGATCGTTCGACGCGGCCGGCGTGGTCACCGTCGACAAGCCCCCGATGGCGCTGTGGTTGCAGGTCATCTCGGTGAAGATCTTCGGGTTCAACCAGTTCGCGGTGCTGTTCCCGCAGGTCGTGTGCGGGGTCGCCGCGGTGTTCCTGCTGCACCGCGCGGTGCGCCGGTGGGCGGGGGAGAACGCTGCGCTGATCGCCTCGCTGGTGCTGGCGCTGAGCCCGATCACGGTGCTGATCAACCGCGACAACAACCCGGACACCCTGCTGGTGCTGCTGGTGGTGGCCGCCGCCTACGCGATGACGCGGGCGAGTTCCGACCGCCGCTCGACCGGCTGGATCGCGCTGGCCGCGGTCCTGGTCGGCTGCGGCTTCATGACGAAGATGCTGCAGGCCTGGATGGTGCTGCCGGCGTTCGTCGCCGCCTACCTGATCGGCAGCCGCAACGGTTGGGGGCGCAAGGTTCTCGACCTCGGCGTGGCGGCCGTGGTGCTGCTGGTCAGCTCGTTCTGGTGGGTGGTGGCGACCATGCTGTGGCCCTCGCCGAAGCCCTACATCGGTGGTAGCACCGACGGCACGGCTCTGGACCTGATCTTCGGGTACAACGGCTTCGGCCGGATCCTCGGCAACAGCGAAGGCAACGGCGGCGGGGGACCCGGTGGCGGGGGCGGACCTGGCGGGGGCGGGGGTTTCTCCGGGACCGCCGGGGTGCTGCGGCTGTTCAACGAACAGCTGGCCGGACAGATCAGCTGGCTGTTGCCGCTGAGCGCGTTGATCCTGGTCGCGATGCTCGTGCTGGGCGTCCGGCACTGGCGGTCCGGTGGTGCGCTGCAGCGCGAGCGGACGGCGGGCTGGGTGCTGTGGGGCGGATGGCTGGTCGTCATCGGCGTGATGTTCAGCTTCGCGCAGGGCACCATGCACCCCTACTACACGACGATGCTGGCGCCCGCGATCGGCGCGGTGGTCGGTGCCGGGCTGGTGCGGTTCTGGCAGTGGTACCGGCAGCCGAGCGGGAAGGCGTGGGTGTTGCTGCCCGTCGGCGTGGCGATCACCGCGGCGTGGGCGATGGCGCTGGTGGCGCGGGATCTGAGCTGGAACGCGTGGGCCGGGTACCTCGCGGTCGGGCTCGGTGCGCTGGCGCTGGTGGTGCTGCTGCTCGGCCGTCGCGGCCGTGCCGGACTGGCCAGGACCGGGTTCGCGCTCGCGCTGGCGGCGATGCTGACCGTGCCCACGGCGTGGTCGGCGATCGGGGCCGTCGGCGGCAGCAGCGGCATGATGGGCGGCGTCAACCCGATGGCCGGGCCGCAGACGTCGATGGGCGGCCCCGGTGGCGGCTCGCGCGACGGCCGCATGCCGGGCGCGGACGGCCAGATGCCTCCCGGGATGAACGGGCAGATGCCTCCCGGGATGTCCGGGGATCAAGGCCGCCCCGATGGCATGGGGAGCGGTGGCATGGGCGGCGGGATGATGGGCGGCCCGGGTGGTGCCTCGCTGAGCTCGGAGCAGCTCAAGCTCGTCGACTACGTGAAGGCGAACGCGGGTGACAAGGAGATCCCGCTGGCGGTGTCGGGCGGCGCGAACGGCGCGTCGAGCTACATCATCAACACGGATCTGACCGTGGTCGGCATGGGCGGCTTCATGGGATCCGACGACGCACCGTCGGTCGCCCAGCTCACCGAGTGGAAGAACACCGGCCAACTCGGTTTCGTCCTCCTCGGCGGAGGCCCGGGCGGCGGGGGCATGCCCGGCATGCGCGGAGGCGACGCCCAGGACGGTCAGGGCCAGGACGGTCAGGGCCAGGACGGTCAGGGCCAGGACGGCCAGGGCCAGAGCGGCAGGCAGGGCGGTTTCCCAGGCGGCGGCTTCGGCGGAGGCGGCCCGGGCGGTCAGGCATCCACGGACCGGGAGAACTGGGTGAAGCAGAACTGCACCCTCGTCGACCCCGCCGCCTACGGCGGTTCGACGGACTCCTCCCAGCAGCTCTACGTCTGCGGGTGAGACCCGATTACCGCCGTGTTCCGCCACTCGGTACACGGCGGTAATCCCGTTCCTCGGGGCGCTCCCGGGAGGGGTGGTGCGGGAGGGGGCAGTTCTTCCTCGAATTGCCAGGGGTTGGCGTCCGTTTTGTCCGGATAGTTCGAGGAAAAACTGCCCCCTCCTCACCTCATCGAGTGGTGGGGTGACCTGGTGAGCGGTGTTCAGCGGGTTTCCAGGGTTTTCCCAGGGAGCTCGGGGATGCTGGAGGGCGTGGTGGAGAGCAACGGAGCGCGAGTGCTCGTCGTCGACGACGAGCCGAACATCCTGGAACTGCTGGCCGCGGCGCTGCGCCTGAGCGGCTTCGAGGTCCGCAGCGCGGCCACGGGCGCGGAGTCGTTGCGGGCGGCCGCCGAGTTCCACCCCGACATCGTGGTGCTGGACGTGATGCTGCCGGACCGCGACGGCTTCTCCGTGGCCACCGAGCTGCGCGGCGGCGGCAACACCGTCCCGGTGCTGTTCCTCACCGCGCGCGACGCGGTGGAGGACCGCATCGCCGGTTTGACCGCCGGTGGCGACGACTACGTCACCAAGCCGTTCAGCCTGGACGAGGTGGTGCTGCGGCTGCGCGCGATCCTGCGCCGGGTCCGTCCCGAGCAGGACGACGGCGCGACGCTGCGCTACCAGGACCTGGAGCTCGACGAGGACACCTACGAGGTCCGCCGGGCCGGGCAGCTGATCAGCCTCTCGCCGACGGAGTTCAAGCTGCTGCGCTACCTGCTCATCAACGCCGAGAAGGTGGTCAGCAAGGTGCAGATCCTCGACCGGGTGTGGAACTACGAGTTCGGCGGGGATTCCCGGATCGTCGAGTCCTACATCAGCTACCTGCGGCGCAAGATCGACTCGGTGTCGCCGCCGCTGATCCACACCATCCGCGGGGTCGGCTACGTCCTGCGACTGCCTCCCGAGAACCGGTGAGGCCGATGACGTTCCTGCGCACGCTCCGCGGGCGGCTGGTGCTCGTGCTGGTCGGCGCCCTGGTGGTCGGCCTGCTGCTGATGGGCTTCACCAGCGTCGCGCTGCTCAACCGGTCGCTGGTGGAGCGCACCGACGACCGGCTGGCCGAGATGTCGATGCCCTGGGAGGAGGGACGCATGCCGCCTCCCGACCCGGCGCGCAGGCATCCCGACGGGCCGACGCGCGGCGAGCTGCCGACCGAGTTCCGGGTGCTGATCTTCGACTCCTCCGGTGCGCAGCTGGGCGGCATGATCGGTGCCGAGGACGGCGAGGCCGGCGGCCCGGTGGTGCTCAACCCCGAGCGGGGCCCGGAGGTGGGCACCGTGCCGGACAAGGCGGGCGGCACCGACTGGCGGGTGCGCCGGGTGGCGCTGCCGGACGGGCGGACCGCGGTGCTGGCGCTGTCGCTGGGCACCGCCCAGGCCACCGTGCACCAGCTGGTGGTCATCGAACTGGCCGTGGGCGGGGCCGTGCTGCTGGTGCTGGCGCTGGCCGCGGCGGTCACGGTGCGGCTGAGCCTGCGCCCGCTGGCGCGCATCGAGGACACCGCCGACGCCATCGCCGCAGGTCAGCTGGATCGTCGGGTGCCGGATCAGGATCCGAGCACGGAGACGGGCCGGTTGGGCGAGGCGCTGAACACGATGCTGGGCAGGCTCACCGATGCGCTGCAGCAGCGGGAGCGCTCCGAGGACCGGTTGCGCCGGTTCGTCGCCGACGCCTCGCACGAGCTGCGCACGCCGCTGACCTCGATCCGCGGTTTCGCCGAGCTCTACCGGCGCAGCGAGGAGCACCGGCCGGAGGACGTGCGGATGATGATGGGCCGCATCGAGTCGGAGTCGGTGCGGATGGGCGGCCTGGTCGAGGACATGCTGCTGCTGGCCCGGCTGGACCGGGAGCGCACCGCGGACCTGGTCGAGCTGGACCTGGTGCCGCTGGCCGACGACGTGGTGCACGACGCCCGGGCTCGCGACCCGGAGCGCGAGATCACCTTGAACAGCCCTGATGACCTGCGCGTTCTCGGTGACGGGGCGCGGTTGCGGCAGGTGCTGACCAACCTGGTCAACAACGCTCTGGTGCACACGCCCGCGGGCTCGCCGATCACCGTCGACGTCGGCCACGAAGCCGCGAGCGACCGGGCGATCGCGGCGGTCGGCGCCGAGCCGGGCCCGGGAACGCGGATGGCGGCGGTGTCGGTGAGCGACAGCGGCCCGGGCATCCCGCCGGAGCACGCGGTGCGGATCTTCGACCGCTTCTACCGCGTCGACGACGGCCGGACGAGGGCGGCGGGTGGCAGCGGCCTGGGCCTGGCCATCACGGCGGCCCTCGCCCAGGCCCACAACGGCCGCCTCGAACTGCACGCCGCGCCCGGCGGCGGCAGCACGTTCCGCCTGCTGCTCCCCCTGACCTGAGAGGGGAGCCGTCGCGGAAGACGGCTCCCCCCTGGGCTTTTCAGGTCAGAGCTTGACCGTGGGGTTGTGGATGTCGAACCACATCGCGAGGTCGAGGGCGCGCTCGAAGGTGTAGCGGGCGGCCATCTCGATGTGGGCCGGGTCCTGCTCCACGGCCTCGGCGACCCACTGCTTGTTGAGCAGCGACAGCGCCGGGCTGTCGGCCTTGACCAGGTCGCGGACCTGGCGCTGCAGCACCGCCGCGTACTCAGGGTCCTGGGTCGACGGGTACGGGCTCTTGACGCGCTCGACGACCGACCGGGGCAGCGTGTCGGCGGTGGCGTGGCGCAGCAGGCTCTTCTCGCGGCCGTCGAAGGTCTTCAGCGACCACGGGGTGTTGAAGACGTACTCGACCAGGCGGTGGTCGCAGAAGGGCACGCGCACCTCCAGGCCCACGGCCATGCTCATCCGGTCCTTGCGGTCGAGCAGGATGCGCACGAAGCGGGTCAGGTGCAGGTAGCAGATCTCCCGCATCCGCCGCTCCAGGTCGCTCTCCCCGTCGAGGGTCGGGACCTCGCCGATCGCGGTGCGGTAGCCGTCGGCGATGAACGACGGGATGTCGAGCGCGGCGGCGACGTCGGGGTCGAGCATGTCGTAGCCCTGGCCTTGGCTCTGCACGGCGGCCAGCCACGGGAAGGTGTCGGCCGCGCGCACGTCCGGGTCGTGGAACCACTTGTAGCCGCCGAAGACCTCGTCGGCGGACTCGCCGGACAGCGCGACCGTGGAGTGCTGCCGGATCGCCTTGAACAGCAGGTACAGCGACTGGTCCATGTCGCCCAGGCCCATCGGGAAGTCGCGCGCCTGCACGGTCGCGCGGCGCACGTCGGGGTCGGCGAGGGTGTCGGGGTCCAGCACGATGTCCTGGTGCTGCGAGCCGACGTGCTCGGCGACGTCGCGCACGTAGGGCCCGTCGGGGGTGGCGCGCATCGGGTCGGGGACGAAGTTCTCGGTCTGGCCGAGGAAGTCGACCGCGAAGCTGCGCACCTGCTCGCCGCTCTTGGCCAGGTGCAGTCCGGACAGCGCGGTGATGGCGCTGGAGTCCAGGCCGCCGGAGAGCAGCACGCAGCGAGGCACGTCGGAGACGAGCTGGCGCTGCACGATGTCGTCGAGGAGCTCGCGGACGTGCGACACCGAGGACTGCTGGTCGTCGGTGTGCTCGGTGGCCTGCAGCTTCCAGTAGGCCTGCTCGCGCAGGCCCTTGCGGTCGAGGGTGACGATCGTGCCCGGCTCGACCTCCCGCATACCTGACCACACGGCCTGGCCGGGGGTCTTGACCATGCCGAACAGCTCGCGCATGCCGTCGGCGTCGACGACCTTCTCGGCCAGCGGGTTGGCGAGGATGGCCTTGGGCTCCGAGCCGAAGAGCACGCCGTCCTCGGTCGGGTAGTAGTACAGCGGCTTGATGCCCATCCGGTCGCGGATGAGCAGCAGCTTGTCCTCGCGGGAATCCCAGACGGCGAAGGCGAACATGCCGTTCAGGTGCTCGGCGACCTGCGCGCCCCATTCGAGGTAGCCGTGCAGCACGACCTCGGTGTCGCTGTCGGTGTCGAAGCGGTGGCCGCGGCGGCGGAGTTCGTCGCGCAGCTCGGTGAAGTTGTAGGCCTCACCGCTGTAGACGATGGCGACCTGGCCGCTCTCGGCCTCCATCGGCTGCGCGCCTCCGGGCAGGTCGATGATGGCCAGTCGCCGGTGCCCGAGCGCGGCGTGCGCGCTGACCCAGGTGTCCCCGGCGTCCGGGCCGCGGCAGGTCATGGTCTCGCACATGGCGTCGACGGTGGCGCGGTGCTGGGTCAGGTCGCGCTGGAAGTCGATCCAGCCGGAGATTCCGCACATTTCCGGACGTATCCCCAATCTCGTTTGTTTCCTACCGTTTTCAGGCGCTTTTCCAGGAGATTTCAGCGCCACGGCTTGTTAGCGAGAGTAACGAGATCGTTGCATCGGTGAAACCAACTAACCGAGTGAAGTCACCCACTCACAAATCGTTCAGATTCACCGAAAGCGGAAGAAAAGCGACTCACATCAAAAATGCGTCAAGGCCTCCCACCGCCGCGTCAAGGACTCGTCATGGGCCTCGACCGCGCACGTCGTGAAGGACTTGGCTGGACCACGAGGAAGAAAACCCGAGAGGAGAACCGGTCGTGGTCGATCTCGCCTTCGCGGCGTTGCTGGTCGGCGGATTCCTGATCCTGGCGCTGCTGCTGCGCGGTTTGGAGCGGTTGTGAGCGTCGTGATCGCCAACGCCGCCGGCGGAGTGCTGGCGCTGCTGCTCATCGGATACCTGTTCGTCGCGCTCGTCCGCCCGGAGAGGTTCTGATGGTGCTGCTGCAAGCGGGCCTGCTCGTCGCCGCCCTCGCGATCGCGCACAAGCCCTTCGGGGACTACATGGCTCGCGTCTACACGAGCGAAACCGACTGGCTGATCGAGAAGATCGTCTACCGCCTGGTCGGCGTCGACCCCACCGCGCGCCAGCGCTGGACCAGCTACGCCGCCGGCGTGCTCGGTCTCTCGATGGCCTCCATCGCCCTGCTCCACGCGATGCAGCGGCTGCAACCGCTGCTGCCGCTGAACCTCGGGCGCGGCGCGGTGCCGCCGGAGATGGCCTTCAACACCGCGGTCAGCTTCGTCACCAACACCAACTGGCAGTCCTACGCGCCCGAGGAGGTCCTCGGCCACGGCGTCCAGATGGCCGGGCTGACCGTGCAGAACTTCCTGTCGGCCGCGGTCGGCATGGCCGTGGCGGTCGCCCTCGTGCGCGGCTTCACCGGTGACGGGACCGGACGGATCGGCAACGTGTGGGTCGACATCACCCGCGGCTGCACCCGCGTCCTGGTGCCCGTCGCCGCCGCGGCCGCGATCGTGCTGATCGCGCTCGGCGTGGCCATGAGCTTCGCGCCCGGCATCGAGGTCACCGGGCTCGACGGGCACGCGCACACCATCGCCACCGCTCCGATCGCGAGCCAGGAGGCCATCAAGGAGCTCGGCACCAACGGCGGCGGTGTGCTCAACGCCAACTCCGCGCACCCGCTGTCCAACCCCGGCGGTGCGTCCAACCTGCTGGAGAACTTCCTGCTGCTGGTCATCCCCGTCTCGCTGACCCGCACCTTCGGCGTCCTGGTCGGCGACCGCAGGCAGGGCCACGCGCTGCTCGCGGTGATGGGAACCCTGTGGGCGGCGATGCTGGCGGCGACCTGGTGGGCCGAGACGCACCCCAACGGGCCCGCCGCCCTGGCCGCCGGAGCCGCGATGGAGGGCAAGGAGGCGCGCTTCGGCATCGACGCCTCGGTGCTGTGGGCGGTGAGCACGACCGGGACCTCCACCGGAGCGGTCAACGCCATGCACGACAGCTTCACGGGGCTCGGCGGCGGGACCGTGCTGCTCACCATGCTCCTCGGCGAGGTCGCGCCCGGAGGTGTCGGAGCCGGGCTCTACGGGATCCTCGTGCTCGCGGTGATCGCCGTGTTCCTCGCGGGTCTCATGGTCGGCCGCACACCGGAGTACCTCGGCAAGAAGCTCGGCCGCCGCGAGGTGACGGCCGCCGCACTGTCGGTGCTGGCGATGCCGACGGTCGTGCTGCTCGGCGCCGGGCTCGCGATGGCGCTTCCCGCCACCCGCGACGCGCTGAACAACACCGGCGCGCACGGTCTTTCCGAAGTGCTCTACGCGTTCGCCTCGGCGGGCAACAACAACGGCAGCGCCTTCGCCGGACTCACCGTCACCAGCCCGTTCTTCCAGGTCGCGCTGAGCATCGCGATGCTGCTGGGAAGGTTCGTGCTGATCCTGGCGGTGCTCATGCTCGCCGGCTGCGTCGCGCAGCAGCAGCGGATTCCCGCCACCGCCGGAACCCTGCCCACCACCGGACCGCTGTTCGCCGGACTGCTCGGCGGCACGGTCGTTCTCGTCGCAGCGCTGACGTTCCTGCCCGCGCTCGCGCTCGGCCCGATCGCGGAGGCCCTGGCATGACCACCACCCTCGAACCCGATCTCGACGTTCCCACCACGACGCCCAGGCGCGCCGCAGCGGGAACCTTCCGGCCACGACAACTGCTCACCTCCGCGCCCGAGGCGCTGCGCAAGCTCGACCCGCGGCACCAGCTGCGCAACCCGGTGATGTTCGTGGTCTGGGCCGGTTCGGTGCTCACCACAGCGCTGGCCGCGTTCTCCCCGAGCGCCTTCGCCATCGCCGTCGCCGCGTGGCTGTGGTTCACGGTGCTGTTCGCCAACCTCGCCGAGGCCGTCGCCGAGGGACGCGGCCGGGCGCAGGCGGAATCGTTGCGGCGCACCAGGACCGAGGCGGTCGCCCGCAAGTTCGTCGAGGGCGGTGAGCGGAAGGTTCCCGGCACCGCACTGGCCGTCGGCGACCACGTCGTGGTCGAGGCGGGCGAGACCATCCCCGGCGACGGCGACGTCGTCGAGGGCATCGCGACCGTCGACGAGTCGGCCATCACCGGCGAATCCGCCCCCGTCATCCGGGAATCCGGCGGCGACCGCTCCGCCGTCACCGCCGGCACCACCGTGCTGTCGGACCGGATCGTCGTGCGCGTCACCGCCGCGCCGGGCGAGACCTTCGTGGACCGGATGATCGCGCTCGTCGAAGGCGCGCAGCGGCAGAAGACGCCCAACGAGATCGCGCTGACGATCCTGCTGTCCACGTTGACGATCATCTTCCTGCTCGCGGTGGTCGCCCTGCAGCCGATGGCGGCCTACTCCGGGTCGCTCATCGAGGTCACCACCCTGACCGCGCTGCTGGTGTGCCTGATCCCCACCACGATCGGCGCGCTGCTGTCGGCGATCGGCATCGCGGGCATGGACCGGCTCGTGCAGCGCAACGTCCTGGCCAAGTCCGGTCGCGCGGTGGAAGCCGCCGGTGACGTGGACACGCTGCTGCTCGACAAGACCGGGACCATCACCTTCGGCAACCGGCGCTGCACCGAACTCGTCCCCGTCGACGGCGTCCCGCCCGCGCAGCTCGCGGAGGTCGCCCGCCTGTCGAGCCTCGCCGACCCCACGCCGGAGGGCAGCAGCGTGGTGGCCTTCTGCGCCGCCGAGTTCGGCCTGCCCGAAGGTCCCGTCGGTGCCGAGGTCGGTGCGCGGAAGGTTCCCTTCACCGCGCAGACCCGGATGAGCGGCATCGACCTCGACGGCCGCCGCATCCGCAAGGGAGCCACCGGCGCGGTCGCGGACCTGGTCGGGGAACTTCCCGATCAGGTCGTGCGCTGCGCCGAGGAGATCGCCGCGGCCGGTGCGACACCGCTGGTCATCGCCGAGAACGACCGGGTGATGGGCGTGATCCGGTTGTCCGACGTGGTCAAACCGGGGATGCGGGAACGTTTCGCCGAGCTGCGCGCGATGGGCATCCGCACGGTGATGATCACCGGGGACAACGAGCTCACCGCCCGCGCCATCGCGGTCGAGGCCGGGGTGGACGACTACCTCGCCGAAGCCCGGCCGGAGGACAAGATGGCCTTGATCAAGGCCGAGCAGGCCGGTGGGCGGATGGTGGCCATGACCGGCGACGGCACCAACGACGCCCCCGCCCTCGCCCAAGCCGACGTCGGGGTCGCGATGAACACGGGCACGGCCGCCGCCAAGGAGGCCGGCAACATGGTCGACCTCGACTCGGATCCGACGAAGCTGATCGAGATCGTCGAGATCGGCAAGCAGCTGCTCATCACCCGCGGTGCGTTGACGACCTTCAGCATCGCCAACGACCTGGCCAAGTACTTCGCGATCCTGCCCGCGCTGTTCGTGGCGATCTACCCGCAGCTCGACGCGCTGAACGTGATGCGACTGGCCAGCCCGGACTCGGCGGTGCTGTCGGCGGTGGTGTTCAACGCGCTGATCATCGTCGCGCTGATCCCGCTGGCGCTGCGCGGAGTCCGCTACCGCCCGTCCACCGCGGCCGTCCTGCTGCGGCGGAACCTGCTGGTCTACGGCCTGGGCGGGGTGGTCGCGCCGTTCGCCGGGATCTGGCTGATCGACCTGGTGATCCGTTTCGTCCCCGGAATCGGGTGAAGGGAGTGAACGCGTTGTTGCGGCAGACCTGGGCCGGTCTCCGGCTCCTGCTGGTGGCCACGGTCCTGCTCGGCGTCGGCTACCCGCTGGCGATCTGGGGAGTCGGCCACCTGCCGGGCCTGGCGGGGAGGGCCGAGGGCTCGCAGATCGTCGCCGACGGCCGCGTAGTCGGTTCGTCGCTGATCGGGATCGACCCCGTGCCCGCGAGCGGAGCAAGGGATCCTTTCTTCCACACCCGCCCGTCGGCGTCGGCGGAAGGTTCCCTCGGTCCCGGCGACCCGGCCACCTCCGGCGGCACCAACCTCGGCGGCTTCGACGAAGGGCTCCTCGCTGTCGTCCAGGAGCGCCGCGCGGCGATCGCGGCCCGCGAGGGAGTCGTCCCCGACGCGGTCCCGGCCGACGCGGTCACCGCCTCCGCCAGCGGAGTCGACCCGCACATCAGCCCCGCCTACGCCGCTCTCCAAGTCCCGCGCGTCGCCCGCGTGACAGGACTCCCCGTCATGCAGGTCCAGGCCCTCGTCGCCGACAACGAGGAGGGAGGTTTCCTCTCACCCCGGATCGTCAACGTCACCACCCTCAACGCGGCGGTCCACGCGGCCACCCGCTGACCTGGGGTGGGGAAGTTTTCATGAAAACTTCCCCACCCACTACCAGACGTGAGGTCCCTCCGGATCGGGAGGTTTTCATGAAAACGTTCCCCACCTCCGGACGGGAGGTCCTCCGGAATCGGGGTGTCGTGGGAACTTCCGCCTCGACCCGGGACGGGACTCCCCCTTCGGGGTGGGGAAGTTTTCATGAGAACTTCGCTCCTCACGTCGTGACAGGATTCCTCCCACCAGGTCGGGAGGATCCCTCCCCGGTGCTGGTGAGGCGTGGGCGTTGGTAGTGGGTGATGATCGTCGTTAATAGCAGCGGGCAGTAGGAGACTGGAGTCGTGGAGCAGGGGCGCAAGCGCGGTGAGCTGCGGATCTACCTCGGGGCGGCGCCGGGGGTCGGCAAGACCTACGCGATGCTCAACGAGGCGCACCGCAGGGTCGCGCGCGGGACCGACGTGGTCGTCGGGTTCGTCGAGGACCACGGGCGGCCCAAGACCGCGGCACTGCTCGACGGCCTCGACGAGCTGCCGAGGGCGACCGTGACGCACCGCGGCGTCGCGCTGACCGAGTTCGACGTGGACGGGATGCTCGCGCGCGCCCCCGAGGTCGCCGTGGTCGACGAACTCGCCCACACCAACGCGCCCGGCAGCCGCAACGACAAGCGCTGGAAGGACGTCGACGAGCTCCTCGACGCCGGCATCACCGTGCTCTCCACGGTCAACGTCCAGCACCTCGAAGGTCTCAACGACGTCGTGGAGACCATCACCGGTGTGCGGCAGCGGGAAACCGTCCCCGACGAGGTCGTCCGCCGCGCCGGGCAGATCGAGCTGGTCGACATCACCCCGCAGGCGCTGCGCCGCCGCATGGCCCACGGCAACGTCTACCCGGCCGAGCGGGTCGACGCCGCGCTGGGCAACTACTTCCGCACCGGCAACCTCACCGCGCTGCGCGAGCTGGCACTGCTGTGGCTGGCCGACCAGGTCGACGTGGCGCTGCGCCGCTACCGGGCCGAGGAGCAGATCACCGCCACCTGGGAGGCCCGCGAGCGCGTGGTCGTCGCGGTGACCGGCGGACCGGAGAGCGAGACCCTGATCCGCCGGGCCCGCCGGATCGCCTCCCGCGCCGGGGCGGAGCTGCAGTGCGTGCACGTGCTGCGCGGCGACGGCCTGGCCGGGGCGTCGCCGCGCGCGCTGGCCAAGGCCCGCGAGGTCGCCGACGCGCTCGGTGCCAGCTTCCACACCGTCGTGGGCGACGACGTGCCGGAGGCGCTGCTGGAGTTCGCCCGCGCCGCCGACGCCACCCAGCTGGTGGTGGGAACCTCCCGCCGATCGCGCTGGGCGCGGGTGCTCGACGAGGGCATCGGGGCCACCACCGTGCAGAAGTCGGGGCCGATCGACGTGCACATGGTCACCCACGACGAGGCGGGAACCCGGCGGCTGGCCAAGAGCCCGGCCCGCAGCCCGCTGTCGCCGGGCCGCCGGCTGTGGGGGTGGGCGCTGGCCGCGCTGCTGCCCTCGCTGGTCACCGTTCTCGGCACCGCGTCGAGCAGCGTGTCGCTGTCCACCGACGTCGTCGGCTACTTCCTGGCCACGATCATGGTGGCGCTGGTGGGCGGGATGGCGCCCTCCATCGCGGCCGCGCTGCTGGCGGGCGGGTTGCTGAACTTCTTCCTCACCGAGCCCCGCTACACGCTGCTGGTGGCCGATCCGGAGAACGTGATCACGCTGGTGGCGATGATGGTGGTCGGGGTGCTGATGGCCTTCACCGTCGACCGCGCCGCGCGGCTGGCCGAGCAGGCGGCGCGCGCCGGCACGGAAGCGGCCTTGCTCGCCTCCTACGCGCGCACCGTGCTGACCCATCCCGACCCCTTGGCGCGGTTGCTGGAGAAGGTCGCCGAGAACTTCAACCTCACCTCGGTCGCGCTGCTGGAGCGCACCGAGGGCGGCTGGATGGTCGCGGCCAGCACCGGCGTCGACCCGTGCCTGCGACCCGACGAGTCCGATGTGGACATCGAGGTGACCGAGGACGCCCACCTGTCGTTGCGCCGCGCCGGTGAGCGGCCGCTTCCCGCCGCCGACCGCGTGGTCCTGGAAGGCGCGGCGGGGCAGGCGCTGCTGGCGCTGCGGCAGCAGCGGATGGCCGACGACGCGCGCGAAGCCCAGCGCCGCGCCGACGCCAACGAGCTGCGCACCGCCCTGCTGTCGGCCGTAGGCCACGACCTGCGCACCCCGCTGGCCTCGATCAAGGCCTCGGTGAGCAGCCTGCGCGCCCCCGACCTGCGGCTCTCGCCCGACGACACCGCCGAACTGCTGGCGGGAGTGGAGGAATCCGCCGACCGGCTCACCGAGCTCGTCGACAACCTGCTGGATTCCTCGCGCCTGGCCACCGGAGCCGTCACCCCGCAGCTGCACCCCGTCGGCTACGACGAGGTCGTGGCCCGCGCGCTGGCCGGGCTCGACGGACGGCACCTCGTCGACGTCGACATCTCCGAACGCCTGCCGCGCGTCCGGGCCGACACCGGGCTGCTGGAGCGGGTGGTGGCCAACGTCGTGCAGAACGCGCTCAAGTACGGGCGGCCGGAAGAAGGACGCATCCGGGTCAGCGCCAGCGAGCACGCCGCGCGAGTGGAACTGCGGGTCGTCGACCACGGTCCGGGACTTCCCGCCGGGGCCGCCGACACCGCGTTCGCGCCCTTCGAGCGGCTCGGCGAGCACGGCGAGCGCGGCGACTCCGGACCGGCCGGTGTCGGGCTCGGGCTGAACGTGGCGCAGGGTTTCGTGGACGCGATGCGGGGAACCATCCGCGCGGAGGACACCCCGGGCGGCGGACTGACGATCGTGGTCGCGCTGCCCGCGGCGGAACAGGGGGAATAGATGACGAAGGTGCTGGTCGTCGACGACGAACCGCAGCTGCTGCGCGCCCTGCGCATCAACCTCTCCGCACGTGGGTACGAGGTGCTCACCGCCGTCGACGGCGCCTCGGCGCTGCGCGCCGCCGGGGACGGCAAACCCGACGTGGTCGTGCTCGACCTGGGGCTCCCCGACATCGACGGCAGCGAGGTGATCGCCGGGCTGCGCGGTTGGACGACGGTTCCCATCATCGTGCTGTCCGCGCGCACCGACTCGACCGACAAGGTGCACGCGCTCGACGCCGGGGCCGACGACTACGTCACCAAGCCCTTCGGGATGGACGAGCTGCTGGCGCGGCTGCGCGCCGCGGTCCGCCGGGCCAGCACCACCGGCGACGCCGATCAGCCGGTGGTGGAGACGGCGACCTTCACCGTCGACCTGTCGGCGAAGAAGGTCCTCCGCGACGGCATCGAGATCCACCTCACGCCGACCGAGTGGGGAATGCTGGAACTGCTGGCCCGCAACCGGGGTCGTCTCGTGGCGCAGAAGCAGCTGCTGCACGAGGTCTGGGGGCCGCAGTACGCCAACGAGACGCACTACCTGCGCGTCTACCTCGCCCAGCTCCGCCGGAAGCTGGAACCCGACCCGAGCCGCCCGCGCCACCTGCTGACCGAGCCCGGGATGGGGTATCGGCTGGAGCCCTGAGGACGTCGCATGCGCGGTTGCGAATAGGGGTGGGAAGTTCGCCGAACCCGGTGCTCGGCGTCTTCGGGCGCTGCTACTGTCGGTCCCGACCCGGTGATCAGATGCCGCCGCGACCTGGGGGTTTCCGCGATGACGACGCCAGTGCCGCCGCCTCCCGCGCCGGATTCGGGAGCGGCCGCGCAGACCATCACGGTCAACGAGGACAACGTCCTCGAGGTCCGCAAGACCATCCTGTCCGCGGCCGAGGACGCCGTTGAGCGCCTGAACGATCTCGCACCGAGCCTGGCGGTCAGCCCGCCGGCCGGCGACGAGATCTCGAAGCGCGCCGCGGCCGTCTGGACCGCGAACCTGCTCGGGAACCCCGACTCGCACTTCAAGCGGTTGCAGCAGTACGTGGACAACGTGATCGCGCTCGGCGAGCAGTTGGGCGAAGCGGCGAAGCAGTACGGGTACACCGACGAAGAGATCAGCGCTTCGTTCCAGTCGAAGCGGAGCATGTCGTGAGAGGACTTCCGGTGCGTTTCGGTAGTCGGTTCGCAGCGGTGGGCTCCGCTGTCGCCGTGATCGCGTTGGCGGGTTGCACGGTGAACGGTCCTGACCCGGTGCCACCGGCACCCGCGCCCGCGTCCGATGCGCTGGATCTTCCGCAGCGGCCGAGCGACCTCGCGGTCGCAGGCAAGCAGGACGCCGACGTGTGCGGCTGGATGAGCACCGAGCAAGCGAAGTCCTTGCAGGTCGGGCCCGGCGAGCCGCTTCCCAAGGACGGCAGCAACTACAACGGGTGTGGCTATCTCGGCGACACCGGCGCGGCGCGTTTCGCGATCGGGGTGCGGATCATCCCCGAGCCGATCGAGGAGTTCTTGAACAAGATCAACTCCAGTCCCGGAACTCGGCAGGTGTACGCGCTCAACGGTTTCGGGACCGTGCAGTCCCAGATCAACGGCGGCGAGAGCCTCGGGTGCGATGCGTTCGTCGACGCGGCGCAGGGCCAGACGGTGTGGATCAACATGCAGCTGCAGACGCCGAACGCCATGAACAACGACCAGATGTGCGAGAAAGCCCAGACGGCGGCGCATTCCGTCGTCAGCACGGTGCAGGCTCAGAGCTAGGGGGCTGGCGTGACCTACATCGATCCGATCCGCGACATCCGCTTCAAGGGGATGGACATCCCCGAGCTGCAGCAGTGGATCGCCCAGATCAAGCAGGGTCAGGGCACCCAGGCGATGCAGGGGGCCGTGCGCGCGCTCGACAAGTGCGTGCAGGTCGTCGTCGACCTCGACGACACGCTGCACCGCGAACTCGCGAAGCTGCAGGTCGAGTGGGAGGGCAGCGCGGGAAGTCTCGCGGCCGAGGCGACCCGGCAGCAGAGCGTGGCCCTCGGCGACGCGCCCGACCCGCTCGCGGTGTCGGCGAGCAGCGTCGACGCGCAGGCCGGTGGGTACGAGTCGGCGCGGCACACGCTGCCCAACGCCGAGGAGCTGCGGCACAGCCGGTCGGAGAACGTCTTCGAGTGGGCCGGAGGCGCTTTCGGGTACGAGAGCGACTACGACCAGGAGGCCAAGCAGATCGAGGCGCAGAAGCAGGCCGCGCAGGCGGCGCTGTCGAACTACCGCGACACCTCGGTCGAGCAGGCCCAGGCCTACCAGCCGCTGCCGACGATGCCCGCGGCCGTGGTCGCACCCGCGGCGTCGGCCGGATCGGTCCCCTCGGCCGGGATCGGATCGTTCGGATCCGCTCCGGGCGGGTCCGGGGACGTCTCCGGTGCCGTGGTCGGGGGCAGCGTCGGCGGTGGCCGGGTCGGCGGGGAACGTCCGGTGGATCCGAAAACACCTGCGGCACAACCACCTTCCGGTCAGCGACCCGGCCAGCGACCCGGTGAGCGGCCTCCGGGTGAAGAGCGTCCGGATCACGGCGAGGACGAGCACGCCGCCGAGTTCGACACCGAGCCGGACCCGCAGGCGGGCGCGGACACCGGTGGCGGGATCAGCACCGGCACCGTTCTCGGCGTCGCCGCGGGTGGCGCGGCCGTGGCCGGGATCGGCGCGTACGCCGCCAGCCGGGCCCTCGGCGGCCGCGCCCCCGCGACCGCCGGGCCCAAGGTCGTCCCGGGGGCCGAGCCGAAGGCTCCCGCGACGCGCGGCGGGACGATCGGCGGCGGTCCGGGTGACACCGTGGCGGGCAAGGCCGCGGGCGGGACTCCGGGCAGCAGGCCCGCGCCGGGGTCGATGATGTCGCCGGCGGCCACGCGCGGCGAGAAGCCCGGTGAGGACGCCGAGCACGACAACAAGTACACCGCCGAGGAAACCCCGTTCGACGACGACCGGTTGGTCGCTCCCGCCGTGCTCGGGCACGTCGAGCCGAAGGCCGAGGACGCCGCCGACGACGGGGCTGAGGACGGGGACGACGACCCGGAGAAGCGGGACTGACGGTGCGCCCTGGAGCCGAATCCGAGTCGATCACCCTGTCGGTCCTGGAGTTCGACGTCGTCTGCGAGGCGGCGGGACTCGACGCGCGGCGGCACATCATCCTCGACGTGCCCAGCCCCGGCAGGACCTTCACCGAGCGCGCTGAACTGGTCGCGCAGGCCTGGGAGTCTTTGCGGCACAAGCGTCTTGCCGAGGCGAAGCGGGACCGGGTGGAGGTCGAGTTCGCCGACCTGCTCGGCCTGCTGGACCGGCCGCAGCGCAGCGTCGACGTCCGGATCTGGGCGGACCGCTCGATCCGCGCGCTGGCCTGCGCCAACGGTGGTGAGGGGCTGCTGACGGTCGTCGACGGAGACGTAGTCGAGATGACCCCGATCCGCGGCGGCTCGCTGGCGGAGGCCGCCGTGTCGGTGGCCGGCGACGTGCCGCCCGGGCCGGGACGGGCGGTGAGCCTGCCCCACGACGTGCTGCGCAAGGCATCCGAAGCCGCGGGTGCCCGCGGACCCCTGGTGCTCACCGACGAGCTGCGGATCCTGGGCATCGGCCACGACGACGCCGCGGACGTCGCGAACATGGCCGACAACATGGGGATTCGCGGCCAGTTCGGCGCCGAGGGCAACCCCGGTCGCGGCAAACCGGACCGCGCCGGTCGGGTCGTCGCCTTCCACGACACCGACCGAGGCCGCTACCTGCACGTCGTCCGCCCCAGCGGCGACGGCCGCGCCTGGAGCACCATCGCCCCGGCCGACAACGCCCGCCTGGCCACCTACACCCGAGAACTCCTCACCGAAGTCTGGGACGACCCCACCACCCACGGCTCCTCCACAACACCCCACGACTTCACCACCCCCACCTTCCTCTGACACCCGATCCCCATCCCCCTGTCAAGAACCGCAACATTCGTCGCGCGAAAACCGGGGTTTTCGCGCGATGAAAACCGGGGTTTTCGCGCGGGGTGGGGAGTGGAGTCGTGGTGGCGGTGGGAGTGGTGGTGGGCAGGGGACGGGTTTCGCCATAATCACCCATGATCAATGTCCGTTTTGTCCGGACAGTTGTGGCTAAAACTGTCCCGTGGTGACGCGGGTGGGGACGGGACGCGAACTAGGGTGGGGGCGTGTACTCGGAGTTGATCTCGCGGGCGAAGCGGCTCGCTGATGGTGGGCAGCGGCGGGTCCTCGGGATCGCCGGGGCGCCGGGGGCCGGGAAGGGGACCGTGGCCGAGCGGGTCATGTCCGAGCTCGGGGACCGCGCGGTTCTCGTTCCGATGGACGGGTTCCACCTGGCGAACGCGCAGTTGCGGCGGTTGGGGCGGGCCGAGCGCAAGGGGGCGCCGGACACCTTCGACGCCGCCGGGTACGTCGCGCTGCTGCGGCGGATCCGGGAAGGCGCCGAGACCGTCTTCGCACCGAACTTCCACCGCGAGATCGAGGAGTCCTTCGCGGCCGAGATCGCCGTGGACCCCGAGGTTCCGCTGGTCATCACCGAGGGCAACTACCTGCTCCTCGACACCCCGCCCTGGGCGCCGGTGCGCGGCCTGCTCGACGAGTGCTGGTTCCTCGCCCCTGACGACGAGCAGCGCGTGCAGCGCCTCGTCGACCGGCACGTCCACTACGGCCGCACGCCCGAGGATGCCGCGGAGTGGGTGCAGCGCAGCGACGAGCGCAACGCCGCGATCGTGGCCGCCACGCGCGACCGCGCGGACCTGGTGATCGACGGCGACCCGAGCTGAACCTCAGCGCTCGCGGAGCTCGGCGCGGACGTCGTCGGGGATCCGGCCGGTGTGGTCGATCGGCGTCCACGCCTCGCTGCGGATCCACTGCGAACCGCAGCCGCGGCAGGCCAGCAGCGGAAGACCGTTGAGCTCCTTGGGCGTCCGGTGCCAGGAGCACAGCGACCGGCACGCGTGCACCGCCAGCGACATCAGTGGGAGGTCGTGCTCGCGCTCGGGCCGGGCGAGGGCGTCGGCTCCGGCGTCGTGGGCTCGGTCGTGGACGTCGGCGTCGGCGACGGGCGCGTCGGGGACGGCCGGGTCGGCGTCGGGCGCGGCGACGACGGCGTCGTGGTCGTGGGCGGCGGAGGCGGCGGCAGCGTCGACGACGGGCTGGTGGAGGTCGACGTGCGGGTGGCCGACGTCCTCTCGCTGCTGGTCGTCTCCGAGCTGGTGGTGCCGGTGATCGGCGGGCCCGGAGGCATCGGCGGCGCCGTCGTCCACGACGTGGTGGTCCGAGAGGTGCTGGGGTGGAGCGTGATGCCCGGTCCGGCTGATTCCCGCTGCTGGCTGGAGCCTGCTACGACGACGGCGGTGGTGGCGAAGATCGTGGCGACGGCGATGCCGGACGCGGCGAGCATCACCAGGCGCTTCGGCCGGGCGTCCGGGTCTTCCACGTCTAACGGGTCCATCGGTGCCCCAACTCGTGTCGGTTCGTCCTCGTCCCCCGGTGTCCCGGCGCGCCGGGATCTGGCGGATCATACCGGGGGCCGGATTCGCCTCGATCAACAGCCGGTGATGTGACCTCGGAAGGCGCGCGGCATCATCGGGGACCGTGACGGAACAGGAGCCGGTACGACTGCTCGCACGCGTGCACGGACACGTGCAGGGCGTGGGTTTTCGCTGGTGGACGCGTTCGCGCGCGCTGGAGCTGGGGCTGGTCGGCAGCGCCACCAACCTGCCCGCCAACCGCGTCGAGGTCGTCGCCGAGGGGCCCCGGGAGGACTGCGAGAAGCTCCTGGAAGCCCTGCGTTCCGGTCGCACGCCCGGCCGCGTGGACCACGTCGCCGAGCTCTGGATGGAAGCCAAGGGCGGTTTGGACGGCTTCGTCGAGCGCTAGAACCAGCGGTTCTGCGTCGAGTCGAGGTCGATCGACGGTAGAGTCTCCCGGACGTGGTCGCGTAACCGACGGGAAAGGTCGACGGCAGCCGTGCATCTCAAGAGCCTGACGCTGAAGGGGTTCAAGTCCTTCGCCTCGGCCACCACGCTGCGCTTCGAACCCGGCATCACCTGCGTCGTCGGACCCAACGGCTCGGGCAAGTCCAACGTGCTCGACGCGCTGCGCTGGGTGATGGGCGAGCAGGGCGCCAAGGACCTGCGCGGCGGCAAGATGGAGGACGTGATCTTCGCGGGCACCGCGGGTCGCGCCCCGCTGGGCCGCGCCGAGGTCACGCTGACCATCGACAACGCCGACGGCGCGCTGCCGATCGAGTACACCGAGGTCTCCATCACGCGGCGGATGTTCCGCGACGGCGCCAGCGAGTACGAGATCAACGGCAACTCGTGCCGGTTGATGGACGTGCAGGAACTGCTGTCGGACTCCGGCATCGGCCGCGAGATGCACGTCATCGTCGGTCAGGGCCAGCTCGCGTCGATCCTGCAGGCCAAGCCCGACGAGAACCGCCGCCTCATCGAGGAGGCCGCGGGTGTGCTGAAGCACCGCAAGCGCAAGGAGAAGGCGCTCCGCAAGCTCGACGCGATGCAGGCCAACCTGACGCGTCTGACCGACCTCACCAGCGAGCTGCGGCGGCAGCTCAAACCGCTGGGCAAGCAGGCCGAGATCGCCCGCAAGGCGCAGACCGTGCAGGCCGACCTGCGCGACGCGCGGCTGCGGCTGATCGCCGACGACCTGGTCACCGCACGCGCCGACCTGGCCCGCGACGAGGCGGACCAGGAGACCGCGCGCGCCAAGCGCACCGAGGTCGAGCGTGCCCTGCAGTTCGCCCAGTCCGAGGAGAAGACCCTCGAAGAGGCCGTCGCCGCCGACGCGCCGCGCCTGAACAAGGCGCAGGAGACCTGGTACCGCCTGTCCGCGCTGGAAGAGCGCCTGCGCGGCACGCTGCGGCTGGCCGCCGAGCGGCACAAGCACCTCACCGAGCAGGGCGAGGAGCAGCGCTCCGGCCGGGACCCCGACCAGCTCGACGCCGAGGCCGAGGAGGCCGCCGAGCAGGAGATCGAGCTCCGCGAGCAGGTCGAGGAGGCGCGCGAAGCCCTCCAGGAGGTGGTGCAGCGCCGCTCCGAGCTGGAATCGCAGCTCAAGCAGGCCGAGCAGGCCCACATGGCCGCGGTCCGGGCCATCGCCGACCGGCGCGAGGGCGCCGCGCGGCTGTCCGGTCAGGTCGAGTCGTTGCGCGGCAAGGTCAGCGACAGCGCCGACGAGATCGAGCGGCTCTCCGAGTCCCTGGAGGAGGCCACCGCCCGCGCCGAGGAGGCGCACAGCGCGCTCGCCGACGCCGAGGAGGAGAGCGGCGGCCAGGACTCCGACGACGCCGGCCTGCAGGAGCGCCGCGAGGCCGCCGCGCAGGCCCGCGACGCCGCCCGAGCCCGGGTGGAGGAGCTGGTCAAGCAGGAGCGGGCCGCCGAGCGGGAGATCGCGTCCTGGAAGGCCCGCGTCGAAGCGCTGTCGATGGGCCTGCAGCGCAAGGACGGCGCGGGCGCCCTGCTCGCGGCCGGGGACCGGGTGCCCGGTCTGCTCGGGTCGGTCGCCGCGCTGCTCACCGTCGAGACCGGTGCCGAGGCGGCGCTCGCCGCGGCGCTGGGCTCGGTCGCCGACGCCGTCGTGGTCCGCGGCGTCACCGACGCGGTCACCGCGCTGGAGCTGCTCAAGTCCGACGACGCCGGGCGGTCCGGCGTGGTCGTCGGGTCGGACGCCGACGTCGACCGCTCGCGATGGCCGCAGCTGACCGGGTCCGCCCGCTGGGCGGTCGACCTGGTCAGCGCGCCGGACGAGCTGCGCGGAGCGGTGCTCAGCGCGCTGGACCGGGTCGCGGTGGTCGACACCCTGGACGCGGCGAAGGACCTGGTGCAGGCCCAGCCGAGCGTGCGGGCGGTGACCTCGGCGGGTGACGTGCTCGGCGCGCACTGGGCCACCGGTGGTTCCGACGACGAGCAGAGCGTCATCGAGGTCCGGGCCGCCGTCGACGAGGCCGAGGCCGAGCTCGCCGCCGCCGAGCGGCGCCTGGAGCAGCACTCGGCGGCGCTGGAAGGCGCTCGCGCCGAGGAGGAATCGCGCCGGGCCGAGGCCCGCGCCGCGCAGGAGCAGATCAACGAGGCCAAGGTCGCCCGCGCCCGCAGCACCGAGCGGCTCTCCAGCCTGCAGCGCGCCGCCCGCAACGCCACGTCCGAGGTCGAGCGGATCTCCGAGCAGCGCGTCAAGGTCGAGCAGACCCGCGACCAGTCGCTGACCAAGCTCGCCGAGCTGGAGGAGCGGCTCGACGCGGTCAAGAACGAGCAGGAGGAGGCCGCCGAGCCCGACACCGACGAGCGCGATCGGCTCTCCACCGAGCTCACCGGTGTGCGGCAGCAGGAGATGGACGCGCGGCTGACGCAGCGCACAGCGGAGGAACGCGCCCGCGCCGTGCAGGGCCGCGCCGACCAGCTGCGGCGCGCCGCTCGCCACGAGCGGGAGGCCCGCGCCCGCGCCGAAGCGGCTCGCGAGGCCCGCGAGCGCGCCGCCCGCGTCACCCGCGCCGTCGTCGACGGGGCCGAGACCGCGCTGGAGCGGATCACGGTGTCGCTGCAGGCCGCGACCGAGGAGCGCGACGTCGCGCAGGCCAAGCAGAGCGAGCACGAGCAGGCGCTCGGCGTGATCCGCGCGCGGGTGCGCGAGCTGTCCGGCGAGCTGGAGAAGCTCACCGACGCCGTGCACCGCGACGAGGTCGTGCGGGCCGAGCAGCGGTTGCGCATCGAGCAGCTCGAAACCAAGATCATCGAGGACTTCGGCATCGGCCTGGACGACCTGGTCGACGAGTACGGCCCGACCGTCCCGGTCCCGCCGAGCCCCGCCGAGGTCGCCGAGTACGAGGCCGCCAAGGAGCGCGGCGACGAGGTCAGCGCCCCGCCGCCGGTGCCCTACGACCGCGCCACCCAGGAGCGCCGCGCCAAGCGCGCCGAGAAGGACCTGTCGCTGCTGGGCAAGGTGAACCCGCTGGCGCTGGAGGAGTTCGCGGCGCTGGAGGAGCGCTACAAGTTCCTGTCCACCCAGCTCGAAGACCTCAAGGACAGCCGCCGCGATCTGCTCAGCGTCGTCAAGGAGGTCGACGAGAAGATCCTGGAGGTCTTCTCCTCGGCGTTCGAGGACGTGGCCAAGGAGTTCGAGGTCGTCTTCAAGGTCCTGTTCCCCGGCGGTGACGGGCGCCTGACGCTCACCGACCCCGAGGACATGCTGACCACCGGCGTCGAGGTCGAGGCGCGTCCCCCGGGCAAGAAGGTCAAGCGGCTGTCGCTGCTGTCCGGTGGCGAGAAGTCGCTGACGGCGGTGGCGATGCTGGTGGCGATCTTCCGCGCCCGGCCCTCGCCGTTCTACGTGATGGACGAGGTCGAGGCCGCGCTGGACGACACCAACCTGCGCCGCCTGATCACCTTGCTGGACCAGCTGCGCACGACCTCGCAGCTGATCATCATCACGCACCAGAAGCCGACGATGGAGATCGCCGACGCGCTCTACGGCGTCACCATGCGCGGCGACGGCATCACCCAGGTCATCTCACAACGCCTCAAGGGCAAGTCGGACGGCGAACCGAAACCCGAAGGCGCCCCGGAGGAAGGCACCCCGGAAGAAGGCGACGTCGCAGCGGTTCTGGACTAGGAACCGGCTCGTGGGTCGCGGTGCGGAACCCTAGGGCTTCCGCCGCATGACTAGACGCCGCCGAGGGCGTACCCGATGCTGAAGGCGACCAGGGCCGCGACCAGGACGACGCCGAGCACGATGGTCCAGCCGGGGGCGGTGTCGCGCATGGTTCTCCGACCGGGGTCGTGGTCGGCGAGGATGCGCTGCGGTGCGGCGCGGTTGAGCAGCGCGGGCCGGCGCAGCTGGGATTGGCAGTGCGCGCACTCGGCGAGGTGCGTGCGCATCATCAGCCAGTCGACGTCGTCGAGCTCACCGGCCGCGTAGGCGTCGAGCCTGCGCTGGAACTCCCCGTGGTCGGTCCCCGCTCCGATCCGCCTGCGGACGAACATCCCCATTGCCCCTTGATCGGCTTCCGAACCGCGAACCTGAAGAGCTGTAGCGGACGGGGGTGCGGGAACCGGCGAACGCATGCGCGAAGATGGGTTCGATCCGGCATCCCGCGAGGCGTCGTGGCACTAGGAGATCGTGATGACCAACCCGTACGGCCCGCCGCCAGGGCAGTCGCCATACCCGCAGCAGGGCGTGCCGCCCGGCTACCCGCAGTCCGGGCCGATGCCCCAGCAGCCGATGCCCCAGCAGCAGCCGCCCGGGTATCCCCAGCAGGGCTATCCGCAGCAGGGGTACCCGCAGCAGCCGCCGTCGCCGCCGCAGGGATACCCCCAGCTGCAGGGCTACCCGCAGTCCGGCCCGATGCCCCAGCAGCAGCCGCCCCCGCAGCAGCAGATGCCGCCGCAGTTCCCGCCGCCCCCGCCGGGCATGGGCCGGTTGCTGATCGACTGCTCGTTCCACTGGCTGGGCTGGGCGTTCCTGCTGTTCAAGCCGCAGGTGACGATCAACGGCCAGCCGGGGCCGGTGCTGACCTGGGGCAAGAACCCGATCGACCTGCCGCCGGGACAGCACCAGATCCAGGTGCACGTGAACTACCTGTGGAAGATCGGCCACGCGACTGCGGTGATCCCGGTCGGCGCGGGTCAGCAGCTCGACGTCTTCTACCGGGCGCCCGCGATGGTCTTCGTCGACGGCGCGATCGGCCCGACCCCGCAGGCGACCCCGGGCATGGGCTTGACCATCGGCGTCAGCATCGCCGTGTTCGTCCTGGTCCTGCTCGTCGGCCTGCTCCCGCTGGCCCTCTGACGGACGAGAGGAACGGCCCCCGGTGATCGCACCGGGGGCCGTTCCGCGTCGTGGTCAGACGGTTTCCGGCGTCCGCTCCTCCTCGTCGCTGTGGCGCAGCGACAGTAGGCCGCCGACGACGAGGGTGACGATCACGCCGAGCGGCGTGTACCAGGGGAACGCCAGCGACGTCTCGCCGCCTTCGCCGTCGGGGAAGCTCACCCCGACGACGAAGTACAGCACCACCGCGAGGGTCGCGACGAACGCGATGATCGCGTCCGCCTGCCGGGCCCGCTTGACCAGCAATCCCAGCAGGAACGAGCCCAGCAGCGCGCCGTAGGTGTAGCTGGCGATGCTGAGACCGACCTCGACGACCGGGTTCTCGGTGCTGGTGAACATCGACGCGAACGCCACGAACACGACCGCCCACACCAGGGTCCACAACTTGCCCATCCTCAGGACCGAGGCGTCGTCGAGCGGCTTCTTCGAGAGCCGCTGGTAGAGGTCGCTGACGGTGGAGGTCGACAGCGAGTTCAGCGACGACGCGAGGGTGCTCATCGCGGCGGCGAGGATGCCCGCGATGAACAGGCCCGAGACGCCCGGCGGCAGGTCGTTGACGATGAACCGCGGGAACAGCTCGTCGGAGCTGGAAAGGCCCATCGAGTCCGGGGTGGCGCCCTTGTAGAAGGCCCACAGCATCGTGCCGATGAACAGGAACAGCGCGAACTGCAGCGCGACCACGACACCGCTGGTGATCAGCGCGCGGCGACCGTCCTTGAGGTCCTTGCAGGCCAGCAGCCGCTGCACCATGAGCTGGTCGGCGCCGTGCGAGGCCATCGCGAACACCGCGCCACCGATCACGGCGGTGAAGAACGCGTACTGGTCGGTGATGATCGACGAGGAGAAGTCGAAGAGCTGGAACTTGCCCTCGGCCATCGCCGTGGAGAACCAGTCACCGGGCAGCTCGCCGAACAGGATGACCCCGGCGACGACGGCGCCGCCGACGTAGACGATCATCTGGATCGCGTCGACCCACACCACGGCCCGGATGCCGCCGAAGTAGGTGTAGACGACGGTGAGCACCGACAGCAGCGCGATGATCTGCCAGTACGCCAGGTGGACGTCGAAGGCCGCCAGCATCACCTTGACCGGGATGGCGGTGGCGAACAGCCGCAGACCGTCGGCCAGCAGCCGGGTGATCAGGAACGTCACCGACGCCGTGCCCTGCAGCCCGTTGCCGAAGCGCTGCCCGAGGAACGCGTAGGCGCTGACCAGGTTCCCGGCGAAGTACCGGGGCAGCAGCACGAACGAGACGATGATGCGGCCGATGAGGTAGCCGATCGCCAGCTGCAGGTAGGTGAAGCTGCCGAGGTAGGCCACCGTCGGCACGCTGATCACGGTCAGCGTGGAGGTCTCGGTGGCCACCACCGAGAAGCACACCGCCCACCAGGGCAGTCGCCTGCCGCCGACGAAGTAGTCCTGCGAACTCCGCTGCTTGCCGCTGAGCAGCAATCCCAGCGCCGGCATCGCGATCAGGTACAAGCCGATCACGACGAGGTCGAGCGATCGCATCTGGCCTCCTAGTTCGTCGCGGCTGATCGCACGATCAGCCGCCGGGGCGGGGTGGTGGCGGGTTCCGGCAGCCGCAGGGCGGTGCGGCCGGGGGTGATGCTGCCGAGGATTCGGGGGCCGGCCGCTCCGGTGGTCCCGGGAGTGTTGCCGGGCAGGCCGTGCCAGGTGAGGAAGCCGAGCAGCGCGGTCAGCAGGGCCTCCTTGCTGTCGGCGGGCATCCCGAGATCGTTGCTGACCAGCACCGGGACGTCCAGCCGTCGGCGCAGTGCCGCCAGCAGCACGGGGTTGTGCACGCCGCCGCCGGAGACGACGACGCGGTGGGCGCCCTCGGCGCGGCAGGCGTCGGCGACGGTGGCCGCGGTCAGCTCGGTGAGGGTCGCCAGCAGGTCGCCGTCGTCGACCGGCCTGCCGAGCTCGGTGAGGGCGCGGTCGAGGTGGGCGGCGTTGAAGTGCTCCTTGCCGGTCGACTTCGGCGCGGGCAGCGCGTAGTAGGGCTCGTCGAGCAGGAGCTTGAGCAGGTCCTCGTCGGGTGTCCCGGAGGCGGCCAGGGCTCCGTCGGTGTCCTGCGCGCGGCCGGTCCGCTGGTGCGCGGCGAGGTCGATGAGCGCGTTGCCGGGCCCGGTGTCGTAGGCCAGCGGCTCGGGCCCGCCGACCACCGTGATGTTCGCGATCCCGCCGATGTTCACCGCGACCTGGGTTTCCGCTCCGCCGAGCCAGAGGGCGTCGAGGACTCCGGCCAGCGGTGCGCCGTGGCCGGAGGCGGCGACGTCGCGGGTCCGCAGGTCGGAGATCACCGGCAGCCCGGTGGTCTCGGCGATCCAGGAGGGCTGGCCGATCTGCAGGGTGCCGAGGGCTCGGTCGCCCTCGACCCAGTGGTAGAGCGTCTGGCCGAGCGAGGCGATGAAATCGGCCTCACCACCGGCGAGCTGGACGCCGACGCGGGCGGCGTCGGCGAAGGCCTGGCCGACGTGCGTGTCGAGGCGGCAGAGCGCCGCGGCGTCGAGCTCACCGGGCGGCAGCGCGTCGCGCAGCTGTTCGCGCAGGTCGGCGGGGTAGTCGAGGGTGGTGTCGCCGAGCGGCCGGAGCAGGATCGCCTCGCCGTCGAGGGCCATCTCGGCGGCGACCACGTCGATGCCGTCCATCGAGGTCCCCGAGAGCAGTCCCACCACTCGCCACCAGCGCATACCTGTGGTGTATTGCACTCGGACATGAAAAAGCAAGCACTTGGCACGCATTGTTGGTGAATTGCTCACGGAACCGCCTGGCAGGTGCCTGGTCGAGGCGGTTAGAGCAGGTGGGAGGATGGCCGGGTGACCACCTCAACCCTGATTGCGATCGTCGTCGTTGTCGCGCTGGTGCTGGCTCTCGCCGTGGTCGCCGGTGTGGTGCTCAACCGCCGTCGGCGGATCAGCCTCCGCGAGAAGGACGAAGCCGAAGCCCGCCCCGAGGTCAAGGGCGGCGGTTACCAGGCGGGCGGGGGCATCAGCTTCGCCAGCGGCGCCGCCACCGCCGAACCCGAGACCGCCGGGCCTGCCGAGCCGGCTGCTCCCGAACACCCGGTCGAGGAGCGCACCGAGGTGGAGGGGCAGCCGGGCGTCGGTGACGACGCGGCGGTCCCGCGCGACACCGAGCGGCGCGGCATCGTCGACGTCGAGCTCCCCGAGGAGCCCGCCGGTTCCGGTGATACCGCGACGGCCGAGCCGCTCACCGAGCCCGAGGTCCCGGCCCAGCCCGCGGCACCCGAGCCCACGACGGAGCCGGCCGCCGAACCGGTCGCGCCGCCGGAGCCGGAGAAGCCCGCGGTCGAGCCGGAGGAGATCGAGCCCACCAGCGGTCGCCTGGAGCGGCTGCGCGGACGGCTCTCCCGCTCCCGCACGACCTTCGGGCAGAGCCTGCTGGGCCTGCTCGGCGCGGGTGACCTCGACGAGGACTCCTGGGAGGAGATCGAGGACACCCTGCTGATGGCCGACTTGGGCGCGGCCACGACCACCGAGATCATCGAGCGGCTGCGCGGCGAGATCGCCTCCCGCGCCGTCCGCAGCCCGGAGGAGGCCCGCGCGGTCCTGCGCGAGGTGCTCGTCGACGCGCTCGGTCAGGACATGGAGCGCTCGGTGCGGGCCCTGCCGCACGGCGATCCCGCCGACGGCGGCAAGCCCGCGGTGCTGCTGGTCGTGGGCGTCAACGGCACCGGCAAGACCACCACCACCGGCAAGCTGGCCCGCGTGCTGGTCGCCGACGGCCGCACGGTGCTGCTGGGCGCGGCCGACACCTTCCGCGCCGCCGCGGTCGAGCAGCTGGCGACCTGGGGCGAGCGCGTCGGTGCCGAGGTGGTGCGCGGCAACGAGGGCGCCGACCCGGCCAGCGTGGCGTTCGAGGCGGTCAGCCGGGGCAGCGACAGCGCCGTGGACGCGGTCCTGGTCGACACGGCCGGGCGGCTGCACACCAAGACCGGCCTGATGGACGAGCTCGGCAAGGTCAAGCGCGTCGTGGAGAAGAAGGCGCAGGTCGACGAGGTCCTGCTGGTGCTGGACGCGACGACCGGCCAGAACGGGCTCATGCAGGCCCGGGTGTTCTCCGAGGTCGTCGACGTCACCGGGATCGTGCTGACCAAGCTCGACGGCACCGCCAAGGGCGGCATCGTCTTCCAGGTGCAGCGCGAGCTCGGCGTCCCGGTCAAGCTCGTCGGCCTCGGCGAGGGACCGGACGACCTGGCCCCGTTCGAGCCGGGCGCCTTCGTCGACGCCCTGCTGAACTGATCCCGCTTCCGGAGCGAGCCCCCGGCGACCCGTCGCCGGGGGCTCGCTCGTGTCCGGGGGAAGCCGCGTCGTGGCTGGTGAGGGGGTTTTGGGCTGTTCGGGGGTATTCCCGCGGCAAGTGTGCAGAGGTTCACTGCGGGAGAGTTTGTGGTACGGCCGTTCCATGTAGTTGAGTTGTGCCCGCGACGCCGCTGGGAGCGGATCTCGTCGCGGACCAGCTCTTTTCATCGAAGGGATGTTGCGTGGACACGGGAGTCCAGGGGAACGCCGCGGACCCAGCGGGTCACCGCGATCGTGACCGTGATCGTGGTGGTGCTGGTGGCGCTGGCGTTGCGGCCGCCGTTCACCGCGGTGGCGCCGCTGCTGGAGCGCATCCAGCACGACCTGGGCGTGTCCGGCACGTTCAGCGGTGTCCTGACCACGCTGCCGGTGGTGTGCCTGGGCGCGTTCGCGTTCATCGCGCCGAAGCTGCGGCAGCGCTTCGGCGACGAGCGGGTGCTGCTGGGCTGCCTGGTGGTGCTGCTGATCGGCAACTCGCTGCGCGCCTTCGGCAGCGTCGCGACGCTGCTGGCGGGCACGGTCGTCGTCGGCGCGGGCATCGCGGTCGCCAACGTCGCCGTTCCCGGCCTGATCAAGCGCGACTTCCCGCACACGGTCCCGGTGGTCACCGCCGTCTACACGATGTGCCTGACGCTGGGCGGCGCGATGGCCGCGGCCGCCGTGGTGCCGATCGGGCAGGCGCTGGGCTCGGCGTGGCGGGCGCCGCTGGGCCTGCTGGCCGTTCCGGTGCTCGTCGCCCTGGTGATCAGCCTGGTCGCGGTGCGCGGCAGCGCCGTCGCCGCCCCGAAGCCGGTGAGCCCCGGCATCCTCTGGCGCAGCTCGCTGGCCTGGCAGGTCACCTTCTTCATGGGTCTGCAGTCCTCGCTGGCCTACGTGGTGTTCGGCTGGCTGCCCACGATGCTGCAGAGCCGCGGCATGAGCCCGGAGCTGGCGGGGCTGGCGCTGGGCGTGCAGGCGGCGATCCAGGCGATCGGGTCGATGTCGATCCCGGTGCTGTGCCGGAGGTTGCGCGACCAGCGGGGCATCATCGTGGTGCTGGCGCTGATGCTCATGGCCGGTTTCGGGGGCATCCTGCTGGGCCCGTCGTCGCTGGCCTGGCCCGCGGTGGTCGTGCTGGGCCTCGCGCAGGGCGCGGCGTTCGGTCTGGCGCTGACGCTGCTGGGCCTGCGCTCCCCGGACAGCGACACCACGACCGCCTTGTCCGGTATGGCACAAGGTGGGGGATATCTCATCGCCGCGGCGGGTCCGCTGCTGATCGGTCTGCTGCACGACCTCACCGATGCCTGGACGGTGCCGCTGGTGCTGATCCTGGCCTGCTCAGCGGGCTGGTTGGCGTGCGGACTATCGGTCGGGCGACCGGTCCAGGTCCCGTCCGTGATCGGCCGCGTAACACGGAATTGACGCGTCAACATCGGCGTAACCGCGGGCAGGCTCCTTTTCACGCCCCCGTAACACCAGAACGGTGCGTCTGAAACAGCCATTTCCCAAGATGCGGCGCAACTCGGTCCGCACGGGGAGGCAATGTGAATTCAGGCGACACCGCATGGGTGCTCGTGAGCGCCGCTCTGGTCCTGCTGATGACACCAGGTCTGGCGTTCTTCTACGGCGGCATGGTCCGGTCCCGGGGCGTGCTGAACATGCTGATGATGAGCCTCGGCTCCATCGGCGTGGTCGGCGTGCTGTGGGTGCTGTTCGGCTACTCGATGGCGTTCTCCACCGACATCGGTGGTCTGGGCCTGCTCGCGAACCCCTTCGAGAACTTCGGCCTGTCGGGGCTGCTGGGTGAGGACTCGCTGTCCGGCACGATCCCGTCGCTGGCGTTCGTCGGTTTCCAGGCGATGTTCGCGATCCTCACGGTCGCGCTGATCTCCGGCGCCATCGCCGACCGCGCGCGCTTCGGCCCGTGGCTGCTGTTCGCCGCGCTGTGGGCGGTCGTGGTGTACTTCCCGGTCGCGCACTGGGTCTTCGACTTCGACGACACCGACGACGCGGGCAACGTGACCGCGGTCGGCGGCTGGATCGCCAACCGCCTGGCCGCGATCGACTTCGCCGGTGGCACGGCGGTCCACATCAACGCCGGTGCCGCCGCGCTGGCCCTGGTGCTGGTGCTGGGCAAGCGCCGGAACTGGCCCAAGGGCGTCGGCAAGCCGCACAACCTGCCGTTCGTGGTGCTCGGCGCCGGTCTGCTGTGGTTCGGCTGGTTCGGCTTCAACTCCGGTTCGGCCCTGGCCGCCGACAACACCGCGGCCTTCACCCTGGTCAACACCCTGGTCGCCACCAGCGCGGCGATGCTGGGCTGGCTGCTCATCGAGCGCATCCGCGACGGCCACGCCACCACGCTGGGCGCCGCGTCGGGCATCGTGGCCGGTCTGGTCGCCATCACCCCGGCCTGCTCGTCGGTGACGCCGCTGGGCGCCATCGCGGTCGGCGCGATCACCGGCGCGGTCTGCGCGCTGGCGGTGAGCCTGAAGTTCAAGTTCGGCTACGACGACTCGCTCGACGTGGTCGGCGTCCACCTCGTCGGTGGTCTGATGGGCACGCTGCTGGTCGGCCTGTTCGCCTCGGCGGAGGCCCCGGCGGGCGTCGCGGGCCTGTTCTACGGCGGCGGTGTGGATCAGTTGTGGCGACAGGCTGTCGGAGCCTTCGCGGTGCTGATTTACTCCTTCGTGCTCAGCCTCATCCTGGCGCTGATCGTCAAGGCGACCATCGGCTTCCGGCTGAGCGAGGAGGACGAGGCCGAGGGCATCGACGAGACCGAGCACGCGGAGACCGCGTACCACTTCGGTGACGGCCGATCCGCCCGCCGCGCCTCGGCTTCTGCCGGCGACGTCGATGACCGCAAGCTGGAGGGCAGCCGCGCATGAAGTTGGTGACCGCGATCGTTCAGCCGCAGAAGGTGGACGATCTCAAGGAGGAGCTCGGCAAGCTCGGCGTGCTGGGCATGACCGTCAGCGCTGTTGAGGGCTACGGCCGCCAGAAGGGCCACACCGAGGTCTACCGGGGTGCCGAGTTCTCGGTGGACTTCGTCGAGAAGTCCCGCGTGGAGGTCCTGGTCGACGAGACCGACGTCGACAAGGTGGTGGACGGGATCGTCAACGCCGCCCGCACCGGCAAGGTCGGCGACGGGAAGGTCTGGGTGACCGCCGTGGAGAGCGTGGTGCGGGTGCGCACCGGCGAGACCGGCGTGGCCGCGATCTGATCTCGCGGAGCAGTCCGCGAAGGGGCGCCTCCCGACTCGATCGGGAGGCGCCCCTTCGCGCGTTCTCAGCAGGTTCCCGGGGTGGGAATGCGTACAACTACGCAGCCCTACTCGGGCATTGTCACGGTCTCGCATCGCCGCTGGTCCGGGCAGACTCTTCAGTGCGACGCGGTGATCAGGGAGGAACCGGGGAACGCGCCCGCACTGGGGGTCGGGCGGGCTTTCCGGGGGCTCCGCGATCGCGGGGGAGCGTGGGAGGCGGGGGGAACGTGCCTCCCACGCGGTGACCGGGTGCGGGACCCCGTAACGCACCGGGAGTTCCGATGAGGCGGCCCGCCCTTGGGGGAGCGGGCCGCCTCTTCTCGTGCGTGATCACGATCTCGCCCGTCCATGATCGGTTCCGCGTAATCTGGAGCGGTCGTGGACATTTCGGACGCATCCCCGGTTTCCGCCCACCCCACGCCCTCGGTGCGGGTGGGCCGTCGCACGCTGGTCGTGCTCGCGGGCGTGCCCGGTGCGGGCAAGAGCACGGTGCTGGCCAAGCTGCGCGCGAGCTCCGACGTCGTCCGGCTGGACTCCGAGCAGGTCCGCGCCCGGTTGCGGGAGCTCTCGCCCGGCGTCGCCTACCGCTACTACCGGCCGCTGGTGCACCTCGCGCACCGCTCCCGGATCGCCTGGTCCTGCCTGGTCGCGCGGGGTCCGGTGGTGGCGCACGAGCCCGCCACCCGGGCCAGCACCCGGATGCTGCTGCTGGTGTTCGCCCGCCTCACCGGGCGGCGCACGGTGCTGGTGTGGCTGCACGCCGACGCCGGCTCGGCGCTGGACGGGCAGCGCGCGCGGGGCAGGCTGATCCGCTCCGGTTCGTTCCGGCGGCACGTGCTGCGCGCCGAGCGGATGCACCGCAGGCTGCTGGCCGGGGAGACGCTGCCCGGGTGGCGCCGGGTGCACCTGTTCACCCGCGAGCAGGTGGCCGGTGGCCTGCGGTTGGACGTCGAGACGTGACCTGCGTCCCGTTGGGCGGGGGCGCCCCGACATCAACTGATCGCGATGACTACCCTGGATGTCCGGTGCCACGGCCGGATGTCGTGGTACCAGGCTGAGATTTTTCGAGCTGCGGGTCACTGGCAACAGGGTGTGCGTCGGGTGGAGCGCGCGGTTCGTCAAGCGCAAGCGGAGTCGACACAGGTTCGCCGCACGCCGCCGAGTGGACGCAACGCCCCGTCAGCACGCGCGGGGTGGGCGCCGGACCTCTTTCCGCGATCAGCCCCCCGCCGACCCACCTAGGGAGACCTGCTTTCCGCATGCCTACTTTCGCTGAACTCGACCTCGACGAGCGCGTCCAGAAGACGCTGGCCGAGATCGGGTACGAGGCCCCGTCGCCGATCCAGGAGCAGACGATCCCGCTGCTGCTGGAAGGCCGCGACGTGCTGGGCCTGGCGCAGACCGGAACCGGCAAGACCGCCGCGTTCGCGCTGCCGATCCTGTCCAAGATGGACCTCAACGCCACCAAGCCGCAGGCCCTGGTGCTGGCGCCCACGCGCGAGCTGGCGATCCAGGTCTCCGAGGCCTTCCAGCGCTACGCCTCGCACCTGCCCGGCTTCCACGTGCTGCCGATCTACGGCGGCACCGGTTACGGCCCGCAGCTGGCCGGTCTGCGCCGCGGCGCGCAGGTCGTCGTCGGCACCCCGGGTCGCCTGATCGACCACCTGGAGAAGGGTTCGCTGGACCTGACCGGGCTGAAGAACCTGGTGCTCGACGAGGCCGACGAGATGCTGCGCATGGGCTTCATCGAGGACGTCGAGAAGATCCTGCAGTCGGTGCCCTCCCAGCGCCAGGTCGCGCTGTTCTCGGCGACCATGCCGCAGGGCATCCGCAAGATCACGCAGAACTACCTGAACAACCCGGCGGAGATCTCGGTCAAGACCAAGACCTCCACGGCAACCAACATCAACCAGCGGCACGTGCCGGTGCGCGCGTCCAACAAGCTGGACGCGATGACCCGCATCCTCGAGGTCGAGGACTTCGACGCGATGATCGTGTTCGTGCGCACCAAGCAGCTCACCGAGGAGCTCGCGGAGAAGCTGCAGGCGCGCGGGTTCAGCGCCTCGGCCATCAACGGCGACATCGCCCAGGCCCAGCGCGAGCGCACCATCGGGCACCTCCGCGACGGCAAGATCGACATCCTGGTGGCCACCGACGTCGCCGCCCGCGGTCTCGACGTCGAGCGCATCTCGCACGTGCTCAACTACGACATCCCGCACGACACCGAGTCCTACGTGCACCGCGTGGGCCGCACCGGTCGTGCCGGGCGCAGCGGCGAGGCGATCCTGTTCGTCTCCCCGCGCGAGCGCCACCTGCTGCGCGCCATCGAGCGGGCCACCCGCCAGCAGATCCCGCAGATGGAGCTGCCGAGCATCGACGCGGTCAACGACCGCAGGCTCGCCAAGTTCGCGCAGAGCATCACCGACACGCTGGCCAAGGGCGGCCTGGAGGTCTTCCAGGAGCTGGTCGCCGAGTACGAGCGCACCCACGACGTGCCCGCCGCGGAGATCGCCGCCGCGCTGGCCGCGATGGCCCAGGGCGACCGCCCGCTGCTGCTGGAGCCCGAGCCGGAGCCCGCTCGCCGGGACGGCCCGATGTTCCACACCAGCAGCGCCGATACCGAGACCTACCGGGTCGAGGTCGGCCGCCGGAACCGGGTCACGCCGCGCGCGCTGGTCGGCGCGCTGGCCAACGAGGGCGGGGTGCCCAGCAAGAACATCGGGCACATCGACATCCGCAACGAGCACACGCTCATCGAGCTGCCCGCGGACCTGCCCGAGGAGCTGCTCAGCAAGCTGCGCACCACGCAGGTCGCCGGTCGCGGCCTGAAGATCACCCGCGCCGACGGCGAGATCATCTCCCGCCGCCCGCGCCGCCCCGCCGGGAACCGCGACCGCGGCGACAAGCCGCGCCCGCACCGCAAGGGCCAGGGCACCGGTGGTCAGCGCTCCCCGCAGCAGCACCGCTCGGGACCGAAGCGGGACCTCCGCCACACCGGTGCGTGACATGGGAATTGTCCGTGGTCCCGCTGCTCGGCGGTGCCGGTAGCGGAACCCGCGGCGGTGCGGGCTGCGAGGGTGGTTTCCACTGCTCGCGGCGCTGCCGCTTGCACGCACGCCGTGTGCTCATCGAGCCAGCTGAATTGATCGGGGCCTTCTTCGGTGGCCGGTCCGCGCCAGGTCCTGGCGCGGACCGGCTACCCTCGCACAGGTACCCAGGTACATCCTCTCGACTCTGGAGCCCGTGAACCCGTGTTCGACACTCTCTCCGACCGGCTCACCTCGGTCCTGACGAACCTGCGCGGAAAGGGGCGGCTGTCCGAAGCCGACATCGACGCCACCGCGCGGGAGATCCGCATCGCCCTGCTCGAAGCGGACGTGGCGCTCCCCGTCGTGCGCGGGTTCATCAAGGGTGTCAAGGAGCGGGCCAAGGGTGCCGAGGTCTCGCAGGCGCTGAACCCGGCGCAGCAGGTCGTCAAGATCGTCAACGAGGAACTGGTCACCGTCCTCGGCGGGGAGACCCGGCGGATCGAGCTGGCCAAGAACCCGCCGACGGTGATCATGCTCGCGGGTCTGCAGGGTGCCGGTAAGACGACGCTGGCGGGCAAACTCGCCAAGTGGCTCTCCGGCCAGGGGCACACGCCGATGCTGGTGGCCTGCGACCTGCAGCGCCCCAACGCCGTCAACCAGCTGCAGGTCGTCGGTGAGCGCGCCGGGGTCCCGGTGTTCGCGCCCGAGCCGGGCAACGGCGTCGGCGACCCGGTGCAGGTCTCCCGCGACAGCATCGACGAGGCCAAGCGCGCCCAGCACGACATCGTCATCGTCGACACCGCCGGCCGGCTGGGCGTCGACGAGGAGATGATGAAGCAGGCCGCCGACATCCGGGACGCGGTCTCGCCGGACGAGATCCTGTTCGTCCTGGACGCGATGATCGGTCAGGACGCGGTGACCACCGCCGAGGCCTTCCGCGACGGCGTCGGCTTCTCCGGCGTGGTGCTGACCAAGCTCGACGGCGACGCCCGCGGTGGTGCCGCGCTGTCGGTCCGCGAGGTCACCGGCCAGCCGATCATGTTCGCCTCCAGCGGCGAGAAGCTGGAGGACTTCGACGTCTTCCACCCGGACCGGATGGCGAACCGGATCCTGGGCATGGGCGACGTGCTCACCCTGATCGAGCAGGCCGAGCAGGCCTTCGACCAGGAGCAGGCCGAGAAGGCCGCGGAGAAGCTGGGCACCGGCCAGCTGACCCTGGAGGACTTCCTGGAGCAGATGCAGGCGGTGCGGCGGATGGGTCCGCTGCAGAACCTGCTGGGCATGCTGCCGGGCGCGGGCCAGATGAAGGACCAGCTGGCCAACTTCGACGAGAAGCAGCTCGACCGCATCCAGGCGATCATCCGCGGCATGACCCCGGCCGAGCGCGCCGACCCGAAGATCATCAACGCTTCCCGCCGCCAGCGCATCGCGCGCGGTTCGGGTGTGACCGTCGGCGACATCAACGACCTGGTCAACCGGTTCTTCGAGGCCCGCAAGATGATGCAGCGGATGGCCGGCCAGTTCGGCGGCTTCGGCGGCGGAGGCGGCGGTTCCAAGAACCGCAAGGGCAAGAAGGGGAAGAAGGGCAAGAAGGGCAAGGGCGGCCCGACCCCGCCGAAGGGCATGAAGGGCATGCCCGGCGGCTTCCCCGGCCTGCCCCCGGGCGGCATGCCCGGCACGGGCGCCGGCCCGGACCTGTCCAAACTGGACCCGACGGCGAACCAGCTGCCGCCCGGCTTCGACCCGTCCAAGCTCAACTTCGGCAAGAAGGACCAGTGACGGCGCTGCACCTGCGCGCCACCGTGCTGCCCGACGGCGCGCAGCGGGACCTCTGGATCGCCGACGGCCGGATCTCCCTGGAACCGGTCGCCGGAGCTGAGACCGTCTTCGACGGCGGCTACGTGCTGCCCGGCCTGGTCGACGCGCACTGCCACGTCGGCATCGGCACGCAGGGCCCGGTCGAGCTCGACGAGGCAGTCACCCAGGCCGAGACCGACCGCGACGCCGGCACCCTGCTCATCCGCGACTGCGGCGCGCCGATCGACACCCGGCCGCTGCAGCAGCGCGACGACCTGCCGCGCATCATCCGCGCGGGCAAGCACCTGGCCCGGCCCAAGCGCTACATCCCGAAGCTGTCCGACGACCTCGACGACGAGCAGGACCTGCCCGCCGCGGTCGCCGAGCAGGCGGCCTACGGCGACGGCTGGATCAAGCTCGTCGGAGACTGGATCGACCGCTCGGTGGGGGACCTCGCGCCGCTGTGGAGCGACGAGGTGCTGGCCGAGGCCATCGACACCGCGCACCGGCTCGGCGCCCGCGTCACCGCCCACGTGTTCGGCGAGGACGCGCTGCCGGGCCTGATCAACGCGGGCATCGACTGCATCGAGCACGGCACCGGCCTGACCGACGAGACCGTCGAACTGATGGCCGCACGCGGCACCGCGCTGGTCCCGACCCTGGTCAACGTGGAGAACTTCCCGGGCTTCGCGGCCGCCGCGACGAAGTACCCGGACTACGCCACCCACATGACCGACCTCTACGAGCGCGCCGACCGCACGGTCGGCAAGGCCATCGAGGCGGGCATCCCGGTCTACGCGGGCACCGACGCGGGCGGCGGCATCCCGCACGGTGTGCTGGCCGACGAGGTCGCCGCGCTGCACCGGGTGGGCATGTCGGTCGAGCAGGCGCTGGCCGCCGCCTCCTGGGGCGCGCGCGAGTGGCTGGGCTGGTCGAGCGTCGAGCACGGCGCCGTCGCCGACCTGGTCTGCTACCAGGCCGACCCCCGCAAGGACCTCGACGTCCTGCGAGCCCCCGAGCGGATCCTGCTGGGTGGCAGGGTCTTCTAGCTCTTCGAACAGGCTGAAAACGGCTCTCGCAATCGTTTCCACCGCGCGTCGGTGAAAGCGGCGTCGGCCTGTGCGACCCCTTAGGGTTGAAGGGTCGAGGGGAGCGTCTTGTGGGGGAGAAGCGGGATCCTTACCTTCAGCCGATGCGCCGGGTGGACGACGCCGTCGACGCGCACCCCCCGTTCTGGGAGGCGCAGCTGGAGGCGGCCAGACGCGGTTCGCTGGCCTGGGGTTTCGCGGCCTTCTTCGTCGGCTACGGCGGCTACTACCTGGCCGTGGTCGTCCTCGGCGCCCTGCGCCCCCACCCCCACGGCGGATTCGACCCGTCGCAGCCGCCCAACACCGGTCCGCTGCTGCTGCTCGCGTTCGCCCCGAACGTCCTGCTCGGACTCGTCCCGGCGGTCTTCTCCTGGTGGCGCGGGCACGGCCTGCGCGCCGACTTCGGGATCCTGCCGCGCCGCCGCGACCTCAAGATCGGCCTGATCTGCGGGCTCTGCGCGCTGGTCGGGTCGTGGACGGTGACGCTGGTGATCATCGCGGTCTCCGGCCCACCACCGGAGACGGACCTGGCCCGGCTCATGCAGGGCGACCGGACGGTCTGGCTGTTCCTGTTCGCCCTGTTCGCGTTCCTCGGCGCCCCGCTGACCGAGGAGCTGCTGATGCGCGGCGCCCTGTGGGGAGCGCTGGAGCACTACCGGATCCCGCGCGTGGTGATCCTCGTCCTGACCTCGGTGATCTTCGCGCTGATCCACCAGGAGGTCTGGCGCACGCCTGTGCTGTTCGTGGGAGGCCTGGCCATCGGCATGGCCCGGATGATCACCGGGCGGGTCTCGGCGAGCATGGTCGCCCACGCCACCAACAACTTCCTGCCCGCCCTGCTGCTGTTCGCCGTCGCGAGATGAAACGCCACCCGATGGATCGCCGCTGCCGGAGGAAAGGCTGTGGCCCGATGAACACTCCGCCGCACCTCGTGTTGATCGTGGTGGGGCGGGGGCCCGGTATAGCCTGACGGCTCCGCCGGTGTCCGCCGACATCGTCACGCGGGTCGTCGACCCGCTGCTCGGCATCACGGAGGCGCTCGTGCACTCAACGCAAGAATCCGACGTCGCGGGGGAACCCGCGGGCCGCACCTGGGTGGCCGTGCCGCCCGTTCGCACGCACCGCTGGGGGCTGGGCGCGTTCTTCCTGGCCGAGGCCGTGTTCGTGCTGACCTCGGTGGTGCTGGCCGCGGCCTTCGGCGCGCCCGGGGTCTGGTCGATCGTGCTGATGCTGGTGCTGCCGACCGTGCTGGCCGGCGGGCTCGCAGTGCTCATCACGGTGGTGCGGGGCAACGGCCCGATGCTGGACTTCGGGTTGCAGTGGCGCTGGTCGGACGTGCGGATCGGGCTGGCCATCGGCGGTGTCGGGCTGGTCACCACCACGATCGCCACGATGCTGTGGACGCAGTGGGCCGATCCCGGTCAGACCTCGACGGTCAGCAGCGTCCTGGACGGCGTCCGGTTGCCGCCGGTGGTGGCGGTGCTGGTGTTCCTGCACATCTGGCTGATCGCGCCGCTGTGCGAGGAACTGCTCTACCGCGGCCTGCTGTGGGGTGCGATGGAGCGGCTGCGCTGGAGCCAGCTCAACGTGTTCGTGCTGAGCACGGCGGTGTTCGCGATCGGTCACCTGGAGCCGGCCCGCACCTGGCTGCTGCTGGTGATCACCATCCCGATCGGCGTGGCCCGCATGGTCACCGGCCGCCTCACCGCCAGCGTGATCGCCCACCAGGTCAACAACTTCCTGCCCGCGCTCGGCCTGCTGCTGGTGTCCCTGGGCCTGATGCCGACCTGAGCCCGATCGTCGGGCAAGCGGCGTAGCCGCTCTCTCCGGACCCGGAGGACGTCTGAGGATCCCCCACCCGCACCGCTGAGCAGCCGACCCCGTCGTCATCGAGGAAAACTGTCTGGCAGAATGGGTTGCTGTTCGCTGCGAGGAGTCCCTCTCACTCCTCGTCCGGCGATTTGACCTGGAGTCCTGCGGATCGCTGCCCCACGCGTTGGCGCATGGCTCACCGGAGCATCAATGAGAGTCTGAGGAGCACCAGCACCCGTGGCTGTGAAGATCAAGCTCGCGCGGATCGGCAAGATCCGGGAGCCGCACTACCGCATCGTCATCGCGGACGCCCGCACCCCGTCGCAACGGCCGGGTCATCGAGACGATCGGCCAGTACCACCCGAAGGAGAACCCGAGCGGCATCATCGTCGACTCGGAGCGGGCGCAGTACTGGCTGGGTGTCGGCGCGCAGCCGACCGAACCGGTGCGCAACATCCTGGAGATCACCGGCGACTGGCAGAAGTACAAGGGCCTGCCGGGCGCCGAGGGCACCCTCAAGGTCGCCGAGGCCAAGAAGTCCAAGCAGGAGCTGTTCGAGGAGGCCCTGGCCGCCGCCGGCGAGGAGCCCACCGTCGAGGCCACCACCCCGAAGAAGAAGGGTGGCAAGAAGTCCGAGGCCAAGGCCGACGACGCCAAGGCCGACGAGGCCAAGGCCGAGGAGAAGGCCGACGAGCAGAAGTCCGAGGACGGTCAGGCGTGACGGTCCTCTCGGACGCGCTTGAACACCTGGTGCGCGGCATCGTCGACAACCCCGACGATGTCCGCGTCCAGCTGCTGACGACCCGGCGCGGTCGCACCCTCGAGGTGCACGTCAACCCGGATGACCTGGGCAAGGTCATCGGCCGGGGCGGGCGCACCGCCACCGCGCTGCGGACCGTGATGACCGGTATCGGTGGTCGCGGCATCCGGGTCGACGTGGTCGACACCGACCGCTGACCGGCATGAACGAACTCCAGCCGGAGGCCCTCGCAGTGGGGCGCGTGGTGCGGCCGCACGGCGTGCGGGGCGAGCTCGTCGTCGAGGTGCTCACCGACAGCCCGGAGCTGCGGTTCGTTCCCGGATCGGTGCTCGGTCTGAAGCGCCGATCCGGTCAAGGCAGGAAGTCCAGCGCGCAGAGCCTCACCGTGACAGCCGCCCGGCACCACGCCGGGCGGCTGCTGGTGCGCGCGGAGGGCGTGGACGGTCGCGACGCCGCCGAGGAGCTGCGCGGCGCCCTGCTCACGGTGTCCTCCGACGAGGCCGAGTCCCCCGAGGACCCCGACGAGTTCCACGACACCGAGTTGATCGGGCTGCGCGCGCAGCTGGTCTCCGGTGACGAGGTGGGCGTGGTGCGCGACGTGCTGCACTCGCCCGCCGGCGAGCTCCTCGCGATCGCCATCCCCGATCCCGAGGCCGACAAGGGCGAGCGGGAGGCCCTGGTCCCCTTCGTCTCCGCCATCGTCCCCGAGGTCGACCTCGACAACGGCAGGGTCGTTCTGGACCCGCCCGAAGGCCTGCTGGACCAGGCATAAGGTTGTGGTCGCCGTGCGTGGCGGCGCAGGTAGCGGAACCTGAGGCGGCCCTCCTGCTCCGGGCGCCACTCCTGGTGTGTGGCCGATGCACGGTGTCGCGGCGTCCTCGCAGGAGAACCACCTCAGAACCCGCGGCGGTGCGAGTTGCTGGGGTGGTGGAGGAGAAAGCGGCTCCGCCGCTTGCAAGATCCACCGCCAGACATACGTCTTCGGGCACTTCCAGACGAGGCCATCTCATGCGCATCGACGTCATCACGATCTTCCCCGACTACCTGAACCCGCTGCGGGAAGCGCTGCTGGGCAAGGCCATCGAGCGCGAGCGCATCTCGGTGGGCGTGCACGACCTGCGCGACTGGACCCACGACGTGCACCGCGCGGTCGACGACAGCCCCTACGGCGGCGGCCCGGGCATGGTGATGAAGCCCGACGTCTGGGGCGAGGCCCTCGACGAGGTCTGCAGTCCCCAGGAGGCCACGCCCCGGCTGGTCGTGCCGACCCCGGCGGGCCGCCCGTTCGACCAGAAGACCGCGGTGCGCTGGTCGAAGGACCCGTGGCTGGTGTTCGCCTGCGGCCGCTACGAGGGCATCGACCAGCGGGTCATCGACGACGCCGCGACCCGGATGCCGGTCGAGGAGGTCTCGATCGGCGACTACGTGCTGGTCGGCGGTGAGGTCGCGGCGCTGACCATGATCGAGGCCGTGGTGCGGCTGCTGCCCGGGGTGCTGGGCAACCCGCTGTCGGCCGAGCAGGACTCCTTCTCCGACGGGCTGCTGGAAGGCCCCTGCTACACGCGTCCCGAGGTGTGGCGCGGCCGGCCGGTGCCGGACGTGCTGCGCTCCGGCAACCACGCGGCGATCGACCGCTGGCGGCGCGATCAGGCGCTGGAGCGCACCTTCCACCGGCGGCCGGAGCTCCTCGCGGCGCTGCCGGAGGGGGACCTGGATAAGGCCGACCGGAAACAGCTCGATAAACTGCGGGAGTCGGAAGCTTCCGGCGGTTCCGGTGAGACCGGTGACGCGTCGCGCTGACGGCCCTCTCCAGAGACCCTCTGCTGGGGGCCGGATCAGGCGCCGAGATGCGGATCTGGCACACTGGACAGGTTGATGCAGTCGAGCCACCTGGTTCGACATGCGCAAAGAGCAAGTTCACCCCGTGTCGGGCGGTGCCCACCTTCCAGGTCGGGTCATCGACATGTGAGAACACGGGTGCCTTCGACACGGATGAGGACGGACCACCGATGAACACCCTGGACGCGTTGGACGCCCAGTCGCTGCGTTCCGACATCCCGGCCTTCCGGCCCGGTGACACGCTGAAGGTTCACGTCCGCGTCATCGAGGGTTCGCGCGAGCGGACTCAGGTCTTCCAGGGCGCAGTCATCCGCCGCCAGGGCGATGGCATCCGGGAGACCTTCACCGTGCGCAAGGTTTCCTTCGGTGTCGGTGTGGAGCGGACTTTCCCGGTGCACACCCCGAACATCGCGCAGATCGAGGTCGTCTCGCGCGGCGATGTCCGGCGGGCGAAGCTGTACTACCTGCGCGACCGGCGCGGCAAGGCGGCGAAGATCAAGGAGAAGCGGGAGACCGCTGCGTCCTGATCGACGCGAGACGAGCAGTACCGGAGGGCCCGGGCGCGATCAGCGCTCGGGCCCTCCTGCTGTTCCACCTTCGGGTGATCAATGCAGGCCCAACGGATGCGGGAGGTGCCGGTGGAACGGGATCAAGCGGAAAAGAGCACGTCATCGGGTCGTAACCGGGCGGGTTTTCCGTCCCGCCGCGCCGGGGCAGCGCGACGGGCCCGCAGGCGGTTCGAGTAGCCTGGCCGGGTGGCCGACGTCATGCGCAGCGGATCAGCGGAAGAGCCCCACGACTCGGAGCACCGTGAGGGTGCTCCCGGCGAAGCGGCTCGGAACCGGAAGCCGAAGGGGAAGAAGAAGTCTTCCTTCTGGGTGGAGTTGCCCATCCTGATCGTGACCGCCCTGGTGCTCACCGTGCTCATCCAGGCGTTCCTCGCCCGGGTGTACGTGATCCCGTCGCAGTCGATGGAGCAGACCCTGCACGGCTGCACCGGGTGCAGTAACGACCGGGTGCTGGTCGACAAGGTCTCCTACCGGTTCTCCGACCCCGAACCCGGCGACGTGGTGGTCTTCCGCGGACCGCAGCCGTGGGTGCAGAACGAGTTCACCGCCCAGGAGTCCACCAACCCGGTCGCCGGCTTCTTCCAGGGCGCGGCCTCGCTGCTGGGCTTCGGCGCCCCGGACGAGAAGGACTTCGTCAAGCGGGTCATCGCCACCGGCGGCCAGACCGTCGAGTGCTGCGACGCGCAGAACCGGGTGCTGGTCGACGGCAAGCCGCTCACCGAGCCCTACGTCTACTGGGAGCCGGGTCGCGGGGTCGGCCAGGACGAGTTCGCGCCGGTCACGGTGCCCCCGGGGCACCTGTGGGTGATGGGTGACAACCGCAACGACTCCGCCGACTCCCGCGTGCAGGGCGGCGGCGGCACCAACGGCGCCGTCCCGGTGGACAACGTGATCGGCAAGGCGCAGGTCATCGTGCTGCCGCCGACCCGCTGGCAGAGCATCCCGGAGCCCAACCCGCAGTCGCAGGCGCTGGGCGCGCCCGCCTGGCAGCACGGGCTGCCGCTGGGCGTGGGCTTCGCCGCGGCGTTCCCCGCGGTCTGGGCAGGTCGTAGGCTTCTCGGTGCAGCGAGCAAGCGACGGCACTCGGAGTGACATCGAAGTGACGGTGACGGAGTTCCGGCCACCCCGGTCGGTGATCCGGCGCAGCAGCGGCAACTGGGCGCTGCAGAGCGCCCTGGACCGCCGGGGGCTGGGCCCGGTCGCCGGCGTCGACGAGGCGGGGCGCGGCGCGTGCGCCGGGCCGCTGGTGGTGGCCGCGTGCGTGCTCAAGCCGGGCGACGGGAAGCGGTTCGACGGCCTGACCGACTCCAAGGTGCTCAGCGAGGCCGATCGGGATCGGCTCCACGACCGCATCACCGCCCGCGCGCTGAGCTGGTCGACGGTGGTCATCCCGGCCGAGGACGTCGACGCGCTGGGCATCCACGTGGCCAACCTGGAGGGCATGCGCCGCTCGGTGGCGCAGCTGACCGAGCACCCCGGCTACGTGCTCACCGACGGTTTCAAGGTGCAGGGCCTGGCGACGCCGAGCGTCGCGGTCGTCAAGGGCGACCTGGTGGCGGCCTGCGTGGCGGCGGCGTCGGTGCTGGCGAAGGTCACCCGGGACCGGTTGATGGCGGGTGAGCTGCACGAACACTTCCCCGAGTACGCCTTCGACGTGCACAAGGGCTACAGCACGCCGCTGCACTCGGCGCGGTTGACCGAGCACGGTCCGTCGGTCCAGCACCGCTGGTCCTACGCCAACGTCGTGGCCGCCGCGACGCGGCACGGGATGCGCTCGCCGCGCGCTGTGACCAGCAAGCCCGGTCTGTTCGATGCCTCGGAGGGGGATGTGGTGGACAATGTGGCCTTGTAGTCCGACCGGAAACGCAGAAGGGCTCGCACACCGATGAGCGCCGAGGATCTCGAAAAGTACGAGACCGAGATGGAGCTGCAGCTCTACAAGGAGTACCGCGACATCGTCGGTCAGTTCACCTACGTCGTGGAGACCGAACGGCGCTTCTACCTGGCCAACGTCGTCGACGTGCAGGTGCGCAACTCCGACTCGGAGGTCTACTTCGAGGTGTCGATGTCCGACGCCTGGGTCTGGGACATGTACCGCCCGGCTCGGTTCGTCAAGAACGTCCGGGTGATCACCTTCAAGGACGTCAACGTCGAGGAGCTCGACAAGCCGGACCTCCGGTTGCCGGAGAACGGTCCCTTCGGTTCCTGACGAACGAGGATCACGAGATGTGATGCCCGGGCGGTCGAATTCGGCCGCCCGGGCTTTTTCGTGCGCGCTGCGCGATCGGATTCGATGAACGAATACCCGGATACACGAAATCCACCACACGTAGGTGTGAGTGGTGTTTGTCCACAGCAGACGAATTCATCCACAGATTCGGAAATCTGCTTGGCATTTCGGTTCCAGGTGGGCAGCGTGGTGCTCATCCCGTTCCCGGAATCGTTGGTGCCGAACTCCTTTCGGCCGCCGGGTCGGGAGTCGTGTCGAATCCGGGGGAGGTTCTCGTGCGCACCGACAAGATCACCGCGCCGCTGTCCGACCACCTGGTGGGCGGGCGCAGGCACGAGCTGGGCAGGGTCGGCGAGCGGATCGCCGCCGAGCTGCTGGAGAGCACCGGGCTGACCGTGCTCGACCGCAACTGGAGCTGTCCGCGCGGCGAGCTCGACATCGTCGCCACCGACGGCGACCTGGTGGTGTTCTGCGAGGTCAAGGCCCGATCGGGGATGGACTACGGCGGCCCGCTGGGCGCGATCGGCCCGGACAAGGTGGCCCGCGTCCGCAGCGTGGCGCGAGCCTGGCTGGCCGAGCGCGACCTGGTCGGTTGCCGGGTGCGCTTCGACGTCGTGTCGGTGCTGTGGCCACCGGGCGAGCCCGCGCGCGTCGAGCACCTGGAGGGGGTGTTCTGAGTGGCGCTGCGCAAGACGTGGGCGATCGCGCTGTTCGGGGTCGACGGCGTGCTGGTGGAGATCGAGGCCGACGTGCGCTCGGGGTTGCCCTCGGTGCAGCTCATCGGCCTGCCGGACAACGCGTTGAAGGAGGCCAAGAACCGGGTCGCGGCGGCGATCCAGAACTGCCGGGAGGACTGGCCCGTGGACCGGGTCATCACGCTCGCGCTGTCCCCGGCCGCGCTGCCCAAGGGCGGCACGACCTACGACCTGGCGCTGGCGTGCGCGGTCCTGGCGGCCAGCGAGCAGGTCCCCGCGCACCGGTTGCAGGGCACGGTCCTGTTCGGCGAGCTCGCCTTGGACGGACGGCTGCGCCGCGTGTGCGGGCTGCTGCCCGCGCTGCTGGCGGCGCGCCGCTACGGCGTGCGGCGCGCGGTGGTGCCGGTCGAGGGCTTGGCCGAGGCGCACCTGGTGGACGGCATCGAGATCCTCGGCGCCGACCACCTGCGGGAGGTGATCGCCTGGCTGCGCGAGCTCGCCGACCTGCGCGAGGACGCCCCGCCGCCGACCGAGGCACGGGCAGAGGAGGTGCCGGACCTGGCCGACGTGCTCGGCCAGCCGGAGGCCCGGTGGGCGCTGGAGGTCGCCGCCGCCGGCGGGCACCACCTGCTCATGGTGGGGCCGCCGGGGACGGGCAAGACGATGCTGGCCAAGCGGCTGTGCGGGCTGCTGCCGGAGCTGACGAGAGCGGAGTCGCTGGAGGTCACGGCTCTGCGCTCGCTGGGGGACGAGTCCACCGAGTTCCTGGTCCGCCGACCACCGTTCGTCGCCCCGCACCCGTCGCTGTCGATCCCGGCGCTGATCGGCGGCGGGACCGGCCTGGCCCGCCCGGGCGCGGTCAGCCGCGCGCACCGGGGCATCCTCCTGCTCGACGAGGCCTGCGAGTTGGGGCCGAAGCGGCTGGAGGCGTTGCGCACGGCGCTGGAGGAGGGCGAGATCAGGCTGGCCCGCCGCGACGGCACGCTGCGCTACCCGGCGCGCTTCCAGCTGGTGCTGGCGACCAACCCGTGCCCGTGCGCGCCCGCGCGCGAGCTGGACTGCCAGTGCGCTCCGCAGCAGCGGCGGCGCTACCTGGGCAAGCTGTCCGGTCCGCTGCTGGACCGGGTGGACCTGCGGGTGCGCACCCGGCCGATCTCGGCGATGAGCACCGCGGTCGGTGCCGAGCCGGAGAGCACGGCGGTGGTCCGCGAGCGGGTCGAGCGGGCGCGGGAGGTGGCGCGCGAGCGGTGGGCCGACCACGGCTGGCAGACCAACACCGAGGTGCCGGGTCCGGTGCTGCGCAAGGAGTTCGCGCTGCCGGAGGAGACCACGGCCCTGCTGGAACGAGGTCTGGAAGCGGGGGCGATCACCGCGCGCGGCGCCGACCGCTGCCTGCGGGTGGCTTGGACGCTGGCCGACCTCGACGGCAGTCCGCGGCCGGCGGCGGACCACGTCGCCGCCGCGCTCGAGTTCCGGGACAGGAGGGCGGCCTGATGGGCAGGTGGGCGTCGCTGGGCGAGAAGACCCGGCAGGAACTGCTGCGCGCGAGGGCGTTCCTGTCGGCGGTGGCCGAGCCACCGGCGCAGGCGCTGGCCGGGTTCGTCGCCGAGCGCGGGGCGCGCGGTGCCGTGGACGCGATCCTGCGCGAGCGGGCGCCCGCGCAGGTGCTGGCGGAGGTGGAGTCGCGGCGCGGTGAGCTCTCCGGTGAGCGTGTGCTGCGGGCCGGGGAGGAGGCCGGGTTGCGGCTGCTGGTCCCGGAGGGCCCCGGCTGGCCGCAGGAGGCGTTCGCCGAGCTCGCCGGAGCGCGGGAGGTGGAGCTGCCGGACATGGCCGAGCCGCTGGCGCTGTGGGTGCGGGGCCGGGTCGAGCTCTCCGAGCTCGCCGAGCGGGCGGTGGCGGTCGTGGGCGCCCGCGCGGCGTCCGGGTACGGCGAGCACGTGGCCGCCGAGTTCGGGCACGGGCTGTCGCAGGCGGGGTTCGCGGTGATCTCCGGGGCCGCCTACGGCATCGACGGGGCGGCGCATCGCGGCGCGCTGTCGGCGGGCGGGCGCACGGTGGCGTTCCTGGCCTGCGGCGCCGACCTGGACTACCCGGCCGGGCACGGCAGGCTGCTGCGCGCGATCGCCGATCAGGGCGCGGTGGTCAGCGAGTACCCGCCGGGAACGCCGCCGCGCAAGCACCGGTTCCTGGTGCGCAACCGGTTGATCGCAGCGATGGGCCAGGCCACCGTGGTGGTGGAGGCGGGGGCGCGCAGCGGCGCGGCGAACACGGCCAACACCGCGGACCTGCTGGGGAGACCGCTGCTGGCGGTGCCGGGGCCGGTGACCTCGCAGAACTCGGTGGGCTGCCACGGCATGGTGCGGTCCGGGCAGGCGGTGCTGGTCACGCGGACCGAGGAGATCGTGGAGCTGCTCAGCCCGCTGGGCGTGCGGCCGGCCGAGGAGCGGGAGGGGTGCTCGCGCGCCACGGACCGGCTGCACCCGGACGCGCGGCGGGTGCTGGACGCGATGACCGGAATGGACTCGGCGAGCGACGAGGAACTGGCCCGCGACTGCGGGCTGCGGCTCGGCCGGGTGCGCGCGGTGCTGCCCGAACTGGAACTCGACGGCTTCGCGCGACGAACGGAAAGCGGGTGGACTGCGACAAAGAGGTGAAGAGAAAGACGGGTGAAAGCTCGATGAAAGGGATTCCGGGGAATGGAAGGGAGAACCGACTCCGATCAGCGAGTTCCAGCATGGACGGTCGTCGTGCCCAGCGCATTTCGTGACAACATGTAATGGCATCATTTCGCAACGTGACTTCGGAAACAGCGGAATTCGCGTGGCGATGCTTGACCGGAGAATCGATTGCGACGAGCGTCGAGGTATGACCGCTGGACGCCCGCGAGCCAGTCGGCCCGACCTCGGCGAGGTCCGGGCCGGGCTGCCCGAACAACTGGGCTCCGCTGTGGACTCCTTCGAGCGGCACCTCTCCGCCGAGCGCGGTCTGTCCGTCCACACCGTGCGCGGCTACGTGGCCGACGTCGTCTCGCTGCTGGCCCGCGTGGCCGAGGTCGCGGGTGACGCGGGCCTGAGCGGCCTCGACCTGTCGGTGCTGCGGGAATGGCTGTCCGCGCAGCACGGCGCGGGCGTCAGCAGATCCACGCTGGCTCGCCGGACGGCGTCGGCGCGGGCCTTCACGGCCTGGGCGTTCAAGGCCGGGCTGCTGCCCGCCGACCCGGGTCCGCGACTGGCGGTGCCGTCGCGTCCGCGCAGGTTGCCGCCGGTGCTGCGCGCCGACCAGGCGGGCGAGGCGATGAGCGCCTCGGCGTCCGGCGCCGAGCAGGGCGATCCGGTCGCTCTCCGTGATCACGCGGTCGTGGAGGTCCTGTACGCCACCGGTGTTCGGGTCGCCGAGCTGTGCGGGTTGGACGTCGGTGATGTGGATCGCGAACGACGGGTCCTGCGCGTGATCGGTAAAGGGGACAAGGAGCGGGTTGTGCCGTTCGGTGTACCCGCCGATGCGGCACTCGATCGATGGCTCCGCGACGGACGGCCTAAACTGCTGCGGGAACCGTCGAACACCGCGTTGTTCCTGGGAGTCCGGGGTGGACGGCTCGATCCCAGGGCAGTGCGCCGGACCGTGCACGACGCCGTCGGCGCGGTCGGTGGCGCGCCCGATCTCGGGCCGCACGGACTTCGGCACTCGGCTGCGACCCATTTGTTGGAAGGTGGCGCAGACCTCCGTAGCGTTCAGGAGTTGCTTGGTCACGCTACGCTCGCAACGACCCAGCTTTACACCCACGTGACCGTTGAACGGCTGAAGGCGATCCATGACCGAACCCACCCCCGTTCCTGACCATGCCGGGGGCGGCGCCGACACGGTGGCCGCGAGTGCGAACTCGGCACCGGTGAACGCCCGCGACCACGGCGGTGCGGCCAATGGCCACCGACCGAAGCTCCCCGGTGCGCTGGCTCTGGCCACCGTCGAGTCGGCGTGGGACGCAGGCGGCCAGCGCAGCGGTGACGAGGTCGAGGCGGGCATCGTCGCGCTGTGGCAGGCGTTCGGGGAACGTCCCACCCAGGAGCTGCGCGACCGGCTGGTGCTGCACTACGCGCCGCTGGTGAAGTACGTCGCCGGGCGGGTGGGCACCGGTCTGCCGTCGCACGTGGAGGTTTCGGACCTGATCCAGTCCGGGATCTTCGGCCTGGTCGACGCGATCGAGAAGTTCGAACCCGAGCGCGGGTTGAAGTTCGAGACCTACGCGATGCAGCGCATCCGCGGCGCGATCCTCGACGACCTGCGCGCCCAGGACTGGGTGCCGCGCTCGGTGCGCAGCCGCGCCCGCGACGTGGAGCGCGCGCTGGAGCGGCTGGAGGCGAAGCTGCAGCGCACCGCGACCGACTCGGAGCTGGCCGAGGAGCTGGAGCTGTCCATCGAGGAGCTGCGCGAGTTGTTCGCCCAGCTGCAGATGACCAGCGTCGTCGCGCTGGACGACCTGATCGGCGCCGGGCACGCGCAGTCCTCCCTGGCCGAGACGCTGCCCGACGACCGCGCCGAGGACCCGGTGGCCGCGCTGGTCGATCGCGACAGCCGCCGCCAGCTCGCCGAGGCCGTCGAGCGGCTCAGCGAGCGCGACCGGGTCGTCGTCACCCTCTACTACTTCGAGAACCTGACCCTCGCCGAGATCGGCCGGGTCCTGGGCGTCACCGAGTCGCGGGTCTGCCAGCTGCACACCCGCGCCGTCCTGCGCCTGCGGACCAAGCTCACCGAGCAGGTCTGATCGCCCGGAGGGATCACCAGGGCAGCAGCCGCACCCGGGAGCCGGCGACGAGTTCGAGCGGGTCCCGGTACCGATCGCCCTCCCGCGCACCCCAGTGCAGGCAGGCCGGTGCCGCGCAGCCGGGATGCCCGGCTTCGAGGTGGCCGATCACCTGCCCGCGCGTGACGCGGTCGCCGGGGGAGACGGTCGGCGCGAGCGGCTCGTAGCTGGTGCGCAGTCCCGCGGCGTGCTCGACGGAGACCACGCCGCGGTCCACCAGCCACCCCGCGTGCGCGACGACGCCGTCGGCGGAGGCCAGCACCGGTTGCCCGGGCCGCCCGGCCAGATCGACCCCGCGATGCCCCGGACCGAACGCGGAGCCGGGCTCGTCGAACGGCCGGAGGACCTCCGGCGGTTCCAGCGGCCACCCGAGCGCCACCGGTCCGGACGGTTCCGGGGGCGCGGAAGGAGCGGCGGCGACGGCCAGTCCGGCGGAGCAGGCGAGGGCGGCGCCGAGCAGGATCGCGATCAGGATGCGCATGCCTCCAACCTGACCCGCGCGCGTCGGCGATGACCAGGACCGACGGCGAATCTGTGGACAAACCGGGCGGCTGTGGACAACTGCCGGTGCGCGATCGGGTGGTGGGTTGCGCGTCCAGTACACTGTCCACGCGGTTTCGTGTGCGCACGAACCGACTACGCGTGCCCGCGCGTACGTCGCCGCGCAGGTCCTCCGGATCGTTCCGGGGTCCGCGCAGCAGACCAGCCGGGTCCCTCGCGGTCCCGCCCCTTCCAGGGCGGGTGGGGGAGCCGGGCCGGGCACCAGGGCGGCGAGTCACCCGGCTCGTCGCGGCAACCCAACGCGCGTCCCCGGACCGGGATGCGCCCGACTCAAGAGGTGAACACAGGCCATGGCCGTCGTCACCATGAAGCAGCTGCTCGACAGCGGCGTGCACTTCGGGCACCAGACCCGTCGCTGGAACCCGAAGATGAAGCGCTACATCTTCACCGAGCGCAACGGCATCTACATCATCGACCTGCAGCAGACGCTGACCTACATCGATGGTGCGTTCGACTTCATCAAGCAGACCGTCGCCCACGGCGGCACGATCCTGTTCGTCGGCACCAAGAAGCAGGCGCAGGAAGCGATCGCCGAGCAGGCCCTGCGGGTCGGCATGCCGTACGTCAACCAGCGCTGGCTGGGCGGCATGCTGACGAACTTCCAGACCGTCCACAAGCGTCTGCAGCGTCTCAAGGAACTCGAGACCATGGAGCAGACCGGTGGCTTCGAGGGTCGCACCAAGAAGGAGATCTTGATGCTGACCCGCGAGAAGGACAAGCTGGAGAAGACGCTCGGCGGTATCCGCGACATGTCCAAGGTGCCCAGCGCCGTGTGGATCGTGGACACCAAGAAGGAGCACATCGCCGTCGGCGAGGCTCGCAAGCTCGGTATCCCGGTCGTCGCGATCCTGGACACCAACTGCGACCCCGACGAGGTCGACTACCCGATCCCGGGCAACGACGACGCGATCCGCTCCGCCGCGCTGCTGACCCGCGTGGTCGCCGACGGTGTTGCCGAGGGCCTGATGGCCCGCTCCGGCCGCAACAACGGCTCCCCCGCCGCCGAGAGCGGCGAGGAGAAGCCGGCCGGTGGCGAGCCGCTGGCCGAGTGGGAGAAGGAGCTCCTGGCCGGTTCCGGCCAGGCTGCCGAGGGCGGCGAGCAGCAGCCCGCGCAGTCCTGATCACCCGCGCTGCGCACCCGCTGAACCTTCGGCGGGTGCGCAGCGCGATCAGGCTGCCCGCCAGTCACACTGGCAACCGGACCCACGCCGGGCCGAGAGCACGGCCGCTGATCGCGGCGCATCGCGCGGTGTCGGGTCCGACATTTCGGAAAGATCTTCCAATTCCGTATCAACAGGGACGGACTACGCACGATGGCGAACTTCAGTGCGGCCGACGTCAAGCGTCTTCGCGAGCTGACCGGCGCCGGCATGATGGACTGCAAGAAGGCTCTTGAGCAGAACGAGGGCGACTTCGACAAGGCCGTCGAGAGCCTGCGCATCAAGGGTGCCAAGGACGTCGGCAAGCGCGCCGAGCGCGCGACCGCCGAGGGCCTGGTCGTCGCCGAGGGCGGCGTGCTGATCGAGATCAACAGCGAGACCGACTTCGTCGCCAAGAACGACGAGTTCATCGAGCTGGCCAACAAGGTCGTCGCCGCCGCGGCCGCCGCGGGCGCGACCGACGTCGACTCGGCGCTGGCCGCCAAGCTCGACGACAAGACCGTCGCCGACGTCATCCAGGAGCTCTCCGCCAAGATCGGTGAGAAGCTGGAGCTGCGCCGGGTCAAGAAGTTCGACGGTCAGGTGGCCACCTACCTGCACCGCCGTTCCGCGGACCTGCCCCCGGCGGTCGGCGTGCTGGTCGAGTACACCGGTGACGACGCGGAGGCCGCCCGCGGCGCCGCGATGCAGGTCGCCGCGCTCAAGCCCACCTACCTCTCGCGCGACGAGGTCCCCGAGGACATCCAGGCCAACGAGCGCCGGATCGCCGAGGAGACCGCCAAGGAGGAGGGCAAGCCGGAGAAGGCCCTGCCGAAGATCATCGAGGGTCGCCTCAACGGCTTCTTCAAGGAGAACTGCCTGCTGGACCAGCCGTCCGTGCAGGACAACAAGAAGACCGTCAAGGCCCTGCTGGACGAGGCCGGCGTGACCGTGACCGGATTCGTCCGGTTCGAGGTCGGCCAGGCCTGATCCACGCCGCGGCGGAGGCCGGTCGCGCCCGGTGACGGGCCGGCCGGCGCACCCGGCCCCGGCGGCCGTGCAAGACGGCACCGCGCCCCGCCTTCAGCCCGGAGGCGGGGCGCTTTTGCAGAGGTGGCCACTTTTGCCTCCTCCGGGCGCTTCACGACACGGCGGTCCCGCCTCGGCGGGGCCGCGACGGGTATCGGTCGCTCACGAGGCGGGTATCCGGTTCACGACCCGCACAACACCTGATGACGTGCACAATCAAGACCTCGCGGGAGGATTCAAGTGACCGACGACGGCCCGGCTAAGCGCGGTTACGGTCGCGTGCTGCTCAAGCTCGGCGGCGAGATGTTCGGCGGCGGCAGCGTCGGAATCGATCCCGAGGTGGTCGCCACCGTGGCCCGGCAGATCGGCGAGATCGTCGCCGACGGGGTCGAGGTGGCCATCGTGATCGGCGGCGGGAACTTCTTCCGCGGCGCCGAGCTGCAGCAGCGCGGCATGGACCGCGCGCGCGGCGACTACATGGCGATGCTGGGCACCGTGATGAACTGCCTGGCGCTGCAGGACTTCCTGGAACGCGAGCACGGCATCGACACCCGCGTGATGACCGCGATCACCATGGGCCAGGTCGCCGAGCCCTACATCCCGCGGCGCGCGATGCGGCACATGGAGAAGGGCCGCGTCGTCATCTTCGGCGCCGGCACCGGCATGCCGTACTTCTCCACCGACACCACCGCCGCGCAGCGGGCCCTGGAGATCGGCTGCGACGTGGTGCTGATGGCCAAGGCCGTCGACGGCGTCTACACCGCCGACCCCAAGACCACGCCGGACGCGAAGCTGTTCGAGCACATCACCCACCGCGAGGTGCTCGAGAAGGGTCTGAAGGTCGCCGATGCGACGGCGTTCAGCCTGTGCATGGACAACCACATGCCCATCCTGGTGTTCAACCTCCTGGAGGAAGGCAACATCGCCCGCGCGGTCGGCGGTGAGAAGATCGGCACGCTGGTCAGCACCCCGGGCGCCGAGAAGCTGTGACGGTGCTGGATCCTGATCTGGTCGCGGGGCCGCCGGTTCGGCCGGCCGAGCGACACGCCACACTTGCAAAGTCCACTGGTCGGCAGACTTAAGGAGCAGCCGTGATCGACGAAGCTCTTCTCGAAGGCGAGGAGAAGATGCAAAAGGCTGTGGAGGTGGCCAAGGACGAGCTGGCCTCCGTCCGCACCGGTCGCGCGAACCCCGCGATGTTCTCCGGCATCGTCGTCGACTACTACGGATCGCCGACGCCGCTGAACCAGCTCGCCAGCATCTCCGTCCCGGAGGCGCGGCTGGTCGTCATCAAGCCCTACGACGGCAGCCAGATCCAGGCGATGGAGAAGGCGATCCGCGATTCCGACCTCGGCGTCAACCCCTCCAACGACGGTCAGCTCATCCGCGTCGCGATCCCGCAGATGACCGAGGAGCGCCGCAAGGAGATGGTCAAGGTCGCCAAGAGCAAGGGCGAGGAAGGCCGGGTCACCATCCGCGGCATCCGCCGCAAGGTCAAGGAAGAGATCGAGCGCATCGTCAAGGACGGCGAAGCCGGCGAGGACGAGGGTTCGCGTGCGGAGAAGGAACTCGAGAACCTGACCCACCGCTACACCGGTCAGGTCGACGAGCTGCTCAAGCACAAGGAAGCGGAACTCCTCGAGGTCTGAGTGGTGACGCCCGGCCAGTGTGCAGACGAGTCCGGAATGTCGGCCGACGGCATTCCGGACCCGCCTTCGCGTCCATCCCGGGCCGGTCGTGACCTCCGCGCCGCCATCGGTGTCGGGGTCGTGCTCGGGGCGGCCGTCATCCTCTCGTTGCTGATGGTCCGTTTCGTGTTCATCGGCATCGCCGCAGCGGCCGCTCTGGTCTCGACCGTCGAGCTGGCCCAAGCCGTGCGACGCGCGGCGGGCATCCGCGTCTCGCTGGTCCCGGTGCTGGTCGGCGGGCAGGCCATGATGTGGCTGTCCTGGCCGTTCGGGCTGCGCGGCATCCTCATCTCGTTCGCGATCACTGTGCTGGGCTGCCTGGTCTGGCGTTTCCGCGACGGCGTCGACGGCTACCTGCGCGACGTCACGGCGTCGGTGTTCACCGCGGCCTACGTGCCGCTGTTCACGGCGTTCGCCGCGATGCTGGTGCGCCCGGAGGACGGAGCCTTCCGGGCGCTGGTGTTCTTGATCTGCGTGGTCGCCTCCGACACCGGCGGGTACGCGTTCGGGTGCTGTTCGGCAAGCACCCGATGGCCCCGGTGATCAGCCCGAAGAAGTCCTGGGAGGGCTTCGGCGGGTCGATGGTCGGCGGTGTGCTGGCCGGTGTGCTGTCGGTGTGGCTGATGCTCGACGGCCAGTGGTGGATGGGTGCGCTGGTCGGCGCGGCGCTGGTGTGCAGCGCGACGATCGGCGACCTGATGGAGTCGGTGATCAAGCGCGATCTGGGCATCAAGGACATGGGCAACCTGCTGCCCGGGCACGGCGGTCTGATGGACCGGATGGATTCGCTGCTGCCGTCGGCTCCGCTGGCCTGGATGATGCTGTTCTGGCTCATCCCGAGCTGATGCGGGCCTGGCGCGAGAAGCGGGTTCCCGAGGTCACTCCGAGCCCGAACATCTGGAACTGGCCGGAGGTCTACGAGGCGGAGAACCGCGCCCAGGACTCGACCGGCGCGCTGTGGGCGGCGTTGCGCGCCGAGCGCGACTGGGCCGGTCTGGACGTCGTCGACGTCGGGTGCGGTGACGGCTTCCACCTGCCGTTCTTCGCCGCCACCGCGCGTTCGGTGATCGGGGTGGAACCGCACGAACCGCTGGCCGAGCGCGCCCGCACCCGCATGTCCGGCACGCCGGGCGTCGACGTGCGCGTGGCTCCCGCACAGCGGCTCCCGCTGGCCGACGGCAGCGCTGACCTGCTGCACGCGCGGACGGCGTACTTCTTCGGGCCGGGCTGCGAGCCGGGTCTGGCCGAGGCGGAGCGGGTGCTGCGGCCGGGCGGCACGCTCGCGATCATCGACCTGGACACGGCGTCCCGGCCGTACGGCGACTGGATGCGCGCCGACGCCCCGCAGATCGACCCGGTGGCCATCGAGTCGTTCTTCACCCGCCACCACTTCACCAGCACGACGGTCTCCACGCTCTGGCGCTTCCACGACCGCGAGACCCTCGAAGCGGTGCTGCGCATCGAGTTCTCCGCCAAGACCGCCGCCCGCGCGGTCGCCGAGTCCCCGGGCCGCACCCTCCCGGTCACCTACCGCCTCCGAACCCGCACCAAACCCGCGGGCCTGATCTCACCCTGACCTTCGTGCCCTGGGTCCCGGTGGGTGCCCTTCCGGGCAGGGGACAGTTTTTCCTCGAATCACCCATGATCAATGCCCGAAATGTCGGGACAGTTCTCACTAGAACCCTCCCCCGCCGCGCCCTCGTCCCCCGAGCGCGAGGCACCCGGGGGTGAAGTGGCGGAGGGCTCAGAAGGTTTGGCCCGCGGGTTGCCGGGTGACGGCGTTGACGCGGTTGAAGAGGTTGGACAGCCCGATCATGAGGGTGAGGGCCGCGATCTGCTCCTCGGTGTAGTGCTCGGTGACGCGGTTCCAGAGGTCGTCGTCGACCGGGTCTCCGCGGTCGGCGACGCGGGTCGTGGCCTCGGCGAGCTCCAGGGCGACGCGCTCGGCGTCGGTGAAGTACGGGGCCTCCCGCCACGCCGCCACCGCCCACAGCCGGTCGTCGTCGCACCCGAGCTGCTTGAGCTGCTTCGAGCTGTAGTGCGCGCAGAAGCTGCACCCGTTGATCTGGCTCGACCGAAGGTGCACCAGCTCCAGCGTCTCCGCCGGGACGTCAGCCGCGTGAATGGTCTTCATCAACGCCTGGATCGCCTCGAACGCGCCCGGAAGGAGCATCGCCGGGTTGTTCACTCGTGCTTGCATGGGGACCTCCCTGTCACAAGAGCCGTGTCCGGCTCGTCCACCCCCATGACGGCCGACGACGAGGGAATGTGACCGATGGACGACAGCGAGTTCCTGGCCAGGCGGTTCGAGCAGCACCGCGCGCGGTTGAAGGCGGTGGCGCTGCGCATGCTCGGCAGCCACGCCGAAGCCGAGGACGCGGTGCAGGAGGCGTGGTTGCGGGTGGACCGGGCGGGCGCCGACGACGTCGCCAACCTCGGCGGCTGGCTGACCACGATCGTCGGCCGCATCTGCCTCGACGTGCTCCGCGCCCGACGCTCCCGGCCCGAGCAGCCCGCCGAGGAGCTGCCGGAGCGCTCCGAGGGGCCCACGCCGGAGTCCGAGGCGGTGATGGCCGATTCGCTGGGGCTGGCGCTGTTCGTCGTCCTCGACACCCTCGAACCGGCCGAGCGCCTGGCGTTCGTCCTGCACGACATGTTCGCGGTGCCCTTCGACGACATCGCCGCGATCGTCGGCCGCAGCCCGGCGGCCACCCGTCAGCTCGCCAGCCGCGCCCGCCGCCGGGTCCGCAGCGGCGGCAGCCCCGAACCGGACCCGCTCGCTCAGCGCGAGGTCGTCGAGGCCTTCCTGCGCGCGGCCAGGGAAGGCGATTTCGAGGGTCTGCTCCACGTGCTCGACCCGGACGTGGTGCTGCGCGCCGACGACCAGGCCGTGGACCTGGCCGCCCGCGCCCGCAAGGCCGGTGCCCCGGACCTCGCCGCCGAGGCGCGCGGCGCGAACGCGGTGGCCGAGGTCTTCCACGGCGGGGCGAAGCTGGCCCGCCCGGCGCTGATCGCCGACACCATCGGTGCGGCCTACGCGCCGCGCGGCAAGGCCCACTCGGTGTTCCTGCTGACCTTCCGCGACGGCCGGATCACCGAGATCGAGGTGATCGCTGACCGCGACCACATCGCCGAACTCGACCCGCTGGTGCTGGAGTAGGTCAGCCGCTGCGCTGCGAGGTGTCGATGAGGGTGAAGCTCGCGCCCACCACGTCGCGCACGACCGCCAGCCGGCCGTGCGGGGAGTCGGTGGGTTCGCGCAGCACCTCGCCGCCCAGCGCCCGCACCTTGCCGACCGCCGAGTCGGCGTCGTGATCGGGGTCGACCTGGAAGTACAGCTGCCAGTGCGGTGGAACGCCGTCCGGCAGCGACGAGCTCGCGTCGAGGCGACCCAGCAGCGGCCGGTCGCCGACCTGCCAGACCGCGTAGTCGAAGGCGCCGCCCGGCTCGCCGATCTGCTGCTGCCGGTATCCCAGCAGGTCGGCGTAGAACGGGTCGGCGGCCGAGGCGTCGCGGGTGTGCAGCTCGGCCCAGCACAGCGCGCCCGCGCGCTCCCAGCCGAACGTCGCGTTCTCCGGTGCTTCCCACAGGCCCACGACCGCGCCGGTCGGGTCCTCGGCGACGAGGAACATCTCGTCACCAGGGGTTTCGGTCGGTGGCACGATGACCTTGCCGCCCAGCGCGCGGACCTGCTCGGTCGCGCGCCGGGTCGAACCGCACTCCAGGTACAGCGTCCACGCGGCCGGGACGTCGTCGGATTCCGGTGGCACCAGCCCGGCCACCGGGACGTCCCCGGCCAGGGCCACCGAGCAGTCGCAGCGCTGCACCCAGCGCCAGCCGAACAACCCCGTGTAGAACTCGTGCACGGCTTCGGTCTCGTGCGATGCCAGATCGGCCCATCCGGGCGCTCCCGGTGCGATGCCCACGACGATCACCCCCGCCAAACCCTGTCGTTGTAGGCAGCGTCACGTCTGCACCGCCCGCCCGCAATGCGAAGCCCCCGAATGACGCCTTGATAGCCGCCGAACCACGTGATCGACTGGGAAGCGTCGTCTGCACGCACACGGGTCTTCTTCGGGAGCGGCCATGTCATTCCGCGCGGCGCAGCCGGTGACCGCGGGTCTGAGCCGGCTCGCTCAACTCGATCGCGATGAGCGCGCGCGCCTGGTGCGCCAGCTGTGCCACCAGTACCCGGTGTTCCGGTCGATGTTCCGGCAGGCGCTGATCGCGCGCGGTGTCGCCTTCGGTTCCGCGGTGGCCCTGGGCGCCTCGGTGATGACCTTGGCGCAGGGATTCGACATGTGGATCGTGGCGAGCCTGGTCTTCGCGGGCATGGGCGGTTTCTGCTACGTCGCGGTGACGCTGACCAACAGCCGCTTCGACCTGCTCATGGCGGTGCTCGGCGCGCACCGCACCGACGAGCTGCACAGCAGGCTGATCACCGAGCAGATCTACGGCGAGGAGATCGCCCAGGTCGAGCCGGAGGCCCCCGCGCAGCAGGTGGTCCCCCGCACGCGGTCGGTTCGCGCTTGACGGCCGACCCTGGGGGTTGTTGATGCAGGAGCGGCGCACGGAGTCCGCGGAGGCGCTCAGGTTCCGCTACCCGCACCGCTGAGCGGAGCAAGTCCTCAGTTCTGCACGCTGATCGAGAGGGCTGCTGCGATCTCGTCGCCGACGAAGTGGGTTTCGGCCTTCTCGGGGTCGCCGACGCGCACCACGAGCGGGCCGCCGAAGGGCTTGCGCTCCACGATCTCGATGCGCGCCCCGAGCGTGAGCCCGTGCTCGGTGAGGTAGCGCAGCAGCTCGGAGTCGGTGTCCCAGACGCGCGCGATGATGCCGGTGGTGCCGGGTTCGATCTGGTCGAGCTGGCGCGTGCGGGGCGCGGCGAGCTCGCCGTCGGCGGTGGGGATCGGGTCGCCGTGCGGGTCGGTGGTGGGGTTGCCGAGCTTGGCGGCGATGTGCTCGACGAGCTCGTCGGAGACGGCGTGCTCCAGCGCGTCGGCCTCGCGGTGCACGGCGTCCCAGCTGTAGTCGAGCTCCTCGACCAGGAACAGCTCGATCAGCCGGTGCCTGCGCAGCACGGCGTGCGCGAGCCGGAGCCCTTCGGGGGTGAGTTCGACGCTGCGGTAGCGGACGTGGGTGACCAGGCCCAGCTGGTCCAGCTTGTTGATCATCCCGGAGACCGAGGAGGGGCTGAGTCCCAGGCGAGCCGTCAGCGTCGCGTTGGTGACCTGTTCGCCCCGTTCGCGGAGGCCGTAGATGGCTCGGAGGTAGTCCTCCACCGAAGACGAGGGTCGCTCGGTTTCGCTCGGCATACTTTCACGATACGGGCGCGCCGGTGCCCGCGGTCGTCCGGTCGGCGATCAGCGTGCGTCGTCGCAGCGCACGGGGGATCACGCCCTGCGTCGGCGCCAGCAGGTAGACCAGCGCGAACAGCGCGGCCTGGCAGACCACGATCATCCCGCCGGTCGAGGTGTCGATGTGGAAGCTCAGGTAGGTGCCGGTGATCGCGCACAGCACCGACAGGACCGCAGCCGTCAGCAGCATCTTCGGGAAGCGCTTGGTCAGCAGGAACGCGGTCGCGCCCGGCGTGATCAGCATGGCCGTGACCAGCACGACCCCGACCGCCTGCAGCGCGACCACGACCGTCAGCGCCAGCATCGTCAGCAGCAGCGCGCTGACCCGGCGCGGCGAGATGCCGACCGCGTGCGCGTGGGTGGGGTCGAAGGCGTAGAGGGTCAGGTCGCGCCGCTTGAGCACCGCCACGGCCAGCACCGCCGCGGCGATGATCAGCACCTGCGCGATGTCGAAGTCGGTGACGCCCAGGACGTTCCCGAACAGGATGTGGTTGAGGTCGACCTGGCTGGGGATCCGCGACACCAGCACCAGCCCGAGCGCGAACAGGCCGGTGAACACCACGCCGATCGCCGCGTCGCCCTTGAGCCGCGTGGTGCTGCGCACGCCCGCGATCAACCCGACCGCCAGGCCGCCGAACAGGAACGCGCCGACCGAGAACGGCATCCCCAGCACGTAGGCGAGCACGACCCCGGGCAGCACGGCGTGCGAGACGGCGTCGCCCAGCAGCGACCAGCCGATCAGCGTCACCCAGCACGACAGCACCGCGCACACCAGCCCGGCGGCGAGGCTGACCAGCAGCGCGCGCTGCATGAACCCGAACTGGAGGGGTTCGAGCAGGAACTCGATCATCGCGCCTCCACCCCGAACGTGCGGGCCAGCGTCTCGGGCGCCAGCACCTCATCGATCGGGCCGTGGGCGATCACCCGCTGCTGCAGCAGGACCGCCTCGTCGCACAGCTCGGGGACGCTGGCCAGGTCGTGGGTGGAGATGATCACGGTGCGCCCTTCGTCGCGCAGCTCCCGCAGCAGGGCGCTGATCATGGCCTCGGACTTCTTGTCGACCCCGGCGAAGGGCTCGTCGAGGAAGAGCAGCCGCGCGTCCTGGGCGATGCCGCGCGCGACGAAGGCCCGCTTGCGCTGGCCGCCGGAGAGCTCGCCGATGGGCCGGTCGGCGAGCTCGGTGAGCCCCACCCGGGTCAGGGCAGCGCGCATCGCGGTCTTGTCGGCGCGGCGGGGACGGCGGGTGAGGCCGAGGTGCCCGTAGCGGCCCATCAGCACCACGTCGGCGACCGTCACCGGGAACGTCCAGTCCACGGCCTCGGACTGCGGAACGTAGGCGAGCAGTCCTTCGCGCCGCGCCTGCTTGCGGTTCCGGCCCATGATCCGGATGTCGCCGGTGTCCGGCTTGACCAGGCCCATCAGGGATTTGAACAGGGTGGACTTGCCGGACCCGTTCATCCCGAGCAGGCCGCAGATGCGTCCTTCGCCGACCTCCACCGACACGTCGTCGAGGGCGAGGACGTCGCCGTAGCGGACGGTGACGTGGTGGGCGCTGATGGCGTTCGGTTTCACGGCGTCGGTCGGTTTCACGGGGCTCCTCCGCGCAGGCCGGAGACGATGGCGCGCGCGTCGTGGCGCAGCAGGTCCAGGTAGGTGGGCACCGTTCCCTCGGGGCCGGACAGCGAGTCGACGTAGAGCTTCTCGCCCAGCCGGGCGCCGGTCTCGCGGGCGACCTGGCGCTGCGGCCCGTCGTTGACGGTGGACTCGCAGAACACAGTCGGAACCCGGTTGGCCTGCACGAACTCGGCGGTGGACCGGATCTGCCGCGGGGTGCCCTCGGACTCGCTGTTGACCGGCCACAGGTAAGCCTCGGAGAGCCCGGCGTCCCGCGCGAGGTAGGAGAAGGCCCCCTCGCAGCTGACCAGCGCGCGCTGCGAGGCGGGCAGCGACGCGAGCTCGTCGTGCAGGTAGCGGTCGATCTCGGCGAGCCGGGCCAGGTAGGCGTCGGCGTTCGCGCGGAAGGTCGCCTCGTGCGCGGGGTCGAGCCGGATGAAGGCGTCCCGGATGTTGGTGACGTAGGTGGCGGCGGTGCGCGGCGACATCCACGCGTGCGGGTTCGCCTTGCCCTGGTACTCGCCGCTGCGGATCGGGATGGGCTCGACGCCTTCGGTCAGCGTCACGTGCCGGGCCTCGCTGCGCTGCACGAACCGGTCGAACCAGCGCTCCAGGCCGAGGCCGTTGTCCAGCACCACGTCGGCCTTGGCGGCCTTGAGCATGTCGCTGGGGGTGGGCTCGTACTCGTGGATCTCGGAGCCGGGCTTGGTGATGGACTCGACGACCAGCGCGTCACCGGCGACGTTGCGGGCCATGTCGGCGAGCACGGTGAAGGTGGTGACCACGTGCTTGCGGTCGTCATCGGGCCGGCTCAGCCCGGTGCCGCAGCCCGACACGAGCATCGCGAGCACGGCCAGCACGGCCATGTTTCGGCGGCTCGCGAGTTCGGGTTTCGCCACGCCGAAAACCCTACCTCGGCGCACCGGAATGTCCAACGGCGGACGGTGCCCCGGCTGCCCGGAGAGATCGTTCGCCGACGTGGGACACTGTGGGGCGCTATGTCTACGAAATCCCTGCCGCTCGTCTTCGACGCCCCGCGCCGCGGCAAGCCGCCGCGCCACCTCGCCGACCTCTCCGCCGAGGAGCGGAAGGCCGTCGTCGCCGAGCTGGGGGAGAAGCCGTTCCGCGCCAAGCAGCTCGCCAACCACTACTTCGGCAGGCTCAACGCCGACGTCGCGTCGATGACCGACATCCCGGCGGGCAGCCGCGAGGCGCTGGGCGCAGCCCTGCTGCCGCAGCTGCTCAGCCCGGTCCGCAACCTCGACACCGACGAGGGCACGACCCGCAAGACGCTGTGGAAGGCGCACGACGGGACCCTGCTGGAGAGCGTCCTGATGCGCTACCCGGACCGCGCGACGGTGTGCATCTCCAGCCAGGCCGGGTGCGGCATGGCCTGCCCGTTCTGCGCGACCGGCCAGGGCGGGCTGCAGCGGAACCTGTCCACCGCCGAGATCGTCGACCAGGTCCGCTCGGCGGCGGCGATGATGCGCGACGGCGACGTCCCGGGCGGGCCGGGGCGGCTGTCGAACGTCGTGTTCATGGGCATGGGCGAGCCGCTGGCGAACTACCGCCGGGTGATCGACGCGGTGCACCGCATCTGCGACCCGGCGCCGGACGGCCTGGGCCTGTCGCAGCGCTCGGTGACGGTCTCCACGGTCGGCCTGGTCCCGGCGATCCGGAAGATGACGGCCGAGGACCTGCACGTCACCCTCGCGGTGTCGCTGCACACCCCGGACGACGAGCTGCGCGACACGCTGGTGCCGGTCAACAACCGCTGGAAGGTCGCCGAGGTCCTCGACGCGGCCCGCGGCTACGCCGACCACACCGGCCGCCGGGTCTCGATCGAGTACGCGCTGATCCGCGACATCAACGACCAGCCGTGGCGCGCCGACCTGCTCGGCAAGCTGCTCAAGAAGCACCTCGGCCAGTTCGCGCACGTCAACCTGATCCCGCTGAACCCGACCCCGGGCAGCAAGTGGGACGCCAGCCCCAAGCCGGTCGAGCGCGAGTTCGTCCGCCGGGTCCGCGAATCCGGCGTCTCCTGCACGGTCCGCGACACCCGGGGCCAGGAGATCGCAGCGGCCTGCGGCCAGCTCGCAGCCGAGGAGTGACCCGGCCAACCGCCCACGAACCCAGCGGCCAGGTGTCCACGAACGCAGCGGCTAATTGACCACTGATCGTCTACCATGGTGTCGTGGGAAAGAAGAACTCGCTGGTCGACCGGCATGCTGAGGGGCTTGTGGTCGAAGCTCTAGACGATACCCGGGTGGTGCTCGTCAACGGTGCGCGGCAGGCGGGGAAGAGCACGCTCACTCGGCTCACCGCAGGCCGTGCCGACGACCCGGTGATGCGCTTCCTCGACGACCCCACGACGGCGAAGTCCGCGAGCGAGGCGCCGGCCGATTTCGTCGAGCACGACGGTCTGATGGTGATCGACGAGATCCAGCTGGCTCCAGAACTGCTCAGCTCCATCAAGCTGACCGTCGACCGCGACCCGCGTCCCGGCAGGTTCCTGCTCACCGGGTCGTCCCGGGTGCTCGCGCTGCGGGCGCTGCCCGATGCGCTTCCCGGACGGATGGAGATCATCGAGCTCTGGCCCTTCTCGCAGGGCGAGATCGACGGCGAGCCGGACGGTTTCATCGACGCCGCGTTCGCGCACGGGCCTGATCTCGATCACTCGTCGACGCTGAAGCGCCGGGACTACCTGGAACGGGCGACGATCGGCGGATTTCCCGAGGCCGTCCGGCGAAATCCGCGCAGGCGCAGCGCGTTCTTCGACTCCTACCTGTCCACGCTCATCGAACGAGACGTCCTGGAACTGGCCAGCATCGAGCGTCACGGTGAGCTGATGCGGCTGCTTTCACTGCTCGCAGGACGGGTGGGCGGTTTGCTCGTTCCGTCGGCGCTGTCGAACCAGGCGGGCATCCCGAGGACCACGTTGACGCGCTACCTGGATCTGCTGGGATCGGTCTTCCTGATCAAGCGGATCCCTGCGTGGTCCTCGGGTCACACGCATCGCGCGGTGAGCACGCCGAAGCTCGCGTTCACCGATACCGGTGTTGCCTGCCACCTGCTGGGGCAGGACGTGAACCGCCTGGCCGAACCCGGCGGTGCGGCCGGATCGGTGCTGGAGAACCTCGTGGTCATGGAGCTCGCGAGGCAGCTGACCTGGTCCGAGGTGCGGGGACAGCTGTTCCACTACCGAACCAAGGACAAGGTCGAGGTCGACGCGGTGATCGAGACTCCGGACGGCCGCGTGATCGGGATCGAGGTGAAGGCGGGCTCGACGGTGCGCGGCGAAGACCTGGCGGGCATACGGCATCTGGAGAAACAGGTGGGTGATCGCTTCGTCGCCGGTTACGTGCTCTACACCGGGCAGCAGACCCTGCCGTTCGGGGACAAGCTGCGCGCGATTCCCATGGATGCGTTGTGGCGCCTGAAACCCTGATCTCGTGACCGCAATGAACAGAAGCGGGTGAGCCGGCTTCCGGTGGTCGATGATCCTCAGGTCCGAGTGGTCGAGCTGGGAGGCAACGGTGCCTGACCTGAGAGTTCGTGGCATTGCGGTTCATTCGATCGTCGCGGCGGCGGTGGTGCTGCTCGCCGCGCCCGCCCACGCCGAAGTGCCCGGGGCGCCCGGGACGTCGGGGTGCGGGAACGGTGACGTGCGGCCGGGGGAGACGGTGAGCAGGGAGATCGTCTCCGGCGGGGTCGCCCGCAGCTACCTGCTGCACGTGCCGGAGAGCTACGCGCCTGCGCGGCCGACGCCCGTGGTGCTGTCGTTCCACGGCCATTCGCGGGACTCCGCCTACCAGGAGGAGCTGTCGGAGTTCTCCGGCACTGACGTCATCGCGGTCTACCCGCAGGGGCTCGTCGGGACCGACGGTGAGACCGCCTGGCAGGGCGCGCCGTACTCGGCCGACGTCGACGACGTGCGGTTCACCGGGGACGTGCTCGACGAGCTGGAGCGCGACCTGTGCGTCGACCCGGCGCGGATCTACGCGGCGGGCAAGTCCAACGGCGGCGGGTTCACCGGTGTGCTGGCCTGCCGGATGAGCGACCGGATCGCCGCGTTCGCGCCGGTGTCCGGTGCCTTCTACCCGCAGGGCGGGGAGTGCGACCCGGATCGCCCGGCGCCGATCCTCGACTTCCACGGGGCGGTCGACGAGACGATCCCCTACGACGGCGACGAGGAACGAGGGCTCCCGCCGATCCCGGACTGGCTGGCCGGTTGGGCCGAGCGCAACGGCTGCCGGGCGGAGCCCGTCACCCGCGACGAGGGGGACGGGGTGCACCGCGTCGAGCACCGCGGCTGCGACGGCGGTGCGGAGGTCGTGCACTACCGGATGGACTCCGTCGCTCACGACTGGCCCGCGACGCACCCCAACCCGGACTCCGACGCTCCCGCTCCGATCGACGCGACACCGCTGATCATGGACTTCTTCTCGCGCCACTCGTTGCGCTGAACGCGGCAGGGGACAGTTTTAGCCATAATCACCCATGATCAATGTCCGTTTTGCCCGGACAATTATGGCTAAAACTGTCCGCTGGTGAGCACCGCGGAACGCGATTCCCCCTCCACCGCCGCGAGGCACCGCTGCTCGGGGTGCGAAACGGCGAAGAGCCGCCCCTCGAAACCGAGGGGCGGCTCTTCGCGGAGTTGCGGTCAGCGGCGGCGCTTGTTCTTGGCCAGGTCGTAGAAGAGGCCGACGGCCAGCACCGCGGCGGTGCCGATCAGCCAGAGGTCCTCCATCTTGAAGTGCCCGCCACCGCTGAGGATGCCCTGGTGGTTGCCGATCAGCATGAGCAGGATCGCGACGACCGAGAACCAGCCGGCGATCTGGGTGCCCTTCGGGAAACCGCCGTGCCAGCCCCACTCGACCGACGGTTCCTCGGCCGGGTCGATGGCCTGGCTGGGCTTCTTCTCCAGCTCGGTGCTCGCCACGTTCCCCTCCTGCGCCACACCGGCCACCCGCGGCCGGAAAGCCTGTTGCTTGGGTTTCGCGCACCGCCGGACGGCGATCCACGATCGCCCTCATCCTCGCACACCCGATCGGGGCCCGGTCGGCCACCTGCCCGGCATCAGCAGCGAAAAAGGTGCCGCGCGAACCCGGCTCGCGCGGCACCCCGGTGAACGGTGAGCGGTGACTACCCCTTGACCGCCTTGCGACCGACGATCACGCGGTAGATGCCGAGGACGACGACCGATCCGATGATCGCCACGATCCAGGTCTGCAGCGACCAGAACGTCTCGAGGCCGATGCCGAAGAGCCACTGACCGAGCAGTCCGCCGAGGAAGGCCCCGACGACTCCGAGCAGCATGGTGACGATGATGCCGCCCGGGTCCTTGCCCGGCATGATCAGCTTCGCGATGGCCCCCACGATCAAGCCGAGAACGATCCATCCGATGATGCCCATGACGGCCTCCTTCATTCGTCAGGCAGCGCCGATACCCCGATCGTGACGCCCGAAGGTGATTTGTGCACCGCGAGGGGCACCGGCTCACCTCCTTCGGGGACAATGGCGTCGATGCACGCGGACACCAGCACACAGAGCGACACCCCGCGCACCGTTCTGGTGCTCGGATCGACCGGTTCCATCGGTACCCAGGCACTCGACGTGATGCGCGACAACCCGGACCGGTTCCGGGTCGTGGGGCTGGCCGCGGGCGGGAGCGACCCGCAGGCGCTGGCCGCGCAGGCGCTGGAGTTCGAGGTCCCGGTCGTGGCCGTGGCCAAGGGCACAGCCGCCGAGGACGTCCAGCTCGCCCTCTACTCCGAGGCGCAGAAGCGGGGCTACGCCGAGGGCGAGTTCAAGCTCCCCCGGCTGCTGGCCGGGCCCGAGTCCGCGCTGGAGCTCATCGAGGCCGCCCCGGCCGACGTGGTGCTCAACGGCGTCGACGGCTCGCGCGGTCTGCGGCTGACGCTGGCCGCCCTGGACACCGGCGCCCAGCTCGCGCTGGCCAACAAGGAATCGCTGGTCGCGGGCGGTGCGCTGGTGCTGGACAAGGCCGCGCCCGGGCAGCTGGTGCCGGTCGACTCCGAGCACTCCGCGCTCGCCCAGTGCCTGCTGGGCAACGACAACGCCGACGTGGACCGGTTGGTGCTGACCGCCTCCGGCGGCCCGTTCCGGGGCCGCAAGCGCGACGAACTCGCCGAGGTCACCGTGCAGCAGGCGCTGGCGCACCCGACGTGGGCGATGGGCAACGTCGTCACGATCAACTCCGCGACCCTGGTCAACAAGGGCCTGGAGCTCATCGAGGCGCACCTGCTGTTCGGCATCGAGTACCCGCGCATCGACGTGGTGGTGCACCCGCAGTCGATCGTGCACTCGATGGTCACCTACACCGACGGCGCCACGATCGCCCAGGCCAGCCCGCCGAACATGAAGATCCCGATCGCGATGGGCCTGGAGTGGCCGCGCCGGGTCCCCGGCGTCGCGCCGCGGCTGGACTTCGCCGACGCCCAGGAGTGGACCTTCGAACCGCTGGACGACGAGACGTTCCCGGCAGTCGAGCTGGCCCGGGCGGCCGGTTCCGGCGGAGGATGCCTGCCCGCCATCTACAACGCGGCGAACGAGGAGGCGCTGGCGGCGTTCGTCGACGGCCGCCTCCGGTTCCCGCAGATCGTGCAGACTGTCAGTGACACGCTCGGGGCAGCCGACCAGTGGCGCGGCGCACCGTCGGAGCTCGACGAGGTCTTCGCGGCCGAGGAGTGGGCGCGGACCCGGGCGCGTGAGCTGGCCGGAGGGAAGGCGGAGTAAGTGCTGGTCGTCGTTGGCATTCTGATCTTCTTCTTCGGGCTGCTGTTCTCCATCGCGTGGCACGAGCTGGGGCACCTGGCGACCGCGAAGATGTTCGGCGTCAAGGTCACCGAGTACATGGTGGGCTTCGGCCGGACCATCTGGTCCCGCAAGAAGGGCGAGACCGAGTACGGGGTGAAGCTCATCCCGTTCGGCGGCTACATCCGCATGATCGGCATGTTCCCGCCGCAGAAGGACGAGGAGATGGGCCGCTCCGCTTCGTCCTCGCCGTTCCGGGCGATGATCGACGACGCGCGGCAGATGTCGGCCGAGGACGTCAAGCCCGAGGACGCGCACCGGCAGTTCTACCAGCGCTCGCCGTGGAAGCGGATCATCGTGATGATGGCCGGCCCGGTGATGAACCTGATCCTGGCGGTCGGCATCTTCGCCGCGATCCTGATGGGGCACGGCCTCAACACCCCGACGCTGACGGTGTCCACGGTCAGCGAGTGCGTGCTGCCCGCCGACGCCCCCGACACGCAGAAGTGCCCGCCCGGCGCGAAGCCCTCGCCGGCCGCCGCGGCCGGGTTCAAGCCGGGTGACCGGATCCTGGAGTTCAACGGCAAGCCGTTCCAGACGTGGGAGGACCTCCAGCAGGAGATCCGCACCTCGAAGGGCACGGTCCCGGTGGTGGTCGAGCGCGAGGGGCACCGGCAGACGCTGACCGCCGACCTGATGCAGACCGAGCGGCCCAAGCTGAACTCGACCAGCGAGTACGAGACGGTCGGCTTCCTGGGCTTGTCGCCGACGTCGGTGCTGGTCAAGCAGGACATCGGCGGCGTGGCCAACACGATCGGTGATTTCGTCAGCCTGACCGCGCAGAAGATCGTCGAGCTGCCGCAGCGGATCCCGGACCTGGTCTCGGCCATCTTCGGAGGCGAGCGTCACAAGGACTCGCCGGTGGGCATCGTCGGCGCCAGCCGCCTCGGCGGTGAGGTGCTGGCCACGGACCAGATCGCGGTCGACGACCGGATCATCCTGATGTTCAACCTGCTCGCGGGCGTGAACCTGTCGCTGTTCGTGTTCAACATGCTGCCGTTGCTGCCGCTGGACGGCGGGCACGTCGCGGGCGCGCTGTGGGAGTCGATCCGGCGCGGCTTCGCCAAGCTGGTCAGGCGCCCCGACCCGGGCCCGTTCGACACGGCTCGGCTGATGCCGCTGGCCTACGCGGTCAGCCTGGTGTTCATCGCGTACTCGCTGCTGGTGCTGGTCGCCGACATCGTCAACCCGGTGACGCTGTACTAGCCGCCCGGAGACTTCGCCCTGGAAAGTTCACCGCTGTGGTGGAGGGGGTTCACAGCGGGGGAGGGTGCGTCGGGCTTAGCGACGGCAGTGGTGCGTCGTTGTGAGCGCAAGATCACCGATAGGGTGATCCGCGGCTCGAATTCGTGGGCCGAACGGGACATGAACGGCCGATGTCGATCACCCAACGTGATCCGTCAGACGCCCGGACGTCCAGCCGGATGAAGGTGCGCCGGTATCGTGGAATGCGGGCGGGACACCGTCCGAAGCACACCAGAAGAGGTGGAGAGGTATCGATGACCGTCGATCTGGGCATGCCCGCGGGCCCCGCCCCGGTGCTCGCGGAGCGGCGCAAGACTCGCCAGTTGCAGGTCGGACCGGTCGGAGTGGGCAGCGAGAGCCCCATCTCCGTGCAGACCATGACCACGACCGTCACCGCTGACGTCAACAGCACGCTGCAGCAGATCGCCGAACTCACCGCCGCGGGCTGCGACATCGTCCGGGTCGCGTGCCCGAGCGCCGACGACGCCGAAGCCCTGCCGGCCATCGCGAAGAAGTCGCAGATCCCGGTCATCGCCGACATTCACTTCCAGCCGAAGTACGTCTTCGCGGCGATCGAAGCGGGTTGCGCGGCGGTGCGCGTGAACCCCGGCAACATCAAGAAGTTCGACGACAAGGTCAAGGAGATCGCGCAGGCCGCCAAGGACCACGGCACGCCGATCCGGATCGGCGTCAACGCCGGTTCCCTCGACCCGCGCCTGATGGAGAAGTACGGGAAGGCCACCCCCGAGGCGCTGGCCGAGTCGGCGCTGTGGGAAGCGGGCCTGTTCGCCGAGCACGACTTCCACGACATCAAGATCTCGGTGAAGCACAACGACCCGGTGGTCATGGTGCGCGCCTACGAGATCCTCGCCGAGCAGTGCGACTACCCGCTGCACCTCGGTGTCACCGAGGCCGGCCCGGCCTTCCAGGGCACCATCAAGTCGGCGACCGCCTTCGGCGCGCTGCTGCGCCAGGGCATCGGCGACACGATCCGCGTCTCCCTGTCGGCCCCGCCGGTCGAGGAGATCAAGGTCGGTGCCCAGATCCTGCAGTCGCTGAACCTGCGGCCGCGCAAGCTGGAGATCGTCTCCTGCCCGTCCTGCGGACGCGCCCAGGTCGACGTTTACAAGCTCGCCGACGAGGTCACCGCCGGTCTGGAGGGCATGGAGGTGCCGCTGCGCGTCGCGGTCATGGGCTGCGTCGTCAACGGCCCCGGTGAGGCCCGCGAGGCCGACCTGGGCGTGGCCTCCGGCAACGGCAAGGGCCAGATCTTCGTCAAGGGCGAGGTCATCAAGACCGTGCCCGAGCACCAGATCGTCGAGACCCTGATCGAAGAGGCCATGCGCATCGCCGAGGACATGGGCGAGACCGTGGAGGAGGGCGCGAGCCCGACCGTCACCGTCAGCTGACTCCCGCACCGATCAGCCGCCCGGACGCGCTCCGGGCGGCTGATCCGTTTCCACGGCGTTTCCGCTGCTCCGAACGGGTGAGCACGGCCGTGCCGGATGTGGTGGATCTCCACCGGTCAGCCGTTAGCGTGGCATTTCTGGCAGTCTTGGCTGGTGCTCAAGGTTGCCGGTGCCCGCCTGCTGGAGGAACGCGACGCGAACCTGGTCCGCTCCGTGCTGGACTCCGCGCCCGTCGCCGCCTGCATGGTCGCCGCGCGCGTCGAGGAGGCCGGGGTGCACCCGCTGCGCCTCGGCGGCGAGCTCTGGGGCCACGGAACCCGGCTGACCGGCATGTGCTTCTCCGGGGCGAACCTGGTCCCGCTGCGCGGTGGCGCGGACGCGATGCGGGCGTTCGCCGACCGCGCGCTGCGCCGCCGCCGGGTGTGCTCCTCGCTGGTCGGACCCGCCGAGCAGGTGCTGATGCTGTGGGACGAGGTCGAGGCCCAGTGGGGTCCCGCCCGGGAGGTCCGCGCGGAGCAGCCGCTCATGGTGCTCTCCGAGCGCCCCGCGCGTGCAGCCGGACCCGCTGGTGCGCCCGGTGCGGCTGGAGGAGCTGGAGCGCTACCTGCCGGCCGCGGTAGCCATGTTCACCGAGGAGGTCGGCGTCGACCCCTCCACCGACGGCGGCGGTGCGGGCTACCGGGCGCGGGTGGCCGATCTCATCACCTCCGGGCGGGCGTTCGCGCGCTTCGAGGACGGCGAGGTCGTGTTCAAGGCCGAGATCGGGGCGCTGTCGTCGACGGTCGGCCAGATCCAGGGCGTCTGGGTGCACCCGGACCGCCGCAGCACGGGCCTGGGCACCGCGGGCACCGCGGCGGTCGCCGACCGGCTGGTGCGGGGGCTGGGGCGGACCGCGAGCCTGTACGTCAACGATTTCAACGTCGCCGCCCGGGCCGCTTACGAGAAGGTCGGCTTCCGCCGCGTCGGGGAGTTCGCGACCGTCCTGCTGTGACCTGAACCGGACGTCCCCGTGACGGTTTTCGCCCGGTGTGCCGGAACCCGGATTCGGTGCCGCACAAAGGTTCGGCATACTCGCGGGCATGCTTGCCTCGCGGATCATGGTCGGGCTCACCGCACTGCTGCTGGTTCCAGTGGCGGGGTGCAGCACCGGACCATCCGAGAAGGACGTGGCCACCTCGTTCGTCAACGCCGTCGCCGCAGGTGACGCGGCGGGCGCGGCGGCCCAGACCAACAATCCCGACGCCGCGCGCCGCGGACTGGAGCAGGCGCGCAAGACCCTCGCCCCGACCGCTTCGCACGCCGCTCTCGGCCAGGTCACCGAGAACGAGCAGGGCGCGTCGGCGAAGGTCGATCTCTCCTGGGACTTCGGCGAGGGCAAGGTCTGGCGCTACACCAGCACCGTGCAGCTCGTCGACGAGTCCGAGGGCTGGAAGGTGCTGTGGGCGCCGTCGGTGCTGCACCCCGACCTCAAGCCCGGTCAGACGCTCGCCTACAGCGAGGTGCTGCCCGCTCCCGGAGCCGTGACGGGATCCGAGGGCCGGCAGCTGATGGGGCCGGAGCCGGTGGTGACGGTCAGCCTCAACGGCCAGGAGGCCGGTGACGTTCCGGGCGTGGCCGGGAAGCTGGCCCAGGCGCTGAGCCCGATCGAACCGGCGATCACCCAGCAGTCCATCGTCGAGGGAGTCGGCAAGACCCCGCCCGGCCAGCCGTACCAGGTCGTCACGCTGCGGCAGGCCGACTACGACAAGGTGCGCGCGAGCATCTACGACCTGCCGGGCGTGCGGTTCCCGGCGCAGATGCGGCTGCTCGCCGCCGAGCGCGGCTACGCCTCCCAGGTGCTGGCGGGCGTCTCGAAGAAGGTCGACGAGCAGGTCAAGGCCAACGCCGGGTGGCAGGTGGCCATCACCGATGGCAAGGGCACCGAGGTCCGCAAGCTGCACACCGTCGCCGAGAAGCCGGTCCCGCCGACCTCGGTGACGCTGTCGGACCGCACCCAGCGCGCCGCCGAGAAGGCGCTGGACCCGATCCCGCAGGCCGCGATGATCGTGGCGATGAAGCCCTCCAACGGCGAGGTGCTGGCGGTCGCGCAGAACGACCCGGCCGACGCGCAGGGCCCGATGGCGCTGTCCGGGCAGTACCCGCCGGGGTCGACGTTCAAGATGGTCACCGGCGCGGCCGCGCTGGAGTCGGGCAAGGTCCGCGCCGACACCCCGGTGGAGTGCCCGGCGAAGAAGGTCTTCGACGGCATGACCCTGCCCAACGACAAGGAGTTCGACCTGGGCCGGGTGCCGCTGCACACGGCGTTCGCCCAGTCCTGCAACACCACGTTCGCGCAGCTGTCGGTGGACCTGCCCGACGACGCGCTGCCGAAGGAGGCCGCGAAGTTCGGCCTGGGCGTGGACTTCGACATGCCGGGCGCGACGACGATCACCGGCAAGGTCACCAACGCCGAGACCGTCACCCAGCACGCGGCGAACGGCATCGGCCAGGGCAAGGTGCTGGCCAGCCCGTTCGGGATGGCGCTGGCCGCGGCGTCGGTGGCCAACGGCGGCATGCCGACGCCGACGCTGATGCGCGGCCAGGAGACCAAGGCCGACGCCACCCCGGAGAAGGTCTCGCCCGCGGCGCTGGACCAGCTCCGCTCGATGATGCGCGAGGTCGTCACCGGCGGGACGGCGCGCGGCCTGGCCGGGTCGGGCGAGGTCCGGGGCAAGACCGGTACCGCGCAGTTCGGCGACGGCACGCACTCGCACGGCTGGTTCGTCGGCTACCGCGACGACGTCGCGTTCGCGGTGCTCATCACCGACGCGGGCGCTTCGGGCCCGTCGGTCGACGCGGCGAAGAGGTTCCTCGGCGGCCTGTGACGGTGGGTCGCCCCTGAGGGTTGATCATCGCGACGCCGCCCGGTTCTCGGAGAGCCGGGCGGCGTCGTCGTTCCCCCGCCCGGCACCGCCGTGCGGGGGAAACGCGGTCGCTTCACGTGATTGGGTGATCACTTAGGGTCAGTTGGGTGCTAGGTTGTAGCCCATCGAGCGCAGCAGCGGGGTCTCGTTGCTGTTCTCGTGGGGTCGTCACCGGTTGAGCGCCACTGACGCGCGATCCGGCCGCCACGCTGCGTTGCGGCTGTGGGCGACGGCGGCCCGGTGTCCGGCCTGTCCGGACGCGCATCGCGCCGCCGCTCCGCCGGCGGCGGGCATCCCCGACGAACCGTGCCGGCAACGCCTCCCCCGAAGGTCGCCGGCGCCGCCCAGGTGTGAACAGGAGTGGTTTTGATCTACTTCGATTCTTCCGCGCTGATCAAGATGATCGCCCCCGAACCGGAGAGCCAGGCGCTGAGCCAGTGGATCCGCGACCGCTGGGAGCAGCCGCGGGTGACCAGCGCGCTGTCCAAGGTCGACGTGCTGCGCAACTTCCGCGAGCAGGGCCCGGCGGCCGAGGACCTGGCCTCGATCGTGGTGTCGAAGCTCGACACGCTGCCCGTGCAGCAGGAGGTGCTCGACAGCGCCAGCGAGCTGCGCGCGGACCTCGGCCCGGTGGAGGCCATCCACCTCGCCTCGGCCTGCGGCATCCGCAACGAGCCGGTGACCTACGTCTCCTACGACCCGGCGCTGCTGGAAGCGGCCAAGGAAGCGGGCCTGGCCACCGCGTCCCCGGCCTGAGAGTCGTTCCGACCGCGTGGGCGGAGTTCCCGCTGAAACTTCGCCCACCCGCGGTTACCGCCCGGAGTCGGGTCCGGTGAGCGTGGTTAGAGTGGGGGCATGCCGGTTCGAGCCCCGTTGAAGCCAGGCGTTGCGACGCCGCGCCGCCAAGTCCCAGCGCACATCGAGCGTCCCGAGTACGTGGACAAACCGGCTCCCCAGCGCAACACCGACCCCGACGTGCAGCCGCCCGAGGTCATCGAGGCGATGCGGTACGCGAGCAAGATCGCGGCGCAGGCCCTGGCTGAGGCGGGCAAGGCGATCGAACCGGGTGTGACCACCGATTCCGTCGACGCCGTGGTGCACGAGTACCTGCTCGACCACGGTGCGTACCCGTCGACGCTGGGTTACCGGGGCTTCCAGAAGTCCTGCTGCACCTCGATCAACGAGGTGATCTGCCACGGCATCCCGGACTCCACGATCATCGAGGACGGCGACATCGTCAACGTCGACGTCACCGGCTTCATCGGCGGCGTGCACGGCGACACGAACGCGACGTTCCTGGCGGGCGACGTCTCCGAGGAGGCCCGCCTGCTGGTCGAGCGCACCCACGAGGCGACGATGCGCGGCATCAAGGCCGCCAAGCCGGGCCGCCAGCTCAACGTGATCGGTCGCGTCATCGAGTCCTACGCCAAGCGCTTCGGCTACGGCGTGGTCCGCGACTTCACGGGCCACGGCATCGGCCGCTCGTTCCACAGCGGACTGGTGATCCTGCACTACGACGAGCCGTCGGTGCAGACCGTCCTCGAACCCGGCATGACCTTCACCATCGAGCCGATGATCACCCTCGGCACCCACGAGTACGACATGTGGGACGACGGCTGGACGGTCACCACCAAGGACAAGAGCTGGACCGCCCAGTTCGAGCACACCATCCTCATCACCGAAGACGGCAACGAAATCCTCACCCAACCCTGAGACGACGGAGGGGCGGTTCTCCCGGAACCGCCTCCACCCGGTCCAGTCGCAGAGTTCGGACCCGAACTGCTTCGCTTGCGGGCGGCCTTCCGCTGCTCCCTCGCCCTCCGGCGTGCTGCTTTGACCTCCGCAGTTCCTTGTTGCTGTTGAAACGGCCACCGCCATACCCCCAGGTGAGGCGCTTCTCCTTTCCCACGTCATCTGGGGTGAAGAAGTTCATGTCCAGGTCGGTTGTCCAGGTCTCGCTGGTTTCATCATCGCGAATCGTGACAGCGCAGTTCCAGTTGCTCCCGAATCCGCGTCTGGTGATAGGGCCGGTGTCTTCGCATGACTGGACATGCGCCGTCGAGTTCGGCTTTTCGTGTTTCTGCGGGAAGGAGAAGACGACTGTCGGCCACAACATCAGGATGGCCGCCGTGACTGTGAGCCCACCGATCAGCTTCGTCAGTCGGACCGCGAGGTTGTTCGAGTTCCACAGTCCCATGACGTAGGAGATTCCTTTCTCACTTGAAGCTCAGCCCACGCGTCCTTCGCAGCGCTGGCGTGCTGCCTTCCAAACCCCGCCCGGTGCCTTGAATCGCATGGTTGTCCGGGGTCTTTTGGGGTCATCGCCCGCGTAGCGGTGGGGGATGCGGTTCTCGACGAATGCGAGGGTGGCACTGCCGCCGACGAACTGCTGCCCGACCTCGGCCATCTGACCTGCAGCTTGGCGTTGTAGTCGTCAGGTGTGGTCATCGGAATCCGTGGGGTCGGAGTGGTCGGGCCAACCGGGAGAGTAGTTGAGGCGATTCGTCCTGTGTCCGGGTTTCGGGGGTTGGTCCCCGTGCCAGGTGCATGGGGTAGGAACGTGGTTGTGAATGCGCTGTTGGTCGCTGGGACGACGTCGGATGCTGGGAAGAGCGTGGTGACCGCTGGGATCTGCCGGTGGTTGGCCCGGTCCGGGGTTCGGGTGGCGCCGTTCAAGGCGCAGAACATGTCGAACAACTCCGTCGTCACGCCCGATGGCGGGGAGATCGGGCGGGCGCAGGCGGTGCAGGCCGCGGCGTGCGGGATCGAGCCCTCGGTGCGGTTCAACCCGGTGCTGCTCAAGCCCGGCAGCGACCGGCAGTCGCAGGTCGTGGTGCTGGGGCGGGTCGCCGGTGAGGTGACCGCGATGTCCTACCGGGAGCGCAAGGCCGCGCTGCTGGAAACCGTCTCGTCCACTTTGGATGATCTGCGGCGCGACTACGACCACGTGATCTGCGAAGGGGCCGGGTCGCCCGCGGAGATCAACCTGCGGGCCAGCGACATCGCCAACATGGGGCTCGCGCAGGCCGCGCGGCTGCCGGTGGTCGTCGTCGGCGACATCGACCGGGGCGGCGTGTTCGCGCAGCTCTTCGGCACCCTGTCGCTGCTCGACGCCGCCGATCAGGCGCTGGTCGCCGGATTCGTGATCAACAAGTTCCGCGGCGACCCCGAGCTGCTGCGGCCGGGCCTGGACCAGCTGCGGGCGCTGACCGGGCGGCCCGTGCACGGAGTGCTGCCGTGGGCCGAGGACCTGTGGCTCGACGCCGAGGACTCGCTGTCCTACGTCGCCGACGGCGTCGTGGGCCGACCGGCACCGCCGCGCGGCGGGCAGTGGCTGCGGGTCGCCGTGCCCCGGCTGCCCCGGATCTCCAACGCCACCGACGTCGAGGCGCTCGCCGCCGAACCCGGCGTGGCCGTGCGGTTCGTGACCGAGCCGTCGAGGCTGTCCGACGCCGACCTGGTTGTGCTGCCCGGGTCGAAGGCGACCGTCGCCGACCTGGCCTGGCTGCGGGAGACCGGGCTTGCCGAAGCGATCCGCGAGCACGCGCGCGCCGGACTGCCGGTCGCCGGGATCTGCGGCGGGTTCCAGATGCTGTCCCAGCGCATCCACGACGAGGTCGAGTCCCGCACCGGCGCGGTCGACGGCCTCGGCCTCCTCGACCTGGAGATCGACTTCGCGCCGGACAAGACCCTGGCCACACCGCGCGGGGCCGCCTTCGGCGAGGCCGTCGCGGGGTACGAGATCCACCACGGCGTCGCGGTCCGGCGCGGCGACCTGCCGCCGCTGGTGACCCTGCCCGACGGTGAAGGGGAGGGCGGCATCTCGGGTCCCGTCCTGGGCACGCACTGGCACGGCCTGTTCGAGAACGACGCGTTCCGCCGCGAGTTCCTGACCTGGGCGGCGCTGCGTGCCGGACGCGACGGGTTCCGGGCGGCCGAGGACACCGTCTTCGCCGACATCCGCGCCGCCCAGCTCGACCTGCTCGGCGATCTCGTCGCCCGGCACCTCGACACCGACGCGCTGCGCAGGCTCCTCGACGACGGCCCGCCGAAGGGGCTGCCGCAGGTGCGCGCTTCACTGGGCCAGATGTCGCGTTCGTCGGTTTCGGACTAGGTAGAACCGCCCACACCACTACCCGAAATGGTCTCAACATCCGTGTGATGCGGGTAACTTGTCGGCATGGCTGTTGAGTTTTCCGTGGACGAAGCCCGCGAGCGGCTGACCGAGCTGATCGACCGCGCCGAGGCCGGCGAGCACGTCGTGATCACGCGCTTCGGCGCGCCCGCCGTGTCGCTGGAACCGTCACCCGTGCCCGCGCAGCGCGGCGGTGCCTTCGCCGCCGGCGTCGTCGCCGCCTCGTGGGTCGCCCCGCACGACGGCGGGACCTTCGACGTGGGGACCGACTACTGGTCCGATCCGGGGACCGCGTGAGCGAGCGGCGCCGATGCTCCCGCCGAGCCGGATAGCCTCCGCCCATGCCCGCTGACGCCCCGACGATCCTCGCCACCAGCGGTGGTCTGCGCGCGGCGCAGCGCCTGCAGTGGGAGGTCGCTCCGCTCACCCGGCACGCCGTCGACCTCGCCGGGACCAGCGGCCGCGCGCCGCGCGTGTGCCTGCTGGCCACCGCCGTCGGCGACGACCCGAAGACGATCAGCACCTTCTACGCCAACGCGGCCGCCGAGGGGTGGCAGGCCAGTCACCTGGCGCTGTTCCCGATGCCGAACCTGGCCGAGGTGCGGGAACACCTGCTGAGCAGGGACGTCGTGTGGGTGTGGGGCGGCAGCGTCGCCGGGCTGCTGGCGATGTGGCGGCTGCACGGGCTCGACGAGATCTTCCGCGAGGCGTGGCAGGCGGGGGTGGTGCTCACCGGGGTGTCGGCCGGATCGATCTGCTGGCACATCGGCGGCACCACCGACTCGTTCGGCCCCGACCTGCGGCCGATCACCGACGGGCTCGGCCTGCTGCCGCACTCCAACGGCGTGCACTACGACAGCGAGCCGCAGCGGCGCCCGCTGTTCCAGCGGCTCATCGCCGAGGGCGCGCTGCCGCCCGGCTACGCCACCGACGACGGGGCCGGTCTGCTCTACCGGGGCACCGAGCTCGTCGAAGCGCTCGCCGAGCGGGGTCGGGCCGGGGCCTACCGGGTCGACCGCGGGCCCGACGGGACCGCGGTCGAAACCCCGCTTGACGTGCGACGACTCAGCTGAGCGGCAGGTTCAGCCCAGGGGGAGGTCCAGGAGGGCGTTCTCCAGCAGCTCCGGCATCGCCGGGTGGATCCAGTACTGGCCGCGCGCCATGCTGCGCGCGTCCAGACCGAAGTGCATCGCCTGGATGATCGGCTGCAGCAGCGTCGGCGCCTGCGGGCCGATGATGTGCGCGCCGATCAGCAGCCCGCTGCTCGGGTCGGCCAGCAGCTTGGCGAAACCGGTCGTGTCCTCCATCGCCCAGCCGTAGGCGATGCCCGCGTAGTCCTGGGTGGAGGTCACGTAGTCGACGCCCTTGTCCCGGGCCTCCCGCTCGGTGAGGCCGACCGAGGCGATCTGCGGACCCGAGAACACCGCGTGCGGCACGAAGCGGTGGTCGGAGGAGATCGGCGCGTCCGGGTGCAGCAGGTTGTGCTGCACGACGCGGGTCTCGTGGTTGGCGACGTGCTTGAGCTCGTGGTCGGAGCTGATGTCGCCGAGCGCCCACACGCCCTCCACCGAGGTGCGCTGGGTGTCGTCGACGGCGATCTTGCCGTCGTCGGTGAGCTCCAGGCCGCCCGCGGCCGCGTCGATCAGGTCCGCGTTGGGGGTGCGGCCCACCGCGACCAGCAGCTCCTCGGCCTCGACGGTCTCCTCGCCGTCCGGGCCCTCCAACTTCAGCCGGACCTGCCCGCCGGCCTTCTCGGCGGCGACGACCTTGCGGTGGAGCCGCAGGTCCCAGCGCCGGTCGGCGATCTCGGTGAACCGGGCCGAGACGTCCTCGTCTTCGGCGCGCAGCACGCGGCCGGACCGGCCGATCATGGTGACCCGCACGCCGAGGGAGCTGAAGACGTGCGCGAACTCGGCGCCGATGAACCCGGTGCCCATGATGATCATGCTGCTGGGCAGCTCGTCCAGGCGCATCACGGTGTCGCTGGTGCGCACCTCCACCTGGTCCAGGCCGGGGACGGCCGGGATGACCGGGCGGCCGCCCGCGGCCACCACGAACCGGTCGGCGGTGATCGTCTCGGCGCCGTCGGCGGTCTGCACCGTGAGCTGCTTGACGTCGGTGAACCGGGCGTTGCCGGTCAGCAGCGTGACGTTGGGCGAGCCCTCCGCGCGGTACTGGCGACCTCCTTCGGAGATCGGGTCGATGCGGCCGAAGATCCGGTCCCGGATCTCCGGCCAGCGCACGCCCCGGCGCTCCAGGTCGACCCCCAGCCCGGCACCGGCGTCGGGGGCGCCGGCGATGTCCGCGGTGTGCACGAACATCTTCGTCGGGATGCAGCCGACGTTGAGGCAGGTGCCGCCGTAGGCGTCGTTCGGGCCGATGCCCTTCTCGACGATGGCCACGTTCCAGTCGGCGAACCGGTCGTCGAGGATCGAGTTGCCGGAGCCGGAGCCGATGATGACTAGGTCGAAGTGCCGCACGGTTCCATCCTGCCTCACGGGGTGCGGGCCGTCGCCGGTCCGCGGACGTCGGTCAGTTCCAACCCGGCGAGCCTGCCGGTGATTCCGCGCGGATCTGTGATTCCGCGCTGGTTCCGGAGCGCGCCGAGAGCGTGCCCGGCGCACCACAGCACGCCGAGCGCTGCGCCGGGCGCACCGCGCACCAGCTCGCAGCCCGCCTGCAGCAGCGCGAGGCCACCGGTCCCCAGCGCCCAGCGCAGCACCACCGACCACCGGTTCGGCGCTCGGGCGCGCAGCAGCACGAGCCGCTGACCTGGTGTGCCGTCCGCGCGCAGGCTCGCGACCAGCAGGATCAGCGCGGGGGCGAGCCAGGTCGCGCCCACCTGCAGCAGCGGCGTGGCCACGACCCCGGACCAGCGCAGCACGGCACCGGTCGCGGTCGCGCAGACCGCGCCCAGCCACCACAGCAGGAGGCCGTCGCAGCTCATCCCCAGCAGCCGTCGACCGGCCGTCACCGGACGTGGCGCACCGGCCGGTCCGGTGACGGGGGAGGGCCGAGGCAGCAGCGGGACCAGCAGGCCGCCGAGCACCGCGCCGAGGGTGTTGGCGAGGACGTCGTCGACGTCGAACACCCGCACCGGGCACGGGAAGCGGAACCACAACCCGGTCAGCTGGGTGACCTCGATGAACACCGACAGGCCCGCCCCGGCCAGCACCGCCACCGGTGGTGCCCGCCGCAGCAGAGCGCCCAGCGGGACGAACAGCGCGACGTTGCAGGCGAACTGCCCTAACCCGACCGCGCTGGACAGCCTCGCCAGCGGTCGCAGCTGCGCCGCGAAGCAGGTCGTCCCCGCAGGCGGCAGCACGTAGCAGGCCAGCGCGATCGCGTAGAGCAGCGCGGCGAAGCGCAGCACGGCCTCTCCCGCGCGCAGCTCGCCGTGCCGCCGGTGCTGACCGGCGACGAACGACGGGAACAGCAGCGCGGCGACACCGGTCGCGATCACGACGGCGGCGGACCCCGGCAGCAGACTCATCTCTCGCACCTCCCCCACTTGTAAAGAGGCGCGAACCCCCTCCGGAAATACATCTCGAACGGGTGAAAACGACGTCGAGCCCGCCCGGAGCGTTCCGGGCGGGCTCGACGAGGACCGGCCTCAGTGCTGGTAGGTGGGGGTGATGACGGCGCGACCGACGGTGTGGAAGGCCAGGTTGAAGCTGACCACCGCCGCCGAGGCGTTCTCGTCCACGCCCAGCTTGTCGGTGTCGACCGCGTGCACCACGAAGTAGTAGCGGTGCGGCCGGTCACCGGGCGGCGGAGCGGCACCGCCGAAGGCGCGCTCGCCCATGTCGTTGGAGACGTGGAACGAACCGGCCGGGATGTTCTGGCCGCTGCGGTTGCCCGCGTCGGTGGCCAGCTCGGTGACGTCGGCCGGGACGTCGACCAGGATCCAGTGCCAGAAACCGCCCGGGATCGGCGCGTCCGGGTCGAAGCAGGTGACCACGAAGCTCTTCGCGGTCTCCGGGAACCCCGACCAGCTCAGCTGCGGCGAGAGGTTCTGACCGTCCGCTCCCATGCCGTCGAAGGCCTGGGCCTTGGACATCGCCCGGCCGTCGGCCACGTCGCTGGAGGTGACGGTGAACTCGGGAACCGCGGGCAGGAACGAGTACGGATCAGGATCGATCGGGCGCTCCAGACTCATGCGAGCATCCTCCTTTTCCTGTGGCTAGGGGGTGATCGTCGGCGATCACCGGGCCCAGCCTAGGAGAACCCACGCGGGCCGAGCGCGCCGGATCTATCGGCTTCGTTGCGCGATGCGCAATGGGGAGTGTGCATCCTGCATCGCGGTGTCGCTAAGCTGTCGCCCGACCCAGTGATGAACGGGAGGACACGTGGTGCAGCCGGGCAACGAGGCCGAGGTGTTGTGCCTGGGCGAGACGATGTCGCTGGTCGCTCCGGCCGCCCCGGCGCCGCTCGAACGAGCCCCCTCCTTCACGCTCTCCGCCGGGGGCGCCGAGTCCAACGTGGCCGTGCACCTGGCCTCGCTCGGGCACCGCGCGCAGTGGGCCGGCCGCGTCGGCGACGACCCGCTCGGACGCCGCCTGGTCGCCTCGATCGCCGCCGCCGGAGTCGACACCGGCCTGGTCGAGGTGCGCGCCGACGCGCCCACCGGCGTCTACTTCAAGGACCCCCGGCCCGAGGGAACCCGCGTGCACTACTACCGCGCGGGTTCGGCCGCCTCCACGATGGATGAGGACTTCCTCGCCGACGAAGTCGTCGACGCCGCGCGCGTCCTGCACATCAGCGGCATCACCCCGGCCCTGTCGGAGGGCTGCGACCGGCTGATCCGGCGGTTGCTGACCCGGCCGCGCCGCGCCCCGATCTCCTTCGACGTCAACCACCGGCCCGCGCTGTGGTCGGCTCGCCGGGCCGCCCCGGTCCTCGCCGAGCTCGCCCAGCTCGCCGACGTGGTCTTCGTCGGCCTCGACGAGGCCGCCGCCCTGTGGGGCGTGAAGACCGCCGATGACGTGCGGGAACTCCTCGACGGACCGGTCACGGTCGTGGTCAAGGACGGTGCCGAGGCGGCCTACGCGCTCGGCGAGCGCAACACCGCCGTGCCCGCGCCGACCGTCGAGGTCGTCGAACCGGTCGGAGCCGGGGACGCCTTCGCCGCCGGGTTCCTCTCCGGCGTGCTGCGCGGCGAGGACGACCAGCGCTGCCTGCGCCGCGGCCACCTGCTGGCCGCGCACAGCCTGCGCAGCACCGAGGACCACGCCGCCGCGCCGGACGCCGAGTCGCTGGAGCGCTGGCTGGGGCTCGACGAACAGCGCTGGGGCGCACTGCGATTCGACGGGAGCGAGTGAGAAGTGCCCTTCCTGGAAGACCTCTTCGCCCGGCCGGTGATGGCGATCCTGCGCGGCATGGACCCGCAGCGGACGGTCGAACTCGCCGAACGCGCCTGGGACCTGGGCATCGACGCCGTCGAGGTGCCGATCGAGACGCCGAAGGCCGAACCGTCGCTGGCCGCCGCCGTGCGCGCCGGAGCCGAGCGCGGCCGCCCGGTCGGCGCGGGCACCATCGTCACCCCCGAGCAGCTGCGCACCGCCCGCGACCTGGGTGCGGCCTTCACCATCGCGCCCGGGCTCGACGCCGAGATCGTGCGGCTCAGCGCCGAACTCGACCTGCCGCACGTGCCCGGCGTCGCCACCCCCAGCGAGATCCAGCAGGCGCTGCGCCTCGGGTTGAGCTGGGTCAAGGCGTTCCCCGCCGCCGAGCTGGGCAGCAGCTGGTTCCGCGCGATGAAGGGCCCGTTCCCCGCGCTGCGCGTGGTCGCCACCGGCGGCATGAACGCCCGCAACGCCCCCGAGTTCCTGGCGGCGGGAGCCGACGTCGTCGCAGTCGGCTCGGCCCTGGAAGATGAAACCCAACTCCCCGCCCTCGCCGACCTCATCGAGAGGTAGGGGAAGTTTTCATGAAAACCTCCCCCAACCCCGGATGAGTTCGACGTGGTGTGGGGAACACCTGGTGACGTTCTCCCACCTCACGGAGGGTCTCGTCGCGTGGTGGGGGAAGTTTTCATGAAAACCTCCCGGTGTCTGGGTGAGGGGAGGTTTTCATGAGAACCGTCCCCACAACCCGGTCGTGGTGGGGTCTCGGGAACGTCGTGTGATGGAGGAGAAGTCGTGAAGGTCCACGTTGGTCCGGTGTCGCAGCCCGATCTGGAGGCCGCCGTGGTGGCGGCGGGGGCCGAGCTGAGCTCCGCCGAGGACGCGAACGCGCTGGTGTGGTTCGGTGCCGAGCCGAACCGGTTCGCCGAGTACGACCGCCCGGGGCTGGAGTGGGTGCAGCTGCCCTCGGCGGGCATCGAGTCCTGGGTGGCCTCCGGGGTGCTGCGCGAGGACCTGACCTTCACCTCCGCCGCGGGCACCTTCGCCCAGACCGTCGCCGAGCACACCCTCGGCCTGATGCTGTCCGGCGCGCGGCAGCTCGCCGCGATGGCGCGGGCCACCACCTGGCAGCGTCCCGAGGGAATGCGCAGCCTCACCGGATCGACCGTCGGCATCATCGGTGCCGGTGGCATCGGCAAGGCGCTGATCGAGATGCTCCGTCCCTTCCAGGTGCGGGTGCTGGCGGTGAACCGCTCCGGCAAGCCGGTGCTGGGCGCCGAGCGGACCTGGCCCGCCGACGACGCCGACGGGATGCGGGAGCTGCTCGCCAATTCGGACTTCGTCGTGGTCGCGGCCCCGGCGACCTCGGCCACCTCGAAGCTCGTCGACGCCGCCGCGCTGGAGACCATGAAGTCCGACGCGTGGCTGATCAACATCGCGCGCGGCTCCCTGGTCGACACCGACGCGCTGGTCGAGGCTCTGGACGCGGGCCGCATCGGCGGTGCCGCGCTCGACGTCACCGATCCGGAGCCGCTGCCCGACGGCCACCCGCTGTTCGGCCACCCGCGCGCGCTGATCTCCCCGCACACGGCCAACCCGCCGCACCTGCAGATGCCGGCCCTGGCACGCCGCGTCGAGGAGAACGTCCGCCGCCACATCGCAGGTCAGCCCCTCCTCGGGCTGGTCGACGTGACCGCCGGGTACTGAGCGGGGAACGAGATCTTTCTCGCGAAATCGCGCGGTGGGTGGTGAGGGGTCTCTCGATCGATAGGATGGCTTCGCCAGTACGGCGGTGACGTGGAGGAACCCGGTGTGAGGCCGGGGCGGTCGCGCCACTGTGACCGGGGAGCGGGCCCCTGGCAGCCACGGCCCTGACAGGCTGGAAGGCGGGGACCCCGCGAGGATCCGGGAGCCAGGAACTCCTGCCGCCGTGACCCCCGCCGGGGCGCGCACCCCGAGAGAGGATCACCGTGAGCGAGCCTGCCCGCGACGCCCGAGTTCTGCTGCTGTCCACTGCGGACACCGACCTGCTGGCCGCCCGCGCCGCCGAGGCCGACTACCGCGTCGCCAACCCCTCCCGGGTGGCCGCCGAGGACGTTCCCGCGCTGCTCGACGGCGTCGACGTCGTGGTCGTGCGCCTGCTCGGCGGCCGTCGCGCCTGGGAGGAGGGCCTGGACGCCGTGCTGGCCTCCGGCCTCCCGACCGTGGCGCTGGGCGGTGAGGCGACCCCGGACGCCGAGCTGATGACGCTGTCCACGGTGCCCGCCGGTGTGTCCACCCAGGCCCTGGCTTACCTGGTCGAAGGCGGTCCGGAGAACCTCGCGCAGCTGGCGAACTTCCTGTCCGACACGGTGCTGCTGACCGGCACCGGGTTCACCGAGCCGCAGTCGATGCCCGAGTTCGGGCTGCACGGCGAGCGCGCCCACGACCCGTCGAAGCCCACGATCGGCGTGGTCTTCTACCGGGCGCACGCCCTGTCGGGCAACACCGCCTTCGTCGACACCCTCGCCGACCAGGTCGAAGCCGCCGGGGCCAACGTCGTGCCGGTGTTCTGCGGTTCGCTGCGCGGCCTGTCCGACGCCGCCGGTCTGCGCGAGCTGCTGGCCGGCTGCGACACCCTGATCGCCACCGTCCTGGCCGCGGGCGGTGCCGTGGCCGCCGACGCCAGCGCGGGCGGCGACGAGGACTCCTGGGACGCGGGTGCGCTGGCCGAGCTCGACATCCCGGTGCTGCAGGGCCTGTGCCTGACGACCAGCCGCGCGGTGTGGGCCGACAGCGACGCCGCGCTGTCGCCGATGGACGCCGCGATGCAGGTCGCGGTGCCGGAGTTCGACGGCCGGTTGATCAGCGTCCCGTTCTCCTTCAAGGAGGAGGGCCCGGAGGGCATCCCGGTCTACGTCGCCGACGCCGAGCGCGCGGCGCGGGTGGCCTCCACCGCGGTGTCGCTGGCGCGGCTGAGGCACGTCGACAATTCCGCCAAGCGCCTCGGCGTCGTGCTCTCGTCCTACCCGACCAAGCACTCCCGCGTCGGCAACGCCGTCGGCCTGGACACCCCGGCCTCCGCGGTGGTGCTGCTGCGCGCGCTGGAGGCCGCGGGCTACGACCTCGGCGGGCTGGACGTGGCCGGCCTGGACGGCGACACCCTCATCCACCGGCTCATCTCCGCAGGTGGGCACGACGTGGAGTGGCTGACCGAGGAGCAGATGGCCGAGGCCGCGATCCGCGTCCCGGCGCCGCGCTACCGCGAGTGGTTCGACGCGCTGCCCGAGGAGCTGCGCGCGTCGATGACCGAGCACTGGGGCGCCCCGCCCGGCAGCCTCTACGTCGACGACGAGGGCTACCTCTACGTCGCCGCGCTGCGCTTCGGCAACGTGGTGATCCTGATTCAGCCGCCGCGCGGGTTCGGCGAGAACCCGATCGCGATCTACCACGACCCGGACCTGCCGCCGTCGCACCAGTACCTGGCCGCCTACCGCTGGCTGGACGAGGAGTTCGGCGCCGACGCGGTGATCCACCTCGGCAAGCACGGCACCCTGGAGTGGCTGCCCGGCAAGGGGCTGGGCCTGGCCGCGGACTGCGCGCCGGACGCGGTGCTGGGCGACATGCCGTTCGTCTACCCGTTCATCGTCAACGACCCGGGCGAGGGCACGCAGGCCAAGCGGCGCGGCCACGCGACCGTGGTCGACCACATGATCCCGCCGATGGCGCGCGCAGACGCCTACGGCGACATCGCCAAGCTGGAGCAGCTGCTCGACGAGTACGCCCTGGTCACAGACCTGGACCCGGAGAAGAAGCCGGCGCTGCGCAACCAGATCTGGGAGCTGATCACCCACGCCGAGCTGCACCACGACCTGCACCAGGAGGGTCAGCCGGACGAGGAGTCCTTCGACGACTTCGTGATGCACGTCGACGGCTACCTGTGCGAGATCAAGGACGTGCAGATCCGCGACGGCCTGCACATCCTCGGCCGTGCGCCGCGCGACGAGGAGCTGGTCAACGACGTGCTGGCGATCCTGCGCGCCAAGCAGGTCTTCGGCGGCACGGTCGGCGCGCTGCCCGGCCTGCGCTCCGCGCTGTCGGTCCACTTCGGACTCGACGAGCAGGCGCTGCTGGCCGAACCCGGTGCGCGCGCGGACGTCCCGGCCGAGCTGACGAAGCTCGTCGAGGGCCCGTCGGCCTCGGCGTCGGACGCGGTGGACCTGCTGGAGTCGTTGGCGCGCAGGCTCGTCGAGGCGCTCGCCGACACCGGCTGGGACGCCGAGCGGGCCGAGGAGGTCGTCACCGGCGTGATCGGCGCCGAGATCGCCGACGTCGGCCGCATCCTGCGGTTCGCCTGCGCCGAGCTGGTGCCGCGGCTGGCGCGCACCACCGACGAGGTCGACAACGTGCTGCACGCGCTCGACGGCGGTTTCGTGCCCGCCGGGCCGTCCGGGTCGCCGACCCGCGGTCTGATCTCGGTGCTGCCGACCGGCCGCAACTTCTACTCGGTGGACCCCAAGGCGATCCCGTCCCGCAACGCCTTCGACGTCGGCTCCGCGCTGGCCGAGTCGCTGATCGCCCGGCACGTCGCCGACACCGGGGAGAACCCGCGCTCGGTCGGCCTGACCGTGTGGGGCACCTCGGCGATGCGGACCCAGGGCGACGACATCGCCGAGATCCTGTGGCTGCTGGGCTGCCGCCCGAAGTGGGACGACGCGTCCCGCCGGGTCACCGGCTTCGAGGTCGTCCCGGTCGCCGAGCTGGGGCGCCCGCGCATCGACGTGGTGGTGCGCATCTCCGGCTTCTTCCGCGACGCGTTCCCGCACGTGGTGTCGCTGATCGACGACGCGGTGCAGACCGTGGCCGTCCTCGACGAGCCCGACGAGGACAACTACGTCGCCGCCCACTACCGCGCCGACAGGGCGGAGCACGGCGACGACCGCCGGGCCTCCACCCGCATCTTCGGCTCGAAGCCGGGCGCCTACGGTGCCGGTCTGCTGCCGCTGATCGACGCCCGCAACTGGCGCAGCGACGCCGACCTCGCCGAGGTCTACGCGACCTGGGGCGGCTACGCCTACGGGCGGGGCCTGGACGGGCGCGAGGCGCGCGGCGACATGGAGACGGCGTTCAAGCGCATCCAGGTGGCGGCCAAGAACGTCGACACCCGCGAGCACGACATCGCCGACTCCGACGACTACTTCCAGTACCACGGCGGCATGGTCGCGATGGTGCGCTCGCTGTCCGGGCAGAACCCGGCCGCCTACGTGGGTGACTCGGCGGTGCCGCACGCGGTCAAGACGCGGACGCTGGGCGAGGAGACCAAGCGGGTCTTCCGGGCCCGGGTGGTCAACCCGAAGTGGATCTCGGCGATGCAGCGCCACGGCTACAAGGGCGCGTTCGAGCTCGCGGCGACCGTGGACTACCTGTTCGGCTTCGACGCCACCGCCGGGGTCGTCGACGACTGGATGTACACCAAGCTGGCCGAGTCCTACGTCTTCGACGAGCAGGTGCAGCAGTTCCTGCGCAACTCCAACCCGTGGGCGCTGCGCGGCATGACCGAGCGCCTGCTGGAGGCCGCCGACCGGGGGCTGTGGGCCGAGCCGGACGAGCAGGTCCTCGACGACCTGCGGTCGGTGTACCTGGAGCTGGAAGGCCAGTTGGAGGACTGATCGTCCGCCCGGGACCGGGGTGCCGGTCCCGGGCGGAATGTACCTTCTCCTGTCTCTCCACAGTGGACTGATGCGGTGGGCCGTTCGGGTGGAAAGTACCGCAGAATTCCACTCGTTCGTGTTGCGCTCACGGTCGAGGTGTATCTGACAGGGGGTTCATCTCCTCTTACTCGTGGACACTTTGGACGAGCCGGAGCGGCGGTCGGACGGCCGCCGGGGAGGCTCCGGGGGAGGAGACGAACCATGTCGGACACGAAATTCGGGGCGCGGGCGGCGGCCGGAACGCTCGCGGCGATGAGCCTGCTCGGCGGGCTGCTGACGACCAGCGCGCACGCCTCCGAGCAGGGCGCGGCCGCACCGCCGATCGTCGGCGGGCAGCAGGCCCCGATCGCCGACCACCCGTGGGTGGTCTTCCTGGCCGACAACCAGGGCAACCAGTTCTGCGGCGGCACGATCGGCGCGGCCAACAAGGTCATCACCGCCGCTCACTGCGTCGAGGGCGAGCAGCCCACGGCGGTCAAGGTCGTCGCGGGCCGCGAGGACAAGTCCACCACCGAGGGCGTCGAAGCCGCGGTCACCGACATCTGGGTGCACCCCGGCTACCAGGACGCCAACACCGGCTCCGACGTCGCGGTGCTGACCCTCGACCAGGAACTGCCCCAGGCCCCGCTGCCGGTCGCCACGCCGGAGGACACCGCCGCCTACGAGCCGGGCAAGATGGCCGCCGTGCTCGGCTGGGGCGCCACCTCCGAGGGCGGCGACGCCTCCGAGACCCTGCAGAAGGCCGAGGTGCCGCTGACCTCGGACGCCGACTGCAAGAAGGCTTACGAGCAGTACGACCCGAAGGCGATGGTCTGCGCCGGGTTCCCCGAAGGCGGCGTGGACAGCTGCCAGGGCGACTCCGGCGGCCCGCTGGTGGTCGACGGCAAGCTCGTCGGCATCGTCTCCACCGGCAACGGCTGCGCCCGGCCGGGAAGCCCGGGCATCTACACCCGCACCGCCGCCTACCAGCCGGACATCCAGGCCCAGCTCACGGCGCAGCGCTGACCACCGGTCGTGCTGATCAAGCCGGGGTCAGCCGCAGTCCGGGGCCGAGTTCCCGGGCCAGGCCGGCGGCCAGCGTCCGGAAGGCCCGGACCTGCGGGTCCGGGTCACCGGCGCGGCTGACCAGCACGCTGTGCTCCCACGGCGCGTCGGCCACCGGCACGCACCGGGTGCCGGGCCACGGGTAGAAGCGCTCGAAGGACTCCAGCGCAGACCCCGCCCCGCGCCCGGCGGCCGCGGTGGCCAGCACCTCGTGCGGGGTGACGGCGTCGTCCCGACCGCGGCGCGGGGCTTCCCCGCCCCGCGCCGCGGTGAAGTACAGGTAGTCGCTGAACGGCCGCGGCGTGCGCTCGGGTAGCCGGATGAACGGCAGGTCGAGCACGTCGGCCAACCGCACCTCGGGCGCGTCGGCCAGTTCCCAGCGGGCCGAGACGACGACGATCCGCCGCTCGGTGGTGAGCACGTCGATCTCGACGCGCTCGTCCTCCGGCGCCGGGCGCACGAAGGCCACGTCCACCCGGTGCTCCAGCAGCGCCGACACGTGCTCGGTGAAGTCCAGCGGCACCAGCCGCAGGTCGATCTCGGGGTGGGCGGTCCGGAACGCCCGCACGGTCGCCGGGGTCAGCTCGGCCGAGCCGTGCCCCATCACGCCGACCCGCAGCACGCCCGGCTGCGCCGTCGCCGCCTCGGCGACGTCCTCGCGGGCGAGCTCGGCGGCGGCCAGGAGCGCTCGCGCGTGCCGCGCGAGCCGGTGCCCGGCGGGCGTCAACCGCACCGGCCCGCGCTCCAGCAACGGCACCCCGAAGTCCTGCTCCAGCTGCTTGACGTGCTCGGTCACGGTCGCCTTCGCCAGGAACAACCGCTCAGCGGCCCGCCCGAAGTGCCCCTCCTCGGCCACCGCGAGCAAAGTCTCCAACCGCCGGAACTCCATACGAGCAAGCTACGACCGGCGATACCCCGAAACCAGCGAAAGAGGCACGCATAACGACGAACCCCCGCAGCATCAGCGGCTTCGAAGCTGAGCCGATCGTGGAGAACCCGCGAACCGACGGTTCCCAACGGGAGGACGTGATGAGACGGATCGATTCCGTTCTCGACGAGGGCCTCGATCGATTCGCACGGGCCTGGAGCGTCTTGGAGAGGCGTAGTCGTTCGGGAAAACCGAACGGTGGGGGCATTGGGGTGGTTCGGGGACGTAGAACGTTAGGGGTGCGAAGCGTTTGGGTGCCTGCTGGTCTGTTGTTGATGGTGGCCGGGTGGGGTGCTAACCAGTTCTCGCCGTTGCTGGGGGCTTATCGGGGTGAACTGGGGTTGAGCCCCTCGGCGGCGACCGGGTTGTTGGCCTTGTACGTCGTGGGGCTCGTGCCCGGGTTGCTGTTCGGGGGTCCGCTGGCGGACCGGCGGGGGCGCAGGCCGGTGGTGCTCTGGTCGATCGTGATCAACGCTGCGGCCACCGTCGCGCTGATGCTCGGGGCGCACGTCGTGCCGGGGCTGGTGATCGGCCGGTTGCTGGTGGGGGTGAGCACCGGGGCCGTGCTGGCCGCCGGGAGCGCGTGGGTGCGGGACCTGTCGCACCCGCCGTTCGGGACCGCGACCGAGGACGGGGCCGGTGCGCGTCGGGCCGGGGTGCTGCTGGCCGTCGGCTTCAGCGTGAGCGGGCTGGCCTCCGCGCTGGTCGCTACCTGGGGCCCGTTCCCGCTGGTCAGCGCCTACGTTCCGCACCTGCTGCTGTGCGCGGTGACGCTGCCGCTTGCGTGGCGCTGCCCGGAGACCCGCGTCGAGCACGCGGCCGGGGCGCCGCGCGGGCGGGGTGCGCGCGACCCGCGCTTCCTGCGGCGGGTGGCGCCGGTGGCGCCGTGGATCTTCCTGTGCCCGACCGTCGGTTTCGCGGTCCTTCCCGCGCAGGTCACCGCCCACGCACCCGGCTTCGAGGTGCTCTACGCGGGCTTGTCGACGCTGTGCGCGCCGGGTTTCGGGGCGGTCGTGCAGCCGTGGGCGCGCCGGATCGCCCGCAACGGGGTGCGGGCCACGGCAGTGTTCGGGCTCCCGGCGATCGCCGCCGGGCTGGTGCTGGCGGCGATCGCGGCGTGGCAGGTGCAGCCGTGGCTGGGGCTGCTGGCCTCGCTGACGCTGGGCACCGGCTACGGCTTCGTGTCGACCTACTGCCTGACGATGGTCGGCCGGATCGCCGGGCCCGCCGAGCTGGCCGGGCTGACCGCGATCATGTGGGTGCTGGCCTACCTGGGCTTCTGCACGCCGTTCGTCATCAGCCTGCTCTCCGGGGTGGTGTCGGTGCCGGTCGTGCTGCTGGTGCTGGCCGGGCTCGCGCTGCTGACGCTGCTGTCAGCTCGCGACGAGGCCGATGGAGATGGTCACGAAGGCCGTCGCGCTCAGCGCGTCCAGCGACTTCGAGACTCGGGGGTTCTTTAGCCGGTCGGCGATCCCGGCGGCCGAGAGCACGATCGTCACCTCCCAGATCGCGGCGAGCAGCAGGAACACCGCGCCCAGCGCGACCAGCTGCAGCGCCGGTTGCGTCGAGGCGCCGACGAACTGCGGCAGGAACGCGAGGCTGAACAGCAGCATCTTCGGGTTGGTGAGGTTGCTGAGCAGTCCCCGCAGGTAGGGGTTGGCGTCCTCCGGCGGCGGCACGTCCAGCGAGCCGGTCTCGCGGCGGGTCAGCCAGTAGCCGCGCACGATCGTCGCCGCGAGGTAGAGCAGGTAGGCCGCGCCGACCCACTTCAGCGCCACCATGACGCCCGGCGCGCTGGTGATCAGCGCCCCCAGCCCGGAGATGACCAGCGCGACCTGCAACGCGCTGGCGGTGTGGATGCCGGCCAGCGCCAGCAGCCCGGCCTTGCGGCCGTGGTTGAGCGATGTGCGCAGCAGCAGGAAGACGTCCACTCCCGGTGTGATGATCACGACGGCGCTCGCCAGCAGGAAGGCGGGCAACGGCGTCAGGTCCAGGAGCACGGCGGAGTCCTCTCCGAATCGGGCAGCAACCGCTGCTGCGTCGCTTGATCAGGTTCATCTCGTCATCCGGTCAGGCGAAATCGGCGGACGCCGGTGGTGGAGGGACCCCGGGTCCGCGTCGCCGCGGGATGGAGGCGCGCCGGTCGACGGCGACAAGCGCGAAAGGATTTGTTTCCGGAACCAAGTTTAACGAAATATTTTCCCGCGAACCTGTGAGTTGCGCCTCGTGATGTTTCGGTGTGCGGGTGATTACGGTGTGTCCGCTCCGCACGATCACCGCGACAGCTGGAGGCACCCGCATTGGGCCGCGACGACCACGGACCGATCGACAAGAACCGGGCGCTGCGCGCGCTCGCCCTCGCCGGAACCGTCACCGCGATGGCAGTCGGGAGCCCCGTCGCCCACGCCGGGCCGGCGATCACCGGCGACGACCAGCCGCAGTCCCGGATCCTCGGCGGCTCCGGCGCCAGCACCGAGGACGCGCCGTGGGTCGTCGCGCTCACCGACCGCTACGGCAACCAGTACTGCGGCGGCACCCTCATCCGCGCCGGTGAGGTCATCACCGCCGCGCACTGCGCGCACGACCCGCTCACCGGGGCCGAGCGCTCCCCGAAGGACATCCGCGTGATCGCCGGGCGCACCGACCTGCGCAGCACCGAGGGCACCGAGGCCGAGGTCGACGAGGTGAAGGTGCACCCCGGCTACGAGGACTTCACCACCGGCGACGACCTCGCCGTGCTCGAACTCGCCACGTCGCTGCCGCAGCGCCCGCTGCCCGTCGTCACCCCCGGCGACACCGAGCCGTACCGGCCGGGCACCGCGGCGCGCGTCTACGGCTGGGGCCGCACCAGCGAGGACGGGCCCGCCTCCGACACGCTGCGCTCCGTGGAGGTGCCCGTCGCCCCCGACGACTCCTGCCGCTCCGCCTACCCGACCTACGACCCGCGCAGCATGTTCTGCGCCGGTTACCCCGAAGGCGGCCGCGACGCGTGCGCGGGGACTCCGGCGGCCCGATCGTCGCCGACGGCAGGCTCATAGGCGTGGTGTCCTACGGCACCGGCTGCGGCCGTCCCGGAACGCCCGGCGTCTACACCCGCCTGGCCAGCTACGCGCCGTGATGCGGGGCGAGTGGTCTGCACAACTCCCGGCGCCCGCGAATGCTGGGATCGGGGAAGCCCTGTGATATCCAGGTAAGGGTGACCCTTCAGCCGCTCGCGACAGCCGTGCAACGCGCCTACACCGCAGACCTCGACGCCTCGGACTTCTACCGGATGCTGCGGTTGCGCGTCGACGTCTTCGTGGTCGAGCAGGAGTGCCCGTACCCCGAGCTCGACGGCCGCGACCTGGAGGACTCGACCCGCCACTTCTGGGTCGACTCCGCCGACGACTACGTGCTCGGCTACCTCCGGCTGCTGGAGGACCCCGACGGCACCTACCGCATCGGCCGCGTCTGCACCGCCAAGAGCGCCCGCGGCCTCGGCATCGCCCGCAAGCTCATGCGCGCCGCCGTCGCCGAGGTGCAGAACTCGCCCGCGGTGCTGTCCGCCCAGACCTACGCCAAGGGCTTCTACGCGTCCTTCGGCTTCGTCGAGGTCGGCGACGAATACCTCGAAGACGGCATCCCGCACGTCGACATGCGCCGCGAACCCCGCCGAGCAAGCGTCACCGCCGGTCGTTGAGGTTCCCTCTTCGTGGCGAGTACTCCGTGTCGGCGTGCATCAGGAGCGGCGCGCGGAGTCCGCGGAGCCGATCAGGTTCCGCTACCCGCACCGCCAAGCTCGTGAAACTGTGAGTTCCCGCGCCGGCGGTTGGGTGCTTGATCTCCTTCTGGGATCATCGAGCTGAATCCGTTTGCAAGGGGTGTTGGCAGGAAGCCGGTGCGAGTCCGGCACGGTCGGCGCCACTGTGACCGAGGAGCGGACCTCCCGCGCGAGCCACCGGGGTGACCTGGGAAGGCCGGAGGGACGTGACGATCCGGGAGTCAGGACACTGCGGCCCCTTGTTCCCGACAGCGGGGCGTCCGCACCCCGAGGAAGGAACCACACCGGCATGTCCGCTGCCCCCCGCTTCCCCTTCTCCGCCGTGGTCGGCCACGACGACCTGCGGCTCGCGCTGCTGCTCAACGCGGTGCACCCGCGCATCGGCGGTGTGCTGGTGCGCGGCGAGAAGGGCACGGCCAAGTCGACCGTCGTGCGCGCACTGGCGTCGCTGCTGCCCGCGCTGGACGTCGTCGACGACTGCCGCTTCGGCTGCGACCCCACCGCCCCCGACCCGCAGTGCCCGGACGCCCCGCACGGCGAGACCGCCACCCGCAAGCCCGCGCAGCTCGTCGAACTGCCCGTCGGCGCCACCGAGGACCGGCTCATCGGCTCCCTGGACCTCGAACGCGCGCTCACCGAAGGCGTCCGCGCCTTCCAGCCCGGCCTGCTCGCCGGAGCGCACCGCGGCGTCCTCTACGTCGACGAGGTCAACCTGCTGCACGACCACCTCGTGGACCTGCTGCTCGACGCCGCCGCCATGGGCCGCGCGCACGTCGAGCGCGACGGCGTCTCCGTCTCGCACGCCGCGTCGTTCCTGCTCGTCGGCACCATGAACCCCGAGGAAGGCGAGCTGCGGCCGCAGCTGCTCGACCGCTTCGGCCTCACCGTGCAGGTCGCCGCCAGCCGCGAGGTCAGCACCCGCACCGAGGTCGTCCGCCGCAGGCTCGCCTTCGAAGCCGACCCCGCCGGGTTCGCCGCCCGGTGGGCCGACGCCGACGCCGAACTCGCCGAGCACATCCGCGCCGCCCGCGACCGCGTCGAGACCGTCGTGCTGCCCGACTCCGAACTGCGCCGGATCTCCGCGCTGTGCGCCGCCTTCGACGTCGACGGGATGCGCGCCGACCTCGTGCTCGCCCGCACCGCCGTCGCCCACGCCGCCTGGCGCGGCGCCGGGGCCGTCGCCGAGGAGGACGTCGAGGCCGCCGCCCGGCTCGCGCTGCCGCACCGGCGCCGCCGCGACCCGTTCGACGAGCCCGGCATGGCCGAGGACCAGCTCCAGCAGGCGATGTCCGACGCCGCCGAGCAGGCCGACGACCAGGCGCCGGAAGACCCGGACGACGACCCCGACGGAGGCGGCGACGGCGGCCCCGGTGGAGGCGGCGAACCCCAGGACGAGCCCACCGGACCGAACGGCGGCGGAGGCGGTGAGCAGCAGGAACAGCCCGGAGGTGGGGACTCCGAACGCTCCCCGGTCGGCGCCGGGCAGTCCTTCCGCGCCCGGCTGCTGGAAGTGCCCGGGCTCGGCGAAGGCGCGCCCGGACGCCGGTCCCGCGCCCGCTCCCGCAGCGGACGCACCACCCGCGCCACCACCGTCGACGGCCATGGCCTGCACGTCACCGCCACCCTCGCCGCCGCCGCGCCCCACCAGGCCGCGCGCGGCCGCAGCGGACCCGGTCTGGTCCTGCGCTCCGACGACGTCCGCCGGGCCCTGCGCGAAGGCCGCGAGGGCAACCTCGTGCTCTTCGCCGTCGACGCCTCCGGCTCCATGGCCGCACGCGACCGGATGAGCGCCGTCAGCGGCGCCGTCCTGTCCCTGCTGCGCGACGCCTACCAGCGGCGCGACAAGGTCGGCGTGATCACCTTCCGCGGCGACAAGGCCGAACTCGCCCTGCCGCCCACCTCGTCCGTCGACATCGCCGCCGCCCGGCTGCGCAGCCTCCGCACCGGCGGGCGCACCCCGCTCGCCGACGGGCTGCTGCGCACCCAGCACGTCATCCGCACCGAAGCCACCCGCGACCCGCAGCGCCGGCCCCTCGTCGTGCTGCTCACCGACGGCAAGGCCACCGTCGGCGTCGGCGGGACCACCGGCACCAAGCAGGCCGTCGACGACTCCCTGCGCGCCGCCCGCGTCCTCGCGAGCACCGGAACCGCCTCCGTCGTCGTCGACTGCGAGAACGGTGCCGTCAAGCTCGGACTCGCGAACCAGCTGGCCACAGCCCTGGGCGGGCCCAGCCTGCGGCTCGAAGAGCTCTCCGCCGAGAACGTCGCCGGAGTCGTCCGGGCCGTCAGCGGTGACAGCGGGTTGGCGGCTTAGTCTCGTTTTGGTTACGAGATTCAACCCTGCGAGTACCGACCCTTCGGTCGGATTGGTACGGTGACGACCAGTCCACCTGACCCCCAGGGGTGGACCTCCAAAGTGCCCCGCGCTCCCAGCGACCCCCAGGCCGGTTGAGCGCGGGGCTCTTTTTTCGACGGGATTACTCCGGTGGCTGGGTTGCTTGGCGGTGCCAGTAGCGGAACCTCAGACGCCCTCTGGCTCCGGGATCCGAGACTTATGTATGCCAATACACGGCGCTACGGCTGTCCTCCCCAGAGAACGTCTGAGAACCCGCGGCGGTGCAAGCGTCCTAGGTGGGGTAAGGAGAAAGCACCTTCGGTGCTTGCCTGACGTTCTTGCTGTTCAGGCTGGTTGTGGTTGTTTGTTCTTGTAGCGGTTTCTGGCGTATGTGGCTGTGGTTACCAGGGGGATCGCTACTGCTCCTGCTGTGGCGAACAGGATCGTGTACTGGTCGTGGTCCGCAAGGGGGCCTGCTGCTGCTGAGGCTGCTGCGCTGCCGAGGAAGAGGGCGCAGGCGAAGAGGGCCACCGCTGTTCCTCTCGCCTCCGGGGCGACCTCGGTGGCCCAGGCCTGGAGGGAGGAGTGCATGAAGGACCAGCCGCCGCCGAGCAGGAGGGCCGTGATGATCGTCGTGGTGAGGTTCGTGTCGAGGCTGACCAGGGCGTAGCCGACGACCATCTGGGTGCCGCCGATGGCGATCAGGCGGGAGACCGGGAGCTTCGAGTTGATCGCCTTGACGACGCGGGAGAAGATCAGGACGCCCACGCCGTAGGCGCCGGTGGCCAGGCCCGCGACCGCCACGTCCAGGCCTGCGCTGACCAGGGCCGATGCCAGGAAAGTCATGGTGCCGAGCAGCACCGCGCCCTCCACGAAGACCAGGCCGAAGACCAGCAGGGCCCAGCGGTTGCGGAGCACGCCGCCGATGTGGGCGCCCACACCGCCGGTCACCGCCGCGCGCTGCGGCTCCGGCAGGTTCCGCAGCAGCAGCGCGCAGATCGCCGCGAACACCGCCGGCACCGCGAAGACCACGCGCCAGTCCAGCCAGTGCGCCAGGACGCCGCCCACCGCCATCGCCATCGCCGTGCCCAGCGCCTGAGCGGCCATCAGGTCCGACAGCGCGCCCTGCCTCCGCTCCTGGGAGACCGTGTCGCCGACGTAGGTCAGCGTCGTCGGAACCACCGCGCCCATGAACGCGCCCGCCAGCACCCGGGCCCCGATCAGCACCGGCAGCGACGGGGCGAACGTGGAGATCAGGCCGGTCGCGGCCGCCGCCAGCAGCGTCGCGCGCATGATCGGGATGCGGCCGAAGCGGTCCGACAGGATGCCCCACACCGGCTGCGACAGGCCGTAGGCCAGGAAGTAGCCGCTGGCCACCGTCACTGCCGAAGCCATCGGGACGTGCATGCTCAGCGCGATCAGCACCAGCATCGGGGTCACGGCGAACCGGTCGAAACTGCTGATGAACGAGGCTGTGGACAACACCAGAGGCGGTCTGGTGGGCATGCGGCGGCTCCTAGTTCTGGGACGCTCGTCCATCTTCACGCCTCGAACGCCGGATGCGGCGGTGAAGTTGCCCACCTCATGCGGGGCCGTGCGCTGGGGATGCTCTTGGTTAGGGTCAGTGCATGCCTCAGGGACAGCCTTCTTCCGTGCCAGCCGATGGACTGACCACTCGCCAGCGCCGCAACCGGCCGTTGGTCGTGGTGCACACCGGTGAGATGAAGGGCAAGTCCACCGCCGCGTTCGGGCTCGCGCTGCGCGGCTGGAACCAGGGCTGGGACATCGGCGTCTTCCAGTTCGTCAAGTCCGCCAAGTGGAAGGTCGGCGAGGAGTCCGCGTTCCGGGCGCTCGGCCGCCTGCACGAGGAGACCGGCGAAGGCGGACCGGTCGAGTGGCACAAGATGGGCGAGGGCTGGTCCTGGACCCGCAAGAAGGGCACCGAGGAGGACCACGCCGCCGCCGCGCTCGAAGGCTGGCAGGAGATCGCCCGCCGCCTCGACGAGCAGCGCCACGGCCTCTACGTCCTCGACGAGTTCACCTACCCGCTGCACTGGGGCTGGGTCGACGTCGACGAGGTCGTCGCCAAGCTCCGCGAGCGCGAAGGCCACCAGCACGTCGTCATCACCGGCCGCTACGCGCCGCAGGCCCTCATCGACGCCGCCGACCTCGTGATGGAGACCGGCAAGGTCAAGCACCCGATGGACGCCGGGCAGAAGGGCCAGAAGGGCATCGAGTGGTGAACCCCGACCGGGTGGTCTTCGCCGCCCCGGCATCGGGGCAGGGCAAGACCACCGCGGTGACCGGCCTGCTCGGTGCGCTGCGCAGACGCGGTGACCGCGTCGCGCCCTTCAAGGTGGGACCCGACTACATCGACCCCGGGTACCACCGGATCGCCGCGGGCCGGACCGCGCGCAACCTCGACCCGGTGCTGGTCGGCGCCGACCGCATCGCACCGCTGCTGCACCACGGGTCGGCCGGTGCCGACCTGTCCGTGGTGGAAGGCGTGATGGGCCTGTTCGACGGCCGCATAGGGGGTGACGAGGAGGTCGCCTTCGGCTCGACCGCGCACGTCGCGCAGCTAATCGACGCACCCGTGGTGCTCGTCGTCGACGCCAAGGGGCAGAGCCACAGCCTCGCCGCGCTGCTGCACGGCTTCCGCGCCTACCGGCCGCAGGTGCGGGTGGCCGGGGTGCTGCTCAACCGCGTCGGCTCGCCGCGTCACGAGGAGGTGCTGCGCACCGCCGCCGACAACGCGGGCTTACCGGTGCTCGGCGCCATCCCGCGCACCGACGACCTGGAGGTGCCCTCGCGGCACCTCGGCCTGGTGACCGCTGTCGAGCACGGCGCCGAAGCGCTGCGGGCCGTGGAGGCGATGACCGACGTCGTCGAGCGCTCGGTCGACCTCGACGCCGTCACCGCGCTCGCCCGCACCGCCGGTGACCTGCCCGGATCCGCCTGGGACCCGGACGCCGAAGTTACCCCGCAGGGGCGACCGGTGGTCGCCGTGGCCGGCGGGCGCGCGTTCAGCTTCGGCTACGCCGAGCACGTCGAACTCCTCGAAGCCGCCGGGGCCGAGGTCGCGCTCGTCGACCCGCTGCGCGACGAGCGACTGCCCGAGCGCACCGCCGGGCTCGTGCTGCCGGGCGGGTTCCCGGAGCAGCACGCCTCCGCGCTGTCGGCGAACACCGCGCTGCGCGACCAGATCCGCGCCTTCGCCGCCTCCGGCGCCCCCGTGCACGCCGAGTGCGGCGGGCTGCTCTACCTCGGCGAATCCCTCGACGGCGAGCCGATGTGCGGGGCGCTGCCGGTGCGCGCGGCCATGTCGCCGCGGCTCACCCTCGGCTACCGCGACGCCGTCGCCGCGGGCGAATCCCCGCTGTTCGCCGAGGGGGCCCGCGTGAGCGGCCACGAATTCCACCGCACCGCAACCGAACCCGGCCACGGCGATCCGCCGGCCTGGTTCTGGCGCGGTCCCTCCGGCGCGCACCGCGAGGGATTCGTCCGCGGCGGGGTGCACGCCTCCTACCTGCACACCCACCCGGCCGGGAATCCCGGCGCGGTGGCCCGATTCGTCGAGAGGTGCCTGCGATGAGACTCGTCGGAGTCGGGGTCGGACCCGGCGACCCGGAGATGCTGACCCTGAAGGCGCTGCGCGAGATCCGCGACGCCGACACCGTGTACGTGCCCGTCCTCGCCCCCGAGGAGCAGGGGCGCGCCGAAGCGATCGTGCGCGCGCACCTGGGCGCGGACACCCGCGTCCAGCGGCTCGTGTTCGCGCTCGCCGATCCGGTCGACGGGCCGCAGGAACGCCGCCGCAGGCACTGGGACGACGCGGCCGAGACCGTCGCGAAGCGACTGCGTGATCAGGGCGGCACGGTGGCCTTCGCCACCTTGGGCGACCCCGCCGTGTACTCCACCTTCAGCTATCTGGCAGCGGCCGTCGCCGAGCTGTTGCCCGAGGTCGAGATCGCGACGGTGCCCGGGATCACCGCGATGCAGGCGACCGCGTCGCAGGCGGGCATCGCGCTCACCGAGGGCTCGGAACCACTCACCGTGATGCCGGTGCTGCGCGACGTCACCGCGCTGCGGGAGGCGTTGCGGTCGCGCGGTACGGTCGTTGCCTACAAAGGCGGGCGACGCCTGGGTGAGCTGCGCGACGCGATCGGCGAGAGCGGAGCTCTGGACCGCTCGGTCTACGCCGAGCACCTGGGCACGCCGGATGCGCGGGTACTACCGCTTGCTGAAGTGTCCGATGTGGACGATGCGCCTTACTTGTCGACAGTGGTAGTGCTGCCACCCCGAGGCGGAAGAGGAGAGCAATGGTGACTGGCCGGATCTCGTTCATCGGCGCCGGACCCGGCGCGGCCGACCTGATCACGGTCCGCGGCGCCAAGCGAATCGCCGAAGCCGACATCGTGGTCTGGGCCGCGAGCCTGGTCACGCCGGAGTGCGTGCAGGAGCACGCGCGCTCGGACGCCGAGCTCGTCGACTCCTCCCGGCTCACCCACGAGCAGGCGCTGGAGATCTACCGGCGCGCCGAGCGCGACAAGCTCAACGTCGCCCGCGTGCACTCCGGTGACCCCTCGCTGTGGGGCGCGGTGCAGGAGCAGTACGACTCCGCGATCAAGATGAACCTGGAAGTCGAGATCGTGCCCGGCGTCGCAGCGTTCTCTGCCGCCGCGGCGTCCATCGGCCGCGAGCTGACCGTCCCAGAGGTCGCCCAGTCGCTGGTGCTGACCCGCCTGGAGGGCGGCAAGACGCCGATGCCCGACGGCGAGAAGGTGCGCGAGTTCGCCAAGCACGGCACCACGATGGCGCTGTTCCTGTCCGCAGCGCGCACCGGCCAGCTGGTCGAGGAGCTGCGCGCGGGCGGCTACCCGGACGACACCCCGGTGCTGGTGGCCTACAAGGTGACCTGGCCGGACGAGCTGCTGGTGCGCAGCACGCTGGGGCAGCTGGAGGCGGACTGCAAGAAGCACAAGCTGTGGCGGCACACGCTGTTCATCATCGGCAAGGGCCTCACCGCCGGTGGCACGCGCTCGCACCTGTACCACGCGGGCCACTTCCACACCTTCCGCAAGGCCGACAAGGAGGCCCGCCGCGCGCTGCGCGCCGAGCGCTCCTCCCGCCGGGCCGACAAGCCGCAGGAGCCCGACCCGGCCCCGGCCCCGACGAAGGCTGAGACAGCCCCGGCGAAGGCCGAGACGGCGAAGGCCGACGTGGCCGCGGCGGACGCTGCCACGCAGCTCAAGGAGTCCGACGCGGCCTGGTGGGCGGTGCGCGACTGGCAGGAGACCGCGCGCGGCGCGGCGCGCTTCGGCGCGAACCGCTCCATTCCGATCCGCCAGGCCGACGAGTCGCAGTCCGAGCTGTTCACCGCCGAGGACGCAGCCGAACCGGAGCAGGCGGCTCCGGAAACCGCTGCGCCGCAGGCGGAATCGACCGCCACGACCACTCGCACGGCCGCCAAGACCGGTACCGCGCGCAAGTCGACCGGCACCGCGAAGTCCGGCACGACCAAGCGCAAGGCCCCGGCCAAGCCGGCGGCGAAGTCCAAGCAGCCTGCCAAGCGCAAGCCCGCGGCGAAGCCGGATGAGCAGTCAGAGTGATCCGCAGCCGCCGCTGCGCGAGCCGGACCTCCCGCGCACCGCGAAGGTCCGGCCCAAGGCGCTGCGCACCGGTTTCACCACCGGTGCCTGCTCCGCGGCGGCGGCCAGGGCGGCGGCCGAGCTGCTGGTCACCGGCGAGCTCCCGGCCACCGTGGACATCGGTTTCCCGGACGGCAAGCGGCGGCGCTTCCCGGTCGACTCCGGCAGTGCCGAGCCGGCCACGGCCGTGGTGGTCAAGGACGCGGGCGACGATCCCGACGTCACGCACGGCGCGCGGCTGACGGTCTCCGTGACGTCCCGCGAGGACGGCGAGGTCGTGCTGCACGGTGGCGAGGGCGTCGGCACCGTCACCAAACCCGGCCTGGGGCTGGAGGTCGGCGGCCCGGCGATCAACCCGGTGCCCCGGCAGATGATCACCGATTCGGTCCGCGAGGTGCTCGGCGAGCGCGGCGCGGACGTCACGATCACGGTGCCCGGCGGCGAGAAGATGGCCTACAAGACCACCAACCGGCGGCTGGGCATCTTCGGCGGCATCTCGATCCTCGGCACCACCGGCATCGTCCGGCCGTTCTCCACCGCGTCGTGGCGCTCCAGCGTCGAGCAGGCCGTGTCGGTGCTGTCCGCGCAGCGGGGCCGGGTGGCCGTGCTGTCCACCGGCGGGCGCACCGAGCGGGTCGCGATGCGGCTGCTGCCCGACGAACCCGAGGTCGCCTTCATCGAGGTCGGCGACTTCACCGGCGCCGCCGTGCGCCGGGCGGTGGAGCACGGGCTGGAGGAGGTCGTGTTCGTCGGCATGATCGGCAAGCTCACCAAGCTCGCCTCCGGCGTGGTGATGACGCACTACACGCGGTCCAAGGTGGACACCGGTCTGCTCGGTCGGCTGACGGCGGAGTTCGGCGGCAGCGAGCAGGACGTCGCCGAGGTCAGCGAGGCCGCCACGGCCCGCCGCGCGTACGAGGTGTGGCAGCGCGGTGACTTCTTCTCGGCGTGTGCGCACCGGTTGTGCGAGCTGGTGGCAGCAGTATTGGAGCGGTTCAGCGAGGAGTGCGGTCGCAGGCTGCGTGTTCGGGTCGCCATGGTCGACTTCGAGGGTGAGCACGTGGTCGCGGCCACCGAGGCGAGGTGGGTGACGTGGCAGTCACGGTGATCGGGGTCGACGGGGCAGCGCTGCCGCCGGGTGGCGCGGAGGTCCTGGAGCAGGCGCGGCTGGTCGTGGGAGGCAAGCGGCACCTGGACGCGCACGCGCCCGAGCACGCGAAGCGGCTCGAACTCGGACCGCTGGAACCGGCGCTCAACGCGCTGTCCTCGCTCTCCGGCGACGAGCAGGGCGTGGTGCTGGCCTCCGGTGACCCGGGCTTCTTCGGCGCGGTGCGCGCGCTGCGCGAGCGCGGCGTCCGGTGCGCGGTGCTGCCCGCGACGTCCAGCGTGCAGCGGCTGATGGCGCGCGCGGGCCGGTCCTGGGACGACGTCGTGGTGGTCAGCGCGCACGGGCGCGACCTGGGCGCGGCGATCAACGTCTGCCGGGCGCGCCCGGCGGTGGCGGTGCTGACCGCGCCGAAGTCGGGTCCGGCGCAGATCGCGTCCGGGCTGGCGGGCTGGCGGCGCACCATGATCGTCGGCGAGGACCTGGGCGGGCCGAACGAGTCGGTGGTGACCATCGACCCGGCCGACGCGGCCAAGCGCACCTGGTTCGAGCCGAACGTGGTGCTGTGCCTGGCCGATGCCGACGAGGTGCCGCAGCGCGGCTGGATGGCCGGTGGCGAGCCGGTCCCGCCCGCGACCGGGTGGGCCCTGTCGGAGGACGAGTTCTCGCACCGCGACGGCATGATCACCAAGGCCGAGGTGCGCGCCGTGGCGCTGGCCCGGCTGGCCCCGCGCCCGGGCGTGCTGGTCTGGGACGTCGGTGCGGGCTCGGGTTCGGTGGCCGTGGAGTGCGCCCGGATGGGCGCGGCGACCATCGCCATCGAGTCCGACGAGGCGCAGGTGGTCCGGATGGTCACCAACGCCGCGGGGCACGGCGTGGACGTGCGGATCGAGGAGGGCAAGGCGCCGCAGGCGCTGCGCGAGCTGCCCAAGCCGGACGCGATCTTCGTGGGTGGCGGCGGCAACGAGGTCGTCACCGCCTGCGCCCACGCGGGAGCGTCGCGCGTCGTGGTGGCCCTGGCGGCCCTGGACCGGGTCGGCCCGTCCCGGGAGACGCTGCGCTCGGCGGGCTACGCGGTCGAGGGCGTCCAGCTCGCGTCCTCCCGCCTCGCGGAACTCCCGGACGGCTCCTCCCGCCTGGAAGCCGCCAACCCCGTGGTCCTCCTCACAGGCACCAAGAAGCCCTGACCTCCGTCCGGGGAGCGGGGTTCCGCGCGGGCCTCGGTCGCCAGGGGACGGTTTTAGTGAGAACTGTCCGGGCAAAACGGGTATTGATCATGGGCAGTTCTGGCGAAAACTGCCCCCGGCTCGGAGTGTCGTAGGGTGTTTTCACCCGATCCGGGGAACGAGACGAACGAGGTAGGGGAGTAGCAGTGATCGGTCTGTTCGCGGTGACCGCGGCGGGACGGCGGGCGGCCGCCGAACTCGCCGGACGGCTGGGGCCGGAAGCCCTGGTCGCCGACGGTCCGATCGGACCGGCCGTCCGCCGGCTCTGGGACCACCTCGACGCGGCGGTGTTCTTCCTCGCCAGCGGCGCCACGATCCGCCTGGTCGCGCCGCTGCTGCAGGACAAGCACACCGACCCGGGCATCGTCAGCGTCGACGAGGCGCAGCGCTTCGCCATCGCCCTGGCCGGCGGCCACGGCGGCGGTGCGAACGAGCTGGCGGAGCAGGTCGCCGAGGTCTTCGGCTGCACCCCGGTCATCACCACCGCCACCGACTCCACCGGCACGACCGCGCTCGACGAGCTCGTCGACCAGCTCGACGCGACCGTCGACGGCGACCTGCCGTCCTGCGGGGTGGCGATCCTCGACGGCGAGCCGGTCCGGCTGGTCAACCCGCACGGCTTCCCGCTGCCCGCCTTGCCGTCCAACGTCGCCGCCGACGTGGCGAACCCGGCGTGGACGGTGGTGATCGACGACCGCCGCCCGGTCGAGGACGAGGAGCGCACGCTGCGCCTCATCCCGCGCACCCTGGTCGTCGGCGTCGGGTCCGCGCGCGGCGTCTCGCGCACCGCGGTCACCGAGACCATCGCCCGGCTCGACAGCGAGCACGGGCTGGACCCGCGCGCCATCCGCGCCTTCGCCAGCGTCGACCTCAAGGCGGACGAGGCCGGCATCCTCGACGCCGTGCAGGACCTGGGCTTCGGCACTCCGGTGAGGGCGAGGAGCTGTCGCTGCTGACCTACTCCGCCGACGTGCTGGCCGGGGTCGAGGTGCCGAACCCGAGCGAGGTGGTGCGCAGCGAGGTCGGCACGCCCAGCGTCGCCGAGGCCTCCGCGCTGCACGCGGCCGACGAGCTCGCCTACGGCGCCCCGGTCGAGCTGGTCGCCGACAAGATCAAGGGCGAGAACGTCACCGTCGCCGCGGCCCGCATCAGCCCGCGCGGCAGGCTCGCCATCGTCGGCATCGGGCCCGGCGCTCCCGACCTGCGCACCCCGCGCGCCGACGCCGAGCTGCGCCGCGCCTCGGTGGTCGTGGGCCTGGACCAGTACCTCGACCAGGTCCGGCACCTGCTTCGCCCCGGCACCGAGGAGCGCGCCACCGGCCTGGGCGCCGAGGAGGCGCGCGCGGCCGAGGCGGTGGAGCTCGCCAAGCAGGGTCGCGCGGTCGCGCTGATCGGCTCGGGCGACGCGGGCGTGTACGCGATGGCCAGCCCGGCGCTGGAGAAGGCCGACGTGGACATCGAGGTCGTCGGCGTTCCGGGCGTGACGGCGGCGCTGTCGGCGTCGTCGCTGCTGGGCGCTCCGCTCGGCCACGACCACGCCCTGATCAGCCTGTCCGACCTGCACACGCCGTGGGAGATGATCGAGCGCCGGGTGCGCGCCGCCGCCGAGGGCGACCTCGTGGTGTGCTTCTACAACCCGCGTTCGGTGCAGCGGCACTGGCAGCTCGGCCGGGCCCTGGAGATCCTCGCCGAGCACCGCCCGGCGACCACCCCGGTCGGCGCGGTCCGTCAGGCCAGCCGCGCGGACGAGAAGGTCTGGTGCGCCCCGATCGCCGAGTTCGACCCGGCCGAGGTGGACATGTTCACGACGGTCGTCGTCGGCTCCTCGCAGTCCACCGTGGTCGGTCGCCGGATGGTCACCCCGCGCGGCTACCGCTGGATGGCGGGCGATGTCCGTTGACCCGCTGACGATCACCGACGCCTGCACCGCCTGCGGCGCGTGCCTGCTCACCTGCCCGGAACACGCCCTCCGCCCGGCTCCGGGCCGCCCCCGGGTCGTCGCCGAAGCCTGCACGTCCTGCGGGGAATGCGTCGAGATCTGCCCCAGGGACGCCATCGACCTGCTGCGCTGAGCTCGTGCGGGGTGCGAGGGTGGTTCGGTGAGCGGGGAGATGTCGCCGGAGGAGTTCCGGCGTTGGGGCAAGCAGGTCGTGGATTGGATCGCGGACTACCGGGCGGGGATCGAGTCGTTCCCGGTGCGGTCGCAGGTGGGGCCGGGGGAGGTGCGGGCGAAGTTGCCCGCGCACCCGCCGGAGCGCGGTGAGGGGTTCGACCAGGTCCTCCGGGACCTCGACGAGATCCTCCTGCCGGGGGTGACGCACTGGCAGCACCCGGGGTTCTTCGCCTACTTCCCGTCGAACGCCACCGGTCCCTCCGTCCTCGGCGACCTGCTCTCCAGCGGTCTCGGCGTGCAGGGCATGGTGTGGGCGACCAGCCCGGCCTGCACCGAGCTGGAGACCGTCGTGATGGACTGGCTGGTCGAACTCCTCGGTCTGCCACCGCACTTCCGCACCGACGCGGCCGGGGGCGGGGTCATCCAGGACTCCGCGTCCAGCGCCGTGCTCGTGGCCTGCCTGGCGGCGCTGCAGCGGACCGGTGAGGACGTCGCGCGGCGCGGCATCACCCGCCGCCACGTCCTCTACGTCTCCGCGCACACCCACTCCTCGCTGGAGCGTGCCGCGCGGATGACCGGGATCGGGGCCGACAACGTGCGCGTGGTCGACACCGCCCCGGACTCGCTCGGCATGGACGTCCGCCACCTCGACGAGCTCATCGCCGCCGACCTCGAATCCGGTGCGGTGCCGACGGTGGTGTGCGCGACGATCGGCACCACCTCCACCACCGCGATCGACCCGGTGCGCGAGATCGGCGAGGTCTGCCGCAGGCGCGGGGTGTGGCTGCACGTCGACGCCGCCTACGCGGGCGTGGCGGCGGTGTGCCCGGAGCTGCGCTGGATCAACGACGGCGTCGCCGAGTTCGCCGACTCCTACTGCACCAACCCGCACAAGTGGCTGCTGACGAACTTCGACTGCAGCGCGCTGTGGCTGGCCGACCGGGCGCCGATGATCGAGGCGCTGTCGATCCTGCCGGAGTACCTGCGCAACGCGGCCAGCGAATCCGGCGAGGTGATCGACTACCGGGACTGGCAGGTGCCGCTAGGTCGCCGGTTCCGGTCCCTGAAGCTGTGGTCGGTGCTGCGCTGGTACGGCGCCGAAGGGCTGCGCGAGCACATCCGCGGCACCGTCGCGCTCGCCCAGGAGTTCGCCGGACGGGTGCGCGACGACCCCGATTTCGCGCTGCTGGAGCCGCATCCGCTCGGGCTGGTGTGCTTCCGGCCGCGCTACCCGGACCTGGCGGTCGAGGAGGCCAACGCGCGCACCCACCGGGTGATGGACGCGCTCAACGACTCCGGCGAGCTCTTCCTCACCCACACCAAGATCGACGGCCGGACGTGGCTGCGGCTGGCCATCGGCTCGCCCGCCACCGAGCGCAGGCACGTCGAAGCGGCCTGGGATCAGATCCGCCGCACCGCCTGAACCGGTGCGCGAGTGCCCAGCACGCACGCCGCGGTCGCCAGGGCGATGCCGAGAAGCACTGCGAGCGAAGGGGTTTCGCCGAGCACCGGCCAGGCGATCACGGCGGTCAGCGGCGGCACGGCGCTGAACAGGGCGCTGGCCCGCGCCGCCCCGCCGACCGCCACCGCCCGCAGGTAGCAGCTCACGCCCAGCACCGACCCCGTGATCACCAGCCACAGCACCGCGACCCCCGCCTGCGCCCACTCCGTCACGTGGCCGTCCTCGACGACCGCGATGGCGGCGATGACCAGTGCCCCGGCGATCGTCTGCACGGCGGCGCCGGAGCGGATGTCGATGCCGCCGCAGTAGCGCTGCTGGTAGAGGCCGCCGGCCGAGAAGCCGAGCAGCCCCAGCAGCGTCAGCAGGATCGCCGGGTTCCACTCGCCCTCGGCCGCCACCTGCCCGCCGAGGGTGACCAGCACCGCCAGCACGCCCAGCACGAGCCCGAGCAGCCGGGACCGGCTCAGCCGCTCGCGCAGCAGCAGCGCCGCCAGCGCGGCCGTGAGCACCGGGTTCATCGAGATCACCAGGGCCGTCACGGACGCGGGAACCCCGGCGGCCATGCCGCCGTAGCAGCCGCCGAACTGCGTGGCGTGCGTCAGAAGTCCCGCCACGGCGCTGTGCCCGATGGCCCCGCCGCTGGGCCACACGGCCCGTCCGACCAGCGCGATCGCCGACAGGATCGCCGCGGCCAGCGTCAGTCGGACGGCGGTGAGCAGGAACGGCGACGCGGCGGCCACGCCCAGCGCTCCGGTCGGGTAGCCGCTGGCCCAGAAGAAGACGATCGGGGCGGCCAGCGAGAGCGGTATCGACCGCGAGGTTTGCATGGCTAACAGAATCCGGCCTCGAACAGCTCGGCGTCCAACAACGATAAGCGATCGCGATCGATCGCGGATGCTGATCGGTCTAGGCTGGGCGCATGAGTGCAGTGCTCGACGTCGTCGCGCTGCGCAGCCTGGTGGCCGTCGCCGACTGCGGCGGGTTCCACCGGGCCGCGGCGGCGCTGTACCTGACGCAGTCCGCGATCAGCCAGCACCTGCGCAAGCTGGAGCGGACCCTGGACCGCAAGCTGGTCGTCCGCGAGGGCAGGCAGGCCCGCTTCACCGCCGAGGGCGAACTGCTGCTCGCCGAGGCCCGCCGCATCCTCGACGTGCACGACGACGCGGTGCGCAGGCTCGGCGCGGAGGGGCGCGGCACGCTCGTGTTCGGCTCCACCGAGCACGCCGCCGACCGCTTCCTGCCCGAGCTGGCCTCCGGGCTGCGCGCGGCGTTCCCGGACCGCGAGATCCGCTTCCGCCTCGACCGCACGGCCCGGCTGGCCGACTCCGTCGATCGCGGTGGCATCGACATCGCGCTGCTCATCGACGACACCGTCGACGAGCGCAGCTTCGACGCGGGCCGGTTCCGGCTGGAGTGGTTCTCCGCACCGGGCTGGGAGCCGCCGACCGAGGACCGGCCGCTGCCGATGGTGGTGTTCGACCAACCGTGCACCCTGCGCAGGCACGCGATCGCAGCGGTGGACGCGCTCGGCCGAGGCCCGGACCTGGTGTGCGAGGCCGCCGATCTCTCCGGCGTCCTCGCGGCGACCCGCGCGGGCCTCGGCGTCACGCTCCTGCCCTCGACGCGGACGCGGCCGGTCGGTCTGGTCGAGCGCCGCGACCTGCCTCGCCTCGACCCCGTCGAGCTGCGCGTCCGCGCCCGCCCGGGCCTGCTCCCGGACGTCCCCGCGGTCGCCGCCCGAGTCGTCCGCGACGTCCTCACGGCGGTCGCGTGATCACCCACTCGCGACAGTTCTCATGAAAACCGTCCGTTCCCAGGGTGGGGGAAGTTTTCATGAAAACTGTCATTTCCCCGAAGGGGATCGAGTGCCGGAAGGCCTCCGTTCACGAGGGAACAGGGAGGTTCTCATGAAAACCTCCCCCACTCCGAGAGGACGACGTTTTCATGAGAACTTCGACTCCCCCGAGGGGATCGTGGGGGTGTTCACCTCCAGGTGGTGGGGAGGTTTTCATGAAAACCTCCCGTTCTCGGTGGGGTGGGGTCCGGCCTCAGGCCGGGAGGTGGACCCGCCGGTGGAGGCGGTCCCCGATGTCGTCGGAGGCGTGGTCGAGGAGCTTGTGGCCGAGCTCGAACAGGGCGCGGGCGATGGCGATCTCGTCGCCGATCTGCGGTACCTCGGGATCGTCGGGGTGCCTGCGCGCCGTGCCGTGACCGTGCAGCGGCTGCCCGCTCGGCGTGGTGAGTCCGACGTCGGCCGTCGTCTTCGCTCCCGCCTCCACGACCTGCATGTTCAGCGTGATCGAGTGCGTCTCGTTCATGATGACCTCCTTGACGCGCGTCGAGCCGAGCAACGGGCTCACCCGACCGAGTACCCCGATCGAGCCGGTTGAAAGCGCCTTCGGTCGAAGGGTGCGGCCGACTAGATCACGCAACGTGATCGATTTCACCAGGTTTGACCTCGGACCGTAGATCAGGCAAGGATGACTGTCGCCGACAGTGCAGGAACCCGGTGCGAATCCGGGACGGTCCCGCCACTGTGACCGGGGAGTGGTCCCCACCCATCGCCACGGCTGCCACCAGCTGGAAGGCGGGGGAACCACGCCGATCCGGGAGTCAGGACACTGCGCGCCGGCCCCGTGCCGCGAACCCGCGGCGCGCGGCCACCGAACCCCGGGCGGGAGAACCCAGGAGGTCGGAGATCCCATGAGTCGGGATGCCGAAGTGAGCCGGCGCACCGCCGGCTGGGGCGCACGCGAGCGCCGGAAATCAGCGGCCCTGCTGGCCGCCATCGGAGCACTGCACCTCGCGGGCTGGGGTGCCTACCTGCTGCACGAACAGGCGTTCAGCGCCGCCGGGGGCCTCGCCGCCGCCGGCACCACCGCCTACCTGCTAGGCCTGCGGCACGGCTTCGACGCCGACCACGTCGCCGTCATCGACGACGCCACCCGGCTGCTCATGCAGCGCGGCAGGCGCCCGGTGTCCACCGGCATGTGGTTCGCCCTCGGCCACGCCAGCGTCGTGCTGCTGCTGGCCTGCGCCGTCGCCTTCATCGCCGGACCCGCCGCCCAGCAGTGGGCCGAGCAGACCGGCGTGCGGATGGCCACCTTCGTCCACCTGATCGTCGTCATCGTGCTGACCGCCCTCGCGGTGCTCAACGGACTCGTGCTGCGCGACGCCTGGCGGCTGCTGCGCCGCGCCCGCAGCGGCGCCGTCGACGAGGACGAGGTCGAACTCGTCCTGGGACGGCGCGGACTGCTCGCGCGCGTGCTGCGCGGCCGAATGCAGGGCGTCGCCCGCTCCTGGCACCTGTTCGGCATCGGCCTGCTGTTCGGCCTCGGGATGCAGACCGCCACCGAGATCACCGTGCTGGCGATGGTCACCCCGGGTGCGAACCTCTCGGCCATCGCCGTGCTGAGCCTCCCGCTGCTGTTCGCCGCCGGGATGTGCACTGTCGACAGCGTGGACGGAATGCTGATGTCCCGCGCCTACACCTGGTCGCTGGCCCGCCCGCTGCGGCGGCTGTGGGTGAACGTCACCACCACCGCGCTGACCGTCGGGCTCGCCGCCCTGGTCGCCTTCGTCGTCCTCTGCGGCCTGCTGGCCGACCTGGGCGTGGACTTCTTGAGCGGGATCGCGGCCATCTCGGACCAGTTCGAGCTGCTCGGCTACCTGACCTTGGCGCTGTTCCTGCTGGTCTGGGGCGGTGCGGCGATGTGGTGGCGGTTCACCGCACGAAAAAGCGCGGAAATCGGATAGGGAACAGGGAAGACCATGAGGCGCGCAGTCCATCCGATCGAGACCGAGTCCTACCGGATCATGCGGTCCCGAGCCGACTTCGACCGGTTCGCACCGCTGACCCGCGCGGTCGTCGAACGCGTCGTGCACACCACCGCCGACCCCAGCTGGACCGGTGAGGTCGTCGCCGACGAGGACGCCCTGCGGCAGGGCCGCGAGGCCCTGCTCTCCGGCGCGCCGCTGATCACCGACGTGCGCATGGTCGCCTCCGGCGTCACCGCCCGCGAGGTCACCATCGGACTGGACTTCCCGGGCGTTGCCGACCTGGCCGCGTCCGACGGGCTCACCCGCTCCGCGGCCGGGATGCGGCTGGCCACCCGGGAGCACCCGCGCGGCGCGGTGTGGGCGGTCGGCAACGCACCCACCGCGCTCACCGAGCTCCTCCGGCTCGCCGACCACGGCGAGCTGGAACCGGCGCTGATCATCGGCGTGCCCGTCGGGTTCGTCGGCGCCGTCGACAGCAAGGCCGCTCTGCGGCGCAGCGGCCTGCCGGCCGTGAGCACCCTGACCGAACGCGGTGGCGCGGCGATCGCCGCAGCCGCCGTCAACGCCCTGCTCTACTGGGCAGAACCTGGAGGTAACCGGTGACCGAACCGCTGCTGGTCGTGGGCCACGGCACGGTGGACGAGCGCGGAGTGGCCGAGTTCCACTCCTTCCTGGAGCGGCTCAAGGCGCGCATGACCGCCGCCGGAGTCGACGCCTCCGGCGGCTTCATCGAGCTGTCCGCCCCCGCGGTCACCGAGTCCTGGACCGAACTCACCGACAAGGGCCACCGCCGGATGGCCGCCGTGCCGCTGGTGCTCGTCGCCGCGGGCCACGGCAAGGGCGACATCCCCGCCGCGCTGGAGCGCGAGGTCCGCCGCCACCCGGGCACGTCGTTCGTCTTCGGCCGTCCCCTCGGGCCGCACCCGATCCTGCTGGACCTGCTCGCCGAGCGGATCGCCGAGCAGGTCCCGCGCGAGGAATGGGCCGACACCGCAGTGGTTCTCGTCGGCCGCGGCTCCACCGACCCCGACGCCAACGCCGAGGTGTGCAAGGTCTCACGCCTCTTGCAGGAGACCTGCGGCTTCGACACTGTTGAGACCGCGTTCATCTCCCTGGCATCGCCGGACGTCCCCGGCGGGCTGGACCGGGCTCGCAAGCTCGGGGCCAAGCGCGTCGTGGTGGCCCCGTACTTCCTGTTCGACGGCGTGCTGCCGCAGCGCGTCGTGACGCAGGCGCGCGAGTGGGCCGACACCGCGCAGGACATCGACGTCCGGGTCGCCGGATACCTGGGAGACTGCGACGCCCTGGTCGACCTCGTCGTGGAGCGCTACCACGAGGCCCTCCACGGCGACATCCGGATGAACTGCGACACCTGCGCGTACCGGGTGCTGCTGCCGGGATTCGAGGACAAACTGGGTGCGCCGCAGACGCCGCACCACCACCCCGACGACCCGACCGGACACGGTCACGCACACGGACACGCACATGGCCACTCCATCGGATAACCACTACCTCGCCGGACTCGACCTCACCGGTCGCCGCGTCGTGGTGGTCGGTGCCGGGCCCGTCGCGCAGCGGCGGCTTCCCCGGCTGATCAAGGCGGGCGCCGCCGTCGAGGTGATCGCCCCGCAGGCGACGCCCGCGGTCGAGGCGCTCGCCGACGCAGGCGAGATCACCTGGCATCGCCGCGACTACCGCGACGGCGACCTCGACGGCGCCTGGTACGCCGTGGCCGCGACCTCGTCCGACGAGGTCAACGCGGCCGTCGGCGCGGAAGCCGAGCGCGACCGGGTGTTCTGCGTCCGCTCCGACAACGCCACCGAGGGCAGCGCCGTCACGCCCGCCGTCGCCGAGCACGACGGGCTGCTGCTCGGCGTGCTCGCGGGCGGCAAGCCGCGCCGCAGCGCCGGCGTCCGCGACGCGCTGCTGGAGGCCGTGCAGTCCGGCGTCGTCGACGAGCACCCCGAACCGCACGCCCCCGGCGTCGCGCTGATCGGCGGCGGGCCCGGTGCCCCCGACCTGATCACGGTGCGCGGGCGGCGGCTGCTGGCCAAGGCCGACGTGGTGCTCACCGACCACCTGGCGCCGCGCGAGCTGCTGGAGGAACTGGGCTCGCACGTCGAGGTCATCGACGTCTCGAAGATCCCCTACGGGCGTTCGGCGAGCCAGCAGGTGATCAACGAGACGCTGATCGAGAAGGTCCGCGCGGGCAAGTTCGTCGCCCGGCTCAAGGGCGGCGACCCGTACCTGTTCGGGCGGGGCTTCGAGGAGCTGCTGGCCTGCGCCGAAGCCGGTGTGCCGGTGACGGTCGTCCCGGGCATCACCAGCGCGTTCTCGGCCCCGGCGATGGCCGACGTGCCGGTCACGCACCGCGGGGTGGCGCACGAGGCGGTCGTGGTCTCCGGCCACGTCGCCCCCGACGACGAGCGCTCGCTGGTCGACTGGGAGGCCCTGGCCCGGCTGCGCGGCACCCTGGTGCTGCTGATGGCGGTCCAGCGCATCGAGGCGTTCGCCGAGGTGCTGATCAAGAACGGCCGCCCGGCCGACACCCCGGTCGCGGTCGTCCAGGAAGCCACCACCGACACCCAGCGCTCCCTGAAGACCACCCTCGCCCAGGTCGCCGACGACGTCCGCGCCCACGACATCAAACCCCCGGCGGTCATCGTCATCGGCCCGGTAGCGGCCCTCAAGGACTGACCGCACAACGGATCCCCAACGGCAGATGTCCCTGGCGAGCACTCACTCGCCAGGGACATCTGCCGTTGGGATCCCGCACCGGGTTTCACGATTTCAATGGAACTCAGACGCCTGATTCCCATTGAAATCGGGGTTCCGACTTCCATTGAAATCGTGAAACACCCGCAGCGGGCAGCACACGGGCGACCACAACGGCATTCGTGGTCGCCCGTGTTGGTGAGGAGGGGTCAGCGGGGGGAGTTGGAGCGGCGAGGTCGTTGCTGAGCCCCCGTGCGGCCGCCGTTGGTGCCGCCTCGGCGGGCGCGGTTGTTCCCGGAGCCCGAGCCGGTGCCGCGGCGGGGCGAATCTCCGCCCCGGCGGGAGGGTTCGGTGCCCCGCGGGGCGCGCTGGGGGCGGTGTTCGCCGCGGGACTTCGCGGGCTTGGGCTGCTGGCGCTGCGGGGCGGCCAGCGGGGTGCCGGACGGTTCGCGGGCGCCGGTGAGGCGGGCGAGTTCGGCGTCGTGCGGCCGGATCTCGGTCGTGATGGCCGTGACACCGGCCTGGTTGGCCATCGCGCGGAACGCCTGCTTCTGGTCGTCGGTCACCAGCGTCACCACCGTGCCGCTGGAACCGGCGCGGGCGGTGCGACCGGCGCGGTGCAGGTAGTCCTTCGGGTCCGCCGGCGGCTCGACGTGCACCACCAGGCTCACGTCGTCGATGTGGATGCCGCGCGCCGCGACGTTGGTGGCCACCAGCGTGCTCGACGAGGCGTTCTTGAACTCGTCGAGGATGCGGGTGCGCGCGTTCTGCGCCTTCCCGCCGTGCAGCGCACCGGCCTCGACGCCGACCGCGCGCAGCTTCTTGGCGAGCCGGTCGGCGTGGTGCTTGGTGCGCACGAACATGATGGTCCGGCCGTCGCGCGCTGCGATGCGGGCCAGCACCGACTGCTTGTCGGTCGTCGACACCAGGAACTGGTGGTGCTCCATGCTGTCCACGCTCGCCGACGGCGGCGCCAGCGAGTGCACCACCGGGTCGGTCATGTACCGCTCGACCAGCTTGTCGACGTCACCGTCGAGGGTCGCCGAGAACAGCAGTCGCTGACCGTCGGCGGGCACCAGGTCGAGGATTTCCCGCACCTGCGGGAGAAAACCCATGTCGGCCATCTGGTCGGCCTCGTCGAGCGCGGTGCGCTCCACTTCGGACAGATCGCAGGTGCCCTGCCGCAGGTGGTCGTTGAGCCGGCCGGGCGTGGCCACCAGGACGTCCACGCCGCGCCGCAGCGTGTCGACCTGCCGGTTGAACGACGTGCCGCCCACGACCTCGCGGACGTAGAGGCCCAGCGACTTGGCCAGCGGCTTGAGCGAATCGGTGACCTGCGTGGCCAGCTCGCGGGTCGGCACCAGGACCAGCGCGCGCGGACGCATCGGGCGCGCGTTCTCGGTCTGCATCGCCAGCAGCGGCAGCCCGAACGCAAGCGTCTTGCCGGACCCAGTCTGGCCGCGGCCGAGCACGTCGCGGCCGGTCAGCGCGTCCGGGATCGTGGCGGCCTGGATCGGGAAGGCTTCCCGCATGCCGTTGTCGTGCAGGGCGCGCACCAGTCGCTTCGGCAGGCCCAGGTCGGCGAACGGCGCCGGGTCGACGGCGGTCACGCCGACCTCGTCGAACAGGCTGCGCTTCGCCGGCTTGGCGTTGCCCGCCTTGGCCTGCGGGCGACGCCGACGCGGACGTCCCTGCTGGTTGCGGCGTGCGGGCGTGGCGGAAGAAGAAGGCACGAAGAGCACTCCCCGGAAGTAGGCACGTCACGGGGAGAGCTTCGCGGGCCATTCCGCGGGCGATCACGAGGACGAGCCCGGCGCGATCTCGCGCCGATGGGTGGGCGAACGCGGCGGACGCCGCTCGCATTGCGGCCGAGTTCCGGCCGCGGACACCCCGCAGTCTATCCGACCGGCCGCGGCCGCCGGGCCGCAGGAGTCGGCTGTGCGGAACGTCTCAGGCGTTGACGACGACGCACAGCTTGCGGTCGGCCTCGCGCTCCACCCGCAGTCCCGCCTCGGCGGCGACCTCCAGGACGTCCTCGACGGTGGCCGGTTCCTCCGCGGCGCAGGCCAGCGCCCGCGCCAGGCGTCCCTTGTGCGACTTGTTGTGGTGGCTGACGACCTTGCGCTTGCCGGCGGCGTCCTCGGACAGCACCCGCACCTCGACCGCGCCGGGGACCTTGGCCAGCGCCGCGTAGGCGCCCGATCGCAGGTCGAGCACGAGATCGTCGGCTGCCGCCAGCACCGGTTCCAGCACCGGCCGCCACACGCTGCGCAACGTGCCCAGGCCCGGCAGCGAACCTCCGCCGGAGAGCCGGTAGGCGGGGATCGAGTCGGTGCCGCGCACCAGCCCGAACAGCGCCGAGGCCACCGCGAGCCGCGCATCGGCCTGCTTGCGCTGCGCGGGCTCCAGCGAGCCGACGTCCAGGGCGTCGTAGAGCACGCCGGTGTAGCGCTCCAGTGCGGGCGTCGTCGGGGACGTCCACAGCTCGGCGTTGCGCTCGACCTCGTCGACCTGGCGCTCGGAAATCCCCAGCACCTCAAGGCTTCGCGGCACATCACCGGCCAAAGTGGACAGAGCGTCGACGAGCTCGCGGCGAGTCCCGTTCAGCTCCGGGTGCGACAGGGCGTCCAGCTCCAGCGGAGCACCGTCCCCACCCGCGGCCTTGGTCTCCGAAGGAGGCAGCAGAACCAACACCCCACCAGGGTAAGCGTCACGCAGCCACCCCTCCCCGCCACCTCACAGCAGCCGCCACCTCGGCGATGACCCGTTCCACGCCGTCTCGCAGCTGATCGTTGGTCACGACGATCACCGTCCACCCGAGCCCGCGCAGCCTGTCCCGGCGACGGCGATCGTGCTCGACCTGCGCGGGGTCAGCGTGCCAGCCCCCGTCGTACTCAACCGCGACCTTCGCCTCTTCGAACGCCAAGTCCAGCCGGGCGACGAACCGGTCCCCGTCGAAGACCTCCAGCTGCGGAACCGGGTGCAGCCCGCGGAGCACGAGCTCGACCCGCAGGACGGATTCGGGGATCGACTCGGCCCGTCCGTCCAGGTAGGGGAGTCGCATCCGCGCACGTCGGATCCCGTGGTCGTGGCGGCCGACGAGAGAACCGGCGATCTCGTCCGCGGTGATGACGCCGGCGTGCAGCAGCGCGTCGCAGCAGGCGACGGCCTGCGTGATGGCCCGCTGCTTGAGCAGGTCGAACGCGATCCGCGGGAACCCCGCCACCCCAACACCACGCCACGGCGAATGCTCGAACTCGCCGATCCGCACCGAGGAGCAGCGCAGCCCTTGCCTGCGCATAAGAAGGTCCTTCGTCGGGACGATCACCTCCACGGGGTTTCCGAATCCGGCGAGATCCACGCCGCGCAGGGTTGCGGCGGATCTGCCGGTGATGACCGAGCCCTTGGGGAGGATCACCGCCGCTGCCGCGGATTTCAGCTGATGGGTCAGGGGAGTGGTGGGCGTGGTGTAGACGCCGTGGAACACGCGGAGGAAGCGCGCGTAGATCTGCTCGTCGGTCAGGCCCGCAGCCAGCGCGTCGCATCGGCGGAAGACGGTGATCGGAAGGTCGTCGATGACCGGAGGCGGTTGTTGGACTCTCACACCGATAAAGAGGAACGAGACCCTTCCCCAGATACACCGGACGCCGGTTTTGACGCGGATACACCCTCAAGGAGTGATTCGAGCACGGGTCCTCGACGTGGTGGTACGGATTACGCCCGTAACCCGCACCCCGATTACGGGCGTAATCCGGGGAGTGCGCTTGGGGACCCGGATTACGCCCGTAATCGGGGAACGGACTACGGGCGTAATCGGGTCGCCGAATCCGGCCGTAATCCGGTTCCTGGTTACGGGAGCATTCCTGGTGCCGATTGCGGCCGTAATCCGTCACCTCCGGTGGCGGGGTGTGGCCGGGTGGTGGGTTCTCGGGAGGGTTGATATTCGTTTGACCAGGTTGTTCGGGGTGCGGGAGCATCGGATGTCGCGCCATCCGCAACCGCACAGCGTTGCGAGACCGGGGGGTCGCTACCCTGCCTGTATTCCCTTACTTCGGTCGAACTAGGAGCCGGTAGCCGTGATCACGAGGATGTCGACGTTGTTCCTGCGTACGTTGCGCGAGGATCCGGCCGACGCCGAGGTGCCGAGCCACAAGCTGCTCGTGCGGGCCGGCTACGTGCGGCGCATCGCGCCCGGCATCTACTCGTGGTTGCCGCTGGGGCTGCGCGTGCTGCGGCGCGTCGAGGAGGTCGTGCGCCAGGAGATGGACGCGATCGGCGCGCAGGAGATCCACTTCCCGGCGCTGCTGCCCAAGGAGCCCTACGAGGCGACCAACCGGTGGACCGAGTACGGCCCCAACCTGTTCCGCCTCAAGGACCGCAAGAACGCCGACTACCTCCTCGGTCCGACGCACGAGGAGCTGTTCACGCTCACCGTCAAGGGCGAGTACAGCTCCTACAAGGACTACCCGGTCATGCTGTACCAGATCCAGACCAAGTACCGGGACGAGGAGCGGCCCCGCGCGGGCATCCTGCGCGGCCGCGAGTTCGTGATGAAGGACTCCTACTCGTTCGACATCGACGACGAGGGCCTGTCGGAGTCCTACCGCAAGCACCGCGACGCCTACATCCGGATCTTCGACCGGGTGGGCCTGCGCTACGTGATCGTGGCCGCCACCTCGGGTGCGATGGGCGGGTCGGCCTCCGAGGAGTTCCTGGCCGAGAGCGAGACCGGTGAGGACACCTTCGTCCGCAGCACCGGCTCCGGCTTCGCCGCGAACGTCGAGGCCGTGGTCACGCCCGCGCCGCCCGCGGAGTCCGTCGAGGACAAGCCGGCCGCCGAGGTCCACCACACGCCCAGCACGCCGACGATCGAGTCGCTGGTCGACTTCCTCAACGCCAACACCGACCGCAAGTTCACCGCCGCTGACACCCTGAAGAACGTGCTGGTCAAGACCCGCCGGCCGGGTGCGCAGGAGTGGGAGCTGCTGGCCATCGGCGTCCCCGGCGACCGCGAGGTCGACATGAAGCGCCTCGAGGCGGCCGTCGAGCCCGCCGAGGTGGCGCTGCTGGAGGAGTCCGACTTCGCCGCCAACCCGTTCCTGGTCAAGGGCTACATCGGCCCGAAGGCCCTGCAGGACAACGGTGTTCGCTACGTCGTCGACCCGCGCGTGGTCACCGGCACCGCGTGGGTGACCGGCGCGGACAAGACCGATCACCACGTGCTGGACCTGGTGTGCGGCCGCGACTTCACCCCGGACGGCACGATCGAGGCCGCGGAGGTCCGCGAGGGCGACCCGTCGCCCGACGGCCAGGGCACGCTGGTCGCCGCGCGCGGCATCGAGATCGGCCACATCTTCCAGCTGGGCCGCAAGTACTCCGACGCGTTCGGCCTGGACGCGCTCGGCCAGGACGGCAAGCCCAAGCGCATCACGATGGGCTCCTACGGCGTCGGCGTGTCCCGCCTGGTGGCGGCTATCGCCGAGCAGAGCCACGACGACATGGGCCTGGCGTGGCCGCGCGAGGTCGCCCCGGCAGACGTGCACGTGGTCATCGCGGGCAAGGACGAGGCGGTCCGTTCCCGCGCCGAGGAGATGGCCGCCGAGCTCGACCGGGCCGGTGTGCAGGTGATGCTGGACGACCGCACGGTCTCGCCGGGCGTGAAGTTCGCCGACGCTGAGCTCGTCGGCATCCCGTCGATCCTGGTGGTCGGCAAGGGCCTGGCCAACGGCGTCGTCGAGGTCCGCGACCGGATCTCCGGTGAGCGCACCGAGGTCGCCGCGGACGAGGCCGTGTCGCACCTCATCGGCGTCGTGCGTGGGTAAATCACGTCAGCGAGCCCGCTGAGCTGGGCGAGCGCACTAGCCTCCGGTGGTGATCGACTGATCACCACCGGAGGCCTTTTTCCATGCGTTCCCCCACGCGTTTCCTGTTACCCGCGATCGCGGCGCTGACCCTGCTCGCCCCCAGCGCCCACGCCGCTCCGGCCGAGGTCGAGCCGCTGGCCCAGGCGCACGCGCACAACGACTACCTGCACGAACGCCCGCTGCTGGACGCGCTCGACCACGGCTTCACCAGCGTCGAGGCCGACATCTACCCGCTGGGCGATCAGCTGCTGGTGGGCCACGACCCGTTCCAGCTCCGCCCCGACCGGACCATCGAGTCGCTCTACCTCGACCCGCTGGTGGAGAGCGTCAACGCGGGTGGCCTCTACCCGGGCCACGACGTCGACTTCCAGCTGCTGGTCGACTTCAAGACCTTCGGCGAGGACGGCTACAAGCGGCTCGACGAGATCATGCGCGACGACGAGTACGCGGGTCTGTTCACCCACTACGACAACGGCACCGTCACGAAGGGCCCGGTGACCGTGGTGATCTCGGGTGAGAAGCCCACCGAGTACGTCGAGGGCCAGACCGACCGCTACGCGTTCCTCGACGGCGGCACCGGCGGTTCGATCGGTGCCGACCCGAACCTGGTGCCGCTGGTCTCGGACGACTGGACCGAGGTGTTCGGCTGGAACGGCTCGGGCGACATGCCCGCCGAGGAGCGCGAGAAGCTGGAGCAGATCGTCGGCGACGCCCACGCCGCAGGACAGCGAGTCCGCTTCTGGGCGACCCCCGACAGCGAGGGCGCCGAACGCGACGCCGTCTGGGGCGTCCTGCGGGAGGTCGGCGTCGACCACATCAACTCCGACGACCTGGCCGGCCTCCAGGAGTTCCTGACCAGCTGAAACCCCCACCCGCGTCGAAAACTCCCATATTCATCGCGCGAAAACCGCAACATTCGTCGCACGAAAACCGCGGTTTTCGACGCGATGAAGGTTGCGGTTTTCGATCGGGGGTCGCTCAGCCGGGGAGGTAGCTGAGGCGGATCTTGCGGGTGGGGTTGTCGATGTTGGTGTCCACGAGGCAGACCGATTGCCAGGTGCCGAGGGTCATGCGGCCGTCGAGGACCGGGATCGTGGCGTAGGGCGGGACGAACGCGGGCATGACGTGGTCGCGGCCGTGGCCGGGGGAGCCGTGGCGGTGCCGCCAGCGGTCGTCGCCCGGCAGGAGGTCCCGCAGGGCGGTGAGCAGGTCGTCGTCGCTGCCCGCGCCGGTCTCGATGATCGCCAGGCCCGCCGTCGCGTGCGGCACCCACAGGTTGAGCAGCCCGTCGCCGGCACCGGCCGAAGCGAGGAACCGCGCGCACTCGTCGCGCAGGTCGCGAACCACCTCGCGGCTCCCGGTGCGGATCTCGATCTCTTCGCTGTGCATGTCCCAACCGTAGGCTCGACCTCCCCGCGACGGCCCGATCGGTGCGAGGATGTCGACCATGCGGAAGGCCTTCGACGCGGTTTTCGACGTTCCCGACGGGTATCTCAACACCGCCAGCATCGGCATCCCGCCGACCGAGACCGTGCGCAAGGTCGCCGAAGCCGTGCAGCGCTGGGGCAGCGGCCTGGACCGGCCCGGCGACTTCGACGAGCACGTCGCCACCGCCCGCGACGCCTTCGCCCGCCTCGTCGGCGTGCCCGCCGACCGGGTCGCCATCGGGGCCAGCGCTTCCCAGGTGATCGGCCTCGTGGCCGCGAGCGTGCCGGACGGGGCGCGGGTGCTGGTGGCCACCGACGACTTCACCAGCGTGCTGTTCCCGTTCGCCGCTCAGGCCGGCCGGGGCGTCACCGTCACCGAGGTCGAGCTGGACGAGATCGCTGCGCGCGCACCGGATTTCGACGTCGTCGCCGTCAGCGCCGTGCAGTCCAAGGACGGCCGCATCGCCGACTTCGAGGCCCTCGAACTCGCCAGGCGCGAGCACGGCACCCGGGTCCTGCTCGACGTCACCCAGGCCGCGGGCTGGATGCCGCTGAGCCTGGACTGGGCCGACTGGGTCGCCGCCGCGGGCTACAAGTGGCTGATGGCGCCGCGCGGCTCCGCGTGGCTGGCCGTGCACCCCGACGCGCCGCGCCCGGTGCCGCACAGCGCCAACTGGTACGCCGCCGACGACCCGTGGGAGGCCACCTACGGCCTGCCGCTCCGGTTGGCCGACGACGCGCGCGGACTGGACCTCTCCCCGGTGTGGCTCGCGCAGGTCGGTGCGGCCGCGTCGATGGAGTGGCTGGCCTGTCGGGATCTCGCCGAGATCGCCGCGCACTGCACGGGACTGGCGGACGGGTTCCTCGCCGAGCTCGGCGAGGAACCCGCCGGCTCGGCGATCGTGTCGCTGGCCAGGCCCGACGCGGTGGCCAAGCTCACCGGGGCCGGTCTGGCGTGCGCCAGCAGGGGCGGCCGGACCAGGGTGTCCTTCCACCTCTACAACACCGCCGACGACGTCGAACGGGCGGTGCGCGCACTGCTCTGATCAGCGCAACCGGGCATCGGGGTATCCGTCCCGTAATCCGTAACCGCTACCGTAGGCACTCGTGTCAGACCGACAGGGTGTGCCCGAGGACGTGACGGGAGCGCAAGGCAACACGCAGCGCGAGACGGCGCCGCTGCGGCGGGACAACTCCTACATCAGGCAGGACCGCCAGGTGGCCACGCCGACCCCGGACCACGCGACCCGGCCGGTGATCACGCACCCGCCGACGCCGCAGCAGCCGCCGCACCAGGCACCGCAGCAGTCCTACCCGGGCACCAGCAGACAGCCCGCGCCACCGCCGCCACCGCAGCAGCGCCCGCAGCAGCGGGTCACGCCGATGGGCTGGGCCCTGCGCGGGCTCGTCCTGGTGCTCGTCGCGGTGGTGTCCGGTCTGATCTGGAGCGCCATCAAGCCCGACGACGAGGTCGCCGCGCCCGCGCCGCCGCAGCTGCGCTACGACTTCACCCTGGTCCGCAAGGAAGAGGCGTTCCAGGGCTGCAAGGGCGTCTCCACCGACGACATCCAGAAGTACTTCGCCAAGCAGGAGTGCGACCACCTCACCCGCGCCCTGTACACCACGACGCTGCCCGACGGCCGCCGCGTGCTCACCTCGGTGATCACCGTGCTGATGCCGACGCCGCAGGTCGCGGGGCAGCTCAACGAGCTCACCACCAAGGACGGCACCGGCAACATCCGGGACCTGGTCGACGACGAGCGCGACGGCACCAAGGACATGCCCGACCTCGACGACGCGGCCTACGCCTCGGGACGTCAGGACCGGCTCGTGGTGATCGGCGACTCGGCGTTCTTCGGCAAGTCCTCGAAGAAGGACCCGGCGCTGAGCGACGTCACCAACGAGGCCCTCAAGCTGGGCTGGCCCCAGGACCAAGCCCCGAAGTGAGCCGGGCCCCGAAGTGAGCCGGGCCCGAATCAGCGCTGGCCGGGGAAGTGCTCCACGGCGGGCTGGCGTCCCAGCGTCAGCCGCCAGCGGGTGGCGCGGGCGGCCGAGGTCGTCAGCCCGTCCAGGGCGGTCCGGCGCAGGCCCGGGTCCTCGGTGTTGTCCAGCACCGAGCGCCAGCCGACCTCGCAGTCGCCCTCGGCGGTGATGAGCAGCTCGATCGCGCTCGACTGGTTCTGCACACCGCCACCGACGTCGTACGCGGGCTGCGCGGGGGTGGGCGTCAGGCCGGCCTCCCGCATCGCCTGCTCGGCGGTGTCGCGCAGCCGTTCGTGCTGGTCGACGGCGTCCTCGACCGCGTCGCGCACCCGCGCTTCGCCGATGAAGGCGTTGGCCAGGCCGTAGACCCACAGCGCGGCGTGCTCCGCGCCCAGCGCGTCGCCGAGCGCCTTGCCCGCCTGCTCGGACAGCTCGCTCATCCCAGCACCTCCTGCAAGCACGCGCAGCCGGCCGAGATCGAGGCGACCAGGCCCGCGCGGTAGCCGGGCAGCCCGGGAACGAGGTTCGCCGCCTGCTGCTGCCCCTCGCGCGCCGCGGTGCGGAGCGCGTCGGCGGCCGCGGACGCCGAGGAGGGCGCCTTCTTCGGCGCCGGGTCGGGCACCGACGGCGGGTCCTCGGGGTCGCGCGGGGCGAGGCGGTCGATCTCCCGCTGCAGCGCGGTGGCGTGCGCGGTGCGCGCGGCCGCCAGCTCGCGGGCGGTCTCGGCGAGTCCGGAGTGGGTCCGCGCGATCGCGTCGGCCAGCGCGGCGTCGGCCTTGGCCGCCGCGGCCAGCGGGAGCAGCTGATCGGGCTCGTCGGAGCCGGTGCCGCAGGCGGTCAGCGCGGCCACCGCGGGTGCCGCCGCGATCCACCGCAGCACGCGCCGACGCTCGACGACCGAACGGGATGCGCGGGAGAGTTCCACGCCGACCTATCCTGCCAGCACCCGCGATCATCGCGCGCACCCTGGGTGCCACCGCGGGAGCGGTCGAACCGGTGACCCGTTCGGGGTCGTGCGGGATCCGCCGATCGTTGGGGTCCCACGTCGCGCTCGGGTGCGGGCGGACGCGATACCCTGGGCGACCGCGGCCGGGGTGCACCGGACGCGGGCCGATCGCGCCCGCGGACGAGCCCGGGTCGCCACGCATGGGGTCTGAACCAGACCAGAACCGAAACCTAGGAGTGCCAACGTGTCCAGCCCGCCGCGTGGTGAGATCACCGCGCAGCTGGAGCCCGTCGTCGCCGAGGCCGTGGCCGAGCAGGGCTTCGACCTCGAAGAACTCGACGTGCAGCAGGCCGGTCGTCGCCGGCTGGTCAAGGTCGTCATCGACTCCGATGGCGGTGTCGGCCTCGACGACATCACCGAGGTGAGCCGCTCGGTCGCCAAGGTCCTGGACGCGCACGAGCACGTGCTGGCCGGTTCCTACACGCTGGAGGTCACCTCGCCCGGCGTGGACCGGCCCCTGACCAAGCAGCGACACTGGAAGCGCGCCCGCTACCGGCTGGTCAAGATCCGGCTGACCGGCGGCGAGCAGCTGGTGGCGCGGGTCGGCGACGCCGGCGATGAGAGCGTGCAGGTGCTGGTGGGCGCCGAGCTGCGCCAGGTGGCCTACCGTGAGGTGGAGCGCGCGGTGGTCGAGGTGGAGTTCCAGCAGCCACCCGCGGAGGAGTTGCGCAAGCTGGAGCGGGCTGCGAGCGGCGTTTCCCAGCAGGGGGACGACCGGGAAGACACGGAGGAGTCGAGGTGAACGTCGACATCGCGGCGCTGCGGGCGATCGAACGCGACAAGGACATCCCGTTCGAGACGGTCCTGGAAGCGATCGAATCGGCACTGCTCACCGCATACCGTCACACCGAGGGGCACCAGCCGCACGCGCGGGTGGAGGTCGACCGCAAGACCGGCATCGTGCGGGTCATCGCGCACTCCCTCAACGCCGACGGCAGCGTTTCGGAGGAGTGGGACGACACGCCGGAGGGGTTCGGGCGGATCGCGGCGACGACCGCGCGGCAGGTCATCCTGCAGCGGTTGCGCGACGCGGAGCACGAGCGGACCTTCGGCGAGTTCGCCGCCAAGGAAGGCGAGATCATCGGCGGCGTGATCCAGCGCGACGCGCGGGCCAACTCGCGCGGCATGGTGATCGTGCAGATCGGTGACAGCGAGGGCGTCATCCCGGGCGCCGAGCAGGTGCCGGGGGAGAACTACGAGCACGGCACGCGGATCAAGTGCTACGTCTACGGCGTGGCGCGCAGCGCCCGCGGGCCGCAGATCTCGCTGTCGCGCACCCACCCGAACCTGGTCCGGCGGCTGTTCGCGCTGGAGGTCCCGGAGATCGCCGACGGCACCGTCGAGATCCCGGCCGTGGCGCGGGAGGCCGGCCACCGGTCCAAGATCGCGGTGCGGTCCGCGGTCAGCGGTGTCAACGCCAAGGGCGCCTGCATCGGCCCGATGGGTGCGCGGGTGCGCAACGTGATGAGCGAGCTGGGTGGCGAGAAGATCGACATCATCGACTACTCGGACGACCCGGCCACGTTCGTCGGCAACGCGCTCTCGCCCGCCAAGGTCGTCTCGGTCGAGGTGGTCGACGAGCGGACCAAGACCGCGCGGGTGATCGTGCCGGACTTCCAGCTGTCGCTGGCGATCGGCAAGGAAGGCCAGAACGCCCGGCTGGCGGCCCGGCTGACCGGCTGGCGGATCGACATCCGCAGCGATGCCGACCCGTCGTCGCCGACCACCACGAGCGGTCAGGCGCCCGTGCAGCCGACCGGTCCGGACCCCGCGGTTGAGGGACTGCCCACCGTGGGTTCGGCCGAGTGACGCCGTCGGGTTAGAATCGATAGCTGAGGCTCGACGCGAGGGGAGCGATCAATCCACACCAGTGCACCCGGGAATGGCGGACGCCATGTGCCGGTTCGTACCTGTGTGGGTTGTCGTACTCGGACGTCGGCCGTTGAGCTGCTACGCGTGGTGGCTGAGGTCGGTGGTTCGGGTCCCCTCGTGGTTCCCGATCCGCGGCATCGGCGAGCGGGTCGGGGAGCCTGGTTGCATCCCGATCCGGCTTGCCTTCGTCTGGCCGAACGGCGCCGGGCTTTTCCGCGGGCACTTCGCGTGCCGGGATCTCTCGACACCTCAGCTGTGCAGGACCACTTGAGTGCCGGACAACCGTCCGTCGCGGCTCAAGACATGACCGACGCGGGATCCGTCCCGCGCCAGGCAACCGAAGGAAAGCAGGTCGACCCGTCATGAATCAGCCGTGAAGCTGAAGCCATGAACGCGCATCGGCGATAGGACGAGGTCGAGCGGGACTGCCGCCCGGCCTCACCCAGATGAGGAGAGCAGTGGCAGGCAAGGCCCGCGTACATGAGCTCGCGAAAGAGCTCGGTGTCACCAGCAAGGAAGTACTGAACAAGCTCGCCGAGCAGGGCGAGTACGTCAAGTCGGCGTCGTCCACCGTGGAAGCCCCGGTGGCTCGCAGGCTTCGCGACGCCTACACGAAGTCGTCGAAGAAGAGCGGCGGCGACAGCGGCAAGCCCGCTCAGGGCGAGTCGAAGGCGGTCAGTACCGGAGGGGCGGCTGCCGGAACCCCGGCGCCCAAGCCCGGACCCAAGCCCGGCCCGCGCGCCGAGGCACCCAAGCCCGGCCCGAAGCCGGGTCCCAAACCGACTCCCAAGCCCGAACCGAAGGCCGAGCCGGCCCCGGCCGCCGAGGCCGAGCCGAAGCAGCAGGCCCCCAAGGTCGAAGAGCCCCGGTTCGAGCAGCCCAAGACCGAGCAGCCCAAGCCGGAGTCCCAGGGCGACCGGCCCAAGCCGGGCCCGAAGCCGGGCCCCAAGCCCGGTCCGAAGCCCGGTGGCGACGGCGACGCCGCGCGCCCGAAGGCGCCGAAGCCGGGTCCGAAGGCCCCGCGCGTCGGCAACAACCCGTTCGGCGTCGGCCAGGGTGCTCCGCAGCAGCGCCCGGGTCGTCCCGGTCCGGGCCCGCGTCAGGACCGCGGCGGCCAGCAGGGCCCCGGTCGCGGTCGTGACGACCAGCGCCGCGGTGGTGGCGGCCAGGGTGCCGGCACCGCTCCCGCCGGTGGCGGCAACGCCCCGCGCGGTGAAGGCGGCGGTGGCGGCGGTTCGCGCCCGAACCCGGGCATGATGCCGCCGCGCCCGAACCCGGGCATGATGCCGCCCCGCCCTGCTCGCAGCGGCAACGGCGGCCCCGGTGGCGGTCGCGGTCGCGGCGGTCCCGGTGGTGGCGGCGGCGGTGGCCGCGGTCCCGGTGGCGGCGGTCGTCCCGGCGGCGGTGGCGGTGGATTCCGCCCCGGTGGCGGCGGTGGCGCTCCGGGTGGAGCTCCGGCCGGCGGTGGCTTCCGCGGTCGTCCCGGTGGCGGTGGCCGTCCGGGCGGTCCCGGTGGTCGCGGCGGTACCGCGGGTGCCTTCGGTCGTCCCGGCGGGCCCGCGAAGCGCGGTCGCAAGTCGAAGCGGCAGAAGCGCCAGGAGTACATGGAGAACATGCAGGCGCCGTCGGTCGGCGGCGTCCGCCTCCCGCGCGGTAACGGCGAAGTCCTTCGCCTGCGCCGCGGTGCTTCGCTGACCGACTTCGCCGAGAAGATCAACGCCAACCCGGCCTCGCTGGTGCAGGCGATGTTCCACCTCGGCGAGATGGTCACCGCGACCCAGTCCGTCTCCGACGAGATCCTCGAGCTCCTCGGCCAGGAGATGAACTACAAGGTCGAGATGGTCTCGCCCGAGGACGAGGACCGGGAGCTGCTGCAGTCGTTCGACATCAGCTACGGCGACCCGGGCTCCTCCGACGAGGAGCTGGCGGCGCGTCCGCCGGTCGTGACCGTCATGGGTCACGTCGACCACGGTAAGACGCGACTGCTGGACACCATCCGGAAGGCGAACGTGCAGGCCGGCGAGGCCGGCGGCATCACGCAGCACATCGGTGCCTACCAGGTCGTCACCGAGCTGGAGGGCAACGAGCGGCCCGTCACCTTCATCGACACCCCGGGTCACGAGGCGTTCACCGCCATGCGTGCCCGCGGTGCGAAGTCGACGGACATCGCCGTGCTGGTGGTCGCCGCGGACGACGGCGTCATGCCGCAGACGGTCGAGGCGATCAACCACGCCCAGGCCGCCGGTGTGCCGATCGTGGTCGCGGTCAACAAGATCGACGTCGAGGGCGCGAACCCGGACAAGATCCGCCAGCAGCTGACCGAGTACAACCTGGTGGCCGAGGAGTACGGCGGCGAGACGATGTTCGTCGAGATCTCCGCCAAGCAGGGCACCAACATCGACGGTCTGCTGGAGGCGATCCTGCTGACCGCCGACGCCTCGCTCGACCTCCGGGCCAACCCGGACATGTCGGCGCAGGGCGTCGCGATCGAGGCGCACCTGGACCGCGGTCGCGGCCCGGTGGCCACGGTCCTGGTCCAGCGCGGCACGCTGCGGGTCGGCGACTCGGTCGTCGCCGGCGACGCCTACGGCCGCGTCCGGCGCATGATCAACGAGAACGACGAGGACGTCACCGAGGCGCTGCCGTCTCGGCCGGTCCAGGTCATCGGCTTCACGTCGGTGCCGGGTGCCGGTGACTCCTTCCTGGTGGTCGACGAGGACCGGGTCGCCCGGCAGATCGCCGACCGCCGCGGGGCCCGCATCCGCGAGGCGCAGAACGCCGCCAAGCGCAAGCGGGTCAGCCTCGAGGACCTGGACAAGGTGCTCAAGGAGACCAACCAGCTGAACCTGATCATCAAGGGTGACAACTCGGGTACCGTCGAGGCGCTCGAGGAGTCCCTGATGAAGATCGAGGTCGGCGACGAGGTCGAGCTGCGGGTCATCCACCGCGGCGTCGGTGGCATCAACGAGTCCGACATCAACCTCGCCACCGCGGAGAACACCATCGTCCTGGGCTTCAACGTCCGGGCCGAGGGCAAGGCGGCCGAGGTCGCCAACCGCGAGGGCGTCGAGATCCGGTACTACTCGGTGATCTACCGCGCCATCGAGGACATCGAGCAGGCCCTCAAGGGCATGCTCAAGCCCGAGTACGAGGAAGTCGAGCTCGGCCGCGCCGAGATCCGCGAGGTCTTCAAGTCCTCGAAGGTCGGCACGATCGCTGGTTGCATGGTCACCGACGGCATCGTCAAGCGGAACGCCAAGGCGCGTCTGCTGCGGGACAACGTGGTGGTCGCCGAGAACCTCAGCATCAACTCGCTGAAGCGGTTCAAGGACGACGCCACCGAGGTCCGCGACGGTTTCGAGTGCGGTCTGACCCTGGGGTCGTACAACGACCTCAAGGTCGGCGACATCATCGAGCCGTACGAGATGCGCGAGAAGCCGCGCGCCTGACACCGAACCTGCGCAGGGGGCCCGGATCGGGCCCCCTGCGCGGGAACGGCCGGGGGATGTGCCCATGTACGTCGGTGCACTCGAGCTGGACGTGCTGCTGGGCGACGTCCACTCGTTGAAGCAGAAGCGCGCGGTCGTGCGGCCGATCCTGGCCGAGCTCCGCCGCCGCTTCGAGGTCGCCGTCTCGGAGGCTGGCGACCAGGACCTCCACCGCCGCGCCCTGCTGGGAGTCGCGGCGGTCTCCGGCGACGCCTCGCACGTCCGCGACCTGCTGGACGCCTGCGAGCGACTGGTCGCCGCCCGCCCGGAGGTAGAACTCCTCTCCGCCCGTCGGCGCATGCTGGGGCCGGAGGACTAGGGAATGTGTCGGGGTTGCTCTGCTCAGCGGTGCGGGTGGGGGAACCTGAGCGGCTCCGCGGACTCCGCGCGCCACTCCTGATGCATGCCGATGCACGGCTTCGTGGCGTGCTCGCCACGAAGCCGCTCAGAACCCCCCGGCGGTGGCAGCTGCTGGGGCGCTCACCGAGAAGAGAAAGTGGCTTCGCCACTTGAAGAGAAGGACCGCCCGCCGGATCACCGCGGGTGTCGAAGCTTTCTTGCACGAAGGAGGTGCGTCGTGGCTGATACGGCGCGCGCCCGCAGGCTGTCCAAGCGCATCGCGCAGATCGTGGCGTCCGGGCTGGAGCACGAGGTCAAGGACCCGCGGCTGGCGATGGTGACGATCACCGACGCGCGGGTCACCCCGGATCTGCGGGACGCCACGGTCTACTACACCGTGTTCGGCGACGACGCCGACTACGCGTCGACGGCGGCCGCGCTCAACAGCGCCACCGGCGTGCTGCGCTCCCGCGTCGGCGACCAGACCGGCGTGCGGTTCACCCCGACGCTGACGTTCGTCGCGGACACCGTCCCGGACCAGGCCCGCCGGATGGAGGAGCTGCTCGCCAAGGCCAAGGAGGCCGACGACGAGGTCGCCCGGCTCGCCTCGGGCGCTGTTCCGGCCGGTGACGCCGACCCGTACCGCACGAGCACCGACGATGACGACGAGGACACCGACGGTGCCGATGACGAGGGCTTTTCCGACGCCGATGTGCGTCGTGGCCCACAAGGTGGTTGAGTCGCGGCGCTGAATGGGGTGCGTTGGTCGTCGGTGACCCGATCAGGTCGCCGACGACGTGGAGGTGACGTGTGCGCGGGCAACCCGAGACCGCGGGACCGCCGGACAGCCCCGAGGGCGGGGCTCCGGCGGAGTCCCTCGCGGCCGTCGCGGCCAAGCTCGCGGCAGCACCCGACGTGACCCTCTTCGGGCACGTCAACCCCGATGCCGACGCCCTGGGCAGCGCGCTCGCGCTGGGCCGGGCGCTGCACGAGCGCGGCAGCACCGTGCGGGTGTCGTTCGGGCATCCGGACAAGCCCGCGCGCTCGCTGCGCGACCTCGACGTCGACGGGCTGATCGTGCCCGCTGCGGAGGTGCCGGCCGCGCCGCCGCTGCTGGTGGTGTGCGACTCCGGCAGCCTGGGCCGGTTGGGCGGGCTCGCCGACAGGGTCGAGGGCACCATCGCCGCGGGTGGCGAGGTGATCGTCCTCGACCACCACGTCGCCAACACCCGCTTCGGCACGCTGCACGTCGTCGACGAGTCCGCCGAGGCCACGGTCCTGATCGTGCTGCGCCTGCTCGACGAGCTCGGCGCGGAGCTGGACCTGCCGATCGCCCGTTGCCTCTACGCCGGGCTGGTCACCGACACCCGCTCGTTCCGGCACGCCGGGGCCGAGGTGCACCGGGTCGCCGCCCGGCTGCTGGAGGCCGGCGTCGACCCGGAGGCCACCGCGAAACCGCTGCTCGACACCCATCCGTTCGGCTTCATGGGGATGCTGGCCGGGGTGCTGAGCAGGACCGAGCTGGAGCCGTCGGGCGCTCGCGGCCTGGGCTTCGTGCACGCCACCGTCCGCGAGGCCGATTCGGCCGGGCTGGGGAGCGAGGACGTCGACACCGTCATCGACATCATCCGCACCACCGCCGAGGCCGAGGTCGCGGCGGTTCTCAAGGAGATCGGCACCGGCCACTGGTCGGTCTCGCTGCGCGCCGACAGCCGCATCGACGTCAGCCGCGCCGCCAACGCCTGCGGAGGCGGCGGCCACCGCCTCGCCGCGGGTTTCACCACCCGGGGCGAGGAGCACGAGATCCTCGCCGCGATCCGCAAGGCCCTCGACGAGGCCCCGCTGCTCCCGTGACCCGGCCGATCAGGCGCGTTTGCGGGCTCTGAAGGCCGCCACGTGGACGCGGTTGGCGCAGCGGGGGGAGCAGAAGCGCTTGGCCTGGTTGGTCGAGGTGTCGAGGAAGTAGGTCCGGCAGTCCTCGGCCTGGCAGCGGCCCCACCGCCGGGTGCCGTGGTGGACGATGCCCTGGGCCAGGCCCCAGGCCGCGGCGGCGACGACCTCGTCGACCGCCGGGGCGTCCGGGCCCGCGACGTGGACGTGCCAGTTCGGGGTGCCGTCGCGCCCGCCGTGACCGGAGAGCCGGGGGCGCGGGGGATGGGCGGCGAGCAGGGCGTTGACCTCCGCGCGGACCGCGCCGTCGGGGTCGGGGCTCTCGGGATTGGTGCCGGCGTCATCCGGGGCGTCGACCATCGCCGACAGCGCGCGGCGCAGGCCCTCGGCGACCTCGCGCAGCAACGGGAGGTCGGAGTCGCGGACCCGGTCGGCCCACCAGGGCTCCTCGTGCAGCGCGGCGCGGACGGACTCGACGTCGGTCAGGTCGGCGTTGGCGAGCCGGAGCGCGACCTCGGTGTAATCGGCGCTATCCACTGACGCTCCTTACCGCTACCCTGTGTCAGGGGCGAACCCATCCATCGCAGCTTACAAGGGAGATGACGTGTCCGAGGCCGGGGAACGGGTGTCACCGCGCAAGGTGCTGGGACTCGCGGTCCCCGCGCTCGGCGTGCTGGCCGCCGAGCCGCTGTACGTGCTGGTCGACACCGCCGTGGTCGGCCACCTCGGCGCCGTCCCGCTGGCCGGTCTCGCGCTCGGCGGCACCCTGTTCACGCTGATCTCCAGCCAGCTGACGTTCCTCACCTACGGCACCACCGCGCGCACCGCGCGGCTGCACGGCGCGGGGCGGCGCACCGAGGCCGTCGCCGAAGGCGTGCAGGCCACCTGGCTCGGCGTGGCCGTCGGCGTGATCCTCTCGCTGCTCGCCCAGCTCGTCGCCACGCCCGTCGCCGAACTGCTCGCCGGGCCCGGCCCGGTCGCCGACGCCGCCGGGACCTGGCTGCGCATCGCGCTGTGCGGAGCTCCGCTGGTGCTGATCACGATGGCCGGCAACGGCTGGATGCGCGGGGTGCAGGACACCGTCCGCCCGCTGCGCTACACGCTCATCGGCAACGGCGTCTCCGCCGTGCTCTGCCCGATCCTGGTCTACCCGATGGGCCTGGGCCTGGAGGGCTCGGCGATCGCGAACTTGATCGGCCAGACCATCGCCGCCGCCCTGTTCATCCGCGCCCTGCTCGTCGAGAAGGCGCCGCTGCGCCCGGACTGGGCCAAGATGCGCGCGCAGCTCGGCATGGGCCGCGACCTGGTGCTGCGCACCCTGGCCTTCCAGGTGTGCTTCCTGTCGGCGACCTCGGTGGCCGCGCGCACCGGCGCCGAGACCGCCGCCGCGCACCAGGTCGTCTGGCAGCTGTGGATGTTCCAGTCGCTGGTGCTGGACTCGCTGGCCATCGCCGCCCAGTCGCTGGTCGGAGCCGCCCTGGGCAGCGGATCGGTGCCGCGCGCGAAAGCCGTCGCCAAGCAGGTCACCTGGTACAGCCTGGTGTTCGGCTGCGGGCTGGCGCTGTTCTTCACCGCCGTGTCCGGGGTGCTGCCGTCGCTGTTCACCACCGACACCGCCGTGCTCGCCGAGATGCCGCACGCGTGGTGGTTCTTCGTCGCGGTCCAGCCCGTGGCGGGCGTGGTGTTCGCGCTCGACGGCGTGTTCCTCGGCGCGGGCGACGCCGCCTACCTGCGCACCGCGACGATCCTCAGCGCCGTGATCGGCTACCTGCCGCTGATCTGGCTGGCGCTGGCGTTCGGCTGGGGGCTGGCCGGGATCTGGACCGGGCTGAGCCTGTTCATGGTGCTGCGGATGGTGACGTTGCTGCTGCGGGCGCGCTCCGGCAAGTGGGCCGTCACCGGCGCGACCCGCGAGGCCGCCGCACCGGCCTGATCGGTGGTCGGGAATGATGGTCCGCCGTGTCCGCGCAATCCCGCAAACAGAGCCCCGCCGTTCCTCCCGGCCTGCTGATCGTCGACAAGCCGGCGGGGATGACCTCGCACGACGTCGTCTCCCGAGTCCGCCGCATCATGGGCACCCGCAAGGTCGGGCACGCCGGGACGCTGGACCCGATGGCGACCGGCGTGCTGGTGCTCGGCCTGGAGCGGGCGACCAAGCTGCTCGGCCACCTCGCGCTGGACACCAAGGCCTACCTGGCGACGATCACGCTCGGGGCCGCCACCAGCACCGACGATGCCGAGGGCGAGGTCCTGTCCACGACCGACGCCGCCGAGGTGGACGAGGCCGCGATCCGCGACGGCGTCGCCGCGCTCACCGGCGACCTGCAGCAGGTGCCCAGCGCGGTCAGCGCCGTGAAGATCAACGGGCGGCGCGCCTACGAGATCGCCCGCAGCGGCGAGACCGTCGAACTGGACGCCCGGCCGGTCACCGTCTCCCGCTTCGACGTGCTTTCGCTGCGCCGCACCGAGCGGACCACCGAGCTCGACGTGCTGGTCGAGTGCTCCTCCGGCACCTACGTGCGCGCGCTGGCCCGCGACCTCGGCGAGGCGCTCGAAGTCGGCGGTCACCTCACGGCCCTGCGCCGCACCCGCGTCGGACCGTTCGGCCTGGCCACCGCCCGGACGCTCGACCAGCTGGAGGAGACCCCCGAGCTCTCGATGGGCCTGGACCAGGCCGTCGAGACCGCCTTCCCGCGCCGCAACGTCGACGCGAGGACGGCTCGCGCCCTGTCCCACGGCCAGGTCGTCACGGCCGCCGGGGTGGAGGGCACCTACGGCATGTTCGACCCCGAAGGCCACGCCGTAGCGCTCGTGCGCGATCGCGGCCGCACGGCCAAGGCAGTCCTGGTGATCGTTCCCGGCAATTGAATTGACATAGCTCTGTGGTCCCTTTGCTTGGCGGTGCGGGTAGCGGAACCTGACACGCCTTCTGGCTCCGGGATCCGAGACTGATGTATGACCAATACACGGCGCTACGGCTGTCCTCCCCAGAAGACGTGTCAGAACCCGCGGCGGTGCCAGTTGCTCAGGTGGGGTGCTGAGAAACCGGCTTCGCCGGTTGCCTGACGGGGTTGGGTCGGCCGTTCGTTCGGTGTGGTCCACCGCTCGGTGCTCGATTCGGCTCGGCAAGTAGGCTTCTGGACCGTGCAGCGTTGGCGTGGTTTGGAGCAGCTTCCCGGTGGTTGGGGCCGTTGCGTGGTCACCATCGGTGTCTTCGACGGGGTGCACCGCGGGCATCAGAAACTCATCGCGCACGCGGTGCAGCAGGCTCGGCGGCGCGGAGTTCCGTGCGTGCTGATGACCTTCGACCCGCACCCGGCGGAGGTGGTGCGCCCGGGCAGCCACCCGGCGCAGCTGACCACCCTCCGGCGGCGGGCCGAGCTCGTCGAGCAGCTCGGCGTGGACGTGTTCTGCGTGCTGCCCTTCACCCGCGAGATGTCGAAGGTCCCCGCCGAGGGCTTCGCGCACGAGGTCCTGGTGGAGAAGCTGCACGCGGCCGAGGTCGTGGTGGGCGAGAACTTCACCTTCGGCCACAAGGCGGCGGGCAACATCGATCTGCTCGCCAAGCTCGGCGAGCGGTTCGGCTTCGAGGTCGCCTCCGACGCGCTGGTCTCGGGCCCGGTGGAGCGCTCCGACGCCTCCGACGGGACCTCGGTGACGTTCTCCTCGACCTACATCCGCGCCTGCATCGACGCGGGGGACGTCGTCGCGGCGGCCTCGGCGCTGGGCCGGTACCACCGGTTGGAGGGCATCGTGGTGCGCGGCGCGGGCCGCGGCGGCAAGGAGCTCGGCTTCCCGACCGCGAACCTGTCCACTCCGGACTACACCGCCATCCCCGCCGACGGCGTCTACGCGGCCTGGTTCACCCACCGCACGCGCGGTGTCGACCAGCCGGGTCCGGCGATGCCCGCCGCGGTGTCGGTGGGCAGCAACCCGACCTTCTCCGGCACCGAGCGCACCGTCGAGGCCTTCGTGCTCGACGTGGACGCCGACTTCTACGGCGAGCACGTGGACCTCGACTTCGTGCAGCGGCTGCGCCCGATGGAGCGCTACGACTCGGTGGAGGCCCTGGTGGAGCAGATGAACGCCGACGTCGCCGAGACCCGCCGGATCCTCGGGGTGCGGGAGTGAGCTCCGCCGCCCGGATGAAGAGGTTTTCGGATTCTCGACCCCGCGCGGCCGGTGAGCTGGCAGGATTCGAGTCCGAATCGGTCCGGGTTCGCCGGGCGGGTGGTCACGCAGGGGGAGTGAAGGTGTCGGAGAGCAGCAGCGTCCAGCGGAACCTGGCTCTGCAGCGGCAGTGGTACGGCGAACCGCTGGGGGACCGGGTGCGCCGTCTGGTCGTGGCCTTCCGCATCTCGCAGGCCCAGCTGGCCGACGTGCTCGGCATCAGCGCGCCCATGCTCAGCCAGGTGATGAGCGGTCGCCGCGCCAAGATCGGCAACCCGCAGGTGCTGGCCCGGCTGGTGATGCTGGAGCGCAAGGTCCTCATCCCCGGCGTGGCGGCGGGCGAGTCGGACGCGATCAAGCAGGCGCTGGAGGACGTGCGCCAGTCGCAGCCCTCCGTGGGCCGCGACAACCTGCCGGTCAAGCAGGTCGCCAACGGCGAGCAGATCGCCTGGCCGGTCCTGCTGGAGGCAGCCAAGCCCACCGAGCTGGAGGCCGCCGCGTCGCTGCTGGAGGGCCGCTACCCGAGACTGGCGGGCCTGCTGCGGAGGGCCGCGGACAGCGAGTGAGGGCTGTTCGGGAGTTGCTCTGCTCGGCGGTGCGGGTAGAGCAGAACCTGATCGGCTCCGTGGACTCCGTGCGCCGCTCCTGATGTATGCCGATGCACGGCGTCCCGGTGTGCTCGCCGCGGGAGAGAACGCGGCTCCGCCGCATCGCTCAACGGCTCCAAGGCGCGATACTCGCCGGATGCGGCTGTTCACCGCGCTGCGACCGTCCGAGGAGGCGGTGCGGCACCTCGCCGGGACGATCGCGAGCCTGGACCCGGTCCGGGTGAGCGAGGTGACGGCGGGTCTGCGCGGGTTCCGCTTCACCGCCGCCGAGCGCTGGCACCTGACGCTGCGGTTCCACGGTGACGACGCCGACCCGCAGGAGGTCGCCGACCGCCTCGACCGCCGCTTGGCGCGGGTGGCCACCGGGCCGCTCTCGCTGCGCCTGAGCGGGGCGGGCGCGTTCCGGGGAGTGCTGTGGGCCGGGGTCGAACCGGCCACCGACGGGGATCGGCGGGCGCTGCGCGCGCTGGTCGGCGCGGCCGGGGGCGACCCGACCCGGTTCCGGGCGCACCTGACCGTCGCCCGGTGGTCTGCGGGCCGAGCGGACCGGCGGTCGGTGGCGGGCCTGCTGGCCGGCTACCGGGGTCCGTGGTGGACGGCCGGCGAACTCGCGGTGATGCGCAGTGACCTGGGCGGAAGCGCTCCGGTGCACCGGGTGGTGCACCGCGCGCCGCTGACGCGCGAGGAGTCGGGGTAACAGGGGCGAGCAGGGCTTCCCTGTTATCCTGGCCTGTGGATCGGCTGCAGTCCGTGGTGGCCGAATTCCGAGGTGACCGGCCCTCGTGGCGCGGTTCCTCCAGGGCGGTTCACCGCCCACCGACACGGGACATCGTGAGAAGGAGCATTTCGTGGCGCTGTCCACTGAAGAGAAGAAGACGATCCTGGCCGAGTACGGCCTGAAGGACGGCGACACCGGTTCGCCGGAGGCCCAGGTGGCCCTGCTGACCAAGCGGATCACCGGTCTCACCGAGCACCTCAAGCAGCACAAGCACGACCACCACTCGCGTCGTGGCCTGCTGCTGATGGTGGGTCGCCGCCGTCGTCTGCTCAACTACCTGACCAAGGTGGACATCGAACGCTACCGTTCGCTGATCCAGCGACTCGGTCTGCGTCGTTGACGTGACACCGGGGGGAGTGGCCGCGGGCCGCTCCCCCCGGTGCGTAAAACCGGGCGGTGCCTCACCGGCGCCGTCAGCAACTCAATAGAGCGCTCACGGTGGCAAGCACTGGGTGCAGGCGTCCGCCGGTCCTCGGTAGTGGCTGCCGGGCAAGTCGTCACGAGACGGTCCCGGGAGCTTCGATCGATGGCCGGCCTTGTCGGATCACCGATCCGGATGCTCCTGCCGTGGGCGTTGTGACGATAGGGAGTCACCTTGACTGAAGCGATCGAAGAGGGCGTGTACGAGTCGACCGCCGTGCTGGACAACGGCGCGTTCGGCACCCGTACCGTCCGTTTCGAGACCGGCCGGCTCGCGAAGCAGGCCGCCGGGAGCGTCGTCGCGTACCTCGACGACGAGACCATGCTGCTGTCGGCCACCACGGCCTCCAAGCAGCCGAAGGAGCACTTCGACTTCTTCCCGCTGACCGTCGACGTCGAAGAGCGGATGTACGCCGCGGGCCGCATCCCCGGCTCGTTCTTCCGCCGCGAGGGGCGTCCGTCGACCGACGCGATCCTGACCTGCCGCCTGATCGACCGTCCGCTGCGCCCGTCGTTCGTCGACGGCCTGCGCAACGAGGTCCAGGTCGTGGTCACCGTCATGAGCCTCAAGCCGGGCGACCTCTACGACGTGCTGGCGATCAACGCCGCGTCGGCGTCCACCCAGGGCTCGGGCCTGCCGTTCTCCGGCCCGATCGGTGCCACCCGCATGGCGCTGATCGACGGCCAGTGGGTGGCCTTCCCGAACCACGAGCAGCTCGAGCGCGCCGTGTTCGACATGGTCGTCGCGGGCCGCATCGTCGGTGACGACGTCGCGATCATGATGGTCGAGGCCGAGGCCACCGAGAAGACCGCCGAGCTCGTCGACGGCGGCGCCCAGGCGCCGACCGAGGAGATCGTGGCCGCGGGTCTGGAGGCGGCCAAGCCGTTCATCCGGAACCTGTGCGTCGCCCAGCAGCAGCTGGCCCAGGCCGTGAACAAGGAGACCCAGGACTTCCCGGTCTTCCCGGCCTACCAGGACGACGCGTTCACCGCCGTCGAGCAGGCCGCCTCCACCGAGCTGGCCGAGGCGCTGAAGATCGCCGGCAAGCAGGAGCGCGAGACCCGCCTCGACGAGATCAAGGCGTCGCTGCTGGAGAAGGTCGGGACCGGCGAGGGCGAGGCCTTCGAGGGCCGCGAGAAGGAGATCGGCGCGGCGTTCCGCTCGCTGACCAAGAAGCTGGTCCGGCAGCGCATCATCCGCGACCAGGTCCGCATCGACGGCCGCAGCCTGACCGACATCCGCAGCCTGTCCGCCGAGGTCGGCGTGATCCCGCGGACCCACGGTTCGGCGCTGTTCGAGCGCGGCGAGACCCAGATCCTGGGCGTCTCCACGCTGAACATGCTGCGGCTGGAGCAGACCATCGACTCGCTCTCCCCGGAGACGACGAAGCGGTACATGCACCACTACAACTTCCCGCCGTACTCGACCGGTGAGACCGGCCGGGTGGGCAGCCCGAAGCGTCGCGAGATCGGCCACGGTGCGCTGGCCGAGCGCGCGCTGGTCCCGGTGCTGCCCTCGCGCGAGGAGTTCCCGTACGCCATCCGGCAGGTCTCCGAGGCCCTGGGCTCCAACGGTTCGACCTCGATGGGCTCGGTCTGCGCCTCGACGCTGTCCCTGCTCAACGCGGGTGTGCCGCTGAAGGCCCCGGTCGCGGGCATCGCGATGGGTCTGGTCTCCGACGAGGTCGACGGCAAGACCCACTACGTGGCGCTGACCGACATCCTCGGCGCCGAGGACGCCTTCGGCGACATGGACTTCAAGGTCGCGGGCACGAAGGACTTCGTGACCGCCCTGCAGCTGGACACCAAGCTGGACGGCATCCCGTCCGAGGTGCTGGCGCAGGCGCTGGGCCAGGCGCGCGACGCCCGGTTCACGATCCTGGAGGTCATGGCCGAGGCGATCGGCAAGCCCGACGAGATGAGCCCGCACGCCCCGCGCGTGACCTCGGTGAACATCCCGGTCGACAAGATCGGCGAGGTCATCGGCCCGAAGGGCAAGATGATCAACTCGATCACCGAGGAGACCGGCGCCGAGATCACCATCGAGGACGACGGCACCATCTACGTGGGTGCGGCCGACGGCCCGTCCGCGGAGGCGGCGATCGACAAGATCAACGCCATCGCGAACCCGCAGCTGCCGAAGGTCGGCGAGCGCTTCCTGGGCACCGTGGTCAAGACCGCGGCCTTCGGCGCGTTCGTCTCGCTGCTGCCGGGCAAGGACGGCCTGGTGCACATCTCCAAGCTGGGCAACGGCAAGCGCATCGGCAAGGTCGAGGACGTCGTGAACGTCGGCGACAAGCTGCGCGTGGAGATCGCCGACATCGACAACCGCGGCAAGATCAGCCTCATCGTGGTCAACGACGAGGAGGAGTCCTCGGAGGGCGACGCGGCTCCGGCCGAGGCCACCGCGGCCGAATGATCCGCTGAAATCCGTCGATACGGCCCGTCCCGGTCAGCCGGGGCGGGCCGTATTGTCGTGGGTGCGCGGGGTGCGCGCAGAGGCGATGAAACAGGGATATGAAGCATCAGAAGCAGACAGCCGGACACCTGCAACGTCCCGGGACGACCCGGGTCCTCGGGCACAACGGGACCGCCGAAGTGCGGCGGACGGTCCTGCCGGGTGGGCTGCGGGTGGTCACCGAACCCGTGCCCGGCGTCCGCTCGGCGTCGGTGGGCATCTGGGTCGGCGTCGGGTCCCGGGACGAGACCCGCGCGCAGGCCGGTGCCGCGCACTACCTGGAGCACCTGCTGTTCAAGGGCACCGCGAAGCGGACCGCCGTGGGCATCGCGCAGGAGATCGACGCGGTCGGCGGTGAGCTCAACGCCTTCACGTCCAAGGAGCACACCTGCTACTACGCGCACGTCCTGGACGAGGACCTGCCGCTGGCGGTGGACATGCTCTGCGACGTGGTCTTCGACGCGATCAACGACGCCGCCGACGTCGACGTCGAGCGCAGCGTGGTGCTCGAGGAGATCGCGATGCGCGACGACGACCCCGAGGACCTGCTGCACGAGCTGTTCTCCACCGCGGTGCTGGGCGACAGCCCGCTGGGGCGGTCGGTGCTCGGCACCGAGGAGTCGATCACCGAGATGACCCGCAACCGGGTCCACGGCTTCTACCGGCGCAGCTACCGGATGCCGAAGATGGTCGTGGCCGTGGCGGGCAACATCGAGCACGCCACGGTGGTGCGGCTGGTCCGCAAGGCCCTGGGCGACCGGTTGGCCGGCGACGAGCACCCGGAGGAGCCGCGCGGCGGACGGGCGCGGCTGCCGAAGCAGGAACCGCTGGTGCTGCACCCCGACGACACCGAGCAGACGCACCTGCTGATGGGCTGCCGCGGGCTGGACCGCTACGACGAGCGGCGGTTCTCGCTCGGCGTGCTCAACGCGGCGTTGGGCGGGGGCATGAGTTCGCGGCTGTTCCAGGAGATCCGGGAGAGCCGGGGCCTGGCGTACTCGGTGTACTCGTCGAGCTCGGCCTTCTCGGACGCCGGCACGTTCTCGGTGTACGCCGGGTGCACGCCGGAGCGCCTGGGCGAGGTCGCCTCGGTGATCCGCGCGGTGCTCGCCGACGTCGCCGCCCACGGCCTGTCGCCGGAGGAGGTCGACCGCGGCCGCGGTCAGCTGCGCGGCGGTCTGGTCCTGGGTCTGGAGGACAGCGCGGCCCGCATGAGCCGCATCGGCAAGACCGAGCTCAACTACGGCCGCCACTACACCGTCGAGGAGACCCTCGCCAAGATCGAGGCGGTCACCCCCGACGACGTCGCGGCGCTGGCCCGGGACCTCCTCAACCGCCCCTTCACCACCGCGGTCGTCGGGCCGTACAAGACTCCCGAGGACCTCCCGGAGGGCGTGTAGCTCGCCAGGGGACGGTTTTAGCCCAAATTGCCCATGATCAATGTCCGTTTTGTCCGGTCAATTATGGCTAAAACCGTCCCGATGCTGGAGGAACGCGCGCACGTCGGCGCACACGAGATGGTGTCGGTCACCACGCGGGGTGGGTCGTCGGGCGTGCGAGGGGTGGGTGCCTAGACTCCGGGGCAGCAGCGTCGTTGCGGAGAGGTGTATCCACGGTGATCAAGGTTGGTGTGCTGGGCGCCCGCGGGCGGATGGGTTCCGAGGCCGTGCGAGCCGTCGGCGAGGCCGCCGACACCGAGGTCGTCGCCGAGGTCGACCACGACGACCCGATCGAGCGGCTCGTCGAGTCCGGCGCTCAGGTCGCCGTGGACCTCACCCACCCCGACGCGGTGCTGGGCAACATCCGCTTCTGCGTCGAGAACGGCATCAACGTCGTGGTCGGCACCAGCGGTCTCGGCCCCGCCGAGCTGGACTCGATCCGCTCCTGGCTGGCCGACAAGCCGGAGGTCGGCGTGATCGTGGCGCCGAACTTCGCCATCGGCGCGGTGCTGTCGATGCGGTTCGCCGAGCTGGCCGCCAAGTACTTCGACTCCGCCGAGATCGTCGAGCTGCACCACCCGAAGAAGGCCGACGCGCCCTCGGGCACCGCGGCCCGCACCGCGCACGTCATCGGTCAGGCCCGCCAGGAGGCCGGGCTCGGCGAGATGCCCGACGCCACCACCAAGGACCCGGACGGCGCTCGCGGCGCCGAGGTCGACGGGGTGCGGGTGCACGCGGTGCGGATGACCGGCCTGGTCGCGCACCAGGAGGTCATCTTCGGCACCGAGGGCGAGACGCTGACCATCCGGCACGACTCCTACGACCGCCGCTCGTTCATGCCGGGCGTGCTGCTGGGCGTGCGCGAAGTCGGTGGCCGGCCGGGCCTGACCGTGGGGCTCGACTCGCTCATGGGGATCTGAGGTGGCCAAGCCGCTGCTGACCGCGCGCACCGCCGCGTTCGTGGTCGCGCTCGTGCTGCTGGTCTACCTGGTGCTGATGGGCGGCCGCGCGATCACGATGATCACCAGCGGCGAGCCGGTCTTCATCGCGCTGGGCCTGGCGATCCTGGTGTTCCCGGTGCTGGGCGCGGTGCTGGTCGCCGACCAGCTGCGCTTCGGCGCGTCCACCGAGCGGCTGGCCCGCAGGCTCGACGACGAGGGCGCGCTGCCCGACGTCTCGCACCTGCCGCGCCGCCCGTCGGGCCGGGTCGAGCGGGACGCGGCCGACGCGTGGTTCGACGCCAAGCAGACCGAGCTGGAGTCCTCGCCGCAGGACTGGCGCCGCTGGTTCGCCCTCGCCCAGGCCTACGACCTGGCGGGCGACCGCAACCGCGGCCGCCGCGCGATGCGCAAGGCCATCGAGCTCGAACGCGACGACCGCTGAGGACCGTTGTGGTCCTCCTGCGGGTGGCGAAACCGAGCGCTCCCGCGGTCTCCGTGCGCCGCTCTTGATGCGTGACACGGCGTCCCGGAGTGCTCGCTGCGAAAGCGCTCGGAACCCGCGGCGGTGCAGGTTGCTCGGGTGGAGCGGCTCCGCCGCCTGTGAACAGCCCCTAGCCGCAGGCGTTCGCGGCGGCTTCGGCGTCGTGCTCGTGGATCCACTGGAGGGTGTCCGGGATCTCGGCCAGCCGCCGGTCGCGTTCGTCGGCCTCGGGTCCGTCGGGCAGGTGCAGCAGGGCTGAGGCCACCCACGAACTGCGCTGGACCGCGCGGGTTCGGGCGCGGCGCAGCCGTTCGTAGCGGGGGAGCGCCTGCTCCGGCGCGAAGCGGTGCAGCAGCGAGGCGAGGGTGGCCGCGTCCTCGATGGACTGGTTCGCGCCTTGGCCGTGGTGCGGCAGCATCGCGTGCGCGGCGTCGCCGAGCAGCACGATCCCGTCCCGGTGCCAGCGGCGCAGCGGGCTCTGCCCGAACAGGGCCCAGCGCTTGTGCAGGCTCGTCGCCTCGATCATCTCGCGCACGCCCGGGTGCCATCCGGTGAAGGGTTCGCGGAGCAGGTCCGGTGAGACGTCGGCGACCCAGCTGGAACCCGGCCAGGTGGCCGGATCGTCCACCACGGCGAGGAAGTTGACGAACGAGCCGTCGCCGATCGGGTAGTGCAGCACGTGCGCGCCCGGCCCATCCAGAACTGGATGGCGTCGGGATCGGGCAGCGAGGGCATCTCCTCGCGGTGGATGAGCCCGCGAAAACCGCTGGTGCCGGAGTACGCGGCGGGTTCGGCGTCGGCGACCCACCGGCGGGTGGTGGAGTGCACGCCGTCGGCCCCGACGACGAGATCGGCGTGTGCGACGACGCCGTTGGCGAATTCCAGCTCGTGGCCCCGGTTCTCGGTCGAGATGCCCACCAGCCGGTGATCGAGGTGGAGGTCCTGCGGCCCGCAGGCCTCGGCCAGCACGGCCTGCAGGTCGGCCCGGTGCACGCCGCAGTAGGGCGCTCCGAACCGCTCCGCGTACGCCTCGCCCGCCGTGAACGAGGCGACGCGCCCGCCCTCGCGCCAGTGCCGGTAGATCAGCTCGGTGGGCACCGTGCTCGCGGCGTCCAGGGGTGCGCGGAGTCCGAGGGCGTGCAGCACGCGGGTGCCGTTGGCCGACAGCGCGACCGCGGCGCCGACTTCCCGCAGCTCGTCGGCCCGTTCGTAGACCGCGGCGCGAATTCCCCGCCGTCGCAGTGCGATCGCGAGCGTGAGCCCGCCGATCCCGGCTCCGATGATCGCCACCGATGGTGTCCTCGTCGTCATGCGCGCCCCCTGCGGTCGTCGTTGTACCGATCGGTACGGCGAGTTGCACGCTAGTTGTACCGATCGGTACGGTCAAGAGGTGAGCTCACGAGGCGACAAGCGCGCTGACCTGCTGCGCAGGGTTGTCGACCACCTGGCCGAGCACGGCATCGCCGATCTGTCGCTGGCGCCCGCGGCCGAGAAGCTGGGGACCAGCAAGCGGATGCTGCTGTACTACTTCGGCAGCCGCGACGCGCTCATCGCCGAGGCGATCGCCGCCAGCCGCCCGGACATCGCGGACCTGTTCCGCGACGTCGGCGACACCGACGAGCTGGAGCGGGCGGCGTGGCAGCTGTGGGAGGCCATCACCCGAGGTCGTCAGCAGCGCCCGATCCGGATCCTGTTCCAGGTGCTGAGCCTGGCCCCCACGCAGCCGGAGCGCTACGCCGCGCTCGCCGCCAACGCCGTCACCGCGATGGTGGAGCCGCTCGTGCCCGTCTTCCGAGAGCTCGGATTCGGTGAGGCCGAGGCGCGTTCTCGCGCGAGCCTGCTCATCTCGGGTCTGCGCGGCCTGTGCCAGGACCGCATCGTGACCGGGGACGAGGAGCGGATCGAGGGCGCCGCGGGGACGCTCATCCGCGCGGCCACGGCGGTGGAGAACCGGAAAGAGTAAGTCCGGACCGGATTCGGCGCATACCGCCGTTCGGTCTACTGATCCCCTTTACCAGGGGATTCTCAGAATGCTCATGGGATGGTTTCCCACAACGTGGTTGAACGTTGACACGTCTCGGGAAGTTCCCGATTATTACTGCCATGTCCAGGTTCGCCTCTCTGGTGACTCGCCTGCACGTCGACCTCCGACAGCAGGCCAGCGCGCTCTGTCACGCATAAGGGCCTCTTTCTCCCGCCGCTGCACGGCGTTCTCTCCCTCCGAGTAGTTCACGACGAAGCTCGCCCGGAAACTCGCGCAATTCCGGGTGAGTTCGATTCGCCGTGCCCGATTTCGGAATTCTCCACGAAAATCCGGAGTACACATGAAGAAGAGTCTGAGACGGCTGCCCATCGGGCTGGCCGCCATAGCCTTGGCCGTCAGCGCGATCACGCTGCCGGTGCCGGACGCCCACGCCGACGTCGACGTGTCCACGCAGTCGGTCAAGGGCGCCGACGGCAAGGACTACACCGTCACCAACCACGTCGTGAAGAGCGCGCTCGAGAAGTCCACATCGGACGGCAAGCCGAAGGAGTGGCTGGTCGTCTGGGCGGGTGACGAGAACATCGCGGACACCGCGGTTTCCGACGTCCGCAACCTGCCCGGCTCGCTCAAGGGCGGCACCGGCAAGGTCGCCAACGCCCTGCCGGGGCCGGACTTCCTGGCCGTCATCGACGCGACCAAGGGCTCGCCCGGCTACGGGCAGGTGGTCAACACGATCACGGTCGGCCCGCTGGTGGAGAACGAGCCGCACCACATGCAGTACGTGTGGCACAAGGGCGACACCATCTACGCCGGTGCGCTGTTCCTCGGCGCCACCTACGCGTTCGACGTCTCGGCGCTGCCGAACGTCAAGCTCAAGGGCGTCAGCCTGCCCACCCAGACGCCCGGTGGTTCCGTCCCCGACGCCTACTGGACGCTCAAGGACGGCACCGCCTACGGCACCTACATGGGCGGCCCGGTCGTCCCCGGCCCGTACCGGTACTCCGACGGATCGACGCACCTGGGCAACGGTTTCGCCGGAAGTCCAGGTGAGGTCGTGCGGTTCGACCCGAACGGCAAGGTGCTCTCGGAATCCCCGGCCGCCACGCCGGGCGGGGACAACGCGAAGCTGTGCGACAACCTGCCGCGGATCGGCACGCCGACCTGCGCCAACCCGCACGGCGTCCAGGCCCGCGAGGATCTCAACACCCTCGTGACATCGGACTACGCCGAGCCGCGCAACATCATCCTGGACCCGGTCAAGACCCCGTCGCCGTACCTGCGGCGGCCGACGGTGCGGACCTGGGACATCTCCGACCGCAACCACCCGAAGCTCAAGGCGGTCTCCTACCTGCCCGACGGTCCGCGCGCGAACCCGAAGGACCCGCTGCACAACGAGAGTCGTGCCGCGATGGAGACCACGGTGACCAACCTGCCCGGTCACAAGGGCGCCTTCGCCCAGACCATGCAGGGCGGTGCGGTGTTCTACACGCCGGACATCACCGCGCCGGAGCCGCACTGGCGCCAGGTCTTCGACGACGGTGCCGCCGCGGTGCGGTTCGACCCGGCCAACGACGCCAACGGTGGCAGCTCCAACGGCGGCTGGCTGCAGACCAGCCCGGACGACCGGTTCCTGTACCGGGCGATCCAGGGGCGCGCGCCGGGCACCTTCGGCAAGGACGACCCGGGCACCACGGGTGGTGTGTACACGCTGGACATCCAGAAGCTGGTGAACTCCGGCACCGATTACCAGTGCAACATCGACACCATCGAGGAATCCCAGAAGGGCGGCGCCGAGGCCGACTGCCCGACGGTGGCGGGCACGACTCCGATCAACCCCGGCAAGGCCACCGGTGGCCCGCACTGGGGCGCCTACGACAACTTCAAGCTGGGCCCGGACGGCAAGTACGCCGAGACCCAGGTCCCGGGCCGGCTCGCGGTGTCGAACTACTTCGTCGCGCGCACCGGCAACGACGGTGACCACAAGGTCAACATGGTCACCCTCGGACCGGACGGGAAGGTCCAGGTCGACGACACCTTCCGCGACGAGGTGACCGGCGAGGTCGGCGTCAACTTCAACCGGCGGTCCTGGCCGCACGGGGAGTTCGGCAACGCCAAACCGCACTCGCAGCTGTTCGTGGTGGCCGAGAACGACCTGAAGTAACCGGTTCTCAAGAGCCGTCACCGGATTCCTGGACGCAGTGGCGAACCGGGTGGCCGCCGTCCCGCGGCGGCCACCCACCCCTGCCCCCGACCGAGAGCGAGCGTGGAAGACATGCACACCCACACCGGAGTGTCCAGTGTGGACTACCTGGCGCTGGTGCTGCGCGTCCTGCTGCTGACCGGCACGGCGCTCGTCGCCGGCATCGGCCTGCTGCGCGCGGGCGCCGCGATGCGACCGCTGCTCGCCTGGGCCTGCGGCGGCGCCACCGCCGCGCTGGCCGCGGTGTCGGCCGTCGTGCTGGACATCAACACCGGCTTCGCGGTCGCGCACGTCGCGCTCGCCCTCGCGGTGCCGCTCGCGCTGCGCTGGCGCGGACCCGCCGCCTTCCTCGGATTCGGGCTGGCGCTGCTGCTCATCGCCGAGGCCGCCCTCGGCCACACCTCGCTCCCCTTCCTACTCGACACGGTCGTCGTCGCGGTCGCCGTCGTCTGGTTCGGCCTGGCCCTGGCCAAGAGCTGGAACCCCGACGGCGGACTGCGCCCCCGGCCCATCGCGCTGACCGCCGCGATCGCCCTCCTCGGCGTCGGGATCGGGCAGCTGGTGCTGTCCGGCCTGCTCGACCGCCGACTGCTCAGCACCGGCCACGGCATCGCTGTCCTGGTGCTGCTGATCGGCGCGATCGCGGTGCTCGCCGTGACGCTCGTCATCCGCGACGACGGCCGCACCTACCGCTTCGGCGCCGTCGGCGTCCTCGCCGTCGTGCTGGCCTGGGCCACCCTGCCCGGCCTGCCGCTGCCGCAGGACCTGCCCGTTCCCGGCGTCGCCCGGCTCGACCAGGCCGCCGGAACCCCGGTGCTGGTCAGCCCGAACCGCGTCGGGCGCAACCTGGTGCACTTCCCGGAGAGCGCGGGGCAGGGCATCACCGTCGAGCACGACGGCACGATCTCCCGCGCCGTACCCAAGCCCGGCGCCAGCGGCACCTGGGCCGTGGTCGACCTGCCGCCCGGCCGCAGCGACCTGGTGATCCAGCGCGGCGAGGAGACCGGCAGCGTCGACGTCGACACCGGCGACCTGCCCGAGGTCCCCGGCACCGCCGAGCCCGAATGCGCCAGCGCCGCGCTGGGAACCGTCACCGCGGGCGCGCCCGCCCCGGTGACCTGCCCCGACACCGCGCTGCTGCCCGAGGACGCCGACGCGCTGCGCAAGAACGTGGCCTTCCTCGCCGACATGAAGGTGCCCTCGCTCGCCGTCGACGGCGACGACACGCCCCGCAGCAAGGCCGCCGTCGAGGTCGTGCGCGCCGAGGCCGCGCGCCGCGGAGTACCGCTGAGCGGCAGCTCGGAGGGCGCGTTGCTGCAGGTCTCCGGCTGGGCGCAGGCGTCCCAGAATCTGGAACGGGCGTGGTTCGTGTACGGAATTCACGTCGCGCCCTGGCTGTTGCACGGTCCGGTGGTCACCTCGGCCCCCGGTGTGGCCGTGCCGCTGCGCTTCGACCCGCGCGACCGCAACGCCCTCACCTACGGCATGACCCAGTCCAGCGCCTTCGGCGACCCGCCGTCGCTGTCCGGATACCGGGAGTGGGCGAGGGTCCGAGGGGAGAACCTCAGCGGAGAGGTCACCATCTACGCGTCCGCCCAGGTCGACGTCATGCAGATGGGCGGACACCAGCACGGCGGCAACAGCGGCCAGTGGATCCCGCAGGGGACCATCGTGGCCGTGTCGAGCCCGCTCACGGAGAAGTAGGAGAGCAGCACATGTCTGTTGTGGACGTTGAAAGACCGGCACCGCCACCGGTGCGCACCGCGCCGCCCGCGCAACGCGGAGTCGTCGCGATCGGCATCGCCGTCGCCGTCGTGCTCGGCCTGGCCGTGGTCAACGCGGCCGGCTGGAAGATGCTGGTGGTCTACCTCATCAGCCTCGGGCTCGGCCTGGTGCTGTTCCACTCCCGCTTCGGCTTCACCTCCGCCTGGCGGCAGCTGATCACCGTCGGGCAGGGCCGGGCGATCCGCGCCCACATGCTCATGCTCGGCGTCGCCGCCGTGCTGTTCGCGGGCATCCTCGGCAGCGGCTTCTCGCTGTCCGGCACACCCGAAGCGCAGCTCCAACCCGCCGGTCTCGGCGTCGTCTTCGGCGCGTTCCTGTTCGGCGTCGGCATGCAGGTCGGCGGCTCCTGCGCCTCCGGCACGCTCTTCGCCGTCGGCAGCGGGCAGACCGCGATCCTGTTCACCCTCGGCGGTTTCATCGTCGGCTCGGTGTTCACCGCGTTCATCTCGCCGTTCATCAAGACCGTGCAGAACATCGGCCCGACGGTCTCGCTGGCCGACACCCCGCTCGGCTACGCGGGCGGTGTGCTGTTCACGCTGCTCATCATCGGCGCCGTCGTCGGGATCTCGCTGCTGGTCGAGCGACGCCGCACGCCCCCGCCGATCGACCAGCCGCCGGTCGCCAAGGGCATCCTGCGCGCGCTGCGCGGCTCGTGGCCGCTGTGGGTCGGCGCCGTCCTGCTGGCCGTGCTCAACGCCGCGACGCTCTTCGTCTCCGGCGGCACCTGGGGCATCACCTCCGCGTTCGGCCTGTGGGGCGCGAAGATCCTCGACTGGGTCGGCGTCGACATCTCCGGCGCCCCGTTCTGGCAGAACCCGGAGAACGCCGCGAAGCTCGCCTCGTCGGTGCTCACCGACCGGATCTCGGTGATGGACTTCGGAATCATGGTCGGCGCCCTCGTCGCCGCCGCGCTCGCCGGTGCGTTCACCCTGCACCGCAAGATCCCCTGGAAGATGGCCGTCGGCGCAGTCCTCGGCGGAATCCTGATGGGCATCGGCGCGCGGTTCGCCGGTGGCTGCAACATCGGCGCCTACTTCTCCGGGGTCGCCTCGTTCAGCCTGCACGGCTGGCTGTGGGGCGTGATGGCCATCGTCGGCACCTACGCCGGCGTCGCGCTGCGACCGCTGTTCGGACTCGGCAATCCCAAGCCGTCGGACGCCGTCTGCTGATCGTCCACCGGCTGCGGTCGCGGCCGGTGGTGAGGAAGAAGGAGGAACGAACATGTCCGCATCCGTCCGCCGCGCCGCCACCGCGGTGGCCCTGGCCGTGAGCGCCGCCCTGCTCACCGGTGGGGTCGCTCAGGCCGAAGCGATCTGGGTCCTGCCCGGGGTCGACCTCGGTGCCGTGCTCACCCCGACCGTGCAGCTGCCGACGCAGCTGCTCGCCCCGGTCGTCGCCCTGCTGGCGGGTTGATCAGGTAGTGCGTCCGCAACCCGCCGCGCGGCCCGCGCACCGCGCGGCAGGTCGGCTCCAACGAAGGGAACCAGCATGAACAGCACCGCATCCCGCGCCATCACCGGCGCCGTCCTGGCCGGAGCGGCCCTGTGCAGCACCGCACCGGCGGCCCTGGCCGGCCCCGAGACCCCGGCACCGGCGGCCGTCGTGGCTCAGGACGGGCCGGCGATCGTCGACGAGCCCGACACCGGCGACCTCAACGACAAGTGGACCTTCGCGCCGATCGGCGTCCCGGTCTTCGGCCTGGTCGACTCGGTCCTGGGAATCCCGGGACGGCTCGGCCTGCCCGCGCTGCCCAGCCTGCCGAGCTTCTGAGCCAGAGGTTCCTGACGCGGAGCAGGCTCCCCGGACGTCCCCTCGTCCCCCACGGCGAGGGGACGTCCCCTTTTTCCGGGGTGCTCGCCGTGGGGGCACTTCACGGGCCGAGGTGTTCACAACCAGGTCGTCATCGCCGTCGGGGCCGCCGCGAGAACGCCGAAGCGGGCGAAGCGGCCGACGAAACCGGTGAGCAGGAACGTGGTGACCGGGACCTTGGCCCACCCGGCGACGAACGCCACCGCCGCGAACGGCGGGAGGCTCGCCACCGCGCTGACCAGCAGCACCGCACCCGCCCAGACCGGGCGGTTGCGGCAGTTCTCCCGGAACGACTCCAGCCACGCCCGCCAGCGTCCCCGGGTCTTGGGCGCCTCGCGCTCGCGGCGCACGAGCCCCGGAAGCCGGATGCTGCCGCGCGCGGCGTAGTAGTGCAGCAGCTTGCCGCCGATCTGACCGGCCGCGATGACCAGCGCCAGCACCCACCACGGGATCTCGGGTTCCTTGAGGACCAGCCCGACCACGAACAGCTCGACGCTGATCAGCGGGAGCAGCGCCGAGGCCACCGACACTCCGAAGGTGGTGGAGAGCAACCCGATGATGGTCAGCACGGTCGGCTCCTGGTGGGGGCAGGCGTCAGTGGTGCTCGAACTCGAAGTCCAGCGGACCGGTCAGGCGCATCTCGCGCAGCGGGCGCCCACCCGCGTCCAACGTGCGCACCGTACCGTCCGGTGACCATCCCGCAGCGCGGTAGAACGACAGCGACGCCGAGTCCGACTCCGGGACCCAGGCGATGCCGCGCGTGGCACCGGCTGCGGCGTACCGGCGCCCGACCGTGCCCAGCAGCCGTCCGGCGTGCCCGCGCCGACCCCAGCGCGGCTCCACCAGCAGTGCGCTGACCAGCACCGTCGTCGACGCGTCGGCGGGCAGCGACCCGTCGGCCGCGGCGACCTCGGGTTCCGGCGCCGGACCCGCGGCGCAGAAACCCACGGTCCAGCGACCCTCGATCGCGAGCAGCACGGTCGCCGAGCCGGAGGTGACGGCTTCGCGCCACTCCTGCTCGGCCGCCGCGCTGTCGAGCCCGGCGAGCACGGCCGGTGGGAGGATCTCGGCGTAGGCGGTCTGCCACGTCTCGACCTGGATGCGCGCGATCTCGGCGGCGTCGGACGCCACCGCGTCGCGCACGTCGGCTTCTGCCATGCGCGCCAACCTAACGCGTCGTGCGATCACGCCGGGCACCCAGTCACCGTGGGAGGCCGCAGCAGGTGGTCGCTGGTCGTCGGGCTGTCGGGGGCGGCTGGCACGATTCCTCGGGTGCAGACCATCAGCAACGACACGGCACGCCGAATCGCCCTCGCAGCGCAGGGCTTCGCCGACCCCCGGCCGCGAGGCGCGGTGACCCGACGGCACCTGCAGCGCGCCCTGTCCAGGACCAAGCTGCTGCAGCTGGATTCGGTGAACGTCGCGGTGCGCGCCCACTACATGCCGCTGTTCAGCAGGCTCGGCGCCTACCCGGCGGAGCTGGTCGACACCGCTGCCTGGTCGCACACCACCCGGCAACCCCGGATGCTCGTCGAGTACTGGGCGCACGAGGCGTCGCTGATCCCCGTCGACGACTGGCCGCTGCTGCGGTGGCGGATGCGCGAGTACGGCGGCGCGTGGCGCAAGCGCTCCCGCGACCTGCTGGAGCAGAACCCCGAGCTGGTCAACGACGTCCTCAACGCCGTCAAGGAGCTGGGACCCATCGGCGCCGGCCGGCTGGAGCGCGAGCTCGGCGGTGGCGAGCGGCAGGGGCGCGGACCGTGGTGGAACCGCACCGACACCAAGCGGGTCTGCGAGCTGCTGTTCGCGATGGGGGAGCTGACCACCGGAACCCGCCGCGGCTTCGAGCGGCTCTACGACCTGCCGGAACGCGTGCTGCCCGCCGAGGTCCTGGCCCACGAACCCGAGGACGCCGAAGCCGTCCGCGCCCTGGTGGAGCGCTCGGCCGAGGCGGTGGGCGTGGGCACCGAGACCGACCTGCGCGACTACTACCGGCTGTCGCCGGAGCAGTCGAAGCAGGCGGTCGCCGAGCTCGTCGAGGACGGTGTGCTCGAACCGCTGGTGGTGCACGGATGGCGGCAGCCCGCCTACCGGCACACCGACGCCCGCGTTCCCCGCAAGGTCACCGGCCGCGCTCTGCTGTGCCCGTTCGACCCGCTGATCTGGGAGCGTTCCCGCGCCGAGCGGATCTTCGGTTTCCGCTACCGCATCGAGATCTACGTCCCGGAACCCAAGCGGCAGTACGGCTACTACGTCTTCCCCTTCCTCCTCGACGGCGAGCTGGTCGGTCGCGTGGACATCAAGGCCGACCGCAACGCGGGCGTGCTCCGGGTCCCCGGCGCGTTCCTCGAACCCGGCCACGACGCCACCCGCGTCGCACCCGAGCTGGCCGCCGCGCTGCGCGACATGGCCGGCTGGCTCGGACTCGACGACGTCGTGGTGGGCGAACGAGGTGACCTCATCCGCCCCCTCAACGCGGAACTCGCCGCGACGTAGCGGTTTTCAGTCTGCGGCGGAGCCGCACTCTTCCACCGCCCGAACAACCGGTACCGCTGCGGGTTCCGGGCGGCTTCGTGGCGAGTGCACCGGGGCGCCGTGCGTTGGACATGCGTCAGGAGCGGCGCAGGGAGTCCACGGAGGCGCTCCGGTTCCGCTACCGGCACCGCCGCGCAAGACGACCGCAGGCCATTGGTCCTCAGCTCGCGGTGGCCAGGACCGCGTCACCGCTGCCGGTGCGTCCGAAGACCTTGAGCGTCGGTTCGGTTTCCGGTGGTTGATCGGACACGTCCAGGTCGCTGCGCGCGGTGCCGGTCGAGGAGGTCAGGTCGACCTCGGCGGCCGTGCCGCGGTGCAGCGACACCTGCAGCTCGCCGGACCCGGTGATCAGCTCGACCTGCCCGTCGACGGCGTCGGCCACGGTGATGTCACCGCTGCCGGTGCGCACCAGCACGTCGCCGGACACCTCGCCGAGCCAGATGTTGCCGGACCCGCTGCCCACCGACGACGCCGCCGCGAGCGAGCCCACCTCGATGTCACCGCGCCCGGAGCGCACGTGCACCCCGCCGCGCATGGCCCCCAGCCGCAGGTGCCCGGAACTGCTGCGCACGGTGGCCCGGTCGGTCGCCTCCTCGACCGCGACGGCTCCCGCCCCGGCCTGCACGTTGACCTTCCCGGCCGCGCCCGTCAGCGACACCTCCGAGCTACCGCCCTGCACGCTCACCTCCGAGCCGGTCGGCGCGGTCACCCGCACCGCCAGCGGCACCCCGCGCAGCGGCGCCGTGGACGGAGCGCGGACGACCAGCCGGCCTCCGCTGAGGTCGATCCGCGTGCGGCGCACCGCCTCGACGAGGGGTTCCCGCGGCAGGGAGCCCAGGTCGACACCGCGCGCGCCGCCGGGAACGTTCGCGCCGAACTGCTCGCTGACCCAGCTCAGCAGCCCGGACAGCCCGTTCTGCCAGTCCTGCCCGGTCGACGACGGGTCGTGCCGGACGTCGACGTGCGTGATCGCCGTGTCCGTCAGCTCGACCACGACCGAGCCCCGGTTGTTGCCGATGTCGATGCGCAGCGGGCCGTCGGTGTCGAAGTCCTGGCTGCGCAGCAGGTCGGTCAGCTCTTCCTCGGCCTCGGACCACTCCTGGTCCAGGTCCGGGTCCTCGTTGTTGTCGGTCATCTCCAGTCGCCTTTCCGCCATCGCCCGGTCAGCCCTGCACCCAGCCGTGGATGCGGGAGCCGCCGCCCTCGCCGCCGGGCCACCCGCCGAAGCCGGGGCCGTCCCACGGCCCGCCGCGCCCGCGGCCGTGGCCGCCGTGCCCGTGACCCCCATGTCCAGGGCCTCCGTGTCCGGGGCCGCCATGTCCGCGACCGCCGCGCCCGCGTCGCGGCCGGTCCCACGGCCCGCCGCGGCCGCGTCCCTGCAGCGCGCCCTGCACCGCCTGCGCGACGAAGGTGTTCAGCGAGACGCCCTGGGCGGACGCGGCCTGCTCGGCCTGGGACTTGATCTCCTCCATCAACCGCAGCGTGATGCGGCTGATGTCGCCGTTGTCGCCGCTGGGCGGCGGGGGAGGTGGTGGTTCGCTCTCGGTCTCGGTGGTGGGCGGAGTGCCTCCGCCGCTGACCACGACGCGCAGGTCGCGGCCGTCCAGTCGCAGGTCGACGACCTGACCGTCGAGGTTCGTCGTGACCTCTGCGGCGAGGTCGGACAGTGCGTTCATGATCGCCAGCCGCGCGGCCGGTTCGATCGCGCCGGACAGCACCGCCGCGGTCTGCCGCGTCTGGTCGTCGCCTGCGGCAGCGGCGGAGGTGAGGTCTTCGCGAAGCTGGTCGATGTACGGGTTCAGATCCATGACACCACTATGCCGTCATCGATGACGTCATGCAACGACACGATGGTGTCAACCGACGTCAGGCGATCGCGTCACCGCCGGTCGTTAGGCTTCCGGGCAGGGGAGTCGTGAGAGCAGGAAAGGGGCGCGCCCGTCGTGACCGAGATCGTGCGGCCGAAGGTCCAGCTGGTCGGCAAGACCGAGTTCTTCCCGCCGGAGGACGTGGACTTCTCCACCGACGCCGACGGCGGTCAGGCGCTGGCCGAGTTCGCGGGCCGGGCGTGCTACCAGTCGTGGAACAAGCCGAACCCGGCCACGGCCACCAACGACGGCTACATCAAGCACATCCTGGAGGTGGGCCACCTGTCCGTGCTGGAGCACGGGTCGGTGTCGTTCTACCTGACCGGGATGTCCCGCTCGCTGACCCACGAGCTGATCCGCCACCGGCACTTCTCCTACTCCCAGCTCTCCCAGCGCTACGTCCCGGAGCGCGACGCCGCGATGGTCGAGCCCGACGTCATCGCCGAGGACCCGGAGCTGCACGAGCGGTTCGTGAAGGCCACCGAGGCCAGCGCGCAGGCCTACACCGAGCTGCTGGCCGCGCTGGAGGACAAGTTCGCCGACGAGCCGACCATGACGCTGCGTCGCAAGCAGGCCCGGCAGGCGGCCCGCTCGGTGCTGCCCAACGCCACCGAGACCCGCATCGTCGTCACCGGCAACTACCGCGCCTGGCGGCACTTCGTGGCGATGCGCGCCTCCGAGCACGCGGACGTCGAGATCAGGGCGCTGGCGGTGGAGTGCCTCAAGCAGCTGCAGAAGGCCGCGCCGAACGTCTTCAGCGACTTCGAGATCACCACCCTCAAGGACGGCACCGAGGTCGCCTCCAGCCCGCTGGTCACCGAGGGCTGAGCACCACCGGCGACGGCACCCGCGGGGAAACCCCGGGTGCCGTTTTCGTCTCGATCCGCGATGCGGCGGCCGCTCGGCTTGATCGGCGTTTAGAGTGGGCCCATGGGTGTCGCCAGCGATGAACGCCAGCTGTTGTGCGAGCTGTTCGAGCGAGTCGGCCCGGACGCGCCGACGCTCTGCGAGGGGTGGGCGACCCGGGACCTCGCGGTGCACCTGGTGGTGCGCGAACGCCGGCCGGACGCACTCGCGGGCAAGCTGATCAAGGCTCTGGCCGAGCGCGGTGACCGCGCCGAGCAGGAGCTGCGCGAGCTGGCCTGGCCCGAGCTGGTCGACCAGGTGCGGCAGGGACCGCCGAAGTGGAACCCGATGAGCATCGGCGGGGTCGACGAGACGGTCAACGCCGCCGAGTTCTTCGTGCACCACGAGGACGTCCGCCGCGCCCAGCCGAACTGGCAGCCGCGCCCGTCCGACGAGGCGCGCGACGAGGTCCTGTGGAAGTCGCTGGGCCGGGTCGCGCGGATGTTCTACGGCCGCAGCCCGGTGGGCGTGGTGCTGCGCCGCACCGACGGCACCGAGATCCAGGCCAAGCGCGGCCCGCGCACCGTCCGCGTCGTCGGTGAGACCGCGGAGCTCCTGCTCTACGCGTTCGGCCGCAGCGAAGCGAAGGTCACCTTCGAGGGCAACAGGCCGACATCATGGCGATGCAGGACCTGCGCCGCTCGTTCTGAAGAAGCGCCCGCCGAGCTGAAGAACTGCTCGTCAGGGCCCTGGAAAACCGAAAGAAACACGTCTGTTCGAGCCCGTCGGAATCACCTTTCCGGCGGGCTCGGTTCAGCCCGGTCCGGCTGTCTTCGGCGGGCGTCTGACCAGGTAGCGTCAGGGCCATGACCGACTGCCCCACCGCCATTCCGGGCCGCCCGTTCGGCCGCGTCCTGACCGCCATGGTCACGCCGTTCGACGAGGACGGGAAGGTCGACCTGAAAGTGGCGCAGGAGCTCGCCGCCTACCTGGTCGACAACGTCGGGAACGACGGGCTGGTCGTCAACGGCACCACCGGTGAGAGCCCGACCACGACCGACCAGGAGAAGGAGCAGCTGCTCCGCGCGGTGGTCGAGGCCGTGGGCGACCGGGCGACCGTCGTCGCCGGTGCCGGCACGAACAACACCGAGCACTCCGTGGAGCTGGCGCGCTCCGCCGAGAAGGCGGGTGCGCACGGCCTGCTGGTCGTGACCCCCTACTACTCCCGGCCGCCGCAGGAAGGCCTCTACCAGCACTTCTGGACGGTCGCCGACGCCACCGAGCTGCCGGTGATGCTCTACGACATCCCGCCGCGCAGCGTCGTGCCGATCCAGGTCGACACCCTCAAGCGGCTCGCCGAGCACCCGCAGATCGTGGCGGTGAAGGACTCCAAGCACGACCTGTGGGCGGGCAGCGAGGCGATGAACGACGCCGGGCTGGCCTACTACTCGGGCGAGGACCCGCTGAACCTGCCGTGGTTGTCGGTGGGCGCGGTCGGCTTCGTCAGCGTGATCGGTCACGTGGTCGGCGACCGGCTCCGCAAGATGCTCGACTCCTACGAATCCGGTGATGTCGCAGGCGCTATGGAGGTCCACAAGGGACTCCTGCCGGTGTACCGGTCGATGAACTTCGTCGGTGGCGTCATCTTCGCCAAGACCGCGCTGCGGTTGTGCGGATACGAGACCGGCCAGCCGCGGCTGCCGCTGCCGGCCGCCACGGAGGAGCAGGTGCGTCTGATCACCAGCGACCTGTGGGATGCTGGCCTGGTATTGGTCAACCCGGACGCAGCACAGAGGTGACACAGCGTTGAGCGCACAGGCGACAGCCACCGAGCACCACCCGGTGACGCCGACTTCGTCGGCACCACCACGCCCGTTGGCCGAAGGTGGTCTCAGGGTCGTCGCGCTCGGTGGCATCGGCGAGGTCGGCCGCAACATGACGGTCTTCGAGTACGAGGGCCGGTTGCTGATCGTCGACTGCGGCGTGCTGTTCCCGGAGGACGACCAGCCCGGCGTCGACCTGATCCTGCCGGACTTCGGCGCGATCGAGGACCGGCTGGACGACATCGACGCCCTGGTGCTCACGCACGGTCACGAGGACCACATCGGTGCCGTGCCGTTCCTGCTGCGGTTGCGCCCGGACCTGCCGGTGGTCGGCTCCAAGTTCACGCTCGCGCTGCTGGCGGCCAAGTGCCGCGAGCACCGGCTGAACCCGGAGCTGATCGAGGTCGCCGAGGGCCAGCGCAGCACGCACGGCGCCTTCGAGCTGGAGTTCTTCGCGGTCAACCACTCGATCCCGGACGCGCTGGCGGTCGCCATCCGCACTCCCGCCGGGGTCGTGCTGCACACCGGTGACATCAAGCTGGACCAGCTGCCGCTGGACAGCCGGCTGACCGACCTGGCCGGGTTCTCCCGCCTCGGCGACGAGGGCGTGGACCTGTTCCTGGTCGACTCCACCAACGCCGAGGTGCCCGGTTTCGTCACGCCGGAGCGCGAGATCGGCCCGGTGCTGGACCGGGTGATCGGAAAGGCGACGCAGCGGGTCATCGTGGCCTGCTTCGCCAGCCACGTGCACCGCGTGCAGCAGGTGCTGGAGGTCGCCGAGACGCACGGCCGCAAGGTCTGCTTCGTGGGCCGGTCGATGGTGCGCAACATGGGCATCGCCGCCGATCTGGGCATGCTCAACGTGCCGGACGGCCTGCTGGTCGACCTCGACCAGGCGCTGGAGATGCCGGAGCACGAGGTCGCGTTCGTCTCGACGGGTTCGCAGGGCGAGCCGCTGTCGGCGCTGTCGCGGATGGCTCGGGGCGAGCACCGGCAGATCGGCATCCGCGCCGGTGACACGGTGGTGCTGGCGAGCTCGCTGATCCCGGGCAACGAGACCGCCGTGTTCGGCGTGGTCAACGGCCTGGTCCGGCTGGGTGCCCAGGTGGTGCACCAGGGGCACGCCAAGGTGCACGTCTCCGGGCACGCCTCGGCCGGTGAGCTGCTGTACCTGTACAACGCGGTGCGCCCGAGCAACGTGATGCCGGTGCACGGCGAGTGGCGCCACCTGCGCGCGAACGCCGAGCTGGCCCGGCTGACCGGGGTGCCCGCGGATCGCGTGGTCATCGCCGAGGACGGCGTGGTGGTCGACATGGTCGACGGCATCGCGAGCATCGCGGGTCGGGTCGAGGTCGGTCACGTCTACGTCGACGGCCTGTCGGTTGGCGACGTGGGCGAGTCGACGCTGTCGGACCGGTTGGTGCTGGGCGAGGGCGGTTTCATCGCGATCACGGTCGCGGTGGACGTGACGAACGGGCGCGCGGTCTCGCCGCCGACGATCTCCGGTCGCGGGTTCTCCGACGACCCGAAGGCCCTGGACGACGTGGTGCCGCTGGTGGAGATGGAGCTGGCGCGCACCGAGGCCGAGGGCATCACCGACACGCACCGGATCGCGCAGTCGGTGCGCCGGGTGGTGGGCCGCTGGGTCGCCGAGAAGTACCGCCGCCGTCCCATGATCGTGCCGAACGTGCTTCCCGTCGGATCCTGATCTCTCGCTGGAACGGGGTGGCTCGGAAATCCTTCCGAACCACCCCGTTCGCGTTCTCGCATCACCGCGGGTAGCCGCCTGCGCGGGATCGAAGATCCGCTTCCGTACCCGTTTCCGATCACTCGTTACCCGGACGTGCCAGTCGCTCTCGGGGAATGTCCGTTTCTCCCGTGCACCCTGGGTGGTTTCGAACACCTCACGGGTGGACGGCGTGCCACTTTGGAATGACCCACCGCGCTGTCAGGCAGATCCGCTGCCACGGTGAATCTCGCCGGTTCGAGCTACTTCGTTCCGCTGGAAAAACCACTCGCAAGATTGGGGTCTGAAGGTGCGTACTTCCGCTCGACTTTTCGGCGCTGCCGCTGCGGCGACGGCACTCATGGCCATCGGCGGCCCGGCGTTCGCTGACAGCGCGGACAACGATGGGGTCAACCTGCTGAACGACAACAACGCGAGCGTGCTGCCGGTTCAGCTGTGCGGCAACAACGCCGCGGTGCTGGGGGTCGCAGCACCCATCCTGTCTCCGCAGGACAGCAGCTGCGTCAACGCGCCGATCACGGAAGGCTGATCTGCTCGGCAGGAGGGCCGGCCCCGGGGGTGGGGCCGGCCCTCCTCCGCGTTCAGACGCGGGCGGCCGGGTGGGTGAGCAGCCGGATCATCTCGTTGATGGTGCCGATGAGCTTGCGGGAGTCGGCCGGTGCCAGCGTGTACCAGTCCTGGCCGTCCCGGCCGGGTTTGCGCTGCGCCAGGTAGCAGCCGGCTTCGGTGGCGAAGAACTGCACGTTGAACGGCAGCGACCGGGTGCGCCGGACCTGCTGGTCGTAGGCCCGCACGGTGATGAGACCTTCGAGGCTGCGCTTGGCGGTGAACGCCCGCATCAGCGTTTTCCCCTGCGCCCCGCGCACTCCCGCGTAGCCCAGGGCCGCGGACATGGTCCGGGCCGAGTCGCCCATCCGCTTGATCACCTGCTCCAGGTGCGCGTAGGGCAGCGACACCGAGACGTCGTCGGCGGCGGTGATCTTGCCGAGCAGGTTGACGGCGTTGCCCGCCGGACCGCCGTGCTCGTGCCGCTTGATGCGGATTTCCCGCAGGTCGTCGGGTGTTTCACCGTCGGCCTGGTAGGCCTGGACCGTGCTGCGGCCGTATTCGACGAGCACCGCGTTGAAGTTCTCGCCTTCGCGCGCGTGGACCGCGACGCCGACCGCCAGCGGCGGCCGGGCGAGCAGGCGCACGGCGTCCTCGACGAACGGGTGCAGCTCGTCGCCGTCGAACAGGCTCTGCTGGACGAGCTGGCGCCGACCGAGCTCGGCCGCCTCGCGGCGGTCGGACTCGGTGGCGTCCAGCGGCAGCCAGCCCACCCGCAGCAGCGGGTGGAGTTGCAGGTCGAATCGGGTGCAGAGGTAGTTCGCCGCGGCGGGAGGCAGGCTCAGTTCACGCCTGGCCACGAATCACCGGCCCGCGTCGGCGTCACCGAAGACGGCGGGAGCGGTGCGCTGTATGTCGTTGGTGAACACGTCGTCCTGCTCCACCAACCAGCCCGGGCGCTGGTGCTCCTGCTCGTCGTCCTCGCCCTGCTTGCCGCGACCGGCCCCGGCACCACCGGGAGCCCCGTTCTGACCGGGGCGACCACCGGCGGCACCACCGGCACCGCTCCCGGCGCTGGAGCCACCGAGACCGCCCATCCCGGCCCGGCCACCGGCACCGCGACCCACCGGCGCACCTGCGCCTTCGCCGCTGCGACCGCCACGCGGGCCGCCGTTGGGGGAGGGAGCCCAGCGACCGTTGTAGGGGTTCTGCCGCTCCCACGCCCCGGTCCGCGGGTTCTGCCGGAACAGCGTCCCGTCGGGACCGCGCACGACGCCGGGCGGAAGCCCGGGACCGGACGGAGTCGCCCACGACGGGTTCGACGCGGCGGGCGGAGCCGACGGAGCGTGCGCGGGCGCGGCGGCCGGGGCCGAAGCCCACGCGGACGACGTGCTCGCGGGTGCGGAGTAGCCACCACCGGAGTGCGAAGAACCGCCGTCACCAGCGGAATACGTGCCCGCCGTCGGGTACGACGCAGCGGGCGGAGCGGCCGGCGGCGGCTGGTCGGCGGGCTGGAACTCGGGCAGCCGCGCGATCACGCCCTCGGTCTGCTGGCTGTAGCGCTCCATGACCTGGTTGGCCTGCTGGTTGGTGTCCACGTAGGCCTGCTGGCGCTCTTCGTAGTCCGACATCCACCCGGTCACCGGGTTCGAGTCGAGCCCCCAGTCCTCGACCCACCCCTTCTCCGGCGGATCCAGCAAAGCCCCCTGCCCGCTGGGCAACGGGTCGTCCTTCATCGGAAGAGCCTGAAAAGCCTCACGCTGGTAGGAGTTCTGCTCCTCCAACGCCGCCTTCACCCCACGCGAAGTCTCAGCAGCAGCCCTCGCAAGAGGCTGAATCTCGGCGATGGAGGCGTTCGCGGCATCAGCAGCGGTGCCCTCGTGGGCGGCTTCGGCAGCTCGCAGCGCAGCAGCGATGTCGTCCGCCATGTCGTCGAACTTCGTCGCGACGTTGTTCCAGAGCTTGACGCCCTCGTCGGACGGAGCGGGCAAGGAAGCCGCGTCGGGAGCGCCGCCCATCTGCTTGCGGTACTCCTTGGCGCTACTGGCGTAGCACATGTCCAGCATCGTGATGTCTCCCCAGAGAATCCTTACTTGGCGGCGGGAAGGGTGGGAACCGAGGCCTCAAGAGCCTTCTGCGTCAGCGAGCACGGGTCAGCGGTTCCGAACGCGAAGGCACCGAGGATCTGGCCGTCCTTCGTTCCCAGGTACATCCAGCAGTTCTCGGTTTGCGCCGGATCTGCCTTGTTCCCCTGGACAGTGGGGTGACCGGCGATGTTCAGTTCGCGGTAGTCGACGAAAGTGGCCTTGTTGTCGAAGTACCACTGGATCGGAACGTTGGACGGCCCGAGCGAGACGGTCGTGGCGCCATCCTCGGTCTTCCAGGTGCACTGCGGAGGCATGTCGGGGTCGATCGGGCTGGTTTCTTCTTCACCAGCGGGATTGAGACCCAGCGAGGTGGCCGCATCGCCCGGGAGGAGCTGGCACAGGTCGACGGCGGAGGCGTCCTTCGGATCGTTGATCGTCGGGCCTGCTTGGTGCTGGCTCTCGGGCGCTGGTGCCGGTTCGGGGGCTGATCCGCTCGAACAGGCGCTCATCGTGATCACCAACCCGGCGGCCGCACCCGCCAGCAAGGTTCGCTTAGGAATCGTCATCTCCGCCATCTTGCCGTGATCGAGGTTCACTGTTCGGTGCGGCGCACGCTGGAGGCCGCTGCGTCGTCGTTGCGCCTGTACTCGTCCAACGTTGCCTGGTACGCCTCGATCTTCTCGGTGAGCTTGGCGGTCATGTCCTTCACGATCAGCTGAAGGGAACCTTGCTCGCCCACGGCGCGTTCGTTGATCGCCTTGAACGCCGAAGAGGTGTAGTTGTCCTTGGCCGTCAGCTCACCAGCGAAGGCACCCGGAGCGGACCTGCCGATGCTCTGGACCATCGAGCGCGCGTTGTCCCTGATGTCTTCGAGCTTCTTGATGGCGCTCTCCAACCCAGCTGGCCGACCAGGTACCCGGCCACGGCGGTGTTCCCCCTACTTCAGGCTGATGTCTGACTTCCGGCCCATCCTCGGTGATCACCGGTGATGATCACAGCGTTTTGAACCGGCGCACATTATGAACGCGATCACCCTACTGAGCGATCACTTTCGCCCCACCCATCACCTGTATGTAGCAACGTCCCTTCACGCGACCGTGCACCCCGCAACCCCACCACCAGCCACAACCTCGACCCAGTCCCGGTGGGACGGCGTTAGTCGTCCGGGACGGGGTTTGGCGGGAGTTCTTATCCCTGGTCAAGGCAAGTTCCTGAGCAGTGGGAACGGGCCGGGCTCCCAGGGGAGTCCGGCCCGTTCTCGTCACGGGTCAGCGGTGGTTGGACTGGAGGGCTTCCTGCAGGACCGCTGGTTGGCCGTGGGTGGCCTGGGTGCCGACCTGGTCCGGGGTCGGCTGCGGGAGCGGTTCGCAGGTGGTGTCGGGGCCGTCGCCGTCCTGGCGGGGCGGGAGCGCGCCGGTGAGCAGGTAGTCGGCGATCTTGTCGTCCTCGCAGGCGTTTCCGCTCAGCGAGCCGGAGTGGGTGGTGCCGCCGGGAAGGCTGATGAGGCTCGCGTTCGGGAAGCGCTTGCGGGCTTCCAGGGCGCCCGGGAACGGGGTGGCCGCGTCGAGCTCCTCGCTGATGAGCAGGGCTCCCTCGACCTTGCTGCCGTCGACCTCGACGGGCTTGCCCGCCTTGGCGGGCCAGGTCAGGCACGGGGCGTTGTACCAGGCGTTGCCCCAGGTCTCGAAGGGTGCCTTCTCGTGGGTGGCCCAGTTGTCGGTGCGCCACTGCTCCCAGTCCGTCGGCCACTGCACGTCCGTGCACTGCACGCCGGTGTAGACCGCGTAGCCGTTGTCGTCGCCGGGGGCGTTGGTGTCGTCGTAGAGCGCCTTGGCCGGGGCCCAGTCGCCGTTGTTGACCCACGCGGAGAACGCCTGCGCGCGCTCCGGCCACACCGACGTCGAGTACCCGGCCTGCAGGAACAGGTCCGTCCACTCCGCCGAGCCGATCACGTCACCGGCCGGCTGCGCGTCGAGCTTCGCGAGCTGGTCGTAGTACTGCTTCTCCACGGCGTCCGCGGTGGTGCCCAGGTGGTAGGTCGCGTCGTTGCGGGCGACCCAGTCGAAGAAGATCTTGATGTTGCGGTCGAAGGCCACGTCCTGGTTCAGGTTCGCCTGGTACCAGACGTCGTTGACGTTGACCACGCCGTCCATCACCAGCCGCCGCATCCGCTCCGGGTGCAGGGTGCCGTAGACCTGCCCGAGGTAGGTGCCGTAGGAGAAGCCGTAGTAGTTGATCTGCTCCTGGCCCAGGGCCTTGCGGATGCTCTCCATGTCCTCGACCGAGTCGGTGGTCTTGAGGTGGTCGAGCAGCTTGCCCGCGTTGCCGCAGGCCTTCGCGTAGCCCTCGGCGCGGTCCAGCCAGGTCTTCTCCAGCTCGGCGTCGGGCACGTAGTGCGGCCTGTTGTAGCCGAAGTAGTTCGGATCGCAGGACAGCGCCGGTTCGCTGCTGCCCACACCGCGCGGGTCGAAGCCGATCCAGTCGTAGGCGGCACCGGCGTTCTTCGGCACCGCCGATCCGAGCACGCTCAGGTTCAGCCCGGAACCGCCGGGTCCACCCGGGTTGACCAGCATGACGCCCTGGTACTGGTCGGCGGGAACGGTCGCCTTGACGCGCGAGACGGCGAGTTTGATCTGCTCGCCCGCCGGGTCCGCGTAGTCCATCGGGACCGAGACCGTGCCGCACTCGGCGCCGGCCTTCTGCAGGGTCTCGCTGTCGCACGGGCCCCACTGGATCGGGGCCGGGGTGAATTCGGGCGCTGGTGCGGCCGACGCCGAGCCGACCGACGGCGATAAGCCGATCAGCAGCCCGAGCGCCAGCGCGGTGGTGGCGGCTTTTCTCACGATCGTCCTCGTCTGTCCGGGTTGTCGCCGGTGATGGCGATGCAGTGTGGACAGTTAACGAGGTCGGACGAGAAAGTGGCGCGACGTTGGCGAGAAATGGTCGCGCCGACCGCGTTTCGGTTCGGTTACCGGGCCAACCAGGGCGAGCGCTTGTCGCTGACCGGGCGGGTGCGGTCCTGGTGCAGCGGGGCGTCGGGCTCGTCGACGCGCAGCCGGACCAGGCCTTCGGTGATCGCGCGCATGATGCGGTCGCGGGCGCGCGCGGCGTCGCCGACGCGGTCGGCCGACAGGTCGGAGAGGTCCACCGGGGCGCCGAAGTGCACCCGCATCGTCGGCCTGCGCGCGATCGCCCGCAGCCACGAGGAGAAGAGGACCCACAGGTCGCGGGCGCTCTCCACGCGCACCATGCCGTAGCACATGGCCTCGTGCGCACCCCACTGGCTGACCGGGATGACCTTCGTGCCCGCCGCCAGCGCCATCCGGGCCACGCCGGTCTTGCCGCGCTCCGGCCACATGTTCGGCTCCAGCGTGATCCGCCCCTCCGGGTAGACCAGAACCGGGTTCGCGTCGTCGGCGAGCGCAGCGACGACCTTGTCCAGCGCCTCGGCCGCCGTCGCCTTGCCGCGATCGGCGCGCACGTGCCGTCCCGCGCGCATGATCGAACCGAGCACCGGCGTGTCGAACAGGCCACCCGTCGCGACGAAGCGCGGCGCGATCCGCCGATGCCGGCACGCGGCGATGAGCACCAGCGGGTCCAGGTTGCCGATGTGGTTGGCCGCCATCAGCATCGGCTGTCCGCGCAGGTCATCCGGCACGTCGCCGGTGACGACGAGCCGCCCGGTCAGCGCGATCACCGCGCGGTCCACGCGCATCAGCGCACGCCACGGCCTCGGGGTGGCGCGGAACAGCTTCTCGCGATCGCTCCGGTGTGTCGGCTCCGGGCCGTTGGGCAGGGCAACCATGATGGGTAAGAGTCTCACGACTCGTGCGTTCAGCGGGCGCAAACCCCCGTGGTTGTTGTGACGGGAGAGGCGGGTGCCGATACCGTGTGGGGCATGGCGAGCCGGACAACGAACGGGGGGCGGGGCTCGTCGCGCGGCAAGGCGGCGACGCAGCGTAGCGGCACCGCCGCGAAGCGTGGCAAGAGCACCGCGTCCGCCAAGACCAGTGGCGCGAAGAGCGGCGGGACCAAGGGCGGCGGGCAGAGCAAGCCGCGCGCCGGGTCGACGCACGCGCCCCGCAAGACGCCCGCGAAGCGCACCCCCGCCAAGAGCAGCAAGAAGACCCCGGCCACCCGGAAGCGGGGTGGCGGACTCGGCGGCGTGGTCCGCGCGGTCGGCAGAACGCACGAGCTCGACCCCGCGCACCGCCGCGACGGGATCGCGCTGATCTACCTCGCGCTGGCCGTCGTCGTGGCCGCCGGCGTGTGGTGGCAGGCCGGCGGGCCGGTCGGTCACTGGTTCGACTGGGCGCTGCGCTCGGTCATCGGCATCGGCGCGGTCGTGCTGCCCATCGTCCTGCTGATCACCTCGGTGATCCTGATGCGCACCGAGACCAGCCCCGAAGCCCGGCCGCGCGTGGTCATCGGGACCGTGCTGCTGGTGTTCGCCACGCTGGGAACCATCCACGTCCTCTCGGGTGCCCCGCTGGAGTCCGAAGCATGGCCCACCGCGGGCGGTGCGCTCGGATTCGTCGCCGGGGGCGCCCTGGCCTACGGCCTGACCGGCTACGTCGCCGTCCCCGTGCTGATCATCGCCGGGCTGTTCGGACTGCTCGTGCTCACCGGGTCGTCGGTGCGCGACGTGCTCGCCAAGATGCGCGGCGACGACTACGACGACGAGGACGGTTTCGAGCCCGCGCCCAGCAAGGCCGAGCTGGAGGGCGACCCGTCGACCGTCAAGCTGCGCCGCCCGTCCCGGCGCCGCCAGGCGGCGATGTCCGAGCAGGACGAGCAGCTCTCCCTCGACGACGTGCCCGAGGAACCCCCGGCCAAGCCCGCCAAGCCGAAGGCCGCCGAGGTCCCGGCCGCCAAGCCGGAGAAGCCCGAGAAGCCCGCGAAGACGAGCGACGCGCCGCTGATCAGCCGCGACGTCGAGGGCGACTACCAGCTGCCGCCGCTGGACGTGCTCACCGACGGCGACCCGCCGAAGAGCCGCAGCAAGGTCAACGACTCGATGATCGAGGCGATCACGGCCGTGCTGGAGCAGTTCAACATCGACGCGCAGGTCACCGGCTTCACCCGAGGCCCGACCGTCACCCGCTACGAGGTCGAGCTGGGCCCGGGCGTGAAGGTCGAGAAGATCACCGCGCTGACCAAGAACATCGCCTACGCCGCCGCGACCGACAACGTGCGGCTGCTGGCCCCGATCCCCGGCAAGTCCGCGGTGGGCATCGAGGTGCCCAACAGCGACCGGGAGATGGTGCGGCTCGGCGACGTGCTGCGGTCCTCGGAGGCGGCCAAGGACTCGCATCCGCTGGTCATGGGCCTGGGCAAGGACATCGAGGGCCACATGGTCACCGCGAACCTGTCCAAGATGCCGCACCTGCTGTGCGCGGGTTCGACCGGTTCCGGTAAGTCGAGCTTCGTCAACTCGATGCTGGTGTCGCTGCTGGCGCGGGCCACCCCGCAGGAGGTCAGGATGATCCTGATCGACCCGAAGATGGTGGAGCTGACGCCCTACGAGGGCATCCCGCACCTGATCACGCCCATCATCACCCAGCCGAAGAAGGCCGCCGCCGCGCTGGCCTGGCTGGTGGAGGAGATGGAGCAGCGCTACCAGGACATGCAGGCCAACCGGGTCCGGCACATCGACGACTTCAACGCCAAGGTGCGCTCCGGGGAGATCACCGCGCCGCTGGGCAGCGAGCGCGAGTACAAGCCCTACCCGTACATCCTGGCGATCGTCGACGAGCTCGCCGACCTGATGATGACCGCCCCGCGCGACGTCGAGGACGCGATCGTGCGGATCACCCAGAAGGCCCGCGCCGCCGGCATCCACCTGGTGCTGGCCACCCAGCGGCCCTCGGTGGACGTCGTCACCGGTCTGATCAAGACCAACGTGCCGTCGCGGCTGGCGTTCGCGACCTCGTCGCTGACCGACTCGCGGGTCATCCTGGACCAGCCGGGCGCCGAGAAGCTGATCGGCATGGGTGACGCGCTGTACCTGCCGATGGGCGCCTCGCGGCCGGTGCGCGTGCAGGGCTCGTTCGTCGCCGACGACGAGATCCACCGCATCGTCGCCTACACCAAGGACCAGGCCGAGCCGGACTACACCGACGGCGTCACCGCAGCGGGCAAGTCGGGCGACAAGAAGGAGATCGACTCCGACATCGGCGACGATCTCGACGTCCTGCTGCAGGCCGCGGAACTCGTCGTGACCAGCCAGTTCGGGTCGACCTCGATGTTGCAGCGCAAGCTGCGCGTGGGGTTCGCCAAGGCCGGTCGCCTGATGGACCTGCTCGAATCGCGCGGCGTCGTCGGCCCCTCGGAGGGGTCCAAGGCGCGCGACGTGCTGGTCAAGCCCGACGAGCTGGAGAACGCGCTCTACGCGATCCGCGGCGGGCCCTCGCCCGACGAGGAGGAGTGATCCCGGGCCCGCGGTGCGCACCGCGGGCCCGATTCTTCTCCGCACTTTTCACGTTTGTTCATCACCATTTGTTTCGCATTGTTTCCACTGCTCCGTTTGCGACCCGACAATTGCTCTGAACGGAATTCTCAGAGGGCTCGATTCAGAAGTTTTCTGCGATAACCTCTCCGCCGCTGACGGTTGATCCGCCTGCGGTTGAGGGGTATTGCGCATGGTCGTGCGAAAAGTTCGCGCTTTGTTGGTCGTGCTGTTCTCGGCGGCATTGGTCGCCGCCGGATTCCAGCAGATGGCGTTATCCGCGCCCGCTCCCGGAGACGTCGGGACGCAGGACGTGGAGAAGGGCGAGCTGCTCAGGGTCGGCGGGTCCAGCTACCCGAGGCTGCTGCGCCTGGAGCACTCCGGGGACGCCAACGGCCGCGTGCTGGCGAGCATGACGACCTACCGCGACAACGCCGGTTTCGCGACGATCCAGGAGAGCCGCGACGACGGCAAGACCTTCCAGCCGCTCGCCGAGATCCACGATCCCGCAGGTGAGGACACCAAGGGGATGTGCTGCTCGACGCTGTACGAGCTGCCGCAGCAGGTCGGCGACATGCCTGCCGGGACGCTGCTGTGGGCGGGCACGGCCGGTGTCGGTGCCGATGAGGAGGAGCGGCAGGCCAGCATCCGCGTGTGGCGCAGCGACGATCACGGCAAGACCTGGAGCTACCTCTCCGACATCGTGCGGGCCCCGGTCGGACCGGGTGTGTGGGAACCCGAGTTCACGGTTTCGGAGCAGGGTGATCTGGTCGCCTTCTATTCCGACGACGGCGACCCGAAGCACGATCAGAAACTGATGCAGGTGCGTTCTTCGGATGGTCGAAATTGGACCGATTCGAAGGAGATGCTGAAGAACGACGAGTTCCGGGTCCGCCCGGGAATGTCGGGAGTGCGCAAGCTGCCCGACGGCACCTACGTGATGGTGTACGAGGTCTGCAATTACGACCCGGTGCACACCTGCACGATCTGGATCCGCGAATCCTCCGACGGCTGGGACTGGGGCGACCCCTACGACCTCGGCACCGAGATCGTCTCCGACACCGGCGGCCAGCCGCTCGGCACGCCGACCATCGCGCTCGCGCCGGGGCCGAACCCGAACGGACGGCTGCTGCTGGGCTACCAGATGCTCGGCGGTGACGAGGGCGGCTGGGCTCCGGGCAACGGCAAGACCGTGATGGTCAACGACGATCCGGGGAAGCTCGACGGTCCGTGGAAGGAGATCCCGGCACCGGTGCAGATCAGCTACAACCAGGGCAGCGTCTGCCGGAACTTCAGCCCGACCCTGCTGCCGACCTCCGACGGCAAGTCCATGATCCACGTGACCACGGACTTCGAGCACTACATCGGCGGTCCCTGCGAGGCCTTCTACGGCGTCGGCCCGATCGACGAGTCCGGCACGGCGGCCACGGCCCAGACCGAAGCCCGTCCGATGGACACCCGAATCGGCCGCTGACCCGCGAGGTCACCCGGCGAAGAACGACCCCCACCTGGAGAGGTGGTCCTCCCACCGGGTGGGGGTCCTCCGCACCGCGACAGTTCTCATGAAAATCGCCCGCCGGAGAAAAGGAGAACATCCGTTTTGTCCGGGACAGTTTTCATGAAAACTGTCACCTGGTGATCACTGCTGAGCCCGGGCCTTGTCCGGCAGCTCGGCCATCTCCACGGCTTCGGCGAGCGAGGAGGCGGAGCCGCCGAACTGGCGGACCGCTTGGTAGTAGAGGTCCGCGGTGGCCTCGCAGGCGCCGTCGCCGTCGCAGGCCGAGTACATGTCGTCGCGGAAGTTGTCGTCGATCTTCAGCCGGTTGTCCTCGGAGAACCGCTCCTGCAGCTTGTAGTTGCGGTAGCCGAAGTCGTGCCGGTCGCAGCTCTCCTTGAACTCCCACCCGAACGGAGCGTCGGGGGAGTAGGAGCAGCCGTCGGAGGACCAGTCGAGCTGGTCGGCGTACGGCTGCTCGCCCCTGGTCTGGGTGAACTCGTCCAGCGAGTACTCGAACAGGTAGCTGTCGGTGGTCTTCTGCAGCTCCTCCGGCGTGAGGTCGGCGGCGAAGGCGGTACCGCCGCTCAGCAGCAGGGCTCCGGTGGCGGCCACGGCGGCGACGAGGCCGCGACGACGGGTGCGTTCCAAGGTGGTCTCCTCTGGGTGGAACGAATGACCACCGGTGTTTATAACCGTTCCCGGAGTGACCGGTGAGGAAGTTGCGAACTTACGAAGCGAACGGTTGATAAACGACCAGGAACGGAGGGCCGAACTCGCCTTGCTCGGCGGTGCCGGTGGCGGTGCAGGCTGAGTCCCGCACTTGAGGATTGAAGAAGGCCTGCTCAGCGGGACAGGTCGAGGAGCATGCGGGTGTTGCCGAGGGTGTTGGGCTTGATGTTGGCCAGGTCCAGGAACTCGGCGACGCCGGCGTCGACCGAGCGGCGCATCTCCTCGTAGACCTCGGGGCTGACCGGGGCGCCGTCGACGGTGCGGAATCCGTGGCGGCCGAAGAAGTCCGTCTCGAAGGTGAGCACGAACAGCCTGGTCAGACCCAGGTCGGTGGCCAGTCCGATGAGCCGCTGGACGATCCGGTGCCCGATGCCGCGGCCCTTGACCGCCGGGTCGATCGCCACGGTGCGGATCTCGGCGAGGTCCTCCCAGAGCACGTGCAGCGCGCCGCAGCCGACGACGCGCCCGCCGTCCTCGGCGACCCAGAACTCCTGGACGTCCTCGTAGAGGGTGACCAGCTCCTTCTCCAGGAGCACCTCGCCCGCGTAGGTGTCGACCAGCGCCTTGATGGTCGGGACGTCGGCGATCCGAGCCCGTCGAATCACTATCTCCGACGGCGCATAACCATTCATGCATCCATCGTAGCGCCGCGCCGGGGCCCCAGCGCGACCGTCACGCCAGTTGCAGCAGCATCCGGGTGTTGCCCAAGGTGTTCGGCTTGACGTGCGCCAGGTCCAGGAACTGCGCCACGCCCTCGTCGGGCGAGCGGCGGATCTCGGCGTAGACCTCCGGCGGGACCGGGGTGTCGGCGATCGGCCGGAATCCGTGGCGGCCGAAGAAGTCCGTCTCGAAGGTGAGCACGAAGATCCGCGACAGTCCCAGCTCGGCGGCGTGCTCGATCAACCGCTCCACGATCAGGTGCCCGACGCCGCGCCCCTTCTCCATCGGGTCGACGGCCACCGTGCGGATCTCGGCGAGGTCCTCCCACAGCACGTGCAGCGCGCCGCAGCCGATGATGCTCCCGCCGTCCTCGGCGACCACGAACTCCTGGATGTCCTCGTAGAGGGTCACGAGCTCCTTGCCGAGCACCACCTTGCCCGCGTAGTGGTCGACCAACGACTTGATCGCTCGCGCGTCGCGGACTCGGGCCGGTCGCACCTCGATGGCATTCACGTTAGGTAAGCCTAACCATCGCAACGGGAAGGTGGTCGTCCGGACGGCCGTAATCTCGGCCACCGCCCGGGCGCGTTTCCGGGTGGCAGGCTCGTTGCCGGAGGGCGACAGCAGGGACGTTAGGCTCGACCCATGTCAACCGAGCAGCAACACCACCGAGTCGCCATGGTCACGCTCGGTTGCGCGCGCAACGAGGTGGATTCCGAAGAGCTGGCGGGCAACCTGCACGGCCGCGGCTGGGATCTCGTGGATCCCGACGAGGCCGAAGTGGTCGTGGTCAACACCTGCGGCTTCGTCGAGTCCGCCAAGAAGGACTCCGTCGACACGCTGCTCGCCGCCTCCGACACCGGCGCGAAGGTCGTCGCCGTCGGCTGCATGGCCGAGCGCTACGGCGCCGAGCTCGCCGAGCAGATGCCCGAGGCCGACGCCGTCCTGGGCTTCGACCACTACGGCAACCTCGCCGACCGGCTCGACGACGTCCTCGCCGGCCGCGCGCTGGAATCCCACCAGCCGCAGGACCGGCGCAAGATGCTGCCGATCAGCCCGGTGTCCCGCCCGGCCGCCGCGGCCGAGGTCGCGGTGCCCGGTCACGGCTGGGTGCCTGCCGCGCGCGAGATCTCGCGGCGCCGGCTCGACGACTCGCCGGTCGCCGCGCTCAAGCTCGCCTCCGGCTGCGACCGCCGCTGCTCGTTCTGCGCGATCCCGTCCTTCCGCGGCTCCTTCCTCTCCCGCCCGCCGGAAGAGGTCCTGGGCGAAGGGGCCTGGCTGGCCAAGAACGGCGCCAAGGAGCTGTTCCTGGTCAGCGAGAACTCCACGTCCTACGGCAAGGACCTCTCCGACCAGCGCGCGCTGGTGACGCTGCTGCCGCAGCTGGCCGAGCTCGACGGCGTCGAGCGGGTCCGGGTGTCCTACCTGCAGCCCGCCGAGACCCGTCCCGACCTGGTGCGCACCATCGCCACCACGCCCGGTGTCGCGACCTACTTCGACCTGTCCTTCCAGCACTCCAGCGAGTCCGTGCTGCGCCGGATGCGCCGGTTCGGTTCCACCGAGTCGTTCCTGCAGCTCATCGAGCAGATCCGGGAGCTGGCGCCGGAGGCGGGCATCCGCAGCAACTTCATCGTCGGCTTCCCCGGTGAGACCGAGGACGACTTCGCCGAGCTGCAGGAGTTCCTGACCGAGGCCCGGCTGGACGCCGTCGGCGTGTTCGGCTACTCCGACGAGGACGGCACCGAGGCCGAGGGCTTCGACGGCAAGCTCGACCAGGACGTGGTCGACGAGCGCGTCGAGCAGCTGACCGCCCTCGCCGACGAGCTCATCGCGCAGCGCGCCGAGGACCGGATCGGCACCGAGGTCACCGTCCTCGTCGAGCGCTTCGACGAGGACGACGTGATCGGCCGCGCCGACCACCAGGGGCCCGAGGTCGACGGCGAGTGCCTGATCGTCGACACCGACGACCTGGCCGTCGGCGAGCTGGTGCGCTGCGAGGTCATCGACAGCGACGGCGTGGACCTCGTGGTGCGTCCCGTGGAGAAGTCCGGGGAGCAGCCATGACGGCCGAAGGGCAGGCACCGCAGGTCCCCGTCCTCAACATCGCCAACGTGCTGACCATGTCCCGGCTGCTGCTGGTGCCGGTGTTCCTGGTCGCGCTGTTCTGGGCCGACGGCCACGACACCGTGTGGCGCTGGATCGCCACCGGCGTGTTCGTCCTGGCCTCGGTCACCGACCGCGTCGACGGCGAGGTGGCGCGCAGGCGCGGGCTGGTCACCGACTTCGGCAAGATCGCCGACCCGATCGCGGACAAGGCGCTCACCGGTGCCGCGCTGGTCGGGCTGAGCATGCTCGGCGACCTGTGGTGGTGGGCCACCTGGGTGATCATCGTCCGCGAGCTGGGCGTGACGCTGCTGCGGTTCTGGGTGATCCGGCACGGCGTCATCGCGGCCAGCCACGGCGGCAAGATCAAGACATTGCTGCAGGCCATCGCCATCGGGCTCTACCTGATGCCGCTGGGCTCCTGGGCCGACATCCCGCGCTGGGTCGTGCTCGGTGCCGCCCTCATCGCCACCGTGGTGACCGGTCTGGACTACGTGATCCGGGCGCTGCGGATGCGCGCGGCCGGGGGCGCGCGATGATCCTCGACGCGCTGGGCCTGCCGTTCTCGCAGGTCGCGGGGCTGATCGACGCCCTGCGGGCGCGCGGTGAGACCGTCGCGACAGCCGAGTCGCTGACCGCCGGGCTGGTCTCGGCGGCGCTGACCGAGGTGCCCGGGTCGAGCGCGGTGGTGCGCGGCGGCCTGGTCGTCTACGCCACCGACCTCAAGGACCGGCTCGCCGGGGTCGATCCTGAGCTGCTCGCCGAGCACGGTGCGGTCCACCCGGACGTGGCGTCCCAACTCGCCGTCGGCGCGTCGGGTCGCTGCGGCGCGGACTGGGGCGTCGGGCTGACCGGCGTCGCCGGGCCCGATCCGCAGGACGGAGTCGCACCCGGCACCGTTCACCTGGGGTTCTCCGGGCCGCGAGGTGTTGAGGTGCGCACCGAGGTGCTCGGCGGTGATCGTCACGCGGTGCGTGCGGCGGCCGTTCGGGTGGCTCTGGAACACTTCGCCGGGATGCTGCGTTGAACAATTTGCAAGGGGCCCGTCATGTGTCCGGCTGCGCTGTGCGCTGCGTGAACATGGCCCAGCGAGGACTAGTCCGATCGATCATGAACCGTTCGCCCTGGGCGGACTTCCGCTCGATCGTTCTCGTTCCGGCCCATCGATGAGTAACGTAGGGGGCGTTCACGCGTAGTGCACGCGGAAGGCGACGAAGGAAGGGAGGCGCGCGATGACCGTATTGTTGCGGGAGGCGGTCGGTGAACGGCTGCGCCGCGCCCGGACCGCACAGTCTCGGACGTTGCGGGACGTTTCGCGCGCTGCCCGGGTGAGCCTCGGATACCTGTCCGAGGTCGAACGGGGCCGCAAGGAGGCGTCCAGTGAGCTGCTGTCCTCGATCTGTGATGCCTTGGACCTGCCGCTGCCAGAGCTGTTGGTGACCGTGGCCGGTGACCTCGACAGGACGATGGTGGTGCCATCGGTGGTCGACGAGCCGGCGACTGCGGACCTCGACGGCGGTCAGCTGGTGCCGAGCCTCATCGGTGCCGAGCTCTCCGACGCCGAGCAGCAGTTCGCCGAAGCCGGTGAGACCCGCGCGGGGCTGCAGCCGGTGCTCAGCCAGCGCATCAGCGCTCCGGTGCGCAAGCAGGTAGTGGCCGCCTGAACGACTAGACGACACCCCGACCGCCCCGCGTGACCAGCCGGTTCGCGGGGCGGTCGGTTTTTGTTGATCACGGTTCTATGTCCGTTATGCACCCGGAGCGGCGGCGTTCGGACGTGCCTGGTTCGATCAACGCTGAGCGCTCCGGGAAATACCCGGAGATCTGCCGTGTTTGGTGGAAGCGGACACGACTACCTGACACGATGGAACCAGCCGGGGCTCTTGGTGCGTTGTATCGGCGAGAGATCGGCTGGGGGCAGACGGCTCGCAGTGCCACGTGGCAGGCAAGCGGAAAGAAGGCAGGCGGAGGAGATGGCCAACCCGTTCGTGAAGGCCTGGAAGTACCTGATGGCGTCCTTCTCGTCGAAGGTCGACGAGCACGCGGACCCGAAGGTGCAGATCCAGCAGGCCATCGAAGAGGCCCAGCGGCAGCACCAGACGCTCTCCCAGCAGGCCGCCTCGGTGATCGGCAACCAGCGTCAGCTGGAGATGAAGCTCAACCGCCAGCTCGGTGAGGTCGAGAAGCTGCAGGCGTCGGCCAAGCAGGCGCTGGTCATGGCGGACCAGGCCCGCGCCGAAGGCGACGAGGCCAAGGCCCAGAAGTACGAGGAGACCGCCACCCAGCTGGCCAGCCAGCTGGTCAGCGCGGAGCAGGGCGTCGAGGACCTCAAGACGCTGCACGACCAGTCGCTGGGCGCCGCCGAGCAGGCCAAGCAGGCCGTCGAGCGCAACGCGCAGGTCCTGCAGCAGAAGATCGCCGAGCGCACCAAGCTGCTCAGCCAGCTGGAGCAGGCCAAGATGCAGGAGCAGGTCTCGGCGTCGATGAAGTCGATGACCGAGGTCGCGGCCCCCGGCAACACGCCGTCGCTGGACGAGGTCCGGGACAAGATCGAGCAGCGCTACACCACGGCCCTCGGCGAGGCCGAGCTGGCGCAGAACAGCGTGCAGGGGCGGATGATGGAGGTCGAGCAGGCCTCGATCGACGCCGCCGGCTCGAACCGCCTCGCGCAGCTGCGCGCCTCGATGGGCAGCAGCAGCGACCAGCAGCAGGTCACCGGCGGTGCGCAGCAGCAGATCTCCAGCGGTGAGACCCCGGCGGAGACCAAGAAGCAGGAGAAGCCGCAGGCCGACCAGGCCTGACCGAGGCGGAGGGCGCGCCATGTCGCGGAAGCAGGAGCTCGCGCAGCTGGGCGAGGCGGCTCTGGAAACCCTGCGCGGGCCCGTGGCGACCGAGGTGCGGCGCAAGTGGGCGGGGTGGCGCGATCCGCGGGCACGGCTGATCCGGCGGCGTCGGACCGCCAAGGGGATCGCCAGCGGCAGCGCGGCCACCGCTGGTGTGTTCGGGCTCGGCGCCGTCGCCTCGTGGATGACGCCGGTCCTGGACACGATCTTCTACTGGCAGTACGCCGGGGAGGCGGCTGCCGTCGGGCTCGGCGGCGTCGCCGTGGTCGGCGGTGTGGGCGCGGTGCAGGCCGGGCTGAAGTACCGGAAGCTGAAGAACACGCCGCTGCCGGAGCCCAGCGCCTCCGAGCTGCTCCCGGCACCGGGTTCGGCTGCGCGACCGCCGATGCAGCGGTTGCTGGAGGCCGAGCGGACGTTGCACTCCGCGCTAGCCGAGCTGACCTCGGCCGGTGCGGGCGCGTCGGCGGCGGAGGCGCGGGCGACGGCCGACACAGCGGCCGGGGAGCTGCGCCGGGGCGCGCAGCGGCTGGTCGCGGTGGAGTCGGCGATGCGCTACGCGCCGCCGGCCGAGCAGCGGGATCTGAAGGCCGACGTCGACCGGCTGCGAGCCGAGCTGGACGAGGGCGTGGCGAGCTACGGCGGAGTGGTCGCCGCAGCGGGCAAGGCGGTCGCCGCGAGCGGTGCGGGCGAGCAGCGGCACCAGCTGCAGGACGCCACCGACCGGTTGGCGGGCCTGGCCGCCGGGATGCGCGAGGTCTTCGGCGAAGCGGACGGGTCCGCTCAGCACTGATTCTCACGACGCGCTGCAGTCGAGTCACTAGCGGTAGTCGATATTTTCAACGTCGACGGACCGGGTGACTTGCTTGCGCGATGCGGAATAGTAATCTTTCCCCAGTCATCACATGCCGTGACAGTGAATCCGCCTGATCGGGTGGCTCGGGGAGGCCAGTGTGGCGTTGTGGGCCGTGCACGGCAACGGTCGACGACTGCTGCGCGATTCCGTCGTGTCCTCCGAGGAGAGGCTGAGCTGGCCGCTCACGATCGGCTTCGGCGTGCAGCACCTGCTCGCGATGTTCGGCACGACGACGCTGGTGCCGCTGCTGACCGGCTTCCCGGTCGCCACCACGCTCCTGCTCTCCGGCATCGGGACCCTGCTTTTCCTGATGATCACCCGCAACCGCGTGCCCAGCTACCTGGGCTCGTCGGTGGCGTTCGTGGTGCCGATGAGCGCGGCGGTCAGCGAGGTCGGCGCCGGCCCGGCGGCGTTGCTCGGCGGGATCATGGTGGTCGGCCTGGTGGTGCTGGCCTTCGGCGTGGCCGTCAAGGCGCTGGGCGTGCGGTTGATGGAGACCGCGATGCCGCCGGTGGTGACGGGCGCGATCGTGCTCATGATCGGGTTGAGCCTCGCCCCGCAGTCGGTGGCGTCGTTCGACCAGCAGCGGGTGCCGGCCGCGCTGACCCTGGGCACGGTGGTGCTGCTGACCGTCATCAGCCGCGGCATGGCGGGACGGGTGTCGGTGCTCATCGGGGTCCTGGTGGGCTGGACCTACGCGGCGATGATGGGTCAGCTGGTGCCGGAGCGGGTCGCCGAGCTGGCGGCGGCGCCGTGGATCGGGTTCCCGGAGCTGATCACGCCGCAGATACACGTCTCGGTGGTGCCGTTCGTGCTGCCGCTGGCGATCGTGCTGGTCGCCGAGCACGTCGCGCACCTCAAGGCCACCGCCGCGGTGTCCGGCCGCGATCTCGACCCCTACGTCGGGGACGCGCTGATCGGCGGCGGGCTGGCCACGATGCTGTCGGGCTCGGCGGGCGGTTCGGCGGTGAGCAGCTACGCGGCGAACATCGGAGTGATGGCCGCGACCCGCGTCTACTCCACGGCGTCCTGCCTGGTGGCGGCGGTGGCGGCGATCGTGCTGTCGTTCTCGCCGAAGCTCGCCGCGTTGATCAACACGGTGCCGCTGGGCGTGCTCGGCGGCGCGACCCTGGTGCTGTTCGGGATGCTGGCGCTGGTCGGGGTCCGCATCTGGCTGGACGCCCGCGTCGACTTCGCCGACCCGGTCAACCTCGCGGTCCTCGGCACGGCCGTCATCGCCGGCGTCGGCGACCTCACGCTCTCGGTCGGTGACCTCCGGATCACCGGCCTGGTCTGGGGCTCGATCGGCATCGTCATCGTCTACCCCCTCCTGCGGAACCTCGCCGACCTCCGCAACCTCCCCTGATTCGGTGTTCCCTCCCGCGCCGTCGCATGCGCCTCGGTGGGCGGGTTCGTCACCAGGGGACAGTTTTTCCTCGAATCACCCATGATCAATGTCCCTTTTGTCCGGTCAACTCGAGGAAAAACTGTCCCCTGGTGAGAGGTGCGACCCCGGTGAGATCAGGGCTGGCAGCGGGGGCAGTGGTAGGTGGTGCGGGAGTCCGGGGGAGTGCCCTGGGTGCCTCGGCGGACCGGACCCCCGCAGCGGAGGCAGGACTTCCGGCCGTAGACCCAGTGCTGGTCGCCGCGGCCGAGGCTCTTGGTCGTGGTCTGCTCGGGGTGCCAGGCGTTGCGCACCAGGAGTTCGTGGCTGAGGCGGACCGCCTCGCGCGCGTCGACCTCGGCGACCGGTGTCCAGGGGGAGCGGCCGAGCAGGAAGCACACCTCGGTCTTGTAGAGGTTGCCGACCCCGGCCATGATCCGCTGGTCCATCAGCGCCAGCCCGATCTCGCGCCCCGGGTCGGCGGTGAGCCCGCGGACCGCCTCGGCCTCCGAGTCCGGGCCCCAGTCCGGCGAGAGCAGGTCCGGACCGAGATGGCCGACGAGCTCCGACTCCCGCGAGGTGGGGATCCAGCGCAGGTCGTGCAGCGCGAATCCGACCGCGACCTGCTCCGCCGTCGCCAGCACCGCGCGGGCCTGGTGCCCGGGACGCCGCCACCGCGCGCCGGGGGCGTAGAGGTGCCAGGAGCCGTCCATGCGCAGGTGGTGGTGCAGCGTGCGGCCGTGATCGAAGCGCATCAACAGGTGCTTGCCCGCCGGGCGGACCTCGCTCACCACCCGGCCCGCGAGGTCCACGGTGGACAGACGGGGGTGCCGGAGCTCGCCGCGGACCAGATGCCGGCCCGCCAGCGCCTCGTTCAGCCGGTGGCAGGTGAGGAAGACCGTGTCGCCCTCGGGCACCAGGTCACTCGGCTTCCTCGACGAGGTCCTCGTCGTCCTCCGGGTCCGGGCGGCGAAGCCGTCCCGCGCGCAGCGTGCGGGCGAGGATCAGGTTGAACGCCAGCGCCACCTCGCGGGCGCCCGGGGTGCCCCACTGGTGGATCGGCATGCACGCGCCCTGGGCCTGCTGCACCGCGAGCCGGTCCGGCAGCGCCACCGGCATCACCAGCGGGCCGAAGATGTCGCGCAGCTCGTCGATGCGGTACTGGTGCTCGTGCGAGCGCGGCCGCACCCGGTTGACGATCACGCCCAGCGGCTGCAGGTCCGGGTTGTTGCTGCGCTCGGCCTGCACGGCCTCGAAGGCGCGCTGCACGCCGGAGACCGCGAAGATCGTCGGCTCGGTCACCAGCAGCGCCCGGTCCGCCGCGACCAGCGCCGAGCGGGTCAGCCTGCCCAGCGACGGCGGGCAGTCCAGCAGCACCAGCTGGTAGGGGAGTTCGCCCTCGGCGATCAGATCGTCCAGTTCGGACAGCGCCTCGTCGAGCCGGGACAGGTGGCCGCCATCGGGCTGGTGCCCGTTGAGGTTCTCGGCGTCCTCGGAGCCGACGAGCACGTCGACCTCCTCGCCCCAGGCGCTCCCGGTGACCGCCGCGCGCACCACCTCGGGGCGGGGGTCGGCGAGGACGTCGCTCAGACCCTTCGCCGTCTTCTCCGGTTCCAGGGCGGCGGTCGCGTTGCACTGCGGGTCGAGGTCGACCACCAGCGTCCGGACGCCGCGCCGCATGGCCGCCGAGGCGAGCCCGAGCACCACGGTCGTCTTGCCCACGCCACCTTTGAGACTCAGCACCGCAACCGTCTGCACGCACGTAGCCTACGGAACCCTCCTCCCCGGCAGCAGTGCTGTCCGAGATTTCCCCACATCACCTCCGTCACCCCGTTCCCGCCGTCGAAAACCGCCGTTCTCGGCGCGGGGATCCGTGCGCGTGTCGGGACCCGTCGGTGCGAGGGGCGGGTGTCGCGGCATTACGCTTTGGGGCATGAGATCGGACGCCGTCCACCAGGTGCTGGAAACCGAGATCGCCCGCGCGGCGGAGCGGCTGGGTCGCCGCCCGCGCGTGCTCGACGTCGGCGGTGGCAGCGGGGTGTGGGCGGTGCCGCTGGCCGAGGCCGGGTGCGCGGTGACCGTGATCGACCCCAGCCCGAACGCGCTGGCGACGTTGCAGCGCCGCGCCGAGGACGCCGGAGTCGCCGACCGCGTGACGCCGCTGCAGGGCGACACCGAGGCGCTGGCGGCGCTGAGCCCCGACGGCGGCGCGGACCTCGTGCTGGCCCACGGCCTGCTGGAGGTCGTCGACGACGTCGAGGCCGCGATCGCCGCGCTGGCCGCCTCCACCGCTCCCGGCGGGGCCGTCTCCGTGCTGGTCGCCAACCGCTACGCGGCGGTGCTGGCCCGCGCCCTGGCCGGCCGCGTGAGCGAGGCGCTGCGGCTGCTCAACGACGCCGACGGTGTGCTCGACGCAGGGTCCGAGACCCTACAGCGCCGGTTCGACTCCGACGGCCTGCAGCAGACCCTGGCCGCCGGTGGCTTCACCGTCGAGGTGATCCAGGGCCAGGGCGCGCTCAGCGACCTCGTGCCCGGCTCGATCACCGACGACAACCCGCGCACCGCCGACGCGGTCGCGGAGCTGGAGCAGGCCGCGGCCACCCGCTCACCGCTGCGTGACATCGCCACCCGCCTCCACGCGATCGCCCGCAAGCCCGCATGAGGCCCTGCGGACCGAGTGGTTTCGGAAATTCCGCCGATCGGCCGCAGGTGTGACAAAATGATCACGGACGGCGACTACCCAGGGTGGGGCGGATGATTACCGCTGGTCGTTGACACCGTGCGCGAAGTCGATCACAGCCCCGATCCGATGACGTCCGCGATGTCGCCGGTTTCCGGTGGCCGGACCGGGTAGTCGTCGCGTCGCCGGAACCGTATCCTCGATGGTGACGCCCCCAAGCGTTCGCCGGTCGGCAAGCCCGGCGCCACCGATTACCTGTGCCGGAGGAGGAGTCATGCCACTCTCCGAGCACGAGCAGCGACAGCTCGAGCAGATCGAGCGCGCGCTCTACGCCGAGGACCCCAAATTCGCCTCCACCGTGCGCGGAGGACGGCTTCAACGCCCATCTCGACGTCGGCGGCTGCAGGGCATCGCCGTCTTCGTGCTGGGTCTTGCTCTGCTGGTCGTCGGCGCGGTGATCCCCGCCCTGCGGCCGGCGGAAATCCCGGTGCTGAGCGTGGTCGGCTTCCTCGTGATGTTCGGCGGAGCCGTGATCGTCCTGTCCGCGTTGCGCGGTGGTGGCGATGAGGCCGAGGCCGAGGACAACGGCGGCGGAGGCGAGAAGCCCAAGCGCGGCGGCTCCGGTCGCTCCTCCGCGCGAGGTTCCCTCGCCCAGCGCATGGAAGAGCGCTTCCGCAAGCGCTTCGACCAGTAGAACCGCACTTCTACGAGATCGCCGCCGGGCCCGCGAGGACCCGGCGGCGATCTTCATGCGCGCGGAACCTCAGCGGTGCTCACCTGTTGGGGCTCACCGGGCGGGGGCGCATCACCCGGGGCTGATCAGCTGCGCCACGGCGGCAGCGCCGACCGCGGGAACAGGCGGGACCGCAGGTCCAGCGGCGCGCTCTCCCGCAGGCTCGCCGTGATCGTCCTGACCGTCTCCGCGAGCGTGCCGTCGGGCTGCGAGGCCGGGGCGTACCACTCCCGCTCCACGGCCGCGACCAGGTTCTTCACCGCGTCCGCGCCGGTGGCGTCGAGCTCGTGGTCGGCCACCAGCCGGTCCGCGAGCTGCCGCGCCGTGTCGGTGGCGCGCGGCCGGTCGCCCCGGTCGCGGAACTCGTCGAGCACCTCCCGCCACGCCGTGCTCGCCGCGCCCTCGCGGCCCTCGGTGATCGCCTGCAGCCGCTGACCGCGCCGGATCTCCCGGACCGCCAGCGGCGTCGCCGCGCCCGCGCACGCCAGCAGCACCACCAGCACCAGCAGCGTCACCGACCAGCCGCGATCCGCGGGCTCGCGGCGCTGCTCCGGCACGTCGCGGACGTCGGGCTGGTCGGCGGGCACGCCGGCCGCCGGCGGAACCGGCGCACCCGGCTGCGGCGCCGGAAGCGGCTGACCGGGCACCGGCGCCGCAGCCTGCGGCGGGTGCAGCGCGGTGTCCAGGAACTGCGGCAGGGCCGTGCGCCCGTCGCTCAGCGGCGTCGGGTCGAACGTCTGCCAGCCCCAGCCCGGGAAGTAGGCCTCCACCCACGCGTGCGCGTCCTCGGTGGTGATCACCTGCTCGGTGCCGTCCTGGTACCCGGCGGTGAAACCGACCGCCACCCGCGACGGGATGCCGACCGAGCGCAGCAGCACCGCCATCGACGACGCGTACTGCTCGCAGAAGCCGCGCTTGCCCCGGAACAGGAAGTCGCTCAGCGCGTCCTGCCCGGTCGAGGGCGCGGTGGACAGGTCGTAGCGGAACCCGTTGGCCGGATCGGTGAAGTACCGGTTGACCGCCACCGCCTTGTCGAACTCGGTCGGCGCGTCCGCCGTCAGCTGCTGCGCCAGCTGCGCGACCTGCGGCGAGATGCCGGAGGCGTCGACGTAGGCGGGGTCGATCGGCATCGGCCCGCGCGCGCGGCGCAGCTCGTCCGGTGAGGGATCCGGGACGATCACCTGCTGGGTGTAGGGCCGGGTCTCCTGGTTGGTCTGGGTGAACACGATCCCGGCGGCCGGGTCGTAGCGCCAGTGCCGGCCCATGCCCGTCACCGAGACCGGGGTGCCGAACACCGGCAGCCACGGGTCCCGGTAGCCGATCGGCTGGACCTCGATGCGCTCGGGCCTGCCGCGCCCGATCGTCGTGCCCTCCGGCAGCGGCAGCGGGGCGCCGGCGTCCACGCCTTGCGTGAGGCCGTCCAGCTGCCACCCGGTGCGCGGGTCGAACTTGCGCAGCGTCATCGCCCGCAGATAGCTGTCCTGCTGCAGGCCCCGGACCCGGAAGAGCTCCACCACCCGGTCCCGGTTGAGCTGCCCGCGCAGCGAGGTGAACGGCTGCAGACCGATGCCGTCGGTGCCGCCGAACTCCTCCGGAACCGACCCCGGCAGCCGCCCCTCGGTGCCGACCCCGGTGAACACCGACCCGGCCAGCACCGCGATCACCCCGGCGGTGCCCGCGACGACCGCCGTGGTCCGCCCGAACAGCGCGTAGGCCACCCGGTCCGGTTCCTCGTAACGCCGCCACCTGCGGTGATGACCACCGGCGGCGAGCAGCAGCGCGTAGCCCGCGCCGCCCAGCGCGAACGACCACCAGGGCAGCATCCTGTCGGCCAGCGACGCCGGGATAGCGAACACGCACAGCAGCACCAGCCCGGTCACCGCGGGCGTCCCGATGCTCACCGCGATCAGGTCCACCAGCAGCGCCACCACCCCCAGGCCCAGGCACACCAGCGCCTGCAGCGGCGGATCGGCGGGGACCGGGGGCACACCGGTGCGGATCAGCTCGCCCGTCCCGCCCAGCAGCCGGGACAGCTCGACGAACGCGGCCGGACCGGGCAGCACGCCCAGCACCGCGCTCGACCCGGCGAACAGCACCGTCTGGGTGATCAGCAGCGACGCCAGCTGAGCGGCGACCGCGCCGACGGTCGGCCAGCCCAGATGCCTGCCCAGCGCGCCCGCGCCCACCACGATCAGCACGGTGACCAGCGCCGGAGGCAACCAGCGCGCGTCGGCCAGCACCCCGGCGAACGACGCCGAGGCGCACAGCACCGCCACCGCGGCGGCCGCCGAGGCCACCAGCGAGGTGTCGAGGGAACCGGTCTTGTCCGCGCTCACGCCATCAGTCCCGTGCCGTCCGTGGTCGAGGTGCTCTCCACCGACCTGGTCTGCCCGCACAGCTCCCGCCACACCTCGGAGATCGGGGTCGAGGGCCCGTCGGCCACCACGACGGTCCACCCCGCGGCGCGCAGCGTGCGCGCCGCGTCCTCGACGTCCACGCCGACGCCGTCGCCGTTCCACGAGCGGACCTGCAGCAGCACCGCGAGGCTGCGGGTCTCCTGCGGGCGGAGCTTGGTCAGCTCGGCCACGCCCGCCGTGGTGACCTCGCCGAGGACGGCGATGAGCTCGTGCCCGTCACCCGGGTCGCGGCTGCACTGCAGGTCGCGCTGCGGGGAGGGGCGCACGGCGGCCAGCGAGTCGAGCAGCACCTCGTCGCGGGCGCCGCTGTCACCGCCGATGTCGCGGGTGAGCGGCTGCCCGTCCTCGGTGACCAGCCGGACCTGCTGGCCGTGCTGGGCCAGTTGCAGGCAGATGCTGGCGACCGCGGAGATCGCCCACTCGACGCTGTTGTTCGGGCCGTTGCCGCGGTGGGCGGCCGAGCGGCGGTCCAGCAGTACCGTGACGCCGCCGTGCCAGGGGCGCTCCTCCACCCGCACCATCAGCTCGTCGCGCCGCGCGGTGGACTTCCAGTGCACCCGGCGGATGTCGTCGCCCTGCCGGTACTGGCGGACCATCGCGTCGTCCTCGCCGTGCCCGGCGCGCAACCGCGCGGTGCCGTCCTCGCCGGTGCCCAGCCCGGAACCGGCGGGCAGCCCGGTCAGCTCGACGACCTGCGGGGTGGCCACCAGCCGGGAGCGCCCGGCCAGCTCGCGCTCGAACTGGGCGAGCCCGAACGGGTCGACGATCCAGGTGCGCAGCGGTCCGATGTGGTGGATGCCGCGCAGCGACGGGGTCACCGGGTAGGTCACCACCTGCCCGCCGTGGCGCGGCACGACGGGCAGCCGGAAGCGGGGGCGGTCGCCGAGCGCGTGCGGGGTGCCGTCCTCCAGCACCAGCCCGTCGGCGGGCAGCCTGCCGCTGCCGCTGATGTGCAGGTCCACGTCGGCTCGCGATCCGACCGGCACGCGCGGCGGGTCGATCACCCGGCGCGCGGCGACGCCGAACCGGACCTGGCCGGACAGCAGCAGCGACAGCAGCGGCAACGCGATCACGAAGGCCGAGACCCGCAGCAGGTCCCGCTCGTCGAGGACCAGCGCGCAGATCCCGGCTGCCACGCCCGCGGCCAGCAGGCAGCGGCCGCGGATGGTCAGCCCGGACAGCACGTCAGCCTCGTTCGTCGTGGGTGTCGCCGCGCGGCACCGGGATGCGCTCCAGCAGCTGCCGCACCAGGTCGGTCGCCGAGCGGCGGGCGGCGCGGGCCTCGCTGGTCAGCACCAGCCGGTGCGCCAGCACCGGGATCGACACGGCTTGCAGGTCGTCGGGGACGACGAAGTCGCGGCCGGCGAGCGCGGCCTGGGCGCGGGCGGCGCGCAGCAGCTGCAGGGTCGAGCGCGGGGAGGCGCCCAGCCGCAGCTCGGCGAGCTCGCGGGTCGCGGTGACCAGGTCGATCGCGTAGCGGCGGATGTCGGTGGAGGTGTGCACGGCGGCGACGATGCGCAGCAGCTCCTGCACCTCGGTGCTGTCGGCGACCGGCCGCAGCTGGCCGAGCGGGTCGTGCCCGGTGTGCTCGTCGACCATCGCCAGCTCGGCCTTGCGGTCGGGGTAGCCGATGGAGACCCGCGCGGTGAAGCGGTCGCGCTGGGCCTCGGGCAGGGCGTAGGTGCCCTCCATCTCGACCGGGTTCTGGGTGGCGATGACCATGAACGGGGCGCCGAGCTCGTAGGTGTCGCCGTCGACGGTGACCTGCTGCTCCTCCATGCACTCCAGCAGCGCGGACTGGGTCTTCGGCGAGGCGCGGTTGATCTCGTCGCCCACCACGACGTTGGCGAACACCGGTCCGGGCCGGAACTCGAAGTTCTCGGTCTGCCGGTTGTAGATGGACACGCCGGTGATGTCGCTGGGCAGCAGGTCCGGGGTGAACTGGATGCGGCTGACGGTGCAGTCGATCGAGCGGGCGAGGGCCTTGGCCAGCGAGGTCTTGCCGACCCCGGGGACGTCCTCGACCAGCAGGTGGCCCTCGGCGAGCAGGGTGACCAGCGCGATCCGGACCACCTCGGGCTTGCCGACGAGGACCTGCTCGACGTTGGCGGCGATGCGCTGGATGGTGCCGTGCACGCGGTCGATGCCGGGCGCGGCCGGGGCTGACGCGCCGGTCGTCGGACCGGCGGTACCGGTCAGCTGGGTTTTCGGCGTCACGCCACCTCCTGGATTTCGCCCTCCCGGTCGTGTCGGGCCCGCGGACCGGGGATGCCGGGAGGGACACCCGGACCGGGCCGGCGGAGCCGGGGCCGCGCTGCCCCACTTCACCCCACCACGGGAGTCCGGTCGCTGCCGGGCCCCGAACGGACTGAGCATAACCGGCCGCCCGCCCAGTTGATCTACACGCGTTCTGACCGGCGGTTTTCGCCAGATCCCCGCTCATCGTGGCTGGTGCGCCGGTGGTGGTGCGTGGTGGGGTGGGGGCGACGCGGCGCCCCCGTTTTCCCCCACTTCGCCCCCACGGCGCACTACCTGCGGAAACGTCGCCGACCACGCCGGGGTGAGAGGGGCGTTTCGTGTTGACGGTGGAGCGAAGTGGGGTACTGTGGGGCGCGGTGGGGCAAAAGGGGGTCCTGCTGCCTTCGTCGGCAGTTGGTTCCGCGTCGATCCGGCGCGTGGAGCAGTCGTCGGCTGAGGGGATCCGGGCCGGGGGAGGTGGACCGGGATGTTTCTCGGCACCCATCACCCCAAGCTCGACGACAAGGGGCGCTTGACGCTGCCGGCGAAGTTCCGGGACGCACTGGCGGGGGGTCTGATGGTCACCAAGGGACAGGACCACTGCCTCTACGTCTTCCCGCGCGACGAGTTCGAGCAGATGGCGCGCAAGGTCGCCGAGGCTCCGTTCACCAACGAGGCGGTGCGCGCCTACCAGCGGTACCTGTTCGCCGGAACCGACGAGCAGCGTCCCGACGGGCAGGGGCGGATCTCCATCGCACCGGAGCTGCGGCGCTACGCGGAACTGAACAAGGAATGCGTGGTCATCGGCGCGATCACCCGCCTGGAGATCTGGCAGGCGGACAGGTGGCAGACCTACCTCGACGAGCACGAGGAGGGCTACGCCCAGGCGCAGGAGGAGGTGCTGCCCGGCGTGTTCTAGGCGTGACGGTCGGGTTTCGTGAGGCCTCGGTCCGCTCGGCTTCCGTCTCCTGGTGCATCTTCCCCGGCACCAGGAAGCGACGGGCGGGCGGGGACCTGACGGGATCCGGCGCCGGAGGGGGATCTACGCAACGACGGTCGGTGCGCACTGACGGGTGCGCGCCGATCGCTGGTTCTGAGCAAGAACGGCACGCGGGAGGGAGGGACCGCAGTGGCCGACGAGCCGCATGAGACGGGCGGTTCCGCCCGCGACAAGCACGTGCCGGTGCTGCTGGAGCGCACGCTGGAGCTGCTGGCGCCGGCGCTGTCCCGGGACGGGGCGGTGGTCGTCGACGCCACGCTCGGCATGGGCGGGCACTCCGAGGCGATGCTGGCCGCGCACCCCGGGCTGCGCCTGATCGGGCTCGACCGGGACCCGGACGCGCTGCGCCTGGCCGGTGAGCGGCTCGCGCCGTACGCCGACCGGATCGACCTGGTGCACGCGGTCTACGACGAGTGGGACCGGGTGCTCGACGAGCTCGGGCTGTCGACCGTGGACGCCGCGCTGTTCGACCTGGGCGTGTCCTCGCTGCAGCTGGACGAGGCCGACCGCGGTTTCGCCTACGCGCAGGACGCGCCGCTGGACATGCGGATGGACTCGGGGGCGCCGCGCACCGCGGCCGACATCCTCAACACCTACCCGCACGAGGACCTCGCGCGGATCCTGCGGGTCTACGGCGAGGAGAGGTTCGCGGGCAAGATCGCCTCGGCGATCGTCCGCGAGCGCGACAAGGAACCGTTCAGCACCAGCGCGCGGCTGGTCGAACTGCTCTACAGCGCGGTCCCGGCCGCCAGTCGGCGCACCGGCGGCCACCCGGCGAAGCGGACGTTCCAGGCGCTGCGCATCGAGGTCAACGCCGAGCTCGACGTGCTGGAGCGGGCGCTGCCCGCGGCGCTGGACTCGCTGGCCCCGGGCGGCCGGATCGCGGTCATGTCCTACCACTCGCTGGAGGACAAGATCACCAAGCGGGAGCTCGCCGATCGCGTGAAGTCCCGCACCCCGGTCGACCTGCCGGTCGAACTCCCCGGGCACGGGCCGGAGTTCCGGCTGCTCACCCGGGGTGCCGAGCAGGCCGGTGCCGACGAGATCGAAACCAACCCCAGGGCGGCTTCGGTGCGGCTGCGCGCCGCCGAGCGGATCCGCGGGGGCAACGGCGAGGAGGCGACATGACTGCACCTGCACGTGCCAACGCGGCGTCACGAACCGAGGCCGCCGAGGCCCAGACCGCGGAGAAGACCCGCACCCAGGCGAAGACGGGCACCCAGGAGAAGACGAGTTCCCAGCCCTCGGGGCTGAAGCCGTCGCCGAAGAAGTCCGACAAGCGACGCACCCGCTCGGCCGCCGCCGAGCGCGCCTACGCGCGGCGCGAGGAGCGGCGCGACCAGTCGGCCCGCCGCCCGCGACAGATCCGCCAGGGCGCCGACGAGCGGCGCCCCGTCGCGGCGATGCCGCGCGCCAAGCAGCTGGTGCACGAGCGCGTCTCGACGCTGGCCCGGTTGCCGCTGGTCGTGGTCGTGATGGTGGTGCTGGCCACCGGTCTGGCCGCGACCCTGTGGCTGTCGATCTCGGCGGTCTCGGGCAGCTACCGGCTGCAGGAGGGCGAAGCCCGGCTCAACGCGCTCAACGAGCACAAGGAGCAGCTGCAGCGCGACGTGAGCACGATGGGTTCGACGCCGGAGATCCAGCGCCGCGCCGAGCAGGAGCTGGGCATGGTCAAGGCCCCGGCCCCCGCGCACCTGGTGCCGCAGCCGGACGGTTCGGTCGTGGTCGTGGGTGAGCCGAAGAAGGCCGTCGCCCCGCCGCCGCCCGCGCCGCCGGCGCCCCCGGTCGTGCCGGTTCAGCCCGCGCCGGGCCAGCCCGTCCCAGGTCAGGCGGGCGCGCCCGCCCAGCCGACCGCGCCCGCGCAACCGACCGCTCCCGCTCCGCAGCAGGACCCGGCCGCGGCGCAGGCGATGGGGCGCTGATGCCGCGCAGGCCCCAAGCACGAGGTCGCACCGCCCGCACCAACGTCGCCGGGAGCAACCGGCGGTTGTTGGTCGGGCGGTTGCTCATGGTCATCGCGTTGCTGGTGACCGGCGCCAAGCTGGTCCAGGTCCAGGGCGTGGAGGCCGGTGCGCTGTCCAGCCAGGCCGAGAAGCAGCGGATCACCAAGGACGCGATCCCCGCCGACCGCGGGTCCATCGTGGACCGCAACACCAACGTGCTCGCCTTCTCCAGCGAAGCGCGCCAGCTCTACGCGAACCCGCGCCAGCTCACCAAGGCCTTCGACGAGCAGCACGCCAAGGACCCGAGCAAGCCGACGTCGGCGCAGTACAAGCAGGAGATCGCCCGGTTCATCGCCAAGACGCTGCCCGGGCAGATCACCGAGCAGGAAGTGCTCGACGCGCTGTTCAAGGACGCCGGGTTCACGTACTTCGGCCCGGAGATCGACCCCAGCAAGGCCAACCAGATCACCGAGAAGTACCCGCACATCGGTGCCGAGTACCGCGCGACCCGCGAGTACCCGGCGGGCAACCTGGCGGCCAATGTCATAGGGGCCGCGAACTGGCGGATGGACGAGCGCAAGGTCCAGGGCCAGATCGGCCTGGAGGCCGCGATGGACGACGTCCTCGGCGGCCGCAACGGCACCAAGGTCTCCGACACCGCGATGGGCTCCAGCCTGGTCATCCCGGGCACCGAGCGGGAGCTGGAACCGGCCACGCCGGGTTCCGACGTGCAGCTGACGCTGGACTCGGACCTGCAGTACATGGTGCAGCGGGAGGTGTCGGACTACGCCGCGCGGGCGGGCGCGAAGAACGCCAGCGCCGTGGTCCTCGATGCCAAGACCGGTGAGGTCTACGCGCTGGCCAACGACAAGACCTTCGACCCGCGCGGGCCGTGGGTCGGCAACCTCGGCAACCCGGCGGTGACCACGCCCTACGAGCCCGGCTCGGTGAACAAGGTGATCACCGCGGCGGGGGCGATCGAGAACAACCTGGTCAAACCGGATCAGGTGCTGCAGGTACCGGGCAACATCAAGGTCGCCGACCGCACGGTCGGCGACGCCTGGGAGCACGGCACGATCGGGTTGACCTTCACCGGTGTGCTGGGCAAGTCGTCGAACGTGGGCACGCTGATGGTGGCCCAGCAGCTCGGCGAGCAGCGCTGGTACGACCTCGCCAAGGCGTTCGGGCTCGGCAAGCCGACCGGCATCGGGCTGCCCGGCGAGAGCGGCGGCAGCCTCCCGGCTCGGGAGAACTGGTCGGGGTCGTCGTTCGCGAACCTGCCGATCGGGCAGGGGCTGTCGATGACCGTGCTGCAGATGGCGGGCATGTACCAGGCCATCGCCAACGACGGCGTGCGGATGCCGCCGCGCATCATCGAGGCCGAGATCGGCCCGGACGGCAAGCGCGTCGAGCGCCCGCGCCCGGAGCCGGTGCGGGTGGTGAGCCCGCAGACCGCGCACACCGTCAAGGACATGCTGCGCGCGGTGGTGCAGGACGGTCCGGGCAGCCGCAACGACGGCACGGGTTCGGACGCGGCGCTGCCGGGCTACCAGGTGTCGGGCAAGACGGGCACGGCGCAGCAGATCGATCCGGCGTGCCGCTGCTACAGCCAGTCGAAGTACTGGATCACCTTCGCCGGCATGGTTCCCGCCGACAACCCGCGCTTCGTCGTGGGCCTGATGCTCGACGCGCCGTCGGGATCCCGCGAATCCACCTCGGCGGCACCGCTGTTCAACACCATCGCCAGCTTCCTGACCCAGCGCTACCAGATCCCGCTCTCCAAGGAGCAGTCTCCGGTGCAGATGCTCCAGGTCCAGTGACTCGGTGGGTGGGGGAAGTTTTCATGAAAACTTCCCCCACCCACGAACCTCTCTCCGTCGAAGTTTTCATGAGAACTTCGATCCCCTGAGGACCGAACGGACGGTGTCACCCCGGGTTGTGCTGGGGTTTTCCTGACGTCGCTGGTCGGGGTGGTGGTTCTGGGGTGGTGTCAGTTCTCATGAAAACTTCCCCTCTCCTGGGGTTTCGAGGTGCGTGAGGGGTCCTGGGCCCGGGAGAGGGTGAGGAACAGGGCTGCGGCGGCGAAACCGCAGAGGGCCAGGAGGTGGAGGCCCGCGGTGTCGGAGCCGAGGGTCGACTCGATCCAGGTCTTGGCGACCGGGGCGACGAAGCCGCCCAGGTTGCCGAGGGAGTTGATGAGGCCGATCCCGGCGGCCGCCGCGGTCCCCGTCAAGTAGGCGGCGGGGAACGTCCAGAACACCGGCTGCACGGCGATGTACCCCGCGGCCGCCACCGACAGGCCCGCGATGGCCAGGACCGGGCTGCTGAAGGTCGCCGAGGCCGCGATGCCGACCGAGCCCAGCGCCACGCTCGCCGCCGCGACGAACCGCTTCTTCGGCTGGACCAGCCGGTCGGCCGCCGTGTTGACGACGATGTTGGCGATCAGCGCGACCGTCCACGGGATCGCGGTGATCAGGCCGACCAGCAGCCCGACCTCGCTGCCGACGGCTTCGGACACCTGCGTCGGCAGGTAGAAGGTCATGCCGTAGACGCTGCACTGGATCAGGAAGTAGATCAGGCAGAAGTACAGCACCCGCGGGTCGAGCAATCCCGAGAGGAGCCGGTGCGGGCCGGGTTTCGCCTCGGCCTCGGCGTCGAGCGCGGTTCGCAGGGCGTTGCGCTGGTCCTCGGTGAGCCACTCGGCCTGCTCGGGGGAGTCGTCGAGGTAGAACAGCGCCCACACGCCCACGACGCAGGCGATGAGGCCCTCGACGGCGAACATCCACTGCCAGCCCAGGATTCCGGCGACGCCGTCGAGCTCCAGCAGCGCGCCGGACAGCGGTGCTCCGAGCATCGAGGCCAGCGGGATGCCGAAGTAGAACAGCGCGTTGCAGCGCGCGCGGAACGCGTGCGGGACCCAGTAGGTGATGTAGAGGATCACGCCGGGGAAGAACCCGGCTTCGGCGACGCCGAGCAGGAAGCGCATCAGGTAGAACAGGAACTCGCTGTTGACCAGCGACATCGCCGCCGAGATGACGCCCCAGGTGACCATGATGCGGCACATCCACCAGCGGGCGCCGACCCGCGTCATGATCAGGTTGCTGGGCACCTCGAACAGCGCGTAGCCGATGAAGAACAGGCCCGCGCCCAGGGCGTAGGCGGCGTCGGAGATCCCGGCGTGCGCCTGGAACTCCTCCTTCGCGAAGCCGATGTTGACGCGGTCCAGGAACGCGATGACGTACATGAGGAACAGGAACGGGATCAGCCGCACCATGACTCGCCGTACCGCTGATCGCAGCGTGTCGGGTTCCACCCGGCCTCCTCGATGAGGTTCGGTATACCGAACGTTGTTCGTGATGCGGATCACGAGAGTAGGAGTGCCGATCAGCAGCGTCAATGCCCATGTTCGAAATGGCAACCGCTGTTCGAGATCGCGGATGAACTATTGCGCGGGGCTGTTCGAACTGGTTGTGTCGGCCACATCCGCTGGAGACCACAGCACGGGAGGACGCGATGAGCACGCCGCGGCGCAGCGCCAGCTGGTTCGGGGCCCACGGGCGCGCGGGCATGACCGCCCGGTCCTGGGTGAAGAACCAGGGCTACAGCGACGAGGTGTTCGACGGGAGACCGGTCATCGGCATCGGCACGACCTGGTCCGAACTGGCCCCGTGCAACGCCCACCAGCAGCGCATCGCGGAATCCGTCAAGCGTGGCGTCTGGCAGGCGGGCGGGTTCCCGCTGGAGTTCCCGAACATGGCGCTCGGCGAGACCCTGATGCGCCCGACCACGATGCTCTACCGGAACCTGCTGGCGATGCAGGCCGAGGAGACCATCCGCGCCAACCCGCTCGACGGACTGGTGCTGCTGTCCGGCTGCGACAAGACGACGCCGGGACTGCTGATGGCGGCCTCCAGCGTCGACCTGCCCGCCGTGATGCTCACCGGCGGTCCGATGCTCAACGGCAAGTACCGGGGCACCGACATCGGCTCCGGCACCGCCGTGTGGCAGGCCGAGGCCGACCTGGTCGCGGGCAAGATCGACCAGGAGGAGTGCTACTTCATCGAGGGCTGCATGTCCCGCTCCAACGGGCACTGCATGACGATGGGCACCGCCTCGACCATGGCCTGCGTCGTCGAAGCGCTGGGCATGCAGCTGCCCTACGCCGCGTCCTGGCCGGCCGTCGACGCCCGCCGCTACGCCACCGCCCAGCAGACCGGGCAGCGGATCGTGGAGATGGTCGCCGAGGACCTCAAGCCCTCCGACGTGCTGACCCGCGAGGCGTTCCGCAACGCCATCCGCGCCAACGCCGCCATCGGCGGGTCCACCAACGCCGTGGTGCACCTGATCGCCATCGCCAAGCGGGTGGGCGTGGAGCTCACCGTCGACGACTTCGACCTCGACGGCCGCGAGGTGCCGACGCTGGTGAACCTGCAGCCCAGCGGCAAGTTCCTGATGGAGGACTTCTGCTACGCGGGCGGGCTCCCGGCCGTGCTCAAGGAGCTCGGCGACCTGGTCGACCGCGAGGCGATCACCGTCAACGGCAGGACCATGGGCGAGAACATCGCCGACGCCGAGGTGCACAACCGCGAGGTCATCACGTCCTTCGACGAACCGTTCCAGGCCGTGGGCACCGGGACCGCCGTGCTGCGCGGCTCGCTGGCGCCCGGGGGCGCGGTGATCAAGCAGTCGGCGGCCTCGCCGAGGCTGCTGGTGCACCGGGGCACGGCCCGGGTCTTCGAGGACGTCGACGAGTACTACGCGGTCTGCAAGGACGACGATCTCGACGTCGACGAGAACACGGTGCTGGTGGTGCGCAACGCCGGACCGAAGGGCTACCCGGGCATGCCCGAGGTCGCCAACGTGCCGGTGCCGAAGAAGGTGCAGGACGCCGGGTTCGACGACATCGTCCGCATCTCCGACGGGCGGATGTCCGGCACCGCCTACGGCACGGTGATCCTGCACGTCACGCCCGAGGCCGCTGCGGGCGGTCCGCTGGCCTTCGTCCGCACCGGCGACACGATCAGCATCGACGTCCCGAACCGGACGCTGGACCTGGAGATCCCCGACGAGGAGCTGGAGCGCCGCCGCTCCGAGTGGAAGGACCCGGACAACCCCTACGAGCGCGGCTGGCAGCGCCTCTACTACGACCACGTGCTGCAGGCCTCCGACGGAGCCGACCTCGACTTCCTCGTCGGCAAGTCCGGCCGCTACGTCCCGCGAGACGGCCACTGACCCACCCCGACGACGGAGTGCGCCCGCAATCCGGGGACGGATTGCGGGCGCACTCCGTCGTCGGAAACCGCCGCGATCCGCGCGTCCCGACGGTCGCCGTGATCGTCGGGACCAGAACCGCGGTTCTCGACCCGGATGCGGGGGTCAGGGGGTGGCCGGGACTTGGGGGTCGCTCCAGCCGAGGTAGTTGGTGAAGTAGGAGGTGCTGTCGGCGTGGCCGAGGGCGCCGTTGATGCTGCTGGAGTGGAAGCCGCCGTTGCCGTCGGCGATGCCGACGTGGCCGTACTCGCTGATGTTCCAGTAGACGAAGGCGCCTGCCGGGGGAGTGGAACCGTCGGTGTGGGCCTTGCCCGCGGCGACGGCGCCGTTCCAGTGATCGATGGCCGAGGGCCAGACGCCGGTGACGCCCCAGGCGTTCTCGGCGGCCATCTCGCACAGCCCCTCGTAGTCGGTGCTGCCGGCGTTGGCCTCGAACCACTCGACGGCGCCCTGCGCGGTGCCGTCGGCGGGGGAGAAGGGCAAGACCTCGGCGGATTGGGACGCAGCGGGCTGGACGGCCGGTGCGGGTGACGCGAGCGCCGGTGCGGCGGCGAGCGGGGCGATGATCAGAGCGGTGGCGAGCGTGGTGGCCGCCCACCGGCCGGTTCGATGACTTCTCACGAAGTACCTCCGGAGATCGGTGAATCTCTCACGGTCCTCCGGAACGTTATAGGTCCGGAATGTCGTGAGCCAGGGGTGCGGCAGGTTCCCGCCACGCCCCCTACGAGCCGCGAAAACGGACACGACGAGCTCGCCCGGTCACGCTTCGGAACGGTCGTGCACGGGGTGTCGAAACCCGCCGCGCGAACCGGGTCGCGACCGGACGGGCGTTGCTCGCTTCGGAGCAGCGACGAGGCGGCCGAACGGGTGGGCGACCATGGAGATGCGGCCGCCAGTGGTACCGGTAGCCTTGCGCGACGTGCCTTCCGCGGTCGCGACCGCCCCGCCTCGACCCACCCACGTCGAGCCGGTGGCGATCAAAAAGCTCGCCGATCAGATCGGCGCGCGCGTGGTGCGCGCACCCGGTTGCCCCGCTGCCGACGTAGCGGTCACCGGTGCCACACTCCGCGCTCAACACGTGCGTTCCGGCGACGTCTTCGCCGCCCTGCCCGGCGTGCGCGTGCACGGCGCGGACTTCGCCGAGCAGGCGCTGGACGCGGGCGCGCACGCGGTGCTCACCGACGCCGAGGGCATCCTCCGCGCCGGGCTGACCGAGCACCCCGCCGTGCGCGAGGGCCGCGTCGCCCTGCTGGAGCACGACGACCCGCGCGGCGTCCTCGGCGCGGCCTCCGCGCTGATCTACGGCGATCCGTCCAGCAAGCTGCAGATCCTCGGCGTCACCGGCACCTCCGGCAAGACGACCACCAGCTACCTGCTGGAGTCCGCGCTCAACGCCGCCGGGCTCACCACCGGCCAGATCGGCACGGTGGAGACCCGCATCGCCGGTGAGCGCCTGGACAGCGCCTTCACCACGCCCGAGGCCCCCGACCTGCAGGCGCTGCTGGCCGTGATGGTCGAGCACGACGTCAGCGCGGTCGCGATGGAGGTCTCCAGCCACGCGCTGGCGATGGGCCGCGTCTCGGGCACCCGCTTCGCCGTCGGCGCCTTCAGCAACCTGTCCCAGGACCACCTGGACTTCCACCGCGACCTGGAGGACTACTTCCAGGCCAAGGCGCTGCTGTTCGACGGCCGCGCCGAGCGCGAGGTGGTCTGCGTGGACGGCGACTGGGGCCGCAGGCTGGTCAAGTCGGGCACGATCACCGTCACCACCGAGCCCGGTGAGGCCGACTGGACCGCCACCGACGTCACGGCGTACCCGACCGGCGAGCAGACCTTCACCGCGCACGGCCCGGACGGCCTGGAGCTGCCGATCCGCCTGCGCCTGCCCGGCCCGTTCAACGTGGCCAACGCGCTGCTGGCGATCGGCGTGCTGCACGCCGCCGGGGTGCCGGTCGACGCCATCGAGCAGGGCCTGGCCGAGGTCGACGTGCCCGGTCGCATGGAGCGTGTCGCGCTCGGGCAGGACTTCACCGCTGTGGTGGACTACTCGCACAAGCCCGGCGCGGTCTCGGCCGTGCTGGACGCCGCGCGGGCGCAGGTCGACGGTGACGTCATCGTCGTCCTCGGCTGCGGGGGTGACCGCGACACCGCCAAGCGACCGCTGATGGGCGAGGCCGCCGCACGGCGGTCCGCGCTGCTCATCGTCACCGACGACAACCCGCGGAGCGAGGACCCGGCCGACATCCGGGCCGCGATGCTGGCGGGGGCCCAGGAAGTGCCCGCCGGCGAGCGTGGTGAGGTGATCGAGATCGGTGACCGCCGAGCGGCCATCGTCGCCGCGGTCGAACGCGCCAAGCCCGGCGACATCGTGGTCGTCGCGGGCAAGGGCCACGAGACAGGACAGGAGGTGGCGGGCGTGGTGCACCCCTTCTCGGACCGGGAGGAGTTGGCCGCCGCGCTGCGCCATAGGCTTGGCCGCAACGAAGAAACCCAAGATCGTCGGGGGCGGGACACCACAGCGGGCGCGTGAGCGCCGCAACGCTGGGCAGCAGACCAGGAGGCCGGGTGCGAACCCGGCCTGCCGGGCGCGGGTGTCCCGCGAGAACACCGAGGAGGCAGGTTGATCCGGCTCAGCCTCGCTGACATCGCTTCGGCGGTGGACGGCAGGCTTCACCGTGCGGAAGGTTCGGAGATCGTCAGCGCCGGGGTCGAGTTCGACTCGCGCAAGATCACCGAGGGCGGGCTGTTCGTGGCCGTGCCGGGAGAGCGCGTCGACGGGCACGACTTCGCCGCGCAGGCGATCACCGACGGCGCGACCGGCGTGCTCGCCGCGCGCGAGGTGGACGCCCCCGCAGTGCTGGTGCCCACGGCACCGGTCGAGGAGCGCTCCGGCGCGATGGCGCTGGCGGGTGACACCGACGGCACCGGAGCGGCGGTGCTCAACGGGCTGGCGAAGCTGGCCCGCCACGTCGTGGACCGGCTCCCGCAGCTGGCCGTCGTGGGCGTCACCGGCTCGTCCGGCAAGACGTCCACCAAGGACCTGATCGCGCAGCTGCTGGCCCCGATGGGGCCGACGGTGGCGCCGCCCGGTTCGTTCAACAACGAGCTGGGCCACCCGTGGACCGTGCTGCGCGCCGACGAGAGCACCCGGCACCTGGTGCTGGAGCTGTCGGCTCGCGGCGTCGGGCACATCGCCGCGCTCTGCGAGGTCGCGCCGCCGAGCATCGGCGTGGTGCTCAACGTCGGTCACGCGCACCTCGGCGAGTTCGGCTCGCAGGAGGCGGTCGCGCAGGCCAAGGGCGAGCTCGTCGAGTCGCTGCCCGAGGACGGCGTCGCCGTGCTCAACGCCGACGACCCGCTGGTTGCGGCGATGGCCGAGCGCACCCGGGCGCGCGTGGTGCTCGTCGGCGAGTCCCCGAACGCGCACGTGCGCGCGGAGGACATCGACGTCGACGAGCTCGCGCGGCCCACGTTCACGCTGGTCACCGCGGCCGGCAAGGAGCGGGTGACGCTGCCGCTGTTCGGCGAGCACCACGTGGGCAACGCGCTGTCGGCCGCGGCCGTCGCGCTGGAGCTCGGCGCGACGCTGCCGCAGGTCGCCGAGCGCCTCGGCGCGGTCGAGCGCGTCTCGGCCCGCCGCATGGAGGTCGCCGAGACCCCGGGCGGCGTCACCGTCGTCAACGACGCCTACAACGCCAACCCCGAGTCGGTGCGCGCCGCGCTGAAGACGCTGGCCGCGATGACCCGGGGGCGCTCCGCGCGGGCGTGGGCCGTGCTCGGGCCGATGGCCGAGCTCGGCGACGCCGACGTGGAGGCGCACGACGAGATCGGGCGGCTCGCCGTCCGCTTGAACATCGACCGGCTCGTGGTGGTCGGCGAACAGGCCCAGGCGATGCACCAGGCCGCATCGCTGGAGGGGTCGTGGGGAGAGGAATCGGTGCTGGTTCCGGACATCGACGCGGCCGTCGCGCTGCTGCGCGCCGAGCTGCGTCCCGGTGATGTGGTCTTGACCAAGGCGTCCAACTCCGCCGGTCTGTGGCGGGTCGCGGAAGCCTTGTTCGCCGATGGCGGTAATGGAGAGCAGCAGCAGTGAAGCCGATTCTGATTTCCGCCGCGGTGGCGCTGGTGGTCTCGATCCTGTTCACGCCGTACCTGATCCGGGTGTTCTCCCGGCAGGGCTTCGGGCAGGAGATCCGCGAAGAGGTGCAGGGCACCCACGCCGCCAAGCGCGGCACGCCGACGATGGGCGGCATGGCCATCCTGGTCGCGATGTGGTGCGGCTACCTGGTGACGCACCTGGTGATGGGCGATCAGCCCACGGCCACCGGGCTTCTGGTGCTGGGGCTGACCACGGCGCTGGGCATCGTCGGGTTCCTCGACGACTTCATCAAGATCCGCAAGCAGCGCAACCTCGGTCTGAACAAGACCGCGAAGCTGGTCGGCCAGCTGGTGGCCTCGGTGCTGTTCGCGATCCTGGCGATCCAGTTCCCGAACCGCAACGGCGTCACGCCGGCGTCGGTGGACCTGTCGTTCCTGCGGGACATCACGGTGATCTCGTTCGGCGCGGTCGGGTTCGTGATCTTCGCCTACATCGCGATCAGCGGCTGGTCCAACGCCGTGAACTTCACCGACGGCATGGACGGCCTGGCCGGTGGCACCGCGGCGATGGTGCTGGCGACCTACGTGCTGATCTCGTTCTGGCAGCTGCGCAACGACTGCTTCGGCGCCGGTCCGGCCCCGGGCTGCTACACGGTCCGCGACCCGCTGGACATCGCGGTGGTCGCCGCGGCGGCGATGGCCGCCTGCGTCGGGTTCCTGTGGTGGAACGCGGCACCGGCGAAGATCTTCATGGGTGACACCGGCTCGCTGGCGCTGGGCGGTCTGCTGGCCGGCCTGTCGATGGCGACCCGCACCGAACTGCTGATGATCATCATCGGCGGCGTGTTCGTCGTCGAGGCGCTGTCGGTGGTGCTGCAGATCGTGGTGTTCCGGACGACCCGGCGACGGCTGTTCCGGATGGCCCCGTTCCACCACCACTTCGAGCTGGCGGGCTGGGCCGAGACCACGGTCATCATCCGGTTCTGGGTGCTCGCGGGCATCAGCTGCATGTTCGGCGTCGGACTGTTCTACGCCGACTGGCTGGCACTGGCCCGGTAATTTCGGACGTGACGGAGAACGAGCAGGGAGGCGGGGCCGTGAGCCGGTACCGAGGGAAGCGGGTGCTGGTCGCCGGTGCCGGGGTGTCCGGGCGGTCGGCGGCGGAGGCGCTGCTGGCGGCGGGCGCGGAGGTGACGGTGACCGACGGTTCCGCCGATCGGCTCGCCGCCCTCGCCTCCCTGGAATCCCAGGGCGCGCGGCTGGTTCCGGGCCTCGACGCCCCGCAGGAGGGCACCGACCTGGTGGTCACCAGCCCCGGCTGGCGGCCCACCGCGCCGCTGCTGTCGGCCGCCGCCGACGCCGGGGTCGAGGTGATCGGCGAGGTCGAGCTCGCCTGGTGGCTCGACCAGGAGAAGCCCGAAGGGCCCTCGACCTGGCTCGCGGTCACCGGCACCAACGGCAAGACCACCACCGTGAGCATGCTGGAGTCGATCCTGCGCGCCGCCGGTGAAGACGTCGTGGCCTGCGGGAACGTCGGACTGCCGGTGGTGGACGCGGTCCGCGCCGGCAACCGGGTGCTGGCCGTGGAGCTCTCCAGCTTCCAGCTGCACTGGCAGTCCGCGCTGCGCCCGAAGGCCGCCGCGGTGCTCAACCTCGCCGACGACCACCTCGACTGGCACGGCTCGCTGGAGTCCTACGGCGAGGCGAAGGCGAAGGTGTTCGCGGGCAACGAGGTCGCGGTGTTCAACGCCGACGACACCTGGTCCGCCCGGCTCGTCGCCGCTGCCGAGGGGCGGCACGTGTCGTTCACCCTCGACGCCCCCGCCGAGGGGCAGCTCGGCGTCGCCGAGGACCGGCTGGTGGACCGCGCTTTCGGTCCCGGAGCCGTCGGCACCGACGTCGTGCTCGCCCAGCTCTCCGAGGTCCGCCCGGCGGGTCCGCACAACGTCGCCAACGCGCTGGCCGCGGCCTCGCTGGCCCGCGCGCACGGCGTCGCGCCCGAAGCCGTGGCCGAGGGGCTGCGCACCTTCGAACCCGGCGCGCACCGCTCGGTGGTCGTCGCCGAGAGCGCCGGGGTGTCCTACGTGGACGATTCCAAGGCGACCAACCCGCACGCCGCCGACGCCGCCCTGCGCGCCCACGACTCGGTCGTCTGGATCGCGGGCGGCCTGCTCAAGGGCGCCGACGTCGACGAGCTCGTCCGCGCCAACGCCGGCCGCCTCGCCTCGGTGGTGCTCATCGGCCGCGACCGCGCCGAGTTCTCCGCCGCTCTCGGCCGACACGCCCCCGATGTGCCCGTGGACGAGGTCGCAGCGGGGGACGATGCGGGCATGCTCGAAGCGGTTCGCCTCGCTCATGACCACGCGCGGCCCGGTTCGGCGGTCCTGCTCGCCCCCGCCGCCGCGTCCATGGACATGTTCACCGACTACGCCCACCGCGGTCGCGCCTTCGCCGACGCGGTGCGCGCGGTGCTGTCCGGAACCCCGGCGACGACCCGCGGCGGGTGATCGGGTGGCCACCGCCGCGACGAAGACCGCTGCCGACCGAGAGCCCCGCAAGCGCGCCGGGGTGACCGTGCTGTCCACGCTGACGGCCTGGCTGACCCGCCCGCTGGCCTCGTTCCACCTGCTGCTGGCCGTCTTCGGCCTGCTCACGGTGTTCGGCCTGGTCATGGTGCTCTCGGCGTCCAGCGTCGACTCGTTCAACAAGGACGGCTCGTCCTACAGCGTGTTCGTCAAGCAGGTCATGTACTGCGGCGCCGGACTCGTGCTGTTCTACATCGCGCTGCGCGTGCCGGTGCGGCTGCTGCGCCGCTACAGCCTCGGGCTGCTCGCCTTCTGCCTCGGCCTGCTGGCGCTCGTGCTGATCCCCGGCGTGGGCACCGAGCTCAACGGCGCCCGCAGCTGGTTCGTCGTCGGCGGCGTGTCCTTCCAGCCCGTCGAGTTCGCCAAGGTCGCCTTCGCGCTGTGGGGCGCGCACGTGCTGGTCACCAAGCGCGGCCTGATGACCCAGTACCGGCACCTGCTGGTGCCCGTGGTGCCCGCCGCGCTGCTGATGTTCACCCTCGTGATGCTGCAGCCCGACCTCGGCTCCACGATCACGCTGTTCGTGGTGCTGCTCGCGCTGCTGTGGTTCGCGGGCGCGCCGCTGCGGCTGTTCGGGATGATGGCGCTGGGCGCGCTCACCGGCGGCATCATGCTGGCGATGATCGCCGAGTACCGGATGGCGCGGCTGACGTCGTTCCTCGACCCGGCCTCGGACCCGTCCGGCAACGGTTACCAGGCCATGCAGGCGCTGTTCGCGCTCGCCGACGGCGGGCTGATGGGACGCGGTCTCGGCCAGGGCTGGTCGAAGTGGCAGTACCTGCCCAACGTGCACAACGACTACATCTTCGCGGTCATCGGCGAGGAGCTCGGGTTCATCGGCTGCGCCGTGGTGCTCATGCTCTACGCCACCACCGCCTACGTCGGCATGCGCATCGCGTTCCGCAACACCGACCCGTTCATCCGGCTCGTCGCGGCGACCCTGACGACCTGGCTCATCGGCCAGGCCGTGATCAACATCGGCTACGTGGTCGGCCTGCTGCCCACCACCGGACTGCCGCTGCCGCTGATCTCCTCCGGCGGGTCCTCGGTGGTCACCAGCATGCTCGTGTTCGGCCTGCTCGCGAACTTCGCCCGGCACGAGCCCGAAGCCATCGCCGCGCTACGGTCTCTGGGACCGGGGCGGGTCGGCAGGCTGCTGCGATTGCCCACCCCGGCGCCCTACCGTCCGCCGGCGAGGCGGAAGACTTCCCGGCCCGTTCCCAAGACCCGGCCCGGTGCCAAGAGCGCGGGCGCGTCCGGAACGCGCCGGAGCGGAGCACAACCCCGCGCACGAGGTGCGCGCAGCGGGCCCGGATCGCGGGCTCAGACACGAGGAGGACACCGTTGAGCGGGGACCAGACGGTCCGCATCCAGCACCTGGGTGCGCCGCAGGGCGCTGCGATGGGCACGCGCCGGCTGTCGGTGGTGGTCGCGGGAGGCGGCACCGCGGGGCACATCGAACCGGCCCTGGCGCTGGCCGACGCGGTACGACGCGTCCGCCCCGACGCGCAGATCACCGCGCTGGGCACCGAACGCGGCCTGGAGAACCGGCTGGTCCCGGCCCGGGGCTACCCGCTGGAGCTGATCCCGCCGGTGCCCATGCCCCGCAAGCCCAACGCCGACCTGCTCAAGCTGCCGCTGAAGGTCCGCGAGTCCGTCCACCAGACCCGCGACGTGCTCGACAAGGTCGGGGCGCACGTGGTCGTCGGCTTCGGCGGCTACGTCTCGCTGCCCGCCTACCTCGCGGCCCGCGGCCGGGTGCCGATCGTGGTGCACGAGGCCAACGCGCGCGCGGGCCTGGCCAACAAGGTCGGCGCCAAGCTCGCCGCCCGAGTCCTGTCCGCCACCCCGGACAGCGGACTGCCCGGCGCCCAGACCATCGGCATCCCGCTGCGCGAGTCGATCACCCGCCTGGACCGCTGGAAGCTGCGGATGCAGGCGCGCCAGCACTTCGGGCTGCACCCGCACGCCCCGACGATCCTGGTCTTCGGCGGATCGCAGGGCGCGCAGACCCTCAACACCGCCTTCTCCGGCGCCGCGCAGGCCCTCGGCCGCGCGGGCATCGGCGTGCTGCACGCGCACGGGCCGAAGAACAGCGTCGCCATCCAGCAGGTCATGGGCGCCCCGATCTACCGGACCGTGCCCTACCTGGAGCAGATGGACCTCGCCTACGCCGCCGCCGACCTGGTCGTGTGCCGCTCCGGCGCGATGACCGTCGCCGAGGTCTCCGCCATCGGCCTGCCCGCGGTGTTCGTGCCGCTGCCGCACGGCAACGGCGAGCAGGCGCTCAACGCCCAGCCCGTCGTCAGCAACGGCGGCGCCCGGCTCATCGCCGACGGCGAGCTCACCCCGCAGCGCGTCATCGACGAGATCATCCCGATGGCGCTGGACCCGCAGCGGCTGCAGATGATGAGCCAGGCGACCATGGGCAGCGGTCACCGCGAGGCCGACCAGGTGCTCGCCCGCATCGTGATGGAGGTGGCGGGTCAATGACCGCCGACATGGACCGACTGCTGGAGCGGGTCCACCTCGTGGGCATCGGCGGCGCCGGGATGAGCGGCATCGCCCGCATCCTGCTCGCCCGGGGGCGCCAGGTCTCCGGCTCCGACGCCCGCGACTCCCGGACCGTCATGGCGCTGCGCGCCCAGGGCGCCGGCATCGGGATCGGGCACCACGCAGAGAACCTCGACCTGCTCGAACAGGAACCGACCTCCGTGGTGGTCTCCACCGCGATCCGGCAGGACAACCCCGAGCTCGTCGCCGCCCAGGACCGCGGCATCACCGTGCTGCGCCGGGCCGAGGCGCTGGCCGGGCTGATGGCCGACCACCGCGTCGCCTGCGTCGCCGGAACCCACGGCAAGACCTCGACGACGTCGATGCTCACCGTCGCGCTGCAGCACTGCCGGATGGACCCGTCTTTCGCCATCGGCGGCGACCTCAACGAATCCGGCGCCAACGCGCACCACGGCGACGGCGGCATCTTCGTCGCCGAGGCCGACGAGAGCGACGGGTCGTTCCTGTCCTTCGCGCCGTCGGTGGCCGTGGTGACCAACGTCGAACCCGACCACCTCGACCACCACGGCACCGCCGAGGCCTACACGAAGGTCTTCGAGGACTTCATCGGCCGCATCGAACCCGGCGGCGTGCTCATCGTGTGCTCCGACGACCCGGGTGCCGAAACCCTCGCCGGGAAGGCCGAATCCGCCGGTCTGCGGGTCCGCCGCTACGGCTCCGGCGTCGGCGCCGACGGCGACGCGCGGCTGACCGGTTACCGCGCCGAGCACGGCGTCGGCGTCGTGTCCGTCGAGCTGGTGGGCGTGGCCCCCGAGACGATCGACGTGCGGGTCGCGGTCCCCGGCGAGCACATGGCGGGCAACGCCGTCGCCGCGCTGCTGGCCGGTCTGGAACTCGGCGCCCCGATCGAGGGCATGCTGGAGGGCCTCGCCGCTTTCGGCGGCGTGCGGCGCCGTTTCGAGTTCAAGGGCCGCGTCAACGGCATCCGCGTCTACGACGACTACGCCCACCACCCGACCGAGGTGGCCGCGCAGCTGCGCGCCGCCCGCCCGGTCGCCGGTGCCGGCCGGGTCGTCGTGGTGTTCCAGCCGCACCTGTTCTCCCGCACCGCGACGTTCGCGGCCGAGTTCGCCGAGGCCCTGGGCCTGGCCGACGAGGTCGTCGTGCTCGACGTCTACGGCGCCCGCGAGGACCCGCAGCCGGGCGTGACCGGCAAGCTCATCTCCGACGCCATCCCGCTGCCGGGCGAGCACGTGCACTTCGAGCCGTCGTTCACCGACGCGGGACCGCGCGTCGCGGGCCTCGTGCGGCCCGGTGACCTGGTGCTGACGATGGGCGCAGGTGACGTGACCATGCTCGGCCCCGAGATCCTCGGCGAACTCGACCGGGCCGCCGGTTCCGGCGGCAACGGCAACGGGGAGGAGCAGGGGTGACCGAGCGGAGCGCGGCGGAGCGAGCGCGGCGCCGCCCGGTGCGCCGGAGCGCGCCGCCCGCTCCGGCCTGGCGGCGCTTCCTGCTGCCGGGCGTGCTGGCGGTGGCGACCGTCGGGTTCCTCGTCGTCTACTTCTCGCCGCTGCTGGGCGTGCGCTCGGTGCAGGTCGAGGGCAACCAGGGCCTGGACTCCGAGAAGGTGCTGCAGGCCGCGGAGGTCACCGAGGGCACGCCGATGCTGCGGGTGGATCCGGAGAAGATCCGCGAGAACCTGCGCGCGCTGCCGAAGATCGCCGACTCGCAGACGGTGCTGGACTGGCCGTCCACGGTCCGCATCCAGGTCACCGAGCGGGTCCCGGCGGCCTACTTCCGCGCCACCGACGGCGTCCGGCTGCTCGACGTGGCCGGGGTGCCGTTCGAGACCGTCGCCGCCCCGCCTCCGGGGGTCCCGGAGCTGCGCGCGCCGAAGGCCGCCGCCGACGACCCCACCACCCGCGCCGCCCTGTCGGTGCTGGTCGCGCTGCCGGTCCCGGTGCGCGCGCGGAGGTCCGCGCGGTGGTCGCGGAGGGCCCGGACGACCTGAAGCTGGAGCTCACCGAGGGGCGCAGCGTCGACTGGGGCCCGCTGAAGGAGACCGCGCGCAAGGCGCAGATCCTGCCGCCGCTGCTGACCCGCCCCGGCAAGGTCTACGACGTTACGACGCCCGCGCTGCCCACGGTGGCCTGAACGGCCGTCAGCGAACGGCACCGGATCAAGATCGTTCCGCTCGCGCTACCGTGTGCAGCGTGTTCAGGGTGAGTGGTGAAGCGCCGGAGGCGGTCTTCTCCGGAGGTGCCGGTGCGGCGGAGCGAACCCGCCGCTTACGACCCGTGCCCCCTCCTCCGCCGCCCGCGCCCCGGGCGCCCGCGGTCGACCTCGCCGAGGCGGAGGAGTTCCTGCGGCTGTTCCACGCCGAGAACCGCGTCGACGCCCCGGTCCAGCAGCGGCTCGCGCGGATGCGCTACGAGGTCGACACGACCGGCACCTACCGGCACACCCCCGACGAGCTGGCCTACGGCGCGAAGGTGGCCTGGCGCAACAGCGCTCGCTGCATCGGCCGGTTGTACTGGCGCAGCCTCAAGGTCCGGGACCTGCGCGACGTGCACACCGTCTCCGGTGTGGCCGCGCACTGCGTCGAGCACCTGCGGATGGCCACGAACGGCGGCAAGATCCGCCCGGTGATCAGCGTCTTCCCGCCGGAGACCCCGCAGCGCCCGGCGCCGCGGATCTGGAACGAGCAGCTCATCCGCTACGCCGGCTACCGCAACTCCGACGGATCGGTGCTCGGCGACCCCCGCTACACCCGCTTCACCGAGGCCGTCACCGGCTTCGGCTGGCGGCCCCCGGCCGCGCGCAGCGGTTTCGACGCGCTGCCGCTGGTGGTGGAGACCCGCGAGGAGGGCGCGCACATGTTCGCGCTGCCCCCGGACGCGGTGCACGAGGTGCCGATCACGCACCCGGAGCTGCCGTGGTTCGCCGAGCTCGGACTGCGCTGGCACGGCGTCCCGGTGATCAGCAACATGCGGTTGCGCATCGGCGGCATCTCGTACCCGGCAGCCCCGTTCAACGGCTGGTACATGGGAACCGAGATCGGCGCCCGCAACTTCGGCGACACCGACCGCTACAACCTGGTCCCGGTGGTGGCCGAGCGGCTCGGTCTGGACACCTCGCGGGAGGACACCCTCTGGCGCGACCGCGCGGTGGTCGAGCTCAACCGCGCCGTCCTGCACTCCTACCACCAGGCGGGCGTGACGATCACCGACCACCACACGGAGTCCCACCGCTTCCTCACGCACCTGGCCAAGGAGGAGTCGGCGGGCCGCAAGTGCCCGGTCGACTGGTCCTGGATCGTCCCCCCGATGTCGGGCTCCCAAACCCCGGTCTTCCACCGCTACTACGACGAGGAAGCCCCGGGCCCGAACTACTACGGCGACGAAGACGCCACCCAAAGAGCCCTCACCGGAGGCCCACCCGCCTTCGCCTGACCCGCACCTCGTCGCGGCGTCGGCCCCCATGCCGTCGGCATCGGCGTTCCGGATCTCGAGGTGCGCACCAGGGGACAGTTTTAGCCATAATCACCCGTGATCAATGTCCCTTTTGTCCGGTCAATTATGGCTAAAACTGTCCGCGGCCCGGCAGGGCTCCCACTCGGAGAGCGGATTGACGACGTGATCGCGGCCACCTAGCGTGCCTGGTAATCGTTTGCTGGGCTGCTGGGGGTGGTCGAGTGACCGGATCGGTGGGGCGTCGGACGTTCTTAGGAGGCATGGCCGCGGCGGCGGCCGGGCCCGCGCTGGTGAGCTGCGCGCCGAAACCCCGCGAGCTGAGCCTGTGGAACTTCTACGGTCCCGGCGGCCAGCAGAAGTCGCAGAGCGACTGGTTCGTGCGGCTCGCCGAGGAGTGGAACGACACCCACGACATCAAGGTCCGGCTGCGCTACGTCCCGAACAAGGACTACAAGTCCGGCCCCACCCTGCAGACGTCGTTCAGCGCCGGAGCCGGACCGGACGTGTTCCTGCTGAGCCCCGGCGATTTCCTGCGCTACTACAACGGCGGAGCGCTCGCCGACCTCACCCCGCACCTGGATCCGGCGGTGCGCGCGGACTTCCTGCCGCAGGTATTGGAGACCCGGCTCGTCGACGACCGGATCTACGGGCTGCCGATGGAGATCGAACCGCTGGCGCTGTTCTACAGCGAGAAGATCTTCGAGCAGGAAGGCCTCTCCGAGGGGGACCTGCCGCGCACCTGGGACCAGCTGCTGGACGTGTCCCAGCGCCTGACGAACCGGGACCGCTTCGGCCTGCTCCTGGAGACCAACCCCGGGTACTACCAGAACTTCACCTTCTACCAGTCCATGTGGATGGCCGGCGGAGAAGTCTTCAGCCCCGACCACCGCAGTTCCGCCTTCGACGGCCCGGAAGTCCACCGGGCGCTGAAGTTCTGGCAGGACACAGTCGCTCTCGGCGCCGCACCTCGCCGGGTGCGCGGGACCGGCGGCAACGACTCGATCTCCAACATCGCCGACGGCTACTGCGCCATGCAGCACCTCGGCATCTGGGGCATCGCCGAGATCGCCGAGCAGGCACCGGATTTCCGCTACGGCGTCCTGCCCATGCCCACCCCGCCGGGCGGCACCTACACGACCGCGCTGGGCAGCTGGGCGATGGTCGCCAACGCGATGAGCGAGAACGCCGACGCCGCAGCGGAGTTCGTGGTCTGGGCGCTGGGATCGGCCGATCCGTCGTGCATCGAGCGGATGCGCCGCTGGAACACCGTCGCCAAGACCAACATCCCGCCACGCCACTCCGTGCAGCGCGCGGCGGAGGAGCGCGGGGCCTTCGACGACGGCCCGATGCGCGTCTTCGCCGACGAGGTGATGGCGCAGGCCCGCCCGGAACCCCGGTACCCGCCGGAGGTCTACCGCGCGGTCTCCGACGCGCTGCAGTCCTGCCACCTCGGCGGCGGTGACCCGGCCGACGCGGCCGGAGCGGCCGCCGAGCAGATCGACACGTTCCTGTCCACCTACGACGGAGCGCAGATCAATTGAGCCGCACGAGATCCGACGCCCCCGCCGCAGCCGCGTTCCTGGCCCCGGACGCGCTGGGCCTGCTGCTGTTCATCGCCCTGCCCGCGCTGCTGGCGCTGCTCGTCGGCTTCTTCCAGGTCGACGGCTTCGGCAACATCGAGTGGGCGGGCCTGGAGAACTTCCGCCTGATGACCGGGGACGGGCTGCTGTGGAAGAGCTTCGGCATCACGATCGGCTACGCGGTGCTGTTCGTGCCGCTGGCGTTCTTCGCCGGACTCGGCCTGGCACTGCTCGTCTCGGACCACTTCCCGGGTGTGGCGGTGGTGCGGGCGGCGCTGTTCCTGCCCAACGCCGTGAGCCTGGTGGTGATCGGCCTGCTGTGGCAGTTCCTGCTCACCGACAAGACCGGCGCGGTGGCGAAGCTGACCGGTCTCGACGAGGTGTCCTGGCTCGGCGATCCGACGCTGGCGCTGCTCACGCTGGTGCTGATCAGCGTGTGGTTCCTGATGGGCTACCAGATGCTCATCTTCTTGGGCGGTCTGCAGGACATCCCGCGCGAGTACTACGACGCGGCCACTGTGGACGGTGGTGGGCCGTGGCAGCGGTTCCGCCACGTCACCTGGCCGATGCTGCGGCCGACGAGCTTCTTCGTGCTGGTCACCTCGCTGATCAACGCGGTGACCGGGCTGCAGGTCTTCGACCTGGTCTACGTGCTGACCTCCGGCGGCCCGGCCAACTCCACCACCACGGTCGTGTACTACGCCTACCAGCAGGCGTTCCTGTTCGGCCGCTTCGGTTACGCCTCGGCGATCTGCGCGCTGCTGGTCGTGGCGCTGGGCGCGATCACCGGAGTCCTGTTCGCGCTGACCAGGGGAGGGCGGTTCGATGCCTAGAGCCCGGGTGCTCGCCGCGTACCTGATCGCCTTCGGCACGGTCGCGCCGCTGCTGTGGTTCCTGCTCAGCGCTTTCCGGCCGGAATCGGAGCTCTACAGCCTCGGCTGGCCGCACGAGCTCACCCTGGCCAACGTCGCCTACGTGCTCACCGAGGTGCCGTTCCTGCGCTACCTCGCCAACAGCGCGTTCGTCGCGATCACGGTCACCGTCATCGCCCTGTTCCTGCACTCGATGGCGGCCTACGCGCTGGCCCGCCTGTCGTTCCGGGGTCGCGGCATCGCGTTCGCCTCGGTGGTGGCGACGCTGCTGATCTCGCTGCCGGTGATCCTGGTGCCGCTGTTCATGGTCGTGCGCGCGCTGGGGCTGGTCGACACCTACGCGGGACTGATCGTGCCGGGCCTGTTCAACGCCTTCGGCGTCTTCCTGCTGCGGCAGTTCTACCTGGGCATCCCCCGGGAGTTGGAGGACGCGGCCCAGCTGGACGGCTGCGGCCACTGGCGCATCTACTGGCACGTGGTGCTGCCGCTGAGCCGACCGATGCTGGCGGCCCTGGCAGTGTTGTTCTTCCTGGCCAACTGGAACTCGTTCCTCTGGCCGCTCGCCGTGGCCCAGGACGAGTCGCTGCGCGTCGTCCAGGTCGGCATCGCGTCGCTGCAGGGCCAGTACGCCTCGAAGATGCACTACGTCATCGCCGCCGGCGCCCTCGCCGCCCTCCCGACGGTCCTCGTCTTCCTCCTCGGCCAGCGCTGGCTCATCCAATCCCTCAAGACCACCGGCCTGCGCTGAGGCCTACTGTGGCGACCAGGGATTCACGAGTTCGACGCCGGTTTCCTCGAAGTCCTTGATGTTTCGGGTGGCCAGACTTGCTTGGCGTGCGCGGCAGATGGCTGCGATCTGAGCATCCGCCACCGCGATGGGGCGTCCGAGCTTGTCCCTGTCTCCGACCACCGCTGCGTATTGGGTAGCGGCGAACGAGTCGAACGGCTCGATACGTCCGGCGAAGAGGTCATTGACCAGGGTGTTGATCTTTGTGGCCAAGACCGTTTTCCGGTCACCTGCGGGCAGTCGGCGCACGCCGTAGAGAAGCTCGGCCGCAGTGATCGCAGTGGTTGCGATCTCCGTTGCCGGTTGGGAATCGAGCCATGCCTGCACGCCGGGGTCCGGGGTGTGTCGAGTCAGCTCGGAGATGACGTTGGTATCGAGAACGATCACAGTTCAAATTCCGCTGCGCGAGGAGCTTCGTCGCGGGGAGGAAGCTCGAGTTCGGAGTCGTCGAGGTCGGCGAAGAGTGCGTGGATGCGGCTTCCGAACCCGTGGCTGGGCGCGGGTGGAGCCACGGCAGCCTGGATGATCGCTCGAACTTCGGCTTCCATCGAGCGTCCGTGCTGCGCTGCTTGGACCCGGAGACGTGCACGCGTCTCGTCGTCCAGCCCACGAATTGTAAGAGCAGACATGGCCCCACCCCCTCCAAGTGCTGGCACTGACAGCAATGCTAGCACTTGTTCCTCTGCCGGTGCCAACGTCGACTCGTCTGATCGTCGATGCCTGGCCACGGCCGCGCTTCGGCTTCCGCTGTCGGGGGTCGGTCGTAGCGTGGGGGTGTGCGGGCGGCTCGGTTGGTGTCGTTGTTGTGCTTGTTGCAGGTTCGGGGGTGTGCGACCGGGCCTGAGCTGGCGCGTGAGCTGGAGGTGTCCGAGCGGACCGTGGCTCGGGACGTGCTCGCGTTGGCCGAGGCCGGGGTGCCGGTGTACGCCGAGCGGGGGCGGGCCGGCGGGTACCGGTTGCTCGGCGGGTACCGGTCGAAGCTGACCGGGTTGCACCGGCAGGAGGCCGAGGCGCTGTTCCTGTCCGGGGTGCCCGGGGCCGCGGTCGAGATGGGCCTGGGGGAGGCCGTGGAGGCGGCGCGTCGCAAGACCGCGGCTGCGCTGGCCCCGCCGTTCCAGGACGCGCCGGAGCGGGTGGGGCAGCGGTTCCACCTCGACGCGCCCCGCTGGTTCCGGGAAGCCGAGACGCCCGCCGCGCTGGCCGAGATCGGCCGGGCCGTGTGGGGCGACCTGCGGATCACCGCCGACTACCGGCGCGGAGACCGGGTCGTCCGGCGGGAGCTCGAACCGCACGGGCTCGTCCTCAAGGCCGGGGTCTGGTACCTCGCTGCGCGCTGCGACGGGCGGTTCCGGACCTACCGGGTCGACCGGTTCGCCGAGGTCGCAGCGGGGGAGGAGTTCGCTCGCGACGAGACCTTCGACCTGGCCGAGTTCTGGGAGCGCACCGCCGAGGAGTTCGCGCGCTCGCTGCTCACCCTCGACGTCGAGATCCGCTTGAGCCCCACCGGACTCCGCCGGCTGCGCTTCGCCATCGACGCCGCCGCCGTGGACGGAGCCGAGGCGCAGGCCGGGGAACCCGACGAGCACGGCTGGGTCCGCACCACCTTCAAGGCCGAATCGCCGCAGGTCGCGTTCTCCCAGATCCTCGCGCTCGGCCCGGAAGCCGAGGTCCTGGCGCCGGACGAGCTGCGCCAGGACCTGGCCCGGGCGGCCGAGCGGTTCGCGGCGCTCTACCGGTAGTCGGCCGCGTCCCCCTCGCCGCCGACCCACTCGACCTCCAGCGCGAAACGCCAGCAGTCCGGCTGCGAGCCGTCGGTGTCGGTGAAGCCGTACTGCCGGGCCAGGAAACCGCTGGACAGCGACTGCGTGTTCCAGCGGGCCACCTCGGGATCGCTCGCCAGCGCGACCACTGCTCGGCCGATGTAGGCGGGGGATTCGGCGATCGCGAAACCCGGTGGGGCGGTCGTGGATTCGCGCCAGTTGTCCTCTGTGACGCCGTAGTGCTCCAACATCATCTCCGAGCGCAGCCAGCCCGGCGTCAGCGACACCGCCGTGCCCCCCAGCGGGGCGAGTTCCTCGCCCTCGGCGCGGGCGAGGCGGTGCATCGCGGTCTTGGCGATGTCGAAGAACGCGCCGCACTCGTTGCGGTAGAAGCGGTCGTTGACCTCGGCGGTGCCGTCGGTGAGCTCCACGACCAGCCCACCGGGTCGCTCGCTCAGCAGCGCCAGCGCGAAGTGGGCGGTGATCATGTGGGCCTCGATGCCGGTGCGGAGCCGCTGCAGCCCCTTGGTCAGGTCCTGCTCCCAGATCGGCTTGTCCCAGTCCATCAGGTGCTCGCCGCCGAGGTCGTTGACCAGCACGTCCAGCTTTCCCCGCTCGGAACCGATGCGCCGCACCAGTTCCCGCACCTCGTCGGGGACGGTGTGGTCGACGCGGACCGCGATCCCCTCGCCGCCCGCGCGGGTGACGGCCTCGGCGGTGTCCTCGATGGTCTCGGGCCGGTCGTAGTCCGAGCGCCGGGTGCGCGTGGTGCGCCCCGTGCAGTACACCGTCGCGCCCGCCGCGCCGAGCTCGACGGCGATGCCGCGCCCCGCTCCTCGCGTCGCGCCGGCCACCAGGGCGACGGTTCCTCGCAGATCTCCGGTCATGGCCGCGTTCCTCCCGCTCTCTCCACGTCGTCGGAGCCGACGGTGGCAGGTCAACCAGACATCCGCGGTCCGGATTTCCGGCGCTGTCCGCTGCGAGAAAGGCGTTGTGGATTCGCGACTGCCTCAACCGGGTGAGCGGGCGGCCAGGTACGGTGTTCGTTGTGGTGATCACGTTCGCGACGGGGTCATCGCACGGGGAGGAACGAGAAACTGGGCTCGCTGCGGCAACGGGCGGACCCGCTGAGCGACACGGACGACGTCGGGGCGGAAACGACGAGGTGCACAGCACAAAACTGCTGCTACCGAAACCGGCGTGGCTGCTGGACGCAGGGGCGAGATCACGCCTACGGTCCGGACCGGGCACGGGATCGGATGTACGGCGATTCCCGTGCCGGCGACCAGGGGGAGCCGCATCGGCGGCACCGGCTCAGCGGCCGTCCCGGCGGTCGATGCAGAGAGCACACCAGCCACGATCAGGAAGGCGGATCCGATGACGCCCCCGCACAACTATCTCGCGGTGATCAAAGTCGTCGGCATCGGTGGCGGCGGCGTCAACGCCGTGAACCGCATGATCGAGGTCGGGCTCAAAGGTGTTGAGTTCATCGCGGTGAACACCGACGCGCAGGCCTTGCTGATGTCCGATGCCGACGTCAAGCTCGACATCGGGCGCGAGCTCACCCGCGGTCTCGGCGCCGGTGCGGCGCCGGAGGTCGGCCACAAGGCCGCCGAGGACCACGCGGAGGAGATCGAAGAGGTCCTCAAGGGCGCCGACATGGTCTTCGTGACCGCCGGTGAAGGCGGCGGCACCGGGACCGGTGGCGCCCCGGTGGTCGCCAACATCGCGCGCAAGCTCGGTGCGCTGACCATCGGTGTGGTCACCCGGCCGTTCTCCTTCGAGGGCAAGCGCCGCGCGTCCCAGGCCGAGCAGGGCATCAAGGAGCTGCGCGACTGCTGCGACACCCTGATCGTGATCCCGAACGACCGGCTGCTGCAGCTCGGCGACATCGGCGTGAGCCTGATGGACGCGTTCCGCTCGGCCGACGAGGTGCTGCTCTCGGGTGTCCAGGGCATCACCGACCTGATCACCACGCCCGGTCTGATCAACCTCGACTTCGCCGACGTCAAGAGCGTCATGTCCGGTGCGGGAAGCGCCTTGATGGGCATCGGCTCGGCGAGGGGTGATGGCAGAGCCGTCGAAGCCGCGCAGAAGGCGATCAACTCGCCGCTGCTGGAGGCCTCGATGGAGGGCGCCCACGGAGTTCTGCTGGCCATAGCGGGTGGTTCCGACCTCGGTCTCTTCGAGATCAACGAGTCGGCGTCGCTGGTCCAGGAGTCCGCGCACCCCGAGGCCAACATCATCTTCGGTACGGTCATCGACGATTCGCTCGGCGACGAGGTTCGGGTCACGGTGATCGCGGCCGGTTTCGACTCCGGCACGCCGACGCACAAGAAGCTCGAGCCGACCCGGGTCGGCGGTCGCAACGACGAGGGCGAGGCGCCCGCGCCGAAGGCCGACAAGCCCGCGACCGAGGCTCCGCAGCAGACCGCGACCAGCGCTCCCGCGCAGTCAGTCCCGGCCCAGCCCGAGCAGCAGGCCCAACCCGCGCAGCCGGTTCAGCCCGCGCAGCCGGTTCAGCAGTCGGAGCCCGTTCCGGAGCGGCCGGCGACGCCGCAGGTCGAGCAGCAGTCGACGCCCCAGCAGTCGGCGCCCCAGCAGCAGTCGGCCCCGCAGCAGTCGAGCTACCAGCCGTCGAACCCGACCGCGTCGAACCCGACCGCGCCGAGCCAGCCGCAGCAGCGGTCCTACGGCGGTGACGGTTCGTCGACCGGCCAGCAGGGCGTGTCGGTGCCGGGTCGCACCAGCGGCTACCCGACGCACTCGACCGGTCCGGCTCGTTCGGGCGGGCTGCCGAACCGGGCCGTCCCGGTGGGCGACGACAACGACGACGACGTCGACATTCCGCCGTTCATGCGGCGCTGACGGATGAGCGAGAATCGACACCGGAGACCCAGCGTCTCCGGTGTCGATTTCTTTTCTCAGGAGGATGGACAAGGTGCGGATTCGGCGCGTGACCACCACGCGGGAGGGCGGCAGCTCCAAGGCGCCGTTCGACTCCTTCAACCTCGGCGGCAGGGTCGGTGACGAGCCGGAGGCGCTCGCGGCCAACACGCGCAAGCTGGCCGACGGCATCGGTCTTCCCGAGGACCACCTGGTGTGGATGGAGCAGATCCACGGCCGCACCGCGACCACCGTGGACGGTCCGCAGGACGCCCCGGCGGAGGCCTCCGACGCGCTGGTCACGGCGCGGCCTGGCCTGGCGCTGGTGGCGCTGACCGCGGACTGCGTTCCGGTGCTGCTGGGCGACCCCGAGGCCGGGGTGATCTCCGCGGTCCACGCGGGACGCGTGGGCGCGCGCGTGGGAGTGCTGCTGGAAGCGCTGAAGTCGATGCGCGAGGCCGGGGCTCGGCTCGACCGGGTGGAGGCGCTGATCGGGCCCGCCGCTTGCGGCGCCTGCTACGAGGTGCCACCGGAGATGCAGGCCGACGTCGAGAAGCACCTGCCGGGCAGCGCCTGCAAGACCCGCAAGGGCACCACCGGACTGGACCTGCGCGCGGGGCTGTTCGAGCAGCTCGCCCAGGTCGGCATCGCCAAGATCGGCGTCGACCCGCGCTGCACGATGGAGACCCCGGAGCTCTACAGCCACCGCCGCGACAACGGCAGGACCGGGCGCTTCGCGTCGGTGATCTGGATGGAGGACGAGTGACTCCGGAGGAGCGCCGGGCCGAGCTGGCCGAGTCGCTGGCGGAGGTCCGGGAGCGGCTCGCGAAGGCCTGCCGCGCCGCGGGCCGGTCTCCCGAGGAGGTCGAGCTGCTCGCTGTGACGAAGACCTTCCCGGCATCCGATGTGGCTCTTCTCTCCGATCTCGGCCTGTCGGCGTTCGCCGAGAACCGGGAGCAGGAGGCGCGCGGCAAGGTCGCCGAGTTCGCGGAGCTGCGTCCGGAGGCCGCGTCGCGCTGGCACATGGTCGGGCAGTTGCAGCGGAACAAGGCGCGAGCGGTGGCCCGGTGGGCCGACGTCGTCGAGTCGGTCGACAGCGAGCGGCTCGCCGAGGCGCTCGCTCGCGCCGCGGCCAACGCCCTCGACGCGGGCGAGCGGGAGCGCCCGCTGGACGTGTTGGTGCAGGTCAGCCTGGACGGGACGACCGGTCGGGGCGGTGCCGCACCCGAGGACGTTCACCGGCTCGCAGAAATGATCGCTCGAAGGAGCGATCTTCGACTGCGGGGCGTGATGGCTGTTGCTCCATTGGGAGGCGACCCGGTTGTGGCGTTCACCACACTTTCGTCGATCTCCGAGCGCTTGCGAGTCGATCACCCCGAAGCTGTTGAGGTGTCGGCGGGGATGTCCGGTGACCTGGAGAGTGCCGTTGCCCACGGCTCGACCAGGGTGCGTGTCGGAACCGCGTTGCTCGGCGGGCGGCGGTTAACCTCGCCGTAGCCGTCAAAAGGGGGTCGAAGGCCGGCCGCCTCGTGCTCGGTGTCAGGGAGCCGCAGAGGAAGGGCATGCCGATGAGCGCTCTGCACAAGTTGAAGGCCTACTTCGGCATGGTCCCGGCCGACGAGGTGGACGAGTACGAGGACGAGATCGGCTACCGGGACCGGTACGACGATGACCGTCCCGCGTACGACTCCCGTCCGACCTACGGCGACCGGGCCGCGTACGACGACGACCGGGGTGCGCCCCGGCGCAGGTCGGCGGGCACCCGCGGCGGTTTTCAGGCCGATGCGGAGACCGAGTCCTACGCCGAGGAGTTCCGCGAGTCGCCGCGACCCCGTCGGCAGTGGGCGCCGGAGACGGCGTCCCGCAGCACTCTGCCCAACGATCAGCCGCGAAGCGAGAGCGTTTCGCGTCTGCGGGCGGTGACCGACACCGGTACTCAGTTCAACTTGAGCAAGATCACAACTCTGCATCCGCGCAGCTACAGCGAGGCGCGGACCATCGGCGAGCAGTACCGGGACGGTACGCCGGTGATCATGAACCTGACCGAGATGGAGGAGGCCGACGCCAAGCGCCTGGTCGACTTCGCCGCAGGTCTGGCGTTCGCGATGCGGGGTTCGATCGAGAAGGTCACCAACCGCGTGTTCTTGCTCTCACCGCCCAATGTGGACGTGGCGGCCGAGGACAAGAGGCGGCTAGCAGAGGGGGCCTTTTTCAACTACGGGTGAGTGGTGGCACAGTTGAGGCGTGAACCCGGTGCAGATCGTCCTGTTCTACGTTCTGTTCTTCTTCTGGCTCCTGCTCACGGCGCGTATCGTGGTGGAACTCGTTAGAGTGTTCGCTCGCGACTGGCGGCCCGTTGGGGGGGTTGCAATCGCGTTGGAGAGCATCTACACAGTGACCGACCCACCCGTAAAGTTGGTGCGTCGGGTGATTCCGACGGTCCGGATCGGCGGCGTCGGACTGGACCTATCGATTATGGTGCTGCTGCTGGTCGTGTTCATACTGATGCGACTGGTGCAACCGGCCGGGTGACGGGGAACCCGACCGACCCGCAGCTGCCGAAGGAGTGCGTGAGGTGATCTTGTGGGCCTGACCCCCGCCGACGTGCATAACGTCGCGTTCAGCAAACCTCCGATCGGCAAGCGGGGCTACAACGAGGACGAGGTGGATGCATTCCTCGACCTGGTTGAAGCCGAGCTTGCCCGGCTGGTTGAGGAGAACAACGACCTGCGTGGCCAGGTGGAGCAGCTGGAGACCCAGCTGCAGTCCGCCCAGGTCGACCTGGACGACGCTCGCAGCCAGGCTGCGTCCGCGTCGGCCGCCGCAGCCTCGGCTCCAGCCGCCCCCGCGGAGGAACCGCGCCGGCTCACCCCGGTCCCGGCGCCGACCGCTGCCGAGCAGACCTCGCCCGGCGGCGACCACCACGTGCAGGCCGCCAAGGTGCTCGGCCTCGCGCAGGAGATGGCCGACCGGCTGACCGGTGAGGCCAAGGCCGAGGCCGACGGCATGCTGTCGGAGGCCCGGACGAAGTCCGAGCAGCTGCTGTCGGAGGCTCGTTCGAAGTCCGACAGCATGGTCAACGAGTCCCGGACCCGTGCCGAGACGATGCTCAACGACGCCCGCACCCGGGCGGAGACGCTTGAGCGGCAGGCGCGCGACAAGGCGGCCAGCCTGGAGCGCGACGCGCAGCGCAAGCACGCAGAGGTGATGGGCAACATCACCAACGAGAAGAACGCCCTCGAGAAGAAGATCGAGACTCTTCGCACGTTCGAGCGCGAGTACCGCACTCGGCTGCAGACGTACCTGGAGTCCCAGCTGCGAGAGCTGCAGGACCGAGGCTCGGCCGCACCGGCGGAGAGCAACGGGAGCGGCAGCCGCTCCTCCGGTCAGCAGGCCACCAGCTACAGCTTCGGGGCGAGGGCGGCCGAAGCGGGCTGATTCCCCGATCAAGACTTGGCGAACCGGCGGTGATGGGTCGTTGCCCGTCACCGCCGGTCTCTGCCGAGCGGGGGTCGGCGAGAGACGGGAACACGAGTGCTGCTGGTAGTTCTGCTTCTGGTCCTGGTGGCTGCCGCGACGTTGGTGGCCGCCGTGCTCGGGGCGGGATCCGGCTTCGCGTGGATCTCGGTCCTGGCGAGCGCCCTCGGGGCGGCTCTGCTGGTCGTCGACCGGATCAGGGCCCGTCGGGCCGGAACGAGACCCGCCAGGGGCGGACGGCACCGAACCGGGCAGCGGCCCGGGGCTCCGGAGCCGGCGCAGGAGCGCAGCAACGCGGCGGAGGTGGCCGATCAGGACGCCGAGGTCGTGGTGATCGACGAACGTCCGCGCTACCACGTGCGGACCTGCGAGTGGCTCGGCGAGGCCGAGACGCTGTCGCTGAAGCTGGGCGAGGCGCGGGAACTGGGGTTCACCCCGTGCGCCCGGTGCGCGCCCAACGCGACCATCGCGGTGGAGTCCCGCCGGAGCCGGTGAAAACCACTGGCGCGATCCCGGTACTCTGATAGGACCAGGCGTTGATCCGGCCATCACCGGGGAGCCTCCGGAAGAACGGGTGCTCGCGGGCGCCTCAGTAGAACCGGACGGGTCCGGCCCGTCACAGCCGGCAACGAGTGGCCGTCGGCGTTCTCGCCGTCGGCAAGCGGGGTGGTACCGCGGTGCCCGGCGCGTCCGGGAGTCGTCCCCGTCCGAGAATTGGGCGGCAACGACTCAGTGCTAGGAGCACTCCGCGATGGCATACCCCAAGGTTTCCTTCGGCGCGTCCGACGAGCGCGGCGTGGCGGCCCAGCCCGCGTTCCCGGCGATCGAACGCCAGGTGCTGGACTTCTGGGCCGACGACAAGACCTTCCGCGCCTCCATCGACGCGCGCGAGGCGGGTCACAACGGCTCGAACGAGTACGTCTTCTACGACGGTCCTCCGTTCGCCAACGGCCTGCCGCACTACGGCCACCTGCTGACCGGCTACGTCAAGGACGCGGTCCCGCGCTACCAGACGATGCGCGGCAAGCGCGTCGAGCGCCGGTTCGGCTGGGACACGCACGGCCTGCCCGCCGAGGTCGAGGCGGAGAAGCAGCTGGGCATCACCTCCAAGGCCGAGATCGACAGCATGGGCATCGCCGCGTTCAACGAGGCGTGCAAGACCTCGGTGCTGCGCTACACCGCGGAGTGGGAGGACTACGTCACCCGCCAGGCGCGCTGGGTGGACTTCGAGAACGACTACAAGACGCTCGACCTGGACTACATGGAAAGCGTCATGTGGGCGTTCAAGACCCTGTGGGACAAGGGTCTGGTCTACGAGGGCTACCGGGTGCTCTGGTACTGCTGGCGCTGCGAGACGCCGCTGTCGAACACCGAGACCCGCATGGACGACGGCTACCGGCCGCGCCAGGACCCGGCGGTGACGGTCGGCCTGCGGCTGACCGCGCCGGGTTCGGAGCTCGACGGCGCGCTGGCACTGGTGTGGACGACCACCCCGTGGACGCTGCCGTCGAACCTGGCGGCCGCGGTGCACCCGGACGTCGACTACGCGCTGGTCGCGCCCGCGCAGGGCACCGAGCGCTACCTGCTGGCCGAGGCGCGGCTGTCGGCCTACGCCCGCGAGCTGGGCGAGGACGTCGCCGACCGCGTGGTGGCCCGCTACAAGGGCTCGGACCTGCTGGGCACCCGCTACCAGCCGCCGTTCGACTTCTTCGCGGGTCGCGAGAACGCGCACCAGGTCCTGGCCGCGGACTACGTCACGACCGACGACGGCACCGGGATCGTGCACATCGCACCGGCTTTCGGTGAGGACGACAAGCTCGTCACCGACGCCGCCGACATCGTCCCGGTCGTGCCGGTCGACGCGCACGGCCGCTTCACCGCCGAGGTGCCGCCGTACGAGGGCATGCAGGTCTTCGACGCGAACAAGCACATCGCCCGCGATCTCAAGGACCGCGGTCTCCTGCTGCGCCACGAGACCTACGACCACCAGTACCCGCACTGCTGGCGCTGCGACAACGCGCTGATCCAGCGGGCGGTGTCGTCCTGGTTCGTGGCCGTGAGCCAGTTCAAGGACCGGATGGTCGAGCTGAACAAGCAGATCAACTGGGTTCCTTCGCACATCCGCGACGGCCAGTTCGGCAAGTGGCTGGAGAACGCCCGCGACTGGAACATCTCGCGGAACCGGTACTGGGGTTCGCCGATCCCGGTGTGGTGCTCGGACGACCCGGAGCACCCGCGCACGGACGTCTACGGCTCGCTGGACGAGCTCGAACGCGACTTCGGGGTGCGGCCGACGAACCTGCACCGCCCGGAGATCGACGAGCTGACCCGGCCGAACCCGGACGACCCGACCGGCAAGTCCACGATGCGCCGGGTCCCGGAGGTGCTGGACTGCTGGTTCGAGTCGGGTTCGATGCCGTTCGCGCAGGTCCACTACCCGATGGAGAACGCGGAGTGGTTCGAGCACCACTTCCCGGGTGACTTCATCGTGGAGTACCACGGCCAGACCCGCGGCTGGTTCTACACGCTGCACGTGCTGGCGACGGCGCTGTTCGACCGGCCGGCGTTCAGCAACGTCGTGGCGCACGGCATCGTGCTGGGCCACGACGGTCTGAAGATGTCGAAGTCCAAGAAGAACTACCCGGACGTCAACGAGGTCTTCGACCGCGACGGTTCCGACGCGATGCGCTGGTTCCTGATGTCGAGCCCGATCCTGCGGGGTGGCGACCTGGTCGTCACCGAGCGGGGCATCCGGGACGCGGTGCGCCAGGCGGTGCTGCCGCTGTGGAACTCGTGGTACTTCCTGGCGCTGTACGCCAACGCCGAGGGCGTGAGCGGTGAGTTCCGCACCGACAGCGCGCACGTGCTGGACCGGTACGTGCTGGCCAAGACCCACGAGCTGGTCGGCGACGTGCAGGCGTCGATGGACGCGCTGGACCTGGCGACCGCGACCGCGAACGTGCGGGAGTTCCTGGAGGTGCTGACGAACTGGTACGTCCGCCGCTCCCGGGACCGGTTCTGGGCGGGTGACAAGGACGCGATCGACACCCTGCACACGGTGCTGGAGGTGACCTGCCGGGTGGTGGCGCCGCTGCTGCCGCTGACCGCCGAGGCGGTCTGGCGCGGGCTCACCGGCGGTCGTTCGGTGCACCTGGCGGACTGGCCGCTGGTCGACGAGCTGCCCGCGGACGCGGCGCTGGTCTCGGCGATGGACCAGGTCCGCCAGGTCTGCTCCTCGGCGCTGGCGCTGCGCAAGGGCAACAAGCTGCGGGTCCGGCTGCCGCTGTCCTCGCTGGTGGTGGCCACGCCGGAGGCCGAGGCGCTGCGCCCGTTCGCGGACCTGATCAGCGACGAGGTCAACGTCAAGGGCCTGGAGCTGAGCACCGACGTGGCGGCCCACGGCCGCTTCGAGATCGCGGTGAACGCCCGCGCGGCCGGTCCGCGGCTGGGCAAGGACGTCCAGAAGGTGATCAAGGCCGTCAAGTCCGGTGATTGGGAGCGGCGCGGGTCCACTGTGGTCGCCGCAGGCATCGAGCTGCAGGACGGCGAGTTCACCGAGCGGCTGGTCTCGACGGACTCGGGCGCGGCGGCGGCCCTGCCGGACGGCGACGGCCTGGTCGTGCTCAACACCGAGGTCACCCCGGAGCTCGCAGCCGAGGGCCTGGCCCGAGACGTCGTCCGAGTGATCCAGAACGCCCGCAAGGACGCCGGTTTCGAGGTCTCGGACCGCATCGAGGTCACCGTCGAGGCCCCGGACGAGGTCGCGGCGGCGGTGGCGACCCACCGCGACTTCATCGCGGGCGAAACCCTCGCGGACGAGATCACCACGGGAACCGCGGACGACTGCGTGACGGGAACCGTCGGCGACAACGTCGAGATCAAGGTCTCGGTCACTCGCGTCTGAGGACTCGACTACGGCAGAGGGGCCCTTCGGACTTCGTCCGAAGGGCCCCTCTGCTTGGGCTTGTGGTCCTGCTGCTGGGGTGCGGAGTGCCAATTTCATACGAAATTGCCCGCGTTGAGGACGTGAGTTGCGTTGAGTGGTAGGCAATTTCGTACGAAATTCGCACTGCCTGGCGAAACGTACCCGTAGGTGGTCCTTTTTAAGGACGAGACGCCTGGGTGGCATCCCACAAAGCGAAACCCCCTTGCCAACCCCCGAGACACCCCGCTAACCTCCCGTCTCGAAGGTCATGAGTGCCAGCGCAAAGCCCCGGCTTGCTGGCCGGCAACCCTCCAACCGCGGTGGGGTGCCCCGGGTGAGGACCTGGCCGGTCGCGCGGTGCGGCTCGGCAAGCGCGGGCCCGCCGAGGGCCCTTGAGGCCCCGGGAGGGTCGCGATGTCTTCAACCGTCATCGATGTTCCGAGCCAGTCCGTCGCCGTGCCCGGTGTGGTCGGAGCGGGACTGCGGGTCCCGCTGGTCACCGGTGGCACCGCGCACTACGCCAACCTCGATCACGCGGCGAGCGCTCCGTGCCTGTCGGCGGTGCGGGACGCGGTCGACGAGCTCCTCCCGTACTACGCCAGCGTCCACCGGGGAGCCGGGTTCGCCTCGCAGGTCTGCACCCGCGTCTACGAGGGCGCGCGGCAGGTCCTGCTGGACTTCGTCGGCGCACGTCAGGGCGATGAGGTGGTGTTCACCCGCAACACGACGGACGCCCTGAACCTGCTGGCCTCGGCGGTGCCGCGCGGCACGTCGGTGGTCGTGTTCGACACCGTCCACCACGCGGCCCTGCTGCCCTGGCGCAACGTGCGCCGGATCCCGGCTCCCGAGAGCCCCGCCGACGCCGTCGCCGCCCTGGACGCGGCGCTGGCGGAGTGCCCGGAGGGGCCGCGGCTGGCGGTGCTCACCGGGGCCTGCAACGTGACCGGTGAGCTGTGGCCGGTCGCCGAGCTGGCCCGCGTCGCCCGCCGCCGGGGCGCCCGGACGGTCCTGGACGCCGCGCAGCTCGCGCCGCACCGGCCGGTCCGGCTCGCCGAGCTCGACGTCGACTACGCGGCCCTGTCCGGCCACAAGCTCTACGCGCCGTTCGGCGCGGGTGCCCTGATCGGCCGCGCCGACTGGCTCAACGCCGCCGATCCCCACCTGGCCGGGGGAGGCGCGACGCGCGCGGTCAACGAGCGCGCGGTCAGCTGGACCACCGGGCCCGAGCGGCACGAGGCGGGCTCGCCGAACACCGTCGGCGTGCACGCGCTCGCCACGGCCTGCCGGACGTTCGCCACCCGCTGGGACGGCGTCGTCGAGCACGAGTCGGCGCTGCTGGGGCGGCTGCGCGCGGGGCTGGCCGAGGTCCCGGGCCTGCGCGAGCTGAGCCTGTTCGGGCCGGAGCACGACCGGGTCGGCGTCGTCAGCTTCACCGTCGACGGCCAGGACCCGGGCCTGCTGGCCGCGGCCCTGTCGGCGGAGCACGCCATCGGTGTCCGCGACGGCCTGTTCTGCGCCCACCTCGGCACCCGGAACCTGCTGAGCAGGGCGGGCTCGGACGCGGAGCGGGCGCTGCGCGTGAGCCTCGGCCTGGGCACCACGACCGAGCACGTCGACCGCCTCGTCGCGGCGCTGAAGGCGCTGGTCGGCGACGGTCCTGCGGCGCAGTACCGGAAGGTCGAGGGCCGCTGGGAGCCCGTCGAGGACGCGCGCCCGCTGCCGCCGTTCCTGCTGTGAGGTCCGACTGGCGGTCCTGGTGCTCGGCCGGTCGCCGGGGTCGGGGACAATGGCGGGGTGAGCACCGAGAACCCCCCTCCTGAGCAGGCGGCCTCCTCGTCGGAGGACGCCGAGACGACCCCGGCCTCGGACGCCCCGAAGGGCGGGTCCGGGAAGCTGCTGGCGCTGCTGTTCGGCGTGGCCTCGGCGGGGCTGGTCCTGGACGTGATCACCAAGATCATCGTGGTCGCCCACCTGGAGGGCAACGCGCCGCTGAAGGTGCTCGGCGGCCTGTTCTACCTGGACGTCCTGCGCAACCCCGGTGCCGCGTTCTCGATGGCCACCGGCCTGACCTGGCTGCTGGCGCTGCTGGCGATCGCCGTGGTCGGCGTGATCGTGTGGCTGGCGCCGAAGCTGCGCTCGCCGGGCTGGGCCGTGGGCCTCGGCCTGGTGCTCGGCGGTGCTTGCGGCAACCTCGGCGACCGGCTGTTCCGCGCGCCCGGTCCGCTGCAGGGCCACGTGGTGGACTTCCTGTCGTTCCTGGCCCCCGGCGGCCAGGTGTTCCCGGTGTTCAACGTCGCCGACAGCTGCATCACCTGCGGCGGCATCCTCGTGGTGCTGCTGTCGCTGCTGGGGCGCGACTACGACGGCACCGTCCACCGCAAGCAGAAGAAGGCCGACCGGTCGTGAGCGAACTCCGAACCCTCCCGGTGCCCGAGGGCTTGGACGGCATGCGGATCGACGCCGGTCTGTCCAAGCTGCTGGGCCTGTCCCGCAACGCCGTCGCCGGGCTCGCCGAGGCCGGTGACGTGCTGGTCGACGGCGCTCCCGCGGGCAAGTCCGACCGCCTCATGGCCGGGTCCTGGCTGGAGGTGACCCTGCCCGCGGCCGAGCAGCCGATCCAGGTGGTCGCCGTGCCGGTCGAGGGCATGAAGATCCTCCACCAGGACGACGACATCGTCGTGATCGACAAGCCGATCGGCGTCGCCGTGCATCCCAGCCCCGGCTGGGAGGGCCCGACCGTCGTCGGCGGCCTGGCCGCGGCGGGCGTGCAGATCGCGACCTCGGGCGCCGCCGAGCGCCAGGGCGTCGTGCACCGCCTCGACGCGGGCACCACCGGGGTGATGGTGGTGGCCAAGAGCGAGCACGCCTACACGGTGCTCAAGCGCGCGTTCAAGGAGCGCACGGTCGAGAAGCGCTACCACGCGGTCGTGCAGGGACTGCCGGATCCGAGCCGGGGCACCATCGACGCCCCGATCGACCGGCATCCGCGCCACGACTACAAGTTCGCCGTGGTCACCGGCGGCAAGCCGAGCATCACGCACTACGAGGTGGTGGAGGCGTTCCGCGCCGCGTCGTTGATCGACGTGAAGCTGGAAACCGGTCGCACGCACCAGATCCGGGTGCACTTCTCGGCGATCAAGCACCCGTGCGTCGGCGACCTCACCTACGGCGCCGATCCGGTGCTGGCGCGACGCCTGGCCATCAGCCGCCAGTGGCTGCACGCCCGGAGCCTGTCCTTCGAACACCCCTCGGGCGGCTGGGTCTCGTTCGAGAGCGAGTACCCGGATGACCTGCAGCACGCACTGGACGAATTGCGCGATCAGGACGAGTAGGGACTGGTTCGTGGTTGCTTTGCTCAGCGGTGCGGGTGGCGGAACCTGAGCGCCTCCGTGGACTCCGTGCGCCGCTCCTTGAGTATGTGAATACGCGGCGTCACGGCGTACTCGCCACGAAGGCGCTCAGAACCCGCGGCGGTGCAGGTTGCTCGGGTGGTGGAAGAGAATGCGGCTTCGCCGCATGTTTCCACTGCTGGACCGGGTACCGTGGTGATCGGATCGGCGCGCGACGAAGGGGGTCCGGTGGCACAGCAGGAGTTTCAGGGTTCGGACGCACCGACCCCACCACGCGGCATGCCGGTCATCGACCCGCAGGCCGATCTGGACACCCCGCCGGAGGGGCTGCACAGCCTCGGCGACGTGATCAGCGCTCAGGACGTCGGCCCGGCCACGCCCTCGGTCATCGGCGAGCCCGAACCCGAGCGCCCGCGCGACGACGCGGGGGACTGGCCGACCCTGCAGTACCGCCGCAGGCAGCGCGACGAGAAGCCGCGGCGCAACCCGCTGGACTTCTTCCGCCGCGATTCCTAGAGACCCGTGATGTCCCAGAGCAGGGTGCGCTGCTGATCTCCCGGCTGCGGGGTCCAGCGGACCGCCGAGAGCTCCGTGGACTCGGGCAGCACGTAGATCGTGTGGCCGCCCGCGGTTTCGCCGGGTTGCACGCCCATCCGGTGCGGCGGGCGCGACGACATCGACACCGGGGCCTTGGTCACCGGAGCGCCGTCCTTGGTGATCAGCTCCAGGTACATGTCGGGCAGCGACGGGAACGGGACCTGCCCGTGGTTGGTCAGCTCGGTGTGCACCACGACCGAGCGCTCACCCTCCTGCAGCTCGTGACCGGCGGCGGTGAACAGGAAGTCGGCCGGGTCGACGACCTCGATGAGCTGGATGCTGATCCGCTCGCCCGACACGCCGTGCACGTCCAGCTTGGTGCCGATCGTGCCCGTGCCGGTCGGCGGCTGGGCCGGGACGGGCGCGGGCTGGTCGCCGCGCGCCCACGCGGCCGATCCGGGCGGACCCCAGGTGCTCATCGGCGGCTGCGGTGCGACGGGAGGCTGCGGCATCGGCGGCGGACCCGGTACGGGCGCGGGACCGGACACCGGCCCCTGGTGCGGGCCGGGCACGGGGTAGGGGCCGGACGCGGGGTAGGGACCGGACATCGGGTGCGGGCCGCTGTAGCCGGTGGTCGGGTGGGGGCCGCTCGCGGCGTTCTGCGCGGCCCACTGCTGCGCGACGGCGACGGCGTTGCGGATGCCCTGCTGGTCGCACTCGACGCCGACCACCAGCGGTAGTCCGGTCGTGGACAGCGCCGCGAGCCGCGCGGCGACCTCGCGCACGTCCATGCCGAGCCGGCCGGCGATGTCCGGGACCGCCGCCCGGCCCACCTCTGCGACAGCGCTCAGGAGTCGCACGTCCACGGGATCAGGGCCAGTCACGTCGTGCCACGCTACCCGGTCGCCCTGACGTGCGGGGCGCAGGCGCGGGTTCTCGACAGAGCGGGAACGCGAGGTTCGTCGGGTTTGCGCTGAGAGCGCCTTCAGTCCCGTGTGACAAGCCGGTGTGAACGGTGTTCACTGGATTTCGAGGGGCCCGCCCGCCACGATCGCGAAGGAACTCCATGCCCACCACTGAGGCGCACGCCGAACCCGTTGCCTTCGACGCCGATTTCGTCGCGAACCTGCACGACCGCTACGGCGAGATCCGTTCCGCGACACCGGTTCAGCGGATGCTCACCCCGCACGGACTCCCGGTGTGGACGATCACCCGCTACGACGACGTCAAGGCCGCGCTGACCGATCCGCGCCTGGCCAAGGACTTCCGCCGCAGCCGCGAGGTCATCGTCGCCAAGACCGGCGGCAACGGCCGCCCGTTCAACGACGACCTCAACGAGCAGATGCTCAACCTCGACCCGCCGGACCACACCCGGCTGCGCAAGCTGGTGGTCAAGGCCTTCACCGCCCGCCGCATCGAGGCGCTGCGCCCCCGGGTCGAGGAGATCACCGCCGGCCTGCTCGACGCGGTGGCCGGATCCGACGAGATCGACCTGCTCGACGCCCTGGCGTTCCCGCTGCCGATCCAGGTGATCTGCGAGCTGCTGGGCGTGGACGAGAGCCGCCGCGACGACTTCCGCCGGTGGACCAACACGCTGCTCGACGCCTCCGACGACGAGTCGCGCGGCGAGGCCGCCTCGGCGATGGGCGCCTACCTGATCGAGCTCGTCGCCACCAAGCGGCAGCACCCGGGCGACGACCTGCTCACGGCGTTGATCGAGGTGTCCGAGGACGAGGACCGGCTCAGCGAGCCGGAGCTGATCTCGATGGTGTTCCTGCTGCTGGTGGCCGGGCACGAGACGACCGTGAACCTGATCGGCAACGGCATGCTGGCCCTGCTGCGCAACCCCGGCCAGTGGGCGGAGCTGGTGGCCGACCCGCGGCTGGTGACCGGCGTGGTCGAGGAGGCGCTGCGCTTCGACGGTCCCGTCATGCACGGCACCTTCCGGCACACCACCGACGCGGTCACCTTCGGCGACGTGGAGATCCCGGCGGGCGAGATCGTGTGGGTCGGGCTGGCCTCGGCCAACCACGACCCGGAGAAGTTCCCGGAGCCGGAGAAGTTCGACATCCACCGCGACACCCAGGGGCACGTGTCGTTCGGCCACGGCATCCACTTCTGCCTCGGTGCTCAGCTGGCCCGCATGGAGGCCCAGATCGCGGTGCGCCAGCTCGCCGAGCGGTTCCCGGACCTCAGCGGGGGCGGGGAGCTCGACGACGTCGAGTGGCGCTTCTCGACCCTGATCCACGGCCTGCAGCGGCTCCCTGTCCGGTTGTCCTGACCCCGAGCACCAGGATTTCAACGGAAGTCGGGGACTTGGTTTCCGCTGAAATCGGATCTGCGGGGAATCGGCGAAACGCCCGGCGCGGGTCGGTGCGGGCGAGGTTTACTGGAACCACGTCTCGTGGATGGGGGTTCCATGACAGCGCACACCGACCCGGTGCCGTTCGACTCGGCGTTCGCGCAGAACCTGCACGCCCGCTACGCGGAACTGCGGGAGGCCGGCCCGGTGCACCGGCTGGTCAACGAGAGCGGGCTCCCCGTGTGGGTGGTGACCCGCTACGACGAGGCCCGCGCGCTGCTCGCCGATCCGCGTCTGGGAAAGGACGCGCAGACCATCTTCCGGCTGGTCATGGACCGCTTCGCACCTGACTCCGAGCAGCCGGGGTCGGATGACGGCCGGTTCGCCGGGGCCGGGTTCGACATGCACATGCTCAACATGGACCCGCCGGACCACACCCGGTTGCGCAAGCTGGTGGTCAAGGCCTTCACCGCCCGCCGCATCGAGGCGCTGCGCCCGCGGATCGAGGAGATCACCGAGGAACTGCTGTCGGCGATGGCCGACCAGTCCGAAGTGGACTTCCTGGACGCCTTCGCGTTCCCGCTGCCGATCCGCGTGATCTGCGAGCTGCTGGGCGTGGACGAGAGCCGCCGCGACGACTTCCGGCTCTGGACCAACCGGCTGCTCGACGACCTCGACGCCGAGGCCTCGGTGCAGGCCGCGAGCGAGATGGCGCAGTACCTCGCCGAACTCCTGGCGACCAAGCGCGAGCACCCGGGCGACGACCTGCTCACGGCGTTGATCGAGGTGTCCGAGGACGAGGACCGGCTCAGCGAGGCCGAGCTGATCTCGATGGTGTTCCTGCTGCTGGTGGCCGGGCACGAGACCACGGTGAACCTGATCGGCAACGGGGTCCTGGCGCTGCTGACCCACCCGGACCAGTTCGCCCGGCTGCGCGCCGACCCGGGCCTGGTGGACGCCGCGGTGGAGGAGATGCTGCGGTTCGACGGGCCGCTCATGCACACCACGTTCCGCTTCACCACCGAACCGATCACCGTCGGCGGCACCGAGATCCCGGCCGGCGAGTTCGTGTGGGCGGGCCTGGCCGCGGCGGACCGCGACTCGCGGCGCTTCCCCGAAGGCGATGCCTTCGACATCACCCGGGACACCCAGGGCCACCTGGCCTTCGGCCACGGCATCCACTTCTGCCTCGGCGCCCCGCTGGCCCGGATGGAAGCCCAGGTCGCGCTGCGCGGCCTCCTCGCGCACTTCCCCGGCCTCGAACTGGCCACCGCGCCGGAGGACCTGACCCGCCGCAGCTCCAGCCTCATCCACGGCCTGCGGTCGCTGCCGGTGCGCCCTTCCCCGTCATCTCGTTCGTGAGGAGGAGGTGGGCTCGTCCGCACGCGCCTACCGTGAGCCCGTGTTCACCTCGTGGCGGCCCGACCACCGGCTGATGCTCGACGGGGTCGCGGCGGCCCTCGTCCTGGTCCTGGGGCTCGGAGCCTCGCTGAGCGCGTTGCGCGGCGCGCACGCGTGGCCGTGGACGATCTCGCTGGTGGCGCTGGTGGGCCTCGCCGGGTGCCTGGCGGTCCGCCGGGTGCGGCCGCTCGTGGCGCTGGCGGTCGCCAGCGCTTGCATGCTCGCGCTGGTCGCGCTCCCGGACCTGCCCGGCGGCGTGCCGCCCGTGCTGCTGCCGTTCTCGGCGATCTACCCGGTGCTGCTGTACTCCGCGATCGCCTACACCGATCTCTCGTTGTTGCCCGTGGTGGGCGGGCTGGTCGGATCGGCGCTGGTCGTGGGCCGGACGGTGCTGAGCTTCCCCGGCGCCTGGGGACCGCCCGGGGTGCTCGGGGCGGTCGCGGTCGCTTCGGTCCTCTCGGCCTGGGCCCTGGGGCGCTACCGGCGGATCCGGGTGTCCTACGTGCGCGCGCTGGAGGAGAGCGCGCAGCGCGCCGAGCAGCTGCGAACGGAGCAGGTGCGCTCGGCCATCGCCGCCGAGCGACGGCTCATCGCGCGGGAAATCCACGACGTGGCGGCGCATTCGCTGGCCGTGGTGCTCACCCAGGCCGACACCGCGCGGCTGGTCTTCGACCGCGATCCCGAGCGCGCGCGGGCGATGCTCGGCACCGCGCTGGACGTCGGCCGGGAAGCCATGCGGGAGATGCGCGGGATGCTCGGCGTCCTCCGTTCGGGGGACGATCCGGTGAGTCCGGCGGACGATCGCGATCTCGGCTCGCTCGTCGCCTCCTTCCGCAGCGCCGGTGTCGACGTGTCCCTGGGCAGCTCCGGGACCAGGCAGGATCTCGGAACCGCCGAACGGCACGCGGTCTACCGGGTGGTGCAGGAGTCGGTCACCAACGCGCTCAAGCACGTCGGACCCCAGGTGCGGTGCCGGATCTCCCTGGAGTGGGAACCGCGCCGCCTTACCGTGACCGTGACCGACGACGGCCCCGGGACCGCCGAAGACCTCACCGAGCGCGGTGGGTACGGCCTGGTCGGGATGGCCGAGCGGATGCGGCAGATCGGAGGCGAATTCGTGGTGCGCAGCGCGCCTGGTGCGGGGACCACCGTGCGGGCCGAGTTCGAGCTGGGGGAGCGGTGACCGCTATCCGCGTGGTCGTCGCCGACGACCAGGAGCTGATCCGCTCCGCGCTCGGGATCATGCTCGGCACGCACGACGACGTGGAGGTCGTGGCGGAGGTGGGGTCGGGCGCGGCCGCGGTGGAGGTCTGCCGCAGCCACCGGGTCGACGTGGTGCTGATGGACATCCGGATGCCCGGAATGGACGGCATCGCGGCGACCGAGGTGATCAGCGGCGAGCACCCGGACACGCGGGTGCTGATCCTGACGACCTTCGACCTGGACGAGAACCTCTTCGCCGCGTTGCGGGCCGGCGCGGGCGGTTTCCTCACGAAGGACACGCCGGGCGAGGACATAGCCGAGGCCGTGCGCGAGGTCCACAGAGGACACGCGATCGTGTCGCCCCGTGCCACGCGCAGTCTGCTGGAGGTGGCGCGGAGAGCGGCTCCGCGCGAGCCGGATCCGCGCTGGGAGTCGCTGACCGGGCGGGAGCGGGACGTGCTGGCGGTCATGGCGCGCGGGTCGTCCAACGCCGAGATCGGGGCCGAGCTGCACCTGGCGGAGACGACTGTGAAGACCCACGTCGCGGCGATCCTGCGCAAGCTGGAGGTCCGCGACCGGCTACACGCGGTCATCTGGGCCTACGACACCGGCGTGGTGTGAGATCTCCTCCTTCAGGAGGAGGGAGCAGGTCCGTCGCGGTGGAGGTGCGGGGACGTCGGAGTCGCGAGCATCGTCGGTATGAGTGCACAGGAGAGGTTCGCGCAGGGTTTCGTCGGTCTCGGTGGTGTCGCGCTGGTGATGATCGCGCTCGTGTGCGCGGCCACCGGCGCGGTGAGCCCGGTGGCCGACTCGTCCGACTACTTCGCCTCCGCGTTGACGTGGTTGCCGCAACCCGCGGTCAACCTCGTGGTCGCGGTCACCGGCGCGGTGACCGCGGCGACGGCGATCGCGGCCGCGCGCGGGGCGCGCGCCACCGGTCTGCTGAGAGGTGCGTCGGTCCTCGGGTTGCTGGCGCTGCTGGGGTCCGGTGCGCTCGCGGCGGCGGGCTACTTACCGTTCCTGCTGGTCTCGGCGGCGGCCGGGCATCCGGAACTGCTGCGCACCTACGCGTCGGCGGCGTTGCCGGTGCAGCTGTTGGTCGCCGCGCTGATCACGGTCTCGCTGTGGTCGTGGATCGAGCGGGTGGCGCGCGGAGAACAGGTCCGGGCTTCGAGCGCTGGCGTGTGGTGGACCTGGGTCGCAGTGGCCGTCCCGTTGACCTACGCGGCCAGCCGGGTGCTGATGGCGATCGGCGTGCCCGGTGTGCCGATGGAGAGGTCCAGCGCCGCAGGCGGTCTCGGGCTCGCGGCTGCGGCCGTCGGTGGTGCGGTGCTGACCTGGGGGTTGATCCGCCCCTGGGGCGAGCGGTTCCCGCGCTGGGCGGCCCGGTGGGCCGGCAGACCGGTGCCGGTCGCGCTGGCCGTCGTGCCCGCGCTGGTCGCGTCGGTCGTGGTCCTGGCGGGCAGCAGACTGCTGGTGTCGGTGGTGATCCTCGACCACCCGGCGATCCCCGACCACCCGCTGGTCTGGTTGCCGATCGCGCTCTGGCCGCTGTGGTCGGTCGCGTTGGTGCTCGCCGCGCTGCACTACCGGCTGCGTCGGGCACCGGCCGAGGTGGTGGGTGTCCGATGAGCACCCGCACCTCGGCCGCGCCCGACCGCCTCGTCAGCGTCTCCGGATCAGCGGAGGGCGATGATCGTGTACGGGCCGACGTCGCGTTGGACGAAGGCGGGGGAGTCGAACACCGCGCGGTCGAAGTAGACGTAGTAGTCGCGCACGTTCGGGTTCTGCGGGAACGCGTCCCCCTTGAGCTGCAGCGCGAGATCGCCCTCGTGCTCCGGCGGGGCCTCGACCTGGGAGTACCGGCTCCGCGGGTTGTCGAGGACGAACACCGTGGGGCTCTTGAACTCCGAGTTCCGCAGTATCCGCAGCAGCTCGTCGGGGCTCTTGGCCTTCGCCCAGCGCTGGACCTCGGCGCTGCGCCCGTCGTAGTCGGCCAGCGGGTTGGCGTAGTGCGGGGTCTCCTGCTGGAAACCCCAGTACGGCTGGAAGGACATCACCTTGTAGTCGGTGCTCAGCAGCACGTTCTGGTCGGCCGGGCGGCCGGTGAGCGAGGAGATCGCGCGGATCTCGTCGTCGAACCAGGAGCCGCGCTGCTGCGGGTCCTTCTGACCCTTGGCGTTGTCACCGGTCGGGTAGTAGTCGGTGTAGGCCTGCTCGGTGTAGCCCAGCAGCTTCTCGTTGATCGCCTGCTGGCTGATGCTCACCGCGCCGATCAGGCTCAGCGCGCAGGCGACGAGCGTGATCTGGACGCCGTAGCGCGGGTCGACCTTGCGGCGCAGGTAGCCGATGAGCTCCAGCAGCCCGAGCACGCCGGCGAGCGGCAGGACCAGGTCCAGGACGACGTTGAGCCGGAAGGCCAGCAGCGTCGTCTTGGCCAGCAGGGCCAGCGTGGACAGCGCGAACCAGCCGTAGATGGCCAGCACGAGCACGAACATCGCCGCCGCGATCCGGCTGTGCCGGAAGCGCAGCAGCAGCCACACGAATCCCACCAGGCACAGCGCGCCGAACGCGGAGGCCTGGGTCATCGGCACCGGCAGGAACGCGCCGTCCTCCGGGAGGTAGTGCTGGGCGGCGCTGCGCGGGTTGTCCAGCAGGAACTTCGTGGAGATCAGGTAGGGCAGCCACACCAGCAGCGCGATGACCAGGCTGACCAGCCCGATCGGCAGGAGGCGCAGGAACAGGCCCTTGAGCACCGGGACCACGCGGGCACCGCGCCGGACCTGGTCCACGCCGGTGATCAGCGCCATCAGCATGATCATGGCCACGGCGAAGCCGAAGTGCAGGGTGTAGGTGATCGCGGCGAACCCGACGTAGCCGCCGATGCACAGCAGCGTCCAGCGCGGCGCGCCGTCGGCCTGCCGCAGAGCGGTCCAGGCCAGCACCGCGACCGGGACCAGCCACGCGGCCGACGGCCACGCGTAGGGCTCGACGATGCCGTGCAGCATGCCGGACAGGGCGGTCACCACCGCGGCCAGCAGGGCGAGCCTGCGGCGCAGCACCACGCTCCAGAGCGTGAACGCCACGACCGTGGTCACCGCGACCCAGCACAGCGCGTAGAGCTTGTAGGCGGCCCAGCCCTCCCAGCCCAGGAGGTTCGCGAACCGGCCGCCGAGCCAGAACCAGCCGCTGGGGTAGTAGGGCGCGGTGTCGGCGTAGTTCATGTCCGACAGGCTCAGCGTGGAGGCCATCCGCGTCATGAGCTGCATGCGGAAGCCGTTGTCGGTGGAGGAACCGCCGTAGTAGAAGCGCGTCGACTGCAGCGGGATCGCCAGCGACAGCGTGCTGAAGGCGCTCAGCGCCACCCAGGTCGCGATCACCTTGCCCCAGCGGCCGATGCGCGCGGCGCGGTAGCCGAAGGCCAGCAGCACGAACAGCGCGGCCAGCACCAGCGTGCTGGACAGCATGGTGAGGGCTTCGGGCGCGTAGCTGGGTTCGCTGATGCTCAACCGCGCGGCGGCGAACTGCAGCACCATGCTCACCACGACGGCAACCGCGGAACCGCCCAGGAGCTCGGCTACCGTGGTGCGCAACGGGAGCCGAACGGCCGAGGCCTGCCGCGGCTCGTCGATCGGGCTCGGTCCGGTCAACTGGGGAGACGGCAGGATTCCCACCACTTCACTCGTCCTTCGGCGTAGCCGACATGAGGGCTCGCGCAGAATAGTTGATGTGCGACCCGTGCCCGCCCGGCGGGTGAGGGGGACGGGTGCGAGGAAACGCTATGGTGGCCGGAAAATTTCGCAGGCCGGACCGGTGGCGGCGAACGCGAGGAGGAGGTCGGCGGGTGTCCGACAGCCCAGTGGACGGCAACCAAGTGGACGGCGGCCCAGTGCACGGAAGCACCGTGGATGGCGATGTGGCGGACGGCGGGCCGGAGCGCGACGCGACGACGCGCGCCCTCCCGGAGCGGATCGAGCCCGAGGACGCCCCGCTGTTCCCGGTCCTGGCCCCGCCGCGGCCGAAGGTCGTGGTCAAGGCGGACCTGCTCCCGGCGATCAGCGCGATCTCGCTCATCGCGCTGCTGGGGTTGCCGGTGGGATGGGTGTGGTCGCGGCTGGCGCCGCCGCAGGAGAGCGTGCTGGGCCAGGGCGGCTCGGTGACACCGCTGCTGGTGGAGAGCTACCACGAGTTCGACGGCATCGCGATCTTCTCGCTGCTGGCCTTCGCGACGGGTCTGCTCACGGCGGCGGTGCTGTGGCGGCTGCGCGGCAGGCGCGGCCCGGTGCTGCTCATCGGCGCGGTGCTGGGATCGCTGGTGGCGTCCTGGCTGGGGATCCAGATGGGCGGCTCGTTCGCCTCCGGCATGTACCCGATGCCGCCGAACCCGCAGCTCGGCGACCTGATCACCATCGCCCCGGAGATCACCACGAAGTGGGTGCTGGTCGCGATGCCCCTCGCCCTCTCCCTCGGCTACGGCATCGCCACGTCCTGGAACGGCTTCGACGACCTCGGCCGACGCCTCAGGTGAGCCGCCGCCGGGCAGCGGACAGTTTTTCCTAGAATCAACCCGGCAAAACGGACTTCGATCATGGGTGATTCGAGGAAGAACCGTCACCTGGGGCGCAGCGAGGCGGTGACCCGGTCCAGGGCTGCCGGGGTCACCGCGTTCGGGATGCCCTGATCCGCGGCGGAGACGAGGACCACCGAGCTGCGGCCGTCGCTGTTGGTGGCGACCACCGAGACCGCGACGGCCCTCGCGTCGCATCCCGTCGGGGCGGGCAGGGTGACCTGGGCGTTGACGCGGGCGGCCGGAACTCCGCCGGTGAGCGTCAGCGGTTCGGGCGGGGATTGCTCGACCGTCGGGGCGTGGCCGTCGCGGGTGAAGGCGTGGCCGATGAACGTCGCCGCGGTCTCGGCCGCGACCGCGTTGTCGTCCGGTCCGAGCCGGGCGCCGGCGCCGGTCATCGCGCGGAAGCTGTTGTCGTCCCCCGGGCAGAAACCCCGCTGCCGGTGCGCGACCCCGGTGAGCCCTATGGCGTCCCCCGGCGGCCCGACCGCGTGCACGGCGTCGGGATTCGGGTCGCGCTCCCAGTCCTGCGGCACGTCGTAGACGGCCTGCCGCTTCGGGACGTCCACCACCTGCCAGCCGGGCACCAGCGGCGTCGCCCCGGACGAGGTCGCCGGGGCGGCGGCCGGCTCGGGCGGCGCGTCCTGCCCCCGGAACCCGACGACGACCACCGCGGCCATCGCGCCGAGCAGCACGACCGCGCCCAGCACGACCGCGGTGATCAGCCACCCCCGCCGCTTCGGGCGCGGCGGCTCGGGCTGCGGGAACGCGCCGAAGCCCCGGTGCTGCCGCTGCGGACCCCGGGGATCACCAGGTGAGGACATGCGCCGATCCTAGATCGGCAGCACCCCCTACCGACCCCTGCTGGGTCCTGCTCCAGGAGCGAGACGAGTCCGCAGCAGCTCTCAGTTCAAGCTGGGCTGCTGGGCGAACTCCGCGAGCGGGGCGGGGACCGCGCGCAGTTCGCGGAGGAACTCGGCTTCGCGGAGCAGCAGCTTGCGGACGTTGCGCAGCCGGATCAGCGGGTCGGTCTCGGCGAGCAGGTCCTGCCGGTCCTCGGTGGTGAGCACGCAGTCGTCGGCCAGCAGGTAGGACAGGTCCCCGGTGTCGGCGTCCTCGCCGGGGACCTCGCGCGGGCCGTTGCGCATCCCGGAGGCGTGGTAGCGCTGGTGCGCGTCGCGGGCCGCGGCGGTCAGCCGCTCCCGGCGTCCGGGGCTGTCGGGTTCCGGGGCGGTGTCGGGCAGCCACTGCACGCGGGCCAGCAGGTAGGGGGCGGACTCGCGGTCGATCTGCAGCAGCCGGAACCGCCGCTCGCCGAAGGCGGTGACGTCGTAGCGGCCGCCGGGCAGCTGGCGGGCCTGGTCGAGCACCGCCGTGCAGCCGACGTCGTACATCGAGTCGACGTTGTCCTCGCCGACCTCCCAGCCCTGCCGGATGGTGACCACGCCGAACCGGCGGTCGGGCACGTCCTCGTTGAGCAGGTCCTGCACGAGCTCGCGGTAGCGCGGCTCGAAGATGTGCAGCGGGAGGTGCCCTCCCGGGAACAGCACGGACCCCAGGGGGAACAAAGGCAACGTGTCCAACACGTCCCCAAAACTACTCAAGAAAGCGCTTCGGGACTCGTTCTGCCTCAGCTCGGCGGCCGGAAGACCGCGAACGGGTCCGTGACCTGCAGGTCTCGCGAGGTGAAGCGGAACAGCGCGGGCGGCCTGCCGCCGGAGCGCCCGGCCGGGACGGTGCGGCCGGTGGCCTCCAGGACGCCGCGCCGGGACAGCACGCGCTGCAGGTTCGTGGCCGCCACCTGGTAGCCGAGGGCGCCCGAGTAGATGCCGCGCAGCTCGGAGACGGTGAACTCGGCGGGCGCCAGCGCGAACCCGATGTTGGTGTAGGAGAGCTTGGCGCGCAGCCGGTCTCGCGCGGCGAGCACGATCTCCTCGTGGTCGAAGGCGGTCGCGGGCAGGTCGTCGACCGGGAACCAGCGGGTGTCGGCGGGGACCTCCGGGTCGACGTCGGCGGGCACCAGGCACAGGAACGCGGTGCCCACGACGCGCCGGTCGGGGACCCGGCCGGGCGCGCTGAACACCGACAGCTGCTCGACGTGGGAGAGCTTGTGCACGTCGACCTTCTCGGCGAGCTGCCGCCGGATCGATTCCTCGACGTCCTCGTCGGGCGCGAGCCATCCGCGGGGGAGCGACCAGCGGTGCAGGGCGGGCTCCTTGGCTCGCTGCCAGAGCATCACCTGCAGCCGCTCGTCGCGGATCTGCAGGACTCCGGCGAGCACTTCGTGGCCCGCGTCTCTGCCGTCGGCCGCGGGTCCGGTGTTACGATGTGGCACGTTTTCGATTCTAAGGCGAAAACCTCGGGGCCGTTGATCCGGGGTGGAAAGCGGGCCTCCGGAACGTCTCGGGGCCCGACGAGGAGGACGAGATGGCGACTGCGACGTGGCAGCGGACCGATGCCGGCTTCACCGGCGTCGAGGCCGACGCCGCCTGGGCCGAGGAGGTCCGGCGGCTCGCCGAGGAGCGCGACGCCGTGCTGCTGGCGCACAACTACCAGCTGCCGGAGATCCAGGACGTCGCCCACCACACCGGTGACTCGCTGGCGCTGAGCCGGATCGCGGCCAACAGCGACGCGAGCACGATCGTCTTCTGCGGCGTGCACTTCATGGCCGAGACCGCCAAGATCCTCGGCCCGGACAAGACGGTGCTCATCCCGGACGAGCGGGCGGGCTGCTCGCTGGCCGACTCGATCACCGCCGAGCAGCTGCGCGCCTGGAAGGCCGAGCACCCGGGCGCGGTCGTGGTCTCCTACGTCAACACCACCGCCGAGGTGAAGGCCGAGACCGACATCTGCTGCACGTCCTCCAACGCGGTGGACGTGGTGCGCTCGATCCCCGAGGACCGCGAGGTGCTGTTCTGCCCGGACCAGTTCCTGGGCGCGCACGTCAAGCGCGAGACCGGCCGGGAGAACCTGCACATCTGGGCCGGTGAGTGCCACGTGCACGCCGGGATCAACGGGCCCGAGCTGGCCGAGCGCGCCGCCGCCTCGCCGGAGGCGGACCTGTTCATCCACCCTGAGTGCGGCTGCGCGACCTCCGCGCTCTACCTCGCGGGCGAGGGGACCGTGGAGCCGGAGCGGGTGAAGATCCTCTCGACCGGCGACATGCTCACCGCCGCCAAGGAGACCGGGGCGAGGTCGGTGCTGGTGGCCACCGAGGTCGGGATGCTGCACCAGCTGCGGCAGGCCGCCCCGGAGATCGACTTCCGCGCGGTGAACGACCGCGCCTCCTGCCGGTACATGAAGATGATCACCCCGGCGGCGCTGCTGCGCTGCCTGCGCGAGGGCGCCGACGAGGTGCACGTGCCGACCGACGTCGCCGACCGCGCCCGCGCCTCGGTGGAGCGGATGATCGCCATCGGCAAGCCCGGCGGTGGCGAGTGACCTGGGAGGCCGGGGCCGACCTGCTGGTCGTCGGCACCGGCGTGGCCGGGCTGACCGCCGCGCTGCGCGCCCGCGAGGCCGGGCTGCGGGTGCTGGTGGTGAGCAAGGACTCGGTGTCGGCGGGCAACACCGGCTGGGCGCAGGGCGGCATCGCCGTGGTCCGGCCCGACGAGCTCGATCCCGGCGACAGCCTGCACAAGCACGTCGAGGACACGCTGACCGCCGGGGTCGGCCTGTGCGCGCCGGAGGCGGTGCGCGAGATCCTCGCCGACGGCGCGGAGGCCATCGGCCGGTTGCGCGCGGCCGGGGCCGAGTTCGACCGCGCCGGGTCTGACGCAGTCGGCGGCGCCCTGGCGCGCACCCGGGAGGGCGGTCACCAGGCGTTCCGCGTGATCCACGCGGGTGGTGACGCGACCGGGGCCGAGGTGCAGCGGGCGCTGGTCGCGGCGGTGCGCGGCGGCGGCATCCCGGTGCTGGAGGAGCACTGCGTGGTCGAGCTGCTGCGCGGTGAGGGCGGCGCGATCGCCGGTGCGCTGGCGATGGATTCGCGCAGCCGCCCCGGTGTGCTGCACGCGCCCGCGGTGCTGCTGGCCACGGGTGGTCTGGGGCAGCTCTACGCGGCGACGACGAACCCGGAGGTGTCCACGGCGGACGGTGTCGCGCTGGCGCTGCGGGCCGGTGCGGGCGTGGCGGACCTGGAGTTCGTGCAGTTCCACCCGACCGTCCTCTACGCGGCGGGGGAGGCGCGCGGTCGGCGTCCGCTGGTGACCGAGGCGGTGCGCGGTGAGGGCGCGGTGCTTCTCGACGTGCGCGGGGATCGCGTGATGGACGGGGTGCACCCGCTGGGCGATCTGGCGCCGCGCGACGTGGTGTCGGCGGCGATCACCCGCCGCGCCGCCGAGACGGGCGCCGAGCACGTGTTCCTGGACGCCACCGGGATTCCCGGTTTCGCCGAGCGCTTCCCGACGGTGCACGCGTCGTGCCGCGAGGCGGGGATCGATCCGAGCTCCGAGCCGATCCCGGTGGCCAGCGCGGCGCACTACTCGTGCGGCGGAGTGGTGTCCGATGTGGACGGGCGCACGGCGGTGACCGGTCTGTACGCGGCGGGCGAGGTCGCCTGCACCGGGCTGCACGGCGCGAACCGGCTGGCCTCCAACAGCCTGCTGGAGGGCCTGGTCGTGGGCGGCCGGGCCGCGTCGGCGGTGGCCAAGGACCTCGGTCGCGGCCTGCTGACGCGCTCGTCGGTGGGTGAGGTCGAGCCGCCCGCGTTCGCGGTGGTGGAGCGAGACCTGCTGCAGCGCACCATGAGCCGGCACGCGGGCATCGGGCGCAGCGAGGACGGCATGGCCGAGGCGAGCGCGGTGCTGGACCGGAACTCGGTGGTGCGTCCGCTGCGGACGCGCCAGGCGGTCGAGGACGCGTCGCTGACGCTGACCGCTCAAGCTCTGCTGGCCGCGGCGCGGCTGCGCGAGGAATCGCGAGGATGCCACCGCCGCACGGATTTCCCGGAGACCGACGACCTGCGCTGGCGGCGCAGCGCGGTGCTCCGGCTGGACGCCTCGGGGTGGCTGTTCCACGCCGGGACGGGGATTGCGAGGACAGCGGCATGACCTTCGACTTCGACGGGGCTCGCGAGATCGTCCGCACGGCCCTGGCCGAGGACCTGCGCTACGGCCCGGACGCCACCACCGAGGCCACGGTGCCCGGCGGCGCGATCGCCGAAGCGGGCTTCAACACGCGCGAAGCCGGTGTGCTGGCGGGACTTCCGCTGGTCCGGCTGGTCCTCGACGAGGTGCTGGGCGCCGACTCCTACCAGGTCCTCGACGAGCGCGCCGACGGTGACCGGCTCGCCCCGGGTGACTGCGCGCTGCGGGTGAAGGCCCCGGTCCGGGGGCTGCTCACCGCCGAGCGCACGGCGCTGAACCTGCTGACGCACCTGTCCGGCATCGCCACCGCGACCTCGCGCTGGGTCGACGCCGTGGACGGCACGGGCTGCCGGATCCGGGACAGCCGCAAGACCCTCCCGGGCCTGCGCGACCTGCAGAAGTACGCGGTCCGCTGCGGTGGCGGCGTGAACCACCGGATGGCGCTGGGCGACGCGATCCTGATCAAGGACAACCACGTGGTCGCCGCGGGTTCTGCCGCCGCCGCGGTCCGCGCCTGCCGCGCGCACGCCCCGGATCTCCCGATGGAGGTCGAGGTCGGCGACCTCGACGAGCTCGAAGAGGTTCTCGCGGAGGACGTCTCCCTGGTCCTGCTGGACAACTTCACCCCGGACCAGTGCGCGGAAGCGGTCTCCCGCACCCGAACCACCTCTCCGGGCACGGAGCTCGAAGCCTCCGGCGGCCTCACCCTCGACGTCGCCCGCGCCTACGCCGACACCGGAGTCCAGTACCTCGCGGTGGGCGCTCTCACCCACTCCTCGCCGTCCCTCGACCTCGGCCTCGACATGTGACCCGAAAGCGTCACGCGGCCTTTCCGGCCTGCTACGACTCGCGCGGGTGCCCGGAGTCGCCGGGCAGCGCCGGTGGTCCGGCATGATCGGGCGGCGATGGGGAGGTGCGTGGTGGATTCGGTGGTGTTGAACGGTGCGTCGACGGCGCGGCGCCCCACCGGGCCGGTGCTGGGGCTGCTGGTGGTCGTCGCCTGCCTGCTGGTGGGGCCCGCGGTGGTGACGCTGGCGCTGGTGCCGGTGTTCGGCGTGTCGCCGATGGCCCTGGTGGGCGGGCCTATGGCGATCGGGACCCAGATGGTGCTGCTGCTGGGTTTCCTGGGAGCGAGCGGCCTGCTCGCCGTCTGGGTGCTGGCCAAGGAGAGACGTCCGCTGGCGAGCCTGGGGTTCTTCCCGGCCACCCGGATCGGCGCGCACCTGGGGTTCGGCGCCGGTGCCGCCGTGGTGCTGCTGGCGATCCCCGTGGTCGTGAACCTCGCCGCCGGCCAGTACCTGGTCGGGCCGGTCCGGTTCGCGCAGGCGGGTGCCGTGCTGCTCGCGCTGGTCGGGTTCGCCGTTCAGGCGTGCACGGAGGAGGTCCTCAACCGCGGCTACCTGCTGCAGACCGCCTACCGGAAGTGGGGGCTCACCGCGGCGCTCGTGTTCCAGGCGGTGGTCTTCGCGCTGCTGCACGGCGCCAACTTCCAGGTCGGCGTGCTGCCGCTGGTCAACATCCTGCTGATCGGGCTGACGCTCGGGATGTGGGCTGTGGCGGAGGGATCGCTGTGGGGCGTGTGCGCGTTCCACGTGGTGTGGAACTGGTGTCAGGGCAACGTGGCCGGGATCGAGGTGTCCGGGATGGACATCCAGGCCACGCTGCTGAGCCTCGACCCGCTCCCGGGTGCCGCCGCCCTCCTCACCGGCGGCGCCTTCGGCATCGAGGGCAGCCTCGTCACCACGGCCGCCCTCCTCACCACGACGGTCCTGGCCTACCGAGCCCTTCAGAAACGCCGGTTGGTGAGCACCGGAACCTGACGGGCTCCTTCGACGTTCAGACCAGGTCCTCGAGGTCGACCTTCATCGTGACGGGCGCGGACACCGCGATGGCGGCCGCGTCCACACCAGCGGACGCGTAGGCGCGAGTCGTGGGATCCAGCCTGTAGCGGAACACCGTCAACGCCCGGTCGTCCTGCGGTGCGCTCTCAATTCGCCAGAAGTGCTCGATCCCCGCAGCCGCGTACTCGGCCGGCTTGTCGGTCTGGTCGGCCGTGACCGAACCCGGGGACATCACTTCGACGACGAGAACGACGTGCTGCGGGCGGAGCACGACCTCGTCCGGCAACGTGGCGTCGTAGACGACGACGTCCGGTCGCCGGTTCAGCAGCGGCACGTCACGCAGTCGGAGATCGATGTCGGTGTCGACGGCGAACTCCGGACCGGCAGCGTGCTCGAGCTCGTTGGCCAGACGCCGCGCAACGGTTTGGTGCAGGCGGCGGGGCGCGGGAGTCACGACGATGGCTCCATCGACAATCTCGATGCGGCGGCACACTTCCTCGGGCAGCGCCTCGTACTCCGCAGCGCTCAGCCCTCCAGGCGGCAGCACCATCCAGTCGGGCAGCGCAGTCATCGTCGGCCCCTCTCCCAACGGGTACTGGACCAGCGTAGTCACAACACCTCCGGACTGGGAGTTTACGGGATCAGATCACCTGGAGTAGGGAAAAGTTACCGCATGTGATCGCGACCCCTGTGCAGCAGTCCAGCCGTCAGAAACGCCGGTTGGTGAGCACCGGGACCGCCTGACGGGCTCCTTCGACCGCGGTGGGGTCGATGTCGACGATCCTGACCTCGGGTTCGGCGCCGAGCTGGGCGTGGACCAGGCCGAGCGGGGTGGCGACGAGGCTGTGGCCGACGCCGGTCGGGGCCTTGCCGGAGGGTTCGCGGCCGATGCTGCGCGGGTCCCCCTGGCCGCAGGCCACGATCCAGGAGGTGGAGTCCAGCGCGCGGGCGCGCACCAGCAGCTCCCACTGCTCGACCTTGCCCTCGCCGGAACCCCACGAGGCGGGAGTGACGATCACCGATGCGCCCTCGTCGGCGAGCTTCTGGAACAGGCCGGGGAACCGGACGTCGTAGCAGGTGGTGAAGCCGACACCGACGCCGTCGAGGGTCACCACGACCGGCTTCGAGCCGGGGGCCACGGTGCGGGACTCGGCGAAGCCGAACGCGTCGAACAGGTGGATCTTGTCGTAGGAGGTGTCCAACCCGCGGCCGGTGATCAGCAGCGTGTTGGTGACCCGGCCGTCGTCGGCGGGGGTGAACATCCCGGCGACCACGGCGATGCCGGCCTCGTCGGCGAGGCGGCGGACCTCCGTCGCCCACGGCCCGTCGAGCGGCTCGGCCAGCGGCCCCAGCTTCACGCCGAAGCAGGCCATCGCGGCCTCCGGGAACACCGCGAGATCGGCGCCCTCCTCCGCGGCTTGCCGGATGCCATCGGCGATCAGCTCCAGGTTCGCCTCCGGATCCGGACCCGACACGATCTGGCACAACGCGATCCGCATAACCACAACCACCCTTCGACGAGGTCCGTTCTCAAGTGGCGGAGCCACTTTCTCCTGCGGTGAGTGCGCTCGCAGCTCGCACCGCCGGGGGTTCTGATCGGCTTCGTGGCGAGTACGCCGGGACGCCTCGTATTGGCACACTCAAGGAGCGGCGCACGGAGTCCACGGAGCCGATCAGGTTCCCCTACCGGCACCGCCACGCAAAGTGAGTGGTACCGGTCTGAGACCGATATGATGCTTGTATACCGACGATATGCAAGCAAGGGGTTCGTGTTGCCGTCCGGACGTGAAGTCGCTTACGCCCACCTCAAGGACACCGTCCTGAGCGACCCCGGCATGCAGGGGCAGTTCGTCAACGAACAGGCCCTCGCCGACGAGATCGGCGTGTCGCGCACGCCCATCCGCGAAGCCCTGCTGCTGCTGGCCGCCGAGGAGCTGGTGCAGCTGGTGCCCAAGCGCGGGGCCTACATCGCGCCCGTCGGCGGCCGGGAGATCGGCGAGCTGTTCGAGATCCGGGCGATGATCGAGTGCTACGCCGCGCGCCGGGCCGTCGAGCTCGACGCGGTGCCGCTGGAGGAGATGCGCAGGCACCTCGACGAGCAGCGCGAGCTCGGCGAGGACCAGGCGCGCGAGTTCATCGACCGCGACCACCGCTTCCACTCGGCGCTGGTGGCGGCCGTCGGCAACGAGATGCTGTCCAAGACCTACGACAGCCTGCGCGCCCGCCAGGTCCGGGCCGGCGTCGAGGCGCTGTTCCGGTCCGACGGGCGGCGCAAGTCCGTGCTGGCCGAGCACGAAGCGATCGTCTCGGCGCTCGCCGCGGGCGACCCGGAGGCCGCGACCGCGGCGATCACCGAGCACCTCAGCGCGACCCGGCAGGTGCTGCAGTCCGGCTGAGCACCAGGCCCACCAGCGTCACCGCAGGTCGCCGCCAGGTAGCAGGCGGGCGCGACCCAGGTGTCGAAGTAGGCGTAGAGCGAGGTGAACAGCAGCGGCGCCAGCGCTCCGCCGACGATCCCGGCCAGCGTGTAGGCGAGCGAGGACCCGGTGGCGCGCAGCTCCGGGCTGAACTGCTCGGCGATGAACGCCGCCTGCGGCCCGTACATCAGCGCGTGCCAGATCAGCCCGACGATCACGCCGAAGATCAGCGGCCCGGCGGAACCGCCGCCGACCAGCGGGAAGAAGACGAACGGCCACACCAGTCCGCCGACCGCGCCGATCGCGTAGATCCGCCGGCGTCCGAACCGGTCCGACAGCGCGCCCGCCAGCGGCATCAGGAACAGCTGCAGCGAGGAGCCGAGCATGACGCCGGTGACCGCCCAGCTCTTGGGCACGTCCAGCTGCTGGGTGGCGTAGGTGAGCACGAAGACGGTGAACAGCGCGTAGAGCACGTCCGGGCCGACGCGGGAGAGGATGCCGGAGATCAGCGCGCGGGGTTCGCGGGTGAGGACCTCGCGCACCGGGGCTCCCGCCTGCTCGCCCCTCTGCTGGATCTCCTGGAAGACCGGGGTTTCCTCCAGCTTGACGCGGATCCACAGGCCGAAGACCACCAGCACGGCCGAGAGCAGGAACGCCACGCGCCAGCCCCAGGACATGAACTGCTCGGAGGTCAGCCCCGCGGCCAGTCCGGCGAGGACGCCGTTGGCGAGGAGGTTCCCGGCGGGCGGGCCGATCTGGGCGGCCGAGGCCCAGAAGCCGCGGTGCTCGTCGCTGCCGTACTCGCTGGACAGCAGCACCGCGCCGCCCCACTCGCCGCCGATGCCCACGCCCTGGGCGAAGCGCAGCACGACCAGCAGCACCGCGCCGAGCGCGCCGACCTGGTCGTGGGTGGGCAGCAGTCCGATGAGGACGGTGGAGATCCCGGTGATCAGCAGCGTGATCACCAGGACCTGCTTGCGGCCGAGGACGTCGCCGAGCCTGCCGAAGACGAATCCGCCCAGCGGGCGGGAGACGTAGCCGACGGCGTAGGTGGAGAACGCCAGCAGGGTTCCCGACAGCGGGTCGTGGCTGGGGAAGAACAGCTGGCCGAACACCAGGGCCGAGGCGACGGAGTAGGCGGCGAAGTCGTACCACTCCAGGGACGTTCCGCTCAGGCTCGCCACGAAGGCCTTGATCAGGTCCTTGCGCGCCGGTCTGGCGGCTGTCGCGTTCGTCATGGGCTCCCTCGATTTTCCAGGTGCACCGGCAAAGTGTGATACGAACTGTATACAAGAAGTATGCCGAATGGGAGGGTCGCTGTGTTTCCGCTTCGTTTCGACGTCGCAGGCCGGACCGTCGAGGTCAGGGTGAAGACGCTGCTCAACGCCGGTTACGCCGGTCGCAGCCAGGAGGACGTGGCCGCTCACGTCGCCGAACTCGCCGAGCTCGGCGTGCCCGCCCCGACCCGCACGCCCTGCCTGTACCCCGTGGCGCCGTACCTGGCGATGCAGGCCGACGTGGTCCCGGTCCAGCACGGCCGGACCTCCGGCGAGGCCGAGTGGGCGCTGGTGATCACCGACGACGACGTGCTGCTCACGGTCGCCTGCGACCACACCGACCGCGAGCTGGAGGTGCACGGGGTCGCCTGGAGCAAGCAGGCCGGCCCCGACGTCCTCGGCCGGAAGGCCTGGCGCCTGGCCGACGTCGAGGGCCACCTCGACGAGATCACCCTCACGGCCTGGGCGGGCGGCGAGAAGATCCAGGACGGCACCCTCGCGGACCTCCTCACCCCGCGCTACTGGCTCGACGAGCTCCGCGCCCGGGGTCTCGCCGAACCCGGCACCGTCCTCATCTCCGGCACCATCCCGATGACCCCCGACGTCGACCAGTTCGCCCCCACCTGGCGGGTCGACCTCACCGACCCCCGCACCTCGGACACCATCACCTGCGCCTACGAGGTCCACCAGATGCCACAACCCGTGGCCTGACGGTCCCCGCACGTCGAAAACCCCGGTTTCCGCGCGATGAAAACCGGGGTTTTCGTCCGGTGCCCCCGCGGTCGGGCGTGTTGGGGGAGGAAGATCTCATGGTTATTGAGAAAGTTTTGCAATAGCCCTTATGGTGCGTGTGTGCTGAAACGTCGGAGTTGGGTCGTCGGGTTATCGGTGGTGGGGGTCGTCGTCGCCGGGTGTTCGGTTCCTTCGGGGCCCGGATCGGGCGAGGGATCCGGGGCGATGTTGCTGGCCGACGGGTACGAGCCGGAGAGCTTGAACCCGCTGCTCGGGTACGGGGTCGAGGGGGCCGCGAAGTTCTACGACGGGCTGCTGGCCTTCGACGGGCGGGAGGAGTTGCGGCCCGCTCTCGCGACCGAAGCGCCGCAGGCCGACGCCGACGCCACCAGCTGGACCGTGAAGCTGCGGGACGGCGTGCGGTTCCACGACGGGACGCCCTTCGACGCCGAGGACGTCGTGGCCACCTACCGGGCCGCGATCGACCCCGCCTACGCCTCGACGGTGTCCTCCGACTACGACATGCTCGCCGACGTCCAGGCCGTCGACCCGCACACCGTGCGCTTCGACCTGAAGTTCCCCTACTCGGCCTGGCCGTCGAAGCTGGTGCTGGGCATCCTCCCGGACGAGGCGCTGAAAACCCCCGCCCCGCAGGAGAACTCGCCGCTGAACACCCGTCCCGTCGGTACCGGTCCGTACCAGCTCGTCGAGTGGCGCCAAGGCGACCAGATGACCTGGCGCGCCAACCCCGGCTACTGGGGCGGCCCGCCGGCCGTGCACGACATCACCGTCGTGTTCGCCAAGGACGACAACACCCGCGCCCAGCGATTAGCGGCCGGTGAGTTCGACGGCACCGTGCTGCCCCCGGTGCTCGCCGAATCCGCCGCGCGCGACGGCTTCCGCGTCGTGCACCACGAAACCGCCGACTACCGCAGCATCGCGCTGCCCAACGGCCACCCCGTCGCCGGTGACCGGGCCGTGCGCACGGCGCTGAACCTCGCCGTGGACCGCGAGGGCATGATCAAGGCGCTGCTCGGCGGTCACGGAAAACCCGCCCACGCCCCGATCCCGCCGTCGATGGGCGCCAGCCACGAGCCCGCCGCGACCTTCCCGCACGACCCGCACCAGGCGGCCCGGATCCTCGACGACGCGGGCTGGCGCGTCGGCTCCGACGGCATCCGCGAGCGCAACGGCACCCGCGCGAAGTTCACCGTCCTGTACTTCGCCGACGACAGCCTCCGCCGCGATCTGGCAACGGGTTTCGCCTCCGACGCCCGCGAGATCGGCATCGAGGTCGAGCTCGCCGGGGTGGACCGCTCCGCGGTCGCCGGCCGGTTGAACACCGACGGCATCGTGCTCGGCGGCGGCAACCCGATCGACCCGGACGCCCAGGTGTACTCCAGCCTGAGCTCCTCGGTGATCGGCACCGGGACCTACAACAACCCCGGTCAGTACCGCAACGCCGAGGTCGACGCCGCGCTGGACTCGGCCCGCCGCGAACTGGACCCGGCCCGCCGCGCCGAGTTCTACCGGCAGGCCCAGCGCGCCTACGTCGCCGACCCGGGCCTGGTGTACCTGGCGTTCATCGACCACAGCTACGTGCTGCGCGACGGCGACCACACCGGCTACCAGGCGCCGGTCGAGCCGCACACCCACGGCACCACCTGGGGTCCGTGGTGGAACGTCGAGACCTGGAAGCCGCGCGCATGACCCGGGCCCTCGGGCGCCTGGTGCTGCGGCGCCTCGCGTTCGCCGTCCCGGTGCTGGTGATCGTCGCGCTCGGCGTGTTCCTGCTCGCCGCGGCCTCGCCGTTCGACCCGGTCGACCAGTACTTCGGGGTGCGGTTGTTCACCGCCTCGGCCGCCGACGTGGCGCGGGTGCGCGCCGAGCTCGGCCTCGACCGGCCGGTGCTGGTGCAGTTCTGGCAGTGGTTCGGCGGAGTGCTCACCGGCGACCTCGGGGTGTCGCGGTCGATGCGCCAACCGGTCGCGCAGGTCGTCGCCGAGCGGTTGCCGTGGACGGCGCTGCTGGCGGCCACCGGGCTCGCGCTCGCGGTGGTGTTCGCGCTGGTCGGCGGCACGATCGCGGCCTGGCGCCAGGGAGGTGCCGTCGACCGGCTGGTCACCGCGGTCGGCCACGCCCTGGAGGGCGTGCCGCCGTTCGTGCTGGCGCTGCTGTCGATCGCGGTGTTCTCGCTGGGCCTGGGCTGGCTGCCGGTGGCGGGCCTGACCGACGCCGGTGAGCAGGCGACGTTCGCGCAGATCGCCGAGCACCTCGTGCTGCCCGCGCTGGTGCTCGGGATCTCGCAGACCCCGTGGCTGGTGCTGCACGTCCGGCAGTCGATGCTGAGCTCGCTGGCCGAGGACCACGTCACCGGGGCCCGGGCGCGCGGTCTCGCCGAGCGGGTCGTGGTGCTGCGCCACGCCCTGCCCACCGCGCTGCTGCCGTTCGTGACCCTCGTCGGCGCCCGCATCCCGGAGCTGGTCACCGGAACGGTGCTGGTCGAGGAGGTCTTCTCCTGGCCGGGTCTGGCCGGCGCCGTGGTCACCGCCGCGACCGCTGTGGACTACCCGTTGCTGGCGATGGTCACGCTGGTGGCCACCGCGGCGGTGCTGCTGGGCTCGCTGCTGGCCGACGTCGCCGCGATCGCGGCCGACCCGAGGGTGGCCGCCGATGGCTGAGCTGACCTGGAAACCCGCGGGCCGCGCCGGGGTCACCCGCGCCCGCCCGCGCACCCGGTTGCGCGCGTCGCTGGCGGTCCTGGCGCTGCTGGTGCTCGGCGCCGCGGTCGTGCCGGTGCTGCTGGGCGGCCGGGCGGTGAGCTACGAGGAGGTCCGCCTCGCACCGGGCCTCGCGCACCCCTTCGGCACCGACTCCAACGGTCGCGACCTGTTCGCCCAGTCGATGGCCGGGCTGCGGGTGTCGCTGCTGGTGGCCGCGTTCAGCGCGCTGGTGTCCACGGTGCTCGGATCGCTGGTCGGCGTGGTGGCGGGCGGTCTCGGCGGCTGGCCCGACCGGCTGCTGATGCGGCTGGTCGACACCGTGAACTCGGTGCCGCACCTGCTGCTCGGCGTCGTCATCGTCGCGCTGTACCGGGGGAGCCTGGTGGCGGTGATCTGCTCGATCGCGCTGACGCACTGGACCACGGTGGCGCGGGTCGTGCGCTCCGAGGTGCTGTCGCTGCGGCAGCGGCCGCACGTCGACGCCGCCATCGCGGGCGGGTCGTCGCGGGCGCGGATCCTGCGCAGGCACCTGCTGCCGGCGATCGTGCCGCAGGCGGCGCTCTCGGCGGTGCTGCTGGTGCCGCACGCCGTGTGGCACGAGACCGCGCTGAGCTTCCTGGGCCTGGGACTGCCGCCGCACCTGGCCAGCATCGGCACCCTCCTCGGCGACGGCCGCGACGCCGTGCTGCTGGGCGCCTGGTGGATCGTGCTGTTCCCGTCGGTCCTGCTGGTGGCCACCACGCTGGCGGTGTCCGGCCTGGCGGCGACCTGGCGGGACCGGATCGTGCCGCGTCGACGATCGGAGCTGTCGCTGTGACCGACCTGCGTGCCCCCGAGACGACGGATCTGCTGACGCTGCAACGCCTCTCGGTCCGGTTCCGGCTGCCGCGCGGGGTGCTGGTGCGCGCCGTCAGCGACGCCGTGCTGCGGTTGCGGCCCGGTCGCGTGCTGGCGCTCGTCGGCGAATCCGGTTGCGGCAAGTCGGTTCTGGCCTCGGCGCTGCTGGGACTGCTGCCCGGCAACGCCGAAACCCGCGGCCGGGCCCTGCTCGACGACGGCACCGATCTGCTGTCGGCCCCGGAACCGGTGCTGGCCGGGAGGATTCGCGGTCGCCGCATCGGCTTGGTGCCGCAGTCGGCGAGCACGCACCTCACGCCGGTGCGGACCGCGCGCGCCCAGCTCGCCGAGACCGCGCAGGCGCTGCGCGGACCCGCCGACGCCGACGAGCTCGCCCGCCGGGTCGGCCTCGACCCCGCCGACCTGGACCGCTATCCGCACGAGCTCTCCGGCGGGATGGCGCAGCGGGTCGCGCTCGCGCTGGCCCTGGCCGGAGATCCGCGGATCGTCCTGGCCGACGAGCCGACCACCGGGCTGGACCGGCCGCTGGTGCACCGCACCGTCGACCTGCTGGCCGAGGCCGCCGCCGACGGCCGCGCGGTCCTGCTCATCACCCACGACCTGGCTGCCGCGCGGCGCGTGGCCACCGACGTCGCCGTGATGTACGCCAGCCGCATCGTCGAGGCGGGACCGGCCGAGGAGGTGCTGGGCGAGCCCTGGCACCCCTACACCGCGGGGCTGCTCGCGGCCCTGCCGGAGGGCGGTTTCGAGCCGATCCCCGGCCACCCGCCGTCGTTGACCGAACTCGATCGCATCGAAGGGGAGTGGGGCTGCGTGTACTGCCAACGCCGTCCGGACCAGCCCGGATTCGCGCCCTGCACGGGAGATCCGGAACTGCTCAACCGCGGCGAGCGGTGGATCGCCGCCCACGCGCCGTGCTGAGCGCCACCGACGTCGTGGTCGGGTACCGGCGCGGCAGGCCGGTCCTCGACGGCGCGAGCATCGATCTCGCCGAGGGCGAGGTGCTGGGGCTGGCGGGTCCCAGCGGGTCGGGCAAGTCGACGCTGGGGCGCGTGCTGGCGCTGCTGCACCGGCCGTGGTCCGGACGGGTGTCGCTCGATGGCGCTGACATCACGGGTTTCCGGCACCGCACACCTCCGGAAACGCGAAAGGCGATCGGAATCGTCTTCCAGCACCCGCGTCCGGCCGTCGATCCCCGTTTCACGCTCCGCGACATCATCGCCGAACCGCTGCGCGCTCGCGGCGAAACCGGTGACATCGCCGAGATCGCCGACGAGGTGGGCCTCACCGACGAGCTCCTCACGCGTCGGCCGCACGAGGTCAGCGACGGCCAGCTGCAGCGCGCCTGCCTGGCCCGCGCGCTGGCCCCGCGGCCCCGCTACCTGGTGTGCGACGAGATGACGGCCATGCTCGACGCCTCCACGACCGCCGCTCTCGTGCGCGTCGTGGACCGGCAAACCCGGGAACACGACACGGGAGTGCTGGCCATCAGCCACGACGAGGCGCTGCTGACCCGATGGGCGGACCGTGTGCTTCAAGTATCCGAGTTGATATGACATTGTGGCGCAATGCGGTGCTCGGGGAGCCGCTCGAAGAAGTACGAACGACCCTCAGGAGCATGACGTGAGCGAGCAAGAAGGCACCACCTTCGTCCAGTGGCGAGAGCGCGTGCACACCGAATCCGACGGTGGCAACCCGCAGATGCGCCTGATCATGATGGTGGCGGCCGCTGTCGTGGTCACCGGGATCCTCGTCGGCACCATCGTCCTGATGCTGTCCTGATTCTTCTTCAACTCGAGCGATGTGCTTGGCGGTGCGGGTAGCGGAACCTGACACGCCTTCTGGCTCCGGGATCCGCGACTGATGTACGCCCAGTACGCGGCGCTGCGGCTGCTGTCCTCACCAGAAGACGTGTCAGAACCCGTGGCGGTGCCGGTTGCTTGCTCGGGGTAAGGAGTAAAGCGGCTTCGCCGCTTGCCTGACGGATCAGTCGACCTTGCGCCAGTGCTGCTTCTTGTGGCCGTCGCGGAGGACGATTCCCTGTTCCGCCAGTTGAGTTCGCAGTAGCGCGGCCTCCTTGTGGTCGCGCCTGCGCAACGCCCGGTCGCGCTCGGCCATGAGGGTGTTCACCCGCAGCGAGAGCTTCGGGGTCTCCTCGGTCCAGAGCTCGTAGCGGCCCGCGTAGGGGTCGGAATCGCGCCAGGCGTAGCCGTGCGCGCGGAACGCGTCGCGCAGCGCCAGCCGGTCCAGGCCCGACTTCCGGCGCGCCAGCTCGGCGCCGGTGCCGTCCAGCAGCACCAGGTGCCCGCGTTCGGTGAACACCGCGTCGACGTCGCCGCCGGGGATCTCGTGCGCGTGCCGCCCGGTCGCCAGCACCACCTGCTCGCCGCCCACCGTCACCTTCAGCCGCTCCTGCGCGAACAGGCCCGCGAAGCCCAGGCCGATGAGCGCGCCCAGCGCGATGGCGACCAGCATCCCCCACGGGTCCGCGCCGGAGGCGGCGAGCTCGAACACGCCCTGGAACGGTGCCCACGGCAGGCCCGCCACCCACGCCGCCACGACCCGCAGCAGGAACCCCGCCGCCGCGCCGAGCAAGGGGCAGTAGATCCACGAGCCCCGGCGCACCAGCGCGGGCGGGCGGATCGTCGTCGCGGTGGTCATGGCGCCATTATCGCGGGAGAAAGGGCCCGGGGTGCGCACACCCCGGGCCCTCCCGATCCCCCTCCTGGCCGGATCAGGCGCCTGCCTCCCGGAGCAGGACGTCCACCGCGGCGTCGTTGCGGACGGTCTCCCGCTCGATCACGTCACCCGGTGGGTAGAAGCCGTCGAGACCGCCGCCGTTGGACGGGTACATCTCGAAGGTGAACGCCAGGATCTTGTGCTGGCCCCACATCCAGTCGAGGCTGTCGCCGTCGGTGACGTAGAGGTCGCTGGACTGCTGCGGGGTGTAGCCGTTGGTGCCGGCCATCTCGGTGCCGACGCGGGCGAAGCGGTCGTACTCCTGCTGGGTCATGCCCTCGGTGACGTCGTCGGAGGTGTGGCCGAAGGGCCACAGCACCAGCTCGGAGTAGGTGTGGAAGTCCACCGCCGCCTTGATCTGCTGGGCGCCGCCGACCACGCGGGAGTCGATGAAGTCGCGCATCGCCGCGGCCTCCGGCGAGGACCAGGCCTCGGTGCCCCGGTAGGTCTCGTCGGCGGGGTCGTCGCTGGCGCCGCCGCAGCAGCCCCACTTGAAGCCCCAGTTGCGGTTGATGTCGGTGCCCTGGTCCTGGCGGTTCTTGCGCCAGCCCTGGTACTCACCGGACTCCACGTCGTAGGACGAGCCGTCCGGGTTGACCGACGGGATGATCCAGATCTCCCGGTTGTCGACCGACTCCTTGACCGCCGGGTCCGAGTAGTTGTCGGTGAACCGCTGGGCGATGTGCAGGCACATCTCGGTGGTCAGGTGCTCGCGCGCGTGCTGGTTGCAGTCGAAGAGGACCTCGGGCTCGTCCTCGTCGGTGGCCACGTTGTCGCTGATCTTGAGCACCGGGATGTCGCGGCCCTCGAAGGACTTGCCCGCGCTGACCTTCGCGGCGAGGTCCGGATGGTCGGCCACCGTCTTGTCGAGCTCGGCGACCATCTCGTCGTAGTTGTGGTACGCCTCATCACCGGGCGGGAAATCGCCCGGGGCCTTGGGCTGCGCGCCGTTGCGGCGCTGCAGCGAGTCGGCGACCTTGGTCTGCTCGGTGAGCTGGAAACCGCGAGCGCGCAGCTGCTCGGCTTCCGCTGCCGTCGCCTCCACGCTGGCGACCTGGTCCTTGGTGACCCCGAGGACCTCCGCGCCGCTGCGGTTGATCTCCGTCCGGGATGCGCTGTCGGTGTGCGGGACCGAGTAGACGGCCCGCTCTTGAGCGGACGTGTCGGTCGGTTCTGCGGCCAGGCCGGCCTGAACCGGTGCCAGCAGGACGAGCCCGGCCGCCGCGGCGACCAGCGCTGCCTTGCGCCGTGAACTGAACATCGGAACTCCGATCGATCACTGGAGGTGACCACGGAAGAGTCCAAGAGGTGGGGTCCCAGGGCAACCGCATGGCGAACTATGGCCTCCGGTTGAGCGTTTTCCCATTTCACAGCTGGTCCCGACACGCCGCCGGTGTGTCGGTGTGACCCCGGGCCGGGTTCGCGGACACCGCGGGTGGGCTGCGATTACCCTGGTCGGTGTAGTTCCCCGCTCGGAAAGGTTGCTCATGCTCACCCGCTCCGACCTGCGCGGTCGTGTTCCGTCCACCGTCGAGCTGCGCGCCACGCTGCCGCGCGCCGAGATGGACGTCGAGCACGTGCTGCATCGGGTCCGGCCGGTGATCGACGACATCCGCGACCGCGGCGTCGACGCGGTGCTCGACCACACCGAGAAGTTCGACGGCGTCCGCCCCGAGCGGGTGCGCGTGCCCGCCGAGGAGCTGGCCCGCGCGCTCGACGAGCTCGACCCGACCGTGCGCTCCGCTCTGGAGGAGTCGATCGCGCGCGCCCGCCGGGTGCACGCCGACCAGCGCCGCACCGACAGCACCACCCAGGTCGTGCCCGGCGGCACCGTCACCGAGCGCTGGGTGCCGGTCGCCCGCGTCGGCCTGTACGCGCCGGGCGGGCTGGCGGTCTACCCGTCGAGCGTGATCATGAACGTGGTCCCGGCCCAGACCGCGGGTGTCGAGTCGCTGGTGGTGTGCAGCCCGCCGCAGGCCGAGTTCGGCGGCCTGCCGCACCCGACGATCCTGGCCGCCGCGCAGCTGCTCGGCGTCGAGGAGGTCTGGGCGGTCGGCGGTGCGCAGGCGGTGGCGCTGCTGGCCTACGGCGGTCACGACACCGACGGCGCGGAGCTGCTGCCCGCCGACATGGTCACGGGCCCCGGAAACGTCTACGTCACCGCCGCCAAGCGGCACCTGCGCAGCCTGATCGGCATCGACTCCGAGGCCGGGCCCACCGAGATCGCCGTGCTGGCCGACGGCACCGCCGACCCGGTGCACGTGGCCGCCGACCTGATCAGCCAGGCCGAGCACGACACGCTGGCCGCCAGCGTGCTGGTGACGACCTCCGAGGAGCTGGCCGACGCCGTCGACGCCGAGCTGGAGCGCCAGGTCGCCCAGACCAAGCACGTCGAGCGCATCCGCACCGCCCTGACCGGGCGGCAGTCCGGCTGCATCCTCGTCTCCGGCATCGACGACGGCGTCCGGGTGGTCGACGCCTACGCGGCCGAGCACCTGGAGATCCAGACCGCCGACGCCGAGGCGGTCGCCGCGCGGATCCGCAACGCGGGCGCGATCTTCGTCGGCCCGTACGCCCCGGTCTCGCTCGGCGACTACTGCGCGGGCTCCAACCACGTGCTGCCCACCGGTGGCTGCGCCCGGCACTCCTCGGGCCTGAGCGTGCAGAGCTTCCTGCGCGGCATCCACGTCATCTCCTACAGCGAGCAGGCCCTGCGCGACGTCGCCGACCAGGTCGTCGCGCTGGCCGACGCCGAGGACCTGCCCGCCCACGGCCAGGCCGTGACCGCCCGCTTCTGAAAAAATGGATAATTCGGCTGCCGCAGCGGTGCAGGTAGGAGAACCTCAGACGCCCTCGGGCTCCGGGATCCGCGACTCGTGCATGCCAATGCACGACGCTGCGGCCGTCCTCACCGGAGAACGTCTGAGAACCTCCGGCGGTGCCGGTTGCTTAGGTGGCGAAAAGACGATGAAGGACACCCATGAGTGACGTGCTCGGCGCCGACACGACGCTGGCCGACCTGCCGCTGCGGGACGACCTGCGCGGCCGCAGCCCCTACGGGGCGCCGCAGCTGGACGTCTCCGTCCGGCTCAACACCAACGAGAACCCCTACCCGCCGCCGCCGGAGCTGGTCGCCGACGTGACCGCCGCGGTCCAGGAGGCGGCCACCGACCTGCACCGGTACCCGGACCGCGACGCCACGGCCCTGCGCGCCGACCTCGCCGCCTACCTGACGGAGGCGACGGGCGTCGCGCTGGCGACCGAGAACGTCTGGGCCGCCAACGGTTCCAACGAGGTGCTGCAGCAGATCCTGCAGGCGTTCGGCGGGCCGGGGCGCACGGCGCTGGGCTTCGAGCCCTCCTACTCGATGCACCCGATCCTGTCGGCGGGCACCCGCACCGACTGGCTGCCCGCGCCGCGCCGGGAGGACTTCAGCCTCGACGGTGCCGAGGCGGCCCGGCTGGTCGCCGAGAAGCAGCCCGACGTGGTGTTCGTGACCAGCCCGAACAACCCGACCGGTCAGTCCATCGCGCCCGAGGACCTGCTGGCGGTCCTGGAGGTCGCTCCGGGCGTGGTCGTGGTGGACGAGGCCTACGCCGAGTTCTCCGCGCAGGCCAGCGCGGTGGAGCTGATCGAGCGGTTCCCGGCGAAGGTCATCGTCAGCCGCACCATGAGCAAGGCCTTCGCCTTCGCCGGCGGACGCCTGGGCTACCTGGCCGCCGCCCCGGCGATGATCGAGGCGTTGCTGCTGGTCAGGCTGCCGTACCACCTCTCGGCGGTCACCCAGGCCGCCGCCCGCGCGTCGCTGCGGCACGCCGAGGCGACGCTGGGGTCGGTGCGGGCGCTGATCGACGAGCGCGAGCGGGTCGTGGCCGCGCTGACCGAGCTCGGCTTCACCCCGGCGCCCAGCGACGCCAACTTCGTGCTGTTCGGGCGCTTCGCCGACGCGCACCGCGCCTGGCAGCGCTACTTGGACTCCGACGTGCTGATCCGCGACGTCGGGATCCCCGGTCACCTGCGGGTCACCATCGGCACGCCCGCCGAGAACGACGCGTTCCTGGCGGCGAGCAAGGCAGTCATCGAGGAGATCGCACGGTGAGCACTTTCCAGCCCGGCACGCGGGTCGGCCGCGTCGAGCGCACCACCAAGGAGTCGTCGGTGCTGGTCGAGCTCGACCTCGACGGCACCGGCCAGGTCGACATCGACACCACGGTCCCGTTCTACGACCACATGCTCACCGCCCTGGGCACGCACGCGGCGTTCGACCTCAAGGTCAAGTCGACCGGTGACATCCACATCGACGCGCACCACACCGTCGAGGACACCGCGATCGTGCTCGGGCAGGCGCTGCGGCAGGCGCTGGGCGACAAGAAGGGCATCCGCCGCTTCGGCGACGCCTGGATCCCGATGGACGAGACCCTCGCGCACGCCGCGGTGGACGTCTCGGGCCGCTCGTACTGCGTGATGACGGGTGAGCCGGAGGAGTACAACACCTTCACCATCGGCGGGAACTACCCGTTCGTGCTGAACCGGCACGTGTTCGAGTCGCTGGCGTTCCACTCGCAGATCAACCTGCACACGCGGGTGATCCACGGCCGGGACCCGCACCACATCGCCGAGGCCGAGTACAAGGCGATCGCCCGGGCCCTGCGCGCCGCCGTCGAGCCCGATCCCCGCTTCGCCGGAGTCGTCCCCTCCACCAAGGGCGCGCTGTAACCTCCCCGCCGCAGGCCATCACCGCAGGTGGCCGCGGTGCGGCGGAGGGTCACGTCGTTCCTCGTCGAGGTGCGGTTCACCTCCCGGCCACCTCCGGGCAGCTTCCGCGTGTCCTGACGGGGTGACGATCGGGGTGTGCCAGGTTCCTCCCGACCCGACCCCGCAGCCCTCGACACCGCTGCTGGGGCGGCGTCGTTGCCGCAGGTCGGTGGTGTCGTGGACGGGGAGGTCGTCGCGCTGCGCCTCGGCTACGTGGGGCCGGACTTCGCGCGCTTCGCCGTTCGCGGCGGGACCGCTGAGCCGCTGCACGTGGACGTGCTCGGCGAGAAGTACGTGCCCGTCCGGTTCGGCGGGGACTACCACGTCGTGGTCGAAGGACCCGGCGGCATCCGGATGGAGCTCAGCGGCTCGCAGCGCGGTCACGCGGCCGCGGTCGACGTCCAGGCCCGGCACACCGAGCGGGGGCTCGCGCTCGAACTCCGCAACAGCGGTCCGCACGAGGTTCAGCTGGAGCTGCGGGCTCTCGCGCACATCGAGCACGAGACGCACGTCCAGGTCGCGGCGGGCGGTGCGCTGCCGCTGTTCTGGCCCGCGCCGCACGGTCACTACGACCTGGAGGCCGTGGTGGCCGAGGACGCGACGTTCCACCGCAGGATCCTCGGCAAGGCGGTGCCCGGCCTCGGTGCTTAGCGTCACCAGGGGACGGTTTTAGCCATAATCACCCATGATCGAAGTCCGTTTTGTCCGGTCAATTATGGCTAAAACCGTCCCCTGGTGAGGGGCTACCAGCGGGACCGCAACTCCGGAAACGCGGAACCGCCCCTCGCGGAGGCGAGGGGCGGCTCCACGTCGGGGGTCAGACCTTCTCGGGGGCCTTCTCCTCCGGGGTGTTCTCCTCGGGGGCGGAGACACCGTCGTCGACGAACGTCTGCTCGTTGAACGGCGAGTTCCCGGTGAACACCTGCTGCATCTGGTCGCGGTCCAGCTCCTTGGTCCAGGAACCGATGAGGACCGTGGCCACCGCGTTGCCCGCGAAGTTCGTCAGCGCGCGGGCCTCGGACATGAACCGGTCGATGCCCACGATCAGGCCGACGCCGTCGAGCAGCTCCGGCCGGTGCGACTGCAGGCCGCCGGCCAGGGTGGCCAGACCGGCGCCGCTGACGCCCGCCGCGCCCTTCGACGCGATCATCATGAACAGCAGCAGGCCGACCTGCTCGCCGATCGACAGCGGGTCGCCCAGGGCGCTGGCGATGAACAGCGACGACATCGTCAGGTAGATCATCGTGCCGTCGAGGTTGAACGAGTAGCCGGTGGGCACCGTGATGCCCACGACCGGCTTGCTCACGCCCAGGTGCTCCATCTTCGCGATCAGCCGCGGCAGCGCCGCCTCCGACGAGGACGTCGACAGGATCAGCAGGAACTCGCGGCCCAGGTAGCGCAGCAGCGAGAAGATGTTGACCCGCGCGAACAGCCACAGCACCGCGCCCAGCACGACGAAGATGAACACCGCGCACGTCGTGTAGAAGCCCAGCATGATCACCGCGAGGCCCTTGAGGGCGTCCACGCCGGTGGCGCCGACCACCGCGGCGATGGCGCCGAACGCGCCGACCGGGGCGGCCCACATGACCATCGCCAGGATCTTGAACACCAGGCGCTGGACGTGCTCGATGCCGCGCAGGATCGGCTCGCCCTTGGAGCCCATGCCCTGCAGCGCGAACCCGGCCAGCAGCGCCACCAGCAGCGTCTGCAGCACCTCGCCCTCGGTCAGGGCCGAGACCAGCGTCTTCGGGATGATCCCGATCAGGAACTCGGTGGTGCTCTGCGACTCCTCACCGGCCTGCTCGGCGCCCGAGCCGCGCAGCGCGTCGGTGATCTGCAGGCCCTCTCCCGGGTGCAGCACGTTGCCGACGATCAGGCCGATGACCAGCGCGACCACCGACATGATCATGAAGTAGGCGAGCGCCAGGCCGCCCACCCGGCCGACCTTGGCGGCCTTGCGGACGGAGCCGACGCCGAGCACGATCGTGCAGAAGATGATCGGCGAGATCATCATCTTGATCAGGTTGACGAAGCCGGTGCCCAGCGGTTTGAGGGCCTTGCCGACGTCGGGGGCGACGAATCCGACGACGATGCCCGCCACCACGGCGACGATCACCGCGATGTAGAGGTAATGCGTTCTGTCCCGACGTTTCGTCGGCGCAGCATCATTGCTTGCCACTGTTGAACTCCTTGCGGGGCCGGTGCCTCCGGGTCACGGACGACTCACCGTGCGTGTCCCAGGTCACGGGAAGATCTGGTCGGAGACTATGCGAGCTTTGTATCAACGCCGTCTCGCTTCTGTTCATTGTGTTCACACCGGCGACATGAGTGAGTGATGTCCAGATACCGAAACCGGTTCGCCCCGAGGTGGAGCCTGGCCCGCCAGCTGTTCGTGCTCCAGATCGTCGTCGTGGCCGTCGTCGTGCTCGCCGGAGCGGGTCTGGCCTGGTACGACGCCGACCGCCGCACCACCGAGGCCGCGCGCGGCGAGGTCGTGGCCGTGGCCCGCACGCTGGCCGACCAGCCCGCGGTGGCCGACGCCCTGGTCGGGCCGGACCCGACCGCGACCCTGCAGCCGCTGGCCGAGCGGATCCGCGCCGACACCCGGGTCGACTTCATCACGATCATGTCCCCGCAGGGCATCCGCTACACCCATCCCGACCCGTCCCGGATCGGGAAGCCGTTCCGCGGCAACATCGACCCGAACCGGATGCTCGTCGAGACCTACACCGGCACGCTCGGCCCGTCGGTGCGCGCGGTCGTGCCCGTCTACCGCGATTCCCGGCTGGTGGGACTGGTGGCCGACGGCATCACCGTGCGCGTGCTCACCGACGAGCTGCGCAGGCAGCTGACCGTGCTGCTGCTCGTGGCGGGCGGTGCTCTGCTGCTCGGCGGGGTGCTGACCTACCTGGTGAACGCGCGGATCCGGCGGCACACCCACGGCATGCGCCCGGCGGAGCTGTCCCGGATGTACGAGTACCACGACGCGATCCTGCACGCGGTCCGCGAAGGGCTGCTGCTGGTGGCGCCGGACGGGCGCGTGACCTTGTGCAACGATGGCGCCGCTGTGCTGCTGTCGCTGGATTCCGCCGAGGTCGAGGGCGAGCAGGTGTCCGCGCTGGACCTGCCGCCGTCCCTGGTGGACGCCCTCGGCCGCCGCGCGGTCCGCGACGAGGTGCACCTCACCGACGACCGCGTGCTGCTGGTCAACGTGTCCCCGGTGCGCAGCGACGGCCGCGAGCTGGGCACCGTCGTGACGCTGCGGGACCACACCGAGCTCCAGGCGCTCAGCGGCGAGCTCGACTCGATGCGCGGCTTCGCCGAGTCGCTTCGCTCGCAGGCCCACGAGTCCGCGAACCGGCTGCACACCGTCGTCTCTCTGATCGAGCTCGGCCGGACCGAGGAGGCCGTCGGGTCGCCACCTCCGAACTGGACCTCGCGCAGCGGCTCACGGATCAGGTCGTCGGCGCCGTCGGCGAGCCGGTGCTGGCCGCGCTGCTGCTGGGCAAGAGCGCCGAGGCGGGGGAGCGCGGCGTGGAGGTCGTGCTCGGCGAGGACACCGAGGTCGACGACGCGGCGCTGGAGCACCTCGAAACCCGGGACCTGGTGACGATCCTGGGGAACCTCATCGACAACGCCGTGGAAGCGGTGGCCGACCGGCCGAACCCGCGCGTGGAGGTCACGCTGCGGTCCACATCGGACGGTGTGCTGATCCGGGTCGCCGACAACGGTCCCGGCGTGCCCGCCGACGCCGACGAGCTGTTCCGGCGCGGCTGGTCGACGAAGCCCGGGGACCGCGGGCTCGGGCTGGCGCTGGTCGGGCAGAGCGTGCGGCGGCACGGCGGCACCATCGACGTCGGCGGCGAGGACGGCGCGGTGTTCACCGTGCGGTTGCCGGGGGTGGCGCGATGATCCCGGAGGTGGCGCGATGATCTCCGTGCTGGTGGTCGAGGACGACCCGGTTGCCGGGGAGGCGCACGAGGCCTACGTCAACCGGGTGGAGGGATTCAGCGTCGCCGGGCGGGTGCGCACCGGGCAGGCGGCGCTGCGGTTCGTCGAGCACACCTCGGTGGACCTGGTGCTGCTGGACCTGCGGCTGCCCGACATGGACGGGCTGCAGGTGGCCCGCGCGCTGCGCACCGCGGGACTGCCGATCGACGTCATCGCGGTGACCTCGGCCCGGGACCTGAAGGTGGTGCGCGCGGCGGTCTCCAGCGGCGTCGTGCAGTACCTGCTCAAGCCGTTCACCTTCGCCGCGATGCGGGAAAAGCTGGAGCACTACGCGCGTTTTCGCGCCACCCTCGGCCAGGACCGCGAGGTGCAGGGCCAAGCCGAGATCGACCGCGCCTTCTCCACCCTGCGCGGCGTGGACCGCCAGGCGCTCCCGAAGGGCATGGGCGAGGAAACCCTCGCCGCCGTCATCACCGCCCTCCGAGCCATGCCCTCGGGGGGTTCGGCGGGCGCGGTCGGCGAGGCCGCCGGCGTTTCCCGCGTCACCGCCCGCCGCTACCTCGAATACCTCTCCGGCACGGGCATGGTCGAACGCCTCCCCACCTACGGCGCGGTCGGCCGCCCCGAGATGACCTACACCTGGGTCGGGGAGCCCTGACCCCACCTGGTCACCTCCCGGACCCCTGATTTCAACGGAAATCGGGTTCCCGACTTCCGTTGAAATCGTGGGGACCGCGCGGGAGGGGTGGCGTGGTCATGCCTGCGGGTCGGTTTTGGGGCGGAGGAGGGGAGCGCCGGGGCCGAGTTCGGCGAAGCGGTCGTCGGGGTTGTGGAGGATGCAGGTGCGCAGCGAGAGGCAGCCGCAGCCGATGCAGCCGGTGAGGTTGTCGCGGAGGCGCTGCAGGCCGTCGATGCGGGCGTCGAGCTCGTCGCGCCAGCGCTTCGAGAGCCTCGTCCAGTCGGCCTTGGTGGGGGCGTGGTCGTCGGGGAGGGTGGCGAGGGCGTCGGAGATCTGCTCCAGGCTCAGCCCCACCCGCTGGGCTGCGCGGATGAACGCGAGCCTGCGCAGCACGGCTCGCTGGTAGCGGCGCTGGTTGCCGGTGGTGCGGGTCGAGGTGATCAGGCCGCGCTCCTCGTAGAAGCGCAGCGCGGTCTGGGCGACACCGCTGCGGTGCGCGACCTCCCCGATGGTCAGCAGCGCGGGTAGTTTCGTCACGTTCGCCAGGCTAGCCGAGACCTTCACATTGGTGGAGACGTTGACTTCGACTTAACTCGAAGTTGAATCCTGGGCGGCATGGCGATCACGACGGAACTCCAGTACGCGGACCTGCGTCCGCTGATGACCCGGATGACCGGCGACGAGAAGCACGACTCCGCCGCCACCTCCACCCTCGACGTGCTCTGGGTGCTCCACGACCAGGTCCTGTCGGTGAGCCCGGACCGCGTCGACGACCCGCAGCGCGACCGCTTCCTGCTGTCCAAGGGCCACGGCCCGATGGCCTACTACGCGGTCCTGGCGGCCAAGGGCTTCCTCGACCCGTCCGAACTGGACCGCTTCGGGGAGTTCGACTCCCGCCTCGGCTTCCACCCGGACCGGGTGCTCGTGCCCGGCGTGGAGATCGGCAGCGGTTCGCTCGGCCACGGCCTCCCGCTCGCGCTCGGCCTCACCCTCGGGCTGCGCGCGCAGGGGATCGATGAGCCCCGCGTGGTGGTGCTCGTCGGCGACGCCGAGCTCGACGAGGGCAGCAACCACGAGGCGATCCAGGTCGCCGGCCGCTGGCGGCTGGGACGGCTGACCACCGTGGTGGTCGACAACCGCTCGTCCAGCACCGGCTGGCCCGGCGGCATCGCCGACCGCTTCGCCCGCGAGGGCTGGGCGACCCGCGTCGTCGACGGTCGCGACCACACCGCCCTGGCCCAGGCCCTGAACGCCACGTCCGAGGACCGCCCGCTCGCGGTCGTCGCCGAGGTCGAACCGCGAGGAGGAACCCGATGAGCATGCGCGAGCAGTTCGTGCGCACCACCACCGAGGCGATGGACGCCGACCCGAGGATCGCGCTGGTGCTGGCCGAGATCTCGTCCGACCGCTTCACCGAGGCCCGGCACGCCGACCGGATCTTCAACGTCGGCATCCGCGAGCAGGCGATGGTCGGCGTCGCCGGGGGACTGGCGCTGGCCGGGATGCGGCCGGTGCTGCACTCGATCACGCCGTTCGTCGTGGAACGGCCCTTCGAGCAGCTCAAGCTCGACCTCTCCCACCAGGGAACGGGCGCGATCGCGGTCAGCACCGGCGCCTCCTACGACTACCCGACGGCGGGCCGCACGCACATGGCTCCCGGTGACGTCGCGCTGATCGACACGCTGCCCGGCTGGACCGTGCACGTGCCCGGTCACCCGGCCGAGGTCGACGCCCTGCTGCGCCGCGAGTTCGCCCACGACGGCACCGTCTACCTGCGGCTTTCCGATCGGGTCAACGCCGAGCCGCTGGTGGGCGGACCCGGCTGGCACCGGGTGCGGCACGGTCGCGAGGGCGTGGTGCTGGCCGTCGGCCCGATGCTGGCACCGGTGCTGGCCGCCACCGCCGCGATGGACGTCACCGTCCTCTACACCGCCACCATCAGGCCCTTCGACACCGGCGGGTTGCGCGCCGCGGTGCGCGCGGCGCACCCGGACGTGGTGCTCGTCGAGCCCTACCTGCGCGGCACCTCGACGCACGAGGTCACCGCCGCGCTGGCCGACGTCCCGCACCGGGTCCTGTCGCTGGGCGTGCGGCGGGATCGCGAGCTGCGGGCCTACGGCACCGCCGACGAGCACGAGGCCGCCCACGGCCTCGGTCCGAGCGGGCTCGCGGGCGAGATCGCCCACTTCCTGCGCGGGCAGGACGAATCGGGTGGCGCGAGCCCGGTAGCCTGAGCGCGTGGCACGAGTCGTCATCTTGGACTACGGATCAGGCAACCTCCGCTCCGCCGAGCGCGCTCTGCAGCGCGCGGGCGCCGACGTCGAGGTGACCGCCGACCATCGTGCCGCCGTCGAGGCGCAGGGTCTGGTGGTGCCCGGCGTCGGCGCGTTCGCGGCCTGCATGGACGGGCTGCTGGGCGTCGGCGGCGACAAGATCATCGATCAGCGGCTGGCCGGGGACCGCCCGGTGCTGGGCATCTGCGTGGGCATGCAGGTGCTGTTCGACCAGGGCGTCGAGCACGGGGTGCGGGCCGACGGCTGCGGCCAGTGGCCCGGCACCGTCGAGCGGCTCAACGCCGAGGTGCTCCCGCACATGGGCTGGAACACCGTGCAGGCACCGACCGACAGCGTGCTGTTCGCCGGTCTGGACCCCGAGACGCGCTTCTACTTCGTGCACTCCTTCGCGGTCCGCAAGTGGGAGCTGGAGAGCTCCGACTCGATCACCCCGCCGCGGGTGACCTGGGCCGAGCACGGCGAGCCGTTCGTGGCCGGGGTGGAGAACGGGGCCCTGATGGCCACCCAGTTCCACCCGGAGAAGTCCGGCGACGCCGGCGCCCGGCTGCTGCGCAACTGGCTGGACGTGCTGTGACCCGGCGGCACGGCCTGTTCGGCCCGAACGCGGTCCGCGTCATCGCGCTGGTGCTCGCAGTCGGCATCGCCTTCACCGTCGGCGGCCCCTACCTGATCCAGGCCGGGGTGCCGCTGCTCGGCGTGATCGCGCTGAGCCTGGTGGTCCTGGGCGTGCCGGTGGTGGCGATCGTGCGCAGCGAGAAGTCGCGCCGCTGAGCGGTCCCGGGTGCTCGCCGCCGAGGTGACGTCATTAGGGTTGTGGGCGTGAGCTTCACTCTGCTTCCCGCTGTTGACGTTGCCGATGGGCAGGCCGTCCGCCTCGTGCAGGGCGCCGCCGGAACCGAGACCTCCTACGGTGATCCGCTGGAGGCCGCGCTGACGTGGCAGCGCGCGGGCGCGGAGTGGGTCCACCTGGTCGACCTCGACGCCGCCTTCGGCCGCGGCAGCAACCGCGAGCTGCTGGCCGAGGTCACCGCCAAGCTGGACGTGCAGGTCGAGCTCTCCGGCGGCATCCGCGACGACGCCTCCCTGGAGGCCGCGCTGGCCACCGGCTGCGCCCGCGTCAACCTCGGCACCGCCGCGCTGGAGAACCCGGAGTGGGCCGACCGCGTCGTCGCCGAGTACGGCGACCGCGTGGCCGTCGGCCTGGACGTGCGCATCACCGAGGAAGGCCACCGCTTGGCCGCCCGCGGCTGGACCAAGGACGGCGGCGACCTGTGGGAGGTGCTGGCCCGCCTCGACGCCGCGGGATGCCGCCGCTACGTCGTCACCGACGTCAGCAAGGACGGCACGCTGCAGGGCCCGAACACCGAGCTGCTGCGCCAGGTCTGCGAGCGCACCGACGCCGCGGTCATCGCCTCCGGCGGCGTGTCCAGCGTGGACGACCTGGTCGCCCTGTCGAAGCTGGCCCCGGCCGGCCTGGAGGGCTCCATCGTCGGCAAGGCCCTCTACGCCCAGAACTTCACCCTGGAAGAAGCCCTCGCCGCCGTCCGCTGAGCCCGGCTCTCTACCCTGGTGGGCATGGGTGTCGCTGTGCGTGTGATCCCGTGCCTGGACGTGGACCAGGGGCGGGTCGTCAAGGGAGTCAACTTCACCGACCTCCGGGACGCCGGTGATCCGGTGGAACTGGCCTCGGCCTACAACACCGAAGGCGCCGACGAGCTGACCTTCCTGGACGTCACGGCCTCGTCGTCGGATCGCGAGACGACCTTCGACGTGGTGCGGCGCACGGCCGAGCAGGTGTTCATCCCGCTGACCGTCGGCGGCGGCGTGCGCAGCCCCGAGGACATCGACCGGCTGCTGCGGGCCGGGGCCGACAAGGTCAGCCTGAACACCGCCGCGATCGCGCGTCCCGAGCTGCTCAACGAGTCCTCGAAGCGCTTCGGCGCGCAGTGCGTGGTGCTGTCGGTCGACGCCCGGCGGGTGCCCGAGGGCGGGCAGCCGACGCCGTCCGGTTTCGAGGTCACCACGCACGGCGGCCGCAAGGGCACCGGGATCTGCGCCGTCGAGTGGGCGCGCAAGGGCCAGGAGCTGGGCGTCGGCGAGATCCTGCTGAACTCGATGGACGCCGACGGCACCAAGGCCGGGTTCGACCTGGAGATGATCCGCCAGGTGCGCGAGGTCGTCGACGTGCCGCTGATCGCCAGCGGTGGCGCCGGTGCCGTCGAGCACTTCGCGCCCGCCGTGCACGCCGGAGCCGACGCGGTGCTGGCCGCCAGCGTCTTCCACTTCGGGCAGCTGCGCATCGGCGAGGTCAAGGACGCCATGCGCGCGGAAGGGATCACGGTCCGATGAGCGAGCTCGACCCGGCGATCGCCGACCGGCTCAAGCGCAACGCCGACGGGCTGGTCGCCGCGATCGCGCAGCAGCGCGGCACCGGCGAGGTGCTGATGATGGCGTGGATGGACGACGAGGCGCTGCACCGCACCCTCACCACCCGCCGCGCCACCTACTTCTCCCGCAGCCGCGGCAGTTACTGGGTCAAGGGCGAGACCTCGGGCCACACCCAGCACGTCCACGAGGTCCGGCTGGACTGCGACGGCGACACGATCCTGCTCTCGGTCGACCAGCAGGGCGCGGCCTGCCACACCGGCGACCGAACCTGCTTCGACGCCGACGTCCTGCTGCCCGCGGACTGATCCGGGGTTCCGGGCTCCGCGCGGTCAGGCGAGGCCGAGGTCCCCGGTGAGGTAGCGCTGGAGGTTGGGGCCGATGGTGGCCGCGACGGTGTCGGCGTCGGCCGAGGCCAGCGGTTCGATGCGGACGACGTAGCGGGCCATGCCGAGGCCGACGAGCTGGGAGCCGCACAGCGCCACCCGCATCTCGCCGCGGTCGACCTCCAGGACCGCGACCAGGCGGTTGAACAGCACGTTCTGCACGAACTCGCGGAGCATCGCCACCGCCTGCTCGTTGCTGGCGACGCTGCGCATCAGGGCCGCGAACTGGCCGCCGCCGACACCGTCCCAGGCGGCGACGAAACGCCGGATGATCCGCTCGCCGATCTGCTCGCGCGGCCCGTCGAGCACCTCGCGGAGGATCTCGGCCGGGTTGACCGGGATCTGCACCGCCGCGGTGAACAGTCCTTCCTTGCCGCCGAACCAGTGGTTGACCATCGCCGGGTCGACGCCCGCGCCGCCGGCGATCGCGCGGACGGTGGCGGCGTCGTAGCCCTGCTCGGCGAACACCTCGCGGGCCGAGGTCAGCAGCGCCTCCTTGGTGTCGGCGCCTTGGGGCCTGCGGCCTCGCCGCTTCGGTTCGGTCGTGCTCACCCGTCCATCCTCGCGGCACCGGTGCCGCAGTGGCAAAGCGGACGGGCAAAGCGGAGGGGCAAAGCGGAGGTCCCGCACCGGGCGCCGAGGACTGCGCGGCACAATGACGGGCATGGTCGGCGATGGTGAGATCGGCAGTGTGAGCCCAGGACGCGAGGAGTTCCGGAGCCTGGCGGCGGAACACCGGGTGATCCCGGTGGTGCGGCGGTTGCTCGCGGACGACGAGACCCCGCTGGGGGTCTACCGCAAGCTCGCCGGGAACCGCCCCGGCACGTTCCTGTTCGAGTCCGCCGAGAACGGTCGTTCCTGGTCGCGATGGTCCTTCGTCGGGGCCCGCAGCGCCGCCGCCCTCACCGTCCGCGACGGCGAGGCGCACTGGACCGGCACGCCGCCGGTCGGCCTGCCCTCCAGCGGCGACCCGCTGGAGGCGCTGCGCGAGACGGTCCGGCTGCTGCACACCGACCCGCTGCCCGGCCTGCCGCCGCTGACCGGCGGGATGGTCGGCTACATGGGCTACGACACCGTGCGCAGGCTGGAGCGGCTGCCCAACCTGACCGAGGACGACCTGCAGATCCCCGAGATGGTGATGCTGCTGGCCACCGACCTGGCGGCGCTGGACCACCACGAGGGCACGATCACGCTCATCGCCAACGCGGTGAACTGGGACGACAGCCCGGAGCGGGTCGACGCGGCCTACGACGACGCGGTGCGCCGCCTCGACGAGATGACCGAGCGGCTGCAGACCCCGGCGGCGCCGACGGTGGCGACGTTCTCCCGGCCCGCCGCGGACTTCCGCCGCAAGCGCCGACCGGAAGAGCACCACGCGGCGGTGGAGAAGGCCAAGGAGGCCATCCGCGCGGGCGAGGCGTTCCAGGTGGTCGTCTCGCAGCGGTTCGAGATGGACACCGACGCCGACTCGCTGGACATCTACCGCATCCTGCGCACCACCAACCCGAGCCCGTACATGTACCTGCTGCGGCTGGACGACCCCGACGGCGGCAGCCCGTTCGACATCGTCGGCTCCAGCCCGGAATCGCTCGTCACCGTGCAGGACGGGCAGGCCACCACGCACCCGATCGCGGGCACCCGCTGGCGCGGCGCGGACGAGGACGAGGACGCGCTGCTGGAGAAGGACCTGCTCAGCGACGAGAAGGAGCGCGCCGAGCACCTGATGCTCGTCGACCTGGGCCGCAACGACCTGGGCCGGGTGTGCAGGCCGGGGTCGGTGCGGGTGGTCGACTTCTTCCGCATCGAGCGCTACAGCCACGTCATGCACATCGTCTCCACCGTCACCGGGCAGCTCGCCGAGGGCAAGACCGCCTTCGACGCGGTGGCGGCCTGCTTCCCGGCGGGCACGCTGTCGGGCGCGCCGAAGCCGCGCGCGCTGGAGCTGATCGAGGAGCTGGAGCCGACGCGGCGCGCCCAGTACGGCGGCGTGGTCGGCTACCTGGACTTCGCGGGCAACGCCGACACCGCCATCGCGATCCGCACCGCCCTGGTGCGCGACGGCCGCGCCTACGTGCAGGCCGGTGGCGGCATCGTGGCCGACTCCGACCCGGTGGCCGAGGACCAGGAGTGCCTGAACAAGGCCCGCGCGGTGCTCAACGCGGTCGCCACCGCCGGGACGCTGACGGCGCCCGCCGAGCAGGAGGCGCGCCTTGACCAGCGCGTCTGAGCAGGACCCGGCCCCGACCCGGTCCAAGGGCCTGCTCTGGGCGGTGCTGCTGCTGGTGCTGGCCGGGGCTGGAGCCCTGTGGGGCGCCTCGGGCCTGACCTGGATGAGCCGGCCGTTCCGCACCCCGATCGGCACCGAGACGGTCAGCGCCGCGACCGGTGCGGAGGCGCGGCCCGAGCTGGTGCCGATGACGCTGGCGGCGCTGGCCGCCGTCGCCGCCGTGCTGGCGACCGGCGGGCTGCTGCGGCGCCTGGTCGGCGTGTTCATCGCGCTGGCCGGTGCGCTGCTGGTCTGGCGCGCCTTCCAGCACTTCACCGGCGGTGGCAGCGCCCTCGACGTGCCCGAGGGCAGCGTTCCGGCGGGCGAGCTGTCCACCTCGCCGTTCGGGCCGCTGCTGATGGTGCTCGGTGCGTTGCTGCTGGTGACCGCGGGTGTGCTGGTGGTGGTGCGCGCGGGGCGGATGCCGGCGATGGGCGCGCGCTACGCCGCGCCGGGCGCCGCGAAGGAGCGGGTGTCCCAGGATCCGGACAGGCGGTTGTGGAACGAGCTGGACGCCGGACGCGATCCCACGGACGAAGACGATCGCTGAAGGATCTCCAGCGTCACCAAAACTGCTGTTCGACGTCGTCCGGAGCCGGTCGTCCCGGCTCGCAACAGGGCCGAAGGTCCTTGTTGCGCTGGGACTCCGGGCCCACCCCTTGGTAAGGGGGTCGATTGGTGAGGTTTAGCATCGGCCATGCGACGGCACGGCGGGAAGGGGAGTGTCGTGATCGAGCGCAATGAGTTCAACCGCGCATTCAGCAGGGTCTGGGCATTGCGGGTGAGTGTTCGGGGCACAGCCGGCGAGGTGTTCGCGTGACCGTTCTGGAAGACATCATCGAAGGCGTCCGCGAGGATCTCGCGGTCCGCGAATCGGCGATTCCGTTCGACGAGATCAAGCAGCTGTCGGCGGCCGCCGCGCCGCCGCACGACGTGCTGGCCGCGCTCAAGGCGCAGGGCGTCGGCGTCATCGCCGAGGTCAAGCGGCGCAGCCCGTCCAAGGGCGAGCTGGCCGAGATCGCCGAACCGGCCGATCTCGCCGCCGACTACGCCGACGCGGGTGCCCGGGTGATCAGCGTGCTCACCGAGCAGCGCCGCTTCGGCGGATCGCTGGCCGACCTGGACGCCGTGCGCAAGCGCGTCCCGGGCACGCCGGTCCTGCGCAAGGACTTCGTGGTCAGCCCGTACCAGGTGCACGAGGCCCGCGCGCACGGCGCGGACATGGTGCTGCTCATCGTGGCCGCCCTGGAGCAGAACGTGCTGGAAGCGCTGCTCGACCGGGTCGAATCGCTGGGCATGGCCGCGCTGGTCGAGGTGCACACCGCCGAGGAGTCCGACCGGGCGCTGGAGGCGGGCGCGAAAATCATTGGCATCAACGCCCGCAACCTGCATACGCTCGAAGTCGACCGCGACGTCTTCGGCCGGATCGCTCCGGGGCTGCCGCAGGACGTCATCAAGGTCGCCGAGTCCGGAGTGCGCGGACCCAGCGACCTGATGGCCTACGCGGGTTCCGGTGCCGACGCCGTTCTGGTCGGCGAGGGCCTGGTGACCAGCGACAACCCGAAGTCGGCGGTGAACCAGCTGGTGACCGCCGGGTCGCACCCGGCATGTCCGCGTCCGAGCCGCTGAGGCTCGACGGCGCGGCGTGCGAAGCACAGGAGGTAAGGCAATGACCGTCGGGGCTGACGCCGCGCGCGCCCACCGCCAGGGCACCCCCGTGCCCGAGGGGCACGATCCGGACGGGCGCGGGCACTTCGGCGACTACGGCGGCCGATTCATGCCCGAGGCGCTGATCGCGGCTCAGGACGAGCTCGCCGCCGAGTACGCCAAGGCCCAGCAGGACCCGGCGTTCCTCGCCGAGCTCGACGAGCTGCTGCGCAACTACGCGGGCCGCCCGTCGCTGCTGACCGAGGCCAAGCGCTTCGCCGAGCACGCGGGCGGGGCTCGCGTGCTGCTCAAGCGCGAGGACCTCAACCACACCGGCTCGCACAAGATCAACAACGTGCTGGGGCAGGCGCTCCTGGTCAAGCGGATGGGCAAGCGCCGCGTCATCGCCGAGACCGGTGCCGGTCAGCACGGCGTGGCCACCGCGACGGCCTGCGCGCTGCTGGGCCTGGAGTGCGTGGTCTACATGGGCAAGGTCGACACCGAGCGCCAAGCCCTCAACGTCGCGCGGATGCGGCTGCTGGGCGCCGAGGTCATCCCGGTCGCCAACGGCTCGGCGACGCTCAAGGACGCCATCAACGAGGCGCTGCGCGACTGGGTCGCCAACGTCGACCACACCCACTACCTGCTGGGCACCGCCGCCGGGGCGCACCCGTTCCCGGTGATGGTGCGCAACTTCCACCGGGTCATCGGCGACGAGGCCCGCGAGCAGACCCTGGCGATGACCGGCCGGCTGCCGGACGCGGTCGTGGCCTGCGTCGGCGGCGGCTCCAACGCGATCGGCATCTTCCACGGCTTCATCGACGACGCCGACGTGCGGCTGGTCGGCTTCGAACCCGCCGGTCACGGCATCGAGTCCGGAGAGCACGGCGTCACCCTCGGCGAGGGCACCCCGGGCACGCTGCACGGCGCCCGCTCCTACCTGCTGCAGGACGAGGACGGGCAGGTCATCGAGGCCTACTCGATCTCGGCGGGGCTGGACTACCCGGGTGTCGGCCCGGAGCACTCCTACCTCAAGGACACCGGCCGCGCGGAGTACCGCTCGGTCACCGACGACGAGGCGATGCAGGCCTTCCAGCTGCTGTCGCGGACCGAGGGCATCATCCCGGCGATCGAGTCCGCGCACGCCCTGGCCGGGGCGATCAAGCTCGGCCAGGAGATCGGGCCGGACGGGCTCATCGTCGTCAGCCTCTCGGGTCGGGGCGACAAGGACATGGACACCGCGGCGAAGTACTTCGGGCTCGTCGACGAGGAGCGGGGAGAGTCGTGAGCCTGCGTGACGTTTTCCAGGCGTGCCGTGCCGAGTCGCGGGCAGCGCTGATCGGCTACCTGCCCGCCGGGTACCCGACCGTCGAGGGCAGCCAGGAGCTGCTCAAGGCGATGGTCGAGGGCGGCTGCGACATCGTCGAGGTCGGCCTGCCGTTCTCCGACCCGGTGATGGACGGGCCGACGATCCAGGCCGCCAGCGAGACCGCGCTGCGGGCGGGCTTCCGCGTGCGGCAGGTCTTCGACGTCGTCTCCAGCATCGCCGAAGCCGGTGGTCAGGCGGTCGTGATGACCTACTGGAACCCGGTGCACCACTACGGCGTGGACGCCTTCGGCCGCGACCTCAAGGCCGCGGGCGGGCTCGGCGTGATCACCCCGGACCTCATCCCGGACGAGGGCGAGGACTGGATCGCAGCCACCGACGCCCACGGGCTGGACCGGATCTTCCTGGTCGCTCCGTCGTCCACCGAGGAGCGGCTGGCGCTGACCGCCAAGTCCAGCAGCGGCTTCGTCTACGCCACCTCCGTGATGGGCGTGACCGGTGCGCGCGACTCGGTCGGCTCCGCCGCGGCCGGGCTGGTGGAGCGCACCCGCGCGCACACCGACCTGCCGATCGGCGTCGGTCTGGGCGTGCGCTCGCGCGAGCAGGCGGCCGAGGTGGCGCGCTTCGCCGACGGCGTGATCGTCGGCTCGGCGTTCGTCACCCGGGCCGAGCAGGACGGCCCCGACGGCGTCCGGGCGCTGGCTGCGGACCTGGCCGCGGGAGTGCGCGGGGCCTGACGCGCGGGGGGTGCTCACCGCTGGTGCGGCGCCCGATACCGTAAGCACCGTGAGTGCTGCCTCGGCGAGTCCCTTCCTGGCCAACATTCCCAGCCCTCCGCAGGGGGTTTGGTACATCGGTCCGATTCCGCTGCGCGCGTACGCGCTGTGCATCATCGCCGGCATCGTGCTGGCGGTGTGGATCAGCAACCGCCGCTGGATCGCGCGCGGTGGCCGGGAGGGCACCGTCGTCGACGTGGCCGTGTGGGCGGTGCCGTTCGGCCTCATCGGCGGGCGGCTCTACCACGTGGCCACGGACTGGTACAAGTACTTCGGGCCGGACAAGAACCCGCTGGACGCGCTGAAGGTCTGGGAGGGCGGCCTCGGCATCTGGGGCGCGGTCGCGCTCGGCGCCGTGGGCGCCTGGATCGGCTGCCGCCAGCGCGGTGTCCCGCTGCCCGCGTTCGCCGACACCGTCGCGCCGGGCCTGGTGCTCGCGCAGGCCGTCGGGCGTCTCGGGAACTGGTTCAACCAGGAGCTCTACGGCGGTCCGACGACCGTGCCGTGGGGCCTGGAGATCTACCGCCGCATCGACCCGGAGACCGGGCTGGCCGACCCGATCGCGGGCGTCGCCGTCGACCCGACGCCGATCACCGTCGTGCACCCGACGTTCCTCTACGAGCTGGTCTGGAACGTGGGCGTGTTCCTGCTCGTGCTGTGGGCGGACCGCAAGTTCCGGATGGGTCACGGCCGCGTGTTCGCGCTCTACGTCGCCGGGTACACGGCCGGTCGCGTGTGGATCGAGATGATGCGCAGCGACGAGGCCACCCACATCCTGGGCATCCGCATCAACGTCTTCACCTCGCTGCTGGTGTTCCTCGCCGCCGTCATCTACCTCCTGGTGGTCCGGGGCAAGCGGGAGGACCCGGCCCTCCTCGCGGGCAAGCCGTACCCGGAGGACCTGCCGTCCACGGTCGAGCCCAAGTCGGACGATTCGAAGTCCGAGGAGCCGAAGTCGGACGATTCGAAGTCCGGCGACTCCAAGACCACCGAGGACGAGGCCACACCGGACTCGAACACCGAACCACCGGGCGAAACCTCGCCCGACCAGGACAGCCCCGGCTCGGACGAGGACGAGGCCTCGTCGGCGCCATCCGACAAGGACGCCAAGAGCCAGTCCTGACCCCGGCACCCGAAGAGGCCGCGGACTCCCCTGGCAACCACTCACGCCGCGAGGGACCCGATTTCAATGGAAGTCGGGTCCCTGATTTCAATGGGAGTCGGGGATTCCGGTTTCGGGGGAGATCGGGACGCCGGGGCCGGGCGAGGGTGCGGGGTCAGGGGGCGCCGAGGGCGTGGGAGAGGTCGTTGGCGGCGGTGGTGACCGCGGTGGCGGCGGCGGTGAGGTCGTTCGGGGGGAGGCGGAAGATCGGGCCCGAGATGTTGAGGGCGGCGATCGTGGCGCCGGTGAAGTCGCGGACCGGGGCGGCGACGGCGACGAGACCCGGTTCGGTCTCCTCGACGGCCGTGCTGTGGCCGGCCGCGCGCTCGACGGCCATGCGGGCGCGGACGTCCTCGGGGGTGCGCGGGGCGCGTTCGGTGCCGGGGAGCGGGTCGGGTTGGGCCGCGAGCAGGGCGTCGACCTCGTCGTCGGGGCGCCCGATCAGCAGGGCCCGGCCGCTGGACGTGCAGTTGAGCGGGGAGAGGCGGCCGATCCACTCGTGCGCCTGCAGCGCGCGCCCGGGGCGTTCGGCCAGCACGGTGACGGCCGCGTTGCCGCTGAGCACGGTCAGGTAGGCGGCCTCGCCGACCGCGCGCACGAGGGAGCGCAGCACGGGCGCGGCCTGCTGCAGCAGGCGGCTGTCGCTGGCGGCTCCGGCCAGCGCGAACAGCTGCCAGCCCAGCCGGTACTCCAGGCTGTCGGGGTCGCGCTCCACGAACCCGCTCTCGGCGAGGGCCTTCAGGGTGCGGGAGACCTGTGTCTTCTCCTTGCCGAGCGCGTCGGCGACGGACTGCACGCGCAGCGGCCCGGATCCCAGGGCCCGCAGCACGTCGAGCGCGCGGTGGACGCTGCTCAAGTTATCGGTGGTCACAGGCCCACGATGGCATGATCGTGCGCATGGAGCAACAAGCGTTGCTCAGTGAGCCCGGCCTGTTTACGGTCGGATCCCATGTGTGGAATCGCCGCCCTTCACCACCCGCAGACCGGACCCGCCGCGACCACCGGGGAGCGGATGCTCGCCGAGCTGGCGCACCGCGGGCCGGACGACCGCGCTCAGCTGCCGGTCGGTGCGCACGCGTGGCTCGGGCACACCCGGCTGTCGCTGGTCGACCTCGACGGCGGTCGGCAGCCGCTCACCTCGGCCGACGGGTGGGCGCTGGTCTGCAACGGGGAGATCTACGACCACGCCGACCTGCGCGCGGAGCTCGGCGAGCACGAGTTCCGGACGTCCTCGGACAGCGAGGCCGCGCTGGTGCTGCTGCGCCGACGCGGTCCCGCCGCGCTGACGCGGCTGCGGGGCATGTGGGCGCTGTGCGCGGCCGCGCCCGACGGCCGCTTCGTCGCCGCCCGCGACCGGCTCGGCATCAAGCCGCTGTACTGGGCCGAGTCCGGCAGTGTCCGGTACTTCGCCTCCGAGCTGCGGGCGTTCCCGGCCGCCGTGCGGCCCGCGGTGGAGACCTTCCCGCCCGGCTGCTGGTGGACCCCGGAGGACGGCCTGGTCCGCTTCGCCGACCCGATGCCGGATCCCGCCGAGCTGCCGAGCTGGGAGGGTCTGGCGCCGGAGGTCGTCGAGAAGGCGACGCGGGAGGTGCTGGTCGACTCGGTGCGGCGGCACCTGATGGCCGACGTCGAGGTCGGCGTGTTCCTCTCGGGCGGACTGGACTCCAGCGTGGTGGCCGCGATCGCCGCCGCCGAGTGCGCCGAGGCGGGCACGAGGCTGAAGACCTTCGCGGTCGGCACCGCGGATTCACCGGACCTGCTCGCGGCGCGCGCCGCGGCCGAGCACCTGGGGACCGAGCACCACGAGGCGATCTTCGACGCGCGGCGGGCGGTGGCGGCGCTCGACGACGTGGTGGCCTCGGTGGAGTCCTTCGACGCGAGCCTGGTCCGCAGCGCCGTGCCCAACTGGTTCCTCGCCGAGCTCGCCGCCCAGCACGTCAAGGCGGTGCTGACCGGGGAGGGCGCGGACGAGCTGTTCGCCGGCTACGGCTACTACCACCGCGCGCACGCCGAGGGCCTGCAGGACGAGCTCGCCCGCACGCTCGGCGCGCTGCACGGGCTCAACCTGCAGCGCTGCGACCGGATCACGATGGCGCACGGCCTGGAGGCCCGCGTCCCGTTCCTCGACACCGAGGTCGTCGCGCACGCGATGTCGCTGCCGGAGGAGCTCAAGGCGCTGCAGGACGGCGTCGAAAAGGCCCATCTGCGAAGGGCTTTCACCGGCCTGCTGCCCGAGGAGCTGCTGTGGCGGCGCAAGGCGCAGTTCGGCACCGGCAGCGGAGCCCAGGACCTGCTCACCCCGTACTGGGAGCAGCGCGTCACCCCGTCCGAGCTCGCCGCCACGGACGCCCCGGTGCGCACCCGCGAGGAACTGGCCTACCACCGCACCTTCCGCAGCCACCTCGACGGGATCCGCCCCGAAGCGGTCCTCACCCGCTTCGCCACGGCCTAGCGGGTCGGAGCGATGACCGGGGAGCCGTCGGGGGTGCGCAGGACCGTGACGCGGGCGGCGTAGCGCTCGGCCAGGGACGAGGGGGTGAGGACCTCGCTCGGCGTGCCCTCGGCGGCCACCGCGCCGTCGTCGAGGAGCAGCACGCGCTCGGAGTACTGGGCGGCCAGCGTCAGGTCGTGCAGCGTCGTGATGACCGTGGTGCCCAGCTCGGCGCGGAGTTCGTCGACGAGGTCGAGCAGCGCCTGGGCGTGACCGATGTCGAGACCGGTGGTGGGCTCGTCGAGGAGCAGCACCCCGGCGCGCTGCGCCAGCGCGCGGGCCAGGACGGTGCGCTGCCGCTCGCCGCCGGAGAGGGTGCGCAGCGCGCGCCCGGCCAGGTCCGTCAGGTCCAGGCGGGCGAGCAGCTCCTCGACGACCTCCAGGTCGCGGCGGCCCTCCCGGCCGAGCGGGCCGAGGTGCGGGGTGCGTCCGAGCAGCACGTAGTCGGTCACGGTCAGCCCCATCGGCAGCTGCGGGATCTGCGGGGCGTAGGCGAGGGTGCGGGCGCGTTCCCGGCGCGGCAGCGACGCCAGCGCGCGGCCGCCCACCCGCACCTCGCCGGTGTGCGGGAGCAGTCCGGCGATGGCCTTGAGCAGGGTGGACTTGCCCGCCCCGTTCGGGCCGATGATGCCCAGCCAGCCACCACCGTCCACAGTGGTCGAGACGCCGGAAACGACTCGGTGGCGCCGGTATCCGGCCGCCAGGTCGCGGACTTCGAGGCGGCTCATGCCCGGCTCCGGTGCAGCAGGACCGCGAAGAACGGGGCGCCGGTGAACGCGGTGATCACGCCGATGGGGAGCTCCGCCGGGGCCAGCAGGGTGCGCGCGAGCATGTCGGCCAGCACCAGGAACACCCCGCCGAACAGCAGCGACATCGGCACGATGATCCGGAACCCGCCGCCCAGCGCCAGCCGCACCAGGTGCGGCACGACGAGCCCGACGAACCCGATCAGCCCGGCGACGCTCACCGCCGCGGCGGTGGCCAGCGAGGCCGCGACCAGCACCAGCGCCCGCACCCGGCCGGGGTGCACGCCGAGCGAGGCGGCCTCCTCGTCACCGGTGCCCAGCAGGTCCAGCAGCCGCGCGCACAGGCACAGCACCACCGCCGAGACCACCACGTAGGGCAGCACGACCAGCACTTCGCGCCAGCCGGTGGTGGACAGCCGCCCCAGGATCCACAGGTAGACCTGCTGCAACGAGTCCACCCGCAGCTGCTGCAGGAACGTCTGACCGGCCGTGAGGAACGCGCCCACGGCGACCCCGGCCAGCACCAGCGTCGCGGTGTCCCGGCCCGCCGAGCGGCCCACCAGCCAGGTCAGCGCGACCCCGCCGAGAGCTCCGGCGAACGCCGCAGCCTGCACCGGGATCGACAGCCCGGCCTGCGGGGCCGCGGTGATCACGGCCGTGACGGCCAGGCCCGCGCCGGCGGCGGAACCGAGCAGGTAGGGGTCGGCGAGCGGGTTGCGGAAGACGCCCTGGAACGCCGCGCCGGACACCGCCAGCGCGGCCCCCACCAGCACGCCGAGCACGGTGCGGGGCACCCGCAGCTGCCACAGGATCGCCGCCTCGCGCTCCGACAGCGGCGAGACCCCGCCGGTCAGCTGCGCGACGATCTCGCCGAGCACCCGCTGCCAGCCGAGCTCGGCGGCGCCCAGCAGCACCGACAGCAGCACGCCCACCACCAGCGCGGACACGCCGACGACGAGATGCCGCGGGCGGAGCCGGGTGGCCGAGATCAACCTTGCTGACCCATCATCCCTGCTGGCCCGTCATCCCTGCTGGGCCTTGCCGACCGCGTCGCTGATCGCGCGCACGAAGTCCACCACGCGCGGGCCCCAGCGGCTGGCGACGTCGTCGTCGAGCTCGACGACGTGGTTGCGCCGCACGGCGTCGACGGTGTTCCAGCCGGGCCGCGCGGCGATCGCGGCGGCGTTGACGCCGCAGCACTTGGTGTCGGCGGCGAAGATCAGGTTCGGGTTGGCCTGCACCACGTGCTCCTGCGAGAGCTGCGGGAACGGCCCGCCCGCCGGGTCGGCCCCGCCCGCCGGGTCAGCGATGTTGACCATGCCGAACTGCGAGTAGACGCTGCCCACGAAGCTCTGCGAGGTCGCGGTGTAGAGATCGGGGCTGACCTCGTGGAAGTAGGTCAGCGGCTGCGGGGGCTTGGGCGTCTTGGCCACGATGTCGGCGATGTCGGCGCGCATCTTCTGCACCATCGCGGTGGCCTGGTTGCCGTGCCCGGTGGCCTGCCCGATGACCTGGATCTGCTGGTAGGCGTCCTCCAGGCTGGCTGCGGAGGGGGTCAGCAGCACCGGCACGTCGACGACCTTGAGGCCCTCGGCGAGCTGGGTGGCGTTGTCGGGGGCGATGACCAGGTCCGGCTTCTTGTCGGCCACGGCCGCGGCGTCGGCGGTGAAGCCGGTCAGCTCGGTGCGCGGCGCGTTGGCCGGGTAGTTCGAGAACTGGTCGACGGCCACGACCTGGTCGCCGGCACCGAGCGCGAAGAGCGTCTCGGTGGCCGAGGGCGACAGCGACACGATCCGCTTGGGCTGCTGCAGCAGCGTCACCGGCTGCCCGCCGGGCAGCGAGACCTTGGCCGGGAACGCCGAGGCGGGATCGTCGGGCACCTCCGGAACCGGGGAGTGCTGGCGGGTCGCGCACGCCGTCATCAGGGTGAGCAGGGCGAACGCGGCCATCATCAGGGCGGCGAGGCGGCGGAACCCGGTCATGTCTTCCCTCGGGTCGGAGCTGGCGAACGAGCACCCACCGTAGCGAGGGGCGCTGAGCAGGAAAGATATCAGCAAAGATCGTCGTGGGCCGCCGCCGGAGGGAGCATCGTCCGGCGAGAGGTACCCAGCGGTAGACGCAGCGGGTAGATTCGATGACGGACCGTGTCCGCCGACGTGCGGTTCGCCTGCGCGAGCCGCGGGCCGGTCGGATCGGGGCCGTGCGATGTGGTCAGCCGCCACACCGGCCGTGCTCGTGCGCGTGGTGGGCTGAACCAGCCGAATCGCGGGCGCGTACCCAGCGAGTGGCGTGACAACAAGATGGTCAGCATCACGTTTGGCTTGCTGCTTCCGGGTATCCTGGCTGTTAAAGTCTGCTAAACGCTCCGGTTACAGCGAACGGGCGAGCGCGCCCGAAATCTTCCACGGCACAACCGGATCTTTTATCTGCGGGCCAATGCCGTCCCGTGCCCAGAAGTCGTAGAAGTCAGGTCAACGGCCGACCACCGACTTCCAAGCACGAGCATGACGAGGGAGGTCTGCAGTGGTCTTCTCCGCGATCCCAGCGGCCCAGGGCCTGTACGACCCGGCCGCCGAGCAGGATTCCTGCGGCGTGGCCATGGTCGCCGACGTTCGAGGTCGGCGTTCGCATGGAATCGTCGCGGACGCGCTGACCGCCCTGGCGAACCTGGAGCATCGCGGCGCCGCCGGCGCCGAGCCCACCAGCGGCGACGGCGCGGGCATCCTGCTGCAGCTGCCCGACGCCCTGCTGCGCGCCACCGCGGGCGTGTCCCTCCCCGAGCCCACCGCCGACGGCGAGAGCCGCTACGCGGCGGGCATGGCCTTCCTGCCCGCCGACGCCGCCGAGCGCGAGCGCGTCGTGGCGCTGGTCGAGCGCATCGCCGCCGAGGAGGACCTCACCGTCCTGGGCTGGCGCGACGTGCCCACCACGCCGGACGCTGCGAACGTGGGCACCACGGCCCGCGGCTGCATGCCGCACTTCGCGACGCTGATGGTCGCGGGCAACGGCGGCGAGTCCGGCCTGGCGCTGGACCGGCTGGCCTTCTGCCTGCGCAAGCGCGCCGAGCGCGAGGCCGCGCGGGAGGGCTCCGAGCTGTACTTCCCGTCGCTGTCGGGTCGCACCTTCGTCTACAAGGGAATGCTGACCACCGCGCAGCTGCCCGCGTTCTTCCCGGACCTCACCGACGAGCGGATCGCCAGCGCGATCGCCGTGGTGCACAGCCGGTTCTCGACCAACACGTTCCCGTCGTGGCCGCTGGCGCACCCGTTCCGCTACGTCGCGCACAACGGTGAGATCAACACGATTCGCGGCAACCGCAACCGGATGCGGTCCCGCGAGGCGCTGCTGGCCTCCGACCTCATCCCGGGCGATCTGTCCCGCCTGTACCCGATCTGCGCCGACGACGGCTCGGACTCGGCGTCGTTCGACGAGGTGCTGGAGCTGCTGCACCTGGGCGGCCGGTCGCTGCCGCACGCGGTGCTGATGATGGTGCCCGAGGCGTGGGAGAACCACGCCGAGATGGACCCGAAGCGCAAGGCCTTCTACCAGTTCCACGCGAGCCTGATGGAGCCGTGGGACGGCCCGGCCTGCGTCACCTTCACCGACGGCGCGCTGGTCGGCGCGGTGCTGGACCGCAACGGTCTGCGCCCGGCCCGCTGGTGGCGGACCGCCGACGACCGCGTGGTGCTGGCCAGCGAGTCCGGTGTGCTGGGCCTCGACCCGTCCGAGGTGGTGGCCAAGGGCCGCCTGCAGCCCGGCCGGATGTTCCTGGTGGACACCGAGCAGGGCCGGATCCTCGACGACGAGGAGTTCAAGTCGGGGCTGGCCGCCGAGCACGCCTACGACGAGTGGCTGCACGCCGGTCTGCTCAACCTCGACGAGCTCGCCGACCGCGAGCACGTGGTCAGCACCCACGAGTCGGTGGTGCGCCGCGAGCTGTCGTTCGGCTACACCGAGGAGGAGCTGGCGCTGCTGCTCGCGCCGATGGCCACCGGCGGCGCCGAGCCGCTGGGCTCGATGGGCGCCGACACCCCGCCCGCGCCGCTCTCGCAGCGCTCGCGGATGCTCTACGACTACTTCGTGCAGCAGTTCGCGCAGGTCACGAACCCGCCGCTGGACGCGATCCGCGAGGAGATCGTCACCTCTGTCGCCCGGATCATGGGCCCGGAGCAGAACCTGCTCACGCCGTCGCCGGCGTCGTGCCGGCACATCGTGCTGCCCAACCCGGTGATCGACAACGACGAGCTGGCCAAGCTCATCCACATCAACGACGACGGCGACCTGCCCGGGTTCTCCTCGGCGGTGCTCTCCGGCCTGTACGAAGTGGACGGTGGTGGTCCGGCTCTGGCCGAGGCGATCGAGCGGGTCCAGCGCGAGGCCTCCGAGGCCATCGCCCAGGGCGCGCGCGTGCTGGTGCTCTCCGACCGCGACTCGAACCACGAGATGGCGCCGATCCCGTCGCTGCTGCTGACCTCGGCGGTGCACCAGTACCTCATCGGCACCAAGGAGCGGCTGCGCGTCGCGCTGGTCGTGGAGTCCGGTGACGCCCGCGAGGTGCACCACGTCGCGGCCCTGCTGGGCTACGGCGCCGCGGCGGTCAACCCGTACCTGGCGTTCGAGGCCATCGAGGACATGATCTCGACCGGCCAGATCTCCGGCGTGCGGCCCAAGATCGCCGTCCGGAACTACGTGCAGGCGCTGGTCAAGGGCGTGCTCAAGGTGATGTCGAAGATGGGCATCTCCACCGTCGGCGCCTACACCGCCGCGCAGGTCTTCGAGGCCGTCGGGCTCTCGCAGGACGTCGTCGACGCCTACTTCCAGGGCACCACCTCCAAGCTCGGCGGCGTCGGCCTCGACGAGCTCGCCGAGGAGGTCGCGCAGCGGCACCGCCGCGCCTACCCGGACAACCCGACCGAGCGGGTGCACCGCAAGCTGGAGGTCGGCGGCGACTACTCCTACCGCCGCGAGGGCGAGCTGCACCTGTTCACGCCGGAAACGGTGTTCCTGCTGCAGCACTCGACCAAGACCGGCCGGTACGACAAGTACCGCGAGTACACCGCCGAGTGCGACCGGCTGTCGGCCGAGGGCGGCACGCTGCGCGGGCTGTTCGAGCTCGACAGCGGGCGCGACCCGATCGACATCGACGAGGTCGAGCCGATCTCGGAGATCATGAAGCGGTTCTCCACCGGCGCGATGAGCTACGGCGCGATCTCCGCCGAGGCCCACGAGGTGCTGGCGATCGCGATGAACCGGATCGGCGGCAAGTCCAACTCCGGTGAGGGCGGCGAGGACGTCGACCGGCTCTACGACCCGGAGCGCCGCTCGGCGGTCAAGCAGGTCGCCTCCGGCCGCTTCGGCGTGACCAGCGAATACCTGGTCAACGCCAGCGACATCCAGATCAAGATGGCGCAGGGCGCCAAGCCCGGTGAGGGCGGCCAGCTGCCCGCGCACAAGGTGTACCCGTGGATCGCCAAGACCCGGCACTCGACGCCCGGCGTCGGGCTGATCTCGCCGCCGCCGCACCACGACATCTACTCGATCGAGGACCTCGCGCAGCTCATCCACGACCTGAAGAACGCCAACGAGCAGGCCCGCGTGCACGTCAAGCTGGTCAGCGAGGTCGGCGTCGGCACGGTCGCGGCGGGCGTGTCCAAGGCCCACGCCGACGTCGTGCTCATCTCCGGTCACGACGGCGGCACCGGTGCCGCGCCGCTGACCTCGCTCAAGCACGCGGGCACGCCGTGGGAGGTGGGGCTGGCCGAGACGCAGCAGACGCTGCTGCTCAACGGCCTGCGCGACCGGATCACCGTGCAGTGCGACGGCGGCTTCAAGACCGGCCGCGACGTCGTGGTGGCCGCGCTGCTGGGCGCCGAGGAGTACGGCTTCGCCACCGCTCCGCTGGTCGTCGAGGGCTGCGTGATGATGCGCGTCTGCCACCTCGACACCTGCCCGGTCGGCGTCGCGACCCAGAACCCGGACCTGCGCAAGCGGTTCACCGGCCAGGTCGAGCACGTGGTGAACTTCTTCGAGTTCGTCGCCCAGGAGGTGCGGGAGTACCTGGCGCAGCTGGGGTTCCGGACGCTGGACGAGGCGATCGGCCAGGTCTCGGCGCTCAAGCGCGACAAGGCCGTGCAGCACTGGAAGTCCCGCGGCCTGGACCTGGAGCCGGTGTTCGCCGAGCCGCGGACGCCGTACTCGACGGTGCGCCGCCGGGTGCGGGAGCAGGACCACGGCCTCGACCAGGCCCTGGACCGCACGCTCATCCAGCTCGCCGAGGCGGCGCTGGAGGACGCCCGCCCGGTGACGCTGCGGCTGCCGGTGCGCAACGTCAACCGCACCGTCGGCACGCTGCTGGGCGCGGAGGTCTCGCGCCGCTACGGCGGGGACGGTCTGCCCGACGACACGATCCACGTGGAGCTGGAGGGCTCGGCCGGTCAGTCGCTGGGCGCGTTCCTGCCCAGCGGCATCACGCTCGACATGGTCGGCGACACCAACGACTACGTCGGCAAGGGCCTGTCCGGCGGCCGGATCGTGGTGCGCCCCGACCCGGCCTCGACGTTCCGCGCCGAGGACCAGGTCATCGCGGGCAACGTGATCGGCTACGGCGCGACCAGCGGTGAGATCTACCTGCGCGGTCAGGTCGGCGAGCGCTTCGCCGTCCGCAACTCCGGCGCGCAGCTGGTCTGCGAGGGCGTCGGTGACCACGCCTTCGAGTACATGACCGGCGGCCGGGCGATCGTGCTCGGCGGTACCGGCCGCAACGTCGGCGCGGGCATGTCCGGCGGCATCGCCTACGTGCTGGACCTGGACCCGGTGCGGGTGAACACGGCGATGGTCGACCTCAAGCCGTGCGGCGCCAAGGAGCTGAAGTGGCTGCACGAGGTCGTGCAGCGGCACCACGAGCTGACCGGGTCGGCGGTGGCCGCGTCGCTGCTGGGCGACTGGCCGCGGCGTTCGGCGGCGTTCACCAAGGTGATGCCGCGCGACTTCCAGCGGGTCCTGGACGCAACGCGGATGGCCAAGATCGAGGGCCGGGACGTGAACGAGGCGATCATGGAGGCTTCCCGTGGCTGACCCCAAGGGCTTTCTGAAGTACGCGCGGGCCGAGGCCCCCAAGCGTCCCGTCGACGACCGGCTGGGCGACTGGCACGAGGTCTACGCGGCGCTGTCCGCGGAGGACCGCAACGAGCAGGTCTCCACCCAGGCCGCGCGCTGCATGGACTGCGGAATCCCGTTCTGCCACTCGGGTTCGTCGGGTTGCCCGCTGGGCAACCTGATCCCGGAGTGGAACAACATGGTCCGCCGCGGCCAGTGGGAGGCGGCCAGCGACCGGCTGCACGCCACCAACAACTTCCCGGAGTTCACCGGCAAGCTGTGCCCGGCGCCGTGCGAGGCCGGCTGCGTGCTGGCGATCTCGCCGGAGGCCGGGGGAGCGGTGGCAATCAAGCGGGTCGAGGAGACCATCGCCGAGGTCAGCTGGGAGAACGACTACGTCTCGCCGCGCACGCCGGAGGAGCACACCGGCAAGCGCGTCGCCGTCGTCGGCTCGGGCCCGGCCGGGCTGGCCGCCGCCCAGCAGCTCACCCGCGCGGGCCACGAGGTGACCGTCTACGAGCGCGACGACCGCATCGGCGGCCTGCTGCGCTACGGGATCCCCGAGTTCAAGATGGAGAAGTCCGTCCTGGACCGGCGTCTGGCGCAGATGCGCGACGAGGGCACGAAGTTCATCACCGGCTGCGAGGTCGGCTCGGACCTCACCGTCGAGGACCTGCGCGCCGGCTACGACGCGGTGGTGCTGGCGGTGGGCGCGCTGCGCGGCCGCGACGACACCACCATCCCGGGCCGCGAGCTCGGCGGCGTGCACCTGGCGATGGAGCACCTGGTGCCCGCCAACAAGGAGGTCGAGGGCGACGGCCCGTCGCCGATCTCGGCCGAGGGCAAGCACGTCATCATCCTCGGCGGCGGCGACACCGGCGCCGACTGCTACGGCACCGCGACCCGGCAGGGCGCGCTGTCGGTGACGCAGCTGGACAACTACCCGCAGCCGCCGACCGAGCGCGACGACGACATCTCGCCGTGGCCGACCTGGCCCTACATCCTGCGCACCTACCCGGCGCACCAGGAGGCCGGTGAGCGGAAGTTCGCGGTGGCGATCGAGTCGTTCGTGGGCGACGAGGACGGCAACGTGCGCGCGGTGCGGCTGCGCCACGTGCAGGTCCGCCGCGACGAGAACGGGCGCCGCCAGGTGGTTCCGGTCTCCGACGAGGTCGAGGAGCTGCCCTGCGACCTGGCGCTGCTGGCGATCGGGTTCGAGGGCGTCGAGCACATGCCGCTGCTGGGCGGCCTGGGCATCGAGCTCACCCGCCGCGGCACCATCGGTTCCGGTTCGAACTGGGAGACCACCGCCCCGGGCGTGTTCGTCTGCGGAGACGCCCACCGCGGCGCCTCGCTGGTCGTCTGGGCCATCGCCGAGGGCCGCTCGGTCGCCCACGCCGTCGACGCCCACCTCATGGGCACCTCGGAACTCCCCAACCCGGTCCACCCGACCGCCCTCCCGCTGGCGGTCTGATCTCCCGCTGCGGGGTGGGGCGTTTCGCGCGAAACGCCCCACCCCGCAGCGCTTTCGTGATCCGGTTCACGCGAAACCGCCCGCGCGGCCGGTAGTTGATCTCTAGCATTCCTCCCCGGGCCGGAGATGGCCCTTCGAACGTCCACAATGGATGGGGAGGGAACGCGTGGACTTCCACAAGACCCGGGGTGCTCTTCTGGCGCCCCTGATCCTGATCGGGCTCGGCGTGCTCGGGACCGTCATGCTCGTCGGCGGCCTGACCGGCGGATCGGGCGTGCGGATCCACGGCATCTTCTTCCTGGCGCCGATCGGCGCCATCGCCGGGCTGGTCCTGCTGATCAACGCCCTGCGCCGGATGGTGGTGCGGATCGACGAGCGCGGCATCCTGATCGAGCACCCGGCCAAGCGCGTGAAGGTCGCGCTGGGCTGGCAGCACGTCGCCGGGGTCTCGGTGACCACGCTGCCCAAGCCCGGTGACGCGAAGCAGCGCTCCACCTACCTGACGGTGTGGCCGCACGGCGGCCTGAACCCGGGAGTGCCGCAGAACTGGATGATCCAGAACGACGGCTGGACCGGCTACCGGCTCATCGACACCGCCGACCTCCGCGAGTCGGACGACCAGATCACCCAGGTGCTGCGCCAGTACGCGGCACCCGTCCTCCGCTGAAGATCACTCGCCGGAACCCCCACGGTCCGGGACCCGATTACGGCCGTGTTCCGGTCCCCGTCCCCGGGCGGGTGTCGGTCCCGTGGTCGTGACCGCATTACGGCCGTGTTCCGTTCACGGTTTACGGGAGTAATCCGGGTTCTGGACGTGAGGTGTGGGGGTTTTCGGGGATTTCGAGGGGGAGCCCTCGTTGTTCCTGCGGCCTCGGCAGGGAGGGGATTCGTCAGGGTTGTGACTTCGCTCCGTCGAGGGTTACTCGAAGGAGCGGGCGAGGCTCGGGGGCAGGTCGTCGGTGTGGACGATGCCGAGGCGTTGGGTGGCGCGGGTCAGCGCCACGTAGAGGTCGTTGAGGCCGCGGTCGGACTCCTCGGCCACGACCTCCGGCCGCACCAGCAGCACCACGTCGAACTCCAGGCCCTTGGCCTCGTCCACCGTCAGCAGCACCACCGGCGACTCCAGGTCGTCGGGCCGGGTGCCGACCACCGCCTCCGGCAGCGACTCCGCCAGCCGCGACCCGATCTCGGCCAGCAGCTCCGGCGGCATCAGCACCGCCAGGCGACCGTCCGCGACCTCCGCCAGCTCCTCCGAAACCACCTGGGGGAGCTCGGAAACCAGGTCCTCGGGCGCGATCTGCTGCGACCACGGCGGGTTCCCGGTGGTGCGCACCGACTGCGGCGGCTCCAGCTCGGTGTCCATGTCGGACAGGACCTCGGCGGCGACGTCCATGATCTCCGCCGGGGTCCGGTAGTTCACCGTCAGCTCCGCCAGCTTCCAGCGGTCCTGCACGTACGGGCTGAGCACCTCGTCCCACGAGCTCGTACCGCTCAGCGCACCCGTCTGCGCCACGTCGCCGACCAGCGTCATCGACCGGCTCGGGCAGCGCCGCATCAGCACCCGCCACGCCATCTCGGAGAGCTCCTGGGCCTCGTCGACGATGACGTGACCGAACGTCCAGGTGCGGTCCTCGGCCGCCCGCTCGGCGGCCGACAGGTCGCTGCGGGTGCGGAACCGCTCGGCCAGCAGCTCCGCGTCGAGGACGTCGGAGACCCGCAGCCGCTCCTCGTCGGCGATCTCCTCGTCCTGCTCCATGATGTGCAGCACGCCCTGGGCGTAGGCGAGTTCCTCGCGCTCCTGGCGCTCCTGCTCGGCGCGCGCGGCCGCGTCGTCCTCGCCGAGCAGCTCGGCGAGCTCGTCCAGCAGCGGCACGTCGGCGGGCGTCCACGGCTCGCCCGCCCCGCGCAGCAGCGCATCGCGCTCGTCGGCGCCGAGGACCTTGGCGGTGGCGGTGGCCAGGCGCTCCGGTGAGCTCAGCAGCTCGTCCAGCAACCGCTGCGGGGTCATCTCCGGCCACAGGGCGTCGAGCGCGGTGCTCACCGCCGGGTCGGCGCGCAGCTCGGCGTTGATCTCGTCGAGGTCGCGGCGGTCCAGCAGGTCCAGGCCCAGCCGCTCGCCGACCTGCAGCGTCAGCGACCGGTACATCTCGTCCTGGAACACCCGGCGGGCCAGGTTGTGCGGGCGGCGCGTGCGGCGCGCCCGGGTGCGCGCGGCGGTGGCGTCCTTGCGCTTGAGGAACAGCGGTTCGCGGTCGAAGGTGACCTCGACGTGGTCGCGCGGCACCTGCTGCCGGTCGCGGACCGCGGCGGTGAGCACGTCGGTCATGCCCGCCCGGCCCTTGATCTCGGCGGTGCGCGCGGATTCGACCGCGGTGGCGGTGATCCCGGGGTACAGACCGCCCACAGTGGACAGAAGCACGCCGGTCTCGCCCAGCGACGGCAGCACCTGGCCGATGTAGTGCAGGAACGTCGGGTTCGGGCCGACGACGAGCACGCCGCGCTTGGACAGCTGCTCGCGGAACGTGTAGAGCAGGTAGGCCGCGCGGTGCAGCGCCACGGCGGTCTTGCCGGTGCCGGGGCCGCCCTGCACGACCAGCACGCCGTTCATGCCCGCGCGGATGATGCGGTCCTGCTCGGCCTGGATCGTGGAGACGATGTCCTGCATCTGCCCGGTCCGCCGGGCGTCCAGCCGCGCCAGCAGGGTCGCCTCACCGGCAAGGCCCAGGTCGCTGCCCTGCTCGGCGGCGTCCAGGTCGAGGACCTCGTCCTCGTAGTCCAGGACCTTGCGCCAGCTGGTCTTGAGGTGCCTGCGGCGGTGCACGCCGTCCCGCGCGGCGGCCGTGGCCAGGTAGAACGGCCGCGCGGCCGGGGCGCGCCAGTCCAGCAGCAGCGGTTCGTACTCGTTGTCCTCGTCGAAGAGGCCGAGACGGCCGACGCGGAAGGTCTCGCCGCTGTCGAGGTCCAGGCGGCCGAAGCACATGCCGTGCTCGACGGCGCTGAGCTGGGTCAGCTTGTCGGTGTACATGCGGGTGGAGATGTCGCGCTCGGTGCGCGCCTGCGGTGGTCCTCCGCTGTCGCGCAGCGTGGCCTTGAGCCGCTGGGTGGTCTCCGCTCGGAGATCGTCGAGCTTGCCGTACAGCACGTTCAGGTAGCGCTGCTCGGCCGCGATCTCCTCGGCGCGGACGGCTTCCCGATCAACTCGGGCGTCGGACAATGAGCCACCTCAAACCAGGCGCGGACAGAACAACCGGACCCCCAAGGCCCGACCAGCCAATATACCGCGCCCCCGAAGTCGGGGTCCGGCTCGCGCCCAGGAGCGGCCCGTCCGGTGCCGGACGCGATTCCAATGGAAACCGGGCACCCGATTTCAATGGGAATGGGGTTCCCGACTTCCGTTGAGATCCGGTCACCCGGGGCGAGGGTGGGGTGACGGCAGGGAAGAACCCCCGGGTCCGGTGCGGCCCGGGGGTTCTTCGCTGGGGTGCCTAGACGACGGCGGAGAGGAGGAGGATGACGGCGAAGGAGACGACGGAGAGGATCGTCTCCATGGCCGACCAGGTCTTGAGGGTCTGGCCGACCGTCATGCCGAAGTACTCCTTGACCAGCCAGAAGCCGGCGTCGTTGACGTGCGACAGGAACAGCGAGCCGGAGCCGATCGCGAGGGCGACCAGGGCGCCCTGGGTGGGCGGCAGGCCCATGACCAGCGGGGCGACCATGCCGGCGGCCGAGATCGTGGCCACCGTCGCCGAACCCGTCGCGACGCGGATGCCGACCGCGATCAGCCAGCCCAGCACCAGCGGCGACAGGCTCGCCCCGGCGGCCAGGTCGGTGATCACGTCGTTGACGCCCGAGTCGACCAGCGTCTGCTTGAAACCGCCGCCGGCGCCGACGATGAGGATGATCCCGGCGATCGCGGGCAGCGACCCGCCGACGACGTCGGAGAGCCGGTCGCGGGAGAACCGGGCGCCGCGGCCGAGCACCACGATGGCGATCAGCACGGTCAGCATCATCGCCACGACCGGCGTGCCGACGGTGTCGAGGATCGTGTAACCGAGCGTGTCCTCGGTCAGCGTCAGGTCGGCGACCGACTTGCACAGCATCAGCACGACCGGCAGCAGCAGCATCGCCACGGCGGCCACGAAGCTCGGCCGGTGCTGCTGCTCCTCCCGCGCGGGCGTCGAGCCCAGCAGGTGGGTGGCCGGCGGCAGGTCGACGCGCTTGGCGATGAACGACCCCAACACCGGGCCGGCCACGATCGCGGTCGGGATCGCGACGACGATGCCCAGCGCCAGCGTCAGGCCGAGGTCGACGTGCAGCGCGTCGACGGCGGCCAGCGGGCCGGGGTGCGGCGGGACGAGACCGTGCAGGATCGACAGACCGGCCAGGGCCGGGATGCCGACCCGCAGCATCGGCTGCTCGGTCCGGGCGGCGACCATGACCACGACCGGGACCAGCAGGACGACGCCGACCTCGAAGAACATCGGCAGGCCCAGCAGCGCGGCGATGAACACCATCGCCCACGGCAGGGTCTTGCTGGTGGTGCGGCGCATGACGGTCTCGACGACCTGGTCGGCGCCGCCGCTGTCGGTGAGCAGCTTGCCGAGCATCGCGCCGAGCGCGACGAGCAGGCCGACGTCGCCGACGGTCTTGCCGAGGCCTTCGGTGAAGGTGTCCACCAGGTCGGCGAAGGGCATCCCGGCCACCACGCCGAGCGTGGTCGCGCCGAGCGCCAGCGACAGGAAGGGGTGCAGCTTCGCCCAGCTGATCAGCAGCACGATCACGGCGATGCCCGCGACGGCTGCGCTCAGCAGGCGCGTGTCCTGCGCGGTCCAGGTCGCGGCCTGGGCGAGCGGGACGGAGAGGCTGGAAAGCATGAGGGGCTCCTCGTTGAGCAGCTGGTGCGCGCCACAGCCTAAGCATTAAGTCATACTTTTTGGTCATCCTGACCGATTAAGTATGACTGTTACACCCGTCACCCGGGTTCTGGCCCTACTCTCGGGAATCGATCGAACGCGTTTTTCACCGGCGAAGGAGCGTGTGCGGATGGGCGGCGGGTTGCACGGCAAGGTGCTGGAAGTGCTCGGCCAGGAGATCGCCGAGGGCACCCACGCGCCCGGCAACGTGCTGCGCATCGATGAGCTGGAGGACCGGTTCGGGATCTCGCGCAGCGTCGCCCGCGAGGTCGTCCGCACGCTCGCCTCGATCCGGCTCGTCGTGGGGCGCAAGCGGGTCGGGATCGTGGTCCGGCCGCGCGAGGAGTGGAACAGCTTCGACCCGATGCTGATCCGCTGGCGGCTGGCCGCCGACCGCGCCGGCGAGCTCAAGACCCTCGCCGAGCTGCGCACCGCGGTCGAGCCGGTGGCCGCCGCGGTCGCCGCCGACCGCGCCGCCGACGACCACGTCGCCCGGCTGGTCGCGCTGTCCGAGCGGATGGTGGCGACCTCGCGCGCCGGCGACCTGGACGCGTTCATGGACGCCGACGTCGAGTTCCACCGGCTGATCCTGACCGCCTCCGGCAACGAGATGTTCGCCCAGCTCCACGAGGTCGTCGAGGAGCTGCTGCGCTGGCGCGCCGGGCACGGCCTGATGCCGGTACACCCGCGCCCGGTCGCGGTCCGGCTGCACTGCGAGATCGCCGAGTGCATCCGCGCGAGCGACCGCGTCCGCGCCGAGTGGGCCATGCGCGAGCTCGTCGCCGAAGCCCTGGAAGGCACTCTCTCCGGCCTCGATTCCTGAGCCCGCGCAAGAGAATCCCCCGCGGCCTCGGGGGAGGGGCCGCGGGGGATTCAACTGCGGGGTTTTCCCTCGTCGGGGTGGGATCAGTAGCCCTGGTAGCTGCCGCCGGAGCGCAGGCCCGCGATGCCCGGCACCTCGGAGAGCGAGCCGTAGCGGTCGATCGAGTAGCGGGTGGCGGCGATGATGTTGTCGACCGGGTTGTAGATGTCCTGGTGACCAGGCAGCGCGAAGGACTCGAAGGTCGGCTCGATGGTCTGCATCAGACCGATCGACGGGGTGCCGGCCGCGGCGTTGGAGTCCCAGTTGTTGGTGGCGCTGGGGTTGCCGTTCGACTCCTTCATGATGATCGTCCGGATGGCTTCCTGGTCGATCTGGTCGCGCGAGACGCCGTTGGCCTCCATGACCTTGACGGCTTCCTTGATCCAGGCGTCGATCTGGTCCTTCGGCTTCTCCTCCGGCACCGCAGCGGGGGCGGGCTGCGCTGCCGGGGCGGGGACTGCCGCCGGGGCGGGGACTGCGGCCGGAGCGGGGGCAGCTGCCGGGGCGGGGACCTGGGGCTGGACGGCCGGTGCGGGCGCGGGGACGTGCGCCTGCGGGGCCGGGGCGACCAGCGGGGCGATCTCGGCGGCCTGGTGGACGGGCGCGGACTCGGTCTTCACGTCGTCGCCACCTGCGGCGGCGGTGAAGACGCCGAGCACGCCGAACGCTGCGACGGCGGCGCCCACCTGCAGCGAGCGCACCTTGGGGGCGACGCGGTGCGCGCGGTCGGCGCGCTCTCCGAGGAAGGTCGCGCGCAGCCGGCTGCCGAAGGGCACCGTCCTCTCCCAACGGTGCCCACCGGTCTTCCGGTCCTGCGGGGTGTCGGGGGTGATCTGGTCGGGGTTCTTCGTCTCGTCGGGGGTCACGAGGAACCAGACTCCGGAACGGAGAGTTACCCTGCATGGTGGTTTCTACGGGGTCGACTACCTAGATTGAGCCATTTGGGCGCCATCAAGAACGTTTTTGGATACCCGTTGTGATAGTGGGCAAGAACGTTACAGGGCCGGGCTGTCGGCTCCGTCACCTGAACGCTGCCCCGCGACCCATCCCGCGATCTGCGCGCGGGAGGTGAAGTCGAGCTTGGTCAGGATGTTCTGCACGTGACCCTCGACCGTCCGCTGGGCGATCACCAGGTTCTCGGCGATGTCCTTGTTGGTGCGCCCCTCGGCGACCAGGTCGGCGATCTGCCGCTCCCGCCGGGTCAGCGGCATCGGGTGCACGTTGTCCTCCGCGGACTCGGCGGTGGAGCGCCTGCTGTGCCGCTTGATCTCCAGCGCGTAGTCCACGGCGTGCCCCAGCGACATCTCCCGGCCGCGCTCGTAGTGCTCGTCGAACGACTCCGGCCCCAGCGCCGTGCGGATCTGCATCAGGTGCTGGTCGTGGTCGCCCGCGAAGCGCGCCCAGAACCCCGGCGCCGAGCGGACCGCGTCCCACAGCGCCGACGAGGTGCCCAGCAGCCGCGCCGCGCGCTCGAAGCGCTGCTGCCGGTGCGCGATCCACGCCAGGGTGTCCAGGCTGAAGGCGATGCCCAGCCGGTTGTCGAGCTCGCGCTGCAACCGCAGCGCCTCCTTCACCGAGTTCTCCGCGCGATCGGCGCGATCCCGGCGCATCTGCACCTGCGCGGTCGCCCACTGCGCGTAGGAGCGCCAGTACAGCTCGCTGTGCTCGGTGGAGAGCTGGATGCACTCCGCGAGCAGCCGCAGCCCGCCGTCGGCGTCGTCGCCCATGCCCTTGATCAGGCCCAGCGCGTGCAGCGACCACAGCTCACCGGCCAGCACCTCGGTGCGGCGGAACTTCTCCAGCGCCTCGCCGACCAGGTCGACGCCGCGCCGCTGGTCGTCCTGGAAGAACGCGACGAGACCGTGCAGCAGCGTCAGGTAGGCGCGCTCGACCTCGTCGCCGCGCTGGGTGGCCAGCACGGTCGCCCGCTCCAGCTTCGGCATCGCCTTGTCCAGGTGGCCCTGCAGCAGCGAGAACCAGGCGCTGATCCGCAGCGCCCGCGCCCGTTCCGGCAGGTCGCGCGGGGTGTGGTCGAGGACCTCGTCGAGCCAGTGCCGCGCCTCGGTGTTGAGCCCGCGGATGCCCCAGTACTGCCAGAGGTCGGTGACCAGGCGCAACGCCGTCCCGCCGGTCTCCGAGCCCTCGGCGGCGTACCGCAGGGCCGCGCGCAGGTTGTCCTGCTCGTGGCGCAGCCGCTGCACCCAGGCCGCCTGCTCGGGCCCGATCCACTCGGCGGCGAACCGCTCGGCGAGCTCGGCGAAGAACGCGCAGTGCCGGTGGCGGACCTTGCCCGTCTCGCCGTGGTCGGCGAGCTTGGCCAGGCCGTAGTCGCGCAGCGTGTGCGGCAGGCGGTAGCGGACCTCGCCGCCGTCCTCCTCGCGCATCAGCACCGACTTGTCGACCAGCGAGTGCACGGCGGTGAGGATGTCCACGCCCTTGCCCTCGCCGGCGACGCGCTCGGCGGCGGCGAGGTCGAAGCTGCCGGAGAACACCGACATCCGCGCCCAGGCCCGCCGGTCGCGCTCGTCGAGGAGCTCGTAGCTCCAGTCGATCAGCGCGCGCAGCGTCTGCTGGCGCGGGGGAGCGCCGCGGCGGCCCTCGGTGAGCAGGTCGTAGCGCTCGGCGATGCGCTCCTCCAGCTGCTGCAGCGACAGCGACCGCAGCCGGACCGCGGCCAGCTCGATGGCCAGCGGGTTGCCGTCGAGGTGGTGGCACAGGCGCATCAGCGCGCCCGCGTTGCCCTCGGTGACCTCGAACTCCGGCACGGCGGCCTTGGCGCGGTCGACGAACAGCCGGACCGAGGAGAACTGCTCGACGGCCTCGGCGGGTGGCAGGTGGTCCGGGTCGGGCACCTGCATCGGCGGCACGACGACCGTGGACTCGCCGGCCACGCCCAGAGACTGCCTGCTGGTGGCCAGCACGCGCACGCCCGGGCACCAGCGCATCAGGGCGTCGACCAGCAGCGCGACGTCCTCGATGACGTGCTCGCAGTTGTCCAGGACCAGCAGCATCTCGCGGTTCTTGAGCTGGTCGACGATCGTCTCCAGGCTCGCCGCCGAGGACGGTCCGCCGAGGCTGAGCTGCTCGATGACGGCGTCGAGCACCAGCGCGCCGTCGTCGAGGTTCTCCAGCTCGACGAACCACGCCTTGTCCCGGAACGACCGGCGCATGTTGTTGGCGACGCGCACCGCCAGCCGCGTCTTGCCGACGCCGCCGGGCCCGGTGAGGGTGACCACGCGGGCCTCGGCGAACAGCCGCTTGGTGAGGGTGATCTCACGACGCCGGCCGACGAAGCTCGTCACGTCGGCCGGGAGGTTGCCCGCGGACTCGCCCGCGCGGGCGTTGGCAGTGGAGACCACGATTCGAGCTTAGCTCGCGAATCGGCCGCTGACCTGGGATCTTGTTCTCGGGGGTCGCTGTCGCTCGTTCGAGGGGATTTCGAAGATCAGCCGACGGGCGGTAGTCGCGGACTCCACCCGGACGGGGGTTCCGCGGTGGCGATCCGGGTGCGAGGCGCGTCTGCTGGAGCCCTTCCGGAATCGGCGTCGGGTGCCTAAGCTCGACGGTGAATTCAACAAAATGTTTAAGCGAGTGGGGAGCTGGAGTTGAGCGAGCCGTCGTACTTCGCGCCTGCCGGTGGGCTGCCGCCGCAGACCGATCTGCTCACCGACCGGGCGATCGTGACCGAGGCCTACACCGTGATCCCGCGCGGCGTCCTGCGCGACATCGTCACCAGCAACTTCCCCGGCTGGCACGGCACCCGCGCCTGGATCCTGGCCAAACCCGTCACCGGCTTCGCCACCACCTTCGCCCAGAACATCGTCGAGGTCGCCCCCGGCGGCGGCAGCGAGAACCCCGAACCCGAAACCGGCGTCGAATCCGTCGTGTTCCTCATGACCGGACACCTCCGGCTCACCATCGACGGCGTCAGCCACGACCTCGAACCCGGCGGCTACGCCTACCTCGCCCCCGGCACCACCTGGTCGCTGACCAACCCCGGCGCGGAAGCGGCCACCTTCAACTGGGTCCGCAAACCCTACGAACACGCCCCCGGCATCACCCCGCCCACCTCGTTCGTCACCCGCGAACAGGACATCACCCCCACCCCCATGCCCGACACCGACGGCCGCTGGGCCACCACCCGCTTCGTCGACCCCGACGACCTCGCCCACGACATGCACGTCAACATCGTCACCTTCGAACCCGGCGGCACCATCCCCTTCGCCGAAACCCACGTCATGGAACACGGCCTCTACGTCCTGCAGGGCAAAGCCGTCTACCGCCTCAACAACGACTGGGTCGAAGTCCAAGAAGGCGACTACATGTGGCTCCGCCCCTTCTGCCCCCAAGCCTGCTACGCAGGCGGCCCCGGCCCCTTCCGCTACCTCCTCTACAAAGACGTCAACCGCCAGATCCGCCTCACCTGAGCACCCAGAGACGGGGACAGTTTTCATGAAAACCTCACCCCACCAAGAACGGGGCAGTTTTCATGAAAACTGTCCCACCCACACCCACCCAACCCCAGTGAACTGCAAAAATAGAGTCCACGTCAGGGCCTGGTCACCGTCTCACGTCCTGAGGGGAGGGAAGTTGTCATGAAAACTTCCCCACCCCCTGGGGCCCGGGGGACGAGGTTTTCGTGGGGTCTCGGGTGGGGACGATCTAGGGTCGGGGTGTGCGGTTCGAGGGTTTTGGTGACGGGGCGGTCGAGTTCTTCGAGGGGCTCCAGGCGGACAACTCGAAGGCCTACTGGGCGGACAACCGGGAGCTCTACCAGGAGCACGTCCGGGCGCCGATGGAGGCGCTGCTGGCCGAGCTGGAGCCCGAGTTCGGGCCCGGCTTCGGCAAGGGCAAGGTGTTCCGGCCGTTCCGGGACGTGCGATTCGCCCGCGACAAGTCGCCGTACAAGACGCACTGCGGCGCCGTCATCGAGCAGGGGCGCGGCGGCGGCGCCTACTACGTGCAGGTCGGCCCGGAGGGGATGCTCGTCGCTGGCGGCTGCTTCCACTCCGAGTCCGACCAGCTCGCCCGCTTCCGGACCGCGGTGGACACCGAGGTCCACGGCGAGCGGCTGCGGAAGCTGCTCGACGACCTGGCCGACCAGGGCTGGGAGATCACCGGAACCGCGCTGCAGACCCGGCCTCGCGGCTTCGACGCCGACCACCCCAGGCTCGACCTGCTCCGGCACAAGACGCTCTACGCGGCGCGCTCCTGGGAACCCGACGACGCCCTGCACGAGCGCACCTGCCTGCAGCGGGTCCGCGAGTCCTGGGAAGCGGTCCGCGAGCTCAACCAGTGGTGCGCGGACCACATCGGCGTCACCGAGAAGAAGCGGCGGTGAACCGCACGGCCGCCCAGCCGATGAGCGCGCCCGCGATGTCCACGAGCGCGTCGAGGGCTTCGCAGCTGCGCCCGATCGGCAGCGCGCCCTGCAGCAGTTCCGAGAGCACCGCGTAGGCGGCCAGTGACGGCAGCAGCCAGGCGGTGCGGGCACCGGCGATCCGCGCGGTGATCGCCAGCGCGGCGAAAAGGGTGAAATGCACCACTTTGTCGGTGCCGGGCGGTGCGCTGGGCACACCCGATTCGGGGGTGAACAGCACCGCCCAGCTCACGAGCACCGCGATCAGGAGCGGAAGTCGTCTGAGCTGCTTTCTGTAATGATCCAGCAACGAAATACCCGATCAGGAAAGTGGAGCGTGGCTGAGTGCTGCACCGAGGTGATGAAGGACTACGCTGGCATGATGTGAGTCGACGAGCCAAGATCGTTTGTACCATGGGCCCCGCCACCTCCACTCCGGAGAAGATGGCCGAGCTCGTCAGCAGCGGAATGGACGTCGCCCGGCTGAACTTCAGCCACGGCAGCCACGCCGACCACCAGCAGGTCTACGACATGGTCCGGGCCGCGGCCAAGGAATCCGGCCGCGCCGTGGGCATCCTAGGAGACCTGCAGGGACCGAAGATCCGGCTCGGGAAGTTCGCAGCCGGACCGGTCGAGTGGCGCACCGGCGACGTCGTGCGCATCACGGTCGAAGACGTGCAGGGCACGCACGACCGGGTGTCCACCACCTACAAGGGCCTGGCCGAGGACGCCAAGAAGGGCGACCGGCTGCTGGTCGACGACGGCAAGGTCGCGATGGTCGTGACCGCCGTCGAGGACAACGACGTCGTGTGCGAGGTGACCGAGGGCGGTCCCGTCTCCGACAACAAGGGGATCTCCCTGCCGGGCATGGACGTCTCCGTGCCCGCCCTGTCCGAGAAGGACATCGAGGACCTGGAGTTCGCCCTGGAGCTGGGCGTGGACTTCATCGCGCTGTCGTTCGTGCGCAGCCCCGCCGACATCGACCTGGTGCACCAGGTGATGGACCGCGTCGGCCGCCGCGCGCCGGTCATCGCGAAGCTGGAGAAGCCCGAGGCGGTGGACAACCTCGAAGCCATCGTGCTGGCCTTCGACGGCGTCATGGTCGCCCGCGGTGACCTCGGCGTGGAGCTCCCGCTCGAACACGTCCCGCTGGTCCAGAAGAAGGCGATCCGGATCGCGCGGGAGAACGCCAAGCCGGTCATCGTGGCCACCCAGATGCTGGACTCGATGATCCAGAACTCGCGCCCCACCCGGGCCGAGACCTCCGACGTCGCCAACGCCGTCCTCGACGGCGCCGACGCGGTGATGCTCTCCGGCGAGACCAGCGTCGGTCGCTATCCGATCGAGACCGTGCAGACCATGGCCCGCATCGTCGAGGCCGTCGAGTCCGGTTCGCCGACCCCGCCGCCGCTGAGCCACGTCCCGCGCACCAAGCGCGGCGTGATCTCCTACGCGGCGCGCGACATCGGCGAGCGCCTCAACGCCAAGGCCCTGGTGGCCTTCACGCAGTCCGGCGACACCGTGCGACGCCTCGCGCGCCTGCACACCCGGCTGCCGCTGCTGGCGTTCACCCCCGAGGAGTCGGTGCGGAGTCAGCTCGCTCTCACTTGGGGGACGGAGACGTTCTTGGTCCCTAAGGTGGACACAACGGACCAGATGGTGCGGCAGGTCGACCAGGCGATGTTGTCGCTGGGCAAGTCGCAGCGCGGCGACATGGTCGTCGTCGTCGCCGGTTCGCCCCCGGGCACGGTCGGTTCGACCAACCTCATCCGCGTGCACCGGCTGGGAGAAGAAGACCACGTCTGATCGGCCTTCGGACGGGAGCCACCAGCTCCCGTCCGGCCGGTCGGGCGCACGAACCTAGGAGCGCGCAGTGACCGAAGCGGCCAGGGCCGCAGCAGCCGACCCGACCGGTACCCACCTGCTGGGCGAGGTGCCGCTCGACGTCAACGGCATGCCGCACGGCCAACCAGTGCTGGACAGCCTGGTGGCTCTGCTGGACCTGGAGCGCATCGAGGAGAACATCTTCCGCGGGGTCAGCCCCGCGACCTCGACCATCCGCGTGTTCGGCGGCCAGGTCGCCGGTCAGGCGCTGGTCGCGGCCGGTCGCACGGTGCCGGAGGAGCGGCGGGTGCACTCGCTGCACGCGTACTTCATCCGGCCCGGCGACCCGAGCATCCCGATCGTCTACGAGGTCGACCGCACCCGCGACGGCCGCTCGTTCACCACCCGCCGGGTGGTGGCGCTGCAGCGCGGGAAGACGATCTTCTCGCTGTCGGCGTCGTTCCAGGTCGACGAGGACGGCATCGACCACGCCGAGCCGATGCCCGACGTGCCCGACCCCGAGTCGCTGCCGACGTTCGGCGAGCGCATCGGCGAGGTGCTGCCCAAGCTCGGCCCGGCCCAGCCGCGGCCGATCGACGTCCGCTACGTGACCGAGCCGCCGTGGGTGAGCCGCGAGAACGGCCCGCGCGAGGCCCGCAACCAGGTGTGGATGCGCGCCGACGGCGTCCTGGCCGTGCCGGACGACGACCTGCTGCACGTCTGCATCGCGGCCTTCGCCTCCGACATGACCCTGCTGGACGCGCCGCTCGCGCGGCACGGCGTCTACTGGGGCCTGGACAACGTGGTCGGCGCGAGCCTGGACCACGCGATGTGGTTCCACCGCCGCTTCCGCGCCGACGAGTGGTTCCTCTACGACTGCGCCTCGCCGAGCGCCTCCGGCGGTCGCGGCCTCGCCACCGGCCGCTTCTTCGCCCAGGACGGCACCCTCGTCGCCACGGTCGTCCAAGAAGGACTCCTCCGGGTCAACGACTGACCCTCCTCCGCGCACCCTCCTCGCGTCGGGTGCCCCCTCCGCTTTCGACGTGGTGGTGGGGAAGTTTTCATGAAAACTTCCCCACCACCACATCGAAAACCGGATTTCCTCAGGCGTGGGAAGGGTGTTCTCCCGAGGGATTTTCGGTTTCGTGGGGGCGCAGTTTTCATGAAAACTTCCCCTCGTCAGGTGCGCCTGCGGCGCTTGGGGCGGAGGTGCTTCGGGGGCGTGAGGGCCCTGGTGTGGAGCTGTTCGAGGACGATGGAGCTGGTGAAGTTCCGGACCTCGGTGCGGGCCGCGAGCCGGTCGACGAGGAACTCCTGCAGGTGCGCCGTGTCGGCGACCGCCACGTGCAGCAGGAAGTCGGCCTGGCCGCTGACGTGCAGCAGCGACCGGGTCTCCGGCTGGGCCATGACGAACTCGCGGAACTGATCGACGATCGGGCGCGTGTGCGGCCGGACGTTGACCGCCACCACCGCCTCCAGCGCCAGCCCCGTGGCGGCCGGGTCGACGTCGATGTGCGACCCGGTGATGACTCCCTGTTCCCGCAGCCTGCGGACGCGCTGCAGGCAGCTCGACGGTGCCAGCCCGACTCGGTCGGCGAGGGTGCGGTTCGGCAGGGTCGCGTCGTTCTGCAACTCCTCCAGAATGCGCCAGTCGACCGAATCCAGTTCGACGGATTCGCTCATGACCGAACATCTTACGTCCGAGCTCGAAAACCGGCGAACTATCGGCGGAGGATGCGCGCATCCACCTCCCCGACGTTCTACCGAAGGAGCTCGCCGTGCACATCGCCTGGGGGTCGTTCCTGCTGGCGCTGCTGGTGATCGTGCTGATCCCCGGCCCCGACTTCGTCGTGGTCACCCGCAACGCCGCCAGCGGCCGCCGCTACGGCTGGCTCGCCGCGGCCGGCGTGACCTGCGGCCTGCTGCTGCACGCCACCGCCGCCACGCTCGGCCTGTCGGCCCTGGTCGCGACGGTCCCCGCCGCGCTGTTCGTGGTCAAGGGCCTGGGCGTGGCCTACCTGGCGTGGATGGCGCTGCAGATGCTGCGCGGCTCCGGGGCGAGTGCGGCCGAGGCGGTCGTGGAGCAGCCGCGCTCGGGCCGGTCGGTGTTCCTGCGCGGACTGCTCACCGACGTGCTCAACCCGAAGGTGATGCTCACGTTCCTGACGCTGCTGCCGCAGGCGATGGACCCCGACGCGGCCCCGATGCCGCAGGCCGCGCTGCTCAGCGCCGTTGCCGTGTCGGCCTTCGCGGTGTGGTGGCTGATCGTGGTCCCCTCGGTCGGCAAGCTCGCCGCGCTGCTCGCCGCCCCCAAGCGCCGCAAGGTCTTCGAGCGCACCTGCGGCGGCGCCCTGCTCGCGATGGCCACCACCATCGCCCTCGGCTGACCCCGTCCCCACCAGGATTACGGCCGCAATCGGAAACCCGATTACGGCCGTAATCCGGTTTCCGATTACGGCCGTAGTCCGGTGTCTGAATACGGCCGTGATCCGGTGTCGGAACACGGGGTGATCCGGTTTCTGATTTGCGACCTTCGGGTTGGGTTCGTTGACCTTCCACAGCGTGCTGCCTAGTCTCCGTGATCTCGGAGAGGAGCCGGCATGCGGAGACGGTGGGCGTTCGTGGTCGGGTTGGCGGTGGCGCTGCCGCTGGCGGTGGTGCCGTCGACGGGGGCCGCGCCGACCGGGGTGGACGCGCTCAAGGTCGACCTCGACGACATCCTGGCCGATCCGCGCCTCGGCGGGGCCCAGGCCGGAGTCGCGGTCCGGGACCCCGCCACCGACGAGGTCCTCTACAGCAGGCAGGCGACCGACCGGGCGACCCCGGCCTCGAACGCGAAGCTGTTCACCGCGGCCGCCGCGCTGGAGACCCTCGGGCCGGACCACCGCTTCCGCACCCAGGTGCTCAGCGACGCCGCGCAGCAGGGCTCGACCCTGAACGGCGACCTCCACCTGCGCGGCACCGGCGATCCGACGATGCTGCCCGCCGACTACGACGCGCTCGCCGCCCGGCTCGCCGAGCAGGGCGTGCGCGAGGTGCGCGGCCGGTTGCTGGCCGACGACACCTCGTTCGACGACGTGCCGCTGGGCACCGGCTGGGCCTGGGACGACGAGCCGTACTCCTACTCGGCTCCCGTCTCGGCGCTGAGCGCGGCGCCGGACACCGACTTCGACGCGGGCAGCGCGATCGTGCGCGTCACGCCCACCGCACCCGGCCAGGCGCCGGACGTCGCGCTGGACCCGGGAACGGGCGTGCTCGACGTCGACAACCGGGCCACCACCGTCGCCGAGGGCGAGCCGTCGATCGGCATCACCCGCGATCACCACAGCGGTCGCGTGCTGGTCACCGGCACCGTCCCGGCCGGGACGGAGCCGGTGCGGGAGTGGATCGCCGTTCCCGACGCGACCGCCTACGCCACCGACCTCTTCGCCCGCGCCCTGGCCGCCCGCGGGATCACCGTCAACGGCACCGGGAAGGCTCCCGCACCGGAGGGCGCCCGCGAGCTCGCCGCGCGCGACTCGATGCCGCTGCGCGAGCTGCTCGTGCCGTTCCTCAAGCTCAGCAACAACGTTCACGCCGAGGTCCTGGTCAAGGCGATGGGCCGCGAGCGCGCGGGGGAGGGCACCTGGGAGGCCGGGACCGGCGTGGTCGCCGACGCGCTGCGCGGTCTCGGCGTCGACCCGGCGGCGCTGCGGCTGGTGGACGGCTCCGGGTTGTCCCGGATGGACGGGGTCACCCCGGACCAGCTGGCGCTGCTGCTCGACAACGCCGCGCAGCGCCCGTGGGCGCAGGCGTTCCACGACGCGTTGCCGATCGCGGGGGTTCCGGAGCGGATGGTCGGCGGCACGCTGCGCGACCGGATGGTCGACACCCCGGCGGCCAACAACGTGCACGCCAAGACCGGTTCGCTGACCGGCGTCACCTCGCTGTCGGGCTACGTCACCGCCGCCGACGGCCGGAGGCTGGTGTTCTCGGTGGTGCTCAACGACTTCCTCTCCGACGCCCCGCAGGACCTGGAGGACGCGATCGCGATCCGCCTCGCCCAGCACACCGGCGCCGACGACCACCCGCGCGGGCACGCGCGAATCCCGCAGCCGCGCACCGGCTCCGACGACCCGGGCACCGCCCGCGACGAGAGCGCCCTGGAGTGCTCCTGGACGAAGTCCTGCTGAGGGACGAATGGGTGGCGCATGGGTGCCATCCCTGAGAACGCCTCAACGGTCCCCCGGTAGCGTGACCGCAGTCCGCGCCCGCGCCGGAATCCGAGGAGCCCGTTGCCGTGACATTCATCAGCGACATGCTGGCCCTGATCGCCGGGTTGCCCCGGCCGCTGCTGGTGCTGGCCACCGGCGCCCTGGTGCTCGGCGAGTGCACGATCGGGCTGGGGTTCCTGGTGCCGGGGGAGGCCGGGCTGCTGGTGGCCTCGGCCGCCGTGACCGATCTCCGGTTCTTCCTGGTGCTGGCGGTGACGGTGGCGGTGTGCGCGGCGGTGGGCGACAACATCGGCTTCTGGTTGGGCCGCCGGTACCGGCTGAAGATGCGCGAGACGAAGGTGGTCCGCAAGCTCGGCCAACACCACTGGGACCGCGCGGGTTCGCTGCTGCGGCGCTGGGGGATCGGCGCGGTGCTGCTGGGCAGGTTCCTGCCGGTGGTGCGGACGCTGATGCCGGCCGCGGCGGGCGCCAGCGGCATGTCCTTCCCGCGCTTCGTGGTCTCGTCGTTGGTAGGCGCGGCGGCCTGGTCGGCGACGCACGTGGGCATCGGCTGGGCGGCGGGAGCCTCGGCGAAGTACGTCGAGTCGATGCTCGGCCGAGCCAGCTGGGTGCTGGCGATCGCGATCGTGCTCCTGGGAGCGGGTGCGTGGGCCTACAGGCGCCGACGCCCGCGCGGTCAGGTCGTGACCGAGCCGCAGCCGGAGGCGATCGACAACGCCGCCTAGTGGGCGGGGTGCGCGGAGATGCGGACGCCGCGGCCGAGTGGCTGGTGCTTCGGCGGAGTTGCGTCGCAGCGAGTCTCGTTCATGTGTCTGGACTCTAATGCATGTTTCGAACCGAAACCAATGGTGAACGGCCTGCCTCCGATGGCAGGCGTGCCCGGCCACCTGTTCAGCGGAGTGCGACCAGTCGCACGGGTGGGACTAGACTCGAACGCATGGCACACGCTGGCGCGAGCGACGTGACCGCGGCCGGGGACAGCGACTTCGTCGAGTACCTCGAACGGCACCTGGCCGAGCGCGGATGGACGGTCCACGACTTCTGCGAGCACAGCGGGCTGAAACCGAGCGTGGTCTTCCGCTGGCGCAAGGGCTACCGGCCGGACATCGGCAACGCCCGCATCATGGCCCGCGCCCTGGGCGTCCCGCTGCTGGAAGTCCTGGTCAAAGCCGGTCGGCTGAGCGCGGAGGAAGCCCGCGCCGAGGTCCGCATCATCCCCGAGCTCGACTCGGTCCCCACCCAGGTCCTGCTCCGCGAGGTCAGCGCCCGGGTCGAACGCCTCGAACGCGCCACCCCCGCCGAAGCCGGTGTGTAGCAGGCGCACGGCAAGGCCGGCGGAGCCGGGAAGTCGACTTGTTGAAATTCGGAAACGGTTCGGGTCGAATGCGCGTTGACGGGGTGACAACCAGCTCGAATCGGAGTGGACTGCTGTCCTGGAAGGGATGAGAGGTGACAGCATGAGCCACACCGGCACCTCGACGAGCGCACCGGCCCGCGCGGCGGCCATCGCCGCTCCCCGCACGGGCGAGCGGCTGCACGTGGCGGTCGAGACCTCCGCCGGGGAGACCTATCTGATCGCGTTCGTCGACAGCCCCCGCGACAGCGGCTGCGAGCCCTGCGAGCTGTCCCCGGACGAGGCCCGCGACCTGGCCAGAGCGGTGCTCGACCTGCTCGACGCCGAGGCCGGGCAGGTCTCCTTCGCCATCCCGCGCTCGGACCAGCAGCTCAACCTCGCGATCGAGGCCGACGGCGCCGAGACCTACCTGATCACCTGGCTCGGCCGCACCACCTGCGACGCGGGCTACGAGCCCAGCGAGCTCGGCCGCACCGAGGCCGAGCAGCTGGCCCGCGCCCTCCAGGACCTCGCCGACGCCGCCGAAGGCGCCTGAAGCACCCGCGAACGACGAACGCCGCACCCCATCGGGATGCGGCGTTCGTCGTGTCAGGCGATCAGAGGTTCGGGTAGAGCGGGTGCTTGGCCGCCAGCGCCTCGACCCGGGTGCGGAGCTCGGCGCTGATCGACTCGTCGAAGTTCGGCTTGAGGGCCTGGGCGATGACCTCGGCGACCTCGGTGAACTCCTCCTTGCCGAAACCGCGCGTGGCCAGCGCCGGGGTGCCGATCCGCAGACCCGAGGTGACCATCGGCGGGCGCGGGTCGTTCGGCACCGCGTTGCGGTTGACGGTGATGCCGATCTCGTGCAGCCGGTCCTCGGCCTGCTTGCCGTCCAGCTCGGAGTTGCGCAGGTCCACCAGCACCAGGTGCACGTCGGTGCCGCCGGAGACCAGCGAGACACCGGCCTCGGTCGCGTCCGAGGCCAGCAGGCGCTCGGCCAGGATCTGGGCGCCCTCGACGGTGCGGCGCTGGCGGTCCTTGAACTCCTCGCCCGCGGCGATCTTGAAGGCCACCGCCTTGCCGGCGATCACGTGCTCCAGCGGGCCGCCCTGCTGACCGGGGAAGACCGCGGAGTTGAACTTCTTGGTGAACTCCTCGTCCGAGGACAGGATCACACCGCCGCGCGGGCCGCCCAGGGTCTTGTGCGTCGTGGTGGTCACGACGTGGGCGTGCGGGATCGGGCTCGGGTGCAGGCCCGCGGCCACCAGGCCCGCGAAGTGCGCCATGTCGACCATCAGGTAGGCGCCGACCTCGTCGGCGATCTCCCGGAACCGCTTGAAGTCCAGCTGGCGCGGGTAGGCCGACCAGCCCGCGACGATCAGCTGCGGCTTGTTCTCCCGGGCCAGGCGCGCGACCTCGTCCATGTCGACCCGGTGGTCGTCGTCGGAGACGTGGTACGGCACGACGTTGTAGAGCTTGCCGGAGAAGTTGATCCGCATGCCGTGGGTCAGGTGGCCACCGTGGGCCAGGTCCAGGCCCATGATGGTGTCGCCCGGCTTGAGCAGCGCGAACATCGCCGCCGCGTTGGCCTGCGCGCCCGAGTGCGGCTGCACGTTGGCGTAGGTGGCGCCGAAGAGGTCCTTGATCCGGTCGATGGCCAGCTGCTCGACGACGTCGACGTGCTCGCAGCCGCCGTAGTAGCGCTTGCCCGGGTAGCCCTCGGCGTACTTGTTGGTGAGCACCGAGCCCTGCGCCTGCAGCACCGCCTGCGGGGCGAAGTTCTCGGAGGCGATCATCTCCAGCGTGTTCTGCTGGCGACCCAGCTCGGCGCCGACCGCCGCTGCGACCTCCGGGTCAACCGTTGCCAGGGCATCGTTGAACAGATCCGGGTTCGACATCAGTGTGTGCCTCCTGTTTCTTTCTTTCAGTCAGGCGTTGCGGCGGTAGAAGGGCAGCTCGACGACCTGCACCGCGACGTTGCGGCCGCGGATGTCGACCTGCAGGGCCGTGCCGGGCTCGCTGTGCTCCCGGTCGACGTAGGCCATCCCGATCGGATGCCCGAGGGTCGGGGACGGTGCGCCGCTGGTGACCTCGCCGACCTCGGCGCCGTCGGCGTCGAGGACCCGGTAGCCGTGGCGGGGCGCCCGCCGCTGGTCGGTGGACAGGCCCACCAGGGTGCGCTCGGTGGGCTTCTCGGCGACCGCGGCCAGCGCGGACCTGCCGACGAAGTCGGCGTCCTTGTCCAGCTTGACCACCCGGCCGAGGTTCGCGTGGTACGGCGTGAGCTCGGCGGAGAGCTCGTTGCCGTAGAGCGGCATCCCCGCTTCCAGCCGCAGGGTGTCGCGGCAGGACAGACCGGCCGGCTGGAGGTCGTGCGCGGCGCCGGACTCGGTGAGCGCCTGCCACACGGCCTCGGCGTCGCCGGGCGAGGTGAACAGCTCGAAGCCGTCCTCGCCGGTGTAGCCGGTGCGCGCCAGCAGCACGTCCTTGCCCGCGACGGTCGCCGGGTAGCCCGCGTAGTACTTGACGGTGCTCAGGTCGGTGTCGGTCAGCGGCGCCAGGATCGCCACCGCGTTCGGGCCCTGCACCGCGATCAGCGCGTAGTCGTCGGAGACGTCGGCGTGCTTCGCGTCGAAACCGGAGACCCGCTCGGCCAGCTCGGCGGAGACCACGGCCGCGTTGGCGGCGTTGGCCACGACCAGGAACTCCTGGTCGGCGAGGCGGTAGACGATCAGGTCGTCGAGCACGCCGCCGGTCTCGTCGCAGATCATCGTGTAGCGGGCGCGACCGGGGGTGATGGCGGAGGCGTTGGCGACCAGCGCGTAGTCCAGCGCCTCGGCGGCCTGCGGACCGCTGATGAGGATCTCGCCCATGTGCGTGAGGTCGAACAGACCGGCGCTGCTGCGCACCGCGTTGTGCTCGGCGGTGTCGCTGCTGTAGCGGACCGGCATCTGCCAGCCGGCGAACTCCGTGAAGGTGGCGCCGAGGGATTCGTGCACCGCGTGGAGCGGTGTCCTCCGGGGCGTCTGTCCGGGCGACGACATGGTGAAACTCCTCCTGGGTGGGCGTGCCGGTCGGCAGTCGAGGGCCGGTCAGCTCACGCGCCCAACCTTATCCGGGGCGCCTCGACCCCCGACCGGCGCGGTCTGCGCTGGTCGGGCGGGGTCTCCCCGGAGTCATTGGCCTGAGAGTTTCACCACCCGACAGGGGTGGTTTGCACCGTGGGCGAGAAGCGCGATGCTCCTGCTTTTCTCCGTGTTTCGCCTGGTGTCCTGCGGTAATGGTGCCTGAGAGTTTACTGGGGAGTATTGCTCCTTCGGCGCCTCGCCCGACGAGGGCGAGGTCTCTCCCGCGAGACGTCATCGGCGCGTATTCGGTTGTGCTGCTCACAGACGCTACGAACCGCCCCCACCCCAGTCAACAGGAAGACCGAGTGATCTCAACCCTTGCGCACGGGGGCGCGATCAGCTTCGGGTCACCACGCGTTGCCGCCGCCAATCGCCTCGTGCGCGGCTCGCTGCTCCGCGATGTCGGCGAGTTGGGCTTTGAGGCCGTCGATGAGGGCTGTGAGGGCCAGTTCGAAGCTGGCGGTGTCGATCTCGGCGGCCTTCGTGTGCAGCAGGTGGGCTCGGGTGAGGTGGGGGAAGCGGTTCGTGTAGACGGCTGCGTCGGCGGGGAAGCCGTGGCTGAAGGAGCCCATCGCCGAGCCGACGACCAGGTACTTCGTCGAAGCGCCGATCATCGTGGCGTAGCGCTGCGGCCAGCCGGCCCGGGTGAGGCCGCCGTGGACGGCGTCGGCGACGCGCAGGGCGGACTCGCGGCGGGCCGGGCCGTAGGCGATGAACGGCACCAGGTTCGGGTGGTCGGCCAGGGCCGCGCGGTAGGAGCGGGCCCAGCTGCGCAGGCCGGTCACCCAGTCCTGGTCGAAACCGGAGACGTCGACCTCGCTGATCACCTCGTCGGCGATCTCGTGCAGCAGGTCGTCCTTGGTGGCGACGTGGTTGTACAGCGATGCCGCGCGCACGTCGAGGCGTTCGGCGAGCCTGCGCATGGACAGCGCTTCCAGGCCCTCGGTGTCGATGATCTCCAGGCCGATCTTCCGGATGCGTTCCGGGGAGAGCCGGGGTGTGCTGGGTCTGGGCAACGTCTCTCTCCTCACCGGGATCCCTTGCGGCGTGCGCCGGGACGGTTCTAGGCTGCCATAAAACTAACGGTGTTAGTTACCGGCCTGCACGGAAAGGAACGACGCGATGGTCGACTTCTCGCTCTCCGAGACCGAGCGCGACATCCGCGATTGGGTGCGCAACTTCGTCCAGCGGGAGCTCATGCCGCTGGAGCCGGAGGTGCTGCGCAGAGAGCGGGCGGGTCAGCGCGGTCTCACCAAGGACGAGCTCAAGGAGCTGCAGAACAAGGCCAAGGAGGCCGGTTTCTGGGGCGTGCAGACGCCCGAGGAGTACGGCGGCATGAACCTCTCGGCCGTCATGACGGCGCTGATCGAGGTCGAGCTCGGCCGCACCTACGTGCCGTTCCGCTTCGGCGGCTACGCCGACAACATCCTCTACTACGCCAACGAGGACCAGAAGCAGCGCTACCTGCTGCCGACCATCGAGGGCACCCGCAAGTCCTGCTTCGCCATCACCGAGCCCGGCGCGGGCTCCGACGCGAAGAACCTGCGCACCACGGCCGTCCGGGACGGCGACGAGTGGGTCATCAACGGCGAGAAGACCTTCATCACCGGCGGCATCGACGCCGACTTCGTGATGGTCTTCGCCGTCACCGACCGCGAGAAGGGCGCCAACGGCGGCGTGACCTGCTTCCTCGTCGACCGCGACATGGGCTGGAAGTCCGAGCCGATCGACATCATGGGACCCGACGAGCGCCAGCCGGCCGCGCTGGTGTTCGACAACGTCCGGGTGCCCGCCGAGAACGTGCTCGGCGAGGTCGGCAACGGGTTCGGCCTGGCCATGCAGTGGATCGGCCGCGGCCGCTACCTGCTGCCCGCCGCGGCGCTGGGCGCCTGCGAGCGGCTGGTGGAGATGGGCTCGGAGTACGCCCAGCAGCGCGAGACCTTCGGCGCGCCGATCGCCGAGCGGCAGGCCATCCAGTGGATGATCGCCGACTCCGCGGTGGAGATCGAGGCGCTGCGCTGGCTGATCCTGCAGGCCGCGTGGCAGGTCGACCAGGGCATGGACTCCCGCCACGCGCAGTCCATCGCCAAGCTGTTCGGCGCCACGCACGCCAACCAGATCGTCGACCGCGTCCTGCAGATCCACGGCGGCATGGGCTACACCAAGGAGCTGCCGGTCGAGCGCTGGTACCGCGACCTGCGGCTGCTGCGCATCTTCGAGGGCACCGACGAGATCCAGCGCCGCACCATCGCCCGCAACGTGCTCAAGGGCCACGCCTCGATCAGCGGTGTCCTGGGCTAGGAGGCGGACGAGTGGTTGGGTCGCTCAGCGGTGCGGGTGGCGGAACCTGAGCGCCTTCGTGGACTCCGTGCGCCGCTCCTTGAGCGTGCCTCTGTCCGGCTGGTCGGCGCTTCGCCACTCCGTTCGAGCAGGTGATCTGCCATCGGTGGGTGTTTTGTCGGTACCCTGGTCGATGACGGCCTCGACGCTTCGGGAGTGATGATGTCTCTGTTCAAGAAGGTCACCGACTTCGCGAAGAGCCCGCAGGGCAAGAAGGTGATCGACCAGGCCAAGAAGTACGCCTCCGACCCGAAGAACAAGGAAAAGATCGAGCAGGTCAAGAACAAGTTCACGGGCAAGGGCGGCTCCGGCTCCCAGGGCGGTCACCACTGAGCGGACGCCCTTTTGGGCTGACGTCCTGTCGGGCGGAAGTCCCGGGAACGGCCTCCGGCTTCGGCCGGGGGCCGTTTTCTGTTGCCCGGGCGGCGATCGACAGTAGAGTCCCCTCCCGGGTTGTTCTCGATGACGAGCAGCACGGAGGTCGCGAATGGGCAGCGCGTACGTCGCCGGGACGTTCGACACCAAGGGCGCGGAGCTCGACTACGTCGCCGATCTCATCGCCCGGGGGCACCCCGTCGTCACCGTCGACCTGTCGACCTCCGGTGAGAGCTCCGGTGCCGACGTCCCGGCCGCCGAGGTCGCCGCGCACCACCCGGGCGGCGTCGACGCCGTGTTCACCGGCGACCGCGGATCGGCCGTGACCGCGATGGCCACCGCCTTCACCCGCTTCCTGGCCGAGCGCGACGTCGACGGCGTCATCGGGCTCGGCGGTTCCGGTGGGACCGCGCTGGTCACGCCAGCCTTGCGGGTGCTGCCGGTGGGCGTGCCGAAGGTGATGGTGTCCACTGTGGCCTCCGGCGACACCTCCGGTTACGTCGACGCCACCGACATCGCGATGTTCCCGTCGGTCACCGACGTCGCCGGGCTGAACCGGATCTCCCGCCGCGTCCTCGCCAACGCCGCGCACGCGCTGCTCGGCGCGATCAGCCACCCGATGCCGCAGGTCGAGGACAAGCCCGCCGTCGCGCTGTCGATGTTCGGGGTCACCACGCCCTGCGTGACCGCAGCGGCGGGCAGGCTCGAAGCCGAGTTCGACCCGCTGGTGTTCCACGCGACCGGGACCGGCGGGCGGGCGATGGAGAAGCTCGTCGACGACGGCCTGGTGCACGCGGTCCTGGACGTCACCACCACCGAGGTCTGCGACCTCGTCGCGGGCGGCGTGATGAGCGCGGGCGAGCAGCGGCTCGACGCCATCGCCCGCACCGAGTGCCCTACGTCGGCTCGTGCGGCGCGCTGGACATGGTGAACTTCGGTGCGCGCGAGACGGTTCCGGAGCGCTACCGGGACCGGAACCTCTACGTGCACAACCCGCAGGTGACGCTGATGCGCACCACGCCCGAGGAGTGCCGGGAGATCGGCTCGTTCCTCGCCCGCAAGCTCAACGCCTGCCAGGGCCCGGTCCGGTTCCTGCTGCCGACCGGCGGTGTGTCCATGTTGGACGCTCCCGGCCGGCCCTTCCACGACCCCGAGGCCGACGCCGCGCTGTTCGAGACGCTGGAGCGCGAGGTCGAGCAGACCGAGGACCGCCGCGTGCTGCGGGTCGAGAACAACGTCAACGACGAGGAGTTCGTCACGGCGCTGCTCGCCGCGTTCCGTGAAATCCTGTGAGCAGTACCGACACTGGAGGGGCGATGAACGGATTCGACCGCGCGGACCTGCTCCGCGAGTTCCACGCCAAGGCCCAGCGCGGCGAGCCGATCGTCGGCGGCGGGGCCGGGACCGGGCTGTCGGCCAAGTGCGAGGAGGCCGGCGGCATCGACCTGATCGTCATCTACAACTCCGGCCGCTACCGGATGGCCGGGCGCGGCTCGCTGGCCGGGCTGCTGGCCTACGGCAACGCCAACGACATCGTCGTCGAGATGGCCCGCGAGGTGCTGCCGGTCGTGCAGCGCACACCCGTGCTGGCCGGGGTCAACGGCACCGACCCGTTCATGCTGCGCGAGCGGTTCCTGCGCGAGCTCAAGGACCTCGGGTTCGCCGGCATCCAGAACTTCCCGACCGTGGGGCTCATCGACGGCACCTTCCGGGCCAACCTGGAGGAGACCGGCATGGGCTACGGCCTGGAGGTCGAGCTGGTGGCCGCCGCCCGCGAGGCCGACCTGCTCACCACGCCGTACGTGTTCTCCGCCGACGACGCGCGGGTGATGACCGAGGCGGGCGCCGACATCATCGTCTGCCACATGGGACTGACCACCGGCGGCGCGATCGGCGCGGAGACCGCCAAGAACCTCGACGACTGCGTCCGGCTCATCGACGAGTGGTCGCAGGCCGCCGCCGAGGTCCGCGACGACGTGCTGGTGCTCTGCCACGGCGGGCCCATCGCGATGCCCGAGGACGCCTCCTACGTCCTGTCGAAAACCCAGCGCTGCCACGGCTTCTACGGCGCCAGCAGCATGGAACGACTCCCGACGGAGAAAGCGCTCACCGAGCAGACCAAGGCGTTCACCGACATCAAGTTCTAGAGGCGGTATTGGGCCTCGGCTTGATCAGCGGTGCGGGTGGGGGAACCTGAGCGGCTCCGCGGACTCCGCGCGCCACTCCTGATGCATGCCGATGCACGGCGTCGCGGCGTGCTCGCCACGAAGCCGCTCAGAACCCCCGGCGGTGCCAGCTGCTGGGGCGCTCACCGAGAAGGGAAAGTGGCTCCGCCACTTCGAACCGATTCCGAGGAGGAACCATGCGCAGCTTCGCCAGCGCGGTCGTCGAAGCCCCCGTCGAGAAGGTGTGGGAGGTGGTCCGCGACTTCGACGGGCTCCCGGTGTGGCACCCGGCGATCGCCTCCAGCGAGATCGAGGACGGCCGCGACGCCGCGAGCGTCGGGTGCGTGCGGCACCTCGTGCTCGGCGACGGCGGTGAGGTGCGCGAGCGGCTCGTGGCCCTCGACGACGTCGCGCGCAGCTGCACCTACGAGTTCGTGACCAGCCCGTTCCCGGTGCGCAGCTACCGCTCCACGATCCACGTGCTGCCGGTGACCGCCACCGGCCACAGCTTCGTCGAGTGGTTCGCCGACTTCGACTCCGACGCCGACGTCGAGGCCGAGATGGACCAGACGTTCGCCCGAGGGGTCTACGCGACGGGTCTGAAAGGACTAGCGGCCCACCTGGCGGGCTGAGGCGGGACGTTCCACCGCTGACCGTCCCCGCGGGAGCAGCGGCAGAAGTGAAGGCCTCGGACATTCCGATCGGGCGTTCCGGTTAGAGTCGGGCGCGTGCCAAGCCCCACCCCCATCGCTCACCCTGACCGGAACGACTCCGACCGGGTCGTGGTGACCGGAGGCTCCGGCTTCGTCGGCCGAGCCGTGGTCCGCGCCTTCCTCGAACGCGGCACGCCCGTCACCATCGTCGACCTCCAGTCGCCGCCCGAATCCCTCCGGGACCGGGTGACCTTCGTGGAGGGCGACCTGCGCGAGGCCGGTGTGCGGGAGCGTGCCGTGGCGCCCGGTTGCGCGGGCATCGTGCACCTCGCCGCGATCACTTCGGTGCTCAAGTCCGTCGAGCAGCCCGCCGCCACCTACGCCAACAACGTCGAGGTCACCCAGCACCTGCTGGAGCTGGCCCGCGAGCGCGAGGTCGGGCAGTTCATCCTCGCCTCCACCAACGCCGTGGTCGGCGACATCGGGCACGGCACGATCTCCGAGGCGCTGCCGGTCCGCCCGCTGACGCCCTACGGCGCCACCAAGGCCGCGTGCGAGATGCTGCTGTCCGGCTACGCGGGTGCCTACGGGATGACGACCTGCGCGCTGCGGTTCACCAACATCTACGGCCCCGGCATGGGCCACAAGGACAGCTTCGTGCCGCGCCTGATGCGCGCCGCGCTGTCCGGCGACGGCGTCGAGGTCTACGGCGACGGTTCGCAGTGCCGCGACTTCGTGCACCTCGACGACGTGGTGCAGGGCGTGCTGGCCGCCTGGGACAAGCAGTACACCGGCACCGCGGTCATCGGCTCCGGCGAGTCGATCACCGTGCTGCAGCTCATCGAGGCCGTCCGCGCCGCCACCGAGATCGACATCCCGGTCACCCACGTGCCCGCCAAGAACGGCGAGATGCCCGCGGTGATCGTCGACGTGTCGCAGGCGCAGCGCGAGCTCGGGTACGAGCCGGCGGTGGAGCTGACCGACGGGCTGCGCACCGTCTGGGCCGACTTCACCAGCGGAGCGCGGTGACGACCGCGCTCGCGCGCGTGCTGCGCCGGCACTGGTTGCTGGCGCTGCTGGTGCTGGCCGGGGTCGTGCTGCGGATCGTCACGCAGCTCGCCTACCGGCCGGCGCTGCTCTACATCGACTCGTTCCGCTACCTCGACGACGTCGGCGTGTTCCACCCCGGCGGCATCAACCCGGTCGGCTACGAGTGGTTCCTGTGGCCCCTGCTCGGGCTCGGCGACCTGCTCGGCATCGGCGGATTGGCGGGTGTCGCCGCAGTGCAGCACCTGCTCGGCATCGGCCTGGGCGTCGGCATCTACGTCCTGCTGCGCCGCTTCGGGGTGCGCGAGTGGCTGGCCGCGCCGGCCGCCGCCCCGGTGCTGCTCGACGCCTACCAGCTGCAGATCGAGCAGCTGATCATGTCCGACCTGCTGTTCCAGGTGCTGCTGCTGGTCGCGGTGTACCTGCTGTGCTGGTGGGGGCCGCCGACGCCGAAGGTCGCCGCCGTCGCCGGTGGGGTGCTCGCGCTGTCGGTGATGGTGCGTTCAGTCGGCCTCACGCTGGTGGTGCCCGCCGCGGTGTTCGTGCTGCTCGCGGCCGGTCTGCGCCCCCGGGAGGGCTGGCGGCCGCGGCTGATCGCCACCGGCGCCCTGGTCGTCGGGTTCGGCGCCGCCGTGCTGGTCTACGCGCTCTACGGCGCGCTCGTCGCCGGCAAGTTCGGCGTCGGCGGTTCCGGCGGCGGGGGAGCGCTGTTCGGCCGCGCCGCGGTCGTGGCGAACTGCGACGAACTGGACCTGACCCGCGAGGAGCGGCTGATCTGCCCGCGCGAACCGCACGAGGTCCGCGAAGAGCTCGGCATCGACTTCTACCTGCACCTGTGGGACGTCCAGGCCAACGTCGACAACCTGCTGCCCGAGGGCATGGACGTCAACGCCGCTCAGAAGTCGCTGACCCGCGAGGTCGTGCTGCACCAGCCGCTGGACATCGCCGGCGGCGTGGCCCGCGACTTCCTCAAGGGCTTCGCGCCCACCCGGACCCAGACCGTCGGCGACGTGCCGCTGGACCGCTGGCAGTTCCAGCTCGAACACCCGCTGTACGCGCCCGACTGGTACACCCGCGAGTGGGCCGAGCTGCACGACGGCAGCGACCTGCACGCCGAACACGAGCTCACCTCGTTCCTGCGCGGCTACCAGCTCGGCGGCGGCTACACCCCGGGAATCCTGCTCGGCGGCGCGCTGCTGCTGGCCGCCGCGGCCGTCGCGGGACTCGGCCGGGCCCGGCGCAGCGGGCTGCGCGCGGTGACGCTGCTGCCCGCCGGTCTGGCCATCACCGTGCTGCTGACCGCCTCGGTCATGGAGTTCTCCTGGCGCTACCAGCTGCCCGGACTCGTGCTCATCCCGCTGGCGGGCGCCCTGGGCGCCACCGCGCTCTTCGGCCGACCCCAGACCATCCGCATCCCGCCCGGCCGCACCCCGCCCGGCCGCATCCCGCCCGGCCGCACCCCGCCCGGCCGCATCCCGCACCGATCGACGCCCTCCGAGGAGAGCCAGATGCTGACGTCCTTCCCCGACGACGTGGACTCCGACGCCCTCGACGAGTACGCGAGCCGCTACGGCGAGCACCGGTTCGCGCCGGTGGTCGTGCTCATCGCGGCCTACAACGAGGAGGAGTCGATCGGCGACGTGCTCGACTCGATCCCCTCGCGCTGCTGCGACCTGGACGTCGACACCCTCGTGGTGGTCGACGGAGCCAAGGACCGCACCGCCGAGGTCGCGCTCCGGCACGGCGCCCGCACCTGCGTGGCCCCCACCAACCGGGGGCAGGGCGCGGCGCTGCGGCTGGGCTACCGGCTGGCCCAGCAGCGGGGCGCCCGCTACGTGGTCACCACCGACGCCGACGGTCAGTACGACATCGCCGAGCTGCCGATGCTGCTGGAGCCGCTGATCGCCGACCGCGCCGACTTCGTCAGCGGCTCGCGGCGGCTGGGCTCCAACGAGCGCCCGGCGCTGATCCGCCGCGTCGGCACCTACGTGTTCGCGTGGATCGTCAGCGCGCTGACCCGGCAGCGCATCACCGACACCTCGTTCGGCTTCCGCGGCATGCGGGTCGAGGTGCCGAACTCGGTGACGCTGCAGCAGCCGCAGTACCAGTCCTCGGAGCTGCTGGTCGGCCTGCTCAGCCACGGCTACCGGGTGCTGGAGCAGCCGATGCGGATGCTGCCGCGCAGCGCGGGGGAGAGCAAGAAGGGTTCGAGCTGGAAGTACGGCTACCGCTACGCCAAGGTCGTGCTCGGCACCTGGTGGCGGGAGCGCCGCAACACCGGCGCCCCGGCTCCGGCGGTCGAGACCGTCACCGAGCGGCCTGCTGCGGTGGGCGAGTGAAGACCAGCCTGTCGATGAGCACGAACTTGACCACGAACATGACCGCGTAGGTCCCGATGAAGGCGCCCCACACCACGGCCACCTGGGCGGGCCGGGTGTCGGGGAACGCCGAGGTCGCCACGATCTCGGCGAGGTGGGTGGCGCCCGCGGCCAGCAGCGCGGTGCCGACCGAGATCGCGCCGTAGCGCAGCAGTTCGCCCCGCAGCGCCTCGCGGCCACCGCCGCCCCAGGTGCGCCGGTTCAGCGTGAAGTTCGGGATCGCCCCGGCCAGCCACGCCAGCACCGTCGACACCACCGGGCTCGCGCCGAGCGAGTAGGTCAGCAGGAACACGACCTGGCTGATGCCGGTGGCCACGACCGACGCAGCCGCGAACCGACTGATCAACCGCCAGTAGCGGGCACGGCCGGTCGTCGTCGGCTGCGCCACGTGTTCCTCCAACGAGATTCATGCGCAAGTGTGCTGGGCTGCACGATACCGATCGCTGAGCGTGGTCTTCTTGGCGCGCCCGGGAGATGAGAGCATTCGTTTTGTTCACGCTGCACTAACGGCTGAAAAGAGGGAGACAGGCGTGCGAATCCTCGTCCTCGGAGGGGACGGCTACCTCGGTTGGCCGACCGCTCTGCACTTGTCCGACTGCGGCCACGAGGTCGCCGTGGCGGACAACTACGCCCGTCGGGGCTATGACCACGAGATGGGCGTCGAGAGCCTCGTGCCGATCGAGTCCATGCAGGTCCGCTTGAACGCCTGGAACGAGGTTTCCGGCAAGACCATCAAGCACTACTACGGCGATCTCGTCGACGAGCACTTCACCTACGAGATGATCGCCGACTTCCGGCCGGACACCATCGTGCACTTCGCCGAGCAGCGGGCGGCGCCGTACTCGATGATCGACCGCAAGCACGCGGTCTACACCCAGCAGAACAACGTGGTCGGCAACCTCAACGTGCTGTTCGCGATCCAGGAGATCGACCCGGAGATCCACCTGGTCAAGCTCGGCACGATGGGCGAGTACGGGACGCCCAACATCGACATCGAGGAGGGCTGGCTGGAGGTCACCCACAACGGGCGGACCGACCGGATGCTCTACCCGAAGAAGCCGGGCTCGTTCTACCACCTGAGCAAGGTGCACGACAGCCACAACATCGAGTTCGCCTGCCGCATCTGGGGTTTGCGCGCCACCGACCTCAACCAGGGCGTGGTCTACGGGCAGGAGACGCCGCAGACGGTGCGCGATCCGCGGCTGGCGACCCGCTTCGACTACGACGCCATCTTCGGCACCGTGCTCAACCGGTTCGTCATCCAGGCCGTGCTCGGTCACCCGCTGACGGTGTACTCGCCGGGCGGCCAGACCCGCGGCATGATCGACATCCGGGACACCGTGGAGTGCATCCGGCTGGCCGCGGAGAACCCGGCCGACCGCGGTGAGTTCCGGGTGTTCAACCAGATCACCGAGAGCTACTCGGTCGGCGAGATCGCCAAGACCATCGCCAACAACTTCGACGGCCAGGTCGAGATCGAGTACGTCGACAACCCGCGCGTCGAGCAGGGCGAGCACTACTACAACGTCAAGCACACCGGTCTGGTGGAGCTGGGCCTGCAGCCGCACCTGCTGTCCAACACGCTCATCGAGTCGCTGTTCAAGGTGGCCGACGGGCACAAGGACCGCGTGGACCTGGCGGCCATGCGGCCGACGGTCAACTGGCGCAACGCCGCCAACCCGCTGCGCGCGGAGAAGTAGGCGCGCGGAGGAGCAGGACGGAGAAGGTGGCCCCGGGCTGTTCGGCCCGGGGCGCCTCACCGCGTGTCGGGGGGCTTCCACGCGGCAGGTCTGAACATTAGCTCGTTCGGATGATCGCGGCGATACGGCACGTGGGTAAATCTCGAACCCCGCGTGAACGCCGGTCAACAGCCCCCGCGAAGCGCCCCGGGCCACCCGGAACCGTCGATCCGCCCAGGTCAGCTCTGGGCCGGGGCGGGGGCGTCCTCCTCGAGCTCCTCGATCTCGCGGCGCTCGCCGATGATCACCCGGATGGTGTAGGCCAGGGCCGCGACCCAGGCGACCACGATCGCGCCGTAGATGGCGGTCGGGGTGGGAGCCGGGAGGTCGAAGGCCTTGATCAGGGTCCGCGCGTTGGTCAGCACGATCAGACCGCCGGCGCCGACGCCGATCAGCCGCATCGGCACGATCCGCACCAGGTAGGCCGCCAGCGGGGCCGCGGCCACGCCGCCCAGCAGCAGCGCGCCCACCACGACCCAGGACAGCTGCTGGTTGGCCAGCGAGAACAGGAAGCCCAGGCTCGCCGCGACCGCGATCAGGAACTCGCTGGTGTCGACCGAGCCGATGACCTTGCGCGGCTCGACCTTGCCGGTGCTCAGCAGCGTCGGCGTCGCGACCGGGCCCCAGCCGCCACCGCCAGTGGCGTCGACGAAGCCGGCGACCAGGCCCAGCGGCGCGAGCAGCTTGGGGCTGACGCCGGTGAGCTGACGGCGGCGCAGCGGGCGGATCGCGAAGCGCAGCAGCACGTAGAGGCCCAGCGCGAGCAGGATGGTCGACATCCACGGCTCGGCGGCCTCGGTGGAGACGTTGCTCAGCGCGGTCGCGCCGAGGAAGGCGCCGATCGCGCCCGGCACGCCCAGCGTGAGCACGATCTTCCAGTCGACGTTGCCGAACTTCCAGTGCGAGACGCCGGAGGCGACCGAGGTGCCGATCTCGGCCAGGTGCACCGACGCCGAGGCCAGCGCCGGGGTGAGACCGGCGGTGAGCAGGATCGTCGTCGAGGTGACGCCGTAGGCCATGCCGAGCGAGCCGTCGACGAGCTGCGCGATGAAACCGCCGATCGCGAAGATCAGGAATGCTTGCACGATGTCTCCGTGGTCCGGGGCGCGACGAGCGCGCGGGCTCGTGGCGGTACAGGGGAATTGCGGACAGGTGGGGCCGAGGTCTTAGCTCGAGCGCCGACACTGTGCGGAGGTGACGCGGCGCAGGTCGACGTGGAGGCGCTGCGACAGCAGCCGCCACTGATCACCGGGCGTCATGGGGGACAGTCAAACAGATCGCGCGTTCGAGTGGCAGGGTCTCCCAGAGTGCGGGAAGCCCTACCAGGCCGTTCGAGTGGTGCTTGTGTCGAATGCCACGTTCCACCCGATTCGATCTTGCGCCGCACCTCGCCGTGAACGTCCACTGTGGACCACCCACCTGGATGCGGCCGGTCCGTTTGCCGTTGCGCGCCTTGGTGATCTACCTCTGATCGTCCGCATGACCTGCGCGAACTGTTCGAATCATGAAGCACGTCGCGAGGCTGCCGGACCCGCTCGCGGGGGTGGTCCGGGGATCTCGGTCGTTACCGGACGGCGATCTTCGTGAGTCACTGAAAGTCACCGCATAGTCGACACGAGTGGGTTAACCATCTGCTGAGTGAGCCGTGAGTTGCGGCCTGCTGTGACTGTCAGCTACGTTCTGATCCGCACGTCACGGTTCGATCACGACAAGATCTCTTTCCCCGAGGAGCTCTTGCCCGCGCCCCCCGACGCGGGAGTGGCCGGACCGTTCCCCGACGGAAGGCAATGATGGGCAAGCATCGCAAGGAGGACCGGCTACCCCCGACAGCCGGTCGTCCGATCCGCAACAAGGTTGTGGCGGCGGTGGTGGCCGGAGGCGCGTTCGCGGCGGTGGGTCAGCCGCTGTCCGCGAACGCCGGCTCCGAGCAGGACCGCGACGTCCAGCCCCTGGCCAAGACCAAGAAGCTCAGCACGGCCATCACCGGGACCCGGACCAGCCCGGCGGCCGTCCGGCTGCTGCAGGCGCAGCAGCCCGCCCAGCCCGAGGCCCAAGAGCTCGCCAAGGCCAAGGCCATCGAGGCGGAGCGCATCATCCGCGAGGAAGCCGCCCGCCAGGCGGCCATCGCCGCGGCCGAGGCCCAGCGAGCGGCCGAGGAGGCGGCGCGCAAGGCCGCGGGCTTCCACACCCCCGCCGAAGGCACCTACACCTCCGGTTTCGGCTCCCGCTGGGGCAGCAGCCACATGGGCATCGACATCGCCAACAGCATCGGCACCCCGATCTACTCGGTGGCGCCCGGCGAGGTCGTCGAAGCCGGTCCGGCCAGCGGCTTCGGCCTGTGGGTCCGGGTGCAGCACGACGACGGCACGATCACCGTCTACGGCCACGTGAACACGATCGTCGCCGAGGAGGGCCAGCGGGTCGGAGCCGGCGAGCAGATCGCCACGATGGGCAACCGCGGCCAGTCCACCGGTCCGCACCTGCACTTCGAGGTCCACGAGGACGGCACCAAGATCAACCCGCTGCCGTGGCTCCGCGAGCGCGGCATCGACCTGGCGTAGCGAGCCGAAGGCGCCGAGCCCCCTCGGCGCCACCCAAGCAACCGCCCGGGGTCCGAATCCCCCGACGGGCCCCGGGCGGTTACTCACCCGTGAAGAACTGCGTCACCGGCTCACGAGCCGGGCGTCCGGCCGGTCGTCTCGGGCCTGCGGCGGAGCAGCCGCGGGAGCGGGAGCGGACGGCGTTCGGTGGTCGGTTCCTCGGTCGATCGGTCCGCCTGGTCGGTGTTCCCCGCGAGCCTGGCCAGGTCGATGCGCACACCCACTGTGTCCTCCCTCGGCTGCTCTGCCTCGATCAAGAACCACGCTAGCCGACGGGACACCGCGGGAACTCCGCTCTTCTACTCAACTTGCTCACTCGGTCGGCTGCGGAGCGTGCGCGTCGTCCTCCAGGCGGTGCCGCAGCCACGCCAGGGTCCGCGCCAGCAGGCGCGAGACGTGCATCTGCGAGATGCCGACCTGCTCGGCGATCTGCGTCTGGGTCATCCCCCGGAAGAACCGCATGACCAGGATCCGGCGCTCCCGCTCCGGCAGCTCCTCCAGCAGCGGCCGCACCATCTCCCGGTTCTCCACCTCCAGGAGCTCGGCGTCGTCGGAGCCGATGGCGTCGCCCAGCGGGATCTCGTCGGTGTCGGTGAGCAGCTCGTCCAGCGACGCGCTGCGGTACGCGTTGCCCGCCTCCAGCCCGTGGTAGACGTCGTCGGTGCTGATGCCCAGGTGCTTGCCCAGCTCGCTGGGCGTGGGCGCCCGGCCCAGCTCCTGCGAGAGCCGGGCGATGCCCGACGAGACCGACAGGTGCAGCTCCTGCAGGCGGCGCGGCATCCGCACCGCCCAGCCGGTGTCGCGGAAGTGCCTGCGGACCTCGCCCATGATCGTCGGCACCGCGTAGGACAGGAAGTCGACGCCGCGGTCCGGGTCGAAGCGGTCGACCGCGTTGATCAGGCCGAGCACCGCGACCTGCGTGAGGTCCTCCTGCGACTCGCCGCGGTGGCTGAAGCGCCGGGCGATGTGCTCGGCGACCGGCATGTGCTCGGTGACCAGCCGGTCGCGGAGCTCGGATCGGCGCGGATCCCCCTCGTCCAGCTTCGCGAGCTCGCCGAACAGCGGCGCCAGCCGGTCGTAGCGCTCGTTGCGCGCTTGCGTGGAATCCGCCCGTTTCACACCTGAGCCGTCCGTCCCTTGGTCAACTCGATCCGCACCAGGTGACTGCCGTCGGCAGTGGGATCCGACTCGACCGAGGTTGACACAGCGTCGGCCAGCGCGCTGAGCACGCGCCAGCTGAAAGTGTCCTTGCGGGGCCCGAAATCGTCTTTGCTGCGCACTTCAGCGGTGATGGACAGCTGCTCACCGGACAGCCGGAACCGGCACACCAGGGTCGCCTCCGGCGCGGCCAGGCGCACCAGCGACGAGCACGCCTCGTCGACGGCCAGCCGCAGGTCGGCGATGGAGTCGACGTCGTGGTCGGCGCGCATCGCCAGATCGCCCACGACGGCTCGCATCACCGACAGCTGGTCGGGTTCCGCCCTGACCCGGACCTCGACCTGGTTGGGAGCGGAAGTCGCAGGCTCGACCTGCGCGACCTCGCGTTCCACGCTCATCTCGCCGACCACCTCGTCTCGCCAGCGGCGTCTCTCGCGGTGACCTGCCCTTGCGGCTAACTGGTACCCGAGACGCGGTCCGGGCAAACGCCTGGCCCGTCAGCTCGTCCAGAAGTCCCAGAACCGCAGCAGGATCAAGGTCACGATCACGAGGTACCACACTACGACGACGACGCTGTGGAACCGGCTCAGCGCCACGCCGAGCGCGCGCCCGCCGCCGAGGTGGCCTTCCCGCAGGTTGTGCAGGGTCGTGTACCAGAACAGCGGGATGGTGACCGCCCAGACGACCATGCAGTACGGGCACAGCGCGCCGATCTCGTACAGGCTCTGCGCGATCAGCCAGTGGATGAACACCAGGGCCAGCGTGGTCCCGGCCTGCATGCCCAGCCAGAACCAGCGCGGCGGGCGGAACCCGGCCAGCGCCGCCACGCCCGCGGTGATGACCACCGGGAACGCGGCGACGCCGATCAGCGGGTTCGGGAAGCCGAACAGCGCCGCCTGGGAGCTGTCCATCACCGAACCGCAGGAGACGATCGGGTTGAGGCTGCACGAGGGCACGTAGTCCGGGTTCGACAGCTTCTCGATCTTCTCGACCGCCAGCGCGAACGCCGACACGAAGCCGATCACGCCGCCCACGACGTAGAGCCAGGCCAGCCCGCGCGAGACGGCCGAGGGCCGCGCGTCGGCGGTGGGCCCGGCATCGGCGGCGGGCCCAGCGGCGGACGCCGCGGTGCGGGCGGCGGGTTCGAGGTCGTGGGCCGGGGTCACTTCGCCAGCTCCTGGTCCAGCATCTGGCGCAGCGACTTGTCCACGTCGGCGTAGGTCTGGGCGTTGCCCTGGTCGAACTGGCGACCGTTGACGAAGATCGTCGGGGTGCCCGAGACCTGGGCGGTCTTGGCGTCGGCGACGTCCTGGTCGATCTTGGTCTGCACGTTCGGCGAGGCCACGTCCTGCTTGAAGCGGTTCACGTCCAGGCCGATCTGCTGGGCGTACTTCTCGAACTCGGCGTTGGCCTTGGCCTCGTCGCTGCTGACCTCCTGGCCGTTGACCGCCCAGTTGGCGTAGTTGTCGAAGAGGGCGTGGTACATCTCCTTGTACTTGCCCTGCAGCGCTGCGGCCTCGGCGGCGCGCGCGGCCGGCTGCGCCAGCGGGTGCATCTCCAGCGGGTAGTTGCGGGTCACGAAGGTGACCTTGCCCGCGTAGTCCTTCTCGATCTTCGAGGTGATCGCCGAGTAGTAGGCGTGGCAGCTCGGGCACTGGTAGTCGAGGAACTCGACCATCGTGACCCTGCCGTCCGGGGCCTCGGTGAGCACGTGGCTGTCCGGCTTCCGCAGCACCTCCGCCGCGACCGGGGGCTGGGACGCCCCGCTGCCGCCGGAGTCACCACCGCCGCGGTTGAACAGCAGGACGCCGCCGATCACCACCACGGCGACGATCACCACCACCAGCGTCAGGATCACGTTGGTGGAGAGCCCGCTCTTCTGGGTCACGGGATTGTTCTTCTTCGACATCGTGCGCAGTCACCTTCGGCGGTCGTGAGGGGAACCGACCAAAACAGTCTCGCGCATTCACCCGGTCGGGAATTTCTGCGGGGGTCACCTCACAGCACCTTCACAGCCGGTTCTCAGCTTGTCGGTCCGCCGGGGCGGGGTGATGCTGGCCCGCATGACCGACCTGGCCGGGCTGCTCGACGCCGACGCGCGCGCCGCGCTGCGAGCCTGGCCCGGCGGGACCTGGCACGAGCCCGCGCTGGCCACGCTGACCCGGCACGAGTTCTCCGACGAGCACTGGATCTACGAGCGCAAGCTCGACGGCGTGCGGCTGATCGCCGGAGCCGACGGCGGCGAGCCGCAGCTGTGGTCGCGCAACCGCAAGCGCGTGGACGCCTCGTACCCGGAGATCGCCGACGCGCTGGCCGCGCAGGGGGCGCCGAGCTTCGTCGTGGACGGCGAGGTCGTCGCGTTCGAGGGCGAGAGGACCAGCTTCGCGCGGCTGCAGAAGCGGATGCACCTGACCGACCCGGCCGCCGCGCGGCGCACCGGGGTCGCGGTCTTCTACTACGTCTTCGACCTGATCGCCTTCGGCGGCGTGGACCTGACCCGGCTGCCGCTGCGCACCCGCAAGCGGTTGCTGCGCGAGTGCTTCGAGTTCGCCGACCCGCTGCGGTGGAGCGCGCACCGCAACGGCGACGGCGTGGACTTCCTCGCGCAGGCGTGCGCGCGCGGTTGGGAAGGGCTGATCGCCAAGCGGGCCGATCAGCCCTACCGGTCCGGGCGCGGCCGGGACTGGCTGAAGTTCAAGTGCGTCGCCGGTCAGGAGTTCGTCATCGGCGGGTACACCGAACCGCAGGGGTCGCGGACCGGGTTCGGCGCGCTGCTCGTCGGGTACCACGACCGCGAAGGCCTGCGTTACGCGGGCAAGGTCGGTACCGGTTACGACGAGCGCGCGTTGCGGGAGCTGCGCGCGGCGCTGGACGAGCGCTCGCGCGCGGACTCACCGTTCCACGACCCGGTCCGCGAACCCGGTGTCCACTGGGCCGAACCCGAGCTGGTCGCCGAGGTCGGCTTCAGCGAGTGGACCGACGACGGGAAGCTCCGGCATCCCCGATTCTCGGGGCTGCGCAACGACAAACCCGCCGCCGACGTCCGGCGCGAGTCCTAGTCCGGGAGCTTCAGCGCTGGGCCTCGGCGACGATGGGCGTCTGGTTGGCCGCCGGATGGATCTCCGTCGGTTGGTTCGGGGCGTTCGACACAGCCAGCAGGACGGTCAGCACGACCATCGACACCGTTCCGACAACCGACACGATCGTGCGGCTGTTGCTCTGCATGGCGCTGCTCTCCCCGAAAAAGTAGTGCTGGAAGGTGAAGTGAAGGGTTCTCGGGCACGCCCGAGCGGGCGTCCCACACCAGGTGTCGCCGCAGGCAGCGGCAACGTTAACGCCGTTGACACAAATTCCGGATGTGATGTGGAACATCTTGGGGGCGAGGGGGTTTCGGGCGGTTCGCGAAGGATCTGCCATCGCTGAGCGTGAAGGATCAGATACGCTGCGGGGTTGGCCCGGGCTCGGGGAAATCGCCGCCGACGGCCTCGCGGTGCCGCCGGGACCGGTATCGTCGCAGGGTGTGGTAGCCGATCCTGCCGATCTCCCGAACGTGACGCACGCGCTGGCCAAGGCCGGGCTGGACGACGTCCCGGCGCTGACCGAGCGCCTGATGTCGGCGATCTTCACCGACAACCCCGAGTGGACCGACTACCGGCCGGTGCCGCGCGAGGACCTGTGGGAGGGCTGTCGCCAGTACCTGGAGCGGATCCTGCAGATCCTCTCCGGCGAGGTCGACATCTCCGACCGCGACGACGACGTCGCCGCCACCATCGGTCGCCGCCGCGCCGAGCAGGGGGTGCCGCTGGAGGTCATGCTGCGGACGTTCCGGCTCGGCGGGCGCGTGGTGTGGGAGGCATTGGTCGACCAGGCGCACCGCGACGGCGCCGACCCGGACGCGGTGCTGGGCGTGGCGACCTCGATCTGGCGGGTCATCGACGGGCTGTCCTCGACGCTGTCGACGTTCTACCGCAGCACCGAGCTGGAGCGGCTGCGCCGCGACGACCAGCGCCGGCACGCCCTGGTGGAGGACCTGCTGGCCGGTCGCGCTCGCGACGTCGCCTTCGCGCAGCGCACCGCCAAGGAGCTCGACCTGCCCACCGGTGGCGGCTACCTGGTGGTCGTGGCCGAGATGACCGAGGACGGCGCCTTTGCGCTGCGCGGTCATGCCGAGGCCCTGGCGGCGCTGCACTTCCGCTCGGTCTGGCAGGTCCGCGCCGACTCCCTGGTCGGGCTGATCGCGCTCGAACAGCACCCGGCGGAGCTCGCGGTGACCGCGCTGCGCCCGCTGGCCCGGGCCCGCGTCGCGGTGTCGCCGAAGGTGCAGGGGCTGGCCGAGATCGGCCTGGCCCACCAGCTCGCGCTGACCACGCTGGGCACCTCGCCGCAGGGAGCGGCGGAGCTGGTCACGCTGGAGGAGCGGTTCCCGGAGGCGCTGCTGGTGCAGTCGCCGGACCTGGCGCAGCGGCTGCTGGAGACGCAGCTCGGCCCGGTGCTGGCGCTGCCGCTCAAGGAGCGCGACATGCTGCTGGACACCCTCACCGCGTGGCTGGAGGAGAACTGCTCCACGGCCAACGCCGCGGTCCGGCTGCACTGCCACCGCAACACGGTCCTCAACCGGCTGCACCGGATCACGACCCTGATCGGCCAGCCCCTCCACGGCCGCACGGCCTACGTCTCCCTCTCCCTCGCGCTCTCGGCCCTCGGCCTCAAGGACGACACCCGCGACTGAGGCGCGCGAGGGCGCGTGCGGGCGCGCGCGGTGGGGCCGTGCTCGGCAGGGGACGGTTCTTCCTCGAATCACCCGTGATCAATGTCCGAAATGCCGGGACAGTTCTCGCTAAAACCGTCGTCTGGTGACGCCCCGCGCCATTGTGCAGTGGGCATAGTTGGAAAAATTTGGGTTCTTTTCGCAGGTGGGAGGCGTAACCGCTGGTGCTGCGGTTTTGTGCCTGCGGACGTCTCGTTTGTGATCCGGATCGCGGATGCGATGTGTAACTGACGGGCGACGTGTTGTGCCCGTCACGGCGTGGCATGTGCGAAGTGCACAGTCGGTCGTCCTAAAGTCTGGGCGCCTGGGCATAGCGCCGGCGTGGTCGTGCTCACGACACTGCGAGGTGTGGTTGGTCCGCTCTCGCGGGCCTTCGGTAACCGGCGCGTGCGTTCAAAGGAGCACAGCGAAGTGCAGGAGTTCGACCTTCTGGTGGTGGGCGGCGGCCCCGGTGGCTACGTCGCCGCGATCCGGGCCGCGCAGCGCGGCCTCTCGGTGGCCGTGGTGGAGAAGGAGCGGCCGGGAGGGGTGTGCCTGAACTGGGGCTGCATCCCCACCAAGGCCATGCTGCGGTCGGCCGAGGTCTACGAAACCGTGCTCCACGCAGCCGATTTCGGCATCAACGTCGACAACGTCAGCGTCGACTACGACGCGATCACGCGCCGCAAGGCCAGCGTCGTCAAGGGCCTGACCGACGGCGTCGCGGGCCTGCTCAAGGGCAACGGCGTCACCGTCATCAACGGCCACGCCCGCTTCACCGGCCCGACCACCGTGGACGTCTACGCCACCGGTGAGTCCCCGCTGGGCGCCGACGGCCCCCGCTACGCCGCCGAGCCGACCGGCACCGAGCCGATCGAGCAGGTCAAGGCCACCGACGTCATCATCGCCACCGGCTCGGTCCCCGTGCAGCTGCCGCTGCCCGGCGCGGACCTGCCCGGCGTGATCACCTCCGACGGCGCCTTCGGCCTCACCGAGGTCCCCAAGCGCATCGCCATCATCGGCGGCAGCGCCGTCGGTGCCGAGTGGGCCACGCTCTTCGACACCCTCGGCGCCGAGGTCAGCATCATCGAGATGCAGAAGACCCTCGTCCCCGCCGAGGACGCCGAGGTCGGCAAGGCGCTGGGCCGCTCGTTCACCAAGCGCGGCATCAAGGTCCTCACCGAGGCCACCGTCTCCCGCGTCGACCAGGGCTCCGACGGCCTGAAGGTCACCGTCGACGGCGCCAAGCCGCAGCAGATCGACGCCGACTACGTGCTGGTGGGCGTGGGCCGCAAGCCCAACACCGCGAGCCTCGACCTGGACAAGGCCGGTGTCGCCACCACCGAGCGCGGTTTCATCACCGTCGACGACAAGCTGCGCACCAACGTCGAGCACGTCTACGCCATCGGCGACGTGACCGGCAAGGCGCTGCTCGCGCACGTCGCCTCGCACCAGGGCGTCGTCGCCGCCGAGACCGTCGCCGGGCACCACGCCGCGATCGACTACAACGTCATCCCGGCCGCGACCTTCACGCACCCGGAGATCGCGTCGGTCGGCCTCACCGAGCAGCAGGCCAAGGACGCCGGCCACGACGTGGTCGCCGCGAAGTTCCCGTTCGCCGCGCTGGGCCGCGCCCAGAGCTACGGCGACACCGAGGGCTTCATGAAGATCGTCGCCGGGCAGAAGTACGGCGAGGTCCTGGGCGTGCACATCATCGGGCACTCCGCCAGCGACCTGATCACCGAAGGCGCGCTGGCGATGGCCCTGGAGGCCACCCTCGACGAGCTCGCCGAGACCATCCACGCGCACCCGACCCTGGGCGAGGTCGGCATGGAGGCCGCGATGAACGCGCTCGGCCTGCCGGTCCACGTCGCACCGCCGAAGAAGCGCTAGAGGCAAAGAAAAGGGGAACCGCGATGGCACAGACCGCCACCCGCAGCAAGCCGTCCACGCGCACCGGCGCGGCCAAGACGCGGCGCAGCACCTCGGCTCGAGCCGCTGAGCGCGGCCGCTTCTCGGGGGAGTCGCCGGAGCTGCTGCGCGACTACTTCCACGAGATGACCCTGATCCGCCGCTTCGAGGAGCGCGCCGCCCAGGGCTACACGCAGGCCAAGATCGGCGGCTACTGCCACCTCAACCTCGGTGAGGAGGCGACGGTAGTAGGCCTGATGCGCTCGCTGCGCAAGACCGACCTGCTGTTCACCAACTACCGCGAGCACGGCTACGCCATCGCCAAGGGCATCGAGCCCGGCCGCGTCATGGCCGAGCTCTACGGCCGCACCACCGGCACCTCCAAGGGCTGGGGCGGCTCGATGCACATGTTCGACGTCGAGGCCGGTCTGCTCGGCGGTTACGGCATCGTCGGCGGTCAGATCCCGCTGGCCACCGGTGCCGCGCTGGCCATCGACTACCGCTCCGGCGACCAGGTCGTGATGTGCCAGATGGGCGACGGCACCACCAACATCGGCGCGTTCCACGAGGCGCTGAACATCGCGGCGCTGTGGAACCTGCCGGTGGTGTTCGTGGTGATCAACAACCAGCTGGGCATGGGCACCACCGTGGAGAAGTCCTCGGCGGAGTCGGAGCTCTACAAGCGCGCCTCGGCCTACCGGATGCACGGCGAGCGGGTCGACGGCAACGACGTCCTCGCGGTCCGCGACGCCGCGTCGCGGCTGGTCGAGCAGGCCCGCGAGACCGGTCGTCCGGCGCTGCTGGAGCTGGTCAGCGAGCGGCTCAAGGGCCACTCGGTGGTCGACCCGGGCAAGTACCGCAGCGAGGAGTCGATCGAGAAGGCCAAGCAGGCCGACCCGGTCGCCGCCTTCCGCGCGGAGCTGATCCAGGCCGGCATCCTCGACGAGGACTCCGCCGCCGAGATCGAGACCAAGGCGCAGGCCGAGGCGGACGCCGCCGTGGCCTTCGCCGACGACAGCCCGCACCCCGAGGTCGAGACGCTCTTCGACTACACCTACGCCACGCCGGTCGCCAACGACTCGCGGCGGCTTCCCGCGGACCCGCTGTTCGTGACCAACTGATTCACGCCCCTTTGCGGTTTTTGCGACACCCCGCCACACGTATCGCAACTCGGTGACCGGAATTCCTCGACGCCACACGAGGAATTCCGGCCCCGGGCCGCCTTTCCCGCTGTCAGGAGAAATTCCCTTGGCACTCATGACCTATCGCCAAGCGCTGCACGACACCCTCCAGGAGGAGATGCGGCGTGACGAGGACGTGTTCCTCATCGGCGAGGAGATCGGAGTCTTCGAAGGCTCCTACAAGATCACCGCCGGCCTCCTGGAGGAGTTCGGCGAGAAGCGCGTGCGCGACACCCCGATCGCCGAAGAGGGCTTCGTCGGCGCGGCCGTAGGCGCCGCGATGCTGGGCCTGCGCCCGGTCGTCGAGCTGATGACGATCAACTTCTCGCTCGTCGCCCTGGACCAGATCGTCAACCACGCCGCCAAGATCTACGGCATGTTCGGCGGTCAGACCAGCGTGCCGATGGTGCTGCGCACCCCCGGCGGTGGCGGTCAGCAGCTGGGCGCCACTCACTCGCAGAACATCGAGCTGTACTACGCGTTCGTGCCTGGCCTGAAGGTCGTCGCGCCGAGCACGCCCGCCGACGCCAAGGCGCTGCTGCTGGCCTCGATCCGCGACAACGACCCGGTGCTGTTCCTGGAGAACCTCTCCCTCTACAACACCAAGGGCGAGGTGCCGGACGTCGTGGAGCCGGCCGAGATCGGCAAGGCGAAGGTGACCCGCGAGGGCACCGACATCACCATCATCGGCTACTCGCGGATGGCGATGGTCGCCCAGCAGGTCGCCGAGAAGCTGCACGACGAGCAGGGCATCAACGCCGAGGTCATCGACCTGCGCAGCCTGCGCCCGCTGGACCGCGACACCGTCGTGGAGTCGGTGCGCAAGACCGGCTGCGCCGTCGTCGCCGAGGACGACTGGCTGACCTACGGCATCGGTGCGGAGATCGCCGCCTCGATCTCCGACGGTGCCTTCGACTACCTCGACGCCCCGGTGCGGCGGGTCGCGGCGGCCGAGGTGCCGCTGCCCTACGCCAAGCCGCTGGAGCGTGCCGCATTGCCGTCCGCGGAGTCGCTGACCACCGCTGTTCACCAGACCCTGGACGCGGTGGGTCGCCGCCGCTGAGTCCCGTGCTCACCCGAGGAAGACGATGACTGACATTCAGATGCCGAGGCTCTCCGACACCATGGAGGAGGGCGTGATCGCGAACTGGCACAAGCAGGTCGGTGACAAGGTCGCGCGCGGCGAAGTGGTGGCCGAGATCGAGACCGACAAGGCCCTCATGGAGCTGGAGGCCTACGACGACGGGGTCCTGGAGAAGATCCTGGTCGAGGCCGGCACGACGGTCGCGATCGGCACGCCGATCGCGGTCCTCGGCGACGGCTCCGGCGCCGCCGCCGAGGCCGCTCCGGCCGCCCCGGCTCCCGCCGCTGCCGAGCCCGCGCCCGCGGAGGCTGCCGCCCCGGCCCCGGCCCCGGCCCCGGCCCCGGCCCCGGCCCCGGCTGCCGCCTCCGCCCCGGCGGAGCCCGCTGCTCCGGCCGCCCCGGCCGAGTCCGGTTCCAAGCCGAAGGCGTCGCCGCTGGCGAAGGCCGTCGCCAAGGAGAAGGGCGTCGACCTGGGCTCGGTGCAGGGCACCGGTCCCGGCGGGCGGATCATCCGCGCCGACATCGAGGCCGCGGCCTCGGCTGCTCCGGCCGCCGCCGCGCCCGCTGCCGCTCCGGCCGCGCAGGCCGGTGCTCCCGCCGTCGCGAGCGACGACGTCGAGGAGATCCCGCTGTCCAACATCCGGAAGGTGACCGCCAAGCGCCTGACGGAGAGCAAGCAGAACGCCCCGCACTTCTACCTGACCAGCGCGATCGACGTGACCGAGCTGCTGGAGTTCCGGGCGAGCCTCAACGAGCGGCTGCAGGCCGCCGACGGTCCGAAGGTCAGCGTCAACGACCTGATCGTCAAGGCGGTGGCGACCTCGCTGCGCGCCAACCCGTCGGTCAACGTCTCCTTCGCCGGCGACAAGATGCTGCAGCACAAGCGCATCAACCTCGGTGTCGCGGTCGCCATCGACGGCGGTCTGGTGGTGCCGGTGGTCAAGGACGCCGACCGCAAGAGCGTCACGGAGATCGCCACCGAGAGCCGCGAGCTGGCCGGTCGGGCTCGGGAGGGCAAGCTGAAGCTGGACGAGATGTCCGGCGGCACCTTCTCGATCTCCAACCTGGGCATGTTCGGCATCGAGCAGTTCAGCGCGGTCATCAACCCGCCGGAGGCGGCGATCCTGGCGGTCGGCGCCGCGCGCGACGAGGTCCAGGTCCGCGACGGCGAGTTCGTGGCCCGCAAGATCCTGCGGGTGACGCTCTCGGCCGACCACCGCGCGGTCGACGGCGCGGTGGGCGCTGCGTTCCTGCAGCAGTTCACCTCGTTGCTGGAGGACCCGATCCGCATCATCGCCTGATCGCTCCCTCCGCCACCGTGAGCCCGGGAGAACTCCTCCCGGGCTCACGGGTTTTTGTTCGAGCGGGCGTTGTCGACCCCTGGGGGTGGTCGACAACGCCCGCTCTTCGCATTCCGAAAAGGGTTTGCCCCTGAGTGGAATCACTCATCTATTCGCTCGCCGCTAACAATCGATCACGAATTGCCGACACCGCTGATCGGGTTGCGTCATCGATTACCCCGAGCACTTGATTCGGCCGATTCAGTGATCTGTCCGGCGTTTTCAGCCAATCGGTCCTGACGAGCAAGATCCGCTTGGAAGACTCCCGCCCCGGATTCCGGCCCTTCGAGGCCGACGCAACTGGGAGGACAAGGCCGAAAGTGTTGACAACCAGGGGGAAGCGCCTCGCGGCGGTGGTCGCCGCAGCTGCCGCGACGACCGCGTCTTGCGGCCAGATGGCCCCGCAGGCCCAGCAGCCACCGGCGACGGTGACCGTGACCCAACCCGCGCCGCAGGAGAGCGGGACGAGCAGCTCCGAGGAGACCTCGGAGTCCACTTCGGATGATTCCGAGACGGCGACGAGGTCGAAGGAGCCGGAGGCCGAGGACGGCCTGGCCTGCGCCGCCGAGGAGTTGCAGCTGCAGCTGGATCCGAACTACCCGCAGGCCGACGGGTCGCACATGACTCTGAAGGTCACCAACATCGGCGGTCGGCCGTGCCAGATCCGCGGTTACGGCGGACTGCAATTCGTGGACTTCGAGGGCAAGCCCGTCGACACCAAGCTCAACCGCCTGCAGGCGAACCCGCCGACGATCACCATCCAGCAGAGCCAGAGCGCAGGGCTGGATCTGACCTGGGACATCTACCAGTCGCCGTGCGTGGAGCCGGAGACGCTCCAGTTCACGCCGCCCGGCGATGACAAGGCGATCAAGTCGGTGTGGGGACGCGGCGCTGTCTGTCGCGGAGGGCTCGTCGACGCCACCGCGTTCCGCAACGTCTGGGGCGGCTGACCAAGCCGACCTGAATGGTCAAGGGGGAGGAAGAATGGCACAGCCACTCATCTGGTTGCTCGACGTCCTGCGCGGGGCCGGGCTCAACGTGCACGAGACCGAGGGGTGGCGCGACCGCGCCGCCGAGGGACGGCCGCCGGCGCCCATAGGAGTGCTTCAGCACCACACCGCGACGCGCACCTCGCCGCAGAACCCGGTGCCGACGCTCAACATGTGCGTCAACGGCCGCTCCGACCTGGAAGGACCGCTGTGCCAGGCGTTGATCGGGCTGGACGGCTCCATTCACCTGGTCGCCGCAGGCAGGGCGAACCACGCCGGTGAGGCCAAGGCCTCCGGTCCGATGCCCGCTGCAGGGAGCGGGAACGACATCTACATCGGATTCGAGTGGGACTACCAGGGCGTGGAGCAGCACCCGTCCCGCGAGCAGTACGACGCGGCAGTGCGCGCGACCGCTGCCGTGCTCCGCCACCTCCGGGTTCCCGCCGAGCACACCAGGGGGCACAAGGAGACGAGCGTGACCGGCAAGATCGACCCGGGCAACGTCGATCTGAACCAGTTCCGAGCGCACGTGTCGGCAGCGATGAACCATCCTGCCCCGCAGCCGAATCCGCCGGGACCGGCTCCGCAGCCCCAGCCCCCGCAGGGCCAGCCTCCGCAGGGCCGGCCGCAGGGGCCGCCGCCGCTTCCGCCGATCCCGGACAGCCCTCCGGCTCGTGCCGGGAACCCGGGTCCGCCGGATCCGGCGGTGATGCGGATCGTCTACCTGGTCGGCAAGCACATGAAGGTCTCCGACTACGTGATGCTGGCCGCGTTCGAGACGGGCTTGGTCGAGTCCCAGATGTCGAACCTCAACTGGGGGCACAGCACTTCGCTCGGTGTCTTCCAGCAGCGTCCGGAGTGGTGGGGAACGCCGCAGCAGTTGATGGACGTGCGGTACGCGGCGACGAAGTTCTTCGAAGCGGCGCTGAAGAAGGAGCGCGAGAACAACCGGCGCAGCGCGGGAGAGCTCGCGCAGGACGTGCAGGACTCCGCGCACCCGGAGCGCTACGACCAGCGCGAGGCGGAGGCCCGTCGGCTCATCGACGAGACAGCGCGCGGTGTGAGCGCTCCTCCGCCCGGTCCGAATCCGCCGCCTCCGCAGCAGGGTCGACCGCCGGTGCCGCCGCCTGCCCCGACCCCGCCTCCTGCGCCGGAGCCCGTGGTGCCCGCCGTGTTCGGGACCGGGATCCTGCCCGGCCGGGACGGGGCGCTGTCCGCGTTCGCGACGTCGTTGTCCGGGGAGGTCGTCACGGCGTGGCAGGTCGAGCCCGGTGGTGACTGGGTCGGCTGGCTGGGCATCGGTGGCGAGCCCGCCGGTCGTCCGGTGGCGGTGCGCGAACCGTCCGGCGGGATGGCGGTTTTCGTGCGCGACGACAACGGCGAGGTCATCACCTCGTCCTGCCCGAAGCAGGGCGCCAAGTGGGGTCCGTGGATCGGGCTGCGCGGCCGGATCACCGACGACCCGGTGGCGGTGCTGCGGCCGGACGGGGCGATCGCGCTGTACGCGGTCGGTCAGGACGGCACGCTGCACAGCGCCGCGCAGGCCGGTCGCGGCGGGCACTGGACCGACTGGGACGACCACGGCGGCGAGCTGATCGGCCGCCCGGCGGTGGCGCTCGGGCCCAACGGGGCCGTGTCGGTGTTCGCCCGCAACGCCCGGCGCGAGGTCGTGATGTCCGAGCAGGGCACGGCGGGCGCGGGCTGGTCGGACTGGAAGAGCCTGGGCGGCAGCATGGCCGGGGACCCGGTGGTGGTCACCCTCGCCCACGGCGCGACGGTGCTGTTCGCGGTCGGCGACGACGAGCAGCTCTACTGCCTGGAACGGCCCGGCGAGGGCGGGAGCTGGTCGGCCCTGGGCGGCGATTTCACCGGGACCCCGGCCGTCGGCCTGAACCCCAACGGGCGCCTGGAGGTCTTCGTCCGCGACACCTCGGGCGCGGTCCACACCGCCGAGCAGCAGGTGGCGCACGGCGGCTGGACCGCGTGGACCGACCTGGGCGGCGAGCTGGAGGGAGACCCGGTCGCCATCAGCCGACCCGACGGCGCCTGCACGCTGTTCGCGGTCGGCCGCGACGGCGACATGCGCACCGCGCACCAGCCGGAGCCGGACAGCCCCTGGAAGCCGTGGGCGGACCTCGTCGACACCCTCAAGGCCTGACGCGGCCGGGGGATTCGACCGCCGCGTCGAATCCCCCGGGAGCGCCTCAGCTGAGGGCGTCGAGGAGCTTCGGGGTGAGGTGGTCGAGGGCGAAGGGGATGCTCGACACCGTCGCCGAGCCCAGGGCCATCGTGAGGTCGTAGTCGTCGAGGAGGACGAGGGACCCGCGCTTGGCCGCCGGGAGGTTGTTGAGCAGCGGGTCGTTGCGGACCGCTTCGACGTCGTTGGCCTTGGCCGTGGTGACGATGACGACGTCGGCGTCGAGCAGCGAGACCTGCTCCTTGCTGACCTTGACGTTGAACTTGCCGCCGCTGTCCATGCCCTCGATCGCCGGCGACAGCCGCAGGCCCAGCTGCTCCAGCAGCGCCGTGCGGGCGTCCTGCTTGGTGTAGGCGGCGTAGGTGCCCGCGGCGTCGGTGCGGACAACGACGTGCGTCTTGCCCTCGAAAACCGGGTTGGCCCTGCGGGTCTCGTCGATGCGCGCCTGCGTCTGCTCCAGGAGCCTCGCGACCTCGGCCTGCTTGCCGAGGGCCTGGCCGATGGTCTCGGCCTGCACGCGCCAGTTGACTCCGTAGTCGATGGAGTTCGGCGGCTGCGCCACCACCGGGGCGAAGCTCATCAGCCGGTTGTACTGCTCCTGCGTCAGCGCGCTCTGCACCGCCAGGGACACCTCGGGCGCCAGGGCGATGACGCCCTCGACGTCGACCTCGCTGCCGAAGACCTTCGGCCGCTGCCCGCCCAGCATCGGCTCGACCCACGGTCCGACGCCGCTGTCCCACGGCCCCCACCGGGTCAGACCGGCCGGGATGACGCCCAGCGGCAGCAGCACGTCGTGGTCGGTGATGCCCAGGCTGACCACGCGCTGCGGGGCCGCCTGGATGTCGGCCGCGCCGTAGCGGTTGGGGACGCGCACCGGGAACCCGGGGCCGGACGGGGTGGCCCCGCCCGGGCTCGTGGCGCCGCCGCTGCACGCGGCCAGGCCCGCCGCAACGAGGCCGGTCGCGCCCGCCAGGAAGCCCCGACGGCCGATCACGCTGGGGGGAGGAGTCATAGCGGAAGTCCTTCATCGTCCGGTTCCGGGCGGTTCACCCGAAGCTGTAGCCCAAGAGAGGCTAACCTAACTTACCCTCGATCAACTCCTGGTCGATCGGTGAAACCGCTCACCGACCTTCCAGTACGGTGGATCAAGATCGCCGATCACGGGAGTGGACGCAATGAGTTCCTTCGCCGCCGGAATCCGCGCACTGGGCTCCGGTCTGGGCATCATCCTGCGCAGTCCGAGACTGCTGCTGCTCGGTGCCATCCCCGCTCTGATCAGCGCGTTGTTGCTGCTGGGAACCCTGGGGACGCTGATCTACTTCAGCGGTGACCTGACCACCTGGATGACGCCGTTCGCCGACGGCTGGGCCGAGTTCGCCCGCAAGGGGCTGCGGATCCTGCTCGGTGCGGCGCTGGTCGGCGCCGCCGCCGTGCTGGGGTCGATCTCGTTCATCGCGCTCACCCTGCTCATCGGCGGACCGTTCTACGAGCACATCGCGGAGAAGGCCGAGGAGCGGCTGGGGCTGGACACCTCCGACGACGGCGCCGGTTTCGCCCGCCAGCTCGGTCGGGGCGTCCGGGACTCGCTCAAGCTCGTCGCCGTGGCGGTGGTCGGTGCCGTCGTGCTGCTGATCATCGGGTTCATCCCGATCGCGGGCCAGATCGCCGGGGTCGTGCTGGGCGCGCTGTTCGGCGCGTGGTGATCAGCCTGGAGATGGTGGGACTGGTGTTCCAGCGGCGCGGCCTGGCCTTCGGCCGGCGCCACCGCGCGCTGCGCGAGCACAAGGCGATGACGCTCGGCTTCGGGCTGCCCGCCTACCTGCTGTGCCTGGTCCCCGTGCTGCAGCTGCTGGTCATCCCGGCCGCCGTGGTCGGCGGCACGCTGCTGGCGCACCGGGTGCTGGAACCGGTTACCTCGGAGTGATGTGGCCGTTCAACCGGCGGCCTAGAGTCGGGGTGTGATGCAGCCCGTTCAGCCCGACGAGTCCTACCTGCGCGCGGTCGCCGCGGCCACCGAGAAGGCCGTGGCGACGGCCGAACCCCTGCGCTCCGCGCACGCCGGTGCCGACGAGGCGCTGCTGGCCGCGGCCGAGCGGTGGGTCACCGAGCACCGCGACGACCTGCTGGCGCTGAGCCACGACCTGCACGCGCACCCGGAGGAGGCCTACGCCGAGCACCGCTCGGTCGCCCAGGTCGCCGAGCTGCTGCGGGGCTTCGGGCACGACGTGGAGGTCGGCGTCGGCGGGCTGGACACCGCGCTGCGCGCGGGCGTGGGCAGCGGCGGCCCGCACGTGGCGGTGCTGGCCGAGTACGACGCGCTGCCCGGCATCGGGCACGGCTGCGGCCACAACATCATCTGCGCGGCCGGTGTCGGCGGGTTCCTCGCCGCCGCATCAGCGGTCCACAACACCGCCGCTTCAGCGGTCCAGAGCACCGCCGCTTCTGTCCCCGGGCGCACCGGTGGCCGGGTCAGCCTCGTCGGCACCCCGGCCGAGGAGGGCGGGGGCGGTAAGGAACACCTGGCGAGGGCAGGGGTTTTCGACGACGTCGACGCCGTGGTGATGCTGCACCCGTTCTCGCACGACATCGCCGCGCACCCGTTCCTCGGCCGCAGGCAGGTCGAGATCGTCTTCCACGGGGTGGCCGCGCACGCCTCCGCCCAGCCGTTCATGGGCCGCAACGCCCTCGACGCGGTCGTGGCGGCCTACCAGGGCATCGCGGCGATGCGCCAGCACATGCCGTCCACCGACCGCGTGCACGGCGTCATCACCGATGGCGGCAAGCGCCCCAACGTCGTTCCCGACCGGGCCGCAGCGCTGTTCTACGTGCGCTCGGCCGAACCCGGTTCGCTGCAGGACCTCGCGCGGCGGGTGGAGTCGATCGCGCGCGGGGCGGCCGAGATGACCGGCTGCGGCGTGGAGCTCAACTGGGACCACAACCCCGCCTACCTGCCGATCCGGCACAACGACACCCTCGCCGCCCGGTGGGCCGGGCACCAGAGCAGGCGCGGCCGCACCTCGCTGCCGCGCGGCGTCGTCCCCGACTACCTGACCGGCTCGACGGACCTGGGGAACCTCAGCTTCCGGATGCCCGCGATCCACCCGATGATCGGCCTGGGCGACGCGAACCTCTCGCTGCACACCGAAGGTTTCGCCGCCGCAGCGGGTTCCGAGGCCGGAGACGCGGCGGTGATCGACGGCGCCGTCGGCCTCGCGCTGACCACAGTGGACTACCTCGCGGACGGTGACCTCCGCGCCGCCGTCCGTGACGAGTTCGAAGCCGCAGGAGGAGTCCTGGACGTACCGAACTACTTCCGGTGACCGCTAGGGTTGGGCCGCGAAACGGGCCTCTAGTAGTTCGGATCTGGTGTGGACGAATTGGTGCGCAACGCCACCGCGCGGTTGCTCGACTCCGGCAACGTCGCGGCGCTGATCGCCGGGGTGATCGCGCTCGTCCTGGTGCTCCACCGCGGCACCTGGTTACCCCTGCGCAACGTGGTGACCATCGCCCACGAGGGCGGGCACGCCGTCGTGGCGCTGCTCAGCGGCCGCAAGCTCAACGGCATCCGGCTGCACTCCGACACCTCCGGGCTGACCGTCTCCACCGGTCGCGCGCACGGCCCCGGCATGGTGTTCACGCTGGTCGCGGGCTATCCCGCGGTGTCGCTGCTGGGCCTGGCCGGCGCGTGGCTGGTCACCTCCGACCGCGAGAGCTGGATGCTGTGGGGCTGCATCGTCCTACTCGCGCTGATGCTGCTCGCGGTGCGCAACGCCTACGGCGTGCTGTCGGTGGTGGTCACCGGTGGTGCGCTCGGCGCGGTGTCGTGGCTGGCGAGCCCGTCGTGGCAGGCGCTGTGCGCGGCGCTGCTGTGCTGGTTCCTGCTCATCGGCGGGATCCGGCCGATCAGCGAGCTCGGTCGCAAGCGCCGGCGCGGGCGGGCCGGGGACTCCGACGCCGACCAGCTGGCCCGGCTGACCGGCGTGGCCGGGGGAGCGTGGATGTTCCTGTGGTACCTGTTCGGGTTGGCGTCCCTGCTGGTCGGTGGCTTCTGGCTGCTGCTGATGCCTCAGGTGTAGGTGGGCATCGGCACCATTTCTTGCCGCGTGGTCGGTTTTCTAGCAGCATCGCGGCGTGACGATTGCGAATGATCTGGGTGGCAAGTTCCCGCTGGACGCGGGCCTGACGGTCAACCGCGTCGGGTTCGGCGCGATGCAGCTGGCCGGGCCGGGCGTCTTCGGCCCGCCCGCCGACCGCGACCGGGCGCTGGCGGTCCTGCGGCGCGCCGTCGAGCTCGGCATCGACCACATCGACACCAGCGACTTCTACGGGCCGTGGGTCGTCAACGAGCTGATCGCCGAGGCGCTGCACCCCTACGACGCGCACCTGGTGCTGGCCACCAAGATCGGCGCCTACCGCGACGACAAGGCGAACTGGCTGCCGCTGAACCACCCCGACGCGCTGCGCGCGCAGGTCCACGACAACCTGCGCCGCCTCAAGGTCGACGTCCTCGACCTGGTCTACCTGCGCGACATGGGACCGCAGGACGGCATCGCCTTCGCCGACCAGGTGGGCGCGCTGCACGAGCTGAAGGAACAGGGGCTGATCCGCGACATCGGACTGTCCAACGTGGAGCTCGACCACTTCGAGGAGGCCCGGTCGATCACCACGATCGCCTCGGTGCAGAACCTCTACAACGTCGTCAACCGCACCTCGGCGGCGCTGCTGCGCGCCACCACCGAGGCCGAGGTCGCGTTCGTCCCGTTCTTCCCGCTGGGCTCCGGATTCGCCGACAGCCGGGCGCGCGGCGACGACGCGCTCAAGTCCGTCGCCGACAAGCACGGCGCCACCCAGGCCCAGGTGTCGCTGGCCTGGCTGCTGCACCGCGCCTCCAACATCCTGCTCATCCCGGGCACCTCCTCCGTCGAGCACCTGGAGGAGAACACCGCCGCCGCCACCCTGGTCCTCGACGAGGACGACACCGCGACGCTCGACGCCCTGGTCGCCGACGGCGAAACCCTGGAAGAGGCCCACTGAGGTCATCGGGTTGATCGATCCTGATGTGGCCGTCGTGACTCCGCTGTGGTGCGCGCCCGGTATCCTGTGCGGGTGCGCGCCGCCGGGGAGGTGCGCGGACCTATTCGCTTCGCCGGGCTGACGCTGACGGACGGGTGAGATGACCGAGGGTGATCCGGACGGGCTACCTCCGGAAACCGGGTGGCGCGATGATGTCGCGCGCCGCTGGGCCGCAGAGCTGAGCACCACCTCCTACCTCCCCCTCCCGCGCGAGGACGTCGCGAGGTCCCTGGCTGACCTGCTGGACCAGATCGTCGTCGCGCTCGCCGACACCGAGAAGGCCGCCGAGGTCGGGCGCGTCGTGGGCACTCGGCTCGTCGAGATCCGGGCCACCGGCGAGGAAAGCCTGTCGGTGAGCCTGAGAATCCTTCAGGACGCGCTGCTCTCGGACGGCGTGGAGGTCGACGCGCTGCTGTCGGTGCTCACCGAGGTCGCCGCCGGGTACGCAGCCGCGGACCGGGAGAACACCTTCGCCCAGCAGGAGACCCTGAACAAGGCGCTGCTGAGCTCCAAGCTCAAGACCGACCGGGAGCTCAAGGCCAGCGAGGCCCGCTTCAGCGAGGTGTTCACCTCCACCCCGATCGGCGTCGCCATCACCGACCTCCGAGGCCGGTTCGTGCAGGTCAACCCGGCGTTCGAGCGAGTGCTGGGGTATCACGCCGACGACCTGGCGCCAATGTGCATCGACCGGCTCTTCCACCCCGAGGACGCCGAGTACCTGAGCGCCTCCTACCGCGAGCTCGTCGAGGGCGCGAGGGCCACGCGGATCAGCGACCGGAAGCGGCTGGTGCGCGCCGACGGCGAGGCCGCCTGGTGCTTCCTGGGCGTGTCGGTGCTGCACGGCGCCGACGGGAACCCGTGCGGCGTGGTCACGATGGTCGAGGACATCACCGAGCTGCACCTGCTGCAGGACCGCTTCCAGCACCAGGCGCTGCACGACGCGCTCACCGGCCTGCCGAACCGGGGCTTCTTCCACACCCGGCTGGAGGCGGCGCTGGTCAACCTGCCCCGCGACGCGCGGCTGGCGCTGTACCAGCTGGGGCTGGACGGCTTCGAGCTGATCAACGACGGGCTCGGCTACGCCGTCGGCGACCAGCTCATCCGCACCGTCGCGCGCCGGCTGGAGCACCTGGTCGAGGACGAGGAGGCGCTGGTGTCGCGCTACGGCGGCACCGAGTTCGCGCTGCTGGTCTGGGAGCAGCCCGACACCCCGTCGGTGCCGGTGATGACGCAGCTGATCAACGAGATGCTCGCCGAACCCGTCTACGTCGGCGGTCGCGGCATCGCGGCCACCGCCAGCATCGGCGTGGTGCAGCGGACGGTCGGCGAGGCCGACGCGGCGAACATGCTCTGGGCCGCCGACGTCGCGCTGCGGCGCGCCGAGGCGGCGGGCAAGCGGCAGTGGGCGCTGTTCGACCCGGACCTCGCGCCGGAGGAGCGCGAGGAGAGCCAGCTCGCGGCGATCATGCCGGGCGGCCTGGAGATGGGCGAGTTCGACGTCGTCTACCGGCCGTCGATCCGGTTGCCCGACCGCGGTCTCTGCACGATGGAGGCCGAGTTCCGCTGGGACACCGGCGATTTCGGCGTCGTCGAGCACGCCGACTGCACGCGGCTGGCGGAGCGCTCCGGGGTCACGCTGGGGATGCGGGACTGGATGCTGCAGACCGCCTGGCAGCACTTGGGGGAGTGGCACGCCGACGGGCACCGGGTGTCCCTGTCGCTGGCGCTGAGCCCGAACCAGGGGCGTGATCCCGACCTGGCGGCGGTGGTGCACAAGGTCCTCGACGAGTCCGAGCTCGACCCGAGCCTGCTGCGGCTGTGCATGCCGATCGCCGCGATCAGCGAGAACGAGGAAGCTCGGGAGAACCTGCGGCACCTGAGGGCTCGCGGTATCGAGGCGTCGCTGCACGACTTCACCGGATCTCCCGGCGAGCTGCGGTTGCTGCGCGAGCTGCCGGTGGACTCGGTGCGGCTGTCCGAGGAGATCGTCCGCCTGGTGCACGCGGCGGAGTCGCCGGAGACGCCCGAGATCCAGGCCCTGCGCGGCCTGATCCCGCTGATGAGCGGTGTCCGCCTCTGCGTCGACCACGTCGAGACCGAGGAGCAGCTCGCCCTCTGGCAGGACATCGGTTGCGCCGTCGTCGCGGGCCCGCTCTTCGGCTCCCCGATGCTGTCCTTCGACGTCCCGGCCTTCCTGGCCTGAAACGCCGAACGCCCCCGCCGCGGAGCGCGGCGAGGGCGTTCGGGCTGGTGCTAGTTCTCGTAGACGGGCTGGGTCTGCGGGTTGAACTCCTCGTAGCGGACCTTCTTGGCCGAGTCCGTGCGCGGATCGCGCAGGTCGAGGACGTCCAGGCCCTCCTGGATGCCGCTGGAGTAGATGTGGCCGTTGTAGTAGTACGCCGACCACGATCCCGCCAGCTGCAGCTCGTCCGGGTTGAACGCCGAGCGGTCGAAGTGGGCGATCTCCTGCGGCTTGGTGGAGTCGGTGAAGTCGAACACCGAGATCCCGCCCTGGTACCAGGCCTGGACCATGAAGTCCCCGCCCGCGACCGGGATCAGCGATCCGTTGTGCGCCACGCAGTTCTCGGTGTCGGCCTGGTGCCGCGGGATCTTGTAGTAGCTCTTGAACTCCAGCTTCGAGTCCGCGCCCGAGCCGGCGATGTCGTAGATGCCGTTGGCGCCGCGCACCGGGCCGGTGGCCTCGTTGCAGGTCGCCGCGCCACCGCCGCCGAGCTCGTCGGTGAAGATGACCTTGGTGCCCTCGTTGTTGAAGGTGGCGCTGTGCCAGAACGCGAAGTTGGTGTCGTCGCGGACCTGGTTGATCACGCGCGGCTTCTCGCGGTCGGAGATGTCGAACAGCACGCCGTCACCCATGCACGCGCCCGCCGCGAGGTCCTTGGCGGGGAACGCGGTGATGTCGTGGCAGCCGGTGGTCTCGCTGATGCCGTCCGGGGCACCGGGGTTGCCGCCGTCCGGGAACAGCACCGGGGTGTCGACCAGCTGCGGCGAGGCCGGGTCGGCCAGCGGCACCTTGATGATGGAGATCTTGTCGTGCGGCGGCTGGCAGTTCGGGAACTCCGCCTTCGGGCCGTAGGAAGAGACGTAGAGGTAGACGTTCTCGCCCGTCTTGTCCGGCACGAGGGTGTGGGTGTGCGAACCGCAGTCGGTCGCGATCGCCGAGACGTAGCGCGGTTTGGCGGGGTCGCTGATGTCGAAGACCTTCATGCCCTCCCACCCGTTGGGGTCGGCGGCGTCGGTCTCCTCGCTGGTGCAGGTGTTGTTGCTGCGCGGGTAGTCGGTCGAGACGAACAGCAGGTCGCCCGACACCGACATGTCGCCCTGGCCGCCCGGGCACTGGACCTGGGTGATGATGCGGGGCTTCTTCGGGTTGGCGATGTCGTAGACGACGAAGCCGTCGTAGTTGCCGACGTAGGCGATGTTCTGCTTGAACGCGATGTCCGTGCCGTAGGCCTCCAGGGTGTTGAACGGGGCCTGCTTGGGCAGGTTCGCGACGTGGTCGACGTTCTCGCTCTTGTCGATCTCGGAGTTCGGTGCCGCGACCTGCTGCGCGGAGTACTGCTCGGGGCCGTCGCTCGGCGGGGTCGCGGCGGTCGCGGGCGCGAGCGACAGGCTCAGCGCCAGCACCCCGATCGCGGCTCCCAGCACGCGTTTCCGGCCGGTCGAGTGAGTGAACAAAGCCGATCCACCCCCTGGTTCGGATGTCGTGGCCGCTTCCGGGGCAGCCGCCGACAGCGGTTTCGGTCGACCGCGTTCACCCAGTATCGTGTTGCCGGATTACGGCTGGAATAGGCTTTTTCGGCGGTTTTTTCACGGTTTTCCCAGAGGGGGCGGAAATGGCGCGGACGTCGGTGCTGGGAATGCTGCTGGTCGCGGGCGTGGTGGCGGGGTGCTCGGGGGAGCCCGAGGCCCCGGCCGGGCCGCCGGTCGTGCTGCCGGGCGCGCCGGGGGACGAGCCGCAGGTGGTGGCCGGTGCCGAACCGGATCGGGGCGGGGCGAGCCAGGTCGAGGTCGACTACCTGCGGAACATGATCGCCCACCACGAGCAGGCCGTGGAGATGACGGCGCTGACGCCCGAGCGCGCGCAGAACGCGAAGCTGCGCTCCCTGTCGGATCGCATCGGCGGCGCGCAGGCGCCGGAGATCGGGATGATGCGGGGCTGGCTGAGCAGTCGCGGTGCCGAGCACTCCGGGCACGCGGGGCACTCCGGGCACGCGACGATGCCGGGCATGGCCACGCCCGAGCAGCTCGCCCAGCTCGCGGCGTCGCGCGGCGCCGACTACGACCGGCTGTTCCTGCAGCTGATGATCGCCCACCACGAGGGGGCGCTGACGATGGCGACGCAGCTGCTCACCACCGGCCGCGACGAGCAGGTCCACGAGATGGCCCAGGACGCCCTGGTCACCCAGCAGGACGAGATCGCGACGATGCGAGCCCTGCAGCGCGAGGTCGGCTGAGCGCTGCTCGGTGGTCGCGCTGCCGGAGCCTGGATTCCCGCTCCTTGAGCACGCGGCGTCCCGGCGGTGCGCTCGCCGCGAAGGCGCTGAGGCGCAGCGGTGCGGGTTGCCGGCGCGGTGGGAGGGGGATGCTTCTCCGCCGCACGCCCCGACGGCCCTAGACCTTCAGCGCGGCCTGCACGATCGCGAGCGCTTCGTTCTTGGGGATGCCCAGCGCGTGGGTGATCTGCGCGTAGGTCGCCGCGGCCTCGGCGGCCCGCGCGGCGGCCTGATCACCCGCATCGCTGACGAAAGTACCTGCTCGGCCGCGTGTTTCGATCAGCCCGGCCTGTTCGAGCTCCCGGTACGCCTTGGCCGCGGTGTTCGCCGCGATCCCCAGCTCAGCGGCCAGCGCCCGCACGGTGGGCAGCTTCTCGCCGACCGCCAGATCACCGGCGTTGATCTGCTCGGCCACGCTCGACCGCACCTGCTCGAAGGGAGGTACCTCGGAGTCCGGATCAACACTGATCCGCATGCGCTCACCGTCCCAACTCACCCGACACGACGTCCTGTCCCACCCAGTATCGGCCCGTCCTCATCCGCACCTCCCCAGGGGGCCCGAGGGGAACCCGATTTCACTGGAAGTCAGAGTTCCGATTTCAATGGAAATCGGGTCCCTGATCTCCATCGAAATTCGGAAATTCCACCTCCGGAGGTGACCCTCAGATGTGGAACGCGGGAGGGGACGCGGAGGCGGTTCAGGTTCTGCGGAAGGTGTTGAGGAGGGTTTGGGCTGCTTGGCCCGGGGGGAGGGTGCCCTCGGCGACCTGGGTTTCGAGGGTGGGGAGGAGGGATTGGACCTCGGGGTCGTGGGTGAGGTCGGAGATGAGCTGGTCTCGGACCATGGACCAGGTCCACTCGATCTGCTGGCGGGCTCGTTTTTCCGCGAGTTCGCCGGTTTGCGAGAGGGTTTCGTGGTGCTGGCGGATCTGGTCCCAGAGGGTGTCCAGGCCCAGGGACTGCAAGCCGCTGCAGGTGAGGACCGGGGGCGTCCAGGAGGAGCTGACCGGGGTGAGCAGGCGCAGGGCGCCGCGGAGTTCGCGGGCGGCCTTCTTGGCCTCGGTCGCGTGCTCGCCGTCGGCCTTGTTGACCGCGATGATGTCGGCGAGCTCCAGCACGCCCTTCTTGATGCCCTGCAGCTGGTCGCCGGTGCGGGCCAGCGACAGCAGCAGGAAGCAGTCGACCATCCCGGCCACCGTCACCTCGGACTGCCCGACGCCGACTGTCTCCACCAGCACCACGTCGTACCCGGCGGCCTCCATCAGCAGGATCGTCTCGCGCGTGGCGCGCGCGACCCCGCCGAGCGTGCCCGCCGACGGCGAGGGCCGCACGAACGCCGACGGGTCCGAGGCCAGCCTGCCCATCCGGGTCTTGTCGCCGAGGATGCTGCCGCCGCTGCGCGTCGACGACGGGTCCACCGCCAGCACCGCGACCCGATGCCCCTGCTCGGTGAGCATCGAGCCCAGCGCCTCGATGAACGTCGACTTGCCCACGCCGGGCACACCGGTGATGCCGATCCGGTGCGCCCCGCCGCTGTGCGGGAGCAGCTCGGTGAGCAGGTCCTGCGTGAGCGCGCGGTGGTCGGCGCGGGTGGACTCCACCAGCGTGATGGCCTGGGCGAGCTTGGTGCGCGAGCCGTCCAGGACGCCCTTGGCGTAGTCGTGGATGTCGATCGTGCGTGGCATCAGTGTTCGAGTCGGTCGCGGAGTTCGTCGAGGAGCCCGGAGGCGGCGTCGGCGATGACGGTGCCGGGCGGGAAGATCGCCGAGGCCCCGGCTTGGCGGAGGGCGTCGAAGTCGGCGGGCGGGATGACGCCGCCGACGACGATCATGATGTCCTCCCGGCCGATCGCGGCCAGTTCCTCGCGCAGCGCGGGGACCAGGGTGAGGTGCCCGGCGGCGAGGCTGGAGACCCCGACGATGTGCACGTCGGCCTCGGCGGCCTGGCGCGCGACCTCGGTGGGGGTCTGGAACAGCGGGCCCACGTCGACGTCGAAGCCGAGGTCGGCGAAGGCGGTGGCGATGACCTTCTGGCCGCGGTCGTGGCCGTCCTGGCCCATCTTGGCCACCAGGATGCGCGGGCGGCGTCCTTCGGCCTCGGCGAAGGCCTCGACCTGTTCGCGGGCGGATTCGAGCTGGTCGGACTGGCCGGCTTCTTCCCGGTACACGCCGGAGATCGTACGGATCTGGCCGGAGTGGCGGCCGAAGACCTTCTCCAGGGCGTCGGAGATCTCGCCGACGGTGGCCTTGGCGCGGGCGGCGTCGACGGCCAGGGCCAGCAGGTTGTGGCCGAGGTCGTTGGGGCGGTCGTCGGACAGCGAGGCCTCGGCCGCGCCGGTCAACCGCCGCAGCGCGTCCTCGCAGGCCTGCGAGTCCCGCTCCTCCCGCAGCCGCCGGAGCTTGTCCAGCTGCTGGTTGCGGACGTCGGCGTTGTCGACCTTGAGGACCTCGACCTGCTCGTCGCCGTCGTAGCGGTACTTGTTGACGCCGATGAGGGGCTGGCGGCCGGAGTCGATGCGCGCCTGGGTGCGGGCGGCGGCTTCCTCGATGCGCAGCTTGGGGATGCCGGCGTCGATGGCCTGGGCCATGCCGCCCGCGTCCTCGACCTCGGTGATGTGGGCCCAGGCGCGCTCGGCGAGGTCCTGGGTGAGGCGTTCGAGGTAGTAGCTGCCGCCCCAGGGGTCGATGACGCGGGTGGTGCCGGATTCCTGCTGCAGCACCAGCTGGGTGTTGCGGGCGATGCGCGCGGAGAAATCGGTCGGGAGGGCGAGGGCTTCGTCGAGGGCGTTGGTGTGCAGGGACTGGGTGTGTCCCTGGGTGGCGGCCATCGCCTCCACGCAGGTGCGGGCGACGTTGTTGTAGACGTCCTGGGCGGTCAGCGACCAGCCGGAGGTCTGCGAATGGGTGCGCAGCGACAGCGATTTCGGGTTCTCCGGCCCGAACTGCTTGACCAGCTTCGACCAGAGCAGCCGTGCGGCGCGCAGTTTCGCGACCTCCATCGCGAAGTTCATGCCGATGCCCCAGAAGAACGACAGCCGCGGCGCGAAGGAATCGATGTCGAGCCCGGCCTGCTTGCCCGCCCGCAGGTACTCCACGCCGTCGGCCAGCGTGTAGGCGAGCTCCAGGTCGGCCGTGGCCCCGGCCTCCTGGATGTGGTAGCCGGAGATGGAGATCGAGTTGAACTTCGGCATCTTCTGGCTGGTGTAGGAGAAGATGTCGGAGATGATCCGCATCGACGGCTGCGGCGGGTAGATGTAGGTGTTGCGGACCATGAACTCCTTGAGGATGTCGTTCTGAATGGTCCCGGCCAGCTGCTCCGGTGCGACACCCTGCTCTTCGGCGGCGACGATGTAGAGCGCCATGACCGGCAGCACCGCGCCGTTCATGGTCATCGACACGCTCATCTTGTCCAGCGGGATGCCGTCGAAGAGCTGCCGCATGTCCAGGATCGAGTCGATCGCCACGCCCGCCATGCCGACGTCACCGCCGACGCGCGGGTGGTCGGAGTCGTAGCCGCGGTGGGTCGCGAGGTCGAAGGCGACCGACAGGCCCTTCTGCCCGGCGGCGAGGTTGCGCCGGTAGAAGGCGTTGGAGGCCTCGGCGGTGGAGAAACCCGCGTACTGGCGCACGGTCCAGGGCTGGTTGACGTACATCGTCGGGTACGGCCCGCGCAGGAACGGCGCCAGACCCGGGTACGTCGACAGGAAGTCCAGTCCGTCCACATCGGACTCGGTGTAGAGCGGCTTGACGTCGATGCCCTCCGGGGCCTCCCACGCCAGCGCGTCGGACTCCTTGCCGGTGGCCGCCAGCACCTCCGACCGCCAGCGGTCCTCGTCGGCCTGCGACGGGGAATCCAGCGGGACCTCGGCGAAGTTCGGGATCTGCGTCATCGTCGGACTCCCAACTCGGCGTGCACGGCTTCGAGGACGGTCAGCGCATCGCCCCCGGCGTGCACGTAGCCGTCGACGTCGGCGTGGTCGCTCGGTTTTCCTGCCAGCAGGACGAGTTTCACCCCGGCCTGCTTGAGCGCCTTCGCGGTCTCCGCCGCGCGCTCGGCGTAGATCTTGTCGCTGGAGCACAGGCACGCCACCGGCGAACCGGTGTAGGCGGCCACCACCGCGTCGACGTCGTCGGTCGGCCCGGCCTCGGTGGCGTCGAGACCGCCCGCGGCGAACAGGTTGCGGGCGAACGAGGCCCGCGCGTTGTGCGCGGCCAGCGGGCCGAGCGTGGCGAGGAAGACCGACGGCCGCTGCGCCCGCCGGTCGGCGGCGTCGCGCAGCGCCTCGAAGTCCTCGGCGTAGCGGTGCACCGGCAGCCCGCCGCCGGGCTGCTGCGGCGCCGGGGTGCGCTCCAGGGGCTTCTCGTCGAGGTTCGGGAACTCGCTGACACCGGTGATCGCGTCGCTGCGGTGGGCGATCGCCTCGCGGCGCCGCTCCCAGGTGTCGGCGATCTCCTCGGACACCAGCCCGGAATCCAGGGCCTCCGGCAGCCCGCCGACGGCCTCGATGCGCTGGAACCAGGACCAGGCCTTGCGGGCCAGCTCGTCGGTCAACGACTCGACGTACCAGGAACCCCCTGCGGGGTCGATGACCTGCGCGAGGTGCGATTCCTCCAGCAGCAGCGCCTGGGTGTTGCGGGCGATGCGGCGGGAGAACTCGTCCGGCAGGCCGATCGCGGCGTCGAACGGCAGCGTGGTCACCGACCGGGCGCCGCCCACACCGGCGGCGAAGGTGGCGATGGTGCCGCGCAGCATGTTCACCCACGGGTCGCGGCGGGTCAGCATCGCCTGCGAGGTCACCGCGTGCTGCACCTGCGCCCGCGCGGACTCGCCCACCCCGGAGGAGCGGGTGACCTGCTCCCACAGGCGTCGGGCGGCGCGGAACTTGGCGATGGTGAGGAACTGGTCGGCGGTCGCGGCGTAGCGGAACTCCAGCTGGCCCGCGGCGGTGTCCACGTCCAGCCCGGCCTCGGTCAGCCACCGCAGGTAGGTCACCCCGGCCGCCAGCGAGCAGCCCAGCTCCTCGGCGTCCGAACCCCCCGCGTCGTGGTACGGCAGCGCGTCCACAGTGATGGCCCGCAGCTGCGGGAACTCGCTCGCGCAGCGCTGGGCGAGCTCGACCGCGGTCGCGCGGTCACCGGCCTGCCCGGTGCGCGCCAGCACGCCCAGCGGATCGGCGCCGAGGTTGCCGCGCAGCTCACCGGCGGGCACGCCCTGCTCGGCGGCCAGCGCCAGGAACGCCTTCGCGGCGGCGGCGACCTCCGAGCCCGCGTCCAGGTTCACGGCGATCATGTCCAGGTGGACGCCGTTGAGGGCGTCGGCCAGGTCGTCGATCGCGATCCCGGCCGAGCCCACGCGCAGCCACAGCGACGACACCCCGTTGTAGAGGTCGGCGAGCACCTCGCGGTTGGTCTCGGCGGCGTCCGGGTGCTCGTGGCGCTGGCGCACCTCCCAGCCCTCGGCCACCCCGCCCTGCGGGCGGCTGCCGCGCACGAACGGCGCCAGGCCCGGCAGCCCCGGGTCGCCGGGAGCGTCGGTGTAGAGGGGGTGGATCCGGATGCCGTCGTGCGTGGTGGAGTCCAGCACGCTCTCGACCGGTCCCGATGGCGGCTCCTCGCCGACCAAGCCGGATCGTTTCAGCACCTTGTGGACCTGGGATTGCCACTGCTCACGGCTCGGCTCCGGGAACTCCGCCGCCAAAGGCAGGTCCGGACGGCCGCCGCTCGTCGTCGAGTGCGCCACCATACGAAGGATGGTAAGCCGCTGTTTGTCCTGTGAAACCGATCAAAGCTGTGATGCGTGTCTCGGGTCAGTTAACGGCGTTCACTGGTTTTGCTGACAACTACTCTGTGGTCGTGTTGCTTGGCGGTGCGGGTAGCGGAACCTCAGACGCCGCCTGGCTCCGGGATCCGAGGCTTATGTATGCCATCAAAGCTGTGACACGTGTCTCCGGCAAAACGAACAGGTCACGCACACAGCGGATTCATCGTTCGTAGACCTCGCGGCGGTGGCCGACCCGGATGACCAGAACCATCAGGTGGCCGTCGTCGATCGAGTAGATCACGCGATAGTGGCCGACCCGGATTCGGAAGTGGTCCTTCATGCCCTTCAGCGCGATCGCCCCGGGCGGCCTCGGATCCTCCTCCAGCTGCAGGATCGCGGACTGGATTCGGCGTCGAGTCTGCTTGTCCAGCTTCTGCAGCGTCTTGATCGCGTTGTTGGTGACATCGACCGAGTAGGTCACGGCTCCTGCTCCAAGGCGACGATCGCCTCGCGCAGCGGAACGGTGCCGGACTTCTTGGCGTCCTCGACCTGGTCGGCCCAGTACGCGTCCTCGGCTTCTTCCCAGTGCTCCGCGACATCGGCCGCGACCAGTGCGGCCACCCGCTTGCCGCGGTGGGTCAGGTAGACGTACTCGCCCTCGCGAGCCAACTCGATGTACTCGGGCAGCTTGGCGCGCGCGGTGGTCACGTTGACTTCGATCGCGGAGCTCTCGTCCATAGGTACAGCTTCAACGCTCATGTACAGATTGTACAGTCGAGATGAGTAGTCGATCGAGCACTCTCCGTTACGGCTGGGTGCCGCACAGGTGGTACACCCAGCCCGTCTCCTCCGTGTAGTGGAGCTCGTACTGGGTTTCGATCTTGGGGCCGTCGTGCAGGTGGATGTGCTTGAGGAGGCGGCCCGCGACCGCTTCGTGGTCGCGCAGGTCCTGGACCCTGCCGTCCAGGGGCCCGCCGACGAAGCGCACGTTCTGGGTCGACATGGTGCCGCTCCTTCCTCCCGTTGCGAGGGGCCTCCCCCATGGTCGCTGATCACCCGGGTCTTCCACCAGCGACGACACCGATGTGGAGGAAGCGCCCACCACTCGCACCCCGGGTGCCCCGCGTCCGGGGTGGCCAGGGACGATGGGGGCACGATGAAGCTCACCGACCAGCTCCCCGAGCCCACCGCGGCCGACCCCGATCCCGACGCTCTGTTCGAGGCGTTCGTCGAATGGACGCTGTCGTTGGGCATCGAGCTCTACCCGGCGCAGGAAGAAGCGCTGATGGAGGTCGTGACCGGCGCCAACGTGATCCTGTCGACCCCCACCGGGTCCGGGAAGAGCATGGTGGCGACGGGCGCGCACTTCACCGCCCTGGCCGAGGGCAAGCGCAGCTTCTACACCGCGCCGATCAAGGCGCTGGTCTCGGAGAAGTTCTTCAGCCTCGTCGACGTCTTCGGCGCCGAGAACGTCGGGATGATGACCGGCGACTCCAGCGTCAACGCCGACGCGCCCATCATCTGCTGCACCGCGGAGATCCTGGCCAACATCGCCCTGCGCGACGGCGCCGACGCCGACGTCGACCAGGTCGTGATGGACGAGTTCCACTTCTACGCCGAACCCGACCGCGGCTGGGCCTGGCAGGTGCCGATCCTGGAGCTGCCGCGCGCCCAGTTCGTGCTCATGTCGGCCACGCTCGGCGACGTCAGCAGCTTCGAGGAGGACCTGACCCGCCGCACCGGGCGCAGCACCGCGGTCGTCACCTCCGCCGAGCGCCCGATCCCGCTGAACTTCCGCTACGCCAGGACCCCGCTGCACGAGACCATCGAGGAACTTCTCTCGGGTCAGCAGGCCCCGGTCTACGTCGTGCACTTCAACCAGGCCGCCGCGCTGGAGCAGGCGCAGGCGCTGATGAGCGTCAAGGTCGCCTCCCGCGAGCAGCGCGACGCCATCGCCGACGCGCTCGGCGACTTCCGCTTCACCGCGGGCTTCGGCAAGACCCTGTCGCGGCTGGTGCGGCACGGCATCGGCGTGCACCACGCGGGGATGCTGCCCAAGTACCGGCGGCTCGTCGAGCAGCTGGCGCAGGCCGGGCTGCTCAAGATCATCTGCGGGACGGACACGCTCGGCGTGGGCATCAACGTGCCGATCCGCACCGTGCTTATCACCGGCCTGACCAAGTACGACGGCGTGCGCACCCGGCACCTCAAGGCGCGCGAGTTCCACCAGATCGCCGGCCGCGCCGGTCGCGCCGGCTACGACACCGCCGGGTTCGTGGTGGTGCAGGCGCCCGAGCACGAGATCGAGAACGAGCGGGCGCTGGCCAAGGCCGGGGACGACCCGAAGAAGAAGCGCAAGCTGGTGCGCAAGAAGGCCCCCGAGGGCTTCGTGTCCTGGAGCGAGAAGACCTTCGAGAAGCTGGTCGAGGCCGAACCCGAGCCGCTGCGCTCCAGCTTCACCGTCAGCCACTCGATGCTGCTCAACGTCATCAACCGAGCCGGTGACGCGTTCACGGCGATGCGGCACCTGCTGGAGGACAACCACGAGGACCGCGCGAGCCAGCGCAAGCACATCCTGCGCGCGATCGCGATCTACCGGGCGCTGCGGGCCGCCGACGTCGTCGAGCAGCTCGACGCCCCGGACGACCAGGGCCGCAGGGTGCGGGTGACGGTGGACCTGCAGTTCGACTTCGCGCTCAACCAGCCGCTGTCGCCGTTCGCGCTGGCCGCCATCGAACTGCTCGACACCGAGTCCCCGAGCTACGCGCTCGACGTGCTCAGCGTCATCGAGTCCACACTGGACAACCCGAGGCAGGTGCTCTCGCAGCAGCAGTTCAAGGCCCGGGGCGAGGCCGTCGCGCAGATGAAGGCCGACGGCATCGAGTACGACGAGCGCATGGAGCTGCTGGAGGACATCACCCACCCCAAGCCGCTCGAAGAGCTCCTCGAAGCCGCCTACGAGACCTACCGCAAGGGCCACCCGTGGGTCGCCGAGCACGAGCTGTCGCCGAAGTCGGTGGCGCGCGACATGTACGAGCGGGCGATGAACTTCGTCGAGTTCGTCAACCACTACGGCCTCGCCCGCTCCGAGGGCCTCGTGCTGCGCTACCTCGCCGACGTCTACAAGGCGCTGCGGCACACCGTGCCCGACGACGCCAAGACCGAGGAGCTCACCGACATCATCGAGTGGCTGGGCGAGCTGGTCCGCCAGGTCGACTCCAGCCTCCTCGACGAGTGGGAGAAGCTGCGCCACCCCGGTGCCGACCCCGCCCAGGCCGCACCGGCCGAGCCGGAACGGGTCACCCGCAACGCGCGCGCGTTCCGGGTGCAGGTGCGCAACGCGCTGTTCCGCCGCGTCGAGCTGGCCGCGCTGCGCCGCTACGAGCAGCTCGGCGAGCTCGACGGCGAGGACGGCTGGGACGCCGACGCCTGGGCCGACGCGCTCGACGACTACTACGACGAGCACGACGAGATCGGCACCGGCCCGGACGCGCGCGGCCCGCAGCTGCTGATGATCACCGAGGAGTCCGATCGCTGGCTGGTGCGGCAGATCTTCGCCGACCCGGCCGAGGACCACGACTGGGGCATCAGCGCCGAGGTCGACCTCGCCGCTTCCGACGAGGAGGGCCACGCGGTCCTGCGGGTCACCGACGTCGGCCAGCTCTGACCTCCCGACGCGCTGCGGGGGCCGCCGGATCGCCCTACGATCCCGGCGAGATCATCCCCGAGCGCTGAAGGAGCCCGGTCATGCCGCAGACCGTCGTAGTCGGAGTGGACGGATCGGAGGAGTCGGTGCACGCGCTGCGCTGGGCCGCCGAGCACGTGCGGCAGGTGGGCGGCCTGTTGCACGCGATCACCGTCTGGCACCAGCCCGTGCAGTTCGGCTACCACCTCACCAGCACAGACGCCGAGCTGCAGAAGCAGGGGCAGGAGGCGCTGGACGGGGCGCTGGCGCGGGTCAAGCCCGACTTCCCGAGCGTCGACATCCGGTCGAAGCTGATCCGCGGTCAGGTCGTCGACGAGTTCGTGAAGCTGTCGAAGCAGGCCGATCTGCTGGTGGTCGGCGACAAGGGGCACGGCGCGTTCACCGGCATGCTCGTCGGGTCCGTCGCGATGAAGATCGTCCACCACTCGGCGTGCCCGGTCACCGTCGTGCGCTGATCTCCCACCGCGGCGCTCCACGTGGTCCGCGATTCACGAGGTGTGCTCACCTCGCCGCTCTCCGCCCGGTATTCTCCGGAGTTCGACGGTGCCTCGAAGGCGCGGGCCGCCACGGCGGTTGCCCGGACCGAACGGAGCGGTGGGCAATGCAGCAAGCCGACGAACTCTCGCTGTTCTCGATCAGCGGGTGGCAGTGGCTGAACGAACCGGCGAACTGGTTGACCTACGCGGGTCTGACGGTCACCAGCGACACCGGCACGGACTTCTGGCAGACCACGCACTACGGCTTCAACCGCGACACCGGGCACGCCCTGATGGTGCCCGTCGGCGCCCAGTTCCGGATGCGCACCAGGTTCTTCGGCGACTACCGCGAGCAGCACGACCAGGCGGGGCTGATGCTGCGCCTCGACGAGCGGAACTGGATCAAGACCGGCATCGAGTACGTCGACGGCGAGCAGTTCCTCTCGGCGGTGGTGACCCGCGACTTCTCCGACTGGAGCCGGCAGCCGCTGTCGGCGGTGTGCGGCGACGTCGAGTCGGTGACCATCGAGATCGAGCGATTCGAGGACGCCGTCCAGATCCGCTACGCCCCCGAGGACGGCGAACCCGTCCACGACCTCCGCATCGCCTACTTCCCCCCGGACGTCCCCGCTTCCGCGGGCCCGATGTGCGCTTCCCCGGACGGCGCGGGCTTCCCCGTCCGCTTCTCGGACCTCACCGTCGACGAGTGATCCGTCCGGCCCGCGGTCGAGCAGCGGGTCCGAACGTCGGTGGGCGACTGGACTAGCGTCGTCGGCATGGGTGTCGTGAAGTCCGCGGTGCTGTTCCTGCTGGCCGCGTTGACCGAGATCGGTGGCGCGTGGTTGATCTGGCAGGGGCTTCGCGAGCAGCGGGGGATGCTGTGGATCGGGGCGGGTGTGGTGTCGCTGGGGATCTACGGGTTCGTGGCGACGTTCCAGGCCGATCCGAACTTCGGGCGGGTGCTGGCGGCCTACGGCGGGGTTTTCGTGGCCGGATCGCTGCTGTGGGGCGTGGTGGTGGACGGGTTCCGCCCGGACCGGTGGGACGTCATCGGGGCGCTGATCTGCCTGGTCGGCGTCGGCGTGATCATGTACGCCCCGCGCCCGAGCTGATCAGCGGCGCGCTGCGGCGATGAGCTCGCGCGCCTCGTCGGAGTCGAGCTCCGCGTGCGGCCCGAAATCGACCGTGCCGCCGGGGGAGGGCACCGGCCTGCGCGGGGCCGCGTGGACCTCGCCGACACCGGCGGCGCGCACGACGTCGCCGACGTTGTGGGCCCGGACCCCGCCGCAGGCGGTGAGGGTGACGCCCGAGCCCGCCATCCGCCGCAGCACCTCGGCACCGTCCTCGGCGCGCACCGCGCCGCCCGAACTGAGGACGCGTCGAATCCCCAGCCCAGCGGCGATGTTCGCGGCCTCGACCGGGTCCGGGCAGACGTCGACGGCCCGGTGCAGCGCGACCGGGACGTCCCCGGCGTCGGCGACGAGATCGCCGAGCACGGCGGCGTCCAGCGCACCGGTCTCGTCGAGCGCGCCGACCACGATCCCGGCGGCACCGGCCGCCACCGCGTGCCGGACGTCCGCGCGCATCACCGCCACCTCGGCGGGGGAGTAGCGGAACCCGCCCTCCCGCGGCCGGATCAGCACGTGCACCTCGCTGCGGCGGCACCGCCGCAGCACCGCGTCGAGCAGGCCCGGCCCGGGCGTCAGTCCGCCCAGCGCCCCGGCCGAGCACAGCTCGACCCGATCGGCCCCGAGGCGGTCGGCGAGCACCGCACCGTCGAGGCCGTCGGTGGAGATCTCGACCAGGGTCATTCCGAGCCCGAACTCACGTAAGGCCGGGTCACGTGAGGCCGGGTCACATCAGGCCGGTGATGTTGCCGTCGGCGTCGAGGTCGATCGACTCGGCCTGCGGGTGCGAGCCCAGGCCCGGCATGGTCCGCATGTCCCCGCAGATCGGGTACACGAACCCGGCGCCGACCGACGCCCGCACCTCGCGGACCGGCAGCGTCCAGCCCGTCGGCGCGCCCAGCAGCGACGGGTCCGAGCTCAGCGACAGGTGGGTCTTGGCGATGCAGACCGGCAGGTCGCCGTAGCCGTTGGCCTCGTAGCTGTCGATCGCGCGGGAGGCCGCGGGCGCGTAGCTGACGCCGTCGGCGCCGTAGACCTTCGTCGCGATCGTCTCGATCTTGGTGCGCAGGTCGGCCTCGTCCGGGTACAGCACCTGGAACCCGGCCGGCTCCTCGCAGGCCGCCACGACGGCCTCGGCGAGCTCGGCGCCGCCCTTGCCGCCCTCGGTGAAGTGGGTGCTGACCGCCACGTGCGCGCCCTCGGCCTCGGCGACCTGGCGGATCGCGTCGTGCTCGCTGGCGAAGTCGCCCGGGAACGCGTTGATCGCCACCACCGGGGACACGCCGTGCAACCGGATGTTGTCGATCTGCTTGCGCAGGTTGTCGGCCCCGGCCAGCACGTCGTCCGGGTTCTCCGCCAGCATCTCCGGCGGCAGCGGCTTGCCCGCCACCACCTTGTACCGGCCGGAGTGCGCCTTGAGGGCGCGGACCGTCGCCACCAGCACGGCGGCATCGGGCTTCAGACCGGAGGTGCGGCACTTGATGTTGAAGAACCGCTCGGCGCCCATGTCCGCGCCGAACCCGGCCTCGGTGATCAGGTAGTCGGTGCAGCGGCTGGCGACCAGGTCGGCGACGATCGAGGAGTTGCCGTGCGCGATGTTGCCGAACGGGCCCGCGTGCACCAGCACCGGCGTGTTCTCGGTGGTCTGCATCAGGTTCGGCTTGAGCGCGTCGCGCAGGATCACCGCCATCGCGCCCGCGACCTTGAGCTGCTCGGCGGTGATCGGATCGCCCTCGGCGGTGTAGCCCACGACGATGCGGCCGAGCCGTTGCCGAAGGTCGGCCAGCGAGGTCGACAGCGCGAGCACGGCCATCACCTCGCTGGCCGCGGTGATGTCGAAACCGGTCTGGCGCGGCGTGCCGTCCTGCTTGCCGCCGAGCCCGGAGATGATGTTGCGCAGGTCGCGGTCGTTGACGTCGAGCACCCGCCGCCAGGTGATCCGCTGCGGGTCGATCCCCAGCTCGTTGCCCTTGTGCAGGTGGTTGTCGAGCATCGCCGACAGCAGGTTGTGCGCCGCGGTGACCGCGTGCATGTCGCCGGTGAGGTGCAGGTTCAGCGCCTCCATCGGCACGACCTGGCTGTAGCCGCCGCCCGCCGCGCCGCCCTTGATGCCGAACGTGGGGCCCATCGAGGGCTGCCGGACCGCGACCGCGGAGCGCTTGCCGATGTGGTTCAGCGCCTGCCCGAGCCCGACGGTGGTGGTCGTCTTGCCCTCGCCGAGCGGGGTGGGCGTGATGGCCGAGACCACGACGTAGCGGGCGCGAGGCCGGTCGGAGAGCTCGTCGATCGCGTCGAGCGAGATCTTCGCGACGTTGCGCCCGTAGGGCTCCAGCAGGTGCTCCCCGATGCCCAGCTGCGCCGCGACGTCCTCCATCGGGCGCAGCGGGGTGGCTCGGGAGATGTCCAGGTCGGACGGGAAGGTCATGCCAGGTCCTCCTGCGAGGTGTCGGTTACGCCGGTCGGTCCGCGCGGCCGGACAGCCGGGCCGCCAGATCGTCGCGCCACTGCACCGTCCTGGTGATCTCGTTGAACGTGAACAGGTGCCAGCCCGCGATGGGCGAGTCCGGGTCGGCCAGCTGCGGTTGCAACTCGTCGAACAGCTCCTCCGGCGTGTAGCGTGCCAACATCTTCGAGACCGCGCCGTACTGCTTTCGCAGGAACCGCGTCGACTCACCCAACCCGATCTTCAGCGCGATGCGCAACAGCCGATGGGCGTCCACCACCCCCGGCACGCCCACCCAGACGGGGGCTTCCACCCCTCTCCGCCGCAGGTCACGCGTCCAATCGATGATCGTTCGCGGATCGAACGTGATTTGCGAAACCACGTAGTCGGCGTAGCCCGCCTTGGCGGTCATGGCCCGGACGGCGCAGTCGTCTGGGATGAACGCGTGCCGTTCGGGGTAGCCGGCGACGCCGATGCGCGCGGGCAGGCGTCCCAGCCGCTCCATCGCCCGCAGCAGCGCGAGCGAGTCGGGGTACTCGCCGAGCGGCCGGGAGGCGTCCCCGGCGATGACGAACACCTCGCCCACCCCGGCCGCGTCCAGCCGGTCCAGCACGGCCGCGAGGTGGGCGTCGTCGCGGATCGACCGGGCCGCCAGGTGCGGCACCGCGCGCAGGCCGCTCGCGGCGATCTGCTCGGTGCGCCGCAGCGTCGGCTCGATGCCCTTCGACGGGGAGGCGGTCACGGTGACGGTGGTGCCGGGGTCGAGCAGGTCGACGCGCGCCGCACCCACCGGCAGCACCTCGTAGCGCATCCGGTCGAGGGATCGTCGCAGTTCAGAGGTCATCTCGCCCCCTTCACGCGCTGCGCGCCAGGCGCTTGGGGATGTCCTTGGTGGGGTCCAGGAACGGTTTGGTCGCCACGACCGCCTGCTGCGGGCCGTGCTGGGTGTGGACCACGAGCTCGGTGCCGGGCTCCTGGTAGGCGATCGGCACCATCGCGTACCCGATGTTGCCGTCCAGGCGCGGCGAGTGAGCGGCGGAGGTGACCTCGCCGATGCGCAGGCCGCGCGGGTCGTGGACGTCGAAGACGTCGATCATGGCGCCGTCGTTGAACGAGCCGACGCTCGGCCCGTCGATGCGCACGCCGACGAGCTTGCGGCTCACGCCCTCGGCGGCGATGCGGCGCAGCGCGTCCTTGCCGAGGAAGTCGGCGTCCTGGTCGAGGTCGACCATCCAGGTGTTCTCGAAGCCGTAGCCGACCTCGTACGGGTTGGTGTCGGCGGTGATGTCGCAGCCCCAGGAGAGGATCCCGGCCTCGATGCGGCGGATGTGGCACGGGCCGATCACGCTCATGCCGTGCGGCTCGCCGGCCTCCCAGATCGCGTCCCACAGCCGGACGCCGTCGCGGGAGGCGTGGTGCAGGTAGATCTCGTACCCCAGCTCGGCGGTGTAGCCGGTGCGGGAGACGACGACCTGCATGCCATCGATCTCTCGTTGCACCGCGTAGTAATAGGGGATGTCCAGGATGGAGTCGCCGAACAGCTCGGCCATCACCGCACCCGACTTCGGGCCCTGGACCTGCACCGGGCCGACGTCGGGCTCGCGGATCTCGACGTCCATGCCCAGCCCGTGGGCGAGCGCCTTGGCCCACAGCAGCACGTCGCTGTCGGCGAGCGAGAGCCAGAAGTGGTTCTCGCCGAGGCGCAGCAGCACCGGGTCGTTGAGGATGCCGCCGTCGGTGCCGGTGACGAAGACGTACTTGCACTGGCCGACCTTGCACTTGGTGAGGTCCCGGGGCACGAGCATGTTGGTGAACGCGAACGCGTCCGGGCCGGTGATCTCCACCTGCCGCTCGACGCCGACGTCCCACAACGTCACGCCTTCCAGCAGCGCCCAGTACTCGGCGACCGGATCCCCGTAGTGCCGGGGGTGGTAGGTGTGGTTGTACACGCTGTACATCGCCACGCCGTGCCGCCGGGAGGCGTAGAAGAACGGCGACTTCCGGATCCGCGGGTACAGCAGCACCCCGGGGTTCGAGTTCACGCTCATGGTTGCGGCTCCAACTCTGCTTGTCCGAGGACGTCTCCGACGGACCGATACCCACCGGAGCTGACGGATTACGGCGGTATTCGGGTGACGGATTACGGCGGTATTCGGGTGACGGATTACGGCGGTTTTCGGGTGACGGATTACGGCGGTTTTCGGGTGACGGATTACGGCGGTTTTCGGGTGACGGAATACGGCGGTATTCCGGGTTCTGCGAGTCGGGGTGGGGGTCTAGCAGCGCATTCGGGTCATTCGGGGGTCGAAGGCGGGGTCGTCGATGACGGTGGCGGGGTGGGGTTCGTCGAAGTAGCGGATCGTCAGGTCGGTGTCGGCGTCCGTGGGGAGCCAGGCGTAGGCGAGGCTCGCGTCGAGGGTGTGCCCGTAGGCGGCGCTGGTGGTGAAGCCGATCGGGGTGCCGTCGGCCAGGACGGGTTCGGAGCCCGTGAGGACCGTGCCGTCGTCGATGCGCAGGCAGCGCAGGCGACGAGCGGGTTCGCCCTGGCGCAGGAAGGCTTCTCGACCGACGAAGGGACCCTTGTCGGGTTTCACCGCGAAGGCCAGGCCCGCTTCGGCCGGGGTGTGCTCGGTCCACATGTCGGTGCCCCAGGCGCGGTAGCCCTTCTCGATGCGCAGACCGTTGAACGCGCCCCGCCCGGCCGGGAACGCGCCGTGCTCGGACGCCGCGAGCAGGTCCCACAGGCGGCGGCCGAAGTCGGCGGAGGTGTAGAGCTCCCACCCGAGCTCGCCGACGTAGGACAGCCGCAGCGCCACCACCGGCACCTCGCCGACGTGCAGCCGCCTGGCGCGGAACAACCCGAACGCCTCGTGCGAGACGTCGACGTCGGCCAGCGGCGCCAGCACGTCGCGGGCGCGCGGCCCCCACAACCCGATGCAGCAGGTGCCGCCGGTGATGTCGCGGACCTGGGTGCCGGTCTCGGCGTTGTCCCGCAGCCACGCGATGTCGCGGGGACCGTTGCAGCCGACCTGGAAGTGGTCGCGCCCCAGCCGCGCCACGGTCACGTCGGAGCGGACGCCACCCTCGGGCGTGAGCATCAGCGCGTAGGTCACGTACCCGGGCGGCCGGTCGATCCGGCCGGTGGTGAGCCGGTCCAGCAGCGCCTCGGCGCCGGGCCCGGTGACCTCGGCGCGGGCCAGCGGCGTCATGTCGACCATCGCGACCCGCTCCCGGAGGGCCAGGTGCTCGGCGCCGACGATCGGCGACCAGAACCGCCCCGCCCACGGCCCGGGCTCGGCGATGTCCCTGCCCTCAAGCAGGGGTTCGTTGCAGCCGTACCAGTGCGGGCGCTCCCAGCCGTTGGCCTCCAGGAACACCGCGCCGAGGTCGCGCTGCCGGTCGTGGAACGGGCTGGTCCGCAGCGGCCTCGGACGCTCGGGAGGCTGCTGCGGGTGGATGATGTCGTAGACCTCGCGGAAGCTCTGCGCGCTGCGCTGCGCCAGGTATGAGGGGCTGCGGGCGAAGTCGTCGAAGCGGCGCAGGTCGGCCTGACGCAGGTCGATCTCGGGCGTGCGCCCGGCCAGCCACTGCGCCATCGCCTTGCCGACCCCGCCCGCGTGCGTGATCCACACGGCCTCGGCGATCCAGAAGTTGTCCACTTCGGACCGACCGAGCACCGGCATCCCGTCGGCGGTGAACAGGAACAGCCCGTTCATGCCCTCGCCGATCTCGGCCTCGCGCAGCACCGGCAGCAGCCGCCGCGCCTCCTGCCACGGACCGGCGAAGTCCGCCGGGGTGAACGGGTGCACCGAGGCCATGCCCTTCCAGCCGCCGCCCTCCGGCGGGGCCTCGGTGCCGGGTGCGGCGGTGGGGGAGAGCTCGTCGGTGCTCACCGGGATCACGCGGTGCCGGTAGGAGCCGATCCCGTAGCGGTCGCGGGCCTGCCGGAAGTACATCGAGTGGTCCTGGTGCCGCAGGATCGGTTGCGCCACTTCGGTTTCGGAGTCCGGCAGCACCGGCGTGGTCACCGCGTACTGGTGGGCGAGCGGTTGCACCGGGATCGTCACCCCGGCCATCCGGCCGATCTTCGGGCCCCAGATCCCCGCGCAGCACACCACGATCTCGGCCGCGACGTCCCCGGAACCCGTTCGGACGCCGGTGATCCGGTTGTCGCGGACGTCGAACCCGGTGACCTCGACGCCGCCCTCGAAGCGCACCCCGAGCCCGCGGGCTTCCCGCATCATCGCCTCGGCCGCCCGCACCGGCTTGGCGATGCCGTCGGAGGCGACGTGCAGCCCGCCGAGCACGTACCCGGCGTCGATGGCGGGGATGCGCTCGCGCACCTGGCCGGGGTCGAGGAGTTCGGCGTCGATGCCCCACGCGGTGGCCAGGCCGAGCTTGCGGCGCAGGTCGTCCCAGCGCTCGGGCGTGGTGGCGACCTCGATGCCGCCGACCGGGTGGAAGCAGGGCTGCCCGTCGACCTCCAGCGAGGAGTACAGCGCGACGGTGTCGGCGGCGAGCCTGCTCATCGTCTCCGAGGCGTTGGTCTGGAAGACCAGCCCGGGCGCGTGGGAGCTCGACCCGCCGGTGGCCGGCAGCGGTCCCTGGTCGACCACGAGGACATCGGTGATCCCCTGGCGCGCGAGGTGGAGGGCGGTGCTGCATCCGACGATGCCGGCACCGACGAGCAGGATGTGGGCGCTCGTGACCATGGCTGCCGCCTTGTTGCGTCTACGACAACTCTCTGCGCATACCGCAACCGTGCGCCCGCTGGTGGGGGTGCGTCAAGGGAAGTCGACCACCAATTTCGCGGGCGTGGATCTTGTTGTGCGGCAACGGGAAGCAGCGTCCCCCGTTCGTGAATTGACCGGGTCGTCCGGGGCCTCCTAGCCTGGTCTCACCTTCCGGAGTCAGGGGGAGGTCGCTGTGGGTGCAACACCCCTTCCGCAGCCGCCCGAGCGGCTCTGGCGCACCGCCGAGCCGGCCCGCCACTACGACGTGGTGATCGTCGGGTCCGGCGGGCACGGGCTGGCCACGGCCTACTACCTCGCGCGCGAGCACGGCATCCGCGACGTCGCGGTCCTGGAGCGCGGCTGGCTGGCGGGCGGGAACATGGCCCGCAACACCACGATCATCCGCTCCAACTACCTGTGGGACGCCAGCGCCGGAATCTACGAGCACGCCCTGGGGCTGTGGGAGACGCTGCCCGACGAGCTCGACTGCGAGCTGCTGCTGAGCCAGCGGGGAGTGCTCAACCTCGCCCACACCGAGCAGGAGGTGCGCGACTCGCGGCGCCGCGTCTTCGCCAACCGCGCCAACGGGATCGACGCCGAGTGGGTGTCGCCGCAGCAGGTCGCCGAGATCTGCCCGATCGTCGACATCGGTTGCCGCTACCCGGTTCTCGGCGCGACCTGGCAGCCGCGCGGCGGCATCGCCAAGCACGACCTGGTCGCCTGGGCCTTCGCCCGCCGGGCCGACGAGATGGGCGTGGACCTGGTGGAGGGCTGCGAGGTCACCGGGTTCCTCACCGACGGCGACGGGGTGCGCGGCGTGCGGACCTCGCGCGGCGACATCGGCGCCGAGAAGGTCGCGCTGGCCGCGGCCGGGCGCACCAGCACCCTCACCGACACCCTCGGCCTGCGGCTGCCGCTGCAGAGCCACCCGCTGCAGGCGCTGGTGTCGGAGCTGCTGGAACCGGTGCACCCGTGCGTCGTGATGTCCAACCAGGTGCACGTCTACTGCAGCCAGGCGCACCGCGGCGAGCTCGTCATCGGCGCGGGCATCGACTCCCGCAACGGCTACTCGCAGCGCGGATCGGTGCACGTGATCGAGCGGCAGCTGGCCGCCGCGCTGGAGCTGTTCCCGATCTTCGCCCGCGCGCACGTGATCCGGACCTGGGCGGGCACCGTCGACGTCACACCGGACGCCTCGCCGATCATCGGACCGACGCCGTGGGAGGGGCTGTTCCTCAACTGCGGTTGGGGGACGGGCGGTTTCAAGGCGACGCCGGGCGTCGGGCAGGTCTTCGCCGACACCATCGCGCGCGGGCGCCCGCACCCGCTGGCCGAGCCGTACGGGCTGGAGCGGTTCGTCACCGGCGCCCTCATCGACGAGCACGGCGCGGCGGCCGTCGCGCACTGACATCGGCGGGAGGTGGCGCGATGCTGCGAATCCGGTGCCCCTGGTGCGGGGAGCGGGACGAGTCCGAGTTCCGCTACGGCGGGCAACCCGTCACCTACCCCGCCGACCCCGGCGCGCTGAGCGACGCGGAGTGGGCGGAGGTGCTGTTCGTCCGGGACAACCCGCTCGGCTGGTGGCGCGAGCGCTGGGCGCACGCCGCGGGCTGCCGCCGCTGGTTCGAACTCGACCGCGACACCGGGACCGACGAGGTGACGTGATGCGACTCGACACCGGCGGCAGCATCGACCGCACCCGAACCCTGCGCTGCACCTTCGACGGCGAACCCCTCACCGGCCACCCCGGCGACACCCTCGCCTCGGCCTTGCTGGCCCACGACCGCACCGAGGTCGCCCGCTCCACCTACCGCCACCGCCCCCGGGGAATCCTCACAGCGGACCTCACCGAACCCAACGCCCTGGTCACGGCGGACGGAGACCCCTTCGCCCAAGCCACGGAGGTGGCGCTGCACGACGGCCTGGAAGCCCACAGCATCCCGGGCGTAGCCCGCCTGACGACCCCGAACTCCCCGAACTACCACCGGAAGCACGCCCACGCCGACGTCCTCATCATCGGCGCGGGCCCCACCGGCCTGGCCGCGGCCCTCGCCGCGTCCCGATCCCGCGCCAGAGTCCTCCTCGTCGAACACGGACTCCACCTGGGCGGCGAACGCGACCTCGACTGGATCACCACCGCCCTGTCCGACCTGACCGAACACGCCCGCTTCCAGGGACCCGATCGCGGGCGTTTTCCGGTGTCCGAACGCGGGAGCGATCGGGGTGGGGTTCGGATCCTGGTGGGGGCGACCGCGGTGGGGCGGTACGCGGGCGGGTACGTGCTGATCGCGCAGGGGGAGCGGATGTGGCACGTGCGAGCGGGGCAGGTCGTGCTGGCGACCGGGGCGCACGAGCGGCCGCTGGTGTTCGCGGGGAACGATCGGCCCGGGGTGATGCTGGCGTCGGCCGTGTCCACCTACCTGCGGCGGTTCGGGGTCGTGGCCGGGCGGGAGGCCGTGGTGGCGACGACCTGCGACAGCGCTCACGAGACCGCGGCCGAGCTCGTGGCGGCCGGGTGCCGGGTGCGGGCGATCGTGGACAGCCGGGACGACCCGCCGGCGGCCGATGTGCCGGTGATCGGCGGGGCTCGCGTGGTCGAAACCGCCGGGCGCTGCGTGGAATCCGTGCGGTTGTCCGACGGGACGGAGATCGGCTGCGATCTGCTGGCCGTCGGCGGCGGCTGGAGCCCGGTGCTGCACCTGCACGACGGCGACCGCCGGTGGGACGACGGGATCGCGGCGTTCCGGCCGGTCGACGGCCTGGTCGCCGGGGCCGCCAACGGCACGTTCGACCTGCCCGGCTGCATCGCCGAAGGTCTCGAAGCCGGTGCCCGGGCGGCGGGGACGTCCCCGCCGCCGACGCCGGACCTGCCTCCCGAGCCGATCCGCCCGCCCCGCCCGGTGTGGCTGACACCCGGTGATGACACCGAGCAGTTCGTGGACTTCCAGCGCGACGCCACCGTCGCCGACATCCGCCGGGCCGTCCGGGCCGGGCTGCGCTCCGTCGAGCACATCAAGCGCTACACGACGATCGGCGTCGGCAGCGACCAGGGCAAGACCTCCTGGGTCAACGCCACCGCCATCATCGCCGAAGAACTCGGCACCACCCCGGGGGAGGTCGGCACGCCGACCTTCCGCCCGCCCTACGTGCCGGTGCCGTTCGCGATGATGGCCGGGCGCGAGCGCGGTGACCTCCACGACCCGATCCGCACCACCCCGATGCACTCCTGGCACGTGGCCCACGACGCGGTCTTCGAGGACGTCGGCCAGTGGCGCCGCGCCCGCTACTACCCGCGCGACGGCGAGGACATGGCCGCCGCCGTGCACCGCGAATGCCTCGCCGCGCGCACCGGTGTCGCGATGCAGGACGTCAGCACGCTCGGCCGCATCGAGGTCGTCGGCCCGGACGCGCCCGAGTTCCTCAACCGCGTCTACACCGGCGGGTTCGCGCGGCTGCCGGTCGGCAAGGGCCGGTACGAGATCATGTGCACCACCGACGGCATGGTCTTCGACGACGGCGTCGCGCTGCGCCTGGCCGACGACCGCTACCTGCTGAGCACCACCACCGGCGGAGCGGAGAAGGTCCTGGACTGGCTGGAGCAGTGGCTGCAGACCGAGTGGACCGACCTGGAGGTGTGCTGCACCTCGGTCACCGAGCAGTGGGCGGCGGTGGCCGTCACCGGCCCCGACTCCGGCCGGGTCGTCGCGCGCCTGGCACCGGAACTGGGCGAGCTCGGATTCCTGGAGTTCCGAGACGTGGTGCTGCACAACGGGATCCCGGCCCGCATCGCCCGCATCTCGTTCTCCGGTGAGCTGGCCCACGAGATCAACGTCCCGTCCTGGTACGGCTTGGCGCTGTGGGAGGACGTCGGGGTCACGCCCTACGGCACCGAGGCGATGCACGTGCTGCGCGCCGAGAAGGGCTACGTCATCGTCGGCCAGGACACCGACGGCACCGTCACCCCGCTCGATCTGGGCATGCCGGTCTCGCAGCGCAAGGACTTCCTCGGCAAGCGCTCCCTGAGCCGCGCCGACACGGCCCGCGCGGACCGGCCGCAGCTCGTCGGCCTGCTCACCGAGGACCCCGACGAGCTGCTGCCCGAAGGCGCCGGCCTGGCGGGCGGGCTCGGGCGCGTCACCTCCAGCTACCGCAGCCCGATCCTCGGTCGCAGCATCGCGCTGGCGCTGGTGCGGTCCGGCCGCGACCGCCTCGGCGAGCGCCTCGTGGTGCCGCTGGGGGACCGCGAGGTGCCGGTGCGGGTGCACGCGCCGGTGTTCTACGACCCGGAGGGAGCCCGCCGTGACGGTCCTGGTTGACCTGCGCCGCAGCCCGCTGCACGACCGCGCCGCCGAACTCGCCGACGTCGTCGTCGAGGAGCCGTTCCTGCCGCAGCTCGACGTCCGCACTCGCGCCGGAACCGCCTTCGGCCTGCGCCTGCCGGAACCGGGCGGGGTGACCGGTGACGAGCACCGGGCGGCGCTGGGCCTGGGGCCGGACGAGTTCCTGCTCGTCGGCGTCACCGGCACCGAGCCCGGGCATCTCGGCGTCGTCGACGTCTCGGCGGCCCGCACCGCCCTGCGGCTGCGCGACCGCGAGGTCCTGGAGACCCTCTGCTCGCTCGACCTGGACGACTTCGTCCCGGGCCGCTGCGCGCAGGCGCCGCTCGCCCGGGTCCCGGTGATCCTCTGGCGCCTCGACGACGCCTGCCGAATCCTCGTCCGCAACTCCTTCGCGGGCCACGTCGCCTCGGCGTTGCTCGACGCTCGCCAAGTGACCTCGGGTGTTGCACAATGAGGAACAGAATTTCCCGCCCCGACCGGATGATCGCGGAATAGGTCCGGCGAGCCGATAGGGTCAGGCCCGTGGCTAGTGCGTCTGAATCACGCGGAAGCAGCTCGGGAGCCCTCGTGCAATCGGTCGACCGGGCGGTGACCGTGCTGGAACTGCTGGCCCGCAACGGCGAGGTCGGCATCACCGAGATCGCCGGCGAGCTCGGCGTGCACAAGTCCACCGCCTCCCGCCTGGTCAGCGTCCTGGAATCGCGCGGTCTCGTCGAGCAGCTCGGCGAGCGCGGCAAGTACGCCATCGGCTTCGGGATCGTCCGGCTGGCCGGTGCCGCCACCGAGCGCCTCGACCTCTCGCGCATCGGCCAGTCCTACTGCGACTCGCTGGCCACCGAGCTCGGCGAGACCGTCAACATCGCCATCCGCGACTACGACGTGGCGATCAACATCAGCCAGGCGCGCGGCACCGCCTCGGTCACCGCGCACAACTGGGTCGGCCAGCGCACGCCGCTGCACGCCACCTCCAGCGGCAAGGTGCTGCTCTCCCACGCTCCCCGCGAGGACCAGGACCGCATCCTGGCCCGCAAGCTGGAGCAGTACACCGAGCAGACCGTCATCGCCGCCCGCCAGCAGCGCAAGGACTTCGAGCTCATCGTCCGCGACGGCTACGCCACCAGCTACGAGGAGTTCGAGATCGGCCTCAACGCGGCCGCCGTCGCCGTCTACGACCACGAGGGCAACGTCGTCGCCGCGCTGAGCGCCTCCGGCCCCACCTACCGCTTCACCCGCAAGCGCGTGCGCGAGGCCGTCGGCTACCTGCGCGACGCCGCGGCCGACCTGTCCGCGCAGCTCGGGTTCATGCCGTCAGTCGCGGGTGAGTGACAGCTCCTCCAGGTCGAGCTGGTGCATGACCCGGCGCAGCACCTCGTCGTCGATCCGCCGGTTGTCGCGGAACTGCACGAACACCGCGCGCTCGGCGGCGAGCATCTCGCCGCGCAACCGCTGGTAGGCGGCGGTCGGGCTCTCGCCCAGCTCCGCGTCGGAACGCCCCAGCCGCTCCCACGCGCGGTTGGCGCGCTGCTGCGCGGCCTGCCGCAGCTGCTCGGCCACGTCCCCCGGCGGTTCGGCGTCGGCGGTGAGCTCGTCGAGCCGCTGCTGGGAGGCGCGAGCGGCGTTGTGCCTGGCCTCCGCCTCGGCCAGGGCGTCGGTGTAGTCCTCGCCGCCGACCACGCCGAGCCGCTCGATCAGCCTGCGCAGCGTGGTGCCGTGCAGCAGCAGCGTCGCCAGCGTGACGAAGAAGGTCAGGAACAGCACCTCGGCGCGGTGCGGGAACGGCTGCCCGGACAGGGTGACGGTGGGGATCGCCGAGGCCGCCGCCAGCGACACCACCCCGCGCATCCCGGCCCAGGACACGACCAGCTTGTAGCGCCAGTCCGGGCGCTTGCCGCGCAGCCACTCCGGCAGGTACATCGCGCCGAAAACCCACACCACCCGGGCCAGCACCACCGCGGCCGTCAGCGCGCAGCCGGCCGCCAGCAGCGGACCGAGACCCGTGGTCACCCCGGACACGACGCTGCTGAGCTGCAGCCCGATCAGCGCGAACACCACGGCCTCCAGCAGCGTGTCCGCCGCGCCCCACACGGCCTTGTCCTGCACCCGCGTCGCCGCGCTGCGGGCGGGGGAGCGGTGACCGAGGTAGAGCCCGGCGACCACCACGGCCAGCACTCCGGAGGTGTGGACCTCCTCGGCGACGAAGTAGGCGAAGAACGGCACGATCAACCCGACCGCGCTGTCGAGCATGTCGTCGCGCAGCATCGGCTTGACCCGGTTGATCACCCAGCCGATCACGAACCCGATCACCGTCCCGCCCACCGCGGCGAGCAGGAACATCCCGATGCCGGTGAGCAGCGAGACGCCGGTGCCGATGGTGGCGGCCACCGCCACCCGGTAGGCGGTCAGCGCGGAGGCGTCGTTGACCAGGCTCTCCCCGCTGAGCACCGTCATCAGCCTGCGCGGCAGCCCCACGCGCCGGCCGATGGAGGTCGCCGCGACCGCGTCGGGCGGGGCGATCACCGCGCCGAGCACCAGCGCCGCGCTCAGCGGCAGCCCCGGCACCAGCCACCAGGCGACCAGCCCCGCGACGGCGGTGGTGAACAGCACCAGGCCGACCGCCAGCAGCCCGATCGGCCGCAGGTTCGCCTTGATCCCCACCGTCGAGCTGTGCAGCGCCGCCGAGTACAGCAGGGGTGGCAGGATCAGCAGCAGGATCACGTCGGGGTCGATCGCGTAGTCCGGCACGCCCGGGATCGCCGAGACCGCCAGGCCGACGACGACCAGCACCAGCGGTGCCGACACGCCGAGGCGGCGCGACACGGCGGTGACGGCCAGCGCTCCGGCGAGCAGGGCCATCAGCGCGGGCAGCTCGTGCATGCTCACTCCCGTCGGGACATGCTGGGCGGCAGGAGAGAAGGGACCTGACGATGTCGGATCGTTGCGCACACCTGACCGCGGCCGCCACCCAGCGGCCTCAGCCCAGCAGCGTAGACGGGTGCGAGGACTGCCTGGCCGCGAACGAGCGGGTCTGGGCGCACCTGCGGATCTGCACCGACTGCGGGCACGTCGGCTGCTGCGACTCCAGTCCGAACCGCCACGCCACGGCCCACCACGAGCGGACCCGGCACCCGGTCGTCCGCTCCTTCGAACCCGGCGAGTCCTGGATGTGGTGCTACACCGACGAGCAGCTCGCGTCCTGAGGTCGGGAGGGAAGTTTTCATGAAAACTTCCCCGTCCCGGGTCAGCTCCGGTTGGTGTGCTCGTCGAGGGCGTTGAGCGCCGAGGTCTTGGTCTCCTGGTCGACCGACTCCGCTTCCGGCGGGGCCACCGGCTCCAGGTCCGGGCGCGTCGGGTCCCGCTGCTCGGAGACGCGGTGCTCGAAGACCGGGTGCAAGCGGGGTTGCGACGGCGGGGCCGGCGGCATCGGCCTGCGCGGACGCGGCGGGGGTTCGCTGGCGATGATGTAGAAGACCTGCAGCAGCAGCACGATGATCCCCACGATCAGCGCGGTCGCGGCCAGGTAGAGGGCGTTGCGGTCACCGTTGAACCACCACAGCGCGCCCGCGACGCCGCAGGCGATTCCGGCGACGATCGCCAGCAGGTGGAAGAGCAGGTGGACGGGATAACCCCGCACGGCCGACACCTCCCCGGGTGCAACGCGGCGTGGAAAGGGCTTTGCGTGAACACGCGTGCCGGTCGCGGTGGGTTGCCTCCTGTGTGCGACGCGGCGCGGGACCGATGGTAGACCGGCCGGGCGTCGACATGCCCGATCAACGATCGTTCGGAGCAGGCGGAATCGATCCGAGACGACCCCGTTTTCACCCGTTGGGGCGATGGGTGCGCGACGCGCGCGGCGTTCACGGCGACCCCGCCCTACCGTGGAATCAACGGGCCTGGGAGTCGACAGGCCACAGTGGATCCGCGTGCATCGGACGGATCGATCTCAACGCGACAACCCGGCCGGGGTACCGGGTGGCGTCGTGCGATCAACCGGTGGGCGCGGGCCGGCTACGTTTTCGGGGGTGTTGCCGGTGCTGAATTCATTGACCGGGTTCGCGATGGCGGCGAGCATCGGCATCGGGATGGTTCTGATCTTCTCGATCGTGATGTCGTGGGTGGAGCGGGGGATGCTCGGCTCCGGCACGACGCGCCGCGGCAAGCACCGCGATCGCCGCGGTCTCGCCCACGCCTACCGCAGGCATCGCGCCGCGCTGATGGCCCGGGGGACCTCGCTGCCCGCCGTGGCCGCCGTCGTCGAGACCGCGCGCAGCCCTCGGGGCCGCGTCGTCTCCGCCGGTGGTCCGGGCGCGATGCGCAGGCCGGGAGCCCGGCACTCCTCGTTCGACCGGCCTACAGGACCTCGAAATCGGCGAAGTCGAATCCCGGCGACACCACGCACGTGACCAGCGATTCCACCGTGGCCGCGGCCGAGGAGCACTGCCAGGTGCCGGCCGGGATGACCGCCTGCGGCGTCTGACCAGCGCCCGCGCCCAGCACGATCTGCTCCGGGTGCTCGGACGGGCTCGCGCCGGTACCGCCCAGGTGCAGGGTCAGCGGGCCGCCGCGGTGCCACAGCCACACCTCGTCGGAGGTCACCACGTGCCACGCCGAGCGCTGGCCGGGCGGGAGCAGGAAGTAGATCGCGGTCGCGGTCGGGCGGGTGCCGTTGGTGGTCTCGACCTCGACGGAGCTCGCCCAGGTCCGCCGGTACCAGCCGCCTTCGGGGTGCGGCAGCAGGTCGAACTCCTCGGCGGTGCGGCTGCGCGACTCCAGCGAGAGGTAGTTGCCCTTGACGTCGCGGCGCGCGTAGCGGATGCCGATCACGGCCGAGCGCTCCAGCGGGCCGTAGACGTGCGGGAACAGCGCGTCGTCGGCGACCCCCGGCGGCGGGGCCGGATCGGCGGCCTCCCAGCGCACCGGCGCGGACAGCTTCGCCGGGTCCAGCTCGATGGCGACCATCGGTTCCTCGACGTCGCCGTAGAGGCCGTTGGCCACGGCCAGCGTCGTGGGCACGTCGGGGGAGCAGTGCACGAAGCCCTGCGACTGCAGGCTCGCGGCGGTGATGGGCTGGTCCCGGTCGCGGTGGAAGGCGCTCAGGGGCAGCAGGTGCAGCAGGCTCGATCCGGTCACGCGCCCCAGTGTCTCCCGCGACGGGGGAGAACGCGATCTTCTGCGTAGGATTTCCGGCGTCCGATCACGCCGGATCCCAGGAGGACGCCATGCGCATCGCGGTGCTCGACGACTACCAGGACGTCGCCCGGAGCTACGCCGACTGGGGTTCGCTGGACGTCGAGGTCTTCACCGAGCACATCGCCGACGTCGACGAGCTGGTGGCGCGGCTGGAGCCGTTCGAGGTGATCGCCGCGATGCGCGAGCGCACCCCGTTCCCGCGCTCCGTGCTGTCCCGGCTGCCGAACCTGAAGCTGCTGGTCACCACGGGGATGCGGAACGCCTCGATCGACCTGGAGGCGGCGCGCGAGCTGGGCGTGGTGGTGTCCGGGACCGGCAGCGGCCAGGGCCGGGGCGCGACCTCGGAGCTGGCGTGGGGGCTGATCCTGGCGGTGCTGCGCGACATCCCCGGCCAGGACCGGCGGATCCGGGAGGGCGGCTGGCAGACCGGGGTCGGCGTGGAGCTGGGCGGCAAGACCCTGGGCGTGCTCGGGCTCGGGCGGCTGGGTTCGCAGGTCGCCGCCGTCGGGCGGGCCTTCGGCATGGACGTGATCGCCTGGAGCCGGAACCTCACCGAGCAGCGCGCCGCCGAGGGAGGGGCCCGGCTGGTCGGCAAGGACGAGCTGTTCGCGACGGCCGACGTGCTCAGCGTTCACCTCGTGCTCGGCGAGCGGACCCGGGGTCTGGTGGGCGAGGCGGAGCTGGCGCTGATGAAGCCCACCGCGTACCTGATCAACACCTCGCGCGGGCCGATCGTCGACGAGGCCGCGCTGCGGGCGGCGCTGCACGAGGGGCGGATCGCCGGTGCGGGCATCGACGTCTTCGGCGCCGAGCCGCTGCCGGCCGACGACCCGTGGCGCACGACGCCGCGCACGGTGCTGACCCCGCACATCGGCTACGTCACCGACGACACCTACCAGGCGTTCTTCACCGAGACGGTGGAGGACGTCCGGGCGTACGCGGCCGGTTCGCCGATCCGGGTGCTCAACGCGGGCTGATCGGAGGCGAACCCTCCGGAACCCGTCACCGGATCTCCCTTGACTGCGGACGAGACGGACATCACAGTCATACCAACCGGTCGGTCTGACGTGACAAAGGAGTCTGTCGATGACTGCTGCACATGAGCCACCCAGAACCCCGAGTGAGTCGAGAACCCCGAGGAAGCTGCTCGGCGCCGCGCTGATCGCGAGCTCGATCGAGTGGTACGACTTCTTCATCTACGCCACGGCGGCGGCGCTGGTGTTCGGGACCCTGTTCTTCCCCGACGCCTCACCGCTGGTCGGCGTGCTGCTGTCCTTCGCGACGTTCTGGGCCGGGTTCATCGCCCGCCCCATCGGCGGTCTGTTCTTCGGGCACCTCGGTGACAAGATCGGCCGCAAGCCCGCCGTCGTGACCTGCCTGATCCTGATGGGCTCGGCGACGTTCCTGATCGGCGTGCTGCCCGGCGCGGGCACCATCGGCGTCGCGGCCCCGATCCTGCTGGTGACGCTGCGGTTCCTGCAGGGCATCGCGGTCGGCGGCCAGTGGGGCGGCATCGTGCTGCTGCTGACCGAGAACAGCGCCAGGGGGAAGCGCGGCATGGCCGGCACCTTCGGTCAGATGGGCGTGCCGTTCGGCGTCATCTTCGGCAACGTCGCGTTCCTCGGCGTGGGCGCGCTGATGAGCCAGGAGGCGTTCCTCTCGTGGGGATGGCGGCTGCCGTTCCTGTTCAGCGCCGTGCTCGCGCCGGTGGTGCTCTACATCCAGCTCAAGATCGAGGACACCCCGGTGTTCCAGGAGCTGCAGGAGAAGCAGGAGAAGGAGGTCGTCAAGGCGCCGCTGGTGGAGGTGCTGCGCGACCACAAGCGCAGCGTTCTGCTGGGCGCGGGCTGCTGTTCGCCACCAACACGTTCTTCTACATCGGCATCTCCGGGCTGCTCGACTACGGCACCCGGGAGCTCGGCCTGCCGCGCCAGCAGCTGCTCGGCGTCACGCTGCTCACCTCGCTGGTCGGCATCTTCGTGATCTACTTCTCCGGCACCTGGTCCGACAGGCTGGGACGTCGCCCGATGATCCTCATCGGTGCCGGGATGCTGGCGCTGTGGTCGTTCCCGTTCTTCTGGCTGATCGACACCGCGTCGATCTGGATGATCGCGCTGGCCGGGTGCATCGGCAGCGTCGGCCAGAGCATGACCTACGGCCCGCTCGCCGCCTACCTCAGCGAGCTCTTCCACCCCAGGGTCCGCTACTCCGGAGCCTCACTGGCCTACCAGCTGGCGGCGATCCTCGTCAGCGGCGGAACCCCGTTCATCATGACGGCCCTCCTGGCCGCGACGGGCACCTCGGCCGCGGTCTCGGTCTTCCTCCTCGCCATGTCCCTCTGCACCTTCGCCGCGGCCTACTTCCTCCGCGAAACCCACACCAAACAACCCACCCCAACAACCCCCACCCCCGCCGAAGCCTGACCCTCCCGGGGGACCCCCGATCGAAAACCCCGGTTTTCGTGCGTCGAAAACCGCAACATTCGTCGCGAGAAAACCGGGGTTTTCGATCGGGTGAACGGGATCAGACGTCCTGGGCGAGGGTTTTGACCTGTTCGATGAGCTTGGCCCGGCCCGGGGCGTCCTGGGCGAAGGGGGTCACGTTGAGGGTGGTGACGCCCGCTTCCTTCATGGCCGCCAAGCGCTCCTTGACGTGGGACTCGGTGCCGATGAGGGAGATCTTCTCCAGGAGGTCACGCGGGACCGCCGCGGCGGCCTCGTCCTTCTTGCCGTCGAGGTAGAGGTTCTGGATCTCCTCCGCCTCGGCCTCGTAGCCGTAGCGGCGGGCGAGGTTGTTGTAGAAGTTCTTGCCCTTGGCGCCCATGCCGCCGACGTAGAGGGCGACCATCGGGCGCACGAAGTCGACCAGGTCCTCCAGCCCCTCGCCGATGGCCAGCGGGGCCTGGGCGACCACGTCCAGCGGCGGCAGCGAGGCGTCGCGCTTGGCCTTGCCCGCGGCCAGTGGCTCGCCCCACACGTCACCGGCGCGCTCCGGCAGGAAGAAGATCGGCTCCCAGCCCTCGGCGATCTCGGCGACCATCTCGACGTTCTTCGGGCCGATGGCGGCGATCAGGATCGGGATCCGCTCGCGCACCGGGTGGTTGATCAGCTTCAGGGGCTTGCCCAGGCCGGTGCCCTGCTCGGCGGGCAGCGGGATGTTGTAGTGCTTGCCGCTGTGCTCGACCTTCTCGCGGCGCCACACCTGACGGCAGATGTCGACGATCTCCCGGGTCCGGCCCAGCGGCGCGTGGTACGGGACGCCGTGGAAGCCCTCGATGACCTGCGGCCCCGAGGCGCCGATGCCGAGGGTGAACCGGCCGTCGGAGACGAAGTCCAGGCCGGCGGGTCATCGCGGTCAGCGTGGGCGTGCGGGTGTAGATCTGCAGGATGCCGGAGGCGATCTCCAGGCGTTCGGTCTTGGCGGCGATGAAGCCCATCTGGCTGACCGCGTCGAAGGAGTAGGCCTCCGGGACGTAGACGATGTCCAGCCCGGCCTTCTCGTAGGTCGCCAGGTCGTCGACGGTTTCCTTGAAGCCTCCGCTGTAGTTCAGCGGCATCCCGATGCGCATCGGCCGATCCTTCCGGGGTCCGGCGGCGGCGGGTCGCGGCGACACCGCCGAGGTCTGGAGCGACGTTACCGCCGAGTACGCCCCGACGGGGAGTGCAACGGCACGCCTGGGGCGTGTGATGCACCTCGCAATGCAATCGGGCGATTTGGTCGTGCGACGTTCACCGTGCTCATCTTGTTAGTCATGTCGTCAATAGAGGCTGTGACCCCGTCATGAGGCTCGCCATGCTCGACATCGGCTCCGCGGCGGCCCGGTTGGACATCGTCGACCTCGCCAGCCCGCGCATGCCGCGCGCGACCTGGAGCGTCAAGTCCCGCACCCGCCTCGCCGAGCACACCCTCGCCGACGGCCGGGTGACCGAGGAGGGCTTCGCCGACGCCGAGCGCGCGGTCCGGCGCTGCGTCGACGCCGCGGCCGACAAGCCCGTCGAGGCGCTGATCGCCTACGGGACCTCGGCGGTCCGCGATGCCAGCAACGGCGCGCGACTGCGCAAGCACCTCGGCCGGGCCGCCGGGGTGCGCATCGGCGTGCTCACCCCGCGCGACGAGGCCGCCGTGGCCTACCACGCGGCACGCCGCTGGCACGGGCACGACGACGAGCCGATGACCACCGTCGACATCGGCGGCGGCACCGTCGACGTCGCCACCGGGACCGGCATCGACCCCCGACGCGTCGTCTCGCTCCCGCACGGCGCGGCCCGGCTGACCCGCCAGTTCCTGCCCGACGACCCGCCCACCCCGCGCCAGCTCGACGCGCTGCGCCAGGAGCTGTCCGAGACGATCCCGCCCGCGCTGCGCCGCGTCGAGACCGGCTACCCGCTGGCGCTGTCGAAGGTGCTGCGGCAGCTGGCGGTGCTCACCGAGAGCGAGCCGGGCTTGATCGCCCGCCGCCCGCACCGGCTGCGGCGGGACCGGCTCGCCGACTGGATCCCCCGGCTCGCCGAGCTCGATCACCAGCAGCGCGCGAAGCTGCCCGGCGTCTCCCGCAGCCGCGGCAAGCGCATCCTCGCCGGCGCGATCGTCGCCGAGGTGCTCATGGAGTCCCTGGGACTGCCCGAGCTGGAGATCTGCCCGTGGGGCCTGCGCCAGGGCCTGGTCTACCGGTTCCTGGAGGCGCGCACCCGCACGCGCGCGGAGGCGCTCGACCTGGTGGGCACCCTGTTCGACTGACCCCGGCGCGCGATCGGCGGTAGCGTCGGAGGGGAGATCGACTAGGGAGGCGCCGTGGCACTGCTGTTGCACATCTTGATCACGATGGTGGCGGTGTGGATCACCACCGCGCTGCCGGGCATCGAGCTCTCCGGCGAGGACACCACCGCGAAGGTCCTGACGCTGCTGGCCGTCTCGGTGATCTTCGGCCTGGTCAACCTGGTGCTCAAGCCGATCGCCAAGACGCTGGGCTGCCTGCTCTACGTGCTCACGCTGGGGCTGTTCGGACTGGTCGTCAACGGCCTGCTGTTCTGGCTCACCAGCTACCTGGCGGGAGAGCTCGACCTGCCGTTCCACGTCGACGGCTTCTGGGCCGCCTTCTGGGGCGCGCTGATCGTGTCCATCGTCAGCAGCGCGCTGGCCGGCATCGTCCGCCGCGTCGCCCAGCCGCAGGAGGGCTGAGTGCGGATCGCGCTGCGGTCCTTCGCCGCGCTGGTCGACGACGACGAGGTCGCCGAATTCCTCGGCGTGGCGGGGTTGTCCGGCGAGCCGCCGGAGCACGGCGAGGAGGTGGCGCGCAGCCTGGCGCGCGCCACCGTCTTCGGCCTCGCCGAGGTGAAGGTGCCGGGCGAGACCGAGCTGCGCGCGCTGGTCGCCGTCGGCGACGGCGGGGGCGTCCGGGTGCGGGTGCTCGGCGAGGAGGTCACCACCGAGGTCGTCCGCCCGGACGCGCCGTGGCCGGCGCTGGTCGCCTGCCTGCCGAAACGCGAGCCGTCGGAGGGCTGCGAGGTCACCGTCCCGACCCGCGAGCTCGCCGAGGCCCGCGCCGACGCGACCGACCGCGACGAGGGCGCGGACTGGCTGGCCTACGAGCTCACGCAGCGCGAGGTCCCCGCCGACGACGCCCGCGCGGTCGCCGACCTGCTGGCGCGCGGCGACGACACCGAGGCCCGGCTCGCGGTCGCCTACCGCGACGAGGACGGCGGGTTCCACCGCTGGCGGCACGAGATCGAGATCCGCCACTCGCCCACGGGCCGCTCGGCGGTCATCCCGGAGTCGCCGGACGACACCTTCACCATGATCGCCCCGGCCGACACCTACCTCCTGGGCAAGACGCTGCAGGAATACCTGGAGGACCTCACCGGCTAAGGGGCTGTTGGCATGCGGCGGAGCCGCATTCTCTTCCACCAGCTAAGACACCTGCACCGCCGCGGGTCCTGAGCGCCTTCGTGGCGAGTACGCCGGGACGCCTCGTATTGGCATACTCAAGGAGCGGCGCACGGAGTCCACGGAGGCGCTCAGGTTCCGCCACCCGCACCGCCACGCAAGGTGATTCCTCAACAGTTCTCAGTCCAAGCGGGTGGCGATGTCCTTGCCGATGAGCAGGGACGCCGTGGCTGCGGGGGAGGGCGCGTTGAGGACGTGGACCCAGTGCTCGTCCTCGACCACCAGGAAGTCGTCGACCAGCGTTCCCTCCGGCGTGACGGCCTGGGCGCGGACACCGGCCTCGGAGCGCAGCAGGTCGTGGCCGCGCAGGTCGGGCAGCAGGGTGCGGGCGGCGCGCAGGAACAGCGGTTTGAGCGCGGAGCGGGCGATCTCGGTCGCCCCGGTGCGCCAGTACTTCTTCGGCCAGCACCCGCAGACCCGGGTCGGTGACCAGGCGCTTCAGGTGCTCCGGCGAGACCGCGCCCCAGCGGTAGCCCTCGCGGGACAGCGCGGGCACGGCGTTGGGGCCGACGTGCAGGCTGCCGTCGATCATGCGGGTCAGGTGCACGCCCAGGAACGGGAACGCCGGGTCCGGCACCGGGTAGACCAGCGAGTTGACCAGGTCGCGGCTGAAGGACGTGGTCTCGTAGTACTCGCCGCGGAAGGGCAGGATCCGCGCGGGTGGCGTGGTCCCGGCGAGCTCGGCGACGGCGTCGCTGTGCAGGCCCGCGCAGTTGACCGCTCGCCTGCTGCGGATCTCGCCGCGGTCGGTCAGCAGCACCAGCTCGCCGCCGTCGCGGCGGACCCCCTGGAGCTCGGTCGCCGGGCGCAGTTCCACGCCGCGCTCGGCCAGCAGCTCGGCGAGCTTCTCGCTGACGGCGGCGAAGTCGGTGATGCCCGCGTCGGGCACGTGCAGCGCCCGCACCCCGCGCACGTTCGGTTCGCGCTCGCGCAGGCCGATCAGGTCCAGCTCGCCGACCGCGACGCCGTTGGCGCGGCCGCGCCGTTCGAGCTCGGCGAGCCTGGGCAGTTGATCGATCGAGGTGGCGACCACCACTTTCCCGGTGCGCCGCACCGGGATTCCGTGATCGGTGCAGAACCGGTACATGGCTTCGCCGCCGGCGCGCGCGAACCGGGCCTTGGCGCTGCCCGGCGGGTAGTAGAGTCCACTGTGGATCACTCCGGAGTTGTGCCCGGTCTGGTGCGCGCCCCAGTGACGTTCCTTGTCCAGCACCGTGATTCGGCGGCCGGGTTGCTGCTCGACGAGCGCGTGGGCCGTGGCCAGCCCCACGATGCCGCCGCCGATGATCGTCACGTCGTTGGTCATGTGGCCATCCTCCGCGCCCGGATGCGCGGTTTCCACGACCTCGCGCACGCGGGCCGGAAATGTCCGAAAGCTCCGGGCGGTCCGGTGCGGGGCGCGCTGGCGGGAAAACGTTCATAAATTCCCAAGATCACCCTGTGCTAGGGTTCTTTCATCCTGTCGGGCGAGCGAAGTTCGCCGCTGACGGTGGTATCGGCTTGGTCACGAGCAGTGAGTTTCGGACTCGTGTGCCGCATGCTGATACCGAGATTCCGCGCCGCATCCCGGTCGCGGAGCCCTGCTGAGTTGAGTCGCGATTCCGGCCCACGCGCGGAAGAGGCGACCGGTTCGACGGTTACGAGGCGCTGTGACGCGGAGCAGTTCGGGTAGTGAGCACAAGACGATCCGGGCCCGCCTGACGCGCGTCGGGCTGGTCCCGAGCATCATCCTGCTGGGCATCTGGCTGGCGTTCTCCGCGGTGCCGGTGTACCAGGGCGTCCACAGCCGGATGGTGGCCACCGAGGCCCGCGACGCGTCGGTCCCCTCCGCCGAGTCGTTCACCGCCATCCAGCAGGAACGCCGGCTGTCCATCGAGAAGCTGACCGGTGCCGGGGTGGATGCCGCGACGATGACGGCCAGGCGGGTTCAGACCGACCGCCGCGTCGAGGACTCCTGGGCCGGTCTGCAGGCGCTGGCCGACGCAGCCGGACCCGAGGTCGCCGCCAAGCTCCAGTCCCTCGAAGCCCAAGCCGCCCAGCTGCCCAAGATGCGGCAGCGCATCGATTCCGGCCAGGTCTCGCGCACCGAGGTCCTGGACTTCTACGACCGGATCCTCGACACCGGCTTCGACCTCTTCGAGAGCTACGCGCACGGCCTCGCCGACGGCGGCCAGGCCGGGCACGCCGGCTCCGAGCTGCTGCGCGCCGCCGACCAGATGTCGCGCGCGACCTCGCTGGGCACCGGCGCGCTGGCGGCGGGCGAGTTCACCCAGGACGAGCACCTGGAGTTCGCCCAGCTCGTCGGCGCCGCCCGCAACGTGCTGGACTCCGAGCTGCCGGTCGCCGAACCGCGGCCCGCCGAACTCGGCAGGAAGCTGGAGAACGACCCGCTCTGGGCGCAGGTCTCCGAGCTGCAGGACCAGCTCATCGAGCACCCCCCGGAGCGGCCGGGGCGGTTCGGCATCGACCAGGCGACCTGGCGGCAGTCCTCGGGCCAGGTCACCGACCAGCTCGCGACGATCGGCATCGAGCAGGTCCGCGCCAGCGCCCAGTCCGGCGTGAGCTCCGCGACCGGCGGTCTCGTCGGCGTCATCGTCGGCAGCGTCGTCGCGCTGCTGGCGATGCTGCTGGGCATCCTGCTGGCCGCCCGCAACGCCCGGGTGCTGATCAACCGGGTGCTCATCAGCCGCCTCGAGCGGCTGCGCGATGACACGCTGCTGCTGGCCACCGAGCGGCTGCCCAACGTCATGGAACGCCTGGAGCACGGCGAGGACCTCGACATCGAGGCCGAGCTGACGCCGCTGGACTACGGCACCGACGAGATCGGGCAGGTCGCCGACGCGTTCAACACCGCCCACCACACCGCCGTCGTCGCCGCGGTCAAGGAGAACCAGGCCAAGGAGGGGGCCAACAAGGTCTTCCTCGGCATCGCCCACCGCAACCAGGGCCTGGTGCACCGCCAGCTCAAGACCCTGGACAAGATGGAGCGCGGCGAGGAGCACCCGGAGCGCCTGGAGGGCCTGTTCCAGCTCGACCACCTCGCCACCCGGTCCCGGCGCAACGCCGAGAACCTGATCATCCTGGCGGGCGAGAAGCCGGGCAGGCAGTGGCGCAAACCGGTGCGCCTGATCGACGTGATCCGCTCCGCGGTCGCCGAAACCGAGCACTACTACCGGATCCGGGTGCACCCCGCCCCGGAGCTCTCGCTGGTCGGCGCGGCGGTGGGCGACGTGATCCACCTGCTGGCCGAGCTGATGGACAACGCCACCTCGTACTCGCCACCCCGCTCGCAGGTCCAGGTCCACGCCAGCGACACCCCGCGCGGCGTGCTGATCCAGATCGAGGACGAGGGGCTGGGCATGCGGCCCGCCGACCGCGACGAGGCCAACGTGCTCATGGCCACCACGCCGCGGTTCGAGGACATCACCCGCCGCGGCGACTCCCGGCTGGGGCTGTTCGTGGTGGCCCGCCTGGCCGCGCGCCGGGGCATCGAGGTCGACCTCCGCGAGGCCGAGGAGCAGGGCACGGTCGCGTTCGTGCTGCTGCCCCCGCACATCGTCGCCGAGGAAGCGGCCCAGGGGGACAAGCAGAGCATGTCGCAGCTGGCCGAGAAGGCTCGCGAGCGCGCCACCGAGCGGTCCGTGGTCCGCGAAGCCCGCACCGCGCCGGTGAGCCCGATCGAGGAGCCGGTGGCCGAGTTCGAACCGCGCTTCCCGTCGGACGACCCCGACGAGGAACGACCTCGGCTGCCGCGCCGCGACCGCCAGCAGAACCTGGCACCGCAGTTGCGCAACGAGCCGGAGGGAGGCGTCGCGCAGGACACTGCGGCGCTCCAGCCGGAGCGGACTCGTGGCACCATGTCGGCGTTCCAACGCGGAACCCTGGATGCGCGCCGGGCCGGCGGCCGCGACCGAGCTTGACCCGACGATTCGAGGAGCAGCGCAGCAATGAGCGAACAGATCGGTTCCGACGATGACCTGAACTGGTTGTTGGACGACCTGGTCAACCGGGTCGTGGGAGCGCGCGACGGCGTGGTGCTCTCCGGTGACGGGCTGCTGCTGGCACGGTCCGCGGGACTGACCCCCGGCGACGCCGATCACCTGGCGGCGATGGCGTCCGCGCTGCAGAGCCTGGCCAAGGAGACCGGAAGGCACTTCGGCGGCGGCGGTGTCCGGCAGACCGTCGTGGAGCTGGACACGGCTTTCCTGTTCGTCACCGCGGCCGGTGCCGGCGCCTGCATGGCGCTGCTCGGCGACGAGAACGCCGACGTGGGCATGATCGCCTACGAGATGAACCTGATGGTGATCCGAGTCGGCGAGTACCTGAGCTCGGCCCCGAGGGTGGATGCCGTGGCGCAGCTGCGCCAGCAGTGAAGGCATCGCCATGTCTGAAGACGGCCAGCTCTGGCTGGACGAGGAGTCCGGGCCGCTGGTGCGACCGTACGCGATGGTGCACGGTCGCACCCGCCCGGCGCGGCCCGAACTAGACGTCGCCACGCAGCTCCTGACGTCGTGGAGCGGCGCCGACCGCAGCGGGATCTCCGTGGAGCACGAGGAGATCCTGCGGTTGTGCGTGCGCCCGATGTCCATCGCCGAGGTCGCCGCGCACCTGGACACGCCCATCGTGGTGGCCAAGGTGCTGGTGTCGGACCTCATCGACCGCGGCGACCTCGTCACGGACAAGGCCTCCCGCCAGGCCCAACGCCCCAACCGCCAACTCCTGGAAGCGGTCCTGGAGGGCGTCCGCCGCCTGTAGCGGGCCCTCCCGCGCCCATCCCCGAGGGCGGGAGGTTTTCATGAAAACTGTCACCACTCCTTCCCACTCGTGTCTCGGGGGTGGGGAGGTTTTCATGAAAACTGCGCCGAACCCGAAAAGCTCTCCCGCGCCGGGAATCCGTCCGTCACGATGATGTGATGCGCTCTCTCCACCCCCAGCGGGAACCCCACGCCTCCGGACACCTCGACGTCGGCGACGGCAACCTCGTCTTCTGGGAGGAGAGCGGCAACCCGGACGGGAAACCGGCCGTGTTCCTGCACGGCGGACCCGGCGCGGGCAGCGCCCCCGCGCACCGCGGCCTGTTCGACCCCGACCGCTACCGCATCGTGCTGCTCGACCAGCGCGGATGCGGCCGCAGCACCCCCGACGCGGGCCGGCTCGGCGCCGACCTCAGCACCAACACCACCTGGCACCTGGTCGCCGACATCGAGCGGATCCGCGAACACCTCGGCATCGAGTCCTGGCTGGTCTGCGGCGGTTCGTGGGGCAGCACGCTGGCCCTGGCCTACGCCGAGACGCACCCGGAGCGGGTCAGCGAGCTCGTGCTGCGCGGCGTGTTCACCTGCCGCCGCAGCGAGCTGGACTGGATGTACGGCGGGGGAGCGGCGAACCTCTTCCCGGAGCGCTGGGCCGAACTCCTCGCCCCGGTCCCGGATTCCGAGCGCGACGACGTCCTGCGCAGCTACCACCGGATGCTGCACGACCCGGACGAGGAGGTCCGCGAGCGCGCCGCGGTCGCCTGGAGCCGCTGGGAGGCGAGCCTGATCGGCCTGCTGCCCCGCCCGGAGCTGGTCGAGGACTTCGGCGACCCCGCGTTCGCCGCGGCCTTCGCCCGCATCGAGACCCACTACTTCGTGCACGGCGCCTGGCTCGACGAGGGGCAGCTGATCGCCCACGCCCACCGCCTGCACGACATCCCGGGCACGATCGTCCAGGGCCGCTACGACGTCATCACCCCGCCCGTCACGGCCCTCGACCTCGCCGAAGCCTGGCCCCAGGCCGACCTCCGCATCATCCCCGACGCAGGCCACGCCTACGACGAACCCGGAATCCTCAACGCCCTCGTCGAAGCCACCGACCACTACGCCCGCTGATCCGGAAATCGGCCCGGCGGGCGCCGACCGCAACGGAAAATCGGGTGCGGGTGGGGAAGTGGCTGGTCATACTCGGCGCATGTCCAGTCGGCTGGCGGTGGTGGTCATCGATGCGCAGGACACCGAGAAGGTGGCGGCGTTCTGGTGCGCGGTGCTCGGGTGGAGCGTCGTGGACCGGGATGAGGACGGCATCGCCATCGGCCCGCCCAACCGGAACTGGCCGCGCATCGACGTCTACGAGGTCCCGGAGACCAAGACCCTCAAGAACCGCCTGCACTTCGACCTCAGAGCGGAAGACCGCACCACGGCGGAAGAACTCCACCGCCTCGAATCCCTCGGCGCCCACCGAGTCGACGTAGGCCAATCCCCGGACGACACCTGGGTCGTCCTCGCAGACCCGGAAGGCAACGAGTTCTGCCTCCTCGACCGCGCGGTCGACGACCTCCCGGACTCCGAACGCCCCGCCAACTGACGGCGATCAGCTGTCGGTGCGTTCGTGCGGGATCCGTTCTCCTGCTGTCACCTCGAAGGGGAGGTCGTTGCCCTCGGGTGGGAGGGGGCAGGTGGCGAAGTCGGTGAAGGCGCAGGGGAGGTTGATGGCGCGGTTGAAGTCGAGGGTGACCGTGCCGTCGGCGGCGGGTTCGGCGGTGAGCAGCGAGCGGTTCGCCGGGTAGGTCGTGACGCCGCTGGTGGCGTCGGTGAACAGGATGTTGAGTCCGCTGCCGGACTTTCCGTTGAACGCCGTCAGCTCGTGCTCGACGCCGTCGCGCTCGAAGCGCACCAGACCCGGGGCCTGGTAGACGTGGTGCAGGCCGGGCGTGACCGCGCCGACCGTCGTCGGCCGGGGCTCGGGGAACCGCTCGAACGTTCCGGTGATCACCCAGTCCGGGTCGGGTTCGTAGGCCGGGACGCCTCGGAAGTCGCGGAGCGCCGGGGCTTTCGGCGAGTGCACCCGGATCAGGTAGCCCGAGCGGCGCGCCACCTCGACCTCCACGTCACCGGCCGAGACGCGGGTGCCCGGCCCGCTGTTGACCAGCTCGAAGCGCTGGACCCCGGTGATCGGCTCGCCCTCGTAGGACAGCTCCGCGCCCTGCGGGTCGACGTAGGCGGCTTCGGCGTCCTGCCACCACACGCCCGGCGCCGCCGAGTAGGTGGTGGGGGCCTCGCTCAGCCAGTCCAGGGACACCAGCGCCAGCCAGCCGTGGGGATCGGCGAGCTCGCGCTCCCGGTCGGCGTGCCAGTCCTGCCACTGCTCGATGAACGTGCTCATGGCTCCTCCATCCGTCGCACCCCCGACGATACGGAGCCGCGCACTCGCAGTCGGCCCCGTCCACAGCGTGGAATCGGCCGATCAACGGCGAAACGGCACCACTTCGACTACCGGGAGAATCGGAATGGGAATCACACGAAAAGCGGATGTCTCCTGACCAAAACCGTCAGGAGACATCCGCGAAATGTGGGCGATACTGGGATCGAACCAGTGACCTCTTCGGTGTGAACGAAGCGCTCTCCCCCTGAGCTAATCGCCCTTGTTCTGTTGTTCACCGCCGTTCCCGGCGATGAGGAGAACAATACACGATCGTTTCTAGGGTCCGAACAGGGGGGAGGCCAGCCACGTCCAGCGCAGGCCGAGCCAGCCGCCGACCGTGCCGAACATGCCCAGCAGCCACAGCGTCACCACCACGACCACACCGGTGGCGGCCATGATCGTGAGCTTGGTGGCGAGGTGCTGGCGTCCCAGCCAGCGCACCCACCGGTGGTAGTGGCGCTTGGCGAACATGTTGACCCGGTGAGCCCAGTGGAACTCGGTGGCGAGGATGCCCAGGCCCGCGAAGACCACCAGCCAACCGGGGCCCGGGTAGGGGATCATCAGGATTCCCGCGATGAGCACCACGGTGCCGAACACGCCGAGCACGATCCGGTACGTGAGGTTCAGCGTCCGGCGGCGGCGGACGTGCTCGCGGTAGCCGTGCAGGCGCTCGCGCAGCGCGTGCAGTCGCGGGTGCTTGGGTCGCTCGCGGTCGCCCGGGTCCGCACCGGCGGGTCGGGCTTCCGGTTCGGCTTGCTCGTTCAGGGCAGTCCACCTCGGGGCGTTCGTCGGGCTTCGCGCTCAGGATACGGTCGGTGGTGGGACCCGGTGGTGCACTGGGTCACATGAGCCGGTGTGTCGGTAGCGCGCCAGTGTGCCCTCACCCGGTAAACAGGGTCTTGCTGTCAAGCGGACAGACGGGTGCTGGACGCCTGACGCCGTGACTGAATTGTGACTGGGATCATTGTCCGGTTCGCCGGAAGCCGGGACTTTGGACCCTGAGGCGGGCCTTCGATCCTGGTCACACTGTGAGCCGACTCTCGACCGTGCGTTCGGTGCCGTGCGTGCGCTGTAACCAACGCGGTCAGGACCATTAGCCCGAAACGGTGACATCTCGTGGTGGACGTCTCATCCGAGCCCTTTTCGGGAAAATGCGAAGGCCTTCGGTCCCTTATTCTTGAGGCACGTCAGGCGAACCCGACGAAGCGTGAACACGGTGGTCAACCGGTACGCGGAGGCAGGATTCACCGGGCGTGAGCGACCGATCTGCAGACCGGGCTCGGACACAGTCGACCTAGTCACGGAAAGTGACGAAGAGTGGTTACTGGGCGAGGCGGGTCCCTTGGGCCGGCCGCTCTGATCGGGAAGAGTTCGCGGCGGTTCGAGACCTCCGGCGTGGACGGCGGCCCGACCGATCGGAAGAGGATCGGTCGGATCCGGCGACCACCCCGACCCCGGGGCGATTGAACACGGAGTGCGCTCGCTTGGTCGCCCAGCGAATTCGGGCATGGCCCGACCGGGTGATCTATGCGGGAGTCGCGACTAAATCTGCCCGATGAGGCGTCACAACTGTGTTGCTCGGTCGATATACGGACCGGGAGGGAGCAGGAAGGGGAGGACAATGCGTAATGACCACGTGACACTCCGTTCTACGGCCGTGTTCGATCTGCTGGCTCCGCAAGCACCCGCAGTGCCGGTCCAGGTCGAGCTGCGCTACGACACCCAGGACCCCTACGCCGTGGTGGCCGCGTTCCGCACCGGCCGCGCCGGATGGGTCGAATGGGTCTTCGCCCGCGATCTGCTGGCCGACGGCCTGATCGCGCACGCCGGCGAGGGCGACGTGACGATCCGCCCGGCGGTCGACGACCCGGAGGTCGTCGCCATCGAGCTGAGCTCGCCGTCCGGCCACGCCGTCTTCGAGGCCTCCGCGCAGGAGCTCGCCGACTTCCTGGACCGCACCTACGACGTGGTGGTCCCGGGCAACGAGAACCTGTGGGTCGACGTCGATGACGCGCTCACCCGCCTGCTGCCCTTCGACATGGGCTGATCAGGCCTGATCCGCTCTGCCCGGCCGCGGCCAGGCGGAGTGGGGACCCCCCTTTGATCCCGATCTTGGGCGTGGTCTAGAGTTCACTGTGCAACGCGGCGGACGGGCCCGGGGACACCGGGCCACGAGGTCGCAGCAGGCGGATGTAGCGCAGCTGGTAGCGCATCACCTTGCCAAGGTGAGGGTCGCGGGTTCGAGTCCCGTCATCCGCTCTGGTTCTCTGGCGTTCCAGCCGGCTTTGGTGTGGATGCGGAGTCCGGCGGAGTGGCCGAGTGGCTTAGGCAAGGGCCTGCAAAGCCCTGTACGCGGGTTCGATTCCCGCCTCCGCCTCGCGCGATTAGCTCAGTGGGAGAGCGCTACCTTGACACGGTAGAGGTCACTGGTTCAATCCCAGTATCGCGCACCAATTCTTAATGCAGGTCAGCGGCCTTGCTCCTCCATGGGGCGGGGCCGTTTTAGCTTGCGAATGGCGATGAAATGGCGATTAGGTCTTCATCGGTGGCCAGACTGGCTCGAAGCCGCGGGATCCACAGCAGGAGTTGCGCCCGTTCAGCGACCGACAGCGAGGCGACGGATTTCACCCAACGCGTCTCCAACGACTGAAGTAGGTCTTCGGTCATCGCCGGAGTGACGTGGTCGTAGACCCGGGCAATGCCTTTCATCTTCTGCCCAAGTCGGGCTCGGCGAGCGACCTCGGGCACCCCGTCCTCGGTCATCCACGTGTTGTGGCTGTGTCGGCCTTCGTGGAAGCTGAAATCGGACAAGATCGCCGGGGCGTGCCTACTGTGACGGGGCTCGTCTGGCCGCACTCCGTCCCAAGCGGGACGCCAACAGCGTTGCCGGAAGTTCGACCGGCGAAGTGGTGCTCGGTCCGGGGTGCAGAACACCCAGGGGCTGTCGCGCGAGTGCATCAGCGTTTCGTACGCCGTGGCGATACCAGGTGGCAGCGGTACCCACCGGGTCCCGGCCGGGCTCTTCGTTCGTCCCCTCTTCGCCGCCCTTCCCCGTCGCTTCGGACGCTGGGAAGCCGATGCTGGGATTCCTTCGAGCTCGCCTCCAGGACCCACTCGGCGGCCCCCTTTGAACAGGTGCCCACCGATCTCCTTGAGCGGTTCCTGGATGCAGATTGCTCGGTTTTCCCGGTCGTACTCATGACGTTGCTGTCCGACCAGCTCGCTCCAGCGTGCCCCGGTGTAGAGGTCCATGAGGCAGAGGACAACTCCCGACAGCCCAGCGGTGTGGTGCAGGCGCATGGCGGCTCGGAGAGCTTGGACTGGGTTCGCGACCAGCCGGTCTGACTCATAGGCGCCTGAGGTGACTCGGATACCTGAGCACGGGTTGGCGGGCATGCAACGAGCTCTGACGGCTGCGTTCAGCATCGTGGAAAACGTCGCGAAAACCGACGCCACGGTCGATTCCGCGTAGTCTTCGTGCAGCTCCGACACCCACTTCTCGATCTCCACGTAGTTGTTGAAGATCCCGATCAGCGGCCACGCGGACCACTGCGGTAGGAGCTGCGAATCCAGGTGGGACTTGTACTTGGCGAGAGTGCTGGGCTCCAGCCGTGGCGCCAAAGCATCAAGGAGCTCGCGTGCGAACGTGCCGAACGGCGTCTCGCCATCACGAGGGTCGATCCACATGTGTCTGCGGATCAGTGCTTCCTGCTCGTTGCCCCAGTTCTCGGCTGCTCTCTCGGAGGGGAACCCGGACTTGCTGCCCAATGTTCCGTCAGGGCGCTTGTACCGGGCGCGCCATCCTCCACTGTCGTCTCGTTGGCCGTAGGCCATGACCACTTCCTTCCTTGCTCTTTTCCTTTGTGTGGCCGCCCGGGCAAGATCTGTCGGGGCGGACATTTGTGTGGGGCTGTGCCCGGGTCAGGCCGCCCGAAACCCCTTCCTCCCCTGAGGCGTGGGGGGTTTCCTGGCGAGCCTTACGATTTCTGCGGCGTCCTCGCGGCTGAACCGGTAATGCTTGCCGAACCTGCGGTGCGGGATTAGCCCGGCTGCTGCCTGCTCCTTCAGCGTGCGTGGTGATAGCCGCAGGAGGTCTCCGAGCTGTTCTGCGGTGAGCAATGCATCGGGGTCATGCGGCGCTTGTTCGGCCAGTGCGCGGACGGCGTCAGCTAGTTCACGAGCTGCCGAGGCGAGTTCGGTCGCTGCGGGGATCGTGTCAGCATCTGGAGTAGCAGCATCGGCGAGCGGATCGTGCGGGTTCATGTGGCAGCCCCCTCAACCCCGTCGCGAGCATCGCGGCGGGAAGCGTAACGCCGGCGGATGGGATTGAGTCGCGACTCCCGTGTCACACACCACTGCACGGCCGTCCGGCTACGCCGTCGTGTTGGAGGAAAACCCACGTTGCTGGTGCTACACAGCTTGACTTCAAGCAACGTTGGCTCCCGGATTCTTTTCGTTGGAGAGCTCGGTGCGCCCGTTCTGTTGGTGGAGTCGCCGCAGGAAGATGTCGTGATAGTCGGCCCGCAGATCGATTCCCTGGAAAGATCGGCCCAGTCGTCGGGCGGCGAGGCCGGTAGTTCCTGCTCCCGAGAAGGGGTCAAGGGCACCGCCATCTTCAGGGCAGCCGACCGAAATACAACGCTCTGGAAGGTCGATCGGAAAAGGAGCGCAATGCGCTTCAGGTAGTGGTCGCGTGGATATCGACCAGATGTCTCCGACGTTCTTCCCGCCTCCTCGCGGTTGCCAGGATGATCGGATTGTGTGCGGCTTGTTGCCTCCGCGATGGTTCTTCCGATGATCCGGACGGTTCGGTGACAATGGTTCGACTGCGTGGGCTGCGTTGAAGTAATAGTCCGGCTGCTTGACCAAGAGGAAAACCATCTCGTAGCGCGAGGAGAACCGATCTGATGACGGATCAGGGATGGCGTTGGGTTTGTGCCACACAATCGAGTTGCGAATGATCCAGCCATCTTGTTGCAAAGTTAGGGCAGTCCGCCACGGAATACCCATGAGACTTTTGTGGCGCACCACTGCGGAGGCTGCGTCGGGCGTGTTTCTGCGCGTGTTTCCTGTGCCGCTGTTGTGGTAGCTGAAACTGTCCCGGACATTGAGCCAGTAAGTTCCCCGTGGTGTGAGAAGGCGCCAGACTTCCGCACTCACCGCTCGCAGGCGATCAACGTAGTCATCGATCGTCGGCTCCAGACCATATTGTCGATCGTGCGCAAGAGCGCCGCACTTCCTGCAGTTCTTGTTCATGCTCGAATGAGGCCACGAGGATGTCTGCTTCTTGGTGGTCCGGCGTTGATGGGGTGTTGTCCCCAAGGTGTGTCGGCACTCAGGGTTACCGCCGAGCCAAACTGCGGTTCCGTAATCGCGCAATCCCCAGTGGGGTGGCGAGGTGACGACACAATCCACCGAAGAGCTGGGAAGTGATGCCATGACCTGAAGGGTGTCGCCAAGATGCAATTCGATGGTCTCGTCACGATAGTAGAGCCTGTTCACGCGACACCTCGCTGCGGAGTTTTTTTACGACTTGCGCTGGTGGGGAGGCGGAAAACCAGCACGTCAAGATGCGCCGAGATGGTTGTCGTACGGCCGTGAATGTCGGTGTTTTCCGGGAGGTTTCCCGCGCGGCTGACGATTCTCGGGCGCACCCGGTTTCCCCGAATAGTTGCGGTCAGCGCGATGCAATGGTCGGCGGGGACGAGACCGATCGCGTCCGCGGCGTCGTGGATCTTGCCGGGTAGGTCGAGCAGCTTTCCGAGGCGGCGCCAGGGGCGGCAGGTGACCACGATGTGCCCAGCGGGCCAAACCCAGTCGGCGACGGCGTCCAAGTCCTCATACAGCCCCACCAACACCCGGCTTGGGTCGCTGCGCGGGGTGTGCCGCAGTCCGGTGAGCACGAGGTCGACGGCGCCGGGCAGTTTGGCGGCGCGGGGGTCATCGACGCTGTCCAGCAGGGTCGCGGAGCCGACCGGGCCGGCTAGGCGGGCGAGGTCGAGATTGGCTTCCAGGGCGGATTCCCACCATGGCTCGGTGGGCAGGCCGATTGCGTCTCGGCCCGCCCGGAGGGCTTCGGCCAGGATCAGTCCGGGTCCCGGGTTGGGGTCGCAGACGGCGTCGCCAGGGGCGGTGTAGGTGGTGATGATCTGCCGCGCGACGTCCGAGGTGAGTGCGGTGTCGGCGCGGGTGGCTCCGACGTGCCTGTCCGCGATCTGCCGGGGTGGGGTGGTGCGGCCGGTGTCCCAGACACTGCCGGGACGCAGGCGGGTCTTAGGCATGGCGGACCTCCGGAGACGGGGGCGAGCGGCGGAAGACGCTGGCGGTGGTGTGGATGCGGCGGTGGCCGCCGAGGGCGATCTCCCTCCGGCTGCGCCGGGTAGTCGGCCGAGGGGGCGACGGGGGTTGGTGGGCCAGGATTAGCCGGTCGGTCAAGATCAATCCGGCCAGCGCCGCGGCACGCGACAACTGCCCCGAATGGCTGATTCTTGCTTGGCGCTGATTGCTACTGTGCGTGAGTACGACGACGGTGCCGGCAGGGGCGAGCAGCGGTGCCCAGTCGGCCATCGCGAACGGGTCTGCGGGTTGGTCGGACCAGCCCGCGATGATCAACGCGAAGCCGTCGGAACCCGGACCGAACGACTCGCCGAGGGACTTCTGGTCGGTCAGGTTCGCGACCGGCTCGGCGACGTCGCCGGGCCGGGGTCCGAGTCCGGACCCGGACCCCCGGGCGCCGGGCAGCCCCCCACCCGCCGCGGCGAACTCGTGATCGCTGTGAGGCCGAAAGTCCGGACCAGTGGTCGCGCCGCGGCCGAGTCGGAGGACGGACTCCACGAGCCGGTCCCGACGCGTCCGGCTCGAACCCGTCGCGGGTGCCTCGGGGGCGGCGAGCATGATCCTGTCGCCGGGCGCGGTGTAGGTGGTGCTGATCATCGAGACCGCGGCGGTGACGATCTCGTCGGCGTCCGCGGCGGGGTCGACGAGACACAGCCGCACCGTCGCCGACACCGGCGGGCCGGTGCGTTCGCGGCGTGGTTCGCGGACCGACCCGACGCAGGGGTTTGGCCCGTGGCCGTCGGGGGTGTCAGGAGGCGGTACCTCCGGCATCGGGAGGACAGACATCGCGTGCTCCGGTGATCGGTCGCGTTGGGCAAGGACACCCCTGAAGTCCGCGAAAACGGCCCCGATTCGCCACCGGCTTCCAAGATTTTTTCTGACGACTCCTCAACCGGAGCGGACACCTAGCGTCACTGGCTTCGTCGACACCACTACCCACTAGTTGATCTGGAGGAGGGCTGCGCAAGATCAACCGTCACGCCGATTGAAAGCGGGCCAGCAGAGCGCGCGGTGGGACTGTTCAAGATCGCCCCGGACGTTTCTCAAGATCCTTTTTCTTGTTCCGTTCCTCCGCCTGGGCGCAGTGACAGCAAAGGAACAGCGTCTGACTAACGCCGCAGCGCACAGGCTTGCTGCTCGCTTGGGGTGCGATCTTCAAGTTGACCAGATGATGATCTTCCTGTTCCGGAACACGAAGATCATTTTAGTTTCGTCTTAGTGCACAACCGTGCGCTGCGCTGTTCTGCGCCTGGCCCTCTCGGCGGCGTCATCAACCGCCGTTCGAGAGGAGCCGAGCAATGGCTCTCACTGCTCAGTCCGAGCACGAAGAGTGCCGGGGCAACCCGCTGGATGCCGCCCGTGACGCGTTCAGATGGCTGACCGCGGGGGATCACCCAGTGGCTGTGGATGGTCGCCTGTTCGACCACCTTCCGGGCCGGATCATCCCGGTCGACGAACTCCGGGACCTGCTGCTGGACCAGCGCTGCCCCCGCCGGGTGTGGGACCAGGTGTGGGCGCATGTGATCAGCCGCGCCCGCATCGAGGGCGGCACGTGGACGATCACCGCGGTCGGTCTGGCGCTGCCGATGCTGACCTCGCTGGCCGCCCGGCTGACCGAGCGCTACGCCGACGACCCCAGCGACATCCACGCCGAGATCCTTCGGGGGGTCCTCGACGCACTCCGGACCGTGGATCTCACTGAGGGGCGGATCACGGTCCGGCTGCGGTGGGCCGCCTACCGCGCCGGGCACCGTGCACTGCTGGACGGGATGGACGGGCCGACCCCGAAGCCGCCGGGGTTTCACTCCAGCGAACCCAAGCCCCCGTCCGGTCATCCGGACTTGGTCCTGGCTCGGGCGGTCGAGGCCGGAGTCCTGACCCGGACCGAGGCCGAACTGATCGGCGCGACCCGTCTGGAAGGCATCGAGCTGGCCGACTGGCCCCGCCGGCCAGGGCTGACCTACAAGACGCTGGCCAAGCATCGGCGCAAGGCCGAGAACCGCCTCGCCGCGTGGCTGGCCGAGTCCGACACCAACCCAGACGACGGCGACCCAACGGGCGCCGTGGCCATGACGTGGCAGTCCTCCAACGAGGTGGCCGGCGACGAGAGTCAGTCACAGAACGTAGCGAAAAAAGTTGGGGACGAGGTGGCGAATCAGCCCCCAAATTCCGGACTTCAGGGACGCGGGTGAGCCCTACCCCGCTTCGCGCTCCCGCTGCCTCGCACGCGCTGTCTGGAGGTCTCTCTGATGCGCTTCTCGTTCACCCCATGCTTGTCCCGGCGCGGTGCTCTCCGGCTGCTGATGATCGCCGGGATTGCCGCCGTCGGCCTGCTGGCGATCTCGATGCCCGCGGTCGCCGAGACCACCCACGTCGTCGCGCTGGCCCGCACGATCGACGACGTCCTCAACAACATCCGCAACTGGATCATGGGTCTGCTCGCCCTGCTGGCCACGGTCTTCTTGACTATCGGCGGGGTCCGCTACGTGCTGGCCAACGGTGACCCTGGCGAGATCGAGAAGGCCAAGCTGTCTTTCAAGTCCGCTGGGTTCGGCTACGCGCTCGCGGCGCTGGCGCCGCTGGTCGTGGAGATCCTGCGCGGAATCGTGGGGGCCTGATCCCATGTCGGCCACCGCGTATTCCACCTCAGGGGCGGGCCACCGCGTGGGCCGCGTGTGTACCGCGGTGACCGCCTTGCTGGTGCTCGTCGTGGCGGTGGCGGTGGCGGGGCTGGCTTGCACCGGTGCCGCGAGCGCCCAGCCCGCCCCGCAACCACCTGCCGCCCCGTCTGGACCCGTTCCCGCGCCTCCTCCGCCGCCGTGCCAGGGGCCGAGTTGCATTCCCCAACCCGTTCCGGTGCTACCGGCGAACCAGCCGCCCGGAAATCAATCGAACCCCAGTCAAGCTCCGGCCCAGGGGTCGTCGTGCGGGATCACCGACATTCCGGCCTGCGTGTCGGACGCGATCGAGTCGTTCTTCCGCGATTTGGTCACGCCCGGTTTGAACAGCCTGCTGGACCTGCTCGCGAAGTCGCTGTTGGTGACTCCTCCGCTGGACCAACTGCCGGTCATGGGACAGATATGGGGCAGCTCGCAGCAGATCGTCATCGCGGTCTACGCGACTCTCATCCTGGCCGCGGGCATCATCGTCATGGCCCACGAAACATTGCAGGCCCGGCATTCCATCAAGGAAATCCTTCCCCGGGTGATTGTCGGGTTCCTCGCGTCCAACCTGTCGCTATTTTTCGGCGGCAAGGTGATCGAAATCGGTAACGCGCTCTCGCGAGAAATCTTGGGAGATGGGGTGAGTCCGGAAATTGCGGGGCGTGCCATGCGTGACACCTTGATGCGTGATCTCGATGGGGGTGGGCTGTTCGTCATCTTTATCGCTCTGGCGCTGATCGTCATGCTCGTCGCGGTTTTGCTGACGTACATCGTCCGTATCACGCTGACCATCATTTTGCTCGCGGCAGCCCCGATCTTGCTTATGTGTCACGCGCTTCCGCAAACCGAAGGTATCGCGTTCTGGTGGTGGAAAGCATTCGCCGGGGTGATGGCCATTCAAGTTGGTCAATCGCTCGCCTTGGTTGCGGCGATCAAGCTCTTCTTTTGGCCCGGCGGCATCACGCTGTTCAACTAACAACAAGGGGGAAGCGCTGTGATTCAGTTTCTGGTTGCACTCGCCTTGTGCTATGTCCTCATCAAGATTCCGTTCTGGATTCTTGGATCTCTGCGCGGCGGCGGAGGCCGCTCTCTAGTCGGCAGTCTCGTCCGAGGGCTCATCGCCTACAAGACCTTCGGTCTCCTCAAGGGGATGGGCAGCGGCGGCGGAAAGACCCCTCGTTCCCGTGGCGGTCAGAAATCGGCCGACCCGCCGGACCCGTATGCCACAACGCGGGCCACCTCCAACGGCCAGTACATGCTCCCGCTGAACGTCAAAAGAACGCGGAAACCCACCCAGCGGCGACCGGCGCCGCAACCGTCCTCGCGCTCTCGCCCAGCCCCGCAGGGTAAACAGTTGGAGCTTCCGTTGGATGGCGAGTGGCCGGAAAACAAGCCACGACTAGGCCGTGACGGGCAATACCAGCTACCGCTGAACGTCCAGCGGCAACCTAAGCCGAAACCGGCTCCGGAACCACCCCCGGAGCGGAAGTCCTCGACGGAACCGCGTGGCCGGCAACTGGAATTCCCGCGCGACGGGGAATGGCCGGAAAACAAGCCCCGGCTCGGCCGCGACGGGCAATACCGGCTGCCGATCGAGGTGCAGCGCGTGCGGCGACCCGCGCCACCCCCGGAGCTGCCGAAACCGATCCGTCCAGCGACCCGGGAGCGACAGACGAAGTTGCCCGCCGATGGCGAGTGGCCGGAGAACAAGCCCCGGGTCGGCCGGGACGGGCAGTACCAGCTCCCGCTGAACGTGCAGCGCACGCGGAAACCAGCCCGCAGCCAGCCCCAGACACCGCCGCCTGAACCGCAGCGGCCGGGGCCGCGTCAGCAGGAGTTGCCGCTGAACCTTCCGAAGCTCCACCCGCCCCGGCCCAGCACTAGGAGGAAAGGAGGTGACCACCGATGAGCGTGCGGATTCCCGCCGACGTCGACCGGGAGGACCGGATTCTGGCCGGCTTCACCGCGCGGCAGGTCGCGGTGATGGCAGTGACGGGCCTGGTGCTCTACGGCGGCTGGCAAGCCACCCGCGCCATGATCCCAGTGATCGCCTACCTTGCCATCGCAGTCCCGATCGGGGTCGCGGTGACCGCGCTGGTCGTGGTCCGCCGAGACGGAGTGACCCTGGACCGCCTGTTGCTGGCCGCCGTTCGGCAGCGGCTACAACCGCGGCGCCGGGTCGCGGCCGGGCAGGCGCCCGCCGAGGTGCCGGAATGGCTATCTGGGGTAGCCCACGGACACGAAGCCGTCGCCGCGGGCGGGCTCGACCTGCCCGCCCACGGGGTCGCCGAAGCGGGAATCGTCGATCTCGGCGACGACGGCGTGGCTCTGGTCGCGGCGTGTTCGACGGTGAACTTCGCGCTGCGCACTCTGGCTGAGCAGGAAGCGCTGACCGCAGCGTTCGGCCGGTACCTGCACAGCCTCGGCGCGAGCGTTCAGATCCTCATCCGCGCCCAACGACTGGACCTCTCCGGCCAGATCGCGGAGCTGCGCGAGCGTGCGGCGGGGTTGCCGCACCCGGCGCTGGAGTCCGCAGCGCTCGATCACGCCGACTACCTGGCCCAGCTCGGGCAGCAGGCCGACCTGCTAAGGCGGCAGATCCTGCTGGTGGCCCGCGAACCGGTGCGCACCACCCCGCAGGACTCGCTGACCCAGCGCCGCCGCGTCGGTCGCGCACGCGGCGGAGGCCAGCCGTCGGACGGAGCACACAAGGCGGCGGCTTCCCGGCTGCTGCGGCGGATGAGCGAGGCCACCGAACTGCTCTCGCCCGCGGGCATCAGCGTGACCCCGCTGGATGCCGCACAAGCCACGGCGGTGCTGTCCACCGCCACCAACCCCGACAGCCCGCTACCGCCGTCGGCGGAGATGGCGGGCGCCGGCGAGGTCATCACCACCCCTATCGGCTCGGACTGGGAGCTCGATACCGAGGAGGACTTCTCGTGATCACCACCAAGAAGCGTCGCCAGCCACCCACGGCGACGAGTGCCTTCGCGCCGGACGCCATCGAGGTGCACCCGCGGCATCTGCAGATCGGTGAGGACTGGGTCGCCTCGTTCGCGGTCACCGGCTACCCGCGCGAAGTGCACCCCGGGTGGCTGCAACCGTTGCTGACCTACCCGGGCCGGTTGGACGTGTCGCTGCACATCGAGCCGATCGACCCGCGCATCGCGGCCGACCGATTGCGCAAGCAGCTCGGCAAGCTCGAATCCGGCCGCAGGCACTCCGCCGCACACGGGCGTCTGCAGGACCCGGAGGTGGAGGCGGCCACCGAGGACGCCTACGACCTCTCCGACCGACTCGCCCGCGGCGAAGGCCGCCTGTTCCGCCTCGGGCTGTACCTGACAGTGCACGCGTCCTCGGAGCAGGAACTCGTCGAGGAGATCGGCGCACTGCGCGCGCTGACCGCCTCGCTGCTCATGGACGCCAAACCCACCACCTACCGGTCCTTGCAGGGGTGGATCACGGCCTTGCCGATGGGCCTGGACCAGATCGGCATGACCCGCACTTTCGACACCGCGGCGTTGAGTGCTGCGTTCCCGTTCACCTCGCCGGATTTGCCTCCGCCGGATGCCACCTCCGCGTCAACCGCGGCCGGGGTGCTCTACGGCTGGAACCTCGGCTCCCAGGGGCTGGTGCACTGGGACCGGTTCGCCTGCGAGAACTACAACTCGGTCATCCTCGGCCGTTCCGGAGCGGGCAAGAGCTACTTGGTCAAGCTCGAAGCGCTCCGGTCGCTGTACCGGGACGTGGAGATCGCGATCATCGATCCGGAAGACGAGTACGCCCGCCTGGCCGCCGCCGTCGGCGGCACCTACTTCCCATTGGGCGCCGAGGGCATTCACCTCAACCCGCTCGATCTCCCGATTCACGTCCGCCCGGATGGGCGCCGCTCCGCGCCTGCCGATGTGGTCACCCGCCGCAGCCTGTTCATCCACACCCTGCTGGCTGTGCTGTTCGGACAGGCGTTGACCGCGGACGAACGGGCCGTGCTGGACCAGGGGGTAACCGCGACCTACCAGCTGGCAGGGATCACCGGCGACGCCCGCACCTGGACCCGGCCCGCACCGCTGCTATGCGACCTCCGCGTCGTCCTCGCCCGCCTCGGCGGCGACACCGCCAGCGAGTTAGCCAGCCGGTTGCAGCCGTTCACCGACGGCGCGTTCCGCGGGCTGTTCGATGGCCCCACGACGGCGCCGCCGGAGGGCCACCTACTCGTGTTCTCCCTGCGGAACCTGCCCGACGAACTCAAACCCGCCGGCACCCTGCTCACCCTGGACACGGTGTGGCGGCGGGTGTCCAACCCCTCCACTCGCCGCCCGAGGCTGTGTGTGGTCGACGAGGCCTGGTTGCTCATGCAGCAGCAGGCGGGGGCCGAGTTTCTGTGGCGCATGGCCAAATCCGCCCGCAAACACTGGGCGGGTTTGACAGTCGCGACCCAAGACGTCGGGGATGTTTTCGGCACGGATCTCGGCAAAGCCGTCATCGCCAACGCCGCCACCCAGATCCTGCTTCGCCAAGCACCCCAAGCCATCGACGACATCGTCCGCACCTTCGCTTTGTCCGAAGGCGAACGGCAATTCCTGCTTTCAGCCGGTACCGGTCAGGGCTTGTTGTCGACGGGGACTCAGCGGGTCGCCCTGCAGGCCATCGCCTCCGACGGCGAGCACGAATTGATCACAACAGACCCGGAGTTCCTCGCAAAATTGGAGGGTTCCGAGCTGAACTCCGGGATGGTGGATCTGTCGTGAGCGTACGCTCCCCCCGGAGTTTGGGAACCTCGGACCGATCAGTCGTGTATGGATTGCGCCCAGACGCTGACGCCGGGATGGTCGACGGTGGCGGTGTAGCGGTACGCACCGGCGACCGACAGCCCGAAGAGGTCGCAGACCTGGCGGATGTCGCCGCTGGTGGCGTGCGCTTCGTTGAGGATCCGGTCCTGGCGGATGGACTGGGCGGACATACCGAGCCGTTTGCGGATCCACCACGGGGTGACCGGGTTGGTGGTCGTGGCGTTGCGGTAGTGGATGAACAGGTGCGGGTTGGCCGTGTGCGGCCAGCTCTGCTGGCGGTGGTCCAGGTAGGTCCGCAGGCGTTGCTGCACTGGCTCGGCCAGCGGGATGACCTGGTCACCGAGGTAGAGACGCCGGTCTCGGACGTCGGTGAGATGCAGCGTGCGCAGTTGATAGATGCGGATGCCGTGGAAGGCCAGCAGGCCAGGGCCGCTGTGGCGGGCTCGGTCGAGTTGAGGGCCGCACGCAGGGCGGTGAGGTCGATCGGAGGCGGGGCGGGAGCATCCGGGCCGGCGACCTTGATCCTTGCGGTGGGGTTGATGAAGGTCAGCTTGCGAGCTTTGAGCACGCGGAAGATCGACCGCAGGCCTTGCAGAGTGGTCGAGCGTGCGCTGCCACTGGCCGGGAGCGCGGCCAGCACGTCGTCTCGGCCGATTTCCCGCAGCGAAGGGTGTGTGAGTGCCCAGGAGCGGATGGTCGGCAAGGCGAAGGACAGCTGGCTTTTCACGGTGGGCTCGGCGCGGGGTTTGAACCGGGGTGCTCTCGTCGTGCCGTGGCGTGCGATGTCGAACCACACGGTCAGTTCGTGGCGGATCTCGTCGGGAAGCCCGCTGATCTGGACGCTGAACCAGTGCTCGATCGCGGGAACGCGGTCGTCGGCGAGCATGCCGAGGGAATCGGCGACGTCGAGTACTGGGCGTACTGGGAGGCGGATACTCGACAGCGGCAGGACATCGCTTGCCTTGATCGCTGCTCCGGGTGTGTCTTGGGTGCCCAGCAGTATCCGGATCGCGCGGTGGGTGCGTTCGGTGACGTTGCGTCCCCACCCGTGCCGGGTGGCGTAGTCGCGGACGGCGGCGTGCCAGGCTGCTTCCCGCGCGGTGTCCGGAGGTGGCGGAAATCCGCTTCGTTTCCCGGATTTCAAGTCTCTCGGCAGGTCGAGAAGAGTGAGCTGTTCGCGCGGTACCGGGGTCAGCAGCGACAGGTTTTGTGGCACGGTTTTCGGGTTATACGGTCGTCTTCCGGTTCCCTCGCGGTGCCACATGCCAGCAAAGAACAGTTGCTGTCCGTGTCTGTTCGCTTCGGTGAGGTTGACATCGCGGGGGCGTTTGCCGAGCTGCCGGGCGAGCAGGCTACGCGTCTTGAAACACAGTCGGCAGGACCCGCTGACCTCCAGCGGTGCCCTCTGCCCGCAGGTGCGGCACTGGGCGACCTGGCGGTGGGTTTCGCGCCAGGATTTGCAGCCAGCGCAGAGCCATCCGTAGGTGCGGGTGGCTCCCCAGGCGTGGCAATCCCGGCACGAGGCGACCATGACGGTCTGTTGCGCGAGTTGACCTGGAGATTGCCAGAGGGGCGAGTGCGCACCGGGCGCGTGCGAGTGGCAGCGGGCACAGAGTCCCGAGGTGTAGTAGTCCTTGGTGGAGCCGCACTTTCGGCACGGTGGGGGAGTGACCGGGCCGCCCGGCCAGCACTGGAAGCAGAACGGGATCTCCCGCATGGCAGGTGGTCGGAGGCCGCACACCTGGCAGCGGTGGGGTCGGCCGGTCATGCCGGTGGCACCGAGCGGTGTCGGCCCAGCCGTGGTGTAAACCCGGTGACCGAGCCGGTTTCGGCCTGGCGAGGTCGACGGGACTCGACCTTCTCCGGCTCCGGCAGCAGCAGGTCAGCCGGGGTGCATTCCAGCACGGCACAGATCACATCCAGATCATCGAGCCGGATCGTGGCCGGGTTACCCACCCACAGATTGGACATCTTGCCGTGGCTGATCTCCAGACCGGCCTCGGCGAGCCGCCGCCGCATCTCGGTTGACTTCCAGATCCCGGCTTCGGCAGCCTTCATCCGCAGATTCCACTGCATCGGCTTATTCCTCCTCAACAGCCAGGCGGGCGGCTACGCGCTCGTTGGCCGCAGCCCAGGCCCGCTCGACGTGGTCGGCGTGGACGTGGATGTAGCGAGTCGTCGTCGACAGCCACTCGTGACCCAAAATCTCTTGCACCGCCTTAAGATCCATGCCCTGGGAATACAGCGACGAGGCGCAAAAGTGCCGCAACACGTGTGGCGTCAGCGTGCCGGCCCAGCGCGGCAGCCAGCGTTCGGTTGCCGAGGCCAGGCCATCGCGCAGCGCTTGATCGCAGACTCGTTTGCAGGTACCGGTGTGCGGGTCGTGGCGTTCGCTGGGCAGCAACGGCGCATCCGGATTTGCCCAGTCATCGTCGAACTGGTGACGCACATCGATCAGCCACCAGTCCAGCAACTCCGCGACGCCATTGATCGCGGGAACCAGCCGCGTTTTCGGTCCGCGTCCGCGACTGCCCTTGCCGAACCGGATGTCCAGCTTGCCGAAATCACCGAGGTCCCGTCGCCAGTCTCGGATATCGAGCATGTAGGTCTCCTGGATCCGCAACCCCGCTCGACGCCACAAGGAAGCCGCCAAGTAGTCCCGTGCAGAGGGGAGAAACTTCCGCGCGGCTACGAGCGAATCCCGCCATGCACGGAACAATTCGTCGATCTCGTCTTGGGATGGCGGGATGCGCGCCACCCCGTAGTCGGCCTTGGCTGGGCGGTTGTACTCGTCGATGGGCTGAGTGACCACGTGTCCGGTCAGCGCGTGAATATCGCCCTGATACCGCGTCACCAAGAAGTCAAAGAAGTGACTGAGCGCCGCCGCCTTGTGCTGCACCGTGAGCCGGGCGCGACCAAGATCCCTGCGCTGGTGAGCCAAGAACCGGTCCGCGTCGTGTGGCTGAGCACTCCACACCGGGCGCCCCAGAAACCGGACGAACTCAAAGATCACCGCACGGTCCTGACTGACCGAGCTATCTCCGATCCCGGCACCGACCGCCGCGAGCAAGTACTGATCCACCAGCTCCTGCTCGAAGTCTTCTAGCTCCTGAGCAGTGCTCAGCTTCCGCGGACCACCCAGCGACCGGACTACCGCCAACTCGACAGCCATGAACACCTCAGATCACCGGAGACGACCATGTGTCATGCATATCGGCAGCCTGTCGAAAATCCTGACGACATGTCAGGAATAAACCCCCATCGGGTGATCCCCGCCTGGCCTGGCCTGCAGCTACTCCACACCACCTCCGGCCTTCACAAACTTCGGGGACTTCCTGCAACAGACCCTGCCGAACTGGCATCGCTGTCCGAATCCACCGACGAGACAGGTGAATTCGCCGAGATCGGCAGTTCTCAAGATCTTCTTCTCGACGACTGAGGCGAACTAGGAGGAATCTCCCGTGTTCTCACAGCTTGCCACCGCGGTCCTCGACCAGGACGCAGTCGGTTCGTTCCTGGGCATTGTCGTCCACGACTTCCTCTCCGTCTTCGCGCTGGCGGCCGGAGTGATGGCGGTGATCTGGATTGCCTGCGCAGTGGTCGTGATTTCCGGATACCTCATCGGCGCCGTGGCCGTCTTCGGCGTGCGTGCACTGGTCCACGTGTGCGTGCGGTACGTCCGCCGCCGGAAGGGCGTCGAGTGCGCCCAGCTCGTGACCGTCGACGATGACGGTGCCCACACCAAGGTCGTCAACCTCGACTGCTACCGCCGACGCCACCGGCACCGACGTTCGGACAACGTCCAGACCGACGCCCCATTCCAGTCTCGCTGCGACGACGATCCAGCGTAGGAGCGAAGCTCCCTTCCTCGCTTAACAGATCCACTGTGGACCTTTTGTCTTGTTTTTGAATTTCTTCCTATTCCTGTGGAGGACGCGCATGTCTTCATCTGAACACGTGCCTTCATCCGCCGGGCGCCCGCGCCGGCTGCTGACTCAGAACCGGGAAATGCGTGCCATCGGCGTGCACAACTGGTCCTTGCCCGCTTGGGCCGGACGACTTCCTGACGGACGCACCTACAACACCTGTCCCTCGGCGGGCATCTGCCGGCAGGTCTGTTACGCCCGCCACGGCACCTACACCTGGCCTGCGGTGCGGGCCAAGCACGAGTCGAACCTGCGGTTCGTGCTTGACGACCTGGCCGGATGGAAACAGGCCATGCTCACCGAGCTGGCCGCACCGAAATTCCGCGGCAGCTGGGTCAGAATCCACGACAGCGGCGACTTCTTCAGCACGCCCTACCTGGAGTCTTGGCTTCGCATCATGCGAGCGCGTCCGGACACCAATTTCTACGCCTACACCAAGGAAGTTCGGCGGTTCAAAACGGTGGTGGAGCCGGACCGGCCGGAGAACTTCCTGTGGGTCTACAGCTACGGCGGGATGCAGGACGCGCTGCTGGACCCCGCGGTGGATCGCGTGGCCGATGTCTTCCCGGATGAGGACGCCATCGACGAGGCGGGGTGGTCCTCTCAGGAAGCCTCGGACTTACTCGCGGTGCTCGGTCCCCGCCTGGTGGGTGTCTCCGCAAACAACATCCCGCACTTTATGAAAAAGCTAGCGGGGCGTCGGTTTTCGGAGTGGCAGGCTGAAGTCGACGCGCACCGACGCAGGCGAGCTCGCGCAACGGTTTGCTCGATCACCAGTGCTCCGTCGTCTCGCCGCCGCATCGGGCCGGATTCAGACGAGCAGGCCGCTTGATCGCGCCAAATCCGACCTCTCTTGTGACAGTAGGGAGCTTTCCGCTCATGGATCTCGCAATTCCGTCCGTCATAGACAGCCCGCTGGGGAGGTTGCTGACTGATCCGTGGGGCGTGATTCAGGCGGTGCTGGACCAGGTGTGGTCGTGGCTGCAGGCCTGGGGGTTGATCGCGGTCCCCGCGATCGTGCTTGTGGCGACCGGGCTGGGTTTGCTGCGGCGGTGGTGGTTCCTGCGTTGCCAGGATGCGCTGCACGAGCGGTCTCGGATGATCACCATCTTGGCTCCTCCAACGGTCGACCCGGACGGGGCTGAGGCGATGTGGTCGAACCTGGTCGGGCTCGTGCGGCCGATGGTGCAACGGGCGACCACCGGGCAACCGCATCTGGCCTGGGAGTACGTGTTTGGGCACGACGGAGTGCAGATCCGGCTGTGGGTGCCGGGCGCGGTGCCTCCGGGCATGGTGGAGCGCGCTGTCGAAGCCGCCTGGCCCGGAGCACACACCCGCACCCACGAGACCGGCCCGCCAGTGCCCACGACACCCATCGAGGGGCGCCGGCAACTGGTCACCGCCGGCACGCTGCTCCTGGCGCGGTCGGAAGCGTTGCCGATCCGCTCCGACTTTGACGCGGACCCCATTCGTGCCCTGTTGGGCGCTCCTGTGGGGCTCGGTGTGCACGACACCGCGTGTGTGCAGGTCCTGACGCGTCCGGTCACCGGTCGTCGGGTGAAGCAGGCTCGGCGGTCGGCCCGCCATCTCAACGCCGGGCGGTCAACGCACCTGGTAGGCCGGTTGCTCGACCTGCTCACGCCGGGCCCCTCGGGCACGAAGCCGTCCAACGGCCAGCCGAAGCTGGACCCGCAGACTTCGTTGGAGTTCCAGGCGCAGAACCGCGCCATCGTGGCCAAGCAGCGTGGGGCGCAGTGGGAAACGCTGATCCGCTACGCGGTGGCCACGACGGTGCCGATCGACACCCCCGGGGAGCAGGTCGCGCGGGTGTGTGAGCAGGTCCGGGGCCGCGCCCACGCCATCGCGAGCGCGTTCTCCGGGTTCACTGAACACAACCATTACCGCCGTCGACGGTTGCGCGACCCCGTGCGCAGCCTGGCGCGTCGGCGCCTGCGGCGGGGTGACCTGCTGTCGGTACCGGAGCTGGCGGCCGTGGCCCACTTGCCCACCGACGAGGCGCTGCCGGGCTTGGCCCGCGCCGGAGCGCGGGCGGTACCGCCCCCGCCGAACACGCCGACCGAGGGCGAGCTGATCCGCCCGGTCGGGATCTCCGACACCGGCCACGCCCGCCCGGTGGGGCTGCAGGTCTCCGACGCGCGGCACCACCTACATGTCCTCGGGGCCACGGGATCGGGGAAGTCGACGATGTTGGCGCGGATGATCCTCGCCGACGCCGAGTACGGGCGCGGGGCGGTGGTCATCGACCCCAAGGGCGACCTGATCACCGACGTCCTGCAGCGGCTCCCCGCACACGCCGCAGACAAGGTCGTGCTCTTCGACGCCGACTCCCGCGGACCGACCCCGTGCCTGAACCCCCTGGAAGGGCCGAAGGAATCGGCAATCGACCACCTCGTGTCCGTGTTCTCCCGAGTGTTCGCCTCGGCCTGGGGGCCGCGCACCGAGGACATCCTCCGCGCCGGGTGCCTAACCCTGCGGGCCGCCTCAGACACGCCCACGCTGGCCACCTTGCCGCAACTGCTCACCGACCCGGCCACGCGGGCGCGGCACCGGGATCGGGTGTCCGACGACCCGACGCTGCGAGGGTTCTGGGACTGGTACGACCAACTGTCGGATGCGGCTCGCGCCCAAGCGACCGCGCCCCTGCTGAACAAGCTCCGCGCCTTCTTGTTGCGGTCATTCGTGGTCAAGGCTGTCGCCGCAGGACCATCCACAGTGGATTTGGGCGAAGCGTTGGATGGTGGACTTTGTCTGGTGCGTATCCCCAAGGGACGTCTTGGTGAGGACACCACGCGGCTGCTGGGATCGCTGATCGTGGCGCGAGTCTGGCAAGCCACGACCGCCCGCGCAGCACTGGCCCAGCGCGAACGCCGCGACGCCGGACTGTATGTCGACGAGGCGCACAACTTCCTCAACCTGCCGTATGCGATGGAGGACATGCTCGCCGAAGCCCGCGGCTACCGGCTGAGCATGACGCTGGCCCATCAGCACCTGGGTCAACTTCCCAAGGACCTCAAGGAAGGCATCTCCACCAACGCCCGCAGCAAGATCGTTTTTAACGCCTCGCCCGAGGACGCACGCGAACTCGCTCGCCACACCGCACCGCGAGTATCCGAGCACGACCTCGCGCACCTGGGGGTGTACCACGCAGCCGCGCGACTGGTCGTCGGCGGCGAGGAAACCCAGCCGTTCACCGTGACGACCCAACCGCTGCCGCCAGCCATTCCCGGGCGCTCCAAGGCCGTGCGCATAGCCGCCGCGGCCCACACCCGCCCATTAGCCTCCCGAACCGTGGACGCCGGCGACCAGTCAGCAACCACCGGCACAGACCCACGCCGCGCATGACCTCGCACGCCGCAGGGCGGTCCTCCCAACAGAGAGAACCGCCCTCCCTTATGTCTGCACCCGCCCAAGGGGGAACGATTGTGTTCGACCAGCACCAGCACCAGCACCAGCAACGCGACCTGCGCGCTCCGATACCGCAGCGGCCGAGCCTGCGCCTCGCCGCCTCTGCCGAGCATCAAACCAATGTCGCTGCACACCTCACCACCCGTGACCGATGGCTGGCCCGCATGGTGGCCGAGCACCGGGTGCTCACCTCTCCACAGATCGCGGCGATCGCCTTCGGCTCCCGCCGCTCAGCGAACCACCGGCTGCAAAAGCTCCACACCTGGCGGGTGCTGGACCGCTTCCAGCCCTACATTGGCCGCGGCCGAGCCCCCATGTACTACGTCCTGGACACCACCGGCGCCCACCTACTGGCCCACGAAGACGGGCTCGACCCCAAGGACCTGAAGTTCCGGCCAGAACGATCGGTGGGCATCGCCTACAGCTTGCGGCTGGCCCATCTCATGGGCGTCAACAACTTCTTCACCACCCTGCTGGCCGACGCGCTCACCAACACCACCCAGGACCAGACCGTGACCGCATGGTGGTCCGAAGCCCGCTGTGGCCGGCACTTCGGTGACCACGTCCGCCCCGACGGATACGGACGCTGGCACGAAGCCGGGCGGGAGATCGAATGGTTCCTCGAATGGGACACCGGCAGCTACCAACTCAGCCGGTTCGTCTCGAAACTGCCCGGCTACACCAGTCTCGCCGCCGCGACCAATATCGTCACCCCGCTGCTCGCGGTCTTCGCCACCGCAGCCCGGGAAGCGCACGCCCGACGACAACTCGTTGAGCACCTACGCACTGATCCGCAGCGGCAAGCACTACCGATTGCCACCACCACCGCCGAACACCTCCGCACGGCAGGAAGCCCTGCCCACGACATATGGCTTCCCTTGCACCACGCCGACGGCGGCCGCCACCGCCTGATCAGCCTGCTCTCGGCCTGGCCCCACCTGGAAGCACCGACCAGCTCCGCGGACACCAGCGGCACCGAACCCAGCCCCGTTCCGCGCTTGAGCCCGCCCACGCCGACTCCGCCCTGGCAACCCAGCGAGCTGACCTGGAACCCGAGGTGATCCCTGCATGGCCAAAATTGCGGCCACTGCGATCGGCGCACTCGTTGCCCTAACCGTGATCATCGCGGCTGCAGCCTCCGGAGTCGTCTCCGCCGTTCTCGGCGGAGGCGGCTACGCAGCCAGCCAACCCAGCCCTGCCGCACTTGCCGACATCCCCGGCAACTACCTCACGCTCTACCAACAAGCTGCACCGACCTGTCCCGGGCTGGACTGGAGCACCCTCGCCGCCATTGGCAAGGTCGAGACCGACCACGGACGCCTCAACGACGACGGGGTCCACAGCGGAGAAAACTTCGCCCACGCAGGCGGACCGATGCAGTTCCTCCAACCCACCTTCGACTCCGTCATCGCGGAACACCCGCCCCCGCCCGGCGGCAGCACACCACCCTCGCGGTACAACCCGCACGACGCGATCTACACCGCCGCCGCATACCTCTGCGAATCCGGAGCACGCGACGGCCGCGACCTCTACGGCGCGATCTTCACCTACAACCACGCCCACTGGTACGTACGTAAGGTCCTCAACCAAGCAGATGTCTACAACGCCGCGGAACAAAGCACGTCTCAGCAGAGGTGGGCCGTGCCAGTGAGTGGGAGATGTAGTTCGGGGTTCGGGCCACGCGACGGGGAATTCCACCGGGGGCAGGACATCGCTGCACCTATCGGGACTCCGATCGTTGCCGCCTCAGGCGGCAACGTCATCGACTCCGGACCAGCCACCGGCTACGGGCTCTGGATACGCATCCGGCACGCGAACAACGTGATCACCACCTACGGGCACAACAACCGGAACCTCGTCCAGACAGGCCAGGAAATCCACGCGGGCCAGGCGATCGCCGAGGTCGGCAACCGGGGTGAGTCGACCGGGCCGCACCTGCACTTCCAGGTCGATGTTGGCAGCAGCGCTTCGGACCCCGTTGCGTTCTATGAACAGCAACAAGGAACACCGCTGTGCCAATGACGGGGATTACGGATTGGTGGCATGACTGGCTGACCGTACGCTCAGGACCGCACGCTGCTGCCCGGCGTTGTCGCCACGCTCCTCGAGCCGGCGCCCGGGACGGCAGCCTGCGAACCGGTGTTGCCCCCGATGATGTCCGGCTCCTCGTCGGTGGTGTCGTCAGTACGCGCACACAGCACCAGAGAACAGGCCCAACGGCTCGTCGGTCTCCTCATTGATGCACTGACAGGGACTTGACCTGCTCCCAAAGCGGCACCCGCAGGAGGAACGAGGGGCGGGAAGGGGCAGAACGCCTCGGAAGCAGCTGGCAGAGGCCACAGGTCATGACGTTTCCGCGCTGATTCGCGGAAGTGCGCCCGCAGCCCTACTCCCGTGTGAACGTTATGGCGGCGGTGTGGAAGTCGTTGTCGCTGCTGGCGGTGTACTGCTGTTGCCGGTTCGCCGGGCCTAAATCGGCGGTGAAACTGATCCGGCCGGTCTGGTCAGGCCGTACTGTGGTCGCAACCCCGTCGACGGTCACGGTTACGGTCGCGAATCCCTGGAACAGCGGCGGTGTGGCGACGGTGGTAGTACCGCTCCCGGTGATCCGTAATCCGGTTTCGCTGACGTCGTGCAGGTGTAGGAACTCCAGAGCGCGGTTCGGATCGGCCTGCATCGACCAGCCGAAGACCTCGAAATGCGGTTCGATGGAGCTGTAGTCGAAACTCGCCGGTGCGGCATCCGGACGGGCGAAGAGGTCGGCGAAGCGGGGCAGGCTGTCGGTGATCTCTTGTCGGATCTGTGACGGCGTGTGGCAGCCCCAATTGTAGGTCTTGAGCTCGTGGGTGATGCCGAGACCGACGAGGGCGTTGTGGAGGTTTCTTGTTTCCGGCTCGATGATTCCGGACTCCACCGCGCACAAGGCGGGAACGTCGCCGATCTCGCGGGAATCGGGCACGCCGTTGCCGGTGTAGAGCTGGAGGTCGACGGGCCGGAGGTTGGCCGCGAGGTCGGTCGGGTTGTGACCGCGCCAGCGGACCTCTTCGGTGGCTCGGGGTCCGTAGATGGAGTCGGGTGGGGAGAGGTCGAACGCGGGGCTGGCGGTGAGTGCGGCCGTGCCCGGAGCGAAGTTGGTGTCCACGGCTCCCGAGAGGCTCGACGCGGCGGCGAAGAGATCCGGATGGCGTGCTGCGAGCATGAGGGTGCCGTATCCGCCCATCGACTCGCCGAGGACGCCACGGTGGGCGCGACCGGAGCTGGTGCGGAAGTTCGCGTCGATCAGCGGGATCAGCTGCCGGATCACGAAGGTCTCGTACTCCGGTGGCCCCCCGTTGCCGTTGTTGTACCAGTCGCTCCAGTACCCAGCGTGGCCGGCAGGAGCGACGATGAGAGAGGGATAGGAGGCCGTCTTGGCCTCACCGTCGTAGACGGTGCGGAACCAGGTCTGGTCGCCGTTGGTTCCGTTCAGGTAGTAGGTGGCGGGCCACCGGCGCGCTTGTTCGTCCGAGTACCCGGTCGGGAACATCACCTCCACCTTCGTCGGCGAGGTGAACGTCGAGGTGGACACGGTCAGCTCGAGAGTGCGCGTGGTGAGCCACTTCTCGTCGGTGATCGACGCGCCTGCAGCCGGAACGGTGCCGGGCGCGGCGAGTGAGTCGTCAGCCGCCGCGGGTTCAGGCGACGCGGAGCCTGCGAGAACGGCGAGGAGAAGGGGAACCAGGGCGGCGCGAGCGTGCGGTCGCCTTGAAAATATTGGGAAACTCATGGACGTCCTTCGGAAGATCAAGTCATGAGCGGGGTCGAGGTAGGGTCAGCTGCGTTCGTGGTCGAATTCGGCCACTGAGACGTCCTGGGCCTCCACCTTGAACGCGTTGATCCGTCCCTTGTGGAATGCGATCCATCCCACGACCAGCCCGATCGCGGCGGTCGCGGCGAGGGAGAGGAAGAAGAGCCTGGGCGCGGTGAGCAACTGCGGTGCGACGAGGGCGACGCCGGCCGAGGCGATGCGGGCGATCGCGAGCACCGCGCCCTGTACGCTCGCGCGTACCAGGGTCGGGAACGTCTCTTGCGACCACACGCGCATGATGGCCTCACCGGCGAGCCCGCCCGCGATCGTGCCGAAGGCGATGGTGATGGTCAGCGTCGGCAACGAGAAGCCGAACGCGATCGGAACTGAGTACGCGGAGATCCAGGCAACGAACCCGATGAGGTAGGCCTTCATCCGGAACCGCGTGTCGGCGACGCGCATGAACACCAGCGCGCAGACGAGTCCCAGCGGAAGTCCGACGATGAGGTTGGCCGTCGACAAAGCTTGCACCGACGTGTGCGCGACGTTGATCGCGATGTAGGAGCTGAACTGGCCGAAGGTGTTCCCGCCGACGGTGATCGCCGTGTAGAACACCATCAGCGCGAGGAACGGCACAAGCAGCACCCGGTCCTTGAGCACGTCGGCGATCCCGACCCGTTGCGCGCGAAGCGTGGTGGCCCCGGAGCGGCGCTCGTCCCGCGCGGCGAGCCACTCCTGCGATTCGGGCAGGCTCAGCCGGAGGATGAGGATGATCAGGGCGGCGATGCCGACGTGCGCGAAGAGGATCTGGCCGCCGAACCGCCCCAGACCGCCCACGAGGGCCGACAGCAGAATGCTGATGAGCTGACCGGCGAACCAGAGCGTTTGGGAGAAGCTGACGAGCTTGCCGCGGTTCTCCTCGGTCGCGGCCTCGGCGATCGTCGCGATCGACACGGGCAGATCCGCTCCGACCGCGAAGCCGAGTGCGGCGGTAGCCACTACGAGCAGCGGGAACGCGGTACCGAACACGAGGGCGCCCGAGCTGAGCACGATGAGAACCATCGTGACGAGGAAGACGGATCGCCGACCGAGCGCATCACCCAGGCGCCCGCCGACGGCCGCACCGATCGCGACGCCGAGCGTGAGGATGGCCGAGAGCACGCCGATGTCTGTGCCGGTGAGGCCGAGAGGTTGCTGGTAGAGCACGATGGCCGTGGCGTATGCCGCGAGCGCGGCGCCGTCGATGTAGGAGGCCATCCCCGAGACGGTGCCCACTCTCCACTGGTTCGGGCGACGCGCCGGGGTTCCTGCTGATGACATGGGTTCTCCTTTGAGCCCGGTCGGGAAGAGGCAGGGCGGATCCAAATGTGGCTAAATGGATTTAGCAGGGAAGCTTGAGCTACTCGGACGGCCCCTGTCAAGCCTTGTCCGCGGCTGGGTTCGGGCCTCTCGGGCGTTAGCGGCGAAGTCTTGCTACTGCCGGAAAGCCCGTGCTAAAAGGATGTAGCTCACGTTCTGCATCCCTGATCGACACAACGCTCCAGCGTTGCTCTCCCGCGTCGATCCCGGTTCCAAGTCCTTCAACCGCGGTCATCCCGCGAAGCACTGGCCGACGGCGCCCCCGAGGTACTCCCGCGCCTTCTCGTGCCCTGGCCCGTGCGCGTCCAATGCCATCCACTGGGCAGGAGGTCCGGCATGAGAATTCCCGTCAGAGGGGCTGCGGTCGCCGCAGCACTGTTGGTGGTCCTGGGCAGCACTCAGGGGACCGCGTTCGAGGCGGGCGTGCGGCCCGCTTCGGATTCCCGATCCGGCGAGCCGCAGGAGCCCGAGCAATGCAGTGAACCGGGCGCGATCTGGCAACGGGCCACGCCCGAGGAGGCGGGCTTCGACGCCGGGAAGCTGCGGGAAGCCGTCGCGTTCGCGCAGGCCGCCGGGTCCGGGGCCGTGCGCATCTACCGGAACGGATGCCTGGTCGCCGAGGACGCGGTCAACCCGGAGAGCCGGGCAGTGCCGACGCAGTCCTTCTCGGTGGCCAAGTCGGTAACGTCGATGGTCTTCGGCCGCGCCTGGACACAGGGGCTTATGTCGCCCTCCGACCCTGTGGGCTCGCTATATCCCGAGGCCGACGCGGCGCACGGGCGTCTCGACATGCGCAATCTGGCCACCATGACATCGGGGAACGAGCAGACCCTGAGCCGCGACTTCAACCTCGCCATGCCCGACCGCGTGCGTGACGCCCTCACCGTGCCGTTGATCCACCGGCCGGGGGAGTACTACAACTACTGGCAGAGCGGTGTCTCGCTGCTCGCCGACTCCGTCACCCGCGCCTCCGGCCGCGACTTCCAGGACTACGCGCAGGCCGAACTGCTCGGTCCCATCGGCATTCCGCGGGAACGGTGGAGCTGGGTGCGCGACGCCGAGGGCCACACAGCGGGCTACTACGGCATGTTCATGCGTGCCGACGACTACGCCCGCATCGGGGAGCTGCTGCGCCGCGACGGCGTGTGGAACGGTCAACGCCTGCTCTCGCGCGAATACGTTCAGGACGCCGTGCGCCCGACGGAACCGTATCCCTGCTACGCGGATCTTATCTGGCGCCACGCGGTCGCGGAGTGCAACGGGGCGGAACAACCGTTCCTGGGGCTGCCACCGGACATGTGGGAGTTCAACGGTGCAGGTGGTCAGCTCGTCGACGTCTTCCCGAGCCAGGGCATCATGACGGTCCGCACTGGCGTCGACGACGCGACATCCCAACCGACATCGGGGGAGTCACGCCGGAAGTTTCACGACATGGTGCTCGGTGCTCTCGAGGAGCCCGTGCCCACACCACACGTCCCGCCTGGAGAGGATGTCGAGCACCGCAGGTACGGCGGCGGGACCGAGGATCCGTTCTTCACCGCGGGCGGCGTGGTCCAGCCCGAGCTGCCGCCGGTGGGTCCGGCCCGCGCACGCGCCACCCTCATCGGTGAACGCCTGACGGTCGTGGAAGGACAGCTGCTGGTTCCGATTAGCTGCCCGCCACGTCATCTCGGCCCGCTGACCACGTGCAGCGGAACGTTGGGCAGCGACGCCACGTCGGAAACTCGCGACTATCAGATGTTGGCGGGGGAGCGATTGGAGATGCGGTTGCCGTTGACCGCGGCGGCCCGGGACGCGTGGCGCCGCGGCGGTCGGATCGACGTGCTGCTCCGGGCGGTCAACCGGGACGCCACCGAGAGCGGCACCGTCACCAACGTGCGGCGGATCGTGATTCGTTGAAGGCAGTTCTGGTGTGGTGGTGCCGTGGGGACGCGGCACCACCACACAGGAGCCGGGGGTTGCTTGCGCTTCAGTCCGTCGGGTTGCTCCAGGCCAGCGCTCGGGTGTTGGCCTGGCGGAGTACGTGCAGTGCTTCTTCCCGCCAGGCACGTGCGCTGGGCATGACCTTGGTGAACGCCGAGGAGCCGTGGACGTGCCCGGCTTGCAGCGAGAAGCGCGCGGGCACCCCGGCATTCTGAAGCTTCTCCGCGTAGGCCGCGCCGTCGTCGCAGAGCAGGTCGAACTCGGCGGACATGATGTAGGCCGGTGCCAGGCCTGACACGTCGGCGGCGTGCAGTGGCGAGGCGTACGGGTCGCGAGGGTCGCCGTCCTCGCCGAGGTACATCGGGACCATGCGCTCGGCGTCGGCGCCGCTGAGGGCGTACCGGGTCCGGAGCTCGGGGTCGGAGTGCGACGGGAGCTTCATGGTCAGGTCGAGGGCGGGCACCTCAAGCAGTTGCAGGGCGATCGCCGGGCCGTTCTCGTCGCGTAGCTTGAGCGCAAGGGCCGCGGCGAGGTTGCCGCCGGCGGAGCCTCCGCCGAGCGTGATGACGTGAGGATCGATGCTCAGCTCGGCGGCGTGGTCGAGCGCCCACTTCAACGCCGCCTGGCAGTCGTGCAGCGCGACAGGGAAGGGGTGCTCGGGCGCCTTGCGGTAGTTGACCGCGACCGTGACGCAGGTGGCGCCGACGGCGCGCTCCCGGGCGATGACGTCTGTGGCGGGGCTCAGCGCGGAGCCTGCGACCCAGCCGCCGCCGTGGAAGTAGAGGTGCACGGGCAGCGGGCCGGAGGCATCCGGGCGGTACACCGCCAGCTCGATCGAGCCGTCGGTGACGGGGATCTCGATGATGCGGTGCTCGGCCACCGCGGGTCCGGCCTCGGCGACCTGCTCCATGAGGGCCGGACCGGTTTCTTCGTCCTGCGCGCGGAATGCGGCGATGTCGAGTTCGGCGGGCATGCTCGGGAAGGGCAGGAACGGCGTGAGGGCGGGGTCGACTGGCATGGGAACTCCTGTGATCGTGTTGTGTGGTCAGAGGCAGGCGCGCAGTGCGGTGGAGAGGATCTCGGAGCGGAGGTCGTCGTCGCCACCGGCCTGGACGGTCTGGTAGCCGAAGCCGAGCCGCAGATCCGGGTGCGCGAACGCGAGTTGGCCACCTGCACCGTCGTGGCCGAAGCTCCCGGGGCCTGCCATCCCACGGCGGCGGGAGTGCACCATGAACCCGGTCGCCCACACGTTGCCCTGGTCCGGGCCGAAGAACGGGGCTCCGGACGAGATCGGTTCGCGGGCACGCGCGATGATCTCCGAACCGGTCAGCCGAACTCCGTCGACGTCGCTGACGGTCGCGGAGTAGAGGGTGGCGAGATCCCGGGCGCTGGTCACTAGGTTCGCGGCCGGAATTTCCGCGCGCAGGCAGGTTTCGGTGTTGAAGGCCAGGAACGGGTCACCGGAGAACGCGCCGCCCATGCCCATCGAACGTTCCTGCAGTCCGAGCTCTTCGACGGAGCCGGGGATGCCGTAGCCCGCGGTGGTGGGCGGAAGGATCGGGGCGAGATCCGGATCGTTCGGGGCGGTACCGAAGGTCGTGCGCAGTCCGAGCGGGCCGGTGATCTCCTGCGCGAGCCATTCGGCTGGGCGCTTGCCCGTCGCGCGGCGGAGCACCTCGCCGGCGAGCCACCCGAACGTGAGCGGGTGGTAGGCGAAGGTCGTGCCCGGCGTCCACATCGGATCCTGCGCGGCGAGCCCGTCCACGACCGGGAACCACTTCTCGACGTCGTCGGCGGTGTGGTCGTGTTCCGGCGCGATCAGCCCGGTGCGGTGGGCGAGCAGCTCGCGCACGGTCACCATGTCCTTGCCGCGGGCGCCGAACTCCGGCCAATAGGTCGCGACGGGCTCGTCGAGGTCGACGAGCCCGCGTTCGGCGGCCATGAGCAAGCAGATCGTCGTCACGCCCTTGCTCACGGAGAACACCACGCTCCGTGTCGCGGTGTTCCACGGCTTGCCCGCCGTGGCCGCACCGCCGTGGATGTCCACGACGAGCTCACCGTCGATCATCACCGCGCACGCCGCGCCCCGATCACCGCGCACGGTGAAGTTCTCCGCGAAGGCGTCCGCGACGGGCTCGAAACCCGGTGACACATACCCCTCGATCTGCACTGCCCCTGCTCCTCCGTCTGTGTCGGCCCGGGTGACTCCGTGGGCTAAATCCATTTAGGCTGTTGTCGACTCTGCCTGCGGGGTGTTGGGGTGTCAAGCGGGGCGACTGCCGGAACGGGGTGGTCGTGCGGGAAGATGGTGCGATGAGCTCGAGGGTCACGTTGTCCGATGTCGCGTCTCGTGCTGGCCTGTCCGTCACTGCCGCCTCGTTGATCCTGAACGGCAGGGCGGGCACAGGGCTGAGCGAGGACGCGCATCGTCGCGTCTTCGCCGCGGCGGAGGAGCTCGGCTACCGCCCGAACCTCATGGCGCGAGGACTGCGCACGGAGAAGTCGCTGACGATCGGGTTCGTCTCGGACCGAGTCGCCTCGACCCGGTATGCGGGCCCGATGATCCGCGGCGCACTGCGTGCGGCGCGCGAGCGGGACCACACGATGTTCGTCACCGAGACCGAAGGGGAGCCGGCCGAGCAGGACCGGGCTCTCGAAGCACTGCTCGACCGGCGGGTCGACGCGTTGGTGATCGCCACCGTCACCGGCCACGCGAGCCTGCCGGAACGCCGCCCGACCGTCCCGGTCGTGCTGCTCAACGGCGTCAGCCCGGACGGGGACTGCGCCGCCGTCCTGCCCGACGAGACCGATGGTGCTCGGCAGGCTGCGCGGCACCTGCTCGATCTTGGGCATCGGCGGGTGCACCTGCTCGGGATCCCGGCGGAGTCCGATCTCCGGGCCCGCGCGACCGTGCAGGTCCGTCGGCGCGTCGAGAGCCTCTGCAGCAACCTCCAGGAGGGCGGCGCCGAGGTCGTGCGCGTGGAGCTCGATTCGATGTCCTGGGACGCCGAGAGCGGATATGAGGCCGCCGGTCGGGCATTGGCCGGCTCGGCGCCTGTGAATGCGGTCGTGGCGCTCAACGACGCCATCGCCGCAGGGGCCTACGAAGCGTTCCGGGAAGCGAGGGTGAGCATTCCCGACGACGTGTCCATCGTCTCCTTCGACGACGACGAGATCGTCAACTTCCTGCGCCCCGGTCTGACGACCGTGGCGCTGCCGTTCGAGGAGATGGGGCGTCGCGCGGTCGAGCTCGCGCTTAGCGAGGTCGAGCCGGGGGAATATCTCGAGCCGATGCGTCTGCAAGTCCGGGGTTCCACCAAGCGATCGGCCTGATCGGCCGCCGAACCACTGCTGCTTGACATGGCGGGCGTCTCTTGTCCATGCTTTATAAACCGATTTAGTACGGCAGATTCCTCGACCGTCCATCCAGTCGGGCGCTGCCTGCAGCATTGTGGACTGAAAGGACTGCTCCGCCTTGTTCGCTCCGGAAGATCGCTGGATCTGGGACTTCTGGTTCGCCTTCTCCGAAGGCGTGCACCACATGTTCTTCCTCCAGGCCCCGAAATCGCTCGGTGACGCGGAACTTCGTCACCGCAACGCCACCATCGGCCACGCCACCTCGACGGACCTGGTGACGTGGGAAGAATGCGGAACCGTGCTCGAACCCGGTCGAGCTGGTGCGATCGACGAGACCGCGACCTGGACCGGGTCCGTGGTGTGCGGGCCCGACGGGCTTTGGCGGATGTACTACACCGGCTCGGTCTGGGATGCGGAGGGCAACACCCAGACCATCGCACTGGCGACCTCGCGCGACCTGTTCACCTGGACGAAGCGGACTGACTTCGCGCTGTCCGCCGATGGCCGCTGGTACGAACGCCGTGGCACCTCGACCTGGCCAGAAGAGGCCTGGCGCGACCCGTGGGTGTACTTCGGAGCTGATGGCCGCTGGCACATGCTGATCACCGCGCGTTCCAACGAAGGGCCGGACGACGATCGCGGTGTCGTCGGCCACGCCGTCTCCACAGACCTGGAGGAGTGGGAAGTGCTGCCTCCGCTGACCGAGCCCGGCATGGGGTTCGGGCACCTGGAAGTTCCGCAGCTGGTGTCGGTCGGTGGTGGATCCGAGGCGCTCATCTTCTCCACCGCGCAGGAAACCCTCACCGAGGCGCGGCGTCTGCGAGGAGGAGCCGGCGGCGTGTGGTGGGCGCCCGCCGCAGGCGAGGCCATCGACCTCCGTCGAGCTGAACAGCTGACGTCCGAGGATCTCTACAGCGGACGAATCGCCCGTGACGGCAACGGGACCGAGGTGCTCCTGGCGTTCGCCACCGGCTTGCCCGGGCCGAAGTTCACCGGAAACATCGTCGACCCCCTTCCCGTTCATTGGGCCAACGGACAACTCGAACTCAGCTGAAAAATTTCCAGGGCCGCCACTACGGACGTCGAGAATCCAGCCACCAACCCCACCATTACCTAGGTGTTGCGACGACCGCTGGAATCCAAGAACCTGGCTCAGACGCTGCTAGGGCTCCGAGGCGAACCCCCATCGCCGAATACTGGCAGAACGAGTCCGCGGTCAGCGATGAGGGGCTCTGATCACGGGGCAAGAAGGGCCGTGAGTAAAAGAGTGTCCGAGGCCCGAAAACTCGGTCCTTGACTGCAGGGAAGCGCTCTTGTGATCTAAGACATCCCATTCCGACGCGAGCGAGTCACCTCATTCCGATGTCCTGAGGCACACACCGTCGTCCCGGCCGGTTGAGCAGCACGCTGACATGCACGCAGGTGCAGGTCAGCGTGCCGTTTTGCGTTGCGGTGTGGATCTAGGTTGAGCTGCTGCGGGGGCGTTAGGTCGGGGCTTTCGCATTTTTTGGGATGACTTTTGGAGTTGTTGAGCTTGGGATGCGATAGGCAACTCGACCACCACCGAGCTGGGGTTTTTGTACTCGGTCGAGCTTGATGCGACGACCGCCGGTGACACATACACGTCCCGTTACCGCTTGATGTTGGATGCGGGGCCCGTCGACGAGGAAGGCTGATGAAACTGATCTACCGGGCCCGTGGAGGGCTACGTAGCTGTCATTGCTGGTCGTCGGTGTGCGCCAATTTCCGCGTCACGGGTGAACGTGACAGTGAATGGGTAGGTCGTCGAGGCAAAACGTGAAGAGCGCCTATGTCAGGGAAGACCACTTACGCTAGGGGATCCGAGTCGGTCGCGTCAGCGAGGATGATGTGTCCCTGGCGGACTTTCTCCGGATGACGGACTGGTATCTGTCCGGGTCCGAACTGGACAGTCGAAACGAATGCGTCGGTGGAGAGTCCTGGCCTGTTGATCGGAACTTCACCGCACGCATCCCGTGCACGAGAGAGGCGTCGCCAACGAAACGGCTACCAAGGCCCCTGCGTCGGCGGGGCAATGAGGCCCCGCCCCGAACGTCAATCCGGGCGGGGCCGCAACCTGCTTTCCGTTGACAACCAAGCACGCTGTATCAGTAGAGGTATGGCGGAGTATGGATCATTCGACCAGGAACCACACTTCTTTGAAGGGAGCGTGGAATGTCCAGGTGGATAGATGACCCTTGGGAAGAAACGCCAGGTCACCAACGGTCAGTTCGACCGCCTCGTGGTCATCGAGAGCGATGCTGACGGATCCCTCGACGACATAGATGATCTCGTTGGCCGTGAGTTCGTAGGTCGTTACCGACGGTTGGCAGGCGAACACCCCGGTGGCGAAAGTAGGGCCGGATGCTTGCTCTGCGAGCGTGAATCCGTGCCCGTCGGGGTTGGCTTCGAGGATCGTCACTCCTTCAGGCTGCCAGGCCTCCAACGGGGCGTTGGATGTCGTGACGGAACGGATCGCGGTCATCGGTTGGACCTTCCTTTCACAACAGCGGTGAACCGAGTTGTTACGAGAGCTGGTCGTGCATCCAATCGGCCATCTGCAGTCGGGGGCGGACGCCGAGGTTGTGACAGCAGTGGTCACCCTGGTTCTCAACCACGATGGTGAGCGGGGCGTTCGTGATGTGTTCGCGAACGGTGTCCACGAATGTCACGGGTACCTCGTCATAGACACCGTGCAGGATGTAGGTGGGGCATCGGATGTTACCGAGGACATGGCGGGTCTCCGTGGCCTTTTGAACGTGGTCACGGGCTTCCTCTAGGGTCGCGACCTTACTCACGTAACGCCAGCTCTCCTTGGTCAGGGGAGTCTCGGCGTCCCACGAATCCATGTCCGAAAAGCCTCCCCAGGACACGCATGCCGCGATGCGGTCATCGCAGGCAGCGGACTTGAGGGCGTAATTGCCACCGAGACTGCGCCCCAGCACACCGATAGCGGAGGAGTCGATGTCTTCCCTGCTGATGAGGTGGTCGACGACGGCAGAGGTGAAGGTTTCGAAATCAGCCGAGAGCGCCCGGAAAGGGAAGACCTCACCCTGGCCCGGGCCGTCGAACGTCACGGTCGCCATCCCACGCGCCAGCAGAAGGTCCTCCATCTGGCGGCTCTCTTCCTTGGTGCTTTCCAGGCCGCCGAGCAACACCACAGCTGGGTATGGCGCTGGCCGATCGGGAACGCGGACGTACACCCGCACCGGTACCCCATCGATGGTCAGGTCGACATGATGGGCAGGTGGATCGAGCAAGGTCGCGGCCTTGCGGTACAGCGCGGCCTTGCGCTCCTGTGCCGCAGCACGCTCTGACCCGAACCACAGGAACTGCGCATACTGGGCGGCGAGAGTGCCGAGGTAGAAGTACTCGCCAGCCGATCGGCGATGTTCTTCGGCGAGGGCCCTCTCCGCGAGCTCCTCGTATTCAGTGGCGCGGCCCATCCAATAGTCCAGCCAACTGAGATCACCAGGACGGTTGCGCGCCCCAACGAGATCGGCGAACGGGACGCCGTCGAGGATCAGGCGACCCCAGTTCAGCATTTCCTGCTCCGGGGTGGGCTCATGCGGCTCCGAGCGTACGCCGCCATCGGTAGTGGACACGGTGCTCCCTGAGTGAGTTCTGTGAAGCCTGGTAGAGGGCATGTCTTCGACATTGTGGGGAGTGGAGCGGTGGTGCGCGTTTGCACACAGCGCTGATTCGTCCGGGCTTTTTGTTGTTCTCTGCACACGCTGGCGACGGCACCTGCCGAGATAATGGGATAATGGCGGATACGACGAAGTCAGTCAGTACAGGTCAAGCGGATGACCAGCGCCGCTCGATGCGTTTCATCGGCCAGCCGGTGCGGCGGCGTGAGGACCACCGCCTGCTTACGGCCGCAGCGAGCTTTGCTGGCGATGTTGACCTTCCCGGCCAGCTACACTTGCGGATCGTCCGGTCGACCCACGCGCACGCACGGATCGCCGCCGTCGACGTGGAGCAGGCCAGGGAACAGCCCGGTGTCCGTCTCGTGTTGACCGGAGACGACCTCGCGAGCCTCGGCACCATCCCATTGGAGGAAGCCGGCTTCCACGAGATCTATCCGGACCTCGAGGCATTCACCCACCCTGTGCTGGCCGTGGACCGGGTGCTTTACGTCGGCCAGCCGGTTGCGGCGGTACTGGCTGACGACCCCTATTCGGCCGAGGATGCGGCGGAGCTGGTCGACGTCGACTATGAATCGCTGCCTGTTCTACTGGATCCGGTCGAGGCGGTGGAATCGGAAGTCGACCTGTTTCCCGGTTTCGGCAATGAGGGCGCGCGAATCGAGAAGACTTACGGTGAAGTCGCCCAGGCGTTTGCGGACGCTGCGCACGTCGTGCGCCACGATTACACTGTCGGAAGGCATTCCGGCGTCCCGATGGAGACCCGCAACTGTGTCGTCCAGCCCGATCCGGGTCGAGACGTCCTTTACATGTGGGGCACCGTCCATGTTCACGGGAACATGCGCATCCTCGCGCGTATACTCGGCATGCCCGAGACGAGCATCCGCATGCGCCACGTGGAGATCGGCGGGAACTTCGGCGTCAAGGGCGATGTCTTCCCGGAGTACGTCGTGGCCGCCTGGGCTGCGCGGCACCTTCGGAAGCCGGTTAAGTGGGTCGAGGACCGCCAGGAACACATGGTCGCCACCTCACACGCGCGCGAGCAGGTGCACCGTATGGAGCTCGCGTTGAACGGCGCCGGTGAGATTCTCGCCTTGCGGGATGAGATCTTCCACAATCACGGCGCGTTCTTCCGGCAGACCGAGCCGCTGGTCAGCGATATCACAGCCGGCATTGTGTGCGGTCCGTACCGAGTCCCGTCCTACGAGGCGACATTGCACGCTGTGTTCACGAACAAGACGCCGCTAGCCGCCTACCGGGGACCTGGGCGCTTCGAGTCGACCTTTGCGCGGGAACGGCTTCTCGATCTCGCCGCGATTGCAGTCGGCGTCAGCCGCATCGAGATCCGACGACGAAACCTTTTGCGCGAGAGCGACCTTCCCTGGTCGCCTGGTGTGACCATGGTGCACGAGCCGTTCCACTTCGACTCCGGCGACGTAGTCGATCACCTCGATCGCGCGTTGGCTGAGGCCAAGTGGGACGAGTGGGTTACCGAAGCGGAATCCCTGCGCAACGAGGGACGATACGTGGGAGTCGGCCTTGGCGTGCTGATGGACAAAGGGGGGCTCGGTCTCTACGAGACAGGATCGGTCGAAATCAGCCCTGCCGGTCGCGTCCGCGTGCTAACCGGAGCTTCCTCGGTGGGGCAGGGAGTCGAAACAGTTCTGGCGCAGATCGTCGCAGAGCAGCTCCAGATCGACCCCGCAGTTGTCGATGTCGAGCATAGTGACACCGAGCTGGTTCCGGACGGAGTCGGCTCGTGGTCGAGCCGCTCGACAGTGCTGGCCGGCGGCGCCGCACGGCAAGCGGCAATCCAGGTCGTCGAGAAGGCGAAACGCCTGGCTAGCAGCATGCTGGAAGCGTCTGAAGACGATCTCCATCTGGTTGATGGAGCGATCAGCGTCAAGGGTGCGGACGCTGGGCTCAGCTTGTTCGAGATCGCCGAGCGTTGGGACCCATTCACTGCACGGTCCGTCGATGATCAACCGGGCCTGCGTGCGGATGCGGCGTACCGGAACAATCTGATGAACTACCCGTACGGTGTCACGCTTGTGCAGCTCGAGATCGACCCGGAAACCGGTGGTCACGAGTTCCGTCGCTTTCTTACGACCACGGAGGCGGGGCGAGTCGTCAACCCGATGACGACTCGCGGCCAGATGATCGGTGCGGCCGTCCAAGGCATCGGCGGCGCCCTCTACGAGGAATTCACCTACGAGGACGACGGCCAGCCGACCGCAACCTCATTCATGGACTACTTGCTGCCGACCGCGCAAGAGATGCCGGACATCGACATCTTCATCACTGAACATGCGCCCTCACTGGATAATCCGCTCGGTGCGAAGGGGTTGGGCGAAGTCGGCCTGATCGCCGTCGGCGCCGCCGTGGCGAGCGCCGTCGACGATGCAGTCGGCGGTGGGCCGCACAGCGACCGTCTGCCCCTGCGTCCCGAAGACATCTTCATGCGATGTCGCGCGGCGCACGAACACGACAACTGACTTACCCCCTCATAACCACCCGAATCTGGCCCGGCGTCTTCGCGATTACGCCATCGAGGATGGGCTCGGTGGCCGGGGCCGGCACGAGCGCATTGCCACGTGCGACCGTGTCGCGCCTTCCGGCGATGTCAGGAGATACACAGCAATCAGGGCTGAGTTGTTCGTCAGTGCAATAGTGCGGTTGCTTGTATCGGGAGAGAGTTACATGCACCGGAACGAGGAAACCGAAACCGTGTCAAGGTAGGTGAAGTATGGACATCTCGCGCATCGCGGTAATCGGAGGCTCGATCTGCGGTCTTACCACGGCTCTGCTGCTGCGTGACGCAGGATTCGACGTGGACGTGTACGAGCGTTCGCGTAACCCGTTGTCCGGGTTCGGAAACGGCATCGTCGTGCAGCCTGAGCTCGTTCGTTACCTGGTGGAACACGGTACGCAGATCGAGTCGATCAGCGTCCCTTCCGCCTCGATGCGTTACGTGGATGCTGCGACGGGAGAAGAGCGGGGGTCTGTCTCCGCATCGTGGCGGTTCACCAGCTTTGACAGTGTCTATACTCGGCTGCTTGATCTCTTCGGCCGAGAGCGCTATCACCTCGGCAAGTCGCTGGTCGGTCTGGATCAGGACGAGCGTTCGGTACAGTTGCGCTTCGCTGACGGCAGTGATGCGTCCGCATGCTTCGCGGTGGGCGCCGATGGAGGCATGTCGGTTGTCCGGCAACGACTAATGGGCCTGACTCCGCAATACGCTGGCTATGTCACGTGGCGCGGTCTCGTTTACCAGGGCGATGTCTCCGAAAATACTTGGGGATATTTCGACGACGCATTCACGTATGGTCTTCTTCCAGACGGGCATTTGATCGCGTACCCGATTCCAGGGGAGAAGGAGACCGACGTGAAGCGTCTAAACTTCCAGTGGTACTGGAACATTCCCGAAGGGCGCGAGCTGGACGAGGTTATGACCGATTGCAATGGCATACGCCTGCCCGTATCGGTGCATTCACATGTGCTCTGCCCGCGGTTGAAAAGGACGTTGCACGAACGCAGCAAGGTACTTACACCACCCTTCCAGGAAATGGTGACCGGGGCGGATCAGCCCTTCGTCACGGTGGTCAACGATGCCGCCCCAAAGGCCACTGTGTTCGGCCGGGTCGCTCTAGCAGGGGACGCGGCAATCACGCCGCGGCCGCACGCTGCCGCCGGTTCGGCCAAGGCCGCGCATGACGCGTGGACACTGGCAGAAGCTTTGTCGACCTCGCCGCAGCAACGACCGGAGCGGATTAAGGAGTGGGAAGCCAATCAGCTCGCTGTCGGGCAGGCGTATCTTGGCAAGGTTCGCAAAATGGCGGCACGTCTACAGCACGGTGGTGAGTTCCCGCCGGGGCGCCCGGAATTTCGATTCGGCCTACCTGAATCAGCATAGGTAGCTGGATTGTCGTAGAAATAGAAAGCCAGGGTATAAGGACAAAGGGGTTCGGTAATGCTCATCGAAAACGAAGTGACGCTTCCTGTTCCGCCAGCTGAAGCATGGCCCGTGTTGCTTGACCTCGAACAGATCGCACCATGCTTGCCGGGTGCGAAGATCACCGCAGCCGACGGTGACATCTTCGAAGGAAAAGCAAAGATCAAAGTTGGCCCGATCACAGCTGAGTACAAGGGTGTGGCCGAGTTCGTCGAACGGAATGAGGAATCCCACCGGGCAGTCATCAAGGCCACCGGAAAAGATGCACGTGGACAAGGGAACGTTGCAGCTAATATTACCGCGAGTCTCGTGCCCGAGGGTTCTGGATCAAAGATCCTCGTGCAGACCGACCTAAACATCACCGGCAAGCTTGCACAATTCGGTCAGGGTGTCGTACAGGATGCAGCTGCCGGAATCATCGGCACATTCGCCCAGCGGCTCGGAAAGCTGTTGGCTTCCCAGAGCGGTGAGGAAGATTCGTCCGGCACGAGCGTGCCAAGCCAAGTCGGCGAGTCGGCGGCATCACGACGGGTGCACGAAGAGTGTGACACGCTTGATGTACTTAAGTTGGCGAGGGGCGTGTCGAAGAACCGATTGCCGTCAGTATCCCGACGAGCGGTTGCCCTGGTGAGCGTCGTTGCTGGTGTCGTCAGCGTGACTGCGGCTGCATCGGGGGCACGTTCGTCCGTTGTCGCTGTTGTTGCTGCTGGGATTGGGGCGTTCGCCGCAGGATACTCACTCGGTCTCTTCAACTCTGAGAGCTCACGCTCTGCAAGTGCGACAGAATGATGGTCGGCACCTGACCCGTGGCGAACTAGCCGACTGCCGGTATGGCGAGCATAAGGACTCCCGAGAGTAAGGGTTCCAGCTGGGAAGGTCGTCCATCAGGCTATCGGCCACGTTGACGTGCGCATGAACAAAGGCCGAAGGTGGATCCGTTTACCGCGGCGCTCGTCGGGCTAAACCCGGCCATACGGTTATGACGGACTGCTTAGGGGCTGTTTGATGAATCTGTACGGAAAAACTGCGTTGGTGACCGGTGGTGCCAGCGGTATTGGTGCCGTATGCGCTCGGCGTCTGGCGTTTGCCGGAGCTCGCGTGGTGGTACTGGACGTTCGCTCTGACGGTGCAAAGCAGATTGCCGAGGAGATCGGCGGCGAGGCACTCTTTGTGGATCTGGCAGATTTGGGGATGGTTGAGTCCGCGCTGGAGGGTCTTGAGGCAGACATCGTCGTCAATAACGCGGGCGTGCAGCATCTCGCACTTCTGGATGAGTTTCCGCCAGCGGAGTTCGACCGACTGCTGACGGTGATGCTGCTGGCTCCGTTCCGTATCACACGGGCGGTGCTGCCGGGAATGTATGCCCGGGGGTGGGGCCGATTTGTACACGTTACGTCGATCCGCGGAGTGCTTGGCGACGTGCGAAAAGGGGCCTATGTCGCGGCGAAGCATGGGGTTGAGGGCTTGTCGAAGACGATTGCCCTGGAGGGAGCCAAGCACGGTGTGACATCGAACTGCATCGCACCGGCATGGGTCGAAACCCCACTGACATACGACCTGGCCAACCGTCAGGCGCACCTGTACAACACCACTCCGGAGCGAATTGTCGAGGACGTCATGCTCGGCGGAGCAGCGATCAAAGAATTGGTCAGTGCCGAAGAGATAGCCGAGCTCGTGGCCCACCTGTGCTCGCCAGCCGCCCGCCACACGACAGGAACCTCTATTCCCGTTGATGGCGGGTGGCTAGCCGGGTAAGCAATGCGCGGAATGGTATCTATTGAGCGTGCCAATCAGCGTCGCTGCGTCGTAGCCGGTGTAGGCGCGTGAAGGAGGCCATGTCGTATCGCTCGGCTCACCTCGTCATCGACCTGCGGCGTCCGGGATTACCGGAAGTTCTGTCGACACAAATTGCAACTAACCGCCTATCAAAAGGGAGTCACCGGTGTCGCTGTATCGAATGGGGCTCATCGTGCCAAGCTCCAATACCACCATGGAGACCGAGATTCCTGAACTGTTGCGCCGATACAAGTCGGACCACACGTTCACGATCCATTCCAGTCGCGCCGTTCTACACACTGTCGATGCCGAATCGCTGCACCGGATGGTCGGGGAAGGTGACCGCTGCGCGGCCGAGCTCGCTGACGCCCGGGTCTCGGCCATCGGTTACGCGTGTCTGATCGCTCTTATGGCTGAAGGGCCCCGGGCCCACGAACGAATCGAACCCAGGTTGGCTGACGTTGCTGCGGCGGGCGGGAGCCCTGTGCCGGTCGTGAGTAGTGCTGGTGCTTTGGTCCGTACTCTGCTCGACCTCAAGCTTTCCCGGGTGGCGATGGTTACGCCCTACATGCCTGAGTTGACCAAGATGGTGGTTCAGTACCTGGCCGCGTATGACATCGAAGTGACTGACTCGGTCAGCCTCGGTGTCCCGGACAACCATCAAGTTGGTGTTCTCGACCCGTGCAACCTGCCCAGCCATGTTGAGCGACTCGACCTCAGTCGTGCCGAAGGGGTGGTGCTCTCGGCTTGCGTGCAAATGCCGTCCCTGCCAGCCGTGGAGACGGTGGAGAACAAAATTGGCCTCCCCGTGGTCACGGCCGCCACGTCCACCACACGTGAGTTGCTGCTCGCGGCCGACCTGCCGGCTCATATCAGCGGTGCCGGAGCCGCACTGCGCAACTGAGCTCTCCCTTGTTGGCCGGACTCGGGATGTGCCCGGGAGGTTGTTGTTCGCGCTCCCGCAGCGCGGGGTTGGCGTAGCAGGGGCGGTGCGCAGTCGTCTGCGGTTGTACCGGATGTTGGATCCAGGTGAGGATGACTTGGCGTGGATGAGTTCGACGATGAAGCGTTGTCGGTGCACGACTTCTCGTTCCAACGTGCGAAGGACGACTCCACGACCGCTGTCCTACCGGACACCGGCCGGTCCGTATCGGCTAATCGTAGTAGGCCGCTGGGACTCGAGACACGGCCGCTACCGCAAACCCGTCGGTCTTTTGGGAGTCGACGAAGCGGTAGCGGTCAGTCCATCTCGTAGTTCATCTTGTCAGCGGCCCGCTGCACCATGCCATGGTGTCAACGACGGTCGAAAATTGGTTCTTCCCACTTTCGGTGATCATCGTTGGGTGCGATAAGCCGAAGTTCGTGATCTTGGACGAGATGGCAGGAAACTTGCTGAGGGCGCTGTTTCCCCAGTTGGAGCAGGTGCGGCTTGAACGGCTGACAGCCGAAGAAGGAGCTGTGCGGTTTGAGGCGGCCGCGTGCGCGCCGTCGGCGGCGTGCCCTGGCTGTGGCATCTCGTCCGATCGCGTGCATAGCCGTTACGAGCGGCGCGTCGCTGATCAGTGCGTCAGCGGCCGGGAAGTGGTGATCCGGTTACGCGTCAGGCGTTTCCGGTGCGGTAACGCTGATTGCTCACAACGGATTTTCGTAGAGCAGGTTGCTGGCCTGACCGAACGCTACCAACGTCGCACCCCCTCCTTGACCAGGTTGTTGGCCGACGTGGCGCTGGCGCTGGGCGGCCGCGCCGGGGCGCGGATGACCCGTCGGCTGGCGGCTGAGGTCTCCCACATGACCCTGTTGCGGCTGCTGCGGGCGCTGCCCCTGCCCGAGACCGGCGATCTGGTGGAGGTCGGGGTCGACGATTTCGCCCTGCGCCGCGGACACCATTACGGCACTGTGTTGATCGACATTCGCACCCACCGCCCGGTCGACCTCTTGGCCAACCGCACCGCCTACACCGTGGCCGCCTGGATCGCACGGCACCCGGGTGTGGAGGTCGTCTGCCGGGACCGCGCCGGGGCCTACGCCGACGCGGCAGCCCGCGGCGCACCGCAGGCGATCCAAATCGCTGACAGGTGGCACCTGTGGCACAACCTGGGTCAGGCCGTCGAAAAGGCCGTCGCCCGCCACCGCGCAGCGCTCCAGATGCCCGAGCCCACCTCGGTGCCATCAAGCACGGCCGGGCCCTGCGCGATGCCAGCGGTGCCACCCGGTCCAGCGCCAGTCGCGCCCGTCGACCGCAAAGACCGCATCGCGCACCGCACCCGGACCCGCCACCGCCAGATACACGACCTGCTGGACCAGGGCCTAACGCTGAGGGCGATCACCAAGCAGCTTGGACTGTCGCGGGGCACCGTGCGGCGCTTCGCCCGCGCCGATCGTCCAGACGAACTGCTGGTCAACAACGGAACCGGACACCGCGCCAGCCTGCTGGAGGCATACAAGCCCTACCTACACCAACGTTGGGAGGCTGGCTGCACAAACGCCACCCGCCTCTGTCAGGAGATCACCGCTCGGGGATACACGGGCGGCTTCACCGTCGTCCGCGACTACATCCGCCGCCTGCGCACCACACCCCGGCACGTCCCGCCGCCGGCACCGAAGCCACTTACCGTCCGGCGGGCCACCAGCTGGCTGATGACCGCCCCGGAGAACCTGGACGCCAGGCGCGGCAAGAGCTTCAGGACATCCTTGACCGCAGCCCGGAACTGGCCGTGCTGGCCGAGCACGTCCGCCGGTTCGCGCACATGGTTTGCCACCTCGCCGGCGAGCGCCTGCCCGACTGGATCGCCTCCGCCAAGCGCACCGCATCAGCGAGCTGCGCTCCTTCGCCGCCGGCCTCGAGCGCGACTTCGACGCCGTGCGCGCCGGGCTGACCCTGCCCCACAGTTCAGGGGCCGTCGAGGGCCAGGTGAACAGGATCAAAATGCTCAAACGCCAGATGTCCGGCCGCGCCAACCTTGACCTGCTCCGCATCCGCGTCCTCCACCACACCTGACCGACGCTGCGAGAAAGATCATCAAAAGTGAGACAGAACCAGTATTTCAACCACCGTCGACACCATGGTTTGTTCCCAGCTCCGTAGGGTTGGGACGGGAACGCTCATCAGCGACCGCGATGCGCTGGCTGAAGCAGGCATCCAAGCCGTCCATTGCATCGGGGACGCGATGTCGCCGCGCCCGCTGGCCGAGGTGACGTTCGAAAGTCACCGAGTGGCGAGCGAGTTCGAGTCGCCCGAACCCGCGATCGCGCTCCCATACAAGCGCGAGCCGCTGCGGCTGGTTCTGGAGGGGGCACTCAGCACTTGCAGGACTGATCTCGGCGACGAAACCCCGGGGATCAGGCAATTGGAGAGCCACAACCTCAGCCAGCGAGGGAGCTTTCAATCAGCATCTCCTCACATCGATGCAGATGCCGGATCTCTGCCCAGGACTCCACGCTGATCACTCCCTATGCATCAGGGAGTGGGTCCACGGATGCGGCTCCGGGAGCGCACGAAGCTGCGGATGGAGCGTGTCCTGCTCAATCGAGCCACGGGCTTTAGGGTTTCGATCGAGCCGATTCGCCAGTGTGGTCCCGCAGTGCGGGAGTCGCGAGAGGGCAAGTCTGCAGGCACGACTCCCGAAGCCAAGCGAGAGAAGCAGCTCGATCGTCAGAACCGCGAGCTGCGGCGCGTGAAGGAGATCTTCAGAAGTCCGCCACCTCCTTCGGGGGGAGTCGGCGACCAACGCGAGAAGTAGCCGCGTTCAGCGACGGGAACTCGCGCGCCTAATTTGGCCGCCTTCTCGGGGGTGATCATGGCTGGTGAATGTGCCGACCACACGCGACGCCGAGGAGTGGCCGACGCGAGGACGCCAGGTACGTCCGGTATGGAACCTGCTTGATCGTCGTCTTGGCCGCGCACCCGGGCCGGGCGCAACGCGTGATAGTTCGGCGCGATCGCCCCGCCTTGTCGCGCCAAGCTTCTCGGCAAGGCCTGTGGGAGGCTTTGAAGGAGACCGACGAGCGTGTCGCTCGCGTTGGAGGGCAGTCATATGCGTCGATGAGATCGATCGGCGACGCATATGACTGCCCTCTCTGAAATCGACGATCGGCTGTTCAAGACCGAAGCGATCCGTGACAGTCCACCGGTCCGCACCGGGAAGCTGAAGACGGCCGACTACGTCGAGTGGGCGCCGCCGGTTGAGCCGCGGCACCACACCAGGACAGTGGTTCGTGTCTTGGTGTGCTGTACCTGCCTGTCGGGCACTGAGCGGATCGATTAGGGATCAGCCGAGCTCATCCGCGGGGATCTCGGACTGGACCTTGCGGGAGCGCCGGTTGAACTGCATCCGGATGGGCACGACCACAAGTAGCGCTAGGGCGATTGTGATGGGAGCGGCCCAGGTCATCGCGTCGAGGGAGGTACCTGTGGGGCTCAGCACGGCACTCAGCCACACGTAGCCGATGCCCGCCGCCCCAATGACGCAGACGAAGACCATGCCGGCGCGAAGCTCGTGTCGGCGAGCCAGCATGACGATCGCGCCGACACAGATGAGCACGTACGGGATGACCCAGTAGTACGGGAACAGGGCGGCGACGTGGGTGTATACCTCGAGCGGGGTGCCGCCGCTGAACCCGGCCAACGCGATCGGAACGATTGTCGAGAGCACGGCGATGGCGACGATCGCTCGTACGGGTGTGTGACGCTTCCCGTCAACGTGCGCCAGGTACTTCGGCAGCATGCCGTCGACGGCCATCGTGGCCCACACACGCGGCGCGTAGTTCATGAATCCGAGGACCACCGAGTAGCAGATGATGGCCAGGAACAGGTCTGCCACCGGGGCGAGCGCCCCGAGTCCGGCGTTGTCGGCCATCGCGGAGAGGGGGGACTCCCCGGTCGCGGTGGCATCGGCGATCTCCGGCAGAACGGGTACGGAGAGCAGTGTCGCGATGACTCCGACGCTCCCGACGATCAGCGGCACCAGCGTCATCAATCGCGGAACTGTACGCATCGGATTCTTGGTCTCCAACGCCGTGGCGGCACTGGACTCGAAACCCACGAAGAAGGTGGCCGACAGGACGATGCCGAAGAAGAACCCGCTGAGGGTGAACTCACCGAAGTTGAACTGCTCCGAGAAGGTGAAGCCGTCCGTGAAGACGTTGGCCACCAGGATGATTGCGACGATGGGTGCGGAGGCGAAGAGCAGGCCGATGCTCAGCCGGGTGGAGGTATCGAGCCCGCGGATAGCGAACCCAGCGATGCTCAGCATAGCCAGCACCCACATGATCGTTTGACCTCCCAAGCCGTTGGCCGCGGGAAGGTCGAAGACGGTGGCAATGAAACTCCCGGCGTACACGCCGAAGACCTGCAGACAGACGATTACACCGGTGGCGTAGCCGACGGCCAGGGACGCACCTGCGACGGCACTCGCCTTGGACCCCAACTCGTGACCGATGTAGGAGTACAGAGCGCCGGATACCACGTAGCGCCGGGCGAACGGCACGATCGCCATGCCGATGAACGTGACGAGGGCGGTACCGGCGAGAACGGACAGCCAGGCATTGGCGCCGGCGACCCCACCGGCTAGGGCGGGTGCGGTGGCCGCCATGAGCACCGGGCTGAAGGTGACGACGGCTAGACCCAGCGCCTTGGGCAGGCTCAGCGTCCCCTGCTGGAGGCCACTAAGTTCCTCATGACCATCCGATGTTGGTTCCGTGACGTCTGATGGCATTTCTTCTCCTAGTGAGTCGGTTGCTCAGCAGGGGAAGTATGAACGCGGTCACACTCTTGGGATTTGGTCCTATCGTGCAAACTGGCTTGCGACATTGCCGAGTTTGGTAAGGGTCTGCTCGAAGGCGTCGACGTACTTTATGCGCTCGCCATGGTCAGCGGCGGGGGATGCTGAACTGCCATGGGAGGTGTGTCCGGGCTTGTCCTCGCCGATCAGCGGACAGCGGCGCGCCGAGACAGCGGTCGCCCACGGAGATCGACATCAGCCGCTGGGGCGGCGCTTGGAGTGCCGGTTTGTCCAGTGTCCGCCCCTGGACTTCGATCAGTGCTGACGGTGACGTCCACGGGCCGAGTAGCCCAGAGCAGCCACGTCGATCGGGATTCAAGCGAGCGATTCTCGTACCAGCGCTCCAATTACGATCCTGCCGGTGGAGGATGAAGCTTTTCGCCACACCACGCGGTCAAAGCTCCATCCGCCGACACCCGCGCCTGGGGATACTTGGAACGAGGGCCCAACGCTTCTGGCGACGCAAATGCGCATCCTCTACGTGTGGCGGTCTACCGCGCCGCGATCAACAAAGAGGCGCCTCCAACCGATGGCATGCTATTCCAGGTTGACTCCTACACTCTCCAGTTCCTTCCTGATCTGCCTATGGAAGTGGAAGACGTTGTTCTCAGTCGGCACTTGAATGCGTCCTGAGATGAAGGCTTCAGCGGCGAGTCCGTCCTGCATGCGCCCTACGATCCATGCGTCCTCGAACATCGCTCTGTCCAACGGATCGTGGATGTCCTCGTGAGCGGTCTCGCCCGGAGCGAGAAGGATGTGTGCTCTGACGATGGACCGATCTACTCCTCGTGGGACGATCACGAGCACGACCACATGGTCTGGACTGCAAAGGAACTGCACGTTAGGAAAGACCCGCCACAGGCGCAACCTCTTCTTTCCTTCGCGGTCAACCGCCGGCAGGGGTGCCCGGTTCCCGGAGTCGCCGAGGACAGACAGGTCCTCGTCGCCTCGACGCTCGACGTAGTACCACGTGGACAGTGGATCCGTTGTTTCGCCGTAGACGAAACCATCGAGGCGGAGATCGTCTCCCAGGGACCCGTGGACGAAAGGAATGTGGTAGGCCTCCGCCAGGTTCTCAGCGACAAGCTTCCAGTTCCCCGGAAACTCGTAATCCGTGGAACGAACGCATCGCAACGCGGATACGCCATAGCCGAGGAGCTCCGACGGGACCTCAGGGACCAACTCATCGAGACCTGGAGCATCGCCGGACAAGTTGACAAAAACCACACCTTGCCACACCGTGAGTCGGACGGGAACCAAAGCAGCCTCGCGCCGATCGAACCCTTGCACCCGCTCGAACCACGGTGCGTAGTCAAGTTGACCATCCACCCCGTAGCGCCATCCGTGATTCGGGCAGACGAACTCGTCGACGCGGCCTGCGCCTGTGCACAGAAGAGTTCCGCGGTGCATACAGGTGTTGTAGAAGGCCGCGACGTCGCCATTTCCACTTCGGACGACCAGCAAAGGTTGTCCGGCAACCTCGGTCGTGAAGTACGAGCCTGTATCTGGAATCTGGCCCGCAACTCCGACGGTCACCCAATGACGCTTAAACACGGTCGCCTGCTCGGCTTCTGCCACTGACTGGTCGACGTACGCCCTGCGCGGAAGGCATCGTGCTTGCGCTAGGCCGTCTAGCTCCTCATCGCTAGAACCCCAGCTGATTTCCGTACTCATGTGATCTCCTTGAGTAGGGGTGCTGATTCTCTGGAGCGCGTCGCGCTGTGTGCGCATTCCGCGTCACCGGCAGCACCGCCTGAAGTCTGAGACGCGGACCTAGCTCCGATCTGGGCCGCGTTCTCACGGGTGATCACCGGTTGTGGATCGCCGACCAGAGCGTGCCCCTGGTGCTCGAGACGCTCTGGAGATGTGTTGTGCTGGCGAGATGGCGAAGGGGTCGGAGAGATCGCTGCGGCCCCAGCGATCGCAACCGTCACGCACGGGTGCGGCAGAGCGCTCGCTAGACGGTGGACGGTGAGACCGAAGTCGTCCGCGAATCCGCCTGCAGCGGTCCGCGGACGGCTTCGGGCGACGTCGGGCTCCCCATGCTGCGACGGCGTGCTGGCGCTAGCCACGGGCGGTTGCCTGCTAACTCTGTGAAACTTACACCCGGCCCTGCTCTGTCCTCGTCAGGAGCGTGGCGTGAATGGGAGTCTTCGTGACGCTGGCTCGACACCACCGCCGCGATGTCACCGCGCCTGTTGGTTATGGTTTCGTGAAGCGGCATTCCAACGTGGTTGGCTCTGCTGCTGTGAGTGCGGTGTTCAGATCTGTCTGGTCGCGGTAGGTCCGGTCAGGAATGCGTTGGGCGGAAAGGGTTGCCACCACGTCACCGTCGAAAGGGAACGGGTCGACGGTGACGACTCCAGGCTTGATCGGGTTGATGGTGAGGTCGACTCTGCGGCCACCGACGGCGGTAGGGGCGAGTTGAATTGTGCGCGGTCCGGGTTGTTGGTCGATGCTGCTCAACTGCGATGCCAGTGGAACTGCGGGCGAGCTGTCCGGTGTGATGTCGCCCAGCGCCGTGTAAAGGGAGAATAGGTCCCAAATCTGCAGCAGGTCGTAGTGGTACCACAGGTTAGCTTCGAAGTCGCTGCGAATGGTGTTTTTGATCAGAGACTTCTTCGTCTCTGCCCAGCGCTGTTCTTCGTCGGCAACGTGCTGCTCACGGATCTTGTCCAGCGGGGTGGCTGCCGGCTTGATGCCCACGCCGCCTTCCTGCATGCCCCACCGGTTTCGGTACAGCCCGGTCCAGTGCATGCTGACGAGCAAGCCGGCGTAGGCGTCCTCGGCGTAGACCCGGTCCACGCCTCGTTGGTACAGCGGCATGTGCTCTTCCATAGCGACTTCCAGGAAGTGCAGCGGGCGCTGTTCCTCAGTGTTGAACAGAGGCTCGGCGTCGGCTTCACGCCAGCCGTCATCGTGGCGTGCGGTGCCAAGCTGGACGTTCTCGCGCCGGGTTGGTGCGTCGAAGCTGGAGTTTCCCCAGCGGGTGGTGAACTCGCCGGCGAGCCTGCCGTGTTCGTTCTGGTCCACCAGGACCAGGTCGTCGCCGCGTCGGGTGATTAGCATCTTAAGGTTCCTTTTCGCCGGGGCGGATTAGTGTGAGTTTTGGGTGTCGATAGAGATTGGGTTTCGCTGTAATGTTTCGCGCTAGAAATGGGGGCTTTCTTGCCCGCGTCGCGAATCGACCTTTTCAGTCCTCCCCGCGGAGTATTGTCTCGGCCTCTGCGAAAGAGGTGACTTGCCCATATTTGGCATCCATATCGAACAAAGCCGCCTCATGGGGTTCAGTGGCCCGATCGGCTACCGCAGTGCGAGGCACGACTGTGCGGTAGCCATGCTGCAGCGCATCGACCACGGTGGCGCGCACGCATCCAGAAGTGGTCGCTCCGGTGACGACTACCCCGTCGCAGGCGTGACCTGCAAGGAACGGTGCCAGGCTGGTTCCAAAGAAACCTGAGGCAAACAGCTTGCTCAGGACCGGTTCCCCTGGGGCCGGTGCGATACGTTGATCAATCTGCGTCCAATGGGTGCCGGTAACGCACTCCCGCAGCGCGGGCATCTTCTCGAGAAACGGCGCTGCGATGGCTGCGGTGCTCTCGTCGTACTCGATTCGGGTGAACACTCGTGGCACATCGCGTGTCCGCGCCACGTTCAGTAGCTTCGCAGTATCAGCTACTGCCTCGTCTGCGTCGCATCCCAAGTCGGAGTCGGCTTCGGTAAACCCGTACGTCAGATCGACGATCACCAGTGCTGGTCGAGTGATCGGTGTCTGCCTCTCCCCGATTCGTCGTTCACGGTACAGCTGCGCTGCCTTGACAGCCATCGGTAATCTCCTTTCCTGTTCAATGAGTTGCACCTTCAGCGCATGCGCTACTTGCAAGGGCTATCCGACGAGATCGATTTCAGCGATCGTCTCAGGGTTCAGCGGCAGGTGGCATGTCCCATAAGGGCTTTGCCGACTAGTCAAACATCTGTGTGCGCCTGGGGACTTGCCGGAAGTTGACTAGGTTCGTCCCAACTTTGTCTACCTTGTGCAAAAGACGTCGGCCCGCGAAGCGCCGAGGATGCTCCTGTGACATGCGACTGAGGCTCCGCGCTGTTGGTTATGAAAAGGAGATTCGCGCATGGCTGAGGTCAGTAAGTTCGACGTAGTCGTCGTCGGTGGAGGTTATGCCGGAGTCACCGCGGAACGCGACCTGGCAGACCGAAGTTGCGCGGTCGCCCTTCTCGCGGCACACGACCGGACGGGGGCAGCGCCTGCTCCAGGACGTCCAAGGCGCGCGAGAGGTATCGAGTTCGGTGGCGCGTGGATCGCCGCCGACTGCATACCGAACGCAGCCAAAGAGAGCGAGCGGTACGGCATTCCTTTCATGCAGAGCGCCAACCAACTACAGGCGCCTCTATGGGGACTCGCTCACCGGCTATCCGGTTCCCGCTGGGGAAGTCGCCGCGCTCGAAGGCGCCTGACTCGCGAGAGCGCGGGCTGCTGAGTGCATGTCTCGTCGCTTGCCCTTCACCTGCAGCCGTTGGCCATGCGTATGCTCAGCCGGGTGGTCTGTGCTCACCTCCCCCTTACACGCAGCCGTTGGGTGACCGCGACTGCTAACCAGGCTCAGTTTCCGGCGGCGTTGGAACTTCCTGCACGCACGTACGGGTTCGGTTCATCCTCGCGGCGATTTCAACTTTTGTCGGCGGCCTGCCCCCACGATTTCTCTGCGTTGCCGGTATGGGCGGCGTGATGTGCCGAGCTGGGGAAGTGCGAGACGGCGCTGATCTCGAGCCAGGATGCGGGCGGTGATCCTGATGCCGATGCCGCCGAATAAGTTGATCGGAGCATAGGTCTGGCCGGAAAGATTCGGCCAAGCGTGGCTCAGAGAAAGCCGATCGGTGCGCCGGTCGTTCTTCTTCACCTGGCAACAGGGGTGGTTACGCTACCTCCGGAGGAGATGGTCATGGGTGGTGCGCCGGCGTCGGCCTCGGTAGAGCGAGTGTCGGCGTCGTCTCCGATCTCGGTCATGAGCCGGGCGCCGCTCAGATCGCCGTGGCAGGGCACAGGTGCGGCATGGTATGAGGAAACCGTTCTCGGCACTAGAGCCACTGAAGTCGTGCTACCGCAGCAGGCCGCCACCCTGTCCCTGCCTGCTGGCCCCAGCTCGAGGCCGCGGACAAGATCGAGTTAACGCTCGATGCTCAGTATCGGTGATTGGTAGAACGCCCCACCAGCCGCCACCGCGCTGCTTACGCCGGACTCGTGCCGGTGCCCTGACGTGCCAGCCCCCGCATCAGCGGTGAACACCTAGACGACCAAGCAACTCGGCCCCCGCTTCTCGGTTGCCGTGCTCGGGGCATTGCGCGGCTGACGTTCTTCACCAGAGCCCGTGGCCTCATCGACCAGGTGCACCGTACACGCGTGAATTGTTTAGCGGATGTCAGCACTTCGAACTTCTCGTGCCTCAGGCTTAAAGAACACGCTTAACCACTCCACTGGGCCCACCAGATGTGCACAAACGAGCGTCGTGGATTTGTCAGTGTTTGTCAGAGCGCGAGGTGTGGACGTGCGTCACAGTGGGTCAGCCCACACGACAGGAGAACGCTGTGAAACTACCCCCGCTGCGGTACGTAGCACCGCGAACCGTCGAAGAGGCGTGCGCCTTGCTCGATGCAGACGAGGACGCCAAGATCATCGCTGGCGGACAGAGTCTGATGCCGCTATTGGCCATGCGGCTCGCGATGCCGTCGACGCTCGTCGATCTCGGCCGGGCACCGGACCTCGGCCGAATCGAAGAAGCAGGCGAGTATCTGCGCATCGGGGCGATGACCACGCACGAGCGAGTGATCACGTCGCCCCTCGTACGAGATCGCTTGCCGCTGCTGGTCGATGCCGGACGCAACATTGCGCACGTCCAGATCCGGTCACGCGGCACCATCGGTGGTTCGATTGCGCACGGTGACAATGCGGGCGAGTGGCCCCTAGCACTGCTGACACTAGGAGGGTCAGTTGAGGTGCAGAGCGTGCGAGGCCGCCGATTGATCCCGGCCGAGGAGCTCTTTCTGGGCCCGTACATGACGAGTATCCAGTCGGACGAGGTCCTCACCCACGTATGGCTGCCGACTCGTACCAGCGGTTGGAGCTTTCACGAGGCGGCCCGCAGGGCGGGTGACTACGGCCTCGCGTTGGTGGGGGTGTGCCTTGACCTCGCGGCGGGCACATGCACCGCTGCGACGCTCGTCGTGGGCGCTGCGGCGGGCACTGTCCAACGGGTTACGGCCGCGGAGGACGCCATCGTCGGGTCCGAGGTGGACGCGCGCGCAGCTCGATCTGCCGGCGAAGCAGCGGCTGCATCGCTGTCGTTCATCTCAGATATCCACGGGACCCGCGAATACCGCGCCCATCTCGTCGCGGGCCTGGTCGAGCGTGCAGTAGTAGAGGCAGGAGGTCGCCGATGACCACGGAAGCCCAACCGGCTGAGTATCTCGACGTGACGTTTGGCGTTAACGGCCGGGAGATCACTACCCGGGTCGCCTCACGCGACACGTTGGCCGATCACCTTCGAGGTCAACTCGGGCTGACCGGTACGAAATTGGGCTGTGAGCAGGGAGTGTGCGGATCATGCACAGTGCTGCTCGATGGCAAGCCGGTCAGATCGTGTCTGATGTTGGCAGCACAGGCAGGCGGACATGAGTTGCGTACAGTGGAAGGTTTGGCCCAGGGCGAGTCGCTGTCCTCGTTGCAGGAATCCTTTCGGCGCCAGCAAGCGCTGCAGTGCGGCTTCTGCACGGCAGGGTTCTTGATGTCGGCGAAGGCGCTCTTGGCGGACAATCCGCAGCCCACGCGGGAGGAAGTTGTGGAGGGCCTGTCCGGCTGTCTGTGCCGCTGCACCGGCTACGAAAAGATTGTCGAGGCTGTCTTGGAGGCGGCCCACGGCGACGAGAACGGGGGCGGGGAATGACAGGCGCGGATGCGACGAACCAGCTGACTGGACTTCACACAGCAACGCCGCAGGTCGCGGCACGCTCCGTGGGGGCGCGTGTGCAGCGGCAGGAAGACCCGCGGTTGCTGACCGGCCGTGGGCAGTATCTTGCTGATGTATCGCTGCCGGGGCAACTCTATGCCGCGTTTGTGCGCAGCCCCGTTGCGCATGCCCGGATTTCTGAAATCGACGCGAGTCCAGCCGTCGGCCTTCCCGGCGTGCATCTCGTGTGGACTGGCGCTGACGTCGCCGGGTTCTGCGATGGTGTCGAAGGCACGTTCAATGTCGACGGTTGCTTTTCTACGTTCATGCCGATCCTGGCCACCGACGTCGTGCGTTATGTCGGCGAGCCGGTGGCGGTGGTAGTCGCGGAGAGCCGTGCGCTGGCCGAGGATGCTGCTGAGTTGGTTTCTGTAGATTTCGATGAGTTGCCGGTCGTTCTCGATCCACTGGCGGCTCGCGAGGGAGGCCCGGTCGCCAATGAGCAACTGAGTGACAACATCGGCCTCCGTGGAGGAGCGACGTTCGGTGACGTCGATGCTGCATTCAAGGACGCGCATCGTGTAGTGGAAGCGACATATTACACCGGTCGGGTGGCCGCCTTGCCGATGGAGACTCGTGGATGCATCGCCTCATACGACTGGACGAGCCAGGACCTCCGCTTTTGGACTTCGAGTCAGGTCCCGCACTATGTGCGGTATTGCTTGACCGCTTACTTGGGTTTTCCTGAGCACCGGGTCGAGGTGCTCACTCCCGATACCGGAGGTGGGTTCGGGCAGAAGGCGCACTTGCATCCAGAGGAGCTTCTCGTCGCGTTGCTCGCGCGGGAAGTGGGGTCGCCGGTTTCCTGGGTTGAGGACCGGCGGGAGAACCTCATGGCGGCAACCCATGCGCACGAGCAGTTCGTCACCATCGCATATGCTCTCGATGAGCAGGCAAATATTGCTGCCGTGCGAACTCATGCTCTCGGTGACGGCGGTGCCTACCATTCACTACCATGGTCCATGGCCGTTGAGCCTTGGTGCGCGGCCACTGTCACACCAACAGGCGCCTACGATGCCCCCGCGGCGGCGTACATTTACGAGGCGACCGCTACCAATAAATCGCCGGTCGGCGCTTACCGTGGGGTCGGCTACATGGCTGGGACGCTTGCCCGCGAGGTCCTCGCCGATGAGGCTGCTCGGGCATGCGGGATGTCGCCGTTCGAATTCCGCCGCCAGAACGTGGTCAAGGACTTTCCGTGGGTGAACCCGCAGGGAGTCTCCTTCGATGAAGGAAGCTGGCTGGAGACCATCAACATGTTGGAAAAGATGGTCGACTACCCAGCGTTCCTCGCGCGGCAGTCCGAGGCGAGGGAACAGGGCCGATATCTCGGTTTGGGTTTGAGCGTCTTCGTGGAGAGCAGCGGCGAGAGCACCGCAATGAGTTTCGCTCACGGCCTCGGAGACCTCTATCACGACACCGCGACGGTCCGCATGGACCCGAACGGATGTGCCACGGTCACCATCGGCTTGACGACGCAAGGCCAGGGTAACCGTACGACAATGGCCCAGGTCGCTGCGGACATGCTTGGGATCCCGTATGAGAACGTCACCGTACGGGCCGGCGAGTCGACTTCGTATGCCTACGGTTCCGGGACTCTCGGCAGCCGCGGGGCGGTCGTCGCGGGCGGAGCCGTGAGCCGTGCCGGTTATGTGCTCCGCGAGAAGATCATGGCTGTTTCTGCGAAAATGCTCGAGGCTTCTCCGGAGGACATCGTCCTGGAAGATGGTTTCGCACGCGTTGCCGGGGTCCCGGACGCTGTTGTCAGCGTGGCCGATGTCTGTACTGCGATCTATTTCGACAATACCGTGTGGTCGGATGGGTTCGATCCCACGATGGAAGCTACTGCGGCTTACGATCCGGCGCGGCCGATGTTTTCCAACGGAGGCCATGCGATGATTGTCGAGGTCGATCCGTTCACCGGATTCGTCACGGTCGAAAAGGTATTCTCGGTGGAGGATAGCGGCACCGTCATCAATCCCGACATCGTGGATGGCCAAATCCGCGGTGGAGTGGTCCAGGGGATTGGAGCAGCCCTCTTCGAGAGGCTTGTCTATGACAGTGACGGTCAATTGCAAACTACGACTCTGCTTGACTACCAGGTGCCGACCATGGACGTTTCTCCTCCGTTCGAGATCGCCCACCTGTGCTCTCCCTCTGCGCATACCGCGTATGGCATCAAGGGCATGGGTGAGTCGGGGCTTATTGCCGCTCCAGCGGCGGTTCTGAATGCTGTGAACGACGCCCTGGTGCCCTTTAACGCTGTCATCCGAGAATTGCCGGTAGCTCCGGACCGTGTATTCAACGCGATCAAGAAGTCCGGTGGATACCAGAATGCTTCATCATCGTCCTGAGTGGCCGCGGCGACGCCGTACTACGGGTACAGATATCTCGCCGCGCTGTCTCCCTACCTACGGGTGCTGTCGGACATGTTGATCTACATCAGCTCGATATTGGTGCTGGGGAGTATCGGCGAGCTCATTCTGGGCAAGGCTGTTGCATGCGTGGCCGGAGCCGTGGGTGTCGGATGGTTACACGTCAGCTCCATCGTGAACCCAAAGGAGACGACCCTGGACCACATGACCTGGGGCGTCCCTTTGGCGATCGGTGCTCTGATCATGAGTATGCGTCCGCTGCTGGCTCCTCGAGGCACGGTTGAAAAGGAGAAGTGATGGTCTACGACACGATCGTCGTCGGTGCGGGGTTCGCCGGCCTGCGCACGGCGCGCGAGCTTGCCTCAGCCGGGCAATCGGTGATCCTTCTCGAAGGGGGGAATCGACTCGGTGGCCGTGCCTATCGTCGCCGGTCGCTGACATCACCGTCGACCTGGGTCGAGCTCGGTGGTGCCTACATCTCCCGGCACCACCATCCTCGCGTTGCTACCGAGATCGACCGCTATGGCCTAGGGACAGAACCCGCTGCGCCGGCCACGGTTTTTCGCAACAGACTCGGTGCGGGTGAACACAACTCGGCGTTCCCTATCCCCATCGAGGAGGCCACCGAGGCCGAAGCCGGACTGTATCGCCTGCTGCGCGATGCGCACCGGATCGACGTCGATGCGGGTTTAGATCGACAGGGCCTCGACGAACTGGACATCCCGCTGCTCGAGTATGTCGAGTCGCTGAAACTGCCTCCGGTGACACGCCAGTTGGTTCTGTCGTGGGCCTGGAACATGATGGGCCAACCCGTCGACGAGGCGTCCGCACTGTGGGTGCTGCAGTTCGTCGCCGCGCACGGCTACAGCGTGTTCGGGATCGTGTTGTCCATTGATGAGGTGCTTACCGATGGCACGTCAGCGTTGGTCGAGGCGATGGCGAAGGACGTTCCTGAGGTGCGATGCGGTGCGGTCGTGAACGCAGTACGGCAGCGGTCGGCGGGCGTCGAAGTCGTGGTTGACAGTGACGAAGTGTTCCAGGCCCGGCATGTCGTTCTCGCTACACCGTTGAACACCTGGCGCAACATCGACTTCGACCCGCCGCTGCCCGCCGACCAACGGGCCTTGGCGGACGATGGCCATGGCGGCCGGGGTTTGAAGCTGCTGATCCAGGTGAGCAATGTGCCAGCGGGGATATCCTGCACCGGCGACGGTGTACTGCCGACGCTCTATGATTACATGGCGGCCGAGGATGGAGGTCGAATCCTGGTGGGGTTCACCGACTCCAGCTCCTTCGATCCCACCGACGAGGAAGCGGTGACCACCGCAGTCAAGTATTACCTGCCCGGGGCCACGGTGGCCGGGGTCGACTACCATGATTGGACGCGCGACCCGCTGTTTCTTGGTCCGTGGGTTTCACCGAGAGTTGGCCAGTTTAGCAGGGTGCATAAAGCCCTTGGTGATCCGCATGGAGCGGTTTATTTTGCCGGTTCTGACGTGTCGTTGCGTTTCCCGGGATATATCGAGGGCGCGTTGGAGACGGCCGACCGGGTAGTCGCGGAGATTCTTGAGCGCAATTGATGGGCGATGTGAATGGGCGGGCTCGCAGTCGCGCGAGCCCGCCCATTCACATGGGTGGGAGCAGCAGCTGCTTGTTACGCGTTATGTGATTGGTGTCGGCTGACGAGGCCTGACTTGAGGGGACGATTCCTCCGGCGTGTGTAAGTGCGGCCAACGCATCCGCTGCGCGCAAATATCTGTTCGATGGCCCACCATAATGCCCTGCAGCCGTTACTACCGTCATCTTGTGCAGCGGTGTCGGACTCGTCCGATCGCGCGGTGGCAGTGGAAGATTGGGGTCTCCCGGCAATGCGCGAGCAAGTGAGTCAAAACACCACCGTGACTGGGCGAAGCCGGTCTGCTCGAACGGTTCAGCTTCCCGCACCATCTGACCACGGCGGCGCCCGCACAGGTCGTGGCACGCATGGAGGCGATGCGCCGAAAACACAAGTTTCGGCGCATCGCTCGCCTTCGATCTGGTCGTGGAGGACGTTATGGTCTCGTTCCATACTGCGAGCCATCCACGCACGCTGGCCCGGCCATATAGCACAGCGATGTAGAAGAAGGTCGGCCTCTGGTGGGCGTTCGCCCGGCCACGGCCTCGGCACCGAACCTGTGTCACCTCGACCGCACACCACCGCCGGAAACTCAGGCACCAGGCTTCAAACCAGCGTCACCAAACCACGGCCTTAGATGGTTAGTCGTCCTCGCCGCGGCCCTGCAAGGCACGCTCGGTCGCTTCGACGATCTGCTGGTAACCAGTGCACCGGCACAAGTTCCCTGAAATCGCTTCACGGATTTCTTCGCAGTTCAAGGGCTCTCCGCTGTCGTAAACAGGTTTCAGAGTCATCAGGAAGCCGGACGTGCAGAACCCACATTGGAGGGCGTGGCATTCGGAGAACGCCTCCTGCAGGGGGTGCATGCCGGCTCCAGCGGGTTCTGCCAGGCTCTCCACCGTCTCGACCTCGCAGCCGTCAGCTTGCACAGCGAGCGTGATGCAGGATCGGGTCGGCGCACCGTCGAGCAGGACCGTGCATGATCCACATACGCCGTGTTCACACCCCACTCTTGTGCCACGTAGTTGCAGGTCGTGTCGGATGAAGTCGGCGAGGAGCCGGCGGGGCTCTACTTGTTTCTTGTAGGTCTGTCCGTTGACGACCACGCTGATTCCGTACCCGTTCACCTGCTGCTCCTTGCTCTGCTGGCGGCGGTGGTGACGGCGCGGACCACAGTCGCTGTGATGACGTGGCGGCGATAGTCGGAGCTGCCGTGCAGCGTCGCCATCGGCTCGAGCTCCGTGCTTGCAAGGTGCGCGGCCGCCTGCGCGTCCGACGGTGTGACCGACGTGCCGACGAGCGCGGCCTCCGCCTCACCACGCCGTGTAGGTATGGGGCCTCCGCCGAGGACGGTGATTCGGGCGCGAGTACAAACGCCTGCTTCGTCGAAGGTCAACGCGCTCGCGGCGCCGCCTATGGCATAGTCGCCGTGTCGACGGGCGAATTCGGTGAAGGCGCAACCCGTCCGCGCGGGAAGTTTCGGGACCGCCACGTCGACGATCATCTCGTCGTCGTCCAACGCACTGACGAGATGGCCGACTGACAGATCGTGAATCCCGAGTTGCCGATCTCCGTTGGGGGATCGCACCGTGACTGTCGCTTCGAGAGCGAGCAGGGCCACCGGTAGTTCTGCCGAGGCGTCGGCGTGCGCTAGAGAGCCACCGATGGTGCCCCGGTTGCGAATCTGCGGATGTGCGATCCAGCTGGCAGCCTCGCGGAGGAGGGGAAGGTGATCGGCAATCGTCGACGAGGTTTCGAGGCGACGGTGTCGCGTGAGCGCGCCGATGCGGATGATGTCATCATCAACGATGATGTCGGAGACCCGCGGAATGCGGTTGATGTCGATCAGCACCGAGGGACGCGCCAAGCGGAAGTTGAGCAGCGGTACCAGGCTCTGACCGCCGGCCAGGAGCTTCGCCTCGTCTCCTGCCTCGTGCAGATGATTGACTGCGGCGTCGATGGAGTCGGCGACGACATAGTCGAACGGCGGCGGCTTCATAGTACCGGCCTTCCGAAGACCGAAATGTTCATGCGCCCACTATGGCTTCCTGCTCGGGGCCGCGCACCACAGTGAACGACAAGGAACGTGTCGTCGTTGCTGACATCCGAGTACTGCAGAAGTCGGTCCGACCGCAGCACTAGATTCGGACTACGGGATCAACTTGGGAGTTGGTGCGCGAGATGGTCCGCAGGACGGCGAGAAGTCGCAGTGCGACGCTGAGTTCGTTGCGTCGCTCAATGACGTCGATGCCTAGCGATTCTTCGACGGTGCGGAGTCGGTAGGCCACTGTGCGCTCGTGCACTCCCAGCTGCGCCGAAGCCTTCGCAGCATTGCAGCCCGTTGCGAAGTACGACCGCACGGTCTCGCACAGTACCTCGGTCCGCGCGTCACTCAGGTCCAGCCGGCCCAGTTCTTGAGTGACCAGGTCTCTGGCGGCCTGCAGGTCGTGCAGAAACAATGTTTCAGTGCGACGTCCGTGTACCAAGTGACCTGCCTATTCGTCAACCAAGCGAGGCGATAGGCACGCCACGCTTGATGGTGGCTCGTACGGAAGCCCCCCGGCCCGTCGGCCAGACCGCCGAAGGCGACTCCTGTTCCCTGTGCTGGCACGTACTCAGCTCGCAGCCGCTCATGTGCGGAGGCGCGGTCGTCCAGGGCAAACCACGCCAAAGTCGTCCCTGAGATGCTCCCGACTGAGAGGTTCACGTGGGTGCCGGCGGTAGTGGCGATGTCCTGGATCGTGAGATCAGGCCGATCGCCCCAAACCACTGCCGCCAGGTGGGCAGCATCGAGCGGGTAGTTGACTTTCGGCAATGCGTTGGCACGGCCGGCGAGCACGTCCCGGATAACCGACCGCAGTCGTCGATCGCGAGACTGGAAGAAGAACTGGCGCTGCTCGTCCTGGTATGCGCACACCACGGCGGACACAACGGTGTCATTCCAGCGAAAGTGGAATTGAGACATGTGCTTCTGGACGATGAGCTGTTGCTCTGGATCAGGGATCAGGGTCGCGGTTTCGCTCAGCACCACGTCCCAGATCGCGGCTTGCGCCACACGGTAGGTCTGGACGAGAGTGTTGAGGTCGAGTCCGGCCTGAGCGGCGCTGCGTGCTTCGATGGTTGCTTCGCGCAGCACGTCCTCGTTCGGCTCCGGTGCGCCGGAGATGCCCATGCTGAACGACCGCAGCGCAGCTGCGATTCGCTCCGTTTCGTGAACGGTCAATGCCGGATCGAGATCGGCCGTGTACGCCGGAACCTCCTCACGCAAGCGACGGTGCACCATGGCGATCAGCTCAGGTAGCCGTTCGACAAGGGCACGGCTTGTGGCGTGGATCGGATCGACGTCGAACACAGGAACAGCGTAGTTATTCACGAGGCCGTAGGTCTATCCCCAGGTCTCGGGCATGGGTAAAATCTGTCCGTGTCGATCGAATCCGGGCTTCGGCGAGTGACTGACGCGGTGCGGGAACGGACACCGGAACTGTACGATGTGATCCGCGGTCGGCTTCAGACCGAGCCGCTCGAGTACTCCATGGCGGGTAACGAGCAACTGTCGGCGGCCGAGTCCGAGGCCATCACAGCTTCGCTCCGGGATGTGCTGGACTACATCGCCGACGGCAGTACCGGATCCGTCCGGGCCTCGAACGAAGCACTGCGCGAGGTGCGCTTGGCTGCGCGGGCCGGCGTAAGTTTGCAACCGTTTCTGCAGGGTTCGCGCGTCGCTCAGTCTGTGACGTGGGATTTCGTGCTCGAAGAGGCGTACCGCCTGCTCGAGGACACCCCCGAACGGGTAGCCGTGCTTCGACGCGCCAGTGCCAATCACTTCGCATGGAACGAGATTGTCTCCGGTGCCATCATCGAAGCGTTCGAGCAGGAGAGTTCGGTTTATGCTCTGCAGAGCCGGGAGCGGCGCAAGATGACCACGTTGAACGCGCTGCTCGCTGGCCTGCCAGTTGACACGGCTGAGCTTGAATATGCTTTCGACGGGCCTCATCTGGCAGCCCAAGTGTGGGGCGCAACGCCAGACCCCGTAGCCCGGTTGATCGGGGCCAGGGCCGGTCGGCGCCCCCTGGTCGGTGTCACCCACCAGGGTGATGGCTATATCTGGGTGCCGTGGTCGCCCCGACTCGGCCCACCGTCCGAGCGACTGGCTGAAGTCGAATGGCCGGACGGCGCGAGGGTGGCGTTCGGTGCCCTCAGGGAGGGAGTCGAAGGATTCCGTTTGAGCCATCGGCAAGCGGGCGAGGCTCGCGCAGTGGCTGAGGCACTGGGACTCGTGGAAGTCTGGTACGACGATGTCGTACTTGAAGCCCTGGCGATGCACGACCTCCCCGCGACGCGCGCCTTCGTCCTTGACGAGCTTGAACCGCTGGGCGACGTCCTCGACCCGGACAATGTATTGATCGAGACCTTGCGCACGTACTTCGAGGTCGGCGAGAACGCCGTAGTCACGGCTCAGCGACTCGGCGTGCACAGCCGGACGGTAGCGTACCGGCTGAGGTCGGTAGAATCGAAGATGGGAGCCGAGGGGATGAGCCGGGATGAATTGCCTACCGCACTGCGGTTGGTCAAGCTTGTTACATCGATCGGTGAGGATGAGCTGTCAGCAGTAACCCATCCCAGTCTAGCGACACCGGCGCTGTGAGGTTGCCGGGACACTCAAATGCTAGCGCCGTAATCGGAAGTATTCTTTCCGATTAGGTTTGGTGATGATCTTGCTGGGGGTCTTTGGTCCAGGGGATCCGCAGTGTTTGTTTCAGCCTCGAATGAAGCGCTGATCCTGGCGACAAGTTCGATTCGGGATATTGCGTTATGCAGCAATTCTGTCGCGCTGGGATTGCGAAGCGGAAGTCGGCCATGACCCGCCTGGCGTGAATCATGCCGCTGGTCGCCGATGGGCTATCCGAGGCTGGGATCGCCCAATGGGCGGGCACGTCGGTGTCTGCAGCAGTGGTGCAGCCGCGCCGGCGGCGGCGCCGCGCTGCGTGACTAGCCGTGCTCGGGCGCCCGCGCACGGTGGACGTGGTCGCCATCGTCGTCAGGGCGCTGAAACCGTGGCCGAGAAGACTGAGCGCGGGGCTACTATGTATGTCCGATTCGTCTGCGGCAAAAGAGTCGCATCTGCTTGCACGTTTCATCCGCGTGCGGCTCGTGCGTTTCAGTGATTCGATCGGCTCCATCCACCAAGGAGTGTTCAAGTCCGCGCTGTCAGTTCAGCCTGACCGAGCGGTTGGCGATTCGTACGTCCACCAAGAACGCGCCAGCCGGGCAGCGGCTCCTAGGGCTGTTAAACGCGTTTACGAGATCCGTCTTCGTGGAGGGGGTTCCATATTCCCGCCCGTGAGGACGGATGCTCGCTGCGGCCGCACCTCGATATCACGCTGTGGTCGTTAGGTGAGCAGGTGGCTCGTGCAGGATAAGCAGGGCCATCTCCATCATGTAATGTCTGCAACTACCTTTTCCGCCCACAGCGAGTCGTAACTGACAAAGCGCGGAACGCCACCGTCTTGCGGTGGCGCAGTCCAGTGGTAGTCGACTCCCGGGTTGTGCAAGCCGGCGTGATTTGCGTTGATGAACAGGTGCGGGCTGCCCGAGATATCCGGGCTTTGGGCAGTCTGCCAGTGTTGGTGGACCTCGCGGATTCCAGCTCCACGCGCGAGTGCTCCGTCTAGGGCGGCCGCGTCGACTGACGGGCAGGACGCGGCGACCTCGATAATCTCGCTGAGGATACTGATGCAGCGCCCGTCCCTGTAAAAGGCATGGCGTAGCGCGGTGTCAAGTTCGTCGCTGCCGACGAGTCCACCCACCTGATCAGCCTTCGCTGCCTGAACCGCGGCCAATGCCGGCAGCATGGTGACAGGATAGGTGCTGTCCGGGGCGGTCCAAGGCTGCCAGCCAAGTTCGGGCCGTAATCCGGCGATCGCCACGATCTCTGCGTCGATGATCGGCTTGGGCGTTCCACGGCGGTTGAACAGCTCGAGAGGGAAGGCGCGGTGGTCGATGGTGAGCCGGACGCCGGCTCGGGCTGCGGCCGCCTGCAATGTATGCAGGGCCAGGGACGCCCAGGGGCAGCCGATGTCTGACCAAATGGTCACGATGCGGGGCGACGGGTTGCGGGCCGGATCACTCATGGCACCAGTGTGTACGGGAATGTCCAGGGCGGACATGCAGCGAGAGAACAAGATTGCGCGCTTTTTGTCACATATCGACAGTGAATAGTCGGCTGCTCCATTCACCCAGTCCTACAGCGATGGGGCTACCAATGCCGTATCGATCGTACTCTGGCCTATTTTGCGCGCCCGCGATCAAGATCTCTGTCCGGCCTGGCCCTTACCGCTATCCGGAGGTTTCACGCACGATTTAACGCGCCACCGTGAAGACGAAAGATGTGGCCGACAACACTGCTGATGATGTGCTGGATCTGATGGACACCGAGACGGCGATGCTGGCGGTCCGGTTACGTGACATTCCGGCGTTCTACCGGTCTGGGGCCTCCGTCGTCGAGAACCATAGGAGTAGCAATCATGCGCGGCGCAGATGCCGCCGCCAAGTCGCCCAACAGCCGATCGATCCCGCGTTGGAAGAGCTTGCTGGCGGTTACGAAGAGGCCGGTACGGAGCTTAACGCGGCGGTACTGGATCATGAGCAGGTACCGCCACGCACGTCGTGCCGCTGATGGAATCAGCGCCCGGAGACACGATTGGCCAGCCGAGCAGCCAGGGACGTGACGTCGGAAGTCGATCGGGTCTCACGGTGGTCGGCGACGCGGTAGACCGCGTACAGGGCACTGGCGCCGATCCACCGCAGGGGTTCGGGCTCCCATCGGCGGGTCGTGCGTCCCACCCACGGCAGTGCTGTGAGCTCCGTGGACTCGCCTCGGATGAGATCGCGAAGCGTGCGGGCAGCGAGGTTGGTTCCGGTCAGGCCGTGGCCGACGTACCCGCCGGCTTCAGCGATCCCGGTCGCCTCGTCGAAACGGACCGCGGCACACCAGTCGCGTGGCACGCCGAGGACCCCGGTCCAGGTGTGGTCCAGCCCGGCCGACGCGGCGGAGGGAAAGAAATTGCGCAACGTCGCTTTGAGCTGGTCGACGGCCTTGGCAGCGGTGCGTCCGTTGCGGTCGAAGCGGGAGCCCGGATTGTAGGGCACACCGCGGCCGCCGAGCGCGATCCGGCCATCGTTGGTGCGGTGGGCGTAGGTGAAGCTGTGCGCCTTGTCGCCGAGCAGGACCGGGCGTTGCCAGCCGATCTCGTCCCAGACAGGGGTAGGGAGTGGTTCGGTGATGATCATACTGCTGTTCATCGGCAGCATCGTGCGGCGATGTCCCTTTAGAGTACGTGTGTAGCCCTCCAGCGCCCGTACGACCACGTCGGCGCGGACCGTTCCGTGGCGGGTCACGGCGGCGTGCGGCTCGATGCTGTCGACGGCAGTGCTTTCGTGAATGGTCACGCCAAGCCGCTCGACGACGTCGGCGAGTCCTCGGACGAGCTTGCCCGGGTGAATGCGCATGCCGTGGGGCGTCCACACTCCGCCCAGTGCCCCGTTCACCCGGACCCATTTGGCGGTGGATTCGGCGTCGAGGATCCTGAGATCATTCGCGTCCCACCCCCACTGACGCAGTTGCTCTGCGTGAGTCAGAGCGCGTTGCCACTGGGGAAGATTCCGTGCGACGTGCAGAACTCCGTCGCGTTCCTGGTTGGCATCGATGGCCTCTTCGGCCAGGACTTTCGCGACCTCGTCTATCGTGCTGAACATCGCGCGCTGCAGACTGCGGGCCGACTCGACGCCGTGCGTTCTGGCGTAGCGCTGCAGCTGCCCGGGGGGTTCGGCGCTGATCCAGCCGCCGTTGCGTCCGGATGCCCCGAAGCCGGCATACTCCCTCTCCAGTAAGACGATGTCCAGCTCAGGGTTGGACTTCTTGAGGTAGTAGGCCGTCCACAGCCCGGTCAATCCGGCTCCGACGATCGCGACATCCGCGGAACGGGATCCGTCCAGTGGTGGCCGATAAGCCGAGGCTCCGACCTGCCGCAGCCAGAACGACGCTGCACCGTTGGTCAGGTCTGGAAGGGAATCGGATTGCACTAGCTTTTCCTTTCGGTGGGCCACAAATGGTGTGGTGGGCACAGCAGTGGGTGTTAACCGTGCGCGGTTCTCCAATGGGCCTCGCGGCACCGCGGTTTCGGTCGATCAGTGCCAGCCGCTCGCTGCTGTGTGACTATGACGGCGTGAGTCTGACCGTAGAAAACCTGGTTGAGGACCCGCTGATTCGGACCCGGATCGTCGCGGGCTCCTCCGGGGGCGGCCGCATGGTCACGTGGGCGCACACCTGTGAGCTCACCGATCCGTGGAACTGGTTGGGCAGCGGCGACCTGCTGATGACCGACGGCTACGGGTTCCCCGCCGACCCGGAGGACCAGGCGGAGTTCGTCCGCAATCTGGCCCGCGTGAACATTGCGGGTCTGGCACTGGCCGAGGGTTTCGCCGCTCCGCCGTTGACATCGCGGGCGGTGGAGGTCGCCGATCAGCTGGCGTTCCCGGTGCTGATGACCGAGCGCAACGTACCGTTCGTGACCATCGCCAGGCGGGTCGCCGAGAGCGACAGCAGCCGCTCCAGCATCCGATCGACGCGGGTCCTGCGGTTGTACGACGTCTTGCGACGAACCCACCTCGACGAGGCCGACGCCGACGCCCTGCTCGACAACCTCGCACGCGAGATCGGCGCGCGGTTGCACGTCATCGAACTGCGTCGCGGACGCGAATTGCTGCCCACAGGACGACCGCTCCCAGACAAGGTCCGCGTCGCCGCGCTGGAGGTGATCCGCGCTCGCGACGGCGTTCTTCCGGCCTCGACGCGGCTGCAGCTGGGTGACGAGGTGACCGGACTGCTCCTGCCCGTGGCACGGCAGAACAACGCGGCCATGATCGTCTATACGCAGGGCTCGGGGGAGTTGCCGGATCTCGTATTGGCTCAGCACGTCGCGATGATCGCCGAGCTCGACGTCGAGCGTCGGGCGGCGCGGGCACTGCAGGCGCGCGAGGTTCGATCGACACTGGCCAGGCGGCTGTTGGAAGCGAGCATCTCGTTGGAGGCCGCGGCGGCGCAGCTGGAGTCGGCCGGGTTGGGGCCGGGGCCGTGGCGGGTGTCGGCGTGGCAGCCGCGCGACGCGGCGAACGAGGCCGACCTTTCCGCCGACCTGTCCGGTCTCGACATCGCGCACCTGTCCACGACCAAGGGCGATCTGCATGTAGTGATCCTTCCCGACGAGTCCTACGTCGAGCCGCTGAATGAGGCGCTGGGGGTGAACGGGGCCGTGGTGGGCGTAAGCCAGCCGGTGCTGTCCGCGGCACGGATCAGCGACGCGTGGCGCGAAGCCCGGTGGGCGCTGGAGGCCGCACATTCGTCGGCATCGGGTAGCGCAGCGTACGGGGCGCGGGGCTCGTACTTCATGCCCAGGACCGTCGCCGAGGGCGAGGCCGTCGTGGACCGCCTGCTCGGTCCGCTGCTGGAATACGACCGGGCGAACGACACACGACTCGTCGCCTCGCTGATGGCGTTTTTCGAGGCCAACCGGTCCTGGCAAGAGGGCGCGAAGCGCCTCGGGATCCACAAGCACACGCTGGTCTACCGGATGAAGAAGGTCGAGCATTTGCTGGGCATGGACCTGCGCGACTCGGGTACGCAAGCTGAACTGTTCCTCGCGCTCAAGACATGGCAGCTGCTGCAGCTCGACTGAACAGATCGGCGCGGCGTTCGGCGAGCTCGACGACGTTGGTTAGCAGCATGGCCCGCGTCATCGGCCCGACACCCCCGGTGGCGCGCGTCCATTTCCCGGCCACCCTCTCCACGGCGGGGTGTACGTCGCCGAGGATGCCCTCGACCGTACGGGTCAGACCCACGGAGAGCACCGCCGCACCCGGGTTGACCCAATCAGGTTTGACCAGGTGGGCGACTCCGGCGGCCGCGATGACGACGTCGGCCACCCGGGTGTGTGCGGCGATGTCGGTGGTGGCCTCGTGACACAGGGTAACGGTCGCGTGCTCGCTGGGGCGGGTCAGCATCAGGCTCAGCGGACGGCCGACGGTGGTGCCGCAGCCGATCACGCAAAACTGAGCGCCGGTGATCGGCACGTTCTCTCGGCGCAGGAGTTCGAGGATGCCTCGCGGCGTGCACGGCAGCGTGCCGGGCTGGCCGAGGACGAGGCGCCCGAGGTTCGTCGGGTGAAGCCCATCGGCGTCCTTGTCGGGATCGACGGCGGCGAGCACAGCGTGCGTGTCGACGTGTGATGGCAGGGGCAACTGGACGATGAACCCGGAACAGTCGGGCTCGTTGTTGAGCCGGTGCACCGCCGCGACGATCTGGCCCTGCGACGCGTCGGCGGGCAGATCGATCCGCAGCGACCGGATCCCGACCTCGGCGCAGTCGCGGTGCTTGCCCGCGACGTATGACTGTGAGCCGTGGTCGTTGCCCACCATGATCGTGCCGAGGCCCGGTCGCCTGCCGAGCGCGGCGAGGTCGTCGATGCGTTCGCGCAGCCCAGCCCGAATCTCGCGCGCGGCCAGTTTTCCGTCCATCGTGACAGCGGTGTGGTGCACGGTTTTCCCCTTGATCTCGTGACGAAATCCCGGCCCCTCCGACGATTCAGCGACACCGGCGACAAGGGCAACTGGTCGATCGCACAACACCGACGTGGGTGTTTGGCCGATCGTTGCATGGAGTCGGGTGGCGCCGAGACGGGAGCGTGTGATGGAAGCGACACACACGGGAAGGGGGCTCCATGGGCAAGGCGGTGCCGGAGCGGGCACGGGTAGTCATCGTCGGCGGCGGGATCATCGGTGCCAGCACCGCGTACCACCTCGCGTGCCGAGGGTGGACCGACGTCGTGCTTCTGGAGATGAACACGCTGACCTCGGGCACGACGTGGCACGCCGCAGGTCTGGTCACGCAGGGACGCGCCACCGACGGCACGCGCGAGATCGTGCAGCGCAGCCTCGGGGTCTTCCGCAACCTCGAGCAAGACACCGGCTTCGCCACGGGCTTCGTCGAGACCGGGACGATGAACCTGGCCACCTCCCCGGAACGTCTCGAAGAGCTCGAACACCAGGCCAGCGCGGTCGCCAGCAGCGGCGTCGACGCCCGGATCCTCAATGTTGAGCAGACGCTGGAGCTGCATCCGCTCATCAACGGCGACGGCCTGCACGGCAGCCTCTACTTCCCGCGCGACGGCCGGGGCAACGCCACCGACACGACGATCTCTCTGGCGCGCGGAGCGAGCCAGCGGGGCGTCACCGTCGTCGAGGGCGTGCGGGTGCTCGACGTGCTCACGCACGGCGACCGGGTGACCGGAGTGCGCACCGCTGACGGCGACATCGATGCCGAATTCGTCGTCAACGCGACCGGGATGTGGGGCCGCGAGTTCGCCGCGCAGGTCGGGGTAGCAGTGCCGCTGCAGGCGCTGGCCCACTACTACGTGGTCACCGAACCGATCGAGGGGCTGCAGCGCAACCTGCCGACCGTCAAGTGTGGCGACGACTACTCCTACCTCAAGGACGACGGCGGATCGCTCATGGTTGGCTTCTTTGAGCCGGGCAGCTACCCGTGGGCCAGCGACGGGATGCCGGACAGCTCCGGGTTCGTGCAGCTGCCCGAGGACTGGGATCATCTCGGGCCGTACTACGAGAAGGCGATCGAGCGGTACCCGATTCTGGAAGACGCCGGAATCCAGCTGCACTTCTGCGGACCCGAAAGCTTCACGCCCGACGGGCAGTTCCACCTCGGCGAGGCGCCGAGCCTGCGGAACTACTTCGTGGCAGCCGGTTTCAACTCGGTCGGCTTCCTGTCCGGACCGGGCGCCGGTTCGGTGCTGGCCGACTGGATCGTCGACGGCCGCAGCCCCATCGACCTCACCGAGACCGACCTGGGGCGGGTGCAGCGCCACGAGCTCAACCGCCGCTTCCTTGAGACGGGTCGTCGAGTCGCTGGATCTGTCCTACGAGATCCATTGGCCGTTCCAGCAGCGCACGACCGCACGCAACCTGCGGCTGAGCCCGGTGCACCAGAAAGCGGCCGAGGCGGGCGCGGTCTTCGGCGAGGGCTGCGGCTGGGAGCGCGCGAACTGGTACGCACCGGAGGGTGTGGCGCGCGAGTACCGCTACTCGTTCGGCAGGCAGAACTGGTTCGAGCACTCCGCGGCCGAGCACAGGGCAATCCGCGAGAACATCGGAGTTATCGACACCTCGTCGTTCGGCAAGATGCTCGTCCAGGGACGCGACGCCGCGCGGGTCTTGCAGCGAGTGTCGGCCAACAACGTCGACACCGACCCCGACCGAATCGTCTACACGCAGTGGCTCAACCCCTTCGGCGGCATCGAAGCCGACGTGACCGTTACCCGGCTGTCCGAGGCCAAGTTCCTCGTGCTGTCCGGTCCGGCCACCTTCAACCGGGACCTGGCCTACCTGCGTCGCCAGATCGGCGACGACGAGTTCTGCACGGTCGCCGACGTCAGCGGCACGATGGCGATGCTCGCGGTGATGGGCCCGGAATCCCGGCGACTGCTGCAGCCGCTGACCGACTGCGACCTCTCCGCTGAGGCGTTCCCGTTCGGGCGTTCCGCCGAGATCGACCTCGGCTTCGGTTTCGTGCGAGCGACTCACGTCACCTACGTTGGCGAGCTCGGCTGGGAGCTGCTGGTGCCCACCGAGATCTCGCACCACATCTGGGACACGCTCTTCGACGCGGGCGCGCCGCTGGGCCTACGTCCGGTCGGCTACCACGCGATGAACTCGCTGCGGCTGGAGAAGGGGTTCCGCAGCTGGGGCCACGACATCTCCTCGCGCGACAACCCCTTGGAAGCGGGGTTGGGATTCGCCGTCAAATGGGACAAACCAGGCGGCTTTATCGGGCGGGATGCCCTCGCCGCGGCCAAGGAGGCCGGCACCGAGCGTCGGCTCGTGCAGTTCCTACTCGAAGACCCCGAGCCGATCCTGCTGCACGACGAGCCGATCTTCCGTGACGGACAGCGTGTCGGCCGCGTCGCCTCTGCGCAGTACGGCCACACGCTCGGCGGCTCCGTGGCGCTGGGCTGGGTCTGGGCCGACGGGCCCGAGGAACGTGCCTGGTTCGAGAAAGGGCTCTACGAAATCGAGATCGCGGGACGACGTGTTCCTGCCCGAGCCTCGCTGCGACCGATGTACGACCCCAAGTCCGAGAGGCCCAAGTCATGAGCAACAACCTCGTTCTTACCCTGTCGTGCCCCGACCGGGCCGGGATTGTGGCCGCGGTGGGCGGCTTCCTCGCCGATCGCGGCTTCACCATCCGGGACAGCCAGCAGTACGGAGACGACGAGACCGGACTGTTCTTCATGCGCGTGCACGCCGCTGCTGAGGATCCCGTCCGGTTCACATCGATGCGGAGCGATTTCGCCGCGCTCGCTGAGGGTTTCGAGATGTCGTGGGAAATCCACGCCCAGGGCAGGGCAGCGGCAGCGTCTGCTGGTGATGGCCTCACGCGAGAGCCACTGCCTCAACGACCTGCTGCATCGGGTACGTACCGGATCGCTGCGCGCGGAGATCGTCGCGGTGGTGTCAAACCACCCGGACGTGCGCGACCTCGTGGAGTGGCACGGCATCCCGTTCCACCACGTCCCCGTGACGGCGGAGACGAAGCCGGAGGCCGAGGACCTGCTGCGCAAACTCGTCGTCCGCTACGACGCCGAAACCGTCGTGCTCGCCCGCTACATGCAGATCCTGTCCGACTCGCTGTGCGAAGATCTGCGCGGCCGCGCGATCAACATCCACCACAGCCTGCTGCCGAGCTTCAAGGGGGCCAAGCCCTACAAACAGGCGCACGCCCGAGGTGTCAAGGTCGTGGGCGCCACGGCGCACTACGTGACCGCGGTCCTCGACGAGGGACCGATCATCGAGCAGGACTTCGCCCGCGTGGACCACACGCTGTCGGCCGCGGATCTGACCCAGCTCGGCAAGGACCTCGAAGCGCTGGCACTGGCGCGCGCGGTGGCGGCACACGCCGAACACCGCGTGCTGATGAACGGCACCAAGACCGTCGTTTTCCGGTAGCGGTCACCGCTTGTTCACACCGACAGGGCGGCTTGGCCCGTGCAGATCCCGTTAGAGAAAGACCTGTGTTCACACTCGACATGATCGACGATGCTCCCGTGTCGCGGTTCCATCGCAAACTGCTCATCGCCTGCTGCGGCGAGCCGTTCCTCGACGGCTACGTCCTGAGCCTCATCGGGCTGGCCATCGTCGGGTTCGCCGAGGAGATCCCGACCTCGGCGACCGCGCAAGGACTGATCGGCGCTGCGTCGCTCATCGGCTTCTTCTTCGGTGCTACCGTGTTCGGTGCGCTGACCGACAAGATCGGGCGCGAGAAGGTGTACGCGCTGGATCTGACCGTGCTCGTGGCGGCCAAGCAAAACGCGGGCCCCGTCGTGCACCAGCGGGAACGTAATGTCGCGAAGTTTCTACTCTTCTTACCTGTGAATGCCCCTTGTGGATACACAGATAGGAGCGGTCGACGCCTGCATGACTACTGGTCATCGTGACGCTTGTCGATCGTGAGGTTGGTGAGTTGTTGAGCGGTTCGGACCGCGTGGATCATCAGCTTGTCGCGACGGATGCGTTCGGTGATCTGTAGGATCTCGGCTCGTTGAGCCTCCGCTCGGTGTGGCCAGTCTCCCTCTGAGAGCGTGTTTGCTACGCACAGGACGATGCGCGGGCCCAGACCCCAGAGCAGGCTGTTGATTGCGCAAGCGGCGATCGCCAGGTCGTCGACGTCGGCGCCGTACCAGGCCACCGTTGCCGGGTCACGGTCGAGCTCTCGCATCGCCTGCGCAGCAGCACGGAGCAGGCCACCGGTGCCCACTGCGGGGTCGCATACCGAAGTGTTCTCCTCCGGTGGGGACATCCGAGCCATCATGTCAGCGACGGGCATCGGCGTGTAGATCTGCGCGTTGGCCTTGCCGGCACTGTCGGATTTGAGCAGCGTCAGCACAATGCCAAGGAGGTCGGTGTCGTAGCGGTAGTCGGTGCCGGTGAGTTCTAGTTGCCTCTCGTCTAGCGCGGCTTCGGCTACCTGCTTCGCGGCGCGCTGCAAGGCGGGCTCGGGTTCCTCGAAGATCCACTGTATGAGGGGGAAGACGAGGTGAGTCAGGTCCGGGCGGGAGTTGATGACACCGGTGTAGATCTCCCGCAGTGTCGTGGTGAATTCCTCGGCAGTCTGTGCGCGCAGCTGTTCGGCGAGATCGGGACCATGGGGATCGCGCTGGCCGAGGAGGGCCAGCGCAGACACGACGGACAGGGCGACGTCACGCCGGCCGGAGTGGTTGGATCTGTTCCACGCAACGTCAACGGCCTGGGCGACGCCGGCGGCGTGCCGATCGGGATCGCGGTGATTGCTTCGCCGGTTTTCCGTCCGTGTCACGGGAATTCCTTTCTCAAGTGGGGAGGCACGCGTGTCCCCGGTGGAGATTGTGGAATGGGGTGAGATCAGGAGTTAATGAATTCCGGAGTTGAGCGAGAAGCAAGCAGCGGCTGAGTTCACGGCTCATCTGTGCCGACTTGTTCCTCCGGTTTGTCGACGTGTTCGGCAGGCCGCCAGGAGCAGGGAGGCAGGAGGCCGGCGCGCATCCGCGCATCCAGGTCGAAGACGGCGCGAGCCAGGTCGGCGGCAAGTCGCCGTATATGCCACTCCGTGGTCGTGTCGGAAATCTGACGAATTGTTCCGGCCATGGAGATCGTGGCTCGATACGGGCGTTCGCAATGGGATTTCATGACTGGACTCCAGGCGGAGAGAGGAGGAATCGAAGCGCGTTTTCGCGTAGCCGGGCACGTGTGGGAATGGCGACAGCGACGGTGCGAGCGGGCGTGGAGGCCCAGAGGGAAAAAAGGGGGGCCGACGGACCCACCCAGAGGGTGTTCGCACGGTCCGCCGGCCTACCGCAAACCCTGTGAAAGGGCTGCCTTCCCCGAAGGGGTGGCACGGCCAGGGTATCCCACAGAGCTAGCGGGCAACCTCCGTGCGTGCTTGCGGTGTGAAGTTGTCGGCGTTGACGCGAGGAGTCAGGCTGGGTTCGGCGCCCCAAATTTGCGTTCGCACAGCGAATGGTTACCAGGGTGCTCGCGGGCTAGGGCCGCGGTGCACGAACGGGCATCAGTAGGTGTCGGTAAGCGTGTTCGTGGGAACCGGTGATCATCGCTGGCCGTGTTGGGCCGGCAAGCTGGAGACACAGGGTGCCACCGTCGATGGCGTTAAGAGCGTCGCGCAGGTATGGGGCGGTGAACAGCACGCGCATCGGTTCGCGCGCGCCGCTGACCTCAGCCGGGTGGGTGGGTGCTGTGGTTGCGTCGGGCTGCTCACCGAGCGCGGGAGCGACCGACACCGTGCCCGCAGGATCAATCGTGATGGCCACTTGTGCCATCGTGCGTCTGTTCCCGGCGGTGCGTTTCTTCGCGTCCAGTACGGCGGCGGCGCGGGCGGTTGCTTGGGCGAGCGTGTCGCGATCTGCGCGCGCGGTGGCGGTGACGTCGGGAAACAGCCGCTCGTAGTCCGGGAATGGTGCCGTGATTGCGCGCGTCATGACGGTGACGTCGCCCGAGTGCAGCGACGCCCAATCGCCGGCCTGGTCGCTGCTGATGCGCACGCGGCCCGCGGTGAGGTGCTTGAGCGTGGCGGCGAGAACTCGTGCCGGGAAGTTCACGGCGCGTTGTTCGGTGGGTGTGGTGGCGGGGAGTACAGCGACGGCCAGGCGAAAGCGGTCTGTGCCGGCGAGTGTGAGCGTGCCGGGGGAGATCTGCATTGACACGGCCGTGAACATCGGCAGGGTTTCGTCTGTGCCGGTTGCGACCAGGACCCGCTGTGCCTCGCGGGTCAGCGTCTCGCGGTTGACCTCTGCGACGGTGGGCGGGATATCGGGCGGCGTCGGGAAGTCCTCTGTGGGGTACGTCGTGACGGGCACGGTATAGCCGCCGAGCTCGATCAAGGCCGTTCCGTCGTCGACGGTCCGCAGCATGACCGGTTCGCCGTCCGCGTCGCGCTTTCGGCGCCCTTTCACCAGCGCGTCAGGAAGTTTGGTTGTTTCGGCGTGGTCGATCAGTATCCGACCAGGGGTGACCTCGCTGTCGGGAACGCGCGCGGTTGCCACGGTGTCGAGGTCGGCTGTGGACACAGTCAGGCGCCCGTTCTGACCGTTCAGCAGTACGCCGCCCAGCGACGGGACTACCGGCTTGCGTGCCAGCGCGACGCCCACCGTGGTCAAGGCGCGCGCCAACGTGGCGCGGGTGGTGCGGAATGCCGTGTACGTCTCCGGCGCATTCGTTGCGGTCCGGGGTTGCAGGTGCAGTGGTCATCGTGGGATCTCCCAGGAGAGGGTTTGTGTGTCAGGACTGGTGACCCCTGGCTAGGAGCGGAAGAGGTCGCGGACGACGGCCGGGCCGTGTGCGTCGAGGTAGGCGACCGCTTGTGCTTCAGCGGGAAGAACGACGCTGGACCCGTCCGGAAGGACTGCGCGCCAATACTGCTGGCGCCAGTCGTATTCAATGCGCCCGTTGTTGGTGTCGTACCCGCCGGCCGTCCACCAGTCGTCAGGCAAGGCGTGGTCACTGGCGTGTTCCTGTGTGCCGGTCGGGCAGCTCACGGGCGCGTTCGTGGGTGTGTCCGTCGGGTGCGTCGTCTCGTGGCGATGAGTGTTCATGTGTCTGTTCCTCCTCTGCCTCGGGAATCGGGGTGCCCGCCATCTGAGGCGGGCACCCCGGACGGGTCAGCCGACCCAGTAGGTTCCGGTGTGAGCGGTGGTCAGCTCGACGTGCGGCAAGGGCTCACCCGGGTACGGGGTGTGCATGATCAACCGGCCGCCGTTGTCCGGTGCGTCATCCGGGACGCGGCGCACCGTGAAGGCGAACGCCCCGCGGGGGTCGCCGACGCTGATCGTGACCGTGATCGAGTCCTCGTCTGGGCGGGTGTGGATCGTGGCGCCGTTGGCCCATGACAGCGGCACCCGCTGGGGGCGGTGCGGACCTTCGCGGAAGTCCGGCGCGGACTCCACATCATCAATCTCGGGGTCTTCGTGAGGGTCGTAGGCATCGCAGACCAGCGAGCCGGATTCGTCGGTGTAGCCGTCCGTTTCCTCGGAAAGGGACTCGCCGCACGCCAGGCACCGCCATTCGGTGTCGTCGGCGTTTTCGAACGTGATGATCGAGGAATCGTCGTCGTAGTCGGTGGAGATCATGTCGCCGTTGGCGGACAGCACGAACACAGCGCACCTCGCAGAAGTGGAAAGAGCAGAGCGGAATAAGAAGGGGAGGCGTGGCCGGCCGCGGCAGGCCGGAAATGCGGCTCGGCCGGCCGCGCCGGATTAGAACCGGCAGACGAACCGCACAGCCTTGCCGCAGGTCGGGCACGCGACGTAGCCGCGAGTGCGGTCGTCGAAGGGCACGCGGACCAAGTCAGGCACGCGGTGCGTGCGCATGTCGGCGCCGTCCCAGGCATGCAAGTCCACGGTGTTGTGCGAGTACCACCGGTGCCCGTTGGCGCATTCGCCCTCGGCGTTCGAGTAATCCGCCCACTCTTCCAGGGCATCCACAGTGGAGCGATAGACCGTCGGCGCGACGTAGCGCCCGCGGTGATCACTGACAATGATCACCACGTCGCCGATCTCAGCCGCCGACAACACTACGAACCCGAGATCATCAAGCAGGTGATCAGAGAAGTTGACCAGGTTGTGGGCCCACAACTGGCCGTCTCCGTGCAGGCCAGTTGGAGTCTCGCCCGTGCGCGCGCTGATCCATGCGGTGATGACGTCATCGTGCGGGTGCGCGTGGCCGTTGGCCTCCATCCACCCGCGCAAGTCATCGGTGAGGTCATCGGCGTACTCGCCGCGGTCATTGATCCACTCTTGCGTATCGACGGTCAAATACCCGTTACCGTGCGACCACGCCTCGACAGACACACTTGTCATAATCGTGCCTTTCACAGTTTGCGGTTGCGGGCAAACGGGGTGCGAATCCCTACCCGCGATTACTCCTGCCCGGAGCTCTCTGTGTTCCGGTGAATCTACCGTAACGCCGGCTCTGCCAATGCTGCAACAGTTGCGCATGGATTATTTGGGACAAATATCGCCCGAGTTTCTACTTTGCAGCTCGTCGCAAATAGTTGTCGGCAAAATGCGGCGAGTTTCTTATTGGGGGACATGAGGGCGGTTTCCGATTAGTGCTAGCACGCAGGTATGTTCCGCGATTTGCAGAACGGATGGGTTGTCAAAACAGGGGGTGTTCATGATTAAAAATTCATCGATCGGTGCGTCTGCTGAAGGTCCACATTCGTCCTTCCTTTCATATCTGCCCAGTCGTCAACAGGTTCCCGTGGGGTACCGAGGCTGGGTGGTTTCAGGAAGGCGCAGCGGCGCGCTGAGCGGCAAAAACACGACGCGAGTGGGTTTCCTGTTTATCGGGTAGATGAGTGGGTGCATGAGCCAGCGCATGAGTAGGTGTATGAGTGGGCGTGGTGTCCGGGATCGCTCGTGGCGACCAGTCTGGGGGTACGCGATTTGGATGCTCGCGGAGGCAGGGAGGTTGGGGTGTAGCGCCATTGAACTGTGTGCGAGCTAGCAAGGCGCGGAGAATCAACCTTGCAATGACGGTTCGAGGATCTCGTCATGCGCAGCATAGCGAAGGCCCCTCCAGGTGGAAGGGCCTTCTCGTTCCTGACTGAGAATGTGTCGGCCGATAGCCGCTGCCTGGAACGCAGAAATCATATCAGGCGGCGATACCTGCCAGTTGGTGAACCTCCCCAGGGCGTCCTGCTGGATCTTCGCTGCTTCTGTGCCAACGAATTGGTGGTTTGGATTCCGAACATGATTTAGGAGAATTCCGAGGTTTCAGTTTCGCGATCTGCGTCTCAACTGCACCGTCCGGTTTAACTGGCTGCGCGATGTTGTCGCGCTTGGAGAGTGCGTGCAAGTGCGAGGGTGTTGGGGTCGGGTCGCTCGTTGATCTCGGCGAGGGTAGTGGTGAGCAGTTGGAGCGTGCGGCTGATGGCGTCGGTGAAGCCGAGCTCGGCTTGCACTCGCATGATGTCGCGGTAGATGGCTTCGTTCTCGGGGTTGAGCAGCCTGGCGTGTTCGAGCAGTTGGAGTTGCTTTTGGGGGTCGTGCCCGCGGTAATGGGCGGCCATGCCGGCGAGTGCGTCGAGGACGGTACGGTGGGCGGCTTCCCGGGGGCCGTCGAGCCAGAGTGCTGACATGCCGTCGGCAATTTCGCCGGTGTAGAGCGCGGTGATGCGGGACCAGGCGGCGAAGCGCTGCTCGTCGGTGCTGGCGATGTGTCGGTCATGCTCGGCCTGGTTGAGCTGCCAGTAGTCGACCTCGACGAGGTCGGTGTTGAGGGCGATGTGCTCGTCATGCTGGACGATGAGGTCAGCGGCGTGATTGTCGGTGGCCTCGGCGAGGGCTTTGCGGATTTGGGAGAGCGCAGCGTAGAAGGCGTTGTACGGGCGTCGTCCCCGGGCTTCGGGCCATAGCGCTTCGCGCACGGATGCCCGGGTGGTGCCGTGGGGGTGCAGCGCGAGGTAGGTGATCAGTGCTTTGTGTTTGGGCGCGAGCTCTGCTGTGAGGTTCCGGGTGGGTGTCTCTGGTCTGTGCCAGGTGAGAGTGAGCGGGCCAAAAACGGCCAGGCTCAAGGGACGTTTCGGTTGCTCGTGGGCAGGCTCGGTGTCGGCGAGCTGGTTGCGAGCAGGTCGGCCGGCATCATCGGGCTCGTCATACCTCGGGTTGCTGGCTGGTGTCGTGGACGGCGGAGCTGGCTCCTGATGCTGTAGTGCGGGGATGGTTTCGTCGGCATCGATCTCGTGTTTTATGTCGTGGGTGTCGGTGACGGGGGGTTCGGCGTCGGGGTCACGTTCGTTTTCGTCGATGTGGTCGCAACCGGTCAGCTCGGCCTCGTCAGTGTTCTCGGGGTGGCCCGGGAGCGGACTGGTCGTGGTGTCGGTGAGCAAGTCGAGGAGGTCGCGGGTGTCGGTGGCATCGAGATGAAACAGCTGAGCACCTCGAAGTTCGGCCACCACGGGGCTGGTGGCGGTGACTACTCCGTCGGCGCGGACGCGCACCGTCGCGCCCGCGGGCCAGTGGCCGAGCAGGATCCCGGCGGCGCCGCTGGGGGGTCCTGTATCGAGGCCGGCTTGGAGGCGTGGGTGAGGCCGGTCGATGCTGGCGACGAGCACCCTCGTGAGCTCGGTGCTCGGGAGATCAGTGCTGCGGGCGGTATTGCCGTCGGCGAGTGCGGTGACGGCCTCGTCTACGTCGGTAGTGGTGTGTAGCCGGGGTGATTCAGGTGCCTCGTCGCCCAGCAGTGCCCGGGCGTCGTGTTCGGGGATCAGCACGGTCGCGCTGGTAGTGGCCAGCAGGTGCACGAGTAGGGACCGGGCGCTGGCCTCGGCGCCCGCGCCGGTGAGCCCGAGCCCATGGAGAGCGGCGAGATCGAGCGCGTATGTGCGGCCGTCGCGGACGCCAACGTCCACGTCCGTAACGGAGTGAGTCGCATCGGTCTCGACGGGGGCGAGGCCGATGTCGGGAGTGCGGGCGGGGAGCGTGATGGGGCCAGGATCGGTGGGCTCGTTTCCGAGGGGGGCGTGGTCGTGGGCCAGGCGCAATGCGTGCACCGCTGGTGCGGGAGCGGGCATGGGGGTGCGGTCGCCGCTGCCGGGTTTGTAGGTGCGCATCCTTCGGCGTCGTCGCGTGAGCATTCCCAGGGAGACCGCGGCGGCCAGTGTGGCGGCCACCAGGCCGCCGCTGGCGAGCGTGATCGCGGTGGATGCAGTTGGGGTGACGGCGTTGTCCGAGGTGTGTGGTCGGCCCCGGGCTGGCTCGTCTGGCGGATATGCAGGTAGGGGCGCTGCGGGAATCGTCGGGTTTTGTGCTGGTGGAGTCGGCTGTGAAGGCGGGGTGTCTTCATCGGCTGCGTTGGGCAGGTGCAGGATCCAGCCGGGGCGGACGAGGTGCGGGTCGGTGAGCGTGGCGCCGTCGGGTTGTGGGCGGCCTTGGTTGAGGGCGAACAGTTCGGTCCAGCGGTGGCCGTCGCCGAGTTCGCGTTCGGCGATGCGCCAGAGGCTGTCGTAGACCCCGTCGTGCGGGGACTGCACCCTCACGATGCCCCGTGCAGACGCTGAATTCGCCTGCTGCACAGGATGTGTCGGGATGGGGGAGTCGACGGCAGACACAGCCGCGGCCGTGGGGTCGAGGACGGTGACGGCCGCGGGCTGCACTGGTGTCGCGGTCGCGGGTTCGACGGCCACCGGAGATCGTGGGAGCAGTCCGAGTACGGCAGTGGCGACCAGCAGGCCGGCCACAGCGTGGACCGGGCCGACCGCGGGCGGCCGAACACCGCGGACCGCGTCCGGGATGCAGCGTGCCACGTCGACGGCGAACACCAGCCAGACTGGCCAGGCGATGCAGGCCAGCATGTCCAGCAGCAGGGTGACCGACAGCGGGTTGAGCAGGACGGATTCGATCTCACCACTGGTCGGTAGATGGTCGGGGAGGGGCCAGCCGAGGAACGTCACCAGCCCCCAGGGCACACCGGCCAGCAGCGCCACCAGTGCCGCGCATGCCGCCAGCGCGCCGACAAGCCGCAGCAATCGCGTAGCGAGGCAGGCGAGCATCCTCATCCGGCGCCTCCTGTTGTTCCTTGATCGGGTCGGGCTTGGCCCTCGGCGGACACGGTGATCTCGCCGAGCCCGATCAGCCCCAGAAATTGGGTGCGCTGCTGGGCATCGACGTGCACGCGCACCGTGGTGGCATCGGCGGTCACGGTGCCCGTGGCGCCCACGGCGCCGAGATAGCGACCAGCCGCGGCCTGCGCAGCGCCCGGGTCGAGCCGAGGCTGGCCGCCGGCGCGGTAGGCGTCGAGATCTAACTCCTGCGCTCCAGCGCGGGCGGCTTGTTGGGCGTGGCCGATCGCCTGAGTCTTGGCAGCCAACGCTAGTCCGCCGTCGAGCACGAGACCGGCGAACAGCAGACAGGCCGTGGTGATGACGACGACGAATGCCGTGACCCGGCCGTGCTCGTCACCGGCGAGGGCCCTCCACCGCGTGCGCATCAGGAACCTCCGGCATCGGTTCCGCGCCACTGGTCCACGACCGATGAGGCGGTGGATGTCGTCGTGGTGGTTCCTGGAACGCCCAGCATCGCCAGGTCCGCAAGCCTGATATCGCACGTCACGGTCACTGTGACCGTGCTTCCGGGCCGCAGGCCGGCGAGCCAGGCGGAGGCACCGAGGTTCTGGCAGCGAACCCCGGACTGACTGAGTGCGGCGTGCGCGGTGGCATGCGCGGCACTGTTGGCTTGGCTGATGCTGCGGGCCAACGTGGCCGCGCGGACGGCTTGATTGGCGGCGTCGTTGACACGCAGCCGCGAGTCCGCCAGGCGCCCGCAGAAAACCACGAACAGCAGCAGGACGATCAAGACAGGCACCAGCAGGGTCAGTTCGGTGGCCACCGAACCTCGTTCGTCGCGCTTCAACCGCAGGGGTGTCATTCGTTTCCTCCCGGGGTGACGAACCGTTCACTCGGCCCGGCCGCGCGGCCCCGCACCGGCAAGTCCAGGAACGGCACCACCGCCGCAGCCTCCCCAGTGATATCCACAGTGGACTGCTGTGGCCCTCGGTTCACGGCGGCGTGTGGGTTCTTGAGCGGTCCGGCACCGAGCTGACTGAGCACCGAGGAGGCTTCGGCGTGGCCATTGGCGCTGCTGGCTCGGTGCACACGTGCGGCTGACAGTGCCTGTGAGGCGGCGGCTTGAGCGATGTGGGTGGCGTGCGCCCAGATCGCGAACTGCGCGATCAGCAGAATCAGCAGCAGCAACGCCGGGACGGCCAGCACCAGCTCGGCGGTGACCGATCCCCGTTCGTCGCGCCGACATCGCCGTATCCGTGCGCGAAGCGGGTGGGCGTGGTGTGTGGCCATCACATGCTGCCCCCGATCTCGTTGGCCTTGCGGGTGACCGCGGCGACGATGATCGCGAGCACGGCGATGGCCCCGGCGACCAGCAACGCGGTGACCAGAACGGTTTCGGTGGAATACCCGCGCTCGTCAGAGCGGATGTCGGCGATGCGTGCCCGGGTGGTGGCGATGGCGCAGGCGATGTAGGTCAGCATCAGCGGTTCCTCATTTCGTGATTCACAGGGAGCCGAGCACCGTGGCTACGGCTGGGTAGGCGGTGAACAGCAAGAACCCGGCGAACAGGCAGATCACCGGCAGCGACATCCGCTCGGTGGCGGCTTGCGCCTGGCCTTCGGCTTCGGTGAGTTCGTGGGTGCGCATGGCAGCGGCCTTGGCCGCCAGGGAGGCGCGCACTTTCGCGCCTTCGGTGCCGGCCAGTGACACCGAGGACGACAGCTCGATCAGTTCGCGCACCTCCAGCTCCTCGCCGAGTTGGCGCAACGTCTCCCACGGCGTCGCCCGGGTCATGCGTGCTGTGGTCAGCGCACGCCGGATCCGGGCGAAGGACCACCCTTGGCCGATCTCGGCGGCGTCGGTGAGCGCGCCGTCGACCCCGGCACCTCCTGCCAGGGACACCCGCACGAGGTTCAGGTAGGCGCCGAGCGCGTGGCGAAACGCGGTGCGCTTGCGCTGGGCTTGGTGCCGCAAATCCAGGTCAGGAAGGAAGAACCCGCCGATCCCACAGGCGAGACCGGCCACGGCGGGAACCTGCCACGGCAGGGGCACACCGATCGCCCACAACAGCAGTGGGAGCAGATTGGGCAGCAGCACACCCGCGAGCGCGAGCACACCCTTTTCCGCCAAGAGCGCTTCGGGCGCGCGTCCGAGCACGAGCAGATCCCGCTGCTGGCGGGCGGTGGGCAGGCCCAGTGCGGCCAAGGGGCGCACCGCGGGGCGGCCCCAGCGGGCAGCCCACCCACCAGCTTCGGTGTCGGTGATCGTGGGCTTGCGCGGTTGCGGTGCGCGGCTGGCTGCCAGAGCGCTGGCCAGAGACGGCGCCGGAGGCAGCAGCCACACCACCAGCGCCCAGACGCCAACGCCGAACCCGGCGGCCAGAACAACGATGGTGGTGATCACGAGGGCACCTCCGTGCGTGCCCCAGCAGCAGTGGGGCGGGTGAGGAAGCGTTCGGGCTCCTGCATGCGGGCGATGCGAGCGAGCCAGGCGAACGCGACGGCGAACAGCGCCCCGACGGCCAGGAGCATGGTCTGCCCGAAAACGCCGTCGTAGGGGTCGAGATAGCCGCGGTTGAGGAGGACGAGACCGGCCGCGAAGCACAGCGTGGTCGCGACGATGACGCGCACGCTCGTGCGGGTGCGCGCTCGGCCGGCTTCGACCCGCAGCCGCATGGACACCTGTTCGCGGGCCTCGATTGCCAGCTCGCCGAGCAGATCGGCGAGCTGGCGGGCCTGGCGCTGACACGCCAGCACCAACGCGGAGACCACCAGATCACCCGTGGGTCCGACAGATCGGAAGCCAGTCCCTCCAGCGCGCCAGGGAGCTTGTCGCCCCGCTCAATGCGCATCACCAACTCGCGCACGTCGTCGCGAATCGCGGCCGGTGCCGTATCGACCGTGGCTTGGATCGCTTGTTCCAAACCTGCTGCCGCAGAAAGGGTGTCGCGCAGCATTTCGGTCCAGGCCGCGATCGCTTCGATCCGGGCGACCCGTCGGGCCTGCTCGGTGTCCCGTCCCAGCACCTGCGGCAGCGACCACACGGCCGCGGCGGCCAGCACACCTGCGATCACCCAGCCCGTGACAAGGACACTCAGCACGCCGGCGGCAAGGCTGATCACCGGGCGTCGCGCCGAGGCCCCATCCCGGAGGTGACGAACGCGTTCTCGCCATCGCGACGGCGCGGGGGGTGGCTCGGGGATGTGCCCGCGGAGACCGCCGATGAGCAGCAGCGCTCCGAGGGCCATGCCGAGCCCGCACAGCGCGGCCAGGAGGGCAGAGGTGGTCATGGCCGCCACCACCCTTCGCCGCGCTCCAGCACGCCCGCGTCGAACCCGGTCTCGGCGAGCCGCTCCACCGTGTCGGTGCGCAGCGGCACTCCGGGCACCGCGCGACCAGTGGCATCGGGGCGGTAGACCTCGTTGGAGATGATCTGTTTGTCGTCGGCATCGACGACTTCGCGGATCGAGGAGACCACCCGGGACTTGTCGTCGCGGGCTTCGGCCAGGTGCACCACGAAATGCAACGCGGAGGCCACCAGCAGGTTGGTCGCCTCCAACCCGAGCCGTTCGGGGCTTTGGGCGGCGTAGGTGGCCAGTTTGGTGAACGCCCCGCGGGAGGTGGAGGCGTGCAGGGTGGCCATCGAGCCGTCGTTGCCCTGTGACATCGCGTTGGCCATGGGCACGAGTTCGGCGCCGCGGACCTCGCCGACGATGACCCGGTCCGGGGACATTCGCAGCGCCCACCGCACCAGCTCGGCCTGCGAGATCGCCCCCTCGCCCTCGACGTTGGCTTCGCGGGCCTGCATCGCGATCACATCCGGGTGGGCCGGGTCGCGGTCCAGGCCGAGTTCGAAGTTGTCCTCGATGGTGATCAGCCGCTCAGCTGGCGGAATCGCCGAGGCCAACGCCCTTAGCATCGTCGTTTTCCCGATCGCGGTGCCGCCGACGACGAGCACGTTGAACCGGGCGCGCACCATCGCGGCCAGCAGCGCTTCCAGCCCGGCATCGATCGTGCCCAGCGAGCGGAGCTGGGCGAGGGTGGCCTGTTGGAACCGGTGCCGGCGGATGGACACCGAGGGTCGGCCGGTCACGGCCATGACCGCGAACATCCGCGACCCGTCCGGCAGCTCCACGTTCACCCCGGGAGAGCCCCGGTCGAACCGGCGCTCCTCCACCCCGGAGCGTGCCGCCAGCGAGCGCACCAGGCCGATCAGATCCTCGTCGGAGTCGGCGACCGGCGGCAGTTGGGCGCGTCGCCCATCGGCGTAGCGCACGAAGACACGATCGGCGCCGTTGACGTTGATGTTTTCGACCTCAGGATTGGCCAGCAGCGGCTGCAGGCCGCCCATGCCGAACACCTCGTCCAACACCGAGGCGACAACCTGACGCTCGACCTCGTCGGACACCAGCCCGGCCCCGCTCGCGCGGGTCAGCTCTTCGTGGGCGTAGGCGTCTGCGGCGTCGGCAGCCAGTTGTTCGGCCAGACTGCGCCGGTCTTCCTGGTCTGGTGCGGGTCGTCCGGCTTGTTCGTCGTGCCGGATGCGTTCGGCCAGTCCTTCCGAGACCGCGGTGCGCACCCGGGCCCGCAATGCCGAAGCGGCGGGGTGGGTTTCGTGCACCGTGTCGTGCTCTGCGCTGGTCATCACAACACCTGCCCGTTGGTCGTGGCCCGCACCGCGGCCTCGGCATCACTGGTGCGGTGGGCCTGGATGTGGTCGATCACCGTGCGGGCAAGCCGCGCAGAGGCCTGCCCCAGCGCGGAGCGATCGGGTGTGCGGCCCCGTGGGTGTCCCGACAGCATCGACGCGCCCGAACGGTCGTGGGGGAGTCTGGCCATGACCGGAACACCCAGCTCTCGTTCCGTGTCCCGGTTGCTGTAGCCCTCGCCGACGAGCACCAACCCCGGCGTGCGAGCCCAGGACGCCATCGACTTGAGCAGCGATGCCAGATGCGACAGCTCGTCGGCCAGAGGTCGCGCCATGACCACCAGCGCATCGGCACCTCGAACCAGCGGCAACGCAGGCGAGGACGGCTCCAACCGTCCCGCATCCACCAACACCGTCGAGTCCGGGGCACCGGCAACGGCCTGCAACACCGGACGACCACGGGAGGTCAAAGCTGACAGCGCCGCTCGCGCCTGCTCGGCAGAGACCGGTCCCACCACGACCGGCAGCCCACCGGTCAACCGCTGAACGTGGTCGGCCACCACGTCGGCCGCGGTCTGGCGTCGGGCTGCCGCGGCCAGCGACACCAACCCCGGCGAGGTCGGCAGGCAGAACCGGGCACTGAGATCACCGCCAGACGGATCGGCCTCCAACACGCTCGCCTCGCCAACAGGCCACCGCGCGGCCATCGCCAACGCCGCGGTCGTCACGCCAGGCGAGCCCTTCACCGAGCACAGTCCGATCAACATCACTGACCACCTCCTGCCGCGACCGCGACCAGCGACAACTCACCGGGTGGCACCGCGGCGACCTGTCGCGCACTAGCGGCGGGCAACTGCAGCGACACCACTGTCGATTGGTCACTGCCCGCAGGCTCAACACCGACGACCACCGCCGGCCACGGGCCACCAGAGAACCCGCCCTGCGAAGCCGAACCGCTGCCCTGCGCGCCAGGAGAGACGATCACCGACACTGCGGTCCCGCGTGCCAGCTGCGGCGGCATTTGCCCGGGTTTGGCCGCCACCGCCACGATCGCCTGCCCCGCCGCAGGCACCTGTGGGCGTCCGAGAACAGCACGAGTCAGAAACGTGCCGGCGGGCAGCGCATACGCCATCGGACGCCCCAGCACGCTGGAGGACTGGCTCGCCAACACGAGATCGGACCCAGCATCCGCGGACACGGTGACCTCTCGCAGGTCCGACGGAGCCAGGACCTGGCCGACCTGCACCGGATGCGCCAGGCTCAGCACCGGTTCCCGCTTGCCCACCTGCAGCACAGTGATCACCGACCCCGCCACACAGATCACGACCAGCAACACACCGAGCACCAGGTAAGGCACACGCCGCCGGGGCCCGTGGGCCAGGCGGGAGGTGTCGGCGGGTCTGCGTCCGGCCCAGGATCGCGACGGGCTCTGTGTCTCGGAGGACGTCGTAGTAGAAGTAGCCATAAGGCGTCTCCAAACATGGCGGTACCTGCACCGCAATTCCGCAGAACAGGGTGAAAATAGGTAGTTTCGAAGTTTTGTTTGTCTATAGTGGATGATCTGTTGCTAGTTGGGAGCGTTGTTCAACGCTTGTGACTCGGCCACCTCGAACGACGCGGTAGACGTGGTCATGAGGTCCGGCAGCGTCCCGCCTCCGGTGGGCCCCGACCAGGTGACCGTCCACGTCACCGTTGCCTCGATCGGATACGCGTGGCTCTGATGTGCCTGGGAACTCTGCCGGTATGTGTGGCCACAGTCCGGCGAGGTGGCGCGGGGATCGGTGTTCGGCGGGAACGGTGTTCCCGGACCTGGACAGCTCACCGTCGAGCCATCACCCATCGACCACCGCACCGAGCTCGGGGAGGCGGTCGCCGTCACCGAGACACCCGGCACCGAGGCCGTGGCGGTCTGGGGTTGCCACTGCCCACGATCCAGCCACAGCCACGTCGGCAACTGAACCAGCTGCGTGTCGGCAGGAGATGCCTGGATCTGCGGAGAGGGCAACCGCAACTGGCTGTATGCCTGTTGCGCGAGCTGCTCCGGAGACGGACCCGGCTGCTGACCATCCGGGATCCACACCGGGGGCCGGTAGAGCCCATCAGCCCATCCTTCACCGGAGCACTGAAACACGTACCACTGTCCCGACGGTCGCGGCTGCTGCTGGGCCGGTCGTGGTGAAGCCGGGGCGATGCGGGAGCGGTGCACGGCTGGCCTGACGGTGACCGCACCGCCGCCCGAGTCCTCGAAGGAGATGGGAGTCGTGCCCTGGCTCGGTGGTTGGTAGTCGCTGGGTGCGTAGTGGCAGTCGGCCAGCGGAGGCCGATCCCCAGCGATCACGTCTCCTTGCGGAGGCTTCGGAGACGAGTCCTGCGAAGCCTCGCCACCGTCGTCCTCGGATCCGCTGCCGGAACCAGGCTGGTTCGGCTTCGACGGGGCACTGGGTTCACCGCCGCTTCCGGCGCCGAGCTGGCAGCCGGCGTAGTCGGTCTGGCCACACTCGACATTGCCCCATCCGTCACCTGCCAGCGCCGTGCCTGCACCGGCCATCAGGAATGCGGAGACCGCGGTGATGACCAGGGTGGTTCTACCTAACATGTCCCCACCCCCTGCACGGAAAACCGGGACACCCGCCAGCTGCCATCAGGCTGCGTGACCACCTCCGCGGTGATGGATCGACGTCCACCGCCGGTCTCGTCAGCCAACTGATCGGTACCGCTCCGGTACTTGAGCCAATTCGCTGAATCTCCGCAGTCGGAGAGCATCACGGTGCGCGGATCACCGGGCGGTGCGAGGGAGGACACCGTTGGGTGATTCGCTGGACGCCCGCGCGTCACGAGCTTGTTGACATGGTCGGCATACAAGCTGCGGCTCAGCGTGGTCAGCGCATCGCCCGTCGCAAACTCGGCCAGCGCGGGTGAGCGCCAATCTGAGGTTTCTGCGGCCCGGGCCATGGCCTGCCACATCTGCAGGTAGACCTCCCGAGCTCGGGCAGCGGCGCGATCGGCGGGCGATGAGGTCGTGGCCGGGGGAGACACGACCTCATCGGTTGCAGGAGCAGGCGCGTCCGCCGCTTGCTCGCAGCCCACCATCAGTGGGAGAAGAACGACCGTTGCGACAGAGGCAATGCCGACGCCACGAGGTATCCGGCGGCCTCGCCAGCATGCTGCGGTTGCAGGCGGTACCAGGACCATTGACGCTTGATCACGTCCGGAGCCATGGTCTATGAGGGGGACATCGTGCTCCACGCGGCGCTGGTGACATTGCTGTGGGCAAGCCTCGGCGGACTCCTCAGCGTGCTTATCAGCCTGGCGGGAACGCCGCCAACGCGGCAGCGAGATCGCCGAAAATCGGTTACCGCCCAGTTCGCGATCGCCTTCGGCGTGCTCTGGTTGCTGATCTGGCGACTCCACGCTCCAGTCAATATCGCCGTGGCTGCGGCCTTCGCTGTCGCCGCGGTGCCTCTGGCCTGGGAAGACGCCTTCACCCAGCGATTGCCTAACCGCCTGATCGCGATCATGACCGCTCTGGTCGGCGGTGTTGCTGTGGCAGGTGCACTGCTGACCGCTGATCTGGAGCCGTTGTTGCGAGCCGGCGCGGGAGCGGCAGGATGCCTCTTGTTCTTCGCATTGATCTACGTACTGGTCCCCAGCGGTTTGGGCGGAGGGGACGTCAAACTGGCCGCGCCGTGGGCCGCTGTACTTGCCTGGTTCAGCTGGCCAGCGTTGCTGAGCGGGTTGTTCGTAGGGTGGTTTACCGCGGCACTGATTCATGTCGGCGTGCGAATCTTCGGCCGACCGCGCTCGACTGTGCCTTTGGGACCTTGTCTCATCGCCGCGGCCATTGCCGCGCTGCTGCTCGTTGGCGATGACGGTGTCATGACCGGCTGATCCACGGCAGGGCATGGAGACTCCTTAATTCGGGGGAATGATCTGGGGCTGCTGGAGTGCGGTGAATGATGTTCAGCCGGCCTGTGCCAAGGAGCGTTCAACGCGGTCGCGAAAGTGCGTACGCTGCTGGCTCGGCAACGAGGCCTCTGGAACAACGGCATCTGCCAAGTCGTGAGCCAAGGGACTGAGTTCGTAGCGCGCCGCGCGTCCAGCTCCGGTGCACCGAATGAGGCCGCTGCGGTCGAGACGGCGAAGCGTGCGAACGAGGGTGCTCGCTGGAATGCGGTGATCGCGTTCCAGCGCACCGTTAGAGGTGGAGGCGTTGCGAAGGCGGTCAAGGAGCTCGTCGTAGCAGTGCGGCCCGGACCACAGCGCCATCAGCACATCTGGCGTCCAGCGCCCGCGCATGACGCGGCAGACCTCGATCAGATGTTGTTGCTCATGCCCGTTGAGTGCGAGGGAGCACGGCCGTGCCGCAGGGACCGGAGGCGATGCAGTTGACGCGGCTACGGGATGGTTTGCGACGCATACCCGATTGCGCCCATTGCGCTTGGCCTGCTGCAAGGCGCCGTCTGCCGACGAGATCAGGCTAGGTAGATCCCATCCGTCTGTAGGGCCACGTACTGCCACGCCTACCGAAACCGTCACTCCTGCCAACGTCGCATGCTCGCCTGACGTCGAGGTCACGGTCATCGCCATCGCTCGTACTCTGGCGCGGATCGTCCCCGCGACCTGTACTGCGTGATCACTGTCCGCTGGTAGCACGACGAGAAACTCATCGCCGCCGTAGCTGCCGTATCGGCCGACGAGCGCGTCGTCGACCGCGGCACGGACGATTTGGGCTGTCCTGACCAGGGCCTGGTCACCCGCTTGATGCCCCCAGACGTCGTTGATCTGCTTGAACCGATCGACGTCGATCAGCAGCAGTGCAGCTTGGTCAGCGCCTCGCAGCAACTCGGGAGCCTTCGACTCCCACCCCCACCGGTCGGCGAGGCCGGTGAGTTTGTCCATGGAACGGCGCTGGCACAACGGGCAGGGTTTCGGATCTTCGATGACCATGGCGTCCTCCTGACGGCGTGGGTGAGCCATCTGGTTGTTCGAAACGGCCAACTGATTTCGACGAAGAAGACCGGGGTCGGTTCTTCGCTGCTGGTGTGTCCACTGTGGGTCCAGGAGGGCGTCGCTGGCGAGAATTGACACGTTGACAACCTCTGTCAACAAATGATCGTTTTCGCGCCGCCAATGGGCCCTGGGTGGTGGATCTTGAGCACCATTTCCGGTTCCGATTGGTTCCGGATGCCCTGTGGATTCCTTCGCATGTCGCCCCCGGATGGGAATTGATGTTGAAGAGATCAAGCCCTCGAGGGAAGGGCTGGCTCGGATCCCCTTGATCTTGTTTTCCCAGTTCAGGGGTGGCGAGCCTGGTCGATTCCGTTATAGCGGACTCGATGGCTCGAATGTAAACAGCGACGGAATCGGCGTCAACTAGAACAGACTGACGATTGCGCCCGAACGGTTCTGTTCCGTTATAGTGGAACGGCTACCGCTCGGAGGAGGTGTGATCATGGAAGCCGAGGGCGGCGAATCGCCACATGAGGCGTTTGCGATCAAATTGAATCGCCTCTTCAAGAGCGTTCGCTCCGAAACCGGTGAGGCCTATACGCCGCGGGCGGTCTCAGAAGCGCTCACGCAGCGAGGGCGCAAGATCTCGCCGTCGTACCTCTACCAGCTACTCAAGGGGGAGAGCGAGCCTGGGTACGCGGTCGTCGAAGCGCTTGCCGAGTTCTTCGACGTGCCGTTGGACTACTTCGCAAACTCCGCGCGTGGCCGCGAGCTCAATACCCAGTACGAGGTCCTCGCGAAGCTGGGCGACAACAACGTGCGGGAACTGGCCTTCCGAGCTCAGAACCTGACGCCGGAAGGCTTGCGGAACGTGCTGCGGTACATGGAGTTCGAAGAGCACCGCACCAAGGACGATGAGCACACGTCCGAGTGAATCGATAGCGCGAGCGCGTTAGCTGCCGTCATGGTTGGTCGACCGATCGGAGGTGAAGGCATGTTCACGTTGAAAGGGCGGGAGCGAAGGCTTCGCCGACAGCTACGTGCGGAGCTCTCCACTCTGGACATTAGCCATCCGGTCGACATGGCGGAGGTGTGCCAGAGGCTAGGCGCTCATCGCGGGCTAACAATTCGGCTCCGCGCAGTTCCCTTCGAAGCCCCTGGCCCCTTCGGGTTGTGGTTTCGGACGCCCAGTTCCGACTACATCCTCTATCAGCTGGAAACGACGGTGCTGCATCAACAGCACATCATCGCGCACGAGTTGGGACATCTTCTCTCAGGACATGACTCTGATGACGGCGACGACGCGGTGTGGACCAACCTGCTGCCAGACGTCCCACCGGATCTTCTTCGCCGGGCACTGCGCCGGACGCATTACGACACAGAGCAGGAACGCGACGCCGAAACGGTCGCGACCCTCCTGCTCGAACGCGCCGCGGTCGTGAGTGCGGTCGCCAGCCCGGGAAAGTCGGTGCGCGCCCGCCGAGCGCAGCGCTCCCTCGGTGATCGGCAGGACTGGCTATGAGCCCCGTGACCGTTGCCCTGTTGCTGGCGCTGGCATGGTTCACATACCGGCTACTTCGAGAACCCGGCGACCTCGCACTGCGGGCCGTCGTAGCGTGGATCTTGCTCCGCGTGTTCGGAACCCTGATCGGGATCAGCGATGTCTTCTCCGAAAGCGTGAGCAAACTGATCTACAACCTCGCGCTCAACGCCTCGTGGTTCTGCTTGATGTTGTTCTTCCTGTTCTCGGCAGTCGGCCACGGGGCGGTACGCAAAGCCTGGGGCGAAGCGGTCGTACTCACAGTCACCTCGGTCGTGATGACGGTCGCCATGGCCACGGTCCCCGAGCCAGTACGAGAAGCGGTGTCCTCGCAGACAGGGCGGCTGCCCGCGGAGATGACCGTGCACGGCGTAGCCATCTTTTTTCTCGTCGGCTCTTGCTACTTCGCATACGCCGCAAGTCGAACGGCCTACTGGGCCATCCAGTACGCAAAAGAGTCGGCACCACGCGCTCGATTGGGATTCCGAGTCGCCGCCGTGGGTTTCTCGTGCCTGGCCACGGCAGCAGCAATCCGAGCCGTCTTCGTCGTCATCCGCTGGTCGGGCGGCAACATACCGGCTCGGATCGAGACCGTCGTCAACTTGCTGGTTCCGCTGGGAATCCTGCTTTTCGTTCTCGGGGTCTGCTCCGTCGGGCTCTCCGTCCGCTGGACATCTGCCAGGCTCTGGCTACGTCGACGCCGGCAATTCCACGCCCTCCGCCCGCTGTGGCAGCACCTGCACACGGCCTTCCCCAGCGATGAGCTCGAATCCAGCAAGCGCAACCACCGAGACGAGATCATGCCGATGCGGTTGCACCGTCGCTTCTGGCGCCGCGTTGTGGAAATCCGTGACGGGATGGTGCAACTCAGCCCTCAACTCGCTGACGCCGGATACGACGCCGATCGTCCCGCACACGAGCAGGTCGAGACGTTCCTGACCGCAGTTCAACGGCAAGTCGCGGGCGACAGGCCGAGCACGAAGAAGGCAATGTTGGTTGCCGCGCCAACCGGCGACAGCACCAACGAGGTCGACGGCGAAGTCAACGAGCTCCTTGCACTGTCCCGGGCACTGTGAACCTAGAACCCTGACGGAGGTCTTTCGTGCAGCGTTTGATCACGGCGGACACGGTCCTGACCGGTCCAGCAGGTCAAGCCGTGCCCAACGGCGCGGTACTGGTCGATGACCACGAGATCGTGGCCGTCGGGAACATCGACGACATCCGCCGACGTGCCTCAACCGAGGCAATCCTGCATGAGCACACAGGGCACACCCTGCTACCAGGACTGATCAATTGCCACGTGCACCTCGCACTAGACGCCAGCGACGAGCCGCTGCAGCACTACCTCGACTCCGGCGACACTGACCTACTACTGGCCATGACCGGCCGAGCCCAGGCCGCCGCTCGAAGTGGCGTCACAACCTTGCGTGACCTCGGAGACCGCGACGGCCTAGTCTTCCACCTGCGCGACGCTATCGAGAACGGCACCCTCACCGGCCCCCGCATCCTCGCAGCAGGCGCACCACTGACCAGCCCAGGCGGGCATTGCCACTTCTTTGGCGGCGAGGTCGACGGCGACGATGCTGTTCGCGAGCACATCCGTGATTCCGCTGACCGTGGCGCGGACCTGATCAAGATCATGGCCTCGGGAGGGCAGATCACGCCGGCGTCGCCGCCGATGTGGGCCTCGCAATTCACCGCCGAACAACTCCGCCTGGCTGTCAAAGAGGCCGCCGTCGCAGGACTTCCGGTGGCAGCGCACGCTCACGGTACCGAAGCGATCGCGGCGGCAGTCGAAGCAGGCGCCAGCACCATCGAGCACTGCACGTGGATGACCGGCAGCGGCGGGTATGAAACCCGCGATGACGTCGCTACGGCCATGGCAGAACACGGTATCCACGCATGCCTGGCCTGGCCACCACACTGGCGAGCTTTCCTCGAACGACTCGGACCGGACCGAGCCGAACGCATCGTCAACCGCGTCCACTGGATGCGCGACCTCGGCGTCCGCATGATCCCTGGTACTGACGCGGGTCTGCGTGGCTCGCACTTCACCCGCTTTGCCGAAGCGCTAGGCCTCTACGAGCACCTGGGGTTCGCCTGTGACGAGATCATCGAGATGGCCACGACCACAGCCGCAAAAGCACTCGGACTCAACGACGTCGGCACCATCGCGCCTGGATACAGTGCAGACCTGATCGCAGTAAAGGGTGACCCACGATCAACCCTCAACAGCTTGCGTGGGCCAGACTTGGTCATGATACGGGGAACGTTGATTGTTGGGGAGTGACGGGCCTTTCAGCATTGGGAGACGTCCGGGTCGGTGGTAGGCCACGCCGGCTCCGTCTCGATCACTCTTGGGAACTCGTCGGTTGGCGTCGTCAGCAGGGAGCGCTCAAAGCTCAAGAACGGACGTGTAGGAGTCTCCATCATCTCTGCGCAATGCCGTCCCGCGCAGTTGTCGTCGAACTCGGACATGGTCGATCCCTAATCCTTTTCTGGATTTCTTGGGAGAACTTCACCTGAGTAAATCGCGACGTAGCCGCCCTCGTAGATCTCGCCGGAAAAGCTCAGCCCTGTGCGCAAGTAGCGGCGGGGTGCACGCGTGGGATGGCCTGTGGTGCCAACATCGGAGGAGTGGCCCGCCACCGCGACTACGTCGCAGCGATGGCGGGCCGGTAGCTCATGTGTCACGTGACTGCGAGACCGGTCCTCGGCAGGATTTCGTGTGTATCCACTGTGTGCTTCGGATGTGGTGGTGTTTCTGCGATTTTCGTGCACCAGAGACACGGTCTTCCTCCCCCTTGAGTCATGATGGCTGCGACGGGCAGTGCATGGCCGCACAGCGGAACGCGGTACTCGACTACGCCAAGTTCGGCGACTTCCACCCAGACCGGTGGGATGAATTCGCCTTCTGCTCGGAAGATGTGGCTGTTGCCGTCCAGGCCGGACTGTCTCATGACGTAGTTGTAGTTATGGCTCACGTTGTTCTCCGTTCTGGTTGACACGTTGGGCATGGTGAGTAGTTGGCGGGAACGGCTCGCGTCAGGAACCCGATGACGCCGCAAGCGCAGAGCACTGCGTATCGGCCAGCGAAGCTGGTCTTCACTGGATTAGCCGCGAGCATGTGCCAGAGCTGGCCGCGGAGACCGATCGCGTACAGGCCACCTTCAGTTGCGGAAGTCCTTAGTGGACCGGGGCCTGCGGCCATTCGATGGCTAGCGAGCTGGTCGCTCGGGACAACTGCGAAGCAAAGCTTGCAGACCGTACCGACGTTCGCATCCGCACGTTCCAGACGCGACTCGTGCATGACGATGCCGCAGAAGGTGCGTCGATTACCTCTGTCATCGTGATGATGGACAGCGAACGCATGCACCAACGAGTTCGCCGCGCCGGCTTCGCTGGTATCCGTGCGGAGACGGGCGAAGACGATCGGCGAGGTCATTGATCCTCCCGAGCTGCATCAATAGATGACGGCGCGTGCTCCCGCTCGTTCGTACGTCGTGGCCGCGCATCCGGGTGTTTTCGCCAGATTCGACGGGTGGTGCGTCGGACTCTCCGTTTGGCTCGGAACCGGCGCACGGCAGGGAGATCTGCGATGACGGCGGCCCACGTGAGTGCGGCAAGGATTCCGAAAACGACGTTGAGGGTCGTCATTTCGCTCTCGTTTCATCGTGTGAGGAATCCGGCGGAACACCGTGCTCCGCAAGGGCACGTCGCCATCGGTGGAAGGACCGACTGCGATGCGGCCGACGCCGGTCGTGAAGAACCAGTGCGCCGCAGGCGGCGACGGTGGCGAGACTGATTCCGGCGGTGATCACAACAGCTCTCCCGGACCTTGGCGTGTGTGTTCGCGATGTGGAACTGACCTGGAATCCGGTGGACAGACGGTGGTCGGGGACAATGTCTGCCCACCGGACTCGCAGGTGCCGCGACGGGCCCGTCGGGTTCGGGGCAGCGACGGGCCGCCGGGCTGGTCCTGGCCGTTCCGTTCGGGGAGCCACGGGGGCATGGCGGATCGGACAGGACGATCAGGGGTTACCGATTGCGAGCAATGACCCTGCGGGCTATGCCGACGACTGCGGACCACGGAGGCAGGGGTCGGCCAGGCTGGGGCAAGTGCCACCAGGCCGAGGAATTGGTCACCGGCGGAACTACGAGTTGCCCGCCAGGCGGTGTGGCGTGCACGCGGGCAGCGCGCAGCTTGTGCAGCAGCTCGACGTTGGCACGCTGACGGCGCTCAGTGATGAACGTCCACCATCGATCGTCATCGTCTCGGCTGACAGGGCCCGCCATCAGACTCGACGAGAGTTCGAGGGCAACCGGTTCAGCGAGAGCGCGTGGGATGCGGAACGCGTCAAGGGCATCTCCGGTGCGCACCACAAGTCGCTTGTGCGTGACATCGATGCTGACCGGCCAGCCCATGTGCTCGAGGAAGAAGTTCGCCTCGGCGGCGAGATCGGGCTTGGCGAGCACGGGCTTGCGCTTGACGGAGGTCGAGGACGTCATGTTGTTACTCCGTTCCGTTCTTGTGGCGCGCCGCGGCAGTACTGCACACCTGTCGCGAAGTCAGGGGCTGTGCGTGGGGTGCCTGACCCGCCGGGCGGACCGTGCACTCGGCTGATCGGGCAGGACGACGGAATAGCCACCGAAGGAGCGCCGACGCACGAGAACGACGGCGCGAATCGGCCATAGGGAGATCGGGGTTGGACAGGCTGGCACCTGCTCGAGCAACGAGCAGGCAGCTGCGACACCGCGGACCTGGTGGAGATGTGAGGGAACTCGGCACCACGAGGTGGCCGCACAGCGCTTCGCGCAGGCCGGAGCCGTTGCGGATCGCTTCTGCAGACTCGTGGTCGGTTACGGCGTGGTCCGTTTTGTCGGTACCGCTGAGGAACCAGGCATAGAACAGCTGTTCGCTCGGTGTCATCTGATCACCCCTGTTCGGAGGGTGCGGGCGGCGCGCGGAGTTGCCCGGAGGGAGGTCACTCAACGCGGCGCCGCCCGCCCTCATGCGCCCGAACCGGCTGGAGGTCCGGCCGGGCTGGACTGTGAGTGGACGGAAGTCGGGAGCTGAAAACGGCCGGCGAGGGGCGAGAACTGCTGCCGCTCTCCCCACGGCTACGGACGCCCGTTGGGCGCGTTTTGCCTGTTCATGAGCTTGAGTTCGCTTGAACACGTCAGGGGCCACCTCGCTCGGTGATGCTGCTACCGTCTATATCTCTATCCGTGGATCGAATCGAACTGATTCTTTCGCAATGACGGTATCGTGATAATCACCTTTTGGCTACCCCTCCGTGCTAGTAGCGCAGAGCGATAAGCTTTGGGCGAGGAAGGAGGGGTGCCCGCCCGGTGGCTGTCACGACGTTGCAGAGAGGGCGCCCACATGCCGATGGCCAAGATCCGTACCGCCAAGAAACTGCTGCTCGGCAAGGAGATCGAGCACATGGTTCTCAAGGCGGGCGTCTCCCAGTCAGACGCCGCTGCGTTCATCGAGTCGAGTCAGAGCCGGATCGCTGGGCTGATGAGCGGGGCGGGCACGATCTCGGTCGGTGATCTGGAGCGCCTGGCGAGGAACCTCGGGTTCGCCGACGAGGGATACCTTGAGGTGCTTCGCGAGCTGAGGCGGGACAACCACAAGCGTGGACATTGGTCGACTGGCCACAACCGCGCGTATTCGGAGGACCTGAGGCTGCTCATCGACCTCGAAAAGCACGCCGATCAGATCCGCTGGGCCGAAGTCGAAGTCGTTCCAGGCTTGTTGCAGACCGAGGCGTACGCGCGAAGCATGTACACCGACCAGCCCGCCGTCGACGGCATCACGGTGGAAGATCGAGTGGCCGCGCGCATGGCGAGACAGGACATTCTGGACAAGCCGGAGCCACCCCGGACCCAGGTCGTGATGAGCGAGTCGTGCCTGCGTCGCGAATGGGCTTCTGCGGATCTGATGCGTGAGCAGATCGAGCATCTCATCGAGCTGTCCAACCGCCCGAACATGATGCTGCAGGTCATGCCGTTCAAGGCGGCCCCAGGGCGCCGCTCGCCGATAGGGACCCGATTCGGTCTGCTGCGAGTGCCGTCTCCCGGAGCGGCCGGCCCCATCGAGGTCGCCTACACCGAAGGCGTGGGCGACATCCGGTATCTCGATGATCAGCGGGCACTCGATGCCCACGAATCAGCGTGGGCTCGGCTGACCAACGCCGCCCTGCGTTTCGACGAAAGCCGTGCCTTCCTCAAGGCGCTATCGAGCGAATACGCGACATAGCGGATGAACTCGACGATCTAGGGAGATCTCACGTGAGCACCAACCGACGGCCGCAGTTCGCCGAGCACGATTTCCGGAAAGCCACCCGCAGCGAGCCCGACAAGGCATGCGTCCGGGTGGCCCGCCACGGCGACTGGGTCGAGCTGCGCGACGACAAGACCGCCTTCGGCGCGACCGACGATCACAGGCTCGTGTTCAGCGCCGAGGAGTTTGACGCCTTCCTGGCTGCTGTGAGAACTGCCGGGGAAGCGGGCTACTTGGGCGCTGTTCGAGCAGGCGACTTCGGCGACACGTGCTTAGAGATCGTTAATCGCTGTGAGGACTACACTTTCCGTCGTCGCGGTGGGTCGATCGAACTGGCTTTCACCGACGTGGAGGTAGCCGCCTTCATCCATGGTGTCGTCCGAGGTGAATTCGACCAGGGCACCGTCCCGACCGAAGTCGTAGCCGTGTGACCTGCTGGCTCTTTCCGAGAGTTGTGTGGAGTTCCGTCGGTGTGCTCTACGCGAGCTGAAGCTCGTAGACGGCTCGGTGTTTGCCGGCTCCCTTGTAGTCGGAGATCACCGAGATGCCGTTGACGGTGTGGTCGCCGGCGACGTTGGTGAATCCGCGCCGCGTCCAGGTGTGGTGGGCGGGTGCGTTTTCGGGTTCGGATGTCAGATACAACCGCGAGCAGCTGAAGCTGACGGCAGCGTCTCGGACGCTGTTGAGCAGTGCGGTGGTGATGCCACGGCGGCGGTGTTCGGGGTGGGTGACGACGTCTTGGATGTAGATGTCGTCGGGGTGGTCTTGGCTGCGGAAGGCGATGATCGCTCCCACGAGTTCGTCACCGTCGACGGCGACTGGGCAGGTGCCGGAGAACAGGGTGGCGTAGAGCCAGTAGTCGGATTCCGTGCGGGGACGGACGAAGGGCGTACCGAGTTCCATCAGGTGGATGATGGCGGGGATGTCGTTCTGGCTGAGGGGCCGGGTTTTCATGCGTGCCTTCCGGTCTGATGGGCGAGTTCGACGATGCGGGCCGCGGCTGTGGTCGGGTCGACGGCGTCGGTCACGCTGCGGCCCACGATCAGGATGTCCCAGTCCGCGGTTGCGAGTTGGGTGTGGTCGGCGACGCTGAATCCGCCGCTGACGGCGACGGGCAATCGTGTCCATGAGCGCAGTGTCTGCGCTGTTTCGAATGCGGTCGCGCTGCCGATGCCGACGTCGATGTTCGTGGTGATGGTGAATCCGTCGACTCCGGCACGCTCCATGTCGATGACCCATCGTCTGGTCGTGTTGGCGGGAGCGTCGAGCAGGATCGGGATACCGAGACGCTGGCCTGCGTCCACCGCGGCGCTCACGCTGGCTGTGGTGGCCGGGCCGATGAGTAGGACGATGTCGGCGCCTGCCTCTGCGGCAAGCAGTACCTGGTCGCGTCCCCAGTCTGCGGACATCATCTCGGCGACGATCGTTGCGTCCGGGACTGCGGTCTTGACCCGTTCGATTGCGCTGACGCCGGCTTCCTTGATCAGGGGGTCGCCGATTTCGACGAAGTCCGCTCCGGCCTTGACCGCGGCTTGTGCGATTCCGATTGCCTGATCGACGTCGTGGACGTCGAGGGCGATCTGGACTGCGCGGGTGTCGCGTGTCCTGCGGAATCGCTCGTGACTCCGCAAGGAGTTCTCGGTGGCGCGCTGCTGCTGGATCTCAGTGATCAGGTGGTCTGCTTCTTGACGGACGAGCCAGTGATCGCTGCGCTGCGCCCTGTGCACGACGCTGTGGACGCGTGTTGCCGAGAGCTCTAGATGGCCGGTGCGGATTTCTCTGAGGATGGTCAGCAGTGCACGGGGGGCATCGTTTCGTCCGGGCCCGGTGTCGGTGCCGAGCAGGATGTGAAGCCTGTGCCAGCTGGACCGGACATTTTGAGGGCAGTGTTGCCAGCTGGGATCAGCAGCGGCAACGGCGGTCTGGACGAGTGTGTCGTCTGGGTATTGAACAGCGCGTTGATCGAGGCTGCGGAGCACAAGTTCACGGACGTGCCAATTGTCGTCGTGTAGAAGGGCGACGACATGGCGCTGTGCTGCGGTTCCAGCCAAACGGGTAACAGCGCGCGCCGCGGCTGCGCGGACCTTGTAATCGGGGTCGTGGACGAGCCGTTCGAGAACGTTGTGCGTCGAAACATCCAGCGGAGCACGATCGTCATTGATTCCCTCCGCGAGCGCGGCACGGACCCGCCAGTTCGAATGACCGAGAAACGCGTCTAGCTGCAGGATGTCCGTGGCGATTGCGAAGAGGTAGAAGTGCCGTGCGATGAAGATCGCCTCGTCGCCGACCGTCAGGTCTGTGGCCTCGACCAAGTCGCGGGATTCAGCGAGACCGAAGGTGTGCTCGACGAAGCTGGTGATGTCGGGCCACAAGGAAGTTCCGAAGCGGCGTAGGAGCGCAACAAGCCAGGCCGCAAGCCCGGACCCGAGCGCCGTGGCGACGGATCGGACGTGAAGTAGGGAGCGGCACAAGTCGAGCGACGATTCACGCTCAGCCCGAAGCACAACTTGACGCAGCAATTCCGGGGTCGCAAACCTGCTGCCGTCGGCCGCGGCCATCAACAGCGGCAACGTCGTTTCCACCGCGGTGGCCGGTGCTGTGGCTACGTATCCGAGCAAGTCGGGAGCGATGTTGTCGAGTCGTTGGAACACCAGCTCGATGATGTTCCGTGCGATACCTGAGGTGGCTGCGCGCTTCGCCAGGTCGTTGAGCGTTCTAACGCTGGCGAGGCTCCGGTCTTGAGCGTGCAGGTAGTCGGCGATGGCTGTGCTGACGAAAAACTCGCGAAGTATGTTGTGGGTGAACTCGAACCGGCCGTTGCACTCGCAAGCGATGTTCCTCGTGACATCCGCCGGCAGAGCCGCGTGCCGAGTCGCGTTCACGTGCGTGAGCCCGGGTGTGGCCTCGGGCATCGTGGCTGGAAGCTCCTCGCGGTACTGGTGGTAGGCCTGGTCGGTGAGCAGTGATCTGACGGCGACGGCGTCACTGTTTCCGATGATCGTGCGAACGCACTGATCAAGAAGTGCGTACCCGTTGAGGTCGCCCTTCGGCGTCTGCAGCGAGGCGGTCAAGGCGAGCCGCAGGTAGACCGGTGTCAGGACAAGATTCTGAATGCCGCGGGGAAGCTGGTCGTATGGCGTCGTCTGTTCTGTTCGAGCCTGGTCCCACAGCGAGCGCGCCTCCGCCGGGGTCCACTGGGCAAGTTCAACGCTGTATCGAGCCGGCGGGCTTTTCGTTGGAGTGTAGATGCTTGCGTGCACCAGCGGGTACGCAGTCGTTTCAACGGCCAGCGGGGTCCGTACCGCAATCAGGAACCGCAGATGCGTGGTCGTGACTTGGCGGAGGATCGCTTCGACCTGGCGACTGATAAGCGCGAAATCGTGGTCGTTGCCGATGCCGTCGATGACCACAACACAGGGACGCGAAAGCCCTGCGCAAGTCTCTTCGAGGGCGAGTAGGGCGTCCTGGCCCCGAGGTATCGATGCGTAGCGGAGAACCTCGCTGGGCAGGTCGACGTGCCCATCGGTCCACTCATTGACCGCGAAAAGCTGGAGATCAGCCTCGCTCGCGAGCTGGTCGGCGAGGTGGTGGGTCAGCTGTGTTTTCCCTGTTCCAGCGGGCCCGGCGAGAAGGAAGACTCGTGCGGCCGAAGACAGGAACGAACGGAACGCTTCGACTGTGCTCGTCGGCACGTAGTAGGGCAATGGGGATGCGACATCGCTGAGCGAGTCGATGACGTGCCTGGTGCGTGTTGCCGATCCCACGCCCAGCTTGCCTGGGGAAATGGAGCATCGGCGGTCGAACCGCTCCCGGTGTTCGGCGGAAAGATTGTCGAGCGCACGATTGAGCACTTCTCGGGTCTCGTGATGCAGGCTGCCGTCACGGGTGGCCTTCTCCCAGTTCGCGACGGTGCTCTGGGCGAACCCGAGGTGCTCGGCGAAGGAACGTTGACTGAGGTGCTGGACCTCGCGCAGCACCTTGACTTCGTGCGGGCTCCACGTCAGATCGCGGGTCACGCAGGTTCCTCCCAGCACGGCATTTGCTGTGATCAGAGTATCGGGCCGGGGTGACTGATCAGAACCGATCACTTCCGGTGCGTCGCCGTCTTCCGGTCTGTCCTGCGTGACGGGCACGGTGAGGACGTGATCGTCACGAGGCGGCGATGCTCGTCTACCGGGGGATGTGCCTATGCCACAGCTGACAAGCGCTGAACGAACGTCAACTGATCCGAGTTTGCTCCGTCGCCTTGTATCGCAGCGAGGGCATGTCGATGACGTTCAGCTCGCCGTGTTGCTGCGGGAGGTGCAGTGGGAGATCGACTCGATGGCTTTCGATCTGCCGGCTGGTCGTGGCACTCCAGAGCGTCGTGCGCTTCTGGCGGATGTGTTGGTCAAGCTCGCTGACGTGCTCCGGCCACCACTGGTCATCTCCGCTGAGACGAGCTCCTCGTCCACACCGTCCGGCACTGAGGTCCGCGGCTCGTGATGACCGCTCCTACGTCGAGGAGGGCTTCACGTAGTCCTCCTCGACGGTCCAGTTCACCATTCCAGCGAAAGGAAAGTGATGAGTTCTCCGGCAATTGAGCACATCAGCAGCACCGACACGAACGATCTTGACGCTGGAGGTGACCCCTTTGACCTCGACATCACTCTCATTGAGGGGACGCCTGCGGCCGAGACGGTGTTGATGTGCAGCACGGGGGACGGGTGTGGTTCCTCCTGCCCGAGTGCGTGCACGACCTCGTAGCCCTGCCGTAGTAGCGCTGTCCGGTTCTCGTTGGTCTGGCATCAAGGAGTTGGTGAGTGATGACGCGGTCGCGAGCGCGGTCGTATCGGCGTGCGGGCTCTGCGCTGCTACGCGCGGCGACCCATGTCAAAGCGCCACCGTTGCCTGAGTGGCCGGGACCGGGCGGCACGGTCGAGCAGTGGCAGGCCTGGATGGCGCCGGTGTGGGCCGACGAGGAGTTCCAGCATGCGGTGAGCAGCACGAGCCCGGATTTGGCGCATCGAGTGGAGGCGGTGTTGGCCGGCCAGTCGCCGGACGTGCGACGGGCTCGGCGGGCCGCTCTTGCACTCGCCCGCTTCGCCATCCGGTATGGACATCGGGCCACGCCGTTCGGCCTGTTCGCAGGGGTTGCGCGCTGTGAGTTCGGTGAGACCGCGCAGGTGCAGATCGGCGACGCCCACGAGATCGTCGCTCGATCTGCGCCGCGCGCGGTGGCTGCTCGCATCGCTTCGTGTGAATCCGATGCTGCGCTGATCGCGACAGTCGAAGTACGGGTCAACCCGTTGGCGCAGGTGCGCGCCGACCGTGTCTACGTTCCCGCCGAAGGTGCTTCGGAGTTCTCGCTGGCGGTGACTCCCGCTGTGGCGGCGGTGCTGGATGCAGCTCAAGCTCCGATCAGCCATGAGGTGTTGCTGGGCAAGCTTGCCGCCGAATTCCCAGACACCGCGCCTGAACGGCGGTCCTCGCTGGTAGCCGAATTGCTGCGGGTGGGGCTACTGCGCTCGGCACTACGGGCTCCGGCCACCGTCGTTGACCCCGCCAGCGTTCTGCCCGCTGACGAGATCTCGCTCGGGAGTGAGCCTGCGGGGAAGGATGCGTGCGATGTCCGGCTGGACGCGGATGTGCGTCTGCCAGAGGCGGTGGGGGTTGAGGTGGAGACCGCGGCGACTGTGCTGGCGCGTCTTGCCCGGCATCCGCAGGGCACACCGGCTTGGTGTGACTACATTGAGCGCTTCGCCGATCGGTGGGGCGAGGGCGTCGAGATCAGCCTGGAGCACGTCATCGACCCTGACCGCGGGCTGGGGCTTCCCGCGGGTTTCGGATCAGTCGCTGAGCCTCCGAGGACGATGACGCGACGCGACCGACTGCTACTGGAACTTGCTGGATCCGCGTCGCTCGAAGGTCGCCGGGAGGTGCAGGTCACCAGCGCGATGCTCGAGGAACTCGAAGCCTCCGCAGGACCGCCGCCGACCACCTCGGCACCCCATTTCGAAGTGTGCGCACAGGTGCAGTCCAGTTCACGGGACGCGTTGCAGCGAGGCGGTTTCCGGCTACGCGTGCAGACGGTGTCGCGAGCGGCTGGGTCGATGACCGGCCGGTTCTGGCACCTCCTGCCGGAAGCGGCTGGATACCCCGCCGATCTCCCGACTGTCACAGCTGGAGCCAAGGTCGCGCAGTTGTCGTTTCACTCATGCCGAAGCGATGCCGATTTGCTCACCCGTGCTCCCCAGGTCCTGCCCGACGTCCTCAGCGTCGGCGAGTTCCGCGGCAGCGACGAGACGGTTCTGCGCCCGGCCGATCTTGTCGTCGGCCTTTCCGACGGGCACCTGTATCTCGCGGTCGGTGCAACCGGACAGCGCATCGAACCGGTGGCACCGACGGCGATCAACTTCGTGTGGAACAACTACACCCCACCGATCGCCCGGTTCCTCGCCGAGCTCAGCCGAGCCGCCACGCCACAGGTGACGTGGTTCGACTGGGGAGCGGCGTTCACACTGCCGTTCACCCCGGCCTTGCGGTACCGACGCAGCATCCTCACCGCTGCCCGGTGGCTGCTGCGCCCCATTGCGCTACCCGAATCGAAGGCATCGACCGCTCAGTGGACGGATGCGCTCCACGCCTGGCGGAAGCGAGCCGGGGTAGGCGAGCGAGTGCTGCTGGCCGCTGACGATCAGCACCTCCCGCTCGATCTCAGCCGAGACATGGATCGGGACCTGTTGCGTACCCATCTACGGACTTCGCCGGTGGCTGTTCTGCACGACGCTCCGCCCGAGGACGCCGATGGCTGGATCGATGGCCGCGCACACAGCATCGTCGTGCCCGTGAGGTCGAACCGATGACCTCACCCCGGACTCAGGCGTTGTCCGAAGACACCCTAGGAATGGCCCTGCTGCCGATCGAGCGTGGCGACCTCAAGCACGCGCGTCGATTGCTCCGGCAGGCGATCGACGGCGGGGTTAGCGCCGGTGCGAATGCGTCCCTGTTCCACGGCGCCCCCGCCCTGGAATTCGTGCTGGGCCGCGCCGGCCGGACCGAGCGAGGGGTTCATGAGGCGGTCGATCGACTCGTGGCCAGCCGCCTGGCCTCCGCCGTCCGACGGCGAGAAAGCCGACGTCAACCGAGTTTGGCGGAATTCGACCTCATCCGAGGCCTCACCGGACTCGGCGCACTGCTCCTCGCTCGCCCACAGCCCTCGCCACTTCTGACCGAGGTATTGGCGTATCTGGTGTCTCTGGCCCACCCGGTCCCCCCGGGCGAGTTCGCCGACGGCGCCGAGCTACCTGGGTGGTGGTCGCTCGAGACGCTCGGACACGATGCCGCCGTGCCCGGTGGCCACAGCAACCACGGCGTTGCACACGGCATCGCCGGGCCGCTGGCGCTGCTGGCCCTCGCCGTCCGGCACGGAGTCCCTCCTCCCGGCGGTGATGAGGCGATCAAGGTGTTCGCTGACTGGTTGCGCCGTTTCGGCGGTTACTACTGGATGACCCGTGACCAGCTCGCCGAACCGAAATGCGCACCCGGCTCGGTACCGGCGCGGCCATCCTGGTGCTACGGGGCGCTCGGGATCGCCCGCAGCCTGCAGCTGGCCGCACTCGCCACCGGAGACGAGGCGGCATGCCACGCCGCGGAGGAGATCGCCGTGGCTGTCCTCGCCGACTCCGCAAGCACCAGCCTGGTGACCGACGCATCCCTGTGTCACGGATGGGCTGGGCTGCTGACGGTCACCCGCGCGCTCGCCGCCGACGCCACCCATCCGACGCGCTTCGCCGACCACATCGAGCACCTCAAGGGCCGGCTGGCAGACGAGCTGGACACCCTCGACAAGCCCGGCTTCCTCGAAGGCCGCACCGGCGCGCTCCTCGCGACCGAGGTCTCCGACCGGACCGGCTGGACCCGAGCACTGCTGATCACCTAACCCGACTCTCCCCACATGAGCTGAACAGGAGCGAGGAAGACACCGATGACCTGGAACGACGAGGACCTGCTGACGACGAACGATCAGGGACCGTGGTGGCAAGCGACCATCGCTTTCCCCGATCCCAGCGGGATCAGCCCTGAGGCCGCAACTGCCCTGGCCGCCGGGTTGGAAGGGCAGCGGTTCCACTTCCTGCGCAAGGAAGGCAAGATCCGGCTCCGCGTCGAAAAGCCCGCCGCCGATGTTCTCGACCGGCTTGTCGCCGACCAGCACGCGACCGGCTGGGTGCCCGGAATCTATGAGCCGGAGGTCGAGGCTTTCGGTGGCGCGGAAGGCATGGCGATCGCCCACGAGCTGTTCTGCGCCGACAGCCCGGCAGCGCTGGCCGCCACCGGCGATTCGCGTAACCGCGAACGCTGCATCCTGCTGCTGTCCACGCTCCACCGAGCCGCAGGGCTGGATCCCTTCGAGATCGGTGATGTCTGGGCCCGGTTCGCCGCGCTCCGGCCAGTGATCCCCCCACCTGATGAGCACGCACAGGGGCCGCAGCTTGCTGCGATGCGGCGCCTGATGCACGCCGACGCCGCTCAACGTGAGACCACCGAAAACCGCTGGTCCGAGCGAGTTGCCGCCTTCGCGGCAGCCGGGAGCGCGCTGGCCGACCTCGCGTCTACCGGGCGATTGACCCGAGGCCTGCGGGCTGTGCTGGCTCACCACGCGATCTTCGCTTTCAACCGCGCAGGAACCCCACCTGCCGACCAGGCCGCCGTCGCATGGCTCGCCCAGCACACCACCTTCGGCACCGATGTCTCGACCACCGTGTCGCACTCGGAGACGCCTTCGCCTGCCCCTAACCTTCCGCGGATGAACAACATGATCACCACCGACCTCGCGGAGCTCCGCGAGGAGTTCGTGACCCGCCTGACCGCATCCGGGCATTTGCACAGCCAGGACATCATCGACGCGTTCCGTGTGGTCGAACGCCACACCTTCGTTCCCGACGCTGACCTGGCCTCCGCCTATGGCGAGGGCACCGTCTCCGTCAAAGACGCCCCCGACGACGGCGAGACGCTCTCCTGCATCTCCGCCCCGTCGATCGTGGCGACGCAACTCGAACAGCTCGCCCCGCAACCTGGCCACCGCGTCCTAGAAGCCGGTGCTGCGACCGGCTACAACGCCGCCCTGCTGGGGCGACTCGTCGGACCCGGCGGGCATGTCTGGACCGTCGACGTCGACGAAGACCTGGTCGCAGGGGCATCGACCAACCTGGCGTCCGTCGGAATCGAGAACGTGACTGTCTTGCTGGGCGATGGAGCGGCCGGGTTGCCCGACCAGGCGCCATTTGACCGGATCCAGTTCACCGTCGGAGCCGGCGACATTCCCACCCATGTTCTGGATCAGCTCGCCCCCGGCGGCCGGCTGGTGATTCCTATGCGCATCCGTGGATCGATCTCGCGGTCGTTCGCCTTCGAGCGCGAAGCCAACGGCCTGACGTGGAAGACGGTCTCCTGCGAGATGGCCACGTTCATTCCGCTGCGCAAAGGCGTCGCCGACGACATCCGCACCGTCGTCCACCACGACGGGCCCGGCGACGTTCACTTGGAGACCTACACCGAGCAGGAAGTTGATCGGGAAGCGATGCGCAGCATCCTCGATCAACCCTCGCACAAGATCTACACCGGCATGAGGCTCCGCCAGGGCTTCTCCTGGGAATGGGTCTACCTGCACCTCGCCTGCACACTGACCAACGGCTTGTCCCGCATGCCCGGACAGCGCCCAGGCTTCACACCGCATTTCGCATGGGGCTCCATGGCTGCGCTCGAGGGCGACAGCCTCGCCTACCTCACCATCCGCGAAGGCGATGACGAGGATGGCCGTTATTGGGAGCCCGGCGTCATCGGCCACGGACCCCGCGCCACCCAGCTCGCCGACCAGGTCGCCACCGAATTCGCCACCTGGGCATGCGAACGAGGAAACGACGCCCCCGAACCCGGTTTCCGGATGACCACAGCCGACCACCGCGACCTCCTCGAGGCCACGGACCCCCGGTTCGTCATCGACAAACCCCACAGCCGACTGGTCGTCGACTGGCGATGACCGTGGCCCCGGCCGTGAACCCCGCACTCGCCGAACAGATCCCCCTGGTGCGCCGCCCCAAACCACTCGGGCTACCTCTGGAAACGCGGATCGCGGAGCTCACCGAGCTGACCGACTGGCCCGCAGGCGCGGACCACCACCAGCAGGTGGCCCGCGCCAGCGGTGTCATCAACGTCGCCGCCCTCATAGCCTCCGACATCGGGCTTGCCGGCCTCGCCGAAGACCTCTGCTGGCGCCTGCACACGATCTTCACCGAGCCGCGGGACCTCACCCCCGATGCTGCGGTGATGGCGCTGATGCCACTGACCAACATCGCACGCCTGCTCATCCGCGAAGGCCAGCCCACCGAGGCCTACGAACTGCTCCAACGTCTCTATCGTGCAGCCCGCCAACGCGAGGTGGCCACGATCCGCGGCCGGAACGTTGACCTCTCGACCTGGACCTGCACCCGTGAGCACCACCGCCGGGTTTGTACGGATCTGTGGAGCGCGCTGCTGATCGATGGCGCCCGCGCCCTGGCGCGCGCCGGCTGCTGGACTCGCGCTGCCGAGACGATCGCCGCCCATCGTGGCATCGGAACCCGGCTACTCGACGGCCGCCAAATCAAGATCATGTCGCTGCTGGAACAAGACCTTCACCCGCAGGCGAGAGCCCTGATCGACTCCACCGTGCCCACTGAAACCTGGGAAGCACCCGTCGGAAACCTCCTGCGACTGTCCTGCACACAGGCCAGGCCATCAGTCCCTCACGGCGAACTCGAATCCGCAGTGGACACGACACTTGCACTGATGAACGACGCAGAGCCCAGCACCGCAGCGTTCCGAGTCCGCCTGGGTCTGACCGCGCTGGGCCTGGCCGGTGACCGCTCCACCACCACCATCACGCAGTTGCGACGGGCGGTCATCGCCGCTGCGCCCAACGACGCCTACGCCGCACGTGATGCGCTACGGAACCAGGCACTGTGCGCCCACCTCACCACAGACCAGGAACACGAACTCACCGCCGTGCTCGCCAGCTCAGGGCTCGGCCGACGAGCCCTGACCGGAGATCAAGCCCACGACTTGACCGCCGCGGTCCATCGTGCGGAAGAGCATTTGCGGACGCTGCTCACGTAGTGATGTCTCAGACTCGGTTGTTCGGTATGCGACAGCACGTCGATTGTCGGTGTCGTCCGGCACTGTTGAACGCAGGCGTCGATCACGACGCGTGAGTGCACGAGAAATCGCGCGTTGATCGCCGCCCTTCCGTCAAGACAGCCGTGGGGGACGTTCGGCCGCTTGGAGGCGGAGCGATGCGGGTTGTTGGGGCGATCGGATGTGCCTGAGTGGCTTTCCTTCGAGTTCCGTTGCCGAGGACTGTCCCGAGAAGGGGTTACATGCTGGGGAGCAGGAACGGACATCGACGCACATCTGGGTCGCCGGAGGGCGCGCTGATCGGCGTTGAGGATTTGGAACCGCCTCGGTGGGCGGATGTGGATCAGAAGGTCGCGGGCGCGGGTTTGTGGGAGACGGTCCGCGAGCTGCCGATGGCGGCGAGACTGGTGGTGGGGCTGTCGTTTCGGGCCTCGCCCGGCAGGACTGTGCTGGCGGGTGTGGTCCAGTTGGCTTCGGGCTGTGCATCGGCGCTCGGACTGTTCGCCACTGCCGGGGTATTGACGCAGCTGTTGACTGCGGGGCCTACGCCGGAGCGGGTGGTGGCGTCGCTGCCCGCGATCGCCGCTGTCGTGGGCGCTTTCGCCTTACGCGGTTTGCTGGACAGCGCGGTGTCGGCGGTGCAAGGGGTGTTGATGCCGTTGGTGCGCCGCGCGGCCCAGGATCGGCTCAACTCGGCGGTCGCTGAGGTGGAGTTGTTGGCGTGGGAGGATTCCGACTTCCAGGAACTGGCCCGGCAAGGCGGTTACCAAGGTGTTCAGGCCGTGGAGTCGAGCGTGCGCAGCATCGCCTCGATCTCGTCGGCACTGGTGTCGCTGGCTGCGGCGATGATCACGGCCGCACTGCTCAATCCCTGGTTGCTACCGGCGCTTCTGGTGCCCACGGCAGCCGAGGCGTGGGCGTCGATGCGCGCGGCAAAGCAGGGATATGTGAACTTCCTGAGCCTGGTGACCCGCCGGTTGCGGCTGCACGTCGTGGAGAACCTGCTCGTCGCGCGCGATGTGGGCACGGAACGCACCGCGTTGAACCTGCAGGAACCGCTGCTGACCGAACACCGCCGTATCGCTGATCAGGTCACTGAAGAGGCGATCCGCGCCGAACACCGGCAGACCTGGACGCGGTTGATCGGACGCACTCTGGCCGGCACGGGCACCGGTCTGGCCTACTGCGTGCTCGGCGTCCTTGTCTTCACCGGTGCGATGCCGCTGGCCATCGCCGGAGCCGCGGTCATCGCGATGCGGGCTGCGGCGAGTTCGCTGTCGACCACGATGGTGTCGGTCAACCGCCTCTACGAGCACTCGTTCTACCTGCGGTTCTACACCCAGTTGCTCGCCGAGTCGCGGCTACGCCGCAGGCCCGCGAGTGGTGTGGCTGCGCCTTGCAACCCGGAGACCATTCGACTGGAGAACGTGTCGTTTACCTATCCCGACGCCGACGAACCGGCGCTGGTCGAGATCGACCTGACCTTCCACCGCGGCGAGGTCGTGGCGCTGGTCGGGGAGAACGGATCCGGCAAGACCACGCTCGGAAAACTCATCACGGGCCTGTATCCACCGACCCAGGGACGAGTGCTCTGGGACGAGGTCGATCTGGCCACCGCGGATCTCCACGGCGTGTACGAGCAGGTCGCTCTGATCGACCAGGATCCGGCTCGGTGGCCCATGACCGCCGACACCAACATTCGCATCGGAAACCTCGAGGCCCCGCAGCCCTACGGCGGCACCTGGGAGACCGCGTTGCGCGAGTCGGGCGCCGATGAAGTCCTCGCCAAGCTCCCGAAAGGACCCGGCACGGTTCTGTCACGGCAGTTCCGGGGAGGCCATGAGCTCTCAGGCGGCTCGTGGCAACGGCTCAGCGTGGGCCGCGGTATCTTCCGGGATCACGCTGCGGTGCTGATCGCCGACGAACCCACAGCCGCGCTCGACGCGAAAGCCGAAGCCCGCGTGTTCGCCGGCCTGCAACGCGCGACCCAGGGATCCCGTGACGATGCTCATCGCACCACGGTCCTCGTCACGCACAGACTGGCCAACATCCGCCACGCCCACCGCATCGTCGTCATGGATGCAGGACGCGTGGCCGAGTCCGGCACCCACGAAGAACTGATGGAAGCCAACGGCCTGTACCGAGAACTGTTCACCATCCAGGCCCGCGCCTACGCAACCGAACCCGGTTGCCGCACGTGCCGCACCGCGCCAAGCCGACAATGACCAGGGCGCTTTCGGGTCTAGCGGTGCGGCAGCGAGTTGTGGGCAGATTTCCTGGTCAGGAGGATTCCGGACCGCTGGGTATCGCCGCGAGGAAGCGGCGGACTTCACGGCGGGTGCGCAACCGGATCAGGTCGCCCACGGCGTGTTCGGCGATCAAGCGCTCGACCCGGGGGCGCATCGTGTGCCGGTAGCGAAGGATGTACCTGACGAAACCCAAGGTGATGCGGCCGCGCCGGTGACGGGAATGCACGTCGTCACCGCGGTGCTGGTACCGGCGTTGCATGATCCCCCACAGGCAGACCAGCGGGTGGATATCGAGGAAGATCACTGCCTCAGCTTTGCCGAGCCGGATCGGCATCGTCGAAGCGTAGTTGCCATCGATGATCCACTCGTCGTCGGCGACGAGCTCGCGCTGCCGCTGGGCGAACGACTCAGGGTCGAGAGCATTCCAGTGCTCATCCCAGTACTCCATGTCCAGGAGGACGACGGGCAGGCCAAGCCGTTGCCCGAGCTGGCTGGCACCCTGGATTTCCCGCTGCCCCCGCACCCGCAGACCATGATCGTGCGCATAGTTCCCTTAGTTCTGCTCCGCTGCCCGCGAGCACTCGCGTGCGGCCGAGGTCCCCCAGAACAGTGCCAGATCGGGTACTGGTCTGGCACGGGCTGGTACCAGGCCGTTTGCGGAGATGATCGTGCGACTCCGACAATGAGCGAACCTCGTTGGTTGGGACCACGAGGTCGGCTGACTCGTTTAAGGTCGCGCGTGCGTTCGGACTAGTTGAGTGAGGGGGCCGCGTGTCGGAGGGCTTTCGTGTCGATCTGCACGCCTTGGAGGAAGCGTCCAAGGGGGTCAGCGACACTGTTCAGGCTGCGCGAAAGGACAGAGTCGCTGACCTGGACACGGGTGTGGAGTTCGGCCACGAACGCCTTGCCGGGACGGTGACCGACTTTTGTGATCGCTGGGACCTGGGTGTGGCGCACCTCGTGACTGACGGCAGTGAAGTCGGGGGTCGACTGGTGCACTGCGTGCAGGTGTATCGGCAGACCGACGAAGCAGCCCGAGCGCAGTTGGAAGGGCTGATCACGCGCCCCGCTGGCAATGACCCGGCGGCTGGCTGATGGCGGCGGAACTCGGCAGCGGCCGTGATCCGAAAGCGTTGATCCCCGGCGATCTCGATGGAATCCTCGGCACCGCATCGTCGATGGCCTCCTACGGTGAGGTCCTGCATGAGGCTGGGGAAGGTCTCAAGCGCATCGACAGCACCGAAGGGTGGAGCGGCGAGGCTGCCGAGCAGTTCCGTTCAGTCTTTGACGGTGAACCCGGCAGGTGGTTAGAAGCCGGCGATTGCTTCCACGACGCTGCAACAGCACTGGAGCGCTACGCCGATGCCCTCACCTGGTCACAAGGCCAAGCGGCTGAGGCGATCCGACTGTGGGACGAGGGCGAGGCTGCCACCACGAGCGCGAAGACCGAGCACGAACAAGCTCCGGAGGGCACCCCGCCACAGCCGTTCAACGATCCGGGTGAAGAGAAGCGCCGCGCAGCCACGGCGCAGCTGCAGCACGCGCGCAACGAGCTCAGGAATGCGGGTGACGTTGCCTCCGACGCGGTTGGACGGGCACGGGACAAGGCTCCTGAACAGCCGAACTTCGTGGAGCAAGCGGGAGCCGCGATCGGCGACGCGGCCGGCACGGTCGTCAATGGCCTGGCGTCCTTGGGCAACGCGGCGATCCACCATCCTGAAATGGTCTTGGGATTGGCTGGCGGTGCTGCGCTGACCGCGGTCAGCGCAGCAGGCGAAACAGCAGGAGTTGTGCTGGATGCGACCGGTGCGGGCGCGGTCGCCGGCGTCCCGCTCAACGCGGTCTCTACGGCAGGGATCGCTACCGGTGTCGGTATGATGGGCGTGGCCATGGCCGGGCTCGCCTCGGAAGCCGCTGGCGACGACGAAGTCCAACCCGTGGACACCGATGGCGCCGAGGCCGCACCCGCGGAAGAGGCGGCGGCCAAACCCCCGGAAGAGATCACCGGGATGACCAAGCACGGTGAAGAGCGGGCGATGGGGCGTGACGGTCATGGGGTCTCGGATCAGGCCATGAAGGACGCGGTGGAGAATCCGGTGAAGCCGGTGAAGGAACAGGCCGGTGGGAAGTACAAGTACACCGGTGAAGACGCCACCGTGATCCTCGGCTCGGATGGCCAGGTGATCACGACGTGGGCGCGCAACTCGAACGGATGGAGGCATCCATGAGCAACGTCATCGACAGCTTGCCGCCCGAGCTTCAGGACGTGTTCACCGCAGTCCTCGACGAGCACGACAGCGACCTGCTGGGCTCGCTGCGGGCCAGCAGCGAGCCCAGCCAGGACCAACGCGAGGCCGTGGAAGACATCCTCTCCGACGCCTTCAGCGAACACATCGGTGACGATGGAGAGCCGACTGACCGTGGACGTCTCATCGATGATGCGCTGGGAAAGTTCCTGCTCCACTGGCCCATCGACGGTTAACCAACTGGTGCGGACGACAGCGAGCGCGCAGCAGGGCCGGGTACATCGAAATCGGTGACGCGCTCGTCAATGAAGCGGTGATTTCCGCGGTCGAGCACGTCAAGGCCCTCATACCCGAAGCCTTAGTCGAAAATCGAGATGACGCCTTCCGATTCGCTGGTGCCCCTTAGCTTTTCGCCTGTAGGGGACCGGAGCTTGATGGCACCTCAGTGATCGGTGGCTATCGTGGTCTGCGCTGCTTCGGGTAGGCGGAGGCCTTTGAGGGTGAGGGCGTTGACTGCGACGATCACACTGGAGCCGGACATGGTCAGGGCTGCGATTTCGGGGCGGAGCATGAGGCCGAAGGCTGGTTCGAAGACGCCTGCGGCGATGGGCAGGGCGATCGTGTTGTAGCCGATGGCCCAGCCGAGGTTCTGCCGCATCTTGCGCAGGGTTGCCCGGCCGATGTGCAGCGCGGTGGCGACGTCGAGCGGGTCGGAGCGCATGAGCACGACGTCGGCGGTTTCGATGGCCACGTCCGTGCCTGCACCGATGGCAATACCGAGATCGGCTTGAGCCAGGGCTGGGGCGTCGTTGACGCCGTCGCCGACCATCGCGACCGTGCGGCCACTGTCCTGGAGTTCGGAGATCTGGGCGGCTTTGTCGCCGGGGAGGACTTCTGCCAGCACGGTGTCGATGCCGAGCCGCTGGGCGATCCGATCGGCGGTGGCTTGGTTGTCGCCGGTGAGCATGACGACCTCGATGCCCAGATCGTGGAGCGCGGATACGGTGGCCTTCGAGGTTTTCCGCGGTGCGTCGGCGATCCCGAAGACACCCGCCGCGTTGCCGTCTACCGCGGCGAGAACGGCGGTCCGGCCGTTGGCCGCCAGTTCGTCGCGCTGCTGGGCGACCGGACTCAGATCGACGCCCTCACGTTCCATGAGCCGCCGGTTGCCCACCACAACGCGCCTTCCGGCGACCAGGGCGGAGGCTCCGTGACCGGGCACGTTCTCGAAGTGCTCAGCTGACTCGGAGCTCACACCCTCGTTCTCGGCACGATGCACGATTGCCGCAGCGAGCGGATGTTCGGATTCGCGCTCCACGGCAGACACCAGGCGCAGCAGTTCCTCGTGGTCGAACCCGTTCGCGAGGACATCAGTCACCTCGGGCTCGCCCTTGGTCAAGGTGCCGGTCTTGTCCATCACGACGACGTCGATGCGTGCAGAGGTCTCCAGGGCGATGGCGTTTTTGAACAGCACGCCGCGTTTGGCGCCCAGTCCGGTACCGACCATGATCGCGGTGGGGGTGGCTAGCCCGAGAGCATCCGGGCAGGTGATGACCACGACGGTGATGGCGAACAAGATCGCCGCAGCGAAGGGGCTTCCGACCAGCAGCCAGGCAGCCAGGGTGGCGGCACCGCCGATGAGGGCGACCAAGACAAGCCAGAACGCGGCCCGGTCGGCGAGTCTCTGGCCGGGTGCCTTGGAGTTCTGCGCTTCTTGGACCAGTTTGACGATCTGGGCCAGGGCGGTGTCCGAGCCGACCTTGGTCGCTCGGACCCGCAGCGTGCCGTTGGTGTTGATGGTCGCACCCACGACTTCAGCGCCGGGAGCCTTGTGGATCGGCAGGCTCTCGCCGGTGACCATGGACTCGTCGACCTCGCTGTCGCCGTCCTCGACGACACCGTCCACGGCCACCTTGGCGCCGGGCCGCACCAGCAGTCGATCGCCCACCTCGACCTCGGCGGTCGGGATCTCGATCGGCTGCCCATCGCGCAGAACCACGGCACGGGGAGGGGCGAGGTCGAGCAGGGTGCCGATGGCGTCGTTAGCGCCGCCTCGGGCACGCATCTCGAACCAGTGGCCCAGCAGGACGAACGCTGCGAGCACGGTGGCGGCCTCGTAGAACACCTCGCCGCCGCCAGTGAGCGTGATGACCAGCGAGTACAGCCAGCCGGAGCCCACCGCCACCGCGACCAGCACCATCATGTCCAACGTGCGGGCTCGCAGGGCCCGTATCGCGCCGTTGAAGAAGATCCAGCACGAGTAGAAGATCACCGGCAGGCTCAACAACAACGCCCACACGTCCTGCCGCAGTCCGAACGGGGCGGGCACGCGCAGCCCGAAGACCTCGCTGCCGATCGGGGACCAGATCACGATCGGAACGGAGAACACCAGCGCCACCAGGAACCGGTTTCGCATGTCGGCGACCATCCCCGCCATCGACATGGCCCCGTGATCACCGTGTTCCATCTCCTCGTGTGGGGAGGGCGCCTGTTCTTCCTCAGCCGCCGGAGCCGTGTCCGTCCTGTGCTCGGTTGCAACCGGTTCGGCCGGATCGGGTTCTTGCATCGGGTCGCAGACGTGCGAGGGCACGGACTGCCCAGCGCAGTGGTAGCCACATTCCTGCACCCAGCGCCGCAGGTCGGACACGTTCGTGCGAGCCGGGTCGAAGACGACCGTCGCTGCCTGGGCCACCGGGTTGACCTCCACGGCCCGAACACCGGGTTGGCGGCCCAGTCGAGTGGCGACCAAGTTTTGCTCCGAAGCCCACAGCAGGCCCCGCACGTCCAACACCGCGGTGCTGGACTGCTTGCCGTTATGCGAGTGGGCGTGCGCTTCCGTCACCGATTCACCCCCTGGTCGCAGTGTCAGCCGTGCACAGCCCTACGTCCACATGAATCGAGGTGAGGCGGGGCGTGCAACCCTGCGTCACGCACGAGAAACATCACCACGAGCCGCCGATGGCGAACGAGGCGGATACCAGGACAGTGGTGGGTGTTCCAGGGATCGACCCTGATGCGCCTGAGGCCCACGGGTGGTGTTGTTCCTCGTATGGCGAAACTGATGATGAGGGTGTTCGACCAAGGGTTCGGTCATCCGTCGGGGTTGGTTGGCCGGCTGGGCGGCGCACTCATGGCGAAGGTCAATGCTGAGCAGGAAACCCGGGCTGTCGAACAGGCTGGGTTGGGTTCCGGTGACACGCTTGTCGTGGTGGGGCACGGGCCCGGTGTGGGTCTGCGGCTCGCCGCTGAGGCCGTCACGCCGAAAGGGCATGTGTTGGGAGTGGACCCCTCGGCCGCGATGCGGGAGATGGCTGTCTCGCGGTGCGAAGAGGAGATTGCGCGAGAACTGGTGGAGATCCGCGATGGTACAGCCGAACAGACCGGGTGTGCTGATGCCTCTGCGGATGCGGTGATCTCGGTGAACAACGTGATGTTGTGGGAGCGTCCGCGGGGTTTCGCCGAATTGTTCCGCGTTCTGCGCCCCGGCGGACGCGTGGTGATCAGCGTTCATCGGCACGTGCTCGATGTGGAACCCGAGGAACTGCGAAAAGATGCCGTGCAGGCTGGCTTCGACCGTGTTGACCTCACCCTGCGTCCGCGGAAGTTCAACAGCCCCGCCATCGAACTCGTCGCGCACCGACCGGCCTGACGAGACGCTGCCGGGCCTCCGTGGTCTGGACCGCTTCGTTCCTGCGGTGCCCACCTGGGCTGCGGGTGGTGGCAGGAAGGAGCATGCTCGCAGGCGCGCCTACGGATGGTTTGCGGCTCGCAGGTGCACGAGCACCTGACACCCAAGTTCCCCACCTCTGTCGATCGCGCTCGGGTGCTGTCAGGTGCGACCGCCGCAGGAAACCCCACCTCCGGACCTCTCGCGGACGAACCCGGTAACCTCCGTAGCGATGGTGAACCCGAACCGTTGGGTACGAGCCGCGCGAGCCCCCCTCGCGCGGCTGATCGCAGTCCTCACGGTGATCGCGGGATTTGCGCTCATGCACGCCCCGCAGTGCGCTGACGGCATGATGCCCGCGGTGCACCTCACGGCGACCGCTGACCATGCCATGAGCGACATGCCTGGTATGGGGCCTGTCGACGGTCCGGGCAACCACGATTCGAGCGCTGTCATGCCTAGCGCCGCAGCAGGCACGGTTTACGCGACGAACGGCGATGAGTCCATGGGCGGGTCCCTTCTGATGACCTGCCTGGCGCTGCTGGTCACCATGCTCGGGATCCTGGTGCTGCTACGCCGCTCGCTGATCCCGCTCGGCACGCGCATTCTGAGGCGCAGCGGTACCCAGGCTCGGCCCCGTGCGCCATTGCGCCCGAGCCTGATTCAGCTCTGCATCCTCCGAACGTAGGAGAAGTCCGTCCACAACGCCGCACGGTTCGTATCCGTGCGGTAACTGAGCGCGCTTGTGCCGCGCGGCTTCTTTTCTCTCACTTCGTTCGAAGGAGTCTTTTTCGTGGATCTGTTCGCTGTTCTGCTAACCGGGTTGCTGGCCGGCGGGGTGTCCTGCGCGGCCGTGCAAGGCGGGCTGCTGGCCGGGATGATCTCCCGCCAGCGTCGCAGCACCGACCGAGAATCGGCCCTCGGCGGCACCCGGCTCCAGTCCCGAAGCGCACCGGGCCGCCTCGCTGACGATCTAGCGCCGGTGGGTGGTTTCCTGATCGGCAAGCTCGTCTCGCACACGATCCTCGGTGCCTTGCTGGGTGCCCTGGGCAGTGTCGCGCAGCTGTCGGCTGGCCTGCGCACGTGGATTCAGCTGCTCGCCGGGGTCGTGATCATCGCCTTCGGTCTCGCGCAGCTCGGTGTGCCCGGCTTCCGCAACATCGTCATCGAGCCTCCGCTGTCCTGGATGCGGATCGTGCGCGACCGCTCTCGTTCCCAGTCGGCGGCGGCACCGACCCTGCTCGGGGTGGTCAGCGTGCTGATTCCGTGCGGCGTGACGCTCTCGGTCGAAGCGCTGGCCTTGGCCTCCGGTTCACCGCTGACCGGTGCGGTGATCATGGCGGTGTTCGTGATCGGCACCAGCCCGCTGTTCGTCCTGCTCGGCTACCTCGCTCGCAAAGCCGCCACCGCCTGGCGCGGCCGGCTCGCCGTGCTCACCGGCGTCGTCGTCGTGATCACCGGTCTCTACACCTTCAACGGCGGGCTCGAACTCGCCGGATCCTCCCTGGCTGCCAGCCGCCTCACTCAAGCGGCGACCGCCGAGGAACTGCCGCCCGCGGGCACCGTGTCGGTCCAGAACGGCCACCAAACCGTGGTGATCACCGCGACCACCGGCGCCTACAGTCCGGCCAACGTCCAGGTTCGCGCAGGCATGCCGACCACGCTCGTCATCCAGTCCGCCAACGCCCAGGGCTGCGTGCGCTCATTCATCATCCCGGACCGCAACGTCGACAAGATCCTTCCGGTCCGCGGAGCCACCAACGTCGAGCTCGGCGCACTCCCTCCAGGCCCGTTGGCGTACTCGTGCGGCATGGGCATGTACACCGGCACGATCACCGCCGCCTGACCGGAGAGGGGAGAACCTCAATGTCGACCACCACTGTCACCTTCCGCGTCAGCGGCATGCACTGCGGTAGCTGCAGCCTGCTCATCGACGACGTGCTCGAGGACCTGCCCGGCGTGCACAGCACGACCACCTCGGTCAAGGCAGGCCGCAGCGTCGTCGAACTGGACCTCACCAGGTCCAGCACCGATGACGTCATCGCTGCCATCGCCGAGGCCGGATACCGCGCCGAGCCCCACTGCTGACCCCAGGTAGGGGACGGCGCTGCGTGGTGGGGCCGACGACGGCCCCACCACGTCGGATCGAGCGTGTACGCCGGACGTGCCTTTGACTACCCATACCCCCTAGGGGTATATTCGCCTCGAACGTGACGACCGATTCGACTCAGGCGGCAACATGCACGGCTACACCCACGACAAGGACGCCTACGCCAAGCGGCTGCGTCGCATCGAGGGCCAGGTTCGTGGCCTGGCGAAGATGATCGAAGGCGACGAGTACTGCATCGATGTGCTCACCCAGATCAGCGCTACGACCAAGGCTCTGCAGTCGGTGGCTCTGGGGCTGATGGACGAGCACCTCGGTCACTGCGTCGCCGAAGCGATGACCGAAGGCGGCGAGGCCGCCGACGCCAAGATCCGCGAGGCCAGTGACGCGATCGCTCGTCTCGTTCGCTCGTAGCACCCATTTCGCAAACGGGAAGGACTTGTCATGACGGAAACGAAGTACACGGTCAACGGGATGACCTGCGGGCACTGCGCTGCCTCGGTGACCGAGGAGATCAACAAGATCGGGGGTGTGTCGGACGTGGCGGTCGACGTGCCGACCGGTGCCGTGACCGTCACCAGTGACGCGGAGCTGAGCGAGTCAGCGGTACGCGCTGCCGTTGAAGAGGCCGGCTACGAGCTGGCCCAGTAGGGCTCGGCCCACGACGGGCCCGCCCAGCGGGCCTGGGAGCACAAGGGGTTGAAAAATGAACACAACAGCGAAGCTCTCCGCCTACGGTGCGGTGCTCGTGCTCGCCTTCGGTGGAGCGTGGGCGGCCGGAACCGCAGTCGGTCCCTTCATCACCGGTGCCACGGCGCAAGGTGAGCACCCCGGCGTTGGGCACGCCGGCGGTGGGGACAACCACAGCGGCACCGTCGCGGGAGCCACGCAGGAACACCTCCCGGCAGGACTCGCGTCGACCAGGGACGGCTACACCCTCACGTCCACCACGACGACGATCACACCGGGCAGCACCGAGAACTTCTCCTTCCGCATCACCGGCCCGGATGGGACCCCGGTGACGAGCTTCGGCACCGAGCACGACAAGCCGATGCACCTGATCGTCGTCCGTCGGGACACGGCCGGATACGAGCATCTGCACCCGGAGATGGGTCCGGACGGCACCTGGACCGTGCCGATGCGCCTACCCCTCGGGGGTACCTACCGGGTCTTCGCCGACTTCGTCCCGACCGGTGGTGCGGACCAGACGCTGGGGCTCGACGTGAACGCGCCGGGCGCCTTCGACCCGCAACCGCAACCACCGTCCCGCGTCGCGGAGGTCGATGGCTACCAGGTCAGGCTGGACGGGCAGCTCTCTGCCGGGCAGTCGTCGCCGGTCACGCTGACGGTGAGCAAGGACGGTCGGCCGGTCACGGATCTGCAGCCCTATCTGGCCGCCTACGGGCACCTGGTCGCGCTGCGCACGGGCGATCTCGCGTACCTGCACGTGCATCCCGAGGGCGCACCGGGTGATGGCCGCACTCCAGCGGGCCCGGAGATCACGTTCCGGGCCGAGGTTCCCTCTGCGGGCACTTACCGGCTCTTCCTCGATTTCCAGCACCAGGGCCAAGTCCGCACCGCGGAGTTCACGGTCGGCACGGGTCCGGCCGATAGCCAGCAGCCGCAGCCGCCGTCGGGTGACGGCCACGGAAGCCACGGGTGAACAGGAGAACCTCGATGAGCAAGCTCAGTGCGTCCCCGAGCCTGGCTGGCCGGGAGATCGAACTCGCGATCGGTGGCATGACCTGCGCCTCGTGCGCGGCCCGGGTCGAAAAGCGCCTCGGCAAGATCGAGGGCGTCACCGCCACGGTCAACTACGCCACCGAGAAGGCGAAGGTATCCGTGCCGCCCGGCCTGGACCCGCAGCAGCTCGTGGAGCAGGTCGAGGCCGCCGGATACACCGCGACCCTGCCGACTCCGGAGGCGAGCGGTGAGGAGGACCGTGAACCGGATGATCCGGTGCGCACTTTGCGTGATCGGCTGGTCGTGTCGGCGGCGTTGTCGGTTCCGGTGATCGTGCTGGCGATGGTGCCGGCGTGGCAGTTCACCTACTGGCAGTGGATTTCGCTCACGCTGGCGGCCCCGGTCGTCGTGTGGGGCGCGTGGCCGTTCCACCGCGCCGCGTGGACCAACCTGCGTCACGGAGCGGCCACCATGGACACGCTGATCTCGATGGGCACCTTGGCGGCATTCCTGTGGTCGCTGTACGCGCTGCTGTTCGGCACGGCCGGAATCCCGGGCATGACCCACCCCTTCGAGCTCACGGTTCAGCGCATGGCCGGGGACGGCAACATCTATCTCGAAGTCGCCGCGGGCGTCACGACGTTCATCCTCGCCGGGCGGTTCTTCGAGGCGCGGTCCAAGCGCCGTGCGGGGGCGGCGCTGCGGGCGCTGCTGGAACTCGGTGCGAAGGACGTCGCCGTGCTCCGCGACGGACGTGAGCAGCGCATCCCGATCGAACAGCTGGCGGTCGGCGATCACTTCGTCGTGCGTCCCGGCGAGAAGATCGCCACCGACGGCGTTGTCGAGGACGGCAACTCGGCGGTCGATGCCAGCATGCTCACCGGAGAATCCGTACCGGTCGAGGTCACCGTGGGAAACGCGGTGACCGGTGCGACCGTGAACGCGGGAGGCCGGCTGGTCGTGCGCGCGGTGCGCATCGGCGCCGACACGCAACTGGCGCAGATGGCGAAGCTGGTGGAGGACGCCCAGAACGGCAAGGCCGAGGTGCAGCGGCTGGCCGACCGGATCTCGGCGGTGTTCGTGCCGATCGTGATCGCACTGGCGATCGCCACGCTCGGGTTCTGGCTCGGTGCAGGCGACGGCGCCACCGCGGCCTTCACCGCAGCGGTCGCGGTGCTGATCATCGCCTGCCCCTGCGCGCTCGGACTGGCCACGCCCACCGCGTTGCTGGTCGGGACCGGGCGCGGTGCGCAGCTGGGAATCCTGATCAAGGGGCCGGAGGTGCTGGAGTCCACCCGGCGCATCGACACCGTCGTGCTGGACAAGACCGGCACCGTCACCACCGGGCAGATGTCCCTGGTCGGCGTCCACCTCGCCGATGGGGTGGACGAGGATGACGTGTTGCGTTTAGCGGGTGCGGCAGAACACGCCTCCGAGCACCCCATCGCGCAGGCGATCGCGCGCGGCGCTCGGGAACGAGTGGGTGAGCTCCCGGCGGTGGAGGAGTTCAGCAACACCGAAGGCCTGGGTGTGCAGGCCGTGGTCGACGGCCATGCGGTCCTGGTGGGACGGCCCGCGCTGCTGGAGCAGTGGAGCCAGCCGCTGCCGGATGAGCTCGTCACCGCGCGGCGGACTGCGGAGCGGGCGGGACGGACGGCGGTCGCGGTGTCCTGGGACGGTGCCGCGCGCGCCGTCCTCGAGATCGCCGACACCGTCAAACCGGGTTCGGCGGAGGCGATTTCGCACCTGCGCGAGCTCGGGCTGAGGCCGGTGCTGCTCACCGGCGACAACGAGACGGTCGCCCGCACTGTGGCCGGCGAGGTCGGCATCGACGAGGTCATCGCCGAAGTCCTTCCGCAGGACAAGGTCGAGGTCATCACGCGCCTGCAGCAGGAAGGACGCGTGGTGGCGATGGTCGGCGATGGCATCAACGATGCCGCGGCGCTGGCTCAAGCCGACCTCGGGCTGTCGATGGGCACCGGCACCGATGTCGCCATCGAGGCCTCGGACCTCACGCTGGTGCGCGGTGATCTGCGGGCGGCGGTGGATGCGATCCGGCTCTCGCGGCGCACGTTGGCCACGATCAAGGGCAACTTGTTCTGGGCGTTCGCCTACAACGTGGCCGCGTTGCCGCTGGCCGCGTTCGGGCTGCTGAACCCGATGATCGCCGGCGCGGCGATGGGGTTTTCCAGTGCCTTCGTGGTCGCGAACAGCCTCCGGTTGCGTGGTTTCCGCTCCTCCATCACGGATGCCCCGGCGATGGGTAGCCAGACCCGTGAACCGGCGATGGCAGCGACGAGTCACGGCTAACTGACGTGGCTGGCGGCCGGGAGCGTCATCCCGGCCGCCAGCCACGTTGTGGGGCAACGAATCTCCGATTCATCCCGATGTACCTTCAGGTGGGGCATCGGATCAGAGGTCAGTGCTGCCCTGGGTTGTGTTGAGGTGAGCCGTTTCGTTACTGGTCGTCGAGCGTCCGGAACACCAGGCCGGGGTGTGGTTTGGGTCCGAACGACGTCGATTTGCGGGGGAGACGGATTCCAGACGTGGCGGCGGTGGTGAGGTCGTGCTGGGTCGGCGGGTTGGTCAGCACTGCGACTCCTCCGGTGCGTCGCGCTGTCTGGATGGCCGTGGCGGCGTGGGGTTCGAACTCAACGTGCCTGGGATGGTCGGGGATGCGCCACAGGTGGGTGAGCAGAGCCGAGTCCAGTACCGCGACGTGCATTGAACGCAGCGGTGGTGGGGTGCCGTTGAGCGCGATGTCCAGAAACCGGGGTCGTGGTTCGGTGAGCAGGAAACCACCGCGCGGGGTGGCCAGGATGAAGGCAGGGCCAGTGCGTGCGTGGCGTTTCAGCGCGGCGAGCCAGTGCGTCAGTGGCCCGTGCAGCGGGTGGACCCGGAACTGGGATGAGGCGTTTCGGAGCGCGTGGTGTGGATCGAGGTGGGGTAGGACCCGGTGGATGGGGGCGAGCCGCAAGGGAGTTGCGGTGACGTCGACCAGTAGTCCCGGGAAGTAGTCCCACGGGCCGGGGCCCTGGGAGTTGGCGTAGGCCGAGCGCCGGTGTTGGCGGGCGGCGGCGTAGCGGTGGTGGCCGTCGGCGATGAAGGCCGTGTGCGTGTCCAGTTCGGCGATGATCTCGTCTTGCGTCGCGTGGTCGGTGATGCGCCAGAGGCGATGGGACTGTCCGTCGTCGGTCAGGACGTCGGTGACCGGGTCCTGCTGCGCGAGGCCGGCGAGGTGTCGGGTCGTGCGGCCATCGCCGGAGTACCCGAGCAGGGCCGGGTCGAGGTTCATTCGGCCGCGGTCCATGATCCTGGTGAGTTCGGCGGCGTGGTTGGGGATGATCTCCTCGTGGGTCCGCAGCCCGCTGTCCAGGTGCACTGCGGCCAGTACTCCGCGGATGGTTCCGCGCGGTCCGGTCTGCTCGTATGCGTAGAACGCGGGTTGGCGATCCTGCAGGATCACGCCGCGACGCTGCCAGTCGGTCAGGGTGACAGCCGCGTTGGGGTTCCACGGCGTGGCGTAGTGGGCCGCGAGGGAACCGAGGTGGCGTGAGCCGATGCGCCAGCCACGGAACGGGGCCACAGCCACGCCGTTGCGTGGCGAGGTGACGGCCCGGATCGGCCCGGCCGACTCGATCTCGATGAGTTCCGTGTCCCCATAATCCTCGGGGTCTCCGTCGAGATCGTGGTCGGGTTTCTCAGCCATAGCGGGCTTGAGAGCCAACAACGCCCCGAGCCCACAGGCGCCTGCCATGACGAGCACGGCAGCGGGCGTCGAGACGAACCCGACCAGCGGGCCGGCCAGCAGCGGGCCGGCGGATTGGCCGATGAGCAAGTAGCTGTTGGCAGTGCTGACGAACCCGCTCTTGTGCTCACCGGGCGCGTGCCTGCTGAAGTGCAGGAACAGTGATTGGGCGAGCGCGGCGAAGCAGAAGCCCTGCACCAGACGGAACGGGATCATCGCGAAGGGATCCAGCGGAAGGGACACGGCGGCGATGGCTGCCGCGCACCCGGCGCCGGTGAGTGCGAAGGTGCGCAGTGGCCGTCCGGTGAGGTCGTTGTGCTTGCCCCACCAGAACGAGCCGAGCAGGGTCGCGCCCCACATCACCGAGTGCAGGACGCCGACCCACGTGCTGGCCGTGCTCCGGTCGGTGACGACGCCTTGGATGTGTTCGGCGTAGATGGGGATGAGGCCGTAGACGCCGAAGTAGGTGCCGATCGCCGCGAGTGCCAGCACCGCGGCCCCCGGAACCTGCATGACCGAGGCACGACGACGGGGTCGCCCGGTTTTGTCGTCGCGTGCCTCGCCTGCGGGATCCCGGTCGGGTTCGCGCAGGCCCAGCGCGCACGCGAGGGCGAGCACGGTTGCGGCGGCGGCGATGGCGAACATGAGCTGCTGCAAGCCGTCGGAACCGACGACGAGACCACCGGCGATGGGACCGACCAGCGCTCCCGCTGCGGTGGCGCTGAAGGATTTGCCGAGCGCGGAGCCGCGTTTCTTATCGGTGCCGGTCGAGCCCGCGAACGCTGCGGCGGCCTCGACGACGCCGCCGAGCGTGCCTTGCAGCAACCGTCCGGCCACGAGCAGCAGGGGTGTGCTGGCGGTGGCCATGACGACCATGGCCACCGCCAAGCCCAGCAGTGCGCGCACCACCATCCACTTGCGGCCGATGCGATCGCCCAGCCTGCCCCACAGCGGGGTGGCGACCGTGAGGGCCAGGGCCGGGGCGGCGATGGCCACCCCGGCCCAGGTCTGAGTCTCGGCAACGCCCGTGGTGCCGATCTGCTCCAGGTAGAAGGGCATGATCGGCACCAGCATCATCAACCCGGCGGTGTTGATGAACTGTCCGGCCCACAGCAGGAGGAGGTTCCGCCCGCGACCGCGGGCAGAATCGGCGTGATCCTCTGAGGCGTTGCCCGGGGGTTGGGCCTGCAGGGTGCGGGTCACGGTGACACCACCTCGGGCTCCTGCCACGGGTCGGGCAGGTTGGCGACCCACTCGTCGTTGTAGACCAGGTCGAGGTAGCGCTCACCGCGATCGGGCAGCACCGTCACGATGCGCGCCGGTCCCTCCAGTCGGGAGACGAGGTGCTCGATTCCGGCGATGACCGCGCCCGAGGACCCGCCCGCGAAGACCTTCTCGGTGGCCAGCAGGCGTCGGCACCCGGCGGCCGACTCGGCGTCGGCGACGTGCAGGACATCGTCGATGTCCTCCGGGTGGTAGATCTCGGGCACGCGGCTGGCCCCGAAGCCCGGGATCTGTCGCGGCCCGGAGGGGGTGCCGAAGATGACCGAGCCGACGGCGTCGACGGCCACGACCTTGAGGTCCGGGTGGTCCTTGCGCAGGCGTCGCGCGATGCCCTGGATGGAGCCGGTGGTGGAGACCGCGGCCACCAGGTAGTCGATGGGGCCGTCGACGGCGTCGAGGATCTCCTCGCCCGCTGTCTCGTGGTAGGAGCGCCAGTTCAGGTCGTTGGCGTACTGGTTGATCTGGGTCGCGTTCGGGATCGACGCCACCAGCTCGCTCGCACGTTGCACGCGGGAGTGCAGGTATCCGCCCGCGGCGTCACGCTCGGTCACCATCTCCACGTCGGCACCGAAGAGCTCCAGCAGGCGCAGGTTCGTCGGCGAGGTCTTGGGATCGACCACGGCCGTGAACGACAGGCCGTGCAATCCGGCGGCCATGGCCAGTGCGATGCCGAGATTGCCGGAGGTGCTTTCCACCAGCCGCATCCCGGGACGCAGCGTCCCGTCGGACAGCCCTTGTTCGATGATGAATCGCGCCGGGCGGTCCTTCATGCTGCCACCCGGATTGAGCATCTCCAGTTTGGCGAGTACTTCCACGTCGGGTTCGGGGAAACAGCGGTTGAGTCGCACCATCGGGGTTGAGCCGACACAACCGATCACCGAGTCGTGGATCACTGCGAACCTCCAAGTTTTCGGGGCGCACGTCGGGGCGCCACCGCGGTGAAAAGAGCGGAAAGCGTGAACCGATGCGCATACGACGACGCAGGTGTGCCCGAAAAACCGGCTACAGCGGGGCCGCGTCACCGTCGCGCGAAAGGACGTCCCGTCCAGGCAAACGAATTCAGGCAGGCGAAGGCACAACACGAGGAATGTGCGCGTTCAGGAAGAGTTCGCCCGCGATTTACCTGGACGAGAGTCCGATGCGGGAATCAGGTTCGTGCGATGCACGCGAAGTGGAGGAAAGCGGTTCCGGATTGTCTCCACGGTGGACGGGAGAACCAATGCCGGAGCCGCGGAGCCCACGCCGGCTCAGCGAACAAGGCTGCGACCGCGGTCGCAGCGAAGGCGAGGGTCAGAAGGAGGAAACCCAGGTCCTGAGGGGTATTGACTTGCCTGGTCGGCGCAGCGGCGCTGTAATCCGGCCCGGCATCACAATACGGGGCCCCGTGGTCCTGACCGCCGTCGTGGCTGGTGGCGGCTGCATCTGAGGCCGCGGGCAGGTGGGTGTCGTGGTCGTGCGTGTGTCCGGCCGCGTCACCGTGGTGCGCACTCGCCGAATTCGACAGCGACATCATCGCCGCGTGCCCGGGAAGCGCGTGTGCCGGCAGAAGCACGAGGGGAACGAGGAGAAAGCCCAGCACGAGCAGGGGAAGTGCGAGCCACTTCCCCAGGCCGTGTTGCCGTGCCGTTGATGCCTTCACGGGCACCACACTAGAGACGTCGTCGAGAGGTCGCGAAGCGGTATGCCATCTCTCACACGATGGATCCGGGAGTTGATGTCGGGCTTGGGAAATCGGTGCATTGCGGGCTCGAATCAGGTCGGGCTTAACCGTTCGGGCGGGTATTTGCGGTGGGTTGAATGAATGGCGCGCGTGAGGTGGCTGTGATGGGCGATCCCAACAGCGAGGTTCTCGTGAGCCCTACGTCCACAGCAACGAGGCGCTGAGCGTGCCCGCTTGGGGGAGAGCAGGTGTCTTCCCCCAAGCGGGCCAGGTGAGGTCAGGCCGGGGCAAGAAGCTGCTTCATGGTGTTGATCTCGGCTTGCTGGGCGTCGATGATCTGCTGCGCCATCTGCTTGGCCTCGGGGTACTGCCCGGCGCTGAGCTCGGTCCGGGCCATCTCGATCGCCCCTTCGTGATGCTTGATCATCATCGAGAGGAACGCCCGGTCGAACTCCGCGCCCGAGGACTGGCCGAGCTGGCCCATCTCCTCCGGCGACATCATCCCGCCGCCAGAGCCGCCGTGACCGCCGTGTCCACCGTGATCCATTCCCTGCATCCCGGAAGGCGCTTCGGCACCCCAGCTCTGCAGCCACCCGGTCAACTTGTCGATCTCCGGGCTCTGCGCGGCCTGGATCTGCTCGGCCAGCTTCTTGACCTCCGGAGACTGCGCGCGGTCGAACGCCATGCGCGACATGTCGATGGCCTGCTGGTGGTGCGGAATCATGCCCTGGGCGAAGGCCACATCCGCTTGGTTGTGCGCGGCCTGCGCCGGTGTCTGCTGCTGGCCGGCGCTGGGCGGTGTCCCGTGCCCCGGCATGTTCGCCATGTCGTCACCGCCGGAACAGCCGGCGGCAACCGCCGCCGTGGCGACAACCGCCGCTGCGGTGAGCACACGCGTGCGCTTCGTCATGAGAATCCCTCACGTCTCGATGGGTGCGAAAGCAAATGCTTGAACAAAGGTTGACAACGCCGTTGATCAGCACCGCATCACGCACAGCACGGCGAGACGCCGGGCAACAGGAATCGGAGGCCGCCTGCGCAACCCCGGCGGAGCCAGGCCGCGACCGGGCTGGGCACGGTCGCGCCCGGACCACGTCGCAAGGCCATGAGCATGAACACGGCGAAACCGATCAGGATCGCCAGACACAGATGCAACGCGTCATGGCCGGACGAGATCGGGCCACCGCTGTGCTCGCCGGAGTGGGCACACTCGCACCCGCCTTCGGATGCGGCCGTGGCCGGCGCCGCGCTCATCGCATGGGTGTGCGCTGGGGGGCTCGCGGAGACATGCGGGCCCGGCGTGTGGTGCATGAGCACCACACCCAGTGCGAGGGCGATCAACAGCCCCCACCGGACGACCCGGGACCGCACGTGCATGCGCACAATCATACCCCGGGCGGGTATCCAGACGCAGGGGGAGGGTTGCGCGGGCGGACCTCACGCGGAACGCACCTGGCGGCGCTACCCACGGCTACAGTGGGCGGCCGTCGTCGAACGTCGACGCCTTGAACTTCAAGCGCTGGGTGCGAGCAGTGGTGATGTCCTCGATCAGGAAGATCTCAGCCGTGGCCGGCTCGCCATTGCTGCGTCTCGCCGTTCTCGTCATCGGGCTCGCGGTTGCCCTGGCCGTCGGATGGTGGCTCGGGCCCGATACGCCACTGCTGGACATCCGAACCTGGCGCGGCGAGAGCAGCGCCTGGAGGCCCCTGCTGTTCGTGCTGTTGTTCGGAGTAGCCGCACTCGTGTTCACGCCGAGGCCCGCGTTGTCCGTCATCGCCGGAATCTTGTTCACCCTGCCGGTCGCCGTACCCGTGGTGGTGGCGGGCACCGTGCTGGGGGCGGGGCTGGCGTTCGGCATCGCGCGACTGCTCGGGCGTGAGGCCCTTGCGCCCTTCCTTGCCAAGGGGCGGTTGAGCGCTCTGGATTCCGCGTTCGCGCGGCGAGGTTTCACGGCAACGGTGATCTGCCGGTTGCTTCCCGTGCTTCCCTACGGGGTGGTCAACTACGGCGCCGGTGTGACCCGGGTGCGCTTGTTGCCGTTCCTCGCAGGAACGGCTGTGGGCACTCTGCCCGCCAACATCGCCTACATCACCGCAGGCAGCGCCCTGACTGCCGGTGATGGCTGGATGCCCGCGATCTGGTTCGCACTTGCGGTCGTCGCCTTGGTTTTCGTGGGGTGGCTCGCGCGACGACTGGTGCACGCGCGATCCTCGCCGTCTCAGGGCCAAGACTGCGCCGAGGGCACCGCTTCGCAGCACTGACACGGCTGCGATCGGTCAGTCTGGCCGCAGTCCTGCCATCGTGACCGCGACGAGTCGTCGCGTGGCTGCCTTGGATGGCAGTCTGGCGGCGGCTGTGAGTGAGTGGAGGCAGAAGTTCGCCAGCTCGCCGGGTGCCACGTCGTCGCGGAACTCGCCGGTGCGCACTCCCTCGGCCAGCAGGTGCTGGATGAAGTGGGTCAGGTGTTGCTGCGCGTCGGCGACGTGCTCGCCGCGGTGCAGCAGCGCGGCGAGTTCGGTGCCGTGCCGCTGCTGGGAGATCTGCGCGAACTCCTCCAGCACGGCTTTGAGTCGTTGGCCCGGGCTACCAGCGCCGTGGCCGATCTTGGCGAGGTGCTGGAGGTGCTCGGAGACCTGGCGCTCGTGCCAGGCGAACAGGATCGCCTCGACGTCCGGGAAGTACTTGTAGAGCGTGGCTCGTCCGATGCCCGCCTTCTCGGCGATCTGCGACATCGTGACCGCGCGCAAGCCCTGCTCGGCCACCAGCTCCGCAGTGGCGTCCAGGATCGCGCCACCGACCTCCCGCCGGTGCGCCTCCACCGTCTCGTTCCACAACCTCGGCACGCCAATGACTATACGCACCGCCACGTCCGACACTCGACGTCATGGTGTAGACACGGTGTATCGTAAAATACCGACGAAGCGAGCACCGAGGACACGACATGGCTGACGCACCCTTACCCCCAGAAGACCGCGACGCGGACGACGGTCACGCGTCCCCGCGCTGGGTGAAGATCTTCGCCCTCATCGGCTTGGCGCTGCTCGTGCTGTTCGTGGTGGTGCACCTCGCGGGCGGCGGCATGGGGAGCCACCTGCCGTGATGCCTCCGGGGGTGCGCAAGGTCGCGCTGACCGCGCACGTCGCGTTCTCCGTCGGCTGGCTCGGGGCGGTGGGAGCGTTCCTCGCGCTCGCGATCGCCGGTCTGTCCAGCGGCGATGCCGAGCTGGCGCGGGCGGCGTATCTCGCGATGGAGCTGACTGGCTGGTACGTCCTCGTGCCCTTGAGCCTCGCCTCGCTGATCACCGGTCTCGTTCAGTCGCTGGGCACGTCCTGGGGCTTGTTCCGGCACTACTGGGTCCTGCTGAAGCTCGTGATCACCGTGCTGGCGACCGCGGTGCTGCTCGTGCACATGCGGCCGGTGAGCCACCTGGCGGACCTGGCCGCCGAATCCGGCTTGACCGGTGCCCACACCGCTACGCAGATCCAGGTCATCGCCGACGCCGGCGCCGCAGCGGTGGTGCTGCTCGTCGCGATCGGTCTGTCGGTTTTCAAACCGCGCGGCCTGACCCGCCACGGATGGCGCGCACAGCGGCAAAACGGAGCCCAACAATCCGCGCATTCGGGTTCTTAGTTCGACGCGTCACAAAGTCGGGTCCGCCCACGAGGGTCAGCCGCTACACGGTCGATGAGGTCGGGGTCCGGGTTTGGAGGGCTGAACTCGACGATGCTGCGGGGTTCATGGTGCGTCCGAGGCGGTGCGGTGGGTTTGGGGGTGGGTTTCGTACATGCGGATGGCGATGCTGATTCCGGAGGCGAGGCTGAGGGCGGCCGCGGCCCAGACGGCAGCGCGGAGGTCGGCGAGGTCGGCGACGATGCCGCCGAGGACGGCGCCTGCGGCGTAGCCGCTGTCGCGCCAGAGCCGGTAGACGCCGACGGAGCGGGCGCGCCAGCCGGGGTGGGCGACGTCGCCGATGGCGGCCAGCAGGGTGGGGTAGACCATGGCGGTGCCCGCGCCGAGCAAGAGGGTCGCGAGGGCCCATCCCGAGAAGGTGTTGGCGAGTGCGATGAGGGCGAGCGCCGCGGCCTGGGTGAGCATGCCGGCGGTGATGAGGTGCTTGCGGCCCCATCGGTCGGACAACGCGCCGGTGGCGAGTTGTCCTGCGCCCCAGACGGCGGGGTAGAGGGCGACGAGGAGGCCGACGCGGTCGACGGTCAGTCCGGCGCTGGCGAACAGCAGGGGGAACAGGCCCCAGGACAGGCCGAAGTTGAGGTTGTTGACCAGGCCGCCTTGGCTCGCCGAGGACAGGGCCGGGTCGGTGATGGTGGTGCGGGTGAAGACCTGCCGATTGGTCAGTTCGGTCCGAACGCCCGGCGTGGGTGTGGGTTGGCCTGCTTCGAGGCGGGCGTGCTCCCGGGTTTCGCGGACGGCGAGGCTCGACAGGGCGAGGGCGAGCACGACGTACGCGGCACCGAGTAGGAAGGGAACCGGTCGTAACCCGTGCTGCTCGGCGAGGTGACCGGCGAGCGCGGCGGTGATCGCCACGGCGCTGTAGCCGGCGGCTTCGTTGAGGCCCATGGCCAGGCCGCGTTGGTGGGGGCCGACGAGGTCGATCTTCATGATCACGGTGGTGGACCAGGTCAGACCCTGGTTGATGCCGAGCAGGAGGTTGGCGGCCACGATCCAGCCCCAGTTCGGTGCCCAGATGAGCATGGCCGGTATGGGCAGGGCGATGAGCCAGCCGGCGATGAGGACGGGTTTGCGGCCGAAGCGGTCCGAGCATGTGCCCGCGAAGTAGTTGGTGGCGGCCTTGCTGATCCCGAAGACGAACACGTAGGTGAGCAGGAAGGTGTAGCCGGACAGGTGGAACTCCTGCTCGGCCAGCAGCGGCAGCACCGTTTGTTCCTGCCCGACCATGCCGCCGACCAGGGCGTTGACGAGGACGAGCAGGCTGAACTGGGCGAGGTTGGCGCGCAACCCCAAACGCAGACCGGTGGAGCTCATGCTCCGCCTTCCAGGGAACCTCCGGTGGTTTCGGCCCAGTCGTCGGGACCGCCTTCGAGGACGGCGAGGTCGCGGTGCCCGGCTTGTTCGAGCAGGCTGGCGGCCCCCATCGCGCGTTCGCCGTGCCCGCACATCACCACCGTCGGCGTTCGGGGCAGCGAGTCCGCGATGTCGGACAGCGCGCCCAGTTCGACGTGGGTGGCTCCGGGGATGTGCCCGGCGGTGAATTCTGCGTCCTGGCGCACGTCCACGACGTGCTCGCGGGTGATCTCGTCGGCGTCGACTAGGCGGGTCGTGGTGGTGGGCTGGTCGGCGGCGGTCCAGGTGGGCATGCCGCCGGCCAGTTCGCCTGCGAGGTTGGTGTAGCCGATTTTGACGGCTTGCCAGGCGATTTCCGCTGGATCTTGGTCGTCCGATCGCACGATCACCAGCGGACGCTCGGGGTCGGCCAGCCAGCCCAGCCACGAGGCGAACACCGGGCGCAGCGGGATCGACAAAGCACAGGGGATGTGACCGGCGGCGAACTGGCGCACCGGGCGCACGTCGATGACCTGTGCGCCGTCAGCTCGCAGCGATCGCACTCGCGCCACGTCCAAGCTGGGCAGCGCGGGGTCGGTGTCGAGCACGGCGGGTCCGCGCCGGTTGTGCTCGGGCAGTCGCAGGAAGTAGGGCGGGAAGCTGCCCAGCGAATCGAGTAGGTCGGTCACGAACGCGTCTTCGTTCTCGGCTCGCAGCAGGGAGTTGTGGGTCTTTTCCGCGCCGATGGTGCTGGTGCGCTGCGCTCCGGGAGGTGCGGAGCAGAACGATCCGGCTCCGTGGGTGGGCCACACCGCGAGCTCGTCGGGCAGCTCGGCCAGCCGGTGCAGCGAGGCATACTGCCGGCGCGCCAGGGCCTCGGTCTGATCCGGCGCGACGAGGTCGGTGCGTGCCGCGGCGCCGACCAGCAGGGATCCGCCGGTGAACACCCCGGCAGGCCGGTCGCCATCGAGCAGCAGGAACGACAGGTGCTCGTGGGTGTGCCCCGGTGTGGCCAGCGCCCGCAGGCGCAATCCGCCGAGGTCGACCTCATCGCCGTCGCGCAGGCCGGTGTGGGCGAACTCCCGGTGCCCGGCGGCGGAGGCGAGCACGCGGGTGCCTTCGGTGGCGGCGAGCTGTCGCGAACCGGAGACGAAGTCGGCGTGCAGATGCGTGTCGGCGGCGAAGGCCAGTGTTAGCCCGCGTCGGCGCGCGGCCTGCCACGTGCTGCGCAGGTCCAGGCTCACGTCCACCGCCAGCGCGCGGCAGTCGCCCAGGTCGACCAGGTAGGCAGAGTTTCCCAATCCCTCGTCGACGAGGGGAACCGGATCCACCGTGCTCATCGTGGCGTCTCCCATCCGGGGTGGTGCGTGCTCTGGTGCTAGTTATACGCTATTCCAAGGATGATTGGAGAATGATGGGTGATCGAGACGCCAAGACGGCTCTGTTCGACCAGTTCGCCCGGGTGGGGAAGGCACTCGGCAGCGGGAAGCGGTTGGAGCTGCTTGATCTGCTCGCCCAGGGCGAGCGCACGGTCGAGTCGCTGTCCCGTGCCGCCCAGCTGGGCATGACGACCGCCTCGGCGCACCTGCAGACGCTCAAGCAGGCGAACCTGGTCGCGACCCGCCGGGAGGGCACGAAGATCTACTACCGGCTCGCCGGCAGCGACGTGGCCGCCTTGTACGCGCTGGTGCGCACGGTTGCGAGCGCGCACCTGCCGGACGTCGACGCGGCCAGCGCCGCCTACCTGGGGCCCGACGACGCCGAGCAGGTCACCCGCGACGAACTGCTGCAGCGCGCCCAGCGCGGAGAGGTCGTCGTCCTCGACGTGCGCCCTCGCGAGGAGTACGAGGCCGGGCACATCCCTGGCGCGGTCTCGATCCCGGTGGAGGAGCTCGCCGACAGGCTCGACGACATCCCGGCCGATCAGGAGATCGTCGCCTACTGCCGGGGCACCTACTGCGTCCTTGCGCACGACGCGGTGCGTCTGCTCAGCGCCCGCGGCCGCAGCGCCCGGCGCCTGGCCGACGGGATGCTCGAATGGCGGCTCGCCGAACTGCCGGTGGAAATCGCCTGAGCCCGACACCGCGAGCACGCGGTCAGCAGTCACAGCGAACAGGAGGCAGGATGACCGCCGAGCTGGCTCGAGCTCAGCGCACGCATTGGCAGTCGGTCTACCGCAGCAACCCCCACATGTACGGCGAGCAACCCTCCGCGCCCGCGCGGCACGCCGCCGAGGTCTTCGCCGCCGAGCGGGCGACCACCGTGCTGGAGCTGGGGTCCGGGCACGGCCGCGACAGCCTGCACTTCGCTGCACGCGGTTTCACCGTGCATGCGATGGATTTCAGCCGCGACGGGCTCGACCAGCTCCGATCGCGGTCGCGCGAGATCGGGGTTGCGGAGCGCGTGGCGACCACCGTGCACGACGTCCGCGACCCCATTCCCCTGCCCGACGGCAGCGTGGACGGCGTGTTCGCGCACATGCTGCTGTGCATGGCGCTGTCCACGAGCGACATCCACGCGCTGGTCGCCGAGATCCGGCGCGTGCTGCGACCCGGCGGCACGCTCGTCTACACCGCGCGCCACACCGGCGACGCCCACTGGGGCACGGGCATCGACCACGGCGACAACATCTACGAACACGGCGGTTTCGCCGTGCACTTCTTCGGCCACGACCTCGTCACCGCGCTCGCCCGCGGATGGACCCTGCGCGAGGTCTACTCCTTCGAGGAAGGTCAGCTCCCGCGCCGCTTGTGGCGGATCACCCAGACCACCGCGCGCTGACGCATCGGCTCACCCATCCGGTTCCTGAAAGGCATGCCGTGTCGAACGTCGCTGTTCACCCCGCTCACCGTCGTGTCGTGGGGGTGCTTGTCGCCGCCCAGGTCCTCAGCGGAGCCGGGCTCGCCGCCGGTATCACCGTCGGTGCGCTGCTGGCCCAGGACATGCTCGGCAGCACCGGTCTGTCCGGTCTTCCCAGTGCTCTGTTCACCATCGGCTCCGCCGCCGCTGCCGTCTTCGTCGGACGCCTCTCGCAGCGGTGGGGTCGGCGCGCGGGGTTATCGCTGGGCTACGGCGCCGGCGCTGTCGGCAGCCTCGGCGTCGTCGCGGCAGCCGCTCTCGGCAACGTGTCCCTGCTGTTCTTCGCGCTGTTCGTCTACGGCGCGGGCACCGCCGCCAACCTCCAAGCCCGCTACGCCGGAGCCGATCTCGCACCCGAGCAGCACCGCGGACGGGCCGTGAGCACCGTGCTGATGGCCACCACGCTCGGCGCCGTCGCCGGACCGAACCTGGCCACGATCACCGGCGACCTGGCCGACGCGCTCAACATCCCGCAGTTGGCCGGGCCCTTCCTGCTCGCCGTGGTCGCCTACGCTGCTGCGGGTCTCGTGCTCTGGGTGATGCTGCGGCCGGACCCGCTGCTCACCGCACGCGAATTCGCCTCCGGCACTCCACAGGAGACGGACTCGGCCGACCTCAGTGCGCAGCACCACCCCTCCGGTGTTGCCGGAGGCAGCGGTCGACTCGTGCTGGGCGCGTCGGTCATGGTCCTCACGCAGCTCGTGATGGTCGGCATCATGACCATGACCCCCATCCACATGCAGCACCACGGCCACGGCGTGGGTGCGGCCGGAGTCGTCATCGCGGTGCACGTAGCGGGCATGTACCTGCCCTCGCCGATCAGCGGTCTGCTCGCCGACCGGTTCGGCCGCCTGCCCGTGGCTACTGCCGCGGCGGTCACCCTCCTGGCGGCCGGGTTGCTCGCCGCTTTCGCCCCGCCGCACTCGGTCGTCCTTTTGGCGCTGGCCCTCGGGCTGCTCGGTCTCGGCTGGAACTTCGGCCTCGTCAGCGGCACGGCGATCATCACCGACACCGTTCCGCTCGCCACCCGCGCCAAGACCCAGGGGACGGTGGACGTTGCCATCGCCCTCTCCGGTGCGGGCGGCGGCATGGCCTCCGGGCTCGTCGTCGCCGGCAGCGACTACGCCACGCTCACGATCCTGGGCGGAGTCCTCGCGCTCGCGATCATCCCGGCCGTGGCCTACACCGCACGAACCAGCCCAGTCGTCATCGCCAGGTGAAATCCATGTCCCAGTGTACGAAACCGCTGTGTACCGGCCGAATTTTCGAATGTGGTTCTGAACTCGTCCCGCTCGTCAGTGAGCTGGCCGCCTCGCTGATGCGGGACCACATTTCAACAGCGCTCACGCGCAGTGGGGCGTCGGGGCTAGGTCTAGGAAGCGGTGCTGGGGTAGTGGGAAGGGGCCCACGCTTGTCGTCGTACGGCTTGTCAGAGGAGTGTCCTCCAGTACGTCCAAAAGGCTTGCAGCACTAGCGCGACGAGGACCAGGTACCAGATGGTGAGGAACGCGGTGTGGTACTGGGCCAGCTTCTTGACGGCCGTGTGGACGCCCGACGACGGCTTGAGGTGGTGTTGGGCGGTGTTGAGGGCCGTGTACCAGAAGATCGGGATGGTGACGACCCAGACGATCATGCAGTAGGGGCACAGGGCTTGAATGCTGTAGAGGCTTTGGGCGATGAGCCAGTGCACGAACACGACGCCGAAGGTGGTGCCGGCGAGCAGGCCGAGCCAGAACCAGCGGGGGAAGCGGGCGCCTGCGAGGCTGGCGACGCCGATGGTGGTGACGACGGCGAAGCCGCCGATTCCGATCAGAGGGTTGGGGAACCCGAAGGCTTCGGCCTGCGGGGTCGACATGATCGACCCGCAGGAGAAGATGGGGTTGATGCTGCACGTTGGCGTGTAGCCGGGGTTTTTGAGCAGCGCGATCTTTTCGATGGTGAGGATGAAGGCGGGGAGTAAGCCAATGGCCCCGCCGATGGTGAGCACGTAGGGAAGTGCGCGGGAGGCTGTGTCGCCACGGGGAGTGTCCACTGTGGCGGATGTGCTGGATGGTGTCGTCGACATGGTTACCTGGCCAGGGCGGCGTCGATCCGGGACTTGAGTTCATTGTAGGAGGGCATCGACGGCAACTGGTGTCCGTTGAGGAACAGGGTGGGGGTGCCTTGCACGCCGAGGGCGGCGCCGTCGTCGAGGTCTCGCTGGACGCGATCGATGGTGGCGGGGTCGTTCACGGCTTGCCGGAAGCGGTCGATGTCGAGTCCGAGTTCGCGGGCGTATCCGACGAACGTCTCTGCTTGGGAGACGTTCTTGTGGCTCCACTGCTCCTGGGTTTCATACATCTTGCGGTACATCGGCTCCATCGCGCCCTGTTGTGCGGCGGCCTCGACCGCCAGCGCGGCCGGTCCGGAGTTCGGGTGGCCGGGCAGCGGGAAGTAACGGGCGACGACGGTGATGCGGTCGCCGTATTCGTGCCGCAGCTGCTCGACGACGGGGAACATCGCCTTGCACGCCTCGCACTCGAAGTCGAGGAACTCGACCAGCGTGACCTTGCCGTCAGGGGAGGCGGACAGGCGGTGGCTGTCTGGGCGAACCAGCACCTCGGCCGGTGCGGCCTGTGGTTGTGGGCTGTCGGTGGCGGCTGGCCGGGTGGAACTTCCGTTGGTGAACGCCAGCAGGGCGCCGAAGCTGATGATCGCGGCGGCGATCACGGCGAGGGTGATCTTGAGGTTCTTGGTCATGTGGTGGTGTCCTGGTTTTCGGCGGCAGGGTGTCGTGTGTGGCTAGGGGGCCCAGCTCAGTTGGCAGGCGAGAGTGAGCAGGGCGGTGGGGCCGAGGGCGATGGCCAGTGCCACTGCGGGGGAGAGCACCATCGCCGACGGTCCGAGGTGCGCGGCGGTGGGGTGCAGGAGGTAGGTCATGCGGGTGGTGAGGTTGCCGCCAGTGGCTCCCAGGGCCGTGTCGGGCAGGCTGTGGGTGGCCATGCGCACCAAGGCGCGCGCGACGGTGCTGCGACCGCACGACGTGCCGGCGCGTTCGTCGGCGAGGCGCTCGACGAGGAGTTCAACCTGTTCGGGCAGCGCGCGGAACAACGGCAGGAAGGGCAGCGCGGTGGACAGCCCGCGAGCCAGCGTCAGTAGCACGTGGTGATGGCCGGTCAGGTGCGCGCGTTCGTGGGCGAGGACCGCGTCGAGCTGGGCGACCGACAGCGTGTCGCGGGCGGCAGTGCTGAGGACGATGTGTCGCGGGCGTCCGGCCAGGCAGTAGCACAGCGGGCGTGCGTGCTCTACGACGATGATTCCCGTGTGCGGATCAGGCGTGCCGAGCGTGCGGAGTTCGGCTCGGTGCGCCTCGTTGTCCCGATGGCTGCGCAGCGCGTGCCGCGTGAGAACGACGGCGATGTAGGCCGTGGCACCGGTGGATACGAGCGCGGTGATGAGCGAGGGCACGCCGGGGCGGTGCAACAGGCCCACGCAACCGGCGACGAACGACCGAACGTCGGAGGCGGCCAGTGGTGCGGCTTCCACCCGCGGGTCGAGCAGGGTGATGGGACCGGCCAGCACGAGCATGACCAGGATCGCACCGGCAGCACCGAACCACGCCGCCAAGCCCAGTCGGGGAGCGGCCAGCAGCCCGCGCTGCCGGAGCAGCAAGGTGGGTGCGGTGATGCCGACCAGCAGCGCCCCGCTCAACAAGCCGATCGCGGGCGGGCTCATGAGTCCGATCCGTCCTCATCGGAGTCCACCAGGGCCCGCAGTGCAGCGAGATCCTCCTCGCTGATCTGGCCGACGAAGTGCAACAGCGCAGCGGAGCGGTCGCCGCTGCTGTCCAACGCGCGCGCCATCACCTCGGCGGTGTGGGCCTCCCGGGAATCGGTGGTCCAGTAGACGAAGGCACGGCCGACGAGCCGACGCTGAACGCGCCCTTTCTTGAACAGGGTGTCCAGGACGGTCAACACCGTGTTGTAGGCCAGCTCTCGGGTCGCGAGCAGGCTCTGCTGGACTTGGCGCACGGTGAGTTCGTCCTGCGCAGCCCACAGCACGTCGAGGACGGCTGCTTGGAGATCGCCGTTGCGTGCCTTCACCACATCACTCCTCGCGTTCGGCGATGATCGAACGGTTTCCTGCTAGTGGTCTCGTCCCAAGCGGCGCATCGTGACGACGATTCCGGCGATCAGTACGGCGACGCCGACCGCTCCTGCCGTCCAGAGTCCCCACGAGGGACCCTCGGGTTGGGAGGAGGCACCCGGCTGCGCCTGCGGAGCCGGTGGTGTGCCCGGGGCTGGGGCTGGTGTGTTGGCGCTCACGGTGAACTGGAGTTGGCCGGTCACGGGGTGGCCGTCGGCGGAGACGATGCGGTAGGCCAGCGTGTAGCCACCGTTGGTCAGTTCCGGCAGGGCCTGGGTCACCTCGTTCTGGGCCACGCTCGGCGCGGGTAGCTGGGGGTGACCACCGTCCTGATCGGTGAGGGAAACGCTGACGAACTGGGGATCCACCGGGTCGCTGAAGGTAAGCCGAGCCGAGGCGGGCGGCTGCGGCAAGGCCGCCCCTTGAACCGGATCGCTGCCGATCAAGCTCGCGTGCGCGGAGGCCGTGGCCTGCGCGGTGAGGAACCCGAGGATGAGCAGCGTCGTCACGGCACCAAATCGGTGCAGCCACAGCGGCCGTCGATGAGGGCTGCCGGGGCGGCGTGAACTCATGTCTGTCACCTCTTGTTGCTGAAAGGGATCTGGCAGAGGGGAGGCCTTTCGGCGACCCCCGCCGCGACCTCGCCATCACCTAGACCGCATAGTTGACGGTGCTTACCGTACCCATTCGACGGCGAGGCCTGCTGGCGGGGCTGGGCGCAGGGCCGACCCCGGTGGCCTGCGGGCGCCGGTCTCGTCGCGTGTCCAGTGAGGAGCCGGTTGATCCATGACCGAGTTCGTGATCAACGGCCCGGTGCTGCTGGCTGTTGTGCTGTCGTTGCTGGCGGGCATCATTTCGTTCGCTTCACCGTGTGCACTGCCTCTCGTGCCGGGCTACCTGGCGTATCTGGCAGGACTTGCCGGCACGGGTCACACCGCCGGTGTTGATGGCGAGCAGGGAAGCCGCACCGGGCGCGGCCGGCTGGTTCTGGCGACCGGGCTGTTCGTGGCTGGTTTCACCGTGGTGTTCGCCTTGGCGGCAGTGGTGGTGCTGGGTGTTTCGGATGCGTTGCTGCGCAACGAACTTCTGCTGCAACGCATCGGCGGGGCGGTCACGATCGTGATGGGTCTGGCGTTCGTGGGTCTGGTGCCGGCGTTGCAGCGCGAGTACCGCGTGCATCGTCTTCCCCGCGCCGGTCTTGCGGGAGCACCGGTGCTGGGTGCGATCTTCGGTCTGGGTTGGACGCCGTGCCTGGGGCCGACGTTGACGGGTGTGATCGCGTTGGCCGCGGGAACCGGCACCACCGTGCGGGGTGTGGTGCTGGTCATCGCCTACGCCGCAGGGCTCGGTCTGCCGTTTCTGGCGCTGGCGGCCGGAGCCAGCTGGGCGATGACGATGACCTCCTGGCTGCGCCGCAACGTTCGCGCCGTTCAGATCACCGGCGGAGTCCTGCTGATCACCGTCGGAGTGTTGCTCCTCAGCGGCTTGTGGGGCGCGATGCTGGCGTGGCTCCGCATCCCCATCGCCGGGTTCACCCTCCCGATCTGACCAAACCAGTTTTTCTTCCTCGGAGATGTAGGGCCATGTCACAAGCATCATCGGGTCCCGATACCGCGCAGGGTGACAGCACGGATGCGCCTCGTGCAGCCACCTCGAACCGGGCTGCGCCTACCTCGTCGCGGGGCTCGACGCGTTCGCGTGATCTCGGTGCGCTGGTGGCCATCTGCGGTGCTCTCGCCGTCGTGCTGGGTATGGCACTGACCGGTGTGTTCGCCGGTGATGCGTACGCGATCTACGGGCTGCCCGATCCCGGTGCGCTGGTGCGTTACGGGCTTCCGATGATGCGGGTGCTGGCTGATCTCGGGGCCGTGGTGTGCATCGGGTCGCTGTGGCTGGCGGCCTTCGCCATCCCGCCGGGACGATCCGGGATGATCGCCGCGGATGGTTACGCCGCGGTGCGTGCCGCCGGTTGGTCGGCGGCGGTGTGGTGTGTCGCTGCCCTGTGGGTGGCGCCGCTGCTGGCTGCTGACGCCTCGGGTCGGCCGCTGCTGGAGCTGGCCGACCCGGTGGTGTTGTTCGGTTTGATCGACGCGATCGAACAAGCCAAGTCGTGGCTGCTGACCGCCGGGGTCGCGCTCGTGGTGGCTATCGGCTGCCGGGTGGCGTTGTCCTGGACGAGCGCAGCGGTGTTGCTGCTGTGCGCTGTGGCTGGGTTGTTGCCGGTGGTGGCCACGGGGCACTCGGCCAGTGGTGCTCATGACCTCGCCACGAGCAGTCTGCTGTATCACCTCGTGGGTGCCTCGTTGTGGATCGGTGGCCTGGTGGCTCTGCTCGCGCATGCTGCCCGCCGTGGCGCGCACCTGGCTTTGGTTGCTCGACGATTTTCGAACCTGGCGCTGGTGTGCTGGATCGTGATGGCTGCTTCGGGGGTGATCAACGCGGCCACGCGGATCGCGCCGTCGGCTCTGGTGAGCACGAACTACGGACTGCTCATCCTGATCAAATCAGCGGCGTTGGTGGTGCTGGGCGTCGTGGGATATCGCCAGCGATCCCGGGCCGTGGATGCGGTGACCCGGGACGGCTCGGTGGCGAGCCTGCTGCGGATGGGGTCGATCGAGGTGCTGGTGATGCTCACCACCGTCGCGGCCGCGGTGGCGCTGGGGCGCACACCGCCGCCCGGCGGCGAAGCCGGCGTTGCTTCGCGCACCGAAGAGCTGATCGGCTACACCCTCAACGGGCCGCCGACGCTGGCGAAGCTGGCCCTGGGCTGGCGTTTCGACTTGATCTACGGAGTTCTCGCCGCCGTCGCGGCGGCGCTCTACCTGTTGGCGGTGCGCCGCCTGTGCCAACGATCCGGGGCATGGCCTGGCGTTCGGACCCTGTCGTGGCTCGCTGGGTGTGCCACGGTGATGCTTGCGACCTCGTCGGGAATCGGTCGCTACATGCCCGCGTTGCCGAGCGTCCAAATGGGAGGCTGGCTGCTGCTGGCCGTCGTCGCCCCCGCTTTGCTGATGGCAGCGGCCCCGCTGAGGCTCCTTCAGCGAACACTCCGTTCCGACGACGCCACCGCGCCCGGGCCGCGGGAGTGGGCGCGGAACATCCGCAACACAGCGTTGGTGCGCAGGCTGGCGAACCCGCTCATCGCTGCCGCGGTGTTGTCGGTCCTGTTTTCCGTCGTGTACTTCTCGGGCTGGCTGGAAACCGCGATCTACGAGTTCTGGCTCCAACCGGTCTTGCGCGGCGGCTTCCTGCTGTTCGGTTGCGTGCTGTTCTGGTCGGCACTGGGGCTCGACCCCGTTCCCGCAGCGGCCTCCCGGGCAAGCAGGGTGTTGGCTCTGGTCGGCGTCGGCGCGTTCCTCGTTGGTCTGGGGAATTTCCTGACGCAATCGGATAGGGCGATCGGCGAGCCCTACTACCGCGGGCTAGGCCTGCCCTGGCTCCGCGACGTGCTCGCACACCAGCACCTCGCCGGTGGGTTCGCGATCGCCGCTGCCGCCGTGCCCGTGGTCGTGGCAGCGGCAGTGTGGTGGCGCAGCCGATCCCAGGGCACGCGTTAGCCATCCAGGTGCGGCGAGGCTGACGCGCACCTTCCCCGAACGATTCAACATGCATTAGTATGTTGATATGGCTGTGGAGCGAGACGACACCTGCGACCTGTTGTGCCTGGATCTGCCGCACGCTGAGGAGATCCGGTCCGGGCTACCGGATCTGCCGGCGGTGGAGCTCGCCGCCGCTGGGGCGCGTGCCTTGGGTGACCCGACTCGGCTGACCATCGCCGCCGGGCTGTACAGCGGTGGGGAACTGTGCGTGTGTGACGTGTCGTGGGTGACCGGGCACGCGCAGAACTTGGTCTCGCACCACCTGCGGCAGCTCAGAACCGCGGGACTGGTCACCTCCCGCCGGGACGGGAAGTTGGTGATGTACGCGCTCAGCGAGCGCGGTCGTGGGCTGGTGACCGCGGTGCTGGGTGAGCCGGTTTCCGCGGCGTCGTCCGTCGACGAGTTGGTGGAGGGCTGACCGGTGGGTGCAGAGTGCTGCGGGCCGCAGGAGCCACAGACATCGGCAACTGCGGCGGAGAACGACGACCACGCTGAACACGGCGCGGAGCGGTTATGGCAGGTGCGTGAGCTGCAGCTGGCCGCGCTCGCGGCGGTGTTGTTGGCCGCGGGATGGCTGATCGGGCTCTCCGGTGCCGAGCGGGTCGGGGTCGGGTTCGAGCTGGCGGCGGCCGTGGCCGGTGGGGCCACGTTCGTGCCCGGATCGCTGCGCAACCTGCTGCGCCGCCGCATCGGCGTGGGCACGCTGATGACCATCGCCGCCATCGGTGCGGTGGCACTGGGCCAGTTCACCGAGGCCGCGCTGCTCGGGGTGTTGTTCTCCATCGCCGAGGGCTTGGAGCACTACGCCATCGCTCGCACCCGTCGTGGCCTGCGCGCTCTGCTGGGTTTGGTGCCACCGACCGCGTCAGTGCTACGCGAAAGTGCCGAAGTGCAGGTGGCGCCGGATGAGTTGGTGATCGGCGACCGGATGCTGCTGCGGCCCGGGCAGCGTGCCGCCACCGACGGCGTCATTCGGTCCGGGCGCACGAGCCTGGACCTCTCGGCGATCACCGGTGAGTCCGTTCCGGTCGAGGCCGGCCCGGGAGAGAGCGTGTACGCCGGGGCCATCAACGGCGGTGGGGCGATCGAGGTCGACGTGACCGCACCGGCCTCGGATTCCTCGCTCGCGCGCATCGTGCACATCGTCGAAGAAGCCCAAGACCGCAAGGGCAGCGGCCAGCGACTGGCCGACCGCATCGCCCGGCCGCTGGTGCCCGGCATCATGATCCTCGCGGTGCTCATCGCTGCGCTCGGCGCGGTCCTGGATGATCCGTTGGTGTGGATCGAGCGGGCTCTGGTGGTCCTGGTGGCGGCGTCGCCGTGCGCGCTGGCGATCTCCGTTCCGCTCACGGTCGTGGCCGCCGTCGGCGCGGCCAGCCGCACCGGGGCGTTGGTCAAAGGCGGCGCCGCGCTGGAGGAACTGGGCCGGATCGGCACCGTGGCGGTGGACAAAACCGGCACCCTGACCCGCAACCAACCCCGAGTTGTGCAGATCGTGCCGGTCGATGGCGCTACGGAGGGCGAGGTGCTCGCCGTCGCCGCCGCTTTGGAAGCGCGCAGCGAACACCCGCTGGCACAGGCCATTCTCGATGCCACCGGCGAGAGACCGGCTACCGCCGATGCGGTCACGGCCGTGCCCGGTCACGGTCTGCACGGACAGCTCAACAGCAGCACGCTTCGGCTGGGCAAACCCGGCTGGATCACCCCCGGCGCCCTCGCGGAAGATGTCGAGCATCTCCAGCAAGACGGTGCCACGGTCGTGCTGATCGAACGTGATGAGGCGCTGCTCGGGGCGATCGCGGTCCGCGACGAGCTCCGAGCAGAAGCCCCCGAAGCCATCCAGCAGATCCACGGCCTGGGCATCGACTCGGCGATGCTCACCGGCGACAACACCCGCACCGCCACCGCGCTGGCAAGCCAGGCGGGCATCAGCACCGTGCACGCCGAACTGCTGCCCGAGGACAAAGCCCGCCAGCTCAGCTCGCTGAGCAACGGCCGCACGATCGCGATGGTCGGCGACGGCGTCAACGACGCACCCGCGCTGGCCACCGCGGATGTCGGCATCGCGATGGGCGCGATGGGCACCGACGTCGCCATCGAAACCGCCGACGTCGCGCTCATGGGCGAAGACCTCAGGCACCTGCCCCAGGTTCTCGCGCACGCCCGCCACGCCAGGAGGGTGATGCTGCAGAACGTCGGGCTGTCGATGGCGATCATCACCGTGCTCATCCCGCTGGCCGCGTTCGGGGTCATGGGCCTGGCCACGGTGGTGTTCGTGCACGAACTCGCCGAGGTCCTGGTCATCGGCAACGCCATTCGCGCCGCCCGCGCCCGACCCCTTCCCGAGGTGGCCCCCGTGCCCGGCGCGGCGGCGCTCCCACCAGCCATCGCCGGAAAACCCACCACCCGGCCCGAAGGAGACGGCTGCTGTGACGCCTGCTAGGGCACGGCCCGTGTGGAGGGAACGAGGATGAGCGCGGGGGTGATGGCCGCTGTGTCGCATGAGGACTGTTCCTCTTCTACCTCATCGCCGCGTTTGGCTCCCGAGTACGAAGTCCACGAGAGCGTAGTGATTGGCTCCCAGGGACGATGCCCCGCACCGGCCATCCGCGAAGCGTCGCCGAACCGACTGCTCAGGTTTGCAGCTGCGGGATCTGACACTGGCCGAAAGGAAATCGCATGAGGCTGGACATTCTGCAAGTTCCCGACTGCCCGAATGTGCCGCTGTTACAACAGCGACTCCAGGAAGCGCTCGGTGACGTCGACGTTGAGGTTACGGTCCACGTGATTGACGATCCGGCAGCAGCCGCTCAGGCCGGTATGACTGGCTCACCGACGTTGCTGGTTGACGGGATCGACCCGTTCGCCGAGCCCGGCCGCGCGGCCAGCGTGTCCTGCCGGCTCTACCGCGAGGCCGACGGTCGGCTCTCGGGCGCGCCATCGGTGTCGCAGTTACGGCAGGCACTTCCATCGTGACTTGCGAGAGCTGAAATCGCATGGCTCGGCGCCGCGCCGTCCTCCGGGGATCATTGGAGGACGGCGCGACGCTGGCTGTCGGTAGCAGTGGCTTATCCGATGTGTTCGGCTTGGTAGCCGGCCTCGTCGATGGCGGCGATGACGTCTCCAGGACTGGATGCGGTCGTGTCGAGTTCGACGATCGTGAGTTCGTCCTTCACCGATGTGCGCGTGGAGCGCACGCCGGGGAGGTCTTCGAGGACGTCGTCGATGAGCAGGCTGCAACTACCGCAGTGCATGCCGATAACGCGAAAGGTGGCTGTTGTGGCGGGCATGGGACTCCTTGTCAGGCGGCGGTGATCGTGCCGGTGTACATGCCCATGCCGCAGGAGTAGGCCAGCGGTCCGCGGGGGAGCGGGCCGAGCTCGATCGGTGTTTGGCCTCGCGTGGGCAGGATCTTGTCGATGCCCAGGGAGGGGATGATGAAGGAACGAATGCATCCCTGGGCGTTGTCCGATTGGATGATCAGTGTTGTGGGCAGGTCCGCGCGGACCTGGACGTTGGCGGGGCTGTAGGCACTGGAGCTGGCGGTAACGACCACGGTCTGGTGCCCGTTCTGCACGGTCACGGTGCCTGGAGCCGGGGGTGCTTCGGCGGTGGCGGCGTGCGTGAGTCGGCTGGCGGCCAGTGGTGAACCTGCGAGTTCGAGCCCGCCGTTGAGCGTGTAGAGGCCGGTGATCAGCACTGCGATGCCGGTGAGGACGGCGAGTCGACTGCGCCACGCGGTGGCTGCCTTGCGGGCGGCGTAGCCGAGGATCGCGAACAGCGGGCTGGTTCCGACGACGAAGGTCGCCATGATCGCCGCTCCGGCCAGTGGTGAGCCCGAGGCCAGCGCCAGCGCTTCCACCGACAGCGTGACGCCGCACGGGATGAGCACGCTGACCACGCCGAGCAGCGTCGGCGCCAGCGCGGATTGGGAACGCGAGCTGTCGCGCACGATCCGCATCCAGGACAGCGGTGGTTCGATGACGATGTTGCGGAAACCGGGCACGCCGAGCTGGGAGAGTCCCAGCACGCAGATCACCACACCGGCGATCAGCTGCAACGTGGTCCTGGTGCCGACAGACATCTGCACGACCGTGCCCAGTGTGCCGAGCAGTGCGCCGAGCACGCTGTGGGAGACGAGCTTGCCGATCAGGAAACCACCAACGGGTGCGACATCGTCGGCGAGCCGATTCAGCGGACTCTGGGTTGTTTTGGTCCGCACGGCGGTGTTTCCGGTGTCGACGGGGGCCGCGTTGCGATGCTGGCGGGTGATCAATCCGGCGAGCAGTCCGCCCTGGACTGCGGCACATGAGACCCCACCGGCGAGTAGGCCGGTGAGCAAAACTGCGATCAGATCCATTGAAGGAACCTCCTGCGGAAAAAGGTAGGGAAGTCGTGATAGCCCCTGGCTTTCAAGGCGCAGGGGTATGGCCGCACGACGGATCGTGCGGTCGGTGGGCAGATTCTCCTACGTCCGCAGGATGCAGAGTTGGATGAGGCTCGGCGGCAGTGGTGGCGGCACGCGCGGGGTGGACACGTTGGTCCTGGTGAAGCGCAGAATGACCCGCATCTGGGGGTGACGCAGAATCGCCAAGAGCCCGACGATGATGATCAGGAGAGCCAAGCAGGTCATCAGCATGCCACTGTGCAAGCCGCTTGGGAGACCGGTCATGCCGTCGTCGACGCTGGTCCCATCACTGAGGTGTCGGTTTTCACCACCGGTGTCGATGCTTGATGCGTTCATGGAGCTGCCGGCCTTGGTGTGGCCGGAATCGGAAGCCACGTGCTCGGCCGCGGTGGTCATGTCAATGACCGGCGTCATGCCATCGGTGCACTGCGGGGTGTGGAGCAGCGCCAGGCCGGCGATCACCGTGAGCACCGCAACCAGCCGGGCGAGGAAGCCTCGCACGGCTCGCACCTGGCGGGTCGGACGCATCGGGCCCAGGTTACGTACTTGCCACTGCCGCTGCGTCGCGCCCCCGCGGTGAGACGTGGAAATAGGGAACTTTCCAGTTTCGTATCTGCGGAAAAAGTCGCGTGTGGCCACGTATCGACGAGCCGCTTGCCGAACTTGAGTGCGCATCAGTCACGCGATCGCCGGGGCGCGGTCACTGGGGTCCTCCTCGTCACTGGTGAGGGGTGTCGAGAGGTTCGGTTTCCAGGATCCAGCAGACGCTGGCGTTGTCGTGCTCGCTGGGCGGGCCTTGCTCGGCGTGAGCGAGCAGGCGTTCCAAGTGGGTTTCCAGTGTGATGAGTTCGGCGATCTGGGCACGCACGCCGTCCAGTCGTTCGTTGAGGACGTGCCCGACGTGGCTGCAGGGGCTTTCGCCGCGCTCGTGCACAGCGAGGATCTGGCGCACTTCGCGCAAGGTCATCCCGGCAGCCTGGCATCGGCGGATGAATCGAAGCCGGTCGGCGGTGTCCGAGCCGTAGTCGCGTTGGCCGCTTGGCGTGCGCGAGGGCGCGGGAAGCACGCCCGCTTCCTCATAGAAGCGAATGGTCTTGGTGCTCGTCCCTGTGAGTTCGGCAACTTCTCCGATTCTCATGTTCCCTCCTCTTGCCCTTCCAGTGCACTGGAAGTGTAACGGTCAGTGTGTCCGGCTGTCCGCCGTCGGCGGTCGCCATATCGAAGGATCGAGGAGCGAGGTATGACCGAGTCCAGGAGCGCGCGTGTCCATGGCGTGACTCTGGATCTCGATTCGAGGAACGTTCGAAAGGCTTCGGACCGAAACCTGGTTCGCGATGTTCCTGGACTCGGCACGGAGGACGAGCCTGATATGACCTCGACCGAACTCGAATCCCCTGACCGGACTGAATCGAGTCCGTCAGTGCAGACCGACTTGTCCATCACCGGCATGACGTGTGCGTCGTGCGCGGCCCGGATCGAGCGCAAGCTGAACAAGCTGTCCGGGGTGAGTGCGTCGGTGAACTTCGCCACCGCCAGCGCACGCGTTGCCCATTCCGATGATGTTGCGCCGGAGGACCTGGTGGCCACGGTGCGGGGCACCGGATACGGCGCGAGTCTTCCTGCCTCCCCGACGCCCAAGGGAACGCCAGGCGAGAGTGAGGATGCCGGGGGCTCTCGTGATGATGCCGGGGGCTCTCGTGATGATGAGCAACGCCATGTGCGGGCTCTGCGGGATCGATTACTGGTCTCGGTGGTTTTGACCGTGCCGGTGTTGGTGCTGTCGATGGTGCCTGCCGCGCAGTTCCGGTTTTGGCAGTGGCTGGTCTTCGCGCTGGCTTCTCCCGTTGCGTTGTGGGGGGCGTGGCCGTTCCACCGGGCAGCTGTGCTGAACCTGCGCCATCGGGCGGTCACGATGGACACCCTGGTTTCGCTTGGTGTTCTGGCGGCGTGGGTGTGGAGCGTGTACGCGCTGTTCTTCGGCGGCGCGGGCGAGCCCGGAATGACGATGGCGTTCTCGCTCATTCCCAGTTCGAGCACGCACGGGTCGGCAGAGGTTTACCTGGAAGTGGCCGCGGCGCTGACCGCGGCGATCCTCGCGGGCCGCTACTTCGAGGCGCGTGCTCGCAGGCGCGCGGGCGAGGCGATCCGAGCCCTGATGAACCTCGGAGCCAAGGACGTCACCGTCGTGCGCGACGGACGCGAGGTGCGTATCCCGATCGACCAGTTGGAGGTCGGTGCGGAGTTCCTCGTGCGACCGGGGGAGAAGATCGCCACCGACGGCGTCGTGGTGGAAGGTTCCTCGGCCGTGGACGAATCCCTGCTGACGGGCGAGTCGTTACCGGTCGAGGTCAGCGCAGGTGACGTGGTGACCGGGGCGACGGTCAACGCGGGAGGTCAACTGCTGGTGCGCGCCTCCCGGGTCGGTGCGGACACCAAACTCGCTCAGATTGCCCGCTTGGTTGAGGACGCTCAAACAGGCAAGGCCGAGGTGCAGCGGCTGGCTGATCAGATCTCGGCGATCTTTGTCCCGGTAGTCATTCTGCTGGCGGTGGAGACCCTGATCGCCTGGCTGTTCCTGGGGCACGCGGGGTCGATGGCGCTGACCGCGGCGGTCGCTGTGCTCATCATCGCCTGCCCGTGCGCGCTCGGACTGGCCACGCCGACGGCTCTGATGGTCGGCACCGGTCGAGGTGCTCAGCTCGGCTTGCTCATCCGTGGTCCCGAGGTGCTGGAGTCAACCCGGCGCATCGACACGATCGTGCTGGACAAGACCGGCACGATCACCGAGGGACGGATGAGCCTGACCGAAGTCGTGGCCGCCGAGGGCGAGGACGACGGGGAAGTTCTGCGCCTGACAGGCGCTTTGGAGAACGCCAGCGAGCATCCGATCGCCCGCGCGATCGCGGACGCCGCCGCGGACAGGCACGCGGCCCTCCCCGCCGTCACAGGGTTCGCCAATCACGCCGGAAGTGGCGTCACCGGCACCGTTGAAGGCCGGACGATTCTCGCTGGACGCGCGAGTTGGCTGGCCACCCAGGACGGCCTGGACGTCCAGTCTCTCTCGCTCAGGCTCAGCAACGAGCCGAAAGCGCCGGAAACACCGTCGTTTTCACCGCATGGGAAGGACAGATTCGCGCCGCGCTCGTCGTAGCCGACACGGTCAAGAAGTCCAGCGCTGACGCAGTTGCCCAGTTCAAGGAACTGGGGCTGAGGCCCGTACTGCTTACTGGTGACAACACTGCGGCAGCGAAGCACGTCGCCACCCAAGTCGGGATCGACGAGGTCATCGCCGAAGTCCACCCCGAGGAAAAGGTCGATGAAGTCAAACGGCTCCAGGGTGAAGGAAAAGTCGTGGCAATGGTCGGCGACGGTGTCAACGACGCCGCCGCCTTGGCCCAGGCTGACCTCGGTCTGGCAATGGGAACCGGAACCGACGCGGCCATCGCCGCCGCCGACCTGACCCTGGTCAAGGGAGACCCGCAAGCCGCCGCAGATGCAATTCGACTCGCCCGCAAGACCCTCGCCACGATCAAGGGCAACCTCTTCTGGGCGTTCTTCTACAATGTTGCCGCCTTGCCGCTCGCCGGTTTCGGCCTGCTCAACCCGCTCATCGCTGGGGCGGCAATGGCGACCTCGTCGGTGTTTGTTGTCACCAACAGCCTGCGACTGCGAAATTTCCAGCCGACCATTCGTAAATGAGTTCACTTTCGCTCGGAATGCCGGAATTCGGGTGACGACAGCGTGAAGCACAGAGCCGTAAGCGCGATATGCGCCCGGAGGAATGGAGAAAACAGTGTCAGTCAAGCTAGGGCAAATCAAGCATCGCACGGCCCTCGCTCTCGCGGCAGGAGTCGTGACGGTGGGTGTCACGACGAGCGTGGCGGTCGCCAGCGCCACGTCGGACACCCCGCAGCCTGCCCCGACAGCACCTGCGCCGCCCGCGCCTCCGTCCCCTGACCAGCGACCCGTGCAGCCCAGCCAGCCGAACGGCATGGGTCAGCCCAGCCAACCCAACGGCATGGGTATGGGGATGGACATGATGAATGGCATGGGCATGATGCCGAATAGCCAGAGCGGTGGCATGGGCATGATGAACGGAATGCCGAACATGATGGGCAATAACGGCATGGGCATGAACGGCATGAACGGCATGAACGGCATGGGGATGATGCCGAATGGTCAGGGTAGCGGCATGGGCATGAATGGCATGAGCTTGATGCCCAACGGCGGTATGACCATGAATGGCATGGGTATGTCGAACAATGGTACCGGAATGCCCAGCAATGGAATGGGCGGGATGTGGATGCCCTTCAGCGGCACGGGCTACATGTGGGTGCCTTATAACAGCGGTATGAACGGTATGAATCCTGCGCCGAACAACAATGGCATGAACCCCGCGCCGAACGGCGGTGCGGCGCCTGCGCCCAATAGCGGCATGGGAGGCATGTGATCCATGGCCGAGGAGTCTGGTGCCGCCAAGGAGCAGGATCGTCGCACAGCGCTGCGGGTGGGTGTTGCCACGGCCAGCATCGCGGGTGCCACACTGCTCATTCCTCTGCTGACTAATGGCGACCCATCCCCATCGTCGCCGGTGGCCAATGCCGCACCCACGGCGGCGACTCCTGCGCTTGAGGCTCAGGGGGCACCGGGGCCCGCAACGCGCAGCAGCGGCAGCGGATGTGGCGGCGGCAAGACGGCCGAAAACTCTTCTGCCGCACCCGCGCCGCCTCAGGCCCAGACCATGGCGGCAAATCCCATGGCGCGCAGCAGTGGCAGCTGAAGCACGGTTTCCGGTGATGGGTTCCGCCGGGCATCTCGTGGTAACCGGCGGAGCCCCCGAGCTGCTGGCTCGGGCACAAACCCTGCTGGGCCAGCTTGAATCGTTGTGGTCCCGGTTCCAACCGGACAGCGAATTGTGCCGGCTGAACAGCTTGCAGGGCCGATGGGTCCGGGTTTGCGCTCCGACGCTGTGGGTGGTGCACGCCGCGGTGCGGGCGTGGGAGGTGACCGGTGGTCTGTTCGATCCGACCGTGTTGCCTGCCTTGAAAACCGCTGGCTACAGCGGCAGCTTCGAGACGTTGCGGGACGGACCGCTGCCCGAGGCGCCGCCTGTGCCTGCTCCCGGCTGCGCAGACATCGAATTCAAAGCAGATCGCGTCTACCTACCTCCCGGCGTCCAACTCGATCTGGGGGGCATCGGCAAGGGCTACGCAGCCGATCTCCTGGTCAACGAATTGCTCACCGCAGGAGCGGAAGGGGCGTCTGTCAATCTGGGCGGCGACGTTCGAATGGCGGGCTCGCCGCCCAGTGGTGTGGCCTGGGACAGCGCCGTGGCAGACGAGGCCAATCCGGATAAGGATCTGGCGTGGCTGGCCGTGGCCGATGGAGCAGTGGCCACCTCCACCCGGCTTCGACGCCGATGGCGACGGCACGGGCGAGAACTGCACCACCTCATCGACCCGCGCACCGGAATGCCCGCAACAAGCGAGGTTGTCACCGTCACGGTCGTGGCCGGAGACGCCACCTGGGCGGAGGTGCTGGCCAAGGCGGCGCTGATCGCCGGCCTGTCTGCCGGAACGGCCCTGCTGGAACGCCATGGCGTAGGCGGCTTGCTCGTCACTGGGGATGGAGCGGCGCACACAGTCGGAACGTGGGAAAGGTATGTGACGTGGACCCCCGAATCTGGTGGTACCTCGCGCGTGTCGGCGGACTGATGTCCTGGTGGCTGCTCTCCGCCACGGTTGTATTGGGATTGCTGTTTTCGACTCGCCTGCTCATCAAGCACGTGAACGCGGCGAGCCTGCGCGATCTGCACCGCTTCGTTTCCGCACTGTCCCTGACCTTCCTCGCTGTACATGCGGTCGCACTACTGGCGGACACCTGGGTGAAGATCGGTCTGACCCAGCTACTGGTCCCCTTAACCTCCAGCTACCGGCCCGCAGCGGTGACCTGGGGCGTGATCGCTGCTTACCTGCTCATCGCCATCCAGGTGACCTCACTCCTCAGCCAACGCATCCCCCATCGGTGGTGGTCCTACGTCCACCGCAGCGCCTTCGCGGTGTTCGGGCTCACCACCCTGCACGCCCTCACCGCTGGAACAGACGATCCGGTCGTGCTTGGGACCGGCGTCGTCTTGATCTGGCTCGTCGGGTTTCTGAGCCTCTACCGACTACTCGCTGGAAGGCGGGGCAGCGCCGACACCTCCGCCCCCGCGGAACCTGCGGCGGCCTCGGATCCGCCCGGAACCCAACCCGTCATCGTGGCCGGGATCCGCTCGGTTGCTGACAAGATCAGCGCAGTTGAACTCGCCAGCGTGCACGGCGCGCCGCTACCCGCGTGGGAACCCGGTGCGCATGTCGATCTCGTCCTGCCGTCAGGACAGATCGGCCAGTACTCGCTGTGTGGCGACCCGGCCGACCTGAACACATACCGCATCGGTGTGCTCCACGTCCCGGCCGGCGGCGTGTCAGAGGAGGTGCACGCACTGCAAGCGGGCCAGCGAGTCGCCATCAGCCGCCCGCGGAACCGGTTTCCCCTGGTGCTGGCCAACCACTACCTGTTCATCGCTGGCGGTATCGGTATCACCCCGATGCTGCCCATGATTCGAGCGGCGGCCGAAGCCGGACGGGAGTGGCGGCTGATCTACGGCGCCCGCTCCAGCGCAGCAATGGCCTTCACGGAGGAGCTCCTGGCGCTCGATCGCGATCGCGTGCAGCTTGTCCCAGAGGACACCGATGGTCTGCCCGACTTCGCCACCGCACTGGCTGAGACACCTCCGGGAGCGGCCGTCTACGCCTGCGGTCCCGAACCACTTCTCACCTCGGTGAAGCAGGTCGTCGTCACCAGATTTCCTGACCGGCATCTGCATACCGAACGCTTCGCCGCTGCCGGTGCTGCAGCCGCCGACTTCCAGGTCGAGCTGCGACGCAGCGGACGAATCCTGCCGGTCCCGGCCGACCGCAGTCTGCTGGACGTGGTCCGAGATGCGGTGCCGGATGCTCGGGCTTCCTGCGAGGAAGGATATTGCGGTACGTGTGAACTCGATGTCCTGGATGGCCTCCCCGACCACCGTGACACCGTGCTACCGCCCGACGAGCGTGATCGCCGCGATGTGATCTACCCCTGTGTGTCACGCGCCCGCAGCCCGAAACTGACCGTGGACCTGTAGCCAGGTAGATCGTCGCGTCCCTCAAAAAATGGAACCGATGGGACCGGTGTAGCGCGCAACTGGTGATGCTTGTGGACGTCACCGGGCCCTTTCGGTTCAAGCCGTGCGCTTGGTGGTATCGCCTCAGTCCCAACCAGTCGCGCGAGTCGCTTTCCCACGTTCGTGCTTCGTAGAGGCGGAACCCCACTGTGCGGCAACGTGCGACCATGCTGCGCGAAACGCAGGACCAGGTGGGGCTGGTTACCGGCCACGGAGATCTCCGAGGCGGCGCTGGTATTCCTCCCGGTCGACCTCTCCCGCTGCATAGCGTCGCCGGAGCTCGGTCTCCGCCGGGTCTTCGCGTTGCCGTGTTAGCTGGCCCTGGCTCATCAGTGACCTGGCCAGCCACATGATCGCCAACACGAGCAGCGCCAGCACCGCCAGTCCCACGACGCCCCACAGGACCGCCAGCAGGCCCATGCCCATGCCCATCATTCCGTCCATCACGGCAACCACCGCCTTCGACCGATACGCCGCCTGAACAGGTACTACACCCTCCGTCATACCCCTCATAGGTGGGTGGGGACACGGCAGCCGGTACTGACGCGCCGGTCAGTCTTGGCAGGTCGAATCGACGGCCCTCTTGGCCTGAATGATCGTGCTCCGGGCGGGGCAAGGTTCGAGCGGGAACTCCCGTCGAAACTCGATTAGGAGCCCGCAACACTGCCCGGCGATGCCACCGAGGGAGGCGAGCATTGCCGATCGCCCGTTCAACTGCGCCATTCGTCACATCGGTGCGGATGGGCATTAGTGAGGGTGAATCCGGCTGCTGCGGCGGTGAGCAGGAGTGCGGCTCCGAGGAGGTAGACGGCCGTGACGCCGAGTCTGTAGGCGAGAAGGCCACCGAGGACGAGGCTGCCCAGTCGGCCGGTCTGCCACAGCGCGTCCAGCCCGGAGGACACGCGGCCCCGCACGGCCTCATCGGTGTGGGCTTGCACGAGGCTGGTGAAGGTGTTGGTCCCGGTGGAGGTGCCCAGGCCGTAGAGCAGCAGCGCCCCGGCGGCCCGGGGCGGCCATGTCGTCGCGGCCAGCACCAGGTCGACGAGGCCGCGCAACCAGTAGGCGCTGAAGACGATTCCTGGCCGGGCCGGCTCGCACACGAATCGGGTCAGCAGCGTGGGACCGGCGGCGGCGCCGATCGCGATGGCAGCCAGCAGCCGCCCGAATCCCTGCGGCCCGATGCTGAGGTGCTCGTGAGCGAGCACAACCAGCAGCGCGCTGGTGGCCCCTGCGGACAGGGCGGCCAGTAACTGCGCGGCGGCCAGCGGCGGAGCCGCCGAGCCTGGAGAACCTGCGGGTGCTGACCCACCGGATGCTGCCTCGTGTGGATCTGCCCGAGGTGTTGCTGGAGGTGTTGTCCTGGACCGGTGCCGACCAGGCGTTCACCTCGGTCACCGGCGGCGAAGCCCGCCTGGCCGACCTGCACATCTCGATCGCCGCACTGCTGGTGAGCGAGTCCTGCAATATCGGCTGGACCTCGGTCGTCAAACACGCCGTGCCCGCGCTGACCCACGACCGGCTCGCGCAGGTCGATGCCACCTACCTGCGGATGGACACCCTTAAAGCCGCCAACGGCGCCCTGATCGACGAGCAGGCCCGCATCGGCCTGGCACAGATCTGGGCGGCGGGCATGTGGCCAGGCCAGTGTCGACAGGATGCGGTTCGTCGTACCGGTGCAGACCATCAATGCCCGCCACAATCCCCATTACCGGGGCCAGAAACGGGGCGCGACCTGGCTGAACAAGCTCAACGACCAGGCCGCCGGGCCGCCGGGAAAGTCGTCGCCGGTACCCCGCGTGACTCCCTGCACGTGCTGGACGTGCTCTACGACCGCGACGGTCCGATCGCCACCGCTGCCTGCGGCCGGATCGATCTGGACCGGTGCGGCGGAACTGGGAGGACATCCTGCGGGTCACCGCCTCCATTCACACGGGCGCCGTCCGAGCGCACGACGTGATCCGGATGCTCTCCCGCGACGGCCACCCCACCCCGCTTGGTGAAGCGATCGCGCACTATGGGCGCATTCACAAGACCCTGCATGCACTTCGTCTGGTCGACGACACCGGCTATCGCCGCGACAGCAAGCCCAGGCCAACCTCCAGGAAGGCTGCCACGCCCTGGCGAGGCGGATCTTTCACGGCCAGCGCGGCGAACTGCGACAGCGCTACTACGAGGGCATGTAAGACCAGCTCGGCGCCCTCGGCAAATATCTTGAACGCGCTGGTGCTGTTCAACACCCGCTACCTCGATGCCGCGATCACCGAGCTGCGGGCTGGGGGCTACGAGGTTCGTGATGAGGACGCCGCCTGGCTCTCGCCGTTCGTGTGGCACCACGTAAAGGTCCTCGGCCGCTATTCGTTTCTGGCTCCGGAGCTGCCGCCTCGTGACGCGGGCAGCACCACGAGCTCCCCGGTCGAGCTCGACCGGGGAGCCACCACACTGGCCAGCAACGCCGAGGGCTTCTAGGGGTAGCCGGGATACGCGAGAAACCTGCCAAGTCTTCTGGTAATGCCTGGTCAGGCTTCGGTGTCGGCGAGGGCGTGGTAGAACGAGGCGACTGAGGGGTGTTGGCTGGCGTTCTTGCCGGTTTTGATGGTCGCGCACCGGCTACCGGCCACTGCGTAGCCCCTCTTCCTGACCTGGGGCGGGGCGGGCCTTTCAGGATGTCGGGGCGCTGGTACGGGGCCGTTCGTGGCGGAACAGCGGAACAGCGGCTGCGGTGGCCACGGTTGCGGCCGCGCCGAACACGGTCAGCGCGACGGGGAAACCGGCGGGCAGCAGTAGGGCTTGGAAGGCGAGGCTTCCTATCCCCATGCCGGTGAACAGGGTGAAGACGTTGAGGCCCATGGCTTGGCCGCGGTGTCCGGGCAGGTCGGTGACGATGCCGCCCAGGGGTGGTTGGGTCATGTCGTAGCCCAGGGACAGCGCCACGATGCTGGCTTGCACGGCCAGCAGCGGCAACGGGGTGGCCAGCAGCAGCGCGCACGCGGCGCCGAGGGCCAGTCCGGCGGGGATGATGCGGGCGCGGCCGTAGCGGTCGGCCAGTCGCCCGATGACGGGGCCCAGCAGCAGGCCGGGGATGCCGTAGCCGAGCAGGGTCAGCCCGATACCGAACTCGCCGAGACCGAAACGCTGGGACAAATAGACCCCGAGCCAGGTGTAGACCCCGGAGTGCAGCACCGCGTTGACCAGCACATAGGCGTAGGTGCGTTGACCACGGGCGGTGCGCAGCAGGGCGGTGTAGCCGGCGGCGACCTTGCGCCAGGGCGGCACCGTGGCCGGCCTCGGTGTGGGCGGGAGGACGGCCAGTGCCATGGTCAGCAGCACCAGCCCGAGGACGCTGACGGCCAGGAACAGCCCGGACCCGCCGAGCAGGGGCTCGGCGAGTGCGCCGCCGGCCGCGCCGAAGGCCATGCCGCCGGCCATACCGCCGAACAACCACCCGAGTGCCCAGCCCCGACGTTGGTAGGGGTACAGGTCACCGATCAGCGCCAGCCCGATCGGCACGACGCCACTGGCGCCGAGGGCGGTGACCACCCGCATGCCGACGAACGCCGTGGCGGTGCCGACGAACGCGGTCGCGGCGGTGAGCACGGTGAATGCCACCAGGGAGGCGAGGATGACCGGGCGGCGCCCGACGCGGTCGGACAAGGGACCCCAGAGCAGGGTCATGACCCCGTAGGGCACCAGATACGCCGGCACGGCCAGGCCGACCAGGCTCGGGGTGGTGGCGAAGACCTTGGCCAGTGCCGGCAGGATCGGCGCGACCATGAAGATCTGCGCGAAGATCACGAACGCTGCGGTGGTCAGCACTGCCAGCATGCCCCGGGGCGCGCTGGGGATGGGTGCGGGTTCGGACACGTCTCCTCTTCCTGATGACTGGAATGTGCCGGGTTGCTGGGCTTCGTCGCTGCGCGGTGGGGCGGGTGCCCGGCTGTTAACCGGACACCCGTGTGGGCACCGGGGAAGCAGGCCCCACGTCGGCGGCGGTGCTGGGCCCTGGCCGGCCGACGCTGGTGATGGCGCTGATGAGCAGTGCGGGGCGGGTGCCGAAGGAGTTGAGGAAGATCGTGGTCACCGAGGCGGCCATGGCCACCATGGCCCATACGGGGCTGATCAGGCCGGTGGTGGCCAGCGGGATGCCTAGGCCGTTGAAGGTGAAGGCCAGACCCACGTTGGTGCGGGTGCGCCGGTAGGCGCGGTCGCTGATGTTCCGGGCGTCGAGCACTGCGGTGACGTCGTCGCGCAGCAGTACGAGGTCGGCGGATTCCACGGCGATGTCGGTGCCGCCGCCGGCGGCCAGCCCCACGTCGGCCTGCATCAGGGCGGGGGCGTCGTTGATCCCGTCGCCGACCATGGCCACCCGGGTGCCCTCGGCCTGCAGCTCGCGCACGATCGCTGCCTTGCCGTCCGGACGCACCCCGGCGTGGACCTCGGTGATGCCGAGCTGGCCGGCGACGTACCGCGCGGCGCGCTCGTTGTCGCCGGTGACCAGCACTGGGACCATCCCCGCCGCGCGCATGGCCGCGACCGCGGCTTCGGCGTCCTCGCGGATCTGGTCGCCCAGCGCGATCGCGCCCCGCAGCGCCTGGCCGGTGGCCACGGCGATGACGGTGTGCCCGGCAGCCTCGGCCTCCTCGATCCACGCCGCGAGCTCGGCCAGCTCGATGCCGGCGTCGGTGAGCAACCCGGGCCGGCCTACCAGCACGCGCTGGCCGTCGACGGTGGCGCGCACGCCGGAACCGGTCACCGACTCGAAGTCGTCCGCCGTGGGCACCTCCATGCCAGTGTCTTCGGCGGCGGCCACAACAGCGCGGGCCAGCGCGTGCTCGGAGTGCTTCTCGGCGGCCGCGGCCAGGCGCAGCAGCTCCTGCTCGTCGCCGTCGACGGGTTCGATGGCCCTCACGGTGGGACGACCTTGGGTGAGGGTGCCGGTCTTGTCCAGCACGATGCGGCGCACTAGGCGGAAGGTTTGGAAGGCTTCGCCGGTGCGCATGACGATGCCCCGGTCGGCGGCATGTCCGGTGCCGCGCACGATGGCCAGCGGTGCGGCGATCCCGACCGCGCAGGGATAGCCCATCACCAGCACTCCGAGTGCGGCGAACACCGCGCGGTGCACATCGGGTTGGCCGGCCAACGCCCAGCTGTCGCCCAGCCAGGCGAGCAGGGCGATCGCGGAGATGCTCAACACGGTGGGGGTGTAGACGCGCAGCACCCGGTCGACCAGATGCAGGATGCCGGGCTTGAGCGCGCGGGAGTCCTCCACGTGGCGCACCACCTGGGCCAGGAAGCCCTCGGCGCCGGTGGCGGTGACCTCGATGAGCAGGCTGCCAGTGCCGTTGATCGCCCCGCCGACAACCTCCTCACCCGGCCCGCGCTCCGCGGGAACCGGCTCGCCGGTGACCAGCGAGAAGTCGATGGCCGAATAGCCGGTTCGGATGCGCCCATCGAGCGGGATGCGTTCGCCGGGCCGCACTCGCACCCGCTGGCCCACCTCGACCTGCTCGACGGGCACCTCGGACTCGCCGGAGTCGGTGACCAGCCGTGCCAGGTCGGGTTGCAGGTCCAACAGTTTCTTGATCGACTGGCTGGAGCGGGTCTTGACCAGCAGCGACAACCATTCCGAGAAGATGTGGTAGGTCGCCACGATCGCCGCCACCGCGAAGAACTCCGCGGTCGGATAACCGGGCAACACCCCGGTCAGGCCGATGATGCCGCCGGTGATGCCGGCGAACGCGCCGATCTCCAGCAGGACATGCTGGTTGAGAATGCCGCGGCGCGCGGACTGCCACGCCATCCGCAGAATGTGCGGGGCCACGCCGAACACCATCACACCCGCCAGTACCGCGGCGATCCACCCGTTGACCGGTGGCGCCAGCAACCCGCCGAAGCGCGCGGCCAGGGCGAGCGCCCCTGGGGCGGCGACTGCGGCCGCCCACCCGGCCGCCCGAGCCCGGCCGGTGGGGCGCAGGATCGAAAACACCAGCGCCAGCGCGGCGACCAGCAGGGTTGCGCACGCGAGCGTCCACCAGCCTTCGGCGATCTGCACCATCGCCGCCAGGCTCACGCCGATGGCGGTGAACAACCGCTTGCCCTCGCGCAGCAGATCGGCTTCCTCGTCCTCGAACGCGCGTAGCTTGCGCGGGTCGTAGAGGTCATAGCCGATATCGCGCAGCGTGCCCAGGATCCGCTCGGGCGCGATGCGCGCGGGGTCGTAGTCGACCAGGGCCTGCTCGTGGGTCAGGCTCACCGCCACCGTGCCGACACCGTCCATGCGGCCCAGGGCCTTTTCGATCGTGCCGGTGCACAGCGAGCAGTGCAAGCCCGCGATCCGCGCACGAATCCGCTGATGCCCCGGCGTCGGGCTGGGCTCCGAGTCCCATAGCTGCGACTGTTCCGCGACAGCGGTACTCACCGGCCCACCCCCTCGATGACCTCGTAGCCAGCGGCATCCAACCGCTCGGCCAGCACACCGCGGTCGGCCAACTCGGAGCCGACACGCACCCGCACCGCCCCGGTGGTGTGGTCGGCGATGACCTCTCGTACGCCCTCGACTCGGCGCAGCACCGCGTCGATCCGCTGCTCACAGCCGGCGCACGACATCCCCACCACCCGCAACACCAGCGTGTCCATAACCCCTCACTCCCAGGCTTCGACGTGCGGTTTTTCCTTCGCCGACACACGCTAGAACCTTGCCCCAGGGGTAAGGTCAAGCGTGAAGACCCACCAGTACCGCAGGAGGCTGGGATGACCATGACCGTGGGTGCGGCCGCCCAGGCCGCAGGGGTCAGCGCGAAAGCGGTCCGCCTGTGGGAGTCGAAGGGCCTGCTGCCGCCTGCCGAACGCACCGAGGTCGGCTACCGGGTCTTCACCGACGACGACCTCGACGTGCTGCGCTTCATCCGCCAGGCCAAAACTCTCGGCCTGACCCTGCCCGAGATCAAAAACATCATCGACCTGCAACGCGACGGCGCCGCTCCGTGCGGGCGCGTCACCGAACTCCTCGACACCCACATCGCCGAGATCGACCGCACTCTCGCAGACCTGCGCCAGCTCCGTCGTTCGCTGGCCTCCGCCCGCCACGTCGCCCGGGACAGCCAGCGCCGCGGTGAGCATGCCGTGATCTGCCGCATCATCGAAAACCACACCGGCCACGACAGCCCCACTGCCCACGGACGTGGTGAGGAGTAGGCCAGCACCGGCCTACCCCTCACCACGTGCCCCGCTGTGCTCTCAGGCCGAGACCGCCGTTTCGGGGTTCAGCCGAGTCAGGCTGTGCGCCGTGGTGGCGTTTGAAGGCTTGGTTGAGTAATTCGACCGACAGCAGGAGTGCCAGCGGAGGGCGGGCAGCTACGGCAATGGCGAAGATGTTCAGCTGGGGCGCGGAGGCGATGCTTGCGCAGAGTGACAGCGCGATGCCGAGCATGAACGACAGCCAGGCCTTCCACTGGCCAGTAGCGCCGTGGTCGTGGGTCTTGTGGAAGTCAGCAGGAGCCCGTCAACGACTAGTGGGCACCAGCAGTGTGCACGCGCATTGCAGGCGCAGCGACACATCAGGACGGATACGGGAGGGTGGTCGATCCCTCATGCGGGTTTACCTGCCCCACATCCACTGGGCTGTGTACGTGATGCGGGCCGTCGGGCCTTCCCGGAGTACTGCGCGGCTCGTACGGTCCCATACGAGGGCTGTGAGGCACAGCCGAAGAAGTGGGTGCGACAAGGTGACTTTCCCCCACGCCGACCAAGATCAAATGGCGATTTCCTGGCGGCGGGAGCGCGTGGCAACGCGTCAGATCCCGTCGGGACGAGGAGGAACAAGGACCGCTGACCTGCGATCTAACGCGAAACCCCTTGTGACCAGGGGAAACTCACGACCTTTCTTTTTTTGACACGGTAGAGGTCACTGGTTCAATTCCAGTATCGCGCACCAGAGTTTTTGCGGTTCAGAGTCCCTGTCGGTGGTTTTCGCCGGCAGGGACTCCGGTGCCTGTGGGGTCGATTGACCATGGATTGACTGCGGGGCGTACTGCTGGGTAGGTGTTTCCGCTCGGTATGGCGGTTGATGCAATTCGCCTTGGTCGGATTCGGCCTAGGATGCCGTGCTTGCTAATGGCCTTGTGGCCTGCGGTTTTCGCTTGATTCGGAGATTGGTGCTTGCGCTTCGGTACTGCTTGGGGAGGTGGAACAGTCGTCCTAGGCGGTGATCGTTTGACCCGGAGTGGACCAGGAGTCGTGCTACGGATCCGGTCTGTGGTTGGTTGCGGGCGGCATATCGCGAGTTGGCCAGATCTGGTCTGTCAGACAGGTGTTGGAATGCAGCAGTGCTTGTGGGTGCGGACTGCTTTGACAAGCTGTTTGACGACGTAGTGGGCGTCGCGGTGGACTCCGCGGAGGGTGGCGGAGGAGAAGCTGGTTTGCCATTCCAGTCCGACGTATCCGAGGCCGGGGCAGGTGCGTGAGAGGCCCCGTCGGTGTCGGGGTGAGCCCGTCGAGTCGAGGGCTCCGAGCGGTTGGAGGTAGGTGAGGTCGGGGCGGTAGCCGGTAGCGAGGATGACGGCGTCGATGTGTTCGCGGGTGCCGTCGGACCAGGTGACCTCGGTGGTGTTGAGGTGCTCGAAGAGGGGGCGGTGGTCGGGGTTTCCGGCCTCGATGGCGGCTTTGTAGGCGCCCTTGTCGGAGACCGGCGTGGTGGGGACGGTGCGCAGCCAGGGTCCAAGGGGCAGGACGTCGAGTCTGGTGGTGGCGGTCCACCAGTGCAGGTCGCGGCCGAGCAGGGTGGGGCTGGCGTAGCGCAGCGGTGTGCGGCTGGTGATGGTGGTGTGGGCGTGTTCGGCGAGTTCGACGGCGATCTGGACCGCGGAGTTACCGGCGCCGACGACGAGGACGCGTTGTCCGGCGAAGGGTTCGGGGTTGCGGTAGTCGGATGCGTGCAGAATTGTGCCGGCGAACTTGTTGAGCCCGGGGAGCTCGGGCCAGTGGGGTTGGCTGAATCCGCCGGTAGCGGCGATGAGGATGTTTGTCTGCAGTGCCTCGCCGTGTTCGGTGTGGACGGTGTAGGCGCCGTTGTCGGCGGTGACGGTGCTGACGCGGTGGTGGGTGCGGATGTCGGCGTCGAGGGTGCGCGCGTAGCGGCGGAGGTAGTCGACGACTTCGTCGCGGTGTGGGTAGTGGTCGGGGTCTCCGGGGAAGGGCACGTCGGGGAATGCGCTGAATCGGGCTGGTGAGAACAGGGTGAGGCTGTCGTAGTAGTGCGGCCAGGAGCCGACGGGTTCGGCTCCTGCTTCCAGCACGACGGGCCGGAGGCCCTGGGTGCGGAGGGCGTGGGCGGCGGCGAGTCCGGACTGGCCGCCGCCGATGACGATGGCGTTGCAGATGTTCACAGGGCACCTTTCATCGACCGACGTCCGCGCAGCGGGCGACGGTGCGGATGGAGCGGTTGGTGGTTAGCTCAGGTCAGTCGTTGTCGCAGGTGCGGCGGCGTTCGAGGAAGACGGTGTCGCGCCAGACGCCGTGGTGCTGGGCGATGCGTTCGCGCAGGCCGACGGTGCGGAAGCCGGCGGAGTAGTGCAGGGCGATGCTGGCCCGGTTTTCCGGGAAGATCGAGGTTTGCAGCGTCCACAGGCCGTCGGCATCGGCGGCGGTGACTTGCTTGTGCAACAAGGATTTTCCGACGCCACGGCCGCGGACGTCCTCGCCGACGTAGACCGAGGTCTCAGCGACGCCGGAGTAGCAGTCCCGGTTGGACACGGGAGTCGCGGCGGCCCACCCGGCGACCTGCCCGTCGATCTCGGCGACCCACCGGTGGTCGGGCAGCCACTTGGCCTCCAGCGACTTGCGGGGTGGGACGTCGGTTTCGAAGGTGGCGTTGCCGGTGGCGATGCCTTCGGCGTAGATGCGGCGCACGTCGGTCCAGTCGCTGGGTTGCAGCGGGCGGATGGTGACGTCCTCGGGGAGGTTGTCCGGGCAGCACGGGCGGGCGACGACGCCCATGACCGCGTCGGCGGCGTGCGGCAACCCGGTGCAGCAGGCGGTGTTGACCGAGACGAATGTGGTGGTGCGTTCCTTGTGTAGCAGCACGAACCCGACGTCGGCGAGCTTGCGCACGTGGTGCGAGCAGGTGGACTGGCTGATGCCCAGCTGGTCGGTCAAGGTGCCCACGCTGATCGTGCCGGCTGCCGCCACGGCGTGCAGCAGGCGGACGCGGGTGGGTTCGGCCAGGCACGCGAACCACTCGGCGTAGGTGGCCGCGTCCTCGGCGGGCAGCGGTCCGGTCTCAGTAGCCGTCGTCATGCCTCAAGTATCGACGCACATCGATGGTTTAGTCAATCGATTCGCATCGATGAACCCAGCGGGGTGGCTCTATGGTCCTGTCGTGTGCGCAGGCAAGCATGGACAGGTGCGCATCGGCCGAGCAAGCTGAGGGTGCTCAGGTGAGTGTGCTTCGAAGCCGGAGGAAGCCATGTGCGAATCGCCCCAGGTGGATCGCCGGGCCCTCCACGAGGAGATGGAGCGAGCCCGCGCGAGTTTCCACGAGCTGCTCTCGCGCGCCACGGAGGCCGAGCTGGGTCACTTGAGCAAGGGCACGCGGTGGACCAATGAGCAGCTGCTGTTCCACATGCTGTTCGGGTACATGATCGTTCGGAACCTCGTGATCTTGGTTCGCGTGTTCGGCCGGCTTCCCGCGGGCGTATCGAGAGGTTTCGCGGCGCTGCTCAACGCATCGACCAGGCCGTTCGACGCGGTCAACTACTGGGGGTCGTGCGGTGGTCCCAGAGTCTTCGGTCCTGATCAGATGGCGGCGAAGATGGATCGCGTGATCAACGGGCTGCACCGCCGGCTGGATGCTGAGCGCGAAGCGGATCTTCGCCGAGGCATGCACTATCCGACCCGGTGGGACCCGTTCTTCGCTGATTTCATGACGCTCGCCGACGTCTACCACTTCCCGACGCAGCACTTTGACTTCCACCGGCGACAGCTCACGCTGGAGGGGGCCGGCTGAGCTCGATCGTTTGCGACGTTGGTTCAACGGGAGTTGCGGCAGGCACAGCCTGCGGCGTCTTTGGCCTCGGTGATCGTGGTTCGCGGGTCGGTGGCCTGTTCTGTGGGTGTGCAGCACGCGGTCACACCGCAGCAGGCGTCCTCTGTTTCCGGCATGGCAGGTTTGGTGGCGCGAATGATCGCCGAGTGCATGTGGTCGGCGACCTGGTGGGTTGAGGTGATCTCGACTTCGGTGAAACCCGCTGCCCGCAGCTGGTCGTGGTATTCGGCGAAGGTGAGGGCACCGGCGATGCAGCCGACGTAGGAGCCACGCTCGGCCCGTGCTCGAGGGTCGAGATGGTCTTCGGCGACCACGTCGGTGATGCCGATGTGTCCGCCCGGGGTGAGGACGCGGAAGGTTTCGGCGAACACGGCGGGCTTGTCGACGGAGAGGTTGATGACGCAGTTGGAGATCACGACGTCGATCGTGTTTGCCGGGAGCGGGATGTTCTCGATGGTGCCCTTGAGGAATTCGACGTTGGTGGCGCCCGCTTTCTCGGTGTTGCTCAGGGCGAGAGCGACCATTTCCTCGGTCATGTCCAGGCCGTAGGCCTTGCCGGTGGGGCCGACGCGGAGGGCGGACAGCAGCACGTCGATACCGCCGCCGGAGCCGAGGTCGAGAACGCGTTCCCCTTCGCCCAGCTCGGCGACTGCGGTCGGATTGCCGCAGCCGAGAGATGCCGCGATGGCCGCGGTGGGCAGCTGTTGGCGTTCGGAAGCCGCGTAGAGGCTGGAACCGAAGCCGTCGCCGACCTCGACCTGCGCCGGGCCGCAGCACGCATCTGTGGTGTCGTCTTGGCCGGCGATCGTGGCCGCGGCGGCGTAGCGCTGTCGGACGGTGTCGCGCAGCTCTGCAGGTTGTTCGCTCATCGTCGATCCCCTCTTCGCCGCGGCGACGCCGGAAGCGCCTGAACGGCCTCATCAATGCCAGCCCGATTTGTCCCTGTTGTCCAAGTATCGACCCGGTTCGATGGTTGCGTCAATCGATCCGCGTCGATACGGTCGAGGCAACTTTATCGAAGCTGATCGATGCAAAGGGGTGTCTTGTGGACGAGAATCCGGTTGTGGTGGTGGGTGCGGGCCCGGTGGGCCTGGCGGCAGCGGCGGAGGTTCTGGAGCGCGGACTGCAACCGTTGGTGCTGGAGGCCGGTTCGGAGGCCGGGTCTGCGGTGCGGGAGTGGTCGCACGTGCGGTTGTTCTCGCAGTGGTCGGAGCTGATCGACCCGGCCGCGGCGCGGTTGCTGGAACAGCAGGGGTGGCAGGCGCCGGAACCGGCGGGCTACCCATCAGGTGCGGAGTGGGTCGAGCAGTACCTGCGGCCGCTGGCTGCGGCGCTGGGGGAGCGGGTGCGCTTCGGTTCCCGGGTGGTGGGCGTGGCTCGCCGCGGCCGGGACCGGGTCGTAGATGCCGGACGAGAGACCGAGCCGCTGACGGTGCACGTCGAGACCGCCCTCGGCGAGGAGCGGATCACCGCGTCGGCGGTCATCGACGCCTCCGGGACGTGGCGCAGTCCGAACCCGCTGGGCGGCGACGGGCTTCCGGCGGTGGGGGAGCGCGCCGCACGGGAGCGGATCAGCTACCAGGTGCCGGATGTCTCCGATGCGCAGGTCCGGGCCCGGTTCGCGGGCAAGCGCATCGCGGTGGTCGGCAGCGGGCATTCGGCCTTGACCGCGTTGGTGGCCTTCGCTGCGCTGGCCGAGGAGTCGGCGGGCACGGAGGTCGTGTGGGTGCTGCGCCGGGGTCGCTCGGGGGATGTGTTCGGTGGCGGTGAGGCCGACCAGCTGCCCGAGCGCGGGGCGTTGGGGCAGCGTGCCAAGCAGGCGGTCGACGCCGGACACGTCCGCACGGTGACGGGTTTTCGCACGGCCGAGGTCGAGGCCGACGGGGGCGGCCGGGTGGTGTTGACCTCCTTCGACGGGAACAAGAGCGAACCGGTCGATGAAGTCGTGGTGCTGACCGGCTTCCGGCCGGATCTGTCCTGGCTCTCGGAGGTCCGGTTGGACCTGGATCCGGTGCTGCAGGCGCCGACCGCGCTGGCGCCGTTGATCGATCCGAACCTGCACTCCTGCGGCACCGTCTACCCCCACGGGGCCAAGGAACTCGCTCATCCGGAACCAGGGGTGTTCGTGGTCGGGATGAAGAGCTACGGCCGGGCGCCGACGTTCTTGGCGATGACCGGCTACGAGCAGGTCCGCAGCGTGGCCGCCGCGATCGCCGGCGACACCGAATCCGCCGAGCGGGTCGAGCTGGTCCTACCGGAAACAGGGGTGTGCGGTGGGGCCGGGCTGTTCGACGCGCCCGAGACCGAGCAGGGCGGCGGCTGCTGCGCCGCGCCGCAGCAGACCGTCGAGCTGGCAGCGCCCGGAGCCGCCGAGCGCTGACCGCATGCACTCCGAATCACAGACGAGCACCGCCGCACCGCCTGTCGAGGCCGTGCGGCGGCGTCGCGCGCTCATCGCCCTGTGCATCACCGAGATCACCAGCTGGGGCGTGCTCTACTACGCCTTCCCGGTGCTGGCACCGGCGATCACGCGAGACACCGGCTGGTCGCTGCCCGCCGTGACGTGGGCCTTCTCGGCCAGCCAGATCGTCTCCGCCCTGGTCGGCATCGCGGTCGGGCGGTGGCTGGATCGCCGCGGCCCGCGTGCGGTGATGACCGCCGGCTCGGCGCTGGCCATACCCGCCGTGCTCGGAATCGCACACGCCCCGAGCTACGGGTGGTTCCTGCTGGCCTGGGCGGTCGCGGGGGTGGCGATGGCGGCGACGTTCTACCCGCCCGCCTTCGCCGCGCTGACCCGCTGGTACGGGCCCGACCGCGTGCGTGCGCTGACCGCGTTGACCCTGGTGGCCGGGTTGGCCAGCACGGTGTTCGCGCCGCTGACCGCGGCCTTGAACGACCACCTCGACTGGCGCGGCACGTACGTCGTGCTGGCGGTCGTCGTCGGTGTCATCACGATCCCGCTGCACGCCGGGCTGCGGCTGCCGTGGCCCCACCTCGCCCACGACGAGCATTCGCCGGTCAACGGGAACGCGGCCGAGATCGCGCGCAGCCGCCCGTTCTTGGCGCTGCTGGCGACGATGGCCCTCGGCGGGTTCGGGGTGTACGCGGTGGTGATCAACCAAGTTCCGCTGCTGACCGAACGCGGCTTCGACTCCCACCTGGCGGCCTGGGCGCTCGGGCTCGGCGGGGTCGGACAGGTCCTGGGACGCCTGGGCTACGGGCCGCTGCAACGACGCACCGGAGCCCGTGGCCGCACCGTCGTCATCCTGCTGGCCTGCGCGGTGACCACCGGACTGCTGGCGGTGATTCCGGGGCCGGCCGGGCTGTTGATCGTCGCGGCGATGCTGGTGGGCATGGCCCGAGGCGTGTTTACCCTGCTGCAGGCCACCGCTGTCAGCGACCGATGGGGCACGTCCGCCTACGGCAGGCTGAGCGGCCTGCTGTCGGCCCCGCTGATGATCTCCATCGCCCTCGCACCATGGGGAGGCTCGGCGATCGCGGCCGCCCTGGGCGGGTTCCCGGCCCTGTTCCTCGTGCTGGGCGCCATGACCGGGGCGAGCGCTGCGCTCGCCTTGGCCACCCGTCCCGCCACCACACGGGCGTAACCGATCAGCCGACGGCTGAGGAAAGATGCTGCGCGATGTCGGCGACCGCGGGTTTCGCGGTCCGCGCGGCTCCCACAAGCGTGGCCGAGGCCCACCCGGTCCAGTCCCCGTAACCCAGCAGGTGCAGCCGTGGTTCGGCGACGCTGCGCGTCGCTTCGGTGGGGATCGTCCCGTTCTCGGTGTGCAGGCCCAGCGGCGCGAGGTGGTCCAGCGCGGGGCGGAAGCCGGTGCACCAGATGATCGCGTCGCAGTCGAGTTCTCGGTCTTCATCCCAGGCGATGCCGCGCTCGGTGAGCCGGTCGAACATCGGCTCGGCGCGCAGCACGCCGCGCTGACGAGCCTCCAGCACGCTCGGGACCATCACGATGTCGCCCAGCTGCTGGGTTCCCCCGTCGTCGGGCAGTCCCGCCCGGCGTGCGGCCTCGCGCTGGGAGGCCACGTCGAACAGGACCCGGCCGTCTACGTCATCGGGCATGAACCGCGGTGGCCGCGCGGTGACCCAGGTCGTCTCGGCCACAGTGGACACCTCAGCGAGGATCTGGGCCGCGGAGTTGCCGCCTCCGACGATCACGACGCGCTGGTCGGCGAACTCCTTCGGGCACCGATAGGACTCTGCGTGCAACTGCCGCCCGGCGAAAACCTCGCTTCCCGGGTACGAGGGCAGGTGCGGTTGACTCCAAGTTCCTGTGGCGCTGACGACGGTGCGCGCCCGCCACGTCCCGCGGTCGGTGTCGACGGCCAGCCACGCACCGGCGTCGTGGACACCGTTCACGCGCACGGGCCGCTGCACCGGTAGCTGGTAGCGCTGCTCATAGGCGGCGAGATAGGCCACGACGTGGTCGGCGGTGGGGAACTCCTCCCCGGGCTGGCGAGGCATCCACCACCCGGGAAGCGGGCTGTACTCGGCGGGAGAGAACAGCCGCAGCGAGTCCCAGGAATGCCGCCACGCCCCACCGGGCTCGGGCTGGTCATCGAGGATGACGAAATCCAGCTTCGCGCGCCGAAGGAAGTACCCGGCCGCCAGACCCGCCTGCCCACCGCCGATCACGACAACGTCCCGGGCCTCGGGCACCACGACCTCCATCCGCCTGAGTCGAACAGTCCCGCCCCCTGCGCGGCGAGGCACCGATCACAGCGCGACGGGAAACTCGCCATCGAGCTTGCGTTCTTATCTCGATGGATGTCAAGTTAGACGCATGCCGAAACAAGACGTCCTGATCGTCTCATGGGACGAGGTCGAACCGTGCGCCTCCGCCGTGATGCGGGATCCGCTGACCGTCGACCAGGCCGCCGACCTGGCCAAGGTGTTCAAAGCGATCGGTGAGCCGGTGCGGCTGCGCCTGCTGTCGCTGATCGCCTCCCACGCCGGCGGCGAGGCCTGCGTGTGCGACCTCACCGATGCCTTCGAGCTGTCCGGGCCGACGATCTCGCACCACCTCAAGGTGCTGCGCGAGGCCGGGATCATCGAGGGCGACCGGCGCAGCACGTGGATCTACTACCGAGTCAAGCCCGACACATTGCGGCTTCTGTCGGAAACGCTGGCCCCGGCTCAGGACGTGGCGGTGACGGCATGACCCAGACGCAAGACAACGCCGTGGTGGCAAAGCTGTCCACACTGGACCGATTCCTGCCGGTGTGGATCGGCGCGGCGATGGTCCTCGGCCTGCTAGCCGGACGCTGGATCCCCGGACTCGGACCCGCTTTGGACACCGTGGCCATCGATGGCGTTTCGCTGCCGATCGCGCTGGGGCTGCTGGTGATGATGTACCCGGTGCTGGCCAAGGTGCGCTACGACCGGCTGGACACCGTCACCGGCGACAAGCGGCTGATGCTCTCGTCGTTGGTGCTGAACTGGGTGCTGGGCCCGGCGCTGATGTTCGCGCTTGCCTGGGTGTTCCTGCCGGACCTGCCGGAGTACCGGACGGGTCTGATCATCGTCGGTCTGGCGCGTTGCATCGCGATGGTCATCATCTGGAACGACCTGGCCTGCGGTGATCGTGAGGCGGCTGCGGTGCTGGTGGCGTTGAACTCGGTGTTCCAGGTGATCGCGTTCGCCGGGCTGGGCTGGTTCTACCTGTCGGTGCTGCCCGGGTGGCTGGGCCTGGATCAGGTGGGGCTGGAGGTCTCGGCGTGGGAGATCGCCAAGAACGTGCTGATCTTCCTCGGCATTCCGCTCGTGGCGGGTTACCTCACGCGGAGGTTCGGGGAGCGGGCCAAGGGCCGTGAGTGGTACGAGTCGCGGTTCCTGCCCAGGATCGGTCCGGTCGCGTTGTACGGGCTGCTGTTCACCATCGTGATCCTCTTCGCCTTGCAGGGTGATGCGATTACCTCCAACCCCCTGGACGTCGTGCGGATCGCGCTGCCGCTGCTGGTGTACTTCGCGGTGATGTGGGCGGGGTCGTTCGGCCTGGGCAAGGCCATCGGACTGAACTACGAGCGCTCCGCGACGCTGTCGTTCACCGCCGCGGGCAACAACTTCGAGCTGGCCATCGCCGTGGCCATCGCGACCTTCGGCGTCACCAGCGGCCAAGCGCTGGCCGGCGTCGTCGGACCGCTGATCGAAGTCCCGGTCCTGGTCGGCCTGGTCTACGTCTCGTTGGCGGCTCGACGCTGGTTCACCCGTCCCTCCACCACCTCGGGGGCCGACCATGTCCACACCACCACCTAGTCACCACGACGCCGAGGAGTACCGGCCGAGCAATGAGCAGGTCGCCGTGCTCCTCGACCACGCCTCCGCAGAGTTGCGGCCGCAGTTCCGGGGTGTTTTCGCCGAGGAGACCGTCCACCACGTGGTCTCCGAGACCTACCGGGAGCTGGCCGCCACAGCTCGCGTGCACACCCACCTGACCACCCTGGCCACCCGATACGCCCGCGAGCGGCTGGCCGACATAGCCCAGAACCAAGGAGTCCCCGTGCCCGCCACCCCCGAGGTCCTGTTCGTCTGCGTCCACAACGCCGGACGTTCGCAGATGGCCGCAGCCCTGCTGCACCACCACGCCCAGGGCAAGGTCGCCGTCCGCTCGGCCGGTTCCGCCCCGGCTGAGACGGTCAACCCGGCCGTGGTCGAGGTGATGAACGAACTCGGCCTGGATCTGTCGCAGGAGTTCCCGAAAAAGCTCACCACCGACGCCGTCGAAGCCGCCGATGTCGTGATCACGATGGGCTGCGGCGACGCCTGCCCGGTGTTCCCGGGCAAGCGCACCTCGACTGGGAACTCGCAGACCCCGCCGGACAGGGCGTCGACGCCGTTCGGCCCATCCGCGATGACATCGACCAGCGCGTGCGTGCCTTGCTGGCCGAGCTCGTGCCGGAGGCCACGCAGTGAGCGACGTCCGCAACGTGATCATCGTTGGTTCCGGTCCTGCCGGCTACACCGCTGCGGTGTACGCGGCACGGGCAGAGCTGGAGCCGGTGATCTTCGAGGGAACCCAGTTCGGCGGGGCTCTGATGACCACCACCGAGGTGGAGAACTACCTCGGGTTCTCCGACGGGATCATGGGTCCCGACCTGATGGAGCAGATGCGGTCCCAGGCCGAGCGCTTCGGCGCCGAGCTGCGCACCGAGGACGTCGAGAGCATCGACCTGTCCGGTGACGTCAAGACGGTCGTCGCCAACGGGGTGGAGCACCAGGCTCGCGCCGTCATCCTCGCGATGGGTGCCGCGGCGCGCTACCTGGGCGTCCCGGGCGAGGAGACGCTGCTCGGCCGCGGTGTGTCCGCCTGCGCGACCTGCGACGGGTTCTTCTTCCGCGACCAGGACATCGCCGTCATCGGCGGCGGTGACTCGGCGATGGAGGAGGCCACCTTCCTGACCCGCTTCGCGAAGTCGGTGACCATCATCCACCGCCGCGACGAGTTCCGCGCCTCCAAGATCATGCTGGAGCGCGCGCGGGCCAACGACAAGATCAAGTGGCTGACCAACAAGGCCGTCGACGAGGTCCAGGGCGAGGGCAAGGTCGCCGGGCTGAAGCTGCGCGACACCGTCACCGGTGAGGCGTCCGAGCTGGCCGTGAGCGGCATGTTCGTGGCCATCGGGCACGACCCGCGCAGCCAGCTGGTCCGCGGCCAGGTCACCCTCGACGACGAGGGCTACGTGCAGGTCGAGCAGCCCGGCACGCACACCGGCATCCCCGGCGTGTTCGCCTGCGGCGACCTGGTGGACCACACCTACCGGCAGGCCATCACCGCCGCCGGTTCCGGTTGCTCCGCCGCGATCGACGCCGAGCGCTGGCTCGCCGAGCACGAGACCCCGCAGGCCGAGGTCGCCTCCGAGCTGGTCGGCGGTGGCTACGGGGCCTGATCCCGCAACGCGGGCTGGGGATGCCGGACGGGGTTCCCAGCCCGTGCCGCGTTGCGTCTTGCCGGCAGTTTCGCGGATTCCTTCGCGGTGGACGCCCGTACGTGCGACGACAACAATGAGTTCAGGTGTGGCGTGACCTGGCGTCATGCTTGACCCGGCCTCGGGGGAGGCGGTTGACGTGCCGGCACAGCAGGGAGTGGACAGGCAAGCGATTCACGCCGAGATGGAACAAGCACGTGTCGTCTTTCACCAGCTGGTGGGCCACGCGACAGCTGTCGATCTGCGTCGAGCGTCGGACGGAACGCGGTGGAACAACGAGCAGTTGTTGTTCCACATGCTGTTCGGGTACATGGTCGTGCGCAGGCTCGTGTTCGTGGTGCGGCTGTTCGGCCGTCTGCCCGCGGGCGTCAGCAGAGTGTTCGCGAAGCTGCTCGACTTCGGCACAGCGCTATTCGACGTGGTGAACTACTACGGATCGTGCGGTGGTGCAAGGGTCTTCGCGAATGGGCGAATGGTGGCCGAGTTCGACCGCGTTGTCGCGTCACTGCACCGGCGGTTGGATGCCGACAGCGAGAAGGATCTGCAGCTGGGCATGCACTGCCCGGTGCGATGGGATCCCTTCTTCGAGGACTTCATGACACTCGCCCAGATGTATCACTTCGCGACCCAGCACTTCGAGTTCCACCAGAACCAGCTGACGTTGGGTCAGCAAAGCCCTAGATGACTGTGCTCGGCACCGTTCTCGCGATGGTCGACTGCAAATCGGTGCGCGGTTCCCGGTCGTTGTGTGTTCGCAGCGGCCGTGTTCGTGGACGTGGCGTTTGCTGGTCTGCGGCTCCGTGCCGCGAGGTATCGCCCACCTGCGGCCGGCTCTTGACGGTCAGTTGACCAGTCGCCAGACCTCTGTGGGGTTCTCCGGGCTCTGATCGGCAGGTCGTTGGCAACCACCCCACATCCTCAGTCCGGTTCACGAAGCCCTTCTCGTTCCACGCGCGGCTATCGGTGAGAACCTCCTCACCGAGGTTCGGTGCTGGAATGGCGCGTTGATAAGCTGGCTGGGTGCGTGCCCGCCGGATCCACCCCTCGTTCGTGCCTGAGGCACGGCATGGGCGGGGTGCTGTCCGATCCTGGCGGCAGTGCGAGAGCTTGGCGATGTCGTGGGTGCCGACCCGGCCTGAGGGGGTTTTGCGGCACCCGGGCACCAATGGATGGTTGAGTTCTTTCGGCACCGTCGCGCACGGCGAGTTGCCGGGCTGCCCACCGCAACAGGAACGTCGCTGATACCCCGCCGGGGTGTCGCTGTTCTTCTCTTTGTTGATTCTCCCCTTGTCGTGGTGTGCCGCTGACGCACGCGTCGCGCCGTCGCGCGGGGGCTGTTGAGCGGCCTGGTCTAAGGCCGCCCGGTGAGGCTTGGTGTCTTGATGTTTTCCTCTGCAATGCAGTGGGTTTCGCGTGCTGGTCGTCGCTCTTCCGGTCGGGGAGGTGCGGCATGAGGGGCGTACTGGACGCGCTGCGGCGCGATGCGGTCGGCGGGTCCCTGCTTATCGGTGCGGCACTGGTGGCCGTACTGTGGGCGAACTCGCCGTGGTCCGACGCCTACGAGAGCGTGCGGTCCTTCTCGTTCGGCCCCGAGGCCATGCACCTGAACCTCTCGGTGCAGGCATGGGCGGCCGATGGGTTGCTGACGTTGTTCTTCTTCATCGTCGGCAACGAGCTCAAGCAGGAGTTCGTGCACGGCGAGCTGCGCCACCCGCGGCGTGCGCTGCTGCCGATCGTGGCTGCGTTGTGCGGTGTGGTGCTGCCGGCCGGGATCTTCGCGGCGATCAACTTCGGGCAGGGTGAGGCCGCGAGCGGGTGGGGCATCCCGATGGCCACCGACATCGCCTTCGCCGTGGCGGTGCTCGCGGTGGTCGGCCGTCACCTGCCTCCGGCGTTGCGCACGTTCCTGCTCACCCTTGCCATCGTCGACGACTTGGCGGCGATCGTGGTGATCGCCGTGTTCTACACCGAGGGTCTGTCCTGGGCGCCGCTACTGGGCGCGGTCGGGCTGCTGGCGGTGTTCGGGGTGCTCCAGCGCGGCACCGGCCTTGCCGCGCGGTTGCTCGGTTCGCGGGTGCCGAACTGCGCCGTGTTCGTGCCGCTGGCGGTCGTGATCTGGGCGTTGATGCACGAAAGCGGTGTGCACGCCACCATCGCCGGCGCGGCGATGGGGCTGCTCATGCGCACCCGAGCTGGTCGCGGCGAGAGCACCAGTCCCAGTCACCGCGCGGAGCACCTCCTGCGCCCGTGGGTGATGGGTCTAGCGCTTCCGCTGTTCGCCCTGTTCTCCGCCGGTGTGGTCTTCGGTGACCTGGGCAGCACTCTGACCGACCCGGTGGCCCTCGGCATCGTGGCCGGACTCGTGGGCGGCAAGCTGATCGGCATCGCCGGAGGCTCCTGGGTGGCCACCAAGCTCACCCCTGCCGAGCTCAACCCCACGCTGCGATGGATCGACATCGTGGGCATGTCCCAACTCGCCGGGATCGGCTTCACCGTCTCCCTGCTGATCAGCGAACTGTCGTTCCCCGAGAACCCGGTGATGCTCGACCACGCCAAGTCCGCAGTCCTCATCGCCTCAACCCTGGCCACCGCACTCGCCGCGATCATCCTGGGACTGCGCAACGCTCACTACCGCACCCAAGCCAACGCCGATCGGCAGGTCAGTTCTGCCGAACGCAGCTGACGACGGTCCCGCAGCCACTCGGCGGGACCACCCCATGTCGTGCATTGGGCGTGCGAATCCAGCTGGCGGGGACGTAGGTGATCCATCGCAGCAGGCGGTCGGCGAGGAGCCGTCCGACGACGCCCAGTCCGCGCCATGCTGGCGCAGCCCGTAAGTCGAGGGTGGGGTTCGATACTGGGTGGGCGGGCGATCTGGGTGAATTCCGCGTGGCGACGACTTCGGTAAGCCCGGTCGACCACGGTTCCGAGCGGTTGGCGGGTGTGCTGCGGTCCGACAGCCCGTGTCCTCGTCCAGGCTCGGTCCCTTGATCAGGGCACGTCGCAAGTCCGCTTCGCCTGGTAGCCGAGAGGCAAGGCCGTCGGCGCTTCGGTACAGGCGACACGACAGGTTCGGTACGGCGGCGGGGGAGGCGAATGGGTCGGTGCCGTCGATCAGGATCGTCGGTGAACCGTGCATGCCCCGCTGGACAGCTTCGGCCTCATCGGCCACCTCGATTAGTTCGACCTGGGCGTCCTCGATGGTCAAGTGCGGCAGCGACCTGCTTGAGCGCGGGCTGTGCGTTGGGGCAGTCGGCAGTCGGCTACCGTCAGTACCGTGCTCCGCGTATTGGTGCTTCCGTCGTCGCTGACCTGCACCGACGCTAGATCTTCCAGCGCTTGTCAAGCCTGTCTGACGTCTGCGGGCGAGCAGGGGTGACGATCAGTGGGTGGGGAGCAGTCGGGGGACCGCTCGGACGTAGGCCACCATGCCGATCACCTCGACCAAGGTTTGGGTGACCACTACGACCGCTGCGATGGCCAGGGTGTCGGGCAGGGCCAGGGCTAGCGGGAGAACGACCAGGGAGTTGCGGGTGGCGCCGGTGAACAGGATTGCCCGGCTGTCCGGGACATCCAGTCGGAACAGGTGAGCAACGGCGAGCCCGGCGAAAGCCATCACGACCAGGAATGCCACGTAGAACGGGATGACACGAGCCACGGTGGAGGGGCCGTCGCCCAGTTTCGGTACTTGGGAGGCAACCACTGTCAGTAGGGTCGCGGCCATCAGCGGCACCATCAGCGTTCCCATCGCGTCTGCCGCCCGCTGCCCCGCCACTCGGCGAGCCGCCCAGCCTTGGGTGATCCAGGCCAGGGCCAGGGGGATGACGATCAGCACGACGAACGCCTCGATGAACGGGCCGACCTCAACAACGTCGGCCAGGCCCGATCCCAGGAACAGGAACAGGTAGCCGGGCAGCAGCACCATCTGGGTGATCAATAGCAGCGGCGTTGCCGCGAGCAGCTTCCTGCTGCTGCCGCCGGCCAGCCCGCTGAACACGATCACGTAGTCCACACACGGTGTCAGCAGGACCAGCAGCACGCCCAGCCGCACGGCCTGATCGGCGGGCAGGAAGACGAACAGGGCCGCGACCACTAGCGGCACCACCACGAAGTTCACCACGAGCGTGGCCGCCAGAAACCGGCCCGCCCGCACCGAGCGGCCCAGCTCCGCTGCGGGCACCTGCAAGAACGTCACATACAGCAGTGCCGCGAGTACCGGGTTGATGGCGTGCTCCAGACCCGGTCCCGCTCCGGGCCCAAGCCAGCCCACGAGGCCCCCGACTGCAAGTGCCCCCACGTAGATGGCGACCTGGTGACGTTCCATTCCTGTGACCACGCGGGACGAGGACGACAACGCTCAGTGCTCCTTACAGGCGCACACAGCGCCACGCAGAGATTGGTCAGGCCACCAGGATGAGCAGGACGAGACACAAACCGCCGCGGTACGAGATCGCGAGAATGACGCTTCAGACATTACTGACGGCTCAGATCGCTGGTCTTCAACGGGGCGTCGCACGCGGTGCAGCGACATTGGCCTTCCCCTGCGGTATTCGGCGAACAGGAGCAGGAGCGGCGGTGCTGGCCGAGCCACCAGGTTCCGGCGGCGAGGATAGCCAGGACCACGGCGATGGCGGGCAGCCAGCCCACGAGGGCGGAGGCCCCAGCGCCGACGAGCCCCGCAGTGATCAGGACGGGCAGCGCGCAGCATGCCACGCAGGCCAGCCCGGCCAGACCCGCCAGGACCCTTGGCATTCGGCGCGGGCGGGAATCAGCAGCAGGGGCCGGCATGGCGGTTCTCCTCGGCGAGGTCGGTGAAGGGGATGGGACAGCAGGCGCTGGCGGCGCAAGCGGACAGGTCGTCGCAGCCCGCCGCGATGGCCTCGGCCAAGGCATGGCGGATGGTGGTCAGATCGGCGATCTTCGCGTCGACTTCGACGAGTTTCGCTTTCGCCCGCTCGTGCAGGCCAGGCACTGGGCGGCCGTGGCGGTGGCGGCCGGTCTCCAGCAGTTCGGCGACCTCGTCGAGCGTGAAGCCCAAACGTTGGGCCGCCTTGATCACACGCAGCGCGGTGATCGCGTCGTCGCCGTACAGGCGATGCCCGCCAGGCGAGCGAACAGGCTCGGTCAGCAGGCCGCGACGTTCGTAATAGCGCAGGGTCTGGATGTTCACTCCGGCCGCCTCGGCGACCTGACCACTGCGCAGTCCCTCGCTCACGGCCGTCCCGACGCCACGGTGCTGGCACGGTGGGCCAGGGCGTTCAGGACCGGCTCGTGCGCCGGGTCCACCGCGATGTCCAGGTGCACCGACGTGTCGTCGCCGGTGGTGGTGAAGGTGAAGAACGAGCAGCAGCCGCTCTCCCGCCCGGCCAGGTCACTGACCTGTTCGTGCACACCGGCGCCGCCGGATAGCTCCAGGCGCAGGCGCAGCGGTTCGGGGCGGGACACCTCGGTCAAGCGCGTGACGAGCAGGGCATCCCACTCCGCCACCCGCAACGGCCGTTTCGCTGAGGGCAGGGTGCAGGACTGCGGCACCCATTCCAGGTCGGTCATCGTGCTCACTCCCCATCATCGCGCCCCGGGCGGTGGAAGCCCCTCGATAGCATCAACGGTAAACCTGTACCCAGGTATCGGATGCAAATTGCGCAGCGCTGGGAGTCAACAGACTGAGCAGTTCGGCGATGGCTTGAAGGAGCGACGGTCCTCCTCCGGCGTTTTATGCGCCACTATCTCGATTGCTCGACGAGGGCCGTTGGCCGAAGGTCCACCTGGTGGTGCTGGCGGATGTGGTGGGCGAGTGCACGGGCGCGGCGTGAGCCGACGCCGAGTTGTCGGCGGAGGTTGTCGGCGGAGATCGGCCGTTGGTGCAGGTTCCGATGCTGGGCATCGAGCCGGTATGCCTCCTCGCAGAGCGGGTCATCATGCGCAGGGCCCGGTGGGTCGTCGACCAAGCTGCTGACTTTGTGGCCAGGCATGTTGTTCGTATCCGTGCTCGGTGCTGGCGCCTCGCCAGTGGTTGCTGCCGGTTCGACGTGATCCTGTTCGTTCTCTGCTTGCTGGGTTTCAGCGGAGGCGGGTTTTGCGGCCGGGAGCGCGTGGTGGCGTTTGAGGGCTTGGTTGAGGAGTTCGACGGACAGCAGGAGTGCGAGTGGTGGGCAAGCGGCGACGGCGAGGGAGAAGGTATTGAGTTCGGGTGCGGAGGCGATGTTGGCGCACAGGGACAGCGCGATTCCGAGCAGGAATGACAGCCAGGCCTTCCACTGGCTTGCAGCCCCGTGGTCGTGGGTTTTCCAGAGTTCGATGGTGGAGGTCAGCAGGAGGCCGTCGACGACCAGTGGCCACAGTGCCGCGGTGGTCTCGTCGGCGCCGTACCGCTGGGCGAACGCGTGCCCGTGGCGGTAGGACACGTAGGCGGCGCCCACGGCGACCAGCAGCGTGCAGGCGCATTGCAGGCGCAACGACACATCAGCACGGATACGTGAAGCCGAGCGATCACTCATCCGGGTTCACCTGCCCCACATTCGCTGGGCTGTGTGCGTGATGCGGGCCGCCGGGCCTTCCGGGGGCACCGCGCGGCTCGTACCGTCCGGTATGAGAGCTGCGAGGCAAGCTGAAGAACTGGATGCGGCAAGGTGACTTTCCTCCACATTAGCCAAGATCAAATGGCGATTTCCTGGCGACGGGAACGCGTGGCAACGCGTCGGATCCCGTCGGGACGAGGAGGAACAAGGACCGCTGACCTGCGGTGGGCCACGAAACCCCTGTTCACCAGGGGAAACTCACTACCTTGACACGGTAGAGGTCACTGGTTCAATCCCAGTATCGCGCACCAATTGTATTACCAGGTGAGAGCCCCAACTGATGGTTTCCATTGGTTGGGGCTCCAACTGTTTTGGGAGCATTTTGGGAGCAGTTGATCTTGGCTTACTGTGTTCATCCCATCTGTGTTCGACCTTCCCTCGGTGCTTGCGGATAATGGCGACACCGATGCCGGATGGTTCTGGCGTGACCGTTGTCGACCAGAGCTCCAGTGGTCACGGCCTCCTGCCACACCATGTCCGGCAGGAGACGGGAGCCGAAGGAGAACTCAGTGCCAGCCTGGATGAGGCGGCGGATCGCGCTCCGGACCTCGACGACTCGCTTGAGATCATTCAGGAGGCCGCAAGGAGATGCAGAAGCAATGAATTCCAGTGCTTCTCCGAAACCGTAATGTCGGTCCAGATGACATAGAGGCGGCGTTTGGCGCGGCTGAGGACGACGTTCACCAGGTTGGGTTTTGGGCGGGCCCAGCGGCGGGCGCGTGGGCGTTGTGGGTTGCTACCGAGGACGAGGACCACGATGTCGACCTGTTTGCCTTTGCGGTGTGGACGGTCCTAGCGGATGGACGGCCACACGAGCAACAGCGTGCGGTCCGGGTGCTGGGCCACCGCGTGGTGGTCTCCGGCGTCGACATGCGACCACGCGTAGCCCCCGCCGTCCCCGGCGATGCGCACATCGCAGCTCCAGGTTTCGGCCGCCGCCGAGAGCAGTTCGAGATCCTTATCGGCCAGCGATTCCAAGGTGGCCTGCTCTTCTCGTCGCTTCGAGGCCGTCGTGTGCGACGGTGTTTGACGATGTCGAACATGAGCTGATCGCAGCGCAGGTGGATGCGGATTCCACCCAGATCTGACCATCGTCACTGGGCAGCCGGGTGCCGACGAGGGTGGGCCGGTCGGCAAGTCGTTAAACCGAGGTGCGGCTGGTCAGCCACTGTTTATTGATGCCGTGATCATTGCGGATGGCTTGCTTGGTTCGGAACGGCAATGTCGTGATGGGTTCAAGCTGTAGCAGGTCGCCGACGACGACAGTCCGTCTGCTTCGCCAAAGCACGCCTACGGCTGCTTGTGGGGTGGCCTAGTGGTCCAGACGAGGCCCAGGACCGTGCCAGCTATGTGGAGTGCGCGCCGAAGTCACCGCAGGAGATCCACAGGCGATTTGGGTAGCCGGAGGCGCCGATTCTCATCTGCCATCTGTTTCATTAGGCGGAACCCGTCGTCTGCGCTGGTCACACCGTTTACGACAGCGGTGTTCATGAGGTCGATCGTCTCGCGTGTGGTTATGCCCTGGCGGCGCGCGTAGCGCAGGGCATCCGCGTCATCGGAGATCCACCACGAGCCGGCGAACGCTTCCCAGGAAAGAATGACGTAACAGGTCTCGGCTTCACCCAGATGTCTCAGAGGCTTGTGCTCTGTGCCACCGAAGACTGCTCGGCGTACTTGCTGGATCCGATGGATATCGCCTTCGTCGGTGATTTCGATTGGTTCGCCGAGCCAGCCCCCGGTGGAGAGTTCGTTGAGAGCGGGCAGCATCGACGTGGACTGGGTGGCTTCGTAGGCGACGGCCTCGGTCCACCGGCCGCGGCCTGAGGGGGTTGCCTTGAGTAGGTCGAGTCGATCGATGGCGGCAAAGTTGCACAGGACCGTGTTGTCCGGGAAGAGGTATTCGGGCATCAGGCGTCGTGCGTCCCGTGCTCGGACTCAAGCGCGTCCCTGAGTTCGTCGACATCGGTTCCGAGCAGATTCGCGTAGGGACGTAACGTGGTCGCACCGGATTCGTAGGCGGCGTATGTATCACGGACGAGTAGACCGGGCGGGCGTGGCGTGCTTGCCCGGGTGACCAGTTGCGCGAACTCCGCCCCTTGTCCGGCGATCGTCGCGGCAACCTTCGTGGTGATTGCTTTGTACCGATCGCAGGTTCCCGCGTCGATCAGGCGAAGGTTGAGTAGGCGGTAGGCCAGAGCGGACGGCGTCACCATTAGGTCGCACGCGAGCGTTGCGAACGTGTGCTCGGTGAGTCCCATGGGTCCGACGGCGTCGCGGAGTGGAGCTTCGGGCATCAGGAAAGTCGAGGCGAAGGCGTTGGCCCGTTGCTCGCTGGGGTCCTTTTTCTGATCTTTGTCGTAGACGTCGCGGTCGAGGTGAATTTCCTGGTCGTCTTCAGCGAGCAGATGGCCGAGCTCGTGCACAAGGGTGAAACGTTGCCGAGCTGGCATATGCGACGTGCCGAGCACGATGATCTTTGCATGTTCGGATGACGCCGCCAGACCGTCGAAGCCTGAGCCGAGTTCGACGACGGCCACATCGACACCGAAGACTTCTTCGACGACGGCAATGAGATCGTCAGTGGCGATCGTCTGTCTGGCCTTGTCAACGTGGCTGAGCGCGGCCTCCGCCAGTGCGCGCCCATGGGCGGCATACCCACCCGCTACTCGGTCCACGGACGGGAGGTCCCAGGACTGCGGGTAGCCGAAGCCCGCGATGTCGGCACGCAGCGTGGTGTAGAGCTTGGCCGCGTCCAGGGCGGCGCCCGCGTGGCCCCCGGTCGTGCGGGCGGCCATCGCGAGTGGGGTTTCTTCGCCGGTAACGAGCCAGTCGACTGTGACAGAGCACAGCTCTGCGACGCGCGCGAGATCGACGGAGGAGAAGCGACGCGCGCCGTTGAGCGATTTCGACATCTTCGACTCATCGAGCCCGATACTCTGCCCGAACTCGCGGCGCGTCAGGCCGGATGCCTCGACCAAGCTTAGGACACGCTCAGGAACACTGGACACGAGAAGACGATAACTCGGATCTTGCGAAAAACGCAAGTTGGCGGCAAGATGACTCGCAGTGAGTGACGAGGAGGCGGACTTGACGACCACGGCGGACCATGATCAACCTGCGGCCGCTACCTCGATGCCACCGGTGCCGGAAGCCGGTCAGGTGGTAAACGTCCGCGGTTCGATTTGGGCGGTCGCGGCTGTAGCGCAACAGGGCCTGCCGCGCAGCCCGGCTGACGAGGGCGCGCCAGGCCTGGCTCATGTGGTCACGTTGCAGTCGTTGGGTGAAGACCGGCTCGGCCAGGAACTCACGGTTGTCTGGGAGCTGGAAGTCGGTCATGCTATCGCGCCGGATCAGGGTCTTCCTGAGCGGATCGATTCCGGCGCGTTCGATGATCCCGACATGCTGGCGGCGTTCGTGGACGCCGTGCGCTGGGGCGCGGTGACCTCGGCGGATGCAAACTGGCTCTTCCCAGATGAGGGTGTAGGTCGGCCGGGCGCGTCGGTCCGCAGATAGACGTCGAGGTCTCCCGACGATGGAGGTTCCTACGCCATCCATCCGAAAGACCTCGACGTGTCCGACGCTACCCCGCCGGCCGGGTTCGGCCGCCCTGACCTGACCGCCTTCGCGGCTCATCCCAATCGACCCTGATCGGGTCTGCTGACCCCCTCGACGAGAACGCAGCGACATCACAGCCACCCAACCCCGACCGTCCGGGAAGCCGGGGCACGTCACATGGCCTGTGCTGCGGGCGTGTCGAGTGGGTCGTCCAGGGGCGACGCAGGAGCGTCGACGCGACGTGCTGAGAGGTGGTTCCAACCGAGCGCTAGGACACCGGCTACAGGCATGGCGATAGGTCAGGAACGGCGTCGCTCCCTGCGCAGGAGGGAGCGCAGAGTCTCGGCGTTCGCGTAGCCGACCCGTCGCGCGATCTCGGCGGAGGTGAGGTCCGTGGTTGCTGAGAGGTGCCGAGCTCGTTCGATGCGAAGCCGTTGGACGAAGCCGAGCGGAGTGAGGTTGAGCGCCGCACGGACTCGTCGTTCGAGGGTGCGCCGGCTGGTGCCGAGCGACTGCGCGACGAAGACGACGTTGAACGGTTCGTCCAGGCGGACGCGCACGAAGCGTTCGAACTCGACGACGATCGAGTCCTCGTGCCGGAGATGTTCGTAGGCGACGAAGGCCGCCTGCGACGGGCGCTCGTCGATGATGAGGAGCTTGGCGACATGTTGGGCCAGGTCGGGGCTGATCGATCGCACGAGTGAGAGCGCGAGGTCGATGTGGGCGAAGGCGGCGCCGGCGGTGACGAGGTTCCCGTCGACCACGACCATGGTGTCGAGATCGAGGGCGACGGTCGGATAGCGCTTCAGGAACTCCGGCCCCAGGAACCAGCTGGTCGTCGCCCGCCGATGATGCATCCGTCCGGTCTCGGCGACGGCGAACACGCCGGTGCACGCCGCGGCGATCCGGGTGGTCGCGTCGTCGAGGCGCCCGAGTGAGGCGATGACCGAACGAGCATCTCGGCTCTGGAGGGCGTCGTGGGTCGCGGCGGCCGTGAGGGTTCCAAGCGCAGGGACGACGACCACGTCGAACTCTCCGGACTCCGACAGCGGGTGGTCCACCGAAAGGGTCATCGATGCCGTCGTGGTCACTCGCCGTTTCGGTCCGAGGATGGCGAGTTCGATCGGGTCGATCCGCGGGTCGACATCGCCGCGGGCTCCGTCGGCCACCCGCACGATGTCGATGACCGACGCGACCGCCGAACCGAAGCAGCCGTCGATCGCGATCAGTCCGATACGCATGGCGCGAACAATAGCAATACTGCCGTATACGCCACTCCCCACCGGCCCTCGCTCGTCATACGCTGAATTCGCCCCACGAAGAACCCCGACTTCAAGGAGAACCCCTCATGTCCACACCCGCATCACTTCCGTATGCCTTCGTCGCCAAGATCGTCGCGGCTGATGGACAGCACGACGCGCTCGCCGATCTGCTCGCCGGCGCTGTCGCACTCGCCAACGAAGAAGTAGGAACGATTGTCTGGTTCGCGGCTAGGACCCACGCCGACACCTTCTGGATCTTCGATGCATTCCCCGACGAGGCCGCTCGCGACGCCCACGCCAACGGCGCCATCGTCGCAGCCCTGATGGCCAACCAGCACCTCCTCGGCGCAGCACCCGAGATCCTGGCGGCCGACGTCCTCGCGTCCAAGCTCCCGTAGTCCGCCAACGCACGAGACGATCGCGCCCCGCCGAGCCGTCGGACCCGACCGCCTCGACACCCGCACCACGTTGACGATCCCCGACGGGCCGATCACGAGGAGGCCAGGCAACACCAGGCGCAAGCCTGGAGCGGCACTGTTTCACCGGTGGTCATCGAGAGAGCCAGCGCGGTTCCATGGCAGCGCAACTGTGTCAACTTGCCCTCCGTCCCGCGAGGCGCCGTGGGCGGGTCGTGGTTGCGATCCGTTGCCGTGACGGGAGACGCGTTGCGCGTCGCAGCGATGACGGGTCGTTGGCGTTCCGGGGCGTTGCGTTCGTGCGCGCCGCGCGTGCGGCATGGAGCATCTCGCTGCGCACACAACGATCGCTGCGCCGACGCACCGTTGACACCTCGCACGTCCAGGTCGCGACACAACGCCACGCTGCGTTGCCGAGCGGAGCGAGGCATATCGGCACACGGACAGGATGCCGGCCGCGAGCGCTCAGCCGGCGAGGGGTCCGTCGCAGAGGAGAGCGACGTCGGTGTCGGGCAGAGCCGTGAGGCCAGCGCATTGCGCGACCACCAGAACCGAACCGCCCCTGCCCTGCGTTTGCGCAGGTCAGGGGCTGTTCGCCGGAGCCGCCTGTCGGAATCGAACCGACGACCTAATCACGTCGGCTTTGCGGGCTCTTCCCAGATGAGGGTGTAGGTCGGCCGGGCGCGTCGGTCCGCAGATAGACGTCGAGGTCTCCCGACGATGGAGGTTCCTACGCCATCCATCCGAAAGACCTCGACGTGTCCGACGCTACCCCGCCGGCCGGCTTCGGCCGCCCTGACCTGACCGCCTTCGCTCGACTCGACGGCCTCGGTCTGAGCGTGACCGGGCAACGACTTGAACCGGATCGTGCGGTCCTCGCGTGCCGCGTGGTGGAACCAGATCAGTCTTGCCGACGGTGCGGCAGCGAAGGCGCTGCTCGTGACACCGTGATCCGGCGGTTGGCCCACGAGCCGCTGGGCTGGCGACCGACCGTGCTGGAAGTTGTAGTGCGCCGCTACCGCTGTGCCGACTGCGGACACGTGTGGCGCCAAGACACCAGCGCCGCGGCGGAGCCACGCGCGAAGCTCTCGCGCACCGGGTTGCGGTGGGCGCTGGAAGGGATCGTGGTCGCACACCTCACCGTCGCCCGTGTCGCCGAGGGACTCGGGGTCGCGTGGGACACCGCCAACAACGCGGTCCTGGCCGAAGGCAATCGGCTGCTGATCAACGACCTCACGCGGTTCGAGGGCGTGAAGGTCATTGGCGTCGATGAGCACGTCTGGCGCCACACCAGGCGTGGCGACAAGTACGTCACCGTGATCATCGACCTCACCCCGGTCCGCGATGGCGCCGGCCCAGCAAGGCTGCTGGACATGGTCGAGGGCCGGTCGAAGGCGGCGTTCAAGACCTGGCTCGCCGACCGCGACGACGCCTGCCGAGCGCGTCTTCGGCCCGTGCCGTCGGCCGGGGGCTGTCTCGGGGCGTCTCGGTCAATGAGCGCCTGCACGAGTACCTCCGGCTGCCCACCGCGCTGCTGGTTGTGCCGATCTTCGCCCTGGCCAACGCAGGGGTGGACCTGCGGGGCGGGCTGCTCGTCGACTCGCTCGGCTCGCCGGTCACGTGGGGCGTCGTCGCGGGGCTCGTGCTCGGCAAGCTCTTGGGGATCGGGCTCGCGACGCTTTTGGCCGTCCGACTGGGTGCGGGGCGCCTGCCGGAAGGCGTCGGGATGGGCAGCGTGTTCGGGGGCGCGGCGCTGTCGGGCATTGGTTTCACCGTGTCACTGCTGATCATCGGGCTCGCCTTCGGCACCACCTCCGACCTCGGCCGTCAGGCGACTCTCGGCGTGTTCGTTGCTATGGTGCTCGCTTGCGTGCTGGGGTGGGCGATCTTCAAGGTCGCCGCCCGCAGGTGGGGCGAGGAGACCGCGGATCTGCCGATGACGCTGGAGCCGCCGGTGGATCCGGAGGTCGACCACATCCGCGGCCCGGAGGACGCCCAGCTCACGCTCGTGGAGTTCGTGGACTTCGAGTGCCCGTTCTGCGCGCACGCCACCGGCTCTTGGGAGGATCTGCACGAGCGCTTCGGCGACGACCTGCGCTACGTGGTGCGCCATCTTCCGCACCACCCGCACGGGCCGATCGCCGCCAGGGCGGCCGAGGCGGCGGCGAATCAAGGCATGTTCTGGCCGTGGCTCGACTTCGTGTTCACCCGCCAGCACGCCCTGGAGCGCGACAACCTCGTCGACTACGCCGTCGAGCTCGGCCTCGACGTCGAGACATTCACCGAGGACCTCGACAGCGCGGAGGTCGCCAAGCGAGTCGAGCGAGACGCCGCGAGCGCGGCGGACAGCGGCGCGCACGCCACTCCGACCTTCTTCGTGGAGGGCTGCCGCCTGCTGGGCAGCTACGACGCGCGCACCCTGACGGCGATGCTGGAGTCCAGCCGCCGTGGCACCCGCACCCAGGAGATCCCGGCCTGAGCGCCGGACGAGAGGGGACGACCTGCGCACCGCAGGTGGTCCCCTCACCGAAGGCTCTCAGAACAGGGTCGGAGGCGGTGGCGGGGCACGAGTCGAGCCCGCCTGACTCTCGAGCTCGATCCACCTGCAGATGACGTGGACGACGTATTCCCGCTCACGCTCGCTGAGCTCGTGCCCCCGGATGATCTCGTGGTTGATCTGCAAGCACTTCCTGCAGCAGGTCGCGGTGGCGTGCTGGGCGCGGAAGACGGGGTGTCCGCCCCAGGGGGTCTGTCTGCCGTCCTTCTGCGGGTGCGCCGGGGCGAGCCGCGCGTCGATGAGCTCCTTCGCGTGCCGAGCGATGGTCTCCGGTCCGCGCGACGCGGCATAGGCGAGCTCGGGAGGGCGCAGGTGGAACTTCGCGCGGAAGGGGATCCGGGCGATGCGCGCCAGCCGAGCGTCCAGCCGGTCCTGGTCAATGGCCGTGCCGACATGCTCCGAAGCGTCGCCGGGATCGTGCGCACCCTCGGTCATGAGCCAGGTTCCGAGGCGGCCTGGGCCGGCGTCCCTTCCAAAGCGGCGATCTCCCGGTACTCGCCTGGGGTCATCCCGGCCGTCGTGCGGAAGGCCCGGTAGAACTGCACGGGGCCGGAGAAGCCCAGCTCGAGCGCGATCGAGGAGATCGGCTTGTCCGGCTGCGCGCGGAGCATCACCCGCGCTCGCTCGAGTCGCAGCGAGCGCAGCTGGCCCATGACGGACTCCCCAGTCCCCTCGAAGAGGCGGAACAGGGTGCGCCGGGAGAGGTGTAGGCCGACGGCGATGCCCTGGGAGTCCAGATCGGGGTCGGCCAGGTGCGCGCGCATGTAGGCCAGCACCTGGCTGCGCCGTGCCGCATCGGGTGCGTCGGCGTGGGGGCGCGGAGGCGAGAGGAGGCCGATGAGCGATGCCCCCAGCGCGGGTGCCTGGGGCTCGAGGCGGTGCGCGCCGTGGGGGTCGCTGGCCTGGGTCCGCGCGAGGTTCACGAAGAATGCCGCCACTGAGCCCATCGCCCCGTCGCAGTCGAATGTCTTCGCGAGCAGGTAGTCGCTGCGGCTGACTCCGGCACGCGCGAATGCTTCGTCTGCGGGGAGCTCGAGGACGGCCTGCTCGTAGTACTCCTTGGTGCGCAGCGTGAAGGGGGTTGCGCTGTCGTAGATCACCAGAGAGCCGGGGGTTGCGAGCGCCGCGCGTCCGGCCTGCTCGACGAGCAGGTTCCCGCGGAGCTGGAACAGGAAGTACAGGTATTCCTGGTCATCGTGGCTCTGCGCGATGTCGCTCCTCGAGCGCTTGACCTCCTCGGCTCGAGCCCGTTTGGTGGATAGGCGGAAGTCGGTGTATTGCCCCAGACCGATCTCGCCGCCGAATCCGGTGTCGACGGGGTCGGTCCTGACCGAGACGTACGCCTCTCGCCGGGCCTGACGCCAGTAGTCGATCTCGTCGCCCCGTGGGGCACGCCCCGTCGAGAAGGACGGCAGGCGCGGCAGCGAGGTGGTCTCCTGTCCCATGATTACGCCCCTGCTTGCTGGTCTGCGCCGTGGCTCGCGCCCGCCCACCGCGTCCATCGCCAGCGTACGACGTGGGGCCCAATCCAGCTCGGCCGCCAGCACGTCTGTGAGGGGACCCGGGGGGCGCAGAGGTCCGGCCCGCGACGCCGCTCAGGCGGCGGTCGCGGGCCGGAGTATCGGTGTGAAGGGCCTGGGATCAGGCGGGAACGAGGCTGTGGGGGTCGATGATGAATTTGTCCGAGACGCCCGTGTCGAAGGTCGCGTAGGCGTCGGGGGTCTCGTCGAGGCTGATGAGCTTGGTGTTGAGCATGTCGCTGAGGTAGGGCATGCGGTCCCACAAGATGGCCATCATCAGCTCGCGGTTGTAGTGCATGATCGGGGCCTGTCCGGCGGAGATCCTCGGCGACTTGATCCACGCCTTGCCGAAGTCGATCGGGAAGGTGCCCTCCTGCTCGGCCTTCGACTTCGCCAGCGGGTCAGGGCCGTAGACGCCGATGACTCCAGTGGCTCCGCCCGGGCGCGTGGCATCGATCACCTGGTTGAGGGCGTAGGCCGGGTTCATGTCCTCGGCTTCCCGGCCGATCCCGTGGGCTTCCAGGCCGACGTAGTCGACTGCGCAGTCGACCATGGGCTCGCCGAGGATGGCCTCGATCTGGTCGGTCAGCGGCACGTCCTGGCTGAGGTCGATGGTCTCGCAGCCGTTGTTCTTCATCAGGTCCAGACGGTCCTGGTAGTAGTCGCCGACAATGATGCAGGAGGCCCCCAGCAGGCGGGCCGCCGCTGCCCCGCAGCGACCGACCGGGCCCGCGCCGGCGATGTACACGGTCGATCCCGGCTTGGCCCCGGCCTCCATGAGCCCGTGGAACGCGGTGGGCAGGATGTCCGAAAGCAGCGCGAGGTCACGGATCTTCTCCATGGCCTGGTCCCGATCGGGGAAGCGCAGCAGCTGGAAGTCGGCGTAGGGGACAAACAGGTATTCGGCCTGGCCCCCGGTCCAGTCGCCCAGGTTGAACCCGTAGGCACCACAGGCTACCGCCGGGTTGACGTTCTCATTCTCGCAAATCTCGGTGTGGCGGGCTTTGCAGTTGCGGCATCGTCCGCAGGCGACGTTGAACGGAACCGAAACGAGGTCGCCGACCGTCACGCGCTCCACGTCCGTTCCGACTTCGATGACCTCGCCGGTCATTTCGTGCCCCATCACCATGCCCTGCGGCACTGGGAAGGACCCGCGGTAGATGTGCAGATCGCTGCCGCAGATGTTGGTGGCGACGATCCTGAGGATGACCCCGTGCGGGGCGCTCTTGCCGTTCGGCATCTCGAGCTTCGGGAAGGCGAGGGACTCGACGCGCATGTCCCTCGCGTTCTCGAACACGACGGCGCGGTTGTTGTCTGCCATGACGATCTCCTCTGGAGCGGATGGGAAAGCCCAGTCGCCCGAGCGCCATCCCGGCTGCTGGTGGCGTTGCGACCTCGGCTGTCTCTCAAGGTAGGCACGCAGGCATCTGCGTCTCTATTGCAATGCGTGCCACTACGGTCGCATGGCGTGCCGCCTCTCGCCCCGCCAGCTGCGCGACGTCCTCGTCGCGCTCGGATACGACGTCGACGTCCCCTGGCGGAAACTGCGCAAGAAAGACCGCGACTGGATCCTCTACACCGAGGAGACCCCGTCGTCCCCGTCCATAACACCAAGAGCGCCTCGATGAAACGCCGCGTGGCCCAGTTCCTCGACGTGGCGCGCTGCCCGTCATGCCACGGCAAACGGCTGAAGCCCGAAGCCCTGACCGTGACCTTCGAGGGGCTCGACATCGCCGAGTTCTCGCAGTTGCCGATGCGGGAGCTGCTCTCACTGCTGGACGGGGTAGTCGCGGATACCGCCTCCGGCAATACGGGGACGGGCACTTCCGGCGAAGTCCTGGACGCGGCCTCGCGGCGCGAGGCCGTCGAGCAGAGAGTGGCGGCCGGCGGTTCCGCGCACTCGGCCGCCCCCGATGTGCGCCGCACTCCGAACCAGTCGGCGGAGAAGCGGGCCGCGGCGGCGCGGGTGGGCGCTGAGCTTATCGACCGCCTGCGCCCGATCATCGACCTCGGCCTGGGCTACCTGTCCCTGCATCGGACCACACCCACTCTCTCCGGTGGCGAGCTTCAACGCCTGCGGCTGGCCACGCAGCTGACCTCGGAGCTGTTCGGTGTCGTCTACGTGCTCGACGAGCCTTCGGCGGGCCTGCACCCGCAGGACGTGACCGCATTGCTCGGGATCCTCGACGGACTCAAGGGCCGTGGAAACAGCCTTTTCGTGGTCGAGCACTCGGTGGAAGTGATGCGCCACGCCGACTGGCTGGTCGACATCGGGCCGGATGCGGGCGAGCGCGGCGGCCGCATCGTCTACAGCGGGCCGACCCAAGGCCTCGCCCAGGTCGAAGAATCCGTGACGCGGGGCTACCTCTTCGGCGGGAGCGGACTGCCTCCGCACGTCCCTCGTGACCCTGTCGGTTGGCTCGAGATGAAGGGTGTCACCCGCAACAACCTGCAGGACGTGTCCGTGTCGATCCCCATGGGCGTGCTCTCCGCCGTGACGGGTGTGTCCGGATCGGGCAAGTCCAGCCTGGTCAGCCAGGCGCTGCCCGCGCTGCTCAGCCAGTGCTTGGGGCGCACCGTGCCCGTCGACGAGGCTCCCGAGGACGACGAGCTGCTACTGGCGGATTCCCCCAACCGGCTCGAGGGCACCCTGACGGGAGACCTGACCGGCGTGCGCCGCGTCGTCAGCATTGACCAGAAGCCCATTGGCCGCACGCCGCGCTCGAACGTGGCCACCTACACAGGCCTGTTCGACCGTGTGCGCAGCCGCTTCGCGCAGACTCCCGAGGCGCGTGCCCGCGGCTACAAGCCCGGCCGGTTCTCCTTCAACGTCACTGGCGGCCGCTGCCCGACCTGCGAGGGTGAGGGGTCGGTGATGGTCGAGTTGCTCTTCTTGCCGTCGGTCTACACCGAGTGCCCGGACTGCCATGGCACCCGCTACAAGGACAGCACACTGCACATCACCTGGCGCGACAAGAACATCGCCGAGATCCTCGCGATGAGTGTCGAGGAGGCCCAAGCCTTCTTTGCCGGCGAGGAGGAGATCATGCGGTCCCTTACGGCCCTGATCGACGTCGGGCTGGGCTACCTGCGGCTCGGACAGCCCGCCACCGAGCTCTCCGGCGGCGAGGCGCAGCGCGTCAAGCTCGCCAGTGAGCTGCAGCGCGCCCAGCGCGGGGACACCCTCTACGTGCTCGACGAGCCGACCTCGGGCCTGCATTGCGCCGACGCTGACCGCCTGGTCACGCATCTGCAGACCCTCGTAGCGGCGGGCAACACCGTCGTGATGGTAGAGCTGGACATGCGCGCCGTCGCCGCGGCCGACCACGTCATCGACCTCGGGCCAGGCGCGGGGGAGGACGGCGGCACCATCGTCGCCTCTGGCACCCCGCAGGAGGTCGCCAAGGCAGGCGTTGGGGCGTCGGCGAAATACCTCGGCCTTGCGCTGAAGGAGTCTGCGGCACTGGAGCGCTCCGCCTGACGGACCGCGCCATGCGCTCGAGCTGGGAAGGGATACTACGCGGCTCGTACCGTCGGGAGCGAGAGCTAAGGGCAAGCCGCGTACAAGGTGCGGCAAGGTGACCATCCTCCACGTTGGCCAAGATCGAATGGCGATTTCCTGGCGACGGGAACGCGCGGTAACGCGTCGCGTCTCATCGGAACGAGGAGGAACAAGGGCCGCTGACCTGCGGTGGGATGTGAAACCCCTGGTTACCAGGGGAAACTCACTACTCTCTTTTTGGCAATCGACGCCGCGGGTGCCTTGGCGCAGGTGGAGGGTGGCGGGATCGTCCTCGTCGCAAGACGCCTGCGGTGAACTGGAGTATCGGCACACGGTGCTCTACGACGCGGCCCGTGACGGGTTCTGGCGGGCATGGCCCCGAACGGGTGCGCGCCCAAGGTCGGGGGAGGCGGGCCCTGGCCTCGCGTTTGCGGCTGAAGGTGCCCGCGGAGCGGGCGCGGCCGCGCAGGTCCCAGTAGTAGGCGGTGTAGCGAGCGTGGCCTTGCCGGTTGACGCGCTGCTTGCAGTAGCCCATAGCTTCTCCTCGGAGTCCGTGTTTGAGGACTCTCACTCCATCGGCTTCCAGCGTGCGGTGCAGAACCACGCAGCTCAGATTCCCGTCGCCGAGGCCGCAGGTTGATCAGTTGACGGCGCTGGGGGTCTCGTTCAGGGGATGTTCGGTGTTGCGTTCCCAGTTCTGGGGTGTTGACCCCAGGACTGCCCAGACTTCGGTTGACAAAGTGAAGCCTGGGTCAAGGTGTCATCCAACCCCTGGGCAGCCCCACCCGAGGTAGAGAACCCATCGGAATCGCACGTCACACCCGGGGTGTTCTGGGCGCGGCGTGTGGTCGGGTTACCCGAACCCGGCGCGGCGTTCGCTTGTGAGGCGTCGAGAACTCGCGATTCTCTCGCGAAATCATCGGCTGCACCCACGATCTGAAGGTAGTCATCGCGGCCAGCGGCTACCCGGGTACGGCGCGCCCCGAGACGGGCCCGGCGGGTATTTGAAAGCAAGAGGAAAGCCGCCGCGTGCATGGTCATCGGGGGAATGGCGCGAGCGGGCCGTCGCGGACTCTTTCGCGTTTTGAACCGGTGAAAGGGAGCGTGACGATGAGAAACCGGCACCGCAAGAGGCTGGCAATCGCGGCAGCGGCCGTACTGGCACTATCCACCAACGGCACTTCGTCGGCTGTGCAGGCTTCTGGCGCGGACTCCGCAACCAACCCGGGCATCACGGCCGAGCAGCCGAGGATGCTGCTCGTACATGGTTACGGCAGCGCTAAGGACGGCAAAGACTGCAACAACAGCACCTGGGCCGACGCCCTGACGTACTACCAGTCCGAGGGCGGCCGGTCCCGCGAATCGATGGTGACGATCGGCTACTACAAGGGCGATACCGGCCAAGTGGGCGGGCAGAACCAGTGCGACTTCGTGCTCGGGAACAAGAACGCGGACAACAGCACTTCGATCCGGGACATAGCCATGGATCTCGCCAACTACATCCACGACAACTACAGCCCGGAGAATCCCGTCGACATCGTGGCGCATTCGATGGGAGGGCTGATCACGCGTGTCGCGGTGCTCGGCACTTACGAGGACTGGGAGGGGTTTCCGGAGAGCGTGTTCGTACAGGACATCGTGACACTCGGCACGCCGCACCAGGGCGTGCGAGGTGGGTGCCCGGAAGACAGTTGGGCCTCGGACGGTGATCCGTGCAGGCAGTGGAACCAAATGGTGCCCAGCGACGCCGGCGGCTCGGGGTTCATCGACAAGCTGCACGAGTCCGAGCCCGGTGCTGGTGACCGCGGCCTTGACGACGCGTGGGCATCTGGCATCGACTGGAGCTTGGTCGGCTCGGAGGAGGATCCCACGGTGTCCTACCGCTCGGCGATCGATCAGGGCTACTTCGCCAACCAGAAGTACGGCTACGACGAAGACCGCAACAACAACGGGAGCCAGGACTGCTGGTCACCGGAGGAAGTGGACCACCAAACGATCCGAGAGCTCACCGGATCCGGAGGCTTCTGCCTGCGCTACTGGCACGACGGTAGCGACGGAGGTCCCTACACCACCGACAACGGGTGGTCTCCGCTGAAAACGGCCTTTAAGGCCGCTACCCATGATGGAGACGACTTGCCGAGATGACCTCACAGAAGGGGGGATGCCGCCCGGCCGGTGGGCCTCCCCCTTGGGTGTGGACACCCTGATTCTGGGTCCTGTGGGTCCTGTGGGTCCTGTGGGTCCTGTGGGTCCTGTGGGTCCTGTGGGTCCTGTGGAGGAAGTGTCCTTGGTGGCACGGAAGTCGAAGTTTCGCGAGGAGTTCAAGCGGGACGCGGTGGCGATTCGGAGAACCTTGAGTCGATGGGCTCGTTGATCACTGAGGAGTAGGAACTGGGGGCCGAGCTTGCCGGACGGGCTGCGCGCGAGTTGTGCGCCCTGAAGCGATCTCCATTGTCGTGGGAGCAGAAATCTGGGAGGATTTTGGGAGGATAGATGTGCGTCGAACTGCACTCAACCGGATATGAGCGGTCGCAACAGCGTTGTTTCCACCTGCGGATTCTCGATTTTCGCAGGTCGGGCGGCTGCGGCTGTCTACCTTGACACGGTAGAGGTCACTGGTTCAATCCCAGTATCGCGCACCATTTCTTCTGCAGGTGAAAGCCCTGTCGGCGTTGTTGCCGACAGGGCGTTTTGTTGTTCGGGCACGGTGTTGACCGCGGTATGACCGATTCGAGCCCGAGGTCGACTTGGGCTCGGTATTCGGTGTATGCCTGATGACCGTGCCCCGGTACCCCGTCGACCGCACCGAAGAGGTGCTGTTAGGCGCCGTTGACACCGGTCAGGGAGAAGAATTCCTGCCTGGAACGGGCATCGGTGCGCAGGGTGCCGAGCAGTGTGGAGGTCACGGTGCGTGCGCCGGTGGCTTGGACTCCGCGCAAGGTCATGCAGGTGTGTTCGGCATCGATGACCACTCCGACGCCTTTGGGTTGCAGGTGTTCACCGAGCCAGTCGGCGACTTGTTTGGTCAGGCGTTCCTGGACTTGGGGGCGGCAGGCGAAGTGCTCGACGATGCGGGCGAGTTTGGACAGTCCGAGGATGCGCTCGCCGGGCAGGTAGCCGACGTGGGCGGTGCCGACGAAGGGCAGCAGGTGGTGCTCGCAGACCGAGCGCACCGGGATGGCGCGGGCGAGCACGAGTTCGTCGTAGCCCTCCTCGTTGGGGAAGGTGGTCAGGTCGAACGGGCGCGGGGTGAACAGTTCGGCGTAGGCGCGGGCCATCCGGCCGGGGGTGCCGGACAGGCTCTCGGAGTCGGTGGAGATCCCCAGCGCCCGTAACAGCTGCCCTGCGGCGCGTTCGGCGGCGTCGAGGTCGATGCCGGTGTCGGGCTCGTGTACGACGCGCAGGGCGGGGCCGGAAGTCATGGGCAGGTCCTCGTGTGTCGGTGCGGGTGGCGCGGCGGGCGTGGTCGGGTGCGGAGTCATCAGAGTCCGAGGGCGGCCAGCAGGGCGAGCACGACCGTGGCGACGGCGAAGATCCCGTGCCCGGCGACCACGCTGACCGGGAAGTGCTTCTCGGCCAGGTCTTGCTGTCCGGTGGTTCCGGGGCCACCGGCGGCCGACCGGGCGCGGTAGACGGGGAGCCAGCGGAACAGCATCGCGAAGCCCAGCAGCGCCACCGGCAGCAGCAGGCCGAAGCCCGTCCAGGCGATCGCGTGGTTGTCGGTGAACACGTAGATGATCCACACGACCAGTCCGATCGCGGCCAGCGCGAAGTGCCCGAAGATCACCGCAGGCGGAAGATGACTGTTCTTCTTCGGGCCGCCTTTGGCGATCCAGGTGCCGAGCATGACGAAGCCGCCGACGGCGGTGATCAACCAGGTGATCAAAGCTGCGAGTGCCATGAGGGAGGTCTCCTGTCGTGGTGGTGGCGGTGCGAGCCGAGTTCGAGGCGGCGTGTGGTCAGCGGTCGGCTGGATCGTCCCTGGTGGTGTAGCCGGTGGCCTGGGTGGTTTCGTCGGCCACTCGGACGCCGTAGCGGTAGGCCAGCTTGCCGCCGAGGTACCCCGACACCGCCAGCACGATCAGGCTGGCTGCCGAGACCGCGAGCATTCCGGCTGAGACCGGCCCCGGTTGGCCGTAGTCCGCCTGGCGCCACGCGAAGTTGACCGCGTAGGCGGCGATGACCGCGAGGTTCAGCGTCATGTGCATCAGCCCGAGACGAAATGCCGGCGTGCCGGTGGGGATGGCGAACAGGTCCAACAGGCCGACCAGGGCCGCGGCCACGGCGCCGAGCACACCGAGTCCGATCAGCCAGACCGAGCCCTGCGCCAGGAAGCCGGGATCGGCTACCAGCCACGAAGCCAGGTCGAACACGAGACCGGCGACCCACGCCCCGATCGGCACGGTGACCAGGATCGGATGAAACGGATGCCCGTACGGGCCGGCCAGCGCCGCGCTCACCGGGTGCTTCGCCTGTTCCTGCGGACCGTCCACAGCGCCCTCCCCTTTTCACCAAGAAACGTTAGTTTTATTGGGGCGGAGAGGCAAGTGCGCAGCGACGCGAGTGAGATCGAGCCGTTTCGGCGCACCCGTATTGGTGAAACCGCGCTACGGTGGCGTGGTGAACACACGCGGCGAGAACCCGGGGCTCCCGATCGCGGCCGTGGCCGTCCTGGACGACGAGCTCCGGCGCGGGATGTACGAGTTCATCCGCCATGCCCGGCGGCCGGTGACCCGCGACGAGGCGGCCGCCGCAGTCGGGATCTCCCGCAAGCTCGCCGCCTTCCACCTCGACAAGCTCGTCGACGCCGAGCTGCTGACGGCCCGGTTCGAACCGGTCGGCGGGATCCGCAAGGTCGGCAGGACCCCGAAGGTCTACGTACCGGCCGACGTCGACATCCGGGTCAGCATCCCGCCCCGCCAGCACGACCTGCTCGCCGACATCCTGCTGCAGGCGGTACTTACCGAGGGCGAGGGAAAGGGCGAAACCGCCCGGCACGCCGCGCTGCGCACCGCGCGCGAACGCGGCCACCAACTCGGCGCCGCCGAGCGCGCGCGGAGTCGCCTCGGCAAGCTCAGCGTCGAACGCGCACTGACCCACGCCGAGACGGTCCTGGCCCAGTACGGATTCGAACCCTCCCGCCGGTCACCAGGGTGTGTGCGGCTGCTCAACTGCCCCTTCCACCCACTGGCCGCCCAATCCCCGGACCTGGTCTGCGGGATCAACCACGCCTTCCTCGACGGCTTCCTCGCCGGGCTGCGCGCGCCCGCCGTCGAAGCCACCCTGGCCCCCCGCACCGGCGAATGCTGCGTACAGCTGCACCAGGCCGCCAAGGCTTCGAACTGAGGTGCGGCGCGTTCTGGCTGACCGCCGTGTCCCTCGAACGCGTGTGGGAGGGGCCGATCGGGACCGTTCTCATGATCGGTTCTGCGTCGGGGCGGGTGTGGTCGTTGGTTCGGCCGGGTCGTCGAGGGAGGTGGGCAGCGCGAACGGTGGGCGCCCGAGTCCGCTGATGCGCAAGCGTCCCCAGGGGTCGCGGTCGGAGAGGGGGCCGGGTGCCTCGGTACCAGCGGTGCGCAGCACGACCTCGACGCGGCCGTGCGCGGCCAGTTCGGTGATCTCCTCGGACGCGGCGAGGCGCCCGTACCAGTGGTAGCGGCCGTCGATGGGCTGGAAGTGCCCGCGCAGCACCACGTTCACCCGGATCTCCCGGTCCTGGGTGACGACGACGGCGGGACCGCGGTAGTCGTCGTCCTCGTGCGCGTCGGTCATGTCCGCTCCTCTCGGTGGTGCTCAGTGGGTGCCGTGACGTCCGCTGCCCGAACCAGCACGACGTCGGACGTCATGGGTCGGGTCCCCCTCGGTCTCGACGAAACCGGCCGCCGGTCAGTCGACCAGTCCCGCGCGGCGCAGGAGCCGCCTGCTGGGGCCGCCGATGATGCCCATGCCCTCGAAGAGCTCGACCGCTTTGCGCGCCCAGTCGGCCTTGGTCCGGCGCCAGTGCGGGTTGGCCTCGGCGACGCGCTTGGCCTCGCGCGGGTCGAGCCCGACGGAGGTGTAGGCCTTGGGATGCAGGAACTCCGCGGTTGCCACCACCATCATGCCCGCGATGGACCAGCGGATCGCTTCCCGCGCGAGGGGGCCGTGCGAGCACCAGGCGCGTTCGAGTTCGTCCTTGGCGAAGCTGATGTGCCGCGCCTCTTCGAGCACGTGGATGCGCGAGACCATCCGGCCCAGCGGTTGCAGGCTCTTGGCGCGCATGATCTCCCGCTGCATGGCGTCGGCCAGTTCCTCGACGTAGATCGCCCCGGCGAACAGCAGGGTCGGCCCGGCCACCGCACCGAACACCTTGCCTGCCCGGTGGCCGAACCTGCTGGGCCGCCGCACGTTCCCGTCGATCTTGTCGATGGCCTTGCCGAACATCGTGGAATGACGGCATTCGTCGGCGATCTCGGTCAGCGCGTAATGCGCGCGGTGCGAGGTCGGGTCGGCGCTGTAGGCGTACCGGGTCAGGCCTTGCATGAGCATCAGCTCGAACCAGATTCCCGAAGCCGTGCTGGCGCTGAGTTCCTGCATGCTCAGTTCGGCTCGCTGCTGCTCCGAAAGCCCTTCCCACAGGGGCGTTCCGTACAGCGAGCAGCGGTGCGGCGGTTTGCCGTAGGCCCCGTCCACCAGCGGGGCGTCCCAGTCGATGTCGACGTCGGGGTCGTAGGACTGCTTCGCGGAGGAGCGCTGCAAGCGCTCGGCGACGCGATCCCGTCCGCTGTGCGAGTTCGTGGTCGTGCTCATCGTGGACCTCTTGACATGTGAGCGGCTGAGATGTGCGGTGTCACGGGGGAGGCGGTTCGGGCGGGAACTCGTTCACACCGTTCCCGCGTCCACACCGGAGGGCAACGTCCCGAAGGCCACGCCCCGATCGCGATCCAGGCGGGAGGCGCAGAAGGCGTCGGCGACAGCGGGATGGCCGTGCTGGTGCAGCAGCGAGCGCGCCGAGTTCGCGGATCTCGTCCTCGGCCCGCTCCGCGTCTTCGCGCCGGAGAACTTCCGGCAGCGTCGGGTTGTCGGAGACGTCGTAGTCCACCAGCGTGGAACCTGATTGGAACCCTCATGCGTCGCTGACATGCGCAACTCCCAGGGCTCGCAGGGTGAAGGTGACCAGACCGGGAATCGTGTCCGGTCCCGCCGCGCCCTCGGCCAACGGGCCGACCAGCGCCTCCGCGCCCGCGCCGACCAACGCCGAGGCGGTCAAGCGCGGATCCTGCGCCGGTAGCGCGCCGGACTCGATCCCCTCGGCGATCCGTTCGGCGAAGACGTCGCGGAACGCCTCGCGGAACACCAGCCGCTCGGCATCCACCGCGGGGTCGACCGGTTCGGCCAACAGCGCATAGGCCAGCCGGGGCGCCTTCAGCGCGCGACCGGCGAAGGTCTCGACGACCGCCACGATCCGCTCCCGCAAGTCCCCGGGCCGCTGCGACGCCTCGGACACCGCCGCGACTTCGCGGGACACCACGGTGCGGAACAGCTCCGCGGCCAGCTCGGCCTTGCTGGGGAAGTGCTGGTAAACGCTGCCGGTGGCGATCCCGGCCTTCGCCGCCACCGCCGCCATCGAGCACGCCGCGTATCCACGCTCGGCCAGCAGGGCGATCGCGGCCTCCAGCACCAGTTCCCGCTGCGCGTCCAGCCGCGCCTGCACCGCGGGGGTCCGTCGATAAGGCATCCAAGAAGTGAACCACTGATTCATCGCTTCAAGCAAGCCGTCGAGCGCGGTCGCGGAGACGCGAGTCCGAATGCCCTGTCCGCCGGGTGGCCGCTCGCCTTCTGCGGCGAAACCGGCTTCTCGGCGGGGCGCGGCCTCTAGGCTGGGCCGCGTGAACGAGGCGAGCCCGGGTGCGGGCGGTAGGACCGAGCTGTTCCAGGTCGATCTGCGCGGTGTCGTGGAAATCCTGTCCCAGCACCTGTATTCGAGTCCGCGCGTGTTCCTGCGGGAGCTGCTGCAGAACGCGCGCGACGCCGTCGTGGCGCGGGGTGCGGCGGATGCTCCCGGGCTGATCCAGGTGTCCGTCGAGGACGGAGCGATCGTCGTCGCGGACAACGGGATCGGGCTCGACGCGGGCGAGATGCGGGCGCTGCTGGCGACGATCGGCGCGTCGTCCAAGCGCGCCGACCTGGAGCGGGCGCAGCAGGACTTCCTCGGCCGGTTCGGGATCGGGCTGCTGTCGTGCTTCCTCATCGGTGACGCGGTCGAGGTGATCTCGCGCAGCGCGAAGACCGACCACGCTCCCACGGTGCGGTGGGTGGGTTCCAGCGACGGGACCTACGAGATCACCGAGGCGCCGGAAGCCCTGCGCGAACCCGGATCGCGGATCATCGTCCGGCCGCGGCCGGAGGAGCGGGCGTGGGCGACCCCGCGTCGGCTGGTCCGGGTGGCGAGGGAGTTCGCCCGCTACCTCGACACGCCCGTCGACGTCGTCGACGCCGCGGGTGTCCCGGTGCGGGTGAGCACGGCGACCGCGCCGCAAGACCTCGACGCCGAGACCAGGGCCCGGCTGTGCGTCGAGACCTTCGGTTTCGATCCCCTCACCACGGTGCGCATCGACGTGCCGCTGCTGGGCGTGCGGGGCGTCGCCTTCGTGACACCGGAGGAGACCGCCTCGGCTCGTCGCGGCGGCGACGTGGTCCACGCCCGAGGGATGCTCGTGGCCGACGACAACACCCAGCTGGCACCCGACTGGGCGTACTTCGCGCGTCTGATCGTCGACGCCGGCACGCTGCCGCTGACCGCATCGCGGGAGTCGCTGCAGGACACGAAGCTGGTCCGGGAGGCGGCCGCGGCCGTCGGCGAGCAGATCCAGCGGCACGTCGAGGAGCTGGCCCGCTCGCACCCGGACACGTTCCGGAGGTTCGTCGAAGCGCACGCCGTGGGGTTGCGGGCGATGGCGTTCACCGACCCGACGATGTTCGCGTTCATGTACGACCACCTGCGTTTCGGCACGTCCCGGGGTGAGCGGACGCTGCGGCAGCTGGTCGCGGGCACGGACACCGAGCCGCCTGCCCGGGTGCTGCACCCGGTGCTGTTCGCCCCGCAGTTCCGGGCGCTCGCGCCGCTCGCCCGCCACCACGACCTGGTCCTGATCGACGCCTGTCACGTCCACGAACCGCAGCTGCTGGCCGCTCTCGGCCAGTCCGATGTGGACGTGTCGGTGCGCCACCTCGACCTGGAGGCGTTCGTCGAGGACGCCGCGCCCGCGGCAGACCCGGTCCTGGTCGCGTCGATCGAGCGGCTGGTGGCCTCAGCGCTGCCCGGCCACCGGGCGCAGGTGGTCGACCTCGGCGTCGAATCCGTGGCCGCGCTCGAACTCGCCGCGGACGACGCGTGGCATCCGGACTCGGCCGCGAGCAGCGGCTGGGGATCGGTCCTCGGCGGAATCGCCGCGCGCTGGGAACCCGCCGGCCCGCGTCTCGTGCTCAACGTGGCCTCGCCCGCCGTCCGCGCTCTCGGCGGTGCGCTGCCCGACGACGTCGCCGGGCACGCGGTGCGGGCGCTGTCCGTGCTGGGGCGCCTGCACACCGGCCAGACGCTCAGCGATGACGACCACCTGCTGCTCGGCGACAGCCTCAGCACCCTCATCACCGCAGCGACCAGCACCGACGTGGCAGGAGGCAGGCCGTGAACGAGTTCGACGAGTACCTCGCGCGGCTCAGCGAGGACGAGGTCGCCGAGCTGGAGCGGGTGAACGACAACTACCTCGCGGCGGCGGCGATGGAACCGGGCCCCGAGCAGGAGCGGATCCTCGACGCGCTGTACGCCGACGCCGCGCGGCTCGACTCCGCACTGCACATGGTGTCGGCGCGGATGTTCCAGCTGTTCTCGGTGTTCGAGCGCGGCGCGCACGCCGAGGGCTTCCGGCTGTTCGTGCCCACGATGGAGCTGCTGAAGCAGCGCAGGCACGAGATCCCGGAGAGCACGGCCGAGGCCATGTCGGCGATGGTGGTCCAACCGCTCTCGGCGATGCTCGACGATCCGGCGGTGCCGCGCGCGACCGTCGAAGGTTTCCTGAACCAGCTCGACCACGAGACCCGGCGATCCGGCCACGGCGCCCCCGAACTCGCCGTGGCCCGCGCGTACTGGCACGCGCACACCGGTGAGCGGGACGCCGCCGAGGACTGGATGGATCGGTGGCTGGCCGAGGGATCGGACTGGTGGGCACCGGAGAAGACCATGACGATCGGGTTGATGAGCGCCATCACGGGGGCGTTCGACGCAGCGGAAGCGCTGCGCGAGCTCGACGTGCGCGTCCCCGGGATGGTGGGCGCACCGCACCGCATCATGACGATCGAGGTCGACCGCGCGGGCTACCTCGCGGTGTGCGGCAAGACCGACGACGCGTGGGAAGCGCTGACGGCGGCCATCGACGGGCAGGAGCTCGACGCGGTCGCCCGGCGGTGCGCGGTGTGGGCGATGGTGCGCGCGACCGACGGTGCGCCGATTCCGGGCGCGCGGGAGATCGTCGACGTCGCCGAGGAGAACCTCGACCTCACCACGCTGGACGCGATCGAGGATCTGGCCGCGGTGGCGCGCTTCCACCTGCTGCGCGGTGACAGCGCGCACGGCGAGCGGCGGCGCGCCGAGGCCCGCGAGCGGGCCCGCGCCTACGACGCCCGCAACGGAACCGGGCATCACAGCGCACTTCTCGAGCGACGCTGGTTCGCGGACGCCTGACCGGTGACGGTGCGGGGCGGGTTCGCCTGCCCGCGCACCGTGACAACGGTGGTTGGCAGTGGACGGTTTTAGCCATAATCACCCATGATCAATGTCCGAAATGTCCGGTCAATTATGGCTAAAACTGTCCGCACGGAGGACTCCTCGGGGCTGGAGCCGGAACTGGTCGCTGTGCCGCCGGGTCACTTCGTCGTGCGGGTGCTCTTGCGGTGGTTGGCGTTGAAGCGCGCCTTCTTCTGGCGGTTCCCGCACGTGTTCATGTCGCACCACTTGCGGCTGCGGCTCTGGCTGGTGTCGAAGAAGGCGGCTCGGCAGGTCGGCGAGGCGCACAGGGCGAGCCTCCCGGCCCGCTCGCCCGCGATGATCTCGACCGCATCGGCGGCGATCACGCTGAGGGCGTCCTCGACGGACGAAGATCCCAGCTGCCAGCGCCTTTCGCCCTCAGGCGTCAGGACGGCCGCGGCCCGTCCCCGAGCGCTGCGGTCGTTGATCACCTGGAGGGCGGGTGCGGGGAGAGGACCTCCGGTCGCGGCCGCCGTCGCGGCGGCGTGGATCGCTTCCCGCAGCTCCCGCGCGCGGTCGAGCTGCGCGGCGGAGCAGGAGTTCGCGGCGAGGTCGTGCAGCGCCAGCCAGTCGAGGAGTCGCTGCGGGGTCGGGACGCGCTCCACCGGGTCACCGGAGCGCTCGGTCAGGGTCGCCGTGAAGCTGGTCGCCAGCTCGGTGCCGAGGCGGAAGTCGGGGAACTCAGCGGGCATGGAACCAGCTTAGCCGGTTGCTGGTCGCTGCGGCGGATGCTAGAACCGTCTTAGCCGGTTCTTCGATGGCCAGGAGGCTCTCATGTCCCGTCAGCCCAGCGATGTTCAGGTGTTCGAGGCCCGCGCGACCGATGCCGATCTCGACGATCTGCGCTCGCGGCTCGCCGCCGCGCGGTTACCGGAGGCCGAAACCGTCCGCGGCCAGGACCGGTGGGCGCAGGGCGTTCCGCTCGCCGACCTCGTCGACGTCGTCGACCACTGGCGCACCGGGTACGACTGGCGGTCGTTCGAGCAGCGCCTCGATCGGATCGGCCAGTTCCGCACCACCGTCGACGGCCTGGGAATCCACTTCCTGCACCGCCGGTCCCCGCGACCCGACGCCGTTCCGCTGCTGATGACTCACGGGTGGCCGGGCAGCGTCGCCGAGTTCGTCGACGTGATCGACGAACTGGCGGACCCGGACGACCCGGCTGCGCCGGCGTTCCACGTCGTGGCCCCGTCGCTGCCGGGCTTCGGCCACAGCGACAAACCGACCACCACCGGGTGGGGAACCGAGAAGATCGCGGCCGCGTGGGTGGAGCTGATGGGCAGGCTGGGCCACGACCGGTTCCTGGCGCACGGCGGCGACTGGGGCGGCAACATCACGACCGTGCTCGGCGGCAGGTTCCCCGAGCACGTGCTCGGCATCCACTCGACCTTCGCGGCGGGCACGCCCGATTCGACGACGGACGGGCTGACCGCGACCGAGCGCAGGTGGGCGGAGGAGACCCACGACTTCTGGCACCGCCGCGCGGCCTACGCCAAGCAGCAGGCCACGCGGCCGCAGACCATCGGGTACTCGCTCGTCGACTCGCCGGTCGGGCTGCTGGCCTGGCTTCTCGACAAGTTCGCGGAGTGGTCGGACACCGAGGACGGCCCGTTCGAGACGATCTCCAGGGGCCGGGTCCTGGACGACGTCACGCTCTACTGGTTGACGCGGTCCGGTGCGTCGGCGGCCCGCATCTACTACGAGAGCCACAACTCGCTCGACCCCGACCTGCGGGTCGACGTCCCGGCGGCGATCACGATCTACCCCCGCGACACCGAGAAGTGCCCGCGTCCTTGGGCGGAGCAGCGGTACCGCCGGATCGTCCGGTGGAACGAACCGACGTCCGGGGGCCATTTCCCGTCGCTGGAGGTACCGGGGTACTTCGTCGACGACCTCCGCGACGGGCTCGCCGCCGTGCTGGCGGCCGGGTGATCGGGCCCGTTCAGCGGGTGGGGTGGACGACGAGGACCGGGGAGTGCGCGTGCTGGAGGAGGGCTTGGCTGGTCGAGCCGAGGAGCATGCCGAGGAAACCTCCTCGCCCTCGACTGCCGACCACGACGAGCTGAGCGCGAGCGCTCCGGTCCAGCAGCGCGTCCCGGGGCCTGCTGTTGACGGTGTCGCGTTCGACCCGCACGTCGGGGTGCTGCTCCTGGAGGCCCGCGAGGCTCGCGGCCAGGACGAGCTCGGGCTCCTGCGGGTCCGGTTCGGTGCGACCGAGGCCGACCTCGCGGATCGAGGGCTCGTGGTCGCGGGAGGCGTGCACGGCCACGAGCGCCACCCGGCGCCACGAGGCCTCGGCGAAGGCGGCGGCGAGCGCGTCGGTGCTGATCGCGCTGCCGTCCACGCCCACCACGACCGGGCCGTCCGGGGATTTCGGCGGGCGCACCACGGCCACCGGGCAGGCCGCGTGGGCGGCGACGGAGGCGGCCGTCGAGCCGAGCAGCATGCCCGTGAAGCCGCCGCGCCCGGACGTGCCGAGCGCGAGCATCCGGGCGCTCTCCGCGAGGTGCAGCAGCAGCGGGATCGGCTGCTGCTGCACGAACTCGGTGGTCACCTCCAGGGCCGCGTCGGCCCCGGCCGCGCGCTTGGCGGCGTTGCGCAGCCGGGTGCGGGCCAGCTCGTCGATCTCGCTGAACGCCTCGGGCGCCACCGCAGCGGCCGCGCCGTAGGGACCGCGGAAGTAGGGCTCGGTCGACGAGACCAGGTGCAGCGACAGGCCGCGGGCCGAAGCCGCCTTCGCCGCCCAGGTCACCGCGCTGAGCGCCTGATCGGACCCGTCGACGCCCACGACGATCGCATTGCTCAGGTCAGACATCCTCGTTCCCCCTGATTCGCGGCCTCCGGCGTACCCGGCGAAGCGGACGGGCAAACTCCACTCGTTCGAGGGTCCGATGCAGTCCTGAGCGACGCCACTCGGGCAGTGGCCGCCGAGGTTGCCGGGCAGCCGCGACGACCGCGTGCAACAGTCGCGCGGGAACCCCCTTTTCGCGTCTCGCTCTTGAGGGGAGTGCGGATTCCGATGCGTTTTCGACTTCGGACGAACCCGGTGGTCTCCGCTGTCTCGATCGCGGTGATCCTGGGTTTCCTCGTAGCAGGGGTCGTGGCGACCGATGCCCTGCACGGCTTCTTCGAAGCGGCGCAGGACGGCATCGCCGCGACCCTGGACTGGTACTACATCCTCGTGGTCGGGGCGTTCTCGTCTTCGCGGTGTGGCTCGGTGCCAGTCGCTTCGGCCGAGTCCGCCTCGGCCCGCCCGACAGCCGCCCGGAGTACCGGTACCTCACGTGGTTCGCGATGCTGTTCACCGCGGGGATGGGGATCGGGCTGGTGTTCTGGGCCGTCGCGGAACCCCTTTCGCACGTGGCCGATCCGCCGATGGCGCAGCCGGGCAGTGCTGAGGCGCGCGCGGAGGCGATGCGCTTCACGTTCTTCCACTGGGGACTGCACGCCTGGGCGGTCTACATCGTGGTGGGCGTGTGCCTGGCCTACTTCTCCTACCGGCACCGGCTTCCGCTGTCGATCCGCAGCGCCCTGTACCCGCTGCTGGGCGACCGCATCCACGGTCGGCTCGGTGACGCGGTCGACGTCTTCGCCGTCTTCGGGACGATGTTCGGCGTCGCCACCTCGCTCGGGTTCGGGGTGTTGCAGGTCAACGCGGGCCTGGACAGCTTGAACCTCCTGCCCCAGAACGTCACCGTGCAGGTGCTCCTGATCGCCGGGATCACGCTCGCGGCGATCGGGTCGCTGCTGCTCGGGCTCGACAAGGGAATTCTCCGGTTGGCGGTGGCGAACCTGTGCGTCGGCGTCGCCCTCATGGTGTTCGTCGTGGTCGCCGGATCGACCACCGACGTGCTGGCGCACTTCGTCCAGCAGATCGGCACCTACGTCCAGACCCTGCCCGAGACGACGCTGTGGACCGATGCCGACGCGCGCACCGGGTGGCAGGCGGCCTGGACCCTCTTCTACTGGGGGTGGTGGATCAGCTGGGCGCCGTTCGTGGGGATGTTCATCGCCCGGATCTCGCGCGGCCGGACGATTCGCGAATTCGTGTTCGGAGTGCTCCTCGTGCCCACGGCCTTCACGTTCCTGTGGCTCGCGGTCTTCGGGAACAGCGCCTTCTCCGCCGACGCCGCGACGGGCGGTGCGCTGTCGGCCGAAGTGGCCGAAGAACCCGCCATCGCCCTGTTCGGCCTGTTCGACCAGCTGCCGCTCTCGACGGTGACGACCGCTCTCGCCATCGTCCTGGTCACCCTGTACTTCATCTCCTCATCGGATTCGGCATCGCTGGTCATCGACCTGCTGACCTCGGGAGGCATCGCCGACACGCCGAAGATCCAGCGCGTGTTCTGGGCCGTGCTCGAAGGGGCCGTCGCTGCCGTGCTGCTGCTGGCCGGTGCGGGAGGTCTGGTGGCCCTGCAGACGGCCGCGATCACCACGGCCCTGCCGTTCAGCGTGATCATGCTCGCGATGTGCTACGGCCTGGTCCGGGCCCTCTACGCCGACCAGCACCACCTCTCCTTGGACGCGGTCGCGCTCACCGCGCCGCACCACGCGCACGTCCCCGCGGACGAACCCGGCCCGCCCTGACCCGGGCCGGGTTCGCTCCCACTTTCGGTCGGGTGGGCAACGCGGGGCGGGTCCCGGACGTCTTGTGGGCAGGTCCGCGCGAAGCCGGGCCGGGAATGGTGTTTCGAATCGATCTGGGGGGACTCATGATTCGCAAGGGGAAGGTGTTGCTCGGGGTCGTGGCGCTGGCGGGTGCCGGGGCTGCGGTCGCGGGGCCGGTGGCCTCCGCTCAGGGGGAGCCGCAGACCGTCTACGCCGACGTGGACGGTGACGGCACCGCGAACGCCGTGACGGTGCGGTTGCTGGACGAGTCGACGCAGTCGATCACGTTCGACCTGCCGCAGGGGCCGGTGGAGACGACCGCGCCTGCTCAGCTGCAGGCACCGCAAACGCCGCGGGTGACCGACGTGAACCGGGACGGTGCCGCCGAAGTCGCCGTGACCACGGTGACGGGGGCGAACACGCAGCACTTCCAGCTGTTCAAGTACGACCCGGCGATCGGCGTGGTGGCCGTCGACAACGGCGGCGAACCGTTCACCTTCTACGAGGGCGGCGGGATCAGCGCCCGCTCCGGCTACCAGTGCGAGGAATCGGGCAAGGGGCCGATGCTGCGCATCGTCAGCGCGCAGTACGACTTCGAGTCCGAGACCTACGACGGAACCACGTCGTGGCTGATCCAGACCGGCAACTCGATCAGCGAGTGGACCAGGGCGCCGTTCTCGGACGTGCCCGCGGACGACCCGCTGCTCAACCTCGACCCGGGCACCTGCGCACCCTGACCGCGCACGCCTCCGTCCGGCCCGCTGACTCACTCACGGGCCGGACGTCGACGTCGGTGGTCAGACGATCGCCACGGGGTCGAGCATCGATCCCGTAGCTCCTTCGATCTTGATGGGTAGTGCCACGAACAGGAACTCGTGCACGCCGTCGCGGGCGAGCTCTTCGAGGTAGATCGACTCGAAGAGGTAGATGGCGTTCTCGATGAGCAGGAGGGTGTGCACCGGCTGCGGGTTGGCGGGTTCGCCCGGATCGGGTGCTGGTTGGACCTCGAAGGTCTCGGTGTCGCTTCCCGCGGCGACGACTCCTCTGTCGAGCAGCCACCGGGCGGCGCTGATGTCCGGCCCCGCCGTCGCGTGGCGGGCCAGGCCCTCCGGATCCGGCCACTTCCCGAGGTATCCGGTGCGGATCAGCAGGACGTCGCCGGGGCGCACCTCGGTGTTCTGGTGCTGCGCGATCGCCCGCAGCTCGTCGTCGGTGACCGGATCGGACTTGGGCAGCGCCTCGACACCGCGATAGGCGGGAACGTCGAGCATGACGCCGCGGGTGATGAACGGCGGCAGCTTGGACGCGTCGCCGTGGCGCGGGCCGCCATCGCCGAGGTGCTCGCTCGCCTTGCCGCCCCCGTACCAGTGGTCGTCCTCGCCGATGGTCATGTGCGCTAGGGCGTCCACGTGCGCCCCGCAGTGCGAGGTCGCGCTGACGAGTTCGGCCATGTATCCGAGGTTGACGTCGTTGCGTGGGCCCCACGGCTGACGACCCTCGGCGCGCAATCCCGAGGGTGTGCGCGACATGCTCACCTGGAACGGCGGGTGCGACCCGAACAGCGGCATCCCGGTGAAGCGGGGCACCGAGAGCGAGTACGTGGTGCCGCGGGTCGGCAGCGCCAGCGCGGACAGGATGTCCTCCGGTCGCGCGAAGGCCGCGGGTCCGCGTTCCGGGTCGGTCGGGGGTGCGCTCCGGCGGTCGGCGTTGACGCTCATGAGGTTCTCTCCCTTTGCTGAGAAGGGCGCGCGTGGCGGCGAATTCGAGGGCGCAGGTGCCGGGTTGCGGTGACCGGATGGATGCTTCGCCGGCCATTGGCAACGACATGAGCGGAGGCTACCATCGATTATCGATAGTTCAAGCGTTTGGAGGGACGATGGCGAGCAAGGCAACGAGGCCGGCGATCATCACCTGCGCTCCGACCGGTGCGATCCACACCCCGACGATGTCGCCAGCGCTGCCGGTCACCCCGGAGGAGATCGCGGAGGCGAGCCTGGCCGCGGCGAGAGCGGGCGCGGCGATCGTGCACCTGCACGTCCGCGACCCGCGGGACGGGCACCCCGTCCAGGACGCCGGTCTCTTCAAGGAGGTCATCGCCGCGGTCAAGGACCGGTCCGACGTGATCGTCAACCTGACCACCGGTGGCAGCCCGCACATGAGCGTCGACGAGCGGATCGCTCCCGCGGTCCAGCTGGCTCCGGAACTCGCTTCGCTGAACATGGGATCGATGAACTTCGGGCTGTTTCCGATGCTGGATCGCTTCCCGGAACTCCAGCACGACTGGGAACGTCAGCACCTGGAGAACAAGGACATCGTCTTCAAGAACACCTACGCCGACATCGAGCGGATCCTCAAGCTCTGCGGCGACCAGGGGACGCGCTTCGAATTCGAGTGCTACGACACCGCGCACCTCTACAACCTCGCGAACGTGCTGGACCGAGGTCTGGTGAAGCCACCGCTGTTCATCCAAACCGTCCTCGGCCTGTTCGGGGGAACCGGCGCGGACCTGGAGGACCTGGCGCATCTGCGCCGCACTGCTCTGCGGCTGTTCGGCGACGACTTCGAGTGGTCGGTGGTCGGGGCCGGTGCCGCGCAGCTTCGGTTCGCCTCGATCGCTCTGTCGTTGGGGGGCAACGCGCGGGTCGGGCTCGAGGATTCGCTGTGGGACGGCCCGGGCAAGCTCGCCGAGTCGAACGCGGCTCAGGTCGAACGGGTCGCGGCGATGAGCCGGTTGCTTCATCGAGAGGTCGCCACGCCTGATGAGGCCCGGAGCAGGCTGGATCTGAGAGACTCGGTGGGCAAGTGACCGTCCGGGGCCGCTGCCTGCCCCAGGCGCGATGACGTGCATCGATGAAGGAGACCCGCGTGATGGCCGAGAAGGGCTTGGCTGCTGACTTCGGTGGAGAGCTGCTGTCGGACAAGGTCAAGCGCTTGGTTCTCGACCGCATCATCCACGGGCACTACAGGCCGGGCGAGCGCGTGGTGGAGTTCCAGCTGTCCAAGGAGCTCGGCGTCAGCCAGTCGCCGGTCCGGGACGCCCTGCGCGAACTCGCGGCGATCGGCGTCATCACGATGCACGCGCGGCGCGGAGCCCGGGTGCGCATGCCCAGTGCCAAGGAGCTCGCCGACGTCAGCCAGGTGCGCGCCGAGATCGACGGCCTCGCTGCGCGCCTGGCCGCCGAGAGCATGAGCGCGGCGACGCTCACCGCTCTCGAGGAGCTCGTGACCCGCATGCTCGACAAGCTCGCCGAAGGGGACTTCCCCGCGGTGACCGATGCTGACGTGCGCTTCCACGAGGTGATCGTGCAGGCTTCGGGGAACCGCGCGCTGGAGCAGACTTTCAGCCAGCTCGCGCCCTTCGCGCGGACCTTCCTCACCCTGACGCTGCCCGATGTGGACGTCCGCGAGATCGTGCTCGAGCACAGGGGCATCCTGGAGGCGCTGGCCGCCCGGGATGCCGATGGTGCGGCCGAGGCCGCACGTCAGCACCAGCTCAACGTGCGCACGCTCATGCTTGAGCGTTCCACGGTCGACGGCGGTGCTGACGGCGCTGCCGAGGCCCAGGTCTCCTGAACCGAGTTCTTCCGGAAGCGCGCCGAATCGATTATCGATAGTTCATTGACATCCTGCGATGTCCGCATTAGCTTTCGATTATCGATAGAAGATAGTGGCGTGCGCCACTGTCCGCGATCGGGCGGGCGGGCGCTGCGGACGTTCTTCAACGACGAACGACGTGGAGACCTCGAATGACCGAGACGATGCAAGCCCTGGTCGTGCAGCAGCCGAACGTCCTCGAGATCCAGGAGAAGCCGGTCCCGGTGCCGGGGAGGAACGAGGTTCTCGCCCGGGTCCGCTCGACCTCGATCTGCGGGACCGACGCCCACCTGATCAACGGGGACTACCCGGGGTTCTGGCCGCCGTCGTTCCCGTTCACCCCGGGGCACGAGTGGGCGGGCGACATCGTCGCGCTCGGTCCCGGCGTCGAGCAGCTCGGCTGGAAGGTCGGCGACCGCATCGCCGGGACCAGCCACAACGCCTGCGGAGTCTGCCAGAAGTGCGTGGAGGGCCGGTACAACCTCTGCGAGAGACTACGGCAAGCCCGGCTTGCACGCCCAGTACGGCCACAACCACCAGGGCGCGGACGCGACCTACGCGGTGCACAACGTCAAGTGCATCTTCCGGTTGCCCGACTCGATCTCCTACGACGAGGGCGCGATCATCGATCCGGCCAGCATCGCGCTGCACGTCGCTCGGCGCGGCAACATCAGTCCGGGTGACACCGTGGCGATCACCGGCGCGGGCGCGATCGGCATGCTGGCCGCCGACGCGGCCCGGATCTGCGGCGCCGCGCGGGTCGTCGTCGTGGGGCGCGGGTACCGGTTGAAGAAGGCGGGCGCGCTGGGATCGGAGACCGTGGACTCCGAGGCGGGCGACCCGGTCGCCGAAGTCCGTGAGCTCACCGGCGGGCTCGGAGCCGACGTCGTGCTCGAATGCGCGGGTGTGCCGCAGACGCTGACCTGGGCGATGGCGATGCTGCGCAAGGGCGGGCGTTGCGCGATGGTCGGGATCCCCACCGAGGACGTGCTCCTGGCGTGCAAATCCCTCGTGCTCGACGAGCTGGAGCTCGTGGGTTCCCGAGCTTCCGCCGGCGAGATGCGGCGCGTCATGCCGTTCGTCGCCGACGGCCGCATGCAGGTGGGTGAGCTCATCACGCACAGGTTCCCGCTGGTGGAGTACGAGAAGGCGCTGGCGACCTTCAACGATCGCAGCAGCGGCGCCATGAAGATCATCGTGAATCCTTGAGGTGTCGGCGATGACCAGGTACTACCGGCCGCGGAACAAGGCCGATGCGCTCGCGGTCCTCGCGGAGGAAGGCTCCGGTGCGCGTCCGCTCGTCGGGGGCACCGACCTTCTCGTCGGTGTCCGCCACCGCACCGTCGAACCGAAGGTGATCGTCGATCTGAAGGGCATCGAGGACCTGCCGGATCCGCTGCGGATCGAGGACGACCGCGTGCTGGTCGGCCCGACCCTGACCCTCGGTGAGCTGGCCACCGATCCGACCGTGCAGGAGTGGTTCCCGTCGTTGGTCGAGGCGGCGCTGACGGTGGGTTCGGTGGCGATCCGCAACCGCGCCAGTCTGATCGGCAACTGCTGCAACGGATCTCCGGCTGCGGACACGGTACCGGCGATGCTCGTGCACGAGGTGGCGGTGACGATCGAGTCGGTCGAGGGCGTGCGCACCGTGCCGTTGCGGGACTTCTTCCTCGGACCGCGACGAACCCTGTGCGGGACGGGGGAAATCGTGACGGGAATCGGGATGCGCCGCCCGTCGGCCGGTTACGGGTCGGCGTTCCAGCGCCTCACGCGGCGACGTGGGGTGGACCTGGCGACGGTCAGCGCCGCAGCCGGTGTCGACCGCACCGGCTCGGTCGTTCTCGGACTGGGCGCCGTCGGGCCGCGACCGCTCAGGACCGAGTGGGACGAGCCGATCGACCCCGCCGATGAGGACGCGCTCGGGCACGTGCTCGAACGCGCCTCGGTGATCGCGACACCGATCTCCGACATTCGGGGCGGACAGGAGTACCGGGCGGCGATGGTGAAGGTGCTCGCCCGGCGCGCTGTGCTCGCCGCAGCCGACCGTCGACGCCGCGAGGAGGTGTCCGCATGACGACCCGTGGGCTCGACGACCTGCAGGACGTGGACGTCACCGTCAACGGCGGCTCGCACCGCATCACCGTCCCCGGGCATCGCACCCTGCTCGAAGCGCTGCGCGAGGACCTGGGACTGACCGGATCCAAGAGTTGTTGTGCCGAGGGGGAGTGCGGGGCCTGCACCGTCCTGCTGGACGGACGCGCCGTCAACGCCTGCCTCGTGCTGTGCGCGGAGGTCGTCGGCCACGAGGTGACCACGATCGAAGGGCTCTCCGCGGACGGGCCCAGCGACCTGCAGGAGGAGTTCCTCAACGCCGGTGCCGTGCAGTGTGGGTTCTGCATCCCGGGTCAGGTGATGTCCGCAGAACACCTGCTGCGCACCACACCGCAGCCGAGCGAGCCCGAGATCCGGGACGCGCTGTCGGGAAATCTGTGTCGGTGCGCCGGTTACCAGCGCATCGTCCGGGCCGTGCAGGCCACCGCAGTGCGGAGGGCGGCCGGCCATGGCTGAGACGCGCGAACACGTGCCGGCCGGAACGGGATTCACGCCCGTTGCGACACCGCATCGCCAAGTCGGCTCCGAGGTCGAGCGCTACGGCGGCGTCGACCGCGCACGCGGGACCCAGCGCTTCGTCGCCGATCTGCACTTCCCCGGGGCCGCCCAGGTCGCCCTCGTGTCGTTGCCGGTGGGGTGCGCCGAGATCCACCGCGTCGACGTGGCCGAGGCTGCCGCAATGCCCGGTGTGCTGGGCGTGATGACCGCCGCGGACCTGCCCTCGCCGATGCCGCGGTTCGGGGTGTCCCACCAGGACAGGCCGGTCCTGGCCGCCGATCGCGTCACCTACCACGGAGAACCGGTGGCCGTCGTCGCCGCCGAGAGCGTGGAGATCGCGGAGGCCGCGGCGCGTGCCGTGCACGTCGACTACGCGGAACGCCCCGGTGCCTACTCCGTCGAGGACGCGCTCGCTGATTCCGCGCCGCTGGTCCAGGACCCCGCGATCCGTCCGGACGATCCCCTCGCCGAGACCAACGTGCTCGAACACGCCCGGTACGCGTGGGGCGATGCGGACGAAGCCGAGAAGCGCAGCGACTTCGTCGTCGAGGACACCTACACGTTCCCGATGGTCACCCACTTCCCGATCGAACCGGGTGGGAGCGTCGTCGTGCCGACCGAGCAGGGCGGGCTGGACGTCTTCTCGCCGGTGCAGCATCCTTACCTGCTGCAACGCACGATCGCCACGCTCGTCGGGCTCCCGCTGAACCGAGTGCGCGTGCTCGCACCGGACCCGGGCGGAGCGTTCGGCGGCAAGCAGACGCCCAAGCTGGAACCGCTGCTGGCCTTCCTCGCGCTGCGCACCGGTCGGGCCTGCCGACTCGTGCTGTCGCTGGAGCAGACATTCCAGACGATGCGGCGCGCTGGTTGCCGGATCAGCGCGCGCACCGGTTTCACCGACCAGGGCGCGATCACGTTCCACCAGGTCGACGCCGACTTCCAGATCGGCGCCTACGCCGACGTCGCCCCTCGGGTGATGTCCAAGGGCTCCTTCGTCTCCGCCGGTCCGTACAGGGTTCCGGCGCTGCGGGTGAACGGGCGGGCGGTGCTGACCAACACCACCCCCAGCACCGCGTTCCGCGGTTTCGGCAGCCCACAGGTCTCCTGGGCGACCGAGAACCAGCTGGACGCGGCGGCTCGGCGGCTCGGTCTCGACGGGCTGGAGATCCGCCGCCGGAACCTCGTGACCCGCGGGGAGGAGTTCATCCGCGGTGACTCGCCGGCCCCGGCCGACGGTGACTGGGCGGAGAGCCTGGAGAAGGCAGCCGAACTCATCGGGTGGGACCGGCCACCGGCCCCCAACCGGGGACGCGGCATCGCGGTCGGAATCAAACCCGGTGCTACGTCCGGACTCTCGCAAAGCCTGGTCCGGTTGCTCTCCGACGGCAGCGCCATCGCCTACGCCGGTACCTCGGACATGGGGCAGGGCGCCAGAACTCTGTGGCAGCAGATCCTCAGCGACGAGCTGGGAACACCGCTGGACCGGGTCGAGGTCGTCAGCGGTGATACCAGCGCGGTGCCCTTCGACCTGCAGACCTCGGCGAGCCGGTCGACGGTGTTCATGGGTTCGGCCGTGCTGGAGGCCTGCCGCGACGTCCGCGACAAGGTGCTCGAGCTGTTCGCCGAATCGGTCGGCGTTCCCGAGGAAGAGCTCGCGCACGCTCCTGGTGTGCTGCTCACCCCGGACGGTGAGCTGCCCCTCACCGAAGCCGCGCGGCGCGCCCTCGGGTCGCTGCACGGCGAGTTCATCGGTCAGGGAACCCGGCGACTGCGCGGCAAGCGAGGGCACCCGCTCGGAGGCGACGCCGCGTTCTACGAGTTCAACGCCACGGCGATCGAGGTCGAGGTCGACGTGGAAACCGGCGAACTGCTGCTCACCAAGCACGTGACCGTCAGCGACGTCGGCACGGAGCTCAACCCGCTGCAGGTCGTCTCCCAGGACGAGGGCGCGGCCATCATGGGCCTCGGCCACAGCCAGATGGAACAACTGCTGCTCGACGAGCACGGCCGCATCCGCAACCTCGGCGCGCTGGACTACCGGATCCCGACCTTCAACGACGTGCCGGTGGAGTTCGTCAGCGCGGCGATCGAGAACCAGGACGGCCCCGGGCCCTACGGCTCGAAGGGCATCAGCGAAGGCGCACTGCTGTGCACCGCGGGCGCGCTCGGCGCCGCGGTCGCGGACGCGACCGGCGTCGTCATCCGCGATCTGCCCCTCACTCCGGAACGCGTGTGGACGGCGTTGCACGCGTCGCCGCGACACCCCTGACAGGAACGTGAAAAGCACTACGAACGGCGAACTTTGAGCACCACGAGGGCTGCCCCAGTAACAAAGGAGTTACGCGATGCCTCGGAAGCCTGTTGTCTGCCTGGCCGGAACCCTGGACACGAAAGGGACCGAGTACGCCTACGTCCGCGACGCGCTGATCGCCGCGGGGGTGGAGGTGCTCGTCGTCGACTGCGGAGTGCTCGGCGCCCCCTACTTCGCGCCTGACATCGCCGCGTCCGAAATCGCCGATCGGGCCGGCATCCGGCTCGACGACTTCGCCGGGAGCGTCGAGGGAGCGGGTGGCCGAATCCTGGCGGTGGCCAAGATGAGCGAAGGTCTCCGCAGCCTGCTCACCGAGCTCACCGAAGAGGGGCGCATCGACGCCATCCTCGGGCTCGGCGGTACCGGTGGGACCGATCTCCTCAGCGGGGCGCTCAAGAACCTCGACATCGGCGTGCCCAAGCTCATCGTGTCCACCATGGCCTCCAACAACACCCGTCCCTACATCGGCCACTCCGACATGATGATGATGAACGCCGTCACCGACATCGCCGGGCTCAACCGGATCTCCAAGCAGGTGCTGATCAACGCGGCTCACGCCGCAGCCGGGATGGCCAGGGGGTACGAGCTCACCAGGTCGCACGCGGCGGCGAGCAAGCCCTTGATCGCGATCTCGATGTTCGGCGTCACCACACCGGGCGTCATGCGCATCCGGGAGCGGTTGGAGAACGAGGGATTCGAGGTCGTCACCTTCCACGCCGTGGGCGAGGGTGCAGGCATGGAGCACCTCATCGACAAGGGCGTCATCGACGGGCTCATCGACTTCACGTTGCCCGAGATCCTGAACCACTGGCACAAGGGGATCTTCGATCCCGGATGCGATCGCATGAAGGCCGCGACGAGATCGGCGATTCCGCAGGTGGTGGTCCCCGGGGCTGCCGAGTGCTTCAACTTCGGTGCCCGGGAGACGGTTCCGGCCGAGTTCGACACCGAGGAGCGCAACGTCCTGATCCACAACCCCAACGTCACCTCACTCCTGGCCACGCCCGACGAGATGCGTCGTCTCGGCGCGTACATCGCCGAGCACGTCAACAACTCGGCCGGCCCAGCGGCCGTCGGGATCCCGCTCGACGGTCTCGACAACTACTTCAAACCCGGCAGCCAGTGGAACGGCGTGGATGTCACGCCCCTGCTCACTTCGTTGCGGGCCGGGCTCAATCCGTCGATCGAGGTGATCGAGAAGAACACCAACATCAACGACCCCGATTTCGCCGACGCCGTGTTCGAGCTGTTCCAGAAGCAGTGGTCACGTCATCGCGACCTGGTCCCCACCGCGCCTGCGGCGACCGCCTGACCGGAAGTCGTCGGCCCGACCACAGATGGGATGTCCGCATGCCACGCCTACTCCTCCTGCGCCACAGCGAAGTCGAATCACACCGGGGCGACGTCCCCATCACCGACAAGGGGGCCCAGATCGCCGCTGACGCGGGTCGTCATCTCGCGGCGCAGGAGCGCGGGCGGCTGCGCGTCATCAGCGGCGGGACCCGCCGTGCGAAGGAAACCGCCGCTGCGATCGTCACCGGGGCGCGCGAGGCCGGCGCCGAGGTCGTCGAGGACGGTGTCGCGTTCGCCCTGCGCAACCCTGATCTGTACCTGGCGGGAGTGCGGGTGGACATGGTCAGCAGCGCCGAGAAGTTCGCCTCCCAGGTGCCCGGCCTCAACGTCGAAGACGTCTTGGGAGTCGACTTCTTCGAGCAGTGGCTGACCGCGGCCGACAGGGTCGGGTGGTGGGTGGCGCACCGGAACCCGCCCGGCGACACCGCCGCAGCGGTGTCTGCTCGCATCCGCGCCTTCGCGGGCAGCCTCATCGACCGTCCGGGCGACGCCGGTCTGACCGTGGCGATCACGCACTCGCCCGTGCTGCGCGCCTGCGCCCTCGCGAGCACGGGAACCGACCCCGGCGAGCCGAACTGGCTCTCGGGCATCGAGGTGGAGATCCGCCCGGACAGGTCCACCACCGTGCACGTCCTCCCCGAAGCTCCCTGACCTCCGCTGATGACGATCTCGGGAATCGTCATCAGCGAGTGGTCCGCACCGGGCTACCCGCGGCGGAAGCCTCCTTCGGTGTTGAGGACCTGGCCGACGACCCATTCGCCGTCGTCGGAGATCAGCCAGGCGATCAGGCGGGCCGGGTCGTCCGGGTGCCGAACCGCTTGCCGGGGAAGCGTTCGCGCAGGGAGTCGAGGGTCGCGTCGTCGATTCCCATGCCCTGGTCGAGGAAACCCGTGTTGACCGGGCCCGGGTTGACCGCGTTCAGGACGATGCCCTGGTCGGCGAGCTCGTCGGCGACCGTCGGGGTGATGCCGGCCAGGGCGGCCTTCGCCGCGCCGTAGGCGACCTCGCCGGGCATGGGCCCCTGCTGCTGCCCGGAGGTCATCCAGATGACCCTGCCCCCGGGGCGAGCGGGGTCGTGCTGAGCGGCGAACGCCTTGGTGAGCAGCAGGACCGAGCGGGCGTCGGCCGCCCAGTGCCCGTCGAGCTCGTCGAGCGTGATGTCGGCCAGGGTGCCGTCGCCGCCGGAGCGGGCGTGGTTGCAGACCAGCACGTCGAGCGGCCCGGCCTCGCGGACGAGGGCTTCGGGTGCGCCCGGGCCCGCGAGGTCGCCCGGTAGATCGGTCAAGGTCGCGTCTCCGGTCAGGTGGGGGCGGATCGAGTCCAGCACCCGGTCGAGGTCGTCGGCGCCCCACGGCTGATCGGTGTCGTGCGGGCGGTGGTGGTGGAGCACCAGGTCGGCGCCCATCGCGGCCAGTCGGCGGGCGACCGCGGCGCCGATCCCGTCGACCCTGCTGACCCCGGTGATCAGCGCGGTGCGTCCCCGCAGGCTCATCGTCGTCCTCCTTCGGCGCACGCCGCGGTCCCCTGTGGACCTCGGTGGTGCGATGATCGTTGCTCGTGGAGTGGAACCAGGTGCTCGGGCGTGTCGTCGAGGAGGTCGCGCCGCTGCGCGGCTCCGGGGTGGTCGCGGACTACATCCCCGCGCTGGCGCGGGTCGACCCCGCCCGCTTCGGCATCGCCGTCGCCGATCTCGAAGGGCGCGTGCGCGGGGCCGGTGACTGGGAGATGCCGTTCTCGATGCAGAGCATCTCGAAGGTGTTCACCCTCGCGCTCGTGCTGTCCCGCGGTGACGGGACGTTGTGGAACCGGGTCGGGCGGGAACCGTCGGGCAACGCGTTCAACTCTCTCATCCAGCTCGAACACGAACGGGGGATTCCGCGGAACCCGTTCATCAACGCCGGTGCGCTGACCGTCACCGATGAGCTGATCTCCCGGGTGGGCGATGCCGGTGAGGAGCTGCTGGCGTTCCTGCGCGCCGAGAGCGGCAACCCGGGCCTGCGCGTCGACGAGGAGGTGGCCTCCTCCGAGGTCGCGCACGGGGACCGCAACCTGGCGCTGACCCACTTCATGGCCTCCTACGGCAACGTGCGCAATCCGGTCCCCACCGTGCTCGACCAGTACGTGCGGCAGTGCTCGATCGGGATGAGCTGCCGCGATCTTGCCCTGGCCGGGCGGTTCCTCGCCGCGCACGGCGTCCGCCGGGACGGCACCGAGCTGCTCACCCGAAGGCAGGCCAAGCGGATCAACGCGATCATGCTGACCTGCGGCACCTACGACGCCGCAGGCGAATTCGCCTACCGGGTCGGCATTCCCGGCAAGAGCGGGGTCGGTGGCGGGATCCTCGCGATCGTGCCGGGCCGGTGCGCGATCGCCGTGTGGAGCCCGGGGCTCGACGCCCGGGGCAACTCCGTCGCCGGGGTCGCGGCGCTCGACCACTTCACCACCCTCACCGGGTGGTCCATCTTCTGACTCGCGATCTTCGAGTGGCGGCGCGGTCGAGTCCACATGAGAATGTCGCTCACCAGCGAAGTCGCAGAGGCTCAACCGATCTCGACGCGGACTCCGCCGGATGACGAGGGGGAGGGGTCATGGCCGCGACGCGCGCGAACACGAGATTCCGCATCCACAACTCCGACCTCATACGTCGCTGACCGCGCGCTGAACTCCAGGCGCTGACACGCGGTCAGGCACCGCGGCCTGCCGTTCTCGCCGCACTTCCGCGGCCCGTTCCCAGCACTCGTGGGCGAACGACCTCATCCGGTCGTTCGCCCACCCGGTCACGCTCAACTCGGGGGGAGTCATGCGTGCGTTCAGGAGGTCGTGGGGGCGCGCTCTCGCGATGATCACCGCTGTCCTGGCCGTGCCGGCGATCGTCCCGCCGGCCGCTGCCGGTCCTGCTGTCGAGGACGCGCGGGACTTCGGCACACCGACCCGGTCGTCCGGCAAGACCTGCCCCTTCGTCGGTGAGCTGCCCGTGCGGCTCCCGGCGGTGACCGTGCCCGCGAGCACCGTGCCCGCGCTGCCGGAACCGTCGGTGCCCAGCACGATCCACGCCGAGCTGTGCATGAGCGAGGCCGCGCGAGCCCGCGCGGCGGCCGGTGGTGCGCCACCCGCTGTGCTGCTGCTCGTGCACGGGCTCACCTACGGGACCTGGTACTGGGACTCGCCGTTCCAGCCCGGTAGGTACTCGACCGTCAACCGCCTGGTCGAGCACGGGTACGCGACGCTCAACATCGACCGGGTCGGCGCGGGTCGCAGCGGTCACCCGCTGAGCGCGCTCATCACCCCCGACGCGGCGGCGGAGACGGGCCACCAGCTCATCGCCCGGCTCCGCGGTGGTGATGTCGGTGGAACTCGGTACCCCCGAGTCGGTCTCGTCGGTCACTCCTACGGCACGGCCGTGGTCTGGTTGGAGAGCGCGCTCCACAACGACGCCGATCTCGTCATCGGAACGGGCTACAGCAACAGGTTCCGGCTCGAACAGGGCGTGAACCTGCTGTCCACGATGCTGCCCGCAGCGCTGCACCCCGTGCTGCCGCCGGCGCCCTGGAAGGCCGATCCCGGCTACCTCGCCTCGCGCCCGGGAACCCGTCCGCAGCTGCCCTTCTTCCACGAGCCCGGCACGGATCCCGCGATGCTCGCCGTCGACGACCGGCTGCAGAACCCCATGACCGCCACCGAGCCCCTCGCCCTGAGCCGCGAGTACGACGGAACGCACAAGGGGATCCGCATCCCGACGTTCCTCATCAACGGCCGGCACGACGACTTCGTGTGCGGCCCCGGCGGGTCCTCGTGCCGCACCACCGCCGGTGTCCACGCCACGCCCGAGGAGCTCGAACGCGCGGGCTCAGCGCTCGCCGACTACGAGGCCCCCGGTTTCCACCCGCACGCCTGCCTGCGCGCGGCCGTCATCCCCGCCGCCGGTCACAACACCGCCCTGCACCGCAACTCCCACCAGACCTCGGACACCATCGCCCACTTCGCGGACCAGGCCCTCGGCACCACGGGCGCCAACGCCGCCCCCTACCGCGCCACGTGCACCGCCCGCCCCAGCACGGCCGCGGACACCCTGCCCGACCTCACCAGGCTCATCCCCGACCTCCTGCCCCAGTGACCCGTTCGTGGGTCCTCCCGTCGAAAACCCCGGTTTTCATCGCGCGAAAACCGGGGTTTTCGACCGATGAAAACCGGGGTTTTCGACCGATGAAAACCGGGGTTTTCGACATCGGGGGTTAGTTGAGGGCGTTGGCGAGGCGGTTGCCGAGGTCGGTGAGGAGGTTCGCGTCGCCCGGGACGTGGGGCTTCCAGGGGAGGGTGAGGGTGTCGTGGGACTTGTCCCGGTAGCGCGGGATGACGTGGAGGTGGAAGTGGAAGACCGACTGCCAGGCGGCTGAGCCGCAGCAGTTGAGGAGGTTGACGCCGTCGGCTCCGAACTCCTCCGCCGCCACCTTCGCGATGCGCTGACCGGCGAGGGTGACGGCGGTGAGGTCGTCGGCGGGGATGTCGAACAGGTCCTGGCTGTGCCGCTTCGGGATGACCAGCAGATGCCCGTCCGAGGCCGGGTGGATGTCCATGAACGCCAACGTCGTCTCGTCCTCGGCCACCTTCACGCTCGGCAGCTCACCGGCCACGATCCCGCAGAACACGCACGCATCACTCATGCGCCCGAGGCTATCGGTCCGATCCCGGGCCATCCCGGGACTGCTCCCGCCGCGGGGCGGCACTTCGCCACCCGGCCCGTGATGTCCCGCTGGGGTCACGTCGTGCCGCCCGCGCTCCTGATCGGCATCGGCCTGACGATTCGCGGGAGGCACGTTCGGTCCGTGAACGCGGGAGAGGACGGATTGCTCCCGCAATCCGGACCCCTGATTGCGGGAGCAATCCGTCGCCGCGTGGCGGCGGGTCAGGGCTTTTGCAGGGAACCGTCCACGTAGTCGTGGAGGTTCTTCCGGCCTTGGAGGACCCCTGCCCGGGTCCAGGTGTCGTAGGTGGTTTGGAGCTGGTCGGCGAAGGCGCCGTCCACCGGGATTCGGCGGTAGGACGTCTGTTCCGCTCGGATCTGGGCGGCGATCTCGACGGGTTGGCGGGCGAAGCCGGAGTACCAGTCGTCGAACGCCGAGGGGTTCCGCTGGGCCCAGGTGTAGCTCCGGTCGACCCGGTCGGCGAAGTCGGCGATGGCTTGGCGCTTGGCGGGGTCGGTGAGGGACTTGTCCGTGGCGGACAGGACGCTGAGTCCGCTGTTGATGCCCGTGCCGTCGGTGAGGACCCTGGCGCCGAGCTCGCCCCGGGTTCGGGCCGCGTAGACGCCCCAGGTGGCCCAGGCGTCGATGCTGCCGGTGGAGAACGCGGAGCTCGCGTCCGTCGGCGACAGGTAGTTCAGCGTCGCGTCGGACTCGCTGAGCCCGGCCTGCTTGAGCGCGCCGAGGACCAGGTAGTGGGCGACGCTGCCTCGGGTGCTGGGCGAGATGCGCTTGCCCTTGAGGTCCGCGAGCGTGCGGATCGGGCTGTCCTTCGGGACCAGGACGTAGGTGCCCTTGCCGCCGTTGTTCCAGGCCGCGACCGCCTTGATCGCCGAGCCTCCGGCGATCGCGGCGACCGTCGGGGAGTCGGCGGCGGAGCCGATGTCGACGGCGTCGGCGCGCAGCGCCTCGTGCAGGTTGGCCGCGGCCGGGAAGCGGGCCCACTCGATCTCGTAGGGCAGGTCGTCGAGGAGTCCGGCAGCGCGCAGGCGGGACTCGGTTTCGCCGGTCTGGTCGCCGACCCTCAGCACCGGCTTGTCCGCACCCGAACCGCAGGCGGCGAGCGGGAGGACGGTGGCGAGCAGGGCGACGAGCACGGCGAGGCGTGCGGGGAGGGAGGACAACACCGGGTTCCTTTCCGGGTCAGCGGTTCGCGAGTTCCTGGCGGACCAGCGGCAGCAGGTCGCGGCCCCAGTCGACGACGTCCTCCAGCGGCTCGTAGCCGCGGATCAGCAGCGTCGTGACCCCGATGTCGACGTAGTCCAGCAGCGCCTCGGCGACCGTCTCCGGGCTGCCGACCAGGGCAGTCGAGTTCCCGGCCGCACCGGTGGCCCGGGCCGGGGCCGTCCACAGCGCGCGGTCGTGGACCTCGCCCCTGCCGGCCGCGTCGAGCAGCCGCTGCGAGCCCACGCCGCGCTCGGCGGCCGGGAACGCCAGCATCGCGCCCGACTCGCCGGACGTGCGCGAGGTGATCGTGTTGAGGATGCCGTGCGCGCGCTCCCACGCCTCGGCGTCGGTGCGGCCGATGATCGGCCGGAACGACACCGAGAAGCCCAGGTCGTCGGGGTTGCGGCCGTGCTCGGTGGCGGCCTTGCGGACCGCGGCGATCTGCTCGGCGGTCTCGGCCAGCGGCTCGCCCCACAGGGCGAAGACGTCGGCGTGCTTGCCGCCGACCCGGTAGGCGTCGGCCGACGAGCCGCCGAAGTAGATCGGCAGGGCGCCGTTGACCGGCTTGACCTCCGAGCGGGCGCCCGCGAGGCGGTAGAACTCGCCCTCGTGGTCGACGGGCTCGTCCGACGCCCAGACCCGGCGGACGACGTCGAGGTACTCGTCGGTGCGGCGGTAGCGGGCCGCCTTGTCCGCGTAGTCGCCGTCGCGCCGCTGCTCGGTGTCGCTGGCACCGCTGATGACGTGCACCGCCAGCCGCCCGCCGATCAGCTGGTCCACCGTCGCCAGCTTGCGGGCCGCCAAGCTCGGAGCGACGAAACCCGGCCGGTGCGCGAGCAGGAACCCGAGCCGCTCGGTGTGCGCGGCGGCGTAGCTCGCCACGGCGAAACCGTCGGCGTCCCACGAGTGGTAGCCGATCAGGACCCGGTCGAACCCGGCCTCCTCGTGGGCCTGGGCGAACCGGCGGAGGTAGTCGCGGTCGACGGCCGGCCCGGAAGGCGGGCGGATCTCCGAGGTGTCGGCGGTGCGGATCATCCCCACGAACTCGACGGCCATCCGATGCTCCGATCTTGCTTCCCACATTGCGAAAAGAACGTTCCACAAGCTAGGGACGTGGCAGGCTGTGGGGCAAGCCCGACCACTATGTAGGAACAGCTAGGAGAGCTCCTTGGCAGGCAACGACGAACGGCGCGACGGCACCGCGGACTGGCACCAGAAGCTCGAGCACATCCGGGGCGGGGCGCTGAGCTCCGACACCAACCAGACCTCCGGGATGCGCCGGTTCGAGGCCATCTCCGGCACGACCGTCGGCTCCGAGAAGCTGTGGATGGGACGCACCCACGTCGGCCCGGCTACCAACTCCGGCGACCACCACCACGGGGAGGCCGAGACCGCCATCTACGTCGTGTCCGGGCACCCGGTGTTCGTCTTCGCCGAAGGCGAGGAGGAGGTCCGCGTCGAGACCGAGCCCGGCGACTACATCTTCGTCCCGCCCTACGTCCCGCACCGCGAGGAGAACCCCGACCCCGCCGAGGAGGCCGTCGTGGTCATCGCCCGCAGCACGCAGGAGGGCATCGTGGTGAACCTGCCGAGCCTGTGGGCCGAGGTCGACCGGGGGTGATCGCCCCCACGCGTATCCGGCGGCGGGAGCGCGCGTTGAACCCGATGACGCGCCTCGTCGTCGGGCGGGCGCGGTCGTCGGGTGGGGGATAGCCCTACCGCGATCTGCGGGGCAGCCTCCCTCGAAAGTGCGGGACAGCACCGGGGAACGGAGGGACAGACCCGACGACTCCCCTCGCGAAACGCGAAAGCATTCCTCTTAAGACACGGCCGGGCAGGGCTTCCCGGATCACCCGTCGAGAGAGGAACAGCGCAATGGACACCAAGAACGCCATTCGGCCCGTCGCCACCGACATGGACGGTGTCATTCGCGAGCACGGAGCCGCGCTGCTCTCCTACGCCACCCGGCTCACCGGTGACCGCTACCTGGCCGAGGACATCGTGCAGGAGACCTGGCTGCGGGCCTGGCGGCACGCCGACCGGCTGTCCAACGGCAACGGGTCCGTGCGCGGCTGGCTGCTGCGGGTCGCCCACAACGTGGCCGTCGACCAGCACCGCAGCCGCAAGGCCCGGCCCACCGAGGTCGCCTTCGAAGGCGAGGACCTGGCCAACAAGGCCGTGCAGTCCGCGCCGAGCGACGAGGTGGAGAGCCGGATGGTCGTCGACGAACTCCTCGACCACCTGTCCCCGGCCCACCGCAGCGCCGTCGTCGAGGTCTACGTCACCGACCGCACCACGGCCTCCGCCGCGACCCACCTCGGCGTCCCGGTCGGCACCGTGAAGAGCCGCCTGCACCACGCCATCCGATCGCTCCGCACCCGCTTCGCCACCCCGATGGCGGCCTAGGCGCTGGTGGGGCGTGCGGCGGAGCCGCGCCCTCTTCCGCCAGTCCTCAGCTCAAGGCGTTGCAGGGGGTCGCGTCGTGGACTTCGGCCTCGACCCGGACGTTGGCGAAGGTGATGTCCATCCGGCGCTGGGACCAGACCAGGAACGGGGTGTTGACGCGCTTCGGGTCCAGGCCGCCGTCGACGAAGCAGGCCAGCGGGATCTTGACCGTGGCGCGCTGCTCCGGCGGCATGTTCGCGAACAGGTGGCTCGCGGGAACCTCGGAGCGGCAGGGGTATTCGCAGTGCATGCCGATCTTGGTGGTGTCCCCGACCGGCGGCGCGTGCACGACGGCGTCGAAGACCAGCGCCCCGTCGTTGGCGGAGTAGGGCGTGAGGTCGAGCGGGCCGCGGGGGCTGTTGGTCTGCAGGTAGACCTGGGCGGGTTTGTCGTCCAGCCAGGACACCCGGAGTCCCTTGTTGACGGGGTCGTCGACCGCCTTGATGGCCGTTCCCTGCTCGGTGCCCTCGTCGAAGATGTAGGAACCGCCCCAGTTCGCGTCCGAACCGAGATAACCGGCGAAAGGCTCCAGCGTCTTGCCGTCGAAGACCTTCAGCGGACCGTCCGGAGCGGCGGGCTTCTGGGCGACCGCGTCCGGCGGCGTCGTCCCGGGCCCGCCCTGGCCGGTGGCGTAGATCGTGGCGGCGACGCCGACGACCAGCGCGGCCGCCGTCGCCAGCGCGGGAACCAGCCAAGGTCTGCGCTTGCGCTGCGAAGTGCTCGGAACCTCTTGAGCTGCAACGGATTCGGCGCTCGCCTCCGGGGCGGGGGCCGGGCGCGGCTGCGTTGCGGTGCGGGCGGCGCCCAGCGCCACGGTGAACTTCGGGTGCAGCGTGACCCGGACCGGCTTGTTGAACTCCTCCGAGAGCATCTGCGCCACCAGCGGAACCCGCGACGAACCCCCGGCCAGCAGCACCGCCGAGAGGTCCTCCGCGCGCAGCCCGGCCGACGCGGTGGTGCGGTGCAGGGCCTCGGTGGTCAGCTGCACCGACGGCCGGATCATCTCGTTGAACTCCAGCCGCGTGACCGTCACGCCGCGCGGCCCCGACGGCAGCGGGATCGTCAGGTGCACGTCCGGCTCGGTGGACAGCTCCTCCTTGGCGCGCACGCACATCGCCTGGATGGTGCCCAGCGCGGAGGCCGCGCGCGGATCGCTGGTGTCCAACCGCCCGATCGCGCCGCCCAGCTTCTGGTCGATGTGGGCCAGCAGCGCCTCGTCGAAGTCGATGCCGCCGAGGTGCTCGATGCCCTCCGGCGTGCCCAGGATCTCCATCCTGCCGCCGCGCATCCGCAGGATCGTGGTGTCGAACGTGCCGCCGCCGAGGTCGTAGACGGCCACGACTTCGCCGTCCTCCAGCCTGCGCTCGGTGGAGTAGTGCGTCGCGGCCGCCTCCGGCTCGGTGATGAGCCGGAAGTCCTCCACACCGGCCAATCTCGGCACCTCGGTGAAGTGCTCCTGCCGGTACGGTCCCCAGATCGCCGGGTAGGTCAGCGCGACCGAATCGGGTGCAGCGCCCATCTCGGCGGTGACGGCGTCCAGGACGGAGCGCAGCTGCGCGGCCATCAGCGCTGCGGGGGAGTAGGCGGACCCGCCGAGCACCAGCGGCGTGGGATCGCCGAGCCTGCGCTTGAAGTTCCGCGCCACCTGGGAAGCATCGGACACCGAGTCCAGAGCGGACTTCCCGGTCAGCAGCGTCCCGTCCGGGGCCGGGTGCGCAACGGACGGGATGACCACCTCCGGCGACAACGACACCATGCGGGTCCCGCCCGGGCCGCTGACCGCAGCCGAGGTGAACGAAGTCCCGAGGTCGATGCCAACGCCGTAACGCACCTTGTGTGCTCCCTTCGCGTCAGCAAAAGATAATCACAACTCCAGTCTCGTCAAGACTAGGCGAGTCGCGCCAGGGGAGGGATAGCCCTACCTCCGCAACGGGCTGGCACCCTTTTGCCACGCGTCCGCGTGCGCGAGGCTGGGACGATGGTCGGGAGTGCGGGCAGGTACGACGTGGGCGGCAGGCGGCTGCTGCCCGGATGGCTGCGCGTGCCCGGCCGCGGTGCCGCCGAGCACCGCTTCGAGCTCGAACGCGCGCTCAACGACGGCCCCGCGGCGGGTCTCTCGGCGCTGGCGGTCGAGCTCGACCTGTTCTCGGCGATGGTGGGTGACCTGCGGCTCACCTCCCGCGTGGAGGTGCTGCGCGAGCGGGTCTACGTGCTCATCGAGAACCTGCGCCAGCTCGGCGGAGCCCTCCACCCGCCGGTGCTCACCGAGGGCCTGGAACCGGCCTGCGTGTCGGTGGCCGAGCGCTACGACCTGCGGATCAAGCTCGACCTGCCGGAGCACGACCTGGACGCGCAGGCCCGGATGCGGACCGGTCTCCTGGTCGCCGATCACCTGCGTACGCTGGAGCCCGGTACGACCGTGCGGGTACGAGTGCGAGGCAGGAGGGTCGTGCGGGTGCGCATCACCGAGCAGCGACCGGGTTCGTCGGTCCGGCGGAACTTGCGGGCGGTGCTGCTGTGCGGGTAGCCATCGCCGAGGACGGCGCGCTGTTCCGAGAAGGACTGGTCCTGCTGCTGCAGGCGGCCGGCCACGAGGTCGTCGGCTGCGTCGGCGACGGCGACTCGCTGCTGGGGATCGTGGCCACCGAGCAGGTGGACGTCGCGGTGCTCGACATCCGCATGCCGCCGGAACCCGACGGCGGGCTGACCACCGCCGAGAAGATCCGCGCCCGGAGCCCCGAGACCGGCCTGCTGCTGCTGTCGCACTACGCCGAGACGCACTACCTGATGCGGGTCCTGGAGATCGGCGCCGAGCGCATCGGCTACCGGCTCAAGGAGCGCGTCGCGGGCGTGCAGGTGCTCGCCGACACCCTGGACCGGATCGCGGCCGGTGAGATCGTCATCGAGCCGACTCTGGCGAAACGCCTGGTCGAGGCGCCGTCGAAGCGCGCCGACAGCCCGATCTCGACGTTGACCGAGCGGGAGCTGGACGTGCTGCGGCTGATGGCCGAGGGGCACGCCAACAACGCGATCGCCAAGGAGCTGTTCGTGTCCCCGAAGGTCGTGGAGAAGCACACCGCGTCGATCTTCACCAAGCTCGGCCTGCCCCGCGACCAGGCGATGCACCACCGCAGGGTCCTCGCCGTGCTCGCCTACCTGAGGTCGAGCCGGATCGAGAGCTAGGCCGCATGCGCAAGAACCGGCGTCCGCACGAGCTCGTCACGTCCGTCCCGCAGGACCGCTTGGCCGACGAGCTGGTGGGCCAGTTGGCCCGCACCGTGGGCGGCCAGGCGGCCTACTGCGTTCCCGCCGCCGACCGGCCGGAGGGCTTCGAGGTCGTCGCCGCCTCGTCGCAGTCGATCCACACTGGACCGGATCGCGATTCGTTTCGGGAACCCGTGCGCGGCGGGGGAGTTCTGCTGGTCGCCGGGGCGCGGCGCTGGGGCGCCAAGGAGCAGGCGGCGGTGCGCGAGACCGCGGGCTGGCTCGCCGTGACCTCCGACGTGGACCGGCTGCGGGCCGACCACGACGAAGCCGACGAGCGGTTCCGCGCGCTGCGCGCCGAGGTCACGGCCGCGCGCGAGCGGCTCGCGCACGTGCGCGACCTGGAGCGGCGCAGGCTGGTCCGCTCGATCACCACCTCGACGTTGCGCGATCTCGACGACTTGCGCCGCAGGTTGCGGGGTTTCGGCGAGCAGCTCGCCGAAGGCGGTGAGATGGCGCGGATCGCCGAGATCGGGGTCGCGGTGGACGAGATGCTCGACACGTTCCGGACCGTCGTGCGCGGCGTCTACCCCGCGATGCTGCCGGACAAGGGCCCGCAGGCAGCGCTGGAGGAGCTGGCGGCGACGCTGCCGCACCCGGTGCGCTTCACCGGCGACCTGGGCAGGCGCGTGGGCTGGCAGATCGAATCCGGTTTCTACCACGCGGTCGCGGCGGTGCTGAACCTGCTGGCAGGCGACGGCATCCACCGCGACGACCCTGCCGTGGCGGTGGAGTTCGGTCGCGAGGAGGAGCTGCGCGCCCGGCTGCGCACCGACGTCGGCGTCCTGTCGGCGGCGGACCTGCGAGCCGCGCTGCACCAGGACGCCGAGCGGATCGCGGTGCTGGGCGGGGCGCTGGAGTGCGCGGTGACCGACGGTGCCGCGGTGGTGTCGGTGCGGCTGGCGGACCGGACGAGCTCGGCGATCACCTCCCAGGGCGAGGGCAGCGCCCTGTTCCAGCGGGTCACCGACCTGGTCAAACAAGGGCAGGAGGCCGCCGGTGCCGGACCGGCCCGCGCCCGCTGGGACGCCATCGCGGCGCGGCTGGTGCAGCCGCCGCGGCTGGCCGTGGTCGCCGACGCCGACGGCGCCGACCCCTCCGAGCTCGACAGCGCCTCGCTGCTCGGCGTGACCGTGGTGTTCGCCGAGGGACCGGCCGACCGCGAGCTGGCCGAGGAGCTGCTGGCCGACGACGGCCCGCGCGGCTCGGTCGACGCGGTGCTGTGCCGGGTCCCGCCCGTGCCGGAGTTCCGGGCGGCGCTGCGCCGGGCCGCGCAGCGGGTGGAGATCTCGGAGTCGTCGTGCGCGGACGACGTCGCGCGCAGGCTGGTCACCTGGGCCCCGGTGCTCGCCGCGCGGCGGGCGATCACCTCCGCTCGCGCGCTGCTACCGGGGCTGCCCGCCGATCACCCGCTGCGCTGGTCGGTGGACCGGATCGCCGCAGAGGCGCACGAGATCACCGAACTCGACCTGCTCGACGAGCTGCTGAGCGGGGAGACGCGCCTGTTGCGCGGGGTCGCCGACGACGCCGCGCGACTGCTCGGCGCCGAGGGCACCGACCCGCGCTCGCGGCTGGGCCTGGAACCGGAGGCCAACGACGAGCAGGTGTCGGTGGCCGCGCAGCGGGCCGCGAACCGCTGGCGGGCGCACGCGGTCCGCCCGATCACCGGCGGCCGCGACGCCTCGGTCTGCGACGTCCTGATCCGCACCGCCGAGGGACTGCTCAGCGGGGAACGCAACCGGTGATCGTGGTGCCCTGACCGGGGCTTGAGCGGATGTCGATCGTGCCGCCGACGGTGGCCATGCGGGCCGAGAGGTTCGGCAGGCGGGCGTGGGTCGCGGCGAATCCGGGGCCGTCGTCGGAGACGCCGAACTCCAGGCCGCGGGTGGTGTCGCGGACGACGACCGCGATGGCCGCGCCGGGGGCGTGCTTGTGGGCGTTGTTCACCGCTTCCAGGCACGCGAAGTACACAGTGGACTCGACCAGCGGCGGGTAGCGGCGGCGAAAACCCGTGGTGTCCAGGGTGACGTCGCTGTGCGCGGCGAGCTCGGCGGCCAGGGCGCCCGCGAGGCCCTCGGTGGACAGCGGGATCGGCAGGATGCCGGCGGCGGTGTCGGTGAGCGCCTTCTCGGCGGCGTCCAGTTTGGACTCCAGCTGGGCGAGCCGTTCCTCGGTGGCTCCGGTGTGCTCGACCAGCGCCATCGACATCTTCAGGGCGACCAGGTGGTGCTGCGCGCCGTCGTGCAGGTCGCGCTCCAGGCTCCGCCGCTCCTGCTCCATCTCGACGGTGGTGCGCCAGCGGTCGTCGACGAGTTCGCGGGCGGCGGCGTCGCCGTCGCGGCGCAGCCGGTCGGTCTCGGCGGCCAGCCGCATCGCCAGCAGCGGCGGTCCGAGCGCGGCGGCCAGGGCGTCGACGGGTCCGGCCGTTTCCGGGGCGACGGAGAGCAGCGCCTGCTCCTCGCCGTCGCAGGCGACGGGCTGGGTGTGCCACCGCTCGGCGCCGTTGCCCCACTGGTGGCGTCGGCCGGCGATGGTGAACGCGCAGCCGGTCGCGCCGAGCGCGGTGCCGACGACCTGCGCCAGGGACAGCGCGTCGGGCACGCGATCGAGGCCCGCGAGGTGGTCGGTGACAGCCTCGACGGCTCGCTTCTCCTGAGCACGCATCCCCTGAACGGTAGCCGCCCTGGCGCGGCCGGTGGGTCGCGGCTGCTCAGAAGTGGTGCGCAATATCCGCGATGAATTTTGTCGAAAGGATTGTGAACAATCCTGTCCATCGTTTAGGTTCGCTGGCACACCGACCTGAGTGAGGAGCACCGATGCCCGTCGACGCCGGTTCGCAGACCGCGATCCCGTGCCTGCTCATGAGAGGGGGCACCTCGCGAGGGCCGTTCTTCGACGAGCGCGCGCTGCCCGCCGACGCCGCCGCCCGCGACGCCGTCCTGCTGGCCGCGCTCGGCTCGCCCGACGAGCGCCAGATCGACGGCATCGGCGGCGCCCACCCGCTGACCAGCAAGGTCGGCATCGTCGCCCCCGGCACCCGGCCCGGTGTCGACGTCGAGTGGACCTTCGGCCAGATCCAGCCCGGCGGCGAGACCGTCGACGTCACCGCCAACTGCGGCAACATGCTCGCCGCGGTGCTGCCCTTCGCCCTCGAAACCGGCATCGTCGAGCCCGCCGGCGAGACCACCACCGCCCGCGTGCTCACCCGCAACACCGGCATGATCGCCGAGATCACGGTCCGCACCCCCGCCGGAGCCGACGGCACCCGGCACGTCGACTACGCAGGTCAGGCCCGCATCGACGGGGTTCCCGGCACCGCGGCGCCGATCGAGATCGGCTTCCTCGACACCGCCGGGTCGGTCGCCGGATCGCTGCTGCCCACCGGTCGGGTCCGCGACACCGTCGAGGTCGACGGGCTCGGGGCCGTCGAGGTGACGCTCATCGACAACGGCCAGCCGCTGGTGATCGTCGCCGCCGAGCGGCTCGGCGCCACCGGCTACGAGACGCCCGCCGAGATCGACGCCGACGACGCGCTCAAGGCCCGCGTCGAGGCGCTGCGCCTGGTGTGCGGGCACGCGATGGGGCTCGGCGACGTCGGCGACAGGAACTACCCGAAGATGACGCTGGTGGCCCCGCCCGCGCGCGGCGGCAGCATCAGCACCCGCAGCCTCATCCCCCGCGTCGCGCACCAGTCCATCGGCGTGCTGGCCGCCGTCACCGCCGCCACCGCCTGCGTGCTGGAGGGCAGCGTCGCCCACGACGTCGCCCGCGGCATCACCGGGACCGAGCCCACCGTGTCCGTCGAGCACCCGACCGGCGAGTTCAGCGTGACCCTCGGGCTCGACCCCGACGACCCGCAGCGGGTCGTGCGCTCGGCGCTGCTGCGCACCGCGCGGCTGCTGATGGCCGGAGACGTCTTCGTTCCGGTGGGGGCGAAGTTCTCATGAGAACTTCGCCCCCACCGGAACGGCGGAACCCGGAAAGAAGATCGATCCCCGGAGTGTCGCCGAAGGCCGAGGGGCCGATGGAAATCGGTAAATACCAGGGATTTTCGAAGTTCGAGAAGGAGCGCTTCGCGTGATCATCGACGTGCACGGTCACTACACCACCGCGCCCGAGCCGCTCGGTCGCTGGCGCGACGCGCAGGTCGCCGGGCTCGACGACCCGGCGCGGCGGCCGGACCCGGCCGGGCCGGTGATCAGCGACGACGAGATCCGCGAGTCGCTGGAGACCCAGCAGCTCAAGCTGATGGACGAGCGCGGCATCGACGTCACCGTGTTCTCGCCGCGCGCCTCGTTCATGGCTCACCACATCGGCGACTACGAGATCTCCTCGACGTGGGCCCGGATCTGCAACGACCTGTGCCACCGGGTCGCCGAGCTCTACCCGCGCCGCTTCGCCTTCGGCGCGATGCTGCCGCAATCGCCCGGCGTCGACCCGGCCACCGTGCGCGGGGAGATCGAGCGGGTCGCCGAGCTCGGGGCGGTCGCGGTCAACATCAACCCCGACCCCTCCGGCGGGCACTGGACGTCGCCGCCGCTGACCGATCGCCACTGGTACCCGGTGTGGGAGAAGCTCGTCGAGCTCGACCTGCCCGCGATGGTGCACGTCTCGACCAGCTGCAACCCGGCCTTCCACACCACCGGCGCGCACTACCTCAACGCCGACACCACCGCGTTCATGCAGCTGCTGCAGGGGGACCTGTTCGCCGACTTCCCCGAGCTGCGGCTGGTCATCCCGCACGGCGGCGGCGCGGTTCCCTACCACTGGGGGCGTTTTCGCGGGCTCGCGCAGGCGCTGGGCAAGCCCGAACCCGAGGAAGCGCTGCTGGGCAACGTCTTCTTCGACACCTGCGTCTACCACCAGCCCGGCATCGACCTGCTGCTCGACGTGATTCCGCACTCCAGCGTGCTGTTCGCCTCCGAGATGATCGGCGCCGTGCGCGGCGTCGACCCGCGCACCGGCCACCACTTCGACGACACCCGCCGCTACGTCGAGAACGCCGGGCTGTCCGCCGCCGACCTCGCCGCCGTCGAGGAGGGGAACGCCCGCCGCGCCTACCCCCGCCTGGACGCGCTGCTCACCGCCCAGGGTCGCTGAAACTCATCACCGCTGAAGGGAATTCGCAGTGCAGGAACTCGGAGTCGTCCACACCGCCGTGCAGCGCGCCGACCGCGAGGCCGTCGACGCCCTGTCGCGCTTCGGCGTGGCCACGGTGCACGAGGCGATGGGCCGGATCGGCCTGATGCGCCCCCACATCCGGCCCGTCTACGAGGGCGCGAAGGTCTGCGGCACCGCCGTCACCGTCCTGCTGCAGCCGGGCGACAACTGGATGCTGCACGTCGCCGCCGAGCAGGTGCGCGAGGGCGACGTGGTCGTCGCCGGGTGCACCACCGAATCCTCCGACGGGTTCTTCGGCGAGCTGCTGGCCACCTCTCTGCGGGCCCGGGGCGCGCGCGGGCTGATCATCGACGGCGGGTGCCGCGACGTCGACGACCTGCGCGAGATGGACTTCCCGGTGTTCTCCCGCGCGATCAGCGCGAAGGGCACCGTCAAGGCCACCCTCGGCTCGGTGAACGTGCCGGTCGTGGTCGCCAACGCGCAGGTCAACCCGGGTGATGTCATCGTGGCCGACAGCGACGGCGTGGTCGTGGTGCCCGCCGCGAAGGCCGCCGAGGTCGCCGAGGCCGCCGCCGAGCGCGAGGCGAACGAGGCCGGCAAGCGGGAGAAGTTCCAGGCGGGCGAGCTCGGCCTGGACCTCTACGGGATGCGCCCCAAGCTGGCCGAGGCGGGACTGACCTATGTCGACTGACGTGACCCCGGGCTGGCTGCCCTTCCACCCGAACCCGAGCGCGCCCGCCTTCACCGCGCCCGCCGGTGCCGTCGACGCGCACTGCCACGTCTTCGGCCCGGCCGCGCGGTTCCCGTTCGCGCCCGAGCGCAAGTACACGCCGGTCGACGCGGGCAAGGAGCAGCTGTTCGCGCTGCGCGACCACCTCGGCCTGTCCCGCAACGTCATCGTGCAGGCCACCTGCCACGGCAGCGACAACAGCGCCCTGGTCGACGCCCTGGAATCCTCCGGCGGCCGGGCGCGCGGAGTGGCCGCGGTGGACGCCGACGTCAGCGAGCAGGAACTGGAACGCCTGCACGCGGCCGGGGTCCGGGGCGTTCGGTTCAACTTCGTCAAGCGGCTCGTCGACGCCGCGCCCACCGAGGCGCTGCAGACCATCGCCGCCAAGATCGCCCCGCTGGGCTGGCACGTCGTCCTCTACTTCGAGGCCCCCGACCTGCCCGAGCTGCGGGACTTCTTCGCCTCGCTGCCGGTGACCCTGGTGATCGACCACATGGGCCGCCCCGACGTCGGCCGGGACCTGGACGACCCCGGGTTCGCCGGATTCCTCGACTTCGTCGCCGACACCGGCGCCTGGGTCAAGGTCTCCTGCCCCGAGCGCCTCACCCGGACCGGGCCACCCGCGCTCGACGGCGAGCAGCACGCCTACACCGACGTCGTGCCCTTCGCCCGCCGCGTCGTGGAGACCTTCACCGACCGCGTGCTGTGGGGCACCGACTGGCCGCACCCCAACCTCACCGACCACATGCCCGACGACGGGCTGCTGCTGGACCACGTCCGGCACATCGCCGTCACCGCCGAGCAGCAACGGGCGCTGCTCGTGGACAACCCGATGCGCCTGTACTGGCCCGACGAGGCCTGAGCGACGCCCCCTTCCCCCAGGAGACCGCAGTGCCGCACTCCGCTACGAACTCGGCCAACCGGCTCGACCGGTTGCCGATCTCGAAGTTCCACAAGACCACGATCGCCGCGCTGGCGTTCGCCTACTTCTTCGAGTTCGCCGACATCAACACCTTCGCCATCACCGCGCCCAAGGTGCGCGTGCTGTGGGGGTCCGACGTCAGCCACATCGCCTACGTGACCTCGCTGTCGTTCGTGGGCATGTTCCTCGGCTCGGTGGTGGCCGGCGGCCTCGCCGACCGCCTCGGCCGCAAGCGCACCCTGACGCTGACGACCGTGTGGTTCTCGGTGTGGTCGCTGGCCACCGTGTTCGCCTGGGACATGCTGTCGATGGGCGTGTTCCGCGTGCTGACCAGCGCGGGCCTGTCGGCGATGACCGTGGTGGCGGTGGTCTACCTCAACGAGGTGTTCCCGCGCGCGCAGCGCGGCAAGTACCAGGCCTACGTGATCATGATCGGGATCTGCGGCACGCCCGCCACCAACCTCATCGCGTCCCTGGTGGTGCCGCTCGGCGAGCAGACCTGGCGCCTGGTGTACCTGTGGGGCGCGCTGGGCGTGCTGTTCCTGCTGTTCCTGCGCGGGCTCGCCGAATCTCCGCAGTGGCTGGAGGCCCGTGGCCGCCACGACGAGGCCGAGACCGTGCTGCGAGACCTGGAGGCCCGGGCCACCGCCGAGCACGGTGAGCTGCCCGCCGCCGCGGAACCGGTCGCGGCGGAACCGGCCGCCAAGCCGAGCCTGGGGATGCTCAAGGACAAGCGGTTCCTGTTCCCGACGATCCTGCTGTCGGTCCTGTGGATCACGCAGACCATCGGTTTCTTCGGGTTCTCCTCGTGGGCGCCGACGCTGCTGGCCGCCGAGGGCGTCAGCGTCGAGGACTCCATCTTCTTCGTCGCCCTGACCACCGTCGGCGCGCCGCTCGGGTCGTTCCTGGCCGCGCAGGTCACCGACCGCTTCGAGCGCAAGTGGTGCCTGGTGGTGTTCGGCCTGATCATCGCCGTTTCCGGCCTGCTGTACGGGCTGACGTTCGTGCCGGTGATGGTCGTCGTGTTCGGCTTCATGGTGAACCTGTTCGAGCGCGGCTACACGGCCCTGGCCTACGCCTACTCGCCGGAGCTGTTCGACACCCGCGGTCGCTCGCTGGGCACCTCCATCTCCTACGGCATCGGCCGGTTGTCCAACGCCGCCGGACCGCTCATCATCGCCGCCCTCTACAGCGGTTTCGGCTACATGACGGTCTTCTACTTCATCGCGGGCACCTGGATCGTCGGCGCCCTCGCCCTCGCGATCTTCGGTCCCGCCACCCGCAAGCTCCGGCTGCAGACCCCCGAAACCGTGTGAGGAGATCCCATGACAGTTCCGGAGAACCTCTCCAGCCTCAAGCGCATGGTCGCCGACGCACCCACGCGCCCGCCGCTCGGCGACGTCGCCCACCTCGGCCACGCGCAGCTGTTCACGCCGTGCCCGCAGGACACCGTCGCGTTCTTCACCGACTTCCTCGGCCTCAGCGTCGTCGAGCGCGACGGCGAGCACACCTACCTGCGGACCTGGGACGACTACGAGCACCACAGCCTGATCGTCACCGGCCGCGAGAAGGCCGGTATCGGCCGCACCGCGCTGCGCTGCTCCTCGCCCGAAGCGCTCGAACGCCGCAAGGCCGCCGTGGAGGCCACCGGCGCGAGCGGGCGGTGGGTACGTGACGAACCGGGTGTCGGGCCGCTGTGGGTCACCGCCGACCCGGACGGCCACGAGATCGCGCTCTACTATGAAACCGACTGGTACGAAGCACCTTCCGCACCCGCGCTGAAGAACCAGCCGGAGGCCAAGCCCGGGCGCGGCGTCGGTGTCCGGCGGCTCGACCACATCAACTACCTGGCCGCCGACGTCGAGGAGTCCAGCGGGTTCCTCATCGACGCGCTCGGAGCCCGGCCCACCGAGCAGATCCGGCTCGACTCCGGCCGGATCGCGGGTCGCTGGCAGACCTTCACGCAGAAGTCCTACGACCTCGTCCACACCGAGGACTGGACCGGGTCGAGCGGCCGCCTGCACCACCTGGCCTTCGCCACCGACAGCCGCGAGGACGTGCTGCGCGCCGCCGACCTGGCCGTCGACACCGGGGTGTTCATCGAGACCGGGCCGCACAAGCACGCGATCCAGCAGACCTTCTTCCTGTACGTCTACGAGCCCGGCGGCAACCGCGTCGAGCTGTGCAACCCGCTGACCCGCCTGGTGCTGGCGCCCGACTGGCCGCTGATCACCTGGACCGAGGCCGAGCGCGAGAAGGGCCAGGCCTGGGGCCTGCAGACCATCGAGTCCTTCCACACCCACGGAACCCCCACCGTCGACTAGGAGCCACCATGTCGCAGGCCCCGTCATCACCGGAGCTGACGGCGTCCCCGATCGCGGCACGACGGCGCGTGGTCGTCGTCGCCGTGTGCTGGGCGCTGGTGCTGCTCGACGGAATCGACACGTTCATCTACGGATCCGTGCTGCCCGACATGATCGACGGAGGTCACCTCGGCCTCACCGACGCTCTGGCTGGCAACATCGGCAGCTACACCACCTTCGGCATGCTGGTGGGCACGATCCTGTCCGGCACCGTCACCCGCTGGGTCGGTCGCCGCCCGACCGTGTTCGCCTCGGTCGGGCTGTTCACGGTCGCCACCATCGGATGCGGAATCGCGCCCAGCGCAGCGGTTTTCGGTCTGTTCCGGTTGTTGTGCGGGTTCGGTCTGGGCGCGCTGCTGCCGATCGCCATCGCCTACGGCATGGAGTTCACCACCGGGGCGCGCAAGGCCCTGGCCACCGGCGTCATCATGACCGCGCACCAGGCCGGCGGCGCCATCGCACCGCTCATCGCGCTCGGTCTGGTCGAGTCCGCCGGGTGGCGGTGGGTTTTCCTCGTCAGCGCCGTTCCGGCTCTGGTCCTGCTGCCGGTGGCGTTCCGGATGCTGCCCGAGTCCCCGGCGATCCTGGCCGGTCGGGGGCGCGGCGAGGCCGCGGCCTCGGTGGCCGCGGACCACGGGCTCGACGTCGTCCGCGCGCCGGAGCGCACCGACAGGTGGGAGAGCCTCAAGGCGCTGTTCCGCGGGAGGCAGTGGCCGACCACCCTGCTGTTCTGGCTCACCTCGTTCGCCGGGTTGATGCTGGTGTACGGGGTGGGGCAGTGGCTGCCGAAGATCATGGGCGAGCTCGGCTACGAGACCGGGGATTCGCTGCTGTTCTCCACGGCGCTCAACGTCGGCGGCATCGTCGGGATGCTCGTCGCCGGACGCCTCGCCGATGCCGTCGGAGCCCGCCGCATCGTGGTGATCTGGTTCGCGCTGACCTCGGTCTTCGTCTACCTGCTGGGCGTCCACCTCCCGGTCGCGGCCCTGTACGTCGTGGTGTTCTTCGCCGGGCTGCTGCTGTTCAGCGGCCAGACGATGGTCTACGCGACGGTCGGCGCCCACCACGTTCCCGCCGACCGAGACACCGCGCTGGGCTGGGTCGCCGGGATGGGCCGCTTCGGCGCGGTCTTCGGCCCCTGGCTCGGCGGAACCCTGCTGGCAGCGGGCCACGCCGAGCTCGGCTTCGCCGCCTTCGCCCTCACCGGTGTGGTCGGCGCGGTGACGATGGCTCTGGCCACCGTCACGATCCGAGTGCTGCGGCCAGCCAGCGCTGGAACCGGTGGGTGAGCATCACCGGGTCCGCCAGGAGCTTCGGGATGTCGGCGGCGTTGCCGGGTTCGATGCGCGCGTGCAGGAAGCACGGGCCCGGCAACGCCAGCAGGCGGGTGAACTCCGCGCGCAGCGTCGCGGGGTCGTCGGCGCGGCCGACCGCCCAGCCCGCGGCCTCGGCCATCGCGCCGAGGTCGATGCTGCCGGTGTAGGTGGGCAGACCGGCGGTGGAGCCGTAGGCGCGGTTGTCCAGCAGGACCAGCAGCGCGCGGGGGCGCGTGAAGCCGCCGGTGGGCAGGACGTTCGGGTTCATCAGCAGCGAGCCGTCGCCCTCGATGCCGATCACCTTCTCGACGGGGGAGTCCTCGACGGCCATAGCCAGGCCGGTCGTCACCGATCCGGCCAGGCCCATCGAGTCGAGCAGGTAGAGGTGGTTGTCGCGGTCGGCGATCGAGGCGAGTTCGCGGCTGGTGGCCGCGCAGGTCACCACGACCGGGCGGTTCTCGGTGAGCTCGACGAGGTGCTGCAGGGCTTCGAGGCGGCGCATCAGGCGACCTTCCCGTCGGTGTTCCAGAAGGAGGCGAGCACGACGACCGGCCGGTAGGTCATCCGCGCGTGCGCGCCGGCCTCGGCGGTGGTGTCGTGCCAGTCCTGCGGCGACGAGCGGCGGTCCAGCTCGAACACGGGCACCCCGACGGTCCGCAGCAGCTCGGGCGCGTGCCCGCTGATCGAGTGGATCATCGAGTTGTACTCGCCGAGCCCACCCCGCGTGTTCGCGAAGATCAGCAGCGGCAGGTGGTAGGCCAGCGAGAACGTGGTCAACGCGGTGAGCGCGTTCCCGAACCCGTTGTCCTGCATGACGACAGCCCCGAAACGCCCCGCCAGCGGCAACGCTCCCATCACCCCCACGGCCTCCTCCTCGCGGGACAAGGGCGTCACCCGCCGCGACACCCCGTCCGCACCCCCATCGGAAGCCACCAAGGCCTCCACCACAGGAGCCACGGTCACCGAAGGCACGTACCCCACCCGCTGGACCCCAGCCCCCCAAATCCCCTCAGCAACCCCCTCGGCATACCCCACCATCACCCACTCCTTCCAAAACCCAAAACCCGTCGGAGCCCTGTGCTCTGAGCGCAGGGCTCGGGGCCCAGAGCTCAGTGCCCGTCTGAACCCCGAACGAATCCGAATCCCGCTCCGCACGAACCACTCACCACGCTCCCACCCCGAACGCCACCCCCAGAACCCCGAACGCCACCCCCAGAACCCCGAACGCCACCTCTCCGCACTCATCGCCTCATGTCGAAAACCCCGGTTTTCGCGTGGATGAAAACCAGGGTTTTCGACGCTGCGGGTGAGGTTCGGGCGTGGGCAGGGGACAGTTTTCGCCAGAATTGTCCAGACAAAACGGACATGATCATGGGGCAGTTTGGGCTAAAACTGCCCCCTGCCCACGCTCCGCGCACTCCGGACCACCCACACCGAGACCTTCGACCGTTCGTCGGATGGTGGGGGTCGGTGAGGCCGAGTAACTTGCTAAGTGATTTTAGTGGTTACATGCGAGGGGGGCTGTGGAGGAAAGGGCGGGGGAGTGGAGCGGGTGGAACACCGCGGTGCTGGTGGTGTTCACCGCTGTGACGAACCTGGCCGACGGGGTGCTGAAGATGGCGTTGCCGCTGGCGGCGGCGTCGTTGACCGGGTCTCCGGGCTTGGTGGCGGCGGTGTCGATGTCGTTGACGCTGCCGTGGCTGCTCGCGGCGCTGCACGTGGGAGTGCTGGTCGACCGGTTCGATCGGCGGCTGCTGCTGTGGGCTCGCGAACGGGATGCGGTTGCTGACGCTGGCCGCACTGCTCGCCGCCTGGTTCACCGCCGGCGTGACGCTGCCGTTGCTGCTGGTCGGAGGGCTGGTGCTCGGGGTGGCGGAGGTGATCGCGCTGACCTCGGCGATGGCGTTGACGCCCACCGCGGTCGGCCCGAGCTGGCGGGAACGGGCCAACGCGTGGATCACCGGGGCCGAGGCCGTGTGCAACGAGTTCTGCGGCCCGCTCGTCGGCGGACTGCTCGTCGCCGTCGGCAGCGCCTTCGCGCTGGGGGCCACGGCGGCCGGATACGTGCTGGCCACGGTCGTGCTGATGTTCCTGGCCGGACGCTTCCGGGTTCCTCGCGCGCCGGAACCGGTCAGCGTGACCAGCCGGATCGGCGAGGGCCTGCGCTACCTGTGGCGGCACCGACTGCTGCGGTTGATGGCGCTGGTGCTGACCGTGCTGTGCTCCTGCTGGGGAGCGTGGCTCGCGCTGATGCCGCTGATGGCCACCACGACGCTGGGCCTGAACCCCCGCGAGTACGGGTTGCTGCTGAGCGCGCTCGGTGTCGGAGGACTCGTCGGCGCGCTGACCGCGACCACCGTGAACCGCCTCATCGGGCGCCGCTGGGCGCTGTTCGCCGATCTCCTCGGCACGTTCGCGATGGTGATCGCCCCGGTGGTCACCACCGAGCTGTGGGTGCTGGCCGGCGGCGCGTTCCTCGGCGGCATGGGTGGCACGCTCTGGGCGGTCAACGCGCGCACGCTGGCTCAGCGGCTCGTGGAGCCCGAGATGATGGGCCGGTACAGCGCTGTGGCGAGGCTCTTCAGCTGGGGAGCGATGCCAGTCGGGGCGGGTGCGGTCGGTGTGCTCGCCGAACTCCTCGGGATGCGGGCTGCTTTCGTCGTCTTCGCGCTCACGGTGCTGCTCACCATCCCGCCGTTCCTGCGCACCGTGACCCCGGCGGTTCTGAACGCCCGGGAAGATCGCTTTTCGGAGAAAAATGTTCCGGTTTGTTCGGCGAAAAATGCTGCGGAATAGTACTAAGCGGAGGTGTCGTCGTCGAAATCGTTGGCGTGCAGTCGGTTCTGATGCGGAGGTCTGGACATCCCGTGGTGCGCGTGTCAGAGTCCTCGCCACGCTCGTACCGACCGGACGGTCTGTCGTCGCGGTCTGATCGTCGTGGTCGGCGAGAAGTCGGATCAACGGAGGGGTTTCGATGCGAAGACGAACCACGGCGATCCTGCTCGCGTGCGCGCTCGCGGGTGCGACGGGGCTGACCGCGCAGGCGGCACCGGCCCCGGCGGCGCCCGCGCCGGAGGGCGACTACATCGTGGTGCTCAAGGACGGGACGGACGCGAAGGCCAAGGCGGACAAGCACTCCCAGGACAACGGAGCCCGGGTCGGGCACCTCTACCAGTCGGCGCTCAAGGGCTACTCGGGGCGCATGAGCGCGCAGTCCCGCGACCGCGTCGCCGCCGACCCGGACGTGGCCTGGGTCGAACCGGTCCGGCAGGTGCGCAGCACCGCGCAGTCGCTGCCCACCGGTGTCGATCGCGCGAACGCCGATGCCAGCCCGACGGCCGCCATCGACGGCGTCGACCAGCGCACCGACGTCGACGTCGCGGTCATCGACACCGGTGTCGACAGCGGCCACCCCGATCTCAACGTGGTGGGCGGCAAGAACTGCACGCTGCCGGTGCTCCCGCCGGAGGACGGGAACGGTCACGGCACGCACGTCGCGGGCACCATCGGCGCGCTCGACAACGGTGACGGCGTCGTCGGCGTGGCCCCGGGCGCGCGGATCTGGCCGGTCAAGGTCCTCAACGACGCGGGCATGGGCACCACGGCCGACGTCGTCTGCGGCATCGACTACGTCGCCGCTCACGCCGGGGAGATCGACGTGGCCAACATGAGTCTCGGTGGCGCGGGAACCGACGACGGCCAGTGCGGGCGGGCCAGCGGGGATTCCGAGCACCAGGCCATCTGCCGCGCCGTCGGTGCCGGGGTGACCTTCGCGGTCGCCGCCGGCAACGACGCCGCCGATGCGAAGGACAGCACCCCGGCTGCCTACGACGAGGTCATCACGGTCAGCGCGCTGGCCGACTTCAACGGGCAGCCCGGCGGCGGCGCCCCGGCGACCTGCCGCGACGACCAGGACGACACCTTCGCCGACTTCTCCAACTTCGGCGCCGACGTCGACCTGATCGCACCCGGGGTCTGCATCAACTCCACCTGGCCGAACGGCGCCTACAACACGATCTCGGGCACGTCGATGGCCACCCCGCATGTCGCGGGCGGCGCCGCTCTCCACAAGGCCACCAACCCGGCGGCCACCCCCGAGCAGGTCAAGAACGCCCTGCAGCAGGCGGGAACCACCGACTGGACCTTCCCCTCCAAGACCCGGACGGCACCCAGGAACCCCTCCTGAACGTCACCACCTTCTAACCCCACCCGAACGGGCCGCTCAAGTCAAAACCCCGGTTTTCGCGCGACGAAAACCGGGGTTTTCGTCTTGAGGTCATTTCGGGGGGAAGGGGCCCGCTCGGCCGAGGAGGGCGGGGACTTCGTCCTTGCCGAGCTGTTCGCCGATCCAGGTTCCGGTGCGGGAGAGCTCGGCGAGGTCGAGGCCGGTGCGGATTCCGAGGCCTGCGAGGAGGTATTCGAGGTCTTCGGTGGCGATGTTGCCGGTGGCGTTGGGGGCGAAGGGGCAGCCGCCGATGCCTCCCGTGCTGGAGTCCAGAGTGGACACTCCGGCGGTAACGGCCGCGAAGGCGTTGGCGTATCCGGTGTTCCGGGTGTTGTGGAAGTGGCAGCGCAGGCGGGCGCCGGTGGTCTCGCGGACCCGGGTGAGCAGCTCGGTGACCTGGGTGGGCACGCCGGCGCCGATGGTGTCGGCCAGCGCGATCTCGAAGGGGCCCGCGTCGGCGATGCGGCGGGCCAGCTCCACGACGTGATCGCTGCTCACCGCGCCCTCGAAGGGGCAGCCGAACGCCACGGCGATCGTGGCCACCGGCCGAACCCCGGCCTCGTGGGCGCGGGCGGCGATGTCCTCCCAGGTGCGCAGCCCCTCCTCGGTGGTGACGCCCTGGTTGCGCCGGCTGAAGGTGTCGGTGGCCACGACGACCACGTTGACCTCGGTCAACCCGGTGTCCAGCGCGCGGTCGAAGCCCTTCCGGTTGAGCACCAGGCCCGAGTAGGAGACGTCGTCGCGCTGCGGCACGGCGGCCATCACGGCCTCGGCGTCGGCCATCTGCGGCACGAGCCGCGGGTGCACGAACGAGACGGCCTCGATGCGTCGCGCCCCGGCCTCGATCGCGCGCTCGACGAGCTCCACCTTCGTCGCGGTCGGCAGCAGGGTGCTCTCGTTCTGCAGGCCGTCCCGCGGCCCGACCTCCACGATCTCGACGCTGGACGGCAGCGCTGCGGTCACGATCGCCTCCATGTTGTGCACAATCTGAGTTCGAAGCCATCCTGAACTTCGGGACAACCAGGCGCAAGGTCTGTTCACGGACAAATCGGGTTGCTAGGTTGTGCACAATCTCGAAAGGACGTGGGACGTGTCACAAGCCGCTGCGCGGGCCTACCAGGCGCTTCGCGAGGACATCCTCAACGGCGAACGCCCGGCCGGGTCCCGGCTGCGCGAGGAGCAGCTCGCCGAGGACTTCGGCCTGAGCCGGACCCCGGTGCGCGAGGCCATCCGCCGGCTGCAGGCCGACGGGCTCGTGCAGGTGGTGCCCAACCGCGGCGCCGAGGTCGTCTCGCTCAGCGCCGAGGACTTCGAGGAGATGTTCGGCCTGCGCAGCGTCCTGGAGAGCTACGCGGCCCGGCACGCCGCCCTGCGCGGCGAGGCCGACGCGGCCCGGCTGCACGAGCTCTGCGACGCGATGGAGCGGCAGCTGGACCGGCTCGACGACGACGGGGCGCACGAGGAGATCACCCGGCTGAACCTCGAGTTCCACCAGCTCATCCACCAGGCGGGCGGGCGCAGGCTGCTGCCCGAGCTGCTGTCGCGGGTGATCGAGGTTCCGCTGGTGCGCCGCACGTTCCACCGCTACACGACCGCCGAGCTGCACCGCAGCTTCACCCAGCACCGCGAGCTGGCGGAGGCCATCGCGGCGGGCGACGGCGACTGGGCGCAGGCCGTCATGCGGTCGCACGTGCTCGCCGCCCGGGCGACCCTGCTGCGCCCGGAGGAGGAAGAGGAGGACAACCAGTGACGGCAACCAGGAGCGGTCCGCTCTCCGACGTCCGCGTGATCGAGGCGGGCACGCTCATCGCGGGCCCGTTCTGCGGCCAGCTGCTGGCCGACTTCGGCGCCGAGGTCATCAAGGTCGAGGACCCGGGCGCGGGTGACCCGATGCGGCAGTGGGGCCAGGTCAAGCACGAGGGCAAGTCCCTGGCGTGGCCGGTGATCGCGCGCAACAAGAAGTCGGTGACGGCCAACCTGCGCACCGGCGAGGGGCAGCGCATCCTGCGCGAGCTCGTGGCCAGCGCGGACGTGCTGGTGGAGAACTTCCGGCCGGGCACGCTGGAGCGCTGGGGCCTGAGCTACGACGAGCTGCAGGAGATCAACCCGGGGCTGGTGCTGGTGCGCGTCACCGGCTACGGGCAGGACGGACCCTACGCCTCGCGCGCCGGGTTCGGCGCCATCGGCGAGGCGATGGGCGGCATGCGGCACATGACCGGCGAGCCCGACCGGCCGCCGAGCCGCGTGGGCGTGAGCGTCGGCGACTCGCTGGCGGCGACGTTCTCCGCGCTGGGCGCGGTGATGGCGCTGCACGCGCGCAACCGCACCGGGCGCGGCCAGGTCGTCGACACCGCGATCTACGAGGCGGTGCTGGCGTTCATGGAGTCGCTCATCCCGGAGTGGGAGGTCGCCGGGTACCGGCGGGAGCGCACCGGGTCGGTGCTGCCGCGCATCGCGCCCAGCAACGCCTACCCGACGGCCGACGGCGCCGAGATCATCATCGGCGCGAACCGCGATACCGTGTTCACCCGGCTCTGCGAGCTGATGGGCGAACCGGAGCTGGCCACCGGCGAGCGCTACGGCACCCACGACGCGCGCGGCGAGAACCAGGTGGAGCTCGACGAGCTCATCTCGGCCTGGACGCGGCAGTTCGACGCCGACGACGTGCTCGACAAGCTGCACGAGGCCGGGGTTCCCGCCGGTCGCGTCTACACCGCGCAGGACATGGTCGCCGACCCGCACTTCGCGGCCCGGCAGGCCATCGTCCGGCTGATGCACCCCGAGTTGGGCGAGTTCCCGATGCAGAACGTCGTTCCGCGCCTGTCCGACACGCCGGGCGAGGTCCGCTCGCTGGGGCCGGAGCTCGGCGAGCACAACGCCGAGATCTACGGCCAGGTCCTCGGCGCCGACGAGGACCAGCTCTCCCGCTGGCGCGCCGACAACATCATCTGACCACCACCGCACCACCCCCGGCCGCCGGCGGTTCCGCGATGTCAGCGGAAACTCGGAACCCGATTTCAGCGGAGGTCAGGAACCCGACTTCCTTTGAAATCGTGGGACCCCGGCGGTCGGTTGAGAACTCCTGCGTGAAAAGCAGTGGAAAACCGAACGATTCGGAGTCCATGATGGATCAACGAAGATCTCAGGACCGTCCCCGGTACGAGCCGATCCGGGTTCGCTCGTTGTGGGTGGCCTTGGCCGTGGTCGTGCTGGTCGGCGTCCCGTTCTACCTGCCCGCCGGCTCCACGCACCCGATGGTGCTCGGAGTCCCGTACTGGGTCGTGATCTCGGCGGTGTCGACGCTGCTGTTCGCGGTTCTGGTCACCTGGGCGTGCCTGTACCGCTGGAACATCGAGGAGCCCGAGGAAGAAGCCGGAGGTGACCGATGAACGGCCTGAGCTTCGCCGGTCTCAGCGGAATCCTGGTGCTCGCCGCCTACGCGGTGATCATGCTGGTCATCGGCTACTTCGCCGGCCGCGGCCAGCCGGAGGGCGACCAGAAGACGTCCCGCGGCTACTACCTGGGCGGTTCCGGTCTCGGTTTCGTCGCCCTGTTCTTCACCCTCTACGCCTCGCAGTACAGCGGGAACTCGATCGTCGGTTACGCCCCGGAGGCCTACCGGTCCGGGTTCACCTGGTGGCAGTCGGTGCCGTTCATGATCGCGGTGATCGCCGGGTACCTGGTGTTCGCGCCGAGGCTGTACGCGATCGCCAAGCGCGAGAAGTTCGTGACGCCCACCGACTGGGTGCGCCACCGCTTCGGCTCGACCCCGGTGTCGCTGCTGGTCACGGTGCTGATGCTGTGGGGTCTGGCGAACTACCTGCTGGAGCAGCTGGTGGCGATGGGCCACGGCATCTCGGGGCTGACCGGCAACACGGTGCCGTACCAGATCGGCGTGATCGCCTTCGTGGTCGTCATGCTCGTGTACTCCTGGTCGGGCGGGATGCGCGCGGTCGCGTTCACCGACGTCATGCAGGGCATCGCGCTGCTGGTCGGCGTGGCGGTGCTGCTCCTCGGAGCCCTGTACCTGGTCGGCGGTGACTGGGGTTCGGTGACGCGCTACCTGGCCGAGAACGAGCCGGAGAAGCTGGGCGTGCCCAGCGGCGAGGACTCGGTGAACTGGCTGTCGATGATCATCATGATCGGCATCGGCGCGGCGGTGTACCCGCACGCCATCCAGCGCATCTACGCGGCCCGCAGCGAGCGCACCCTCAAGCGGTCGCTGGCGATCATGGCGTGGATGCCGATGGTCACCACCGGTGTCGTGTTCGTGGTCGGCATCGTCGGGATCAAGTTGTTCCCGGGTCTGTCGGAGGACGACTCCGAGCAGCTGGTCGGGATGATCGCCAACGAGGTCGCGGGCATCAACCTGTTCTTCTACGTGCTGATGATCCTGCTCTTCGGCGGTGTCGTCGCGGCGATCGTGTCCACGGCGGACTCGGCGCTGCTGAGCTTCTCGTCGGTGATCTCGCGCGACCTCTACGGCCGCTACCTCGCCCCGAACTCCTCGGAGCGCAAGCAGGTCATGGTCGGCAAGGTCGCCGGTGTGGTGGCGATCGGCCTGCTGCTGGTGCTGGCGTGGAACCCGCCGAGCACGCTGTACAACATCTTCGTGCTCAAGTTCGAGCTCATCGTCCAGATCGCCCCCGCGTTCATCCTGGGCCTGTACTGGCGCAGGCTCTCGGCGGGACCGGTGTTCTGGGGCATGCTCGCGGGCGCCCTGCTCGCCGGAGCCTGGACGGTCTTCGACATCGACAAGCTCTACGGCATCCCCGCAGGTCTCCTCGGCCTCGCCCTCAACCTCGCGATCTGCGCCATCGGCTCCCTGCTCACCAAGTCCCCCGAATCCCCGGACACAGACCCCTTACCGGCAAGAACAACCCAACCAGCCTAACCCAACCGCGGCGCCGGACCCCCAATCCCGGCGCCGCGGTGGCGTTTCCGCGACTGAGAACGCCAGCGCGGCGCCGACCTCCGGGCCGGCGCCGCGGTGGTTCGCGCGGACCGTCAGTACGGGCAGGTGGACTGGTAGTCGGAGATCGAGTCGTCGTTCTCCGGGGGCGGGCAGAGGAACTGGTCGTAGCGGGTGTCGTCGTCGAGGAAACGCTTGAGCCAGGAGATGCTGAACTTCGCGATCGTCGTGTTGTCGGTGTTCGGGGCGAGGTGGCCCGCGCCGGCCAGTTCCAGGTAGGCCTTGCCGGGTTCGTCCGGCAGGCTCTCGTAGAACGGCTTGGCGTGCTGGGAAACCGGTGCGACCGTGTCGTTCTGGGCGCCGATGATCAGCGTCGGCGTCTGGACGCCGGAGAAGTCCTTGGTCGTGTGCCACGGGGTCAGCGGGATCGCGGCCTTCAGCGCCGGGTTGTCGAGCGCGGCCTTGAGGGAACCGCCGCCGCCCATCGAGTGGCCCATCACGCCCAGCCGGGCCGGGTCGATGATGTCCTTCACGCTGCTGTCGTTGACCAGGTAGTCCAGCGACGCCTGCAGCTGCCGGGCGCGGGAATCGGGTTGGTCGGTGGTGGTGATCGTGTCGATCGTGAACACCACGAAGCCCTGGGACGCCAATCGCGGCCCGTACCAGGCCATCGTCTCCTGGGTGCCGGTGAAACCGGGTGAGATGGTCACGGCCGAGAACAGGCCGTCGGTGGTGTCGGTGGGGTAGTAGATCGTGCCGCCGCCGAAACCGCTGACGCTGAGCCGGGAAACCGACTCCTCGTCGACCTCGAACGGGCCGCGCGGGGCGGTGACGCTCTCCTCGGTCGGGTCCGGGCCGTGCACGTCGGCCGGTTCGACCGCCTGCGCCAGCGTCGCGTTGCCCGCGAGCAGGACGAAGACGGCCGCCGAGGCGACGAGTAATCGGGTGAGGGAACCGGTGGAACGCTTCAATTCCATGTTTCGCCCTTTGCAGAAGGCGTCCGGTCGTCCGGACGCGCCGGAACATGTTCGTCGTTGAGCAAGATCTCCGGTGCGAGGGCAACTCTAAAGTTCCTCTACCGATCGGTCAATCAATCTCGTTCCGGATTAGGCTGTCCGCATGAACGAACGGGTCGACGGCCGGAAGCTGCGCTTCCAGCACCGCCGCGGCGAGGTGCTCGCCGCCGCGACCGAGCACGCCCTGGAGCAGGGGCTCGACGATCTGTCGCTGCGCAAGGTGGCCCAGACCGCCGGGGTCAGCCACGCGACGCTGGTGCACCACTTCGCGACCAAGGACCGGCTGGTCGCCGAGATCGTCGACCGGGTGCTCGCCGAAACCCTCGCCGTGCGGGACCTCCCGCAGGACGACCCGCTGCGCGCCCTCTGGCGCCGCGCCACCACCGAGGAAGGCCGCCGCTACGTGCGGCTCTTCGTGGCGATCACCGGCCACGCGATGTACGGCGACCCGGCGGTGACCGAGGCCGTCGCGGCGTCGATGCGCCAGCGCACCGACCTCCTCGCCGCGGGTCTCATCGGCTACGGCTGTCCCGAGGACCAGGCGCGGCCCGCGGCCACGGCACTGCTCGCGGGCCTGCGCGGCCTGTTCGCCGACCTCCTCACCGGCGGCGACGAAGCGCGCGTCCACGCCGCGTTCGAAGACCTCCTCACCCAACTCGAACGCCGCGTCGCGGAGTGGCGAAATCCAGGCTGAACCCCCGACCGAGTGGTCCTCGGTGCTCCGCGTGTCGAAAACCGCTGTTTTCGCGCGATGAAAACAGCGGTTTTCGACGCGCGAAAACAGCGGTTTTCGACGTGGGGAGGGGTTGGCCGGGAGCGGGTGCGTTGTTCCGTGATGGTTCTTCCGGGGTGAGCGGGTGGTCTGTCCGGACGATTCTTCGGCGGTATGCGGAGACGTAGAAAGCTGTGCATGGGTCTCTCATCCGCTGGTCGCAGCCGTCGCGCCTTCCTGTCCGCTTCCGCCGGGATCACCGGTGCCGTCGTGCTCGCCGGGAGCGCCGGGGCCGCTGATCTGCGGCCCTCTCCCGGGGGTGCGCTCCCGCCCGGGGAGCCGATCCCGCCGCAGCAGCCCGGCGCGGACCTGAGGGCGCTGCTCGCGCAGGTCGACGAGCGGCGCATCGAGGACGTGGTGCGCAAGTTGGTGAGCTTCGGGACCAGGCACACCCTGTCGAGCCAGGACGACCCGCAGCGCGGCATCGGCGCCGCGCGCGACTGGCTGTTCGCCGAGATGCAGAGCCACGCCGCCCGCTCGGAGGGGCGGATGACCGTGGAACTCCAGTCCTACGACCAGGAACCGGCCGATCGCATCCCGGTCACCACGCGCATCACCAACGTCGTCGCCACCATCCGCGGCACCGCGACGCCCGAGCGCGTGCACGTCGTCAGCGGTCACTACGACTCGCGCGCCACCGACGTCATGGACGCCACCAGCGACGCGCCCGGTGCCGACGACGACGCCTCCGGAGTCGCCGTGGTGCTCGAACTCGCTCGCCTGCTGGCGGAAACCCCGCTGGAGTCCACCGTGGTCCTGGCGGCGGTGGCCGCCGAGGAGCAGGGGCTCTACGGCGCGAACCACATGGCCGAGCTCTTCGCCGCCGAGGGCGCGGACGTGCGCGCGATGTTCACCGACGACATCGTCGGAGCCGGCCGCGCCGACGACGGCACCGTCGACCCGCGCACCATCCGGCTGTTCGCCGAGGGCGTGCCCACCTCGGAAACCCCCGACGAGGCCGAAATCCGGCGCTCGGTGGGCGGTGAGAACGACTCCCCGTCGCGCCAGCTCGCCCGCTTCGTCACCGACGTCGCCGCCAACGACGCCACCGGGATGAGCGTGCGCGTCATCTACCGGCGAGACCGCTTCCTGCGCGGCGGCGACCACATCCCGTTCCTCGAGAAGGGCTTTCCGGCAGCGCGTTTCACCGAACCGCACGAGGACTTCCGGCACCAGCACCAGGACGTCCGCGACGAGGGCGGTGTGCGCTACGGCGACCTGCCGGAGTTCTGCGACTTCGGCTACATCGCCCGCGTCGCCCGGGTCAACCTCGCCGCGCTCTTCTCGCTCGCGCAGGGCCCCGGCGCGCCGACGGGCGTGGTCGTGCGCACCGCCCAGCTCACCAACGACACCGAGCTGGTGTGGGAGCGCGGGCCGGAACCCGACCTCGCCGGTTACGAGGTCGTGTGGCGGGAGACCACCGACCCCGACTGGACGCACCGCATCGACGTCGGCGACACCACCGCGGCGGTGATCGACCTGTCCAAGGACAACGTCTTCTTCGGCGTGCGGGCCATCGACGCCGACGGCCACCGCAGCCCGGTCACCTTCCCGCTCCCGCAGCGCGACTGAGGCCTGTTGAGGAATCGCTGTGCGCGGCGGTGCGGGTACAGAACCTGATCGGCTCCGTGGACTCCGACCAGCGACCAGCTCCGGCGGGCGGCCTGATCGCCGTGCGATGCGCTCGCCGCTCGCTCACCCTGGTGCGTGATGCCAGGTGCGGCGCCGCAGGCCGCCCGGAGCAGTCGAGCAACCGGAGAAGAACTCATGCGCGCAACAGTGATGTACGAGGCCGGCGATGTCCGGGTCGAGGACGTGCCGGACTCCAAGATCGAGCAGCCCACCGACGCGCTGGTCACCGTGACCGCGGCCTGCATCTGCGGCAGCGACCTGTGGCCCTACGGGTCGATGCCGGCCTCCGACGGGCCCGCGCGGATGGGGCACGAGGCCATCGGCATCGTCCAGGAGACCGGCGCGGAGGTCGCCACGGTCAAGAAGGGCGACCTGGTGGTGGCCCCGTTCGCGATCTCGGACGGCACCTGCGAGTTCTGCCGCGAAGGGCTGCAGACCTCGTGCGTGAACAGCACCTTCTGGGACACCGAGCCGCACGAGGGCTGCCAGTCCGAGGCGATCCGCGTCCCCTACGCCGACGGCACGCTGGTCAAGCTGCCCGTCGCACCGGACTCGGTGCTGATGCCGTCGCTGCTGACGCTCTCGGACGTGTTCGGCACCGGCTACCACGCGGCCGCGGCCGGGGGAGTCCGTCGCGGCAGCAAGGTGACCGTGATCGGCGACGGGGCCGTGGGTCTGCTGGCGGTGCTGTCGGCCAAGCGCCTCGGCGCCGAGCAGATCGTGCTCATGGGACGGCACGCCGAGCGCACCGACCTGGGGCGCGAGTTCGGCGCCACCGACGTCGTGGCCGAGCGCGGTGAGGAGGGCGTCGAACGGGTGCGCGAGCTCACCGGCGGGCACGGCTCGCACGTGGTCCTGGAGGCGGTCGGCAACATGCCCGCCTACCAGCAGGCGGTGGGCGCGGTGCGCCCCGGCGGGATCATCAGCCGCGTCGGCGTGCCGCAGTACGAGGAGGCGCCGATCGGGTTCGGCAGCCTGTTCGGCCGGAACGTCCGGCTCGCCGGGGGACCGGCGCCGGTGCGCGCCTACATCGACGAGCTGCTGCCGCCGATCCTCGACGGCAGCATCGAGCCGGGCAAGGTCTTCGACGCCACGACGGATCTCGACGGCGTCCCCGCCGGCTACCGGGAGATGGCGGACCGCAAGACCCTCAAGGTCCTCGTCAAACCCTGACCGCTCCCGCGACGGAACCGCCGGGACGCGAGGAACCGCTGCGCTCAGGGCTTTCGGGCGAGGGCGGCGTAGATGAGGTTGGTGATCTCCGACTTCGGCGTCAGGGCGGGGCCTTCCGGCCACCAGTCGACCGTGCGGACGAAGCCGGGTTCGAGGAGTTCCAGGCCGTCGAGGAACGACAGCGCCTCCTCGTTGCTGCGCCACCAGCACGACGCGACCATCTCGTGCAGCAAACCCTCGATGGTGCGGGCCATCTCGCGGTAGCGCTCCGACTCCGGCGGCCAGCTGAAGTGCGACATCGCCACGTAGGAGCCCGGCGCCAGCGCCCGGACGTAGCGCTGCATGACCTGGCGCGGCCGGTGCTCGTCGGAGACGTGGTGCATGGTGCCCGAGTGGATCAGCGCGATCGGGCGCTCGAAGTCCAGGTTCCGGGTGATCACCGGATCGCTGAGGATGCCCTCGGGATCGCGCAGGTCGTTGATGGAGAAGTGCGTGCGGTCGTTCTCCGCCAGCATCGCCCGCCCGTATGCCGCCACCGTCGGGTCGTTGTCGACGTAGACCACGACCGCGTCCGGGTTGTTGGCCTGCGCGACCTGGTGCACGTTCTGCATCGTCGGCAACCCGCATCCCAGGTCCAGGAACTGGTCGATGCCCGCGTGCAGCGGCGAGCTCAGGAACCGCACGGCGCGGATCAGCCAGTACCGGTTCTCCTGCGCGAGCGGCCGGGCCTCGGGCACGACCTCCTCGACGGCTTTGAGGATCGTCCTGTCGACCTCGAAGTTGTCCTTGCCGCCCAGCCAGTGGTCGTAACCCCGGGCCACGCTGGGCGAGTCGGTGTCGATGTGCGGCGCAGGACGCTCGTCGTGCATGCGGGCCATGATCGCGCATCGTGATCATGCTGTCGATGCGCGGGTGGGCCTGCCCGCCGGAGACTCCGGTCAGTGGCTCCCGGACAGCTCGCCGCTGAGCCGCACGTGCATGGCCGCGCTGCGCTCGTTGAGCCCGACGATGTCGACCCGCTTGCCGCGCGCCTCGTACTTGGTCGTGATGGCGTCGAGCGCGGCGACGGTGGAGGCGTCCCAGATGTGGGCGTCGGTGAGGTCGACGATGACGTCGTCGGGGTCGCCCGCGTAGTCGAAGTGGTGCACGAGTTCGTTGCTGGAGGCGAAGAACAGCTCACCGGTGACGCGGTAGACGACCTGCCCGCCGTCGGGGTCGGTCACCGAGGTGACCTCGACGAGGTGGGCGACGCGGCGCGCGAAGATGACCATCGCCGTGATCGTGCCGACGACGACGCCGATCGCGAGGTTGTCGGTGGCGACCACGACGGACACCGTCACCACCATCACGACGATCTCGCCCGCGGGCATCCGCTTGAGCGTCTGGGGCGCGATGCTGTGCCAGTCGAAGGTGCCGACCGAGACCAGCACCATCACCGCGACCAGCGCGGCCATCGGCATCTGCGAGACCAGCGGTCCGAAGACGATGCACAGCACCATCAGGAAGGTGCCGGCCAGGAACGTCGACAGCCGGGTGCGCGAGCCCGCGGTCTTGACGTTGATCATGGTCTGGCCGATCATCGCGCAGCCGCCCATGCCGCCGAAGAAGCCGGTGACGATGTTGGCGATGCCCTGCCCGATGGACTCGCGGGTCTTGTTCGACCGCGTGTCGGTGATGTCGTCGACGAGCTTCGCCGTCATCAGCGACTCCATCAGCCCGACCAGCGCGAACGCCAGCGCGTAGGGGGCGATGAGCTGCAGCGTGCCCAGCGTGAGCGGCACGTCCGGGATGCCCGGCACCGGCAGCGACGACGGGAGGGCGCCCTTGTCGCCGACTGTCGGCACGGCGATGCCGGCGGCGATGGTCACCGCGGTCAGCGCCACGATCGACACCAGCGGCGCCGGGATCACCCTGGTCAGCTTCGGGAACAGCACCATGATCACCAGGCCCGCCGCGAACAGCGGGTAGACCGCCCACGGCACGCCGATGAGCTCGGGCACCTGCGCCATGAAGATCATGATCGCCAGCGAGTTGACGAACCCGACCATGACGCTGCGCGGCACGAACCGCATCAGCTTCGCCACGCCCAGCGCCCCCAGCGCGACCTGGAACAGGCCGCCCAGGATGACCGTGGCGACCAGGACAACCATCCCGTGCTCGCGCGCCAGCGGCGCCACGACCAGCGCGATCGCACCGGTGGCGGCCGAGATCATCGCGGGCCTGCCGCCGACGACCGAGATGACCACCGCCATCGTGAACGAGGCGAACAGCCCCACGCTCGGATCGACACCGGCGATGATCGAGAACGAGATCGCCTCCGGGATCAGCGCCAGCGCGACGACCAGGCCGCCGAGCACTTCGGTGCGGGCCACCGACGGCGACAGCCAGGCGGGACGGTTCAGGGACAGCTTCGGCACGCGACAACCAGACATGCTCGGGCGCCGCACGCGGCGGCGGGGTGAAGTGCGGGGAGGGGCGACGCTGCCCGGGCGGGGAAGGATTACGACCGTCTTCCGGGACCCGAATACGGCAGTAATCCGGTACCCGAATACGGCCGTCTTCCGGGACCCGAATACGGCAGTAATCCGGAACCTGAATACGGGCGTAATCCGTCAACCCTCCCGTTACGTTAGAGGAGGGATGTGGCCGCGCCCTAACCGAGCGGGCCGGGTGAGGCCGGGATCACTTCGGGTGGTCGAGCCGCTCACGCAGCATCGCGGCGAAGCGCTCGGCGAGCGCCAGGCGCGTGCGCAGTTTCTGGCAGGACTGCTCGGCCTGCTCGCTGAACTCCGCCAGCCGCCGCTGCGGCTCCTCGATCTCCGGGGCGTCGGGGGTCGGGTCGAGGATCGCCAGCAGATCGCGCATCTCGTCGAGCTGGAAGCCCAGCGGCTTCATGCCCTTGATCAGTTCCAGCCGGTCGACGTCCGGGTCGGTGTAGAGGCGGAATCCGCCCTGGCTGCGCGCGCTGGGCACCACCAGCCCGACCTCCTCGTAGTAGCGGATCGTGCGCAGCGACAGCCCCGTGCGCTCGGCGACCTCGCCGATCTGCATCCGCTCACCCACGCCCGAACCACTCCTCGACCGATCTAGTCCGCGGGAGCGTTTTCCCTGCTCCCGGGTGTGTCCACGATACGCAGTGCTAGACCGGTCGAGGCCCGTCGGACCCTTCCCACGGCTGTGCGCCGGGTTTATGTTGAGAGGTGTCGCACCTCGGCGGTGACGATGGCGTGCCGGGAAGTCCGGTCGGCGTGACGTTCCTTCGCGGAGGGTTCCTCCGCGGCGAGCGCGCCGGGAGGTCGTGATGCTGAGTCGCAGTGAGCGCAGGAGGCTTCGCGAGATCGAGCGGTGGTTCGAGGAGAACGACCCGCGCTTCGCCGAGGCCGTCAAGAAACCGCCACCCGATCCGGCCACGCGCAACCGTCGCTGCGTGGCGATGTCGGTGTCCGCGGTCGGCGTCCTGGTGTTCCTGCTGGGCCTGCTCGCGATCAGCCCGGTCGTGATCTTCATCGGCATCGCGCTCGGAGTCGGCGGTATCGCCGTCCGCTACCTGCTCCTGGACACCCGCCCCTGATCCGCCGAGCCCCGAAGCGGGGCCCGGCGGCGGGTTTTCAGTCCGTGATCCGGCTGCGGACCCAGTCGTGGAACTCGGCGATGTGGTGCTCGCTGGGGACGAGCACGCCGCCGGAGGCGTAGGAGCGGGAGTCCATCGCGAGCTGGCAGCGCTCGCAGGCGTCGAAGTCCTGCTGGTTGACGCGGTGGAACAGCTCCACCGAGCGGGACAGGTCCTGACCCGAGGTGACGACCTCCGGCAGGTACAGCCAGTCGCAGTCCACCAGGGTGCGTTCGGCGGTCAGCGGGAACATCCGGTGGATGATCACGTGGTCCGGCACCAGGTTGATGAACACCTGCGGACGCACGGTGATCGCGTAGTACCGGCGGTCCTGGTGCTCGCCCACGCCCGGCAGCGGCTGCACGCCGTCGCCGCCGTCGACGGTGAAACCGGATACCTCGTCACCGAATTCGGCTCCGTGCCCGACGTAGTACTGCGCGGCGAACCCGTCGGCGAACTCCGGCAGCACCTCGGTGAGCTCGGGGTGGATCGTCGCGCAGTGGTAGCACTCCATGAAGTTCTCGATGATCTGCTTCCAGTTCGCCTTGACGTCGTAGCGAATCCGCTCGCCGAGCTCCAGCGCTGCGATGTCGTAGGCGTCGATCTCCCCGGCGTCACCGAGCCGCCCGGCGACGTCGGCGATCACGGTGTCGTCGAACGAGGGCGGCTCGTCGGCCAGGCACACCCACGCGTAGCCGAGCCATTCCCGCAGGTGAACCGTGTTGAGACCGTACTCCCCGCGGTCGACGTCCTCCATCGCGCCGAGGTTCGGCGCGGCGATCAGCTTGCCGTCGAGCCCGTAGGTCCAGGCGTGGTACGGGCACTGCAGCGAGCGCTGGACCTGCCCGGTCTCCTCGGTGCACAGCCGGGCGCCCCGGTGCCGGCACACGTTGAGGAACGCGTTCAGGTCGCCCTTGCGGTCGCGCGCGACGAGCACGCTCTCGCGACCGACCTGCACGGTCTGGAACGCACCGGGCTTGTCCAGGTCGGCGCTGCGCACCGCGCAGAACCAGCCGGTCTCGAAGATCCGCGCCTGCTCCAGGGCGAAGATCGTCGGGTCGGTGTAGTGGTGGCCGGGAAGAGTGGCCAGCAGGCTCTGCGGCAACTCCGTAGCGGTCATCTCGGGGCGCCTTTCGGCTCGGTCCGCAGGGGTCTTCAGTTGTTGCGCGATGAGCACCTCGTTGCTCGATCGACAACACGATGCGATCGCGGGTCCGGCGCTGTCAAGACGTCCGAGCGGGTTACCACCAGGTAGTCGGCGGGGATTCGGGTAAACGGCCGATGTCGTTGGTCAACGGGGAAATCCACGCGGAGATCGACGCCTTCGACGTCTTGACGCACCTCTCCGATGGGCCGCACTCTGTTGCGCATAGCGTTTTGAGTTCTCTAATGCGCAACACAGGAGGTTCGATGTTCGCTGTCTGCCGCGCCGACGAGCTCGCTCCGGGCGAGTCGACCCGGTTCGTCGCCGACGTCCCGATCGCCGTGTTCAACGCCGACGGCGTGTTCTACGCGGTCGACGACACCTGCACCCACCAGGACGCGTCCCTGTCAGCCGGCTTCCTCGAAGGCTGCTTCGTCGAATGTCCGCTGCACGCGGCGTTCTTCGACCTGCGCGACGGCAAGCCGACGTGCCCGCCGGCCAAGCGGGCGCTGCGCACCCACCAGGTGCTCGTCGAAGGCGGCACCGTCTACGTCCAGCTCGCACCGCGCGAGGCGACGCTCCCGCTGGAGGCCGAAGGCGCGGCCTGATCAGTCGGCGCGGCGACGCTCCAGCAGGACGGTGTCGCGCCACACCCCGTGATGCCGAGCGATGCGTTCCCGGGTTCCGACCTCCCGGAACCCGGCGGCGCGGTGCAACGCGATGCTGACCTCGTTCTCCGGGAAGATCGAGGTCTGCAACGTCCACAGCCCTCCCTCGTCGGCTGCACCGATCTGCTTGCGCAGCAACGACTTTCCCACTCCCCGGCCGCGGAAATCCGCTCCGATGTAGAGCGAGGTCTCGGCGACCCCGGCGTAGCACTCGCGCGCCGACACCGCCGCGGCCGCACCCCACCCCGCGACCTGCCCGTCGAGTTCGGCGACCCACCGGTGCCCGGCCAGCCACTTCGCGTCGAGGACGTCCCGGCCCGGAACCTCGGTCTCGAAGGTCGCGTTTCCCGTCGCGATGCCCTCGGCGTAGATGCGGCGCACCGCGTCCCAGTCGTCGTCCCGGAGCTCCCGGATCAGCGGCTCAGCCATCTCACCAGGCTGAGCCGCCGGATCCGGTGGGGCAAGCTCACTCCGGTGTGACGGTGCCCGCGGCGGCGTCGACCGTGATGACCTGGCCCGTGGTGATCGCGGTGGTGGCGTCGCGGACGCAGATCACCGCCGGGATGCCGTACTCGCGGGCCACCGTCGGGCCGTGCGCCATCGGCGACCCGGTCTCGGTGACCAGGCCCGCCGCGGTCATGAACAGCGGCGTCCAGCCCGGATCGGTGGTGGTCGCCACGAGGATCTCGCCGGGTTCGATCCGCGCGTTCGCCGGGTCGTGCACCACCCGCGCCGGCCCGGTGGCCTTGCCCGGGGACGCGCCGAGCCCGGTCATCGCCCCGTCCGCGGCGGGTTCGGCCGGTGCCGCGGCCTCCAGGTCCGTGCCGTCGGAGAGCAGCGCGATCGGCACCGAGCGACGCCGAACCTCCCTGTCGTAAAACGCCTTCCGCTCACCCGCCAGGCCGCGCTGGTCGGTTCCGCGCACTGCGGCACGGATCTCGTCCAACTCCAGGAACATCACGTCCCCGGCCTGCTCCAGCCGCCCCCGCCGGGTCAGGTCCTCGCCGATGAGCAGCAGCTGCTCGCGCACGGTCTGCAGCGAGTACAGCCACGCGAACTTGCCCAGCTCGCGCAAGCCCGTGAGCTTGCGGGCGCGGCGCATGCAGAACCGGGCCAGCCGCGCCCGGATCGGGCGACGGCGGCGAGCCCGCTCGTAGAGCTCGTCGATCGTGGCCTCCGCCCGCGCCGCGGCCCGCTCGAACCGGCGGTCCGGGGCCTGCTCGGGGTCGGTGATCTTCAGGTAGGCGGCGATGGTGTCGAAGATCTGCGTCGGGTCCTCCGCCCAGCGCGGCCGCCCCACGTCGACCTCCGCCGGAGCCCGGTGACCGTAGCGGTCCAGGAAGTCCGCCAGCCCGATGTCCGGCAGCGTTCCGGCCCGGTACCGGGCGGCCAGCTCGGCCGGGGGAGTGCTGCTCAGCAGCGTCCGCTCGTCCTCGTCGAGCCCGCTGGTGAGCCGCCACAGCGCCAGGTCCATCTCGGTGGTGACGTTGTGCGGCAGACCGCCCAGCACCGCGTCCAGCTCCGCACTGCTCGCGACGCCCTTGAGCAGCGACTTCGGCAGCTGGCCGACGAGGATGCCGATGAACAGCGGCCAGATCACGTCGGAGGCGGTCATGAAGTCCCGCTGCACCTCCTCGGCGAAGCGCAGCCGCTGCTCGGAGTTGTGGAACTCGGGCGCCTGCGCCTGGTGGCGCAGCTGCTCGGTGGCCCGGAAGGCCCGCGCGCGGGCGGCGTCGGGGAAGGCGAGCGTGCGCATGATCTCGAACTTCGCCTTCGGCACGACGGTGAGGCTCTTCCGCAGCAGCGGGCCTGCCGGGAACGGCAGCCCGGACCGGGTCGGCGCGAAGCGCGGATCGTCGAGCAGCCGCTGCACGATCGCGACGTTGCGCGGCCCGTAGACCTCCATCATCTGCGGCAGCCGGGAGCGGAAACGCTTGTTGCGCAACAGGTCCGAGAAATCCATGAACAGCCGGTCGCCGACCGGGACGATGCCTATCGCGTCGCCGAACGCGCCACCGGCCAGTCCCGCCGACTCCATCCAGAGCTTCGCGCCGTGCGTCATCGCCGACATGCCGGCGGGGGTCCACGGGCGGGTCATGCCCTGCATGTGGCCCATCTCGAAGTAGACCCGCAGGTCCTCGGTGCGCGGCGGGAGCGGGAAGAGCGTGGTCACGGCCCGCGACTGCAGCAGCCATAGCTCGCCGTCCCGGTCGATGGCCCACTCGACGTCCTGCGGAGACCCGAAGCTCTCCTGCACCCGCGATCCGGCGTCGCGCAGCGCCTCGAGCTGCTCGCGGTCCAGGCACCCGTCGGTGCGCGGCTGGTCCTCGTCGGGGGTGGGGCTTCCGCCCAGCACGTAGTGGTCGGCGATGACCGACCCGTCGACGACCACGTCGCCGAGCCCGGGCGCGGCGTCGACGACCATCTCCGAGCGCGTCCCGGTCAGCGGGTTCGCGGTGAACAGCACCCCGGCGACCTTCGCGTCGACCATCCGCTGCACCACCACGGCCATCCGCGCCTCGGCGGTGAACCCGTTGGCCTCCCGGTAGGCGATCGCCCGCTCCGAGTTCAGCGAGTCCCAGCAGCGGCGGATCGCCGACAGCAGCTCCTGCTCGCCGCTGACGTTGAGGAACGTGTCCTGCTGCCCGGCGAAGCTCGCCTCCGGCAGGTCCTCGGCGGTCGCGCTGGAGCGCACCGCCACCCGTCCGCCCCCGAGCCGGCGGTAGGCGTCGAGGACCTGCTGCTCGGGCACCTCACCGCAGGCGTGCGCCCGGGTCGTCACGCAGAACCCCTCGGGCACCCGGAACCCGGCCTCGATCAGTTCCCCGAGCCCGGCGGCCTTGCCGCCCACGAGTTCGATCCGGCTCGCGCCCACCTGCGCGAGATCCAGCACCACGGCGTCGTCGCCGGTCATCGCCATCACTCCAGTCCTCACGGCACGTTCTCACACCGCCGACCAGACTTCCCGGCACACCACGACCGCAGCCGATGCCCGAATGCTAAGCCTCCACTTGGCCGCCCGGCCGTCAAGAAGCCGTCAAGATGTTCTCGTCAGGACTTCTCGTGGGCGATCTGGATGAGGTTGCCGCAGGTGTCGTCGAGGACCGCCGTGGTGACCGGGCCCATGTCGGTGGGGGCCTGGGTGAAGCGGACGCCCTGGGCCGTGAGGCGGTCGTGCTCGGCGTGGACGTCCTCCACGGCGAACGAGGTGAACGGGATGCCGTCGGCGACCAGGGCCTCCTTGAACGGCTTGGCCGCCGGGTGCTGGTCGGGTTCGAGGACCAGCTCGGTGCCGTTCGGGTCCTCGGGCGAGACGAGCGTGATCCAGGCGAACTCGCCCATCGGGATGTTGTGCTTGACCTGGAAGCCGAGGGCCTCGGTGTAGAAGCGCAGGGCCTTGTCCTGGTCGTCGACCATGATGCTGTGCAGGTTGATCCTCATCGTCCAGGCCTTTCCGTCAGCCACCGCTCGACGATCGGTTCGAGCGGTGCGGTGTCGATGTGCAGGAACTTGTACCGGCCCTCCCGGCGCGTCCGGACCAGGCCCGCGGACTCCAGGACGTCCAGGTGCTGCGAGACGGCCTGCCGCGACGAGGCCAACCCGTGCTTCGTCGCCAACCGCGCGCACACCTCGAACAGCGTCTGACCGTCCTGCTCGGTCAGCTCGTCCAGGATCGCCCGCCGCGTGGCATCAGCCAGAGCCTTGAACACGGCATCGTCCACACCCCGAAGGTAGGCAAGTCAACGCTTGCCCGTCAACTCGCGACCAGGGTGTTCAAAATTTCAATGGAAGTCAGGTCTCCGACTTCCATTGAAATCGCGTCCTCAACGAGCGGGGAAGACCTCCGCCGGGTCCTGTTTGGTGCGGGAGTGGGCGAAGAAGGTCGAGCCGTCGGTGAAGTCGAGGCGGAGGCAGGTGGCCCGGGGGATGCTCCGGCCCATGCGGACCGGTTGGATCTGGGTGATCCGCTCGGTCGGGACCTCGAAGTAGGAAACCGGGTGGTTCGTCGAGGGCAGGCTGTCGGCGGCCTTCTGGACGACTGACCTTGCCCGGCCGAACAGACCTTGTGGCTCCTCGGCTTCCTTCGCGACTTGGTTGCCCTTCACCACGACCGCCACTCGCCGCTCGGTGATGGCGAGGAACGCCTCGCCGGGGACGTTGGCGATGTGGTCGGCCATGTGAACCGCGTCGCGCTCCGTCTGGTCGGCGAAGGCCCACCACATGACCGCGGGGTCGTCGGCCCACTCGTCGCCGAGGAATTCGCCCCTGGTCAGCTGTTCGCTGGGAAGTGGCCAGTTCGGTTCCTCGACCAGCGACCTGCGCACCTCCGACAGCGGTTTGTGCGGAACGGCCGGTTTCTGGTTCACCACGGATCCCACGTGGCCCTGCGCTGGAACTTCCAGCCAACGCAGTGTTTCCCCGCCGCTGAGCCAGGTTTCAGCGAGCATCTTCTGCCACTTCTCCCGAAGCAGCTCGCGGTCAAGCAACTTCAGATCAGCCACGGATGCCTCGCTGGTGGTTCAGGGCGTCGACCATCGTCTGCGCGTCGGCCGGGTGGCGGGCGTTGAGCACGAACCCCGATCCGTCGGCGAACTGCAGACCGCAATAGCGGTGCGAGTCCTCCTTCTCGCCGACGGTCCGGCAATCGACGACGTCGTGAAGAGCGATCTCGAACCAGGTGGTGACCGGCTTGCTGGAGATCGGCTCGCCAGGCGTGTTCCAGCCGAACTGCTCGGTCTCCTTCCCGACCAGAATCCGTCCCATCTCGCTGAACGTCTCGGACAAGGTGGGGTGTGCGGAGATCTCGGAGTCCTCCACCATGGGCGGTACGAGGACCGCAAGCCGTTGCGGAGTCAGCACCCACAGCATCTCGAATCCGACGTGACCGGTCGGGTACCTGGTGTTGATCAGATTCATGGCAGCGCACTCCTGCCCGGATCCGACGATCGTCAAGTCGCGGCCGCGCTGGGTGGTTCCGGGTCCGGAACTGCTGTCGCCGCCTCCGAAAACCATGGTGAGCGCACCGACTGCCACGGCGCCGGCAGCGCTCGAAGCGGCCTCTCCCAGTTTGCCGCCCAGTCCTTTCTTAGGACGGCCGTCCTCGTCGAGCCCCTTGACCTGGTAGCGCTTGTCGACCTGCCAGGTCGCCCACAAGATCGGTTCGCCAGGACTGCACCACTGCCGCGCGGTCAACGCGGCGCCGAGCTTCTCCGACACCGTCACGGGTCATCGTCTCCTAAACCTCGAAGCCGCGGTCCGTTGCGGCCTTCCGGTCCTCAGCCGTGGACGGGTCCTCAGCCTTGTTGTAACCGTATTTGACGCCTTGCTCGATGCCTTGCTCGGTGAGGGCTTGGCCGCCCGCGCTGAGAGCTGCGTCGCTCGCACGAGTCGTGCCTCCCAGGCCAAGCGTCCCGAGCCCTGCTTGCACGACGTTGGTCGCGAGGGCTTGTTCGCCCTTGGCGCTCTCGATGAGATCCCCGCTCCAGCCGGTGCGTACGCCGGAGCGTCGGGGTCGGTGGCACCTTGCCGCGCGAATCGATTGCCCGTCGTCGACGCCATGTCGTTCTCCCGGGCGTTCTCCAGGGCGTTCCGCGCTGCTCGGAGCTCCGATTCGGCTCCTGGCCTGCCCGCGCTCAAGGCTTCTTCTGCCTCTCGCACCGCGTTCTGGGCATTCGGCAGACTTCCGTGATCTCCACGAGTGATCGTCTTGGCCAGGGGGTTCGCATCGATCTGCCGGGATACCCAGCGTTGTGCCATGTTGCCGCCGCGGAGGTCGTTCATCTTCTCGACGACCTGGCGGAGCGGGCCGCGGCGGAGGGTGACGAGGAGCTTCTCCAGTTGCGTCACCAGGGGCTTCAGCTTGTGGAGGAGTTCGGCGACCTTGGCGCCGAGGCGGGTGCCGGTGATGGCGACCTGGGTTGCGGTGAGGCCCGAGGCGGCGGCTGCTGACGCGCCTGCCGTGATCCAGGACGCCGCGAGCGCTGCGATCCATTCGATGATGAGGCCGATGACGAGTTCCTGGATGATGTCGATGACCATCTCGACGAAGGCGTCGAAGAGGTCTGCGGCGATCTCCAGGGTTTGCTTCAGGTCGAGGATGTCGGAGGCGAAGGCCTTGGTGCCGCCGGTGAACTCGGTCATCTGCTTGCGGAACGCGTCGCCCGCCTGCCCCTCCCAGGCCGGGCGGGTGGCGTCGGCGCGCTGCTGCTCCTGCTCGCCGAGCTTCTCGACCCACGTCGCGACCTGCTCCCAGCCCTTGGCCGTGGCGCGCATCTGCTCCGGGTCACCGATGGCCGGTTCCAGCACGAACTCGACCAGCGGGCTGATGACCAGCGAGACCAGGAAACCGAGACCGTTGTCCACGAAGGACTGGCCGGGGCTGGTGACCAGCTGGAGCTGTTCCATGCGGGCGTTGACCGTGGCGATGGCGATGTCCGGCGGGTTGTCGGCCTTCGCGAGGTCCTGGGCGGCCGATGCGCTGCTCATCCCGTAGGCGGCGGTCTGGTCCATGAAACCGCGACGCGGTCCACCGGCGTTGTTGACCCCGCCCATCGTGCCCGGGCCGGAACCGGACCCGCCGAGCCCGGCGATGTCGATCTTGCCGAGGTCCTGGGCCTGCTTCTGGTCGGTCTCGGAGTAGTCCTTCGCGCACTCCGAGACCGCTTCGGAGATGTGCTGCATGAACCCGCCGGCCTTCGTGGCCAGGTCGCGGCACTCCTCCAGCGAGTCGAAGTAGGTGAAGGCGAGGAACTCGCCGATCGGGCCGAAGCAGTCATCGCTCACCCGCGCCTGCTCCAGCATCTGGGCCAGCTGGTCGAGGTGCTGGGACACGCCTTCGGAGCCCTGGCTGTGCGCGGACAGCGCTTCCGGGGCGACTTTCATCGTCATCGGGTCACCTCAGGAACGAGCCGTCGGAGAAGTCGTCATCGTCGTCCGCGCGACGCGGAGCGGGTGGTGGTGCGGGGGAGTGGGCGTTGAAGGCGCTCTTGAACTGCTCGGCGCGATCGCCCAGCACCGGGGTCACCGTCTCGTCCATCTGCTGGGCGGCGTCCTGGGTGGCCTCGCGGATCGCCGTCATGATGCTCTGCTGCAGCGACGAGTGCGGCTGGCGAGTTGCGGCGGCCGTGAGCTGCAGGTCCAGCACCGCGCCGGAGGGCGCGACGGTGACCGAGACGCTGCCGTCGGCGCTGCGGGCCCGGCCCTTGATCTCCTGCATCCTCTCGCGGAGCCGACCCGCCTGGGCGGCCTGCTCCTCGAACTTCCGCATCATCTCCTGGACGCGTTCCGATGGCTGAGCCACGAACGAACACTCCCCCTCTTGTTCGAGCCACTGGCGGCACGAATGCTAGTCAGGGAAACGATCTCCGTGGGTCGATTCGACGTGATCAGCGACTCACGAGCTCAACCTACTTAGGAGTAGGTTCTGGGTATTCTGGTGGCGTGGTCGGGTTGCGAGGAGTGTCCGGATGATCGATGAGTCGCGGCCTGCCGGGTTCTGGGGGAGGACCGGCGATCGGGTTCGGCAGGTGAACCAGAGCCGTCGCGTGGTCGGGGCGCTGCGCGGTGTCCGGCGGATGCTGCCCGGGTCCGGTGAGGTCGCGTTCTCCGGCGACGGCACGCCCTCGGACCGGGTGGCGCGGCTGATGCTGCAGGTGGCCGGGGATCGCCCCAGCGCCGTGCGCGAACTGGGGCTGGCGACCGTGCAGGCCTGGCAGGCGCTGACGAACAAGGGCGCTTCCGACGGGGCCGTGACGATCATGTTCACCGACCTCGTGGGCTTCTCCAGCTGGGCGCTGCGGGCCGGAGACGACCAGGTGCTGCGGTTGCTGCGGGAGTTCTTCGACGTCACCGACGACGTGGTCGAGGGCTACGGCGGCGTCGTCGTCAAGTCGCTGGGCGACGGCGTGATGGTGGCCTTCTCCGACGTCGACAAGGCGATCGAGGCGGCTTCCGCGCTCGGGTCGGCCGTCAGCGCGCTGCACCACGACGGGTACCGGCCCGCGCTGCGGGTGGGCTTGCACCGCGGGTGGCCGCGCAAGGTCGGCAAGGACTACATCGGTGTCGACGTCAACATCGCCGCGCGCGTCGCCGACGCCGCCGGTGGGGGCGAGGTGCTGGTCACCGAGCAGGTGCTGGAGGCCGCCGACCGCGGCCGGTACGTGGCGCGCAGCAGGCGTTTTCGGGCGAAGGGGACGCCGAAGGACCTCGCGGTGTACGCCGTGGTTCCGCGTCACGAGCGGTGATCGGGCGGGTGTACCGTCGCAACTAGACAGCATGCTGTCTAGTTCGCTCGCGTACCCGGCCGAATGGGATTGACCTTGCGCATCGTCCTGACCGCCATGCCCGCCTTCTCGCACCTCGTCCCCCTGCTGCTGCCCGTCGGGCGCCAGCTGCGCGACGCCGGGCACGAGGTCGTCGTCGCCACCGGCGAGGCGATGGCCGAGACAGTTCAGAACTTCGGGCTCGACCCGGTCGTGCTCCCCGAGCTGCTCACGATGGGCGACCTGGCGCGGGAGCCCGAGCGGCACGGGGCGCGGGGGCTCGGCGAGGTCGGGGACCGGCGCGGCGTCGAGACCGTCGGCGTCACCTCGGAGATCTTCGGCGGCAACTTCGTCGACGTGCTGGGGCGCCGCTTCGGCGAGCAGCTGCTGGAGCACGTCGCGCGTCCCGATCTGGTGGTCCGCGAGGGCACCGAGTTCGGCGGCTACTACGCGGCCGAGAAGTGGGGCGTGCCCAGCGCCGTGATCGACATCAGCCCGATGGCGCCCTACGGCGACGTCCTGGAGCACCTCAACGCGGGTCGCGCGCACTTCGGGCTCGACCCGATCGACGACCCGTGGCAGCCCATGCGCACCTTCCGGGCCGGGGTCGTGCCCGAGCTCTTCTACCCGGAAGGCGCCCGGCTGGAATCAGCGCGCCAGTACCGGGTGCCCGCCGCCGACCCGGAGCGGCTCGACTCGGCGATCGCCGAGCTCCCGGACCGGCCGCTGGTGCTGGCCAGTCTCGGCTCCAACGCGCCGATGATGCTCGGGGAACGCCCGCGGCTGCTGGAGACGATCATCGAGACGCTCGGGAAGCTGCCGGTCACCGGCGTGGTCGCGCTCGGCGCCCACCGCGACCCGCGGGACTGGACCGGGGTGCGGGCGGACAACGTGCACCTGACCTCGTTCGTCCAGCAGCAGACCCTGCTGCCCGCCTGCGACGTGTTCCTCACCCACTGCGGGTTCAACAGCACCCGCGAATCCCTCTACGCCGGGGTCCCGATGGTCGGCGTCCCGATGTTCGCCGAACAGCCCCGCAACGCCGCCCGGATCACCGAACTCGGCGCGGGCCTGTCCCTCAACGTCGAAGACGCCACCGCTCCCGCCCTCCACGACGCCCTCCTCCGCGTCCTGGACGACCGCTCCTTCCGCACCGCCGCCCGGGGCGTCCAGCGCCGCACCCTCGCCCTGCCCCCGCTCTCCCAACTCGTCACCGACCTCGAATCAACCCTCTGACCAACCCCCGTCGAAAACCGCAACATTCGTCGCGCGAAAACCGCAGCATTCGTCGCGCGAAAACCGGGGTTTTCGACCTGGGGCCGGGTGTCAGGGATCGAGGTTGCGGGTGAGGTGGGTGAGGAGGGCGCTGAGGTGGTCGATCTCGGTGGGGGAGAGGCCGGCGACCAGTTGTTCGTTGGCGTCTCGGGAGGCCTGCTGGAGGCGGCGGTGGGCGGCGCGGCCCTCGTCGGTGAGGTGGAGGCGGACTGCGCGGCGGTCCCGTTCCGCCTCGGAGCGCTCCAGCCAGCCCATCTCCGCCAGGCGGTCCACCTGGCGCGCCAGGGTCTGACCGCTGACGTGCAGCGATCCCGCCAGGTCGCGCTGGATCAGCGGGCCGTGAACGGTGAGGGCCTCCAGGATCGTCCAGGTCGTGAAGCTCGCGCCCGCCTCGCCGAGCCGCTGCTCGAAGTTCGCGCGGGCCTGCCGGGCGACCACGTTGAGCCGGTACCCGAGGCTGCCCAGACCTGTGCCGATGGCGTCCACCGCCCTCACCTCCCGGCGCACAGTTCTACCTCACACCACCAGATCTGCACGCTGCAGTCGAGAGTGCAATAATGCACTCTGTGGTTGATGGTGCAAATCCTGCGTTGAAGCGTCGGGTCAACACGGCCCACCGGCTCACCGCCGCCGCTCGTCGCCGCACGAGCGAGGACGGGCTGTCCGGTTTCACCGTGGACGAGATCTGCGACGAGGCGGGCATCTCCAGACGCACCTTCTTCAACTACTTCGCGTCCAAGGAGGACGCGGTACTGGGGTTCACCACGCTCTGGGACCAGCACGAGCTCGAAGAGCGGTTCACCGCCGGAGGCGACCCGGACGCGCCCGGGCTCTCGCCGAACCTGCTCGACGACTACGCCGGACTGCTCGTGGAGCGCTGGACCGAGGTCGGCCTCACGCCCGAGCACGTCGCCGACCTGGTCGCGGCGACCGACCGCGAACCGCGCCTGTTCTCGCGGCTCTTCGAGAGCGTCCGCGCGCGCGAACGGGCCGACGTCGACCTGGTCCGGAACCGCGAGGGCCTTCCCGAGGACGACCTGCGCGCGCAGGTCGCGGTCCAGCTGGTCAGCGCTCTCGCCGGCGCCTGCATGGGCCGGTTCCTCGAACCCGACAACACCGACCCGCTGCACACGATCATGCAACGCCGCCTGGTTGCCGCTCGCGAGGTCTTCGCCGCCACGCTCACCGGAGGGACCCGATGACCGAGACCGAACCGAAGTTACTGCTCACCAAGCGCAGGATCTGGATCATCTTCAGCGCGCTGATCGCGGGCATGCTGCTGGCCAGCCTCGACCAGACCATCGTGTCCACCGCGATGCCCACGATCGTCGGCGACCTCGGCGGCGTCGAGCACCAGGCGTGGATCACCACCGCCTACCTGCTGGCCACCACCATCGTCATGCCGATCTACGGCAAGTTCGGCGACGTGCTGGGCCGGCGCAAGCTGTTCCTCATCGCGATCGCGCTGTTCACGGTCGCCTCCGTCGGCTGCGCCGTGTCCACCGACTTCTGGACGTTCGTGACCTTCCGCGCCGCCCAGGGGCTCGGCGGCGGTGGCCTGATGATCCTCTCGCAGGCGATCATCGCCGACATCGTGCCCGCCAACGAGCGCGGCAAGTACCTCGGACCGCTCGGCGGCATCTTCGGCCTCGCCGCGGTCGGCGGCCCGCTGCTCGGCGGGTTCTTCGTCGACCACATGTCCTGGCACTGGGCGTTCTACATCAACATCCCGATCGGCATCGCCGCGTTCGCCATCACCTACTTCGCGCTGACCCTGCCCAGCAAGAAGGCCACCAAGCCGCTGGACCTCCTCGGGGTGGTGCTGCTCGCGGCGGCCACCACCAGCCTCATCTTCTTCACCGACTTCGGCGGCGACACCGCCCACGGCTGGAGCGCGCCCGAGACCTGGATGTGGGCGGCGGGCCTGGTCATCGCCGCGACGCTGTTCGTGCTGGTCGAGTCCCGGGCGGCGGACCCGATCATCCCGCTGTCGCTGTTCCGGAACCCGATCTTCATCAACGCCACCAGCATCGGACTCGTGCTCGGCGTGGGCATGTTCGCCGCGCTGGGCTTCCTGCCGACGTTCCTGCAGATGTCCACCGGGACCTCGGCCGCCGTGTCGGGCATGGCGATGCTGCCGATGATGGCCGGGCTCATGCTGACCTCCATCACCTCCGGCGCGATGATCACCAAGACCGGCAAGTACAAGATCTTCCCGATCCTGGGCACGCTGGTCACCGGTGGCGGCATGCTCGCCATGACCACGCTGTCGGCCGACACGCCGGTGTGGCTGCTGTGCGTGTTCCTGTTCATCTTCGGCGCGGGCCTCGGCCTGATCATGCAGGTCGTCGTGCTGGTGGTGCAGAACTCCGTCGACCCGGCGATGCTCGGCACCGCGACCAGCACCAACAACTACTTCCGCGAGGTCGGCGGGGCGCTGGGCACCGCGGTGTTCGGCACGATCTTCTCGACCCGGCTCACCGAGAACCTCACCGAGATCTTCGCCGGAGCCGGGGCCTCGGCCGATCAGGCGCAGCAGTCCGCGGTGACGCTGTCGCCGACCATGCTGGAGCAGCTGCCCGAACCCGTGCGTGACGCGATCGTGTCGGCCTACGCCGATGCTCTGGCGCCGGTGTTCTGGTATCTGGTTCCGTTCATGGCCGTGGCGTTCCTGCTCGCGCTGGTGCTCAAGCAGATCCCGCTCTCGGAGGTCGCGGGGCTGGTCGCGCGCGGCGAGGCCATCGGCGGTGAGGAGGCCGAAGAGCTCGAAGCGCAGCAACGCGCCGCCGGCAGCACTCCCGCCGCCAAGAGTCACTGAACGAAGGAGTTCGCATGGCCAAGATGGATCTCCGCGTCCGGCTGCTCGGCGCACTTCTGGGGCTCGGCCCCAGCGTGACCGGCATGACCGATGAGCAGCTGACCGCGCGGCAGCCGAAGTCGTTGCCGCGCAACAAGATCGTCGACTACCTGCTGGGTTCGCGGGCGTCCGGCATCATCACCAGCGACCTCACCGCGGCCGGTGCCGAGGACCGGATCGGGATCCGCGTCTACCGGCCGATGCACGCGCGCGAACCGCTGCCGCTGGTCGTGCACATCCACGGCGGCGGCTGGATCGGCGGCAACCTCGACATGGGCGACTGGCTGTGCGGCCGGGTCGCCAAGGAGGTGCGGGCCGTCGTGGTCTCGCTGGACTACCGGCTCGCCCCGATCCACCGGTTCCCCGCCGCCGTCGAGGACTGCTACGCCGCGCTGCTCGACCTCGTCGACCGGGCCGACGATCTCGGCGCCGACCCGAACCGGATCGCGGTGATGGGCGACAGCGCGGGCGGCAACCTCGCCGCCGTGACCTGCCTGCTCGCCCGCGACCGCTCCGGGCCGCAGATCTCCTTCCAAGGGCTGATCTACCCGGGAACCGACCTCACGCTGGGCAGCGAGTCGCTGCGGACCAACGCCGAGGCACCGGTGATCACCACCCGCGAGATCCTGCGGATGCGCGAGGCCTACCTCGGCGACGAGGACCCGGCGAACCCGCTGGCCTCACCGCTGAAGGCCGCCACCCACGAGGGGCTGCCGCCGGCGCTGATCCAGGTCGCCGAGCACGACCCGATCCGCGACGACGGCGTGCGCTACGCCGCCGCGTTGCGGGCCGCCGGGGTTCCGGTGCGCAGCACCACCTACGTCGGCATGCCGCACGGGTTCGTGGCGTTCCCGAACATCTGCCGCAGCGCGCCGCAAGCGCTGGCCGAGCTCTGCGAGGAGCTGTCGGCGGCGCTGGTCCCGGCGCGCGTCGCCGACTGAGGTAGGACCGGGGCGCACCCGCGCGGGAGGGTGCGGGCGCGCCCCGAGCTTTCACGGCGAAGTTCTCATGAAAACCTCCCCGCCCCCGAAAACGGAACCGAGCCCCCTCCGGAAATCATTTCCCCTGGTCATCGGGTTTTGGTGTGGGGTCACCTTTGGTGGGGTGGTGCAGTTTTCATGAAAACCTCACCAGCCGACGGCGACCACCAGCCATTGCGGGCCTTCGTGGGAGACGTAGGAGGCCTGCTCGGCCACGTCGTCGTACGGGAAGCCGTAGGCCTTGCCGTCGATGTTGTGGTCGTGCCAGAACTTCGCGTAGTAGTTCGCCGGCCCGGTCGGGTAGAACTTCGACGGGTCGTGCTGCTGGTCCTCCGGCAGGTCGGCCACGTGGCGGTTGAGCGCCGCGCACTTGTTGGCGTCGCCGCCGAGGCCGCCTGCGCAGCCGAAGATGTTCTTCGTCGTCTCGTTCACGCCCACCGAGTTGGCGTAGTCGGTGAAGTAGTTCGCCTGCGCGCCGCCGTCCTGGAACTCCGGCGAGCTGCCCGGTGCGATGATCCTGTTCGGGTCGTCGGCCAGGTGCTCGAACTCCTCCGGCACCTCGTCGCGGAACTTCTGGAACGTCTGCTCGCGGCTCTCCTGGAACGTCTCGTAGTCCTCGCCGAAGGACGCGTCGAAACCGTCGTCGGCGTGCAGCCGCATCGCCAGCTTCAGGCCGAACGCGTCGACCCGCGTGGTGTTGCCGTTGAAGACGTTCTCGCCCACGGTGAACTCGATGAAGTCGGTCAGCGGGCTGTCCGGGGCGCCGAGGTGGAACTCCATGCGACCGGCCGAGTTCGCGGGCATGTCCAGGTAGGGCTGCTCGGCGATCGAGTGGGTCTCGCCGTTGAACGTCCAGTACACCTGGTCGTCCGGGTACTGCCCGTTGGTCTGGTTGACGACCTTGACCATGAGCTCGTTCTGCGCCGGGGGAATGCTGCCCACGTCGCCCCAGAACTCCTCGGGCGGCGGGCTTCCCGCGGGGGTGACCGCGGCCGGGTGCGGTTCGGCGGGTCGTGCGGCCTGGGCGGGCAGCGAGGTGGCGACGGTGGCCGAGGCGAGCGCGCCCGCGGTCAGCAGCCCCAGAGCGCCGCGGCGCCAACGCCGCGTCGTTGCGGTACTGGTCATGGTTCACTCTCCGAACTGTGGAGGAATGAAGATCGGTGAGAGCGCTCTCGCCGAGCAGGCTTTCTCGATCCGGAACGGAAGTCAACGATCCGGATGACCGTTGTCCGCTTCTCGCCAAGCGGAGTCGGAAGTTCGCACTTCTCGGGCGTTCTGCGGCATTTTCGGCTTCCGCCGAGCGGGACATGCGGGGAAAGAAGGGTTTTGCCGCACCGGACCGCCCGAATTGGGTAGCGTGCACCGTCGATTCCGAATGCGAGGGGGTGGGCATGGCCAGAGGTGATCGTCGGCCGACGCTGGAGACCGTCGCCGTGCGCGCCGGTGTCTCGCGCGCCACCGTGTCCCGGGTGATCAACGACCAGCCCGTCGCCGGGCCGAGCAGGCGCGCGGTCGAGCGCGCCATCGCCGACATCGGCTACGTGCCCAACCAGGCCGCGCGCAGCCTCGTCACGCAGCGGACCGGGCTGATCGCGCTGGTGCTGCCGGAGCCCTCGACGCGCGTGTTCTCCGACGACCAGTTCTTCCCGCGCCTGATCCAGGGGGTCAGCCAGGAGCTGGAGACCGCCGACGAGCAGCTGGTGCTGATGCTGGCCGGTTCCACCGCCAGCCGCGACCGGATCCAGCGCTCGGCGGTGGCCGGGCGCGTCGACGGCGTCATGCTCGCCTCGCTGCACGGCGCCGACCCGCTGGCCGCGGCGCTGGCGAAGTCGGGGATCCCGGTGGTCGGCAACGAGCGGGTCCTCGGTTCGGTCGAGGTGCCGAGCGTCGGCGTGGACAACCGGGGCGGGGCGCGAGCGGCCGTCGAGCACCTGGTCTCGCGCGGGCGCAGGCGGATCGCCACCATCGCCGGGCCGCTGGACATGATCGCCGGCATCGACCGGCTCGACGGCTACTTCGACGCGATCACCGGGACGCAGGAACCCGTTGTGGTGCAAGGAGATTTCACCCGCGAGTCCGGCGAGACGGCGATGGAGCGGCTGCTGGACGAGCACCCCGGGGTCGACGCGGTGTTCGCCGCCTCGGACCTCATGGCCGAGGGCGCGATGCAGGTGCTGCGGCACGCGGGGTTCCGGGTCCCGGAGGACGTGGCCGTGGCCGGGTTCGACGACATCACCCGCGCCGCCTGCACCGACCCACCGCTGACCACCGTCCGCCAGCCGATCGGCTCCCTGGGTCGCCACCTCGCGGCCCAACTCCTCAACCTCATCAGCGGCAACGCCGTCGAACCCGCCCGAACCCTCCCCACCGACCTCATCCTCCGCGACAGCACCTGAGCCGAGCGGCGTTCCGGTGGGCCGGCGTTCCGGGAGGGCGGCGTTCGGGTGGAGCGGCGTTCCGGTGGGGCGGTGCGTCACCAGGGGACAGTTTTAGCCAGAATCACCCATGATCAATGTCCTTTTTGTCCGGTCAATTATGGCTAAAACTGTCCGGCTGCCGACACCGCCGCTCCCGGACCGGCCACCTCGGGACGCGGTCGGGTCGGGGTGAGGAATGCGAGAACCGGGCGAGACCTCTGGGGTCTCGCCCGGTTCTTCGGGGTACTTCAGATCACGGGAAGTTCGCCAGGTTGGACGGGGTCGTCTCCGGCGGGGTCACGTCGCCCTTGTCGTTGATGATGTGGGTGATCGAGCCCTTCTCGTTGAGCGACACGGTCGCCATGCTGTGGAACTTCACGCCCGGCGCCGCCGGGACCTCGAAGGCGTGGTCGTTCTTGACCTCGGGGTTGACGTTGAAGAAGCAGTAGCTGCCCAGGCCCCACGCCTCGTGGTCGGTGACCTGGTCGCCGACCTTGTAGGCGGCCCAGCCCTCCTGGCCCTTGTCGTTCATGTACGCGGCCTGGTCCGGGACGTCGTAGGGCATCTCGTTCTGGAAGAAGATCGTCTTGCCGTTGTTGCCGTTCCAGATGACCTGGTACTTGTTGTAGTGCTCGACGAACAGGCCGGTGGCCGTCACGTCGTCACCGTTGACCAGCACGCCGGTGTCGCCCGGGTTGACGTCCCAGCCGAACGAGCCCTCGTTGCCGTGGTCGGCGCGCCAGGCCCAGATGTGGTCCATGACCGCGTTCTTGCTGTTGACCACCAGGCTGTTGGTGGCCTTGCCCGCGACGGTGCCGCCCAGGCGGAAGAACACGTCCTGCATGATCGTCGGGTTCTGCGAGTGGTCCGCCGAAGCGCCCTCCTCGCCGACGGTCAGCAGGCTCGGCGAGTTCTGGGTGCCCGCGTCGAACAGCACGCCCTTGATGCGGACGCCGTCGACGTCGGCGACCTCCATCGCCGTCTTGCCGGTCTCGGGCATCAGCGTCGGGTAGCCGATGCCGAGCACGATCGTGTCCGGGTTGGTGATCTTGATCGTGTCGTCGAGGTGGTACACGCCCGGGGTGAAGAACAGGTTGCACCCCGAGGCCACGGCGGCGTTGATGTCGGCCGCGGTGTCGGTCGGCTTCGCGACGTAGAACTGGCTCATCGGCACCGACTTGCCCGGCGTCTCACCGCCGGCCCAGCTCGGCCGGTGGCGTCGGTGCGCACGTCCGGGCGGAACACCTGGTACTTGCCCTCGCCGTCGACGTACAGGTACGGCACGTCGGCCGACACCGGCGTCGACTCCAGGGTGGTGTGCGGCGGGTCCGGGAACGCGGTGGGCGGGGCGCCCTGCACGCCGGAGAACGTCATGTTCCAGACGCCGCCGTCCCAGGCGCCCAGCTGCGAGTCGCGGGTGTACCACTGCTGCTGCGACGAGGACTCGGTGGTGCCCGAGACCTTCGTGTCGGCCAGGTAGCCGCCGCTGGCCCAGCCGTAGCTCTCCGGGTACAGGTCCAGGTCGCCCTGGATGTCCATCCGCCGCATCGGCGCGGCCTGGGACACGCCCCAGCGGTTGGCGCCGTTGGGCTTGACCGTCATGTTCTCGGCCGAGCGCCAGAAGTTCTGCGTCGCGTTGCCCTGGTCGGACTCGTTGAACGCGTCGACGGTGATGTTGCCGTTGATGGTGACGTCGCCGGGGTTCTTCCGAGACCGGCCACCGAGGTGTAGTACCCGACGTTGTCGTTGACGGTGTACTCGCCCGGTTTGAACAGGTGCGCGACCCGGTCCTCGGACATCTGGTCGGCCAGCGTGTCCTTGAGGTTGTTGAAGTCGTCGTCGAGCTGCTTCTGGATGTCCTGGGCGGGCATCGACGGGTCGAAGATCCGCACGTTGGGACCGAAGTCCGGCGTGTCGGTCCCGGCGCAGGCCTGCGGCCCGGGAGCCGGGGCCGGGGCCGGGGCTGCCGGCTGCGCGGGATGCGCACCCGGCATCGCCGCCGCACTCGGCGCGACGGCGGTGACGGCGGCGACGGCTGCCATTCCCGCGAAGAACGGGAACCGGCGTCGCCCACGCCGTTGTGAGACGGGAGTCATGTATCAAGCACCTCCGGAAAAGGACAATGCGTCGAACGCACTGCGTGAGAGCGCTCTCAGCTCGGCACCCTAGACCGATCAAGAGCGAAACCGGAAGGCATTCGGCGGGAAACCGCCAGTGCGCCAGTCGATTCCCGTTTTCCCAGCTGAGGAGTCTGCGGAGGTCAAACGGGTCGTCGCCGTTCCGCATTCACGAATTCGGCGTTCTTTTCCCCTTCTCGTTCCCGCCCGGCAGAGCGGAAAACGTGCGCCCGGGGCGGGGCGCACGTTTTTCAGCGTACCTCGGTTCAATTATCGGGTCACGAAATACTTTCAGCGCCCCGCCCGGGAAGCCAGGTCGAAGCTCGGGTGCGGCGGCTGGTTGTAGGCGGTGTTCTGCCAGGCGACCGCCTGCCGGTACTGGCGGTCCTCCATCAGCGAGGGCAGCGACACGTCCGTAGGTTCGGTCGTGCTGAACACCCGCAGCGCGCTGCTGTCGGTGGTGCGGTAGACGACCTCCTCGCGCCAGTCGCCCATCAGGTCCGCCGACAGCGCCGGGGTCGCCTTGGTGCCGTTGTTGGACGCGACGCCCTCGAAGTCCTGCACGCGCTGCTCGCCGTCGGGCGAGTACTCGTCGACGTGGGTGTCGTCGAGGAGTTCGCGGGTGGTGTCGCCGTCCCACCACACCAGGAAGTTCATCGACTCCGGGCGCGGCCCGATCTCGTTGCCCGCCGAGTCGCGCAGCTGCGGTTCGGCCGCCGACCAGTGCTCCGCGCCCGGGTTGTCGGCCCAGATGTCGCCGGCCACGCCGCGGCCGTTGTCCCCGGCGGGCGCGGTCTGCCACAGCACCTCACCGGTCGCGGCGTCCGCCAGCCACGAGCCCGGCTGCGTCTCGTCCTCGTCGACCTTGAAGACCTCCTGGCCCGGCCGGTCCGGGGCGAAGTCACCGACGTGCAGCGCGTCGCCGTGTCCGAAACCGGTGTTCCACAGCGGTTTCCCGGTGTCGTCGAGCGCCATCGCGCCGTAGACGATCTCGTCGTTGCCGTCCTCGTCGACGTCGGCCACCGACAGGTTGTGGTTGCCCTGCCCGGCGTACTGCTCGCCCGCGACGTCGCTGTCGAAGGTCCACAGCGGCTGCAGCGTCCCGTCGCCGAAGCTCCAGGCGGTGACCACCGTGCGGGTGTAGTAGCCGCGGGCCTCGATCAGCGCGGGTTCGCCGCCGATCTGCGCGGTGGCGGCCAGGAATCGGTCGGCGCGGTTGCCGGTGTCGTCGCCCCAGTCGGCCAGGTCGCCGCGCGGCGGGATGAAATCGGTGGTGTGCCGGGCCGCGCCGGTCGCGCCGTCGAAGACGGTCAGGAACTCCGGTCCCTCCAGCACGAACCCGTCGGCGTTGCGGTGATCGGCCTCGGCGTCTCCGATCGGGGTCCCGGCGCCGTCGACGGTGCCGTCGGCGGTCTTCATCGCGACCTCGTCGCGGCCGTCGCCGTCGTAGTCGTAGACCTGGAACTGCGTGTAGTGCGCGCCCGCCCGGATGTTGCGCCCCAGGTCGATCCGCCACAGCCGCGTGCCGTCGGCCTCGTAGGCGTCGACGACGGCGTTGCCCGTGTAGCCGGGCTGCGAGTTGTCCTTGGAGTTCGACGGGTCCCACTTGACCACGTACTCGTACCGGCCGTCGGCGTCGAGGTCGCCGACGCTGACGTCGTTGGCGCTGTAGGTGTAGGTCTCGCCGCTGGGGGTGGTCCCGCCCTCGGGGATCTGCAGCGGGATGTCGAGGTGGTCGGCGAACGAGCGGGCCGGCGCGGCGTCTCGCGCGGAAACCCCTGCCGGCGCGACTGAATACCGGGCGTGCGGCGGTGCTCCGGCGTCGAAGAAGCTGGTGCCGCGCTGCGTGCTCACCAAGGTGCCGTCGCGGTAGACGTCGAAGCCGGCGTCGGCCGGGTCGGAGCCGAACCGGCGCCAGGAGACGAAGGTTCCACCGTCCCGGTCGATCGCGACCGCGGCGCGGTCGGCGGGCGGGGGCGCGGCGGGGGCCGGTGCGGGCCACGTCAGCGGCAGCATCGCGGCGGTGATGAGGGGGAAGAGCGGTCGGGACAGGAGCTTTCGTTGCCTGGAATCCATTGAGGACCCTGCCGATCGTCTCGGGGGCGCGGCGTCGCGCCCCGGTGGATGAGCCGTCGTGCACGTCGTCGACGCAGTGCGGTAAACGCTTTCCTAGGCGTTCGGAAGCATAGGAAAGCGTGATCGGAAGTGCAAGGTTGGTTTCCGGTTCAACCGAGCGGGTTGAGGGCGCGGAAGGCGAAGTGCAGGTCGTAGCTCAGCGACGGGGAGTGCAGCAGCGATCGCTCCAGCAGCTGCTCGGCGCGTGCCAGCCGCTTGCGCACCGCCGTGGTCGACAGGCCCAGCGCCTCGGCGGACTCGGTCAGGTGGGTGTCGGCGAGCAGCCAGGCGCGCACCGTCTCGCGCAGTCGCGGCGATTCGCGCAGCGGTGCCAGCAGCTGCGCGGCCCAGCGGCGCACCGCGTCGCTGCGCAGCAGCGCGTCGAGGTCGTCCGCGCCGGAACCCTCCGGGGCGGCCGAGTTGCGCAGCCGCAGCGCCAGGTCCACGCAGGCCTGGTCGTGCAGCCGGTGCAGGTCGCGGCCCAGCAGCGCGCCGATCTTGTGCAGCCGCGCCTGCAGCGTGTTGCGGTGGATCTTGAGGTGCCGGGCGGCCTGCTGGTGGAACATCAGCCAGGACGTCAACGTGCCCTGCAGCTCCTCGCGGGTGGGATCTTGCGGGCGCTGCGGGGTGAAATCCTCCAGCCCGGCCAGCACCTGACGCGCCCAGCGCTGTCCCGGACCGGCGATCTCGGCGGCGAGGTCGTGGCCGCGGCCGAAGGTCGCGAAGCGCTCGGCGTTGCCGCGCGCGTGCGCCAGCGCGTGGAAGGCCTGCTGGTAGGCGACGGCGTAGTCGCGCAGCGGCAGGACGTTGCTGATGCCCACGCTGATCCGGCCGGTGCTCGCGGTCGCGGTCGCCACCAGCTCGGCTGCGCAGGCCCGCTCCTCCTCGTGGCTCATCGGGGGCACGGCCGGGATGAGGTGGCCGCTGTAGACCGGGCACTTGATCATCCAGGCGCGATCGCCGGTGATGCGCAGCAGCTCCTCGGCGACGACGTCGCGCTCGCCGCGCTCCAGCGCGCCGACCTCGACCACCCACACCCGCATCGGGTCCGGCAGCGGTTCGCCCAGCGCCCCGGCGGCGCGGTGCGCGGTGGCCAGACCGCCGTCGATGAGCAGGTGCAGCACGGCCTCGCGGACCTGGTCACCCGCCTCGTCGGCCCGCCGCCACCGCTCCTGGGCGTGGTGCGCGCGCCAGGAAAGCGCGAGCAGGCGCAGCGCGTCGGTGCGTCCGGGCTCGGCGGTGAAGCGGTCCAGGGACGGCCCGGCCAGCGCGAGCGTCGGGGCGTCGGGTTCGGTGGACAGCGCGAACGCGGCGAGCCGGTGCTGCCCGTCGTGCTCGACGGCCGATCGGGTTCCGCCGCTGCGCACCCGCCGGACGGTGCCGGTGATCGCGTCGGGCAGGCCCCGGTGCGGGGTGAGAGGTGCGCCGTTGCGGTCGAACAGCGCGGCGTGGCCGTCGATATCGGCGGCGATGCGGCCGAGCAGCCGCAGCGGCCCGCCGGTCTCGGCGTCGCGTTGCAGGCCGCGCAACCGGTCCAGGCTCTCCCGCTCGTCGCCGGGCACTGCGTCACCCCCAGGTCATCACACTTTCGGGTGACGATCGTAGGGGGTGTGCCGCGATCTGGTGCAGCACACCGAACCCGGTTTCCGGGCCTGACTGTGCGAAGCGGAACTGGAACGCTCGTGATCGACGCATCTAGCCTGGTCACGTCGCCATCGCGGCGGACGAACCGGCGCGCGGACCACGCGCACGGGAGTCGGCCGGCGTCCCGCGAACGGCGACGGGCTGGCGCCGCGCCACGTCACCCTGGGGGTCGGTGTTCGCACCACGCTGAGGCGAGGAGGAAGAGGGAAGCCTCCTCGCCTCAGCGCTTTTCACGCGCGGGTCACAGCGATTCGAGGAAGCGGTGCGCCAGCGGGGCCGAGGAGGCCGGGTTCTGGCCGGTGTGCAGGTTGCGGTCGACCACGACGTTCGGGGCCCAGGCCGGGCCCTCGTTGAAGGTGACGCCCAGGGCTTCGAGGCGGTCCTGCAGCAGCCACGGGGCCTTGTCGGCCAGGCCCGCCTGGGTCTCCTCGGCGTTGGTGAAGGCCGTGACCTCGTAACCGCGGAACGGCGAGTCGCCGCCGCGCTCGGTGGCCAGCAGGGCGGCCGGGCCGTGGCAGACGACGGCCAGCGGCTTGCCGGAGGCCAGCGCGCCGGTCAGGACGCGGGCCGAGTCGTCGTCGACCGCGAGGTCCTCCATCGGGCCGTGGCCGCCCGGGTAGAACACCGCGTCGTAGGCGTCGAGGTCGACGGTGGCCAGGTCGATCGGGTTCTTCAGCTCGGTGGCCTTCTCCAGCACCGCCGCGATGTGGTCGGCGGCCTCCTGACCGCCGTTGGCGTCGGCGCTCAGGCTGCCCTGGTCGACGACGGGCACCACGGCGCCCGGGGAGGCGACCACGATCTCGTGCCCGGCCCGGGTGAACGCCTCGTAGGGCGCCACGAACTCCTCGGCCCAGAAGCCCGTGGGGTGCTTGCTGCCGTCGTTGAGGGTCCAGTGGTCCGCGCCGGTGAGCACGAACAGGATCTTCGCCATGATGTGTCGCTCTCAGACTCGTGATGTGCGATTCCGACTCCGACCGTAGGCGCGGTCTCGGCGTCCGTGCCAATCGGCGAACCGATGACGGCCATCAGGGTTCTGATGGCTGAGCTCGCAGGCCCGGCGATAGGATCGCGGCATGAGCGAGGGTGCGGCCGAGGGTTCCGGCCCGGTCGATCTGGGGCTGCTGCGGACCTTCCTGGCGGTGCACCGGACGGGGTCGTTCACCTCCGCCGCGCGCGTCCTCGGGCTCGCGCAGCCGACCGTGACCGGGCAGGTGCGGGCGCTGGAGGACCACCTCGGGCGGCAGCTGTTCGAGCGGCTGCCGCGCGGGGCCGCGGCGACGGCGGTCGCCGACGAGCTCGCCGCCGAGGTCGCCGGGCCGCTCGACGCGCTCGCCGCCGTCGCCGAGCGCGGCACCGGCCGGGAGGGCGACGAGCCGGTGCGGCTGGCCGGTCCGGCGGAGCTGCTGGGCGAGCGGGTGCTGCCGGAACTCGCGCCGCTGGTGGCCGACGGGCTCCGGCTGCGGGTGACCACCGGCCTGGCCGACGAACTGCTGGAAGGTCTGCGGGCGGGCCGTTTCGACCTCGTGGTGTCGGCGATCCGGCCGCGCGGGCGCACGATCGCGGCGACCGCGCTGGCCGACGAGGAGTTCGTGCTCGTCGCCGGGCCGGCGTGGGCGGAGCGCCTCGGTGAGCTGACTGCCGGGGAGCTGACGCCGGGGGAGCTGGGTGCGCTCGCCGAGGTGCCGCTGCTGACCTACGCCGAGGACCTGCCGATCGCACGCCGCTACTGGCGGCACGTCTTCGGCAGGCGGCTGAACACCCCGGCGGCCGTGGTGATGCCGGACCTGCGCGCCCAGGCCGGCGCCGTCGCCGCCGGTGCGGGCATCGCGGTCCTCCCGCGCTACCTCTGCGCGGGCGCCCTCGCCTCGGGAGACCTGATCGCGCTGCTGGACCCGCCGGACCCGCCGATCAACACCCTCTTCCTCGCCGAACGCGCCGGGACCTCGCAGAGCCCCCACCTCACCCGCGTCCGCGACCGGCTGCTGCGGGCTGCGCGCGCCTGGTAGGCGGCTCGCGGTGGTGGCCGCCACGGCAGGGGACAGTTTTTCCTCGAATCACCCATGATCGATGTCCGAAATGTCCGGATAATTCGAGAAAAAACTGTCCCCCGCCGAGTGCTGCACGCCGCTGCGTCCCGGCCTCACCCGTGTTGCGCCGAACAGGGGATCGTGATTCGTCGGCGCAAGGACATAGATTGGAGTCGAGTCTCATCCATAGGAATTGCGGGCGCGGTTGAAACGATTTCAGCGGCGTGGAATCAGGGAACCTTATGATTTTGGGTGGGACATTCTGCTGTCCGGTGTCACATCACAATTCGGGGCGGGAGGAAACGCCGTTTTCGGGAGCGTTCTCAGCGCCGGGAGTTGTAGATGTCGCGGGAACGGGGGTCCATCGTCGTTTTGAGGTTCCGCAGGGCGTGGTGCAGCCGGGATTTCACCGTTCCCGGCGGAATGCCCAGCGACCTCGCGGCCTTGGTCGCGGTGCTGTCGGCGAAGTAGACCTCGTAGAGCACCGAGCGGTGCCCGGGGGTCAGCCTGCTGACCATCTTGGCCACCACGACCCGGTTGACCACCGCGTCGGCGTGGTCGGCGTCGTACTCGCCGGACGCGGTGCCCGCGGCCTCGTCGACCTCGGTGGGGCGCGCGCGACGTGCGCGGATGCGGTCGATGGCGATGTTGTGCGCGACCCTGGTCAACCAGCCCCACACCGACCCGCGCTCCGGCGTCAGCGAATCGGCGTGCTGCCAGGCGCGGAGCATCGTCTCCTGCACGACGTCCTCGGCGTGGTGCGGGTCGGCCAGGATCTTGTTCACGTACGCCAGCAGGCGAAGGTAGTAGTCGTCGTAGAGCGACTTCAGAGTCGCGTCTGTGTTTCGAACGTCGTGCTCACCGCCTCTGGTGGTCGTCGTGGCGTGTGCCCGTTCGAATGCGATCGCGGATCGCGGATCTCCGACTAGCGTCATGTGGCTTCTTCATTCGGTTGTCTGCCCCGCCGGTGAATCGCTCGCGAGAACTGAGAGGAAACGACCGGAGACGGGGATTCCGGATGGCAGCGATGAGCTTGCCCGTTAGCTCGATCGGAGGAAATCCGGGAGCTCACGTAGATTTTCTGCGTGGCACTTGGGCGTCGCTCATATGAGCATCGACGTGGGCGATTTTTCGGGTTTCGTCCCCATGTGCCGGACCAACTGGTCGGTCTGAAAAATAAAGGTAATGTGAACGATCGATGACGGGGTTGTGATTGGTGACGGGGCGTCAGAGCCCGGCCCCGCAGCGTCGTGATCATCGCCCGCGCGGCTGCGCTCAACGCGTGAGCGGAGGGTGAGCGCCGTGACGGTGAGCGACGGGCCGGGCCTCGCGGATCGCGGTGCCGCTCAGGCCGATCTGGTGCCGACCTCGCCGCCGTCGTGGCGGGTCGCCTCGACCGCGATCTCCACCCGCGAGCGCACCCCGAGCTTGGCCAGGATGTGCGAGACGTGGACCTCGACCGTGCGGCGCGAGGAGAACAGGGCCGCCGCGATGTCGGGGTTCGGCAGCCCGTCGGCCACCAGCCGCGCGATCTGCCGCTCGGTCGGCGTCAGCGACTCCCAGCCGTTCGTGGCGCGACGGCGCCGCCCCCGGGTGTGCCGCACCCCGTGCGGGCGCATCCGCGAGTCCGCGCGCCGCAGGTCCCAGGTGGCGCCCAGGTCCTGGTAGATCTGCACCGCCCGGGCGTAGGCGGCGCGCGCCGAGGTGGGCTCGCCGCGCTCGGCCAGCACCACCGCCATGTCCTCCAGCGCCCGCGCGCAGCGGGGCGGCTGGTTGGTGGAGCCGTAGAGCTCGATCGCGGCGCGCAGCGCGGTCGGATCGCGCTCCAGCAGGCCGCGGCAGTGCTGCGAGGCGGCCACGATGTTGGGCACCGCGCCCACGGCCGCGTCCTCGGCGCAGGCGTCGGTGGCGCGGCCGGCGATCTCGGTCTCGCCAGCGTCGGCCGCCAGCCGCACCAGGTTCGGCAGCCACAGGTAGCGGGTGCCGAACCGGGTGCCCGCGGTCAGCGCCTCCGACAGCAGTCGCACCGCGCGATCGGGGTCGTCGTCGGACTCGGCGTGCATCGCGGCCGCCAGCAGCAGGAACTCGGCCGACGAGCGGGTGCTCAGCTGCCCGTCGCAGCCGGCGGCGCGCAGGTTGCGCCGCAGCGTCGCGCGGTCGTCGCGGTGACCGGCCAGCAGCGCCGAGAGCCCGCGCAGCAAGCGCAGCCCCGCCGGGTCCAGGTGGTCGGCGAGCTCGGCGGCGGCTTCCAGCTCGGCGGTCGCGTCGTCCCAGCGGCCGATCGTGTAGTAGTGGTTGGCCGCCGACAGGCGAACCGCGCCCAGCCGGGCCGGTGTCGCCGACCGCTCGGCCATCGCCAGCATCTCGTGCAGCGCACCCTCGGCCTCCTCGGCCTGGCCGAGTCCGAACAGCAGCGTCATCCGGTTGCCCAGCACCGTGAGCCGCAGGTCCGTGTTCTCCGGCGCGTCGCCGAGCGCGGCACCGGCCTGCTCGTAGCAGATCACCGCCTCGGCGAGGTCGCAGCGGCGCGCCAGCGCGGCGCCGCGCACGTGCAGGGCCAGGCCGAGCGCGAAACCGTCGCGGGAGGGGCGGGCCTCGGCCAGCGCCCGCTCCACGGCCGCATCGGCGGCCTCGAAGTGACCGCGCGAGAGCATCACCTGACCGAGCACCGCGTGCATCCGGGCCAGCCACGGGCGGTCGAAACCCGGTGTCCGCAGGGCCTTCTCGACCACCTCGGCGGCCAGGTCGTCCTGCCCCAGCACCGCCAGCGACCACGCCAGGTACCAGCTGAGCTCGGCGGAGCAGGCGGCGTCGTCGGTGTCGGCCAGCGCGCGCTCGCTGAGGTCGCGGGCCTGCTCCGGGCGTCCCAGCTGCACCATCGCCAGCACTCGGGCGGTGCGCAGGGAATCGCGGCGGGAGTCCCGGGTGGACAGCAGCGGGAGGGCGTTGGCGAGCAGGCCCTCGGCGGACTCCGGGGCGCGGTGGGCCAGCATCCGGCCGTTGTCGACCAGCCAGTCCAGTCCCCAGTCGTCGATCTCGGCGTCGTCGACGGCGATCGAGGCCATCAGCTGCTCGCCGACCCGCTCCACCGGTGCGCCGGAGGAGGCCAGCGCGCGGGCCGCCTGGTGGTGCAGCGCCAGCCGCAGCGCCGTGGGCGTTGTCTCGTGCAGGGCCTGGCGGATCAGGCCGTGCTGGAAGGTCAGCCGCGATCCCGACTCCACCAGCAGACCGGCCGTGAGCGCCTCCTCGACGCTGCCGACCAGCGCCACCACCGGGCGCTCGGAGACGGTGCGCAGGTCGGTCACCGAGAACGTCGGCCCGAGCAGCGCGGCCATCCGCAGCAGGCCGATCGTGTCGCTGCCGACGAAACCCAGCCGGGAGGCGATGGCCTCGGCCAGCGAGCGCGGCAGCGCGCCGTCGGTGAACTCCGCGGTCAGCTCGGCGCGCTCGGCGTCGGCGTCGAGGTGCTGCTCGCGGCTGAGCGCGAGCACCATCTCCCGCACGTAGCGGGGGTTCCCGGCCGCGCGGCCCAGCGTCGCCCGCAGGGCCGGCCCGATCTCGGCGGCACCCGTGAGGTGCGCGGCCAGGCCCGCCGTGGCGAGTTCGTCGAGCGGGTTCACCGGGATCCGGACCGCCGCGCGGTCCTCGCCGCGCACCACGCCGAGTTCGGTGCGGCCGCCCGACGGGCGCACCGCCGCGGCCAGCAGCAGCGGCAGGTGCTCGGTCAGGCGGCTGAGCCGGTGCCACACCAGCAGGCTCGCCTCGTCGGCCCACTGCACGTCGTCGATCGCCAGCACGAGAGGCCCTGCGGTGCAGAGCTTCTCGGTGAGCGCGATGAGCTGCTCGGCGATCGCGGGCACCGGGTCGTCGCCCGAGGCGCCGAGGCGTTCGTGGATGGCCAGGACCTCCGGGTCGCCGGAGGTCGGGTGCACCGCGAGGCAGTCCAGCAGCACGCGCAGCGGGAAGCGCTGGGACAGCTGGTCGGCGGTGGCGTGGTGCACCGCGCAGCCGAGCTCGGAGGTCTCGGCGAGCAGGGCGCGCAGCAGCGCGGTCTTGCCGATGCCGGGCTCACCTTCGAGCCAGAGCACGGTGCCGCGCCCGGCGGCCACCTCTCCCGCGAGTCCGCGCAGCTGCGCCAGTTCGGCGTCCCGCCCGAACAGCTCCGGTCCCATCAGCGCGCCCCCACCTGAGCCCGGAAAGCCCGGTGCTTGATCAAGTTCTGCTCGCCCAAGCCTAGCCCCCGCTCCGCGACGCGTTGTGCCACGCCGAGCGCCACCCGCGCCTGCTGGCGCGCGGGATCAGCACCCTGCCCAGGGCGGTGAGCACCACCAGCAGCCCGACGCCACCGGTGACCAGCAGCGCGACCAGGCGCGGCAGCGGGTCCACGACCGGCTTCGGCGGCAGGTGCGCGGGCGGGGCCGCGGCGGCCATCGGCTTCTCGCCCGATTCGGCGGGCAGCACCGAGGTGACCGCGGCGACCGGGTTGACCACGCCGTAACCGCGCTGCGGATCGGGCAGGTCGGCGGGCGGGTGATCGGCGGTGTCCTGCAACCGGTTTCGCACCTCGGCGGCCGAGAGGTCCGGGTGGTAGGCGCGCACCAGCGCGGCCGTGCCCGCGACGAACGCGACGCCGATGCCGCCGCCGGAGGCCACGATTTGGCCGCTGCCGCGCGGGGCGATGCCCACCACCTCGTTGCCCGGGGCGACCAGCGCGGGCCGCCCGGCGGCGTTCTGGATCGGGTCGCCCTCGTCGGTGATGCCGGTGACCGGCAGCGCCTCCGGGAACCCGGCGGGGTAGGGGACCGCGTCCTCGCCGACGTCCACATCGGACGGTGCGATGACCAGCGCGTCCTTGCTCAGCGCGTAGGCCACCGCCGCGCGCAGCCCGCCGTCGGCCGAGGCCGTGCCCACCGACACCGCGATCACCTCCGCGCCGCCGTCGGCGGCCGAGCGGATCGCCGAGGTCAGCTTGCCGGCGTCGACCTCGTCGGGATCGTCGGTGATCCGGATCGGCAGGATCCGGGCGCCGGGGGCGATGCCGGTGAACCCGGTGCCCGCCGCCGGGCGCGCCGCGATCACCCCGGCCATGAACGTGTCCCGGCCCGCGCAGTCGTCGTCGCCCGCGCCACCGCTGAGGCTCTGGCCCGGCAGCACCGCCCCGGACAGCGCCGGAGCGGCCGCGCTGACGCCCGTGCCGATCACCGCGACCGTCACCGCGTCACCGCTGGTCAGGTCCCACACGCTGCTCGGAGCGAGGCGCTCCAGCGCCCAACCCTCCTGCGGCACCACGTGATCCGCCGGTTGCGCGCACTGCTGGGCGACCGCCGGGATCGGCGCGGCGGTGAGCAGCGCACCCACCACCAGCGCCGTCGCCACCGCCCTCATGCGCGGTCTCCCGCCGGGCGCGGCTCCAGCCAGCCCGCCTGCATCAGCGTCGCGCTGCGGCGGGTCACCAGGTGCGCCCGGCCCGCGGGCAGCACCTGCGGGCGCATGCCGTTGAGCAGCGGCATCTCCGTGGGCGGGCAGGAGAACGCCAGGTCCGGCGTGTTGGACTCCTGCATGCGCCGCACCACCGAGTCCATCGACAGCCGGGACGACCCGGCCGCGCTGCGCGTGAGGATCACGTGCAGACCGATGTCGGCGGCCTGCGGCAGCAGGTCCAGCAGCGAGTCCAGCGGGCCGCCCATCGTGCTGGCCAGCAGGTCGTAGTCGTCGACCAGGATGAACACCTCCGGGCCCGACCACCAGTCGCGGCGCTGCAGCTGCTGCGGCGTGATGTCCGCGCCCGGCAGGCGTTCCCGCAGCTCGTTGGCGGCGGTGCCGATGATGTCCTTGGCCGCCGTCGCCGAGAACGCGAAACCCCGCCGGTAGGCGTCGGGAACGGCGTCGAGCAGCACGCGGCGCGAGTCCACCAGGATCAGCTCCGCCTCGCCCGGCGCGTAGGTCTTCGGGATCGCGTCGGCGACCAGCCGCAGCAGCCCGGTCTTGCCGCTGCCGGTGTCGCCCAGCACCGTCAGGTGCGGCTGGGTCGCGAAGTCGTGCCACACCGGCTGCAGGTCGGCCTCGCCCCAGCCCAGCGGGAGCCGCAGCTTGCCCTCCGGCTCGGGAAGGCGCTCGGCGGGCAGCACCGCGGGCAGCATCCGGACTCCGGCGGCGTCCTCGCCGTCCCAGTTGTCGGCCACCGCCTCGGCCAGCATCCGGGCGCCCTTGGCCAGGTCGTCGACCCGGCGCAGACCGTCCAGGCGCGGCACCGCCGACAGGAAGTGCAGCTTGTCCATCGTCAGACCGCGGCCCGGCTGGCGCGGCACACCGGCGGCCGCGCGCATGTCGATGACCGAGTCGATCGAGTCGCCCAGCCGCAGCTCCAGCCGGGTGCCCAGCTGGTCGCGCAGCTGGCTGTGGATGTCGGCCCAGCGGCTGGTGGTCAGCATCAGGTGGATGCCGTAGGTCAGCCCGCGCGAGGCCAGCGAGCGGATCGTCTGGTCGTGCTGCTCGAAGTCGCTGCGCAGCGTGCCCCAGTTGTCCACCACCAGGAACACGTCGCCGAACGAGTCCTCCGGGACCCGCCCCTCGCGGCGCAGCTCCCGGTACTCGGCCATGTTCTCCACGCCGTGCTGGGCGAAGAGCTCCTCGCGCCGGGACAGCACGCCCTGCACCTCGGCCACCGTGCGGCTGACGCGCTCGGAGTCCATGCGCCCGGCGATGCCGCCGATGTGCGGCAGCTCGCCGAGGGTCTGCAGCGTGCCACCGCCGAAGTCCAGGCAGTAGAACTGCACCTCGTCCGGGGTGTGGGTGAGCGCGAGACCGGCGATGAGGGTGCGCAGCATCGTCGACTTGCCCGCCTGCGGGCCACCGGCGATGCCGACGTGCCCGCCGACGCCGGAGAGGTCCACCATGTACAGCTCGCGGGCCTGGTCGAAGGGCTTGTCGATGACGCCCACCGGCACCTGCAGCTTGCCGCGGCCCGGCCAGCTGATCGGGGTCAGGCCGCGGTCGGGGTCGGGCACCAGCGGCGGCAGCAGCTCGTCGAGCGTCGGCGGCTCGTCCAGCGGCGGCAACCACACCTGGTGCGCGGGCGGGCCCTGGCCCTTGAGGCGGCTGACCGCGACCTGCAGCAGCGTCTCGGTGGTCTCCTCCTCCCCGGTCTCCGGCTCCGGTTCGGGGACCTGCTCGGTGGGCGTCTCCGGCAGCCGCGCGGCGCCGAAGGTCACCACCTGGCGGCTGATCTCCGCCTTGCGCTGCTCGGCGGTGCGCCGCTTGAACGGCGCCGAGACGTAGGCGGCCTTGAACCGCGACAGCGTCGCCACGTCCGAGCGCAGGTAGCCGTTGCCCGGCGCGCTCGGCAGCTGGTAGGCGTCCGGGACGCCGATCACAGAGCGGCTCTCCATCGCCGAGAACGTGCGCAGACCGATCCGGTAGGACAGGTGGCTCTCCAGCTTGTGCATCCGGCCGTCGTCGATGCGCTGCGAGGCCAGCAGCAGGTGCACGCCCAGCGACCGGCCCAGCCGGCCGATCATCACGAACAGCTCCGCGAAGTCCGGGTGCGAGGCCAGCAGCTCGCTGAACTCGTCGACGACCAGGAACAGGCTCGGCATCGGTGCGAGCGGTGCGCCGTTGGCGCGGGCCTTCTCGTACTCCAGCAGCGAGCTGTAGTTGCCCGCCGAGCGCAGCAGCTCCTGGCGGCGCACCATCTCTCCCTGCAGCGCGTCCTGCATGCGGGTCACCAGCGGCGCCTCGTCGGCCAGGTTGGTGATCACCGCCGAGGTGTGCGGCAGCTCGTCCAGGCCGAGGAACGTGGCGCCGCCCTTGAAGTCGACCAGCACGAAGTTGAGGACCTCGGAGGAGTGCGTGACGGCCATCGCCACCACCAGCGTGCGCAGCAGCTCCGACTTGCCCGAACCGGTCGCGCCGATGAGCAGGCCGTGCGGGCCCATGCCGCCCTGGGCGGACTCCTTGATGTCCAGCTCGATCTTGGTGCCGTTCTCGGCGATGCCGATCGGCACCCGCAGCCGGTCCTGCTGCGAGGTGCGCGCCCAGGTGCGCGCGGCGTCGAGCTTGTCCATCTCACCGACCTCCAGCAGCGCGGCCAGGTCGAAGTCGGTGACCATCGGCTCGACGATGTCGGTGGTGGCGCTGAGCCGGAACGGGGCGAGAGTGCGCGCCAGCGACGCGATCTGCGACGGGCTCAGCGAATCCGGCGCGCCCAGCTCGGTGCGGACCTCCGCGCCCGAGCGGTTCAGCCGGATCATGTCGATCTGGTCGGCGGCCACCTCCAGCCGCAGCGTGGTGCGCTGGGCGGGGCCGGACATGTCGAGGTTGAGCACGGTGGCGTTGCGGTAGCCGGCACCGGCCAGGCGCGACTCCGCCGGGGTCGTGATGCCGTCGAGGACCACCACCACGTACGGCTCGTCGCGGGTCGGGCTCGCCCCGGCCTCGAAGCGGCCGCGGTCGTTGAGGTCCGGGCCGACGAGGCCTTCGAGCTCGGCGAGCGAGCCGGTCAGCATCCGGACGTGCCCGGCGCCGTCCTGCTGGCTGGTGTGCTGGGCGTGCGGCAGCCACTTCACCCAGTCCCACTCCGGGGCCCGCTCCGGGCTCGCGCACACGGCGATCTTGAGGTCGTCGGGGGAGTGGAAGGTCACCAGCTGCGCCAGCACCGCGCGCAGCAGGCCGCGCGCCGCCTCGGCGTCGCCGCGCATCTGCACCTGCGAGAAACCGCGCAGGAACAAGGCCGTCGGCAGATCGTCCACAGTGGTGTAGGCCTTGATGAACCGGCGCAGCGCCCGCGCCGACAACGGCTCCAGGTCCTCGACCGGCTTGGACTGCACCGGCGTCATCTTCATCGCCAGCCGCTGCGCGGACCGTCCGATGCGGACCTCGGCGAAGTCGGCGTGCGACAGGCGGCGCTCCCACAACCGGCCGCTCATCGCCACCGACCACAGGCCCGACGGGTCGGGATGCCGCCACGACAACGCCTTCCGCTGATCGGCCGCGACCTGGCGGACCTGCTTGCGCATCTGGCCGAGGTAGCGCAGGTAGTCGCGGCGCTCGCCCTTGAGGCGGCGCTTGCGCTCGCCGACGCTGCGGCCCATCTGGCCGAAGCCCATCGCGAGCATCGACACGGCCATCAGCGCCACCACGACGAGCCCGATGCCGCCGAAACCGCCGGAACCACCGCGGCCCATGAACATCAGCATCATGGCGCCGGAGCCCAACGCCATCGGCAGGTACATCAGCAGCCCGCCGAACCCACCGCTGACCTGCTCGGGGATGACGGGCGGCTCCTGCAGGGACAGTTCCCCGTCGGGCATCGTGGGGGGCTTCTGCCTGGCCGGTCGCCGGAACGGCGTCACACTCACTGCGATCAGATCCTTTCCCCTGCATCCCCTCACCCCTCTACACGGATGGAGCACTCCAATCGGGTCAAAGCGGAGGGGAGAACCCGGAGCAACGAATTCATCACGGCAATCCCGCTCGATCCCCGGTGCCCCGATGGGTCCGCCGTCGTGGGGACCGGGACGGGTGGTGGTGAGAGGTGTTGCCCCGGGGCGGTTTTAGCCACAATTCCCAGAAATCGACACCCGTTCCCCGGGTCGGTTCCTGCGGAAACCGCCCACAAGTGGGGGCAGCTTCCTCCGGTTACCTGAATCCGGTGTCCGGAGGAGAGGAGTTCGGCAAAACGGTTGAACTCTTCATGAGCCGAGCCGCGTGTGGTGGGTATGACGGGAACGACGGCTCAGCCTGCGGTTGCGGCAGGCGAGGTGTGTCGACTGACGATCCAGGGCCCCAGCTCTCGGGTCGAGCTCGCGGTACCCGCCCACATCCCGCTCGCGGACCTGCTGCCCACCTTCCTCGACCACCTCGGCGGTGGCCTCGGGAACGCGGGCCTGGAACACGACGGATGGGTGCTGCAGCGGCTCGGCGAGCCCGCCCTGCAGGAGGATCTCGGCACTGCCGCGCTGGGCCTCTACGACGGCGACATCCTCTACCTCCGGCCGCGCAACGACCAGTTGCCGCCGGCCGACTTCGACGACCTCGCCGACGGCGTGGCGACCGGAATCCGCAACCAGCGCAAGGACCTGTGGCGTCCGGAGAGCACCCGGCGCGCGTTCCTGGCGCTGCTCGGCGCCTCGCTCGCGCTCGGACTGGTGCTGCTGCCCAGCATCGGCGCCGGGCAGTGGGTGGCCATCACCGCAGGCAGCGTCGCGCTCGTCCTGCTCGGCGCCGCCGCCCTGTCCTCGCGGGCCCTCGGCGACCGGGCCGCTTCGGAACTGCTGTTCTCCGGCAGCGCCGCGTTCGCCGCGGCCGCCGGATGGGCGCTCCCGATGATCGGGCGGCCCGTCATCGCCATGAGCACCCAGCTCGTCGCGCCCTGCCTGACCGCAGCCGCGGTGTGCACCAGCGTCATCGTCCTCGGCCGGTTCCTCGTCGGCGGCGGGTTCGGCGCCGGTTACCTCGCCGCGATGCTCGCCACCGGGCTCACCGCGCTCGTCGGGCTCCTCAACACCTTCGACATGCTCTCCGCCGGAGGCGCGGCCGCCGTCGTGCTCGCCGTGACGCTGCTGGTCGGCACCCGCGTCCCGCGCATCGCCGCCTGGCTCGCCGGGCTGAAGGTGCCGCCGCTGCCGACCTCCGCGGAGCAGTTCCAGGAAGGCATCGACCCCGAACCCGGCCGCGAGCTGATGGACCGCACCGCCGAGGCCGACTTCAACCTCACCGCGCTGTGCGCCGGGCTCGGCGTCGTCATCGCCGGATGCCTCGGCATCCTCGCCTTCACCCCCGGGTGGGCGTCGCCGACGCTGGCCGCCATCGCCTCGTTCCTGCTCCTGCTGCACTCCCGCGAGTTCGCGAGTTCCCGCCAGCGCGTGGCCGTCATGGTGCCCGGTTTCCTCGGCCTCGCCGCCGTGATCACCGCGCTGTGCCTGGTGATCCCCGGCGCCTGGCGGATCGCCGTCATCGGCGGGCTGATCGTCCTGTCCGGACTGCTGCTCGCCGGAGCCCGCAGCCTGCCCGGCCGCCGCATGCTCCCGCACTGGGGCCGCGCGGGCGACTGGGCGCACATGGCCCTCGCGATCGCGATCATCCCGATGACGTTGGCAGCGCTGAACCTCTACGCCGTGGTGAGGGCCGCATGGTCGTGAACGAGGTTCTCCGGTGGAGCCGGAGCTCGGGCACCTTCCTGTCCGGGGGAGGTCGTCGTGCACTCGCGCAGTGACCAGGTCCAAGCCCACTCGTTCATGGCCGCGCGGGTCGTCTCCGCGCTGGTGCAGGCCGAACCCGACGCGCCCGACCCGCCGCTGCGTCGGACCCCGCTCGGCTACGTCATCGGCCTGATGCTGTCGATGCTCATCGTCGCCGGGTTCGCCGTCGCCGGCGTCCTCGGCTTCGGCGGGGCCACCGACTGGTCCCAGCCCGGCAAGCTCATCGTCGAGAAGGAAACCGGGAGCCAGTACGTGCTGGCCTCCGACGGCACGCTGCGCCCGGTGCTCAACTACGCATCGGCGCGGCTGCTGGGGGCGAGCGAGGTCGCGGAGGTGTCCCGCTCCACGCTGAGCGAGGTGCCGCGAGGCACTCCCATCGGCATCATCGGCGCCCCCGACGGGATCCCGGCGGGCGCCGCGGGAGGTGCGGGCCAGGCGTGGCTGGTCTGCGCCACCACCACCCGCGACGCCGCCGGGGCCCCGCACGCCACCGTCGCCCTGCACGTCGGCGACGCCGCCGAGGCCGAACCCGCCGGGCCGGACGAGGCCGTGCTGGTGCGCTCCACCAGCGGCGACCAGTACCTGGTGTGGCGGGACAAGCGGATGAAGCTCAGCGCCCCGTGGGTCGCCGCCGTGCTCGGCTACGACGCCTCCACCGCTCTGCCGGTGCGCGACGCCTTCATCAACGCGATGCCCGCCGGGCCCGACCTCGGACCGCTGCAGATCCCCGGATCCGGCCAGCCCGGCCCGGCCCTCGGCGGCCAGCCCACCCGCATCGGCCAGGTCTTCTCGGTCAGCGTGGTCGGCCGCCCGCAGACGCTGTACGTGCTCACCACCGGCGGGCTGATGCCGGTCAACGGCACGACCGCCGCGCTGGCGATGGGCGACCCGGCCGGCGGTGGCCAGACCGGCCCCCGCGCGCTCTCGCCCGCGGCGATGGCCTCGGTCGGACAGGTGCCCTCGTCGCCGACGATGGCGCAGCTGCCCGACAAGCCCCCGATGCCGCTGGTCGCCGACGACACCACCGCGCCCTGCGCCCGGATCCAACCGGGCCCGCGCGGTGCCCGGTCGGCGCTGGCCATCGGCCCCGCCGAAGGTGGCGTCGTGGTCGGCGGTCCCGGCATCGAGCGCGACGAGTTCACCGCCGACCGCATCGACGTCCAGCCCGGTGCGGGCGTGCTCGCCCGCACCCTGCCCGCCCCCGGCGTCCCCGGCGCCGGTCTCTACCTGGTCACCGACTCGGGTGCCAAGTACCCGGTGCCCGGCCAGAAAGCGGCCGAGGCCCTCGGGTACCGGCTGACCGACGCGGTTCCGGTTCCAGCGCACCTGCTCTCGCTGCTGCCGACCGGACCGGTTCTCGCACCGGAGCGAGCCGCAGGAGGTGCTGCACCAGCAGCACCGTGACACGCCGACCCACCCGGTCGGCGCGCAGTACGCAAGTCGAATCCCGCCCATTTCAAATTCCGCACAGCGCAAGGAGAAACCGATGACCGCACCAGGCGCCCAGTACGGCCTCAACGACGCTCAGCTGCAGCAGATCATCGAGGCGACCAACCAGTCCCTGTCGCAGATGCGCCAGCTCAACAACCAGGTCCAGATGCAGGCGTCCTCGCTTGGCCAGGCCAACCAGTCCGACTCCGGTCGCATGCTGGTCGACAAGTTCGGCGTCTGGGCCGGTGACTTCTCGCGCATCGAGAACGAGCTCAACCAGCTGAACCAGCGCGTCATGGACGTCCGCAACGCCTCCCTGCAGGCCGCTCAGCAGGCCGCCGACTCCGCCTCCGGCGCCAACCTCTGATCGACACCTCCACCTACTCAGAACGGAGATTGAGATGACCCAGTTCAGCGTGCAGCACGGGGCCTACGAAGAGGTCAACATGGGGCTGCAGCAGGCCGTTCGCCAGATGGGCACCATCCTCGACGAGCTCAACGGCTTCCTGAAGAACATGGGCGAGGCCACCCAGGGCAAGGCCGCGCCGCTGTGGGCCGAGAAGCAGCAGAAGTGGAACCAGGCCTACACCGAGATGAACACCCGCCTGAGCAGCGGTCACGTCTCCTCCAACAACGCCGCCCAGGCATTCCAGGACGGCGACAACAGGAGCGCCCAGATCATGGCGTGACGAGTCCTCCCGCGGCTCAAGCCGTTGAGAGGTGCTCGTGCGGTTGAAGTTTCGGGTGCGGGTCGCCACGCGCAGCGGCCCGCGCCCGATCCCCCGTCTTCCTCCACCGTGACAAGGAGAACCAGTGGCTGACGAGACGAAGACCAAGTTCGACAGCGGTCAGTACGAGAAGCTGATCAAGGACGTCGACACCCGCGAGGACGAGCTGCGCAAGCAGTTCCTGGGCGCCAGCTCCGGCATCCGGCTCGCGGCCGACCTCGGCGAGCGGGTCCACGCCGGCAACCCCGAGTGGCCGGCCATCCAGTCGCTCAACGAATCCCTGGGCGCCCTGGGCAAATCCGCCGAGGCGATGAACGAGAAGACCAGCAAGGACTGGCGCAAGTTCACCCAAGCCCTCAACGACGCCAAGCGCGTCTTCGAGGACACCGACGATCTCGCGACCTACTCGGCCACCGAGTTCACCCAGGAATACCCGGACATTTCGGGAACGCAGACCCCGGCCGCCTGAGTCGGTTCACCCCCCACTCGATCGACCCCCACCCGATCGACCTCAGCTGACGGCATCAGCCCAGGAGCAGGAGAAAGCCCATGCCCGAGAACGCGGACCTGTCAGGCCCGAGCAGCGACTGGACGTTCTTCCAGGCGCTCAACGCGTTGACCGGAAAAGGGCCGGACCTGAAGTCCAAGGCCGAGGGCATCAAGTGGTTCGAGGTCGCAGGCGGTGGCGACGGTGGAGCCGGCGGCAAGGACGCCGACTTCACCGGCGACAAGCTCAAGGAGGACCTGACCAACCGGGTCGCGCCCACCGAGGACCTCACCTACACCGCGTTCGACCGGGTCTACTACCGGGTCAACCGCAACACCGCCGCCACCGACGCGTGGACCCAGGCGATCAACGACGCCGGAACCATCGTCGAGGAGATGTCGTCCGGCAAGAGCGGCACGCTGGACCTGCCCACCCTGCGCCAGGCCCAAGACCTCGTCGGCAAGTACGAGAAGTGGCTGGAGGGCACCGGCACGGACTTCCGGGCCTGGGCGAAGTCGCTGGACTCCGAGGACTCCGGTTTCAGCGGCAAGGCCGCCTCGGTCATCCAGGGGCGCATGGACCAGAACGCCGACAAGCTGGAAGGCCTGCACGAGCAGCTCACCATCGACCGGGGCGTCGCCGTCTCGGTGGCGCTGAAGAACCTCGGCGACAAGGTGGAAGCGGCGATCAAGGGCCTCGCCGAGGCGTTCTACGACTTCCGCAGCCGCGCCCTCTACGCCCCAAACAACAAGCGCGTGGACTACGAGAACCAGCTCTACGACTTCCTCACCAACGGAGTGGGGCTGGTCAAGGGCGCGCCGAACTACCAGCTCGACGGCAAGAGCACCTCCGAGGCCCAGGAGTACATCAACACCTCGCTGGCGAGCTTCAAGGAAGGCAACCTGGTCACCGCCGGTCCGTGGGACAAGATGAACACGGAGATCAGCAACGCCGCGCTCACCGAGCTCAAGACGCTCGACACCGCGGCGGCCGCGGCGCTCAAACCCCTCGAAGAGGAGCTCAAGTACACGCAGTCGGCGATCAAGGAGCTCACCGAGCCCGAGGCCAGCGCCCCGAACACCCCGCCGACCACGCCGCCTCCCAACGGCGACACCAACATCCCGCCGCCCCCGGGTGGCGACACGAACATCCCGCCGCCGCCCGGGGGCGACACCAACGTGCCCCCGCCCGGCGGGGATACCAACGTCCCGCCGCCCGGTGGCGGCGACGGTCTCGGGGGCGCCGGTGGCGGTCCCGAGGGCCTGGGCGGCGGTGACGGGTCGGGCGGCGATTCCGCGAACGGCGGCGTCGGCGGACTCGGTGGCGGCGACGGTCTCGGCGGTGCCGGTGGCGGTCCCGAGGGCCTGGGCGGCGGTGCCGGATTGGGCGGCGATTCCGCGAACGGCGGCGTCGGCGGACTCGGCGGTGGCGACGGGCTCGGGGGAGCCGGTGGCGGCCTGGGCGGAGCCGACGGCCTGGGCGGGGACTCCGCCAACGGCGGCGTCGGCGGCCTCGGCAGCGGTGACGGCCTCGGCGGTGCCGGTGGTGGCCTCGGCGGCGACTCCGGTCTGGGGACCGGGGACAACGGTGCCAACGGCGGTGCGACGCCGCCGCTGGTCGGCCCCGGTGGGCTCGGGCTCGGCGGCGCCACCGGCGGCGCGGGCACCAAGCCCGGCGCCAACGCCAACGGCGATCCGGCCAACGGCGGCGCGGGCGGTTTCGGCGACTTCGGGCAGAACGACCCGGCCAACGGCGGGGTCGGTGGGCTCAGCGGCGGCAGCCGGCAGCCCGGCCTGGTCGACAGCGGCCTGACCCAGAACTCGTTCGACCCCGCCAACGGCGGTGCGAGCGGCTTCGGCGACGTGCCCGGGCAGCAGGACCAGGACCGCCCCGGCGGCATGGCCGGTGTGCCCCTGGACTCCAACGGCAACCCGATCCCCGGTGCCGGAGAAGGCATCGGCGACCTCGCCAACGGCGGTGCGGGAGGCTTCGGCGACACCGGGCTGCCCGGCGGCGCGGACTCCGGACTGGGAGCCGGTCAGGGCCTCGGTGACCCGGCCAACGGCGGCCTCGGTGGACTCGGCGCGGGCGGCAACGACGGTCTCGGCGCCGGGGCGGGCCTGGGCGATCCGGCCAACGGCGGTGCCGGTGGGTTCGGCGATCTGCCCGGTGGTGCTGACGGCGGCCTCGGCGCCGGTGCGGGCCTGGGTGATCCGGCCAACGGCGGTGCCGGGGGCTTCGGCGATCTGCCCGGCGGCCAGGGCGGTTTCGACCCCGGTGGCCTCGGATCCGGTGCCGGGGAAGGGCTCGGCGACCCGGCCAACGGCGGACTCGGCGGCTTCGACCCGGGCGGACTCGGGTCCGACTCGGGCGCCGGGCTCGGCTCCGGTGCCGGCATCGGTGACGTCGCCAACGGCGGCGCCGGTGGGTTCGGCGACGGTGGATTCGGCGACGGTGCGGGCGGTCTCGGTTCGGGCGGCTTCGAGGGCGTGTCCGACCCGGCCGACGGCTACGGGTTCGACAACGTCTCCGACGGCTTCGGCGCCCCGGACGGCTCGGCCGACGGCGCGGGTGGTCCCGGTACGGGTTCCGAGCAGCAGCGCGGTGGTGCCGGGGGCGGCACCGCCGGGTTCGGCATGGGCTCCGGCGCGGGCTCCGGTCTCGGCGGTTCCCAGGCATCGCCGCTGCCGCCGGGGATGAGTCAGCTCAACGGTCCGTCCACGCAGCAGGGCATGGGCGGAATGCCGTTCATGCCACCGATGATGGGCGGCATGGGCGGCCAGCAGGGCGACAAGAGCGAACGCGAGCGGCAGACCTGGCTGTCCGAGGACGAGGACGTCTGGGGCACCAACGCCGACGCGGGCATGGGCGTCATCGGCCTGCCCGACGAAGCCGACTTCGACGTCGACGAGCAGATCGCCGCGGGCCCGGTCCGCCCGCCGCGCCAGCCGCAGCAGACACCGGCGGAGCAGGAGCAGACCACCCAGGCAACGGCGCAGGGCTGAAGACCAGGTCCCGGGAAGGAGGGAGTGGCGATGTCCTCTCCTCTGTTCAACCAGATGGAAAACGCTCTGGCAGACCTCCGGAAGCAGCAGGAGCGCATCCGCGAGGCGCAGGAGCGGGCCGAGAAGGAGACCACGACCGTCTCCAGCAAGGACCGCTCGATATCCGCGACGGTGGACCACCGGCAGCGGCTCACCGGTCTGAAGTTCTCCGGCACCCGCTACCGCACGATGGCGCCCGCCGAACTGGCCAACAAGATCGTCGAGCTGGTTCGGCAGGCGCAGGACGAGGCGAGCCAGAAGTCCATCGCCGTCTACAGCGCGATGGCGCCCGCCGGGTTCGGGTCGGCGCTGACCGACATGGTCAACGGCGACTTCGACCTGGACACGATGTTCGACGAGGCGGTCCGGGAGGCGGACAGCATGTCCGACGCCGCCGACGAGGGGGAGGGGACCGATCGTGGCAAATGAGGAGAACGACCTGGTCGCGGCGGACATCGAGGCGCTCAAGCGGGGAGGCGTCGACCTGACCCGCATCGCCGAGACCGCCAACGCCATCTACGCCGACCTGGCCCACGACTGCAACTCCTTCGCCATCGAGGGCGACGACGACATCGCCAAGACGCTGCGCTCCAAGTACGAGCCGGGGGAGAAGGACGGGCTGGAGTTCCTGCGCATGCTCGGCCTGAGCATCGGCACCGACGGCGAGAAGGTGGTCGACGTCGGCAAGACCTTCGACGACATGAACTCGACCGCGAACAGCGAGGTGACGCGGGGCGGCAAGAAGGCGTGAGCGCGGCGCGCGGCGCGACCGACGACGGCGTGCCGCGCGCGGACGAGGGGGCGTGAGGGCGAGCTATGGCGATCATGGTTCCGGAAGAGGTCGGCAACCTCTTCATGGTCTTGACCGGCGAGAAGTGGCCGCAGATCAATGAAGATCAACTTCGCAAGCTGTCGGAATCGTGGCGCAACACCGCGAACCGGCTGCGCAACGACCTGACACCGGAGCTCGCTCAGGCGATCAAGCTCATCCGCTCCGAGTTCTACGGCAAGGCCGCGATGCGCTTCGCCGACCGGATGGCGCCGTACGTCGAGAGCAACGGCCACATCGAGACCGCCGCCGCCGGGTACGAGCAGATCTCCGCGTTCCTCAAGCAGCTCTCGGTGCAGACCGAGTACGTCAAGCTCGTCAGCCTGCTCTCGCTCGTCGAGCTGCTCGCCGAGATCGCCTGGGCCATCGCGATGGCCGGGCCCACCTTCGGCGCCAGCATGGCCTGGCTCGCCGGCCGCTACGCCATCGTCCGGTTCCTGCTCAAGAACATCTGGGGACGGCTGCTGATGCGCGTCATCCAGGCGCAGGTGTTCGGCATCGCCTTCCAGGTGGCCATCGACGCCGCCGCCCAGGGCATCCAGATGGCGAAGGGCAGCCGCGACGACTGGGACGAGGACGCCACCAAGCAGGCCGCCGCAGTCGGAGCCCTCGGCGGCGCGCTGTCCCTGCCCTTCGCCGCGCTCGGCGGCGCGATGGGCAACATGCTCGCCAAGGGCCTGGTCAAGGGCATCGGCGACCAGATCGACAACGATATCCTCAAGGCCGCCGCGGAGGCCGCCGCCAAGAACTTCGCCGACGACTTCCCGAAGGCACCGTCGCTGGCCAAGTTCGCCACCCAGGTCTCCGACCACATGAACACCCACATCGCCCGCGACCTCGGGGCCGCCACGCCCGGCAACTACGCGGGCATGAGCCTCAAGGGCATGTGGGCCGAGAAGTTCGGCCGCGGCCTCGCCGACGCCGTCGAGGAGGGGCTGCACGAGTTCTTCACCGAGGGCCTCTACGGCGCCATGACCGGGCAGGGCTTCCAGGCCAACCCGTACTCGTTCACCGCGGGCATGTCCGCCGGTCTGTCGGAGAACCTGGGCAGCGTCATCGGCGCCGGGCTCCACGGCAACCTCACGCCCGGCAGCGGGGAGAACCCGTTCCTCGCCGCGCAGCGCGAGAACGAGGGCGGCGACTCCGACACCTCGCCGCTGCTGAACGGCGACGGCGACCTCGACACCTCCGACATCGACAGCGACGCGCAGAGCGTCTCCGGCGACAGCACGTCCGGCGACAGCACGTCCAGTGGCAGCACGTCCGGTGGTGGGGTCGCCGGTGGTGTTGCGGGTGGCAACCCGTCTTCGCTGGGGCAGTCCCAGACCCAGGTCCCGGGGCAGGGCGGGGGAGATCGCGGCGCGGTCGACGACGTCGCATCGACCGGGTCCGACAACCCGAGCAACCCGTTCGAGTCCGATGCCGATGCCCAGTCCACGACCGCCCAGTCCACGCCTGCGCAGTCCACGCCTGCGCAGTCCACGACTGGGTCGCTCGCCGAGTCGCAGACCCAGGTCCCCTCGCAGCCCGGGTCCGAGACCGGTTCGGTCGTCGAGACGCCGGAGACCGTCAGCGTCGGCGGCGAGCGGGGAGCTGCCCCGAACTCCGGTTCGCAGGTCTCGACCGGGCAGGAATCCGGTTCGAACAGCGCTGTTCCGCCGGAACCCGCTCCCTCGAACCCGGACGTCTCACCCGGACTTCCTCCGTCGGGGCAGTCGTCGAACACCCAGGGGGAACCGAACCTCTCGCCGTCCACATCGGACTCGTACGTCGCGCCGCCGACGCAGGTCGACGGGCAGGCTCAGGTGAATCCCGGTGGGCAGCAGGCCGCCCCCGATGCCGTCGCCACCGACGGGGGGACGACCGGGACCGGGACGCAGCAGCCCTCGTCGCCGGTCGGGTCGGTTCAGACCGATCCGGTGCAGTCCAACGGTTCCCAGTCCGCCGCCGATCCGGTGCGGGGAGGCACCGATTCCGCCGTGCAGGTCGATCGGGGTTCCCAGACCGATGGTGCCGGGACGGATCTCACGCAGTCGCGGACGGATCTCGGCCAGAACCAGCAGAACTCGGCGAGCGACACCACCACGACCACTTCGCAGAGCTTCGCCGACGTGCAGGCGCAGAGCGGCCAGGGGCGCCCTGCGAGCGAGACGACCAGCACCGACCGCGTGACCAGCAGCGACGGGACGTCCGGCCAGCAGTCGGTCACCGGTCTCGGCCAGACCGGTCAGACGCAGGTTTCCGGCCTCGGATCGAGTTCGTCGAACCCCGCCTCGACGAACTCGCCCGCGCCGCAAGCGCAGTCCCAGACCCAGACCCAATCCCAGTCGACCCCGAACACGCGCGGCGGCACCACGAACTCGATCGCCACGTCCTCGCCGTCGGTGACCGACGTGACGGCGACCTCGCAGACGTCCGTGCCCCAGGTTCCGGGCACCCCGACGCCCGAGGCGTCGACCGCGACGGTCACGGTCGACTCCAGCGGCAACCTCGTCGACACCGCCCAAACCCAGGAGACGCCCCAAACCCAGGAGACGGGACAGACCCAGGAGACCGGGCAGACCCAGGAGACCGGGCAGCAATCCACGCAGACCCAGCAGGACACGACTCAGCAAGACACCGCCGGCACCGGCCGGGACACCGTCGACACGGCAACCGACACCGGTTCCACCGACACGGCCACCGACGGCACCACCTCGACCGACGACCTGTTCGCGGCGCTGGACCAGGACACCCCGCTGGACCTGTCGCTCACCGATCCGTCGCAGGTCACCCCGGCTCCGGTGCTGCCGGAGACGGCGCGGGCCGCGGACTCCTTCGCCGCCGACATGACCGCGCGCGTCGACGAGACGCCGCGACCGGCGGAGCTCACCCGCGACGGCATCATCACCCACAACTCGCGCCTGCTGCCCAGCGACGGGGTGTGGTCGCCGGATCGCCCCGCGCCGCTCGCCGCCAACGTCGCCTCCAAGATCGACGTGGACCCGGCGGTGCGCGCCGGGCTGCAGGGGCAGTTCCAGCACCTGGTGAACACGCGGGGCGAACTCGGCCTGCTGCAGATCCTCTCCAGCGGCCGCAGCTTCCAGGTCCCGACGACGACCGGCACGCAGAGCGTGTTCGTGCGGATGGACCCCGACACCGTCACCCCCGCCGCCACCCCCGACTCGGCGGTGCACGACACCCCGTCGCAGAGCAGCAAGCACGAGGGGGCGAGCCGCTCGATCTCCAGCCACGCCGTGTCCCGCAAGCTCCGGCAGAACGCCGTCGCCGGCTGGGTGGACTCGGCGATCGAGGTGGCAGCGACCTCGCTGAACCTGCGGGTCATGCCGTTCCTCGGCTGGGGCGAGAGCCGCACCAGCTCCGTCTCGGACAAGACCGGCAACACGCGCGAGCGCACCGCCAAACTCGGCGGCCACCACAAGGCCTTCGACGTCAACTTCGAGGTCCAGTGGGAGTCCGGCGGGCAGCGCGGCAGCTCCCGCTTCGACCCCACGGTCCGGCTGGCGTACCCGGAGACGGTGCTGGAAGCACCCCGCCCGGCACCGACCCCGGACACCGCACCGGCCACCACGACCCCCGCGGTGCAGGGCAACCAGAACCCGGCCGCGCAGACCACGCCGACGCCGCGCGCCCCCGTCCCGGTGCCCGCCGAGATCCAGCAGCTCATCGCCAACCTCGACGGCTACGCGGGCATCGGGCAGCTCAACCGCTCCGTCATGGACAACCTGCCGGACTGGGCCAAGAACGACGCCACCCTCAGCGGCGGGATCGCCGACAAGGTCGACTCCTCGCAGTTCGTCGAGGAGACCTCCGAGGGCCTGGTCAACGGCATCGACATCAGCCAGCGCACCACCTACCCCAAGTGGTCGCGGATGCCCGGCAAGAACTGGTCGAAGCACCCGCAGGTCTCGGTGAAGGTCGAACCGCAGGTGCGCGGGTTCGAGCGGATCGGCGACCCGCAGCCCATCCGCACCGGTGAGATCCTGCGCAACACCAAGGACACCGGCCTGTCGCAGAGCATCGGATCGCGCGCCATCGGCGGCATCCGGCTCCGCGGGCTGTTCACCTCCGGCGAGGCGAAGATCGACGGGCACGGCAGCCCGCTGCAGATCGGCCCGATCGGCGTGCTGTCGCTCAACTCCAGCCGCAAGGAATCCCAGACCGGCCGGGAATCCGGCACCAACAAGGACAAGTCGCTGGAAGGCGACGGCGCTCAGCGCTACCGGATCGACCTGTCGCTGGCCGCCGAGATCACCTCCCGGCCCGGCGGCAAGGCCGAGTCCGCACCCGTCACCGTCGCACCCACCGACGGGGCCACCTACGTGTGGGTGCGCAACGAGGACGTGCCCGAGTTCGAGCAGGCGCTCACCGACGCGCTCAACCCCGACGGCACGACCACCATGCCGAACCCGGTCCCGGTGCCCGACGCCGAGCAGCGCGAACGCATCCGCACCGTCGTCGACGGCGAGGGCATGTTCAGCAACGTGGTGCGGGTGCGCGGCACCGAGGCCGTGCGCGACCAGGCGCGGCAGCACATCCGGCAGCGGCTCACCGCGCTCGGCGTCGACCAGGACCAGGTCGACTGGAACCAGATCAACCGCGACCTCGGCGGGCTCGGCCCGTACGGGGTGATGACCAAGTTCGACGACCTGACCGGTGACGGCAAGCCGGTGACCGTCGAGGTCACCGCGGGCGGCCGCAAGTTCAAGTTCGAGCTCACCGGTGACCTCGGCGACGTGACCGGGCGCCGCACCCTCGACAACGACGTCAAGTTCAGCGCCACCCGCAAGCGCGGCAGCGGCTGGAAGACCGGGTTCAAGACCAGCTTCGGCGTCGGCGCGCTGGTGGCGGCGATGGCGCGCGCCACGATCCGCCCGTCCGGCTACGGCGCCAACAACTACGTCGGCGGCATCGCCGGCATCGGCGGCAGCTGGAACCGGGGCAAGGCCAGCGGGTACGGCGACAGCCTCGAATCCGAGCAGCGCATCAAGTACGAGGGCAAGGCCGACCGGGTCACCCGCGACGTCGCGTTCGAGCTCAAGGCCACCGACACCTCCGCGCGGAACCCGTTCAGCCGCACCACCCCGCCCACCTCGATGCAGGTGCCCGGACAGGCCGACTACCGGGTGGCGAGCTTCCTGCTCGACGCCGACGCGGGCTGGCGCCCGGGCGACCCGGTCCCGGCCGCGGGACGCGGGCTCGACGACGGCAACCGCGTCGACATGAGCAACACCGCCGTGGTCTCGGTCCCCGACCTCTACGGCAAGGCCAACGAAGCCTTCCACGAGATGCAGCGCGACGCCGCCCGCGGCGCCAAGGAAGGCCGGTTCGAACGCTTCCGGCGGTGGATCGCGCACGGCAGCAGCGATCCCCGGCACAGCGACCCCAAGCACCTCGTCGACGTCGACCCGCAGTGGTGGAAGACCCGGATCCCCGGCATGTTCCACACCCCGCAGGTCCGGGACGACGGATCGCACGCCGGGTGGTTCTTCGACCGGATGCAGCGCGGCGCCTTCGAGATGCGGGTGCACAACGAACGGCCGCTGGGCCCGGTGCCGGGCAACTCGACCTGGGAGACCAGCAACAAGACCGGTGTGTCGATCTCCAACGGCACCAGCAGCGGCACCGACGGCGAGCTGGGCGTCAACTTCTGGGGCGCGATGGCGGACGCCAACGCGGGCGTGTCGATGTCGACCGGGCGCGGCAACGACGACTCGCTCGGCGGCTCCACCAAGTCCAGCTCGCAGGTCAAGACCCCGATGGACCTCTACACCGGTGACCTCGTGCTCACCGTCCGCGCCGACGCCTGGCAGCAGCTGTTCGGCCAGCCCAACCACCGCTGGGACGCGATCAGCCCCTACCCGACCGGGGCGCAGAGCGACAGCGTCGAGATCGTCGTCCCCGACGGCCTGCTCTACGTCAAACCGCGCACCCCCGTCACCACGCACCCCGACGGCCGGCTCACCGAGGACCTGCCGCTGCTGCGCGACCTCGGCAAGGGCCTGGACCGGTCGGTGGTCGTCAACGGCTTCACCCGCGACGACCCGGCGCCCGCCGACGGCTCGCAGGACCAGGAGGCGGGTGCGCCGGGGCGGTTGTCCGACGACGCGATCCGCGCGCTCTGGCACGCCGCGCCCGAGCTGTTCCCCGGCTGGACGCCCGATTCCGGCCGCCCGGCACCGCTGTTCGACGCCACCAACGCGCTGCGCGCCCTCGACAACCCCGCCGACGTGCGCGAGATGCTCAACGGCGGCTGGCAGCGCAGCATGTTCCGCTCCCGCTGGTTCGGCTCGCACTACTACACCTTCACCGCGACCGCCGAGCAGCAGCCGGGTGCCGAGGTCATCGACCGCGGCGACGTCCCCTCCGGCGGCTACGCCGAGACCCAGGGCGTGCGCGGGCAGGGCCAGGACTCCTCCCGCGACGTGGCCACCGCGCTGGGGATCACCGCGTGGCCGATCGTGCCGACCACCGCCGCCGGCGACACGATGGCCCCGATGCCGCTCGTCGGCTCGACCCAGGCGAGCAGCGCCGAGCAGGCCAACGAGGTCGACACCTTCCAGCAGGAACGCTCCGACACCGACGGCCACGTCGGCGTGCGCGCACCCGTGCAGGTCAACTTCACGGTGCACAAGTTCCGCGTCCCGCCGCTGCTGCTGTCCACCTTCACCGAAGGCGCCGCGGGTTCCAGCGCCTACCGGCACCCGGAGCTGCGCGAGGTCACGCTGCCGCCGCAGCTGTCCCGGACCCGGGGCGCCGTCGACCTGAGCCTGCCCGAGTTCCTGCTCGACCAGCCCGCCGACCGCACCACCACGACCACCGGCCGCGACATCACCGACGCCGCCCGGCAGACCCCGTCGTTCCAGCTGGCCAAGAGCACCCGGGACCCGGAGCTGACGCGGCAGGTGGTCGACGCGATCGTCGAGGCGCGCGGCCACGAGGACCTGGTGCACCGCTGGTTCGGGGAGGGAACCCCGAACCGCGGCAAGATCGACGCGCTGTTCTCCCCCGACGTGCTCGTGCCGAACATCGGTCCCGACCGGCAGCTGCTCAGCGAGGACGGCCACACCAGCACCTTCCGGGTGCACGACCGCTTCCTCGCGGTGGACTACGAGGTTCAGGTCAAACCCCGGCTGAGCGACCCGCAACACCTGCACACCTGGACCGAGGCGCAGCACGAGGCCAAGCGCGGTCAGGAAGCCGGATCGTCCTCCGGGGACGGCAACACGCGCGGCGTCGACACGGGTCTGGGCGCGATGGCCATCAACGCCCAGAACTGGAGCAACGCCGAGAACGCCGCCTCGCGCGGCGTCACCGACGGCGACACGGCGGCCTCCGCGCTGGAGCAGAGCAACACCTCCCGCACCCGGCAGCAGGAGTGGCACCGCTACACCGCGACCCCGCACTACGACGTGGTGATCCGCTCCAAGCCGCACTTCTCGCCGTTCTGGTCCGAGCACCGCAGGGAAGGCGCCGACGGGTTCACCGGCACCCCGGTGGAGTTCGACGTCCGCGAGGGCGAGCACACCGCCTTCGAACCCCCGCCCCGCACGACGCCCGCTCCCGCCACCGACCCCACGACCTCCACGCAGGACGGCGCTGTTCAGGACGGCGCTGTTCAGGACGGCGCTGTTCAGGACGGCGCTGTTCAGGACGGCGCTGTTCAGGACGGCGCTGATCGGGACGGCGCTGTTCGGGAGGGGGTTGTTGACGACGGGGCGCGGAGCCCCGAGGAGGTGCGTCGGGAGATCCGGGCGCTGGAGGACCAGATCTCCGACCTGACCTCCCAGTACGACCGGTTGACCAGCAGGATCACCCACATCGCCGGCGCCGTCCAGGCGATGGCCGAACCGCACCTCGACGGCGGGCCGCGACCCGATCCGCGGCAGGTCGAGATCATCCACCGCGCCGCCGTCGAGGTCACCGAGCCCGACGTGCGGCGGCTCGACCAGCTCGGTCAGCAGATCGCCGCGAACACCTTCGAGCTGCAGGACCTGCGCCGCGAGGCCACCGACGTCGACCCCGGCGTCGCGCCCGCGCCGGACGGTCCCGCTCAGGACAACGGGGTTCGACCCGACGAGTCCCGGACCGACGGTGATGGGCGGCGTTTCGACCGGTCCGGCAACCTCGTCGAACGCGGCCAGGACGGGCAGTGGCGCAAGCAGCGCTACGTCGCGCTGCCCTGGCTGGACCAGAACACGCTGGTGCTGGGCGTCCGTCCCGAGACCAACCCCTTCACCGGCCGACCGAACCACATGGCCGGGTTCCCGACCGCGCCCGGCGGCAACGCCCAGCAGAGCCACGTCGGTGCCGACGGCGACGTCGTCACCGCCGCCCTCGCCGACCGGGTCGGCCAGGACCTGCCCGGCGGCTACCGGTTCACCGGCCACGACGGCACGACGAACACCACCCCGGGCAGCGGGAACGCCAAGGCGGACGCGCACTTCGTCCCGGTGTCGCTGGAGCGCACCGGCACCCCGCACAAGCCGAGCACGACCGCCGACGTGCGGGAGGTCGGGCGCAGCGTCGAGATCGACGTCCGCGATCTCGGCGTGACGCGCCAGAACACCGCTCGCGAGATCCTCGCGGCCGTCGCCCACGCCGCGGGCGTCGAGGACTTCGGGTCGCGGCACGCCGAGGAGTTCTTCGCCGATCCCGCCAGCGCCCAGATCGCCGAGTCCGTCCGCGACCGGCTGCCGACCTCGCCCCAACCCGCTCCCGCGTCGCGGCCCGACGCTGGGCCGCAGCCGGTTGACGGTGATGAGTCGCCTCCGACGTTCGAGGTGGAGGCCGAGCGGTGGAAGCCGTTGGACAACGCGTTCGTCTTCGGTGATGGGGCCGTGCAGCGCGGACCGGGCAGCGGCATCCGGCAAGAGGTCCGCTACACCCTCACGCCCGAACCGGGGCGTTGGAACCTCGAGACGAAGCTCCACCTGCGTCCGGCCCCCGGTGTGACCGCCGAAGACCTGGCGAACGTGCGCGCCAACACCGCCGCCGGCCTGGAGCAGCTGCTCAACCAGCAGGCCCACCTGCTGCCGGGACCCGACGTCGAAATGCACGGCAACGTCGTGTTCGTCGACGACCCGGCCCAGGCGTTCAGCGTGATCGACGTGGTGCCGGGCAAGCCGGACGACCGGTCGAATCCGATGGATCAGCACAGGTGGGCGGCGGGCGCGTCGTCGTCGGAGTTCACGCACGAGGTGATGCACTTCTTCGGCGTGCGGGACGCGTATCCGCATCCGCGGCAGCTGCTCGACACCTCCGACAGCCCGGTTCCGGGCGATCTGATGGATGTGCGTCAGCCCGGTGCCGAATACCGGGTGCTGGACCGGCACATGCAGCAGATCATGGACGTGGCCTCACCGCACCTGCCCGGATCGCTGGCGACCGACGGGGTCATCCCGGCGTCCTCGGGCACCGCGCTCGATTCGCAGCGCGAGCCCGACACCTCCGACGTCTCACCGGCCAGGCCGCCCAGCGACCGGCCCCGTCGCCACCACGGCCACGACTCCGGCTCCTCGCGATCGTCCCACTCCTCGCGCTCGCCTCGCTCGCACCACTCGTCGTCGCAGTCGAGGCCGGTCGTGCTGGACAACCCGCAGTTGCGGGAGAATCCGTCGCGTCCGTCGTGGATGTACCGGGGTGATACGCGTCAGCCGGAGGTTGTCTTCCGGGACGGCATGACTTCCTGGGGTAGGGACTACAACCTGGTGTCGCACGTGCACGGTGGTGATGGTGCGCGTGAATCCGGGTACGTGTCCGTGACGCCCAGTGCGACGGCTGCCCACCAGTTCGTCGTCCCGGACGGCGGGGAGCCGATTCGCCACAACGGGCGTTGGTACGTGCCGATGTCGGGGCAGATCTATCAGATCGAGTCCTCCGGAAACATGATTCACATGGCGTCGCAGAACCTTCCGCAGGATCTGCTGGACCGGATGCGGTACCAGACCGAGTGGGATGCGGTCCGTCATGTCGATCGGCGCAACGTGCATTCGGCGATGACCGTAAGCGGGCACTTCCACCAGGGGCCCGATGGCCGTCGCACCATTCTCCCGGGCACGGTGCCACGATTGACGAACGTCGAGAATCGCGACTACGTCCCGGGTTATCGGGGTTACGACCCGCACGCCGACCGCGACAGCGGGTTCACCCGCGACACCGACCTGGGCCTAGGTCCCTCGCGGCGTCGCCGCTCGCCGTCCTACGACGACGAGTACCCGGCAACCAGCAGCTCCTCGTCCTACTACCCGAGGCACTCCAGCTCCTACGACAACTACTACGACCGGCGCCCCGGCCTGCCCCCGAGCGCCGAGACCTCGGCCCAGCAGACGGGTGATCAGCAGACGGGTGATCAGCAGGACAGCACCGAGGTCACGCTCGACAACCCGCAGCTGCGGACGAACCCGCCACGGCCGCGGTGGATGTACCGGGGCGACACGCGGCCGCCCGCGGAGATCTTCCGCGACGGGATGACGTCGTGGGGCACCGACTACGACCTGGTCGCCCACGTGCACGGCGGCGACCAGGCCAAGAACTCCGGCTACGTGTCGGTGACGCCCAGTGCCGTTGCCGCGCACCAGTTCGTCGTTCCGGACGGCGGCGCGCCGATCCAGCGCGACGGCAAGTGGTACTTCCCGATGTCCGGGCAGATCTTCCAGATCGAGTCGTCGGGCAACATGATCCACATGGCCTCGCAGAACCTGCCGCGGGCCCTGCTCGACCGGATGCAGTTCCAGACCGAATGGGACGCGGTCCGCCACGTCGACACCGAGAACATCCACTCGGCGATGACCGTCGAGGGCTACTTCCACCAGGGCCCCGACGGCACCCGCACCATCCTGCCGGGCACGACCCCGACCATCACCAACGTCGAGAACCAGAACTTCGTGCCCGGGCACCGGGGCTACGATCCGCACGCCGACCCCGCCAGCGGGTTCACCCGCGACAGCGACCTCGGCCTCGCCGAGACCCCGCGCACCGAGCAGAACCCCGACATCTCGCCGGGGTTGCCGCCGTCGGACGACGGTCGGCGCTCGTCTCACTCGCGGAACTCGCACGAGTCTTCGCGGTCCCACCACTCCTCGCGGTCGCACCACTCCTCGCGGTCGCACCGCTCCTCGTCGAGCCGGCACGCGCCGTCTTACTCGACCTACACCGCTGTTCCGTCCTCATCGCAGAACCCGACGGGTCCGGTCACCCTGGACAACCCGCAGCTGCGGGCCAACCCGTCGCGCCCGTCGTGGATGTACCGGGGCGACACGCGACCACCGGAGGTGATCTTCCGCGACGGGATGACGTCCTGGGGCACCGACTACAACCTGGTCTCGCACGTGCACGGTGGAGAGCACGCCCGCAACTCCGGCTACGTGTCGGTGACGCCGAGTGCCGTTGCCGCGCACCAGTTCGTGGTTCCCGACGGTGGTGAACCGGTGTACTACAACGGTCGTTGGTACGTGCCGATGTCGGGGCAGATCTACCAGATCGAGTCCTCCGGAAACATGATTCACATGGCGTCGCAGAACCTTCCGCAGGATCTGCTGGACCGGATGCGGTACCAGACCGAGTGGGACGCCGTCCGCCACGTCGATCGCCGCAACGTGCACTCGGCGATGACCGTCAGCGGGCACTTCCACCAGGGTCCGGACGGTCGTCGCACGATCCTGCCCGGCACGACTCCGAACCTGACCAACGTCGAGAACCCCGACTTCGTCCCCGGATATCGGGGTTACGACCCGCACGCCGATCCCCGCAGCGGGTTCACCCGCGACACCGATCTCGGACTGGGCGGGCGCCGCTCCTACGACCCCGACATCTCCCCGGGGCTGCCGCCCTCGGACGACGGTCGGTACTCGTCCCGGCACTCGTCTCACTCACGGCACTCGCACGAGTCCTCGCGCTCGCACCGCTCGTCGCGGTCCCATCATTCGTCGCGGTCGCACCACTCATCGTCGAGCAGGCACGCGCCGTCGTACTCCACCTACGCGCCCGCGCCGTCGCAGCCCCCTGCCCAACCCCCGGTCACCTTGGACAACCCGCAGTTGCGGTCCAGTCCGCGGCGTCCGCAGTGGATGTACCGGGGTGACACCCGTCCGCCGGAGATCATCTTCCGGGATGGCATGACCTCCTGGGGCACTGATTACAACCTGGTGGCGCACGTGCACGGCGGTGATGCGGCCCGCAACTCCGGCTACGTGTCGGTGACGCCGAGTGCCGTCGCCGCGCATCAGTTCGTGGTGCCGGACGGTGGTGATCCGATTCAGCACGGCGGTCGGTGGTACGTGCCGATGACCGGGCAGATCTATCAGATCGAGTCGACCGGCAACATGATCCACATGGCCTCGCAGAACCTTCCGCAGGCCCTCCTCGACCGGATGCAGTACCAGACGGAGTGGGACGCGGTCCGCCACGTCGATCACCGCAACGTGCACAGCGCCATGACGGTGCGCGGTTACTTCCACCAGGGTCCGGATGGTCGGCGGACGATCCTTCCTGGTACGACGCCGGAGCTGACGAACGTGGAGAACCGGCGCTACGTGCCGGGTTTCCGTGGTTATGACCCGCACGCCGATCCGTACAGCGGTTTCACCCGCAACACCGACCTCGGACTCGCGCCGCCGCGCCCGAGCCGGTCCTCCCACGAGTCGAGCCGCTCGATCCCCGCTCCCACCGGATACACGACCTCGTCGACCTACCCGAGCTCCTCCTACTACCCAGCCGGCAGCTCCTCCTCGTCATCGCGCTACTACCCGGCTTCCAGCAGCGACCCGTACTACTACGACCGTCGGCCGGGGCTCCCACGGGACCAGACCGGGACGCCCGACGTGCTTCGCGAGCAGGGCGGCGATTCGGTGCGGGTGCCCGTTTCGATCGCCGACAGCCCCAGGATCCAGGCCCCGGCAGGCCCGGTCAGCGCCGAGACCGTGTCCGCCCAGGTCGCTCCCGACGCGAACCGCGTCGTGCTGCTCCCGCCCGACGGCTCGGGTGCTCGCGGTGTGGAGTTCACCGACAGCGGGACGCGCGTGGCGCGGGACCTCGGCAAGGAGGTCGTGGCGCTGGTCGACAACGGCCGGGGCAAGCTCCAGTGGCGCAGCTTCCAGCCCGACGGCTCCCGACCGCGCGTGGTCCGCGACGACGGCCCGATCACCCCCGCCCTCACGACTCCCGACACGCCCGCGCCCGTCAACCGGCAGGCCACCGGGTCGCAGGTCTCGGAGCCGCCGCCGACGTTCACCGTCGAGGCCGAGCGGTGGAAGCCGTTGGACAACGCGTTCGTCTTCGGTGATGGGACCGTGCAGCGCGGTCCGGGCAGCGGCATCCGGCAGGCGGTGAGCTACAGCCTCACGCCCGAACCGGGCCGGTGGACCTTCGAGACGAAGCTGCACCTGCGGCCGGCCCCCGGTGTCAGCCCGCAGGACCTGGCGGCCGTGCGGGCCAACACGACCGCCGGGCTGGAGCAGCTGCTCAACCAGCCCGAGAACGTGCTGCCCGGACCGGACGTTCGCGCGCACGGCAAGGTGACCTTCGTCGACGACCCGGCCCAGGCCGACGGCGTGATCGACGTGGTGCCGGGCAAGCCGGACGACCGGTCGAACCCGATGGATCAGCACCGGTGGGCCGCTGATGCGACGCCGTCGGAGTTCACGCACGAGGTGATGCACTTCTTCGGTGTGCGGGACGCCTACCCGCATCCGCGGCAGGTGCTCGACACCTCCGACAGCCCGGTTCCGGGCGATCTGATGGATGTGCGTCAGCCCGGTGTCGAGTACCGGGTGCTGGACCGGCACATGCAGCAGATCATGGACGTGGCCTCGCCGCACCTGCCCGGATCGCTGGCGACCGACGGGGTCATCCCGGCGTCCTCGGACACCACGACCACGGCGCAGCGCCAGGCCGATCCGGCCGACGTCTCGCCCGGTGTGTCGCCCGACGACCGCTACCGCTACTCGCACGAGTCCTCGCGCTCGCACCGCTCGTCGCGCTCGCATCATTCGTCCAGGTCGCACCACTCCTCGTCGAGCAGGCACACCCCCTCGTACTCGACCTACACCGCGATGCCGTCCTCATCGCAGGCGAGCAGTTCGCCGCAGGTGCCTGCCCAGCCCTCTGGTCGGGTCCGACTCGACAACCCGCAGTTGCGGTCCAACCCGCGGCGTCCGCAGTGGATGTACCGGGGCGACACCCGTCCGCCGGAGATCATCTTCCGGGATGGCATGACCTCCTGGGGCACTGATTACAACCTGGTGGCGCACGTGCACGGCGGTGATGCCGCCCGCAACTCCGGCTACGTGTCGGTGACGCCGAGTGCCGTCGCCGCGCACCAGTTCGTCGTCCCCGACGGTGGTGATCCGATTCAGCACGGCGGTCGGTGGTACGTGCCGATGACCGGGCAGATCTATCAGATCGAGTCGACCGGCAACATGATCCACATGGCCTCGCAGAACCTTCCGCAGGCCCTCCTCGACCGGATGCAGTACCAGACCGAGTGGGACGCGGTTCGTCATGTCGGTCACCGCAACGTGCACAGCGCTATGACGGTGCGCGGTTACTTCCACCAGGGTCCGGATGGTCGGCGCACGATTCTTCCTGGTACGACGCCGGAGCTGACGAACGTCGAGAACCGCCGCTACGTGCCGGGTTTCCGTGGTTATGACCCGCACGCCGATCCGTACAGCGGTTTCACCCGCAACACCGACCTCGGACTCGCCGAACCCGCCCCGCAGCCGACCCGATCGTCGCACGAGTCGAGTCGATCGGTGCCCGCCTCGTACCCGTCGACCTCGTACTACTACCCGGCGTCGAGCAGCAGCTCGTACTACTACGACCGGCGGCCCGGCCTCCCGCCTGGCCAGGACGGCGCCGCCCCGAACCGTGCCACCGATGCTTCGCCCGCCGCCTCGGTACCCCGCGAGCAGCGCTTCGCCGCGATGCTCGACACCTACCGCGACGCGCGCAACGCGGTCGCCGCCGGTACCAACCCGGTCCGCTACCACGCCGAGGGCGTGCCCGGCGGTGTCAGCAGCAGGCCCGATGCCCGCTTCGGCACCGAGATCGAGTTCACCGTTCCCGAGGAGCACTTCGACGTCGCGGTCCAGGAGCTCGGCACGGCGTTCCGCGACGCGGGCCTCGGTGACTGGCGCGACGGGCAGGAACTGGCGTCCGGCCTGGTCAAGAAGGCGCCCGACCGCTGGCGACTGGTCGACGAGGACACCCTGGAGAACGGGATCGAGGCAGTGTCGGAGAAACTGGGTGGCGACGCCCGTTCCTGGCAGCGCTTCGAAACCGCCGCCGACATCATCGGCTCGGTCGTGGAGAAGTACGGCGGATCCGTCGACGAAGGCGGCGGGCACGTCAACGTCAGCTTCGACGGCACCACCTTCACCCCGCAGGCCAGCGTCGCTCTGGCAGGGCTCGCCAAGGCCCGCGAGCAGTCGCTGTACCGGATGGCGAACTCCACGATGGGCGGCAGGCAGCGCGAACTCCGCGCCGTCGGGCCGATGCCCGTCCCGCCCCGCACGGATGCCGCGTCGACCGCCGAGGACGTGCGCGCGCTGAACTCCAGCCGCAACGAGGGGCTCAACTTCGAGCACGTCCAGGCGAGCCCCCACGACCGCTGGGAGTTCCGGATGTTCCCCAGCAGCACCGACAAGGGGGAGTGGCAGGCCCGCGTCGAGCTCAGCTCCGCGATGGTCGCCGCCGCCCAGGACCCGGCGACACACGACCGCATCGACGCGCTGCTGTCCGACCCGAGGCTGCTCGGCGACGAAACCGGCGACCGCTCCGAGGAAGCCCAGCTCAACGACCTGCTCGACCTGCTGGACGTGCTACCGCTGAGCAAGGCGGCCGAGCAGCAGATCGTGGAGCTGTTCGCCGCCACCGAACCCTGGCAGCGGACCGGTGCCACCGACGACTTCCAGACCCTCGCGGTGCCCACCCGCGACGGACTGCACTACCCGAGTTCGAACGACGACGTCGCGAACCTCGTCCAGCAGGCCCGCGACGCCCGCCCGAACCTCGATGAGCAGGTCATCCGGTTCACCACGAGCCAGGACGGCGACCGGGTGAGCCTCTGGGACGGCGGGGACCGCACGCCGCGCGACTTCGCCAACCACGTGCGCCTGCACCCCGGTTTCGACCAGGATCGCCGCGTCGTGGTGGAAACCGGAGACACGGCCGCGCGCGCCGCTCACGACGTGGCCAGGCTGCTCGGCAACGCCGAGATCCGGCCGCGGCGGGAACCCGCGTCCGGTGCGGTCGGGGCCGACGTCTCGCCGGGGCTGCCGCCGTCGGACGACGGCCGGTACTCGTCGCGCCATTCGTCCCGCTCGCGGCACTCGCACGAGTCGACCCGCTCGCACCACTCGTCGCGCTCGCACCACTCGTCGCGCTCGCACCACTCGTCGTCGAGTCGGCACACCCCGTCGTACTCGACGTACACGGCGGCCCCGTCGTCGCAGTCGGGTCAGCCGTCGCAGTCGGGTCCGGTGCGGTTGGACAACCCGCAGTTGCGGGAGAATCCGTCGCGCCCGGCGTGGATGTACCGGGGTGATACGCGTCAGCCGGAGGTTGTTTTCCGGGACGGGATGACGTCGTGGGGTCGGGACTACAACCTGGTGTCGCACGTCCACGGCGGTGATGCGGCCCGCAACTCGGGGTATGTGTCGGTGACGCCGAGTGCGACGGCTGCGCATCAGTTCGTGGTGCCGGACGGCGGGGAGCCGATTCGTCACAACGGGCGTTGGTATGTGCCGATGTCGGGGCAGATCTACCAGATCGAGTCGTCGGGCAACATGATTCACATGGCGTCGCAGAACCTTCCGCAGGATCTGCTGGACCGGATGCGGTTCCAGACCGAGTGGGACGCGGTCCGTCACGTCGATCGCCGCAACGTGCATTCGGCGATGACGGTCAGCGGGCATTTCCACCAGGGGCCGGACGGGCGCCGGACGATCCTCCCGGGCACGGTTCCGCGCCTGACCAATGTGGAGAATCGCGACTACGTCCCGGGTTATCGGGGTTACGACCCGCACGCCGATCCCCGCAGCGGGTTCACCCGCGACACCGATCTCGGATTGGGCCGTTCGCCGCGGCGTCGCCGCTCGCCGTCCTACGACGACGAGTACTACGACGACTACCCGCCCTCGTCCTCCCGGCGCTGAGGTGTTGCGTCAACCGAGTGAACCTCTTCGCGCTCGCCAGCCGTGGAAGTAACGGGGACAGCGGGAGGAGGAAGACGCCACATGGCCGCCTTGGTCGTCGAGCGAACGGGCGCAGGTGTGATCGTGCGTGCGGAGGAAGCGGCTGTGCCGATCCCGCCGCCGTTCACCCTCGCCGACGGGCGCACCCAGATCTACATCGACGAGGCAGCGCTGCCCGTCTTCGACCAGCTCGAACCCGAGGTGCTGGCACGACTGCGGGCCGAGCTGCGCCCCGAAGGCGTGGGGTTGCCCGCGATCAGGCTGCTCTCGCCCCGGGCCGGTCTCGCCGCCCCGAACGGGTCCCGGCCGCTGGCCCTGCGACTGGCCGAGGCGCTCGACGTCGAGGTCGTGGCGCCTGACGGAGACCTGGTCATGCTGCCCGGCGGTGAGCTCTTCTCCGCGGGCGAGCAGACCGGCTGGGTCGGCTTCCGGCCCGGCGCCTCCAAAACCCACGAGGGCCCCCGCTATCCCATCCCGGAGTGGCAGGACGGGCTGTCGACCAGCCTGCGCACCCGGCCGATCGACCCGCGCATCACCATCACCCCCATCCCGGCCGGGGTGTGGGTGCGGGCCGCTGGGCAACCGGCACGTCCGCACAGCGACGTCGGCTTCCGGCTCCCGCTGTCGCGCAACCGGCTCGCCGTCGTCATCGGCGCGCCCGGCGAACCGCAGCCCGCCACGGAAGCGCTCGCTGCGTTCGTCAGCGGGCTCCCCGCGCCCATGCGCGACACCTTCGGCCTGATCGGCTACGGGCCGGAACCCGTGAGCGTGCGCCCCGTCGCGCAGCAGCTCGCCGAACTGCTCGGGCAAGCGGTGCACGGTTGCCACGCCGTGCCCCAGTACCTGCCGGAGGGCGGGCAGACCTGGCTGGTTCCCGACGAGACGGGCAACGTCAGCTGGCTGCCGTTCGTCCTCGAAAGCACCTACCAGCCCGGTGTTCCACCGACCCCGCGCAACTGGCTGCCGCCGGTGTCCGGGCTCACCGGCGCAGGAGCCGGGACGTTCTGGCTGCAGGACGGGTGGCTCGTCGACGTGCTGGCCACCGGCCTGCTCGTGCGACCCGTCCGGGTGCCGATCGACCCCGTCGCCTCCCGCCTGCCCATCTCGCCCGAGGCGGTCAACCTCGTCGTCAGCTCCGCGGCCGGCCCGCCGCCCGAACGCGTCCTGACCGCGGTGGAACGCCTCGCCTCCGAACTGCCCGCCGCGGCTCGCGAACGCCTCCGCCTCGTCGCGACACCGCACGCAGGACCCGACTACCTGGGCCGGTTGGCCGCGTCGCTCAAGGTCGACGTGCACGTGCTCGGCACCGCGGGTCCGGGCCCGGCCGTGGCGGTCGCCCCGAACGCGCCGCTGCGCTCCCACCCCTGGGAAGCCGGTTCCGGCGTGGTTCCCACCGGTCTGGCCGACGGGCAGCCGGTCGCGTGGATTCCCGCCCCGCCGAGCGGGGTGGCCGCCGTCCCGAGCACGGGCCCGACACCGGCCTTCCCGCAGCCGGGGCCGTCCGCTCCTGCGGTCGCCGCTCAGTCCGAGCCTGCCGCTCCGGCGGCTGTTCAGCACCCGATCCGGCACCAGCCGACCGAGCCGCTGCGCATCGTCTCGCCGGTCACCGTCGACGCCGAAGGCCGGATGCGCCCCGCCGGCGACGGGTGGCAGCCCGGTGAACCGGGGGCGCCCGCTCCCGCGGTGCCGACCGGGAACCCCGCCGCTCCGGACGTTCCGGCGACGCCGGTGGTTCGGGTGGTGAGCGAGGTGTCCGGGCCGCCCGTGCCTGCGTCGCTCGGACCTGCGACACCGCTGCCCCAGCTGTCGCAGCCGCAGTCGACGCAGGTGACCGAGGTCCCTTCGCAGGACATGCCGGCGTCGCCCGAGACGGGACCTGCCGAGACGGAACCTGCTGTGTCAGCACCGGGCGAGCAGAGCACGTCCGATGTGCCGGAAAACCCGGTTGCGGAGTCGAAAACGGTTGTTGCGAGTGCGGTTTCGGTTCCGGTCACCGCGAGCTCGGTGCAGATCCCGGTCGTGGCGTCCAGCACCCCGCTCCCGTCGATGAAGCGGACCGAGCCGGAGCCCGACCCGGAACCGGCTGCCGAAGACGCGACTTCTGAACCGGATGGTCCAGAACCGGATGGCCCAGAACCGGCGGCGCCCGAGGCACCGAAACCCGCGCCGGTCGCGCCACCCGTGCCGGTCGCCTCGGGGCCGACGCCAGCGCCGATCCCACCAGCGCCGATCACCCCAGCACCGACCTCTGCTCCGGTCGCCCCCGTCAGCCGGCCCGCGGCCCCGGCGGCAGCCGCGGCTGCCGCCGCGCCCGGACCTGCTCCGATCGCTCCTGCCGCTGCGAACCGGGCACCCGCACCGGCTCCGGTCCTGCCCCCGGTGCACGCGCCCGCCCCTGTGAGCGCTGCGGTTCCGGTCGTGGCTGCGGCGACCAACGCGGTCGCCGCCATCCCGAACGTCGCCGCCGTCCCGAACGTCGCCGCCGACACCGCTGCGGCTCCGGCGGTCGAAACCGATTCGCCCGCAACCACTCCCGACGACGCGCGCGAGCAGGCCGAGGTCGTCGCCGACGACGGCGCATCGGAGTCGGTCGCCGAGCAGCGCGACGACGCCGCTGCGGACCAGATCTCCTCGGTCGGCGTGGCCGAGTCGGTTGAGGTCGCTGCTGATGCTCACACCGCTGTCGAGGAGCAAGCCGCTGCCGAGGAGGTGGGGGAGGCCGAGCAGGTCGGCAGCGATGACCAGGTCGCCGCTGCCGCGTTGAAGCCGTTGCTGCTCAAGGACCACTCCAGCACGGAGGAGGATCGGCAGCAGTTCAAGAAGTCCCTGGGCTGGAAGTACGACGCCGCGACGCGCTCGGTGACGCGTCTGCTCGCCGAACGCCCCGGGTTGCGCGGCGGGATGCCGGTCGACGACGTGATGCTCACCGAACTCGCGGCCGTGCACGTGTTCGCCACCTCCGATCAGCGCGAGCTCGTCAACGCGATCCGCACCGGTGATGCCGCGTCGCACTACCCGTTCATCTCCTGCCTGGCAGGCGGTCTGCGACGGCTCCCGTCGTTGCAGGGCCTGGTCGTGCGCGGTGGCCCGGGTGACGCGGAGACGGTCGCGGACTACGTGGTGGGCAGCGAGCTGATCGAACCCGCCCCGATGCTCGGCGTCTCCGACGATGCCGCCGGGGTGCCGGGGTCGGTGGAGCTGCTGATCTGGTCGGTGACCGCCCGACGGCTCGGCGGCCTGGCCGCCGACGAGAACGCCGCCGACGTCGTGTTCCCGCCCGCGACCTCCTACCGGGTGCTGGCCGTCGAAGCCGACGCCGGACGCGTGCTGCTCACCGAGGTCGGCAAGAAGCAGCGTTCCGAGGAAGCGCGGCAGAAGCACGACGCCCGCGTGCTGGAACGCCTCACCGAGGCCGCCAAGCACCGCGACGAGAAGTCCCCCACCGGAGGCTCCGAACCGGACCGCGACCGGTACTCGGTGCTGCTGGGCGAACCGGCGAACCCGTTCGCGACCCCCGCGGCGGTCGATCGGTGAGCCCGGGACCCGCCGAGGTGCACCGGCTGCTGCTGCAGCTGGCGGGCCGGATCCCCGACGCCGAGCTCGCGTCGCTGCGCACCTGCCTGGCCGATGACGAGCTCGACGAGATCGCCGACTCGCTGATCGCCGCCGTCGATCTCGGGTTGGCGCTCACCGAGGCCGAGATCGAGTTGATCGCGGCGCTGGCGCAGGCCAACGGCCTCGACCCGGTGGTCCTCGCGGAAGCACCGCGCGCCACCGAACCACCTCCCTGGCGGTTCACCCGGGAGTCCTCGGGCGAGTCCGACGACGCCGCGGTGCGCTCCGCCGAACGCGTCGGGGGAGCGCGTGCGCTGTGGCGCAGCGGCCGGGTGTCGGCCGAGACCACCGAAGCGGTCTACCTCGTCGAGGCCGAGGACGACGCCGACCTGATCGAGCTCACCGCCGAGATTCAGCACGGCATCGCCGAAGCGGGCGGGAGCCCCCGCGTGGAGGTCTTCGCCGACGCTCCGACCGGCTACCACGAAGCGGCGCTGGCCTCCGCCGACCTGGTCTGGGACCCGGCTCCGCCCGCGCGGCTGGCCCGCGTCTTCGACGGGGCCGACACCGTCGGCAAACCGTTCTTCCGGCCCGACCACCCGCGGGCCGAAGCGGCGCAGCGGCAACGGTTGCTGGCCTACCTGGGGTCGGGAGCGATCGCGATGGCCACCGAGCGGGTCATGCCCGACGTCATCGACCCGAACCGCACCGTCCCGCTGAACTTCCGCTCCGACGGAACCTGGGTCTGGAACGACGCGGTCTGCTACTACCTCGACCGCTACCACCTGGCGCCGGACCCCGACCTGATCTCGCACGTGGTCGCCGCCGATCCCGAGCCTCCCGGGCTCGGCCGGCTGGACCTGCACCGCGCGATCGGCGTGCTCACCGCGCCCGCATCACCCGAACCCGCAGACGAGAACCTGGGGCGAGAATGACCAACACACGATCGATGCTGTCGGTCTCGGCGACGGCGCCGGACTCGTTCCGCACCATCGGGGACGCGATCGCCTCGGCCACCACCGGCGACGTCATCTCCATCCAACCCGGGACCTACGCCGAATCGGTGGTGCTCAGCCGCGAGGTGACGCTGTCGGCGGCAGGCGCGGCCGGTGGCGTGCGCATCGAGTCCACCGGTGACCCGGCGATCGTGATGGCCACCGAGTCCGCCGTGCTGTCCGGGATCGTCCTCGGCCACAGCGGCTCCGAGACCTCGGCGATCGACGTCTCCACCGGGCGGTTGCGGCTGGAGGAGTGCCGGGTCGAGGCGTCCTCGGCCGCCGCGCTCTACGTGCACGGCCAGGCCGAGGCCAGCGCCAACGGCACCGAGTTCAGCAACCCCGGCGGTGCCGGTGTGATCGCCATCGACGGTGCGGAAGGGCACTTCGGCAACTGCACGATCAGCAACGTCAAGGCCGCGGCGGTGGTGATCCGCACCGACGCCGACCCGCAGTTCGTCGGGTGCACGATCGCCGACACCGAGGGCAGCGCGGTGCTGGCCGCCGAACGCGCTCGTGGCGCGATGCGCGACTCCCGGATCGTGCGCGCGGGCAACCCCGCGGTGGTGGTCGAGGGCGACAGCTCGTTCCGCCTCAGCGGCACCACCATCACCGAGTCCTCGGGCGTCGGTTTGCTCGTCGCGTCGCGGTCGACGCCGCTGATCGAGAACTGCACGATCACCGCACCGGCGGCCCAGGGCGTGGTGCTGGTGCAGCGGGCCGAGCCCGAGATCCACCGGCTGCGCGTCGAGAAGCCCGCCGGGTACGGCCTGCACGTGCTGGAGGACTCCCGGGGCGAGTTCGGCGAGTGCACCGTCGTGGACTCCCGCGACGCCGGGGTGTGGATCGCCGGGGCCTCGCCGACGTTCTCCGGGCTGGACGTGACCGGTGCCGGAGGTGCCGGGGTGGTGGTGGCCGAGAAGGGCACCGGGACCTTCCGGGAGCTGACCCTGCGGCGCCCGGAAGGTGCGGGCATCGAGATCCGCGGCGCCACTGCAACGGTCACCGGCGGCGCCGTCGTCGAGACGACCGGCGACGCCGTGCTGCTGGCGGACAACGCCGGGATCGAGGCCGACGACGTGGCGATCTCCGCCGTCGGTGGGGTCGGTGTGCGGGTCGCCGAGCAGAGCTCCGCCGACCTGCGCGGGGTCACCGTCGCGGGCAGCGCGGGCACCGCGGTGCTGGTGACCGACGGCCAGGCGGTGCTGCGCGGCTGCGATCTCTCGGACGCCGGCGAGCACGGCGTGAAGGCATCCGGAACGTCCTCGGTGGCCTTGGAGCAGACCCGCATCCGGGGGTGCGAGGTCAACGGCCTGGAATGGGCCGCCGGTTCCTCCGGTGTGCTCGATCGGTGCGAGATCTCCGGCAACGCTGCCGACGGCATCGTCGTCGGCTCCACCGAGTCGATCAGCGTCCGCGACACCGTGACCAAGGACAACGGCGGCGCGGGCGTGCGGGTGCAGGTGCGGCGCGACAACCTGCGGCTCAGCGGCATCACCAGCGCGCAGAACGGCGACCCGGAGAGCGATTCCGGCGAGGCCGCCCCCGAATCCGACGACACGCAGCGGTTCGGCAGCTCGCGCAGCGCGGGCGACGAGCCGCCGAGCGAGTCCGGTCGCGAACCCGAACCCACCACGAGCAAGCGCGGTTCGGAAGGCAGGCTCGGTGAACTCCTCGACGAGCTCGACGCGCTGGTCGGCCTGACCGACGTCAAGCGCGAGGTGGAGGTCCTGACCCGCCTGGAGCAGATGGCGGAGAAGCGCGCCGCGGTCGGGCTGCCGATGCCGCCGATGAGCAGGCACCTGGTGTTCGCGGGATCGCCCGGTACGGGCAAGACGACGGTGGCCCGGCTCTACGGCCAGATCCTCAAGGAACTCGGGGTGCTGCGCACCGGCCAGCTCGTCGAGGTGGGGCGCGCCGACCTGGTGGCCAGCGTCGTCGGCGGAACCGCTCTGAAGACCACCGAGTGCTTCGAGAAGGCCCTCGGCGGCGTGCTGTTCATCGACGAGGCCTACACCCTCTCCGGTGGGGGCGGCGGTGGCGCCGACTTCGGCCAGGAGGCGGTGGACACCCTGGTCAAGCTGATGGAGGACCACCGCGAGGACGTCGTGGTCATCGTCGCCGGGTACACGATGGAGATGCGCAAGTTCCTGGCGACCAACCCGGGCCTGGGCTCTCGTTTCTCGCGGACCATCGAGTTCGCCGACTACAGCAACGACGAGCTGGTCACCATCGTCGAGGGCATGTGCCGCGCCAACGACTACCGGTTGGAGTTCGAGACCCGCGAGGCGGTGCTCGGCTACTTCGCGAAGTACCCGCGCGACGAGGCGTTCGGCAACGGCCGCACGGCCCGCAAGGTCTTCGAGGAGATGATCGGCCGCCAGGCCTACCGCCTCGCCGACGACCCCGAGCTCAACCCGGTGGCCATGACCCGGCTGCTGCCGGAGGACATCGGGGCGCTGCCGGGCAGCGGCGTCGGTGCCGGTGCGGCCAGCGCCGACACCGCCAAGGTGGAGAGCCTGCTCAACAAGCTGCACCACATGGTGGGCCTGGCCGACGTCAAGTCGGAGGTCGGCAACATGGTCGACCTGCTGGCTTCGGCCAAGCAGCGACAGGCCGCCGGGCTCCCGGTTCCCTCGCTGAGCAGGCACCTGATCTTCGGCGGACCGCCCGGCACCGGCAAGACCACGATCGCCCGCCTCTACGGCGAGATCCTCGCGGCGCTGGGCATCCTGCAGCGCGGTCAGGTCGTCGAAGTCGGTCGCGGCGACCTGGTGGGCGAGTACGTCGGTCACACCGCGCACCGCACCACCGAGGCCTTCGACCGGGCGCGGGGCGGGGTGCTGTTCATCGACGAGGCCTACACGCTGTCGTCGCAGCGCGGGTCCAGTTCGGACTTCGGCCAGGAGGCCATCGACACCCTGGTCAAGCTGATGGAGGACCACCGCGACGAGGTCGTGGTGGTGGCGGCCGGCTACGAGGGGCAGATGGAGGAGTTCCTGGCCGCGAACCCGGGCCTGTCCTCGCGCTTCTCGCAGCGGGTGCGCTTCGCCGACTACAGCAACGACGAGCTGGTCACCATCGTCACCCAGCACGCGGCCGCCGCGGGGTACGAGTGCACCGGACCGACGGTCGCGGCGCTGCGAGCGCACTTCGTGTCCACCCCGCGCGGGCCGTCGTTCGGCAACGGCCGGTACGCCCGACAGGTCATGGACGCCGCGGTCACCCGCCACGCCAAGAGGCTGCGCCGCACCGCCTCGCCCACGCTGGAGGACCTCTGCCTCCTGCTGCCCGACGACGTCCCCTCCGCGGGCGAGGTCGCCAGCGGCTGAGCCGAATTCGACTGGACATGTCGGCTAGCGTCGAGATGTGCTGGAGGAGCTCGCGGAACGGCACGGCCTTCGGGTGCGCGTGCTGGAGGTCGACGAGACCGGATGGGACTTCCGTGTCGGTCACGCCGTTGACGCGGAAGGCACGCGCTGGGTCCTGCGCGTGCCCCGGCGCCGCGAGGTCCGCGACCTGATCGAGGGCGAACGCCGGCTGCTCGATCACCTGCGCCCGCGATTGCCCGTGGCGGTGCCGGACTGGGAGATCTGCACCCCGGAGCTCATCGCCTACCGCAGGCTCCCGGGCAGACCGCTGGGGCCGGAACACCCGAGGACCCTGGAGTACCAGTGGTGGCGGGAACCGGCGAACGACTACTTCGACGACCTGGGCGCGGTGATCGCTGAGCTGCACCGCGCCCGGGTCGACGCCGTCGCGCGTCTGGGCGTGCCGGTCTCGGGTCATCGCGACCTCCGGGAGGAGGCCGACGATCACCTGGGACGGGCGGAGAACGCGCTGGTGGTGCCCGAGGAGAAGGTGGCGCGCTGGCGGTCCTGGATCCACGACGACGCGTACTGGTCAGGGGCCGCGGATCTGCGCCTGGTCCACGCGGATCTGCACCCAGGGCATACGCTGGTGGACGAATCCGGCCGTCTGACAGGGGTTCTGGACTTCACCGACGCCGCGGTCGACGACCCGGCACTGGATTTCACGGCCGCGCACAACGCGTTCGGCGAGCGCGGCCTGTCGCGGCTCGTCGCGGCGTACGCGCAGGCCGGCGGGCGGGTGAGAGCTGAATTCGTGTCGCATGTTCGGCTCCTCTCGGAGATTCGCTTCTCGGTATCGCTGGGTGTGTACGCGGTGGAGACCGGTCGAGGTGGATTCCTGGACATCGCGCAGCGGCGCCTTCTCGGGTGAGCGCCTGTGTTTTCCCACTCTTGATTTGTCAAAGAGCAAGTCTCCGAACGGAAATCCCGCTCGTCGAACTGATGTTTCAATTGTGCACCCGGGCGTTCGAAAGCGCTAGCGAATAGCCATCGCTGGATGGGGTGGATGGTTCGGTCACGTTCTGAAACCGATTGGCAGTGAAAAACTTTCAGAGAACCCCGGAGGGGTGAAGCACCCGCGCGGTTCACCGGGCGGAGGTGGCCGAACAGCAGCGCCGGTCCGTCCCCGGCCCTCCAGGAGAGGGGCGGGGGCGGACCGGCGCTGGTTCTGGCATTCCCTCAGCGGGATGCGCGGCCGCTGATCACACGATCGGGATCGGGATCTCGAAGTGCACCGCGGGGCTGTGCGCGGGGTCGGTGCGCCCGTCGTGGATCTCCTTGGCGACGCTGCGCCAGAAGGGCTCCGCGCCGTCGATGGCGGCGTTGGTGTGCAGGTAGATCGTGTCGTAGCCGGGGGTGCGGGCGACGAAGCGGCAGGCCAGGTCGACCAGTTCGCGCGCCAGGCCGTGGCGGCGGTGCTCGCGGCGCACGTAGACGCGGAAGATCTGCGCTGTCGTGCCCGAGGGGTAGCGCTCGGCCAGCCACGGGGCGTGCGGCGGGCTCTGCGGTCCGTCGGAGCGCACGCCGGTGGTGGCCACGACCTCGCCATCGAGGACGGCGACGAACAGCGCTTGGCGGGGGTGGTCGAAGTAGGCGGCGTCCATGTCGATGACGTCGCGGTGCCAGCGGGCGTCGTAGCCGTGGCCGAACTCCCGGTAGAAGGTGTCGAGCATGACCGAGCGGGCGCCGGCGGCGTCCTGGCGGGTGGCCTCGCGGACCACGTAGCGACCGATCTGGCGTTCCTCCGGCGGGGCCACGGCGACCTCCCTCATCGATGACGTCTTTTGAAAATCATATTCAATTAGCGCTCGACCATGCGTCCGGACCCGGCGTTGCGGGCGCGATTCACCCGAAGCGGACACGCCTCGGTCGCGCGTGTGCGAGGCTCAGCGGATCCTGAGAGCTGGAGGACTTCGATGGGCCGAGCCGACCTGATGGACCTGGTCGTCGCCGAACGCACCGACCTCGCCGAGTACCTGGGAACGCTCACCCGCGAGCAGTGGGAGGAGCCGAGCCTGTGCGCGGGGTGGCGGGTCCGCGACGTGGTCGCCCACGCCATCGGCTGCGACGAGCTCACCTGGCCGGGTTTCCTCCGGCGCGCCGCCCGCTCGGGTTTCAGGCTGGGGGCGGTCAACGATCTGATCCTCGCCGAGTCCCGCTCGGCGAGCACGGGTGAGCTGCTCGAACGGCTGCGCGCGAACCTCCGCCCCACCGGCCCGATCACGATCGCGGGCGGCATGGTCGCGTTCCTGGACGGGCTGATCCACCCCAGGACATCCGCCGCCCGCTCGGGCATCCGCGCGAGATCCCGCCGGAACGCCTCCGCGCGGCGCTGGACCTGGCCTTCAAGGCGCCCCCGGTCGGCGCCAAGAAGCGCTCCGCCGGCCTCCGCGTCGCCGCCACCGACCTCGACTGGAGCCGGGGCGAAGGATCGGAGGTGCGAGGGCCGGCCGAAGCGCTGCTGATGACGCTCGCCGGCCGGTCCGTCGCCTTCGTCGAACTCGACGGCGAAGGTAGGAGCACCCTCGCCGCGAGGCTCTAGCCGCGCAGCGGCGGGATGGTGGGGACCTCGGAGGCGCTGGCGATGGCTTCCGGGGTGAGGCGGAACTGCTCGGGGTAGTGCTCGCGGCTGGTGCGCCGGGCCGGTTCGGTGGTGCGCCACATGTACAGGCAGCGCGGGCACTGCAGCACCTCCCAGGCGTCCGGCACGGGTGACGTCGTCACCGTGCGGATCTCCGGGTCGGCGCAGCGGGGGCAAACGGTCTGCATCGGAATTCCTCTCCGCGCGGGAAGTCTCAGCGGTCGGCGATCAGGGAGCGCAGGCGGTCGGCCCACTCGGCGGTCTCGGGGAGGTCCTTGGTGGGAGTGCCGAAGTTGCCGCGCACGTCGGGCCTCACCGGGGTGGTCGCGTCGATGATCATCTTGCTGGTCACGCCCGCCGGCTGGGAGGCCGGAGCCAGCTCCACCACCGACAGGTTCGGGACGACCACGACGTCCTCGGACGGGTTGACCTTCGCCGACTGCGCCCACATGACCTGCGGCAGGTCGAACGGGTCCACGTCCTCGTCGACCAGGATCACCTGGCTCACGTAGCCCAGGCCGTGCGGCGTCGTCATCGCGCGCATCCCCACCGCCTTGGCGAAACCGCCGTAGCGCTTGGCCGTCGAGATGATCACCAGCAGGCCGTGCGTGTACATCGCGTTGACGGCCTTGACCTCGGGGAACTCCGCGCGCAGCTGCTTGAGCAGCGGCACGCAGGTGTTCGGGCCGACGAGGTAGTCGCACTCCGTCCAGGGCATCCCCAGGTACAGCGACTCGAAGATCGGGCGGGTGCGGTAGGAGATCCGCTCGATGCGCACCACCGGCATCCGCCGGCCGCCCGAGTAGTGGCCGGTGAACTCGCCGAACGGGCCCTCGATCTGCCGCACCCGCGACTCGATGAAACCCTCGATGACGACCTCCGAGCCCCACGGCACGTCGAAACCGGTCAGCGGAGCGGTCGCGATCGGCATCGGCTCTCCGCGCAGGGCACCGGCCATCTCGTACTCGGACTGGTCGTAGGCCATCGGCATGCCCGCCACGATCGGCACCACCGGGTCGTTGCCCAGGGTGATCGCCACCGGCAGGTCCTCGTCCAGCTCCTCGGCCTTGCGCAGGTGCTGGGCGATGTCGTGCATCGGAACCGGTTGCAGCGCCAGGCGATCGGTGCCGATCACCTCGATCCGGTAGATGCCCAGGTTCTGCTTGTCGAAGTTCTCCGGCTCGTCCGGGTCGCGCGAGACCACCGCGGCCTTGTCCAGGTAGAACCCGCCGTCACCGTCGTTGAGCCGGAACAGCGGCAGCACGTCGAAGAGGTTCACCTCGTCGCCGGAGACGCTGTTCTCCCGCCACGGCGGGTCCTCGCGGCGGACCGGCGCTACGGGGAAGTCGTCCCAGCGGCGCGCGAACTCCTCGACCTGCTCGCGGGTGGAGGTCTCCTTCGGCAGCCCCAGGGCCAGCGCGTGGTTGCGCCACGAACCGTGCACGTTCATCGCGATCCGCGCGTCGGTGAAGCCGGTGACGTTGTCGAACCACAGCGCCGGAGCGCCCTCGCCGATGCGGCCCGCCGCGTTGGCCGCCGCGGCCAGATCCGGCTCGGGGGACACCTCCTCGCCGATCCGCAGCAGCTGCCCCTCCTTCTCCAGGGCATCCAGGAACGACCGCAGGTCGTCGTAGGCCATCGTTGTTCTTCTCCTTCGTGGGACTCAGGAAACCTTGAGCTTGGCGGTGCGCAGGCCCTCCCAGCGCTGCGCCGCCGGGGCGGGCAGGTCGAGCTGGTCGAGGACGCGGGCGGTGATGTGCTCGACGAAGTCGTCGATCGAGGCCGGGTTGTTGTAGAAGGCGGGCATGGGCGGCACGATCCGCACGCCCATCCGCGAGAGCGCGAGCATGTTCTCCAGGTGGATCTCGCTCAGCGGCGTCTCGCGCGGCACGATCACCAGCGGACGGCGTTCCTTGATCGTCACGTCCGCCGCGCGCGCCACCAGGCCGTCGGCGTAGCCCGCCCGGATTCCGGCGAGCGTCTTCATCGAGCACGGGACGATCACCATGCCGTCGGTTCGGTAGGAGCCCGACGAGATGTTCGCGCCCTGGTCATCGGGGTTGTGAACGACGTCGGCGAGCCCGCCGATCTCCTTGACGCTCAACCCGGTCTCCAGCTCCGCGGTGGCCCGCGCCCAGCGGCTCAGCACCAGGTGGGTCTCCACCTCGGGCAGCTCCCGGAGCTGCTCCAGCAGTCGCACGCCGAGCGGCGCCCCGGTCGCTCCGGTCATCCCCACGACGAGTCGCACAATTCTCCTTTTCGGTCACTTCGCGCTGATGTCTCCACGCTAAGTCCCGATGACGCAGGTGAGCGGGTACGCTGGCGACACGTGATGGGGAGAATCGGACAGGTGCTCGGATGACCGAGATCACCGACGTCGCCTACCGGCCGGGCTTGAACGCCCCGATCGGCATGGACGTCATCGACTTCGCCGAGCTGCGCGACCGCGCCCGGCACCGGGAGATCGACCTGGGCGGGCCGCAGCGCCCGGACTTCCACCACCTGATCCACGTCCACGCCGACGCCGAGGCGCTGCCGCACACCGTCGACTTCGCCGAGCACGTCATCCCGCCCGGCGGCTGGCTGTGGGTGCGGCCAGGGCAGGTCCACCAGTACGGCGCGCTGACCCGCTCGCGCGGCACGATCGTCATCTGGCGCCCCGGTTTCGTCCCCGTCGACCCGCGCCCGCCGGAAACACCGGTGCTGCCCGGCGACGCGGCGCGCACCGCCGTCGACCTCGCCCTGCGGCACCTGGTCGCCGAGTACGCCGACCTCGGGGCGATGACCCTCGAAGCGCACAACCGGTCGCTGCGGATGCTGCTGGAGGTGCTGCTGCTGAGGCTGGCCCACGCGGGTTCCGCTCCGCCGCCGAGCATTCCGGCGGGCGGGCCGTTCGAGCGGTTCCGCACCGCCGTGGAACGCGACTTCACCCGCACCCACCGCGTCGCCGACTACGCCGCCGACCTCGGGTACAGCAGCCGCACCCTCACCCGCGCCACCCTGTCGGCCACCGGACGTTCGGCCAAGACCTACCTCGACGACCGGATCATCCTGGAGGCCAAGCGCCTGCTCGTGCACACCGACCGGGCCTCCGCCGACATCGCCCGCCACCTCGGGTTCACCACACCGGGCGACTTCAGCAAGTTCTTCCGCAAGCACGACGGCAGGACACCGCTGGCGTTCCGCGCCGAGGCCCGCGGACTCACCTGAAGAACGGACTCACCTGAAGCCCCGACTCATCACCTGAAGAACGGACTCACCTGAAGCACGGGTCCTCGGCGACCATCCGCTCCGGGTGGGGGAGCACCAGTTCGTGGGAGTCCGGGTCGAGGTCCGTGCCGATCGGGTAGAGGGTGCCGCCCATCGACTCGGCGCGGCGGCGCCAGCGCGGTTGCGGCGCAACCGGTCCGGCAGCCAGAACGGATCGGTCTGGCCAACACCGTCGGAGAGCAGGTCGAACAGCCACACCAGGTCGTCGTCGGGAACCCGCAGGCCGGGCCGGGTGAACGAGGAGCGGCGGTGCGGGAAGAGCAGGCCGATGCTGGTCTCGCTGAGGTCGAGCTCGGTGACCTCCGGCATGGTCGCGGCCAGGAAACCGTCCAGCGCGCGGTCCGGCAGGAAGTAGTCCGCCCACACCTTGTGCACCCGGTTCCACCCGGCCGTCACGAACGGCTCGTAGCGGGTGTCGGTGCTGATCGCGAACTCCCAGTAGGAGATGTCCCAGGTCTGCGGCCGGACGTCGAGACCGCGCAGCAGGTGCGCGTCGTCCGGTGGCCGGTCCGGGTGGTGGTAGGCGCTGAAGCGCAGCTGGTAGCGGTCGCGGTGCGGGGCGTACCAGCGGATCAGCAGGTCGTCCACCTCGTCGTGGCCGATGAGCACCCGGGCGGTGTCCACAGCCTCCTGCAGCGAGGAGAAGTGCGCGTCGTAGACGCGGGCCCGCGGCGGGACCGGGGTCAGCGCCAGGCGGGCGCGGGTGATGATGCCCGCGCACCCGAGACCGCCGAGCACGGCCCGGAACAGCGCGCTGTTGCGCTGCGGCGTGCACCAGCGCACCGCGCCGGTCGGCGTCACCACCTCGACGGCCTGCACCCGGTCGATGATCGCGCCCTCGCCGTGCACGCTGGAGATCCCGCCGACGCTGAGCACGCCCCCCGTGGTCAGCTGCAGGTACCCGGTCGGTCCCGAGGTCATGCGGAGCCCGCGCAGCCACGCGTGCCAGACCACGTCGCGCAGCAGCACCCCGGCCTCGACCTCGGCGTGCTCGTCGGTGATGGCGTGGATCAGGTCGAGGCTGCGCGTGTCCACCTGCACCCCGCCGGACGAGCACAGCGCCTGCCCTCCGGTGGTGTGCAGGGTGCCGTGGGCGCGCAGCGGGACGCCGTTGCGCGCGCACCAGGCGGCGGTGACGGCGACGTCGGCGGTGGATCGGGGGTGCAGGATCGCGGCGGGCCTGCGGTCGACGAGGTTTCCCAGGTCGGAGGCGTGCAGCTCGTCGCCGTCGGTGACCAGGGAGCCGCCGCCGGGGAGTGCCGGGAAGGTGGAGAGATCCGTCGTGCCCGAATGCATTCCCGATCGCGCCCCCACGGTGAACGACGTCCGCCGAAAACCCGTCCAAATCGGAGTCCATCCTGCGGAAGCGGGCTTTCCCCGCGCTTTCTCACCTGGTGAGGCCCGGTTCCGAGGGACGGGTTGGCTGATTCCAGACATTCACCTGTTCGTTCTGGTTCCGGACATGCGGGCGGGGGAGGATGCCGCTGTTGTCCTCCCGGCCGTCGGGGCAGTGGGTGCCGGGGCACTGGAGCGGAAGGGAAGCGGTGTGAAGACAGCTCGGTTCGGCCGTCTGACGGCACTGGGGGCGGCCGCGCTGGCCGCGATGGCGGTGGTGACGGCTCCCGTCGCATCGGGAGCGCCGGAGACCGCACAGATCCGGCTCATCACGTTCAACGACCTGCACGGCAACCTCGAACCGCCGTCCGGCTCGTCCGGTTCGGTCACGCTGCCCGACGGGACCAGCGTCGAAGCGGGCGGCGCGCAGTACCTGGCCACGCACGTCGCGCGGCTGCGCGAGCAGGCGCCGAACTCGCTGGTGCTCTCGGCGGGGGACAACGTGGGCGCCTCGCCGGTGAACAGCGCGCTGTTCCACGACGAGCCCACCGTCGCGTTCCTCAACCAGCTCGGCGTGGCCACCTCGGTGGTCGGCAACCACGAGTTCGACGAGGGATTCGAGGAGCTGCAGCGGATGTCCGACGGCGGGTGCCACCCCGTCGACGGGTGCCAGTTCCGGGAGTCGTTCCCCGGCGCGGACTTCGAGCAGCTGGGCGCCAACGTCACCTTCGAGGACGGGCGCCCCGCGCTGAAGCCCTTCGACGTGCGGACCGTCGGCGGCACGCGCGTGGGCATCATCGGGGCGACGCTGGAGGAGCTGCCGTCGGTGGTGGCGCCCGGAGCCATCGAGGGCCTGAAGTTCGGCGACGAGGTCGAGGCCATCAACCGCACCTCGCAGGTGCTCGACGGCATGGGCGTCAAGGCGCAGGTCGTGCTGCTGCACCAGGGCGACGGCACCGAAGGCGGCGGACCGGACGACTGCAACCTCACGCCGGGCCCGGCCGCCGAGATCGCCAAGGCCGCGTCGCCGAACGTGGACGTGATCTTCAGCGGGCACAGCCACTCGCAGTACAACTGCACCGTCGACGACCCGGCCGGCAACCCGCGCCAGGTGCTGCAGGGCGCTTCCTACGGGCGGCTGCTGTCGGTCGCCGACCTCGCGATCGACCGCGTCACCCAGGACGTCGTGCGCGCGGAGACCGAGGCGCACAACGAGATCGTCACCCGCGACGTGCCCGCAGATCCGGCCGCCCAGGCGCTGATCGACGAGGCCGCGACCAAGGCGGCCCCGATCGCGAACCGGCCCGTCGGCAGCATCACCGCCGACCTGCCGCGCGCCGGCGCGCCCTCCGGCGAGTCGCCGCTGGGCGACGTCATCGCCGACGCGCAGTTCGAGGCCACCGCGGCCAACTCGCCGCAGGCCGCCATCACCAACCCCGGCGGCATCCGCGCCGACCTGCTGTTCCCCGGTTCACCCAACGGTGAGGGCGACGGCGTGGTCACCTACGGCGAGGCTTTCGCGGTGCAGCCCTTCGGCAACATCATGCAGACCATGACGCTCACCGGCGCCCAGCTCAAGGCGGTCCTGGAGCAGCAGTGGACCCCGGAGGAGACCAACGTCCTGCAGGTCTCGGCCGGGCTGCACTACAGCTACTCGGCGAGCGCCCCGATCGGCTCGAAGGTCACCGAGATCAGCATCAACGGCCAACCGGTCGACCCCAACGCCCCGTACCGGATCTCGGTCAACAACTTCCTCGCCGGTGGTGGCGACGGCTTCACCGAGTTCACCAAGGGCACCGACATCGCGGGCGGCCCGGTCGACCTCGACGCCTTCCTCGCCCACCTCGACGCCCACCCCGGCATCGCCCCACCCCCGGCGGACCGCATCACCGCACTCCCCTGATCGGGCGAACTCAGGTCGAAAACCCCGGTTTTCATCGCGCGAAAACCGGGGTTTTCGATCGGGGGTCAGCCTTGGGTGGCGAGGGAGCGGAGGAAGAAGGCGAGGTTGGCGGGGCGTTCGGCCAGGCGGCGCATGAAGTAGCCGTACCACTCGTCGCCGTAGGCCGCGTAGACGCGGAGCTTGCCGCCCTCGGCTGCGATGCGGCGCTGTTCGTCCGGGCGGATGCCGTAGAGCATCTGGTACTCGAAGTCCGACGCCGAGCGGCCGTGGCGGCCCGCGAGGTCGCCCGCGATGGCGACCACGCGGGGGTCGTGCGAGGCGACCATCGGGTATCCCTCGCCGGCCATCAGCACCTTCAGGCACCGGACGTAGGACCGGTCCACTTCGGACTTGTCCTGGAACGCCACCGACTCCGGCTCGGCGTAGGCGCCCTTGCACAGCCGGACCCGCGACCCGGCGTGCGCCAGGTCCCTGCAGTCCTGCTCGGTGCGCCGCAGGTAGGCCTGCAGCACCGCGCCCACCCACGGGAAGTCCACGCGCAGGTCGCGCAGGATCCCCAGGGTCGAGTCGGTGGTGGTGTGGTCCTCCATGTCCAGCGTGACCGTCGTGCCCGCCGCGCTCGCGGCCTCGCAGATCAGCCGAGCGTTGTCCAGCGCGATCTTCTCGCCGTCCTCGGGCAGGAACTGGCCCACCGCCGACAGCTTCACCGACACCTCGGCCCGCTCCGCCAGGCCCTGATCGGCGAGAACGCCGAGCAGCTGCCGGTAGTCGCGGACGGTCGCGTCGGCCTGGCTCGCGTCGAGGGTGTCCTCGCCGAGCCGGTCCAGCGTCACGAACAAGCCGTGTCCGCTCAGCTCCCGGGTCGCCGCCACGGCGTCCTCGGGGGTGGTGCCGGGCACGAAGCGCCGCACCACGGGCTTGGTCAGCGGGTTGGCCTCCACCAGACGACGCACCGACGGCGAGCGTCCCGCGGCCAACAATGCACTGCGCAACACCGAGTTCTCCCCACGCTCAAGCTGTTTCAGCCACAACCGGGGCGCCCCGGGCCGGGGCGCCCCGTCACGATCAACCCATGTGCGGGTAGGTGTGACCGGTCGGCGCGTCCCAGGTCTCCTTGATGGCCCGGGGACTGGTCCAGCGCTGGATGTTGAGCAGCGATCCGGCCTTGTCGTTGGTGCCCGAGGCGCGGCTGCCGCCGAAGGGCTGGCGGGAGACGATCGAGCCGGTGGGCTTGTCGTTGACGTAGAAGTTGCCCGCGGCGCCGCGCAGCGCGCGGTGGGCCTCGTCGATGGCCGAGCGGTCGGTGGCGAAGACCGCGCCGGTCAGCGCGTAGGGGCTGGAGGAGTCGACGACGTCGAGGATCGACGAGTAGTCGGCGTCGTCGTAGACGTGCACGGCGATGATGGGTCCGAAGTACTCGGTGGTGAACACCTCGTCGGACGGGTCGCTGCACACCAGCACGGTGGGCTCGACGAAGTAGCCGACCGAGTCGTCGTAGCCGCCGCCGGCCAGAACCTCGATGGTGTCGGTGGTCTTCGCGCGGTCCAGCGCGGCCTTGTGCTTGGCGAAGGCGCGGGCGTCGATGACGGCGCCGCCGAAGTGGGAGAAGTCGGTGACGTCGCCGAAGCGGATGGTGCGGGTGAGGTCCGCGAGCTCCTCGCGCAGTCCGCCCTCCCAGATGGAGCGGGGCACGTAGGCGCGGGAGGCCGCCGAGCACTTCTGGCCCTGGTACTCGAAGGCGCCGCGGGCGAACGCGGTGGCCAGCGGGGCCGGGTCGGCCGAGGGGTGCACGACGATGAAGTCCTTGCCGCCGGTCTCACCCACGATGCGCGGGTAGCTGCGGTAGGAGTCGAGGTTCTCGCCGATCGTGCGCCACAGCTTCTTGAACGTGGCGGTGGAACCGGTGAAGTGCAGGCCCGCGAAACCGGGGTCGGTCAGCGCGACGTCGCTGACGGCGTGGCCGTCGCCGGTGACCAGGTTGATCACGCCCGGGGGCAGTCCGGCGGCTTCGAACAGCCGCATCGTGAAGTGCGCGGCGAACTGCTGCGACGGCGTCGGCTTCCACACCACCGTGTTGCCCATCAGCGCGGGCGCGGTGGGCAGGTTCCCGGCGATGGCGGTGAAGTTGAACGGGGTGATCGCGGTGACGAACCCGTCGAGGGGCCGGTAGTCCATCCGGTTCCACTCGCCCGGGACCGAGCGGGGCTGCTCGGCGATGATCTGCCGGGCGTAGTGCACGTTGAACCGCAGGAAGTCGATGAACTCGCAGGCGGCGTCGATCTCGGCCTGCTGCACCGACTTGGACTGGCCGAGGATGGTGGCGCCGTTGATGGTGTCCCGCCACGGCCCGGCCAGCAGGTCGGCGGCGCGCAGGATGACCGCGGCGCGCTCGTCGAACGAGGTCGCGGCCCAGCCGGGGGCGGCGGCCTTGGCGGCGGCCACGGCGTCGGCGACGTCCTGGCCGGTGGCCTGCGCGGCGGTGCCGAGCACGTGGGCGTGGTCGTGCGGCTGCACGACGTCGAAGCGGTCACCGCCCGCCATGCGCTGCTGCCCGCCGATGGTCTGGGTGAGCTCGACGTGCTCGGACTCCAGCTCGGCAACGCGCTTCTGCAGCGACTCGCGTTCCGGCGACCCGGGCGCGTAGCCCTTGACCGGCTCGTTGTAGGGCACCGGTACCGAGGTGATCGCGTCCATGCCTGTCTCGCCTCCTCAAGGCGCCGAGTGGGTGTGTTGATTGGAGATTAGGGTGTGGCCCACGCGTGGAGCTTGTGCAGTTGGCTATCGTTGAAGGTGTCGGTTTGTGGGATCGGACAAATGCCGCGTGATGTCGAGTCGGCCGGGATGAACGACGTCGGTGCTGTTCCGGACGTCGGCGCTGTTCCGGAGGTCGGGGCCGTTCCGGACGTCGGGGTCGCGGAGGTCGGGGTGCCGCTGCGGCAGCTGCTGACCGCCGTCGGCGACCCGCTGGTGGACGTGCTCGCCGCGCCGCGCGGCCTCGACGTCGAGGTGCGCGACGTGGTCATTGTCGACCCGGAGGAGGACTCCGGCAGCGCGCGCGACGGGGACTTCGTGCTGGTCATCGGCGCGCGCGGCCGGGCGGCGGCGCCGCTAGTGCGGGCCGCCGCGCGCGATGGGGCTCCGGCGGTGGCGGTCAAGATCGGCTCGGAAGCGGAGGCGCGGGCGCTGCGCGACACCGCGATCACCGGCGGCGTCGCGCTGCTGGGCGTGTGGCCGGAGGTCCGCTGGGAGCGGCTGGAGGCCTACGCCCACAACGCGATCGACAACGCCCGGCTGACCAGCGACGCCGACGTCGGCGAGGCGCTGGGCGACCTGTTCTCGCTGGCCCAGACGGTGGCGGCGATGACCGACGGCATCGTCAGCATCGAGGACACCGCCAGCCGCGTGCTGGCCTACTCGCGCTCCGACGACGAGGTCGACGAGCTGCGCAGGCTGTCCATCCTGGGGCGCCAGGGCCCAGAGCAGTACCTGGCGATGCTGCGCGAGTGGGGCGTCTACCAGCGGCTTCGCGCGGGTGAGGACGTGGTGCGCATCGACGAGCGCCCCGATCTGGGCATCCGGCGGCGGATGGCGGTGGGCATCCACGCGGGCAGCCAGCCGCTCGGTTCGATCTGGGTGCAGGAGGGGCGCAGGCCGCTGTCGGAGCGCTCCGAGCGCGCCCTGCTCGGAGCCGCCCGGCTGGCCGCGCTGCAGCTCATCCGGCAGCGCTCGGAGGCCACCGCCGGGCCGAGGCTGCGGGAGAACCTGCTGGCCGGATTGCTGGAGGGGCGGGTCGACGCGCGGTCGGTGGCCGACAACATCGGCGCCGACTCCGACCGGCCCGCCGTGGTCGCGGTGTTCACGCTGCGCCCGACCGGCAGCGTGGACCGGTCCGAGCTGGAGCTGCAGCGCGCCGAGATGACCGGTCTGATCTCGGTGCACGCCTCGGCCTACCGGCGCAGCGCGCTGGTGACGACGATCGGGTCCCGGGTCTACGTCCTGCTGCCCGAGCTGCCGGAGCGCTCGGCCGCCCAGTCGGCGCTGTCGCTGACCCGCGAGATCGTGGCCGCCGCCAAGCAGCACCTGACCTCGCGGGTGCAGGTCGGGGTGGGGTCGGCGGTGCCGACGCTGGACGAGGCCGCCGAGTCCCGGGCCGAGGCCGACCGGGTGCTGGACGCGCTGGTGCACGACGTCGACGCCGAGGTCGCGACGATCTCCGACGTGCGCGCGCAGGTGGTGATCAGCGAGATCCTCACCGTCCTGCAGGGCAACGAGCGCTACCGGGACGCCCGGCTCACCGCCCTGCACGAGCACGACGCCGAGCACGCCACGGACCTGGCTCGCAGCCTGCTGACGTACCTGGAGCACTTCGGGGACGTCAAGGCCGCCAGCTCAGCCCTGCACGTCCACCCCAACACCCTGCGCTACCGCATCCGGCGCGCCACCGACCTCACCGGCATCGACCTCGCCAACCCCACCGAACGCCTCAACACCCACCTCCAGCTCCTGCTCACCAAGCGCACCCGCCACCGCTGACCTCCCCGCGTCCCGCGCGCACGCGTTCACCCGATTTCAATGGAAGTCGGACACCTGATTTCCATTGAAATCGGGAACCTGATTTCCGTTGAAATCGCGGGCCCCGGTCGGGGAGGGGTCAGAGCTTGCGGAGGCGGACCCTGTTGATCGAGTGGTCGATGTCCTTGCGCAGGACCAGGGTGGCGCGGGGGCGGGTGGGCAGGATGTTGTCCACGAGGTTGGGCTCGTTGATGGTGCGCCAGAGGTGGTCGGCCTCCGCGCGGGCCTCCTCGTCGGAGAGCTCGGCGAAGTGGTGGAAGTGCGACTCCGGGTCGGCGAAGGCCGTGCTGCGCAGCGTCAGGAACCGGTCGGTGTACCAACGGGCGATGTGCTCGGTGCGGGCGTCGACGTAGATCGAGAAGTCGAACAGGTCCGAGACGGTGAGGCTCGGCCCGGGCTGCAGGACGTTGAGGCCCTCGACGATGAGGATGTCGGGCTGGCGCACCACCTGCCGCTCACCGGGCACGATGTCGTAGGCGACGTGCGAGTACACCGGGGCCGAGACCTCGGGCGCCCCGGACTTGACCTCGGTGACGAAGCGCAGCAGCGCACGCCGGTCGTAGCTCTCCGGGAAGCCCTTGCGGTGCATCAGCCCGCGCCGCACCAGCTCCGCCTTGGAGTGCAGGAACCCGTCGGTGGTCACCAGGTCCACGCGCGGGTGGTCGGGCCAGCGGGCGAGCAGGGTGCGCAGGATGCGGGCGGTGGTGGACTTGCCTACCGCGACGCTGCCTGCGACCCCGATGACGAAGGGCACCTTGGTGCCGTGGGCCTCCTCGCCGAGGAACGTGGTGGTGCTCTCGTGCAGCCGCTGGCGGGCGGCGACCTGCAGGCTGATCAGCCGCGACAGGGGCAGGTAGACGTCGGCGACCTCGTCGAGGTCCACCGGTTCGCCGAGGCCGCGCAGCGCGACCAGCTCGTCCTCGCTCAGCGGGAGGGGGAGCGCATCGCGCAGTTCGCGCCATTGCGCGCGGTTCAGCTCCACGTACGGGCTCAGTTCGCGAACGCGCGTCACAAGCACCCCTCAGCATCGAGGCCCGGTCCTACTCCCGGCAGCACCGGAAAGACCGGTGACGCCGGGGAAAACCCTAGGCATACGGCACGGGATAACGCTGTGATCCAGTGCACGCTGAGACGCAGGAGACACGACTCAACCGATCAACACCGGACCGGCGCAACGCGTGCGCCGGTCCGGTGCCGGGTGATCAGGAGTTCAGCTTCGACTTCCGGTAGCCGTAGGCGAAGTAGATGACCAGGCCGATGACGAACCAGCCGGCGAACCGCAGCCAGGTCAGCGGGTCCAGGAAGGTGACGAGCCAGATCGAGAACCCGATGCCGATGATCGGCACCACCGGCATGCCCGGCGTCTTGAACTCGCGCGGCAGGTCGGGCCGCTTGTAGCGGAGCACGATCACCGCGGCGCACACGATCACGAACGCCAGCAGGATGCCGATGTTGGTCAGCTCCGCCGCCTCGCCGATCGGCAGGATGCCGGCGATGACGGCCGAGGCGATGCCGATCAGCCAGGTGAACCGGGTGGGCACCTTGCGCACCGGGTGCGTCTTGCCGAACCACGCGGGCAGCAGGCCGTCGCGGCTCATCGAGTAGCCCACTCGCGTCACGCCGAGCATGAACGTGAACATGACGGTGAGGATGCCCAGGATCGCGCCGACGCCGATGATCGCGCCGAGCATCGGCAGGCCCACGTCGGCGAAGGCGGAGGCGAAGGCGCTGTCGCCGTTGATCTGCTGGAACGGGATCATGCCGGTCAGCACCAGGCAGGCCAGCACGTAGAGCACCATCGAGATGCCCAGCGAGTACAGGATCGCCTTGGGCATGTGCTTCTGCGCTTCCTTGGACTCCTCGGCGGCGGTGCTCATGGCGTCGTAGCCGAAGACCGCGAAGAACACCGTTGCGGCACCGGTGATCGCGCCGCCCGCGCCGAACGGGAAGAACGGCGTGTAGTTGCCGGTGTTGATGTAGAACGCGCCGACGCCGATGACCAGCAGCACCACGCCGACCTTGAGGTAGACCAGGAAGGTCTCGAACCGGGCGGCGCTCTTCATCCCCAGGTTCAGCATGAACGCGATGAACAGGCACAGCACCATCGCGAACAGGTTCACCACGTAGCTGCCGGGCGCGACGCCGTCCTCGCTCTCGGTTCCCGGCGCGCCCAGCATCCACGTGGGCAGGTCGATGCCGAGGTAGCCGAGGAGCTCGTTGAAGTAGCCGGAGATGCTGATCGCGACGACCGCGACGATCGCGGTGTACTCCAGCAGCAGGTCCCAGCCGATCAGCCAGCCGACGATCTCGCCGAGCACCGCGTAGCCGTAGGTGTAGGCCGACCCGGCCTTCGGGATCATGCCCGCGAACTCGGCGTAGGAGAACGCGGCGGCGGCGCTGGCGATGCCGGCGACGAGGAACGAGATCAGCACGGCGGGCCCGGCCTTCTCGTTGGCCACGGCACCGGCCAGGGAGAAGATGCCGGCGCCGATGATGCCGCCGACGCCGATGGCGGTGAGCTGCCACAGGCCCAGCGATTTGCTGAGGCCGGTCTCCTCGCCGTCGGACGAGATGGTCTCGATGGGTTTGCGGCGAAGGACTCCCCGCCCGGGTTGCAGGCCAGGTGCTGACACGGTCGACTCCATTGTTCGAATCACAGGTCGCGGCGAAACGTACGCCGCGAGGTCGAGTGTCGCGCTGTGCGCTCGAACGACAGTTCCCGCCTCGCGTTGTCCCATCCCACAACTCCCCAGGTGATCCACCCCTCCCGTCGAGAACAGCGACGTTCGTCGCGCGAAAACCGGGGTCTTCGACGGGACGAACGCCGGGGTTTTCGGTGGGAGGGGTGGGGTGGTGGGCACGGGGCGTGACCGCAGCGGCGCGCGATCGTTAGTGTTCTCACCCGGAGCGTCGAAATGTCGGTCCCTGAGGAAGTGGGAGAGCGATGTCCAGTTACCGCACCGTCGTCGTGGGAACGGACGGCTCCGCGCCTTCGCTGCGCGCGGTCAGCCGGGCCGCCGAGGTCGCCGCTGCCGCCTCGGCGCGGCTGGTGATCGTCTGCGCCTACTACCCGACCGACCCGAAGGAGCTGGAGCGAGCCGCCGACCAGCTCGGCGACGAGGCCTTCCAGGTCATGGGCTCGGCCCCGGCGCAGGACACGGTGCAGACCGCCTCGGACACCGCCCGCGCGGCCGGTGCCACCGAGGTCGAGACCGTGGCGTCGGTCGGCGAGCCGGTCTCGGTGCTGGTGGAGGCCGCCGACAAGCACAGCGCCGACCTGCTGGTGGTCGGCAGCCGCGGGCTCAACACCCTCAAGGGGCGGATCCTCGGCTCGGTGCCCTCCGAAGTGTCCCGCCGAGCTGATTGCGACGTGCTCGTTGTCCGAACATCGCGATGACCGCATCCGGCGGATCGAGGAGATCCTCCTCGGTTCGCCGCCGCTTTACACCAAGGACGAGGTCGCCGAGGCCGCCGGTGTGCCGCTGGAGCGCGCCGAGCAGCTGTGGCAGGCGATGGGCTTCGCCCACGTCGAGTCCGACTCGGTGATCTTCACCGATGCCGACGTGGCGGCGCTGCGGGCGCTGGTGTCGCTGGTGTCCGCGGACGTGATCCCCGACGAGCTCGAGTCCGCGGTGGCCCGCTCGCTGGCGCAGACGATGTCGCGGCTGGCCGAGTGGCAGACGGGACTGTTCAAGTCGCTGCTGGGCGACACCTTCGGCGCCGATGTGGACACCACCACCGAGGTGGCGGCCGCGATCGTGCCCGTCATGGAGAAGATGCAGGACTACGTGTGGCGGCGGCACCTGGCCGCCACCGTGTCCCGCGAGCTCGACGAGCGCGACCCGGGCATCGACGAACGCGTCCAGGTGGTGGGTTTCGCCGATCTGGTCGGCTACACGCGGCTCATCCGCGACTTCACCGAGCTGGAGCTGACGCGGCTGATCGACGGTTTCGAGTCGCTGGCGGGCGGTGTGGTGGCGCAGAACCGCGGCCGGATCATCAAGACGGTCGGCGACGAGGTGCTGTTCGTGGCCGACAGCCCGGAGGAGGGCGCGGAGATCGCGCTGACCCTCAACGAGGAGATCGCCAAGAACGACCTGCTGCCGCCGCTGCGGATCGGTCTGGCCCGCGGCCCGGTGCTGGCGCGCTTCGGCGACGTCTACGGCTCGACGGTGAACATCGCCAGCCGCCTGACCTCGGTGGCCCGGCCGGCTTCGGTGCTCATCGACCGGGAGCTGGCGGGTGCGCTGCGCGGCCACGAGAGCTACAAGCTGATCTCGGTGGGCCCGACGAAGGTGCAGAGCTTCCGCGGCCTGCGCGCCTGGGCACTGCAGCGGCGCTAGCCCGCGGCCACTACTCCGATCACGTCAAATGTGATCGAAATATCGCTGAACTTGCATGTATCACGCAAACATCGGCGATCACGTTCCCGACGTGGCCCCAACCTGCGGTTTTGCGATCATCGAAGATCGCGGAACCACTCGATGCCACCGGGTTTTGGGCTGTTCGTCGGCTTGCGGGCGGGTTCCGGTGCCTGGTTAAAGGGGGTGCTTGACTCCGGTTCCGGCATTACGGTCGAGGCATGGCGGATCGGGTAACGCCGATGATCGGCGAGCATTCCGACGACGTGGCCGAACTGGTCGCGCAGTACGCACAACTGCCGGCCGGAGCACCGGTCCGGCTCGCCAAACCCACCTCGAACCTCTTCCGGTTCCGCGCTCCGTCCGAGACGCCGGGGCTGGACGTCGGCCGGTTCACCAAGGTCTTCGACGTCGACGCCGAAGCCGGAACCGCGCAGGTCCAGGGCATGGCGACCTACGAGCAGATCGTGGACGCGCTGCTGCCGACCGGGCACATCCCGAAGGTGGTGCCGCAGCTCAAGACCATCACGCTGGGCGGCGCGGTGGCCGGGCTCGGCATCGAGTCGACCTCCTACCGCAACGGCCTGCCGCACGAGTCGGTGCGCGAGATGGAGGTGCTCACCGGCGACGGGTCGGTGGTGGTGGCCCGCCGCGACAACGAGCACGCCGAGCTGTTCCGCGGCTTCCCGAACTCCTACGGCACGCTGGGCTACGCGCTGCGGCTGGAGATCGAGCTGGAGTCGGTCAAACCGTTCGTCAAGCTCCGGCACGTCCCGTTCGCCACCGCCGAGGAGTGCGCCGAGGCGATCGCCCGGGTGTGCGCGGACGGTGAATTCGACGGCGAGCCGGTCGATTTCGTCGACGGCACGGTCTTCACGCCGAGCGAGCACTACCTCACGCTGGGGTCCTACGTGGACTCGGCGCCGTTCACCAGCGACTACACCGGAACCCGGATCTACTACCGCTCGCTGCAGCAGCGGCGCACCGACTACCTGAGCATCCGCGACTACCTGTGGCGCTGGGACACCGACTGGTTCTGGTGCTCGCGCGCCATCGGCGTCCAGCACCCGCTGGTCCGCCGATTCTGGCCCGCGCAGTACAAGCGCTCCGACGTCTACCGCCGCATCGTCGCCTGGGACCGCAAGCACTCGGTGACCGACCGGCTCGCGGTGCTGCAGGGCAAGGGCCTCAACGAGCCGGTGATCCAGGACGTGGAGATCCCGGTCGAGCGGTTGCCGGAGTTCCTGGAGTTCTTCCACCGCGACATCGGCATCTCGCCGATCTGGCTCTGCCCGGTGCGGTTGAGCGACACCCGCGGCTGGCCGCTGTACCCGATGGACGCCGAGACGCTCTACGTCAACGTCGGGTTCTGGGCGACCGTGCCGCTGCGACCGGGGGAGGCGCCCGGCAGGCACAACCGCGCGATCGAGCGCAAGGTCACCGAGCTCGACGGGCACAAGTCGCTGTACTCCAACTCCTACTTCGAGGAGGACGAGTTCTGGCGGCTGTACAACCGCCCCGCCTACCAGCGGCTGAAGGACACCTACGACCCGAAGGGCCGGTTGCCGGGGCTGTACGAGAAGTGCGTTCGCGAGCGCTGACTCGCGGGGGAAACGACACATCAAACTGGAGAGGAGACCCTCTGATGGGATGGGCAGGGGTGTTCGAGCGGATTCTCGGCGACGATCTGTCGATCGAGATCCGCGCCTTCGACGGCAGCCGGGCAGGCACCGCCGGAGCCGATGTGTGCGTGGAAGTCCGCTCGCCGCTGGCGTTGTCGCACCTGGCCGCCGCTCCCGGCGAGCTCGGGCTCGCCCGCGCCTACGTCAGCGGGGCCCTCGAAGTGCGCGGGGACATGTACACCGCGCTGGCGGCGTTCCCGGCGGTGACGCTCAACGACATCCCGCCGGAGCTGCGCAGGGAGCTGGCCTTCAAGCTCGCCGGCTACCGGTTCTGGTGGCCCGTGCGGGTTCCCGAGGTCGAGCACCGCTCGTCGCGCGGGTGGCGGCACTCCAAGCGCCGCGACAGCCAGTCGATCTCGTACCACTACGACGTGTCCAACCGCTTCTACGAGTACGTGCTGGGCCCGTCGATGGCCTACACCTGCGCGGTCTACCCCGAGCAGGACGCGACCCTGGAGCAGGCGCAGTTCACCAAGCACGACCTGGTGGCCCGCAAGCTCGACCTCAAGCAGGGCCAGCGGCTGCTCGACGTCGGCTGCGGCTGGGGCGGGATGGTCATGCACGCCGCCGAGCACTACGGGGTGCGGGCGCTGGGCGTGACGCTGTCGCGGCAGCAGGCGCAGTGGGCGCAGAAGGCCATCGCCGAGCGCGGCCTGGCCGATCTCGCCGAGGTGCGCCACATGGACTACCGCGACGTGCAGGAGAGCGGGTTCGACGCGGTGAGCTCCATCGGCCTCACCGAGCACATCGGGGTCAAGCAGCTGCCGCACTACTTCTCGTTCCTGCAGGACAAGCTGGTGGCGGGCGGCCGGATGCTCAACCACTGCATCACCCGCCCGCACGGCCACCAGAAGGCCAAGCCGGGCAAGTTCATCGGGCGCTACGTGTTCCCCGACGGCGAGCTGGAGCCGGTGGGCACGCTGGTGTCGGCGATGAACGACCACGGGTTCGAGGTGCGCCACGAGGAGAACCTGCGCGAGCACTACGCGCTGACGCTGCGCGACTGGTGCCGCAACCTGGAGCGCAACTGGAAGGCGGCGGTCGCCGAGGCCGGCCTCGCGCGGGCGCGGGTGTGGCGGCTGTACATGGCGGCCTGCCGGCTGGGCTTCGAGCGCAACAACGTGCAGCTGCACCAGGTGCTGGGCGTCAAGCTCGACGGCACCGACGCCCGGATGCCGCTGCGTCCGGCCTTCTGATGCGTCTGTCCTTCTGATGCGCCCGGCCTTCTGGTGCGAGCGATGAGTTCCGCTGCGTGAGCGGGTCTATCCCTTCAACCTGGTTCTCGACGGACGGAGGGATGGACCCATGTACGAGTTCACGCAGAAGATCACCCCGAACCTGTGGTTCGACACCCAGGCCGAGGAGGCCGCGAAGTACTACTGCTCGATCTTCCCGGACTCGCGGATCGTGCACGTCATGCACCACGGCGAGGCCGGTCCGGGCGATCCGGGCACGGTGCTCGTGGTGCAGTTCGAGCTGCACGGGCAGCAGTTCGTCGCGATCAACGGCGGCCCGCAGTTCCACTTCACCGAGGCGGTGTCGCTGGAGGTGATGTGCGAGTCGCAGGAGGAGGTCGACCGGCTCTGGGAGCGGCTCGGCGAGGGCGGCGAGCACGGCCCGTGCGGCTGGCTCAAGGACCGCTACGGCCTGTCCTGGCAGGTCACGCCGCGCCGCCTGCTGGAGCTGATCACCTCCTCCGATCCCGCGGTCTCCGACCGGGTCATGAAGGCCATGATGGCGATGGGGAAGATCGAGATCTCCGAGCTGGAGGCCGCTGCTCAGGGGTGAGCGCAGTTCTCATGAGAACTTCCCCCCGCACACGACCGGGACCGTCGGTCGTGGGGTGTCAACCGAAACGTCCACCGATGTCGTCGAGGTTCATCGGCGGGATGAGTTCTGAGGACCTGGTTCTGGTCCAGTGGTCGCCGGTGCTGCGGCGCTCGTCGCGGGTGGTGAAGCGGTAGCGGTAGAGATCGGCTCGGACGAGCTCCGGCGGGTTCTCCGGGAACGGGTTGTGGCGGAGCAGGGCCAGCACCTCGGGTTCCGCGCGCAGCAGGGCGCGCAGGAAGCGCGGCAGCCAGGTGCGGCCGTAGGACGGGTTGATCGCGACGAACCACATCAGCCAGTCCAGCCGCAGGTGGTACGGGGCGATCTGCGGGGGTCGGCGCGCGGGATCACCGGGCTTGCCGCGGAACTCGTACTCCCGCCACGGGCCGTCGGGATCGTGCGCGCCCAGGACGACGACCTCGTAGCGGACGCGGGTGATGCTGCCGAAGGCGCCGTAGGTGTTGCCCAGGTGCAGCCTGTTGAAGCTGCGGTTCATCACCTGCCCGCGTCCCAGCATGTTGCGCACCGGCCAGTAGGCCAGCACGACGAACAGCGCCGTCACCGCCAGCACCAGGACCGCGAACCAGCCCGGCGGGTCCGGTCGCGCGACCGGCGGGGCGCTGATCGCGGCGCAGGCCAGCGTGATGGTGAGCAGGTTCAGCCAGGCGAAGTTGCCGCTGAGCATCAGCCACAGCTGCGTCACCACGACGATCACCGCCGCGACGCTCGCCACCGGTTGCGGGGCGAACAGCAGGAACGGCGCCACCAGCTGCGTTCCGTGGTTGGCCAGCACCTCGACGCGGTGCAGCGGGCCCGGCAGGTGGTGGAAGGCGCGGCTCAGCGGTCCCGGCATCGGCTGGGTCTCGTGGTGGTAGTGCAGCGCCGTGAGGTCGCGCCAGCAGGAGTCGCCGCGCAGCTTGATCAGCCCGGCGCCGAACTCCACCCGGAACAGCAGCCAGCACAGCAGCCACAGGATCGGCGCGGGCGGGGCGAGGTGCGCCGGGCCGAGGAAGATCACCAGGAAACCGGCCTCCAGCAGCAGCGACTCCCAGCCGAAGCCGTACCAGACCTGGCCGACGTTGACGATCGACGAGTACAGCACCCACAGCAGCGTCCACAGCACCAGCCACGTCCACAGCGGTGCGAGGTCGGCGAACTGGGCCAGCAGGCTCGCCACGACGCCCGCCCAGCCCGCGCCCGCCAGCCAGCGGTCGGAGCTGCGCAGGTGGAACAGGCTCGGCGCCCGCCGGAACGGCACCCGCTCGACGAACCGGGCGACCGGGGTGAGACCGCGCTCGCCGAGCAGACCGCGGAACTGGCGCAGGAAGCAGGCGAAGCCGATCAGGTAGGTCAGGGCGATCAGGTGGACGACGGCGAACCGCGCCGCCTGGTACTCGGGTGCGCTCAGCCAGTGCCCCATCGCCCGCACCTCCTCTCTCCCGGGGCGCCCCCGACTAGAATCGCGCATCTGCGAGCGGTGTGGAGGGCAAGGCTGTGCTGGACGACGTGGTGGAGCTGCTGGCCTGCCCGCACTGCGGCGGTGACCTGGGGCGGGACGGCGATGCGCTGCGGTGCCCGTCGAACCACGCGTTCGACTTCGCCCGGCAGGGCTACGTCAGCTTGCTCTCCGGCCGCAGCAAGGTCGTCGGCGACACCGCCGAGATGGTCGCCGCCCGCGCCGGGTTCCTCGAAGCCGGGCACTACGACCCGATCGCGGACGCCGTCGCCGACGCGGTGACCGGTGACGGCCCGGTCGTGGACGTCGGCGCGGGCACCGGCTTCTACCTGAACCGGGCCCTGGGGGAGCGGCTCGGCGTGGCGCTGGACGTCTCCAAGTACGCCTGCCGCCGCGCCGCCAAGGTCCACCCGCGCATCGGCGCGGCCGTCGCCGACGCCTGGCAGCCGCTGCCGATCCGCACCGGAGCCGCGGGCACCGTCCTCAACGTCTTCGCGCCGCGCAACGCCCCGGAGATGCGCAGAGCCCTGCGCCCCGGCGGCGAACTGGTCGTCGTGACCCCCGAGCCCGGTCACCTGACCGGGCTGGTCGACCGGCTCGGGCTGCTGCACGTCGACGAGTCCAAGCAGGACCGGCTCGCCGACCAGCTCGCGGGCCACTTCACCCCGGTCGACCAGCGGGCGGTGGAGTTCCGGCTGGACCTGACCCGCGACGAGGCCCGCGCCGCGATCGCGATGGGACCCAACGCCTGGCACACCACGCCCGAGGCCCTCGACGCCGCGATCGCGGAGCTGCCCGCCCCGCTCGCCCCGGCGGTGGCGGTCACGGTCGCCCGCTACCGCCGGGTCTGAGCGTCCGGCCTGGTCAGCGCGGGGTGTGGACCGCGCGCGGCAGGTTCCAGGGGTTGTCGTCCCGCAGCGCCGGCGGCAGCAGCGCGGCCGGGACGTTCTGGTAGGTGACCGGGCGGAGGAAGCGGTCGAGCGCCGCGGTGCCGACCGAGGTGAAGCGGGCGTCCGTGGTGGCCGGGTAGGGGCCGCCGTGCTGCATCGCGGGGGAGACGGCGACGCCGGTCGGCCAGCCGTTGAACAGCACGCGACCGGCGCGGTCCCGCAGCAGCGGCAGCAGGGTCGCGACGAAGTCGGTGTCGGCGTCGTCCGCGTGCACCGCGGCCGTCAGGTTGCCCTCGAACGCCTCCGCCGCGCGCCGGGCCTCGTCCTCCGAGGCGTAGGTGACCACGATCGACAGCGGCCCGAAGACCTCCTCCAGCAACGCCTCCCGGTTCGCCAGCAGCGTGTCGACGTCGGTGGCCAGCAGGGTCGGCACCGCGCCGTCCGCCGCCTCACCGGCGGCACCCTCGGCCAGCACCCGCACGCCCGGGACCTCGGTGACCGCCGCGCGGCGCGAGCAGTAGCCCTCGTGCAGCCGGTCGTTGAGCAGCCGGTGCGCGGCCACCGCGGCCGACTCCTCCGCGAGGGCGGCCTCCAGGCCGTGGTCGGCGGGCAGGAAAAGCAGGCCCGGCTTGGTGCACAGCTGGCCGGCGTTGCCCGAGTAGGAGGTCACGTAGCCCTTCGCGATGTCGGCGCCGCGCGCGGCCACCGCCCCCGGGGCCGCGAACACCGGGTTGAGGCTGCCCAGCTCGCCGAAGAACGGGATCGGCTTCGACCGCGAGTTCGCGATGTCGAACAGCGCCCGCCCGGCCGGGACCGAGCCGGTGAACGCCGCCGCCTTGATCCGCTCGTCGCGCAGCGCGGCCGTGCCGATCTCGAAGCCCAGCACGACGCCGAAGGTGCCCTCCGGCGCGCCCGCCGAGCGCAGCGCGTCGGCGACGATCTCGCCGGTGCGCACCGACAGCTCCGGATGGCCGGGGTGGCCCTTGAGCACCACCGGGCACCCGGCGGCCAGCGCGGCGGCGGTGTCGCCCCCGGCCACCGAGAACGCGAACGGGAAGTTGCTGGCGGCGAACACCAGCACCGGGCCCACCGGCAGCAGCATCCGCCGCAGGTCCGGCTTCGGGCCCAGCGCGAAGTCCGCGTCGGCCTGGTCGAAGGTGACCCGCAGGTGCTCGCCGGTCTCGATGGTCTCGGCGAACAGGCGCAGCTGGAACGTGGTCCGCTTGAGCTCGCCGGTGAGGCGGCCCTCCGAGAGGTGCGACTCGCTGATGGCCAGCGGGATCAGCTCACCGGCGGCCGCGTCCAGCGCGTCGGCGACGGCCCGCAGCTGGCGGGCCCGCTCGGCCGGGGGCTGCGCGCCGAACGGCTCGGCGGCCTCGGCCGCCCGCTGCAGCGCGGCGTCGAGTTCGGCCTGGGTGGTGTCCGGGATCTGCGTCGCGGTCAACGTCCCATCCTTTGCGCGATCGAGAGAAGTCCGCCACCACCGTAGTACGCCGGACAACCGGCACGCCGCACGGCGTTCGGCATGACGTACGGGTCCGGGAGGTGACCGCACGTACGGGGGAGGTGACAGTTTTCATGAGAACTGTCACCTCCACCGACCACGGAAGTTTTCATGAGAGCTTCCCTCCCCGTGGGGACGGGAGGGACGTGCGGACTCCTGGAGTGGGGAAGTTTTCATGAAAACTGCGCCGGGTCACGATCGACGAAATCCCCGTGGTCCCCTCACCACCGCTTGCACCGAGAACCCGACACTCCCCCTCGCGGGAGGGTGTGGAGGTGGGGACGGTTCTCATGAGAACTGCGGGTCTCACGGTCCGCCGTCACGGACCGCACTCGCGTGCCACCGCGAACAGCGCCGCCTGCTCCGGGCGGGTGAGGTCGCAGCCGGTGAGCTCGGCGATCCGGCGCAGCCGGTTGAGCACGGTGTTGCGGTGGCAGTACAGCTCGGCCGCCACCGCCCCCGCCGACCCGGTGCGCAGGTAGCACGCGGCGGTCTCCAGCAGCCGGGCCCGCTCGCCCGCGCCGATGCCGCGCACCCGCCCGAACACCTCCGCCGCCAGCGCGTCGCCGGTCTCGCCCAGCCGTCCCGCCACCACCGACGCCCACGCGTCGGTGAGCCCGCGCGGACCCGCCTCGGCCACCTCGGTCCCGGCGAGCTCGGCGGCAATGCGCACCGCGCGCGGCACGCCCGCGAGCGTGCGCGCGACCGGCGCCAGCCCGCAGGGGACGTCGTGCAGCCAGCGCGACGGCACGGCGGTGGTCCCGCTCGGCAGCTGCGCGATGAGCACCGGGCGCCGGTCGACGTCCTGCAGGTGCACCGCGATGCCGCGCTCGGTGAGCTCGTCGACGGCGTCGCGCAGCGGCCGGGTCGCCGACAGGGGAGCGGCGGCCACCGCGAAATCCGCGTCGGCGGAGACGTCCAGCGCGGTCGCGACCTGCGCGACGACCTGCGGGTCGCGCGCGTCGGTGGTCAGCAGCCGCGCCACCAGCTGCGCGCGCTCGTGCTCCTGCTCGCGCGCCACCACCGCGGCCTCGGCCAGGTAGGCCAGGTGGATGCGGGTGGTGTGGTGGTCCACCGCCGCCCACACCCGGGACGCGCTGTGCACCAGCGACGGCAGCTCGTCGTCGGACGCGCGCCGGGTGAAGGCGTCCCACAGCACCCGGAAGTCGAAGCGCACCGCGTGCAGCAGCACCTCCAGCGGGACTCCGGCCTGCGCGCGGCTGCGCCCGATCCGCTCGCACAGGTCGGCCAGCCGGTCGGGCATCGGCATGCCGCCGACCAGCCGCAGCAGCAGCTCCATGCTCGCCTCGGCGTGCTCGCGCAGCTCGATCCACGGCACCGCGTCGCTGGCGTAGGGCTCCATCGAGCGCAGCTCGGCCAGGAACACCGCGACGAGCTCGTCGAGGTCGTCCAGGCAGGAGTGCACCAGCCTGCGCAGCGGTCCGCCGGGTGTGACCGGCACGTGAAGCGGAGTGTGCATCCGCCCAATCTAGGGCGATCAGATGGCGTTGATCCATCATTGTGCTGGGCCGGTGACCAGAGGACTGTGCTCTCATGCACTTGACGCCCCGCGAGCAGGAGCGGCTGACCCTGTTCAGCGCCGCGGAGCTGGCCCGCCGCAGGCTGGCGCGCGGAGCGCTGCTCGGCGCACCCGACGCCGTGGCCTACGTGTGCGACGAGGTCTGCGAGATGGCCTGGGACGGAACGGATCTCGACGAGATCGTGCGCCGCGCTGGCGAGCTGCTCGCCCCCGATCAGGTCCAGCCCGGGGTGGCCGCGGCGATTCCGGCGATCCAGGTCGAGGCGCTGTTCCCGCACGGCAGCGCGCTGGTGCACGTGCCGCAGCCGTTCGGCCCGCCCGGCCCGGACGCGCCCGGGGCGGTGCGCGCCGCTGACGGCGAAATCGAGCTGGCCGCGGGCCGCGAGCACCGGACGGCGCGGCTGCACAACACGGGTGACCGCCCGGTGTGGATCTCCTCGCACTTCCCGCTGGAGGAGCTCAACCCCGCGGTGCGCAGCGACGTCGACCTCACCGGGTTCCGGCTCGCGGTCCCGGCCGGGATGGCGGTGCAGCTGGGGGCGGGGGAGCGCAAGGAGATCACCGCCGTGGCGCTGGGAGGCGAGCGATGACGAGCCTGTCGCGCGAGCGTTACGCCGCGCTCTACGGCCCCACCACCGGGGACCTGGTGCGGCTGGCCGACACCGATCTGTGGGTGCGGGTCGAGGCCGACGACTCCGAGCCCGGCGAGGAGCTGCTCGGCGGCTGCGCCAAGACGACCCGCGACGGGCTGCTGGTGGCGCCGAAGGCGGGCCGGGACAGCGCGCTGGACATGGTGATCCTCGGCGTGCTGCTGCTGGACCCGGTGCTGGGCGTGCGCAAGACCAACATCGGGATCAAGGACGGCCGCATCGCCGGGGTCGGCCGGGCGGGCAACCCGGACGTCATGGACGACGTGGAGCTGGTCGTCGACTCGCACACCGGCATGATCACCGGTGAGGGGCTCATCGCCACCCCGGGCGTCGTCGACTCGCACGTGCACCTGTCCAGCCCCGAGGTGGTGCCGGCCGCGCTGGCCGCCGGGGTGACCTCGCTGGTGGGCATGGGCATGGGCGGCGTGTGGGACGTCGGCGCCAACCCGGCGAACAACCTGCGGACGATGATCGAGGCCTGGCGCGACGTGCCGATCAACGTCGCGTTCCTGGCTCGCGGCTCGTCGTCGTCGAACGACCTGCTGGAGCGCGCGGTGCTCTCCGGCGCGGGCGGTTTCAAGATCCACGAGGACTGGGGAGCCACCCCGCACATCGTCGACACGTGCCTGGGCGTGGCCGATCAGGCTGACCTGCCGGTCGCGCTGCACACCGACACGCTCAACGAATCCGGGTTCCTGGCCGACACCCTCGACGCCACGCGGGGGCGCACGGTGCACGCCTACCACGTCGAGGGCGGTGGCGGGCATCCCGACCTGCTGGAGGTCGTGGGCAGCCCGCACGTGCTGACCTCCTCGACGACCCCGACGCTGCCGCTGACCCCGGCGACGGTCTCGGAGCTGCTGCCCATGACCATAACAGTCCACAGGGGACATTCCATGATGGACAGCGACCGGGGCATCGCGGGCAGCCGGGTGCGGGAGCACGGCATCGCCGCGGAGAACGCGCTGCACGACTCCGGGGCGATCAGCATCGTCAACTCGGACTCGATGGGCATGGGCCGCATCGCCGAAACCGCCCGCCGCACCTGGCAACTCGCCCACGTCCAGGCCGCGCTCGCCGGGGAGGCCGGACCCGAGCACGCCGACAACGAGCGGGTGCTGCGCTACCTCGCCAAGATCACCCTGAACCCGGCGATCGCGCACGGCATGGCCCACGAGGTCGGCTCGCTGCAGCCGGGCAGGCTCGCCGACGTCGTGCTGTGGCAGCCGTCCTGGTTCGGCGCCCAGCCCGATCTCGTGATCAAATCCGGCTTCGTCGCCTGGGGCGCCAGCGGCTCCGGATCCGGCTCCACCCGGCTCACCCAACCGAGGGTCATGCGGCCCTTCTTCGGCGGACTCGGGGCCGCAGCCCGCAGGCTGTCGACGGTGTTCGTCGCCGACGCCGCCGACCGCGCGCACCTGCCCAGCGGCCCGAACTACGCCTCCGTGCGCCACAGCAGAGGCCTGACCAGGGCGGACATGGTGCGCAACACCGCGACCCCGCGCGTGGAAGTCCCGCGCGAACCGGGGCCGGTGACGGTCGACGGGGTGGAGGTCGACGTGCACCGGGCTGCCACGCTGCCGCTGACCCGCACGCACCACCTGGCCTGAAGAAGGGAACGACGTGCTCGATCTAGTCCTGCGCGACGTCCGCGCGCTGACCATGAACCCGGACCGCCCCACCGCGCACACCATCGGCGTGCTCGGCGGGCGCATCGTCGGGGTGGACGAGGAGATCGCCGACCTGCCCGCGCGCCGGGTGGTCGACGGCGACGGCGCGGTCGCCGCGCCCGGCTTCGCCGACTCGCACAACCACATGGTCTGGTACGGGCTCTCGCTGGCGGAGCTGGACCTGTCCGGCTGCCGGAGCTCCCAGGAGCTCTACGACCTCGTCGCCTCCCAGGCGGCCTCGCTGCCCTCGGACGGCTGGGTGATCGGGTCGGGCTACGACGACTTCGTCATCGGCGGGCACCCCGACCGCGCCGCGCTGGACCGGGCGGGCGGCGGCAGGCCCGTGTGGCTCAAGCACCGCTCGGCGCACATGTGCGTGGCCAGCAGCGCGATCCTCGACGAGGCGGGGGTTCTCGACGGGTCGGCCCGCGTCCCCGAGGGCGGCGTGGTCGAGCGCGACGCCGACGGCACCCCCACCGGGCTGCTCGCCGAGCAGGCGCAGCAGCTCGTCGACGCCCTGGTCAAGCCCTACCCGGTCGAGGAGCTGGCGGCCGCGATCGCCCGCGCCGCGAAGCGCTACGCCGCCGAAGGGCTCACCCACGTCACCGAGGCCGGCATCGGCGGCGGCTGGATCGGGCACAGCCCCGCCGAAGCCGCCGCCTACCAGCTCGCGCGCTCGCGCGGGGACCTGCTGCAGCGCGTCGAGCTGATGCCTGCGACCGAGGTGCTGCACCCGGTCGGCCCCGACGCGTTCGGCCTGGACCTGGGGCTGCGCACCGGTTTCGGCGACGACTTCCTGCGCATCGGGCCGATGAAGATCTTCACCGACGGCGCCCTGTCGAGCCGCACCGCCGCGGTCACCGAGCCCTTCCACGGCCACGGCGGCCACGGCGTGCTCGGCGACGACCCGGACGTGCTGCGCGAGCGCATCCTGACCGCGCACCGCGGCGGCTGGCGGGTGGCCGCGCACGCCATCGGCGACCGCGCCATCGACCTGGCGCTGGAGGCGTTCGAGGCAGCGCAGCGCGACTTCCCGCGCCCGGACGCGCGGCACCGCATCGAGCACTCGGCGATGGTGCGACCCGACCACCTGCCCCGGATGGCCGCGCTGGGCGTCATCCCGGTTCCGCAGTCCCGGTTCCTGTACGAGATCGGCGACACCATGATCGAGGCGGTCGGCGACGAGCGGGAACCCTGGCTGTACCGGCAGAAGTCCTTCGTGGACGCCGGACTCGTGGTGCCCGGCAGCTCCGACCGGCCGTGCGTGAGCAACGGCGCGCCGTTGCTGGGGATGCGGGCGATGGTCGACCGCACCACCAAGGCCGGCCGCGTGCTCAGCCCCGACGAGCGGGTCGACGCGACCGAAGCGCTGCGCGCCTACACCACGCACGCGGCCTGGGCGGCGGGCCAGGAGAACGAGCGGGGCCGCATCGCCGCGGGCATGTTCGCCGACCTCGTGCTGCTCGACGCCGACCCCACCACCGCCCCCACCGCGGAGATCGGCGACATCGGCGTGCGCGCCACGTTCGTCGCCGGGCGCGCGGTGCACGGCGCCGAGGAGTTCGCAGCAGACCCCACCTGATCCAAGGGAGGCCCCGTGACCGAGATCCCGAGAGCGGCGACGCCGAGCGCGGAACGCGTCGATCCCACCGAGGCGCGCAAGGTCGCGTTCGCCGCGTTCGTCGGTACCGCGCTGGAGTGGTACGACTACTTCCTCTACGGCACGGCCGCGTCGATCGTGTTCGACCGGCTGTACTTCGCGACGGAGGACCCGGCGGTGGCCACGCTGGCCGCGTTCGCCTCGTTCGCGATCGGGTTCGTCGCGCGACCGCTCGGCGCGCTGCTCTTCGGTCACCTGGGCGACCGGATCGGGCGCAGGCGAAGCCTGCTCATCACGGTCACGCTGATCAGCGTCGTCACGGGGCTGATCGGTCTGCTGCCGGACTTCGCGGCGATCGGGCTGGCCGCACCGCTGCTGCTGACCGCGCTGCGCGTGCTGCAGGGAATCGCGGTCGGCGGCGAGTGGGGCGGTGCGGTCACCCTCGCCGTCGAGCACGCGCCGCCGGAGCAGCGCGGCCGGTTCGCGGCGCTGCCGCAGATCGGGTCGCCGATCGGCACGCTGCTGTCCTCGGGCGGGTTCTACCTGGTGGCGATGCTGCCCGACTCGTCGTTCGACTCGTGGGGCTGGCGGCTGCCGTTCCTGGCGGCGTTCCCGCTGCTGGGCGTGGCGCTGTACCTGCGTCGCCGGGTGGGGGAGTCGCCGCTGTTCGAGCGGATGCTCGCCGAGCACGACCGCGCCTCGGTGCCCGCGCTGGAGCTGTTCCGGACGGCGTGGCGGCAGGTGCTGATCGGTGTCGCGGCGTCGCTGATCGGCATCGGCGGCTTCTACCTGCTGACCACGTTCGTGATCAGCTACGGCTCGGGGACGCTGGAGCTGCCGAAGTCGCTGATGCTGATCGCGACGTTGGTGGCCGCGGCGGCCGAGGTGGTGACCCTGATCTTCGGCGGCAGGCTCGCCGACCGCTTCAGCCCCGGCAAGGTCTGCCTGTGGGGCGGGGTCCTCTCGGCGCTGGTGGCGTTCCCGGTGTTCTGGATGATCGACACCCGGAACCCGGTACTGGTCGTCATCGCGGTCACGCTGGGCATCAACTGCCTCTCGATCCCCTACGCGGTCTCGGGCTCCCTGCTCGCGGGCCTGTTCCCGGTGCACCTCCGCTACAGCGGAGTCGCGATCTCCTCCAACCTCAGCGGGACCCTCAGCGGCTTCGTCCCGCTGGCCGCCAGCGCCCTGCTCATCGCGGGCGACCACAAGTCCTGGCCGGTAGCGGCCCTCCTCCTCGCCCTGGCCCTCATCACCGCCCTCGGCGGCCTCCTCGGCCACCAACACGCCCGATCCTGACCCGACCCTGTCAAGAACCATCGGTTTCATCGCGCGAAAACCGCTGTTTTCGTCGCGCGAAAACCGGGGTTTTCAACCGGGTGAAACCTGCTGTTTTCGATCGTGGGGTGGTTCGGACGTGAGAACGCCCCTGCTCTCCCGGGGAGCAGGGGCGTTCTCGGTGGTGCGGGGAGGTCCGGTCACTCCGCTCGGGAGATCTTGACCATGTCCTCGCGGGGGACGACCTTGATGCGCTCGCGGCCGTGGGGTTCGCCGAGGGACTTCTCGTGCGCGTCCAGGCGGGTCCAGCCCTCCCACGTGGTGTAGGAGACGCCGCGCTCCTCCAGCAGCTCGATGATGCTGTCGGAGGCGGGCTGCTCGGCCTTGGGCAGCGCGTCGAGGTCTTCGAGCAGGTTGTTGATCGTCTCCAGCGCGTCGCCCTTGGTGTGCCCGATCAGGCCGACCGGGCCGCGCTTGATCCAGCCGGTCGTGTAGACGCCCGGGATGTGCTCGCCGTCGAGGTCGAGCACGCGGCCGCCCGCGTTGGGCACGGTGCCGGACTTGGTGTCGAAGGGCAGGTCGGCGACCGGGGAGCTCAGGTAGCCGACGGCGCGGTAGACCTGCTGCACCGGGTAGGTCTCGTACTCGCCGGTGCCGCGGACGTTGCCGTCACCGGTGAGCTCCATGACCTCGACCTTGAAGCCCTCCACGCGGTCGGTGCCGGTGACCTCGACCGGGGCGCGCAGGAAGTGCAGGTGCAGGCGGCGCTCGGTGTTGTTCTTCGGGTCGCGCAGCGCCCAGTCCTGCAGGGTCTTGACGATCGTCTTGACCTGGTTGTTGGTCTGGGCTTCCTTCTCGCTGGCCTCGTCCATCTCGAAGCCCTCGGGGTGCACGATGATCTCGACCTCGTCCTGGTGGTCGAGCTCGCGCAGCTCCAGCGGCGTGAACTTCGCCTGCGCCGGGCCGCGGCGGGCGAACAGGTGCACGTCGGTGACCTTCGAGTCCTTCAGGCCGCGGTGCACGTTGTCCGGGATCTCGGTGCTGAGCAGGTCGTCGGCCTGCTTGGCCAGCACCCGGGCCACGTCCAGCGCGACGTTGCCGGCGCCGATGACCGCGACCTGCTCGCCGTCCAGCGTCCAGTCGCGCGGGGCCTCCGGGTAGCCGTCGTACCAGTAGACGAACTCCGCGGCGCCGTAGCTGTGCGGCAGGTCGATGCCCGGGATGTCCAGCGGGCGGTCCTGGTCGGCGCCGGTCGAGAAGATCACCGCGTCGTAGTGCCGCTGCAGGTCTTCGAGCTTGACGTCCACGCCGTACTCGACGTGACCGAGGAAGCGGATCTCCGGCTTCTCCATCACGCGCTGCAGGGCGTTGATGATTCCCTTGATGCGCGGGTGGTCGGGCGCCACGCCGTAGCGGATCAGCCCGTAGGGTGCCGGCATCCGGTCCAGCAGGTCGATCTCGACCGGGGTCTCGGACTTGGTCAGGATGTCGGCGGCGTACACGCCGGCCGGGCCGGCCCCGACGATCGCGACACGCAACGGGCGGGTCATGCATCTCCTCCTGGGTGCGCCGGGCTCGGCGCGCTCGACTGCGAAGCCGCGCGGCACCGTGCCCGGAAGCGGTCCGGGCCGAGCCATGCGCGGAATCGATACCAGCTTAGGGATGCCTTACCCCCGATCCCGCATAGCGGACCGGTGACAATCCTCATAGGCGATCTGGTGCATCACCTCGGTGAACCACAACACTCAAGATCATCTTCCGGTAGGCGCCCCGGCCAGGCGATATCGCGGACTCGACCATTCAGCGCTGAGTGCGTGACCGAACGCGGTGAGTGACAGTAAGATCGGTCCCGGATCGACCGCGTCGGTGCGCACCGTGCCGCGCCGGCTCCACGCGGTGACGAAAGAGTCGAGGACAGGGTGGGCGAGTGCGTCGAACGCCACACCGGAGCGCCGACGGAGCCGAACCGTGATCACCAGGGTGGATCGCCCCGAGTTCATCCAGCGGTGGAAGCGCGAGATCGCGCACAACAGCTACGCGCCGCTGAACCGCGGCGACGTGGAGGACCTGCTGAGCAACTGCCTGGAGCACCTGCTCGGCGAGCTGGCCTGCCCCGACCGCGCGGGCGAGGCCCGCAACGCGGGCGTGGAGCTGCTGCCGCTGCACCGCGACAACCCGATGGTCCTGCCCGGGACCCTCAAGCTGCTGGCCGCCGAGCTGCCGGTGCTGCTGCCCGAGGTGCCGCCGGACCGGATCGTGGCCGCCCTCGGCCACCTCGCCGCCGGGTTCGCGGAGAGCCTGCGGACCGGTGCCGTGGAGCGGAACTCGGGCCGCGACCTGCGGGCCCGCACCCAGGCGCTGTTCAACGCGCCGAACGTCGGCATCGCCGTGGCCAGCACCGCGGGCGTCGTCGAGGAGACCAACGCCGCCCTGCGGCGCATGTTCCGGCTCTCCGAGACCGCGCTGACCGGCGCCTCGGTCCTCGATCTCGCCGACGACCGCTGGCGCCCCGAGCTCACCGGCGCGCTGGGCGACCTCGCCGACGGAGCGGGTGAGGAGGTCAGCCTCGACACCCGCTACACCGCCGCCGACGGCACCCACGTGTGGACCCGGCTGACCGCGACGCTGGTCCGCGACGGCCTCGACCGGCCCGATCACCTGGTGCTGCACTACGAGGACATCACCGACCGGCACATGCTCCAGGAGCAGTTCCGGCGCCAGGCCGTTCAGGACCCGCTGACCGGGCTGGCCAACCGGGCGCAGCTGGAGTCCTGCCTCGACGCGGCGCTGACCACCGTCTACCCGGGTCGCCGGGTGGGCCTGTGCCTGTTCGACCTGGACGGCTTCAAGGCCGTCAACGACAGCCTCGGCCACGGCATCGGCGACCGGATGCTGCGCGAGGTCGGTCGCCGGATGCAGTCGCTGGCCGCGACCGAGAGCGCCGTGGTGGCGCGCACCGGCGGCGACGAGTTCGCCGTGGTCATCCCCGACTCCTACGACGCCGCGCACGTGATCGACCTGGTCGAGCGGATGCTGCGGGAGCTCACCCAGCCGATGTGGATCGGCGCGCACGAGCTGACCGCCTCGGCGAGCGTCGGCATCGTCGAGCGCGAGGTGCTGGGCACCGACACCGGTTCGCTGCTGCGCGACGCCGACATCACGCTGTTCCGCGCCAAGCGCGACGGCCGCGCGCTGTGGGTGCTCTTCGACGCCGAGCGCAACGCGGTGGCGCACGAGAACTTCCGGCTCTCGGCCGCGCTGCCCTCGGCGCTGGAGAAGCACGAGCTGTTCGTCGAGTACGACCCGGTCGCCGACGTCGAGACCGGCGAGGTGCTGGCGGTGCTGGCCAACGTGCGCTGGGACCACGACGAGTTCGGCGAACTGCCGTCCAGCCGGTTCCTCGGGCTGGCCGAGGAGACCGGGCTGATCACCCGGCTCGGAGGTTGGACCCTGGAGCAGGCGGGCGCGCACGCTGCCCGCTGGGTGCGCGAACTCGGCGAGCACGCCCCGCTGCTCGGGCTGACGCTGTCGGCGCGGCACTGCCGCGATCCGGAGCTGGTCCGCGGCGTGCGGGAGGCGCTGGAGAGCACCGGTCTGCCCGCCGAGTCGCTGGTGCTGTGCCTGCCGGAACCGGCGCTGTTCGACTACCAGGGCGATCCGGTGGACACCGTCGAGATCTTCGCCGAGATGGGCATCCGGCTGTTCGTGCACGAGTTCGGCTCCGACTACACCCGGGTCGACCGGCTCAAGGACCTGCCGCTGGCGGGCGTGCTCATCGACGGTCCGCACATCGAGGGCATGGCCGACCCCGACGGCCCGGAACCGATCAGCGAGTACCTGGTGCGCAGCGCCGTCGGCGCGGCGCAACTGATGGATCTGCCGGTGCTGGCCACCGGTGTGACGACCGCGGAGCAGGCCCACCGGCTGGGGGAGATCGGTGTGCGCCTGATCCAGGGCCCGCACGTCAGCGACCGGGTCTCGGCGATGGAGGTCGCCGAACTCGTGGGCGGTGCCCGGTAGGAGCCGAATCCGGCTCGACATCCCCGAGAAACCCGACGAGACCCCGAAAAGAGCTGGTACCGCGCGGTTCCGAATATCCACTCTGGGTGCATGTTCAGAAGCGTTGAGTGACAGTACGATGAGGCTTCTTGATCACCTTTTCGGGTGTCGAATCCACGTGCAGGAGGCTGAATCTATGGAGCAGCGACCCGATTGGCTGGCCGAGGGCGTCGACCTGGACAAGCCCAGCGCAGCCCGCTGCTACGACTTCTACTTAGGCGGCGCGCACAACTTCGCCGCCGACCGCGAGCTCGGCAAGAAGGTCCTGGAAGTGGTGCCCAACGTCAAGGAGGTGGCGCTGAACAACCGCGCATTCCTGCGCCGCGCGGTGCGCTACTGCCTCGACCAGGGCGTCCGCCAGTTCCTCGACATCGGCTCGGGCATCCCGACCGCGGGCAACGTGCACGAGATCGTGCACGCCGTCGACCCGCAGGCCCGCGTCGTCTACGTCGACAACGAACCGGTCGCCGTCGCGCACAGCCGCTCGATCCTCGACGGCAACGACAACGCGACGATCGTGCAGGCCGACCTGCTCGACGTGGCCGGTGTGCTCGACGCACCGGAAACCCAGCGGATGCTGGACTTCTCGCAGCCGATCGCCGTGATGATGGTGGCGCTGCTGCACTTCGTGCCGGAGAGCGCCAACCCGCGCGAGGTCATCCGCCAGTACCACGACAAGCTCGCCCCGGGCAGCTACCTCGGCTTCTCCCACGTCACCGGCGAGGAGTTCCCGGAAGGCGTGCAGGGCCTGGTCAACCTCTACGAGAACAGCACCAACCCGGTCACCCTGCGGACCCGCGCCGAAGTCGCCGAGCTCGTCTCCGACTTCGAGCTCATCGAGCCCGGCGTCGTCTACGTCCCGGAGTGGCACCCGGACTCCCCGGAGGACGTCGGCGACCGGCCCGAGGAATCCATCGTCTACGGACTCCTCGGTCGCAAGGCGTGATCACCGCTCGTCGTGCGAGGACCCGGCATGATCGCCAGACTGGCCCCGACCGCACCCCCGTCGACCCGGCACCCCCGGCGTCGAGAGCCGCGAACGCTCGTCGACGCGAGAACCGGGGTTCTCGACGCGACGGGGGCGGGAGTTCATCGTGACCGGCGACGAGGCCGGGCAGAAGGTGTGAGGGATGCCTGAAATCGAGGGAGGGTTCGACCGCGGGGCGGACGATCGCCTGCGAGTGGTGGCTCAGTGGACGCGCGAGATCATCCACACCAGCTACGTGGCGATGGGCCGTCCCGAGATCGAGGCGTTCCTGGCGAAGTGCTTCGACGACGTCCTGGCCGCCTGCGACGGACCGCTGGAACCCGCTCGCCAGGCGGGGGAACGCCTCGTCCGCGTGCACTTCACCAACCCCGTCGTCGTCCACCGCACGCTCAACCACCTGGCGGCCGAGCTGCCCCGGTACCGGGATCTGGACCCGGCCGGACTGGTCGACGTGCTGGGCGCGATCGGGTCCGGTTTCGCCGGGGCGCTGCGCGAGCAGACCCTGGGCGAGCAGGAGATCATCAAGCAGTCGGTGCTCGACGCCCGCGACGCCGCCGAGGAGGCCCTGCGCGCCTCCGAAGCGCGGTCGCGGGCGGTGTTCACCTCGTCGGCGCTGGGCATCGCCATCGTCACCCTCGACGGCATCGTCGACGAGATCAACCCCTCGATGGCCAGGATCTTCCGGCTCAGCGAGGAGTCGCTGGTGAGACGGACGATCTTCGACCTCGCCGACACCGCCTGGGTCGGCGAGCTGGCCGCGGCCAACGCCGACCTGGTGCGCGGCGAGGTCGACCGCTACCAGCTGGAGATCCGCTTCACCGAGAAGCACGGCTCGCACATCTGGACCCAGCTGTCGGCCTCGCTGGTCCGCGACGCCCGCGACGACCCCGACTACCTGGTGATGCTCTTCGAGGACATCACCGACCGGCACATGCTCCAGGAGCAGTTCCGACGCCAGGCCGTGCACGACCCGCTGACCGGCCTGCCCAACCGCACCCAGCTGCAGACCAGCATGGAGCGGGCCCTGGAACCCACCCACCCCGGCAGGCGGGTGGGGTTGTGCTTCTTCGACCTCGACGGGTTCAAGGCCGTCAACGACAGCCTCGGCCACCCCGTCGGCGACCAGCTGCTGCGCGCCGTCGCCCAGCGACTGCAGGCGCTCACGGCCGAGTTCGGGGCGCTGGCGGCGCGGATGGGCGGTGACGAGTTCGTCGTCCTGGTGCCCGACACCGACGGTGCCGCGGGCCTGGTCGCGCAGGTGGAGAAGATGCTCGCGGAGGTCACCCGGCCGGCCCGCATCGGCGCCCACGAGCTGGCGGCCTCGGCCAGCGTCGGCGTCGTCGAGCGCCCGGTCGCCGGGACCGACGCGGAGGCGCTGCTGCGCGACGCCGACATCACCCTCTACCGCGCCAAGCAGGACGGCCGCGCGCAGTGGGTGCTCTTCGACGCCGCGCTCAACGCCGAGGCCCGCGACCGCTTCAAGCTCTCCGCGGCGCTGCCCGCGGCCCTGGACCAGGGGGAGCTGTTCGTCGAGTACGAGCCGGTGTGGCGGCTCGACGACGGCTCGCTGTTCGCCGCGGCCGCGAGCATCCGCTGGGACCACCCGGAGTTCGGCGAGCTGGGGGAGGAGTCGTTCCGCGACCTCGCCGAGGAGACCGGGCTGATCACCCGGCTCGGCGGCTGGGCTCTGGAGCAGGTCTGCAGGCACGCCTCGCAGTGGACCGAGCGCTTCGGCGCGCGCGGGCCGCTCGCGGCGGTGAGCCTCTCGCACCGGCACTGCCGCGATCCCGAGCTGGTCAACGACGTGCAGCGGGTGCTGCGCGAGACCGGGCTGCCGCCGGAGTCGCTGGCCCTGGGCATGCCCGAGGCGGCGCTGTTCGACCACCAGGGCGACGCGGTGGACACCGTCGAGATCTTCGCCGAGATGGGCATCAAGCTGATCGTCTCCCAGTTCGGCGACGACTACACGCGCCTCGCTCGACTGCGCGGGCTGCCGCTGCACGGGGTGCGCATCGACGGCCCGCACCTGGCCGGGTTCGCCGATCCGGACGGGCCCGATCCGCTCGACGAGTACCTGCTGAGCGCTGCGGCCGGGGCGGCCGAGCTGATGGACCTGCCGGTGGTCGCGGGCGGTGTCGACGACGAGCTGCAGGCGCAGCGGCTGGGCGCCCTGGGCGTGCGCTGCGCGATCGGCGCGTTCGCAGGTGAGCGGGTGTCCGCCCTGGAGCTCCACGAGCTCATCGCCGACCCGGAGGGCCGCTGAGGTTCCGCTACCCGCACCGCTGCGCAAAATGAGTCTGGAACCCTCTTCAAGGGCTTGGGCTGGGCGTTAATGGATTGGTGGACACCGATAGCATCGGGTTGCGCAACGTATCCGCGCCGGTGAAACGGCCCAGTCTAGGAGTGATCGTGTCGGTACAGCCTTCCCACGCCCAGCAAGCACCCCGGGTGAAGGTTCCGGCGGGCACTACCGCGGGCGCGGCCGTCGCCGAAGCGGGTCTGCCGTCGAAGGGCCCGGAGGCCGTCGTGGTGGTCCGCGACGCCGAGGGGAACCTGCGCGACCTGGACTGGGCGCCGGAGGCCGACGCCGAGGTCGAGGCGGTGGCCGCCGAGTCCGATGACGGCCGCAACGTCATCCGGCACTCCGCCGCGCACGTGCTCGCCCAGGCGGTGCAGAACCTGTTCCCGGACGCGAAGCTGGGCATCGGCCCGCCGGTGCGGGACGGCTTCTACTACGACTTCGACGTCGACAAGCCGTTCACCCCGGAGGACCTGCAGGCGCTGGAGAAGCGCATGAAGCAGATCCTCAAGTCCGGCCAGAAGTTCTCCCGCCGGCGGCTGGAGTCGATCGAGGCCGCCAAGGAGGAACTGGCGAGCGAGCCCTACAAGCTGGAGCTCGTCGACATCAAGTCCGATGTGGACGACGTGGACACCTCCGAGGTGATGGAGGTCGGCGGCGGCGAGCTCACCGTCTACGACAACATCGACCGGCACGGCGAGCGCGTCTGGGGCGACCTTTGCCGCGGACCGCACGTGCCGCACACCCGCTTCATCCCGGCCTTCAAGCTGACCCGCGTCGCCGCCGCCTACTGGCGCGGTGACCAGGCCAACCAGCAGCTCCAGCGGGTGTACGGCACCGCGTGGGAGTCCAAGGAGAAGCTGGAGGAGTACGTCGAGCGGCTCGCCGAGGCCGAGCGGCGCGATCACCGCAAGCTGGGCGCCGAGCTGGACCTGTTCTCGTTCCCGGACGAGATCGGTTCGGGCCTGCCGGTGTTCCACCCCAAGGGCGGGATCATCAAGCGCGAGATGGAGGACTACGTCCGCCGGCGCCACATCGAGGAGGGCTTCGAGTACGTCGGCACGCCGCACATCTCGAACGAGCAGCTCTTCCACACCTCGGGTCACCTGCCGTACTACGCGGACACGATGTTCCCGCCGATGGAGTTCGACGGGTACCAGTACCGCCTCAAGGCGATGAACTGCCCGATGCACAACCTGATCTTCCGCTCGCGGGGGCGCTCCTACCGGGAGCTGCCGCTGCGGCTGTTCGAGTTCGGGCACGTGTACCGGTACGAGAAGTCGGGCGTCATCCAGGGCTTGACCCGGGTGCGCGGTTTCGCGCAGGACGACTCGCACAGCTACTGCACCAAGGAGCAGGCGCCGGAGGAGGTCAAGCACCTGCTGAACTTCATGCTCTCGGTGCTGCGCGACTTCGGCATGGACGACTTCTACCTGGAGATGTCCACCCGCGACGACTCCAAGCCGGACAAGTTCGCGGGTTCCGACGCCGACTGGGCGGAGGCCACGGCGATCCTGGAGCAGGTCGCGCACGACAGCGGTCTGGAGCTGGTGGCCGACCCGGGCGGGGCGGCGTTCTACGGCCCGAAGATCTCGGTGCAGGCCAAGGACGCGATCGGCCGCACCTGGCAGATGGGCACCGTGCAGTACGACTTCAACCAGCCCGAGGGCTTCGAGCTGGAGTACCAGGCGGCCGACGGTGAGCGGAAGCGCCCGATCATGATCCACTCGGCGAAGTTCGGCTCGATCGAGCGGTTCTTCGGCGTGCTCACCGAGCACTACGCGGGCGCGTTCCCGGCGTGGCTGGCACCGGTCCAGGTGGTGGGCATCCCGATCGCCGACGAGCACGTCGACCACCTGGAGAAGGTGCGCAAGGCGTTGCGCGCCAAGGGGGTCCGCGTCGACATCGACACGAGCGACGACCGGATGCAGAAGAAGATCCGCAACCACACCACGCAGAAGGTCCCGTTCATGCTGCTGGCGGGCGGCAAGGACGTGGAGGCCGACGCGGTGTCGTTCCGGTTCCGCGACGGCACGCAGATCAACGGAGTCGGCGTCGACGACGCGGTCACCGCGCTGGTGGACTGGATTCAGCGGCGGGAGAACGCATCGCCGACCGCGGAGAACTTCCAGGCAGGTCAAGCGTGAGCGGTGAGGGCGTCGAGATGACGCGGCAGGAGGGTGTCGGGGTCGAGGACGCGTTGCAGCGGCTGTGGACCCCGCACCGGATGGCCTACATCCAGGGCGAGAACAAGCCGGTCGGCACCGACAGCGACGGCTGCCCGTTCTGCCGGTTGCTGGAATCCGGCCAGCCGGACGAGGATTCGCTGATCGTCGCCCGCGACGAGCTGGTGTTCGCGATCCTGAACCTCTACCCGTACAACCCGGGTCACCTGATGGTGCTGCCGTACCGGCACGTCGCCGACTACACCGAGCTCACGCCGGAGGAGACGGTCGCGGTCGCCGAGTACACGCAGCGCGCGATGCGGGTGATCCGCGCGATCTCCGCGCCGCACGGCTTCAACATCGGCCTCAACCAGGGTCCGGTGGCCGGGGCGGGCATCGCCGCGCACCTGCACCAGCACGTGGTGCCGCGCTGGGGTGGTGACTCCAACTTCATGCCGGTCATCGGCCACACCAAGGTCCTCCCGCAGCTGCTGGGCGACACCTGGAAGCTGCTGGCGGACGCCTGGCCGGAAGTGGGCTGACGTTCCTCGCCTGAAGCGGAAGAAGCAGGACCGGCGCGATGCCGGTCCTGCTTCTTCGTTGAGGGGGAGGGTCAGCTCCGCAGCTGGGCCTCGATGTCCAGCGTGATGGAGATCTTCTCGCCGACGACCGCGCCGCCGGCGGGGCCGACGCCGAAGTCGCTGCGGTTGAGGGTGGTGGTGGCCGAGATGCCCAGCAGGTTGTCGCTGAAGCCGTTGAGCTCGGCGGTCAGCGTGACCGGCTTGGTGACGCCCTTGAGGGTGAACTCGCCGTCGATGAGGTAGTCCTCGCCGTCCTGGCGGATGCCGGTGGAGCGGAAGGTCGCGGTGGGGTGCTGCTCGGCGTCGAAGAAGTCGGCGCTGCGCACGTGGGCGTCGCGGTCGGCGTTGCGGGTGTCGATCGACGAGACGTCGATCTTCGCGGTCACCGAGGACTGCAGCAGGTCTTCGGCGGTGACGATCTCGGCGGAGAAGGCGCCGAAGCGGCCCCGGGACTTGCCGACGCCCATGTGGCGCACGGAGAAGGTGACGTCCGAGTGCACCGGGTCGATGTCCCAGGTGCCGACGGTGTAACCGGGGATCTGCGCGGTCGCGGTCATGGTGTGTGCCTCCAGGCGGGCCGGGTGGGGTGTGTTGCTTTCACTCTGGACCAACTCGGTTGAAGCTTCAACCATTCCCGGGTGTGTGCCGGCTCACCGAGGAGGTTCGCGGATCGCCGCACCGGCGGGCTCCAGGCGATCGAGATCCGGTTAATCTGCAAGAACGCGTCGCGTGCGCGGACCCCACACCCGACCCCGACCCACGGCTGGCACCTGAAGGCACATGCTGAACATCTTCGCGCGGGCGTCCCTGTCCCGGCTGACCAATCCGATCGGTCTCGGCCTGGTCCGGATCGGACTGACGCCGAACGCGGTGACCGTCCTCGGCGCCGTCGCCTCGGTCGCGTCGGCGCTGTGGTTCTTCCCGCGCGGTGAGCTGTTCGTCGGCACCGTGGTCACCGCGCTGTTCCTGCTCCTCGACCTCGTCGACGGCGCGATGGCGCGGGTGGGCGGCCGCGTCACCCGCTTCGGCGCGGTGCTCGACGCCAGCTGCGACCGCATCGTCGACGGAGTCCTGTTCGGCTCGCTGCTGTGGTGGGCCCTGGTCGTCGACGGCGACCGGGATCGGGGTCTGGGGCTGCTGATCTGCCTGGCGGGTGCCCAGGTCATCTCCTACGTCAAGGCCCGGGCGGAGGCCAACGGCCTGAACGCCGACGGCGGCCTCGCCGAACGAGCCGAGCGCTTCCTCGTGATCCTCACCGGGGCGGGCCTCCACGGCCTCGGCGTCCCCTACGTCCTCGACGTGGCGATCTGGCTCCTGGTGGCCCTCACCCTCGCCACCATCACCCAACGCCTCCACGCCGTGCACACCTCGGCCCAGGCGTGACTCCCGCCCCGGAGCGGGTGTTCCGGGGGTGCCGTTGGTTGCCAGGGGACAGTTTTAGTGAAAACTGCCCATGATCAATATCCCTTTTGTCCGGACAGTTTTCACTAAAACCGTCCTCACTTGGGGACGAGGTTCTCCGGCATCGGCTCGTAGCTCTCGAAGTGGCGGGTGAAGGTGGCGCTGCCGGAGGTCAGCGAGCGGACGTTGACCGGGTAGCGGACGAGCTCGCTGGCGGGCACGTGCGCGCGCACGACCGTCCACCCGCCGTCCTCGGGCTCGGTGCCCACGACCTTGCCGCGCCGTCCCGACAGGTCGCCGAGGATCGCCCCCAGGTGCTCGTCGGGGATGTGCACCGCGACCTCGTCGACGGGTTCCAGCGTGGTCAGCCCCGCCTGCTCGGCGGCGGCCTTGACGCCCAGCGCACCCGCGGCCTGGAACGCGGCGTCGGAGGAGTCGACGCTGTGCGCCTTGCCGTCCACCAGCGTCACCCGCACGTCCACCACCGGGCAGCCCTCGGTGATGCCCTTCTCCAACTGCGCGCGCACGCCCTTCTCGACGCTGGGGATGAACTGGCGCGGCACGGCGCCGCCCACCACCTTCTCCTCGAACTCGATCCCGGAACCCGCGGGCAGCGGCTCGATCTCCAGGTCGCAGACCGCGTACTGGCCGTGCCCGCCGGACTGCTTGACGTGCCGCCCGTGGCCCTTCGCCGGTTTGGCGAAGGTCTGCCGCAGCGGCACCCGCACCGGCACCGTGTCCACCTCGGCACCGCCCTCGCGCAGCCGCTGCAGGACGACGTCGGCGTGCGCCTCGCCCATGCACCACAGCACCAGCTGGTGGGTCTCGCTGTCCCGTTCCAGCCGCAGGCTCGGGTCGGCCGCGATGAGCCGGTTGAGGTTGCGCGCCAGGGCGTCCTCGTCGCTGCGGTTGTGCGCGGTGACGGCGATCGGCAGCAGCGGTTCGGGCATCGGCCACGGCGTGAGCAGCAGCGGGTCGGACGGGTCGGAGAGCGTGTCGCCGGTTTCCGCCGAACCGATCTTGGTCAGCGCGCACAGGTCGCCGGCCACGCAGTGCGGCACCTCGCGCAGGGCGGCCCCCAGCGGTGAGTACAGGTGCGCGACCCGCTCGTCCTCGTCGTGGTCGGGGTGCCCGCGCTCGGCCATGCCGTGCCCGGAGACGTGCACCGGCCGCTCTGGGCGCATCGTCCCGGAGAAGACCCTGGCGAGCGAGACGCGTCCGACGTAGGAGTCGACGGAGGTGTGCACGACCTCGGCGGCCAGCGGCCCGTCCGGGTCGGGCGCGAGCAGCCGCGGGTCGCCGCCCTGCGGGTCGGTGAACTCGGGCAGCTCGTGCTCCAGCGGCGACGGGAAGCCGCGGCGGATGCCGTCGAGCACCTCGGGGATGCCGACGCCGGTCAGCGCCGACACCGGCAGGACCGGGTGCAGCCCGCCGCGCGCCACCGCCGTTTCGAGGTCGCCGATGAGCGCGTCCTCGTCGATCTCCTCGCCTGCGAGGTAGCGGTCCATCAGCGTCTCGTCCTCGCTCTCGGCGATGATCGCCTCGATCAGCTCGCCGCGCTGCTGCTGGACCTGGGCTCGCGCCGCGTCGTCGGCGGGCCGGGTCTCGCCGTCCTGGTAGACGCTCCCGGTGACCAGCCCGAGCAGCCCGGTCACCTCGCCGTCCTCGACGTGCGGCACGTACAGCGGAAGGACGCCTCCTCCGAAGGCGTCCTGGCAGGTCAGCAGTGCTGTGTCGAAGTCGGCGCGGGGCTGGTCCAGCCGCGCGATGACCACCGCCCGCGGCATCCCCACCGCCGCGCACTCGTGCCAGATCGCGCGGGTGGCCGCGTCGACGCCCTCGGCGGCGGCCACCACGAACAGGGCGGCGTCGGCGGCGCGCAGGCCCGCGCGCAGCTCACCGACGAAGTCGGCGTAGCCGGGGGTGTCGACCAGGTTGATCTTGGTGTCGCCGTAGCCGAGCGGCGCGATCGACAGGGCGATGGAGCGCTGCTGGTCGATGGAGGCGGGTTCGTGGTCGCAGACCGTGGTGCCCTCGGTGACCGCGCCGGGGCGCGGGATGACCGAGGTGTGCTCCAGCAGGGCCTCGGCGAGCGTGGTCTTGCCGGCCGCGGAGGGGCCGACCAGGACGACGTTGCGGATCTGAGCGGGTTCGGTGGGGGCCGGTACTCCCGGCCCGCCTGCTGTACCGGCTTGTTTGCTTCCCATGGCGAGCTCCTGCACTACCCGGCTAGCAGAGGTGTGCCACCGATCACACACCCGTCGGTGTGGTCGTGCAAGGCCGCGCTCGGGGGACCCCTGGACCAAGTGGACTACTGAAATCGAGGGTTAGTGGACCGTGGCGGTGGTCCAGTTCGTGTTAGGTTGGTTACCGGAACACCACCGGAATGTGAAGGAAGATCAACGTTGACTACCGCAGCGGACTCCGCCCCCACCGGCACCGACGGCGTGAAGCGGGGCATGGCCGAGATGCTCAAGGGCGGCGTGATCATGGACGTGGTCACCCCCGAGCAGGCCAAGATCGCCGAGCAGGCGGGCGCGGTCGCGGTCATGGCGCTGGAGCGCGTGCCCGCCGACATCCGCGCGCAGGGCGGCGTGGCGCGGATGTCCGATCCGGACATGATCGAGGGCATCGTCGAGTCGGTCTCCATCCCGGTGATGGCCAAGGCCCGCATCGGCCACTTCGTCGAGGCCCAGGTGCTGCAGTCCCTCGGCGTCGACTACATCGACGAGTCCGAGGTCCTCACCCCGGCCGACGAGGCCAACCACATCAACAAGTGGGCCTTCACCGTCCCGTTCGTCTGCGGCGCCACCAACCTCGGCGAGGCCCTGCGCCGCATCGCCGAGGGCGCGGCGATGATCCGTTCCAAGGGCGAGGCCGGCACCGGCAACGTCGTCGAGGCCACCCGCCACATGCGCCAGATCCGCGCCGACATGCGGAGGCTGTCCACGCTGGAGCCCGACGAGCTCTACGTGGCCGCCAAGGAGCTGCGCGCCCCGGTCGAGCTGGTCCGCGAGGTCGCGCGCACCGGTGAGCTGCCGGTCGTGCTGTTCACCGCCGGCGGCATCGCCACCCCGGCCGACGCGGCGATGATGCGCCAGCTCGGCGCCGAGGGCGTGTTCGTCGGCTCCGGCATCTTCAAGTCCGGCGACCCGGCCAAGCGCGCCGAGGCCATCGTCAAGGCCACCACCTTCCACGACGACCCGGACGTCCTGGCCAAGGTCTCCCGCGGTCTGGGCGAGGCGATGGTCGGCATCAACCTCGACGACCTGGGCGACAAGGACCGCCTGGCCTCGCGCGGCTGGTGAGAGCGTTCGCGGCCGGGTGGTGCGAGCGCACCGCCCGGCCGCACCACGTGAGGAGGAACGATGGCTGAACCCCTCGTCGGCGTGCTGGCGTTGCAAGGGGGAGTGGCCGAGCACCTGGCCGCGCTGGAGCGCAGCGGCGCTCGCGCGATCCCGGTGCGGCGGGTCGAGGAGCTCGACGCGGTCGACGGCATCGTGCTGCCCGGCGGCGAGTCGACCACCATGACCCGGCTGCTGGACACCTTCGAGCTGTATGAACCGCTGCGCGCCCGGCTGGCCGACGGCTTGCCCGCCTACGGCTCCTGCGCGGGAATGATCATGCTGGCGTCGAGCGTTGACGACGACCGGGCCGCCGCGGTCCGGCCGCTGGGCGCGCTGGACGTGGTCGTCCGCCGCAACGCCTTCGGGCGGCAGGTCGACTCCTTCGAGACCGACCTGGACTTCCACGGCATCGACGATCCGGTCCACGCGGTGTTCATCCGGGCTCCCTGGGTGGAGAAAATCGGCGCGGGCGTGTCCGTCCTGGCCACGGTGTCCGAGGTCCCGGACACCCCACCACCCCCGACGCCGCAGAGCGCGAGGGTCCCGCCGGTAGGATCGTCGCGGTTCAGCAGGGAGCGGTGCTCGCCACGGCCTTCCACCCGGAACTGGTCGAGGGGGACGAGCGAGTGCACCGCTATTTCGTACGGATCGTTCGCGAGCGGTGACAGCCCGCCGCGGGCGTGGATAGACGGAGGAGAGATGAGCGGCCACTCCAAGTGGGCCACCACCAAGCACAAGAAGGCCGCCGTCGATGCCAAGCGCGGCAAGCTCTTCGCGAAGCTGATCAAGAACATCGAGGTCGCGGCCCGCACCGGCGGAGGCGACCCGGAGGGCAACCCGACCCTCTACGACGCGATCCAGAAGGCCAAGAAGAACTCGGTCCCTGGGGACAACGTCGAACGCGCGCGCAAGCGCGGAGCTGGCGAAGAGGCCGGTGGCGCCGACTGGCAGACGATCATGTACGAGGGCTACGGCCCCAACGGCGTCGCCGTGCTGGTGGAGTGCCTGACCGACAACCGCAACCGCGCCGCCGGCGAGGTCCGCACCGCCATGACCCGCAACGGCGGCTCGATGGCCGACGCGGGCTCGGTGTCGTACCTGTTCACCCGCCGCGGTGTGGTTCTGCTGCCCAAGAACGGCCTCAGCGAGGACGACGTGCTCGCGGCCGTCCTGGAGGCGGGCGCCGAGGAGATCAACGACCTCGGCGAGAGCTACGAGATCCTGTGCGAGGCCTCGGACGTCGTCGACGTCCGCAAGGCGCTGCAGGCCGAGGGCATCGAGTACGACTCGGCCGAGACCAACTTCCTGGCCTCGGTCAACGTCGAGCTCGACGCCGACGGCGCGCGCAAGATCTTCAAGCTGATCGACGCCCTGGAGGACTGCGACGACGTCCAGAACGTCTACGCCGCCTTCGACGTCAGCGACTCCGTGATGGCGGAAGTCAACGCCTGACCTGTTCTGCCGAACCGCTCCTCCGGGACTCCCGGGGGAGCGGTTCTTGCGTTGACGTGCAGAATGACGCCGTGGTCGACACCGATGAATCACTGCGCAAGTGGATGGTCAACACCGCGGAGCAGCACGGCGCCGCGGTCATGCACGTGGCCGGCGACGACAGAGGCCCGGCCTACGCCTTTTCGGTGGGCGCGTGGCGCCGCTTCGGCAAGCCGGAGGTCGTGGTGATCGGGCTCCCGCAGGAGGTCGCGCACTCGGTGGTCAACACCTACGTGCAGCGAGTCGGTCAGGGCGAGCGCTTCCAGCCCGGACAGCTCTACGAGGGGTTCCTCCAGGGCTGCCCGGTGACCTTCGAGAAGATCGCGCTGCAGCACTACCCGGAGTACCTCGGCTCGGCCTTCCTGGTCTACAACGGTCCCGACTTCCCGGCCGTGCAGCTCATCGTCTCCAGCCCGGACGACGCCAAGTTCCCGTGGCAACCCGACGCTCCGGGCGGATTCCGCGAGTACCAGCCGATCCTCACCGACTCCGGCCTGCCCGAGTCCTGGACGCCCGGGGTCGACGGCCCCTGAGATCCACCCTCCCGGGTGAGGGGGAGGGCGTGTCGGGTGTGGTCGGTGGGGCCCGGTTCGCTAGGGTTCGAACGAGTGTTCTCGATGGCTTCGGCTGAGTGGGTGGCGTCGTGCGCGTGTTGGGAGTCGACCCGGGGCTGACCCGCTGCGGGCTCGGCGTGGTCGACGGCGGCAAGGGGCGCACCGTGGCCTGCGTGGCCGTCGGGGTGGCGCGGAGTCCGCAGGAGGACGAGCTCGCCACCCGGCTGCTCACCGTGGCCACCGAGGTCGAGCGCTGGATGGACCTCCACCAACCGCAGGTGGTGGCCATCGAGCGGGTGTTCAGCCAGCACAACGTGCGGACCGTCATGGGCACCGCGCAGGTCTCCGGCGTCGTCGCGCTCGCGGCGGCCCGGCGCGGTCTGCCGGTCGCCTTCCACACGCCGAGCGAGGTCAAGGCCGCGATCAGCGGCTCCGGCCGAGCCGACAAGAAGCAGGTCACCACGATGATCACCAAGATCCTCGGGCTGGCCGAAGCGCCGAAACCGGCCGACGCCGCCGACGCGCTGGCCCTGGGCGTCTGCCACCTGTGGCGGGCGCCGATGATGGACCGGATCGCCCGGGCCGAAGCGCGCGCCGCCGAGGCCGCGCGCACCCACCGCGCGAAGCTCAAGGCGGCCCAGGAGAAGGCCCAGCGGACGCAGGGCCCGAGAACAGGAGGCAGGACCCGATGATCTCCACGGTGCGCGGACCGGTGCTGTCGATCGGCCTGGATCACGCCGTGGTCGAGGTCGGCGGCGTCGGCATGGCGGTGCACGCCACCCCGAACACGCTCGCCGGGCTGCGTCGCGGCGAGGAGGCCCGGCTGTGGACCTCGCTGATCGTCCGCGAGGACTCGCTGACCCTCTACGGCTTCGCCGAGGCCGAGGCCCGCGACCTGTTCGGCCTGCTGCAGACCGCCTCCGGCGTCGGGCCGCGGCTCGCGCTGGCCACCCTCGCCGTGCTCACCCCGGACCAGCTGTGCACGGCCCTGGCCGACGGCAACCTCACGGTGCTCACCCAGGTCCCCGGCATCGGCAAGAAGAGCGCCGAGCGGCTGATCCTGGAGCTGCGCGACAAGGTCGGCGTCGTCGCGGGAACCACCGTCGAACCCGCGGCCACCGTCGACCGCGGACGCGTCCGCACCGAGGTCTCCGAAGCCCTGGTGGGCCTGGGCTTCTCGGCCAAGCAGGCCGACCAGAGCGTGGAGGCCGTGCTGTCCAACGGCGGCGGCGACCTGGACACCTCGGCCGTGCTGCGCAAGGCCCTGGCCACCCTCGGCCCCAAGTGAGGTAGCCGATGTACGAGGAAGAGGACTGGGCGGCCGTCCCCGCGGAACCCGTCTCGCTGGCCGCGCACGAGGACGACGGCGACGGCGACGTCGAGACGACGCTGCGCCCCCGCAAGCTCAGCGAGTTCGTCGGTCAGGCGCGCGTGCGCGAGCAGCTCGAACTCGTCCTGCACGGCGCCCTGCGGCGCGGCGACCAGCCGGATCACGTGCTGTTCTCGGGTCCTCCCGGGCTGGGCAAGACGAGCCTGTCGATGATCATCGCCGCCGAGCTGGGTTCGGCCATCCGCGTCACCTCGGGACCGGCGCTGGAGAAGCCGGGCGACCTGGCCGCGATGCTGTCGAACCTCACCGAGGGCGACGTGCTGTTCATCGACGAGATCCACCGCATCGCCCGGCCCGCCGAGGAGATGCTGTACCTGGCGATGGAGGACTTCCGGGTCGACATCGTCGTCGGCAAGGGGCCCGGTGCCACCAGCATCCCGCTGGAGCTGGCCCCGTTCACGCTGGTCGGGGCCACCACCCGGTCCGGTGCGCTGACCGGCCCGCTGCGCGACCGGTTCGGCTTCACCGCGCACATGGAGTTCTACGCGCCGGAGGAACTCGATCAGGTGGTTCGCCGCTCGGCCGGGATCCTCGGCGTCGACCTGCGCGACGACGGCGCCGCCGAGATCGCCGCCCGCTCCCGGGGCACGCCCCGCATCGCCAACCGGCTGCTGCGCCGGGTCCGCGACTACGCCGAGGTCCGCTCCGACGGTTCGGTGACCCGCGAGGTCGCCCGGGCGGCGCTGGAGGTCTACGACGTCGACGAGATGGGCCTGGACCGGCTGGACCGGGCGGTGCTGCGGGCGCTGATCAAGTCCTTCCACGGCGGCCCGGTGGGCATCTCCACGTTGGCCGTCGCCGTGGGCGAGGAACCCAGTACGGTGGAGGAGGTGTGCGAGCCGTACCTGGTCAGAGCCGGGTTCCTGGCGCGCACGCCCCGAGGCCGGGTGGCCACCGCCGCGGCCTGGTCCCACCTGGGCATGACGCCTCCGGCGAACGCGTCAGGGGACGGTCCGCCATCGCTGTTCGCGGAGTGACCGAATGGTGACAATCCGCCGTTACGGTGGCGACGGACCAGCCGATTGCCACGCGTCAACCTGGCACTTTCGTTGACCTGGCAGACTGGGGCTACGAACATCCGAACAAACCGGGCGCGGACTGCGTGGTTGGTCCTGTCGTGCGCCCGCTGAACGGAGCATGATGCAACTCCAATCCCTGATCCTGCCGCTGCTGATCGTTCTGCTCGCGGTGCCGCTGTTCCTGCAGGCCCGCAAGCAGAAGCGGATGATGGCCGAGCAGCAGAAGCTGCAGAACTCGATCACCGCAGGTGACCGGGTGATGACGACCTCCGGTGTCTTCGGCACGGTCGTGTCGACCAGCGACGACACCATCGACATCGAGATCGCCCCGGGCATGACCACCACCTGGGTGCGTCAGGCGGTGCGCGAGAAGGTCAACACCGAGGCCGAGACCCCGGCCGTCGAGGAGGCCCCCGCTGCCGAGGCTCCCGCCGAGGAGACCAAGGCCGAGGACGCCAAGGTCGAGGACGCCAAGGTCGAGGACACCGCCGAGTCGGCCGAGAAGCAGAAGACCAGCTGACGTACCCGGTCGACCCGACGACGGGCCCCGCGCGCGGGCGGCCCGCCGGGCGACCGCACGTCATCACCGCGACGCGGGAACCGGAGCCGACGACGCTCCGGTCCCGCGTCGCTGCGTTTCCGCCACCCCACGTAGTCGTGGCCCGTCCCGGGCCTGCCAGACTGGGTTGCTGTACGTGGCAGGCGGTGATGGCGAAGATCGCCACAAGATCGCATCGAACGGCGGAACCCGGTACAACCGGCGGTACGTTGTCGAGGGCGAAACCGCTCGTCGCTCGCGCTCTCGGCCTCGGCCGGGTCGCGCGTCCGAACAGACCCTGAACAGGAGACCGACGCACCGTGGCACCTCCGGCCGGGCAGCTGCGCCCAGGGCGTTATCTCGCGATCTTCGCGCTGATCGTGGTGGCGCTGTACGCACTGGTGTTCTTCACCGGTGATGGCAAGCCCAACCCGAAACTGGGCATCGATCTGCAGGGAGGGACGCGGGTCACGCTGACCGCGCGCACCCCGGACGGGCAGCCCCCCAGCAAGGAATCGCTGGACCAGGCGCGGCAGATCATCGAGACCCGCGTCAACGGCATGGGCATCGGTGGCTCCGAGGTCGCCCTCGACGGTTCGAACGTGGTCATCACGGTCCCCGGCGCGGGCGGCGAGGAGGCCAAGCAGCTCGGGCAGACCGCGGAGCTGAACTTCCGCAAGGTCGTCCAGACGCTGCCCGCCGCCCCGGCCGCCCCGGCTCCGACGACCCCGCAGCAGGCGCAGCCGCCGGGTGACTCGCAGCAGGCGATCGACGCCGCGAAGGCGACGCGGCAGAGCACCGATCCGAACGTGCTGATGCAGGCCGCCTCGGCCCTGGACTGCAACGCCGAGGACCCGCTGCGCGGCAACGACGACCCGAAGCTCCCGCTGGTCGCCTGCGATCGGGAGGGCACGGCCAAGTACGTCCTGGAGCCGGTCTTCCTGGAGGGCAAGGAGATCGCCGACTCGACGGCCCAGCCGCCGAGCACACAGCCGGGCGGCACGCCGAGCTGGACGGTCAACCTGAACTTCAAGTCTGCAGGTGCCAAGACCTGGGCGGACTTCACCTCGGCGAACGTCGGTCAGCAGGCCGCGTTCGTGCTGGACGGCGAGGTCGTCTCAGCTCCTTCGATCAACGTTCCGCTGCTGGGCGGGAATGCCCAGATCAGCGGCCAGTTCAACCAGCAGTCCGCGACGGACCTGGCGAACATCCTCAAGTACGGCTCGCTGCCGCTGGCCTTCGACCAGTCCGAGGCCGAGACGGTCTCGGCGACGCTCGGCGTCGCCTCGCTGGAAGCGGGACTGATCGCGGGCGGCATCGGTCTGCTGCTGGTGGCCGTGTACTGCCTGGCCTACTACCGGCTGCTGGGCATCCTGACCGTGCTGTCGCTGATCCTCTCCGGCGGTGTGGTCTACGGCGTGCTGGTCCTGCTCGGGAGGTGGATCGGCTTCACCCTCGACCTCGCCGGCGTCGCCGGCTTCATCGTGGCGATCGGCATCACCGCTGACTCGTTCATCGTGTTCTTCGAGAGGCTCAAGGACGAGATCCGCGAAGGCCGCACCTTCCGCTCGTCGGTGCCCCGGGCGTGGGTCCGGGCGCGGCGCACGATCCTGTCGGCCGACGCGGTCAGCTTCCTGGCCGCCGCGGTGCTCTACGTGCTGGCCGTCGGGCAGGTGAAGGGCTTCGCGTTCACCCTCGGCATGTCCACCGTGCTCGACCTCGTGGTGGTCTTCCTGGTCACCCACCCGCTGGTGGCGCTGGCCTCGAAGAACAAGTTCTTGTCCAAGCCGTCGGTCTCCGGGCTGGGCGCCGTGCAACGCATCGGCAACCGGGCCCGCGCCGAGCGCAAGGCCACCGCGACCACCTCCAAGGAGGCGTGAAGGTGACGACTCCTCCCATCGAAGAGGCCCAGAAGCGCGAGAGCGTCTTCCACCGGCTCTACACCGGGACCGGTGCCTTCGACATCGTCGGCAAGCGCTCCCGCTGGTACATCGCGCTGGGTCTGCTGGTGCTGGTGTGCATCGGCGCGATCGGGTTCAAGGGCTTCAACCTCGGCATCGACTTCGAGGGCGGCACCAAGATCTCCATGCCCGCCGTCGGCGCGCAGGGCCCGATCGAGACCGATCAGGTCCAGGCTGCGTTCAGCAAGGCCGTCGGGCACCCGGCCGAGACCGTGCAGGTCGTGGGCGCCGGTGCGAACCAGAGCATCCAGGTCCGGGCTTCGTCGCTGACCGTCGACCAGGTGCTCAAGGTCAAGCAGGAGATCTTCACCGAGACCCAGCCGCTGGACGCCGCCGGCAAGCCCAGCCAGCAGGTGATCAGCGACAGCGCGGTCTCCGGCACCTGGGGCGGTGAGATCACCACCCAGGCGCTGATCGCGCTCGGCGTGTTCCTGGTGCTGGTGACGATCTTCCTGGCGTTCTACTTCGAGAAGTGGATGGCGGTGGCGGCGCTGATCGCGCTGCTGCACGACGTCGTGGTCACCGCGGGCGTCTACTCGCTGGTGGGCTTCGAGGTCACGCCGAGCACCGTGATCGGTCTGCTGACGATCCTCGGGTTCTCGCTCTACGACACCGTGGTGGTCTTCGACAAGGTCAAGGAGAACACCCGGGGTCTGCTGAGCATGACCCGCCGCACCTACCCGGAGGCGGCGAACCTGGCGGTCAACCAGACGCTGATGCGCTCGATCAACACCTCGGTCATCGCGCTGCTGCCGGTGCTGGGCCTGCTCGTGGTCGGCGCCGGTCTTCTCGGCGTCGGCGTGCTGCGGGACCTGGCGCTGGTGCAGATGGTCGGCATGATCGCCGGTGTCATCTCGTCGATCTTCCTGGCCACGCCGCTGCTGGTGGACTTCAAGATGCGCGAGTCGAAGTACCGCTCGCACGCGAAGAAGGTCGAGCAGCGCCGGGCCAAGGCCGCCGCCCGCGAGGCGGGCGAGGAGGTCCCGGAGGAGCCCAAGCGCCCGGTCGCGGCCGGTGCCGCGCGCCCGCAGCCGGGTGCGCGCCCGGCGGGCAAGGCCGGTCGCCCGAGCGGGAAGCGTCGTCGTTGATGTCCGAGGAGTCCTCTCCCGTCGAGGTGGTCGACGGAGATGATGTCGCGCTCAAGGAATCCGTGCGCCTGATCCGGGAGGTCCCGGACTTCCCGGAGCCGGGCGTGCTGTTCCGCGACATCAGCCCGATGCTGGCCGATCCGGCGGCGTTGCGGGCGATCACCGACGCGCTGGGTCGCGGCCTGGAGTTCGACGTCGTCGCCGGGGTGGAGGCCAGGGGCTTCCTGCTCGGCGCGGCCGTCGCCCAGGCCTTCGGGACCGGTGTGATCGGTCTGCGCAAGCCCGGCAAGCTGCCGGAGGTCGCGGACCGCATCGAGTACGAGCTGGAGTACGGCCGCGCGACCCTGGAGCTGCCCGCCGACACGCTGCGGTCCGGTCAGCGCGTCCTCGTCGTGGACGACGTGCTGGCCACCGGCGGCACCCTGGGCGCGGCCTGCCGGCTGATCCGCCAGGCGGGCGCCGAGGTCACCGCGGCCACCGTGGTCATGGAGCTGACGGCCCTGGAGGGCCGCGACAAGATCGTCGGCGAGCACGTCCGGGCCCTGCTGCGGTCCTGATGGTGGCGCTGCTCCCCGGCAGCGCCACCACGGTCGGTGATCGGTTCGACCGAAGTTCCAAGGTCGTCTCGACTGCAGGAGGTGACCGTTGGGCGTATCGACGACCACACCAGGGATGGGTCGTCGACCCGTCGGCGTTATTCTCAGTGTCCGGGTCCCCCGGACCTGGGATTGAGCAACGCCTGAGCCCGGGAGCGTGCGGTGAGCCACCACGTTGATTCTCCTTCGGCGACCGATCCGGTCGCCGAGCCGCGTGCGACCTCGGCCACGCGCCGAGTGCGCGCCAGACTGGCCAGGAGGATCACCGCCCAGCGCGCCGCCCAGGTCAAACAGGTTCTGGAGCCGTTGGCGGCGGTCCACCGCGAGCTGCACCCGCAGGCCGACCTGACGCTGCTGCAGCGCGCCTACGACGTGGCCGAGGAGAAGCACCGCAGCCAGAAGCGCAAGTCGGGCGACCCGTACATCACGCACCCGCTCGCGGTGGCCACGATCCTCGCCGAGCTGGGCATGGACACGACGACGCTGGTGGCGGGCCTGCTGCACGACACCGTCGAGGACACCGAGTACTCGCTGGAGCGGCTCGGCGCGGACTTCGGCGACGAGGTGGCGCACCTGGTCGACGGCGTCACGAAGCTGGACAAGGTCAAGCTGGGCGCGGCCGCGGAGGCGGAGACCATCCGCAAGATGATCATCGCGATGGCCCGGGACCCCCGGGTGCTGGTGATCAAGCTGTCGGACCGGCTGCACAACATGCGCACCATGCGCTTCTTGCCGCCGGAGAAGCAGGCCCGCAAGGCCCGCGAGACGCTGGAGGTGCTGGCCCCGCTGGCGCACCGGCTCGGGATGGCCACGATCAAGTGGGAGCTGGAGGACCTGGCCTTCGCCATCCTGCAGCCCAAGAAGTACGACGAGATCGTGCGCCTGGTCGCCAACCGCGCGCCTTCCCGCGACACCTACCTGCGCACGGTGATCGACGAGCTGTCCACGCAGCTCGACGCCGCCCGGCTGGCCGCCAAGGTCGAGGGCAGGCCGAAGCACTACTACTCGATCCACCAGAAGATGATCGTCCGCGGTCGCGACTTCGACGACATCCACGACCTGGTGGGCGTGCGGATCCTGGTCGACGAGATCCGCGACTGCTACGCGGCGATGGGCGTGGTGCACGCGCTGTGGCAGCCGATGCCCGGCCGATTCAAGGACTACATCGCCCAGCCGCGCTTCGGCGTCTACCAGTCGCTGCACACCACGGTCATCGGTCCCGAGGGCAAGCCCCTCGAAGTGCAGATCCGCACCCACGAGATGCACCGCACCGCCGAGTACGGCATCGCCGCGCACTGGCGGTACAAGGAGACCAAGGGCCGCAACAGCGGTGGCGGCGTCGAGGTCGACGAGATGGCCTGGATGCGCCAGCTCCTCGACTGGCAGCGCGAAGCCGCCGACCCGGGCGAGTTCCTGGAGTCGCTGCGCTACGACCTGGCGACCCGCGAGATCTTCGTGTTCACCCCCAAGGGTGACGTGATCACGCTGCCGTCCGGGTCGACGCCGGTGGACTTCGCCTACGCCGTGCACACCGAGGTCGGGCACCGCTGCATCGGCTCGCGGGTCAACGGCCGGCTGGTGGCGCTGGAGCGCAAGCTGGAGAACGGTGAGGTCGTCGAGATCTTCACCTCCAAGGCGGAGGGATCGGGACCGAGCCGCGACTGGCTGTCGTTCGTCGCCTCGCCGCGCGCCAAGGCCAAGATCAAGCAGTGGTTCGCCAAGGAGCGCCGCGAAGAGGCCATCGAGTCCGGCAAGGAGCTCATCACCAAGGAGATCCGGCGGCTCGGACTGCCGGTGCAGCGCCTCGTCTCCGCCGAGGCGCTGGGCGCGGTGGCCCGCGAGCTGCACTACGTCGACGTCACCGCCCTGTACGCGGCGGTGGGGGAGAAGCAGCTCTCCGCGCAGCACCTGGTGCAGCAGCTGGTGCAGCACATCGGCGGGCCGGAGCAGGCCGCCGACCAGATCGCCGAGCGCTCCACCCCGTCCACCCTGGAAGGCGGCGGGAAGCGGCGCAGCAGCGGCGATTCGGGCGTGGTCGTCAAGGACGCCGGGGACGTGTGGGCCAAGCTGGCCCGCTGCTGCACCCCGGTTCCCGGCGACGAGATCCTGGGCTTCGTCACCCGCGGCGGCTGGGTCAGCGTGCACCGCACCGACTGCACCAACGCCGACGACCTGCGCCAGACCCCGGAACGGCTGGTCGAGGTCCACTGGGCCCCGTCGTCGTCCTCGGTCTTCCTGGTCGCCATCCAGGTCGAGGCCCTCGACCGGCACCGCCTCCTCTCCGACGTCACCAAGGTCCTCGCCGACGAGCGGGTCAACATCCTCTCCGCCTCGGTCACCACCTCGAAGGACCGCGTGGCGGTCAGCCGCTTCTCCTTCGAGATGGGCGACCCCAAGCACCTCGGCCACGTCCTCAAGGCGGTCCGCAACATCGAAGGCGTCTACGACGTCTACCGAGTCACCTCCGCCACCTGACCCACCCCACCCGGTCAGTTCCAAACCCGGATTACGGCCGTAATCGGAACCCGGATTACGGCCGTGTTCGGGACCCGGATTACGGCCGTCTTCGGGCAGCGGATTACTCCCGTTTTCGGGGTAAGGATTACGGGAGTGATCCCGGGTGACCCCGTGCGAAAGGGGCACCGTTCCGGTGGAACGGTGCCCCTTTCGCACGGGTCCCGCTGGGTGCGCGGGCGCTGGTCACGTCCGGGTCAGGCCTGGACGTTGATCTTGTTGAAGGTGACCGGCTTGGTGGGGTGGCCGCCTCCTGCGGAGGAGTCGAAGGCGCCGTCGTGGCCCGCGCGGGCGACGTCGTCGATGACCTTCAGGCCCTCCGGCGAGATCGTGCCGAAGACCGTGTAGTCCGGTGAGAGCTGCGCGTCGCCGAAGACCATGAAGAACTGGCTGCCGTTGGTGTTCGGGCCCGAGTTCGCCATCGCCAGGTAGCCGCGGCCGTACTTGAGCTCCGGGAACGTCTCGTCGTCGAAGGCGTAGCCGGGACCGCCCGAGCCCTGCCCGGTCGGGTCACCGCACTGCAGCATCTGCAGGCCCTCGGTGCTGATCCGGTGGCAGTTGGTGCCGTCGTAGAACGACTGCTTGGCCAGGCTGACGAAGCTGTTGACGGTGCACGGCGCCAGCGACCGGTCCAGGGTCAGCGGGATGGCGCCCTGGTTGGTGTCGATGGTGGCCTGCACGGTGCCCTTCGAGGAGACCTCGCCGTTGGCCGGCGGCTGCACCGGCTTGCTCGCCTGGCCGTCCGGGCGGTAGGTGCACGAGACCGGGTCGGCCAGCGGCGCCGGGCGCGCGGGCGGCGGTGCGAGCTCGGTGGGGATGTTGACCTGCGGCTGCGGCGGCTGCTGAGCTGCGGGCTCGTCACCGCTGCGGCTGAAGTAGAAGACCCCGATCACGACCGCGATGACCACGACGATCGTCGCCCCGATGGTGATCACCCGGCGTCGCTTGGCCTGCTGCTCGCGCCGCTCCATCTGGCGTTCGAGCTTGCGCTTGGCCGCTTGCCGCCGCTGCTCGTTGCTGGGCACTTGCTCCCCTCCCCGCACTCCATGATCTGATGTTGTCCGGCGAGTTTATGAGGTGCCCCGCGACCGCTTCCTGAGAGCCCACGCCGGTGTGCGCAGGCGGATCGGCGGCGGACGATAACCTGGGTTCGCCCATCCTCGACGAAAGGCCCTTCTGACGTGCTTGTCCTCGGGTTCCCGGTCGGACCGCTGCAGGCGAACTGCTACGTGCTCGCGCGCGGCGAGGGCGAGCCGTGCGTGGTCGTCGACCCAGGTCAGGATGCCGTCGAGCCGCTGAACGAGCAGCTGGCCAAGCACCGGCTCACGCCCGCCGCCGTGCTGCTCACCCACGGGCACTTCGACCACGTGCTCTCGGCCGCGACGATCTGCGCCGAGCACGACGTGCCCGCCCACATCCACCCGGACGACCGGTTCATGCTCGCCGACCCGGGCGCGGCGCTCGGGCCCGCGGGCCGCCAGCTGTTCGGCGACGGCATCACCGGATCCGAACCGGCCGAGCTCCGCGAGATCGGCGAGGGCGACGTGCTGGAACTGGCCGGGCTCGGCTTCGAGGTCACCCACACCCCGGGCCATACCGGCGGATCGGTGCTGTTCGGCGTCGGCACCGAGGAGGGCGGACGGCTGGTGCTGTCCGGCGACACCCTCTTCGCCGGGGCCATCGGGCGCACCGATCTGCCCGGCGGCGACCACGGCCGGATGCTCGAGTCGCTGAGCACCAAGGTGCTGCCGCTGGACGACGAGACCGTCGTGCTGCCGGGCCACGGACCCACCACCACCATCGGGCGCGAGCGCGCGGGCAACCCGTTCCTGCAGGAACTCCCCGCGCCCGGCGCTTCCCACTGACGAGGACGAATCGCACATCAGATGAGCACGTTCAACGCCCCCAAGGGCATCCCGGAGTACTTCCCGCCGGACTCGGCGGGCTTCCTCGCGGTCCGCGAGACCCTGGCCGACGCCGCCCGCCGAGCCGGGTACGGCTACATCGAGCTGCCGCTGTTCGAGGACACCTCGCTGTTCGCGCGCGGTGTCGGCGAGTCGACCGACGTGGTCAGCAAGGAGATGTACACCTTCGCCGACCGCGGCGGCCGCTCGGTGACGCTGCGCCCGGAGGGCACGGCCGGCGTGATGCGCTCGGTCATCGAGAACGGTCTCGACCGCGGTCAGCTGCCGGTGAAGCTGTACTACAGCGGCGCGTTCTTCCGCTACGAGCGCCCGCAGGCCGGCCGCTACCGGCAGCTGCAGCAGGTCGGCGTGGAGGCCATCGGCGTGGACGACCCGGCGCTGGACGCCGAGGTCATCGCGATCGCCGACGAGGGCTACCGGCGGCTGGGCCTGACCGGGCACCGCATCGAGCTGACCTCGCTGGGCGACAGCACCTGCCGCCCGACCTACCGGGCGAAGCTGCAGGAGTTCCTGCGCGGGCTGCCGCTGGACGAGGACACCCAGCGCCGCGCCGAGCTCAACCCGCTGCGGGTGCTCGACGACAAGCGGCCCGAGGTCCGCGAGATGGTCGCCGACGCGCCGCTGATGGTCGACCACCTCTCGACCGACGCCAAGGAGCACTACGAGGCGGTCAAGGCGCACCTGGTGGACCTGGGCGTGGCGTTCGTGGAGAACCCGCGGCTGGTGCGCGGCCTCGACTACTACACGAAGACGACCTTCGAGTTCGTCCACGACGGTCTGGGCGCGCAGTCCGGCATCGGAGGCGGTGGCCGCTACGACGGGTTGATGGCCGAGCTCGGGGGTCAGGAGCTGTCCGGCATCGGCTTCGGCCTCGGCGTGGACCGCACGCTGCTGGCCTGCCAGGCCGAGGGCCTCGCGGTCGGTGACCAGGCCCGCTGCGACGTCTACTGCGTGCCGATGGGCGAGACCGCCAAGACCAAGCTGGTCGCCGCGGCCGGTGGGCTGCGGGCGCACGGCGTCCGCGTCGACCTGGCCTACGGCGGCAAGGGCCTCAAGGGCGCGATGAAGGCCGCCGACCGCTCGGGCGCCCGGTTCGCGCTGGTCCTGGGCGAGCGCGACCTGGAGTCGGGCAGCGCGCAGCTCAAGGAGCTGACCACCGGCGAGCAGCGCGCGGTGTCGCTGGAATCGCTGGTCGACGACGTGCGCGCGGCGGTCGCGGAGAGCCGATGAGCGACGTCGAGGCGGTGCCGCTGGACCTCCTGGACCGGCGCACCGTGCGGGTCCGGGCCCGCAACGTGGCGATCGCGGCGGTCGTCGTGGCCGCCGCGCTCGGCGGCGTCGTCAGCCTGTTCGCGGGACCCGTCGGGTTCGTGACGACGCTGGTGATCGTGGCGGTGCCGCTGCTGGTGCTGGCCTGGACCGAGTCGCGCAAGACGATCACGCTGCGCGGCCACGAGGTGGTGGCGCGGGCGCTGGGCAGCCGCGCCGTCGACGTGCACCGGGCGACGCGGCTGGAGCTGTTCGTCATGGACCTGCGCGGCGCGCGCACGATCAACGTCCTCATCGGCGGCGCCCCGAAGGGCAAGGCGATCACCGTCTCGCTGGCCATGTACGCCGGGACGGGCGGACGCGAGCTGGGCATCTACTCGCTGCGCCGGTTCGCCGACGCGCTGGCGGGCAACGAGGACACCCGCGCCCTGGTGCTGTCGCAGCTCGTCGTCGCCCAGCTCCGAGCGGAGGCCCGGGGCGAGGCCCCGCCGAACCGCCCGCTCTACCAGCTCGCGTCGCTGGCTCCCCAGGGCCGCATGGCCCAGCGCCTCCAACCGGATGCGGTCGCCAAGTTCGTGGCCGCTCTCTGACGTCGCCCCTCTCTGACGGGTTCAGGCCCGGTCGAGGGCCGCGATGAGGAGGTGGGCCGTCTGGTCGAGCTGCGCCGTCGTCTTGGTGAGGGTTTCGACGTCGGGTTCGAGCGCCCGGAGGTCGCAGGCGAGTTGGACGACCTGCTCGTGCAGGACCCGCAGCTGGTCGGTCGCGGGGCCGAGGGCGTCGCCGGTGGCGGCGAGCCGGTTCAGCGCTTCCCGGGTGTCGGCGAGCCGGTGGAGCGCCTCGCGGGTCCCGGCGAGGTCGTCGGCCACCGGGCCGAGCTGTTCCAGGGCGAGGGCCAGGCGGGGCAGGGCGTGGATCGCGGCCAGCACGGCCGTCGCCTCGCGGAGCACCGCTCCGCCGAGGAGCGTCAGGCCGCCCAGCAGGCGGGCCGGCACGCTCAGGACGCTGCTGAACGCGGGTAACGGCGTGGACATGCCCGCCAGTCTGCTGCAGGCCGGGCCCGTCGCGCAGCCCTACCGGACGCCTGGTTCACCACGACGTCGTCGCCTCTTCGCCCGTTCGGCACCGGCCTCGCCCGGACGCCCGGCGGGTTCCTGGCCGGCGACGAGCGCGGCGATGGCGGTCGTGATGGGCACGGCCGCGACCAGGCCGACGCTGCCGACGAGGGTCCGCACGACCTCCTGAGCCACCGCCTGCGAGCTGACGATCTCGCCGAAGGTCCGGCCCGACAGCGTGTAGGCCAGCAGCATCGGCAGCGCCGCTCCCGCGTAGGCCAGCACCAGCGTGTTGACCGCCGAGGACACGTGGTCGCGGCCGATGCGCAGGCCCGCGGCGTAGAGCTCCCGCCAGGACAGCGTCGGGTTCGCGGCCCGCAGCTCCCAGACCGCGCTGGTCTGGGTGACGGTAACGTCGTCGAGGACGCCGAGCGCGCCGATGACGATCCCGGCCAGCAGCAGTCCGCGGGCGTCGATGGGCGCGCCGAGCGCCCCCATCAGGCTGGAGGTGTCCTCGTCCAGCCCGGTCAGGCTGGTGGCGGCGGAGAACGCGGTGCTCAGGAACCCGATCAGCGCCAGGCTCAGCATCGTGCCGAGCACGGCGGTGGAGGTGCGCGCGGAGAACCCGTGCGTCAGGTAGAGCACCACGAACATGATCAGCCCGGCGCCGACGACCGCCACCAGCAGCGGGTCCTGCCCGGCGAGGATCGCCGGGAGCACGAACCCGACCAGCATCACCAGGCTCAGGCCGAGGCCGACCAGCGCGGCCAGTCCCTGCCAGCGGCCGAGCACGAGGACGGCGGCGGCGAACACCAGCGCCAGGACCATCAGCGGGGTGCCGCGCTGGAAGTCCACGACCTGGAACGACGTCGGTTCGTCGGGGTTGTCCCCGGCGTAGGAGAGCACGACCTGGTCGCCGACGGCGAAGCGCGGCGTGCCCGGGTCGGTGGGCATGAGCTGCTGGATGGTCTGGTTCGGCCGGGGACCGTCCTGCATCTTCACGGCGAGCTGGACGCAGCCCGACCCGGACTCGCCCTCGTTGCAGGAGGCGCTCTGGGCGGCGACGACCTCGCCGTTGACCGGGTACTGCCCGAACCCGAGGTCGGCGCCCGTCCTCTGGTGGTGACCCCACGGGTAGAGCACGGCGATGCCGATGGCGGTGGCGACCGCGAACGGGATCAGCAGGAACGCCAGCAGTCGCTTGACCTGCTTCGACGCCGGTGCGGCCGGGGTGTGGCCGTGACCGTGGCCGTGCCCGGGGGGTTCCTCGCGGCGGCGGTGCGAGCGCGGTTCCTCCGGCGGTTCCGGCGCGGGATCCGGGGGAGCGGGCTGGGGTCGCGGCGGGCGGGCGCGCTGCGGTTCCGGCCGCTGCGGCGGAGCCTGCCGAGGATCACGCGGCGTCCGGCCCTCGTGGGGAGGCTGGCCCTCGTGGGGAGGTTGGGCTTCGCGGGGAGGTTGCCCCTCGTGGGGAGGTTGGGCTTCGCGCGGCGGCCGGCCCTCGCGGGGAGGTTGGGGTGGCCGGCGGCCGGGCTGCTGCGGAGGCGGCGCCTGCCACGCGCCCTGTCCCGGCTGCCGGTGGCGAGGCCGGCGTCCGGGGATCTCGGGTGGCTCGGTCACCGGGCAATTATGCGGGTCGGTCTCGCGGAATCACCGACCCCACCGGTTCAGCTCCGGTCGTCGTAGACCGACCGCGCGGAGAGCACGTCGGGCACGTGCGCTTCGGACCACCGGGCGAGCCCGGAGACCAGGCGCGCGGCCTGCTCACCCAGCTCGGTCAACGAGTAGTCCACGCGCGGGGGGATGACCGGGTGTGCCTCGCGGTGCACGAATCCGTCCCGTTCGAGGGTCTGCAACGTCTGTGCCAGCATCTTCTCGCTCACCCCACCGATGATCCGGCGCAGTTCGCTGAACCGGCGCCCGTCCTCCAACAGGGCGGCGAGGACGAGCACGCCCCAGCGGCTCGTGATGTGCTCGAGAACGCTGCGCGAGGGGCAGGCGGCGATGTTCACATCGGGCCGCTCGGTGGTGGTGACCTCGTTGCTTACCGGCATGCCACTACCTTACTTCAAAGTGGGTACTAACCAGAAGTTAGTTTCACGGCTACGGTCGGTCCGAAGCGGTTCGCACACGACTGGAGGGTGGAGAGCATGAGCATCGTCGTCACCGGGGCCACCGGGAACCTGGGTTCGCTGGTGGTGGAGGGCCTGCTGCGCAAGGTTCCCGCGGACGAGGTCGCGGTGGTGGTTCGGGATGCGTCCAAGGCCGCCGCGCTGGCGGCGCGCGGCGTCGAGCTGCGCATCGCCGACTACGACACGCCCGACACCTTCAGCGAGGCGTTCAACGACGGCGACGTCGTCCTGCTGATCTCCAGCCCCGACGCCGGCAGGCGGATCCCGCAGCACCGCGCGGTGATCGACGCGGCGAAGGAAACGGGCGTGGCAAGGATCGTCTACACCGGCGTGCTCGGTGGCCCGAACGCCGACTTCGTCCTCGCCGACGACCACAAGGCCACCGAGCAGGCCATCCTCGACTCGGGCCTGACCTGGACGTTCCTGCGCAACGGCTGGTACAGCGAGAACTACACCGGCCAGATCCCGACCCAGCTGGAGCACGGCGTCGTCGGCAGCGCGGGCGACGGCAAGGTCGGTTCGGCGACCCGCCAGGACTACGCGGAGGCCGCGATCGCGGTGCTGACCGAGTCCGGTCACGACAACCGCAGCTACGAGCTCAGCGGCGACCAGGCCTGGACGCTGTCCGAGTACGCCGCCGAGCTCTCCCGCCAGTCCGGCAAGACCGTCACCTACAGCGACGTCCCGCCGGAGACCCTCAAGGGCATCCTCACCGGTGCCGGTGTTCCGGACGGCTTCGCCGACATCCTGGTCGACGTGGACGTCTCGGCCATCGCCAAGGGGCTCCTCCAGGGCGGGACGGGCGATCTCGCACGCCTGATCGGCCGTCCCACCACGCCCATCGCCGACACCATCGCGGCGGCCCTGAGGGGATGAAGCTGCGGGGTCGAGTCAGTCGGCCGAGGCGCCGAGCCGCTGCTTCGCACCGGCCGTGCGCCGGGACACGCGGACCTTCTCGGTCGCCTCGGCCAGCCCGAACGCGGGCATGTTCACGTACACGGTCTCGGCGTTGCCGGGCTTGACCACGTAGGTCTCGTGCCAGATGCCGACCGAGCCGGACTTGGCCAGCCGCTGGTAGAAGCGGCGCCAGGCCGGCCGGTGCGGCCCCTCGTCGTCACTCGCGAAGCGCAGCAGGTCCTCGACGCCGCGCCAGTAGCCGACCTGCATGGTCGTGCGCCCGAACCAGTTGCGCGCCTTGATCATCCCGCATTCCGGGTGCTTGGCGAGGTAGGCGAGCATCCCGCCCATCGCGGCGAACATCCACAGCCACTGGTCGATCCGCCAGGGCTTGTTGATGCGCATGCCGATCAGGAACAGCACCACGCCGTCGTGGTCGTCCAGGTTCGCGGTCCATCGTCCTTGGTCGATCGTTGCCATCGTGCGCTCCCTCTCGCGCCGAGTTTGCGAACACTGTTATGAAACACCGTTACGGTATGATGGGCAAGTGCCCCGACCGAGAACTCACGACGAGAAGCTGCGCGACCGACTGCTGGAGGAAGCCGGCCGACGGGTGGCGGAGGAGGGGCCGACGTCGCTGTCGCTGCGCCGCCTGGCCGCCGACGCGGGCACCTCGACCTCGGCGGTGTACTCGCTGTTCGGCGGCAAGTCGGAGCTGATCCGCGCGGTGTTCCTGGAGGCGTCGCGGCGCTTCGGCGAGCGGCTGGCGACGGTGGAGACCAGCGACGACCCGGCGGACGACCTGCGCAGGCTGGGCCTGGCCTACCGCGAGTTCGCGGTGGCCAACCCGAATCTCTACGCGGTGCTGTTCTCCCGCCCCATGCCCGATTTCGAGCCGGACGAGGACGCCAAGCGCGAGTCCCTGGGCAACTTCACGCCGCTGGCGGAGATGGTCGGCACCGCGATCGAGAAGGGCGTCGTCGAAGGCGAACCCGGCACGGTCGCGATGGGCCTGTGGGCCATCGTCCACGGCCTGGTCACCCTCGAACTCCAGGGCAACCTCCCCGAGGGGCTCGACCCCGCTGCTCAGTACGAAGAGGTCATGATGCGGACCCTGCGGGGCTGGCTGGCCTGACCCGGTAGCGCTCGTAGACCACACCGGTGTCGAAGCTCCGGGTCTCGGCCAGGTCGAGCCCGAGGGGGACCGGGGGCAGGAACGGCGTTCCGCCGCCGAGGGCGATGGGGTAGCGGAACGCTCGCAGGTCCTCGACCAGGCCCTGCTCCACGGCTTGCGCTGCCAGGGTCGCGCCGCCGATCGCGATGTCCTCCTCCGTCGACGCCGCCAGCGCGGAGACCTCGTCGGCGAGCGGTCGCTCGGCCAGCCGGGCGTTGCCCTCGACGCGGTCGAGCGTGCGGCTGAAGACGACCTTGGGCAGGGCGCACCAGACCTCGGCGAAAGCGGTGGTGAGCTCGTCCGAGCGCATCGCGGGGTCGGTCTCCCAGACCAGCATGGCCTCGTGAACCCGGCGGCCGCACAGGAATCCGCCGAGCTCGCGGGTCCGATCGAGGTGGAACCGGAACACCTCCTCCTCGGCGCGCTCCAGGTGAGATCCCCGGCCGGGTCGTTGATGAACCCGTCGACCGACACCGTCATCGAGTAGACCAGCACGGCTCCTCCTATCGTCGTGAGCGCATGGCGGTGACGTGGGTGAGGGACGGGTCGTCGGCGAGTTCGCGGTACCGCGGCGATCCGGCCGGCACGAGGGCGATGCGGCCGCGGGAGTCGCTGTGCACGCCCCAGCCGTAGCGCTTGGTCAGCGGCGAGGCGCGCAGGCACGGCTGGCCCTTCGCGAAGAACTCCTCGCGGCTCAGGCCCTTCCGCCGACCTTGCGACTCGTAGACCACGTCGTCGGAGGTGTGCCGGTACGGCGCGTCGACGAGCATGTCGAACTGGACGCGCGCCACCGAGGGCGACGCCCGCAACGGCGGCTCCTCCGCCTGCGCCACCGGGCAGTCGGCAGCCACCTCGATGAACGTGTCGGTGTAGTTCGTCGTGTGCGCACCCATGCCGGAAATGTACGACCGCACCCGACACCGGCCCGCCGTCGGTCAGGACCGGCGCGCCCACCGCCCCCGGGCGTCGTCGTGCGCCTGCCGCAGCAGGCGGATCGCGAGGGCGCGCGTGCGGACGCCGGGATTGGTGATCGACACCCAGCCCATCGCCCGGTACAGCGGATGCCCGAAGACGACGTCGGTCGCGGTGAGGTCGGTCTCCGCCGGTTCACCACGCGGATCCTCCCCGGTGAGTTCGGTGAAGACCGCCCTGCCCAGGTGGACGTTCAACCGCCGCCGATCGGGATCGTCGAGGTCGCACCGGTCGTCGCCCGGGTAGTTCTTGGTGATGACCGTGGCGTAGGGCTGTTCGCGCCAGGGCACGGCGCCGTCCGGCGCGTAGTAGAAGAAGTGGTCGCCCCAGGCGATCTCGGGGAACTCCCCGCCTTCAGCGGGCGCCAGTTCGAGCACGCCGTCGAACCCGCGCACGGCCTCCAGGATCTGGTCCATACTCATGGTTCAAGCATGAGGTTGAAGCGCCGGTGGAGGGTTCGTGGCGGGTTCACCGATGAGCACGCGCGTCGTCGCGGAGGCGTCCGGGTATTCCGTCCAGCAGGTGCGCGACCTGGAGCAGCGGGGAGTTCTGCCGCCCGCGGCGCGGCGCGACAACGGGTACCGGTCGTTCTCCGAAGCGCACGTGCGGGCGCTGCGCGCCTACCGCCACCTCGCGTTCGCGGTGGGGCCGGTGGAAGCCCGGCGGGTGATGCGGGAACTGCGCGCGCTGCCGCTCGCGGAAGGTGCCGCGCTCATCGCGTCCGCGCACGCCGGGCTGAACCGGGAGCGGGAGCGGGCTCTGGCCGCCCGCAGAGGCCTGGAATCCGTTCGGGCGGAGGAGGAGTCCGACGTCGAGCCCGTCGACGCGGATCGCATGACGATCACCCAGCTCTCGCACGCGGTGGGCGTGCGGCCCTCCGCCCTGCGGTTCTGGGAAGCCGAAGGGCTCGTCGCGCCCGAGCGGATCGTCACGCGCGCAGGCACGGCCCGCAGCTACGGGCTCGTGGCCATCCGGGAAGCGCGGATCGTCGCCGCCCTCCGCGAGGGCGGCTACCGCGTCCCGGAGGTCCGCGAGGCGATCACGGCGATGCGGGAGCTGGGCGACGTGAGCCGATCGCTGGCCGCGCTCGACGCCCGGTTGGAGGCCGTCGCGCGCCGGACGATCGCGCTGCTGCGAGCGGGAGCGCTGCTGGTCGAGATCGTCGAACCGGGGTGACGGCGTCCCGGCGAGGTCACTCCTCGCCGGTCATGGCGATGGTGATCTCGTGGTCGGTGGGGTGGGTGCGGGTGGTGCCGTCGTCGCAGGTGATCGTGATCGTGCCGTCCGGGTTGGGGGTGACGGCGGTGATCGCGCGGGTCTCGTTGGCGGGGCGGGGGCCGATCCAGAGGTCGCCCGCGGTGAGCTCGCCGCACGTGATCTTCCGCCGCGGCGTGGTGTTGGTGGCGCGCACGCGTGTTCCTTCCTGCCCCATCCCGGTTCGGACCGTTCGGGTTCGGACTGTCCGGGTGTCGTGCGCACATCATCCTGCACGTCCGAAAGGCGTTGGCGGTCAACCCCGTCCGGGGTTGATCAGGCGGGTGGTTCGAGCATGGGCAGCAGGAAGCGGCGGGCGATGTCGCGGAGCTGCTGCTCGTCGTCGAGGTCGATGAGCTCGCTCGGGGTGAGCAGGAACGACGTCGACATGCGCACCATCATCTCCGCGACCAGGTCCACGTCGACCTCGGCGGCGACGTGCCCGGTGCGCTGCTCGATGCGCAGGCGCCCCGCCAGGAAGCGGCTGACCGTGGCCATCGTGCGGCCGCCGTCGCTGATCATCGACGGCACCACCACGTCCGGCTCGACCTCCATCAGGCCGCCGATCAGCGGGTTGCCGCGGATCGTGCGCAGCGAGCTGGCGAAGCCCAGCTCCAGCCGCTCGGCCAGGGTCTTGGCCTGCCGGATGTCGCGCAGGAACTGGTCGAAGTAGCGGCGGAACTCGCGCCGGACCACGTGCTCGACCAGCGTGTCCTTGTTGGCGAACCGGCGGTAGACGGTGATCCGCGAGACGCCGGCGCGCTTGGCGACGTCGTCCATCGTGGACCGCCGGATGCCGGTCCGGCAGAACTGCTCGTAGGCGCCGTCGAGCACGCGCGCGGTGGCCTCGTCGTTGTCGTCGACCTGGTCGAGCGCGTCGGAGAACGCGCGCTCCAGCAGCGTTCTCGCGTTCTCGGACGCCAGCGGTGGTGCGGGATCCACGAATCGCCTCTTTCGTCCTGGGGGTCTGGTGTTTCGTCCTCACCTGTGCTGTCCTTGAAACAAGGAAGCACAACGCGTATCAGAGTATCAACCCCGCTTGCTCGTCGCTCAAGGAGGAGTGCACGGCATGGACGAACTCAGCAGGCGCAAGGCATTGCTCTCCGGTGGGGCCCTCAGCGCGCTCGGTGCGCTGGGATTCACGGCACCCGCTCATGCGCGCAAGGCGTGGACCTGGTCGGCGCAGGGATCGGTGGCCGGCAGCGGCGCGGGCGTCGACCCGCGCTGGATGTGGGACGAGGAAGCCGATCCCGTGGTCAAGGGGCTCCTCGAACGCGGCGAGGTGCCCAGGGTCAACGAGATCCTGAGCACCTGGACCAAGAACGGTCAGCCGCTGCCCGACGGACTCCCCAACGACCTGCGCGACTTCATCGAGCACGCTCGGCAGGTCCCGGCGTGGACCGACTTCGACAAGCTCGGCCAGGCCTACGACTTCAACGAGCGCCGCGGCCTCTACCTCGGCGTTCTCTACGGCATGGCCAGCGGCATGATGAGCACGGTCATCCCGAAGGAGGCGCGGGCGGTCTACCACTCCTACGGCGGCGCGAACATGAAGGACCGCATCGCCAAGACCGCCAAGCTCGGCTACGACATCGGCACCCACAACTCCTACTCCCCGGACGGCGAGATGGCCGTCACCTGCGTGAAAACCCGCCTGACGCACGCGGGTGTGCGCCACCTGCTGCCGCAGTCGCCGCACTGGAACGCCGCGGCGCCGGAGGACGTCCCGATCAGCCAGGCCGACATCATGGTCACCTGGCACAGCCTGGCCACCACGGTCCGGCAGAAGCTCACCGAGTGGGAAGTGCCGGTGGCGCCGGAGGATTCCGAGGCGTACCTGCACTCGTGGCAGGTCACCGGGCACATGCTCGGCGTCAGCGACGAGTACATCCCGGCGTCCTGGGAGGAGGCCAACAACCAGGCCGCCCAGGTGCTCACCCCGATCCTCGCTCCCACGCCGGAGGGCGTGAACCTCGCCGACATCCTGCTGGACCTGGGCGCCCCGATCGACGGCGCGCTGCTGAGCAGGCCCGTGCTGGGGGCCTTCACTCGCTACACCCTCGGCGACCAGATCGCCGACTGGCTGTCGATCCCGCGCGAACCGGTGTGGTCGCCGCTGCTGGAGACGCTCTGGCGGCCGTTCATCATCGCGCGCGAAACCGGCCTGAACTTCCCCGGGTCGCAGGAGACCTACTTCCTGTTCGACGAGTTCCTGCGCAAAGCGGTGCTGATCTACCTGAACGACGGGAAGCCGATCAACATCGAGATCCCCACGACCAACCGCCCGTCCTGAAGCAGAGGAAGAACATGGTGGAGATGAGCAGGCGCCGGGCGCTGATCTCGGGCGGGGCGCTGGGGGCGCTGGGCGCGCTCGTGGCGGCCTCGCCCGCCCAGGCCCGGTCGCTGATCGGCTGGAACTGGTCGCCGAGCGGATCGGTCGCCGGTTACGGCGCCGGCGCCGACCCGCACTGGGTGTGGGACGCCGAAGCCGACCGGTTGCTGGCCTCGCTGTACGAGCGAGGGCTGATACCGCAGGTCAACGACCTGCTGTGGAACTGGGAGCGCAACGACCAGCCGCTGCCCGACGGACTCCCGGCCGACCTGCGGGACTTCATGGAGCAGGCGCGGCAGCTGCCGTCCTGGGCCGATCCCGAGAAGCTGGCGCTGGCCGAGGAGTTCAACAAGAGCCGCGGCCTGTACCTGAACCTGTGCAACGGGCCGGGCGGCGGGATCCTGGCGACCGCGATCCCCCGGGAAGCCCAGTCGGTCTACTACTCGGCCGGGGGCGCGGACATGGAGGACCGGGTCGCCAAGACCAGCCTCTTCGGCTTCGCCGTCGGCGCGCTCAACGCCTACCGGCCCGAGGGCACGTGCGTCGTCGAGTGCGTCAAGACCCGGCTCGTGCACGCCGCCGTGCGGCACCTGCTGCCGCAGTCGTCGCACTGGCAGGAGGCCACCGAGGAGAAGGAGATCCCGATCAGCCAGGAGGACATGCTCGTCACCTGGCACACGCTGCCGACCTTCGCGATGCGCAAGATGCGCGAGTGGGAGGTCCCGATGACCGACGACCAGGCCGAGGCCTACCTGCACGTCTGGCAGGTCACCGCGCACGTGCTCGGCATCGCCGACGAGTACATCCCGGCCACCTGGGACGCCGCGTTCGCGCAATCGGACGAGGTCCTGGCCCGCAACATGGGACCGACGCCGGAGGGCGTGAAGCTCACCGACGTGCTGCTGGGGCAGCTGGCCGAGCAGACCAGCCCGGCCAGCATCAGCCGCCCGCTGTGCAACGCGCTGGCCCGCTACCTCGTCGGCGAGCGGGTGGCCGAGTGGGGCGGCATCCAGCAGGAACCGGTGTGGGACAAGGTGATCCCCGAGGCCTGGCCGCTGCTGGTGAAGTTCCGCGAGGGGCTCGTCCCGCTGCCCGCGGTGCCCGAGGTCGCCTGGACGATCGACGAGGCGCTGCGGCAGTACATCCTGCTCTACCTCACCAAGGGGCAGGAGACCAAGATCGTGATCCCGACTCGCAACCGACCGGAGTGACCAGGTGCCCGAAACCGTTGGCAGACGGCGATTCCTGGGATACGTCCTCGCCGCCCCAACCCTGGTGACCGCAGCGGAGTTCGGCCTGGCCACCCCGGCATCCGCCGGGCCGAACTCCCTGCCCTCACCGGAGACCACCGAGATCGTCGATCTCAACGACCTGATGACCGCCGCGGCCCTGCCGACGTCGAACCTGATCTCGGTCGAGGTCGGTCGCGACGGCGTGGTGTCGCTGGCCCTGCCGCGCGCCGAGGTGGGGCAGGGCATCACCACGTCGACCGCGATGCTCATCGCCGAGGAGGTGGGGGTGCCGGTCGAGCGGGTGCGCGTGACGCTCGCCGACGCGCGGCCGGAGCTGCTGTTCAACCAGCTCACCGGCGGTTCCAACACCACGATCGCGACCTACCTGCCGGTCCGGGTCGCCGCGGCGCTCGCCCGGCAGCGGCTGCTGGCCGCCGCCTCCGCCGAGTTCGGCGTTCCTGTAGGCGACGTCGCCCTCGTCGGCGGTGTCGCGTCCGCCGGAGGGAGGCGGGTCGACATCGGTTCGCTCGCGGCGCGGGCGGCGAGCGCGAGCACCGAGCCCGCGGCGGTGGAGCTGCGCTCCCGCGAGTCGTTCACCGTCATCGGCGAACCGCACGGCCGCGTCGACGCGCTCGACGCGGTGACCGGGCGCAAGACCTTCGCGCTGGACCTGGAGGTGCCCGACGCGCTGCCGACGATGGTGTGCCGCCCGCCGACGATCAACGGCGAGGTCGGCGCGGTGGCCAACCTCGACGAGGTCCGGGGGATGCCGGGCGTCACCGACGTCGCCGCGATCTCGACCGGTGTCGCGGTCCGGGCGCGGACCTTCGGCCAGTGCATCGACGCGGTGCGCGCGCTGCGGGTGTCGTGGAAACCCGGTACGGCGGAGGGGAAATCCGACGAGACCGTGCTCGACGAGCTGCGCGCGGCCGAACTCCCGCTCGGGCCCCGGCCACCGGGGCGGACCGTGGAGGCCGAGTTCACCTTCGCGTTCCGCAGCAACAGCGCGCTGGAACCCAACTGCGCGGTCGCCGACGTGCGCGAGGGCAGCGCCGAGATCTGGTCCGCGCTAAAGTCGCCGATCGTGGCGCAGCAGACCATCGCGTCCCTGCTCGGCCTGCCGCAGAGAGCGGTGACCGTGCACGTCACCGAGGGCGGCGGGTCGTTCGGGCGCAAGCTGTTCTTCGACGCCGCTCTGGAGGCCGCGGAGGCGTCGAAGGCGTTCGGCAAGCCGGTGAAGCTGATGTGGCACCGCGCCGACGACTCCCGCCAGGGGCGCACGCACCCGATGGCGACCTCGCGGGTCCGCGCCACCCACGCGGGCGGGGCGGTGCTGAGCTACGACCAGCGGCACACCAGCGTCTCCACGGATCTCGGCCACGGGCTCGGCGAGATCATCACGGCGTTCGCCGCGCAGATCCCGGTGGGCGACATCGGTTTCGCGGAGACGTTCTTCCAGCTGTCGCAGACCATGTCCTACGACTTCGGCGCGAGCACCCGGCTGCTGTCGGAGACCGACAAGGGCTTCAACACCGGCAGCATGCGCAACGTCTACTCACCGGACATGACCTGCGCGCGGGAGCTCGTCGTGGACCGGCTCGCGGCCGAGACGGGGAGGGACGCCTACGAGTTCCGGCGCGACTTCCTGCGCGACGACCGCTCGCGAGCGGTGCTGGAGGAGGTCGCCGAGGTCGGGGAGTGGGGCCGGTCGATGCCCGCGGGAACGGCGCAGGGCATCGCCTTCCACGCCGAGTACAAGTCGGTGAGCGCCTGCCTGGTCGAGATCGATTGCCGTCCGGCGACGGTGAACCGGCCGATCCGGGAGGGCGTGACGGGCCCGCGCGTGACGAAGGCGGTGTTCGCCGTGGACGTCGGGCTCGCGGTGAACCCGCGCGGGCTGGAGGCGCAGATGATGGGCGGCATCTCCGACGGCATCGCCCTCGCGCTGACCTCCAGCCTGCACCTGCGCGACGGGCACTTCCTGGAAGCCAGCTGGGACAACTACTTCTACACGCGGCAGTGGAACACCCCGCCGCAGGTGCAGATCATCGTCCTGCCGGGCACGGGTGACGAGCCGGGGGGGCCGGTGAACTGGGTGTGGCGGGATCGATGGCGGCCGTGGCCTGCGCCTACGGCAGGGCCACCGGCAGCATGCCGACCAGTTTCCCGATCAACCACGGCACGCTGTCGTTCGAACCGAAACCGACCGTCCCGCCCGTTCCGCAATCGCCGACCGATGGTCGCGATCACGCCTGGTGAGGAGCTTTCCGTGCCCGAGCACACCTTCCGCGTCAACGGGGAGCAGGTCACCGTCGACGTCGCCGACGACGTTCGCCTGCTGTGGGTCCTGCGGGACGTCCTGGGCATCACGGGGCCGAAGTACGGCTGCGGCATCAACGTCTGCAAGGCCTGCACCAGCCACCTCAACGGCGAAGCCGTGAACCCGTGCGCGATCCCGGTGGGGGAGCTGAGCCCGACCGACGAGGTCACCACGATCGAGGGCCTCCCGGCCACGGTCGGCGAGGACCTGCACCCGATGCAGCGCGCGTGGCTGCGGCACGACGTCGCGCAGTGCGGCTACTGCCAGCCGGGCCAGATCATGGCCGCGGTCGCCCTGGTCCGGAAGGTCTCGGCCGAGGGCCGCGCCATCACCGACGACGATCTGGACGGACTCCGCAACATCTGCCGCTGCGGCACCTACCCGCGCATCCGGGAGGCCATCAGCTCGGTCTCCCGGACGTAGCGGAACACCTCGCCGTCACGACGGTCCGCGTGGAAGCGCAAAACGTCGTGAACTGCGAGGTGAGACGAATGGTGTCCGGTTTAGGAATTCGCGGGCTCGGGGCTGTGACCGGCTACGGATGGGGAGTCGAACCGCTCTGGGAGGGGCTGCTCAGCGGCAAGCACGCGGCGAGCCTCCTCGACGGTTACGGCGAGGGCCGCGACCGGCCGGCGTGGGTCGCCGCGGTCCTGCCCGGCGGGGACGACTCGGACGGGCCGAGCCGGTTCGGGCGGGCGATGCGCGGCGCCGCCCGCGAGGCGATCGCCGACGCCCGCGCCCGGGGCTGGCGGGAAGGGCGCCGCGTGGGCCTGCTGCACGCGGTGGTGCTCGGCGAAGTGGACCTGTGGAAGGACTTCTACCTGCAGCGCGGGGGAGACGTCAGCAAGCGCGACTACCTGCGGCTGATGCCGTCGACGCCGATGTCGTTGCTGATGCAGGAGTTCGACTTCCACGGCCCGGCGATGAACGTCTCCGCGATGTGCTCGTCGGGCAACGCGGGCCTGATCACGGCGAAGGCCTGGCTGGACGCGGGCATCGTCGACGACGTCGTCTTCGTGGCCACGGACGTGTCGGCGACGCCGGAGAACGTGCTGCACTTCGAGCGCCTCGGCGTCGCCTTCACCTCGTCCGAACCTCCCGAGGTGTGCCGGCCCTTCCAGGAGGGCAGCAGCGGTTTCGCGATGGGCGAGGCGTCGGTGGCGATGGTCCTGTCCCACAGCGGCGGGGTCCCGTACCTGAACGTCCTCGGCGGCGCGATGTCCCACGACGCCCACCACGTGACCTCGATCGACCCGGACCTGACCGACATCACCCGCTGCTTCGAGGAAGCACTCGACAACGCGGGCGTCTCCCGCTCGGACCTGCGCTACCTCAACGCCCACGGTCCCGGCACGGCCCAGTGCGACCGGGCCGAATCGGAGATCTTCAACGCCCTGTTCCCACCGGAAGCCGAGCTCTACTCGGTCAAACCCCTCGTCGGTCACTGCCAGGGCGCGGCCTCAGCGGTGGAACTCGCCGCCACGGCCTTGGCCCACGACCGAGGCACCCTCCCAGCACCTCCGAAGGTGTCCGCGGGCCACCCACGCCTCCTCGACGGCCCCGCACCCCTGTCCCCGGGCCTCACCGTCAAGTCCTCCCTCGGCATGGGAGGCCACAACTCGGTGGTGGTCCTGGCACCGTGATCCCCCCGGTGAGAACGCCCACCCCAACCGGGGCGGGCGTTCTCACCGCCCAAAACCCGCGTTCCGCCCGTCCGGCGGAGGGCTGAACTCCTGGAGCAGGACGGTTTTTCCTCGAATCACCCGTGATCGAAGTGCGTTTTGTCCGGTCAATTCGAGGAAAAACCGTCCCCTGGCGAGCCTCCCGCTCACAGCGACCTCGGTCGTCACCCGGTGGGACGGCGCACTTCTCATGATCATGGTGTTGCGGCTGCTTTTTCGAGACCGGGGCGGAGCTTGTCGAGGGCCCACGGGATGCCGAGCACCGAGGGGAAGCGGAGCTGGGTGATCGTCTGCATGTCCGGGGTCACGTAGGCGCCGTGGTTGACGGCGGGGATGCGGCGCACCAGCGGGTTCGCTTCGAAGCCCTGCTGGGCCACCTGGTTCGGGAAGGCGGTGACGACCAGGTCGGCGTCGAGCTTGTCCAGCCGCTCGGCGCCGAGCTTCCCGGTCGGGCTCCCGCTGACCTGCTCGGCACCCGCCACCGACGGGGAGAGCTTCATGCCGAGCTGCTCGATCTGCTTGACGGCGAAGTCCTCCGGGGTGACCAGCGTGAACACCTCGTTCGGCGACGACGCGAGCGACAGCGTGAACGTCTTGCCCGCGAGCCCGGGGTGGCGGTGGCGGACCTCGGCGATCTTGCCCTCGGTGTCGGCGACGAGCCGGTCGGCTTCGGTCTTCTTGCCCAGCGCGGTGCCGACGACCCGCACGTGCTCCTGCCAGGTCTGCTTGCCCCACTCGGTCTGGTAGCCGACGGTCGGCGCGATCTTCGCCAGGTCCGGGTACTCCTGCTCCAAGCCGAAGTCGCCGGTGGCCAGGATCAGGTCCGGCTGCGCCTGGACGACCTTCTCCAGGTCCACGCCCGACGGCGAGCTGATGACCTGCGTCTTGGCCGGGTCCATGCGCCCGGCCAGCCACGGGTAGCGGGCGTCGGGGGTGGACTGGTCCTTGGAGAAGAACGCGACGGGAGTGACGCCGAGGGCCAGCGTCGCGTCCAGGTCGTCGGTCGAGGTCCCGACGATCACGACCCGCTTCGGGGGAGCGGGGATCGAGGTCGAGCCGAACTTGTGGCTGATGGTGACCGGGTAGCCGGCGCCTGCGGCCCCAGGCGGGTTCGGAGCGTCGTCCGCCGGTCCGCACGCCGTGATCCCGATTCCGAGCGCCAGGGCCAGACAACCGCTCACGAGCGCGCGGAGTCCGCTCTGCGCGCGTTTCGAGAGAGACATGGCCGCCACCTCCGAGATGCCGTCAACGAGCCCGAGACAGCAAAACAAGGTAAGCCTTACCTCAAAACAGACGAATGGAGCAATGGTGATGGGCTGAACGGATCAGCATGAGCGGAACATTTCGGGCCGCTTCCCTCGTCTGTTCGCCGGTCGCCCTCGTGGAACACCGATCGTGTGACCGGGCAGGCGACGACTCGACAAGTTGTCGAATCTGTGTTCGAATCGGGTTATGCGTTGGGAAGAGCAGCGGGTTGATGCTGGTCGGGCGGGGGAGTTGCCGCTCGGTCTGCCGGATCCCGTGCGGCGTGGGAGCGGTCGGGCCGGGTTGAAGTTGCCCGAGCCCGTGCCGATCGAGGCCGGGACCGATGACGCGTTCGCGATCGAGGTCCGAGCGAAGTCGATCATCAACCGGGTGCCCGGGGAAGCGCAGGTGCCGTTCCAGTGGACGGTGAACCCGTACCGCGGCTGCACGCACGCCTGTCAATACTGACGCCAACTACCCAGGAACGGGGCGTCTTGGATCACGCGGTGGGAAGGTCGGCGCGTGGTGCCTCCGACCGGAAGTTAACCAGTGTTCCGGAAGCCGCCGTTCACTGGGTCGACCGTCGTCTGTGGGTCTTGTCGTGCCATCGCGTGGAGCATGGTCAGGCCTCGTCGCTGCGCACCCAGATCGAGGTGCGCAGCGACGAGGATGGTTCTTGGTCTGGTGAGCCAAGAATGTGTCGCTGAATAGATCGCTAGTGTGTCTCGTCGGTTGGGGATAGCGATTCTGCTGCCCGGTTGAGTGCTTCGGCGGTGCGTTCGTCCTTTTCTTTCTGGGGCAGTCTGACGAAGGCCAGTTCCGACTCGCACCGCTCCCGCAGGTCGTCTCGGTCGAACCAGCGCAATGGATGGCGATGGTCGGCCGGGTCGTAGATGCCTTGTCCGAAGACTTCCATGATCTCCAGGTCGTACCGCCGGTAGTCGTGGCTGTCGTAGGAGCGCAGGAGGTTTCCTGCCATGCGGTCCATCCACTCTTCCCGTGTCGCTCGGTCGTCGCCAGGATCTTCGATATCGGGGTCATAGCCGAACACATCGTCAGCGCTACGTAGTCCCGGAAAGATCTCGAATACGTCGCTGAGCTGAGGTGGCTCGGAGTTCAGGATGACCAGCCATAGTGCGTAATCGTCGGCGAGGCATTGTGGCTTGGGTACACGGCCTTTGTTGAGTTCGCGGCCGATCCGCATAATGCGCTCGCCCATGCGGACAAACCAGTGGTTGCTGACCTGGGTGAGCGCGAGTTCAGGCAGATCGCTCAGCAAGTGGACATCGCGGATAGTGGCTTCGCCCTTGAGGAATGCCGCGAACTCGAAGCTGAACGAATTGTCCAGGTGAAGCCTGCCATCGACAGTCGGTGCGAAATCGGAGAAGTCGACGGTGCTGGCCAGTGACATGGCATCGGCAGGGGTTAGCGGGTCTCCAGTGAACGAACTGTTGAAGAGTCGCACAATGTCGACGGTTTGCCGGTCAACGAAGGTTGGTCCGTCTGCTTCGTTGGTCGCTTGTCCGTCCGTAGATTCGGTGTCGCGCAGACGCCGCAGCCTCGCGACGGTGAGTTTTAGTGCTCGGGCGAATCCTTGCAGATTGTCGGATCGAAACCCGTCCAGAGCGCTAGCGTCACCCGCCGTGCTTTCAAAGCGTCGCCAGGTCGCCACAGAGACATCGGCGCGTCGTGCGGCCTCCTGTTGGGTGAGGTTCAGCTCGGCGCGACGCAGCTTGATGGCGTTCGACTCCTTCTTGTTACCCACGATCCCCCTTGAGTGCTAGATGAGCGCTAACTAGCATAGCACTCATTGAGCGCTATCTACTGGAGCTCGCTGGCTTTTGTCCGCCGGTCGATCGGGCGGGGCGGCGTGACGGTCCTGCCGGCGCTGGGCGGCAGCGATCTCGAGGCGGTGTCGACCGGATGGCTTAACCAACTCGACAGCGGATCGAAATTGTGTTCGAATCGGGTTATGCGTTGGGAAGAGCAGCGGGTTGATGCCGGCCGGGTGGGTGAGTTGCCGCTCGGTCTGCCGGAGCCCGTGCGTGGGAGCGGTCGGGCCGGACTGCGGTTGCCGGAGCCGGTGCCGATCGAGGCCGGGACTGAAGACGCCTTCGCGATCGAGATCGAGGCGAAGTCGATCATCAACCGGGTGCAGGGGGAGTCTCGGATGCCGTTCGGGTGGACGGTCAATCCGTACAGGGGCTGTACCCATTCCTGTATTTATTGCTATGCGCGCGCAACGCACACGTACTTGGACCTGGATTCGGGGCGCGACTTCGACAGCAAGATCGTGGTGAAGGTCAACGCTCCGGCACTGTTGCGCAAGGAGTTGGCGAGTCCGCGCTGGGTGGGCGAGCCGATCGCGATGGGCACCAACACCGACCCCTATCAGCGGGCGGAGGGGCGGTACGGGTTGATGCCGGAGATCATCGCTGCGTTGCGGGATCGGGCGAACCCGTTCTCGATCTTGACCAAGGGCACGCTGATCCTTCGGGACCTGGAGCTTATCGCCCAGGCCGCCGAGGTGGCGCCGGTGTCGGTGGCGGTCTCAGTGGGGTCGGTCGACGAGGTGCTGTGGCGGGAGGTGGAGCCGGGAACACCGTCGCCGCTACGGCGGCTGGATGTGGTGCGCCGGTTCGCGAAGGTGGGTGTCGGGTGTTCGGTCATGATGGCGCCGATCCTGCCCGGGCTCAGCGATTCACCTGAGCAGATCGACGCGACGGTGGCCGCGGTCGCGGAGGCGGGCGCGGTGAGTGTGTCGCCGATCGTGCTGCACCTGCGCTCTGGCGCACGCGAGTGGTTCCACCGGTGGCTGAGCACTCGGCGGTCGGACCTGCTGCCGCTCTATGAACGCCTGTACCGCAACGGCGCCTACACACCGAAGTCCTACCAGAGACAGGTCGTTGATCTGGTGGAGCAGGCGAAGCGTCGGCATGGCCTGGCGCCACCGCAACGGCAGCGGAATTTCCGGATCCAGCAGCATGATCCACCGCAGTCTGACGCGGACCGGGACCGGGAACGCCAGCTCACGCTGCTCTAGCGGAGCGGATGCTCTGTGGGCACGAAACACCCGCCGACGTGATGCCTGTCCGGCGCAGAGACTTACGACAGAAACACTTCTAAAATGTCCTTCTCACTTGGGCTGTCGTTGAGGCGATGCTTTCCCCGGACCTTGGCGAGGTGTCATCAGCCCGTGCTCGGGTGCAGGGCGATTCGGTGTTCGTGCGGCGCCGACCACTCCTTCAGGATCGCGCTATGTTCGGTCGGCCAGTGGCAGACGATCGCGTTGAGCGGGGCGTTGAGCTGGTGCCCCAGCCGGATCATGAACCGGCCAGCCTGATGTGCGTCGAACGGCCCGAGCTGTGCGTGGAACAGCACGACGCCCCGGTGCGAGATGGCTTGCAGAACGTTGACGTCGCCGAAGTGATTGCGAAAGCCGTTCATGAGATTGCGCTTGTGTGCGCTGTGACCGGGAGGTGGTGTGTGCGGCCTGATCCAGATGATCCACGCGACCTTGCCTTCTGGGACCCACCACTGGGGCTCAGCGTTCGTCGCTCGCCACTGGGGCAACACCGTGGCTATGCGTGTGCGCATCATGTCCTTGAGGAGCGCTTCGTCGATCAGACCCCAGCGCGCGAGGTACTGACCGACAGTCGCGGGACTGAGAAGCACTTGGAACTCGCGGTGGACGAGGTCGGAAACCGCCTGTCTGCTCCACAGCTGAGCTCGGAGGCCGTGTGAATCCGGCGTGCCCCGGGTGATGGCGCGGATCGTCCACTCCTGCTGCCGCGTCGACAACGCGAGCTGCTCGCCTGGACGTCGTCCCCGCGTTCTCGCTCTGAACGAGTCCTCGCCGCTGCGCCGGAAGGCGCGCACCCACGCGCCGACGGTCTTGCGGGACACGCCGAGCAGGCGCGCGACGTCGGATTGCGATGCCCCCGACTCGACCGCGGCGACGGCGCGACGACGTATCTCCTCCAGCGCTTCGGGGGAGAGTTTGCGAGCGTCCCGTGTCATCATCTTCAGGCCTTCAGCATTGGTCATTCGATACATCCCAGCTACTCGTCGTTCGGGGACTCGCCGACGATGGCCCTTGGCGAGATAACGTCGTTTCTGGCGCTCTTGTGTGAGCACTGTGGACGATGACTAGGGTTGGCTGCGGGTCGCGGACCGCTTCCCGGTCGCTGCGCACTGGCGAAAACCCGGTGCCGGTGAAATTACCCGATCGGTTGCTCTCGGCTGAACGGCTACGCTGTAAATTGTCCGTCAGCTCCGAGTCAAATGCGGTGGCTGATCGATGTGATGCGCTGTCACCTGAATCAGAGAAAAGTGTCTCCCGTCAGCATCCCGCATTATGCGCGTTGCTGCGGAAAAAGCACAGGCCTGAGGCCAGTGACGTCGTCGGGCAAGGTGGAGTCGGGTGGCACACATTTGCCATCACCTGATGTTCGGAGACTCCGGGCGGTCGGCGTTGCGCCAGAGGTGGCGGTATGTGCCCGAGCTGCGGAAACGAGGTCCTAGAGAATCCGTTCGCCGATGTGGCGATGCGGTTAACAGGATCCGGCGGACACGCTGTCCGCGGGCGTGTCCACCGGATCCCGTGAAAGCCCGGTCCGCACTCCAGGCCTTTTCCACGGTACTGATTCATCGTCCGGTTTCCTGTGCGTGAGCTGTGAAGATGCCCGAAAAACGCTGAGCCCCCACGCCAGACGGGCGGCGTGGGGGCTCAGCAGGTGATCCGGCTACAGGTCGAGCACGAGTCGTTCCCCGCACGTGCGCGAAACGCAGATCATCATCGTCTGGTTCGCTGCGCGTTCGGTTTCGGTGAGCAGCGAGTCGCGATGGTCCGGGATGCCCTCGAGCACGGGAGTTTCGCAGGTGCCGCAGATGCCCTCCTGGCATGACGACAGCACCGGCACACCCGCGTTCTCGGCGACCTCGAGAATTGAGCGGTCTTCGGGCACGTTGAGCGTGAGTCGCGAACGCGCGAGCTCGACCTCGAAACCACTGGTCGGCGCATCGACCTTCTTGGCTGTGAACCGCTCGAGGTGCAGCGTGGCGCGGGTTCGCGACGAGAAGCGGTTCTCCACGTCCGCGAGCAGAGACTCCGGGCCACAGCAGTAGACCGCGGTTCTGCGGCACATTCCCCGGAGCAGGGCGTCGAGGTCGAGACGGCCGGTCTCGTCCTGCGGGCTCAGGCTGACCCTCGATCCGTAGCGGGCGACGAGCTCATCGGCGAATGCCATCGTGTCGCGGGACCTTCCGCCGTAGGCGAGTCGCCAGTCGGTCCCCGCCCGGTCGACGGCGTCGATCATCGGCAAGATCGGCGTGATACCGATGCCGCCGGCCAGGAACAGGTACTTCTTGGCCCTCACCAGCGGGAAGTGGTTGCGGGGGCCGCGAATCCGCAGCAGGTCGCCCTCGGCGAGTTCGCGGTGGACGTAGTCGGACCCGCCTCGGCCGTCCGGTTCACGCAGCACCGCGACCTGCAGCATCGAGCGGTCGGCGGGGTCACCGCACAGCGAGTACTGGCGCACCAGGTCGTCGCGCAGCACGAGCTCGATGTGGGCGCCGGGTTCCCATTCCGGCACGATGCCGCCATCGGGATGGCGCAAGGTCAGCCGCACGACACCGGCGGCGAGGACGTCTTTGCGGTCGAGCTGGACCTTGAGCTCCACCTCGGTTCTGGACAGGGCGCCCGTCGTCATCAATGCCTCCTCAGTGAGATACCGCGTTCCGCGCACGACCTGTGGGTGGTGCGGAATGATTCGCGGTTTCCCGGATTCGAATGCCGCCACGGTTGGCGCGCGGATCGGCGTCGATGACGCCGCGCGAATGAGTGGTGTCGGAATGGCCGGCCAGGTCATCGTGACACGGAGACAACGTTCTGACCAGCAGCGTTCGGCGTCTCGTGGCCTTCCTTTGCGCTTCGCGTTCACCTGTCCGAAATACGCGCGTGCCAGGTGTTCCCGCAGTTCAGCGGCCTCGCGGGCGAGTGACGGCGTGCGAGGTCGTTCCTGAGTGAAAGCGGGTGTGCGGCGAAAATGGTTCCACGCTTCGCGATGGGTGAATTGACGGGCGTTTCCGCAAAAGGCGTCGTTGTCGTGCCTTCCGGTCCGATGTGGATGATCGTTTCGGTTGTCACAATTCTGCGTGGCGTTCGGGTCCGGAATGTTGATGGGGCGGCCGGTTTCACCTGCCCGGAAATCACATTGCCAACATGAATTCATGCGACGATGACGGGTGTGAAACGCCGGGGACACACGTCGCGCGAGGTGTTCCAGCGTTCACCAAGTGGCGGCGATCCGCGGCGTGCAGCGATCTGGCCCGCGCCGGGAGCCGAAGCGCTCATCCATAACGGGACGATGTGACGACCGGTCGCGCGTGGCGTTGCGATCGGGTGAGAAACCGCGCCGTGCAGCGAGACGGAGTGTTTTCACGACGGGTTTCGCCGCCACCGCCGGGCCTGGCGCGCGAGAAATAGGTTCCACCCGGCGAGCCGGGGTCAGCGGCGGGGAGCGCCGGGTTGTGAACTATTTGCCGGAGACCGCGTTCGCCGTGGTCCGTCCGGAACCTCGTCCACAATCGCCGATTTGTCGAGAAAATGGCTGGTCAGGGGGACGTCTCGGGTGAGGAAACGAGCGCGAAACACGCGTCGATGATCGCTGTCGTTGTGATCTGGGCACCGCCCGGGGGACGTGCCACCATTGCTCGTCCGCGCTGAGCTCCCAGGCTCGCACCGGCGCATGTGGATTTGCTGAGAACAGGCGAAGAAAGCGCCTTGAGCAGGAGGGGAGGGGAAGGCATGGGACTCCGCCGTCGACTGATGTCCGGCGCGCTCGTGCTCGTGGCCTTCTCCGCCACGCCCGCGGCCGAGGCGGCTGAACCCGCTGTCGTCCTCCCGACCTGCGCGGCGGTCGTCGAGGGCGCCGCTGGTACCGAGGTCATGGTGCTCCCGCAGGCGTTGGTCGAGCCGGTCGCGGCGGCGGTGCAGGGAGTCGTCGGCCTGCCCGGGGTGGCCGAGGCGTTCCGGGCGGAGTGGATCGCTGCGCCGCCGATCTTGATGGGGAGGATCGGCGAGGGGTACCTGTCAGGGGGACGCATCGCGGACGCCGCGATCGCGCGTCTGGCAGAAATCCCCGCCGCACGAACGGTCTTGGGCGTCTTAACCCCGGTGGTGCACGCGACGTTGAGCCCGGTGTGCGGAATCGTGACGCACGTGGAACTTCCCGACTTGCCACGTCTCCCGCACGGCCCCCCGCCCATGCCGCCCCAACCGGCGGAACCGCCTCCGCCTCCGGCTGCGCCGGCCTCGCAGACCCCGAAACCTCTGGCTGCCGATGAGATGGGGGCCGGCACCGTGCCACGTGCTCAACCTGCGCCGCAGGAGTGGCCGTGGGCGGCGGGACGTCGCGTCGTCGGGGATCTGGAGCCCGGATCCGGAGAGCCGGAGATGTCGGCCGCGCGCACCGAGCTGGCTGCGAGTCGTGCGGACTCCGTTGCGGACGAGAGGCCGCTGTGGCTCTTTTTCGCTGTCGCGGTGCTGTTAGCCATCGCGGTCGGGAGCTGGACGCGTTACCGGGGTGGACGAGGGTAGGGAAAACAAATCGCGAGGTCGCCTGAATTGGGGTTCAGGCGACCTCGAATCGTGTTTTCCGCGCTCTCTCGATCTCTTCGCGTCATTTCCTCGAGGCTCGCGCGAGCGCGCCCGATCAATGGGTTCACCTCAGGACGTGATCATGGTGACGTGGTCTCGCCGGATCCTTGATCTCCGGTGTGCACAACTGTGACCAGCTGGTATGCGCCGTTCTGCGCGTGGGAACTATTTCTCTGAAGCTGGATTCAATTTCTTTCACGCGTCACGTGATGCATTGTCTTCTCTTCTGATCACCGAAGTTCTGGTTTTCCGGTGAGGGTCGTTTTACATTCGATTTACGGGTTGATCGTTCCGCTGGGATCGGCGGCGTGCTTAACTTTTTTTCGTTCGATTGATGTCGAGCATGACCCGCCGATCCGGAAACGAATTGACGATACCCGTGTGGCGCAGGGCTGCCCGGGTTTCCGAACCGAGGATTCGGAGAGGTGCGGTCGTTCCTCCGGAAGAAGTGTCGGACCGCCGGGGTGTCGGGACCGAACGAGCTCCGTCCCGGCACCGCCGAACCGGCGATCTTCGCATCGCACGGATCAGAGAGGGATCACATGTCCGCAGAATCTCCTCCGGGAGCCCGAAAATGGCGTGGCCGCCTGAAAGCGGCCGCAGCGGTGGTGGTCGCCACCGCCAGCGCCGGAACGATGGCCGCGGTGCCGGCGGCTGCTCAGCAGCCGGTCGGCGCAGGTCCGCTGCCGGTGACCTTCCACATCAAGGATGACAACGGGAAGTGGTTCGACTCCGGCCTGAACCTCTTCGGCGGTCAGTCGCTGGCCGTCGCCGAGCTGCCTCGGGTGGGCACGTCGGCCGCCGACGGTTCGATCATCCCCAGCGTGCCTGATGGTGCGCTGCCGGGCCTGCCGGGCCTGGCCGGGTTGGTCTCGCCGCAGAAAGCCACGTCGCTGACCAACATGGATCAGGCTGAGGGGCTGACCGGCCTCGTGAAGGGTGCCGGCCAGCAGATCCCGGCATTGGGGCAGACGGGTCAGAACTTGGCCCAGATGCTCAACCTGGACAGCACCCTGAAGACGGTCAAGGAGATCGGGGTCTCGAACCCGCAGGCCCGGCCGTCTGCTCTGAAGGCCGAGCGGTTGCTGGGCTCCTTCACCCAGCAGGTGGCCGGACTGCCGGTCGACGCGCCGATCAACCTGAACCAGTTGCCGGTCGGGGTGGATCTGCAGGGCGCGCTCAACGAGTTGCAGAAGTTCGCGGTCAAGGGCCCGCCCGTGACGGTGAAGTTCGTGGTGGACCCGAAGGAGTCGGAGGGTCTGCGCAACCCCATGGGCCTGATCGCCCCTGAGGGCGCGCAGGGCTTTCCGTTCATGGACGCCAAGGGAGCGTTCTTCGGTGAGAAGCAGATCCAGCTGACCGAGCCGGGCCTGTACGCGTTCGCCGACATGGTGTCGCCGTACATGCTGGGTGCGGTCGTGGTGGACGACCCGTTGACGATCGGACTGGACTTCGGCAAGCGCTCTCAGATCAACTCGCGCGAGCTCAACGTGCCGTCCCACTCCGACATCGTCAACCGGTTGGTGAACGCGTTCTTCAACATCACCAACCCGAACAACTGGCAGAAGTTCGACCCGAAGAACCCGGTCAGCTGGAACCCGACCCAGGCGCCTGCCCCAATCCTGCAGTACGACGAGGCGGGCAACCCGATCCTGATCCCGATCTTGGACGCTTACTTCGACTCGAAGTTCAAGTACCCCAAGACGCTCAACCCGGGTGACAAGGCTCCGCCCGTTCCCGGTGTCGGCGAGGTCTGGCTCGACACCGAGATGGAGGAATTCGGGGAGAAGGACAAGGTCGGCTCCGCCACGCGGATCAACGCCGAGAACTGGAACATCGAGCGCAAGATCGGCGCTCCCGGCATCAACATGAACAACCCGCACAACATGTGGACCGACAAGGACTACAAGTTCCTCTACCAGTCCGAGTGGTTCGACGATGAGATCAACGCCTTCGACCGGGAGACCGGCAAGCACATCGTCAACACCCAGGTCGGCCACAACCCGGCGCACATCATGACCAAGCCGGGTACCGACCAGCTGATCGTCGGCCTCAACGCGGGCAACGAGATCGTCGAGGTCGCTCCGGGCGGTGGCCCTGTCACCAAGCGCATCAACGTCAGTCCCTCCGGGGAGATCCGCCACCCGCACGCGCACTGGTTGTCCTACGACGGCAAGACCGCGATCACGCCCAACGTCATGACCGACAACGCCTCGATCATCGATCTCGACTCCGGGGCGGTCAAGACGGAGAAGACCGGGCAGTTCCCGATCGCGACCAGCATGACGTCCGACGCGAGCAAGGCCTACACGGCGGACTTCACCGGTCAGTCGATCACGTGCGTCTCCCTGAAGGAGAACGCGTGCGCCGACAACGGGAAGCTGGTGCACAGCAAGACGATCGACCTGTGGGAGAACTACAGCCCGATCGCCGGACCGGCTGAGGGCAAGCCCTTCGGCGGTCTGTCGATCCAGTTGCCGGTGAGCCCGGACGACAAGGCCCTCGTGGCGGCGAACGTGCTCTCGCAGACGGTCTCGGTGGTGGACCCGAAGACGGACAAGGTCGTCAAGGACCTGCCGTGTTCGGCGGGCTGCCACGGCATCAACTTCGGTGCCAAGAAGGGCGGCGGCTACTACGCCTACGTGTCCAACAAGTTCGCCAACGTCATGCAGATCATCGACGTCGATCCGAACATGGACGGCAACATCGCAGATGCGGCCGTCGTGGGCACCAAGACGCTCGACGCCACCCCCGACACCAAGGTCGACGGCACCATCACCGGCGCGTCCGGCATGGGCGGTCAGGGTGTCCTCCCGATTCCGCTGGTCTACAACGGCTGGGCCCAGCAGAACACGGGCAAGTGGGCCGAGATGCTGACTCCACAGCAGCGCGACCCGATCGGCACCGGCAAGTGATCCGGGCCGAGTGAGCCCCCGGGGCCGGGTTCCCGCCCGGCCCCGGGCGGTCGCTCCAAGACGCCTCCTGGCTGTGAACGCCCTCCTTCCAACGCTTTCCGGGAGACAGTCATGCCGTGCTGTCCGAAAACCGCCCTGTACCTGGTGGTGGCAGGTGTGATCGCCGTCGATGTCGCGGTGCTGGCGCCGACGCAGGCATCGGCCAGCGTGTCGCTGGTGCCCGACGCGATCGCAGAAGGCGGCACCCGCAGCATCGCGGTCCGGGTGGCCAACGAGGACGCCGACGCCGTCACCACCCGGTTCGAGCTGCATTTCCCGCGCGACCCGGCACTGCTGGTCGACGTGACGCCGGTCCCCGGCTGGACGGTGACCCGGCGGGACCGCCGAGCGGACCGGCCGGTGCGCGTCGATGACCGGGAAACCTCGGTCGTCACCGACATCATCACCTACAGCGGCGGGAGGGTGCGGCCGGGCAGCCACCAGGACTTTCCGCTCACGATGGCTCCGCTGCCGGGGAACACCTCGCTGGTGTTCGCCGCGACGCAGACGTTCTCGGACGGACGGGTCCTGCGGTGGTCCGCAGCGGCCACCGGTGCCCCGACGATCACGATCGGCGACCCGACACCGCAAGCGCCGGAATTGACGGCACCGGCCGTCCCGGAAATCGGTGCTGGGCCGATGCCCCCGTCCGCTGACCGGGCAGAGGCCGCCTCGGTTCCACCTCCGGCGCAGGCATCACCGGCACCGGACCCGCAGGCGATCGCATCGGCATCCCCTCCCACCGAACGCGTTCTGGCCGGAGACCCCGCTGTCCCGCAGACCGACACGTCGTCGCGCTGGAAGCTCCTCGGGCTCGCGACCGCCCTCTCGGTAGCGCTGCTCGCGGCGGTCGGGTCCCTGGCGCTGCGGGCCAGGCGGCGAGAGCGCGGCGATCCCGACGACCTCTTCGCCGTGTTCGACGACGAAACCGCACCAGCACACGAGCACGACGGCGGCGCCGACAGCGCCACCGTCTCGGAGGTGACCTCGCGATGACAGCGATGCTGACCCGACAACGACCTGAACGACGGGACGTCCCGCGCCCACCGATGTTGCGGCGCGTCCTGGCCGCCGTGCTGTTCGTCGCGGTGTGCTGGGGGGCGTTGCTGGCCACGATGCCCGCGCCGCAGGGCAATCCGGTGCTGCGCTCGACCTCGCCGGGCAACTCGGAGAACGTGAAATCACCGGACGAGGTGCTGCTGAGATTCGACCGGCCCGTGCCCGCCGGGCTGGCGACGGTACGCATCATCAGCCCGCCCGGTGACCAGGTCGTGTTCACTCGCCCCTACAACCCGGCCGGACATGACGACACGGTGGCGGTCGCGATGCCGCCGGTCCGCTACGGCGGGACTTACACGGTCGCGTGGGCGTTGCCGTCCGACCAGCTCGAACAGGTCGCGGGCGCGTTCACCTTCGACGTCGTGATGCCGTCGACTCCGGTGGGTGTTCCCGAGATCGCGGCGGAACACGATCCGTGGGTGACCGGTGCGCACGTCGCGGCACGCATCGCCGCACTGGGAGCCATGTCGCTGCTGATCGGCGCGGCGGTGTTCGTCGCCGCTCTCCAGCCCGGCGCCGCGAGGTCGAGATCGGTGCGCAGGGTGCTGATCTGGTCCGGCATCGGCACTGCGCTGGCAACGATCGGCACGCTGGTGACTTTTGGCCCGTACGCGGCGTGGGTTCCACTCGGCGACGCATTCGACCCCGCCCTCTTCTGGGCGGCTGTGGAATCTCCGACCGGGCACGGGATGCTGGGCAGGCTGGCGCTGCTGGTACCGGTGCTGGCCGGACTGCGATGGCTGCTGGAGGCCTCCCCGGCGGAGACGCGGCGCGCGCGGTTGATGCGCGGGGTCGCCGCGCTCGGCGGCGGAGCGGCGCTGGCAGCGACGTGGCCGCTGGCCCGCACCCGGGCGATCGGCACCCCGGTGCCGATGGAGGCCGCCATCGACACCGCGACGCTCACCGCAGCGGCGGTCGGGATCACGAGCGTGCTGCTGCTCGGCCGCGTGGCGCGCAGCAGCCACCGGGAACAGAAATCCGTTGTCCTGCGGCTGATCCCGGTGCTGGCGGGCTGTTCCGCAGTGCTCGTGGGAACCGGCGGATATCACGTGCGGCAGGCAGTGCGAGATGGCGAACCGGCCTGGCTGGCGATCGGCTTGGTGGTGCTCGCCGTGCTGCTGGTGGTCGTCAGCGTCGTGCTCCGCGTCCGGTTGCGACGGCAGCGCGCTCTCGCCGTCGAATCCGTGGAACGGGGACCGGCCGAGCCCGGGAGGTTGCGCACCGTGGCCTGCGTCGGGATCGGAGTCGCGACGGTCCTCGTCGGCGCGACCTCGGCGCTCGTGCTCGCGCAAGCACCGGACACCGCCCACGCGCGGACCGACAGCCCCACGCCCGCATCGATCCGGCAGCAGCCCGGCCCGTTCCGGCTGGCCTACGACACCGGCAAACCCGGTGGCCAGGGCTCGATCGACCTGGCGCTGGTACCCGCCGAGGAGGACGGCCGGATCCGGCTCGACACCCACATCACCGTCCTCGACGAGGCCGGTCGCCCGACCGACGCGGTCCGCGTCGCCGGCCTGCTCGCCAGGGAGAAGGGGGCCTCGGCTCCGCTCGCGCTGCGCTCCGGCGGCGGCCCCGGGCACGCGGTCGGCGTGGCGTCGCTGCCCGAACCGGGCAAGTGGGCGGTCGTGCTCAACGTGCGCACCCCCGACGGTGGCGCGCAGACGGTCGCCCAGCCGCTCGACGTGCACTGAGACCAGGCCGGGCGCCCCGCCCGACGGGCGCCCGGCCTCCTTGGAAGGAGCCTGCCGTGTCCATGGCGGAAACCGATCGCCCTCCCATTCCGGCGAAGCGCCGCCCGACCGCCGGCCCGATGACCGAGCTGCGCCTGGTGGCCCGCCGGGTGCACTTCCTGGCGGGAATCGTGGTCGCACCGTTCGTGCTGGTGCTGTGCGTGACGGGGCTGATCTACGTCTTCAGCCCGCAGATCCACGACAACCTCTACCACCGGCAGTTGTACGCCAACGCCCCGATCAGCACCCCGCGACCGGTGTCCGAGCAGGTCCAGGCGGCGCTCACCGCGCACCCGGAGGGCACCGTCCGCGAGGTGATCACCCCACCGGAGCCCGGCCGAACGACGCGCGTGGTGCTGTCGGTGCCGGACCTAACAGGCCCGGAGGAGGGGCGGACCGTGTTCGTGGACCCGTTCACGAACTTCATCAACGGGGAGCTCACGACCCTCGGAGACAGGTTGCCCGCGAACGTGTGGCTGCGGGAACTGCACAGCAACCTGCGGCTCGGTGAACCGGGCCGGGTCTACGCGGAACTGGCCGCGAGCTGGCTTCCGGTGATCACGGTCGGCGGGCTGGTCTTGTGGCTCGCACAACCGCGCAGGCGCAACCGGCCGAGCTGGCGGGAACTCCTGCTCCCGGTCGGTGCGCGGGGGGCGCGGGAACCGTGGTGGCGACTGCGGGCATGGCACGGTCCGCTCGGCGTGTGGCTCACCCTCGGTGTGCTCGCGCTGTCGGTGTCCGGGCTCGTGATGTCCGAACACGCGGGTGGGCGCGCCGACCAGCGCACCGATCCGGTGTCGATGGGCGCCCCGAGCATCGCGGCGCTGCCCGCGACCGGCTCGCCTCCCAGGCCGCAGCTGCCCGGTGCGCTCCCGGTACCGCCTCCTCCGCCGCTGGAGGTTCCCGCGGCGCCCCCGGCCGCGGCCCCACCCCGGACCACCGAACCAGATCCGTCGGGCGGGAAGTCGTGGGAGCCGAGCGTGCCAGGGGAGGGGGCGAGCTCGCCGGAGACGCCGCCCAGCGATCCCGGAAAGCCGCCGCCCCATGAGCAGCCGGCACCACCGGAACCGGAGCCGAGCCCGGTCCCGCCGCCGCAGCCAGCGCCGGAACCGCCGCCTCCGTCAGAGCCGCTGCTCCCGCTGATTCCCGGACTGCCGTTGCCCGACCTGTCCGACCTCCTGCCGGGAGTTGTGCCTGAGATCCCGGGATTACCGCTGCCCGCGAGCTCGGAGCCCGCACTGACGACGCAGAGCGCGGCGACCGGAACTGACGCTGAGGCCGTTGCCGCGGACATCGGAGTGGACCGGGCCCTCGAGATCGCCGCGGCCCAGGGACTGCGGGGCGAGCTGATCGTGCGACCACCGCACGCCAGTGGCGGCTACGCGGTCGTCGAGCGCTCGCCGGGACTGCCGCTGCAGCGGGACAGCCTCGTGATCGAGGCCGCCACCGGCCGGGTGGTCGAGAAGACCGGCTGGGAGGACTACTCGTTCGGAGCCAAGTTCTCGGCGGTCGCCGTCGAGTTCCACACCGGAACGCTGTTCGGGCTCGCCAACCAGATCGTGCTCGCGGTGCTGGCCGTTGGGCTGTTCGCCCTGGTGGCACTCGGCTACCGGATGTGGTGGGTGCACAACCCGTATCGCGGACGGTGGGCCTCACTGCCGCCGCCGGTGTGGAGACAGCTCTCCCGGCCCTGGCTGGTCCTCGTTCTGCTCGCGGTGGTCGTGCTGACGTGGGCGCTGCCGGTCTTGGGGGCGAGCCTCGTGCTGTTCGTGCTGGTCGACGGGGCGATCAACACCCTCCGGCGGCGACGCGCGACCGCCGTGGGAGGTGAGTGACGTGGCCACCGGGTTCCTGCTCGATCGCGCCGAGCACCGCACGCGGGCCCGCACCGCCACGGCGTTGTTGGCGGGGCTGTTCGCGCTGGCCGCGGTGGACGGGATGGTGCCGGGGACGGAAACGGCTTCCCGACCCGGCGCCGGCACGGCACCACCGGTGCGTGCGGCCGTGGACGGGGGAACGCCGCTGTTCCTCGATCCACCACCGCCTCTGCCGGCCGGACCGCCCTCGCCCGCACCGGTTCGGGAAGGAGCGTTGGGGATTCCGGCGACCGTGCTGAGCGCGTACGAACGTGCCGCCGCCGTCCAGGCTGTCACCGACACTCGCTGCGGGCTCACGTGGCCGGTGCTGGCCGGGATCGGACGGGTCGAGTCGCACCACGCGCGCAACGGAGACGTGACGCTCGACGGCACGATGCGCACGCCCATCTACGGGCCTCCGCTCAACGGGACCAGCGGCAACGCCGCCATCCGCAACGGTGGTGGGTGGGACCGCGCGGCGGGCCCGATGCAGTTCATCGCATCGACCTGGGCGGGTTGGGGCGTCGACGGATCGGCTGATGGGCGGGCGGACGTGCAGAACGTCTTCGACGCGACGCTGTCGGCAGGGCGGTACCTGTGCGCGAACGGCACCGAAATGTCCACGATGGACGGACTGCGCGGAGCTCTGCTGCGCTACAACCATTCGAACACCTACGTGGACATCGTGATCGGATGGATCCGGAGGTACGAAACCGGTGTTCATCCGGTGCGGGACGGCGCCGGAGTCGACCTGGTGGCGGAGTCCGCCGGATTCGACAGCAACCCAGGGCCCGGAGCCGATCCCGCTGCGCCGGCCCCGGCTCCCGAGCCCGTCCCACCGGAAGTACCGACCCAGCCGGCCCCACCGACCGCGCCACATCCCGAACCACCAGCCGAGTGCGGACCAGCTCTGGAGAAGGCGCCCGTGCTGTGCCCGGTGGGGACGGTGATCGGTGACATCACCGACGGGGTGGGCGCTCTCGTGCCCACCCGGCCCACCGTGCCGTCCCTGGAGATGCCGGACCCGCGGTGATGAACGCTCAGTCCACTGTGGTGTGTTGAAAGGAGAAGAGCATGCTTCCCGCTGGGATCGATGGGATTCCGCTGCACCCGCTCGTGGTTCACCTCGTCGTCGTGCTCGTACCTGCGGCCGCGTTCACCGTGCTCGTTTCAGTGATCTGGCCGGCGGCTCGCGAGCGATTGGGCTGGATCACGCCGGGACTGGCGTTATCAGCGGCGATCAGCGTGCCGATCGCTGAGAGCTCCGGTGAATCGCTGATCGAGGAAGTTCAGGTCTCCGCGCAGACCGCGACCCATGCCGAACTCGCTGAGGGGCTGCTGCCCTGGGTCGCCGGACTGGCCCTGTGGTCGGTGGCCGTCCACGTGTGGGGGCTTCGCGTGCGAGGCGGAACCGGAGTCGCAGGAATGCCGAGGCGGCTCGTGGCCGTCGTGTTGATCACCGGCGCGATCGTGGTCAGCGCCGGGTCGACGGTGCAGGTGGTGCGGATCGGCGAGTCGGGGGCGCGGTCGGTGTGGACCGACGCCGCCGCAGTCCGGTTCGCCGGAAACGAAGTAATCCGATGAGGAGGGAACACATCGTGGAGCACGAAACCGGAATTCACGTGGGCCGCCGCACGCTGATCGCAGGCACCGGAGCCGTGGCGGGAGCGTGGGCGCTGACGTCGTGCGCCGATGACGCCGAGCCCGCGGCCGCTCCGGAACAGCCGGCACAAGCCGGGCAGATGTTCACGCTCACCACCGTGTCGCAGGTTCCGGTGGGTGGCGTGGTTTCCGTTCCGGGACCCGACGGCAAACCGGTGCTGGTCTCGCAGCCGGAACCCGGCACCGTCAAGGCCTTCGACTCGACCTGCACCCACAAGGGCTGCACCGTCAACGCCGATGAGGCGAAACTCCAGTGCCCGTGCCACGGCGCCGAGTTCGACCCTGCCAGCGGAGCTCCCGTCGCAGGCCCGGCGAAAGCACCGCTGGCAACGGTGAACGTCCACATCGACGAGCAAGGCAACGTCCACGCGGTCTGAGGACATCACGCGCCTCTCAGCACTAACGGATCTCGTTTCCAACACCCCAGTGAACCGCTCCGTCCTCCAGCGCACGGCGAACGTGCCCGCTTCCTGGAGGACGCGGCGGGAGAGGAGTCCCATGAGAAGAACCTCCGCACTGCTGGCCGTCTTGACGGCCGCGCTGCTGGGCCACGGTGTCGCACCGGCGGTGGCCGGCGCATCGGGAGAGCTGATCAACAGCAGTCCGGGAACGCTGGTCACGGGCGGTCACAGCGCCACCGAGCAGTACCCCTGGATGGCATCGCTGCAGCGGCAGAGCCAACACAGCTGCGGCGGCTCGCTCGTCGCCGACCAGTGGGTGCTCACCGCCGCACATTGCGTGCAGGAGGCGAGCCCGGCCGATCTCGGGCTCCGCATCGGAAGCCCGGACCACACCCGGGGCGGGGCCGAGCGCGGTGTGTCCCAGATTGTCGTGCACCCGGACTACGCCACGAACGGCCCGAACGGCGACATCGCGTTGCTCAAGCTGGATCGAGCGACCTCGCAGACGCCGATCCGGGTCGCCGACAGCTCCGGTGCCACCGGCACCCCGTCGTCCAGGATCATCGGCTGGGGTCTGACCTGCCCGCTGCGGGGTTGCGGACAGCCGCCCGAGCAGTTGCAGCAGATCGGAACGCAAGTCGCGGCCGATGCGGGATGCACGCTGGGCGGTGTCGACGGCCCGACCGAGATCTGCACCGGCAGTCAGGAACTCCTGCTCGACAACGCCTGCTTCGGTGACTCGGGCGGCCCGCAGCTGGAAGGTTCTCCCGGCGACTGGCGCTTGACCGGGGTCACGAGCCGGCTCGGCAGCGTGGTCCCCGTCTGCGGCACTGCCCCGTCGATCTACACCGATGCCACCGCCTACCGCGAGTGGATCGGTCAGACCATCGGCTGAGGCCACTGCGCCGACCGGTCCGCGCGGCGGCGGTCGGCGCAGTGCCGGCCGCTGCGGGCAGGTCGCGTGCGCGGCATCGCCGGGCGGGGCGCGAGAACGAAGCGAAAATTCCCAGAAGGGAGCTACGAGTGGAATGCGAGAACCGGTTGCACGGCGGCGCCCGAAGCCTGTCCGCGGACGCGTTGCAGAAGTTGCGACGGCAGGTCGTCGCCGAGGTCGAAGCCGGCCTGTCGATGAGCCGCGTCGCCCAGAACCACGGGATCTCCCGCAAATCCGTCGGCAACTGGGTACGCGAGTACCGCTCGAACGGCGAGCAGGCATTCGCCGTCCGGAAGAAGGGCAGGCGCGCCGGGTCACGGATGGCGTTGCTCCCGTCGCAGCAGGGGTGGGTGGTGCAGGCGATCTCCGCCGGCCCTCCGGAGCGCGCGGGCTTGCCGTACCTGCTGTGGACGCGACGGGCGGTCGCGGAGCTGATCCGCGACCAGTTCGGCACCAGCCTCGGCCCGGCCACCATCGACCAGTACCTCGTGCGCTGGGGACTGACCACCAAGTCACTTCCGCCGATCAAGCCGGGCGAACTGCCCGAACCTTCAGCGGGGGTGCAGCGGCTGGCAGTCGCTTGGGTGTGCACGCAGCCGATGACGGATTCCGGTCCCGTCCACGCGCTGCTGGCCGTGACTGGTCGCGGACTGCTCTTCTTCGAACTGAGCACACAGCCGTACGACCGATCGCAACTGACTGATTTCCGACAGCGACTGCGCATGCAGCTCGGGCGGGCGGTGGATCTCTTCATCAGGGCCTGGCCGCCGGAGTTCGCGGAGTTGCAGGAATCTCTCTAGGGAATCCGGGAATCCGCGAACCCCGAAGGTCAGCAATTGGCTCGGGATTGACCGAGGACAGGTGCGTCGACTGATCAGCCGCAGGCGACACCGTGCCCGTGAGCGGATCCAGGCTCAGCGAGCCTCGGTGCTGCCTCGGTAGGTTTGCATCCACGTGCGGATCGCTGTGGACGAGGGCGCAGCCCGGCCACTCAGATCCGTAGTCTCCGCAGCACGGCCAGAAACAGTTGGGAAGGCTAGTGCCGCCCGAGAGGGCTTCATGGTCTGTTCGGAAGCTGTTGTGCCTGGTGTCATCCCCGACCTCCATTGTGAATTCCTCGAGTGCGCGTAGAACCGGCTCAGCCTGCGTCTGAATACGAGCGTTCTCGAAGTTGCCCGAGCCACGTTTCGCGTCCTGCCACCAGGTCACGAACCGTGAGCGGATCCAGCGATGCGTAGAACGCCTCCTGCGCCACCCGCAGCGCCCCACGTAGTGCGCAACCACGCAACAGCGGGCACGGCGGGTCGTCAACGCAGCCGACCACGTCGCCGGAACCCTCGAGCTCACGAACGATCCAGCCCACCGACGCCTGCTTGCCCAGCGGAGTGAGCGTGAGGCCACCGCCGCGTCCGCGGCGCGCGTCCACGACATCCAGGTGCTGCAGCTTGCTGACGGCCTTCGCGACATGGGTATGCGGCGCACCCACCGCCATGGCCACTTCTCTGGCGGTGATGCGCCTGATGCCATCTCCTTGAGCGAGCCGCAGGACGATTCGCAGGGACAGATCCGTGAACTTCGTCAACCGCACGAGGAACACACTGGAGAAGGTGAATGTCAGATGCGTATTTGCCGAGTGACGGGTTTGTGACGTTCGGTGCTCATGCCCGGAATGCTCGCGCGGTGGTTCTGGTGGCTGTTGCGGCCTCCTGACGTCAGCTCACGGTGCTGTCCTCGTCGTGCCAGCACGGCTCGTGGGAGCCGGGGAGTTCAGGGCTGTTCTGGCAGTCGCGCAGCGCGAACCCCGCGGCCAGCAGGAGGAGCGACAGCAGCACCTGCTCGCTCAGCTCGATCCCGCGCTCCCGAGGTTCTGGACCGTCCAGCAAACCGATCGCCTCATAGGCTAGTTCGGCGGACTCGGTTCCGATGTGCTCGCTCACTGCAGCCACTGCCGCGCCGGCCAGACCGTCGCCTGGCGAGGCGAGCAGTGCTCCGGTCAACCGGCTGACCACCAGCACGAACAGCACCGTGCTGCCGAGAGTTTCCACGGCCTCGTCCGGATCCGGCTCGCCGAGGGCTACGAGGAGGTCGGTCTCGGCGACTCGTCTGGCGAACCGACGTGCCGGCTCAGCTGAGCGTTGGTCGAGCGTCGCTTCGATCGCGTCCTCCAGATCGGTGGACAGCAGCTCGATGAGTTCGGACAGGTCGGCCTCCTCGCCGGGTTCGGGTTGCTCCGGGATCACGGGGTGCTCCCGATGCGCGATGTCGTCGGCGGTGAAACGGCCTCCGGTGCCTGTCATCGACTGTTCCTCCTGCCGGGCTCGGTGGCCCCGGAAAATAGGTCCTGTTCGAACCCATTTAAACAACCCCGTCATCCTCGGCCGGTGTCCGAAGTGTGACGCCCGTGCTAAACCCGCTCATTGATGCGGAGCAGCCACGAACCGGCGTGCGAGCACTGTCCGCAGAAGGACGACGAACGACCCGCGATCGGCCGAGCAAATTCGTCACACCCAGAAGAACCGCTGCGGTCGCAGAACGTGCTGGTGACGGCCGCTGTTGTCGCACGCTCGACCGCCGGGTCGATGTCATTTGTTTTTCCGATTCAGTCCTGTGCTCCGAATGGTTTCCCTGCTTCGCCGCAATCGGGAAAGGGGTTGCGAAGACGGTTTTTACCGGCGACCGACATCGATGAAACACGTCGAGGCCTAGGGTTCGTTGCGATTCCGCTGTCGACGGCTGGAATATCGAGGTAACACCGAATACATGAGAAATGGCGCAAGATTCCGTTAAGATTTCCTGAGAAGTGCTCGTGCATAGGGGTTTTCATGGCTCATACCTGTGGAGACGGAAATGAACGTGAGGGACGCCCGCAAGATTTCCGCTGAGGCTCTGGAGGATCTGCGCCGCCGGGTCGTGGCAGCAGTGGACTCAGGTGCGACACAGGTCGAGGTGCCACGGGTGTTCGGGGTGTCCCGGCCCGCCGTCAATCGCTGGGTGCGCGCATACCAAGACCGCGGAGAGGAGTCGTTCCGACCGAGGCGACGTGGTCGTCGAGCTGGGATGCACCGGGTGCTGAACGAGGAGGTGCAGACGCAGATCATCGAGTACCTGACCGACCGCTTTCCCGACGCGACCGGTCATCCGCAGCTGCTCTGGACGCGGCAGGCCGTGGCCGATCTGGTCGAGCGAGTGCACGGAGTGCGGCTCACGCTGAACACGGTCAGCAGCTATCTCGGGCGATGGGAGCTGGCCCAGCCCGAGTTGTTGCCGCACGCCACTGCTCGTGATCCGCGGGCGGTGGTGCGGTGGAGGCATTGCGACCAGCTGATGCTCGCGAGGTCCGCCCAGCTGCAGGACGCCGCGCTGTATTGGCTGACGTGGACGAACTCCCGGGAGGGCGGTGTCCTGTCGGCGCTTTCCCGCCGGCGTTCGACGGAGTTCGCGGTGTTCAGCGATCCCTGTTGTGGGCAGCAGGGCGCTGAGTTCCTCACGAGACTGGCCGACCAGTCACGACGGCGCTTGTTCGTCGTCATCGACTCGTTCGAGATGCAGCACGGCCAGCCACTGCGCGACTGGCTGGATGCGAATCAGGACCGGCTGAGCCCTTTCTTCCCGGTGACACCGGAGCCGGAGTTGCGCACCGCCGCAGCGCTCGAGGGCTGAGCCGGCCCAGGTGAAGGGGCTCCCTTCACTCGTTCCGAATGCACTCGTTGAAACAGGAAGGCCCACGCCGTGGTCGCAGGTGAAACGAGAACAACTGAGGTAATCGACAAGGCTGGGCCGGAGGGTCGCTGCACCCGGTGGGTCGCGCTGCGACCGCTGCTGCTGCGCCTGCACTTCTTCGCCGGTGTGCTCGTCGCGCCCTTCATCCTGATCGCGGCGATGACCGGGCTGCTGTACGTGCTCACACCGCAGTTGGAGGAGGCGATGTACGGACAGCAGCTGCACGTGCCCACCACCGGGGCTCAGGTGCCGCTGTCGACCCAGGTCAACGTCGCGCGGAACGCGCTGCCCGAGGCTGAGCTGAAGGCGGTGCGTCCGGCCGCGACCTCCACCGACACCACGCAGGTGATCTTCACCAGTGAGGACTTGCCGGAGAGCTACTACCGCACGGTGTTCGTCGATCCGCACGACGCAGAGATCCGCGGTGTGCTGGACACCTACGGCAGCAACCAGGCCCTGCCCCTGCGCGCGTGGGTATCGGAACTGCACCGCGGCCTGCACCTCGGCGACCTCGGGCGGATCTACAGCGAGCTGGCGGCCAGCTGGATGTGGGTGGTGGCGCTCGGCGGCCTCGCCCTGTGGTTCGGTCGGCGGCGCGCAACCCGGAAACTTCGGATCAAGCCGCCTGGCCGGACGCGCGTGCTGTCGTGGCACGGCTTGACCGGAGCCGGCATCGCGGTCGGCTTGCTGTTCCTCTCCGCGACCGGACTGACCTGGTCGTCCTTCGCCGGGGACAACATCGCGAAGCTGCGCGAGACGCTGTCCTGGGAGACGCCGACGGTCGCCAAGGGACTTCCGATGCGCGTCTCGTTCGAGCAGTCGAGCAGTCGAATCGACATCGGATACGACCAAGTTCGGCAGGTCGCTACCCGCCACGGGCTGACCGGGCGGATGGAGATCACCCCGTCGGAGCACATCGGTGCCGCCTACACCGTGCAAGAGACGGGGCGCAGCTGGCCCACCCAGCAGGATTCCGTGGCGATTCACCCCGTGACAGGGCAGATCACCGACAGCGTCCGCTTCGCTGACTATCCCCTGATGGCCAAGCTGTCCCGATGGGGCGTCGACGCGCACATGGGCCTGCTGTTCGGCTGGCCGAACCAGGTCGCCCTCGCCGCGCTGATGATCGCGGCCATTTGCGTGATCATCTGGGGCTACAGGATGTGGTGGCTACGCCGCCCCACTCGTGGGTTCGGCAACCCACCGTCGCGTGGCGCCTGGCGCAGACTGCCGACCCATCTGCTGCTCGTCGGTGTGGTGGTGACTATCGGTGTCGGCTGTGCGGTGCCCCTGTTGGGGGTCTCGCTGCTCGCATTCCTATGCGTGGACGCACTGTTGGGTATGCGTGCAACTCTTGCCGGACCCGCAGGGTAAAAGCGTTCGAGAGGGTTGCCCACCAACCATGCGGTTTATGGTTGCAGGAGTTTACCCAGACGGTGCCCGTCCGCAGCTTCGCGGCGACCGAATGGGCCAGCGCGAGATCTCTCCTCCAGAGTCCGCCGGCGAGTCCGTAGGCGACAGCGACAACTTCCTCTGTGGAGTCGAACCACTGCACGGTGATTACGAGCCCGAAGATCTCTTCCTCAGCCACCGTCATCCCGGGCCGGGCGCCGACAATGACCGTGGATTCGATGAAGTAGCCGACCTCACCGTGGTGGCCGCCGTCGATGATGCCTCCGCGTCGGCACCGGCTAGAGCGACCCCATGTTGTGAGCATATCTTTGCAGGTCAGGATGGTTTTGTGAGGCATGCGAGGCAGTGTGCGTGTACTGCTTCGCGCGGCGGACTCACACGTACCTGGACCTGGATTCGGGGCGGGACTTCGACAGCAAGATCGTCGTGAAGGTCAACGCGCCCGCGTTGCTGCGCAAGGAGCTGGCGAGCGCGCGGTGGGCCGGTGATCACATCGCGATGGGCACCAACACCGATCCCTACCAGCGCGCGGAGGGGCGGTACCGGTTGATGCCGGAGATCATCGCCGCGCTGCGCGATCGGGCCAACCCGTTCTCGATCCTCACCAAGGGCACGCTGATCCTGCGCGACCTGGACCTGATCGCCGAGGCCGCGCAGCGGGCTCCGGTGTCGATCGCGACGTCGATCGGATCGGTCGACGAGACGCTGTGGCGCGCCGTGGAACCCGGAACGCCGTCGCCGCTGCGGCGGCTCGACGTGGTGCGCCGCTTCGCCGACGCCGGGATCGGGGTCTCGGTCCTGATGGCACCGATCCTGCCCGGCCTCAGCGACTCCCCGGAGCAGATCGACGCCACCGTCGCCGCCATCGCCGGAGCGGGCGCGATCAGCCTCACCCCGATCGTCCTCCACCTGCGCTCAGGAGCGCGCGAGTGGTATCACCAGTGGCTCTCGGCCCGGCGCCCCGATCTGCTACCGCTCTACGAACGCCTCTACCGCAACGGCGCCTACACCCCGAAGTCCTACCAGCGCGAGGTCCTGCAGCGCGTGGACCAGGCCAAGGCCCGCCACGGACTGGCGCGACCATCGACGAACTTCCGCGCCCAGCAGGACGCCCCAGCGAACACCGGGAGCGACGGGCAGCACCAGCTCGCGCTGCTGTGATCTGCCCGCGGTGGCCCCGCGAACGTCGACGTCACGCCGACTCGGCTCGGGCTTGGGGGCGAGGTGCTGGTCACAGGTGGGGAGGTCGTGCGGCCCCGGGGGCTCGGGTGGTTGGGTGGAACGGTCAAGACCCCTTGATCTCGCAGGAGTGACATGACCCCGCACGATCCGCCGACCGCGGACTGGCTCCGGAACCATCGGGCAGAGCTTCGCCGGTTCGCGCTGAACGCCGTCCATCCCGAAGGGGGTTTCGCCTGGCTCGACGCCACCGGCTCGCCGGAGCTCGACCACGACGTCGAGCTGTGGATCACGTGCCGCATGACGCACGTGTTCGCGCTCGGTGTGCTGGAAGGCGACGACTCCTGCGCCGCCGCGCTCGACCACGGTGTGGCCGCGCTGCGCGGGCGGTTGCGCGATGAGCGGTTCGGCGGCTGGTTCGCGGGCGTGAACGGGCGGGGACCGACGGTGGCCGACAAGGAGGCCTACGGGCACGCCTTCGTCGTGCTCGCCGCGACCAGCGCCGTCGCCGCCGGGCACCCGGACGGCGAAGCGCTCCTCGCCGACGCGCTCGCGGTTCACGACGAGCGCTTCTGGCGTCCCGCCGACGGCCTGGTCGTGGACAACTGGAACCGGGACTGGACCGGCCTCGACCCCTACCGCGGCGTCAACGCCAACATGCACACCGTCGAAGCGCTGCTGGCCTGCGGCGACGTCACCGGAGACCGCGCCAGGACCGAGCGCGCCGCCGGGATCGTCGAGCGCGTGGTGCACGGTTTCGCCGCCGGGAACGACTACCGGCTGCCCGAGCACTTCTCCACCGAGTGGGAGCCGCTGCTCGACTACAACCGGGACAAGCCCGCCGACAAGTTCCGGCCGTACGGGGTCACCATCGGCCACCTGCTGGAGTGGGCCCGGCTGGCGCTGAACGTGCGCACGGCGCTGGGCGAGAGCGCGCCGGAATGGCTGCTCGACGACGCGCGGGCGCTGTTCGACCTGGCCGTGCGGGAGGGCTGGGACGTCGACGGTGCCGAAGGATTCGTGTACACGACCGACTTCTCCGGGCGACCCGTCGTGCGCGACCGCTTGCACTGGGTGGTGACCGAGGCCATCGCCGCCGCCTGGGCGCTGCACTCCGCCACCGGAGACGCGGTCTACGAGCGGTGGTACGGCGAGTGGTGGGCGCACGCCCAGCGCCACTTCCTCGACGGAACCGGTTCGTGGCACCACGAGCTGGACGCGACCAACCAGCCCGCCAGCACCGTGTGGGAGGGCAAGCCCGACGTCTACCACGCCTACCAGGCGGCGCTGCTCCCCGAACTCGACTCCGCGGTCTCGTTCGCGGGAGCAGCGCGCCGCCTGAACGCGTAGCTCAGGACGCCGCGGTCAGGTCCGCCACGCCGGGGAGGACCAGCGTCGGGCCGTGGGCCTCCAGCTCGGTTCGGGTCTGGGCCCCGGTGAGGACGGCGACGACCTGACCTGCGCGGGCGGCGTGGCCGGCTTGGACGTCGAGCGCGGTGTCACCCGCGGTGAGGACCCGGGCGGGGTCGTCGACGCCCGTCAGCTCCATCGCCCGGTGGATCATGTGCGGCGCGGGGCGGCCCGCATCGACCTCGTCGGCGCAGACGACCGCGTCCAGCTGCTCGCCGACCCGCCAGTCCACTTCGGACAGGATCGTGTCGGTGATGCGGCGATCGAAACCCGTGGTGAGGGCGACCCGGACGCCCGAGTCGCGCAGTGCGGCAAGGGCTTCCGGGACACCGAGGAACGGCTTCGGCGGGGTGGCCGCGTAGACCTCGCTCAAGCGGGTCACGAAGCGGTCGTGCAGGAATTCCGTCGCGCCCGGATCGCCGGTGAGCGCGGCCAGCGCCGCGCGCTTGTCCGCGCCCATCCAGTGGCGCAGGTCCGCGTCCGATGCAGGGCTGCCGTGCTCGGCCACCACCTCGGCGAGGACGCGGTAGACCGCGCCGACCTCGTCGATGGTGGTGCCCGCGATGTCGAGTGCGGCCAGGGCGATCACGATGTGCTCCCGAGAAGACGGCGGATGAGGGCGGACAACTGGTCCACGGCGACGATCAGCACCAGCACCACCAGGATGTGGGTGAGCATCTCGTCGAACTGGAACAGCTGGATCGCCTGGTTGATCAGGAACCCGATGCCGCCGGCGCCGACGAGGCCGAGCACCAGCGACGAGCGGACGTTGACGTCGAAGCGGTACAGCAGCAGCCCCACCAGCTGCGGCGTCACCACCGGCAGCAGCGCGTGCGCCGCCACCTGGACCCGGCCCGCACCCGCCGAGCGCAGCGCCTGCGCCGGGCCCGGATCGGCGTCCTCCAGGGTCTCCGCCCACAGCTTGCCCATCACGCCGACGTTGTGGAACACCAGCGCCAGCACGCCGGGGAACGGGCCCAGGCCGACCGCGGTGACGAAGATCAGCGCGAACACCACGTCCGGCACCGCGCGCAGGAACGACAGCACGCCCCGCGCCGCCTGGTAGATCCAGGCCGGCGCGGTGCCGCGCGTGGCCAGCAGCGCCAGCACCAGCGAACCCGGGATCGACAGGGTGGTGCCCAGCAATCCGATCCACAGCGTCACGACCGCGGCCGACGCGCGCTCGGCCAGCACCTCCCCGCTCAGGTCCGGAGGAATGGCCTCGGACAGGAACTCGCCCATGCCCGTGGCGCCCTCGGCCAGCGCGGACAGCGAGATCTCGGTGGCGCTCCAGGCCGCGACGTGGGCGGAGATTAGGAGCGCGGCCACGATCCAGCCCACGATCCTGAGCCGGGTGCGCGGCGGTTTCGGCGGTACGGCCAGGCGCGCGGCGGTGGTCACGACGTCGTCTCCAGAAGGGCGTGCGGGTACAGAGAATCGACCGGCTGGTCGGGCGGGCCGTCGAGGACGACGGCACCGTCGCGCAGGCCGACGACGCGGTCGGCGTGGCGGCGGGCCAGGTCCGGCTGGTGCAGCACGGCCAGCACCGCCAGCCCCTCGGTGTGCGCGAGCTCGGCCAGCAGCTCCAGGACCTGCTCGGCGGCGGCCGGGTCCAGCGCGGACACCGGCTCGTCGGCCAGCACCACCGGAGCCCGCTGGCACAGCGCGCGGGCGATGGCGACCCGCTGCTGCTGGCCTCCCGACAACCCGTCGGCGCGGTCGTGCGCTCGGTCGGCCAGCCCGACCCGCTCCAGGCAGCCCATCGCCTCCTCCCGCACCTCGCGGGGGAACAGGGCGGGTGTGAGCGAGCGGTGCAGCGGGAGCCGTCCGAGCGCGCCGGTGCAGACGTTGTCCAGCGCGCTGCGGCGGCCCACCAGGTGGATCCGCTGGAACACCAGCGCGATGTCCAGCGGACCCCGGCGGCGACCGTCGATCGTCACCTCGCCGACGGCGGGGACGAGCCCGGCGGTGGCGCGCAGCAGCGTGGACTTGCCGGAGCCGTTGGCGCCCAGCACCGCCAGCAGCTCGCCCGAGCCGACGCCGACGTCGACCTGGTGCAGCACCTCGCGGTGTCCGTAGTGGACGGTCAATCCGGTGGCGGTGAGCATCAGACGTCGCCTTCGGTCAGCTTGAGGGCGGTGGCCAGGTCGAACAGCGGCTGGTAGGTGCTGCGGTCCACCGGGACCAGCGGTCCGGGCGGCGAGACGTCCAACAGCGCCCCGATCTCGCCGACCGTGGCGGGGTCCAGGTTCAGCAGCGCGTCCCGCACGGCCTGCTTGAAGGCCGGGTCCATGTCGCCGCGCACGGTGATCGGGTCGTTCGGGATCGGCGCGGAGGACCAGATCTGGCGGTGCTGGGCGGGATCGAAGGTGCCGCTGGCGGTGGCGCTGGCCAGCTGCTGCGAGTTGATCTCGGCGGCGTCCACGCGGCGGTTGGTCAGCGCGAGCAGCGCCTCCGGGTGCCCGCCGGCGTAGTCGATCTTCACGTCCTTCTCCGGGATTCCGTTGTCGGCCAGCGCCTTTCGGGGCAGAGCGTCACCGGAGGTGGAGCCCACCGAGCCGAGCGCGAGCGAACGGCCGCGCAGCTGCTGCACCGAGGTGATGTCGGAGTCCTTCGGCACCCAGATCCCGGCCGTGTAGGTCGACAGCGCGCGGTCGGCGTTGGCGAAGGACGCCACCGCTTCAGCGTCGGCGCGCTGGCTGGCGAAGACGTAGCCCAGCGGCCCGAAGATCGCGATGTCGAGCTTGCCGTTCTGCATGGCCAGGACCTCGGCGGAGTACTCCTGGGTCACCTGGACCTCCACCGGGCACCGCAGCTTCTGCGACAGGGCGTCGCCGAGCTTCTGCGCGGCAGGGGTGAGGCGGGCGGGGTCTTCGAACGGCTCGACGCCGAAGCGGATCTTGCCGTCGGGGCAGGTCGGGGACTCGGCGGCGGTGTCACCACCACCACCGCAGGCGGTCAGGGCGAGGACGGATCCGGTGACGAGGGTCAGGGCGATGCTGCGCAAGGACATCGGGGAGCTCCGTTAGGAATCGAGGACGGCGGGTGCGAGGCCGAAAGCGGTGGTCATGCCGATCCCGGAGGTCACGGCGACGGCCGTGACGCCGGGGGAGATGCGGGCGCGGAGGAACTCGCCGTCGGCGGAGGCGTAGACGCCCTGCCAGCGGCGCACCACCGCGAGGTCGTCGCGCCCGAGCAGCGCGCGGGTCTCGGCGAGCAGCAGCTCGTCGGACTCCTCCGACGACCAGGGTTCGGGTGTGCGGGCGTAGGTGTGGGTGTCGCCGACGACGAGGTCGCCGCCGGGCAGTTGGGTGAGCATGTGGTTGACCGAGGCCGCCAGCAGCTCCGGCCGCTGCGCGCTCAAGCGGTCCCGCAGCGCGCGGGCGCCCTCGGTCCGGGCCATCGCCGGGTAGCGCAGCATCGAGGTGCCGGTCAGCAGCGCCGGGTCCAGCCGCACTCCCGGCGCGCGCAGCTGCAGCATCTGCAGGACGCAGCGGCGCATCCCGGCCTTCTCGGCCTCTTCCGGGAGGATCCGGTCGAGGTCGTGGCCGGTGCACACCACCACGCGATCGCCGCGCAGCTCGCCGCGGCCGGTGCGCACGAGATCGTCCTCGACGCCGAGGACCGGGGTGGACCACAGGAATCGAACCCCGGGACGGGAGGCGAGCCACTCGGCGATCGCCCCGGCGGCGCGCCGCTGGTCGACGCGCAGATCGCGGGGAAGCAGCGCGCCTCCGCGCAGCCCGTCGGCGGAAACCGGTGCGGCCGACCGCGTTTCGTCCGGCGTGAGGAGCCGGACCTCGCGGTGCTCGGCGAGCTCTTCGAGCGCGGCGACCTCCTCGGCCGAGCGGGCGACCACGACCGTGCCGCACTCGGCGACGTCGAAACCCGCCCGCTCGCCCAGGTTCAGCCAGGTGTCCCGGGCCCGCTCGGCGAAGCGCAGCGCCTCGCCGGTCTGGGCGGTGATGCAGGCGTGGCCGAAGTTGCGGACCGACGCGCCGACCGCGCGCTCGTCGCGCTCGACGACCGTCACCGACATGCCCCGCTCCACCGCCGCGACGGCGTGCGCGAGGCCGACGATCCCGGCGCCGACCACGATCAGGTCGCTGGAACTGCTCGAATCGCTCACACCGCACACGCTCGCAGTGGCCGATCACGCTGGTCAATAACTTGTATCTACAAGTCATCTGCTGTTCAACCTGGCATTTCCGATCGGACATGTGTCCCCAAGCCGATCTTGTATAGTCCAGTCCCGTGACGACTCCACTGCACCGCGTGCTGGCGGGCGAACTGCGGCAGCGCATCCGGTCCGGAGAGCTCGCGGTGGGCGAGTCCCTGCCCTCGGAATCCCAGCTGTGCCACGAGTTCTCGGTCTCGCGCGGCCCCATCCGCCAAGCGCTGGCCGCGCTGCGCGACGAGGGCCTGATCAGCGGCGGTCAGGGCAAGCGGCCGGTGGTCCTCGACGCCGTGCCGAGCCAGCCGTTCGAGTCGTTCCTGTCGTTCACCCGTCGCGCCGAGATCACCGGTCACGAACCCGGCCAGCAGCTGCAGGAGATCGCGCTGCGCAGGCCCGACCCGGCCATCGCCGCCGCGCTGCAGCTCGAACCCGACGCGCTCGCGGTGCAGCTGCTGCGGCTGCGGTTGCTCGACGGCCGGCCCGCGATGCTGGAGCGGATGACCTACCGCGAGCAGATCGGCCGCTCGCTGCTCGACGCCGACCTCAACGCCGGGTCGATCTACGCCCACCTCACCGAGCGGGGCGTGGACCTGCACGCCGCCCGGCACACCTTCGACGCCGTCGCCGCCAACGCCACCGACGCCCGGCTGCTGGAGGTCGGTGAAGGCGCCCCGCTGCTCCGGGAGCGCCGCATCACCACCGATTCCGCGGGCACGCCGCTGGAGTGCTCCGAGGACCGCTACCGCCCCGACGTGGCCTCGGTGACGGTCACCAACACCCGCAGCAAGCGCACCGACGTCTCCCGCTCCGGCCCCGCCTGGACCGGCACCTCGGACTTCTGACCACTCCCGTGGTCGGGGACCCGATTACGGGAGCAATCCGTCACCTGAGGACGGGAGCGGTCGGGGTCGGACGGCCTGGCGCGGGGCTTCGCCGCGGTGGGCTGCGGTGATGGCGGTGTCGAGGTCGTCCAGGGAGTGGGGTCCGGCGACGAGGTCGGCGAACGGGTGCCGGTGGTGGTGGGTGGTGATGAACTCGACCGCCGTCCGCAGGTCGTCGGGGTGGTAGTTGTGGACGCCGACGACGCGGTGGAGGCCGCGCACCAGGCGTTCCGGGTCGAGGTTCACCGCGGGGCCGGGGGAGACCGAGCCGGCGAGGACCGCGGTGCCGCCGACGGCCAAGGAGTCCAGGCAGGTCTGCACGGCCTCGGAGGAGCCGGAGAGCTCCAGCGCCAGATCCACCTCGCCGATCGGTGAGCCCACCGGCTGCGCCCCGGCCGCGCCGAAGAGCAGGGCCTGGTCGCGGCGGTGCCCGTGCGGGTCGACGGCGATCACCTCCGCTCCGGAGGCGGCCAGCATCGCCGCGGCCGTCAGGCCGAGCATCCCGGCGCCGTTGACCAGGGCGCGCATGCCTTCGCGGATCGGCCCGGCCGCGCCGACCGCGGCCGCCACGGTCGCCGTCGCGCAGGACACCGGGGCGGCGACCTCAGCGGGCAACGACTCGTCGACCACCGCGATCGCGGTCCCGGGCCAGAGCACGCAGTGCGTCGCGAACCCGCCCCGCAGCGGCGCGGTCTCGTCCCAGGTCTCGTGCCCGTACTTGCGCAGGTGCAGGCACTTCTGCGGCATCCCGGCCCGGCACCGCGCGCACCGCAGGCAGGACGCCGCCACCGACCACACCACCCGCGCCCCGGGCACCACCGGCGCCCCGTCCAGGCAGCGCGGCGCCTCGGGACCGACCGCGATCACGCGCCCGACCTGCTCGTGCCCCAGCACGCCGGGGCAGGGACCCGGCCGACTGCCGCTCACGGTGTGCAGATCGCTACCGCACACGGTCGCCAGCTCGACCTCCACCAACACCTCACCCGGCGCCAACACCCCGGGCAACGCCACCTCCACAACCCGAAGCGGCTCCCCAACACCATCCCACCGCGCAACACGAGCAGCTCCCATGTCACGCACACTGCCAGCACCAACGCCATCTTGTATAGACAGGTTGGCAACTGTTCACGCGCCGTCCACGTCCGGTGCTGCTCCACGGAAACCGCATCTCGCGAAACCGCGACCGCAGGTGAGGAGCGGTCGTTACCATCGCCGGGGCAGTCGGGTGCGTGGCCGAGATCGTCGAAGCTCGCCGCCACGACCTCGGTCCTCGACCTTGATGGGATTTCAGATGGGCCTCTTCGATTGGTTCACCGGAACCAAGCGGCCCGCGAGCGGAACGGTGCCGCGGTCGGCTCCGGAGGTGCGCGCAGCGCTTCTCGGTGTCAACGGACCCGACGAGCCGTTCACCGTGCGCGATGGTCGGGCAGAGGGCGTTGATCTCGTCGCGGAGTGGAAGATCGCCGATGTTCGCTGGTACGGCTACTTCGGCAACGTGACCACGGTCAACAGGACGCTGATGCGCATCGACGAGTCGAAGCGCGAAGTCCGCTCGGTGGACGAGGAGTGGTCGGTCACCTGGATCGGAGGAACGCCGCGCCTCCAACTCGCGGGCAGCCGCACGCGAGGACAGATCAACAAGAAGTCCTACAGCGCGACCTTCACCCGTGACGAGGCGGGCAACCTGGTCAAGGAGCGGCAGCAGTCGTTCTCGTCGGCCGAGTTGAAGCCGCCCCTGCAGCATGCCGTCACCAGCGCGGGCTGGACTTGGCGAGGCGTTGTTGCAGGAAAGCTGTAGACGCACCTGTCGGTCGTGGGAACTCTGGAAGCAGGACGAAACGTGGGCCCCTGGATTCGATGTGGACCCCGCGGCGCTGAACGCCGCCGGGGGGAAGATCTCGGAGTCGGTGTCCGGGATGGAGGGGCTGCGCTTGGCGAGCCTCGTCGCCCCCGCTGCGGATTTCGGTCACGACGGTGTGCACGGTTCCGGGGCTGACCCAGGTGCTGCGGGTCGTCACCGAGGTCGCCGGAACGGTGACCGAGCTGGTTCAGTGCCAGGTCTACCTCGCGATGTCCGACATCGAGGACCGGCACGCGCGGGCCATCATCCGGCTGGTGCTGACCGCTGCCGAGGAGGACTTCAGCGCGGTCACACCTGACTTCCAGCGATTCGTCGCCTCGGTGCAACCCGAGAGCTCGGAGTAGGACACCAGCGCGCGGACGAAGTCCGAGGCCGAGCCCGGTGTGCCCGGCTCGGCCTCGTGGCGATTTCCGGAAGCCGTCAGCGCTTTCCGGGTGAAGCAGTTGTCTGCGCGGAATTCCCTGGTGTTGTAAAGCACGTCCGCGTTGGAAAGCGTGTGCCGGGCATTGTTCCTCGAATGCGAAGAGGTGTTGATCCGGGGATTCGGCGCTTTCTTGAATTGTTCGCGTTTCCGTTACGCGGAGTGCAGGAGGGTGGGTGACATGACGTCACCGGGCCGGATTAATCGGTCCCGGGCTGCTCCGCCGCCTGCTGCTCCTCGGGCTTCCATCGGACGCCGAAGACTCCCATGCCGAAGTCCAGCGCCACCGCGTGCGCGCGCCCGAAGCGGTCCACCTGCAGCTGCTTGGGCTGCTCGGCCTCCTGCATCGAGGAGTCGCCGACGTAGCTCTCGCAGCCCGCGGGCGGGTGGGCCGGGTCGAACTGCAGCTCCACGACGTACTGCCGCACCGGCAGCCGGAACAGCCGGCAGAAGCTGTGCTCGACCTCGTTCGGACCGGTCGGCGGGTCGATGATCTCGTACTCCAGCAGCAGCGTCTCGCCGCGCGCCAGGGCGTGGTCGAACAGCAGCTCGGCGACCACCAGGTCGCGGGCGTGGTCGGTGAGCACCTGGCCCAGCCGGCACGACCGGATCGGGCGGATGATCGGCGGCGTGGCCACCGACGACGCGCCGTCGAACATGATCACCCAGCGGTCCGCGTTGTTGGTCTCGGCGCGAACCAGCTTGCGGGTGCGGATCTTTCGCAGGTCACCGCGCTGGTCGACGTGCACCACGTCGTGGTGCGACAGGCGGGTGAGCTTGCTGTCGTGGTTGGTGTCGATCTTGGTGAGCAGCTCGGCGGCCGACTCGTGCTCCGACCACAGGGCGCTCAGCGGCGGTGCCTCGGTCGAGGCCTGGCGGGTGCGGCCGCGCGGGCGCGGCGGTCCGAGCAGCGCGGACAGGGAGCTCTCCGGAACGCCGAGGACCTGCTCCAGCTGGGCCAGCGCCAGCAGCGAGTCGGGGCGCTCGGGACGGCGCCTGCCGGACTGCCAGTAGCTCAGCGCCGTGATGCTGACCGGGGTTCCTCTGGCGCGCAGGCGGTGCTGGATGCGCTCCAGGCTCAGGCGGCTGGACCGGATGGCGGTGCGCAGAGCGGCTTCGAACGGACCTGTGCGGAGCAGCTCCGCCAGCTCGGCCGAGATCGCTCCGGCCTGCTGCGTCGGTTGCGGCTTCGGGGCCGGGGTCGGGTGAGCCTGCTGCTGGGTCGGGTGGGCCTGCTGGGCGCCCTGCATACCGCGAACGGCCGGTCGGGGGGCGGTCGGGCGGGCCTCGGTTTTCGGGCCGGTCATCGTTACTCCTCGTGTCCGGCGAATTCCGAACTTACGCTAATCAGTGGGTCACTGTTGCGCAACGACCGAGTTCCGGTAGGCGTCTCCCACTAAAGGAGGAGCCCACCTCGGGCGATGCCTGTGTTTTGTTGTTCCTTCTCTCTCCACACGTATGCACCGCCCCACATTGTTCACTCCGCCGCCATCCGGGTCCGCGAAACCGCGAAATCAACGGGATCGAAAAAATGGTTGGACCAGCCTGTCACGCTGGACGTGCCAGGTCCAGACCTCGCGTCGCGGGCTCACATCGCGGGACGCCGCCGCAGCCCTGCTCGCGATCGCCCAGCGCAGGTTGGCTAGCCTGGAACCTTGCGTCCCGCCTGCTCAAGACCGCGGGAAGCCCCACCAACGCAGTCGAACGCTGGTACAGCGGAAGAAGGAGCCTGAGTACCCGTGATGCGCACGCACGAGGCCGGATCGCTCCGCGCCGGTCATGCCGGGCAGACCGTCACCCTCGCCGGGTGGGTGGCGCGCCGTCGCGATCACGGCGGGGTCATCTTCATCGATCTCCGCGACGCTTCCGGCGTCTCGCAGGTCGTCTTCCGCGAAGGCGAGATGGCCGAGCGCGCCCACCGGCTGCGCGCCGAGTTCTGCATCAAGATCACCGGTGAGGTCGTGGTCCGCCCGGAGGGCAACGAGAACCCGGAGATCCCGACCGGCGCCATCGAGATCACCGCCACCGACCTGGAGGTGCTCAGCGAGTCGGCCCCGCTGCCGTTCCCGCTCGACGAGCACCTGGAGGTCGGCGAGGAGATCCGCCTCAAGCACCGCTACCTGGACCTGCGCCGCGCCGAGCCCGCGCGGATCATGCGGATGCGCAGCGACATCAACCGCATCGCGCGCGAGACGCTGCACGGCCGCGAGTTCGTCGAGATCGAGACGCCGACGATGACGCGCTCCACCCCGGAGGGCGCCCGCGACTTCCTCATCCCGGCCCGCCTGCAGCCGGGCAGCTGGTACGCGCTGCCGCAGTCGCCGCAGCTGTTCAAGCAGCTGCTCATGGTCGGCGGCATGGAGCGCTACTTCCAGATCGCCCGCTGCTACCGCGACGAGGACTTCCGCGCCGACCGGCAGCCGGAGTTCACCCAGCTCGACATCGAGATGAGCTTCGTCGAGCAGGACGACGTGATCGAGCTCGGCGAGGAGATCCTGGCCGGCCTGTGGAAGCTGGTCGACCACGAGATCCCGCGCCCGATCCCGCGGATGACCTACGCCGAGGCGATGGCCCGCTACGGCACCGACAAGCCGGACCTGCGCTTCGGTCTCGAACTCACCGAGATGACCGAGTACTTCAAGGACACGCCGTTCCGCGTGTTCCAGGCGCCCTACGTGGGCGCCGTGGTCATGCCGGGCGGCGCCGACCAGCCGCGCCGCCAGCTCGACGCCTGGCAGGAGTGGGCCAAGCAGCGCGGCGCCAAGGGCCTGGCCTACGTGCTCATCGGCGAGAACGGCGAGCTGTCCGGCCCGGTCGCCAAGAACCTGTCGGACTCCGAGCGCGAGGGCCTGGCCAAGGCGGTCGGCGCCAACCCCGGTGACTGCGTGTTCTTCGGCGCGGGTGCGCGCGCGGGCGCGCGGGCGCTGCTGGGCGCGGCCCGGCTGGAGATCGGTGAGCGCTGCGGCCTCATCGACCACGACGCCTGGTCGTTCGTGTGGGTCGTCGACGCCCCGATGTTCGAGCCGGTCGAGGACATGGAGGCCGGTGACGTCGCCGTCGGCAGCGGCAAGTGGACCGCGGTGCACCACCCGTTCACCTCGCCGAACGCCGACTGGATCGACAACTTCGAGAAGGACCCGGAGAACGCCCTGGCCTGGGCCTACGACATCGTCTGCAACGGCAACGAGATCGGCGGCGGCTCCATCCGTATCCACCGGCCGGACCTGCAGGAACGGGTGTTCGAGCTGCTGGGCATCACCGACGAGCAGGCGCAGGAGAAGTTCGGCTTCCTGCTGGAGGCGTTCAAGTACGGCGCCCCGCCGCACGGCGGCATCGCCTTCGGCTGGGACCGGATCTGCATGCTGCTGGCCGGAGCGGACTCGCTGCGCGACGTCATCGCGTTCCCGAAGAGCGGCGGCGGGTTCGACCCGCTGACCGCCGCGCCGGCGCCGATCACCGCCGCCCAGCGCAAGGAGGCCGGCATCGACGCGAAGCCGAAGCAGGCCGCCGACAAGGGCGCAGGCGACAAGGTCGCCGAGGGGGATGAGCAGCAGGGCTAGGGGAGGTCCCTTCGAGTGGCCGCCCGGTCCGACGCGTCATCCACGCGCCGGGCCGGGCTCACTCTTGTGCGGGGGCGACGCGTTTCGGCATCGGAGTTTGATCGGCGTGCAACGTCGCCGAAGCCCGCGTCCGTCAAGGTCTACGGGGCCGTGTGCGTGCAGCGTTCCGAGGTGAACACGCAGCGCACACAGCGGCTGCTCGGTCGGGGGTCACTTGACCGGTCATGGCCCTGGGAATTCAGGTTGTGGGGGTAGTGTCAGGAGACGATGAGCGTGGAGATCACCACCGGCCCCCCGGAGGTCCGGGTCCCGGCCAGCACCGAGGCGACCGACACGGTCGCGACCGCAGAAGCGGTGCTGAGCAAGAGGACCGGAGCTCCGGTGCGGCTTGCCGACGCGGAGGACCTGGGCGGTAGCGACCGCTCGGTCGTGCTGCGGGTGCGGATCGCCGAATCGCCGTTCGAACTGCCGCGCACCGTGGTCGTGAAGCACTACGGAGAGTGCCCGCCGGAAGCGCGGTCCGACCCGTTCGCGCACGAGGCCGCCAGCTGCCAGCTGACCACGGCGCTGCCGCCGGAGGCGCGCGTCAGCCCCGAGCTCATCGCTCACGACGTCAACGAGCGGTTGCTCGTGCTCGAAGACCTCGGCCGCGGCTCGACGCTCGCCGACGTGCTCTTCGCCGAGGACCCGCGCGCGGCCGAGCGCGCTCTGCTCGCGTGGGCGCGGGCGCTCGGGCGCCTGCACAGCACCACCGCGGGCTGCGCGGCCGATTTCGACGCGCTGATGCGACGCCTGGGCGCCAAGTCGTGGACCGACCCGGTCTCCGACGACATCGTCGCCTCGGTGGGCGAGCTGCCGGAGCTGCTCAGCCAGATCCTGGGCGTCGACACGCCCCCGGCGCTGGTCGAGCGGCTCACCGGCGCCACCGAGCAGCTGGGTTCCAGCCGCTACCAGTCGTTCAGCCCGTCCGACATCTGCCCGGAGAACAGCCTGGTGACCGGCTCCAGCGGGGTGCGGTTCCTGGACTTCGAGTGGGGCTGCGTGCGCGACGTCGCGATGGACGCCGCCTACCTGCAGTACCCGTTCCCGTCCTCGTGGTGCTCCTACGCGTTACCCGACAACCTGGCGCAGAGCATGCTCGCGACCTGGCGCTCGGAGATCGCCGAGGTGTGGCCGGAGCTGGACTCCGACGAGGTGCTGCTGCCCAGGCTGTTCAACGCCCAGCTGCTGTGGGTGTGGGTCTCGACGTGGTGGTTCCTGCCGCGCACCGGTGAGACCGACCGGCCCATCGACCTGCACCAGCCCTCGCCGCGCCGCAGCACGGCGCTGGTGGACCGCTGGCGGCACCTGCGCTCGGACGCCCAGGACGCGGGGCTCGACGACGTCGCCGAGTTCGCCGACACCGTGATCGACGCGCTGGTGGAGCGCTTCGGGGCGGGTGCGCTGCACCTGCAGCCCTACCCGGCGTTCCGCACCGAGTGAGGACCTCGGACACCTTCGAGATCGAGCGCGCGGCGGTGGCCACCTGGCCCGCCACGACGGTCGAACGCCGCGACGGCTGGCTGCTGCGGCACTGCCCGCTGCTGCCCCGCCGCCGCTCGAACTCGGCGCTGCCGCTGGACCCGCTCGCCGATCCCGAGGTCGTGGAGCGCTTCTACGCCGAGCGCTCCCGTCCGGCGATCGTGCAGGTCAGCCCGCTGGACGAGCGCGCGGACCTGGACGCGCTGCTGGCCGGTCGCGGGTATCGGGCCGAAGCCTCGACGGTGATCATGCGCACCGAGCGGGAGGCGCTGCTGCGGGCGTGCCCGCCGCCGTCGTTCGAGGTGCAGTTGGACGACTCGCCCGCGCCGCGGTGGCTGTCGGCGGTCGCCGACGTCGGGGGCCGGCCCGAGCCGAGCCTGGACCGGGTTCCGGCGCCCGTCGCGTTCGCCACCGCCGTGCACGACGGGGTCGCGGTGGGAGTGGGCATGTTCGCCGTCGCCGACGGCTGGTGCGGCGTCTACGGGATGCGGACCGACTCGCGCTGGCGGCGACGGGGAGTCGCGAGTGCGCTGCTGCGCGCGGGTGCTGAGTGGGCGTCGGCCGAGCGGGTGTTCCTCCAGGTTGAAACCGACAATTCGGTCGCACGGAGTCGCTATGAATCGCTCGGATTCATACGTGCGCATGCATATCATTATCGTGTCCGGTAGATTTCACGTTTCTCAGGTGTTGCTCAGGTGAATAGTCGGTGGCCGTGAACTGTCGCCCGATGCGGTTATGCAGATCACATTCCGCTGCGCACCGTGAGGATCGCCGTTGCGCAGCGCAGTGATCGGGGGGTTCGCCACCCGGCGACCGGGTGATTCGGGGGAGCGAAGGTCGCGGATTAAGGAATTCTCATTTGTTTCACGTGGGATTCCTCCGATCTGTGACTTGCGCACGGACGAGGGTCTTCCGATATCGTTGTGATCGAGCGCTTTCGCTCCTTCACCCCGCACCCGTCGGCGTCGCCGGAAGGGGATCCGCTGAGTCGTTTCAACCCAGGAGGCTATCGGTGCGCGGCAGGCTGTGGCTGATCACGAGGGCAGGTCTCTTCCTGCTCTTCGCGGTCGCGCTCGCCGCCCTCGGCCCCACCGACGCCGCCCTGGCGGGGCAGGTCCCCAGTTCCACGACCAGCGAGCACAAGCCCGATCCCAAGGAGCAGCGGGACACCGAGAAGCTCCGCGAGCGACTGCCCGGACTGGCCGCGCACCGGCGCACCCTGGTCCGGCACGAGCACGACCTCGACCCGCTCCACGGGGAGTCGCGGTGGACGGCGGCGGATTTCGCGATCCTCGTGCGCGCCGTTTCCTTCCCGGATATTGGGACCGATACGTACCACGCGCGCAGCAGGCTCAAACATTCTCCCGCCGCACTGCAGGTCATGCGGCACTGATCGGCTCGGACTTCGCCTTTTCCGAGCCGATTCGACCCGGAGATTCCGAAATGAGCTTCGAGAACTTCGTGCGTCACGCACGTCGTCACCCTTCCCTGCTTTCTGAGGACCAGCGCAAGCAGCTGGCCGCCGGACAGAAGCCCTCCGCTCTGTTCATCGGATGTTCAGATTCCCGCGTGATCCCGTCCCACATCACCGGGGCTGAGCCAGGAACCTTGTTCGAACTGCGAACCGCCGGAAACGTCGTGCCGAAATACGCGCCCGACTCCGGCTCCAGCGAAATGGGCACCATCGAGTACGCGGTGCTCCAACTGGGGATTCCCGACATCATCGTCTGCAGCCACTCGCACTGCGGCGCCGTGACCGCGATGACCATCGCGGGCCGGGGGCTCGACGAGCTGCCCGCGCTGTGCACCTGGCTGGGCACCGACAGCCTGGTCGAAGCCACTCCCGAGGACGCCGCCGTCCGCACCGAGAGCAAGCGCCACCTGCGCGCCCAGCTCGACACGCTGCGCGAGTACCCGTTCATCCGGGACCGCGTCGAGTCCGGTCAGCTGCGGCTGCACGGCTGGTTCTACGAGATCGACACCGGCCTCGTCTACGTCGCTCCGGAGTCCTCGAACGACGAGGACTTCCTCCCGCTCTAAAGCCCGCGCCAGCGGAAACCGACGCCGGGCACCCACCGCGCAGGGTGCCCGGCGCGGTACCCGCTACCCGTTTTCGCCCTGGAGGGCATCGTGACCACGCAAGTTGAGGACAAGTCGCAACAACAGACCGGGCGAAAGCCCAACGCGCCCAACACCCTGGGCGCCGACATCGCCGCCTCGCTGGTGGTGTTCCTGGTGGCCGTCCCGCTGTGCGTCGGCGTCGCCGCCGCGTCCGGCGTGCCGGTCGAGCTCGGCATCGTCACCGGCATCGTCGGCGGTCTGGTCGTCGGCCTGCTGCCGGGCAGCAGCCTGCAGGTCTCCGGCCCGGCGGCCGGTCTGACCGTGCTGGTGGCCTCGGCCGTCAGCCAGCACGGGCTGGGGATGCTCGGCGTCATCGTGCTCGGCGCCGGAGTCGTGCAGATCCTGCTCGGGGTGAGCCGGCTGGGCACCTGGTTCCGCGCCATCTCGCCGTCGGTCGTGCAGGGCATGCTCGCCGGTATCGGCCTGGTGCTGATCCTCGGCCAGGTCTACCCGGTCGGCGGGCTCGAACAGCCCGACACCACCCCGGAGAAGTTCGGCGGCCTCGGTGAGCTGGCCGTCGCCACCGTGACCACGCCGCAGGGCCTGTCCGGGCTCGGCCTGGCCGTGGCCGCGCTGCTGATCATGACCGGTTGGAAGAAGTTCGCGCCCTCCTCGGTGAGCCTGGTTCCCGGGGCGCTCATCGCCGTCGTCATCACCAGCGCCGCCGCCGCGCTGATGGCGCTGCCGGTGAAGACCGTCGAGGTCGGTTCGCTGCTGTCGTCGCTGAACCCGCCCGCGCTGACCGACTTCGGCGCGGTCAACCTCGCCGTGCTCGGCTCGATCCTGACGTTCGCGCTGATCGCCTCCGCGGAGAGCCTGTTCAGCGCCGCCGCGGTCGACCGCATGCACGACGGCCCGAAGACGCAGTACAACAAGGAGCTCGTCGCCCAGGGCGCGGGCAACGCGGTCTGCGGTGTGTTCGGCGCGCTGCCGATGACCGCCGTCATCGTCCGCAGCTCCGCCAACGTGCAGGCGGGTGCGAAGACGAAGCTGTCCCGCGTGCTGCACGGCGTCTGGCTGCTGCTGTTCGTGGTGGCGCTGCCCGGTCTGCTGGCGTTCATCCCGACCGCCGTGCTCGCCGCGCTGCTGATCCAGGCCGGGTGGAAGCTGCTGGAGATCAACGCCGTCGTCAAGCTGGTGCGCGAGCACCGGTCCGAGGCGTTCGTGCTGGTCCTGACCGCGGTGACGATCGTGGCCACCGACCTGCTCATCGGCACCCTGACGGGTCTGGCCGTGGCCGTGGTCAAGACGGCGATCGAGGTCTCCCGGATGTCGGTGAAGTCCGAGGACGCCGATGATCACGTCCGCGTGCAGCTCGGCGGCAACGCCACCTTCCTGCGCCTGCCGCGGCTGCTGGACCAGCTGGAGAAGCTGCCCACCGGCAAGCACGTGCACCTCGACCTGAGCATGGTCCGCCACCTCGACCGCGCCTGCCACCAGGCCGTCGAGAACTGGGTCGCCGAGCACCGCCGCAACAACGGCAGCGTCGAGGTCGCCATGCCCGCCAAGACCGGCTGACCCGCTCACCGGGGGCTGAACGATTTCCATTGAAGTCAGGTCCCCGACTTCCGCTGAAATCGCGTTCCCCGCACCCGTCCCCTCGCGTTGGGGGCGGGTGCGGTGCGGTTCGCGGGGGAGTCGGTGCTGGCGGGTAGCGTTTCGGGTGTGAGCGAGGGGTTGTTCGACGACGGGCTTTTCGGGGCCGAGGTCGAGGAGAAGGCCGGGGAGAAGCTGGCCGAGAACGCGCCGCTGGCGGTTCGGATGCGGCCCCGGAGCCTCGACGAGGTCGTCGGGCAGCAGCACCTGCTGGTCGCCGGGGCGCCGCTGCGGCGGTTGGTCGAGGGGGCGGCGCCGGCGTCGGTGCTGCTCTACGGGCCTCCCGGGACCGGGAAGACGACGCTGGCCAACCTCGTGTCGAAGGCGACCGGGCGCCGGTTCGCGGCGCTGTCGGCGCTGTCGTCCGGGGTGAAGGAGGTCCGCGCGGTCATCGAGGAGGCCAAGCGCCGCCTCGGCCGGTCCGGCGAGGCCACGGTGCTGTTCATCGACGAGGTGCACCGCTTCTCCAAGACCCAGCAGGACGCGCTGCTCGGAGCGGTCGAGGACCGGACCGTGCTGCTGGTGGCCGCGACCACCGAGAACCCGTACTTCTCCGTGGTGGCGCCGCTGCTGTCGCGGTCGCTGGTGCTGCAGCTGCGCAGCCTGGACGACGACGACATCCGCTCGCTGCTGCGCCGCGCGGTGAGCGAGGAGCGCGGTCTGGGCGGCGAGATCGGCATGTCCGAGGACGCCGAGAACCACCTGGTCGCGCTGGCCGAGGGCGACGCCCGCCGCGCGCTGACCGCGCTGGAGGCCGCGGCCGAGTCGGCGATGTCCAACGGCGCCGACGAGATCGACCTGGCCACCGTCGAGTCGACGGTGGACCGCGCCGCGGTCCTCTACGACCGGGGCGGTGATCAGCACTACGACGTCACCAGCGCCTTCATCAAGTCGATCCGGGGCTCCGACGTCGACGCCGCGCTGCACTACCTGGCCCGGATGGTCGAGGCGGGCGAGGATCCCCGCTTCATCGCCCGACGCCTGGTCGTGCACGCCAGCGAGGACATCGGCATGGCGGACCCGACGGCCCTGCAAACGGCGGTGGCCGCGGCCCAGGCGGTCCAGCTGATCGGCATGCCGGAAGGCCGACTGGCCCTGACCCAGGCCACCATCCACCTGGCCACGGCCCCGAAGTCCAACGCCGTGATAGCGGCCATCAACGAGGCGATGAGCGACGTCCGGGCGGGCAAGGGCGGCCCGGTCCCACCCCACCTCAGGGACGGTCACTACGCGGGCGCGGAGAAGCTCGGCAACGCCAAGGGCTACCGCTACCCGCACGACAAGCCGGAGGGCGTGCTGGCCCAGCAGTACCCCCCGGAGTCCCTGGTGGGCCGCGACTACTACAACCCGACTCCGCGAGGCGCGGAACGCGCCCTCCACGAACGCGTGCCCAAGCTCCGCACGATCATCCGCGACGGGGATCAGTGATCTCTCGTCCCCGGGGACCGCTCGGTTCCCGGGGTGGGGAGGTTTTCATGAAAACTTCCCCACCCCCGGAGACGTGACGCGGGGACCGGTGGTGGGATGACCTGGGGCTTCGCGTTGGGAGGGTGCGAAGTTTTCATGAAAACCTCCCCGTCCTCCAGGACGTGAGGTCGGGGATGGGGAACGTGGTTCGGGGGAGGTCTTCAAGAGAACCTCCCCCGCCGAGCGAGGGAGGTCGACGTGAGCGAGGTCGTGGTGACCCGGACGATCCCGGAGGCGGCGGTGGCCGTGCTGCGGGAGGTCGCCGAGGTGCGGGTGTGCGATCAGGACCGCCCGCTGACCCCCGACGAGCTCCACGAGGCGGTTCGAGGCGCTGACGGCGTGGTCGCGATGCTGCACGACCGGATCGACGCCGAGTTCGTCGACGCCGCTGGTGAGAACCTCAAGGTCGTGGCCAACGTGGCCGTCGGCTACGACAACGTCGACGTCCCGGCGGTCACCGGGCGCGGCGTCGCGGTCACCAACACGCCCGGGGTGCTCACCGACGCGACCGCCGACCTGGCCTTCGGGCTGCTGCTGTCGGTCACCCGCCGGCTCGGCGAGGGCGAGCGGCTGCTGCGCTCGCGCACGCCCTGGAACTTCCACCTCGGCTTCATGCTCGGCACCGGGCTGCAGGGCAAGACGCTGGGCGTCGTCGGTCTCGGCGGCATCGGCCAGGCCGTGGCCCGACGCGCCCGGGCGTTCGGCATGCACATCGCCTACACCGGCCGCCGCCGCGCCGCGCAGGAGATCGAGGCGGAGCTCGACGCCCGCTACCTCTCCCACGACGAGCTGCTGCGCACCGCCGACGTGCTCTCGCTGCACTGCCCGCTCACCGACGGCACCCGCCACCTCATCGACGACGCCGCGCTGGCGGCGATGAAGCCCACCGCGATCCTGGTCAACACCAGCCGGGGCCCCGTCGTGGACGAGAAAGCGCTGGCCAGAGCGCTGGCGGAGGGGCAGATCGCGGGTGCGGCGCTGGACGTCTTCGAGCAGGAGCCGCAGGTCGAGCCCGGCCTGCTGGAGCTCGACAACGTCGCCATCGCTCCGCACCTGGGCTCGGCGACCACCGAGACCCGCACCGCGATGGCCGAGCTCGCCGCGCGCAACGTCGCGGCCGTCCTGGCCGGTCAGCCGCCCCTGACCCCGGTCACCGCGTGATCAACCGGTCACCGCATCGATACCTCCTCGCCGAGCCCGCTCCGGGACGTGCCGAAAACGCCCGCACCTGCGGTTCGACCCGGCGGACCGGGTGCTTGTGGCCGCTGCGCACACCGGTAACCTGGCGCACGATCAACGAACCGGGCGTTCGTCCGGTTCGACAGGGACATGACGTGGACAAACGGGAGGGCACGTGACGCCCACGCAGATCGCCGCGCTGATCGTCGCCGGAGCGTTCGTGCTGCTGGTCCTGCTGCTGGCGGTGCCGCTGATCAAGCTCGGCAAGACCTTGGACGAGGCGAGCACCGCGATCAAGAAGGCGCAGGAGAACAGCGACCCGATCTTCACCGGCGCGAACACCACCATCACGCACGTCAACACGCAGCTGGAGCGCGTGGACGGCATCACCTCCAACGCCAAGACCATCAGCGGCAACGTCTCGGCGTTGTCCTCGCTGTTCACGGCTACACTGGGTGGTCCGTTGGTGAAGACGGCGGCGTTCTCCTACGGCGTCAGCAAGGCGCTGAAGGCCCGCCGCAAGCGCAAGCAGGAACCGACCGGACGGCACTTCCGCCGCAAGAACAAAGGGGTGCGCAAGTGAGGCGCCTTTTCTGGTTCGGCGCGGGCATCGCAGCCGGAGTCGCGCTGACCCGCAAGGTCAACGAGACCGCGCGCAAGGCGACCCCCACCGGCGCGGCCGAGCAGATCGGCGGCGCGATGCGGGAACTGGCCGGAGCCGTGGGCTCGTTCGGGGCCGACGTGCGCGCCGGGATGCAGGAGCGGGAAGACGAGCTGCAGGATGTGGTCGCGGAAGCGAGCCAGGTCCGCCGGATAGCGGCCGAGAGCGACGCCGAGCGGCGAGCTCGCCGGGCGGGCCGCTGACGCTGGCGCCTGCTTCGCGCCGCCGCCGCCCGCCGACACCGACAGCCGTGTCCGTGACCGACCTTCCCAAGGACTCCCAGTGCAGACCCACGAGATCAACCACCGGTTCACCGAGCACTTCAAGGGCCGCGGCCACACGGTCGTGCCCAGCGCGTCGCTGATCCTCGACGACCCGACGCTGCTGTTCGTCAACGCGGGCATGGTCCAGTTCAAGCCCTACTTCCTGGGCGAGGCACCGGCCCCGTACCCGCGGGCGACGAGCATCCAGAAGTGCGTGCGCACCGGTGACATCGACGAGGTCGGCAAGACCACCCGGCACAACACGTTCTTCCAGATGGCCGGCAACTTCTCCTTCGGCGATTACTTCAAAGAGGGCGCCATGCAGAACGCGTGGGAGCTGCTGACCAAGTCGGAGGCGGACGGCGGCTACGGCATCGACCCGGAGCGGCTGTGGGTGACGGTCTTCGAGAAGGACGACGAGGCCGCCGGTCTGTGGCAGAAGGTCTGCGGGATCCCGGCCGAGCGCATCCAGACCCGCGACGCCAAGGACAACTACTGGGACATGGGCGTGCCCGGTCCCGGCGGTCCCTGCTCGGAGATCTACTACGACCGCGGTCCCGAGTACGGCGCGGAGGGCGGTCCGGTCGTCGACGAGGACCGCTACATCGAGATCTGGAACCTGGTGTTCATGCAGGACATCAGGGGTGAGCTGCCGCCGAAGGACGGTCACCCGCCGATCGGCGAGCTGCCCACCAAGAACATCGACACCGGCATGGGCGTCGAGCGCGTGGCCTGCCTGCTGCAGGGCGTGGAGAACGTCTACGAGACCGACCTGGTCCGGCCGGTGATCGCGAAGGCCGAGGAGCTCTCCGGCCGCCGCTACGGCGCCACCCACGAGGACGACGTGCGGTTCCGCGTCATCGCCGACCACGCCCGCTCCGGCGTGATGCTCATCGGCGACGGCGTCACCCCCGGCAACGAGGCCCGCGGCTACGTGCTGCGCCGCCTGCTGCGCCGCATCGTGCGCTCGACCCGCCTGCTGGGCGTGCAGGAGCCGGTGCTGGGCGAGTTCGCGAAGGTCGTGCGCGACGCGATGTCGCCGAGCTACCCCGAGCTGGTCACCGAGTTCGACCGCATCGACTCGGTGATGCGCAACGAGGAGGACGCCTTCCTGTCGACGCTGACCGCCGGTTCGAAGATCTTCGACCTGGCCGTCACCGACCTGAAGAAGTCCGGCGGCAAGACCCTGGCCGGGGACAAGGCGTTCCAGCTGCACGACACCTACGGCTTCCCGATCGACCTGACCTTGGAGATGGCCTCCGAGCAGGGCCTGTCGGTCGACGAGCAGGGCTTCCGGGACCTGATGGCCGAGCAGCGCAGCCGCGCGAAGGCCGACGCCAAGGCCCGCAAGACCGGCCACGGCGACCTGTCGACCTACCGGACGCTGCTCGACCAGCACGGCACCACCGAGTTCATCGGCTACACCGACCTGCAGGCGCACAGCCGCGTGCTGGGCCTGCTCGTCGACGGACAGCCCGCGCCCCGCGCCTCGGCCGGGACCGAGGTCGAGCTGGTGCTCGACCGCACCCCGTTCTACGCCGAGGGCGGTGGCCAGATCGCCGACACCGGCAAGCTGGTCGGCCCGGGCGTGGCCGTCGAGGTCCACGACGTGCAGCGCAGCGTGCCGGGCCTGTTCGTGCACCGCGCGAAGGTCCTGGAGGGCGAGCTGGGCGTGGACACCACGCTGGAGGCCGCCGTCGACGCGAACCGCCGCCAGGCCATCGAGCGCTCCCACTCCGCGACGCACCTGGTGCACGCCGCGGTGCGCAGCGCCTACGGCAAGCGCGCCGCGCAGGCCGGTTCGCTGAACTCGCCGGGCCGGATGCGCTTCGACTTCACCGTCCCGTCGGCGGTGTCGCCGGACGTGCTGGCCGGGGTCGAGGAGGAGGTCAACGACTACCTGCAGACCGACGTCGAGGTCAACGCCTACACGACCAGCATGGACCGGGCGATGGAGCTCGGGGCGATGGCGCTGTTCGGCGAAAAGTACGGCGATCAGGTACGGGTGGTCGACATGGGCGACTACTCCCGCGAGCTCTGCGGTGGCACGCACGTGCCGCGCATCGGTCGGCTCGGCGTGGTCAAGCTGGTCTCGGACTCCTCGGTGGGGTCGGGCGTGCACCGCGTCGAGGCGCTGGTCGGCATGGACGCGATGCGCCACATCAGCAAGGAGCACCTGCTGGTCAACCAGCTCGCCGAGCAGTTCAAGGTGCCCGCCGACGAGCTGCCCGAGCGCATCCAGGGCGTAGTGTCGCGACTGCGCAACGCCGAGAAGGAGCTGGCGCAGCTGCGCATCTCGCAGGTGCTCAACTCGGCGGGCGAGCTCGCCGACAAGGGCGTCGACGTGCACGGCGTGACGCTGGTGGCCGAGCAGGTCCCGGACGGCGTGGACGGCAACGCGCTGCGCGCGCTGGCCGGGGAGATCCGCGGCCGCCTGGGTTCGCGCCCGTCGGTGGTGGCGCTGTTCTCCGCCGACGAGGGCAAGGTGAGCTTCGTGGTCGGCGTCAACGACGCGGCCCGCGACCAGGGGATCGCGGCGGGCAAGCTGGTGCCCAGCTTCGCCGCGGAGGTCGGCGGACGCGGCGGCGGCAAGCCGGACATGGCTCAGGGCGGCGGCTCGAACCCGGCGGGGATCACCGCGGCGATCGGTGCCCTGCGCACCGGCGTCGACCAGGTGGTGGCTGGCGGGTGAACGAGCACCGGCAGGCGGATCCCGGCCCGGGACGTCGGCTCGGTGTCGACGTCGGCGCGGTCCGGGTGGGTGTCGCGTTGAGCGATCCCGCACCGATGCTGGCGACCCCGTTGGAGACGTTGCGGAGGGACGAGGAGGGCGGCAGCGATCTCGCGAAGATCGCCGAACTCGTCTCCGAGCACGACGTGGTGGAGGTCGTGATCGGCCTGCCCAAGACGTTGGCAGGCCACCACGGTTCCGCCGCGGAGATCGCGCAGGCCTACGGGGCGGCGCTGGTCGAGAAGGTCGCGCCGGTGCCGGTGCGATTTCACGACGAGCGGTTGACCACCGTGACGGCCAGCCGGAAGCTGTCGAAACGCGGCGTGCGGGGGAAGAAGCAGCGCGCCGTCGTGGACCAGGCGGCTGCGGTGGAGATCTTGCAGGCATATCTGGACGGCCGGGGGACCAAGACACGAGAGGAACTCCCGTGACCGACGATCTCGGACTGTTCGCGGACGAGCCCGGGGAACACCGGCGGCGGCGACACGATCCCGACCGCTTCCGCCGCCGCAAGCGGCGCCGGTGGGTGACCGCCCTGGCCGGGCTGTTCGTCCTGCTGCTGGTCGGCGGTGGTGTCGGCTACGGAGCCATGCAGATCATGCAGATCGGCTCCTACGAGGACTACGACGGCGAGGGCACCGGCAGCGTCGTCATCGAGGTCGCCTCCGGCGACACCGTCGGCGACATCGGCAAGACCCTGTCCGAGAAGGACGTGGTGGCCAGCACCAAGGCCTTCACCGCGGCGTCGGCCGAGAACAAGCGGATCAACTCGATCCAGCCCGGCTACTACCTGATGCGCAACAAGATGTCGGGGCAGGCGGCGGTCAGCCACATCCTGTCCGACGACGCCAAGGTGGGCCGGGTCGACATCCGCGGCGGCATGCGGCTGGAGGACCAGGCCGCGCCCAACGGCGGCAACACGCCGGGCATCCTGACCAGGCTCGCCGAGGCGACGTGCACGAACAAGAACGAGAAGTGCACGACGTCCGAGGAGATGCACCGGGCCGCCGAGACCGCGGACCTGGCGTCGCTGGGCGTGCCGGAGTGGGCCGTGGCGGACGCGTCGAAGGCTGAGCCGCGGCGTCGCCTGGAAGGCCTGATCATGCCGGGCATCTACGACGTCAAGCCGGGCGAGTCCGCGGAGAACGTGCTGCGCGACGTGGTCACCAAGTCGGCGGCGCAGCTGGAGGTCGCGGGCCTGCCGAAGCTGGCGGAGAGCACCGGGCACTCGCCGTACGAGGTCATGATCATCGCGTCGCTGACGCAGAGCGAGGGCCTGGCCAAGGACTTCCCGCGGGTCGCCCGGGTCATCGAGAACCGGCTCGGCCAGCCCGCGATGAAGCTGGGCCTGGACTCGACGATCAACTACCCGCTGGACAAGCCGACGCTGCTGACCAACAGCGCCGACCGGCAGCGCCCCGGCCCGTACAACACCTACCTGAACTACGGGCTGCCGCCGACGCCGATCTCGGCGTTCAGCAAGGAGGCGCTGCAGGCGGCGGAGCGCCCGGCACCGGGCGAGTGGCGCTACTTCGTGAAGTGCTACCCGGACGGCACGTCGTGCTTCGCCGAGAACCAGGAGCAGCACGACGCCTACATCAAGGAAGCGCAGGCTCGTGGCGCGTTCTGATCAGCGGCGGGCAGCCGTGCTCGGCCGACCGGTCGAGCACTCGCTGTCCCCGGTCCTGCACGGCGCCGCCTACGACGCGCTGGGTCTGCCCTGGACCTACGAGCGCGTCGAGGCGGACGCCGAGCGGCTCGTGACCTTCGTCGGCGAGCTGGGCCCGGAGTGGGTCGGGTTGTCGGTGACGATGCCGGGCAAGCGCGCGGCTCTGCGCGTCGCCGACGAGGTCGCCGCGCGGGCCGAGGCGGTGGGCGCGGCGAACACGCTGGTGCACCGCGCCGACGGCGGCTGGTTCGCCGACTGCACCGATGTGGACGGCGTCGTCGGGGCGCTGCGCGTCGCGGGCGGGTTCGCCGACGGGCGCGCCGGGCTGATCCTCGGCGCGGGCGGAACGGCGGTGGCGACGCTGGCGGCGTTCGCCGACCTCGGGCTGTCGGAGGCGACCTTGGCGGTGCGCGAGCCCGCGCGGGCGGCCGAGGCGCTGGAGGCGGCGGAGCGGATCGGCCTGCGGGTCCGGGTCGAGCGGCTCGACTCGATCAACCTCGCCGACGCCGCGACCGCCCACGACGTGGTCGTCTCGACGCTCCCGGCGGGAGCGGTGGATCCGCACGCGGCGGACCTGGCGAAGGCGCCGTGCGTGCTGGACGTCGTCTACCACCCCTGGCCGACGCCGCTGGCCGAAGCCGTCCGCGTCACCGGCGGCCGCCTGGCCACCGGCCTGGACATGCTGCTGCACCAGGCGTTCGGTCAGGTCGAGCACTTCACCGGCGAACCCGCTCCCCGCACGGCGATGCGCGACGCCCTGGCGGAGGCGACCGGGCACTCCCTCCCCCTGTAGCGGACGGTTTTGGCCGGAATCGCCCGGGATTTCGCCCCTGATCTCCCGGGCGATCCCGGCCAGAACCGTCCCCGCGCAACGTCGCCGCACGGCAACGGCGGCGCCTCCCGGGGGGGGAAGCGCCGCCGTCGTCGCAGTGCGAGGTGTCAGTCCATGTCGGTCGCCACGAGCTTGGCGACCTCGTCGAGGGCGGCTTCCGCGCCCTCGCCCTCGGCGGCGAGGATGACCTCGTCGCCGTGGGAGGCGCCCAGGGTCATCAGCCCGAGGATGCTGCCCGCCTCGACGGGCGCGCTGCCCTCCTTGCGGATGGTGATCGCCACCGGCTGAGCAGCGGCGGTCTTGGCCAGCAGAGCAGCGGGACGAGCGTGGATCCCGACCTTGCTCGCCACGGTGACCCGTCGTTCAGACATGTCTCTCCTCCATCGGGGGCGGGAACCGACCCGCGCCGCCTCACTTCTTCTCCGGGGCCGGCGCGTCCCCACCGGCATTATCCGCATCGACCGAGGCGCTGTCGTCCTCCTCGCGACCCGGGGTGCGCAGGTTCCACTTGGTGATCACGAACCGGAACACCACGTAGTAGATGACCGCGTAGGCCAGGCCGATCGGGACCAGCCAGATCGAGCCCTTCGAGATGCCGAAGTTGAGCACGTAGTCGATGGCACCGGCCGAGAAACCGAAGCCGGAGTGGATGTCCAGCGCGTTGACCAGCGCCATCGAGGTCCCGGTGAGCACCGCGTGGATCAGCAGCAGCGGCCACGCGACGAAGATGAACGAGAACTCCAGCGGCTCGGTGACACCGGTCAGGAACGAGGTCAGCGCGACCGAGAGCATCACGCCGCCGACGACCTTGCGCTGCTCCGGCTTGGCCGAGTGCCAGATCGCCAGGGCCGCGGCGGGCAGGGCGAACATGAAGATCGGGAAGAAGCCGGTCATGAAGGTGCCGGCCGTCGGGTCGTGCTCGAAGAACCGGTTGATGTCGCCCTTGACGCCGTTGTAGTCGCCGAAGAGGAACCACACCACGTTGTTCGGGATGTGGTGCAGGCCGAACGGCAGCAGCAGCCGGTTAATCAGGCCGTAGAGACCACCGCCGATGACCGCCTGCTGGGTGACCGCGTCGGAGAAGGCGGTCAGCAGCGCGTCGAACAGCGGGAACAGCAGGCCCATGACCACGCCGACGACCAGCATCGACACCGCGGTCACGATCGGCACGAACCGCCTGCCGCCGAAGAAGCCCAGGTAGTCCGGCAGCTTGATGCGGTGGTAGCGCTGCCACAGCCAGGCCGCGACGAGACCGGCGACGATGCCGCCGAGCACGCCGTAAGGGCTCTTGTTGAACGAGGTGCCGTCCTCGGTGCCGGCGATCTCGGTGAGCACGCCGTGCAGCACCAGGTAGCCGACCGCGCCGGACAGCGCCGTCGACCCGTCGGCCTTCTTGGCGAACCCGATCGCCACACCGATCGCGAACAGCAGCGGGAGGTAGTCGAACAGGGCGCCACCGGCGGCGCCGATGACGCCGGCGACCGGCTGCAGCCAGGTCAGCGACGCGCCCAGGCCCTCGGTGCCGAGCAGGTCGTCCTGGCCGAGCCGCTGCAGCAGCGCGGCGGCCGGCAGCACCGCGATCGGCAGCATGAGGCTGCGGCCGATGCGCTGGAGTTGCGCGAGCCCTCTGTTGCTCCGCTTCGCCTTGGCGGCGCTGGAACTCATCGGTTACCTCCTGCTTGGTTCACCGGGCTGGGGTTGGTCAACCTGGGGTTCGGAAGATCATGGCAAAACGAGTTGCGCGGTGGTGCCCATTCGTCTGGTTCTCGCCTGCTACTCGCCCGGATCGCGGTCGAGCTGCATGGTCACCTGATATCGATCGCCTCGGTACCAGGAGGTCATGTCCTCCACCGGGCGTCCGCGCGCGGTGGAGATCCGCCGGAACACCAGCACCGACCCGCCGGGGCGGAGCCCCAGCAGCCGGGCGGTCTCGGCGTCGGCGTCGTCGGCGAGCACGGTTTGCGTGCCCGACTCCAGCCGCAGCCCGTAGCGCCGGGCCAGCAGCGTGTAGAGCGAATCGGTGAGGTCCTGGTCGAGCAGGTCGGGCACGGCCTGCGGGTGGTACCAGCCGCGCTCGACCGCCATCGGCATCCCGTCGGCCTTGCGCAGCCGGAACAGCCAGTGCGCCGGTTCGTCCGGGCCGAGACCGAGGGCTCGCGCGGTGGCGGGTGGCGGGACGGCTTCGGCGGCGTCGAGCAGCACGGTCTCCGGGTGCATGCCGCGGCGGCGCATGTCCTCGGTGAACGAGGCCAGGTGCACCTGCCAGTCGATGCGCGGGCGCGCCGTGAAGGTGCCCTTGCCGCGCACCCGCACCAGCAGGCCCTCGGTGACCAGCTGGCCGATGGCTTCGCGCACGGTCAGCCGGGACACGCCGTAGCGCACCGCCAGGTCGCGCTCCGAAGGGAGCGCGGCGCCGTGCGGGAGCTCGTCACCGGCCAGCTCGCGCAGGATCTCCCGGAGTTGCGCGTGCTTGGGCATCGGTCCGTCGGGCAGAGCGGGGGTGCGCTGGAGAGAACTCGGTTCTTCCCCCATGCCGCCTCCTGCCGTGTCACCCTGACGTGAACTCGCCGCCGGTTCGGATGAGAACCGGGACCGTTCGTTGGTACTGTCCGGTCTAAACCAGTTGGTTGCGAAGAATGCGCCGTCATGCGATCAGGTGTCAACACGGCTCGGTTTTCGTTGCCGCATCGACATCACGTGGCGCAAGATCGTCGCGTCGCGGTGGTCGAACCGCGGCGGCGGAAGCACGAAGGGAGCACGTGGTGGCTCAGGACAAGGCCCAGGCGATCCTCTCCGCGCTGGGCGGCGGGGACAACATCGTCGAGATCGAGCCGTGCATCACGCGGCTGCGCTGCGAGGTCGAGGACGGCTCGAAGGTCGACGAGGCGGGCCTCAAGGCCGCCGGCGCGCACGGCGTGATGCTGCAGGGCGAGGTCGTGCAGGTCGTGGTCGGACCGGAGGCGGACACGCTGGCCGGCGACATCGAGGACCTGATGTGAGCACCGAGGTCGGCAGCCCGGTCGCGGGTCTCACCACGGCGCTCAGCGACGTCCCGGACCCGGTGTTCTCGCAGGCGATGGTGGGGCCGGGCCTGGCGGTCAAGCCCTCCGGCGGCGAGGGCGACGCGGTCGCCCCGGTCGCGGGCAAGGTCGTGACGCTGCACCCGCACGCGTTCGTGGTCGCGGCGGACGACGGCGGTGCGGTGCTGGTGCACCTGGGCATCGACACGGTCAAGCTCAAGGGCGAGGGCTTCACGCTGCACGTCGCCAAGGGCGACGCGGTCGAGGCCGGGCAGAAGATCATCACCTGGAACCCGACGGAGATCGAGTCGCAGGGCTACGCCTCGATCTGCCCCGTCGTGGCACTGGAGGCCCCGGCGGAGTCCCTCGCGGACCTCCGCGAGGACACCCAGGTCCTCGCCGGGGATCACCTCTTCACCCTCGGAGCGTGAGACCGAGGACAGTTTTAGCCATAATCACCCATGATCAATGTCCGTTTTGCCCGGACAGTTATGGCTAAAACTGTCCCGCTGCCCGGAAGGGCTCCCAACACGCCCCCTCCACCCGGCAGATCCCGCGCCCGAGGTGGGGGTTGGGGCAGCGTGCTCGGGGTGAGTGCGTTGTTCTTGGGCGTGGCGGGGGTTCTCGCCGGTCGGGGCGGCCGTAGGTGGCTCGGGAGGCTTCCGCGCGGAGCGCTGGTGAGGGCGGGCTGGTGCGAGGCCGCGGTCGCGTGCGCGTGGGTGGTGACCGCGCTCCGCGAGCCGCCGTGGTGGTGGATACCGCTGTCGCTGCTCGTGGGCTGGGGCGGAGTTCTGCTCGGGGCCTGTGACCTGCGGGTCCACCGGCTTCCCGATGTGCTGACGCTCCCGGCCTATCCCGTCGTCGCCGTGCTGCTGGGCCTGGCCGCCGCGCACCGGCCGGGTGTCGTGCTCGGTTCGGTGGCCGGGCTCGGGCTGTTCGGCGGGGACGTATTGGGTGATCCGGCTCGTGGCGCCGACGTCGATGGGGGCCGGCGATGTCAAGCTCGCAGGAGTCCTCGGGATGGTCGTCGGTTCCGTATCGGTCCAGTCCGTCCTCGCGGTGATGGTCGCGGCGGCGGTGCTGACGCTGGTCGGGGTGCTGTCGCGGCGAACTCGGGCCGTCGCGCACGGTCCGGCGCTGCTGCTGCCGTCCTGGCTGGTGACGCTGGGCTGGCCCTGACCCACCCGGCCGGGTTCCCCCAGGGCAGAGCGTGGCAGGATCTAAGTCGTGTTGCGCTGGATGACCGCTGGAGAATCGCACGGCCCCGCCCTCGTCGCGGTGCTGGAAGGCATGGTGGCCGGGGTCGAGGTGACCTCGACCGAGATCGCGACCCAGCTGGAGCGCCGCAAGCTCGGCTTCGGCCGCAGCCCGCGGATGAACTTCGAGTCCGACGAGCTGGAGATCATCGGCGGTGTCCGCCACGGTCGCACCCAGGGCGGCCCGATCGCGGTGCGCATCGGCAACACCGAGTGGCCCAAGTGGGAACAGGTCATGGCCGCCGACCCGGTCGACGAGGACGTGCTGGCCGGGCTGGCCCGCAACGAGCCGCTGACCCGCCCGCGCCCCGGCCACGCCGACATCGCCGGCATGCAGAAGTACGGCTTCGACGAGGCCCGCCCGGTCCTGGAGCGCGCCAGCGCCCGCGAGACCGCCGCGCGCGTGGCCGTCGGCACCGTCGCCCGCCAGTTCCTGCGGCAGCTGCTCGGCGTCGAGATCGTTAGCCACGTGGTCAGCCTCGGCGGCGTGGACGCCACCGGCGAGACGCTGCCCGGCCCGGACGACCTGGGCGCCATCGACGAGAACCCGGTCCGCGCCTTCGGCGACGACGCCACCGAGCGGATGATGGCCGAGGTCGACGCGGCCAAGAAGGACGGCGACACCCTCGGCGGCGTCGTCGAGGTCATCGCCTACAACCTGCCCCCGGGCATCGGCTCGCACGTGCACTGGGACCGCAAGCTCGACGCCCGCCTGGCGGGCGCGCTGATGAGCATCCAGGCGGTCAAGGGCGTGGAGATCGGCGAGGGCTTCGCCAACGCCCACCGCCGGGGCAGCGCCGCGCACGACGAGATCTACCCCGACCAGGGCGTCAACTGGGTCCGCCGCGCCAGCAACCGCGCCGGTGGTCTCGAAGGCGGCATCACCAACGGCGAGCCGCTGATCGTGCGCGCCGCCAAGAAGCCCATCTCCAGCCTGCCGCGCGCGCTGGCCACGGTCGACATGGAGACCGGCGAGCCCGCGCAGGCCATGCACCAGCGCTCCGACATCACCGCCGTGCCGCGCGCCGCGGTGGTCGCCGAGACGATGGTGGCGCTGGTCCTGGCCGAGGCCGCGCTGGAGAAGTTCGGCGGCGACTCGCTGCCGGAGACCCGCCGCAACGTCGAGGGCTACCTGGCCTCGCTGCGGGAGCGCGCGGAGAAGCGGCAGGTGCGGTGATGGCGCCGCGCGCGATCGTGATCGGCCCGCCCGGCGCGGGCAAGACCACCATCGGCCGGATGCTGGCAGAGCGCCTCGGTGTCGGGTTCCGCGACACCGACGCCGACGTCGTGTCGAGCACCGGCCGGGAGATCTCCGACATCTTCGCCAACGACGGCGAACCCGCCTTCCGCGCCCTGGAGGAGCAGGCCGTCGACGCCGCGCTGAGCGAGCACGACGGCGTTCTGGCGGTCGGTGGGGGAGCGGTGCTCTCCGAGCTGACCCGCAAGCGGCTGGCCGGGCACCCGGTGGTGTTCCTGTCGGTCGGGCTGGCCGAAGGCGCCCGCCGCGTGGGGCTCTCCAGCGCGCGCCCGCTGCTGGCCGGGGTCAACCCGCGCGCCACCTTCAAGGCGCTGCTCGACGAGCGGCTGCCGATCTACCGCTCGGTCGCGGCCGTGGAGGTCGCCACCGACGAACTGGGGCCCGCGGCCGTCGTCGACAAGGTCATCGACGACCTCGCGGCACTCGCCGACTGAAACACCCTCCCCGATTTGCCGAAGGGACGACGATGACCTCCGAGCCGGTTCGGATCAGCGTGAACGGCCAGCAGCCCTACGACGTGGTCGTGGGGCGGGGGCTGCTCGGTGAGCTGGTGGAATTCCTCGCCGACGCGTCGAGCGTCGCGCTGGTGCACCAGCCCACGATCACCGCCACCATCGAGGCGGTCCGCGAGGAGCTGACCGAGGCCGGCATCGACGCGCACCGGGTCGAGATCCCCGACGCCGAGGACGGCAAGAGCCTCCAGGTCGCCGGGTTCTGCTGGGAGGTCCTCGGCAAGATCGGCATGGACCGCGACGGCGTCGTGGTGTCCTTCGGCGGCGGCGCGGTCACCGACCTCGGCGGGTTCGTCGCCGGGACCTGGATGCGCGGGGTGAAGGCCGTGCACGTGCCGACCACGCTGCTGGGCATGGTCGACGCGGCCGTGGGCGGCAAGGCCGGCATCAACACCGACGCGGGCAAGAACCTGGTGGGCCTGTTCCACGAGCCGAGCCTGGTGCTGTGCGACCTGGCGACGCTGGAAGGCCTGCCGCGCAACGAACTCCTGGCCGGGATGGCCGAGGTCGTCAAGGCCGGTTTCATCGCCGACCCCGAGATCCTGCGGCTGGTCGAGGAGGACGCGGACGCGGCCACCGACCCGACCGGGGACGTGCTGGCCGAGCTGGTGCGCCGCTCCATCCAGGTCAAGGCCGACGTGGTCTCCTCGGACCTCAAGGAGTCGCACCTGCGCGAGGTCCTCAACTACGGCCACACGCTGGCTCACGCCATCGAGCGCCGCGAGCGCTACCGCTGGCGCCACGGCGCGGCGGTGAGCGTCGGCCTGGTCTTCGCCGCCGAGCTCGCCCGGCTGGCGGGACGCCTCGACGACGAGACCGCCGACCGGCACAAGCGCATCCTCGACCTGCTCGGCCTGCCCACCACCTACGACCCGGACGCGCTGGGTTCGCTGATGGAGGGCATGAAGGCCGACAAGAAGAACCGCTCGGGCGTGCTGCGTTTCGTGGTGCTCGACGGTCTGGCCAAGCCGGAGCGGCTGGAGGGCCCGGACCCGTCGCTGATCGCCGCCGCGTACTCGGCGATCACCGGCGGCGAGAGCAAGTCGAGCACGGAGGTTCTGCTGTGAAGGTCCTCGTCCTCAACGGCCCGAACCTGGGTCGGCTCGGCAAGCGCGAGCCCTCGGTCTACGGCAGCACGACCTACGCCGACCTGGTGTCGCTGTGCGAGCAGGCCGGTCGCGACCTCGGCGTCGAGGTCGAGGTGCGGCAGACCGACCACGAGGGCGAGATGGTCGGCTGGCTGCACGAGGCCGCCGACGCCTCCTGGCCGGTGGTGCTCAACGCGGGCGCGTGGACGCACTACTCGGTCGCCGTCCGCGACGCCGCGTCGCAGCTGACCGCCGATCTGATCGAGCTGCACATCTCCAACGTGCACAAGCGGGAACCGTTCCGGCACACCAGCTACCTGTCCGACATCGCGACCGCGGTGATGGCCGGGCTGGGCGTGGCCGGGTACCCGCTGGCGATCCGCTGGCTGGCGGAGAAGCCGGGGGAGTAGTGCGCGGTCGCCTGCCGTTAGCCCTGGTCGCGATCGGGCTGCTGGCGGGCTGCACGCACGTCGACGGCAGCCCGGTGGTGCCGGTCGCCGAGCAGCGGAAGCCGGTTCCGATGCCGGTGGAGCTGAGAACCGGTGCGGTGCGGTCGAGTCCGGGCGTGGTGGCGGCCGGTGGGCTGCCCGCGCCGTACAACTACGGGCCGTCGGTGCTGGCCGAGGGCGGCGGGTACCGCGCGTGGTGGTGCAGTCAGCTGCCGGGCGTCGGGCCTGCGGGCGATGACGTCCTGCACGCTTCGGCGGCCTCGCCAGACGGTCCGTTCGGGCCCGCGGCGCCGGTGTTCTCCGGTGAGCCGGGCCGTTTCGACGGGATGCACACCTGCGATCCGTCGGTGCTGCGCGTCGACGGCCGCTACTACCTGTACTACACGGGTGCGGCCGGGGATCACGCCCACGGCAACGCGATCGGCGTGGCGACCAGCCCCGACGGCACGGCGTGGACGCGCGGTGCGGCGCCGATCGTGACGGCGGCGGGCGAGGTCGCGCGCTCGAACGTCTACGGCGCCGGGCAGCCCTCGGCGCTGTTCCTGGACGGGTGGTTCTACCTGCTGTTCACCGACACCACGGCTCGCGGTGCGGGCTGGAACGGTGCCGGGCAGTTCGTGCTGCGGTCGCGAGACCCGTTGTTCGGCAAGGGAGTTGAAGCCCTCACCGAGCGCGGGTTCCAGCCCGCCGGTTCCGGGCGGACGCGGTCGGTGGTCGACGCGTTCAGCGCGGACTGGGCGTACTCGCCGACGCTGGACGCCTTCGCCATCGCGCACCAGACGGAGGCGGGCACGCAGATCACGTTCTGGGACACGGGTTTCACCCGGCACCCGTACCAGCCGGTGACGATTCCCGGTCCGTGGCAGGAGGGCCCGGGCCTGGTCCGCGACGGGAACGGGCACCTGCGTCCGTCCACATCGGACCCGTGCGGATCCGTCCCGCTGGACGTGCTGCGCGCCACCGCCCTGGCCCCGGCGCCCACCGACATCCGCCACTTCGGTCTCGACATCACCAGCGCCGGTGCCTGCGCCGACCCGGTCCGCGCGGCCGCGGCCCTCGACGGCTTCGCGGTCCCGTCCCCGGTCCGCACGGTCGACCTCGTCCACGACGGCTCCAGGGTCCGATTCGAACGCCGCTCCGCTGCCGAAACGCTCGCCACCCGGGTCCTGGACGACCGCCCGGAACCCCTGGACCCCCTCCCGATGAGGGCTGAAATCCCCGCCGGTGCCCCGGCTTTCCGCTCCCCGAGCGGCGAGATCGCCCTGCTCGACACCCGAGGTCGCCTCTGGAAGGTCACCTCGGCCACCGCGGCGGCCAACGCCTCCCAGATCACCAACGCCACCCCGGCCGAATGGGCGGCCCGCCCGGTCGCAGGGGACCTCCGCCCCACCTCACGTTGACGACGTTCGTCACCAGGAGACGGTTTTTCCTCGAATCACCCATGATCAACATCCGTTTTGCCCGGACAGTTCTCACCAAAACCGTCCCCTGGTGACGCTGCGTCGCACGGGAGACGAGGGACCTCAGGAGGGGGAGCCCTCTTGGAGGGTTCGGACCGTGAGGAAGTTGCCGACGGCCTCGGTGTTGGAGCACGCGGTGAGGGGGAGGGGGACGAAGACCGAGTCGTACTCCTGGGGCGGGTACACGCGGAATCCCCGGGCCTCCTGAGGTCGGCAGGTGGCCTCGTCGTAGTTCTCCGGGCGCGGGGCCGCCAGCGGGGCCCAGGCCTGGGCCCCGGGGTCGAGGGTGATGGCCGGGCCCTTGTCGCCGGAGCGGCCCGCGGGCTTGCCGATCTGGTGGCCGTCATCGCCGCCGACGTAGGAAACGCCCGGGAACCCCTGGATCTCGCAGGTGCGGTTGCCCGTGTTGGTGAACCGCAGCGCCTGGTGCACGGTCCCGGCGGCCGAGTCGACGTACTGCACCGTCACGGCCAGGTCCGCGACCTTGCACAACTGCGACGATGGCTCCTCGTCCGGCGCGCTCCCGTCCGGGGAGGTGGTCGCCTCGCCCGACCCCTGCTCGCCGGACCCCGTCCCGCCGGACCCTGTCCCGCCGGACTCCGCCTCGTCCGACCCGGTCCCCTCCGCCGGCGCCGGTTCGGTCCGCGCCGGCGTCGGCTCCGGCGCGGCGTCGTTGATCACGGTGCCGGACGCCCCCGCGGACCCGTCCTCGTCGCAGGCGCTCAGGCCTGCGACCAGTAGCGCCGCGGTCGCCGCCACGATGATCCTCGTCCGAGTCATGGCTCTCGCCCCTCTCAGTCGAACCTCCAGCGGGTCGATCTCTCAACTGAGAGGACGCACATCCGCTCCCGAGGTTGCCCCACTCGTGAGCGGCGGCAACTAGTCCTGGTGGAAGGTCCGCCGGTAGGCGGCCGGTCCGATGCCCAGCTTGGCCCGCAGGTGCTTGCGCAGCGACGTCGCCGTGCTCAGCCCGGACCGCACCGCGACCTCCTCGATCGGCAGGTCGGTGCGCTCCAGCAGGTGCCGTGCGTGCTCGATGCGCTGCCCGAGCAGCCAGTCCAGCGGTGAGGTCCCGGCTTCCTCCCGGAACCGCCGGGTGAAGGTCCGCACGCTCATCCCCGCGTGCGCCGCGATGTCCTCCAGCGTCAGCGGCTCGGCGAGCCGGTGCAGCATCCACTCCCGGGCCGGGGCGGTCCCGTGGACGCCGGGGGAGGGCAGCGGTCGTTCGATGAACTGCGACTGCCCGCCGTCGCGCCAGGGCGGGACGACGTTGCGCCGCGCCGCGCGGTTGGCGACCTCGCTGCCGTGGTCGGAGCGGATCACGTGCAGGCACAGGTCGATCCCGGCGGCCACGCCCGCGGAGGTCAGCACGTCGCCGTCGTCCACGAACAGCACGTCCGGACGCAGGTCGACCTGCGGGAACATCTCGCGGAACCGCTCGGCGTGCGCCCAGTGCGTGGTGGCCGGGCGCCCGTCGAGCAGACCCGCGGCGGCGAGCACGAAGGCTCCGGTGCAGATCGACATGATCCGCGTGCCCCGGGGCAACCCGCGCAGGTAGTCGGTGATCTTGGGGTCCTCGGTGAAGTCGTCGGTGTCGACGCCGGGCACGATCACCGTGTCGGGCTCGCGCAGCGCGTCCGTCCCGCACTCGGGCAGCACGGCGAAACCCCTGGTGGTGGGCAGCGGGCCGCCGTCGATGCTGCACACCCGCACGTCGTAGAGCTCGCCCTCCGGTCCGGTGGTGCCCGCGAAGATCTGCGGCGGGATGGCCAGGTCGAACCCGACGACGGTCTGCACGCCCAGCACTGCGATCCGATGCATGGCCGAATCTTCCCACATGTTGTCCCTCCGGCCACTGGTTCGCGGATCACGGCGCGATCAGGCTGAACGGCATGGTTCGAGTGCTGTGGAGTCGAGTGCTGGGGGCGCACCCCGCCTGGAGGATCGCCGCTGTCGCGTTCGTGGCGCTGATGGGGGCCGCCGCGTTCCGGTCCGCACCCGGCGTCCTGATGGATCCGCTGCACCGGGAGTTCGGGTGGTCGCACGGGCTGGTCTCGGTGGCGGTATCGCTGAACCTGCTGCTGTTCGGCTTGACCGCCCCGTTCGCGGCGGCGCTGATGGCGCGCTTCGGGATCCGCCGGGTCACCGTCTCCGCGCTGCTGCTGGTGGGAGTCGGTAGCGGGCTGACGGTGTTCATGACCGAGCCGTGGCAGCTGATCCTGTGCTGGGGGCTGCTCGTCGGGCTCGGTACCGGATCGATGGCGCTGGCGTTCGTGTCCACGGTGGTCGACCGCTGGTTCGTGGCGCGGCGAGGGCTGGTCAGCGGGGTGCTCACCGCGGCCAGCGCGACCGGGCAGCTGGTGTTCCTGCCGGTGGAGGCGATGCTGGTGGCCGACTGGGGCTGGCGGGCCGCCTCGCTGACCATCACCGCCGCCGCGCTGCTGGTCGCGCTCCTCGTGCGGCTCGTCATGCGCGAACGCCCGCGCGACGCGGGCGTGTCCGCCTACGGCGCCACCGGTGACGAGCCGGAACCCGCGCGGGAGCGGGGAAATCCCGCGATGGTGGCCATCAGGACCCTGCTCGCGGCCGCGCGCAACCCGGTCTTCTGGTTGCTGGCGGGCGGTTTCGCGATCTGCGGGGCCAGCACCAACGGACTGGTCAACACGCACTTCGTGCCCGCTGCGCACGACCACGGGATGCCCACCACCACGGCCGCCGGACTGCTCGCGGTCATCGGGGTCTTCGACGTGCTGGGAACGGTGGCGTCGGGCTATCTCACCGACAAGATCAACCCGCGGGTCCTGCTCGCCGTCTACTACACGCTGCGCGGGGTGTCGCTGTTCGTGCTGCCGCAGCTGTTCGCGCCGGAACCGGGCGTGGAGATGGTGCTGTTCGTCGTCTTCTACGGCCTGGACTGGGTCGCGACGGTGCCGCCCACGATGGCGCTGTGCCGCGAGCACTTCGGGGAGAAGGCCTCGGTGGTGTTCGGCTGGGTGTTCGCCTCGCACCAGGTGGGGGCGGCGGCCGTCGCCGGCGGGGCCGGACTGATCCGGGACCTGTTCGGCGACTACGCGCTCGCCTGGTACGGATCGGGTGCGCTCTGCCTGCTGGCGACGGCCTTCTCCGCATCGATCCGGCGAGGCGCGCGCGGGCGGCCCGACCCGGACCCGGACGCGACTCCGGCTCGGGCGGGTTCCTGAGGCACGCACCGGCGTGCGGGGGAACGGCCCCGGTAGTCTCGGAAACCATGTCTGAGCTTCTCGCCCGTGCCGTCGGCGAGCGCGGTGAGCTCGTGCTGATGCGCCGCGACGACGCGCTGGAGCTGCGGGTCAACGGCGTCTTCGTGATGGACACCGCGCACACCGAGACCGAACGCCTGCTGGCCGCCACCACCCTGGGTCGCCTCGACCGCGGTGACGGCCTGCGGGTGCTCATCGGTGGCCTCGGGCTCGGCTTCACCCTCCGCGAGGTGCTGACCGACGCGCGGGTCACCGAGGCGCACGTGGTCGAGATCGAACCCGACCTGCTCGACTGGCACCGCGCGGGACTGGTCCCCGACACCGCGGCGGCGCTGGCCGACGAGCGGGTGCGGGTCACCGTCGGCGACGTCGCCGAGGTCCTCGACGCCGAACCCGACGGCTGCTGCGACGTGCTGCTGCTCGACGTCGACAACGGCCCGGACTTCCTCGTCTACCAGGAGAACTCGGCCCTCTACGACTCGCCGTTCCTGCGCCGCTGCCGGGACAAGCTCGCCGCGGGCGGGACGCTGGCGGTGTGGTCGGCCGACACCTCGCCGGACCTGCTCGCCGCGATGCGCGAGGTCTTCGGCGACGCCGAGGAGCGGGCGATCCCGGTGACCCTGGGGCAGCGCGAGACGACCTACCACCTATTCGTCGCGCACCAGGTCCAGCTCCAGCAGGCTGGGTTCCAGGATTCCCTCTAGCACCAGCAGCTTCCGCTTGGCCTCCAACCCGGGGCCGAACCCGCCGAGCCCGCCGCCGGAGGCCAGCACCCGGTGGCACGGCACGATCAGCGGCACCGGGTTGGAACCCATGATCGTGCCGACGGCTCGCGAGGCCTCGGGCCTGCCGGACAGCTCCGCGAGGCCCTTGTAGCTGACGGTCTCGCCGAAGGGGACCAGCTCCAGCAGCGTGCGGAGCACGTGCGCGCGCAGCCCGTCCAGGCCGGTCCAGTCGATCGGGATCCGGAACTCCTTGCGCCGCCCGGTGAAGTACTCGCCGAGCTGCCCGGTCGCCTCGGCCGCGAGCCCGCCGGGCTCGGCTCCCGGGAACTCGGCCAGCGCGACGTCGGGACCGGCGAAGGCCACGTGACGCACGCCGGTGCCGGAGGCCACGGCGGTGATCTCCCCGACCGGCCCCGACACGGTGCTCCACGTCAGCTCCACGGCCCCACCATAGCGGCCGCCACCGACATCCCGGCGAACGCGCAAAGATCCGCTCACCTGCGAATTTCCGCGCCCCCGAGTTGCACGGGCCGGGTTCGGGGCGCAAGGTCCTGGCGGCTTTCAGCAAACGGCCGCTCGACGCGGGTCGCACCGCTGCCCTGGGGGTTAGGCTCCGAACATGTCCGAAACGCACGCCCATCGACGAGACGCGCTCCGCAGCCGACTGCGGGAGCGGGATCTGGACGCCCTGCTGGTGACCGACCTGCTCAACATCCGCTACCTGACGGGGTTCACCGGGTCCAACGCCGCGCTGGTGGTGCACGCCGCCGACGAGAACCGCACGGTGTTCTGCACCGACGGCCGCTACCTCACCCAGGCCGAGGAGCAGGTCCCGGACCTGGAGCGCGTGATCGACCGGGCGAGCGACGTGACGCTGGCGCAGCGCCTCGGGGAGGAGGCGACCGTCTACCGGCGGGTCGGCTTCGAGTCCCAGCACGTCACCGTCGACAACCGCGACGTGCTCGACGACGCCGCGGGCAAGTCCGAGCTGGTCCGCGCGCCGGGCGTGGTCGAGGGCCTGCGGCTGATCAAGGACGAGTCCGAGATCGACGCGCTGCGGATGGCCTGCTCCGCCGCCGACCGCGCGCTGGCCGACCTCATCGAGCACGGCGGGCTGCGCCCCGGGCGCACCGAGCTGGAGGTCGCCCGCGAGCTGGAGGCCCGGATGCTGGACAACGGCGCGGCCGGGCCGTCCTTCGAGACGATCGTCGCCACCGGCGCCAACTCCGCCGTCCCGCACCACCGGCCCACCGACGCGGTCCTGACCTCGGGGGACTTCGTCAAGATGGACTTCGGCGCGCTGGTCGACGGCTACCACTCGGACATGACCCGCACGGTCGTGCTGGGCAAGCCGGCCGACTGGCAGCGGGAGATCTACGAGCTCGTCCGCGCCTCGCAGGCCGCCGGGCGGGCGGCCGTGAAGGTCGACGCCGAGGTCCGCGACGTCGACTCCGCGGCCCGTCAGGTGATCACCGACGCGGGGTACGGGGAGCGGTTCCTGCACGGCTTGGGACACGGCGTGGGCCTGGAGATCCACGAGGCGCCCACGTTGTCGCAGCGCGGGGACGGTAGAATCGCCGAGAGGATGGCGGTCACCGTCGAGCCTGGCGTCTACCTGGCCGGGCAGGGCGGGGTCCGTATCGAGGACACACTGGTCGTGCGTCCAGGCACGCCGGAGCTCCTCACCCTGACGACCAAAGAGCTCGTCGAAGTCTGACGCACGACGGGTGCGCGGAACTTCGCCGGAGCCCCGCTGCGGCCCGGCGCAACACCAAGCCATCACCACAGGAGAACCCCCACGTGGCTTCCACGAACGACCTGAAGAACGGACTGGTGCTCAACCTCGACGGCCAGCTGTGGTCCGTCGTCAACTTCCAGCACGTCAAGCCCGGCAAGGGCGGCGCCTTCGTCCGCACCACCCTCAAGAACGTGCTCTCCGGCAAGGTCGTCGACAAGACCTTCAACGCCGGGGTGAAGGTGGACACCGCCAACGTCGACCGCCGCGAGATGACCTACCTGTACTACGACGGCAACGACTACGTCTTCATGGAGCCGGACACCTACGAGCAGGTCAGCGTGTCCGCCGACGTCGTCGGTGACGCCGCGAACTACATGCTGGAGAACAGCCAGGTCGTCGTCGCCCGGCACGAGGACGCGCCGCTGTACGTCGAGCTGCCCGCCTCGGTGGAGCTCGTCGTCGAGCACACCGACCCGGGCCTGCAGGGCGACCGCTCCACCGGCGGCACCAAGCCGGCCAAGCTGGAGACCGGTGCCGAGATCCAGGTGCCGCTGTTCCTCAACACCGGTGACAAGGTCAAGGTCGACCCGCGCGACGGCCGGTACCTCAGCCGCGTCAACTCCAAATGAGCGGCTCGCGCAGCAAGGCTCGTAAGCGCGCGGTCGACTTCCTCTACGAGGCCGACCTGCGCGAGACCGACGCCGTCACGCTCATGTCCGACCGGATCGGCGGGCCCGAGACCCCGCCGGTGCCGGACTACACGATCATCCTGGTCGAGGGCGTGACCGAGAACAGGGAGCGGATCGACGAGCTGCTCACCCAGCACATCGAGGGCTGGACGCTCTCGCGGATGCCGGTCGTGGACCGCGCGGTGCTGCGGCTGGGCCTCTACGAGCTGCTGTGGTGCCCGAAGGGCGACGTGCCGCCGGTGGTGGCGGTCGACGAGGCGGTGGAGCTGGCCAGGGCCCTGTCCACCGACGACTCGCCGCGCTTCGTCAACGGCGTCCTCGGCCGCCTCGCCGGCATCCGGGACCGCTTGCGCAAGACCCTCCCGAAGCAGGAGGAGACTCCGGTCGACTGACCACGAGCCGCGAAGAGGGGCACCTGCCGATGGCGGGTGCCCCTCTTCGCGCGCTCACCCGATCGGCGGTAGGCCGCCGTTGCCCAGAGCGAGCACCGGTCGATCGCGTCTGCGGCCGATCGGGTGATGGGCTGAAAAGCCCAGGGGCACCCGTCGCGGCGTCGCCGCTGGGTGCCCCGGTCCGCTTCTTATCGGTGTGATGTCACTCCTCGCGGGCAGGGCGCGCCTCAGGGGGAAGCACACCCCAGTCGATGAGCTGCTCGGTGAGCTCGCCCGGCGTCATGTCGTAGATGATCGCCAGGGAACGCAGGTCCTCGGTGCGGATGGACAGCACCTTGCCGTTGTAGTCACCGCGCTGGCTCTGGATCGTGGCCGCGTAGCGGGCCAGCGGACCCACCTTCTCCGCAGGCAGTTGTTGCAGGCGCTCGAGGTTGATCACGACCTTGGTGGCCGGTTCGGCCCCCGACGGCACGCGGCCCTCGGGAAGCAGCTCCGCGACCGGCACGCCGTAGAAATCGGCGAGCTCGGCCAGCTTCTGCACGGTCACCGCGCGGTCGCCTCGCTCGTAGGACCCGACGACCACGGCCTTCCACCGTCCGCCAGACTTCTGCTCGACGCCGTGCAGCGACAGACCCTGCTGCTGGCGGATAGCGCGGAGTTTGCTGCCCAGCGCCTTGGCGTAGTCGCCCATGTGGCGTTTCTCCGTTCGTTCGCCCCGTCAGCCGATAACGGCGACCGGGGAGCAAAGCTCAGATCGATACGGAGAGTAATGTTCGCTCGCGAGCGTCACCAGGTCAAGTTGGTCTTCGGTGCCGATGTGGCGAGGACCAACACACCACCCGGTCGATTGACCCGTTGTCGCTGATAGCGTACGGGTCAGCCCGGTGATGCGCAGGTTCATCCCGAACCCGGATTGCGGGGCAGCTCACACACCATCCTTTAAGGACCCGTCCAGTGAGGCGGAGAAGGAGGTCGCACCGTGGCGTCTCGCCATCAGGCGAGCGCGGCGGAACCGGCAGGGCAGCGGGAGCTGCTTTCCGCCGGTGACGTTGCGCGCACGATAGCCCGAATCGCGCACCAGATCATCGAGAAGACCGCGCTGGACACCTCCGACGAGCCGGTCGTGCTGCTGGGCATCCCCACCAGGGGAACGCCGCTGGCCAGGAGGCTCGCCGACAAGATCAGCGAGTTCAGCGGGGTGACGGTGCCCGTCGGCACCCTCGACATCACGCTCTTCCGCGACGACCTGCGCACCCAGCCCAACCGGCCGCTGGAGCCCACGAACCTCCCGCCCGGGGGGCTCGACGGCAAGCTGGTCGTGCTCGTCGACGACGTGCTCTTCTCCGGCCGCACCGTGCGCGCCGCCCTCGACGCCCTGCGCGACCAGGGCCGCCCCCGCTCGGTCCAGCTGGCCGTGCTGGTCGACCGCGGCCACCGCGAGCTGCCGATCCGCGCGGACTACGTGGGCAAGAACATCCCGACCTCCCGCAGCGAGGACGTGGCCGTGCAGCTGTCCGAAACGGACGGCGAGGACCGAGTGGTGATCCACAAGGCACAGGAGGAGGTGTGATGCGCCACCTGCTGTCCACTGAGGGCCTTCCCGCCGCCGACGCGACCGCCGTGCTCGACACCGCCGACACGCTCAAGCAGACGCTGCTGGGGCGCGAGGTGAAGAAGCTGCCGACGTTGCGCGGGCGCACCGTGGTGACGCTGTTCTACGAGAACTCCACCCGGACCAGGGTTTCCTTCGAGGTCGCCGGGAAGTGGATGAGCGCCGACGTGATCAACGTCTCGGCGTCGAGCTCCTCGGTCGGCAAGGGCGAGTCCCTCCGGGACACCGCGCTGACCCTGTCGGCCGCGGGCGCCGACTGCGTGATCATCCGGCACCCGGCCTCGGGGGCCGCGCACCGGCTCGCAGAGTGGCTGGAGGCCGACGGCACCCAGGTCGTCAACGCGGGCGACGGGATGCACGAGCACCCCACCCAGGCCCTGTTGGACGCGGCGACCCTGCGGGAGCGCCTGGGGGACGTCTCAGGGCGCCGCATCGGCATCGTGGGCGACCTGCTGCACAGCCGCGTCGCGCGGTCCAACGTGCACCTGCTGCGGACGCTGGGCGCCGAGGTGACGCTCATCGCGCCGCCCACGCTGGTGCCCACCGGCATCGAGCACTGGGGCGCCGAGGTGCGCCACGACCTCGACCCGGAGCTGCCCGGCCTGGACGCGGTCATGCTGCTGCGGGTGCAGGCCGAGCGGATGCACGGCGGGTTCTTCCCGTCGGCCCGCGAGTACTCGATCGCCTACGGCCTCAACGAGAAGCGGCTGGCGAAGCTGCCCGAGCACGCGGTCGTGCTGCACCCGGGCCCGATGCTGCGCGGCATGGAGATCGCGCCGTCGGTCGCCGACTCGCCGCGCGCCGCCATCACCCAGCAGGTCGGCAACGGCGTGCACGTGCGGATGGCGGTGCTCTACCACCTGCTCGCGGGAGAGGAGCTCGCCGCATGAGCGGTCCACAAGAAACCGCGAACCGAGACGTTGAGCGATACGCCACCACAACTGCGAATCGCGGAGAGGCGGGTTGCGCATGAGCCGGGTGCTGATCAAGGACGTGCGCCCCTACGGCGAGGGCGAGCCGGTCGACGTGCTCGTCGAGGACGGGCTCATCGCCGAGATCGGCGCGGAGCTGTCCGCCGACGCCGACGAGATCGTCCACGGCTCCGGGGCCGTCGCGCTGCCCGGTTTCGTGGACCTGCACACCCACCTGCGCGAGCCCGGCCGGGAGGACGCCGAGACGATCGAGACCGGCTCGGCGGCCGCTGCCCTGGGCGGCTACACGGCCGTGTTCGCGATGGCCAACACCGACCCGGTCGCCGACAACGCGGTGATCGTCGAGCACGTGTGGCGCCGGGGCCGCGAGATCGGCCTGGTCGACGTGCACCCGGTCGGCGCGGTCACCGTCGGCCTGGCGGGGGAGAAGCTCGCCGAGCTGGGCACCATGCGCCACTCCGCCGCCGAGGTGCGGGTCTTCTCCGACGACGGCAAGTGCGTGCACGACCCGCTGCTGATGCGTCGGGCGCTGGAGTACACCCGCTCGTTCGGCGGGCTCGTCGCCCAGCACGCCGAGGAACCGCGGCTGACCGTCGGCGCGCAGGCCCACGAGGGCCCCAACGCCGCCCGGCTGGGCCTGGCCGGCTGGCCCGCCCCGGCCGAGGAGTCGATCGTGGCGCGGGACTGCCTGCTGGCCGCGCACACCGGAGGCACGCTGCACGTCTGCCACGTCTCCACCGCGGGCACCGCCGAGCTGCTGCGGTTCTTCAAGGGCCGCGAGACCGGCGGCTCGGTGTCGGCCGAGGTGACGCCGCACCACCTGCTGCTCACCGACGAGCGGCTGCAGACCTACGACCCGGTCAACAAGGTCAACCCGCCGCTGCGCACCGACGACGACGCGCTGGCGCTGCGCCGGGCGCTGGCCGACGGGACCGTGGACTGCGTGGCCACCGACCACGCCCCGCACGCCGCCCAGGACAAGGACTGCGAGTGGTCCGCGGCCAAACCGGGCATGCTGGGCCTGCAGACCGCGCTGGGCATCGTGACGCGGACGATGGTGCGCTCCGGCCTGCTGGACTGGCGCGGTGTGGCGCGGGTGCTCTCCGAGCGCCCCGCCGAGATCGCCGGCCTGACCGACCAGGGGCGGCCGATCGCCGTCGGCGAGCCCGCCACCCTCGCGCTGGTGGACCCGGACGCCGAGTGGACGGTGCGCGCCGCCGAGCTGGCGAGCCTGGGGCAGAACTCCCCCTTCGAAGGGATGCGGCTGCCCGGTCGGGTCGTCGCGACGTTGCTGCGCGGTGCGATCACCGCGCACGAGGGCAAGGTGAGGCGCTGATGGAACGCACGCTGTGGGTGCTCGCGCTCGCCGCGCTGGCGGCGCTGGTGTTCTTCGGGATGCGACGCGGCTGGCTGGCCCGAGCCCGACGACAGGAGGCCGAGCTGCCTCCGTTCCCGGAGCGGCCGGCCGACCCCGGCGCCGAGACCCTCACCCCCGCCACCGGCATGTACATCGGCACGACCAAGGCCGACGACTGGCAGGACCGCATCGCGGTCGGCGACATCGGGCACCGCGCCAACGGGACCGCGCACCTGCACGCCACCGGCCTGCTGATCGAGCGCGACGGTGCCTCGGCGGTGTGGATCCCCGCCGAGTCCGTGGTGGACGCCCGGTTGGACCACAAGCTGGCCAACAAGGTCGTGCCCGGCGCAGGACTGGTGGTGGTGACCTGGCGGCTCGGCGAACAGCTGCTGGACACCGGATTCCGCGGCGACGACAAGCAAGCGCAGACCGAGTGGGTCGAGGCGGTTCGCGCCCTGCCCGCTCAGACTTCGAACCACAGGGAGGACGGATGAACGACGATCGCGAAGCTGTTCATCCGACCGACCGGGGTGTGGGGTACCCCCACACCAGCACAGGAGGACAAATGACCGCGCACACCCCGGCCGCGCTGGTGCTGGAGGACGGCCGGATCTTCCGCGGGGAGGCCTACGGCAAGGTGGGCCGCACCCTCGGTGAGGTCGTGTTCACCACCGGCATGACCGGCTACCAGGAGACGCTGACCGACCCGTCCTACCACCGCCAGATCGTGGTGCAGACGGCTCCGCAGATCGGCAACACCGGCTGGAACGACGAGGACGACGAGTCCGACAAGATCTGGGTCGCCGGCTACGCCGTGCGCGAGCCCGCCCGCCGGGCGTCGAACTGGCGCTCCACCCGCAGCCTCGACGACGAGCTGACCGAGCAGGGCGTCGTCGGCATCTCCGGGATCGACACCCGCACCCTGACCCGCCACGTGCGGGAGCTGGGCGCGATGCGCGGCGGCATCTTCTCGGGTCCGGAGCTGGGCTCCGACGAGCAGATGGTGGCCGCGGTGAAGGACTCCTCGGGCATGGTCGGCGCGTCCCTGGCGGGCGACGTCACCACCGGTGAGACCTACGTGATCCCCGCCGAGGGCCAGCAGCGGTTCAGGGTCGCGGCCCTGGACATGGGCATCAAGGCGAACACGCCGCGGATGATGGCCCAGCGGGGCATCGAGATCCACGTGATGCCGCTGGCGTCCACGATGGACGAGATCCTGGAGATCGCGCCGGACGGGCTGTTCCTGTCCAACGGTCCCGGTGACCCGGCGACCACCGACGCGCAGGTCGAGCTGACCCGCCAGGCCCTGGACCGCAAGCTGCCGCTGTTCGGCATCTGCTTCGGCAACCAGGTGCTCGGCCGCGCGCTGGGCCGCGGCACCTACAAGCTGCAGTACGGCCACCGCGGCATCAACATCCCGGTCATCGACCAGGAGACCGGCAAGGTCGCGATCACCGCGCAGAACCACGGGTTCGCCGTGGAGGGCGAGCCGGGCGAGGAGTTCGACACCGACTTCGGCCGCGCGATCGTCTCGCACCACTGCGCCAACGACGGTGCCGTCGAGGGTCTGCGGCTGCTCAGCGGCCCGGCCTTCTCCGTCCAGTACCACCCCGAGGCGGCAGCGGGTCCGCACGACGCCGCGCCCCTGTTCGACAAGTTCGTTGACCTGATGAGCGAGGCTCGGTAATGCCGAAGAGGACTGATATCAAGCACGTTCTGGTGATCGGTTCCGGTCCGATCGTCATCGGGCAGGCGTGCGAGTTCGACTACTCCGGCACCCAGGCCTGCCGGGTGCTGCGGGAGGAGGGCATCCGCGTCTCGCTGGTGAACTCCAACCCGGCGACGATCATGACCGACCCCGAGTTCGCCGACGCCACCTACATCGAGCCGATCACGCCGGAGTTCGTCGAGAAGGTCATCGACGCCGAGCGCCCGGACGCGATCCTGGCGACGCTGGGCGGGCAGACCGCGCTGAACACGGCGATCGCGCTGCACGACCGCGGCGTGCTGGAGAAGTACGGCGTGGAGCTCATCGGTGCCGACGTCGACGCGATCCAGCGCGGCGAGGACCGGCAGATGTTCAAGGACATCGTGCGCTCGGTCGGCGGCGAGGTGCCCTCGTCGAAGGTGTGCAAGTCGATGGACGACGTGCGTTCGTTCGTCGAGACCTCGGGTCTGCCGGTCGTCATCCGGCCCAGCTTCACCATGGGCGGCCTGGGCTCGGGCATGGCGCACACCGAGGAGGACCTGGAGCGGATGGCCTCGTTCGGCCTCGCCGAGTCCCCGGTGCACGAGGTGCTCATCGAGGAGAGCGTGCTCGGCTGGAAGGAGTACGAGCTGGAGCTGATGCGCGACCACGCCGACAACGTGGTGGTCATCTGCTCCATCGAGAACGTCGACCCGATGGGCGTGCACACCGGTGACTCGGTGACCGTGGCGCCGTCGATGACGTTGACCGACCGCGAGTTCCAGCACATGCGCAACGTCGGCATCGCGGTGCTGCGCGAGGTCGGGGTGGACACCGGCGGCTGCAACATCCAGTTCGCCATCAACCCCACGACCGGCCGCATGGTCGTCATCGAGATGAACCCGCGCGTTTCGCGGTCCTCGGCGCTGGCGTCGAAGGCGACCGGTTTCCCGATCGCCAAGATCGCCGCGAAGCTGGCCGTGGGCTACACGCTCGACGAGATCCAGAACGACATCACCGGCGAGACCCCGGCGTCGTTCGAGCCCACGCTGGACTACGTGGTCGTCAAGGTGCCGCGGTTCGCCTTCGAGAAGTTCCCGGGCGCCGACACCGAGCTGACCACGACGATGAAGAGCGTCGGCGAGGCGATGGCCGTGGGCCGCAGCTTCTCCGAGGCGATGGGCAAGGCCCTGCGGTCGATGGAGACGAAGTCGGTCGGGTTCTGGACCAGGCCGGATCCCGAAGAGGCCACGCTGCAGTCCGCTCTGGACGATCTGCGCACCGCCCACGACGGCCGGATCTACACCGTCGAGCGGGCGCTGCGCTTCGGCGCCACCGTCGAGCAGGTGCACGAGGCCTCGGGAATCGACCCGTGGTTCGTCGACCAGATCGCGGCGTGGGTGGAGCTGCGGCGCGAGATCGTCGACGCCCCGGTGCTGGACGCGACGCTGCTGCGGGTGGCCAAGCGGGCGGGCCTGTCGGACCGCCAGATCGCCGCGCTGCGGCCGGAACTGGCCGGTGAGGACGGCGTGCGCGCGCTGCGCCACCGGCTCGGCGTGCGCCCGGTCTACAAGACCGTCGACACCTGCGCCGCCGAGTTCGCGGCGAACACGCCGTACCACTACTCGGCCTACGAGTCCGACCCCGCGGCGGAATCGGAGGTCGCCGAGCAGCGCGACAAGCCGAAGGTGATCATCCTCGGCTCGGGCCCGAACCGCATCGGCCAGGGCATCGAGTTCGACTACTCGTGCGTGCACGCGGCGATGGCGCTGCGGGCCGCCGGGTACGAGACGGTGATGGTCAACTGCAACCCGGAGACCGTCTCCACCGACTACGACACCTCGGACCGGCTGTACTTCGAGCCGCTGACCTTCGAGGACGTCCTGGAGGTCGTGCACTCCGAGCAGAACTCCGGCACCGTCGCCGGCGTGATCGTGCAGCTGGGCGGCCAGACCCCGCTGGGCCTGGCGCAGCGGCTGGCCGACGCGGGCGTGCCGGTCGTGGGCACCCCGCCGGAGGCCATCCACCTCGCCGAGGAGCGCGGTGCCTTCGGCGACGTGCTGGTCGCGGCCGGTCTTCCCGCGCCGCAGTACGGCACGGCGACCTCGTTCGAGGGCGCCAAGCGCATCGCCGACGACATCGGCTACCCGGTGCTGGTGCGCCCGTCCTACGTGCTGGGCGGTCGCGGCATGGAGATCGTCTACGACGAGGCGTCGCTGGAGAACTACATCGCCCGCGCCACCGAGGTCACCCCGGAGCACCCGGTGCTGGTGGACAAGTTCCTCGACGACGCCATCGAGATCGACGTGGACGCGCTGTGCGACGGCACCGAGATCTACCTGGGCGGCGTGATGGAGCACATCGAGGAGGCCGGCATCCACTCCGGCGACTCGGCGTGCGCGCTGCCGCCGATCACCCTGGGGCGCCAGGACATCGAGATGGTGCGCCGCTCCACCGAGGCCATCGCGCGCGGTGTGGGCGTGCACGGCCTGCTCAACGTGCAGTACGCGCTCAAGGACGACGTGCTCTACGTGCTGGAGGCCAACCCGCGCGCCTCCCGGACGGTGCCGTTCGTCTCGAAGGCCACGGCCGCGCCGCTGGCCAAGGCCGCCGCGCGAATCATGTTGGGCGCCAAGATCTCCGAGCTGCGCTCCGAGGGCATGCTGCCCGCCGAGGGCGACGGCGCGGACCTGCCGGTCGACGCGCCGGTGGCGGTCAAGGAGGCGGTCCTGCCGTTCCACCGCTTCCGCACCCGCGAGGGTGCCGGGGTGGACTCGCTGCTCGGGCCGGAGATGAAGTCGACCGGCGAGGTCATGGGCATCGACACCTCGTTCGGCCAGGCGTTCGCCAAGTCGCAGGCCGGTGCCTACGGCTCGCTGCCGACCTCCGGCAAGGTGTTCGTCTCGGTCGCCAACCGGGACAAGCGCTCGCTGGTGTTCCCGGTGAAGCGGCTGGCCGACCTCGGGTTCGAGATCCTCGCGACCGAGGGCACGGCCGAGGTGTTGCGCCGCAACGGCATCACCTCCACCGTGGTCGCCAAGCACACCGAGTCGGTCGAGGGCGATCGCGACGTCGTCGACCTGATCAAGGCGGGCGAGGTCGACATGATCATCAACACCCCGTACGGCAACCCGGGTCCGCGGGTCGACGGCTACGAGATCCGCACGGCCGCGGTCTCCCGCGACGTCCCGTGCATCACCACCGTGCAGGGTGCGGCGGCGGCCGTGCAGGGCATCGAGGCCGCGATCGGCGGCAACATCGGCGTCCGGCCGCTGCAGGCGCTGCAGGCCGCGCTGCGGCAGGACGGTGAGTGACGATGGCTGACGCGCCGCTGCGCGCGGGGTTCGGCGCCCGGCTCACCGACGCGGTGAGCCGGCGCGGGCCGCTGTGCGTGGGCATCGACCCGCACCCGTCGCTGCTGCACGCGTGGCAGCTGGGGGAGAGCCCGCAGGCGCTGGAGCGCTTCGCGATGACGGTGGTGGAGGCGCTGGCCGACCGGGTGGCGCTGCTCAAGCCGCAGTCGGCGTTCTTCGAGTCCTACGGGTCGGCCGGTGTCGCGGTGCTGGAGAAGGTGATCGCCGAGTCGCAGCAGGCCGGTGCGATGGTGCTGCTGGACGTCAAGCGCGGCGACATCGGCTCGACGATGACGGCCTACGCGATGGCGTACCTCGACGAGCACGCCCCGCTGGCCGCCGACGCGATCACGGTCTCGCCGTACCTCGGCTACGGTTCGCTGGCCCCGGCCATCGGCATGGCCGAGCAGAACGGCAAGGGCGTGTTCGTGCTGGCCCGCACGTCGAACCCGGAGGGCGTGGGCCTGCAGCAGTCGGTCCACGGCAGCGGCGACACGGTCGGCCAGTACATCGTGGACTCGGCCGCCGAGACCAACCTGGGCAAGACCCCGATGGGGCACGTCGGCGTGGTGGCCGGAGCCACCATCCCGGCGGGAGAGCTCGACTTCTCCGACCTCAACGGGCCCATCCTCGCCCCGGGTCTCGGAGCTCAGGGCGCCACGCTCGAAGACCTGAAAGCCGTCTTCGGCCGAGCGCTGCCGCACGTCCTCCCGACGACGTCGCGAGACGTCCTCCGCCACGGCCCCGGCGTGAAGTCCCTCCGGGACACCCACGCCCGCCTCGCCGAGGACATCGACCACCAGCTCCACCTCTGACCCTCGGGTCCGGTCCGATCGGGGGCGTCCTCACCAAGAGGACGCCCCCGTTTCGCACCTCCACCCCAACCCTTGAACGAATCCCAACCCTCCCGTCCCATGGTGGGTCGGGACGAAGTTTTCATGAAAACTTCCCCCACTCAACAAACGGAACGTTTTCATGAAAACTTCCCCAACACCAACCCCCGAGCCGCTCAAAACACCTGGTGAACACGCGAATCCGTGAACTTGAAACAGATGTTTCCAGAGTCGTGTTTCATGGTGGAGGAGGGAAGTTTTCATGAAAACTTCGTCCACGTAGTAGAGGTGAGGTTTTCATGAAAACTGTCCCGTGTTCAGAGAGAGCTTCGGATTCGGTCGATGACCGAGTGGAGTGAGTGCTGGAGTTGGTCGTGGGTCACGACGATCACCGTCCACCCGGCCTCGGTGAGGCGAGCGCGTCGAGCGCGGTCCCTCTTGATCTGCGCGTGGTCTCCGTGCCACTGCCCGTCGTACTCCACTGCGACCCGTTGATCGACGAATGCCAGATCGAGCCGGGCGAGGAACCTGCCGTTGACCCAGACCTCGTGTTGCGGCACGGGAGTGAAACCGAGCAACGCGAGTTCGACGCGCAGCACGGACTCGGGGATGGACTCCGCGCGTCCGTCCAGCAGCGCAAACCGGTAACGGGCTTTGCGCACGCCGTCGTCCCTCCGGCCGCGCATGAACTCGCCGATCGCGCGTGACGTGATCAGTCCCTGGTGCAGGAGGGCGTCGCAACGCGCCACCGACATCGTGATCGGCCCCTTCCTGAGCAGGTCGAAAGCGGAGCGATCGATGTTCGCCAGGTTGATCCCGTTCCATGGCGCGTACTCGAACTCGTAGGTGCGCGAGGCCGAGCAGTCCAGACCTTTCCTGCGATGCGGCCCGGCCGGCCGGGGCACGAGTACATCGACGGGCGTCCGGAAGTCCGCGAGTCCATCAGCACCGTGCAACGTCGCCGCCGACAGGCCGGTGAGCACTGCTTCCGGGGGCAAGCCCTTCGCAGCGGCGAGGCATTTCAGCCGATGGGTCAGCCGAGTCCCCCTCAACGCGTACACGCCGGGAAGCACCCGCACGATTTCCGGGCTCCGCAAATCCCGGTCCTTCACACCGGCGGCCGCCGCGTTTCTCCTGGTCAACAACCCGTGCTCGTCGCACAGCGCCGCGAAGTCAGACTGTTCCATGTCCTGAAAGAGGCGAGAAGCCCCTCAGGAGATACACCCGAACACCGGAAATCACCGGATACGGCATGACCACCACACCTTCGGTCGACCTCGTGCCGGTGCATCCGATCTCTCGCGCGGTTGGGGGAGGGAAGTTTTCATGAAAACTTCGCCTTCGGAAGGTCAGCTCGTGAGCAGGATGTTCTCCGGGGAGCCGGCGCGCACCCGTGGGCGGGCACGCAGCTCACCCTCACCCCCACGCACCCGACGCTGCTGCGGATCTTCGAAACCCTCGGCGGTCACGTCCGGGCGCTGGGCATGCCCCGGGCCGCCGAGTTCGCCGCGGCATCCGCGCGTCCGGAATCACCCACTGATAAAGATCTGGTTGAGCATGATGATTCCTGCTCAATCCGGTCGTTGGACCCCTGACCGACACCCGATAGGGTCAACGGGTGAGGAGTTCGGAGGGTGCATGACCGACGATGCTCCGTTGCTGGGCGGGCGGTACCGGCTGGGTTCCCGCATCGGCGGCGGTGGGATGGCCGACGTGCACCGGGCGATGGACACCCGACTGCAGAGGTTGGTCGCTGCCAAGGTGTTCCGCTCGGCGACCGATGAGCTGGGGCGCAAGCGCTTCGCCGAGGAAGCCAGGATCCTCGCGGGACTGAGCCACCCGGGCCTGGTCACCGTGCACGACTTCAGCTCCGACGAGGACGAGCTGTTCCTGATCATGGAACTCGTCGAGGGCGGCACGCTGGCCGACGTCGCCGAGACCGGCCCGATGCAGCCCGAGGACGTCGCCGACGTCGGTGGCAAGCTCGCCGACGTGCTGGCCTACGTGCACGGCAACGACGTGGTGCACCGCGACGTCAAGCCCACCAACGTCCTCATCGGCAACGACGGGCGCGCGTTCCTCGCCGACTTCGGGGTGTCGCGGCTCGCCGACGCGGCCGGTCGGCTGACCGACTCCGGCATGGTCGTCGGCACCACCACCTACATGGCGCCCGAGCAGGTTTCCGGTGGTGACGTGGGATTTCCCGCCGACGTGTACGCGCTCGGGCTGGTCCTGCTGGAGTGCGTGACCGGGCGGGTCGAGTACCCCGGCGGCCCGGACGCGGCCGTGGCGCGACTGGTCCGCCCGCCGCAGGTCCCCTACGGCATCCCGGCCCGGCTGCGGCGCGGGCTGCTGGCGATGCTCGCCGCCGACCCGGCGCGCCGGATCACCGCCGAGCAGGCCGGCGACCTGCTCAGCGGCCGCACCACCGAGGTTCTCGCCCCGATCCCGGCACCCCTGCCCGTCCCGCCGCCGCGGGTTCCGCCGCAGCGGGTGCAGCGTCCGCCGACGGAGTCGATGCCGGTCCAGCAGCGGTCAGCGCGGCCGCCGCTGGCGCCGATCGCCGCCGGGGTGCTGGTGGTCGTCGCGGCCCTCGCGCTGGCCGTGGCGTTCTGGCCCTCGGCGACCGAAACTCCCGAGCTGCCACCGGTTTCCGGAGACCCCGGGCCGGACCGGCTGCCCGCCGACCTGGAGAACCTGGAGAGGCTGGTGCGCGGATGAACCGGCTGCTGCCCGCGGTGGTGCTGGTCGGGTTCGCGCTGGTCGGATGCGGTGACGATCCGCAGGTGCGCGCCCAGCTCGGTGCCCGCGTCGCCGAGGTCAAGGCCGCCGCCCTCGCCCACAACCGGCTCGACGCCGAAACCGCCCTGGTCGCCCTGCACCGCGACATCGCCGAGGCGGTCGCCGATGGCACCCTCGACTCCGACAGCGCCGGCTCGATCATGGCCGCCGCCGACCGCGTCGCCGAGGACGTCCGAGCCCTCCCCGCCCCGGGCTCGGCCCCCATCACGGTCACGGTCGAACCCGAACCCCGCGCCGAGGACAAGAAGACCCGCGACAACGACGGCTGATCCCCTTCCCTCGGACGAAAACCCCGGTTTTCGCGTGACGAATGCTGCGGTTTTCGCGCGATGAATGTTGCGGTTTTTGACGCGGCGAGCGAATTTCGCGTTTCCAGGGTTCAGTGGTTAGGCGCATGGCGTTGCATGCCACCAGGTCACGCAACCCGCCGTTCGGCGAGGCGAGTATCCGTGATCAGCACGAGGAGATCGGAGGCGGGGATCGCGGCGACCAGCGCGAAGAACTTGCCCGATGAAGGGCGAACCCGTCCCTTCCCGTGCTCATCTTACAGGGGGCAGGGGGACTTGCGGCAAGGCCCGGGTCGTGCCGCACAATGCTCGACCTGTGCCGGGACCTGCGCAAACGCGGTGCACGGCTGGGGGAATCGATCACTGGTGAGGGGCACGTGTCTCAACACGAGGAAGAACTGCGGTCCGAGCGCGCCCACGTGGCCGGGCTCTACGAACGACTCGACGCCGAACGCGCCCGCGTCGACACCCGCTACCGGCGGGCCCTGCGCGACACCTCCACGTCGCCGATGGAGCGCGACGTGGAGGTGCGCGCGCAGGCCCGCGAGCTCCAGCGGCTGGGCGTCGCCGACCACGGCCTGTGCTTCGGGCGCCTCGACGCCACCGACGGAGAACGCCGCTACATCGGCCGGATCGGGCTGTTCGACGCCGATGACGACCACCGGCCGCTGCTGCTGGATTGGCGTGCCCCCGCGGCGCGCCCCTTCTACACGGCTACCGCCGCCCACCCCGAAGGCATGCGCCGACGCCGTCAGCTGCACAGCCGCGGTCGGCGGATCACCGGTCTCACCGACGAGGTCCTGGGCAGGCCAGACGGCGAAACCGCGGGTGACGCAGCACTTCTCGCCGCGGTCAACGCACCGCGCGGCGAGGGGATGCGCGACATCGTCGCCACCATCCAGGCCGAGCAGGACCGCATCATCCGCCTCGACCACCCGGGCGTGCTGGTCATCGAGGGCGGACCCGGCACCGGCAAGACCGTCGTCGCGCTGCACCGCGTCGCCTACCTGCTCTACACGCAGCGGGAGCGGATGGAGCGCAGCGGCGTGCTGGTGGTCGGGCCGAATCCGCAGTTCCTGAACCACATCGGCCGCGTGCTGCCGTCGCTGGGGGAGTCCGACGTCGTGTTCGCCACCACCGGCGACCTGCTTCCCGGGCTGCGCGTCACCGCCGAGGACGCGCCGGAGATCGCCGAGCTCAAGGGCTCGCTGAAGATCCTCGACGTGCTGCGCGCGGCCGTCGCCGACCGGCAGCGACTGCCTGAGCAGCCGTGGGAGATCGAGCTGGAGGACGTGTCGGTCCGCATCGACGCCGCCACCGCCGAGTGGGCCCGCGAGGAGGCTCGCGACAGCGGCCTGCCGCACAACGAGGCACGCGCGGTGTTCGTCGACGTCGTCGGCTACGTGCTCACCGAACGCGCCACCGCTCGCATCGCCCGCGGCTGGCTGACCAGGGAGGACGAGGCGTGGGGGAACGTCAGGGAGGAGGTGCGCGCAGAACTGGCGGAGCACCGCGGCCTGCGCGAGGCGATCGACGCGCTGTGGCCGGAGCTGACCCCGCAGCAACTGCTCGCCGAGCTCTACACCTCCCCGGAGCGGCTTCGCGCGGTCGGCGCCGAGCCGCTGCTGCGGGGTGATGGCGAGGCGTGGACGGTGTCGGACGTGCCGCTGCTCGACGAGCTCGTCGACCTGCTGGGCGAGGTGAAAGCGCCTGCTGCCGAGGAGGATTCGGAAGCCGAGTACGCCGCCGGGGTCCTGGAGATCCTGCAGGTCGAGCGCCACGACCTCATGGACGACGAGGACCACCTGCTCGCCCAGGACCTGCTGCACGCCGAGGACCTGGCGGAGCACTTCGTCGAGCGCGACACCCGCGAGCTGGCCGAACGCGCCGCCGCCGACCGCGACTGGACCTACCGCCACGTCGTGGTCGACGAGGCCCAAGAGCTGTCCGAAATGGACTGGCGAGTGCTGATGCGCCGCTGCCCGAGCCGCTCGTTCACGGTCGTCGGCGACCTCGCCCAACGCCGCTCAGCCGCAGGCGCCCGCACCTGGGCAGCGATGCTGGACCGCTACGTCCCCGGCCGCTGGGCCTACCGCGAGCTCACGGTCAACTACCGGACCCCGGCGGAGATCATGCGCCTCGCCGCAGGTCTCCTCGCCGAGTTCGCGCCCGGAGTCACCCCACCGGACTCGGTCCGCTCCAACGGCGTCGAGCCCTGGTGCCGCCAGGTCGCGGTTTCCGAAATGGGCGGCGCCATAGCGGATTTCAAGTCCGAGGAGTCCGAACGCGAAGGGACCGGCGTCGTCATCGGCCCACCCGGCATCCCCGGCGCGGTCACCCCGACGGCCACCAAGGGCCTCGAATTCGACGCGGTCCTGCTCGTCGAACCCGCCGAGATCCTCCGAACCCCACGAGGAGCCGCAGACCTCTACGTGGCCCTCACGCGCGCGACGCAACGCCTCGGCATCCTCCACACCGGCCCGCTCCCCGACGTCCTCCGCACACGCGAGGGGTGTCCCGATTTCAATGGAAATCGGGACACCGACTTCCATTGAAATCGGAGAACCGGGTCAGGTCACTGCGCGAGGCGGCTGCGGAGGAGGTCGAGGCCGGGGCCTTCGAGATCGGGGAGGGCGACGGTGCGGCCGGTGATGGCGAGGGTGAGGGCTTCCGACGGGCCGCGGAGTTCAGCGCCTTCGCCCCAGCTCCAATCCTGGTCCGCGGCGGTGAGGCGGAGGTCCGAGAGGCGGTTGGCGGGGAGGAAGGCGCGGGCGCTGCTCCTGGTGGTGAGGAAGTCCAGGGCCGGGCGCCACGAGGCGGGTGGCGGGTTGACGTCGAGACCGAGCGGCCTGGCCGCGTCGCGCAGGTGGATGCAGGTGTCGGTCATCGGACCGTGGGGCCCGACGATCGGCACGTTCAACCGGTTGCCCGCGAGTCGGCGCAGGCCGGACACCAGCTCGTCGGTGGGGCGCTGCGCCCACTCGCGGGTCTGCTCGTCGACGTACCGGTCGAGGTCGCCGCGGTAGCGAACGACGGTGCGCAGCACCCGAAGCCAGTTCAGCCGGGTCTCCAGCGGAGCGAGCATGTGCGCCGCCACCTCCCGCACGGTCCACCCGGCGCACAGGCTCGGCGTCGTCCACTGCTCCGGTGTCAACGACGCGAACATGTCGGCGGCGAGCCGCCGGTTCTCCTCCGAGATCCGGAAGAGCTCTTCGAAGTCCTGGTTCACGCCCGGACCCTACGACACCTCCCCGACGCCGACCCCCGATTCGGCTGAGCTCCCGCAGCGGCGAGAGGCTCACCAGGGGACAGTTTTTCCTCGAATCACCCATGATCAATGTCCGTTTCGCCCGGACAGTTCTCACTAAAACCGTCCCCTGGCGAGGTCCACGAGCAACCGGGCCACCTCGCCGGGCATGGTGATCATGCAGTCGTGGCCGGTGGGCAGCTCGTGAACGACCGCGGGAGAACCGTTGGGCTGGACGGAGGGAACGGGGCGGCGGTCGAAGTCCTCGGGGACGTCGGTGCAGTGGATGTGGGCGCGGGGGATCGCCCGCGTGGCGGGGTTGTCGAGGCGCACGGGTTGCTGCAGCGCGCCGACCGATTGGTCGGAGAGCATCGAGCGCAACCACGCCAGGTCGTCGGGATCGGTGACGCCGAACAGACCCTCCCCGGTGGCGGAGGCGAAGCCGTCGACCGGAGGTGGGACGCGGAATCCGCTCTCCGAGCGCAGCGCGAAGTCGATGGCCTTCTTCGCCTGCGGCATCACGTCGGCCGCGGTCTCGCCGTCCTCCGGGACCATCGCGTCGAGGTAGATCAGCTGCGAGATCCGCTCCGGGACCTGGTTGGCGGCGTCGGAGATGACCAGCCCGGCGTAGCTGTGCCCAACGAGCACGACGTCGTGCAGGTCCTCGTCGAGGATCAGCCGGACGACGTCGTCGGAGTGGGTGCGCACCCCGGTCTCGGGCGTGAGCAGGTGCGCGGTCTCGCCGTAGCCGGTCAGCGTCGGGGCCAGCACCCGGTGCCCGGACAGCAGCGGAACCACCCGGTCCCAGGCGTGACCGGTGTGCCAAGCGCCGTGGACCAGCAGAAACGTGGACATGCATGCCTCCTGGGATGGACGTGCCCACCACGATCGGGCCGCCGCGCGACCAGAACCAGAGCCCCCGCGATCCTGGGGGTGGCAGGACCAGGCACGGCCCGCTCGGCCCGCCTACGCTGGAGGGGTGGCCGAGGAGAACCTGCTGGGCGAGTTCGTGCGCGCACGGCGCGAGCTCGTCACTCCCGAGCAGGCCGGGATTCCGGTGACCGGCGTGCGTCGGGTGCCCGGCCTTCGCCGGGAGGAGGTCGCGATGCTCGCCGGCATCAGCGCCGACTACTACCTGCGCCTGGAGCAGGGCCGCGACCGCAACCCGTCGGTGCAGGTCCTGGAATCGCTGGCGCGCGTCCTGCGGCTCGACGACGCCGCGACCGAGCACCTGCTGCGCCTGGCGGCGACCAAACCGCTGCGCAGGACGCCGATGCCGGAGCTCCGGTCCAGCACGGCGAAACTCCTCGCATCGCTGGCGCTCCCGGCGTTCGTGGAGACCAGGTACATGGACGTCCTGGCCGCCAACCGGCTGGCCACCGCGCTGTCGCCCCGTCTGGTTCCGGGGACCAACCGCCTTCGCGACATGTTCCTGGACCCGGCCGAGCAGGACCTCTACCCGGACTGGGAGGCCGATTCGGTCAGCGCGGTCGCGGGCTTCCGCAAGTCGGTCGGCGCGGAGACCCACGACCCCCGCTACGCCGAGATCGTCGGCGAGCTCAGCCTCGCCAGCCCCCGCTTCAGCAGCATCTGGGCCCGCCACGACGTCATCGTCTGCGCGGCCGCGCCGATGCGCGTCGCCCACCCGCAGGTCGGCGACCTGGTCCTCAACCGCGAACGCCTCGGCGTCGAGGGGAGCCCGGGCCAGGCGCTGGTCATCTTCCACCCCGACCCGGGCACCGACAGCGCCGAGAAGCTCAGCCTCCTCGGCACGACCTCGGTCGCCGCCCGCTGACCTCGCGATCTCCCGCTCGGAGGTGAGGGCAGCGGACAGTTCTAGTGAGAACTGTCCGGGCGAAACGGATATTGATCATGGGTGATTCGAGGGAAAACCGTCCCCGGCCGACGGGAAGCCGCCCCGGGAGTGAAGAGTCGTGAGAATCCCCGCGAAACCGCCCTACCTGCGGATGATCTTGATGATGATCTGGCCGACGATGAACCAGATCAGCGCCGCGAGCGCGTAGTTGAGGACCACCCCGAGCAGGGCGTCGTCCGGGGTGAACACGTCGCCGAGGCCGAGCACGAAGGTCTGGGCGAGGGTGTAGATGAACGACACGAAGCCGTTGCCCTGGTTCGCGTCGAGCACCACGAACAGCACGTGCAGCGCGAACACCAGCACCACGATCGACACGACGATCCGCACGATCCGCGCCACGGTGTCGCCGACCTGCCCCGGGCGTCGACGTCGCTCGTAGGGGTCGCGGTAGTCGCGGTCGTAGTGGTCGGCGTCCCGCCGGTCGTACGGATCTTGCGGCCCGTAACTCATGCCGCGCATTGTCACCGCGATCACCAGCGACAACAAGTCGAGCGTTCGGGTGGTTCGCGGCCTCGACCGCACCCTGACCCGTTACCAGTCAAAGATCTCGGGGTGCTGCTGCGCCTCGAAGCGGAGCCGGTTGAGCTCGTCGGCGAAGAGCTTCGTGTGCCCGCACCCCAGGCACACCACAGCGCTCAACGTGGAGAGCGGATTGACCCACATCCGCTTTCGGAACGGGAAGACCCCGGTCTTGTACTGGCTGGTCATCCGCATCCCGCCGACGAAGGTCCCACCGCACAGCGCACACGCCGGATACCGGGACTGAGGAGCTGGAGGAGTCATGCGCACGTGCTTATCAGACGAGCCCGATCTCGTCGCAGAATTCCCACGCAGAGATTCGGCTGGGAGGATCGGGACGCATGACGGTGCGAGCGTGGATGGCTGCGTGGGAGGTGGAGTGCTGCGGGGCGCCGTTCCGCATCGGCGATGCGGTCGAGTGGGCCCTGCTCCCTCCTGCGTCCAGGACCACCGCCTTCGTCCGGGGGCAGCTGGGCGAGAGCGTCGAAGCCGACGACGTGCGCAGCGCGCTCCGCCACGGGAGGCGAGTGATGGACGTGCCCAAGACCTCCGGCGTCGTGACCGGGATCAACGCGGTCCTGTGCCGTTTCGAACGGGCCGAGGGGACGGGCGAGTGGATCCCGAAACCTCGCACCGGGCGGCTCCAGCCCATCGAGGCTTCGGACGACGAGGTCTTCCCCGGCGACGGCGAGACGTTCACGGCCTACCTGGTCGATCTCGACGTGACTGAGATCCGCTGAAAAGCGGTTTGCCGTTGGTTCTCGGTCGATAGCCTGCCCGTGAGTCGATCTTGGGGGCGGGTGCTGTGACGGGTGACGCGTGGAACGTCTCGCTGAACATCATCGCCAGCGTGATCACGGGTTCGGCCGTGTGGCTGGCGACCAAGGCGCTGGCCTGGCGCCGGTTGCGGCGGATGCAGGTCTTCTTCGGCCTGACCGGAGGCGATGAGTGCCTGGTGGTCGTGCCCCGCCACGCCTCGTCGAACCGGGACCGCAGCGTCCACCGGAACGACGCGGCGGCGCTGCTGGAGCTGTCGACGGTGCTCGGCGACTGCCGGGCCAGGCCGGAGGTCGTCTTCCACGACGACGTCTACCAGGGCGCGGCCGACAAGGCCGAGTTCTGCATCGGCGGCCCCGACGCCAACCACCGCACCGCCGCTCACCTGCGCTCCGCGATCCCGAACCTGCGCCACGCCCTGCACGAGGACGACCCGGAAGGCCTGACGATCAGCGCCGGCGAGCACCGCTTCCCGGTCGAGATGGGGCGCGCGGAGTACGTGGCGCTGGCCAAGATCCAGCGCGAGCGCGATGACAAGCCGGCGTTCCTGATCTGCGGCCAGACCTCGGTCAGCAACCGAGCCGCCGCCCGCTACCTCCAGCGCAACCACACCCGCCTGATGCGAACCTACGGCCTGCGCAAGCGCTTCTGCCTCATCCTGCGAGTCGTCGAACCCGACACCTACGGCTCCAGCGTCGTCGAACTCGCCCACGACGCCACGTCCGAAGCGTTCACGACGTCCTGAACTGGGGGACTCTGGTGACGGCGAAGTTTTCATGAAAACTTCGCCCACTACAGGAGCCATTGGCTGAGCGGGTGGACCAGGTAGCGCAGCGAGTACGCCTCCCAGATCGCGCCCACCACCAGGAGCGCGAGCGCGGGGAGGGCTAGGAGGCCGAGGCGCCGAAGCCCCCGGACGTAGCCCTGTCGGCGGGTGCCCGCGCCCGGTACCAGCCAGCTTCGTCCGAGCAGGAAGCTGCCGAGGAGCAGCAGGATGTAGGCCTGCAGCTCGATGATGATGGTCAGCGAGTGGGGGATCATCGCCACTGCCGCCTGGGGCGTGACCGGTGCCAGCGTGATGCCCGTTTCGACGGCCCAGTAGGCGAAGAACGCCAGTCCGGCGAAGGGCGCCACCAGCGACGGCGCCACGATCGTGAGAAGGCTGAGGCGGAAGACGTTCACCGCGAGGATCACCAGCGCGAACAGCGGTGGCGTGTGGACGAGCTCGGTGACCAGTCCGGCCGTGCCGTCGTCGACCAGGGCGGCCGCTTGGGTCTCGTTGAGCTCGGGGAAGAGCATTCCGAGGACGAGCCCGACGAGCGTGAGCCCGTACGCCCCGGCGTTGATGATCAGGTACGTGCGCAAGTTCGCCCTTATGAGGTGAAAAGGCCTCCTCCACAAGGGGATTCGGCGCGACGTCAGGTGCTCGGGCTCTTGAGTCGTGGACGGCATGTCGCGCTCCTCTCGGCTCCGGCTCGGCGGATCCGATCCGGACACGTGCGACTAGTACGCTGTGATACAGACAAGGAATACGCTAGCACAGCGTGATAGAGGAAGTGTCATGAATGATTCCAGCAAGGGTGATACGCGGTCGAAGATCCTCATCGCCGCGGCGACGATGCTCGGTGAGGATCCGACCGCCCGGCTCAGCGTGCGCGCGGTCGCAGCGCGTGCGGGCGTGAGCACCGGATCGCTGAGGCACTTCTTCCCGACTCAGCAGGAGCTGATCGACACCGTCGTCGCGGGCCTGCAGACGCTCGACGTCCCGGACGATCCGATGGCGGACACCTCGCGGAACCCCGCCGAACGGCTGGAGGCGTGCCTTCAGCTGCTGCTCGCGGCCACGGGCGCGGGAGATGAGGCGCGGCGGACCCTGACTTCGCTCCACGACGCCTACGTCGCCTCACCCCCGGCGGAGGACTCGGCTCACGCGTTCCTCGCGATCGAGCGCCTCGCCGTGGACCGCGTCGAACGCTGGCTCGCGGTGCTGCGCGACGAGGGCGCGCTCGCCCCCGGAGACCTCGAACAGCAGGCGCGATTCCTGCTCACGGTCGTCAACGGTCTCTCGTTCGAGCGCGCCTTCCCCGGCGCCCGCGGTCGCATCGGATTCGAGACCCACACCCTCAAACTCGCGGTCACCGCCGTCCTCAACGGCGAAGCCGTGCCGCGTTGACGCGGACGGTTCGAGGAAGAACTGTCCCCTGCCGCAGCGCACCCGAACGGGTGCATTGGTAGGGGTGGGGGAAGTTTTCATGAAAACTGTGCCCGAACCCCATCACGCCGGGGGAAGGACTCGGTAGTGCAGGTGGGTGACGCCGGGCGCGTCGAGCACGCGCGTCAGCTCGAACTCGACGTGGTCCGTTCCGAACAGCCGTCGCCCGTCACCGAGGACAACCGGGATCAGGTGGATCTCCAGCTCGTCGAGCAGGCCTTCGCGCAGCAGCGACTGCGCGAGGGAAGCACCGTGCACCATCACGTTCGCGTCCCCGGCGGCAGCCTTGGCCTCGCGCATCGCGGTCGCGACGTCGGGGACGTAGTGCACCCAGCCGCTCTGCGGCTCGGGCGGCGTGCCGCGCGTGGGCACGAAGATCGGCACGCCGTGGTGATCACCGTCCCAGTGCCCGGCGTAGTCGAACGTCTTCCGGCCGACGACGACAGCCCCGGTCGCCATGACCTCGGCGAACACCCGCCCGCTCACCCCCGGCGGATCGAAGTGCGGATACCCCGCGACGGGCTCGCCGAGCCACTCGTGCAGCCGAAGACCACCGTCACCGAGCCCGTTCCCCGGCCCATCCCCAGGCCCAGCGATGAACCCGTCCAACGACATCGCCATGTCCAACACCGACTTCGCCATGCGCCCCTCCAACCTTAGCTACGTCGAGGTAGACCAACCCAACCGAAGGAACTCATCGGGGCCTCGGGTCATGCCGGGTCGTCGGCGGTCCCCAGCGCTTCCTGAACCACCCGCCGGGCCTCGGCGTCGAGCTGATCCGGGGAAACCGGCGTTTCCCGGTGGGGCGGGACCATCTCGACGGAGTTGTAGGTGACCTTGACCGTGAGCGAAATCCGTTTTCGTCGCAAGGCGCGGCAGCTGACCCGGCTCAAGCAGGCCGCGGACCAGGGCGAAAACCAGGCCTTCGAGATCGACTGGTTCGACTACCGGGAGATCCCGAAGCCCGAGATCGTCGCCTTGCTGCGCGAGCGCGGTTGGGACTACCGGGACGATGACCTGGGCGAAGCGGGCTGGCTGCTTCACTTCGTCCCGGGGGAAGACCAGGGTGCCAACGGCAAGGCGGATGCTCAGCGTCGACTCCAGGCGGACCTCCATGACGCCGAGATGAACCCCAACGGCGGGTATCACCTCGACACGTCGCAGTACGGGCCCGTCTCATATCCGGAAATCAGGGGAATTGTCCGAGCAGCAGGGCTGACGGTGGCCACGAACACCCAAACCGCGACTGGACGCACGTTGGTCCTGGCCGAACCGCAGACAACGGTCCTGACCAGCGCGTACGGCCCGTTCGACCCGAAAGCGGACCCGCCGAGCAAGGACCTCGACTGGGCCCGCGAGCGACAGCGGCTCTGGTCCAAGCAGTTCAACCGCCAGATCGGCCTCGGCTTCCTCCACGGCTTCGTCGGCCTGTTCGCCCTCGCCGCAGCGCTGACTTCCGACCCCTCCGACGGCAGCGGCCACTACATCGCGTGGGCCGTGGCAACCGTCGCGCTGCTCTTGTTCATCCGAGCAGCGCTGAAGGGCCCTGACGTGCGAAGACGGCGTTGGGAAGAACTCGGCCACCTACTGGAACGCTAGTGGGGAAGGGACTGCCCCTGGCTCGACCTGTCGAGTGAGATGGGGTCACCCGAGGATTGCGTTCACGACCACTGCGCTCACAGCGATCAGGGCGATCGCCAGCAGTAGCCAACCGGCTTTGGCCAGTTGTTGGCGAGGCGTGGCTTCGGCTACCGATCGTGTCAGGTGGTCAAGGGATTCCATCCGGAGAACACAGCCCAAGGCCGCGATCCAGAGCGCCGTAGCAGGCAGGAACGCCCAGTGGAACGCAAAACCGGCGATGAGCAGTCCTGCACAGATCGGAGTGAAGGTCGCGATCCATGCCACTCGAAGCCAGCGTCGTCGGGTGGGTTTCGCAGGAGGTGTGGACTGCGGTGGCATAGCGTCCTTCCCGTTTCGTGCCGGCGCGTCGCTTCGACCGGTAGCCTACGTGGTTGCGCTCGCGTGATCGCAGAGAGAGGGAGGAGTTGTATGGGGTTTCGGGTGCAGCCTGAAGGGCTCGACACGTATGCGTCCTTGCTGAAGGGTCTGCAAGACGATTTGAAGGCGGCACAGGACTACCGAACCAACACCTCTCATATGACTATGGCGACGCTCGGATGTTCGCGACGATCGCCAACGCGAACAACGACACCAAAGCTGCAGTTGGGGACAACCTGAAGCATCTGGATCAACTTCTGTCTGCATCGGCGGGTGAGTTGGTGAAGTCGGCGAAGATGTATCGCGATACTGATGCGAACGAAGAACGTCGACTTGACGAAACTTACCCCAGCTCGTAGAAGTTAAGGATTCCGGCGATGAGTGAACCGAAGGCGAAGCTTGTTGACCCGGTCGCCGAGCAGGCTATTCCGGATGCGATCGACAAGGCACTGTCGTTCCCGGACTTTTTCAGTCTAGGGCACTGGGCGTACATCTTTATTGATCAGGTATCTGGGGTGAATCCTGCGGAGTGGGTAGCAAAGGAGCTCGCTGGAAATTGGGAGGCCGTTGCTAAGGCTGGCGATGCGCTGAAGAACCTGAGTAAGTTCCACGAGGCCTGCGCTGCTGAGATCGAGCGCGGTGGTGCTGACATGTTGAAGGTTTGGGAGGGTAACGCCGCATCGGCAGCTGGAAAGTACTTCGAGGAGCTGCCCAAATCGTTGCGCGACCAGATTTCGGCTCTCGAGAAGGTTGGTGAACAGTTCGAGCAGGCAGCCTACGGGGTGTGGGCCACTGCGAAGACGATGGTCAGCTTGTTGGAGCTGCTGTTCGATCTCGCGATCGGCTTCGTCATCGAAGCAGCTGCCACTGCGGCGAGCAGTTGGACTGGTATCGGCGCGATCGCGGGTGGCAGCGCGATGGTGCTCACGGTTGCCCGAGCTGTGCAAGTCTGGATGGACATCTGCAAGTACCACGGCATGGCCTGGAACCTCTGCACTGGCACCAGCGGAATCATTGCTGGCATGTTGGGCAACCTGCACGGCTTCAAAGACCATCCCCTGCCTGCAGGGGCTTACGATCACCCCGGAGCATGACATGTCGAACCCCGATCAAGATCCAATGCTTGATATTGCCCGTGGTGACCGGGCGCGTTCGCAGCACCTTCGTGATTCCTTGCAGCTGCTGCGCGGAAAGGTTGACAACCCAGAATTTCGCAGGATCGTTGACGATGTGCTTGCTGGAAAAGCAAGTCTTCGCGAGGTGGCGCAGACTGCGGCGTTCGGTCAAGCGGTTGCGCCCCTGGCGCAGCAGGCAGTTGACCGTATGAAGGAGATGACCGAGGACGAAAGGACGGCACTCGCCGACGAAGGTGAACGCCAATTCGATGAGCTCCGCCGTAACCTTGCTGAGCGGGCCGAATCGGGTATGCCTGCCAAGCGTGAAACCTCGCCTCGTGTTGAGGAAGAAGACGAGGATCTCAGTCAGGTGAGCTTCCTCGAGGATCCCGCCAGCCGTGACCGGTAGATTGGCCAGCACTGTCGGAATGCGCCTTGACCAAGGTGATGGCAGATGCGCCGGACGGTGCCCCAGTGACGGATCGAGAAGGGCTCTGATGATCCCGGTTGTTCCGCAGCCGCCTGAGCAGTTCGTTCTGGTCCCGTTCGACAAGCTGCGCAGCGTGCGTACGAGGTCGACGCTGATCGGGTTGGTGATGCTTCCGCTGGCGGTTCTCTTCGGCGCCGTCGGCATGCCGTGGACCCTTTTCGGCCCGACGTCCGAGGATCCGATGACGTTCATCGTGGTCGGGATGGTCGGAGTATCCGCTCTGTTCATGCTGATGATCGGTGCGTATGCGCTGATGGGCCGGTCTTGTGTGAAGAAGACCGGGTATCTCAGCGTCACCGCGTGCCGCAATCTTCGGCGCGTTGCCGCGGTGTACTGGGGCGGCACATTCATGACCACCGGGCTCAGCTACGCGTTGGTGCTGCTCATGGTGGTGACGTCATCGGCGTCAAGCTCGGGGGAACCCATCGGGTTCAACGCGGAGACGTATTCTTTCCTGGTATTTCTGGGCTTGCCAGTGGTTTTGGGCGGCGCGGCCTGGACCGCGATCCAGTGGACGCTGCGGCCTTCCCCTTGATGCTCATGACCAGTCCGACACAGCCGTAGCTGGCCAGCATGTGTGTTCGGGGGTGGGACGTTTTCATGAAAACTTCCCACGACAAGGCCGCAGGAGATTGCGGTGCAGTCAACCACTACTTCGGCGTGCCGAGTATCTCCGCCACCTGCCCTGCGAAGTCGTACGTGGCGGCCTGTTGTGCATCCGGCGGGATGAACTGCGGGCCGAAGCCGTGGCTTCCCCAGCCTTCGTACCTGACGGTGACGTGGGCGTTGGCGCGGATGAAGTCGATGGTGGCGACTTGGCTGTTGTCGGCTGAGCCTGGTCGGAAGCTTCGGTTCGAGGCGGCTCCGAGCACGTTGGGCAGGGAGTCGGGGATCGATCCGAGCTCGCTGTTCAGCTGGTAGCTGTCCTGTGCTGCGGTGAGGTCCGGCTCCGCGTCGGTCAGCTTCATTCGGACGATCACCGAGATTTCCGCCTTTGCCGGGGACCCCCCCAGCCCGGCGGGTAGTTCGACGTCCACTCGCACTTGCTCGACATCTGCGTATCGGAGTGCGTGACGTCCGCGGTGGCCGGGAACTGCAGAGCTTCGTCACCGAGTTGCCTGGCGATGCTCGGGTCGGAGATGACCGAGCACGCGCCGGGGTCGTGGTGGTAGCCGGGCTCCGATTGTGCGCAGGACGTCAGCAGCGTCGCAGATCCGACAACGAGGACGGAGGTTCGGGTGAACTTGATGACCGATTTCCTCGAGTGCTTCACCGGCCTCATCCCGCCAGACCTGCCACGACCTGTTGGGCCAACGGCATCAGTCGTCGGGCTTCTTGGAGGGGGTCTTGGGCTGCGTCGGAGACTGAGAGGTCTGCGGTCGTGTTGCCGACTTTGAAGGCGAGGCTGGTGGTGCCCGTGGCTGAGTTCATGGCGCAGACCGGGCCGTCTCCGAGTTGGTCCTGGAGCGGGATCGGGGTGGTGCCCATGATCTTGTCGCGGCAGACGGAGGCTTGACGGGTGGTCGCTCCCCGAGCGTCCTGCCAGGTGCTGAGGGAGAGCTTGGCTTCGCCGTGGCCGTCGCCGATGGAGCCGCCTTCGATGAGGGTGTTGCGGGTGCAGCGGGTGTCGACCCGGTAGGAGACCGAGCCGTCGAACTCCGTCATGACCGCGTCTCCGGCGAGATAGCTCGCCGATGCTTGGGGCTTGACCGGGTTGTGCAGCACTGCCTCGACGGCCTGGGGCGTGAAGACCTCGCACGCGTCCTTCTGGCCTGCGTAAGGGCCGGTGAATTCGTACTGGCGGTGCGGGGTCGGCCCGGCGAGAGCCCTGGCCAGGATCGGTTGGATCAGGGCGTCGGCGATGGGCTTGCCGTCGTGGCCGGTTTCGCTGCGTCCACCTCCGGTGTCGCGCGGCCCCTTCACGGTTGCGCGGACGACCAGGTCGGGACGGGCGATGCGCACGTCCCACCAGTTGTTCCCCTGGTCGTAGAAGTTCTGCACGTTGAAGCCGCGGTCTTGCGAAATCGGCCCGTCCTTCGGGTTCGGCTGCCAGCTCACCATGCGATCAGGTTCGGTGTACGGGGGTTGGAAGACCTCGACGGTCACGCCGGTCTGCTTGGGGAACACGTATCCGCACATGCCCGGAGCAAGCGTGTCCTCTTCGACCGTCTGGCCAGGTGGGACGTCGCCGTCGAAGTAGTGGTGCACGACGGTCATCGCCGGAGTTGGGGGCAGCCCCAAGTTGTCCAGCGCATCCATCGGTACGAATTCGCACGCGTCGTACATCGCGGTTCCGCCGTAGTGGCCGGGAACCCCGGTGCCGGGTGATTGGGTGAGAGCGAGGATCGGGTCCCGTTCGTTGGCGGTTGGCGCGGTCGGATCGTCGTCCGCCTGCTTGGACTGCATGTCGACGATCACGAACCCGAGCCGGGTCAAGAATGCGATCAGCAGCACACCGACCACGGCGAAGACGACACGGGGCCACTTCTTCTTTGGCTTCGGTGCCTGAGGTGGCTGCCCCCAGTTCTGCTGCGGCGGCCAGTTCTGCTGTGGCTGCTGGCCCCACTGCTGATCCCAGCCCGGCTGATTCGACACAGATATCCCCCTGAAGACGTCCCCGCGGATGGCGACAGCGTAGGGAAACCGAGGTCGTCACCTGGAGTGATTAGTGAAACTGCTGGGTTCGCCTCGTTGTATTCGCTGGCTGTGGGGCTTCTCTTACGCGCCCGCAGGGCAAGTGCCGATCGTGATCGCAACTACGGCAACTGCGTCGAGGTCGCCTTCGCTGGGAACGACGTGCTCGCTCGTGACTCGAAGGACCGCGCGAGGCGGCATCTGGTGTTTGGCCAGCTCTCATGGTTGTCGTTCGTCCGAGGAGTCGACAGCCGCTTCTCCTGATCGGGGGGCTGGCGAATAGGGGTCGGTAGGGGCTTGAACACAAGATCAAGTGGTTGGGAAGCCCCTAGCGGTGATCTGAGATCCAATTCACTCGTCTGCCGGTTCCTGTTTTGACCAACTTCGCTACACGCGCGTGCACCCGTGCGCTAACGTTTGCCACGCTGGCAAGTGGATGTCCGTCGCCCTCACTGCGACGGCACGTGGACAAGGGGAGTTCAGCGTGAACAGCGAGGGAGGCGCGGCATGACGTTCCCGAACATCTGGGGTCAGATCGGCGAGACCATCACCAACATCGGCGAGAAGGCGGCGTACGCGCAGGCTCAGGCCGCTGGCGGCTCGATGCGGATCCAGCCGGACAAGGTCGATGAGCTCGCTCGCTTCTTCGACGACGAGGCCGAAAAGCTGGAGAACCGCGAAGCCGACATCACGATGCTCGCAGAGGTCCCAGCTCCGGGCAGCGACCCGGTCAGCACCGGTTCTGCCACGACCTTCGGACAGGTCGGCGCAGGTGGGCCCAACGCGTACATGGAGAACTACGCGAAGCTCGCTGTTGTGTTCAGGGACGCGGCCAACGCGCTGCGGCAAAGTGCGCAGCAGGTGCGCACGGATGACGACACGGCTTCTCTCAGCTTCAAGTCTTGAGTGTTCTAGGAGGAATCTTGCGTAAAGGGCTCACCGTCGGTGCGGTCTTCGCGAGCGTCGTGCTCGCGGGGTGCTCGGGTGGCGGTGCCACTCCCGAGCCTCCGAGCAGCGTTCCGACCGAGGCCCCGGCGCCGCCGAGCTCTTCCCGTACTGCCCCGGCGAAGTCGTTGCAGGTCGCTGACGCATGCGGCGTGTTGACTCCGGAACAGCAGCAGTCCGTGGGGGCGGACCAGCCTCCGCAGGCGAGGGAGTCGAACGGCATGCCTGGCTGCACGTTCGCGTCCGGCGACGCGGGAACGCAAGCAGGGTGGAACGCCTTCGTCGCGGTTACCACCAAGCAGACGTTCCAGCAGTTCGTGCAGTCGAAGCCGGGCACGCAGCCGATCACTGTTGCTGGCTACCCGGCCGCGAAGGCCGAGGTAAGTGCTCGGAACTGCACAGTCGTCGTCGACGTCTCAGATCAGGGCTCCGTCATGGCGTACGGCTTGTCGAGGGACCAAGCGGTAAACGGCTGCGACGTCATGCAGAAGGTCGCCGAGGCCGTCGTTCAGAATCTTCCGAATGCCTGAGGGGGTAGGCGGTGACCGACAACAGACACTTTGAACCCACGAGCTTCGAGGGTGCGCAGCTGACGCAGATGCGCAACTGGGTCCAGGGCGGTTCGGGCGCTGAGGCGCTGTACGAGCAGTCCACCTTGTGGAACTCCGAAGACCAGTACCTGCGTGATCTGAAGACCCGGCTTGAAGACAAGCTGAAGTCCGTCGGTGCGTTCATGCAGGCAGAGTCCGGTGAGGCCATGAAGGACCAGGCCATGCCGGTCGTGCTGTGGACCGAGATCACGGCGGACAGCGCGAAGCTCCAGTCGCAGCAGATGACCGCTCAGGGCGAGGCCTTCAAGAAGGTTCAGACTTCGATCCCGGCCAAGAGCGAAGAAGAGTCCGTCCCGGACGACAACTGGTTCGAAGAGGGCTGGGACAGCTTCTGGACCGGTTCGACTGACGCCGAGGACGCGAAGGCGCACAACGAGCAGCTTCGGCAGGAGGCTGTCCAGGCCTTCACCACCTACCAGGACACGTCGCAGAGCAACGTGTCGAGCAGTGCCGTCTTCGAGGCGCCGCCGACGGTGGCTCAGCCTGACGGTGGCGTGAGCAGCTCCTCCGTTCCGAGCGTCGGCGGCGTGGACTCCGGTTACTCGTCTCCGTCGTCCACCTCCAGTGCTTGGGCCGGTGGTTCGGGCTCCGGTGGTGGCAGCCTCGCCGGGTCCGGTGCGGGCGCGGGTGGCTCCTACGGTGGCGGTTCCGCCGGTACGGGTGCTGCCTGGGCGAACCTGCCCGGTGGTGGCTCGGGCTCGGGGCAGAACCCCGGCGGCAGCGGCGCTGGTCGCGTGCCCGGTGGTCCCGGTACTCCGGGTTACCCCGGCGGTGCGCCCGGTCTGGGTGCCGGTCGTCCCGGTACGGGCGCGGGCGCGGGTGGCCGCGGTGGTGCCGGTGGTGCCGGGGGCCGCAGCGGTGCTGGCGCGGGCCGTGGCCTGGGGGCCGGTTCGGGTGCCGGGGGTCGCGGTGCTGGTGCCGGGATGGGTGCCGGTGGGCGCTCGGGCATGGGTGGTCTCGGTGGAGCCTCCGGCTCCGGGGTCGGCGGCGCTGGTGGCGCCGGTGGTCGCGGGGGTGCCGGCGCCGGTGCGGGCGCGGGTGCGCGCGGCCGGGGTCAGGAAGGCGAGGACGACCTCGAGCACGAGACCCCCGACTACCTCGTCGGCGACCAGGGCGTCTTCGACGAGGACCTGCCGAAGGTGGCCCCGCCGGTCTTCGGTGACTGGGACAACCAGCGGTAAGTGCTCGAAATCGCAGATCGGCTAGTGGGCGGCACCGCTTCGGTGCCGCCCACTAACTCTTGGAACAACGCGGACGATCAGTGCTCGGACTGTGGGGGACGGCCGTGCGTCATGGGCTTCCGAACGGCTGAGAACTGGACCAATCAGTGAACAACTCGGATCACATCGTGGACGCGATCGAGTCGGTGCCGTCCACACTGTCTGGCTGGGGAGAACCGGTGAAGATCGAGCTGTCGAAGCAGGGCTTCCACGAGGCGTGGAAGTACTTCAACCTCGGCACCAAACCCCTCGTGCTCAACGTCCTGCCCGAAGGCATCCTCGAATCCGAGCGGCGCCAGGTCGAGGCTCGCGCGCGCGAGGAGCTGCAGAACCTCGGGTTCGGCAACGAGATGCGGGAAGAGGACATCCAGGGGGCCCTGCTGCCGCTCACGCGCTACGAGCGGGCCTTCGACATCAACTTCCGCCGGCGCACGCCCGACGGCGCTCAGCGCATCGTGGCGGGCATGGTGGCCTGCACCCGCGGTCACGCCACCCTCGCGGTGCTCACCGAGGAGTCCGTGACCGTGCAGACCCTGCCCGCGGACTCGATGGTGCGGGCGATCGTGAGCGTGCTGCCCGACGACGTCAAGGCCGGCCCCGGCAAGGGCGTCTCGCTGCGCAGCGCGGCGATGGAAACCGCCGCCAAGTCGGCCGGCAACGACCGCGAGATGGCCGAAGCGCTTGTGCGGCAAGGGGTTCGGCGCGAGGAGGCCAAGGCGCTCGTGGAGATGGCCGGTGGGGCGCGCAACGCCTACGCGCAGGTCGGCTACGCCGTCATGGACGGCCACGGCAAGCGCCACCGGGCTCCGATGGTCACCAACTTCTTCGCCAACGCCAAAGGCTGGTACATGATCGAGAACAGCCACCGCAGCGACGAGGGCTGGACCACGATCGCCCCCATCGACCGCCAGCGCATGATCACCCGGGTTCAAGACCTGACCAAGACGCTGTAGTCGTGAACAGGCGGTAACGGATCTGCTGCCGGAGCCTCGGGTGTTACGCGCCCGGGGCTCCGTCACATCCGGGGTCGCGTCCGGGGGAGCGGCACGCCCGGGTGTCGCGGTGCCACATCACAGGACCACCTTTTCCGCTGAGTGGAAGAAATCTCCGAGAACAAGATCAACTTTCATCATAGAACAGACCTTCGGGGCGCGTCCGTTCGGGGAGTGTTTTACGCCGTTGTGACCTGCGGAGATGGCCTCCACGTGGCTCAACTGTGCGGAAATCGGACACATTCCGATAAGTTTGGCCGAGATTAGTGCACTTCAGCGGCTTTGTTGATAGGACTTGCAGCGGCCCCGTGCTCGTGCACGCCTTGTACGGGTAGAACTTCAAGGGCCAGGGCGGTGGGGCGGACTGATCCGTTCCGCAAAACCGGGACCCCCGTGGGCAACCGCCTTTCGGGACTCGGTACCGTCGCCCGCACCGATCAAGCGAAACCCCACATCACGGAGGACATGGTGGCCCTTCCCCAGCTGACTGAGGAGCAGCGGGCAGCAGCTCTGGAAAAGGCGGCTGCCGCCCGTCGCGCCCGAGCTGAGCTCAAGGAGCGCCTCAAGCGAGGCGGAACCACGCTGGCGGAGGTCCTGGACACCGCCGACAACGACGAGGTTCTGGGCAAGATGAAGGTCTCCGCCCTGCTCGAGGCCCTTCCCGGCGTCGGCAAGGTCCGTGCGCAGCAGATCATGGAGCGGCTGGAGATCGCCAACAGCCGTCGTCTGCGCGGGCTGGGCGAGCGGCAGCGCAAGGCGCTGCTCACCGAGTTCAGCGGCGAGTGATCGACGCACAAGCCGGCGCTGAGCCGAGGATCGTCCGTCAGGGCGAGCCTCGGCTCACCGTCGTTTCCGGGCCTTCCGGCGTCGGCAAGTCCAGCGTGCTCGGCGAAGTGCGCCGGCAGGTGCCGGAGGTGTACTTCAGCGTGTCCGCGACCACCAGGGCCCCGCGCCCGGGTGAGGTCGACGGGGTGCACTACCACTTCGTCTCCGTCGCGGAGTTCGAGCGGATGATCGCCGACGGCGAGATGCTCGAACACGCCCGCTACGCGGGCAACTTCTACGGAACGCCGCGCAAGCCGGTCGAAGAGGCTATCGAATCGGGCCGTCCGGCAGTGCTGGAGATCGAACTGCAAGGCGCGCGCCAGGTTCGCACCGCCTGGCCGGACGCGCAGCTGGTCATGCTGCTGCCGCCGTCCTGGGACGAGCTCGTCGACCGGCTCACCGGTCGCGGCACCGAGCCCGCCGACGTCGTCGAGAAGCGCCTGGCCGCCGCGCGCGATGAACTGGCCGCCGAACCCGAGTTCGACGAGACCGTCGTCAACGCCGACCTGCAGTCCGCGACCAGCGAATTGGTACGATTGATACTCGGCCACGAGAAGTGACGCCCAGGTCATCCTGGTCGCTGTCCCTTCGCGTCGTCCCGAACGACCTACTACTGAGCAGGAGCCACACCTGTGAGCACCCCTAGCGCGCTGGCTGCCCTCAACAGCAGCCCCTCGACCAACACCGTCGAGGGCATCACCTACCCGCCGATCGACGACCTGCTCGAGCAGGTCAGCTCGAAGTACGCGCTGGTCATCTACTCGGCCAAGCGCGCGCGGCAGATCAACGACTACTACGCCCAGCTCGGCGAGGGCCTGCTGGAGTACGTCGGCCCGCTGGTCGAGCCGGGCCCGCGCGAGAAGCCGCTGTCGATCGCGCTGCGCGAGATCCACGCCGGCGTGCTCGAGCACACCGAAGGCGAGTGACGACCGGAACGACCGAGGACCGCCCGAGGGTGGTCCTCGGCGTCAGCGGTGGCATCGCCGCCTACAAGGCGTGCGAGGTGCTGCGGCGCCTCACCGAGACCGGCCACAGCGTTCGCGTCGTGCCCACCGAGGCCGCGCTGAACTTCGTCGGCAAGGCCACCTTCGAGGCGCTGTCCGGGCAGCCGGTCGAGACCGGCGTGTTCACCGACGTGCACGAGGTGCCGCACGTGCGGCTCGGCCAGGAGGCCGACCTCGTGGTCGTCGTCCCCGCCACGGCTGACCTGCTGGCCCGCGCGGCCACCGGGCAGGCTCCCGACCTGCTCACCAACACCCTGCTCACCGCGCGCTGCCCGGTGCTGATGGTCCCCGCGATGCACACCGAGATGTGGGAGCACCCGGCGACCCGGCACAACGTGGCCACGCTGCGCGAGCGCGGTGTCGTCGTCGCCGAACCCGACAGCGGGAGGCTGACCGGCAAGGACACCGGCAAGGGGCGGTTGCCCGACCCCGCCGAGATCGTCGACTTGGCGCGGCTGCTGCTGACCTCGTCGACCTCCCTGCCGTGGGACCTGGACGGCAAGCGGGTCGTCATCTCCGCCGGGGGAACCCGGGAATCGCTCGACCCCGTCCGCTACCTGGGAAACCGCTCGTCCGGGCGGCAGGGATACGCGCTGGCGCGCATCGCGGCGCACCGCGGCGCCGACGTGACCCTGGTCGCCGCGCACACCGCCGACCTGGTCACTCCGGCCGGTGTGCGGCTCATCAAGGTCGGCACCGCCGAGGAGCTGCGGACGGTGATGCTGGCCGAGTCCGACGGCGCCGACGCCGTCGTGATGGCCGCCGCGGTGGCCGACTTCAGGCCGGTGAACCAGGCCGAGCACAAGATCAAGAAGACTGATCGGGATCCGGAACCCGTTGTGCTGGCCCGCAATCCCGACATCCTCGCCGAGCTCGTCGAGTCCCGTTCCGCGGGCAAGCTCGCGGCGTCGCTGATCGTCGGGTTCGCCGCCGAGACCGGTGACGCGACCTCCTCGGTGCTCGACCACGGCCGGGCCAAGCTCGCGCGCAAGGGCTGCGACATGCTCGTGGTCAACGCCGTCGGCGACGGCATGGCCTTCGAGGTCGAGGACAACTCCGGATGGCTCCTCGGCGACGACGGCACCGAGGAGCGGATCGATCTCGGCGCCAAGTCCCTCCTGGCGTCCACACTGTGGGATGCGGTCGGGCGGCGGCTCTCCTACCAGTAGTGTTTGACGGCGTCGACGCCGTCAGACCCTAGGAGAGTTGTGAGTCAGCAGCGGTTGTTCACCAGTGAGTCGGTGACCGAAGGGCACCCCGACAAGATCTGCGACGCGATCAGCGACTCGATCCTCGACGCGCTGCTCGCGCAGGACCCGCGTTCGCGCGTGGCCGTGGAGACGCTGGTGACCACCGGGCAGGTGCACGTCGCCGGTGAGGTCACCACCGAGGCCTACGCCGACATCCCCGCCATCGTGCGGAACAAGATCCTCGAGATCGGCTACGACTCCTCCGCCAAGGGCTTCGACGGCGACTCCTGCGGCGTCAACATCGCCATCGGCTCGCAGTCGCCCGACATCGCCCAGGGCGTCGACACCGCGCACGAGACCCGCGTCGAAGGCGTCATCGACGAGATCGCCCAGCAGGGCGCCGGTGACCAGGGCCTGATGTTCGGCTACGCCTGCGACGACACGCCCGAGCTGATGCCGCTGCCGATCGCGCTGGCGCACCGGCTGTCCCGCCGGCTCACCCGCGTCCGCAAGGACGGGGTGCTGCCGTACCTGCGGCCCGACGGCAAGACCCAGGTGACCATCGCCTACGACGGCGAGAAGGCCGTGGGGCTCGACACCGTCGTGCTGTCGACGCAGCACGCCGAGGAGATCGACCTCGAAGGCCAGCTCGTCGGCGACATCACCAAGCACGTCGTCGAGCCCGAGATCGCGGACCTCGCGCTGAGCACCGCCGAGACCCGGCTGCTGGTCAACCCGACCGGCCGGTTCGTCGTCGGCGGGCCGATGGGTGACGCGGGCCTGACCGGCCGGAAGATCATCGTCGATACCTACGGCGGCATGGCCCGCCACGGGGGTGGCGCGTTCTCCGGCAAGGACCCGTCGAAGGTCGACCGCTCCGCCGCCTACGCGACCCGCTGGGTCGCGAAGAACGTCGTCGCCGCGGGCCTGGCCAAGCGCATCGAGGTCCAGGTCGCCTACGCGATCGGCAAGGCCGCGCCGGTGGGCCTGTTCATCGAGACCTTCGGCACCGAGACCGTCGACCCGGCCCGGATCCAGAAGGCGGTCAACGAGGTCTTCGACCTCCGCCCGGCCGCCATCATCCGCGACCTCGACCTGCTGCGGCCCATCTACTCGGCCACCGCCGCCTACGGCCACTTCGGCCGCACCGACGTCGACCTCCCCTGGGAATCCACCACCCGCGCAGAAGCCCTCAAGGCAGCAGCCGGAGTCTGACCCCGCTCCGCAGAAGGCGCCCCCGGAACCCTCCGGGGGCGCCTTCTGGTCTGTTCAGGTCGCACATTGTGCAGAAAGCCCCTCGCGCGGTACGGGTCACACTACTATTCGACAAGGAGATGATCTCTTTGCCGGAGGTTGTTGATGGGGGCTGGGGAGTACTTCCGCGTCGATATCGACGCATTGACCGATGCGGGCATCGGGATCGCTGAGCTTCTCACGGAGACCGAGAAACTCGCTGTCGAGGACATCGACTGCGCTCCGGAATCCTGGGGGCACCCTGCGCTGGCCGAGGCCTGTGCGTCTTTCACGGAACGTTGGGATGTCGGGATCGCGAGTTTGCTCACCGACGGCAACGACATGTCGCAACGAATGATCGATGCTGCGGGTGCCTATATCGAGGCGGACTCGGAACACGAGCGGCGCTTGAAGGGGTTCTTCGACGGTGTCGATGACCCCGGTGCGGAAGCGATTGAGCAGGATGGCTGAACTAGGGGAGACGACTGACCCCAAGGAGTTGGTCCCGGGAGACCCGGCTGATGTCCGTGGTTCTGCGGAAAGACTCGGCAAGCTCGGTGATCGACTCTTGGAGATCGGCGAGGGCTTCAAGCGCCTCGATGCGGGGGGTTGGGAAGGCGAAGCCGGTGATGCCTTCCGCCAGCGGTTCGAACAGGAACCCCTGCGTTGGATCAAGGCGGGGGATGCTTTTCACGATTCGGCACGGGCACTGAGCGACTTCGTGGGGGTGCTGGAGTGGGCTCAGGCTCAGGCCTGCGAAGCCGTCGAGGAGTACGAGGCCGGTCAACGTGCGACCGAGCGGGCCCAGGACGAATTCGAACGTGGACCACAAGACGCACCTTTCAACGACCCAGGAGAAGTCAAGCGGGAGAGCGCCCGAGCCCTCCTTGATCGCGCGCGTCAACAGCTTGATCAGGCTGGTCAGGACGCAGCTTCTGCGGTGAACAGCGCTCAGGAGGACGCGCCTGAAAAGCCGTCCTTGCTCGACGAGATCGGTGAGTTCTTCGGTGACGCAGCAGAGACGATCGGAGATATACCGGGAAATATCGCTCATTACGCACTCGACGGCGTCGGAAACTTCGTCGATGCTGCGGGTACGACGATCGCTGGTGCCGTCGACGGTGTGGGAAACGTCGTCGGCGGCGGCTTTGATCTGGTGGGGCTGGACGATGCGGCACGTTCTGTAGAAGCTAGTACCGAAGCAGCTTCCAACACCGTTCTCGACAAGACCAACGAGCTGGCAGATGAAGTCCGTGAGGACGCGGATGATCTCGCGTCGTCCCTCGGCGCGGAAGACCCTCCCGCATATGGGGAGAACTTTCCGGATGCGAGCCCCCAGCCTGTCATCGTCAAGAGCGAGAAGTATCCGGAGTCCGCGGAGCACATCGAAGAGGCGCAAGCCGGAGTCATCTCACACGGTCCTGATCCGCAGCGGAGGGGAGAGCCCTTGCCGTCAGATCTCACGATTGACAAGGAGAACGCGGACATCAACCGGAGGGAATCGCTGCGCGGGATCCCGACCAGGGGAGGTGACTATCTCGATCGTGATGAGTATCCGCCGGCGATGTTCCGCGAGGGCGGTGAGGGAAGCTCGGTCAAGTACATTGACGCCAGCGACAACCGTGGCGCGGGATCTTCCATGAATGCCCAGATCAGGGCTCAAGAGCTCGGGAAAGATGACCACGTGCGAATCCTCGTCGAGTAACAGCGAGTGAGAACTCATTAAGGAGTCAACCCACGATGCCGCAAGACGTTCTCGAACGGCTGCTGCTCACGACGCAGCAGAACCAGTCGGCTGATGATGTGTGGCCTGCTACGGCTGCTGCGATCGAGGTCTTCTGGTGGCGTGACGGATTTTCCGATGCTCGAGAACTGGCTGAGGACGCGATCACCCGATTCAGCAGCCGCCCCGGAAGTTTCTTCGATCATGACATGCCGTTTGACGAGGCTCTGCTGATTGGTGCGGTCGAGGCCGGTGATGATCCGGCGGCTGTGCTCGAGCGTGTGGGACGCCATGTTCCGGAGGGAAGCACGCTGGGAAAACGTCTTGTCTGGCTGCAAAGCGAGGTGGCGAAGGGACAACCGGTCCACAGTCTCATCACGGGTTTTGACATGGATCTGTACAGTCCCCTGCCTGCGAAGCCACTGCGCGCTGCTGATGCGGAACTCGCCGAACAGGACCCGCAGAACTTGAGCGGGTCGCAGCGGCGCAGGCTATGGGGAGCGTCGCAGCGTTCGCGACAGCCCGCTATTGCGATCAAGCTGCACGATGCGGGACTGGAACCCCAGGACTGGGCGATGTCGTTCTGGCTCGCCCGTCAGCTCGTCAAGGCTGGTAGAGGTGACGAAGCCGGTGCGGTGTTGCTCGCCTCGCTCGACCTGTGGTTCGCCGAGCAGCCCTGGCATGTTGCCCCTGCAGGGATCACAACGCAACCCGATATGCGCACGGCGGTTACGTCGGAACTGCGTGAAGCTGTGCTCAACCGGATCGACGTTTCATCGGTGCCTGGAGTCGTATGAGAATGCGATCCGCACTCCAACTCCTCGTCGCCGGCGCTCGAGGTAGTTCTGGATACCCGAGAACGGTCGACCTCGGTGCGAACGAGGGGCCGTTGGGCGAGCTGGCCAGGTTGCTGACCAGTTTAACGGCTTCTTCGCGTGCAACTCGGGCGTGCAAGTCTTTCGCGCCGGCAACCCTGGACTCGGTCCGGAGTTGGAGCGCTGGAACAAGGTCGACGAGTGGAAGAGCACCTACGGTGGATTGGCGGACAACCTCTTCTGCTTCGGCCAGGATCTCTTCGGGGTTCAGTTCGCCATCCGCCGTCGGAGTGAAGTGGTCCTCTTCCATCCGGAATCTGGAGAGACGGTGCTGCTGGGCAGCTCGCTCGAAGACTGGGCGAGCTGGTTGCTGGACGACCTTGAAGTGCATGGCTGCCGATCGATAGCCGCTGCGTGGCAAGACGAGATGGGGCCGCTCGGATATAGCCAGCGGTTAGTGCCGTGGCGCCTTTTCACGTTGGGCGGTAGTTACGACTTCACCAACCTCACGGCCAAGGACGCCGGAAAGTGCATGCGAATTCGCGGCCCCTTCGCGCAACGAATCCACGAGCTGCCGCAGGGCGCTAGCGTCACCCTCGGTATCGCCTGACAGGCCGCACGATGAGCTCGCCTGTCGTCTGATCGCCCTCACCACCTCGCGCTTGCGGTCGAAAACTGCGGTATTTGATCCGGTTTTTTGGGGGTTTTGGCGTGACGCGGGTTGGTTCGGGTGTGTTGGGTGGGATTGACGGGATGGGGTGGGTGGGTGAGTGTTGGGGGTGTGGAGCCGGTTGGGGATCGGTTCGTGGTGTACGGCCCGTCGCACGTGGCTTTGATGGGGCTCATCGTGCTCGGGTCGGTGGTCCTCGTCGTGCTCGGGAGGCGGTTGCGGGACCGGGCCGGGGTCGAGCGGTGGTGCCGGGGGTTCGCGCTGGTCGTGGTGGGGTTCAACCTGCCGCTGCTGGCGTACCGGTTGACCCCCGGGGCCTGGGACCTGTTCAACTCGCTGCCGCTGCACCTGTGCGATCTGGCGTGGGTGGTGGCGGCTTGGGCGTTGTGGACGCGGGCCTCGACGCCGCACGCGCTGCTGTACTTCTGGGGGCTGACGCTGACACCGCAGGCGATCATCACGCCGGCGTTGGACGCGCCCGACTTCCCGCACGTCGACTTCGTCGAGTTCTGGGGTCAGCACCTGCTGGTGATCTGGACCGCGGCCTTCCTGACCTGGGGAATCGGGCTGAGGCCGACCTGGCGCGGGTACTGGGTCTCGGTCGGGGTCACCGTCGCGTGGGGAGTGCTGATGCTGGGCTTCAACGCCATCGCGGGCACCAACTACGGGTTCGTCAGCAGCAAGCCGGACAACCCGTCGCTGCTGGACCTGATGGGCGGCTGGCCCACCTACCTGGCCGTGGAGCTCGTCGTCGGCATGGCCGCCTGGGCGCTGCTCACCTGGCCCTGGACGCGCCGCCGCGAGCCCGTCACGGCAGCTTGAAGCCCTGCTGCCGCCACGCCTCGTAGACCGCGACCGCCGCCGAGTTCGCGACGTTCATCGACCGGATGCCCGGCAGCATCGGGATCCGCACCCGCAGCGACGCCGACTCGATCAGCTCGTCCGGCAGCCCCGTCGACTCCGGGCCGAACAGCAGCACGTCGCCCGGCCGGTAGTCGACCTCGGTGTGGATCATCTCGGTGCGGGCGGTGAACGCGATGACCCGCTCCGGGCGCAGCGCGTCCCAGCAGGCGTCCAGGCTCGGGTGGACGTGCAGCGCCGCGCGGTCGTGGTAGTCCAGCCCGGCGCGGCGCAGCTTCGCGTCCTCCACGGAGAACCCCAGGGGCTCGATCAGGTGCAGCGCGGCGCCCGAACCGGCCGCCATCCGGATCGCGTTCCCGGCGTTCCCGGGAATCTCGGGGTGGTAGAAGACGACGTGAAACACTCGAAAATGCTTTCACACGCTCCACCCGGATCCAACTCGCCGGTCACCTCCGGCACCGGGGCGCGACGGGGGAGCATGGTAGAGAAGACACATGGCAGGTGGGCAGCCGCGGAAGCGGAAGGAGGAGACCGAGCGCACGGCGGCGGCGAGCAGTCCGGTCGCGCGCGTGCTGGTCGACGTCCCGCTGCCGGTGCACCTGGACCGCCCGTTCGACTACCGCGTTCCCGATCGGCTCGACGCCGACGCTCAGGCCGGGGTGCGGGTGCGGGTGCGGTTCCGCGGCAAGCTCGTCGACGGCTACCTGCTGGAGCGCGTCGAGACCTCCGAGTTCAAGGGCAACCTGGCGTGGCTGGAGCGGGTCGCCTCGCCGGAACCGGTGCTGACGCCGGAGATGCTCGCCCAGGCCCGCGCTGTCGCCGGCCGCTACGGCGGGATGCTCGTCGACGTCCTGCGGCTGGCGATCCCACCGCGCAGCGCCGCCGCCGAGAAGTCCGCGCGGCGCGAACCGGTTCCCGCGCCCGATCGGCCGGAAACGCCTGCGTGGCAGCGTTATCAGCACGGTCAGTCCTTCTTGGACGCGTTGAGCGCGGGTCGTCCGGCCCGCGCGGTGTGGCAGGCGCTGCCGGGGGAGGACTGGCCCGCGCGGCTCGCCGAAGCCGCCGCCACCACGGCCTCCGCCGGACGCGGGGCGCTGATCGTCGTGCCCGATCACCGCGACCTCAAGCGGCTGCACTCGGCCTGCGCGGCGCTGCTCGGCGACGACGTCGTGACGCTGACCGCCGACAGCGGCCCGGCCGAGCGCTACAAGCACTGGCTCGCCGCCCTGCGCGGTGCCGCGCGGGTGGTGATCGGCACGCGCGCGGCGATGTTCGCGCCGGTGCGCGACCTCGGGCTGGCCGTGGTGTGGGACGACGGCGACGACCTTCACTCCTACCCGCAGACGCCCTACCCGCACACGCGCGACGTGCTCACCCAGCGGGCGCACACCGCGGGCGCGGCGCTCGTCGTCGGCGGGTTCGCCCGGACCGCCGAGGCCGCGCTGCTGGTCGAGTCCGGCTGGGCGCACGAGCTCGTCGCGCACCGCACCGAGGTGCGGGCCGCCGCGCCGCGCGTGACCTCCATCGGCGAGGACGACACGCAGCTCGCGCGCGACCCCGCCGCGCGGGCCGCCCGGTTGCCGTCGGTGGGATTCGAGGCCGCCCGGGCCGCGCTCAAGAGCGGTGCGCCGGTGCTCGTCCAGGTGCCGCGGCGCGGGTACGTACCGGCTCTGGCCTGCGGAGACTGCCGCGAACGCGCTCGGTGCCGGCGCTGCGCGGGGCCGTTGTCGCTGCCCGGGGGAACCGAGGACGGGATGCCCAAACCGGCCGCGTGCAGCTGGTGCGGGACCTCCGAGGCGGCGTTCAAGTGCCCGCAGTGCGGGTCGCGGCGGTTGCGCGCGGTCGCCGTCGGTGCGGGCCGCACCGCCGAGGAGCTGGGGCGGGCGTTCCCCGGGACCCCGGTGCGGACCTCCGGTGCGGGCGAGATCCTCGCCGACGTGCCCGGCAAGCCCGCGCTGATCGTGTGCACTCCCGGCGCCGAACCCGTCGCCGACGGCGGCTACGGCGCGGCGCTGCTGCTGGACGGCCGCACCCTGCTCGGACGACCCGAGCTGCGGGCGTCGGAGGCCGCGCTGCGCAAGTGGTTCGCCGCCGCCGCTCTCGTGCGGCCCGCCTCCGACGGCGGGCGCGTGGTGGTGATGGCGGAGTCGTCGCTGCAGCCGGTGCAGGCGCTCGTGCGGTGGGACCCGGCCTGGTACGCCGCGCAGGAACTCGCCGAGCGCGCCGAGCTCGGGTTCCCGCCCGCACGCCGCGTGGCGGCCGTCGACGGGACGCCGGACGCGATCGAGGCGCTGCTGGACTCGGCGGACCTGCCTTCCAGCGCTGAAGTTCTCGGGCCGGTGCCGCTCGGCGAGGTCGACGAGGACGGCAGCTCCGAGCGCGAGCGCCTCATCGTCCGCGTCGACCGCACCGAAGGCCGAGCGCTCGCGGACTCCCTGCACGCCGCCCAGGCCATCCGCGCGGCCCGCAAGGCCACCGAGCTCCAGGTCCGCCTCGACCCGCTGGAGATGTTGTAGTGCGGGTGTTCCTGGAGACCGAGCGCATGGTGCTGCGGGAGCTCACCGCCGAGGACACCGACGCGGTGTTCCGGCTCAACGGCGATCCCGAGGTCATGCGGTACCTCAACGGCGGCGTGCCCAGCACGCTCGAAGAGGTCCGGTCGGAGACCATGCCGATGTACCTGGCGCGCTACGAGCGCTACGGCGGACACGGCAACTGGGTCGCCGTCGAGCGGGAGACCGGGGAGTTCCTGGGACTTTTCAAGTTCCACCCGAACGCGTCGGACGACCTCGGCAACTTCGAGCTCGGCTACCGGCTGCACCGCTCGGCCTGGGGCCGAGGCTTGGCGACCGAGGGATCGCGGGCGCTGATCCACAAGGGGTTCGCCGACCTCGGCCTGAGTCGCGTGTGGGCCCAGACCATGACGGTCAACACCGGCTCCCGCCGCGTCATGGAGAAGGCCGGTCTGCGCTACGTCCGCACCTTCTTCACCACGTGGCCGGAGGGCCCCATCCCCGGTTCCGAGCACGGCGACGTCGAGTACGCCGTCACCCGCGACCAGCTGCGCCCCAAGCCCTGAGCCGGGGCCTGGCACTCGGGTGGTGCGAGGCAGAGGACGGTTTTTCCTCGAATCACCCATGATCAATGTCCGCTTTGTCCGGACAGTTTGGACTAAAACTGTCCGCTGGTGACGGGTCAGCGGCCCGGGAACATGGCTTTGAGGGTTGTGGTGCGGTTGCGTTCCGCGTGCGAGACGGCGAGGCGCTGTGCGCGGCGGGGGTCGCCGTCGGCGATGGCCTCGACGAGGGCGTGGTGGTCGTCCGAGACCGAGTGGGGGTCCGGGATCTGGCGGACCAGCCACTGCACCCGGTAGAGGATCGGGGCCGTGACCTCGCTGAGCGTGCGGTTGTGGGCCGCGGTCACCAGCAGCTGGTGGAACAGCGCGTTGGCGTCGTGCGCGCCGGAGGTGTCGCCCGAGGCGACGGCCGCATCGGCCGCGTCGGCCGCCTCGCGCAGCGCGACGACGTCGTCGTCGGTGCGCTGCTCCGCGGCCTGGCGGCAGGCCACCGACTCCAGCGCCTCGCGGATGTCGAACAGCTCGCTCACGTCGGTCTCGGTCCAGGTGCGCACGACCAGACCGCGCGTGTTGCGGACCTCCAGGAAGCCCTCGGCGCGCAGCGCCTGCAGCGCCTCCCGAGCGGGAAGCCGCGACACCCCGTAGGTGTCGGCGACGTCCCGCTCGACGAGCCGGTAGCCCGGGGGATAGCGACCGATGATCACGTCGTTGCGCAGGGTGTCGATCAGTCGCCCCCGCAGCAGGACGGTCTCGGTCGAGTGGGAATCAGAAGCCATGCCACCTCGGATCCTAGCAGTGGCACCAGGCCGAATCAGCTGCTCACCGCCCCAGACCGTCCGGTCGTTCGGGCTGGTCGAAGGGGAAGCGGCGTCGGTGCTCGGCGGCGGCCTCGGCCATCGGCACGAACTCGACGCCGTCGAACTCCGCCCACCGGTCCAGCAGTCGCTCCAGCATCAGCAGCACCTGCGGCCGCCCGGAGACGTCCGGGTGCAGCGTCATCGGGATGACCGCGTAGTCGAGCTCCCGGTGGACCCAGTCGAACTGGTCGTTCCAGAGGGATTCGATGTCGCGCGGGTTGACGAAGCCGTGCGAGTTCGGGTGTGACTTGATGAACATCATCGGCGGCAGGTCGTCGACGTACCAGTTGCCGCAGAACTCCACGAGGTCGATCTCGCTGCCGTGCTCCAGGGGCTTCATCCAGTGCGCTGCCGGCCGGGAGGTGTCGATCGGCGTCCACCGGTCCCCGACGCGGGCGTAGAACGGCACGAAGTCGTGGTAGTTCTGCGAGTGGTCGTAGGAGAAGCCGAAGTCGGCGAGGATGCCCGCGGTGTGCTCGCTCATCTCCCACCACGGCGCCACGTAGCCCTCGGGCCGCTTCCCGCACAGGTCCTCGATGAGCTCGACGCTCTTGGTCATCACGTCGCGCTCCTGCTCGGGCGACAGCGAGCGCGGGTTCTCGTGGCTGTAGCCGTGGGCGCCGATCTCGTGCCCGGCCTCGACGCACATCCGAGCCTGCTCCGGGAAGGTCTCCAGCGAGTGACCGGGCCAGAACCACGTGCCGGTGATGCCGCGGCGTTCCAGCAGCTTGAGCACGCGCGGCACGCCGACCTGCCCGGCGAACACGCCGCGCTGCATGTCATTGGGGGAGTCCTGCCCCCCGTAGGAGCCCAGCCACCCGGCGCAGGAGTCCACGTCGACACCGACGCACACCTGGATCTTCTTCATGCGTTGTCCTTTCGACATCGAGAGATCACCGGTCCAGCAGCGCCGCGACCGCGTCGCGCGCCGCGTTCATCGCGTCCACATCGGACTCCGTCCACGCCCGCTCGCCGATGCTGTGCGCCGACAACCACGCGACGACCTCGCCGCCGCGCTCGACCGGGCCGAGCACCTGGGCGCTCACGCCGTAGACCTCGCGCAGCGCCTGCGGCGGGAACGGCGGTTCGGTGAACGCGGGCTGCACGAGGACCCGCCGGTGCTCGTCCAGCCACCGCACGGTCTCCAACCCGCGCTGGTCGAGGGAAGGGTCGTGCTGGATCGAGCGCACCCCGTCGGCGCGGGACTCCGCCGCGCACAGGTCGACGTGCAGGCCGCGCAGCGGGTCGTCGACGCGCAGCGTCGTGCGGTCGCAGCCGGTGCGCACCCGCAGCTCGGCGACGATCCGCGACGCGCGGTGCCGCAGGTCCGCCTGGTCGAGCAGCGCCCCCGCCCCGTTGATGCGCGAGGGCGCGCCCGCGGTCTCCAGCGCCCACCAGAGGGTGGCGGCGATGCTGTCGATCACCGGCACGCCCAGCTCGCGCTCGACGTCGGCGGCCACCGCCGCGCCGTCGACGTTGGTGCAGATCAGACCCACCGCGTGCGCACCGGGTTTCGCCGCGCTGCGCAGCAGTTCGGCGACCTCGGCGGCTCCCGGTGCGGCGAAGGCGCGGTTGTCGGACAGGCACCACTCGCTGCGTCCGGTGATGGTGATGCCGTGGCCGGCGTACTCGGCGACGATCGCCTCCGCCACGTCGGCGGTGTAGGGCGAGGCGCAGGCCAGCTCGGTGACGCCGAAGTCGTGGCAGGCCTGCAGGATCGCCAGCGTCGAGGTCGTGGCGGGGAGGCCGGTGCGGTCGGTGATGGCCGACGCGATCCGGCGGTCGTGGTCGGCGCCGAGCCAGGACCCGGCGGTGCCGTTCCAGACCACGCAGTCCACCTCGGCGTCGGCCAGCAGCTCGGCCGCGCTCACCATCGTCTCGACGTCGAAGGACGCGCCCGTGCCGTCGCGGGTGATGGCGCGCACCGGGATCCGGGTGCACAGCACGTCCACATCGGACCGCTCGGCGAGCAGTCGCCGGGTGGCGGGTTCGAGGGTCGTGTTGGAGGACGGGACGATCATGCCGATGCGGGTCACGCGGCACCTCCCTGAACGGGCGCGGACGTGGCGCGGGGAGCGAGCCGGGTGCTGTAGTCCAGGACGAGGACCGAGATCGTCATGATCACGCCCGCGCCGACGAAGTACAGCAGCGCCCCGGTGTAACCGCCGGTCGCGCCGACGATGAGCCCCACCGCGATGGGCGTGATGAAGCCGGAGACGTTGCCCGCCAGGTTCATCGCGCCGCCGAGCACCCCGGCGTCCTCGGTGCCGCCGAGGATCGCGGGCACGGCCCAGAACAGGCCGACCCAGCGGAGGAAGAACAGCACGGTGGACAGCAGGACGATGGCCGCGACCGGACCCGGCACGAGCACGACCCCGACCAGCCCGCCGATCACGCACAGCCCGGCGAATCCCAGCAGGCTCCGCAGCACGGCGTTGGTGCCGAAGCCGCGATCGCGGAGCCGATCGGCGAGCTGACCGCCGAGGATCTCGCCGACGAACCCGGCACCGAAGATGACGAACGTGGACCAGCCGATCGCGCCGAGGTCGAATCCCTTGCTCTCCGACAGGAACAGCGGGCCCCAGGTCAGCAGCCCGTAGAAGACGCCGTTGAACCCGAGCCAGCCCAGGCACATCGCCCAGAAGCTGCGGTAGCGCAGGTAGTGCACGAGACCGGCGCGCCGTCCGGTGGCCTGGTGGCGGGCGTTCTCGTCCGCGCGCGCTCGGGCGAGGTGGGCGCGCTCGGCGTCGTCGACGTGCGGGTGGGTCTCCGGGGTGTCGCGGATGGCCCGCCACGCCCAGAAGCCCAGCAGCATCGTCGCGGCACCGGCGGCGATGAACGCCCAGCGCCAGCTGCCGGTGGCGGCGATGAGGCCGGTGATCGCGACGCCGCCGAACGCCGAGCCCAGGGGAGCGCCGGCGTCGAGGATCGTGGCGCCGCGGCCGCGTTCCTTCTCGGTCAGGAACACGGCGTTGAGCTTGCCGCCCGCGGGCATGATGGGCGCCTCGGCGGCGCCGAGCGCGGCGCGACCGACGGCCATCGTGGCGGTGTTGGGCGCGAGACCGGTGAGCGCGGTCGCGCCGCCCCAGCCCAGGCACGCGGCGGTGATCAGCCTGCGGGGGCCGAAGCGGTCGATGAGCCAGCCCGCGGGGATCTGCATCGCGGCGTAGGCCCAGAAGAAGACGGACAGCAGGACGCCGGTGACCTCAGGTCCGATGCCGAACTCGTCCTTGATCATCGGAAGTGCCACGGACAGCGATCCGCGGTCGACGTAGTTGACGGTGACCAGCAACAACAGGAGACCGAACAAGCGCCAACGGGTGTTGGACATGAGCCTCATCCTTTGCTTGGTATACCAACACGGTATACCAAATAAAGGTATGCCGGTGCCCGTTGCCGAACAAGCCCCGCACGTAACCGGAACGTGAAAGCTGCGCCCCGGACGTTAGGGGCTCGTTGCGGCGATGGGGTGGCGCTCAGGTGGGGTGGTGCGAGGCAGGGGACAGTTTTACCTCGAATCACCCATGATCAATGTCCGTTTTGCCCGGATGTTTTGGACTAAAACTGTCCACTGGTGACGCACGATGCTGCCGGCACCACCGGCTCTGCCCGGAGGTCAGCGGGTTGGGGTGGGTGTGGGGTGGTGAGGTCAGGGCGTTGGTGCGGTGATGCGGTGGTCGATGGCTCGGCTGAGGACTGTGACCAGGACTTCCTTGGTGTCGGGTTTGCTCCTGGCGTCGAAGTGGAGGACCGGGATGTCGGGGTCGAGGTCCAGGGCGGCGGCGATCTGATCGGGTTCGTGGCGGGTGGCGCCCTCGAACTCGTTGACCGCCACCACGAACGGGATGCCGCGGTCCTCGAAGAAGTCCAGGATCGCGAAGCACTGGCCCAGCCGGTCCGGGTCGACGATGACGATCGCGCCCAGCGCGCCCGTCGCGATGCTGTCCCACATCGGCCAGAACCGGTCCTGGCCCGGGGTTCCGAACAGGTAGAGCTTCGGGCCGCTGGGCAGGTCCAGGCGGCCGAAGTCCAGCGCCACCGTCGTCGTCCGCTTGCTCTCCACGCCCGAGAGGTCGTCCACGCCCACGCCCGCCTCGGTGAGGATCTCCTCGGTGCGCAGCGGCTCCCGGTCGGTGAGCTTGGTGATCATCGTGGTCTTGCCGACCCCGAAAGCCCCGGCGATCACGATCTTCGCCGAAGTCGTGTTCGGATCAAAGGTTCCGGACATCGTTGCGCAGCCTCTCCAAGAACGAAATGTCGGGGTGGTCGGTGTTCGGGGCGGCGATCCGCAGCAGGCCCCGGGTGACGAGCTCGCCGACCAGGACGCGCGCCACCGAGATCGGGCTCTCCAGCTCCGCGGCGATCTCCGCCAGCGACACCGGCGTCGCGCACAGCTCCCGCACCGCCGCCGCGCTCAGCGACAGCTCCTGCTCGTCGGGATCGGGCGTCGCGCGCAGCAGTGCCGAGACGTTCAGCTCCTCGCTGGCGACGTCGGTGCGGCCCCCGGTGTGCACGTAGGGCCGCACCAGCGGCCCGGGCTCGTCATCGCTCCACTCGGCCATGCCGCCTCACCGCCGAGCCGGCGTCGCCAGGTGCGCGCCGACGCGCGCGACCAGCTGCTCCACCGCCGAGGCGGTGAGTTCCAGGTCCGCCGAGATCGACACGACCACCAGCAGGCCGGTGCGCTCGGCGGCGCGGGTGAGCAGCAGGTACGCGTCGTCGCTCTCCACCAGGGTCTGGCGCACCCGGCCCGACCCGGTGCGCGCGCTGGCGCCGGCCACAGTGCTGTTGATCGACGATCCCAGCGCTGCCAGGGCGTCGGCGTCGTCGTCGGACAGGCCCGACGACGCGGTCGGCAGGCCGTCGGCGGAGAACAGGATCAGCCCCCGCGCGTCCGGCACCTGGCGGTGGAAATCCTGGAGCAACCAGCTCAGGTTGTCGCTGCTCACGAACGTCCCTCCTGCTGAGAACGGGCGCGCTGGATCTGGTTCATGAACGCCGCCGACCCCGACCGGCGCGGCTCGTCGGACGGCGGTTCCGGGTCGTCGGCCGCGGTGCTGGACGTCAGCCGCGCGAGCGTCGTGCCGCGTCTGCGCTGCGGCAGGCCGCCGGTGCTCTCCGGCTCGACCGAGGTGGACGTGCGGCGGGGCTTGCGGCGGATGCGGACCGTGGACTCGACGCCCTGCCGGTCGGCCCCCTGCCGGGGCTGGGCGGGCGAGGTGATCAGGTCGGCGGGCAGCACCACCGAGGCCCGGATGCCCGAGCCCTCCCCGGGGTGCAGGGCGACCTCGATGCCGCGCCGCTGCGCCAGCCGGGAGACCACCACCATGCCCAGCCGGACGTCGTCCTGCACCGAGTTGGCGGTGAAATCCGGTGGTGCGGACAGGGTTTCGTTGATCCGCTCGCGGTCGGCCGCGGGCATCCCCAGGCCGCGGTCCTCGATCTCCACCAGCACCCGGTCGCCGGTCGTGCGATCCACCCGCACCAGCACCGGCGAGTTCGGCGGTGAGAAGCGGGTGGCGTTGTCCATCAGCTCGGCCAGCACCCGGATCGTGTCGGTCACCGCCGGGCCCTTGACCGCCAGCGGCGGCACCGCCCGGACGTTGATCCGCGTGTAGTGCTCGGTCTCGCCGATCGCCGACTGCACGAGCTTGCTCAGCGGCACCGGGTCCCGCCAGCGCCGCCCCGGCCGGTCCCCGGCCAGCACCCGCAGGTTCTCGATCTTGCGGCGCAGCCGCGTCACCGTGCTGTCGACCTGCAGCAACCGGCGCAGCTTCGCCGGGTCCTGCTCGTCGTGCTCGGCGGCGTCGATGAGCACGATCGCCTGCTGGATGAGGGTCTGCTGGCCGCTGGCGATCGCGGCGATGGCGCTGCGGAACGCCGCGTGCGTGCCGGCCTCCTTGATCGTGGCGTCGATGGTGGCCCGCTGCGAGACCTCCATCGCGTCGGCGACCTCGCCGATCTCGTCGCGGCCGAAGTCCAGCTCGCCCAGCTCGTCGTCGACGTCGACCTCCTTGCCCTCGCGGGCGCGGGCCAGGATCGGCGGCAGCAGGTCGTGGGTGCGGTGCCGCACCGCGTCGCGCAGCCGCGCCAGCCGCTGCAGGACCTGCTCGGCCAGGCCGATGTTGCGCCACGAGTACCACCAGCACAGCGCGACGGCCGCGAGGGCGACCAGCACCACCAGGATCGTCCAGACGAACTTCGAGTAGGCCTGCGTCATGCCGAGCGTGATCGCGTGGTCGGACTGGGCCAGCGCCAGCTCGTTGAGGTCGCGGCCCACGGTGGTCACGTCGTCGTGCCACGCGCGCTGCTGCTCCGGCGGGAACGCGTGCGAGCCGTTCGCGCCGTCGGCGACCAGCCGGTCCTCGACCGCGGTGAGCCGCTGCCACGCGGGCGAGGCCGTCAGCGCGCGGTACTGCCGCTGCACCTCGGGTGCCGCGTGAGCGCTCTCAGAGCTGATGCGGCTGCGGTAGGTGAACACCTGCTCGGCGAACGCGTGGTGCTCGCCCGCCTCGAAGCGGCCCGAGTCCACCGCCGATCCGCCGAGCATCGCCGCCCGCCGCATCAGGTCCGAGGCGCGCAGCAGCTCGGTGGCGGTGATGCCGTCCTGGGTGACCTGGATGTCGTGCGCCAGCCGGGACTGGGTGTCGAACAGGTCGATGCCGGTGTCGATGGTGGCGTTGAAGTACTCGACGGTGGCGCGGCGGTTGAGCGGGCCCTGGGCCAGCAGGCGGCGCTGGGGCAGCTCGGCGAGCTGCTTCTTGAGCTGTTCGGTCTTGACCGCGATCGGTTCGGGCGCGTAGTCCGTCAGCGAGTCCAGCGTGCGGACGAGCTCGGTGGTGGTGCGGTCGCTGGTGACGCGCGCAGCCCCCAGCTCCGCGGTCGGGATGCCCTCGCGCACCGACAGGTCGCGTTCGTGCTGCAGCGCGGCGAACGCGCGCATCGCCGATCCACCGGCGTCCTCGGCCGCGACCCCGATCCGCCAGACGACGAAGGATTCGACCCCCTGCGGCACGGTAGAGGACAGCAGCACGACCGACAGCAGCACGATCGGCAGCGTGAGCGCGCGCGAGAGCCGCTTCTTGATGGTCCGGTGATGAGTCTCGGCGTCCTGTGACGTCACCAGCGGAAACCCCCCTCCGGTTTCTGCGGCGAAGATGATGGCGGGACGCTAGCAGCTGATTAACCCTGCGTGTCGCGCTTACCCGGCCGTGTCAAAGCACGTAACACGTTCATACCAACGCTGCTTACGGGTTGATCACGATCGGCATGCGGCTGGGCAAATTCTTCCTGGTGGGAGCAACCAACGGGGGGTGACCGGATTACTCCCGTATTCCGGTTTCGGAGAACTGCCGAAATCCGTTCCCCGAACGCGGGAGCAATCCGGTCGCCCTCGCGGCGGATCAGTAGCGGTGAACGTTCGGCGCGGAGGGGGCGGGCTGCGCCGTCGCCGAGTTCGGCGCCGAGGTCTTGGCCGGGTCGCCGTCGGAGGTGTAGCGCGACGCCGGGTCGGCGGCGAGCTTGTCGAGCCACACCGTCGAGCCGTAGTTCGCGTCCTCGCCGGTGGGGCCCTGCGAGCGGATGCGGGGGATGTTCGCCGGGTCGAAATCCGCGGTGAACGGCGAGGGAGCGGGGTTGGAACCCACCAGCATCACGCTCGTGTGGTGGTAGGTGACCCCGTCGGCCGAGCCGTCGGAGGCCAGCACCTCCTCGTCGGGGTGCATCCCCAGCGGCAGCGCCAGCGAGTCCACCCGCAACCCCGGAACGGCGTCGGTGATGATCTTCTGCATCCCGGCGATCTCGTGCCGCGCCTGCTCCGAGGAGACCTTCCCGAGGTTCGGGTGGTCGAGGGTGTGGTTGCCGATCTCGAAACCGTTGTCGTGCAACCAGGTGAGACTGCGCCGACCGGTGGGTTCCTCGAACGGCGGATTGAACACGTACATCGTCGCCACCGGGCGGAATCCCGGATTGGCCCGAGCGACCGACAGCAGGATGCCGACCGCCGACTCCGGGGCCGGACCGCCCGAAGCGTCCACAGTGAACTGAGTGGCCGAGCCGTCGTCGAAGGTGAGCACCACGGGATGCTTGCCGGCCGGGATGTCGATCTTCCCGGTTGCGTACTCGGTGGCCGTCACCGGAACGTAATCCTCGCGGACGAGGCGCTCCAGCTCGCCCCGGAAATCGGCCGGAGTGCGGTCGTACACGCTGGTCGGAGCGGGTGTGATGCGGTGGTACATCAGCACCGGCACGTCGCCGAGCTCGTTGGCACCGACGGAGGCCGGGTCCGGTGGCGGCGGGGGAGCGGGCGGTGCGGCAGGGGTGTTGGGCGGCGGCGGAGGGGCGGGCGCGGCGGGCGCGCTGCACGCGGCCGTGGCGCACAGCATCGCGAGAGCGGCGGCGCGAAGCGCGGTTCTGGAAGGCAACATCGGAACCAACGGTATAGATCAGGTTCCGCCGCCGGGATACTCCAACTGGCCAATTGATCTAGCCCGATCCGACTGCGACAGTGGGTTTCCGGCCGCGTGGTCGCGGCCGATCCCAATTGTCCAGCAAGGAAATTCGTGCACCGCGCGAGTTCGCCTAAGTCGGGGAGGCGAAACCGATGTCGGATGCTGCTTCAGCGCGCGCCCGCATCAAGGCCATCAGCGCCGGAACGCCCAAGTACGTGGTGATCGGAGTCGGTACCGCACTGGTGCTGCTCTTCGGTTTCCTCCTGTTACGCACGCTGTCCACTGAGGACGTGAAAATCACCGGTCTGGCTCAGCCGGTGAACACCAATGCCGAAGTCGGTATCCGGGGCGTGAACAACGCCAAGATCACGATCGACGGGCGGGAAGTCGCCGCGCGGCAGGTCCCGGGTGGTCTGACCTTGGCTCCTGCCGGTCTTCCGGACGGTTCGCACGAACTCGCCGTCGAAGCCCCGCGGAGCATCTCCTGGCTCGGTTCAGACACCACGAGTCACGAGTTCACTGTGGACAGCACGCCGCCCGACCTCCAGGTCGACGACTCGCTGCGCCCGGACGGGCCGAACCGCCCGGTCACCGTCACCGGCAAGGCGCACGGTGCGGAGCGCGTCGAGGTCGCGGGCAAGCAGGTCAGCACCGATCCGCAGGGCGCGTTCAGCGTCGTGGTCGACAAACCCGATCGGGATGTCAAGGTGGTGGCCACCGACCCGGCGGGCAACCGGACCGAGCGCGCAATGACGGTCCACATCAAGCACCCGGGGATGCGCGCCGTGCACGTCACCGGCATGGCCTGGACCAGCGACTCGCTGCGCGAACCGATCCTGGAGATGGCCCGCCAGGGCAAGATCGACACCGTCGAGCTCGACCTCAAGGACGAGAGCGGCGAGGTCGTCTACGACTCCGCGGTCCCGATGGCCCACCAGATCGGCGCCGTCAAGGGCTACTACAACGCCCGACAGACCCTCGACCAGCTGCACGGCATGGGCGTCCGCGTCGTCGGCCGGCTCGTGGCGTTCAAGGACCCGGTTCTGGGCGCGGCCTCCTGGAACGGCGGCCACCCCGAGCGCGTCGTGCAGACCTCGGGCGGTTCGCCCTGGTCCAGCGGCTACGGGCAGTTCGCGTTCACCAACTTCGCCGACCCGGTGGTGCGCCAGTACAACGTCGACATCGCCGCCGAGGCCGCGCAGCTGGGCTTCGACGACGTGCTCTACGACTACGTGCGCCGGCCGGACGGCCACATGAACGAGATGCGGATCCCGAACCTCGTCGGCACGCCGGAAGCGGCCATCGCCGACTTCCTGCGCCAGTCGCAGACCGAGGTCCGCTCGCGCGGGGCGCTGCTGGGCGCGTCGGTGTTCGGCATCGCCGTGGACCGGCCCACCGAGATCGCCCAGGACATCCGCCAGATGTCGCACTACGTCGACTACATCGCGCCGATGGTCTACCCGTCGCACTGGGCGGCCGGGGAGTTCGGCGTCGGCAACCCCAACAGCCAGCCCTACGACATCGTGGCCCGTTCCCTCGGGGCGTTCGCCAAGGCCGTCGAGGGCACGGACGTGCAGATCATCCCGTGGTTGCAGGACTTCAGCCTCGGGGTGTCCTACGGTCCGGGAGAGGTCGCGGCGCAGATCGACGCCGCCCGCAGCAACGGCATGAACTCCTTCCTGCTGTGGGCACCGAACTGCCGCTATCACGACGCCGCCCTGGCACCGAGGGGCTGAGCGAGGGACACGGGTCGTTCGCCTCGGTCGGGGGAGGTGAACGGCCCGTCGTCGTCACCAGGAGGAGGACAGATGAGGTCGAGCATCCGGGTGGGCGTGAGCGCGCTGGGCGCGTGCGCGCTGCTGGCACCGGTGATCCCGGTGGTCCAGGCGGAACCGGAACCGCCGAAGCAGGCCGAGGCCGTCGGGTTCGGCGGCGCGGTCTCCAGCGTCGACCCCGACGCCACCCGGGCGGGCCTGGAAGTCCTGCGCCGGGGCGGGACCGCGGCCGACGCGGCCGTGGCCACCGCCGCCGCGCTCGGCGTCACCGAGCCCTACTCCGCGGGCATCGGCGGAGGCGGGTACTTCGTGCACTACGACGCCTCGACCGGCCGCGTCGAGACCGTCGACGGCCGCGAGACCGCGCCGTCGGCGGCGGGCGAGGACCTGTTCCTGGAGAACGGCGAGCCGATCCCGTTCGACGACGCCGTCACCAGCGGGCTCGGAGTCGGCGTGCCCGGCACGCCGCTGACCTGGCAGCGCGCCCTGGACCGCTGGGGCCGCGAGGACCTCGACGAGGTGCTGCGCCCGGCCGAGGACCTCGCGCGCGACGGCTTCGTCGTCGACGACACCTTCCGCCAGCAGACCGCCGACAACCAGGAGCGGTTCAGCGCGTTCCCGGCCACCCGCGCGCTGTTCCTGCCCGGCGGGCAGCCCCCCGCCGTCGGCAGCGTGTTCCGCAACCCCGACCTCGCCGAGACCTACCGGCGGCTCGGCGACGAGGGTGTGAACGCGCTGTACTCCGGCGACATCGGCACCGACCTCGTCCGCACCGTCAACCAGCCGCCCGTCGACCCCGCGTCCGGACGGCACGTGCGCCCAGGGGCGATGACCACCGGCGACCTGCGCGACTACCGGGTCCTCGACCGGGAACCGACGCACTCCGGCTACCGGGGCCTCGACGTCTACGGCATGGCGCCGTCGGGCTCCGGCGGCACGACCGTCGGCGAAGCGCTCAACGTGCTGGAGCGCTCCGACCTCGCCGCCGCCGACAAGACCGGCTACCTGCACCGCTACCTGGAGGCGAGCAAGCTCGGCTTCGCCGACCGCAACCGGTGGGTCGGCGACCCCGCGTTCTCCGACGTGCCCACCGAGGGACTGCTCAGCGACGAGTTCGCGGCCTCCCGCGAGTGCCTGATCAGCGACGACGCCGCCCTGCCGGCGCCCGTCGCACCCGGCGACCCCGCATCCCCGCAGGACTGCGCCGGTGGTCGGGGCGGTGGCGAGCCCTACGAGGGGCCCAACACCACGCACCTGACCGTCGCCGACGCCCGCGGCGACGTCGTGTCCTACACGCTGACCATCGAGCAGACCGGCGGCAGCGGCATCGTCGTGCCCGGCCGCGGGTTCCTGCTCAACAACGAGCTCACCGACTTCAGCTTCACCCCGGTCACCCCGGGCGTGCCCGACCCGAACCTGCCGGGGCCGGGCAAGCGGCCGCGCAGCTCGATGAGCCCGACGATCGTGCTCCGCGACGGCCGACCCGCGCTCGCGCTCGGCAGCCCGGGCGGGGCGACGATCATCACCACCGTCCTGCAAACCCTCACCGGCCGTCTCGACCGCGGGCAGTCGCTCGTCGACGCCATCGCCGAACCCCGGGCCTCGCAGCGCAACAGCGCCACCACCGACGCCGAACCCGCCTTCCTCGCCCAGCCCGAGACCGCGAAGCTCGAAGCCCTCGGCCACCGCTTCGAGCCCACCGACGAGATCGGCGCCGCCACCGGCGTCGAACGCCTCCCCGACGGCCGCTGGCTCGCCGCCGCCGAACGCCACCGCCGAGGCGGGGGCTCGGCCGGAGTGGTCCTGCCCGCTCCCTGACCGATCGCGCCCCGGCCGCGGGTGCGGCGGTCGGCCGGGGCGCGCGTCCGGCTACTAGACTCGTCGGGTCGTAGTCGACGTGAGGGAGACCAGGTGACCGTCCAGCCGATCAGACTCTTCGGCGACCCCGTCCTGCGCACCAAGGCCGACGAGGTGGTCGACTTCGACAAGGAGCTGCGCACTCTCGTCAAGGACCTCTGGGACACGATGGAGGACCAGGGCGGAGCCGGGCTCGCCGCGCCCCAGCTGGGCGTGAGCCTGCGCGTGTTCACCTACCACTGCGACGGCTTCGCCGGGCACCTCATCAACCCCACCTGGACCGCCGTCGGCGGCGACGACCAGCTCGGGCCCGAGGGCTGCCTGTCCATCCCCGGCATGTCCTGGGACTGCCTGCGCTCCCAGCACGTCGTCGCGCGCGGCTGGAACCTCCACGGAGAGCCCGTCGAGGTCGAGGGCACCGATCTGCTGGCGCGCTGCATCCAGCACGAGACCGACCACCTCGACGGCGTGCTGTTCCTCGACCGCCTCGACGAGGAGACCCGCAAGGCCGCCATGCGCGAGATCCGCCAGTCCCCCTGGTTCGACGGCGCCACCCCGGTCATCAAGCAGAACCCGCACCCGCTGTTCGGAGGCCGCTGAGCATGCGCGTGGTCTTCGCCGGAACGCCCGCGCCCGCCGTCCCCGCGCTGCAGGCGCTCATCGACTCCGACCGGCACGAGGTCGCCGCCGTTGTGACCCGGCCCGACGCGCCCGCCGGGCGCGGCCGCAAGCTCGTGCGCTCGCCCGTAGGGGCGCTCGCCGACGAGCACGGCATCGAGGTCCTCACCCCGGCCAAGGCCTCCGACCCGGAGTTCCTGGCGCGGCTGCGCGAGATCGACCCCGACTGCTGCCCGGTCGTCGCCTACGGCGCGCTGCTGCGCGAGGAGGCGCTGGCGATCCCGCGGCACGGCTGGGTCAACCTGCACTTCTCGCTGCTGCCCGCCTGGCGCGGTGCCGCACCGGTGCAGGCCGCGATCCGGCACGGCGACGAGATCACCGGGGCCAGCACCTTCCGCATCGTCCGCGAGCTCGACGCCGGAGCGGTCTTCGGCGTGGTCACCGAGCAGATCCGCGCCACCGACACCGCCGGTGAGCTGCTGGAACGCTTGTCGATCTCGGGTGCCGACCTGCTGTCGGCCACGCTCGACGGCATCGAGGACGGCAGCGTGCGCGCCGAGGAGCAGCCCGCCGACGGCGTCAGCTACGCGCCCAAGGTCACCGTCGAGGACGCCAAGGTCGACTTCACCGCGCCCGCCGCGGCCGTCGACCGGCTCATCCGCGCCGTCACGCCCGAGCCCGGCGCGTGGGCGTGGCTGGGGGAGGAGCGGTTCAAGCTCGGCCCCGTCACCGTCACCGACGAGCAGCTGCGGCCGGGCGAGATCAAGACCGAGAAGCGCCGGGTCCTCGTCGGCACCGGCACCACCGCCGTCGCTCTGGGCCAGGTGCAGGCGGCAGGCAAGAAGCGCATGGCCGCCACCGACTGGGCGCGCGGAACCCGCATCGAGCAAGGAGACAAGCTCCAGTGACTGAACGCCGCCGACGGCCCAACCGCCCGTCGAAGGCCCGCCCGCCGCAGCGCAAGGCCAACCCGCGACCGGTGGACGTCGACCCGGTGCGGCTGGTCGCGGTGGAGACGCTGCGCGCGGTCCGCGAGCGCGACGCCTACGCCAACCTCGCGCTGCCACCGCTGCTCCAGCAGCGGCGCATCAGCGGCCGGGACGCGGCGCTGGCCACCGAGCTCACCTACGGCGCGTGCCGGGCGCAGGGCCTGCTCGACGCGGTGATCGGCGAGTGCAGCACGCGCCCGCTGTCCGAAATGGACCCGAAGCTGCTCGACGCGCTGCGCGTCGGGGTGTACCAGATCCTGCGCACCCGCATCCCCGCGCACGCCGCAGTGGCATCCACTGTGGACATCGTGCGGTTCGAGAACGGGTCCAAGCTCTCCGGTTTCGCCAACGCCGTGCTGCGGCGCGCGGCCGAGAAGGACGAGCAGCAGTGGGTCGAGCAGATCGCCCCGGACCGGGCCGACGACCCCGTCGGCCACCTCGCGATGAAGCACGCGCATCCGAAGTGGATCGCGCAGGCGTTCGCCGACGCCCTCGGGCTCGACGAGCTGGAGGACGCGCTGGCCGCCGACGACACCCGCCCGGCGGTGCACCTGACCGCGCGGCCCGGCGAGATCAGCGCCGACGAGCTCGCCGCCATCACCGGCGGCGACCCCGCGCCCTACTCGCCCTACGGCGTGCGGCTGGAGGCCGGCGCCGGTGACCCCGGTGACCTGGAGCCGGTGCAGGAGGGCTTCGCCGTCGTGCAGGACGAGGGGTCCCAGCTGGTCAGCCTCGCCGTCACCAAGCCCGAGATCTCGGGTTCCGACCTGCGCTGGCTGGACCTGTGCGCCGGACCCGGCGGCAAGGCCGGGTTGCTGGGCGCGCTGGTCACCCTCGACGGCGGGACGCTCGACGCCGTCGAGCAGGCGCCGCACCGAGCAGACCTGGTGCGCAAGGCCACCGAGGGCCTGTCGGTGACCGTGCACACCGCGGACGGCCGTTCTCCCGGCCTGGAACCGGGTTTCGACCGGGTGCTGGTCGACGCGCCCTGCACCGGGCTCGGGGCGCTGCGGCGACGTCCGGAGGCGCGCTGGCGGCGTCAGCCCGGCGACGTCGGCGAGCTGACCAAGCTGCAGCGGGAACTGCTCATCTCGGCGATCGAGCTCACCCGGCCCGGCGGGATCGTCGGCTACGTCGTGTGCTCGCCGCACCTGCCCGAGACCGAAGGCGTCGTGGCCGACGTCGTCCGGCGCACCGGCGTCACCCAGCTCGACGCGCGCGAGCACTTCCCGGACGTCCCCGACCTGGGCGACGGGCCGGGCGTGCAGCTGTGGCCGCACAAGCACGGCACCGACGCGATGTTCTGCGCCCTCTTCCGGGTGTGACGAAGGAGCGCTCTGAGGTGGACTACCGGGACTGGTTGGCGGTCGCGATCGCCGAGGCCGAGGCGGGGCTGGCCTCCGGCGGCATCCCCATCGGCGCCGCGCTGATCGGGGCCGACGGCGAGGTGCTCGGGCGCGGGCACAACCGGCGGGTGCAGGACGACGACCCGTCGGTGCACGGCGAGACCGCGGCCTTCCGCGACGCCGGGCGGCAGCGCTCCTACGGCGGCACGACGATGGTCACGACCCTCTCGCCGTGCTGGTACTGCAGCGGTCTGATCAGGCAGTTCGGCATCGGGCGGGTCGTCATCGGCGAGGCCCGCAACTTCCACGGCGGACACGACTGGCTCGCCGAGCACGGCGTCGACGTCGTCGTCCTCGACGACCCCGGCTGCACCCGCATGATGGCCGACTTCATCGCCACCCACCCCCACCTCTGGAACGAGGACATCGGGGAGGGCTGAGCCCCTCCGGCGGGAACAACGGGCTCCTCCGGCGGGAACAACGGGACGGTCGCGGTGGTTCTGCCGGGGCAGTCGACGATTTCGAAGGTGGTTCGCAATGTCCTCCACTCCGGTCGAAGTGACTCGCACCGGCGAGCACACGTTCACCGCGACCAACTCGCGCGGCGCCGAGGTCACCGTGGGGCGGGACGGGGCGCCCGGCGCGTTCACCCCCGGTGAGCTGCTGCTCGCGGCCGTCGCCGCCTGCTCCGCGGTGACGAGCGAGAACCTCTTCGTCCGCCGCATCGGCGAGGACGCGAAGCTCGTCGCGCACGCCGACCGCACCAAGAACCCCGGCGACGACCACAAGTTCGCCGAGATCCAGGTCTCCCTCGAAGCCGACCTCGACGACGTCGACAACCGCGACAAGCTCCTCAGCGCGGTCCGGCGAGCCATCGAGAACTACTGCACGGTGAGCCGCTCCGTCGAGGAATCCACCCCCATCGCCCTCACCCTCCCCAGCTGATCTCCCGGGGGCGACGCGGTCCGCAGTGGTGACGGTTTTAGCCATAATTGCCCATGATCGATGTCCTTTTTGTCCGGTCAATTATGGCTAAAACCGTCACCTTCCCGGTGCTGGACCCACCGGAGGCAACGCTTCGGTAGCCGTGGGGCCGCTGGAGCGGAGGGGCGTCGTAAGGTGCTCGGGCGTTTCGAAGTGGGCGACGAGCAGGAGGCAGTTCAGGTGGTTGAGGACACCGCACCGGCCGAGCGGTCCGGGTTGCGCCGGGCGCTGTCCGGGCGCCAGGTCGGGATGATCGCCATCGGCGGCGCCATCGGGACGGGACTGTTCCTCGGCTCCGGGCTGGCGATCTCCATCGCCGGACCCGCGGTGATCATCGCCTACGCCGTGGCCGCCTTCGCCGCGCTGGCGCTGGCCTACGCGCTGGCCGAGATGATCGTCGTGCAGCCCGAGGCCGGTGGCTTCGGCGCCGTCATCCGCGAGCACCTCGGCGGCCTGCCGGGCTTCGTCTCGCGCTGGATGTACTGGGCCGCGCAGGTCGTCAACATCGGCAGCGAGGTCATCGCCGCCGGTCTCTACCTGCAGTTCTGGTACCCGCAACTGCCGCTGTGGATCCCCGTCGTCGGCTTCTCGGTGGTGATGCTGGCGATCAACCTCGCCGCCGTGCGGTTCTTCGGCGAGTTCGAGTACTGGTTCGCCATGATCAAGGTCGTCACCATCGTGGTGTTCGTCGGCCTCGGCATCATCTACATCCTCTTCGGCCTGCCCGGTCACGAGCCAGCCGGCGTCGGCGCGCTCACCGAGCACGGCGGCTTCCTGCCCAACGGCCTGGGCGCGGTGTGGCTCGCGCTGACCGTGGTCACCTTCTCCTACCTGGGCACCGAGGCGGTGTCGATGACCGCCGCCGAGTCCCGCGACCCCGCCCGCGACGTCCCGCGCGCCGCGCGCAGCACCGTGCTGCGGCTCGCGCTGTTCTACGTGATGGGCATGCTCGTGGTCGTCTCGATCCTGCCGTGGAACGAGGTCTCCTCCTCCGAGGACGTCACCGAGAGCCCGTTCGTGCGCCTGTTCAGCATGGTCGGCATCCCCGCCGCGGCCGGGATCATGAACTTCGTGGTGCTCACCGCCGCCCTGTCGGCGATGAACACCAACCTCTACCTGACCGCCCGCATGACCCACTCGCTCGCGCTCGACGGCTACGCGCCGAAGTGGTTCGCCCGGGTCAGCGCCAACGGCGTCCCGCGCCGCGCGCTGGTGCTCTCGGCGGCGGGCCTGGCGCTGGCCGCCGCGCTGGCGGTGTTCACCGAGGAGAGCGCGTTCCCGCTGCTCATCGGCCTGGCGCTGTTCGCGGCGCTGCTCGTGTGGCTGATGATCTTCGGTTCGCACCTGGTGTTCCGCCGCCGTCGGGCGGCCCAGGGCCTGGACCCCTCCCCGGTGCGGCTGCCGGGCGCCCCGGTCACCACCGTGCTGGCGATGCTGTTCGTGGCCGCCGTGCTGCTGACGACCCCGTTCACCGAGCAGTTCAACACCGCGTGGAAGGCGGGCGTCCCCTTCCTGGTGGTGCTGGCGATCGCCTACTACGCGATCAACCGCAAGCAGCGGGCTTGACCGAGAAAGGCGCGTCCCCGCGACCGTTCGTCACGGGGACGCGACCGTCGGAGGAGGGCGTGGGGGTGAGCGCGGCCGGTGGGATCTAAACTCGCGCATGTGTCGAACCAGCCGATGATCGCGCCTTCCATCCTCTCCGCAGATTTCGCCCGGCTCGCCGACGAGATCTCCGCCGTCGGCGGAGAGCCCGGCAAGCGGGCCGACTGGCTCCACGTCGACGTGATGGACGCGCACTTCGTGCCGAACCTCACGCTGGGCCTGCCGGTCGTGCAGTCCATCCTCAAGACGACCGACATCCCGATCGACTGCCACCTCATGATCGAGGACCCCGACCGCTGGGCCCCCGGTTACGCCGAGGCCGGCGCGCACAACGTCACCGTGCACGTCGAGGCGGCGCACAACCCGGTCAACCTCGCCAAGGACCTGCGCGCCGCCGGTGCCAAGGCCGGTCTGGCGATCAAGCCGGGCACCAACTTCGACGACTACGTCGAGGTCCTCAAGCACTACGACACCCTGCTGGTGATGTCGGTCGAGCCGGGCTTCGGCGGCCAGAAGTTCATCGCCGACGTGCTCGACAAGGTCCGCAAGGCCCGGAAGCTCGTCGACACCGGTCACCTGAAGCTGCTGGTGGAGATCGACGGCGGCATCAACGCCGACACCATCGAGCAGGCCGCCGAGGCCGGTGTGGACTGCTTCGTGGCGGGCTCGGCCGTCTACAACGGCAAGGACCCGGCCGAGGCCATCGAGGCCCTGCGCGGCCTCGCCGCCCCGGCCTTCGCCCGCGCCCGGGCCTGAAACACCACCGCCGCGCATCGCCCGAGGAGCACGCCATGGCCGCTGAGGTCGAAGCGCGGGCGATGCGCGCCGCGATCGCGGCCAGCGAGCGGGTCCGGGGCACCACCAGCCCGAACCCGCCCGTGGGCTGCGTGATCCTCGACGCGCGCGGCGAGGTCGCCGGAACGGGCGCCACCAGCCCGCCCGGCGGCCCGCACGCCGAGGTCAACGCCCTGCGCGAAGCCGGATCGCGCGCTCAGGGCGGCACCGCCGTGGTCACCCTCGAACCCTGCGCGCACACCGGCCGCACCCCGCCGTGCGCCGAGGCGCTGCGGGCCGCCGGGGTGGCCCGCGTCGTGCACGCCGTCTCCGATCCGAACCCGTCGGCCGCGGGCGGCGCCGAAGTGCTGCGCGCCGCCGGAGTCGACGTCCACAGTGGTCTGCTCCGCGACGAGGTCGCGAAAGGGCCGCTGCGGGCCTGGTTGCACTTCGTCCACACCGGACGCCCGCATGTAACCTGGAAGTACGCGGCCACATTGGACGGACGTTCGGCGGCCGCGGACGGCACCAGCAAGTGGATCAGCTCCGCCGAGTCGCGGGCCGAGGTGGGCCGGGTGCGCGCGGCGATGGACGCCATCATCGCGGGCACCGGCACGATCCTCGCCGACGACGCGCAGCTGACCGCCCGCGACCCGGGCGGAGCGCTGCTGGACCGGCAACCGCTGCGCGTGGTCATCGGCGACCGCGAGATCCCGCCGGGGTCCCGGGTCCTCGACGACGCCGCCGAGACCGTCCGGCTGCCCGGTGGCGACCCCGCCGCGGCCCTGGCCGAGCTCGCCCGCCGCGGCGTGGTCGACGTGCTGCTGGAAGGCGGGCCGACCCTGGCCGGGGCCTTCTGGCGGGCGCGCCTGGTCGACCGGGTGCTGGCCTACGTCGCCCCCGCGCTGCTGGGATCGGGACCCGCCGCGCTGGGAGATGCGGGCGTGGGAAGCATCTCGCAGGCATGGCGGTTGCGAATCGAAGAGACGACGATGAGTGGCCCGGACGTGCGCATCAGCGCCGTCCCGATCAGCGCCGCCCCGCAGGACTGAAGTCGCGGGCAGCGGGGCTCGCAGGGCAGGCAGGAGGCAGCAGTGTTCACCGGGATCGTCGAGGAACTCGGCACCATCGAGTCCGTGGAGCCCCTAGAGGACGGCTCGCGGCTGACCATCAGCGGTCCGGTGGTCACCCAGGACGCCAAGCACGGCGACTCGATCGCGGTCAACGGCGTCTGTCTCACCGTGGTCACCACCGAGGGCGAGCGCTTCACCGTCGACGTGGTCTCCGAGACGCTGCGCCGCTCATCGCTCAAGCGCATCGCCGCAGGTGAGCGGGTCAACCTGGAGCGCGCGATGGCGCTGGGGGAGCGCCTCGGCGGGCACATCGTGCAGGGCCACGTCGACGGCACGGCCGTGCTGCGCGGCACCGACGAGGCCACCGGGCTGACCTCGTTCGACCTGCCCGGGCACCTCGCGCACTACCTGGTGGAGAAGGGGTCGATCACCGTCGACGGCGTGTCGCTGACCGTCGTCGAGGTCGTCGACGGGGAGCCCGCGCGGTTCTCCATCGCGCTGATCCCCACCACCAAGGACCTGACGACCCTCGGCCGACGCGCCGCGGGTGACGAAGTGAACATCGAAGTGGATGTGCTGGCCAAGCACCTGGAGCGGCTCTCCGCAGCTCAGCTGGCCGCGCAGAGCGCTGGTGGACCCGCGGTGACGGGGGACAATGGCGGCATCAGGGAGGCGCGATGAACCCCGAGGACGAGGTTTCGGAAACGGTGAGCACGAACAAGTTCGACACCATCGAGCGGGCGCTGGCCGACATCGCGGCCGGCAAGCCGGTGGTCGTCGTCGACGACGAGGACCGCGAGAACGAGGGCGACCTCATCTTCGCCGCGGAGAAGGCCACGCCCGAGCTGGTGGCCTTCATGGTCCGCTACACCTCGGGCTACATCTGCGTCGGCATGCCCGCCGAGGACTGCGACCGGCTCGACCTGCCGCCGATGTACCACTCCAACCAGGACCGCAAGGGCACCGCGTACACGGTCACCGTCGACGCCGCCGAGGGCGTGACCACCGGCATCTCCGCCGCCGACCGCGCGAAGACGCTCCAGGTGCTGGCCGACGCCGATGCCACGCCGAAGGACCTCACCCGGCCCGGCCACGTGGTGCCGCTGCGCGCCCGCGACGGCGGCGTGCTGCGCCGCCCCGGCCACACCGAGGCGTCGGTCGACCTGGCCCGGCTCGCGGGTCTGCGCCCGGCGGGCGCGCTGTGCGAGATCGTCAGCCAGAAGTCCGAGGGCGACATGGCCCGCCGCGACGAGCTGGAGGTCTTCGCCGACGAGCACGACCTGGCGCTGATCACCATCGCCGACCTGATCACCTACCGCCGGCGCTTCGAGAAGCAGGTCGTGCGGGTGGCCGAGGCCCGCATCCCGACCGTGCACGGCACGTTCCGGACCGTCGGCTACGACAGCACGCTGGACGGCATCGAGCACCTGGCGATGGTCTACGGCGACATCGGCGACGGCGAGGACATCCTGGTGCGGGTGCACTCCGAGTGCCTGACCGGCGACGTCATCGGCTCGCTGCGCTGCGACTGCGGCCCGCAGCTGGACGCGGCGATGGCGAAGGTCGCCGAGGCAGGGCGCGGCGTGGTGCTCTACATGCGCGGCCACGAGGGACGCGGCATCGGCCTGATCCACAAGCTGCAGGCCTACCAGCTGCAGGACGACGGCGCCGACACCGTCGACGCCAACGTCGCGCTGGACCTGCCGGTGGACAGCCGCGACTACGGCCAGGGCGCGCAGATCCTCTGCGACCTGGGCATCAAGTCGATGCGGCTGCTCACCAACAACCCGGCCAAGCGCATCGGCCTGGAGGGCTACGGCCTGCGCATCGTCGACCGCGTGCCGCTGCCGATCCGCCCGAACCCGGAGAACATCCGCTACCTGCGGACCAAGCGCGACCGCATGGGCCACGTCCTGGACAATCTGGACGACGGCGAGGACTCGTCGATCGCTGGGGATTCCGGGGTCACGGCATGAGGTTCGGTAAAGCAGCAGGAGCCCTCGAAACCGCATCTCAGGGGACCGTGAAGCAACCCAGCCACAAGCAACCTCCACACGCTAGGTTGTCCTGGGACGCGACCACCACTGAAAAGCGCGGAGAGGCGGAACCGGGAGAGGCGGAGCAAGTATGAGTGGGGAAGGTCGGCCCAGGGTCGCGGTTCCGCAGGCCGGGGATCTGAAGCTGGGGATCGCGGCGATCCGCTGGCACGAGAAGCTGGTGGACCAGATGCTCGACCGGGCGGTCGAGGCGGCCAAGGAAGCCGGCATCGCCGAGCCGACCGTGGTGCGCGTGCCCGGCTCGGTGGAGCTGCCGGTGGTGTGCCAGCAGCTGGCGCACTCGCACGACGCGGTGGTGGCGCTGGGCGTGGTCATCCGCGGCGGCACCCCGCACTTCGAGTACGTGTGCGACTCGGTCACCCAGGGCCTGACCCGGGTGGCGCTGGACGAGTCCACCGCCATCGGCAACGGCGTGCTCACCACCGACGACCTGGAGCAGGCCGTGGCCCGCGCCGGGTTCGCCGATTCGGTCGAGGACAAGGGATTCGAGGCCACCGCGGCCGCGCTGGAGACGGCGTTGGTGCTGCGCGAGCTGCGCGGCGGCGTCGACGGCGACCGGGGGTTCCTGTGAGCGCCGCGACGGTGGAGGTGCGCCCGCGCAAGGTCCGGCGGGTGGCGATCCCGATCGCGATCGTGCTGGTCGTGGTGTTCGCGCTGGTCGGAACGCTGCTGCGGGACACCCCGACGGGCGCGATCTTCACCGTCGCCGACCAGGTCGCGATGGGCTTCCTCGGTCTGCTGCTGGCCGGGGGCGTCATGCTGCTGACCCGGCCTCGGTTGCGCGCCGACGCCGACGGGCTGGAGATCCGCAACATCATCGGCACCCAGCGGGTCTCGTGGGACCTGGTGCAGGGCTCACGTTCCCCGACGGGGCCCCGTGGGCCCGCGTGGAGCTCCCGGACGACGAGTACGTCCCGATCATGGCCGTCCAGGCCACCGACGGCGACCACGCGGTCGCGGCCATGCGCCGGCTCCGCGAACTCCGCCGCACCATCGACGCCTGACCAGGCCGGAACGCACGAAGAACCCCGGTGATCGACATGATCACCGGGGTTCTCCGCATCAGCACCTGCCCGGGACACCGGATCGCGGCCGTGATCAGGAACCTGATCACGGGCGCAATCCGGGTCGGTGGAGTCTCAGCCCGCGGAGACGAGGTCGCAGACGAAGATGAGGGTTTCGTTGGGGGCGATGACGCCGGGGACGCCGCGGGGGCCGTAGCCCATGTGCGGCGGGATCGAGAGGCGACGGCGGCCGCCGACCTTCATGCCCTGCAGGCCCTTGTCCCAGCCCTCGATGACCATGCCGGAGCCGAGCTTCAGGTCCAGCGGCTGACCGCGGTTCCAGCTGGCGTCGAACTCCTTGCCGGTGCTGTGGGAGATGCCGACGTAGTGCGCCGACACCTGGTCGCCTGCCTTGGCCTCCGGGCCGTCGCCGACGATGAGGTCCTCGATCACCAGTTCCGGCGACGGCTCGCCGGTGGGGGCCTCCACGACGGGCTTCTCGTTGCTCACGAAGTGCTCCTAGAAGTTCGGGAACGTTCACCGACCATTGTGGTCGCACGCCAGCCCCGGAGCACCGCGACCCCGCACCTCCCGCCCGGGAAGCCCCGATTTCAATGGAAGCCGGGTCCCCGATTTCAATGGAGATCAGGGTCCCGACTTCCATTGAAATCGTTCACCCCGCGGCGGGGCGGGGGCGGACGATGGGGGCTGCTAGGGCTACGACCAGAGCCAACGCCGCCGGGATCAGGAGGGCGGTGGTGAGGTCGGTCCAGTGGGTGATCACACCGATGACGACCGGGCCCGCCAGGAGGCCGCCGTAGCCGAGGGTGCTGACCTGGGCGAGGTCGCGCCCGGCGCGGGCCGGGTCGCGGGTGCCGGCGGCGCTGAAGACCTGCGGGATGATGCACGACAGGCCGATGCCGAACAGCGCGAAGCCGGTGATCGCCGCGACCGGGTGGTGCGCGAGCAGCCCCGCGCCCATGCCGACGCCCGCGATGAGCCCGCAGGTGCGCACCAGCGCCACCGGTCCGAACCGCGCCACCAGGTGGTCGCCGAGGAACCGGCAGACGGCCATCATCGTGGAGAACACCGCGTAGCCGATCGCCGCGATCGCCGGGCTCGTGCGCAGCTCGTCGTGCAGGTACAGCGGCGACCAGTCGGCCATCGAGCCCTCGCCGAGCGAGCAGCTGAACGCCAGCACCCCCAGCAGCAGGATCGCTGGTGAGATGCCGCGCGCCCGCTCCCGCTCACCGCTCGTCCGGTGCGGTTCTGCGGGCAGCAGCCGTCGCCGGGAGGCCTCCACCAGCACCGCGAGCCCGAGCGCGGCCAGCGCGAAGTGCAGCGGCACGGGCGTGCCGAGCTGCGCGGCCACCGCGCCGACGCCCGAACCGATCAGCCCGCCGACGCTGAACAGCGCGTGGAAGGTGATCACGATCGGGTTCGCGTACTGGCGCTGCACCTGCATCGAGTGCGCGTTCATCGCCACGTCGACCACGCCGTGCCCGGCGCCGAACAGCACCAGCCCGGCCACCAGCACCGGCAGCGAGCCGGCGAAGCCGGGCACGAGCAGGCTCGCCGCCATCGCCAGACCGGCCGGGCCGAGCACCCGGGCGCTGCCGAAGCGGTCGGCGAGGTGCCCGACGACCTGCATCGCCAGCACCGACCCGACGGCGATCGCGAACAGCGCGATCGTCATCCGACCGTCGTCGAGCCCGAGGTCCTGCTTGATCGCCGGGATCCGCGAGGTCCAGGTCCCCAGCGCCGCACCCGTGGCCACGAAGTACCCGATCGTGCCCCAGCGCGCCCGTCGCGCGGAAAGCGGTGGGGCGGAAAGGGTCTCAGACAACGCGCACCTCCACCCCGGCCGCTTCCAGCTCGGCGAGCATCTCGGCCGGGGCGCTGCGGTCGGTGACCACCACGTCCAGGCTCGTCGCCGGGCACACGAAACCCAGCCCGGTGCGGGCGAACTTGGCGCCGTGGCACACCGCGATCACGCGCTGCGCGGCATCGGTGGCGGCGTTCTTGATGGGGACCTCCTCCAGGTCGTGCGCGGTCAGGCCGCGCGCCGCCGACAGGCCGCACACCCCGAGCACGGTGGTGTCGACCCGCAGGGCGCGCAGCGAGTTCTCCGTCAGGTGGCCGACGAACGACAGCTCGCCGGGCTTGGCGCGGCCGCCCGGCAGCAGCAGCTCGACCTCGGGCGCGTTGCTCAGCGCGTTCGCCGAGTGCATGTCCAGCGGGATCGCGGTCACCCGGCGCCCGGCCAGGCGGCGGGAGACCTCCAGCGTCGTGGAGCCGCTGTCGACGATGACCGACTCGCCGTCGGCGATGAGCGAGTCGACCTCGGCGGCCAGCCGCTGCTTGACCTCCGCCGAGTCGCGCTCCCGCAGCGAGAACGGGGCGGACTGGCCGCGCAGGTAGCTCACCGCGCCGCCGCGCACCCGCCGCAGCACGCCCTCCTCGGCGAGCTGGTCGAGATCGCGGCGGATCGTCATCTCCGAGCACCCGGTGGCGGCGGCGAGCTCGGCGACGGTCACCCGCTCGGCCTGCCGGAGCCGATCGATGATGGTCCGGCTGCGTTCTGAACTCTCCACGTGTTCTATCGAACAGGAATCGTGTTCGAAGCGCAAACACGTGTGTGCGAACCCGCATGGGGGCGGGCCCCGTCGTGGGGGACAATGGACGGCGGCCGGTCGACGGGGTGCAGTAGGAGGAATCGTGAGCGTGGCCCAGGAGCGCAACCTTCATCTGGTGCGGGACGAGAGCGCCGAGCCCGGTGTGCGGCTGGGCGACATCCGGCTCCGCAACCGCCTGGTCACCTCGTCCAGCCTGCTCGGCTACGGCGTGGCCAACAACAAGGTCATCCCCTACGGCATGAGCCCGATCTCGAACTTCGTGCCGCTGGAGCGCTTCGGCGCCGTCACCACCCGCACCGTCACCGTCGAACCCCGCGAAGGCCACTTCACCACCAAGGACGACTGGGAGCTGCGCGAGCTGCCCGGCCTGCTCAAGCGCTACGGCCAGGCCCTGCGGCAGGTCGACGGCGGCTGGCTCAACGCCTTCGGCTGGTGCAACGTCGGCATCGACGCCTACCTGCGCGACTACTACCCGCGCACCCGCTCGCAGAACACGATCATGTCGATCGGCGGCTTCTCCGCCGAGGAGTTCGTGACCCTGGTCGACAAGGTCAACGAGGCCGTGCCCGCAGGCGAGATCGCCGCGCTGGAGTTCAACGTCTCCTGCCACAACGTCAACTTCGACTTCAACCAGATCATCGAGGGCGTGCTGGCCGAGGCCGTGCCGCGCAGCAACCACCCGGTCATCCTCAAGCTCTCGCCCGACTACGACTACGTCGCCCACGCGCGGCTGGCCGCCGAGCACGGCGTCTCCGCGCTGACCGCGATCAACACCGTCAAGGGCCTGCGGCTGGACCCCGAGACCGGGACGCCGCTGCTCAAGAACGGTTTCGGCGGGCTGTCCGGCCGCGCGATCAAGCCGATCGGGCTGCGGGTGGTCAAGGAGCTGCGCGACGCCGACGTGACGCTGCCGATCATCGCCACCGGCGGCATCCGCAGCTTCGACGACTGCCGCGAGTACTTCTGGGCCGGTGCCGACGCGGTGAGCCTGGGCAGCGCCAGCTGGTTCGCCAGCTACCCGGGCTACGCCCTCTCGCCGATCTACGGCGCCCGCATCCGGAACCTGTTGCGACGCATCGAGAACTACACGCACCCGGCTCGGTGAAACCGGGGCGACAGGCGCGCCCGGGATGGTAGACAGTGATCAACGACACTGATGTCTGCCGACTGGGGAGGCCGTTGTGGCCGGTTACGGGGATTTCGGGAGCAGTCTGAGGGACCTGCCGCGACTGCGGGCGACGCGTCGCGGCAGGGCTTCCAGCTGGGACACCTCCGGTGGCAACCAGGACAACGTGCGCGTGATGCCGGGTGAGACCCGGGTGCTCGCCGACATCCCCGGGCCCGGGGTGATCACGCACATCTGGTGCACCGTCGCGCTCGACCACGTCGGCGAGCCCGCCGAGCTGGAGGCCGACTACCTGCGCAGGCTCGTCCTGCGGATCACCTGGGACGACCAGCCGCACCCGGCGGTGCTGGTGCCCCTGGGCGACTTCTTCGGCGTCGGGCACGCCCGCAGCGTCAACTTCAGCTCCGCGCCGCTGCAGATGAGCCCGCAGGACGGCAAGGGCTTCAACTGCTGGTTCGCGATGCCCTTCGCCGGTCGTGCGCGGGTCGAGCTGATCAGCGAGATGAGCGTCAAACCGGTGACGTTCTACTTCTACGTCGACTACGAGAGCTACCCCGAACCCGACCCGGAGCTGGCCTACTTCCACGCGCAGTGGAGGCGGCAGAACCCCACCGACGGCGTGCCGCAGGGCGACCAGACCAACGAGGAGTTCCTCTTCGGCGGCCACAACACCGACGGCGCGGGCAACTTCGTGATGCTGGAGGCCGAGGGGCGCGGCCACTACGTCGGCACCGTCCTCAACGTGCACAACCTGCGCGAGACCGGCGAGTGGAACTGGTACGGCGAGGGCGACGACATGTTCTTCATCGACGGCGAGCCCTGGCCGCCGCGGCTGCACGGCACCGGCACCGAGGACTACTTCAACACCGCCTGGTGCCCGAACCAGGAGTTCCACGGGCCGTACCACGGGATCACCATGCCCGGTGGGGAGAACTGGAGCGGCCAGGTGTCCTACTACCGCTTCCACGTCGAGGACCCGATCGTCTTCGACCGCTCGATCAAGGCCACCATCGAGCACGGGCACGCCAACAAGCGCTCCGACGACGTCTCCTCGACGGCCTACTGGTACCAGACCCTCCCGGCCCTGCCGGTCACCCTCGCCCCGGTCCAGGACCGCATCCCGCGTCCCCTCTGACACCGGAGGTCGCACGATTTCAATGGAAATCGGATCCCTGATCTCCATTGAGATCGTGCGACCCGGTGGGCCCGGGGGCCGGGTCAGACGTGGGTGGTGAGGGGGCCGCCGTTGTAGGTGACCGCGTCGGTGAAGGCCGCTGCGAGGTCCACGTCGCGGTCGTCGGCTTCGGCGTAGGCGCGGTGCAGGTTGAGCACGATGCGCTCGGCGTCCGGCCAGTTTGCGAACTCGCCGAGGTCGCAGCGCTGCGCGGCTTCCAGCGGGCCGAGGCCGTCGATGCGCCCCTTGCGGGCGGTGTTGAGGACGAAGCGGTAGTAGCGGGCGTGGTCCTCCAGGACGCGGGGGAGCGCCGAGCCCGGAAGCGTCGGCCCGTGCCCCGGGACCACCGCCGTGGGCCGGAATCCGGCCAGCCACTCCAGCGACTTCAGCGCGCCCTCCACCGAGCCCATGAACACCAGCGGCGTCACGCCGTGGAACAGCAGGTCGCCGCTGAACAGCACCGCCGCATCCGGCACCCAGGCCACGACGTCGCCGGGGGTGTGGGCGGGAAAACCCGGGTGGTGCAGCTCGATCGCGCGCTCGCCCAGGTGCAGCGTCAGCGAGTCGCGCAGCACCACCGACGGGGCGCGGTGCTCGCTGATCTCCCACCGCGGCACGGGTTCCCACACCGGCGGCGGCTGCTGCAGCAGCGTGTCGGCCAGGATGCCGTCCCGGGTCGCGGCGTGTCCGATGAGGACGGTGGAGTCCGGCAGCAGCGCGTTGCCGTGGGTGTGGTCGCCGTGCAGGTGGGTGTTGACCGCGAAGCGGATCGGCGCGTCCGAGCCCGCCTCGCGGACCGCGTCGAGGAAGCGCCGGGTGCGCTCGGCGGTCGCGCAGGTGTCGACGAGCACGATGCCCTCGTCGGTGAGCACCGCGCCCGCGTTGTTGATCCACCACGACCCGTCCGGCTGCAGCCAGGCGTGCACACCGGGGCCGACTTCGGCGAGCGAAGCGCGGTCGGGGGCGGATCGGTCGGGGTTGCCTCGGTCGGGACTGGTGTTGGCGTAGCTCAACTCGGACCTCCCGGCGGCGTGTGACGGATCGCGGGGCCACCTGAAGTGACCCGTGATCACAGTGTGCACCGATCCGCACCGCTCGTGGTGCGAGGCCGCCGACGCGGCCCGTCGGGGCTCGCACGTAGGCTGGAGGCGTGGCCGACCCGTCCACCTACCGACCAGCACCAGGCACGATCCCGGACGCCCCGGGCGTCTACCGCTTCCACGACGCCGCCGGGCGCGTGATCTACGTCGGCAAGGCGAAGAGCCTGCGCAGCAGGCTTTCCTCGTACTTCGCCGACCTCGCCGGGCTGCACCCGCGCACCCGGCAGATGGTCACCACCGCCACCGGAGTCGTGTGGACGGTGGTGGGCACCGAGGTCGAGGCGCTGCAGCTGGAGTACTCCTGGATCAAGGTACGACCCCAAGTTCAACGTCCGCTACCGCGACGACAAGTCCTACCCGGTGCTGGCGGTGACGCTGCACGAGGAGTACCCGCGGCTGCACGTCTACCGCGGCCCGCGCAAGCGAGGCGTCCGCTACTTCGGCCCCTACGCCCACGCCTGGGCGATCCGGGAGACGCTCGACCTGCTGCTGCGGGTGTTCCCCGCGCGCACCTGCTCGTCCGGGGTGTTCAAGCGGCACTCGCAGATCGGTCGCCCGTGCCTGCTCGGCTACATCGGCAAGTGCTCGGCCCCCTGCGTCGGCCGGGTCAGCGCCGAGGAGCACCGCGGCATCGTCGAGGACTTCTGCGACTTCCTGGCCGGTCAGACCGACCAGCTGATGCGCAAGCTCGACAAGCAGATGCAGGCCGCCTCGGCGGAGCTGGAGTTCGAGCGCGCCGCACGGCTGCGCGACGACCTCGAAGCGCTGCGCCGAGCGATGGAGAAGCAGGCCGTGGTGCTCGGCGACGGCACCGACGCCGACGTGGTGGCCTTCGCCGAGGACGAGCTCGCCGCCGCCGTGCAGGTCTTCCACATCCGCGGCGGCCGGGTGCGCGGCCAGCGCGGCTGGGTGATCGACAAGGCCGAGCAGATGGACACCTCGGCGCTGACCTCCCAGTTCCTCACCCAGTTCTACGGCGAGCAGGCGGCACTGGCCGACCAGGCCGACGCCGGGGGAAGCCCGGTGCCGCGCGAGGTGCTGGTGCCCGAGCTGCCCGAGGACTCCGAGACCATCGCCGGCTGGCTCGGCGAGCTGCGCGGCAGCCGCGTCAGCCTGCGCGTGCCGCAGCGCGGTGATAAGCGTGCGCTGATGGAAACCGTGGAGCGCAACGCCAAGGAGGCGTTCCAGCAGTACAAGCTGCGCCGCGCCGGTGACCTCACCGCGCGCTCGGCGGCGCTGCAGGAGCTGCAGGAAGCCCTCGCCCTGGACACCGCGCCGCTGCGGATCGAGTGCATCGACGTCAGCCACGTGCAGGGCAGCGACGTGGTGGCCTCGCTGGTGGTCTTCGAGGACGGCGTGCCGCGCAAGTCCGAGTACCGGCGCTTCGAGGTCCGCGAGGGCGCCGAGGGCGGCGACGTGGGCTCGATCGACGAGGTCGTGCGCCGCCGCTTCGCCCGCTACCTCAGCGAAACCGCGAAGGAAGCCGCCCCGAGCGAGGCCGCTCCGCACGACGTCGCTCCGGAGGGGGAGGGCGCCAGCCCGCTCGACCCGGAGACCGGGCGGCCGAAGAAGTTCGCCTACCCGCCGAATCTGCTGGTCATCGACGGCGCCGGGCCGCAGGCCAACGTCGCCTCCGACGCGCTGACCGAGATGGGCATCACCGACGTGGCCGTGATCGGGCTGGCCAAGCGCCTCGAAGAGGTGTGGCTGCCCAACGACCCCGATCCGGTGATCTTGCCGCGCACCAGCGAGGCCCTGTACCTGCTGCAGCGCGTCCGCGACGAGGCGCATCGCTTCGCCATCAGCTACCACCGCGCCAAGCGCGGCAAGCGGATGACGGGATCCACATTGGACTCCATCCCGGGTCTCGGCGAGACTCGTCGCGCGGCGCTGCTCAAGCACTTCGGCTCGGTGAAGAGACTTCGCCAGGCCTCGGTCGAGGACATCGTGGCGGTACCCGGGATCGGCCGCAGCACCGCGGAGACCGTGCACGCGGCGCTGGCCGAAGGGACAGCCGGAAAACAAGGGGAACAAAGTGAGTGACGAGCATTCGGGCATCGAGGTCGCCGTCGTCAGCGGCCTGTCCGGAGCGGGCCGCAGCACCGCGGCCAAGTGCCTGGAGGACCTCGGCTGGTTCGTGGTGGACAACCTGCCGCCGGAACTGATCGCCACCATGGTCGAGCTGGGCGCGCGCTCCAGCGGCCAGATCACCCGCGTCGCGGTGGTGATGGACGTGCGCAGCCGCGCCTTCACCGAAGACCTCGGCTCGGTCATCAAGGACCTCGACGCCCGCGGCTACAAGCCGAAGGTGCTGTTCCTGGAGGCCACCGACGAGGTGCTGATCCGGCGCTTCGAGCAGGTCCGCCGCGGGCACCCGATGCAGGGCGACGGCCGGCTGGCCGACGGCATCGCCGCCGAGCGCTCGCTGCTGTCGCGGCTGCGCTCGGAGGCCGACCTGGTGCTGGACACCACCGGTCTGTCGGTGCACCAGCTGCGCACCAAGATCGAGGACGCCTTCGGCACCGAGGCCAGCACCCGCACGCGGGTGACCGTGCTGTCCTTCGGCTACAAGTACGGCCTGCCGATGGACGCCGACCTGGTCATGGACTGCCGGTTCCTGCCCAACCCGTTCTGGATCCCCGAGCTGCGCGAGTTCAACGGCCTCGACGATGAGGTCCGCAACTACGTGCTCGGCCAGGAGGGCGCCGAGGAGTTCATGGAGAGCTACCAGCAGCTGCTGCGGCTGGTCGGCGCCGGTTACCACCGGGAGGGCAAGCGGTACCTGACGCTGGCGCTGGGCTGCACCGGCGGCAAGCACCGCAGCGTCGCGCTGGTCGAGGAGCTGGCGCGCCGCCTCGCCGAGGACGACGGGATGATGGTCAAGACGGTCCACCGGGACCTGGGGCGCGAGTGACGGGCTCGCACGAGGAACGCCCGCTGCGCGTCGTGGCGCTGGGCGGCGGGCACGGCCTGCAGGCCTCGCTGTCGGCGCTGCGGCGCATCACCCCCGACGTCACGGCCGTCGTCACGGTCGCCGACGACGGCGGCTCGTCGGGCAGGCTGCGCCGCGAGCTCGGCCTGCTCCCGCCCGGTGACCTGCGCAAAGCCCTCGCGGCGCTGGCCGATGGCGGTGACGAGGGGCAGCTGTGGTCGGAGGTGTTCCAGCACCGCTTCGGCGGGTCCGGGGCGCTGGCCGGGCACGCCGTCGGGAACCTGCTGCTCGCCGGGCTGCTGGAGGTGCTGCAGGACCCGGTGGAGGTGCTTGACCACGCGTGCAGGCTCTTGGGTGTGCGAGGACGAGTGCTGCCGATGTCGACGGAGCCGCTGGACATGATCGGCGACGTGGTCGGGCTCGACTCCGATCCGGACTCGGTGCGCACCATCCGAGGCCAGGTCGCCCTCGCGAGTACACCCGGTCGGGTGAAACAGGTGCGATTGCACGCCAACTCCGACGATCAGCCGACCGCGTGCCCGCAAGCCGTGGAGGCCGTCACCGACGCCGATCTGGTGCTGCTCGGGCCGGGCTCCTGGTTCACCAGCGTGCTGCCACATCTGCTGGTCCCGGAGCTGCACGAGGCCCTGGTGACCACCTCGGCGAAGCGCTTCGTGGTGCTCAACCTCATCCCTCAGCCGGGTGAGACGGCGGGCTTCTCGCCCGAACAGCACCTCGACGTACTCTCGCAACACGCGCCCCGGCTGAAGGTCGACGCCGTGCTGGCCGACGTGGACTCGGTGCCGACTCCGGACCGGTTGCGCTCGGCGGCCTCGAGACTGGGCGCGCAGACCTTGCTGGATGAGATCGCCGCGCCCGCCGTGCCGGGACGGCACGACCCGCAGGCGCTCGCGGCGAGCCTGCGGGCCGCACTGGAGAGGAGGAGGGACCAGTGGCGATGACCGCGGCGGTCAAGGACGAGTTGAGCCGGTTGTCGGTGAGCAAGACGTGCTGCCGACGGGCGGAGGTCTCGTCGTTGCTGCGCTTCGCCGGCGGATTGCACATCGTCGCCGGCCGGGTGGTGGTCGAGGCCGAGCTGGACAGCGGATCCACCGCGCGCAGGCTGCGCAAGGAGATCCACGAGCTGTTCGGCCACCACTCCGACGTGCACGTGATCACCTCGGGCGGGCTGCGCAAGGGCACCCGCTACGTGGTGCGCGTGGTCAAGGACGGCGAGGGACTGGCCCGGCAGACCGGGCTGCTCGACCCGCGCGGCCGTCCCGTGCGCGGCCTGCCCGCGCACGTGGTCTCCGGCGGCGCCTGCGACTCCGAGGCCGCCTGGCGCGGCGCGTTCCTGGCGCACGGCTCGCTCACCGAGCCCGGCCGGTCCTCCTCGCTGGAGGTCACCTGCCCGGGACCGGAGGCCGCGCTGGCGCTGGTCGGCTCCGCGCGCCGGATCGGCGTGTCGGCCAAGTCGCGCGAGGTGCGCGGCGCGGACCGGGTCGTGGTCCGCGACGGCGACGCCATCGGCGCGCTGCTCACCAGGCTCGGCGCGCACTCCAGCGTGCTGTCCTGGGAGGAGCGCCGGATGCGGCGCGAGGTGCGGGCCACCGCCAACCGGCTGGCCAACTTCGACGACGCCAACCTGCGCCGCTCGGCCCGCGCGGCGGTCGCCTCGGCGGCCCGCGTCGAGCGCGCCCTGGACCTGCTGGGCCCGAACGCCCCCGACCACCTCACGGTCGCCGGGCGGCTGCGGCTGGCCCACCGGCAGGCGTCGCTGGAGGAGCTCGGCCAGCTCGCCGACCCGCCGATGACCAAGGACGCGGTGGCAGGCCGGATCAGGCGCCTGCTGGCGATGGCCGACAAGCGAGCCCGGGAGCTCGGAGTGCCGGACACGGAGTCCGCCGTGACCGCGGAGATGCTCGAAGCCGAAGCCTGAACACCGGATCCCCCTCGGAAGCGTTTTCGAGGGGGATTCGTCTTTCTCCCGGACCGGGCTTCCTCGACTTGGTTGCCAGGGGACGGTTTTTCCTCGAATCACCCATGATCAATGTCCGTTTTGTCCGGACAGTTCTCGCTAAAACTGTCCCCAGGTGACGCACATCGAGAACGTGACCCCGGACCGGCTGAAACCGGCCGAACCGGTGCAGAGATTCCGATCACCGGTGGCGCAATCCCGACAGGGGTGACCGTGGGCTTCTGAACTGCAAAGACGCCCCCGACATCGGGTTTCGCGGGTATCCTCGGCACTGCTCGCCCGGTCGGGTGCCAACGGCCCGCGACCGCCCCCGTGCGGGGTCTGCCGAGGCAGATAGGGTGAGCGCGAGACCATCAACTCACCCGCCGAAGTCATCGGCCGGGTCAGTCACGAGGAGAGATCGGCGTGACCGTTCGCGTAGGCATCAACGGCTTCGGTCGGATCGGGCGGAACTTCTGGCGTGCGGCGACCGCCAGCGATCACGACATCGAGATCGTGGCCGCCAACGACCTGGGCGACGTCGCGACCATGGCGCACCTGCTCAAGTACGACAGCATCCTGGGTCGTCTCGACCAGGAGGTGAAGGTCACCGGTGAGGGCATCGAGGTGGGCGGCAAGCTCATCAAGATCCTCGCCGAGCGCGACCCGGGCAAGCTGCCGTGGGGCGACCTGGGTGTGGACGTCGTCGTCGAGTCCACCGGCTTCTTCACCAACGCCGCCGACGCCCGCAAGCACGTCGACGAGGGCGGCGCCAAGAAGGTCATCATCTCGGCCCCGGCCAAGGGCGAGGACCTGACCGTGGTGCTGGGTGCCAACGACGACAAGTACGACGGCACGCAGACCATCATCTCCAACGCCTCCTGCACCACCAACTGCCTCGCGCCGATGGTGAAGGTCCTCAACGACACCTTCGGCATCGAGCAGGGCCTGATGACCACGGTGCACGCCTACACCGCGGACCAGAACCTGCAGGACGGCCCGCACAAGGACCTGCGCCGCGCCCGTGGCGCCGCGGTCAACGTGGTGCCCACCAGCACCGGTGCCGCCAAGGCCATCGGCCTGGTCATCCCGGAGCTCAACGGCAAGCTCGACGGCTACGCGATGCGCGTGCCGGTGCCGACCGGCTCGGTCACCGACCTGACCGCCACCGTGCAGAAGGACGCCACCGTCGAGTCCGTCAACGAGGCCTTCAAGGCCGCGGCCGCCGAGGGCTCCTTCAAGGGCATCCTCAAGTACAACGAGGACCCGATCGTCTCCAGCGACATCGTCACCGACCCGCACTCGACGATCTTCGACGCGCCGCTGACCAAGGTCATCGGCAACCAGGTCAAGATCGTCGGCTGGTACGACAACGAGTGGGGCTACTCCAACCGCCTCGCCGACCTGGTCAACCTGGTGGGCTCGAAGCTTTCCTGAAGCCAGGGAACTGGATTCCACCACTCGGCTTGCGCAGCGGTGCGGGTAGCGGAACCTCAGACGCCTTCTGGCTCCGGGATCCGAGACTGATGTATGCCAATACACGGCGCTACGGCTGTCCTCACCAGAAGACGTCTGAGAACCCGCGGCGGTGCAAGTCGCGAGGGTGGTGAAAGACCAAGGAGACCCGCATGAGCCGAAGCGATTTCGTCCGGCTCATGCGGGTCTTCCCGTCTCACGAGGAGTTTGCAGCGTGAAGAACCTCGACGATCTGCTGTCCGAGGGCGTCCGCGGTCGTCGCGTCCTGGTGCGCGCCGACCTCAACGTGCCGCTGGACGGCGACACGATCACCGACGACGGCCGGGTGCGCGCCTCCCTGCCGACCATCTCCAAGCTCAGCGCCGCCGGTGCGCAGGTCGTGGTGACCGCCCACCTCGGCCGCCCCAAGGGCGAGCCCGACCCGCAGTTCTCGCTGGCCCCGGTCGCCCGGCGCCTCGGCGAGCTGCTGCACGCCGACGTGTCCCTCGCCGGTGACCTGGTCGACGACTCCGCCAAGTCCACCGTCGGCGGACTGGCCGACGGCGACGTCGCGCTGCTGGAGAACGTGCGCTTCGACGCGCGCGAGACCAGCAAGGACGACGCCGAGCGCGAAGCGCTGGCCGCCGACCTCGCCGCGCTCGTCGGCGAGAACGCCGCCTTCGTCTCCGACGGCTTCGGCGTCGTGCACCGCAAGCAGGCCTCCGTCTACGACGTCGCCAAGAAGCTGCCCGCCTACGCCGGTGGCCTCGTGCTCGCCGAGGTCGAGGTGCTGCGCACCCTCACCGGCGACGCCAAGCGCCCCTACGCGGTCGTGCTCGGCGGCTCCAAGGTCTCCGACAAGCTCGGCGTGATCAAGGCGCTGCTGCCCAAGGTCGACAAGCTGCTCATCGGCGGCGGCATGGCCTACACGTTCCTGGCCGCCCAGGGCTACGGCGTCGGCTCCTCGCTGCTGCAGGAAGACCAGATCGACAACACCAAGGCGCTGCTCGCCGAGGCCGCCGACAAGATCGTGCTGCCCGTCGACATCGTCGCCGGTGACCGCTTCGCCGCCGACGCCGACAAGCGGACCGTCGACGCCGACGCCATCCCCGACGGCTGGATGGGCCTCGACATCGGCCCGCGCAGCGTCGAGCAGTTCGCCGAGGTCCTGCGCGGCTCCGGCACCGTGTTCTGGAACGGCCCGGCCGGCGTCTTCGAGTTCCCGGCCTTCGCCGAGGGCACTCGCGGCATCGCCCAGGCCATCGTCGACTCCGATGCCTTCAGCGTCGTCGGCGGCGGCGACTCGGCCGCGGCCGTGCGCACCCTGGGCCTGCCCGAGGACGGGTTCTCGCACATCTCCACCGGCGGTGGTGCGTCGCTGGAGTACCTGGAGGGCAAGGAGCTCCCGGGTGTTCAGGTCCTGGAAGGTGACGCCTGATGGCACGTCAGCCCCTCATCGCCGGCAACTGGAAGATGAACCTTAACCACCTCGAGGCCATCGCCCTGGTGCAGAAGCTCGCCTTCGCGCTGCCGGAGAAGTACTTCGCCAAGGTCGAGGTGGCGGTCATCCCGCCGTTCACCGACATCCGCAGCGTCCAGACCCTGATCGACGGCGACAAGCTGCTGATCAAGCACGGCGCGCAGGACATCTCGCAGCACGACTCCGGTGCCTACACCGGTGAGGTCTCCGGCCCCATGCTGGCCAAGCTCGGCTGCACCTACGTCGTCGTCGGCCACTCCGAGCGGCGCGAGTACCACGCCGAGACGGACGAGATCGTCAACAAGAAGGTCCGCCAGGTCCTCAAGAACGAGATGACGCCCATCCTGTGCGTCGGCGAGGCCCTCGACGTCCGCGAGGCCGGCGGCCACGTCGAGCACTGCACCACCCAGCTCATCGACGGGCTCAAGGGCCTCAAGGCCGAGCAGGTCCGCAAGGCCGTCATCGCCTACGAGCCCGTGTGGGCCATCGGCACCGGCAAGGTGGCCACCGCCGCCGACGCCCAGGAGGTCTGCGGCGCGCTGCGCAAGGCGCTGGAGGAGAAGTACGGCAAGGAGATCGCCGACGAGATCCGCGTGCTCTACGGCGGCTCGGTGAAGTCCAGCAACATCGGCGAGCTGGTCGGCCAGACCGACGTCGACGGCGCGCTGGTCGGCGGGGCCAGCCTCAACGCCGACGAGTTCGCCAAGCTCTCCGCGATGGCCGCGGGCGGCCCGATCCCGTGACCCGCAGCGAGAGGGCGTCACCGGTCCCGGTGGCGCCCTCTCGTCGTTTCGGGTGAATTCCGCGTCGAGAATTCCGGTGTCCGGTTGTCGCCCGCCGCAGAAACCGAGGTCGGCGTGTGAGAACCTCGGTGCGTAAGTGGGTGGACTGGTCAACTGGGGGTCGGCGGGCCGGTACTCTAGGTTGCGAACCGCTGTGCGAACGAGGACGATATGACTCTTTTCCTGCAGATCATGTTGATCGTGACGAGTGTCCTGCTGGTGCTGCTTGTCCTGCTGCACCGGGCCAAGGGGGGCGGACTCTCCTCGCTGTTCGGCGGCGGTATGCAGTCCAACCTGGCCGGCTCCAGCGTGGCGGAGAAGAACCTCGACCGGATGACGCTGTTCGTCATCGCGCTGTGGGTCATCTCCATCGTCGGCGTCGGCCTGTTGATCAAGATCGGTTGATCGGCCTCAGCACGGGACGGTCGATCAACCCCGGGCCGCTTGGTGGGTGAGGATGGATGACTGGCGGTAATGCCATTCGCGGCACTCGTGTGGGATCGGGCCCCGCAGTAGGGGAGAACGAGCGGGGCGAAGCAGCCCCGCGGAAGCGGATCGACTACTGGTGCGCCAACGCGCACCACAGCACGCCGTCGTTCGCGCTCGACGCCGAGGTGCCGGAGGAGTGGGACTGCCCGCGCTGCGGACTGCCCGCAGGCCGGGACGAGACCAACCCTCCGTCGGCACGGCGCAACGAGCCCTACAAGAGCCATCTCGCGTACGTGAAGGAGCGGCGCAGTGATGAGGACGGGATGAAGATCCTGGACGAAGCGCTGGCCAAGCTCCGCGAACGCAAGGGGCGTTAGTTTTTCCTGTGAAAGCCGGGTCTTGGCGGGACTTAGTTCCTCCGGGCCCGGTTTTTGCTTTTGGTCCTGTTTAGTGACACTGCTCAGTGGTCTCTTTGCTTGGCGGTGCCGGAAGCGGAACCTGAGCGACTCTCTGGCTCCGGGATCCGAGACTTATGTATGCCAAACACGGCGTGTCGGCTGTCCTCCCCAGAGAGCCGCTCAGAACCCGCGGCGGTGCCGGTTGCTCAGGTGGGGTAATGAGAAACCGGCTTCGCCGGTTGCCTGACGTTCGTCGGTGGGGTTTGTCTCTTGGCTTCTTTTATTACTGGTGGGTAGTGTCTTCTCGTCTCTCGTTCTTGGAGGTTCTTGATGGGTGTGGCTACTGCTGATCTGGCTGATCGGGAAGGGCCGGAGGTGCGGAGCTGTGACGTGCAGTTCCGGGACTTCGGGGGTGTGGTGGCCTTCGAGGGGCGGATTCGGACCGTCACCTGCTTCCAGGACAACGCGCTGCTGAAGGAGACGCTGTCCTCGCCCGGTGAAGGGGCAGTGCTGGTCATCGACGGGGCCGGGTCCCTCCACTCCGCTCTGGTCGGCGACATCATCGCCGAGCTGGGGCGGTCGAACGGGTGGAGCGGGATCATCGTCAACGGGGCCATCCGCGACTCCGCCGTCATCGGGGGCATGGAGTTCGGGGTGAAGGCGCTCGGGACCAACCCGCGCAAGTCCACCAAGACCGGGGAAGGCGTCCTGGACGAGGTCGTCGAGCTCGGCGGTGTGAAGTTCGTGCCCGGTGAGTACGTCTACGCCGACAGCGACGGCGTCGTGGTGGTCAGCGAACCCTGATCAGCCCCGCGAAGTAGGGTGCTCGTGTGAGCGCCTCTGCTTTCGAGCGCGGGTTCGCCGCCGCGGCGCGGCGCCCATCGGTGCCGATCGTGCTGGGCTTCGCAGCCCTCATCGCGGTCGGCACCGTTCTGCTGATGATGCCGTTCTCCGCCGAGAGCGGTGAGCCGACGGCGCTGCTCCCGGCCCTGTTCACCGCCACCTCCGCGGTGTGCGTGACCGGCCTGATCGTGGTGGACACGCCCACCTACTTCTCCACCGCGGGCGAGCTGATCATCCTCGGGCTCATCCAGCTCGGCGGCCTCGGCATCATGACCGTCGCGTCGCTGCTGAGCCTGCTCATGTTCCGCCGCTTCGGGCTGCGGATGCGGCTGACCGCCCAAGCCGAGACCAAGTCGCTCGGGCTGGGCGACGTGCGGCGCATGGTCACCCGCGTGATCGGGCTGAGCCTGCTGTTCGAGCTGGTCGTGGCCGTGCTGCTGACCGCGCGGCTGCTCATCGGCTACCGGGAACCGCTCGGCCGCGCGATCTACGACGGCGTCTTCCACGCGATCTCGGCGTTCAACAACGCCGGGTTCGCGCTGCGCAGCGACAACCTCATCTCCTTCGCCACCGACCCGTGGTTCATCCTGCCGATCTGCTTCGCGGTGATCGCCGGTGGGCTCGGCTTCCCCGTGTGGGTGGAGATCCTGCGCCACCTGCGCAGCTCGCGCCGCTGGACCATGCACGCCCGGGTCACCCTGCTGGCCACCGCGCTGCTGCTGGTCGTCGGCGCCGTCGGCACCACGCTGGCCGAGTGGAGCAATCCCGGGACGCTCGGCCCGATGTCCTGGCCCGCCAAGCTGCTCGCCGGGTTCTCGACCGGCGTCATGCCGCGCACCGCCGGTTTCAACAGCCTCGATGTCGCGGCCTTCCACCCCGGGACGCTGCTGCTGCAGGACATCCTGATGTTCATCGGCGGTGGCAGCGCCGGTACCGCGGGCGGCATCAAGGTCACCACCTTCGCCCTGCTGGCGTTCGTGATCCTCGCCGAGATCCGCGGCGAACCCACCGTGCACGTGATGGGCAGGCGGCTGCCCGAACTCGTGCAGCGGCAGGCGCTCACCATCGTGCTGCTCGGCGTCGCCGTGGTGATGCTGACCGTTCTCGTCCTGCTGGCCATCAGCCCGTTCGGGCTCGACCAGGTGCTCTTCGAGGCCATCTCGGCGTTCGCGACCGTCGGGCTGTCCACCGGGATCACCGCACAGCTGCCGGCCTTCGGGCAGATACTGCTGGTGCTGCTGATGTTCATCGGCAGGCTCGGGCCGATCACCCTGGCGTCCGCGCTCGCCCTGCGCGAACGCGCCCGCCGCTACGAACTACCGGAGGAGCGACCCATCGTTGGCTAAGAACGACGACACCAACCAGATCGTGGTCATCGGCCTCGGCCGGTTCGGCAGCTCGCTGGCCGCCGAGCTGGTGCGGCGCGGCTCCGAGGTGCTCGCGCTGGACTCGCGACCCGCCGAGGTCCAGCGCCACGCCGACGAGCTCACCCACACCGCCGTCGCCGACAGCACCGACCCCGAGAGCCTGCGCCAGCTCGGCGTGCACCAGTTCAAGCGGGCCGTCGTCGCCATCGGCACCGACCTGGAGGCCAGCATCCTCACCACGTCGCTGCTGGCCGACTTCGGCATCCCGCACATCTGGGCCAAGGCCACCAGCAGGCAGCACGGCCGCATCCTCGAACGCGTCGGCGCGCACCACGTGGTGCTGCCCGAGCACGAGATGGGGGAGCGGGTCGCGCACCTCGTCAACGGCCGGATGCTCGACTACATCGAACTCGCCGAGCACTACGCGCTGGTCAAGACCCACGCCCCCGCCGAAGCGGTCGGCACCACCCTCGGCGAGCTCAAGCTGCGCTCCAAGTACGGCGTCACGGTCGTCGGCATCAAGCGCCCCGGTGAGGACTTCACCTACGCCACCGCCGACACCCCCGTGGGCCAGGGCGACACCCTCGTCGTCGCCGGGACCACCGCCCAGGTGGAGGCCTTCGCCGAGCGGACCTGACTCCCGGACCTGTTCCAGTGGTTGCTCTGCTTGGCGGTGCGGGTAGCAGAACCTGAGCGGCTCCGTGGACTCCGGGCGCCACTCCTGATGTATGTCCAATACACGGCGTCGCGGCGTCCTCGCCACGAAGCCGCTCAGAACCTGCGGCGGTGCAGGCTGAGTCCCACGCCTGGAACGGCTGCTCCGCCGCAGCCCTCAACAGCCTCCGAATGCCCGGATGAGGTCAGCTCGCGTAGTGGTCGTTCACGACTCGGGTCATCGCGTCGCGGGCGACCGTGGTGAGGGACTTGGCGCTGAAGTAGAGGTCGCCCGCCACGTGGGGCTGGTCCGCGTTGAAGGCCAGGTGGTTCGACAGCTCCGCCGGGTCGGTCCAGCCCGGCTGACCGACCTTGTAGGCGGCCTGGCCGATGTAGAGGTCGACGCCGGTGCCCGAGACGGTCCGCGACCACCACGGGACGACCGCCGCGTAGTCGGCCGACGGGTGGCCGAACTGCCAGTAGACCTGGGGCGCGATGTAGTCGACCCAGCCCTCCCGCACCCAGCGGCGGGTGTCGGCGAAGATCGCCGAGTAGGACTCCATGCCCTTGGTGTTCGAGCCCGCCGGATCGCTGCTCGCGTTGCGCCAGATGCCGAACGGGCTCACGCCGAACTCGGCGTCGGGCCGCAGCGCGTGCACCCGGTCGTGCAGGCCCGAGACCAGCTCGTCGACGTTGTCCCGCCGCCAGTCGTCGATGTTCGCGAAGCCCTTGCCGTGCTCGGCGAACGTCCGCTCGTCCGGGATCGCCCGGCCGTCGACCGGGTAGGGGTAGAAGTAGTCGTCGAGGTGCACGCCGTCGACCTGGTAGCGCGACACCGCGTCGGTGATCGCCGAGGTCACCAGGTCGCGGACCTGCGGCACGCCCGGGTCGTAGTAGCGCTTGCCGCCGTAGGCGAACGTCCACTCCGGATGGACCCGAGCCGGGTGCGTGGGCACCAGCGCGTTCAGGTCGTCGGTCATGCTCACCCGGTACGGGTTGAACCAGGCGTGGAACTCCAGGCCCCGCTGGTGCGCCTCGTCGACCAGGAACCGCATCGGGTCGTAACCGGGGTCGCGGCCCTGCTGCCCGGTCAGCCAGTGCGACCACGGCTCCACGGTGGACGGCCAGAACGCGTCCGCGGTGGGCCGGACCTGCACGAACACCGCGTTCATCCGGTTGGCGACGGCCTGGTCCAGCATCGCCCGGTACTCGGCCTGCTGCTGCTCCACCGACAGGCCCGGCCGGCTCGGCCAGTCGGTGTTGGCGACGCTGGCGATCCACACGCCCCGCATCTCCGTGCTCGACGGCGCTGCCACACCCGCCGTGCCCAGCAGCCCCAGCAGGACCGCTGCCAAACCCAGTGCCGTGCCGAGCGAACCGAGCCTGCGCATCGGGTCCCCTTCGTCGCGATCATCGACCGCGCCACAGCGTATTGCCGATCAGGCCCGCCCGCACAGGTCATCACCGGTCAGGGCGAACGAGAACACGCCCCCTTCAACGAGAAGGAGGCGTGTTGCGTCGTCGCCGGTTCGTCAGCCCAGCTCGGCCGCCGCGTCGGCGTCCAGCAGCCAGAGGGTGCGGTCGCGGCCGAGCGCACCCGCGGCCGGGATGTCCACCGGCTTCGCGCCGTTCAGCGCCGCGGCCACCGGCTCGGCCTTGGCCTTGCCGGTGGTCATCAGCCACACCTGCGAGGCCGCGCCGATCGCGGGGAGCGTCAGCGAGACGCGGGTGGGCGGCGGCTTCGGGCAGTCGTGCACGCCCACCACCGTCCGCTCCGACTCCCGCACGTGCGGGGTGTCCGGGAACAGCGAGGCCGTGTGGCCCTCCTCGCCGACGCCCAGCATCAGCACGTCGAACGACGGCACCGCCGCGCCCTCGGGCGCCAGCGACGCCAGCAGCTCGGCGTAACCGGCCGCCGCCGCGTCCGCGTCGTCGCCGAACTCGCCGTCCGACGGCGCCATCCGGTGCACCCGGGACGGGTCGACGCCGACGTGGTCCAGCAGCGCCCGCCGGGCCTGCGTCTCGTTGCGCTCGCCGTCACCGTCGGGCAGGAACCGCTCGTCGCCCCAGAAGAAGTCGACGGTGGACCAATCCACCGCGCCGAGCGCGGGGGAGAGGCGCACCTGCTCCAGCACGCCGATGCCGGTGCGGCCACCGGTGAGCACCACCGACGCCGAGCCGCGAGCGGCCTGGGCGTCGGCGATCGCGGTGATCAGCCGCGCGGCCACCGCGGCGGCGAGCACGTCGCCGCCGGAGTGGACCAGCGCCTCGGGACGGCTCACCGCTCGTCCCCTTCCTCAGCGGACTCCTCGGTCGGCTCCTCGCCGCGCACGATGCCCTTGAGACCGCCGAGGGTGACCTCGTAGATCTCGTCCGGGTCGAGGCGGCGCAGCTCCTCACTCAGGCAGTCCTGCACCTCGCGGCGGGACAGCGAGATCCGCCGGTCCGGCTGGCCCGGCTGGGTCAGCGTGCCGACCTTGCCGTCCGGGCGCACGATCTCGACGTTGCCGGAGGGGCGCTCCAGCACCGCCGAGTAGATGCCCGATCCGGCCCGCGTGCTCTCCAGCCTGCGCACCGGGATCTCCAGGTACGCCGACAGCCAGCCCGCCAGCAGATCGGTCGAGGGCGAGTCGGCCGCACCGGTCACGGTGGCGGCGGTGACCCGCTCGTGCGGCGGCAGGTCCATCGCCGCGGACAGCATCGCCCGCCAGGACGTCAGGCGCGTCCAGGCCAGGTCGGTGTCGCCGTCCACGTAGGACTTCGTCCGCTTCTGCAGGGACTCGATCGGATCCGCCTCGGCCGCCGCGTCGGTGATGCGGCGGTGCGACAGCGCGCCCAGCGGGTCCTTCGCCGGGGCGTCCGGCGCGTCGGTCGGCCACCAGGTCACCACCGGGGCGTCCGGCAGCAGCAGCGGCACGACCGAGCCCGCGCCCTCGTCGGCCAGCGGGCCGTAGAGCCGCAGCACGATGACCTCGGACGCACCGGCGTCACCGCCCACGCGGATCTGCGCGTCCAGCCTCGGAGCGGCCTGGCGGGCACCGCTGGCCACCACGATCACGCGGCACGGGTGCTCCCGGCTCGCCTCGTTGGCGGCCTGGATCGCCTTCTCCACCTCGGTGCCGTCGCCGGTGGCGATCACCAGCGTGAGCACCCGGCCGAGCGCCACGGCGCCCCCGGACTCGCGCAGCTCCACCAGCTTCTTGTTGACCTGCGAGGTGGTGGTCGACGGCAGGTCGATGATCACGGTCGCCTCCAGACGCGTCCGGTGCGGGCCAGCATCTCGTCCGCCGAGGACGGACCCCAGGTCCCGGCCTTGTACGGCTCGGGCTTGCCGCGCGAGGCCCAGTGCTCCAGCACCGGGTCGAGGATGTTCCAGGACAGTTCGACTTCTTCGTTCACCGGGAACAGCGACGGCTCACCCAGCAGCACGTCCAGGATCAGCCGCTCGTAGGCCTCCGGCGAGGACTCGGTGAAGGCGTGGCCGTAGCCGAAGTCCATCGTGACGTCCCGGACCTCCATCGAGGTGCCCGGAACCTTCGCGCCGAAGCGCATCGTCACGCCCTCGTCCGGCTGCACCCGGATGACCAGGGCGTTCTGCCCCAGCTCCTCGGTCATGGTGGAGTCGAACGGCAGGTGCGGCGCGCGCTTGAACACCACGGCGATCTCGGTGACCCGGCGGCCCAGGCGCTTGCCCGAGCGCAGGTAGAACGGCACGCCCGCCCAGCGGCGGCTCTCCACCTCCAGGGTGATCGCCGCGTAGGTCTCGGTGATCGAGTCGGACGCGAAACCGCCCTCCTCGTGCAGGCCCGGCACCAGCGAACCGCCCTGCCAGCCACCCGTGTACTGGCCGCGCGCGGTGGTCTGGTCGAAGGGGCCCACCGGCTTGGTCGCCGAGAGCACCTTGATCTTCTCCGCGCGCAGGTCGTCCGGCGAGAAGGAGACCGGCTCCTCCATCGCCGTCAGCGCCATCAGCTGCAGCAGGTGGTTCTGGATGACGTCGCGGGCCGCGCCGATGCCGTCGTAGTAGCCCGCGCGACCGCCCAGACCGATGTCCTCGGCCATCGTGATCTGCACGTGGTCGACGTAGTGCGCGTTCCAGATCGGCTCGAACAGCTGGTTCGCGAAGCGCAGCGCCAGGATGTTCTGCACCGTCTCCTTGCCGAGGTAGTGGTCGATGCGGAACACCGACTCCTCGGGGAAGACGTCGTTGACGATCCGGTTGAGCTCCTTGGCGCTCTCCGAGTCGTGGCCGAACGGCTTCTCGATGACCACGCGGCGCCAGCTCTCGTCGGTCGGGCTGGTCAGCCCGGACCGGGACAGCTGCTTGAGCACCGTCGGGAACGCCGACGGCGGCACCGACAGGTAGAAGCCGTGGTTGCCGCCGGTGCCCCGGTCGGCGTCGAGCTCCTTGACGGTCTCGGCGAGCTTGTCGAACGCCTCGTCGTCGTCGAAGGAACCCGGCACGAACCGGATGCCCTCGGCCAGCCGGTCCCAGACGGTCTGGTGGAACGGCGTGCGCGCGTTCTCCTTGACCGCCTCGTAGACGACCTGCATGAAGTCCTGGTCGGCCCAGTCGCGGCGGGCGAAGCCCGTCAGCGCGAAGCCCGGCGGCAGCAGGCCGCGGTTGGCCAGGTCGTAGATCGCCGGCATCAGCTTCTTGCGCGAGAGGTCACCGGTGACGCCGAAGATCGTCAGCCCGCACGGCCCGGCGATCCGCGGGAGTCTCTTGTCCCGGGCATCCCGCAGCGGGTTGGTCCATTCGCTGCTCGTGGTCACGCCTGTCCCCCGAGGGTCTGCACGGCCTTGACGAGCTCGACGAGCCCGGCCGCGCGGTCGGTCAGGTGCAGTCGCAGCACCGGGCGGCCGTGGTCGGCCAGCACCTGGCCGTCGCCCAGCGCCTGCGCGCGCTGCAGTCCGGCCAGAGCGTACGGCCGCTCCGGCACCTCCAGATCGGCTTCGGAGTCGCCGGTGATCTGCAGGAACACGCCGTTCTGGTGGCCGCCCTTGTGGTACTGGCCGGTGGAGTGCAGGAACCGCGGACCCCAGCCGAAGGTGGTCTGCAGCCCGGTGCGCCGCGCCAGCTCGGAGCGCAGCACCGCCGCCGAGGCGTCGTCGAGCCGGTCCAGGTAGGCCTGGATCGCCAGGTAGCCGCCCTTCGGCGCGGTGGCCAGGAACGCGCGCAGCGCCTCGGCCACGGTGCCGACGCCGGCCGAGGCCCACTCACCGGAGGTGTGCACCTCGATGGAGCCGTCGACGGCCGCCGGCGTCGCCGCCGGGCCACCGGCGGGGCCGTCCAGCAGGGCGCGGGCGGCCTTCTTGGCGGCCTCCACGTCGGGCTGGTCGAACGGGTTGATGCCCAGCAGCCGGCCCGCGATCGCGGTCGCGAACTCCCACAGCAGCATCTGCCCGCCGAGCGGACCGGTGGTGCTGATCTGGGCGGTGTCGACGCGCGGGCCGATGGCCACCGTGGTGGCGTCGGAACCGGCGTCGGCGTAGCCCGGGGCCTCGTCGTTCTCCACGACGACCGGCAGCACGCCGGTGCCGTTCTTGCCGGTGGACTCGGCGATGAGCTGCTCCACCCAGTCACCGAAACCGGCGATGCCGGAACCGGTGTCGGCGAAGACCAGCTTCTCGGCGCCCCGGGCGTGCGCCGCGCCGATGGCCGCGCCCAGCTGCACCGCCGGGTTGTGGTCGGAGTCGGCGCTGAGCGCCTTGAAGGCGGTCGCGGCGTCGTCGAGCAGACCGGCGATGTCGGCACCGGCCAGCCCGGCCGGGACGAGCCCGAACGCGGTCAGCGCCGAGTAGCGGCCGCCCACGTTCGGGTCGGCGGTGAAGACCTTGCGGTAGCCCGCCTCGCGGGACGCGGTCTCCATCGGGGAACCGGGGTCGGTGACCACGATGATGCGGGTCACAGGATCGATTCCGTTTTGCTCAAAGGCTTTTTCGAAGATCCGGCGGTGCGAGTCCGTCTCGACGGTGGTGCCCGACTTGGAGGACACGACCAGCACGGTCCGGTCCAGATCACCGGACAGCGCGTCGGCGACCTGAGCGGGGTCGGTGGTGTCGAGGACGGTCAGCGGGACACCGGCGGTGCCGGTGATGACCTCGGGGGCCAGCGAGGAGCCGCCCATGCCGGCCAGCACCACGCGGTCCAGCCCGTCGGCGTGCAGCTCGGCGCGCAGCGCGTCGATCTCGGCCAGCAGCGGCCGGGAGCTCTCGGCCAGCGTCGTCCAGGACAGGCGGATGGAGGCCTCGGGCTCGGCGTCGGGGCCCCACAGCGTGGCGTCCTGGGCGGCGAGCTTGCCGGCAACCGCGTCGGCGGTCAGCCGCTCGACCAGTGGGCGAGCCTCGGCCGCCAGCGCCGCGTCGGCAATTTCGACAGAAACATCGGTTGCCATGAAGATCCTTCAGGGCTCGAAAGAGTTTTCAGTTCGTAGGTGATTCTCGCCGATCCGGGCCGGTGCGACAGCATCGCCGCACCGGCCCGGACCGACTTCAACGCGCGTGGCGCTGCTTACTTGGCCTGCTCCAGCTGGGAGGCCACGGTGTCGAGGAGTTCGGTCCAGGACTTCTCGAACTTCTCCACGCCCTCGGTCTCCAGGGCCTTGAACACGTCGTCGAGGTCGATGCCCGCCGCGGCCAGGTCGTCGAAGACCTGCTGCGACTCGGCGGCGGTGCCGGTGACCAGGTCACCGCGCACGTCGGCGTGATCGGCCGTGGCCTGCAGCGTCGACTCCGGCATCGTGTTGACCGTGTTCGGTGCCGCCAGCTCGTCGACGTAGCGGGTGTCGGAGTAGGACTTGTCCTTGACCCCGGTCGAGGCCCACAGCGGGCGCTGCGCCCGAGCACCCTGCGCCTGGAGCGCGTTCCACCGCTCGGTCGAGAAGACCTCCTGGTAGGCGGCGTAGGCCAGGCGGGCGTTGGCGATCGCGGCCTTGCCCCGCAGCGGGTGCCCCTCCTGCATCGCGTCGAGCCGCTTGTCGATCTCGGTGTCCACGCGGGACACGAAGAACGACGCCACCGACTCGATGCTCGACAGGTCGTGACCGTTGGCCTTGGCCAGCTCCAGACCCGCCAGGTAGGCGTCCATGACCTGCCGGTAGCGCTCGACGGAGAAGATCAGCGTCACGTTCACGCTGATGCCCTCACCGATCACCTTCGTGATCGCGGGCAGACCCGCCAGCGTCGCCGGGATCTTGACCATCAGGTTCGGCCGGTCCACGGCCTTCCACAGGTCGATCGCCTCGGCCACCGTCTTGTCGGTGTCGTGCGCCAGCCGCGGGTCGACCTCCAGGGAGACGCGGCCGTCCACACCACCGGTGGACTCGTAGACGTTGCGGAAGATGTCCGCGGCGTCGCGCACGTCCGCGGTGGTCAGCTCGCGGATGGTGTCGTCCACGCTGGCACCGCGCGCGGCGAGGTCCTTGACCTTGTCGGCGTAGTCGGCGGCGTTGGACAGCGCGTTGGCGAAGATCGTCGGGTTGCTCGTGACCCCGACGACGGCCTGGTCGGTGATCAGCTGGGCCAGGTTCCCCGAGCTGATGCGCTGGCGGGACAGGTCGTCCAGCCAGATCGAAACTCCGGCCTCGGTGAGGGCCTTGAGGTTCGCGTTGGTCGTCACAGAAATTCCTCCGCTCACGCCTGCTTGGCGTTGCTCAGGCTGCGTCGAGCAGCTGCGACAACGGCTTCGGTGGTGATGCCGAACTGCTCGTAAAGGGTCTTGTAGTCGGCCGAGGCACCGAAGTGCTCCAGCGACACCGACTCACCGGCGTCCTTGACGAACCGGTGCCACGGCATGGCGATGCCCGCCTCGACCGAGACGCGGGCCTTCACCGAGCTCGGCAGCACCGACTCGCGGTAGGCCTCGTCCTGGGCGTCGAACCACTCGACGCACGGGAACGAGACGACGCGGGTCGCCACGCCCTCGGCTTCGAGGGTCTCGCGGGCCTCGACGGCCAGCTGGACCTCGGAACCGGTGGCCATCAGGATCAGCTCCGGCTCGCCGTTGGCGGCGTCGGCCAGGACGTACCCGCCCTTGGCGACGCCCTCCTGGCTGGTGCCCTGAAGCGTCGGAACGCCCTGGCGGGTCAGCGCCAGGCCGGCCGGGCCGGTGGGGTTCTCCAGGATCGCCTTCCACGCGGCAGCGGTCTCGTTGGCGTCCGCCGGGCGGACCATCGAGAAGCCGGGGATCGCGCGCAGCGAGGCGACGTGCTCGATCGGCTGGTGCGTCGGGCCGTCCTCGCCCAGGCCGATGGAGTCGTGCGTCCAGACGAAGATCGACGGGACCTTCATCAGCGACGCCAGGCGCACCGCGGGACGCATGTAGTCGCTGAACACCAGGAAGGTGCCGCCGTACGGGCGGGTGCCGCCGTGCAGCGCGATGCCGTTGAGGATCGCGCCCATCGCGTGCTCGCGGATGCCGAAGTGCAGCGTCCGGCCGTACGGGTTGGCCGACCAGGCGTCGGTGGAGATCGACTCCGGGCCGAACGAGGGCTGGCCCTTCATCGAGGTGTTGTTGCTCTCGGCGAGGTCCGCCGAACCGCCCCACAGCTCGGGCAGCACGTCGGCCAGCGCGTTGAGGACCTCACCGGAGGCCTTGCGGGTGGCGACGCCCTTGCCGTCGGCCTCCCAGGTCGGCAGCTTGTCGGCCCAGCCGGCCGGCAGCTCGCGGGCGGTCAGCCGGTCCAGCAGCTCCTTGCGCTCCGGGTTGGCGGCGGCCCACTTGTCGAAGGAGGCCTGCCACTCGGCGCGGGCCTTCTTGCCGCGCTCGACGACCTCGCGGGCGTGGTCGAGCACGTCCGCGTCGACCTGGAAGGACTGCTCCGGGTCGAAGCCCACGGCCTTCTTGACCTCGGCGACCTCGTCGGCACCCAGCGCGGCGCCGTGCGCCTTGCCGGAGTTCATCTTGGTCGGCGCCGGGAAACCGATGACCGTGCGCAGCACGATCAGGGTCGGGCGGGCGGTCTCGGCCTTGGCGGACTCGATGGCCTCCAGCAGGCCCTGCACGTCCTCGCCGCCGTCGACGGTGATGACCTGCCAGCCGTAGGACTCGTAGCGCTTGGCGGTGTCCTCGGTCAGGGCGATGCCGGTGTTGTCCTCGATGGAGATCTCGTTCGCGTCGTAGATCACCGTGAGGTTGCCCAGCTGCTGCACGCCGGCCAGCGAGGACGCCTCGGAGGTCACGCCCTCCTCGATGTCGCCGTCGGAGGCGATCACGTAGATGTGGTGGTCGAACGGGCTCTCACCCGCAGCGGCCTCCGGGTCGTACAGACCGCGCTCGCGGCGCGCGGCCATCGCCATGCCGACCGCGGTCGACAGGCCCTGGCCCAGCGGGCCGGTGGTGGTCTCCACACCCTTGGTGTGCCCGTACTCCGGGTGACCCGGGGTCAGGGAGCCCCACTTGCGCAGCTGCTTGAGGTCCTCGACCTCCAGGCCGTAGCCGGAGAGGAACAGCTGCACGTACAGCGTCAGGCTCGAGTGCCCGGCCGACAGCACGAAGCGGTCGCGGCCGATCCACTCCGGGTCGGTGGGGTCGTGCCGCATGACGCGCTGGAACAGGGCGTAGGCGGCGGGCGCGAGGCTCATGGCCGTGCCCGGGTGGCCGCTGCCGCAGTTCTCCACCGCGTCGGCGGCGAGGACGCGCGCGGTGTCCACGGCGCGCTGATCCAGCTCGGTCCAGTCGTTGGGCAGTCGCTTGGTCGTCAAGCGGGCAAGGTCGTCGGTGACGGACACGGACGCAGCTCCAGTTTTCCTTCGGCGGTATTTCCCTCAACGCGGCGAACGGTCCGCTGGACCGATTCGAACCGCAGTTATCCCTCGTCCGTCGGGCAGCCTAGTCTCCTGCGATCAGGCGCCCGGCGGCCCGTTTGAGTAACGGTGTCGCCCCACTGCTGAACCAGCCTCGACCTGCGAGAACCGTTCCTCGAACGGTGGGGGAGCCGGCGATTCGTCGACCAGCGTGCACCAGATCCGGGCTTCGTGCTCACGGGCTGCCGGGGAGAACGCGGCTGATCGCCGAACGATTCCACCTTAGCTCGTCAGGGGCGTGAACAGGGGCACTCGCACCCGCGCGCGACCGCCTTCTGTAGCGCGACTACTATTGGTTAACGGTTCTGTTCCGTTCTTCGGGGAACCGGCAGGAGCGTGGTCGGCAAGTGCGGGGAGTGTCATGTCGTCGGTGAGCGCAGCGTCGTGACCACCACCGCCGAACTCACCCGTCAGCCCGCTCGCAAGGTCGCTGACCTGCTCAAAGCCTATCTGAGCCTGGTCAAGCCCCGGGTCATCGAGCTGCTGCTGGTCACCACCATCCCCGCGATGATGCTCGCCGTGCGCGGGATCCCGTCGCCGTTCCTGGTCCTGGCGACGCTCGTCGGCGGCACGATGGCCGCCGGCAGCGCCAACGCGCTGAACTGCGTGGTCGACGCCGATATCGATCAGGTGATGAAGCGCACGCGGGCCCGGCCGCTGGTGCGCCACACCGTGTCCAACCGGCACGCGCTGGTGTTCGGCATCGCGCTGGGCGTCGGCTCGTTCCTGGTGCTGTGGGCGTCGACCAACCTGCTGGCCGGGGCGCTCGCGGTGGGCACGATCCTGTTCTACGTCTTCATCTACACGATGGTCCTCAAGCGGCGGACCGCGCAGAACATCGTGTGGGGCGGCGCCGCGGGCTGCATGCCGGTGGTGATCGGCTGGGCCGGGGTGACCGGCCGCGTCGACTGGCCCGCGCTGGTGATGTTCGGCGTCGTGTTCTTCTGGACGCCGCCGCACACCTGGTCGCTGGCGATGAAGTACAAGGACGACTACGAGCGCGCGGGCGTGCCGATGCTGCCCGTGGTGGCGCGGCCGGTCGCGGTGTCCCGGCAGATCGTGCTGTTCACCTGGCTGATGGTGGCCTGGACGCTGCTGCTGGTCCCGGCCGCGGGCTGGCTCTACGCGGCCTTCGCCGCGATCACCGGCGCCTGGTTCCTCGTGCTGGCCCACCGCCTCCACGCCGCCACCAAGCGCGGCGTCCCGACCAAGCCGATGCGGCTGTTCCACATGTCCAACACGTACCTGATGATCGTGTTCGTGGCGCTGGCCGTCGACTCCGCCCTGAGCCTCCCGGTCCTCGGCTGGCCCTGGTAGGCCGCCCCGCTCGCGCGAGGCGGCCCGACCGGTCAGCGCGAGGCGTGCGTCAGGGCAGGATGAGGAGCTTGCCGGTCGTGCGGCGGCCTTCGAGGTCCTCGTGGGCCCGGCGGGCTTCGTCGAGCGAGTAGGTGCCGCCGATGCGGAAGTCGATCGTGCCCGAGGTGATCCAGCCGAAGACCTCGCCCGCGCGCCAGTCCAGCTCGTCGCGGCTGAGCAGGTGGTGCCCGAGCGACGGCCGGGTCAGGAACAGCGAGCCGCCGGAGTTCAGCCGCTGCGGGTCGAACGGCGGGACCGGGCCGCTGGAGGCGCCGAAGAGCACCAGCGTGCCGCGCGGGCGCAGGCTCGCCAGGCTCGCGTCGAACGTCGTCCTTCCCACGCCGTCGTAGACCGTCGACGCCGCGCGCCCGTCGGTGAGGTCGCGGACCTCGGCGGCCACGTCGGCGTCCGTGTACCGGATGATCTCGTCGGCTCCGGCCGCGCGCGCCAACCGCTCCTTCTCGTCGGTGGACACGGTGCCGATGACGTTGGCGCCCTTGTGCTTGATCAGCTGCGTGAGCAGCAGGCCCATCCCGCCGGCGGCCGCGTGCACCAGCGCCGTCTCGCCCGTGGACACCTCGTGCGTGGAGGTGATCAGGTAGTGGGCGGTCATGCCCTGCAGCATCGCCGCGGCGGCGGTGCGGTCGTCGACGCCGTCCGGGACCTTCACCGCGGAGGCCGCCGGGACCAGCGCCTTCTCGGCGTAGCTGCCGGGAGCCATCGCCCACGCGACCCGATCTCCGACGGCGAACCCGTCGACGTCCGGGCCGACCGCGGCGACCGCGCCCGCACCTTCGGAACCGGGCGTGAACGGCAGCTCCATCGAGTAGATGCCGCTGCGCTGGTAGGTGTCGATGAAGTTGACCCCGGCTGCGGCGACGTCGACCAGCAGCTGGCCCGGTCCGGGTTCGCCGAGCTCGACCTCCCCGAGTTCGAGGACCTCGGGACCGCCGTTGGTCGCCACCCGAATCGCGCGCATGTGTCTCTCCTTCGCAGGGCTTTCGTCTCGGCCGTCAGGGGCAACGCGACGGCTCCCGCCGATCATCCCGTCCCGGTCCATCCTCGGGCTTCGGCGGTCCGGGCGCCCGAGATCGAGTGTCGTGCACTACCGACCGGTTCTGCCGCGGGGTGAATGGTGTTTAGGATCCCGGCATGACAGCCGAGAAGGACACCGAGCAGAGCACCGCCCCCACCCCGAAGGCCCTCTCCGTCGCGAAGGCCTTCGTCGCCGACCACGGCGGGTCGGCGCGAGCGGTGGTGGAGAACATCGGCCGTGCCGGCGCCCGCGTGGTGCTGATCGGCGAGGACGGCCGCCTCGGCGACGTCATGGTCACCAGCCCCACCGTCGGCGAGGCCCTGGTCGAGGCCGTGGACGGGCTGACCGCCTGCGAGTGGGACGCCGAGACCACCGCCGCGCTGAAGATCGGTGCCGCGCACCGCCGCAAGATGGCCGGTCCGCGGGCTCGCTGACCTGGGGCCCGCCGACCTGGTCCTTTCCGGACACGCCGTCCGCACGGCTGGTCGAGATCATCGCTGTGGTTTATGTTTTCAGCGGAAACTGAACTCGATCTGGAGGGAGGCGGCGTGTCCGAGGAGTACCTGCAGCGCACCGACCGACCGGCCATGTCGGAGTGGATCGAGCAGATGGCGGCCCACTTCGAAGCCACCGAGGGCATGCCGCTGATCGCCGGTCGGATCCTGGCGTTCCTGCTGATCTGCGACCCGCCGGAGCGCACCGCCACCGAGCTCTCGCACGCGCTGGCCGCCAGCACCGGCTCGATCAGCACCAACGTCCGGCTGCTCATGCGCCTGGGCGTCGTCTCCAAGACCACCCGGCAGGGGCGCGAGGCCGCGCTCTACCAGGTGGAGGAGGACCGCTGGCCCGGCCTGGTCCGGCAGCGCATGGAACGCGTCACCGACCTCGAAGAGCTCACCGCCTCCGGCCTGCGCATGTTCAGCGGCCAGGGCGAACGGGCCCGGAGGCTCCGCGCGGTCAACGAGTTCTACAAGTGGCTCGCCGGCGAGATGCCCGAGCTCTGGCGCCGCTGGGAGCGCGAGGGCAAGCGCAACCTCCGCTTCTGACCCCCACTCGACCTCCCCTCGTGTCGGCGCAGTTTTCATGAAAACTTCCCTCCTCCCCGGAACGGGAGGTTTTCATGAAAACTTCGACCCTCCTGAGGGGAGAGCGTTTTCCGCGAGGTCTCGTGGTTCCTGGGACGGGGAAGTTCTCATGAAAACTTCGGGTCCCGTGGGGTCGGGAGGTTTTCATGAAAACTGTGCCACCACTGGAACCGGGTTAGACCGTTGCTGGGGATTCCTGGGGTTCTGGGACTTCTGGGTGGGGGAGGGGGCCTCGGTTGCGGGACTCGCCCCAGAGGACGGCGGTGGTGATGATGACGCAGGTGGCCGCCGCGACGTGGAGGACGACCAGGATCTCCGGGACGCCGAGGTAGTACTGGACCGAGCCGATCGCGCCCTGGACCAGGACCATCACGCAGGCGGTGATGTAGGCGCGGATCAGCGCCTTGGTCGGGCGGGCCGAGCGGAGCCAGACGCCGAAGACCGCGAGCAGCAGCACGTACGCCATCACCAGGACGCCGTGCAGCTGCACCAGCGAGGCGACGGCGAAGCCCAGCCGCGGCGTGTCCGGGTCACCCGCGTGCGGTCCCGCGGCGGTGACCAGCGTGCCCGCCAGCAGCACCGCGGCGGTGACCACGACCAGCGCGACCAGCAGGCGGCGCATCGGGCGCGTGACGATGCCCAGCGGCGCGCGGTCGCCCTCGGTGGTGGCCTTGACCAGGATCGCGGCCAGCCAGATCAGGGTCGCCGAGGCCATGAAGTGCACCGAGACGCTCCACCAGGCCAGGTCCACCAGCACCGTCATGCCGCCGATCACGGCCTGAGCGACCACGCCGAGCGGCATGATCAGCGCCAGGCCCACCAGGCGCTTGCGGTGGGGGCGGCTGCGCCACGCCGCGAGCAGGCACGCCAGCGCGATGAAGCCGACGACGCCGGTGAGCAGCCGGTTGCCGAACTCGATCGCCTGGTGCAGGGCGGCGACCTCCGCGTGCGGGACCGGGACCATGCTGCCCGGGAAGCACTGCGGCCAGGTCGGACACCCCAGCCCGGAGCCCGTCACGCGGACGGTCACCCCGGTCACCGAGATCAGAGCCTGCGTCACCAGCACGGCGATCGCGAGGATCCGCACGGTGCGCGGGGACGGGCGGGAGATCCAAGTAGGTAGCGCCACGAGGCAATGGTATTCCGCTGCTCGAATCGTCCCGCCCGCAGGTCACGCAGGTGACGACTCGGTCACGAGAAGAGGTTCATCGGCAGCGCCCCCGCCTCGACGAGGGCCTTGCTGAGCTTGCCGCCCTTGCCGATGAGGGAAGCGGTGCGCTCCTCGCCGAGGTGCCGCCACGGGGGCATCGCGATCTCGTCGGTGCGCACCTCGATGACCTCGCGGAAGTCCTTGCCCGCGTCGGTGAGCTCGCCGTCGGCGGTGACCAGGCCGCGCGCGGCCAGCTGCTCGGTCGCCTCCGCCCACTCCTGCTCGGACCACTCGCGCAGGGTGCGCGCGGCCTCCGGGGTGAACCCGCCGCGCATGGTGCTGTGCAGGACCAGCGACTGGATGCCGGAGATCCCGGCGTCCTGCAGGGCGGCGATGTGGCCGTCGCCGCGGAACTCGCGCAGCAGCGTCAGCGCGTGCCACAGCTTCAGGTGCGGCACCTCGGGCCAGTCCAGGTCGGCGTGCCCGGCGTAGAGCGGCTTGCCCTCCGGCAGGCAGCCGTCGGAGGCGATGCGCGCGAGTTCGGCGGCCTCGGCGACGTCGTCGGAGGCCAGCACCTCGTCACCCAGCAGCCGGTGCAGCGCCGCGTCGACGGCGTCCAGCCGCGCGTCCAGGACCTGCGCGGGGGAGGCGATGTCCCAGGCGGCCGGGATCGACTTGGCGACCGACACGGGGTTGAAGTTGTAGAAGGTCGCGGCCACCACGCCCGGACCCACCGGACCCATCGCGGCCGACCGGCCCGCGTAGTAGCTCATCCGCCCGGGCTTGAGACCCAGCTTGGTGAACCGGTCTTCGGCCTCCGGCGCGAAGTAGATCATCGAGTGGAACAGTTCTAACGCGGCCTTCGCCTGGCGAGCGATCTTGGTCATGCCCGCAGCTTAAAAGGATGCCTGTGGTCTTGTTGCTTGGCGGTGCGGGAAGCGGAACCTCAGACGCCTTCTGGCTCCGGGATCCGAGGCTTGTGTATGCCAATACACGACACGTCGGCTGTCCTCCCCGGAAGACGTCTGAGAACCCGCGGCGGTGCGGGTTGCTCAGGTGGGGTGAGGAGGAAGCACCTGCGGTGCTCGCCTGACGTCAAGTCAGGCGAGTGGTGCGGACCGCGGTGGCTCCGCAGGCGACGCCCCAGGCGAGCAGGACGAGGATCGGCTGGGCGCCCGGCAGCGAGCTCTGGACGAGGACGGCGTCGAGGGCTTCGGCCAGCGCGCCCGAGGGCAGGAAGCCGGCGATGTCGGCCAGCGCGCCCGGCAGGTCGGCGGCCGGGAGGGCGAGGCCTCCGGCGAGCAGCAGGACGAACCAGATCGCGTTGGCCAGCGCCAGGATGATCTCCGGGCGCAGCGCCCCTCCGACCAGGACACCGGCCGCGCCGAACACCAGCGTGCCCAGGACCAGCAGGACGACGCCGGGCAGCAGCCCGGACAGGGCCGGGGACCAGCCGAGGAACAGCGCCGTCACGCTCAGCACCAACGCCTGCAGCGCCACCACCAGCAGCGTCGCCAGCACCCGGCCGGAGATGAGCGTCCAGCGCGGCAGGGCGGTCGCCGACAGGCGCTTGAGGACGCCGTAGCGGCGGTCGAAACCGAGCGCGATGGCCTGGCCGGTGAACGCCGTGGACATCACGGCCAGCGCCAGGATGCGCGGCATCACCGAGTTCACCCGGGGCTCGGGCAGGTCGCCGATGTGGACGGTGCTCATGCCGATGAGCAGCGCGATCGGGATGATCAGCGTCAGCAGGGCCTGCTCGCCGTGCCGGACGATCAGCAGCGTCTCGATGCGGGTCTGCGCGGCCAGCATCCGCAGCGCGCGGCCCCGTCCGGGAGCGGGGGAGAAGGTTCCGGCGGGGAACCGGTCACCGAGCTCGGCGGTCACGATCGAAGCTCCCGTCCGGTCAGGTCCAGGAAGACGTCCTCCAGGCTGCGGCGGGTCACCCGCAGCTCCTGGGCCAGCACGCTGTGCTGGGCGCACCAGGCGGTCACCGTGGAGACCACCTGCGGGTTGATCTCGCCGCGCACCACGTAGTCGCCGGGGCGCAGCTCGTCGGCCTTGTAGCCCTCGGGCAGCGCGGCCAGCAGCAGGTCCAGGTCCAGGCCGGTCTGCGAGCGGAACCGCAGCTCCTGCTTGCCGTCGGCCGGTGCGGTGAGCTCCTCGGCGGTGCCGTCGGCGACCGCGCGGCCGTGGTCGACGATGACGACCCGGTCGGCCAGCGCCTCGGCCTCGTCCATCAGGTGCGTGGTCAGCAGCACGCTCACGCCGTCGCGGCGCAGCGCGGCGACCAGCTCCCACACCAGGCGGCGGGCCTGCGGGTCGAGCCCGGCGGTGGGTTCGTCGAGGAACACCAGCTCGGGGCGGCCGACCAGGGCGCAGGCCAGCGACAGCCGCTGCTGCTGGCCGCCGGAGAGCCGCTTGTAGGAGGTCCGGCGCACCGATTCCAGGCCGAGCACCTCCAGCAGCCAGGCCGGGTCGAGCGGGTCGGCGGTGCAGGCGGCGACGAGGTGCAGCATCTCCTCGGTGCGCACGCCCGGGTAGGCGCCGCCGCCCTGGGGCATGACGCCGATGCGCGGGCGCAGCTGCTCGCCCTGGGAGTGCGGGTCGAGGCCCAGGACGCGGACCTCGCCGCGATCGGGGCGCTGGAAGCCCTCGCAGATCTCCACGGTGGTGGTCTTGCCCGCGCCGTTGGGCCCCAGCAGCGCCAGGACGCTGCCGCGCGGCAGGCTCAGGTCGAGGCCGGCGACCGCGGTGGTGTCCCCGAAGCGCTTCTCCAGCCCGCGCAGCAGGACGGCCGGACTCTCGTTGCTCACGGATTCACAGCCTATTGCTTGACCTGGCGCACTCGGCCGAGGGTGGGCCGGATGGCGGGCATCCGGTGCCTCACCAGCGCCACCGTGATCGCGAAGGCGATGATCGCGGCGATCACGGCGAGCGGGATCTGGTACGCGCGCAGCACGAATCCGGCGCCGGTGGGCGGGATGAGCAGGGACACCGCGGCGCAGATCGCGGTGGCGGTGTGGCGGAAGCGGGAGTTGTTGGTCGACAGGGCCAGCGGCACCACCGACCACAGCAGGTACCAGGGCCACAGCACGGGCACGGCCAGCGCGAGCGTGAGGTAGGTGGCGCCCATCGCGACCAGCGGCTGTACGCGGCCGCGGAAGGACAGCCACAGCATCCACAGGCACACCGCGGCCACGATCACGTAGCCGATGAGCTTGGTGATGACCAGCATCGCGTCGGTCTGGTTGCCCAGGCCCAGCAGCGTGGAGATCCCGCCGCCGGTCATGCCGAACGCGGTCAGCGGGGCCATGAACGTCTTGACCCGGTTGGGCACGTCGAAGGTGTCGATCCAGCCCAGGCCCCAGCCGCTGCCGACGGTGATCACCGTCATGGTGGCCAGGAACACGGCGCCGAGCAGCGCGCCGACGCGGAACAGCTCGCGCCAGCGCCCGCCGCGGATCACCACCAGGCAGATCCCGAAGAATCCGAGCGCGATCCAGCCCGGCGGTTTGATCGCCCCGGCGATGGTCAGCAGCACGCCGGCGGCGATGGTGCCGGGCGTGGTCTGGTGGCGCAGGCCCAGCTCGATGGCGGCGAGCATGATGCCGACCATCAGGGCCTCGTTGTGCATGCCGCTGATGACGTGGAACAGCACGATCGGGTTGGCGACGCTGAGCCACAGCGCGGCGGCCGGGTGCACGCCGCAGCGGCGGGCGAGGCGGGGGATCGCCCAGATCGCCAGCGCAAGGCCGCAGAGCATGACCAGCCGCCAGATCAGCACGCCGAAGATCACGTTGTCGCCGATGATGCGGGAGATGAGCTGGCCGAACATCAGGAACAGCGGCCCGTACGGGGACGGGGTGTCGCGCCAGATGTTGGGCACGTTGCTGGTGAAGGGGTGGTCGACGCCGAGTCCGATGAGCGGGCTGACCAGGTAGGGGTTGAAGCCGCGCGCGGCGACCTCGCTCTGCGCGAGGTAGCTGTACATGTCGGTGCTGAACAGCGGTGGGCACAGGGCCAGCGGCAGCGCCCACATGGCGGCGGTGCGGGCGAGCTGGCCGACGCCGAGGACGCGCTCGCGGCCGGGTCTGCACAGCAGTCCGAGCCACAGCCAGGCTGCGACGATCATGAGCATGCCGAGCCAGCAGATCGCCATCGCCACGGTGGGCATCCGGCTGAGCAGGCCGAGGAACCGGGCGCCGTAGATCGGGTTGATGACCGGGTTGGCCCCGGCTCCGAACGCCCCGGCGGCCAGGATCAGCGATCCGGTGGTGCCGAAGCGGCGGATGTGGTCGAGCTGCCTCCGCTCGGCGTGATCGAGCGGCTCCGTGCTGGTCCGCTCGGGTGCCTCCGACCCGGGGAGCAGCATCGTCTGGTCCGTCGTTTCGCCTGCAGCCACGGCTCCGCAGCGTAATGGGGTGAGTCAGATCACGTGTCCGCCCCGTGCCCCTGGTGCGTGCGATCGAAATAGGTAACATTCGTGTTGTGAAAAAGGTCGGGACGTCGCAGCCGACCGCAGCCGCCGCCGAGACGGGCCCTGCGGGCCAGTCCGGCACGGCTGCGCAAGGCGACGGCCGGACCCGTCACACGGTTGCGCGGTTGCTGCTGGAACGGGGGCCGATCACCGCTGCTGCGGTGGCCGACGAACTCGGGGTCAGTCCCACCGCGGTGCGCCGGCACTTGGACGTGCTGGTCGCCGAGGGCGAGGCCTACACCCGGGAGTCCTCTCCGCGCGGCCGTCGGGGCCGTGGCCGACCCGCCAAGCTCTACCTGCTCACCGAGCCGGGCAGGGCGAGGTTCGGACACGCCTACGACGACCTCGCGGTGGCGGCGCTGCGGTTCATCGCCGAACACGAAGGGGAACAGGCGGTGCGCGAGTTCGCGGAACGGAGGATGGCCGCTCTGGTGGCCAACCACCGGGACGCCCTCGTGGCCGCTCGGACCCCGGCCGAGCGCGCGGAGGTACTCGCCGACGCGCTCTCCCGGGAGGGCTACGCTGCCTCGGCGCGCAGCGTCGGAAGCGGCGAGCAGCTCTGCCAACACCACTGCCCGGTGGCGCACGTCGCTGCGGACTTCCCGCAGCTGTGCGAAGCCGAGACGGCGGCGTTCGCCGAAGTCCTCGGCACCCACGTGCAGCGGCTGGCCACGATCGCGAACGGTGATGCGGCCTGCACCACGCACGTACCAACCGCGCGGTTGACGGATCCGGATCAGCACGATCCGGATTCCGAACAGACCTCTGCCGGTTCGGTCCCGAAGGACCGGCAGAACACCGCCCCGATTCCTGCTGGAGGGGAGTCCGTATGACTGCCGCTGCGGAGCAGCGCAATCCCACCACCGCATCCGATGGTCAGCTCACCCAGGAAGAAACCCTGGCGACGCTGGGCAACTACGAATACGGCTGGGCTGACACCGACGTCGCGGGCGCGGCCGCCAAGCGCGGTCTGTCCGAGGACGTCGTGCGCGACATCTCGGACAAGAAGAGCGAGCCCGAGTGGATGCTCGAGACGCGCATGAAGGCGCTCAAGCTCTTCGACCGCAAGCCCATGCCCAACTGGGGTGCGGACCTGTCGGGCATCGACTTCGACAACATCAAGTACTTCGTGCGCTCCACCGAGGAGCAGGCCCAGACCTGGGAAGACCTGCCCGAGGACATCAAGAACACCTACGACAAGCTGGGCATCCCGGAGGCGGAGAAGCAGCGGCTGGTCGCGGGTGTCGCCGCGCAGTACGAGTCCGAGGTCGTCTACCACCAGATCCGCGAGGACCTGGAGGCCCAGGGCGTCCTGTTCCTGGACACCGACACGGCGCTGCGCGAGCACCCGGAGATCTTCAAGGAGTACTTCGGCTCGGTCATCCCGGCCGGTGACAACAAGTTCTCCGCGCTCAACACCGCCGTGTGGTCGGGTGGCTCCTTCATCTACGTGCCGCCGGGCGTGCACGTCGACATCCCGCTGCAGGCCTACTTCCGGATCAACACCGAGAACATGGGCCAGTTCGAGCGGACGCTGATCATCGTCGACGAGGGCGCCTACGTGCACTACGTCGAGGGCTGCACCGCGCCGATCTACTCCAGCGACTCGCTGCACTCGGCCGTCGTGGAGATCATCGTGAAGAAGGGCGGCCGCTGCCGCTACACGACGATCCAGAACTGGTCGAACAACGTCTACAACCTGGTGACCAAGCGGGCCAAGGCCGAAGAGGGCGCCACCATGGAGTGGGTCGACGGCAACCTCGGCTCCAAGGTCACCATGAAGTACCCCTCGGTGTTCCTGATGGGCGAGCACGCCAAGGGCGAGGTCCTGTCCGTCGCCTTCGCCGGCGAGGGCCAGCACCAGGACGCCGGCGCGAAGATGGAGCACCTGGCGCCGCACACCTCCTCGACGATCGTCTCCAAGTCGATCGCCCGCGGTGGTGGCCGCACCTCGTACCGGGGTCTGGTCAAGGTCGCCAAGCGCGCCCACCACTCCTCGTCGAACGTGAAGTGCGACGCGCTGCTGGTCGACACCATCAGCCGCTCCGACACCTACCCCTACGTGGACGTGCGCGTCGACGACGTGACCATGGGCCACGAGGCGACGGTGTCCAAGGTCAGCGATGACCAGCTGTTCTACCTGATGCAGCGCGGTCTGACCGAGGACGAGGCGATGGCCATGATCGTCCGCGGCTTCGTCGAGCCCATCGCGCGCGAGCTGCCGATGGAGTACGCGCTGGAACTGAACCGACTGATCGAACTGCAGATGGAAGGGGCCGTCGGCTAACGATGAGCACCACCGAAACCGACGCCCAGCAGCACGGGCTGACCGAGCACTCCCACGGGGGGCCTGTCGTTCCGCAGGCCTCCCGCGGGGAGCGCTTCCGCTCCTACGACGTCGAGGCCTTCGAGGTCCCGGGCGGTCGCGAGGAGGACTGGCGGTTCACCCCGCTCAAGCGCCTGAAGGGCCTGCACGACGGCTCCGCCACCGCGACCGGCAGCATCAAGGTCGCGGTCACCGGTGAGGCGACCGTGGAGACCGTGGGTCGCGACGACGCGCGCATCGGCCAGGGCGGCGTGCCCGCCGACCGCGTCGCGGCCCAGGCGTGGAGCTCCTTCACCGAGGCCACCGTGGTCACCGTGCCCAAGGAGACCAAGCCCGAGGGGCCGATCACCGTCACCATCGACGGCCCCGGCGCGGACCAGGTCGCCTTCGGCCACCTGCAGATCCACGCGGAGCAGTTCGCCGAGGCCGTCGTGGTCCTCGACTACCGCGGCTCCGGCACCATCGGCGACAACGTCGAGTTCGTCGTCGCCGACGGCGCCCAGCTGCGGGTCGTGTCCATCCACGACTTCGCCGACGACGCCACGCAGGTCAGCTCCGAGCACGCCACCCTCGGCCGCGACTCGGTGTTCCGCCACTTCGCCGTCACCCTCGGCGGCGACCTGGTGCGCGTGAACACCACGGTCAACTACGCGGACAAGGGCGGCGACGCCGAGCTGCTCGGCCTCTACTTCGCCGACGCCGGCCAGCACCTCGAACACCGCATGCTGGTCGACCACAACGTGCCCAACTGCCGCAGCAACGTCCTGTACAAGGGCGCGCTGCAGGGCGACTCGGCCCACTCGGTGTGGATCGGCGACGTGCTGATCCAGGCCGCGGCCGAGGGCACCGACACCTACGAGCTCAACCGCAACCTGGTGCTGACCGAAGGTGCGCGGGCCGACTCGGTCCCGAACCTGGAGATCGAGACCGGCGAGATCGAGGGAGCCGGCCACGCCAGCGCCACCGGCCGGTTCGACGACGAGCAGCTGTTCTACCTGCAGGCCCGCGGCATCCCGCAGGACCAGGCCCGCCGCCTGGTCGTGCGCGGCTTCTTCGGCGAGCTGCTGCAGAAGATCAACGTCCCCGAGGTGCGCGAGCGCCTGGAGGCCGAGATCGAGGAAGAGCTCGCCGTCGTCGGCGTCTGACGCCACGTCGATTCCCAGACCTTCGGTACCACCACACCAGGAGAACGAGAAGAAATGGCCACCCTGGAGATCAAGGACCTGCACGGTTCGGTCCTCACCGAGGAAGGCGCCAAGCCGATCCTCAAGGGCGTCAACCTGACCATCGATTCCGGTCAGATCCACGCCATCATGGGCCCCAACGGCTCCGGCAAGTCGACCCTGGCCTACGCGCTGGCCGGTCACCCCAAGTACCAGATCGACTCGGGCACGGTGCTGCTCGACGGCGAGGACGTCCTGGAGATGTCGGTCGACGAGCGCGCCCGCGCGGGCCTGTTCCTCGCCATGCAGTACCCGGTCGAGGTGCCGGGCGTGTCGATGTCGAACTTCCTGCGCACCGCGGCCACCGCCGTGCGCGGCGAGGCCCCGCAGATCCGGCACTGGGTCAAGGAGGTCAAGCAGGCGATGTCCGACCTGGACATCGACCCGTCCTTCTCCGAGCGCAGCGTCAACGAGGGCTTCTCCGGCGGTGAGAAGAAGCGCCACGAGATCCTGCAGCTGGACCTGCTGAACCCGAAGTTCGCGGTGCTCGACGAGACCGACTCCGGCCTGGACGTCGACGCCCTGCGCGTCGTCTCCGACGGCGTCAACCGCTTCAAGGAGAAGGGTGACAAGGGCGTTCTGCTGATCACCCACTACACCCGGATCCTCCGGCACATCACCCCGGACCGCGTGCACGTCTTCGCCGACGGCAAGGTCGTCGAGACCGGCGGTGCCGAGCTCGCCGACGAGCTCGAGGCCAACGGCTACGTGCGGTTCACCGGCAAGAAGGAGGCGGCCGCCCAGTCATGACCCAGCAGCCTCCTCGCACCACTGGTGCGAGCACCCCACTCGATGTCGCGGCTGTCCGCGCGGACTTCCCGATCCTCGGGCGCACCATCCGCGACGGCAAACGCCTGGTCTACCTCGACTCCGGGGCGACCTCGCAGCGGCCGCGCCAGGTGCTCGACGCGGAGCGCTCCTTCCTGGAGACCTCCAACGCCGCCGTGCACCGCGGCGCGCACCAGCTGGCCGAGGAGGCCACGGACGCCTACGAGGGCGCGCGGGAACGCATCGCGCGCTTCGTCGGCGTCGGGGATGACGAGGTGGTGTTCACCAAGAACGCCACCGAGGGCGTGAATCTCGTCGCCTACGCCATGAGCAACGCCGCGACGGCCGGGGCGGAAGCCGAGCGCTTCCGCCTCGGCCCCGGCGACGAGGTCGTGGTGACCGAGATGGAGCACCACGCGAACCTCGTGCCGTGGCAGCAGCTGTGCGAGCGCACCGGTGCCACGCTGCGCTGGTTCGGCGTCACCGACGAGGGCCGGTTGGACACCTCCGACGTGGCCTCGGTGATCTCCGAGCGGGCGAAGGTCGTGGCCTTCACCCACCAGTCCAACGTGCTGGGCACCGTCAACACCGGCGAGGAGATCATCCGCCGCGCCCACGAGGTGGGTGCGCTGACCGTGCTCGACGCCTGCCAGTCGGTGCCGCACGCGCCGGTGGACTTCAAGGCGATGGGCGTGGACTTCGCGGTGTTCTCCGGGCACAAGATGCTCGGCCCGTCCGGTGTCGGCGTGCTCTACGGGCGCCGCGAGCTGCTCGACGGGATGCCGCCGTTCATCAGCGGCGGCTCGATGATCGAGCTCGTGCACATGGAGCGCTCCACGTTCGCCCCGCCGCCGCAGCGGTTCGAGGCGGGCGTGCCGATGACCTCGCAGGTCGTCGGGCTCGGCGCGGCCGTGGACTACCTCACCGAGGTGGGCATGGACCGGGTCGCCGCCCACGAGCACGCGCTCACCGAGACCGCGCTGCGCGAGCTCGGCGCGATCGAGGGCGTGCGCATCATCGGCCCCACCAGCACCGAGAACCGCGGTGGCGCCGTGTCCTTCGTGATCGACGGCGTGCACCCGCACGACGCCGGCCAGGTGCTCGACGATCAGGGCGTGGAGGTCCGGGTGGGACACCACTGCGCCTGGCCGCTGCACCGGCGGATGGGAATTCCGGCGACCGTTCGCGCGTCGTTCTACCTGTACAACGAACTGGACGAGGTCAAGGCGCTGGTGGACGCGGTGCGCGAGGCGCAGCGCTTCTTCGGCGTCGCCTGAACCGCCGAGGACTGGCGCACATGCAGCTTGAGCAGATGTACCAGGAGATCATCCTGGACCACTACCGCAACCCGCACCGGCACGGACTGCGGGAGCCGTTCGACGCCGAGTCCTTCCAGGTCAACCCGACCTGCGGGGACGAGGTGACGCTGCGGGTCCGGTTGACCGGCGAGGGCGAGAGCGCGAAGGTCGAGGACGTCTCGTACGCGGGGCAGGGGTGCTCGATCAGCCAGGCGGCGGTGTCGGTGCTGACCGACCTCGTCGTCGGCAAGCCGCTCAAGGAGGCCCTGGAGACCGAGGCCGCCTTCAGCGAGCTGATGCACGGCCGCGGCAAGGTCGAACCCGACGAGGACGTGCTGGAGGACGCCATCGCCTTCGCGGGCGTCGCGAAGTACCCGATGCGCGTCAAGTGCGCGCTCCTGGGCTGGATGGCGTTCAAGGACGCCGTCTCCCGCGCGTGAGTCCGGTGCCAACAGACTTTCAGGAGGCAAAGTGAGCGACGAGACCCAGGTGCAGGACGAGGCGCGCACTGCCGACGCCCTGCCCGAGCAGGCCGCCCCGGCCGCCGAGGTCGCCAAGCTGGAGGACGTCGAGGAAGCTCTCCGCGACGTCGTCGACCCGGAGCTGGGCATCAACGTGGTGGACCTCGGTCTGGTCTACGACGTGCGGGTCGAGCAGGACAACTCCGCCACGGTGGACATGACGCTGACCTCGGCGGCGTGCCCGCTGACCGACGTCATCGAGGACCAGGCCCGCGCCGCCCTCACCGGCGGACCGGGCGGTGGCATCGTCTCCGACTTCCGGATCAACTGGGTTTGGATGCCCCCGTGGGGCCCGGAGAAGATCACCGAGGAGGGCCGCGAGCAGCTCAGGGCCCTCGGCTTCACCGTCTGAGGACTTCAGCGAGGACGGTTCTTCCTCGAATCGACCGGGCAAAACGGACTTTGATCACGGGTGATTCGGACTGGAACCGTCCCCTGGCAACGCAGAAGCCCCCGGTTCCCTCTTTGGGAGCCGGGGGCTTCTGCGCTGCTCAGAACCGCTCGTGGTGCATCTGCTCCGGGTCTTGGGTGGGGAAGCCGTGGGGCGGGGATGCCGGGGGCGGCGGGTACGCCGGAGGCGGCGGGGGTGCTTGAGGGGGGAACATCGGCGGGGCTCCGGCCGGCGGCGGGGGTGCCGGGGACGCTCCCGCGACGTGGCCCCGGAGGACTTCGACCCGGTCCGAGCCCGGTCTCGACATCACCCAGCTGGAGCCGGTGAGCTGCTTCGCGGAGCCCTTGAGCGGGGCGAGCTTGCTGGAGGCCTCGTCGTAGTCGGCGACCGTCTGCGTGGTGCACACCAGCGTCGCCAGCGACAGCGTGACCTCGGTGTCGCCGACGGTGCGGGTGGTGCCCAGCACCGCGTCGGCCAGCGGCACGAGGTCGTCGAGGTCGGAGACCAGCAGGAAGTCGTCGCCGCCGACGTGGCCGACCTGCACCGACGACAGCGAGGCCGCGGCGTCGGTGAGCCCGCGGCCGATCGAGCGGATCAGGTCGTCGCCCGCGGAGAACCCGGCGTTGTCGTTGACCGACTTGAACCCGTCGATGTCCAGCCAGCTCACCGCGAAGATCTCCTCGGCGGCGATGCGCCGGGCCACGTCGCGGGCGATGGCGTCGCTGCCCGGCAGCCGGGTCAGCGGGTTGAGCGCGGCGGCCTCCTCGACCTTCATCTCCGCCATGCCGCGGATCAGGTCGCCCGCCCGGACCGCGCCCAGGCAGCGACCGGCCTCGTCGACCACGATCGCGTCGTCGTACATCCGGTACTGGTCGGAGCCGGTGACCATGCTCAGGGCCTCCATCGCCGTGGTGGCGGTGGTGACCACGCGCGGATCGTCGGCCAGCCGCGAGGCGGGGCGCTTGGCGTGCAGCGCGTGCCCGTAGGGGCCGGTGACGGCGAGCAGGAAGCGGTTGCGGTCGATGGTGTGCTGCGGGCGGTTGTGCTCGTCGACCAGCACGACGCCGCTGATCTCGGTGTGGTCGGCCAGCACCTCGCGGACCTTGTCGGCGGTGGCGTCGATGGACAGCATCGTCGCGGGGGAGAGGAACTCGGTGACGCGCGGGCCGCTGGCGATGGTGTTGATCGACGGCGCGTGCGGGTCGGTGACCTCGGCGGCCACGCCGGGCACGGTGCTGGCCGTGGGCGGCCTGCGCCCGGCCGGTGCCAGCAGGTTGCCCTGCACGAGGCGGACGCCGTTGCGGCGCAGCGAGTTGAGCTGGCGGTCGCTCTCGACGCCCTCGGCGACCAGCAGGCTGTCGGTGGACTCGCACAGGTGCCGCACGGACTCGACGACGGCGGCGCGCGCCGGGTCGTCGGGCAGGCCGTGCACGACGGCGCGGTCGAGCTTGATGGTGGCGGGCCCGATGTCGCCGATGAGGGTCAGCGGCACGTCGCCCTCGCCGACCCCGTCGAGGGCGATCTGGAAGCCGTCCGAGCGCAGCTTGCCGATGCTCTCCAGCAGCTGGTCGGTGTCGATCCGGCCGAACGGCGGACCGATCTCCAGGGTGACCTCGTGCTCGCGCCTGCCGACCTCGCGCAGCTTCTCGCGCAGCAGCTCCAGCCGCTCGCGGTCGTGCACGACGGTGCCGCCGAAGAGGTTGAGGTGCAGCGGGAGCAGCGATTCGTGGTCCGCGGCCGCCTGCACCGCCTTGACCGCCAAGTCCACATCGAGTTCGGTGAGCCGTCGCAGCCGCGCCGCTTCCCGGAACAGGTCCTGGACGTGCGCGCCCGCCGGTCTGGCCAACGCCTCTATCGCGACGATGGCACCGGTCTTGATGTTGATCAATGGCTGGAACGCGAAGCGCACTTCGTCCACCAGCGCGAGCACGGAGTCGATGTTGCCGCGACTCATGCTTCTCCAGCGACCGTGTTCACGATCTGTTCACCGACATCTCAGCTCCTCCTCGTCGGCGGAGCGCCGCCATTCCCGTCGACCAACTTAGCGTGCTTGAGCAGGGTGGAACATCAGTCGGGCGAAGCCCGCTCCGCACGCGGCACACCATTTCGAATCGACTCGGTCACCCTGCGTGGACGACGGGCAAAGCCTATCGGGTAGCGCCTTGCACGCTGCGTGAACGTTCAATGAATTGGGCGACTCGAAAAACCCGCGTTGTGATTCTCACGTCGCAACCCGAGAAGCGGATGACAATTCACCGCTTTTCGTGCTGGTGAATAACGACGAGATCAACTTCCGCCGAGTCCGTGCCGCGCGGCCGGATGCCCCAGCGACATCCCGCCCAGCACGAGGCGACGGCGGATGCTCCACGGTACGCGCGCGAAGAGGGCCGACATGGCGCGGGCCGTGCCCGTCGAGGTGCCCTCGCCGGCCAGGAACTCCACCCGGTGCGGCTCGGGCAGCGCGAAGAACGCCTCGAAGAACTCCGGCACCAGCTCCGGCGGCAGCGACAGCAGCGCGCGCAGCGACCGCATCCGCAGCACGTGCGCGGTCATCGCCTCCGTCGGCCACAGCACCTGCCAGCCCGCCCGCGCGGCGGTGGCGGGCCCGGTGGTGAGGCCGCCGCTGAGCGCCGCCGCCAGCCACGGCGCCGAGCGCAACGCCCGCGCCACGCTGAACCCGCTGGCCGGGTGCACGAACCCGGCCGCGGCGCCGAAGGGCACCACGCGTCCCGGGCGGGGCAGCGGATCGTCGACCGGGAACCGCACCCGCTCCTCGTCCAGCCGCGCCTCCGGGTCGATCCCGGCGTCGGTCAGCCGCCCGGCGAGCCTGCGGCGCAGCAGCGCCAGCGGCAGGGCCGGGCGGCGCGCCAGGGAGGTCTCCTCCAGCAGCACGCGGTCCGCGCCCAGCCGCACCGCGTAGAGGAACGTCGGCCAGCCGCCCCTGGTGCGCGGCGCCGAGCGCCAGTCCATGAACACGCCCTCGCCGGGGCCGCACAGCGGCTCGGCGGTGGCGGAGTCGACGACCCAGCCGACCGCGGTCTGCTGCGCGGGCGGGTGCGCGGGACGCCCGCCGCAGAGCGTGCGCGCGGGTCCGGTCGCGTCGACGACCACCCCGGCGGCCAGCCGCCTGCCGTCCTTGAGGACCACGGTCGAACCGGTCGGACCGTGCTCGGCGGCCACGGCGCGGCCGGTGATCTCGGTGATGTCCCCGCGCCACAGGTGCTTCCACAGCGCGGTGTTGTCCAGCACCGCGTACGGCCGGTGCCACACGTGATCGCCGGTGCCGCGCAGCCGCATCCGGTCCATCACCGTCGAGGACGCCGCCACGTCGGGCGGCAGCTCGTCGGCCCAGGAGCCGAAGGTGCTCGCCCAGCCGCTGCGCGGCGCCGGATCCACCAGCGCCACGGTCATCCCGGCATCGCTGCAGGCCGAGGCGGCCGCCCGACCCGCAGGTCCGGCGCCCACCACCACGACATCCGCCACCCGAACATTCGATCACGCCCGCCGGGGGCGGCGCGGGGTGGCTGCCCGATAACGTGAGGCGCATGCAGCAAGTGCCAGCACGCGCCGCCCGCCGCAGCGACAGCACCGGGCGCACCATGCCCGGTGACCTGGCCGCGAGCCCGTTCCGCGCCGACCGCGACCGGATCTCGGCCTCGGCGTTCTTCGCCCGGCTCGGCGGGGTCACCCAGGTCGTCAGCCCGTCCGGGTCCGGCCTGCTGCTGCACAACCGCCTCACCCACAGCCTCAAGGTCGCCCAGGTCGCGCGCGCCATCGCCGAGCGGCTGCTGGCCGATCCGGTCAGCCGCGCCAAGGTCGAGGAGCTCGGCGGCCTCGATCTCGACGTCGTCGAGGCGGCTGGACTCGGCCACGACCTCGGGCACCCGCCGTTCGGGCACCTGGGGGAGAGCGTGCTGGACCGGCTGGCGCGGGAGCGCTTCGCGCTGCCGGACGGCTTCGAGGGCAACGCCCAGACCTACCGCGTGGTGACCCGCATCGACGTGCGCGGCACCGAGGGCAACGGGCTGGACCTGACCGCAGCCGTCCGCGCCGCGCTGCTGAAGTACCCGTGGACGCGGCACTCGGCGGTGCCGCACGAGCCCGAGCGGCTGCCGCGCGGCGCCTCGGAACCGGCGGAGCTGCCGGGCACCGGGGCGGCGAAGTTCTCCGCCTACAGCACCGAGCTCGACGACCTCGTGGACGCGCGGACCCCGTTCGACAAGACCGTCCCCGAGTGGCAGCAGACCGTCGAGGCCTCGGTGATGGACACCGCCGACGACATCGCCTACGCGATCCACGACCTGGAGGACTTCCACCGAGTCGGCATCCTGCAGTTCACGACCGTGCACCACGAGCTGCAGGAGTGGCTGGGCCGCTGCGTGGAGTTCGCCGCCGAGGACGAGGTTCGCCCCGGCGATCCGCGGCCCGGCGCGTCGCTGGAGCTGCTGCGCCGCCGGTTGCACGACAAGGACGACTGGATCGCCGACGACGAGGCGTTCGCCGCCGCGGTGAAGAAGGTGCGCACGGACCTGGCGATCAACCTCCTCGAAAGGCCCTTCGACCGCTCCCAGCAGGCCGAGCAGACCGTGGTGCGCTTCTCCGGCGACTGGACCCGGCGGCTGGTCGAGGGCGTCCGGGTCGAGACCGAGATCGAACCGCGCTCGGGGCACGTGTCGCTGAAGCCGGACCAGTGGCACGAGGTGCAGGTGCTCAAGTTCGTGCACCGCCACTTCGTGCTGCAGCGCCCCGACCTGGCGCTGCACCAGCGCGGGCAGGACCGGCTGATCAGCAACCTGGTCGAGGCCCTCGACGGGTGGCTGGTCGACGAGGCCGAGGTGGCCCCGCACCGGCTGCGCGACCTGCTGGACCTGGCACGCCAGGAGTTCGACGAGCTGCCCGCCGCGCTGCTGCCCGAGGGCGTCGCGGTCTCGACGCTGGCCCGGGGCCGCGCGGTGATCGACTTCGTCGCCTCGCTCACCGACGACCAGGCCGCCGCGCTGCTGGAGGCCCTCTCGGGCCGCACCACGCAGCTGTGGAACGACACGTTCGTCCTATGAGCCGGGTCCGGGAGCTCGCGGGCGGCGGCCGCGCCGTGGAAGTGGCGCCGGACCGCGTCCAGGGCTGGTTCGAGCGCTTCGCGGCCAAGCACGACGGCGCCGCCACGACCCTGCTGCGACCGCGGCAGGTGCTGGTCACCGCCGGGGACGGCGCGACGGCGACCGTCGCCGTGCCCTTCGGGGAACTCCCGGAACCGCACGGCGAGCAGCCCGGTCTCGCGGTGTCGTCGCTGGTCGAGCACGTCTCGGCGACCCGCCGGATCGGCCTGGTGCTGGTCCGGCTCGGCGCGCACAGCGTCGGCGTCGCGGTGGACGGGGTGGTGGAGTCCTCCAGCACCGACCGGCACCTGGTGCACGGCCGGAACAAGGCGGGCGGCTGGTCGCAGCAGCGCTTCGCCCGCCGCCGCGAGGGCCAGTCGGCCCGCTCGCTGGCCTCGGCCGCCGACGCCGTGGCCCGGACGCTGCTGCCGGTGGCGGGAGAGCTCGACGGCCTCGTCCTCGGCGGCGACCACAAGGCGCTGCGGGCGCTGCGCGAGGACCGCAGGCTGACCGGCCTGCTGGACCGCGCCGAGCAGCGGGTTCTCGACGTCCCCGAACCCCGCCACGCGGTCCTCGACGACGCCGCCCGGCGGGCCGTCGCGGTCGAGATCGAGATCCGCGACGCGGGGTGATCTCCACCGCAGCGGAAATTCGCTGGATCCCGACCGGTACAGTTGAGGACGTGGTCAGCAAGCGATTCCTGGTGCGTTCCCGCGCCACCCCGCGCGTCGATTAGCACCCGCGCCCCGCACGCCCACCCGTTCTCGCCGGTGGGCGCACTCATGCCACGCAGACCACCTCGTCCCCGGAGTTCTCCTTGATCTCAGCCACCGGCCTGGAACTGCGCGCCGGTTCCCGCATCCTGCTCTCCGACGCCACCCTGCGCGTCCAGCCCGGCGACCGGATCGGCCTGGTCGGCCGCAACGGCGCGGGCAAGACCACCACGCTCAAGGTCCTCGCTGGCGAGGGCCAGCCGCACGCGGGTGACGTGACCAGCCGCGGCGAGGTCGGCTACCTGCCGCAGGACCCGCGCGAGGGCGACCTGACCGTCACCGCCAAGGACCGCGTGCTCTCCGCCCGCGGCCTCGACCAGCTGGTCCGCGACATGGAGAAGGCGCAGACCGCGATGGCCGAGCTCGTCGACGACCGCGAGCGGGACAAGGCCATCAACCGCTACGGCCGCTTGGAGGAGCGCTTCGGCGCCCGCGGCGGGTACGCCGCCGAGAGCGAGGCCGGGCGGATCTGCAGCAACCTGGGCCTGCCGGACCGGGTGCTCAACCAGCCGCTGAGCACGCTCTCCGGCGGTCAGCGCCGCCGCGTCGAGCTGGCCCGGATCCTGTTCGCCGCCTCCGAGGCCGGTCCGGGCGGCCGGTCGGCGACGACGCTGCTGCTGGACGAGCCGACGAACCACCTCGACGCCGACTCGATCAGCTGGCTGCGCGACTTCCTGAAGAACCACGACGGCGGTCTGGTGGTCATCAGCCACGACATCGACCTGCTGTCGGCGGTGGTCAACAAGGTGTGGTTCCTCGACGCGATCCGCGGCGAGGCCGACGTCTACAACATGGACTGGACCCGCTACCAGGACGCCCGCGCCGCCGACGAGAAGCGCCGCCGCCGCGAGCGCGCCAACGCCGAGAAGAAGGCCTCGGCGCTGATGACCCAGGCCGACAAGATGCGCGCCAAGGCCACCAAGGCCGTCGCCGCGCAGAACATGGCCAAGCGCGCCGAGAAGCTGCTGGCCTCGGCCGAGACCGAGCAGGCGGCGGAGAAGGTCGCCAAGATCCGCTTCCCGGACCCGGCGCCCTGCGGCAAGACCCCGCTCACCGCCGACGGCCTGTCCAAGTCCTACGGCTCGCTGGAGATCTTCAGCGGCGTCGACCTGGCCATCGACCGGGGCTCCAAGGTCGTGGTGCTCGGCCTCAACGGTGCGGGCAAGACGACCCTGCTGCGGCTGCTCGGCAGCCAGGAGACCCCGGATTCCGGCGGTGTCGTCCCAGGTCACGGCTTGCGCATCGGGTACTTCGCGCAGGAGCACGAGACGCTCGACCACGACGCCACGGTCTGGGAGAACGTCCGCACCGCCGCACCGGACGCCCCCGAGCAGCAGTTGCGCAACCTGCTGGGCACGTTCCTGTTCCAGGGCGAGCAGCTGCAGCAGCCTGCGGGCACGCTCTCCGGCGGTGAGAAGACCCGGCTGGCGCTGGCCGGGCTGGTCTCCAGCCAGGCCAACGTGCTGCTGCTGGACGAGCCGACGAACAACCTCGACCCGGCCAGCCGCGAGCAGGTCCTCGACGCGCTGCGCAACTTCACCGGCGCCGTCGTGCTGGTCACCCACGACCCGGGCGCGGTGGAAGCGCTGGAGCCCGAACGGGTCATCCTGTTGCCGGATGGCACCGAGGACCACTGGTCGGCCGATTACCTGGACTTGGTCCAGTTGGCGTAGCGCTCCGTGCACCCCGCCGGGTCGCTACTACGGATGGATTAGTGCATTCCGGTGATCGCCGCGCCCACATCTCGACCGATGGCCGATCTTTTTCCATGATCGCCTGGCGTTCGGGCCTTTCCTGTTCGATCATTGCGCTGACAGGGGTCGCGAGGCCCGACCTGCTCAGAGGGAAGGCGGGGACACCGTGGCTGAGCTGAAGAAGGGCGCGCGCATTACGGGAAGCGCGCGCGACAAGCTGGCCAGTGATCTGAGAAAGAAGTACGAGAAGGGGGCGAGCATCCGCGCACTGGCGGAGTCGACCGGCCGGTCCTACGGCTTCGTGCACCGGGTCCTGAGCGAATCAGGCGTGCAGTTGCGTGGCCGCGGCGGGGCGACCCGGTCCAAGAAGAAGTGAACTCGGCGGCCGACCGGCTCCGGTCGTGCCGTCAGCAGTGGAGGTCCGCTTGGCGGAGTCGGTAGTGGACGCCGGCCTGTTGGATCGTGGCGGTGTGGGGCTCACGATCCACGGGCGGCGTGCCACCATCACGCTGGACCGCCCGGACAAGCTCAACGCGCAAACCCCGCACACCTGGCAGGCGTTGCGGGAGATCGGCCGGTCGCTGGGTGCGGAGATCCGGGTCGTCGTGCTGCGCGGGGCCGGTCGGGCGTTCTCGGCCGGTCTGGACCGGAGGATGTTCAGCCCCGACGGGGCTGACGGCGCTCCGGGTCTGGCGGCGCTGGCCGAGCGCCCCACCGAGCAGTCCGACGCCGAGATCGGCGGCTACCAGCAGGCGTTCAGCTGGTTGCGCGAGCCTGACAGGGTCACGATCGCCGCCGTTCAGGGGCATGCGATCGGCGCCGGGTTCCAACTCGCGCTGGCCTGCGACCTGCGGGTGCTGGCCGACGACGCGCGGCTGCGGATGGCCGAGACCGGTCTCGGGCTGGTGCCCGATCTCGGCGGCACGCTGCCGCTGGTGCGCGCCGTCGGGTACGCGCGCGCCGTGGACATCTGCGTGACCGGGAGGGAGGTCACCGCGGAGGAGGCGCTGGATCGGCCTGGCCAACCGGGTCGTGGAACCCGACCAGCTGGACGCGGCGGTCGACGGACTCGTCGAGGCGGTGACGGCGCCACCGGAGGGCGCGGTGCGCGAAACGCTGTCGCTGCTGGCCCTGGCGGACGAGGCCGTCGATCCCGAGCAGCAGCTCGCGGCCGAACGCGCGGCCCAGCTGCGCCGCATCACCGAGCTGGCCCAGCAGCTCGGCGCCCTCCAGTGATGATCAACCGCTGCTAATACGGACTGCCGCTGTGGTTGCTCGGCGGTGCCGGTAGCGGAACCCGATCGGCTCGGCGGTGGTTCGGGCCGAGTCCCACACCTGGAGCAGCGGCTCCGTCGCCCATTTCACGACTCCCGCGGCTTTGCGCTGCGAGTCCCCCGCGTGCCCTGGTGCCACCGGCGTGGTGTCGGGGATACGATCTTGGTCAACTCGAGCGAGATCTAGGGGATGCATGACGCAGCGAGGAAACCGTCGGGAACTGCTCGCCGACGCCGCCATCGAGGTGCTCGCACGGGACGGCGGCCGCGGGCTGACGCATCGTGCGATCGACCGCGAGGCGCGGGTCCCGGAGGGCACCACCAAGAACTACTACCCGACGCGCAACGCCCTGTTCGAGGCGATCGCGCACTACCTCGCCGAGCGGCACGTCGCCGCCCTCGAAGCGCTCTGCACCCAGATCCCCGACGACATCGGGCCCGATGACGTGACCGCCCTGTACGCGGCGATGCTGCAGCGCATGTCGGGCAACGCCCGCGCCCAGTTCCTCGCGCTGTTCGAGCTGCACCTGGAGGGCGTGCGCAATCCGGAGGTCCGCGGGCTGCTCGGCCGGATCAGCCGGGCCAGCGTCGACACCGCCGTGCAGCTGCACTCCGCCGTCGGCCGCCGGATCAGCCGGCGCGGCGCGGGACTGCTCGACGCCGGGATGCTCGGCGTCGCGCTCTCGGCGCTGAGCCTGCCGCCGGAGCTCGTCGACGATCTCGGCCTCGGCGACGCCGACGGGGTCGGCCGCGCGCTGCTGTCGCTGGCCGCGCGCCGCGACCACGGAGCTCTGGAAGTGCTCAGCGACTGGGCCGGTTGAGCCGGACGGAAGATCATCCGGATGCGCTGCGAGACGGCCGGATGACGCGCGGTAGCCTCGGAGCGAACGAGCTGGGCTTGGGGCGCCCGCGCTGGTGCCCGTGATCGAAGTGGATGCAGGGAAGGCATGTCGAATCCAGCACAGGATGAGCCCGACCCGCACGCAACGCTGGAGCCGCCGGCGGTGGTCTTCGCGCGTTTGACCGACGTACCCGTCGACGCCCTGGACAAGCTGATCGACGAGACCCGCGCCGTCTACGACGACCTGAACAAGGTCCTCGGCCACCCGTACTGGGGTGATCTGGTCTACCACCAGGGCGCGGCGATGAAGGCGCTGACCGAGGCCCGGACCTGCCTGGAAGGGCTCAAGGCCGAGGCGATCGGCGCCCGCAACACCGAGCTCGGCGTCACCGTCACCACCGCGGTCGTCGACGGCGAGCGGCTCTACGCGCAGAGCGAGGACGACAAGGCCGAACTCGTCGACCGGCTGCTGCGCTCCCCGGGTGACGCCGCCGGGCACGTCTACGTCTGGGACCGGCCGCACGCCGACCCCGACGCGCCCGGGCCGTACGAGCAGATCCGGGTCGTCACCGACGCCGACAGCGAGCTCGGAGTCCTCAACTTCACCGAGGAGGACGACGAGGGCGAGATGACGTCCTGGCACAGCTGCAACCCGCAGCCGTCGCCGGACGCGCCCGCGCTGGCCTTCGACGCGGGCAGCACGTTGAAGTTCCCCCGCAGCGCAGTCCTGCCGTTCCGCGAACTCCGCGCCGCCCTCGACGAGTTCACCCGGACGGGGGCCAAGCCGGAATGCGTGCAGTGGCAGCCCGCACGCTGGGGCGATCTGTAGTTCGGTGCCGCGCGGGTCGCGGTTTCGCGACCCGCGCGTGACGCGGGTTCGCGACAACCCGTGGTGAAGCATTGACTAACAGCAGCAAGAGGTGGTTCCTTCTTTCCATTCGCGCGAGGATGAAGGGGGCCGCACGTGCGTAGACGACTCGTCGCGCTGGGGGCCGCGTTGCTGGTCGGCTTGCTGCTGCCGGTACCGGGGTCGGCGCAGGAGAACGGGGAGCGCCCCCAGGGCGCCACGCTGCGCGTCGGACTGCAGCAGCAGATCGACTCGCTGAACCCGTTCCTGGGCTACTCGTTGGCCGCCACGGACCTCTTCCGGGCGATCTACCCGACGCTGACCACCTACAACGCCCAGGACTTCGGGGTCGAACCGGAGCTGGCGGAGCGGTGGGAGTCCACACCGGACAAGCTCACCTGGACCTTCCACATCCGGCCCGGTGTCACCTGGTCCGACGGGCGGCCGGTGACCGCCCGCGACGCCGCCTACACCTACAACCGGATGATGAGCGATCCGGCCGCGGCCACCGCCAACGGCAACTTCGTCGAGAACTTCGACCAGGTCACCGCGCCCGACGATCAGACGCTGGTCATCCGCACCAAGACGCCGCAGGCCACGATGCTGGCCATCGACGCGCCGATCGTGCCCGAGCACGTGTGGTCGAAGGTCACCGACGTCGCGAACTTCGCCAACGACCAGATGCCCGTCGTCGGCAGCGGGCCCTACTCGCTCACCGGGTACCGGGCGGAGCAGGACGTCACGCTCACCGCCAACCCGCACTTCTGGCGCGGTGCGCCGAAGGTCGCCGAGCTGCAGTTCATCCAGTTCAAGAACAGCGACGCCGCGGTGCAGGCGCTGCGCAAGGGCGACGTGGACGTCGTCCAGAAGCTCACGCCCGCCCAGTTCGACGCGCTCGCCGACCAGCCCGACATCACCCAGGTCAAGGGCCAGGGCCGCCGGTTCTACGAGATGATCCTCAACCCCGGCGCCACCAACAGCGAGAACCAGCCGATCGGCACCGGGCACCCGGCGCTGAAGGACCTCCGCGTCCGGCAGGCCATCGACCTCGGCATCGACCGGAAAGCCCTCGTGGACCGGGTTCTCGGCGGTTACGGGCAGGTCGGCGGGGGATACCTGCCGCCGATCTTCGACGACTACCACTGGAACCCCCCGCAGCCGCGCACCTTCGACCCGGCCGCGGCGAACCGGATGCTCGACGAGGCCGGGTACGCCCGAGGCCCCGACGGCGTCCGTCGCACGCCGCAGGGCGAGCCGCTGAACTTCGACTTCGTGCTGCACGGCGACGAGGCGAGCGACGCGCAGGTCGGGGAGTTCGTCAAGCGCTGGCTGGCCGACCTGGGCATCAACGTCGAGCTGCAGCCGATCTCCGACAACCAGCTCAACGACCGCACCACCGCCGGCGACTTCGACATGGTCATCAGCGGCTGGTCGGCCAACCCCGACCCGGACTACGTGCTGCGGCTGCAGACCTGCGGCGCCCGCCCGACGCCCGACGGCAACGGCACCCCGGACACCCTGCAGTGCGACCCGGTCTACGACGACCTCTACGCCGAGCAGCTCGCCGAGTTCGACCCCGCCAAGCGGATCGACCTGGTCAAGCGGCTGCAGTCGCGGTTCTACGACCAGGCCACCGGATTGGTGCTGTACTACGGCAACTCGCTGGAGGCCTACCGCAGCGACCGCTACAACGGCTTCCAGCTGCAGCCGGCCACCGAGGGCGTGATCACCGGGCAGCAGGGCTACTGGGGCTACTACGGCGCCGACCCCACCGAGCATGCCGTCAGCGGTTCCGGCGGCACGAACTACACCACCGTCGCCTGGGTCCTGGGCGGCGTGGTCGTGGTGATCGTGCTGGTGGGCGTGGTGGTCGTGGTGCGGCGCCGGGCCACCGCGGACGACCGGGAGTGACCGCGTGTCGGACCTTCTGACCACTGTGGACGCGCAGGAACCGGCCTCCGGCAACGGCGGCCGGTCGCTGCGCTTCGTCGGCGGCAAGATCGGCGGCGGGCTGGTGAGCCTGCTGCTGGTCGCCGTGCTCGGCTTCTTCCTGTTCCGGGTGATGCCCGGCGACCCGGTGCGCACCATGACCCGCGGTGCGCCGATGACCTCGCAGCAGATCGCCGACCTGCGCGAGCGGCTCGGCCTGGACCAGCCGCTGTGGAAGCAGTTCCTGGACTTCCTCGGCAACCTGCTGCGCGGCGACCTCGGCACCTCCTACACCTACAGCCGCCCGGTCGGCGAGCTCATCCTCGAACGCGTCGGGCCGACGCTGCTGCTGGTGGGCACCGCCACCGTGCTGGCGATCCTGCTCGGGCTGTGGATGGGCTCGCGGGCGGCGTGGAAGCACGGCGGGGCGTTCGACAAGACCGCGAGCTCGGTGGCGCTGGCGCTGTGGTCGGTGCCGACGTTCTGGCTGGGTCTGATCGTGCTCATGGCCTTCGGCGTCGGGGTCGGGCCGATCCCGGGGCTGTTCCCGGTCGGCGGCATCTCCAGCCCGGACGCGCCGCCGGGGCTGCTGCCGCAGGTCCTCGACGTCGCCCACCACATGGTGCTGCCGGTGCTGACGATGCTCGCCGTCATCTACGCCGAGTACCTGATGGTGATGCGCTCCTCGCTGCTGGAGGAGATGGGCGAGGACTACCTGACCACCGCGCGCGCCAAGGGACTGCGCGAGGACCTGGTGCGCAGCAGGCACGCCGTGCCCAACGCGCTGCTGCCGACCGTGACGCTGATCTTCCTGCGGCTGGGCCTGGTGATCGCCGGAGCGATCACCGTCGAGACCGTGTTCTCCTGGCCCGGTCTCGGACTGCTGACCTTCGAAGCCCTGCGGGTTCCGGACCTGCCGCTGCTGCAGGGCATCTTCATCGTGCTGGCGGGGAGCGTGGTGGTGATGAACGTGCTGGCCGACCTGCTCTACCGGGTCATCGACCCCCGGGTGCGCGAATCATGAGCGCCCCCACCGCTTCCCAGGTCGTGCGCGCGCGCCGCAAGGAGCGCTTCGCCGAGGGCTGGCGGGTCTTCAGCGCCGACCGAGCGGGCCTGGCGGGCCTGATCCTGCTGGCCGCGATCGTGCTGCTGGCGCTGCTGGCACCGGTGCTCACCGATTCGGCCGGGCTCGACGTCACCCGCGCGACCGGGGCGGCGCTGCAGGCGCCCGGCGCCGAATACCCGCTGGGCACCGACGAATCCGGGCGTTCGGTGCTGCTGCTGACCTGGTGGGGCGCGCGGGTGTCGCTGGTCGTCGGGCTGTCGGCGGCGTTGCTGTCGGTGTGCATCGGCGCGCTGGTGGGGGTCGTGGCCGCGCACTTCGGCGGCTGGACCTCGCGAATCCTGCTGCGGTTCACCGACTTCTTCCTGGTGCTGCCCTCGCTGGTGCTGGCGATCGCGCTGTCGACGGTGCTCGAACGCGGGCTGTGGACGATCGTGCTCGCCATCGGCGTGACCTCGTGGCCGCACACCGCGCGGGTGGTGCGGGCGCAGACGCTCACCATCGAGGCCCGGCCCTACATCGAACGCGCCCGCGCGCTCGGCGCCGGGCACGGCCACGTGATCGGCAAGCACGTGCTGCCCGCCGTGCTGCCGCTGGTGTTCGCGAACACCACGCTGGCCGTGGCGAGCTCGATCATCGCCGAATCCACGCTGTCCTTCCTCGGTCTCGGCGATCCCAGCCGGGTTTCCTGGGGGACGATGCTGAAATCGGCGATGGACACCGGCGCGGTCACCGGCGGGGCCTGGTGGTACCTGCTGCCGCCCGGTCTGGGAATCGTGCTGGTGGTGCTCGGTTTCACGTTGTGCGGCCGGGCGCTGGAAGCGGTGTTCAACCCGAGGCTGCGGGGGCGGCGGTGAGTCCGATTCTGCGACTGCGCGACGTGTCGATCACCTACGGCGGCGCGAGTGAACCCGCCGTGTCCGGTGTGGACCTGAGCCTGGAACGGGGCGAAACCCTCGGTCTGGCAGGCGAATCCGGTTGCGGCAAGACGAGCGTCGCGATGTCGGTGCTGCGGTTGCTGCCGCGCACCGCCCGCGTCGAGGGCGAGGTGCTGCTCGACGGCGAGGACGTGCGCGAGATGAGCTTCGGCCGGCTGCGCGCGGTCCGCTGGGCCGGTGCGTCGGTGGTGTTCCAGGGCGCGATGCACGCGCTGAACCCGGTGCGCACCATCGGCGAGCAGATCGCCGAGCCGATCCGGCTGCACGGCGGCAAGGGCGACCTCAAGGCGAAGGTGGCGGAGCTGCTGGCGCAGGTCGAGCTGCCGGCCGACCGGGCGGGTGCCTACCCGCACGAGCTCTCCGGCGGTCAGAAGCAGCGGGTCATGATCGCGATGGCGCTGGCCTGCGAACCGCGCCTGGTCATCGCCGACGAGCCGACCACGGCGCTGGACGTCGTGGTGCAGGCGCAGGTGCTGGAGCTGCTCAAGCGGCTGGTCGCCGAGCGCGGCATCGCGCTGGTGATGATCAGCCACGACCTGTCGGTGCTGTCGGCGACCTGCGACCGGCTGGCGGTGATGTACCGGGGCGAGGTCGTCGAGCACGGGCCGACGGAGCAGGTGATGACCCGGCCGCAGCACGAGCACAGCAAGGCGCTGGCCGAGGCGTTCCCGACGGTGGGGGACCAGCGGTTCCGGCTCACCGAGGGCGGCGCGGCCGGTGCGCCGCTGCTGTCGGCCTCCGGTGTGGAGGTGACCTTCCGCAGCCGGTCCGGGAAGGTCGTGCGCGCGGTGCGCGGGGTGGACCTGGAGGTGGGCGGCAATGAGATCGTCGCGCTGGTGGGTCAGTCCGGTTCCGGCAAGACGACGTTGGCGCGCACGCTGCTCGGGCTGCAGCGGCCGACCGGCGGGGAGGTGCGCTTCGGCGGCGCCGCGCTGCCGACGGGTTCGTCGGCGCTGCGGGACTACCGGCGGAAGGTGCAGCTGGTGCTGCAGGACCCGACGGGGGCGCTCAACCCGCGGCACACCGTCTACGAGGCGGTGGCCGAAGGGCTGCGGATCCACGGCATCACCGACGACGAGCCGGGCCGGGTCGTCGCGGCGCTGGAGGCGGCGGAGCTGCGGCCTGCGGAGGACTTCCTGTCGCGGTTCCCGCAGGAGCTCTCGGGTGGTCAGCGCCAGCGCGTGGTGATCGCGGGGGCGCTGGTGCTGGAGCCGGAGGTGCTCATCGCCGACGAGCCGGTCGCCTCGCTGGACGCCACGGTCCGCGGCGAGATCCTCTCCCTGCTGCTGGGCCTCCGGGTCGAGCGCGGCCTGTCCACGCTGGTCATCACCCACGACCTGGGTCTGGCGTGGAACATCGCGGATCGGGTGGCGGTGATGTACCGGGGAGAGATCGTCGAGCTCGGCACGGTCGAGCAGGTCCTCCTCGACCCGCAGCACGACTACACCAGAACCCTCCTCGCCGCGGTTCCGAGCACCTCGCGCCGGGTGGCGTGACTCCGGGACGACGACAGTTTTAGCCATAATCACCCATGATCAATGTCCTTTTTGCCCGGACAATTATGGCTAAAACTGTCCTGACGGCTGCGCAACGGCCCCGGCGGACGCTCAGCTGAAGCTGTCGATGATCGCCGGGCGATCCGGGTGGTCCACGCGGACCACGAGGTCCGCCAGGGAGGTGGGGTCGACCTCCTCGGCGTAGCGCTCGAACGCGGGGAGCGTCCAGTGGCGGTCCTCGGGCGTGCGGCGCTGCAGCGCTCCGTCGGAGAGCCAGAGGTGCACGACGAGGTCGAAGTCCAGGCCCACGCCCTGCAGCAGCGGTCCGTCGACGATGGCCACTCCGCGCTCCGGCAGCGAGACGCGGTTCAGGCGAGGGGAGCGGTCGGCCTCGGGATCCCACAGCGCGGGCAGCACCCGGCCGGTGCCGTCCTCGGCGAGCGGGCGGAGGACCTCGCGGGCCAGGCCCGCGGTGTCGAACCAGGACAGGTAGTAGGAGTCCGGGTCGTGGTGGCCGAGCTCCAGCCGCACCGACGCGGGACGCAGGTAGTCCGCGGCCCGCACCCGCACGGCCTCGCGGCCCCGCTCCCGCAGCGGTGGCACCAGCCGATCCGCGAACTCGCCGGTCCCGGCGGCCTCGGCCCCGTCAACAGCCACCCGCAGCCACCGCCCGGGAAGGGCGTCGACCCGCTCCACCACCTCGTCCACCAGTGCCTCAGGAGAGATCGCCCGCACGCGCACACCCCGAACCTACGCGAGGTTTTCATGAAAACTTCCCCACCCCCGGAGTCCCGGGAGAGGCGAAGTTTTCATGAAAACTTCCCCCTCTCACGAACCCCGTACCCAGGGGTGAGAGTTGTGTGGGAGGTGACAGTTTTCATGAGAACTGTGCGACCTCTGGAGTTCCGGGGAGGTGACAGTTTTCATGAAAACTTCCCCACTCCACGGGCCCGTGCCCAGGGGTGGGGCGGTTGCGGGAGGGGACGGTCTTCGTGCGAACTGCTCCGCCCCTACCGAAGGGCGGGTTGGAGGACGGAGAGGCGTTGGGCGTCGGCGTCGAGCTCTGCTGCGACGCCGAGGGGGACGGTGCGCTGGGCCTCGCAGTGGCCGAAGCCGAGCTCCCAGAGGATCGGGACGCCGAGGTCGCCCAGGAGGTTCTCCAGCATCGCGCGGACCTCCTCCACCGGGCCGCAGTCGGTCCACGAGCCCAGCGCGATCCCGGTGGCGCCCGCGAAGAAGCCCGCGCGGATCAGCTGGATCAGGAACCGGTCGAGGCGGTAGGGCTCCTCGGTGACGTCCTCCAGCAGCGCGATGCCGCGCTCCGGCGGCCGGGCGGCCAGGCCCGCGCCCAGCGATCCCGCGAGCAGGCTCAGGTTTCCGCCGTAGGTGACGCCCAGGGCGCGCCCGGGCACCATCGTCGCCGCGTTGCGGCCGGTCAGTATCGTCACCGCCTCCGGCGTGAACAGGGTGCGGCGCAGGTGGTCGCGGGCCTTGTCGTCGTGCGCGAACGCCTTGGTCGCCACCATCGGCCCGAAGATCGTGGCCAGCCCCAGCTCGGCGGCGAACACCTCGTGCAGCGCTGTGACGTCGCTGGACCCGACGAGGACCTTCGGTCCGGCGGCGGCCAGCTCGCCGAAGTCCAGGTGATCGATCATGCGGAGGCAGCCGTAGCCGCCGCGCGCGCAGAACACCGCCTCGACCTCCGGGTCGCACCAGGCCTGCTGCAGGTCGGCGGCCCGGTCGGCGTCGGTGCCCGCGAGGTAGTCCAGGCGCGGGTGGCGGTCCAGGACGTGCTTGCCGACGCGGACCTCCAGCCCCCAGTCGCGCAGCAGGGCGAGGCCGGTCTCCAGCAGCTCCGCGGGCACCGGGCCGGCCGGAGCGACCACCGCCACCACGGCACCCGGACGCAGCCTCGGGGGGCGGGTCAGTTCGCGCGTGCTCATCGGCGTGCTCCATCCGGTCGGTTCGAGCCCCGGTCGGCTCGAACACCGCTGATCTTGCCGCGAGCGTATCGGCAGTCAGCGTGCCGCGCCGCAGTTCACCAACAGCGAACACGCTCCCTCGGGGGACGGTCATCCCTGGTCACCGCGTTGCACCGGAAGGTGATGTACAAAACGGGGGCCAGTCGCGCACGACGTGCGCTCGGTGGCCTAGTGTCGGAGGGGTCATGGCTCGCGTCATCCACGTCTTCCGCCAACCCGACCGATTCGTCGCCGGAACGGTCGGGGAACCCGGCGATCGCACCTTCTACCTGCAGGCGTCCGAGGACGTCCGCACGGTCAGCGTGCAATTGGAAAAGCAACAGGTCTCGGTCCTGGCCGAGCGGATCGGTGCTCTCCTCGACGAGGTGCAGCGCCGGTTCGACGCCGACCTGCCCGGCTCCACGCCCGAGGAGCTCGTCGACACCGAACCGCTCTCGGTCCCGGTCGACGAGGAGTTCCGCGTCGGCACGATGGGCCTGGGCTGGGACGCCGAGTCCGAGGCCGTGGTCGTCGAACTGCTCGCGGTCACCGAGGAGGAGATCGACGAGTCGGTCGTCCTCGACGACACCGAGGAGGGGCCGGACGCGCTCCGCGTGTTCCTCAGCCCGGTGCACGCCCGCGCCTTCGCGGAACGCGCCGAGCGGGTCATCAGCGCAGGTCGCAAGCCGTGCCCGCTGTGCAGCGAACCGCTGGACCCGGCTGGCCACATCTGCCCGCGGCAGAACGGCTACCGGCGCTCGGACGAGGTCTGAGCCCCGTGGCCGTCGAGGAGCCCGCGACCTGCGAGCTGCTGCGCCACGGGCGGCTGGAGATCCAGGGCAGGCTCGTCGAGGCGTCCAACGCGACGCTGCTCTGCTCGGTGGAGCTCGACGGCCTCTCCGGTGAGTGCGTCTACAAGCCGGTGCGCGGCGAGCGCCCGCTGTGGGACTTCCCCGACGGCACCCTGGCCGGCCGCGAGGTCGCGTCCTACCTGATCTCGGAGGCGACGGGCTGGGGCCTGATCCCGCCGACGCTGCTCCGCGACGGCCCGTTCGGGCCCGGCATGGTGCAGCTGTGGATCGACGAGCAGGCCGAGGAGGACGCGCAGCTCGTCGACATCACCCACCCCAGCGAGGTCCGCGACGGCTGGCGGCAGGTGCTGCGCGCCCAAGACCCCGACGGCGATCCGGTGGTGCTCGCCCACGCCGACCACGACCAGCTGCGGCGGCTCGCGGTGCTCGACATCGTGATCAACAACGCCGACCGCAAGGGCGGGCACATCCTGCGCGCCCCCGACGGCCGGGTGCTGGGCGTCGATCACGGCGTCAGCCTCAACACCGACGACAAGCTGCGCACGGTCCTGTGGGGCTGGATCGGCGAGCGCGTCGGCGAGGCCGAGCTGGAGCGGCTCGGCGAGGTCCGTGCCCTCATGGAGGGGGACCTCGCCGAGGAGCTCTCCGACCACCTCACGATCAAAGAGGTGCAGGCCGTGAGCACCCGAATCGACCGGCTGCTCGAAGCGGGGGTCTACCCGGAACCGTCCGGGGACTGGCCCGCGATCCCCTGGCCGGCTTTTTGAAGCTCCGCGGGGACCGACTTCGCCGGTTGGCTGACGGGTCGGTCAGTCCGTCAGGGCCTGGTACACCAGCTGGTGCAGGTAGGGCCTGATCGGGTGGGTGCTGGAGGGCATCAGCTGGGTCAGGAACAGGACCGTGAGGTCCTCCGCCGGGTCGACCCAGAAGGCCGTGCTGGCCAGGCCGCCCCAGGCGAACTCGCCCTTCGAGCTCAGGACCTTGGCCGCCAGCGGGTCGTCGACCACCGAGAATCCCAGGCCGAAGCCCTTGCCCGCGTTGGCGACCTCGGAGAACGAGCCCATCGCCAGGGTCTCCAGGTCCGCGCCGCCGGGCAGGTGGTTGCGGGTCATGAAGTCGACCGTGCGCCCGCCCAGCAGCCGCACCCCGTCGAGCTCGCCGCGGCGCAGCAGCATCTGCTGGAAGCGGTGGTAGTCGCGCGCCGAGGAGAACAGACCGCCACCGCCGGAGGGCGCCTTCGGCGGCTCGAACGCCGTGTCGTACATCTGCTCGTGCTTGGGGTGCAGCCGCGCTTTGCCCTGCGGGTCAGCCGAGTACAGCGAGGCCAGCCGGTCGGCGTCGGCCGGGTCGACCTGGAAACCGGTGTCGGTCATGCCCAGCGGGTCGAGCACGCGGGTGCGGAAGAACTCGTCGAGCCGCTGCCCGGAGGCGACCTCCACGACGCGGCCGAGCACGTCGGTGGCCACCGAGTAGTTCCAGCGCGTGCCCGGGTCGAACAGCAGCGGGATCTCCGCCCACGCGTCGCAGCAGGCGGCCAGGTCCAGGTCGGGCGCCATGCCGAACTCGAACCCGGCGCGGCGGTGCAGCTCGTCGAGCGGGTGCAGGTAGTTGAACGCGTAGGTGAGCCCGGCGGTGTGGGTGAGCAGGTGCCAGATCCGGATCGGCTCGGTCGCCGGCCGCGTCTGCGGGTTGCGGGCTGGCCCGCCGGTGTAGACGGACATGTCGGCGAAGGACGGGATGAAGTCGCTGACCGGGTCGGTGAGCTCGAACGCGCCTTCCTCGTAGAGCATCATGGCCGCGACCGAGGTGATCGGCTTGGTCATGGAGTAGATCCGGAACAGCGTGTCGGACTCGACCGGTTTGCCGCTCTCGATGTCGCGCATGCCGTGCGTCGACAGGTGCGCGATCTTGCCCTGGCGGGCCACGAGCACCAGCCAGCCGGGCAGTTTGCCCGTCGTGACGTAGTCCTCGAAGTGCCGGTCGATCCGCCGCAACCGGTCCGCGTCGAAGCCGACCTCGCCCGGCTCCACCTCGATTTCCAGAGCCACCAGGGCCTCCCACCGCTTCGCGATTTTTCGTTGCCGTGGAGTGTTCTACTCCACCGGCTCACGATTCGAAATCCTCGACGCGGTGGCGGCGTTCACGTTTCCCTCGGAGTAGCGTCGTGGGCGTGACGATCCCGACCCCACCTCCAGGGCTGCCCCGCACGGCGGGGGAGCTGCGCACCAGCGGACACGAACCCCGCAGCATCAAGGCGGAGATGCGCGCGAACCTGCTGACGGCGCTGCGCTCCGGGCAGGCGCTGTGGCCCGGCATCGTCGGTTTCGACCGGACCGTGCTGCCGCAGCTGGAACGCGCGCTGATCGCCGGGCACGACGTGGTGCTGCTCGGTGAGCGCGGTCAGGGCAAGACCCGGCTGCTGCGCGGGTTGCACGCGCTGCTGGACGAGTGGACCCCGGTCATCGAGGGTTCCGAGCTGGGCGAGCACCCGCTGCAGCCGATCACGCCGGTCTCGCTGCGCCGCGCCGCCGAGCTGGGCGACGACCTGCCGGTGGCCTGGCGGCACCGCGACGACCGCTACGTCGAGAAGCTGGCCACGCCCGACACCTCCGTCGGCGACCTGGTCGGCGACGTCGACCCGGTCAAGGTCGCCGAAGGCCGGTCGCTGGGCGACCCCGAGACCATCCACTATGGACTCGTCCCGCGCGCGCACCGGGGCATCGTGACCATCAACGAACTCCCGGACCTGGCAGAGCGGATCCAGGTGTCGCTGCTCAACGTCATGGAGGAGCGCGACATCCAGATCCGCGGCTACAGCCTGCGGCTGCCGCTGGACGTGCTGCTGGTGGCCACCGCCAACCCCGAGGACTACACCAACCGCGGCCGGATCATCACCCCGCTCAAGGACCGCTTCGGCGCCGAGATCCGCACCCACTACCCGACGGAGATCGACGACGAGGTGTCGTTGATGCGCCAGGAGGCGGACCTGCCGGCGGAGGTCGGCGACCACCTGCTGGAGGTGCTGGCCCGCTTCGTGGACCACCTGCGCGAGTCCAGCGCCGTGGACCAGCGCTCGGGCGTGTCGGCGCGGTTCGCCATCGCCGCCGCCGAGACCGTCGCGGCCGCCGCGCTGCACCGCTCGGCGCTGACCGGCGAGGACCCGGCGGTGGCCCGCCCGGTCGACCTGGCCGCGGTGCCCGCCGTGCTGCGCGGCAAGATCGAGTTCGAGGCGGGCGAGGAGGGCCGCGAGGACGAGCTGCTGAACTACCTGCTGCGGCGCTCGGTCGCCGACACCGCGCGGGGCCTGTTCGCCGGGCTGGACCTGAACTCGCTGGCCGAGGCCGTCGTCGACGGACACCCGGTGGCCACCGGCGAGCAGATCGCGGGCCGGGACGTGCTCACCGCGCTGCCGGAGCTGCCGGTGCTGCACCAGGTCGCCGAGCGCGCCGGGGTGCGCGCCGACGACCCGCCGGGTCGCATCGCCAGCGCCGTGGAACTCGCCCTGGAGTCGTTGTACCTGGCCAAGAAGCTGGGCAAGGACTCCGACGACGACCGCTCGGTGTACAGCTGATGAGTCCGCGCTACCGGTACTCGGCGTGGCACGGCGGGCCCGACCCGCTGGAGCCGCCGGTCGACCTGCGCGACGCGCTGGACCAGATCGGCCGCGACGTCATGGAGGGCGCCTCCCCGCGTTCGGCGCTGGAGGAGCTGCTGCGCACCGGCACCCGCGACTCGTCCGGGCTGGACGAGCTGACCCGCCGGTTGTGGCAGCGGCGCAGCGAGATGCAGCGCCGCCACCGGCTCGACGGCACGATCTCCGAGGTCCGCAGGCTGCTGGAACGCGCGCTGGAGCAGGAGCGGCTGGCGCTGGCGGCCGACACCTCCGAGGACGCCCGCTTCCGCGAGCTGCAGCTCAGCGCCCTGCCGCCGGACGTGTCCGGGCAGGTCAACGAGCTCTCGGAGTACGACTGGCGGTCGGCGGAGGCCCGGGAGGCCTTCGAGGAGATCCGGCAGATGCTGGGCACCGAGGTCCTCGAACAGCGCTTCCAGGGCATGAAGGACGCGATGCAGGAGGTCTCGCCGGAAGACGTCGAGCGGGTGCGGGAGATGCTCGACGACCTGTCGGCCCTGCTGGCCGCGCACGCCCGCGGCGATGACGACGTCCAGCAGAAGTTCGACGAGTTCATGGCGAAGCACGGCGAGTTCTTCCCGGAGAACCCGCAGAACGTCGACGCGCTCGTCGACGCGCTCGCGGCCCGGTCGGCCGCCGCGCAGCGGATGCTCAACTCGATGAGCGAGGAGCAGCGCCAGGAGCTGATGGCGTTGTCGCAGCAGGCTTTCGGTGATCCGCGCATCGCTCAGGCGCTGCAGAACATCGACCGGCAGCTGCAGGGGTTGCGGCCCGGCGAGGACTGGAACGGGCGGGCGCGGTTCCGCGGCGACCAGCCGATGGGCATGGCGGAGGCGACCGCGGCGATGGCCGAGCTCGGCGAGATGGACCGGCTGGCCGAGCAGCTGAGCCAGTCCTACCCGGGCGCGAGCCTGGAGGACATCGACCTGGAAGCGCTGGAGCGCCAACTCGGCCCGCAGGCCACCGTCGACGCGCAGCGGTTGTCGCAGATCGAGCGCCAGCTGCGCGATCAAGGTCTGCTGCGGCGCGCGCCGGACGGGTCGTTGCAGCTGAGCCCGCGGGCGATGCGGCGGCTCGGGGAGAACGCGCTGCAGTCGGTGATCTCGCAGCTCGGGACGCGGCGGGGCGAGCGGGACACCGACCGCGCGGGCGCGGCGGGCGAGCTCACCGGGACCACCCGGCCCTGGACCTACGGCGACGCCGAGCCGTGGGACGCCGTGCGCACGGTCCGCAACGCGGTGCTGCGCCGCGCGGCCGAGGGGCCGGACTCGCCGATGCTGGACCTCGCGGACCTGGAGGTCGCCGAGACCGAGCAGCGATCGCGCTCGGCGGTGGTGCTGTGCGTGGACACGTCGTGGTCGATGGTGCAGGACGGCCGGTGGGTGCCGATGAAGCGCACCGCGCTCGCGCTCCACCACCTGGTGGCGACCCGGTTCCGCTCGGATGCCTTGCAGCTGGTCACCTTCGGGCGATACGCGTCCGCTGTGGACGTCGGTGAGCTGGCCGCGCTGGAGGGCGCGTGGGAGCAGGGCACGAACCTGCACCACGCCCTGCTGCTCGCGGGTCGGCACCTGCGCAAGCACTCCGACGCGCAGCCCGTCGTGCTGGTCATCACCGACGGCGAACCCACGGCCCACCTGGAGCCGAACGGGGAAGCGGTCTTCGACTACCCGCCCGACCCGCACACGCTGAGCGTCACCCTGTCCGAAGTGGACGCCCTGCACCGCCTGGGCACCACCCTGAGCGTCTTCATGCTCGGCGACGACCCCCGCCTGGAGCGGTTCGTCAACATCGTCGCCCGCCGAGGCGGCGGCCGAGTCCTCGCCCCCGAAGCCGACGGCCTCGGCGCCGCCGTGGTGGGCGACTACCTCCGCACCAAGCGCCGCCGGTGAGGGTGTTCCGCGGCAGCGGACAGTTTTCATGAAAACTTCCTCCCCCTCCGGGCACCAGGGACGGGACAGTTTTCATGAAAACTGTCCCGTCCCTGATGCCCCTGCCCGTGGGTGCGAGGTTCGTGAGGTGGGGAAGTTTTCATGAAAACTTCGTCTCGGTTGGGGTCCTGGGGTGGGGACAGTTTTCATGAAAACTGTCCCGTCCATGAAAACTGCCCCCTGGGAGGGATGATCAGCCCGCGAAGGACTTGATGACGTCCGGGTTGGCGTCGGCCCACTTCTTGGCGGCCTGCTGCTCCTGGCCCTTGGCGGCGCTGTTGATCTCGTTCTCCAGGCTGGCGAGCTGCTGGTCGGTCAGCTTGAACTTCTTGACCATCTCGGTGACCTCGGGGAAGTCCTGGCTGAAGTTCTTGCGCCCGACCGCGTGGATCTGCTCGGCCTGCCCCATCGCGCCCATCGGGTCCTGCAGGTCCTTGATGGGGTAGCGGGCGTAGGCCCAGTGCGGGTGCCACAGGGTCACCACGATCGGCTTCTGCTCGTCGGTCGCCTTCTGCAGCGCGGCGAGCATCGCCGTGGTCGAGGACGTCTGCAGCTGGTACTCGCCCTCCAGGCCGTACTTCGGCAGCGCCTCCTTGGTGGTGCGGCTCAGGCCGGCGCCCGGGTCGATGCCCGTGATGGTGCCGTTCAGCTCGGCGCCCTTGCCCTTGAGATCGGCGATCGTGTTCACGTCGGTCATGTAGTTGGGCACGGCGATGTTGAGCGTGGCCTGGTCGTACCAGATCCCCAGGTCCTCGAGCTGGGGTCCGTACTGCTTCCAGTAGTCCTCGTGCGTGGCGGGAAGCCACGCGTCCAGGAACAGGTCCGGGTTGCCCTGGGCGAGCCCGGCGTAGATCGGACCGGCCTCCAGCTCGGTGGCGTTGACCTTGTAGCCGCGTCGTTCCAGCAGTTCCTTGTAGAGGTACGTGACGGCGATGTCCTCGTCCCACGCGATGTAGCCGATGTTGATCTGCTTGGCTTCCTGGCCGGTCTGCGCTTCGCGGCCACCGCACCCGGCGGCGACCATCACCAGCGCGGCGAGCGCGGCCAGAATCGCGACCAGCCGCCTCGATCTCGTGCGCAACATTGACAACCTGCCTTTCCGCGGCGGCCGGACTACCCGGTCTTGGCCGCTTTGCGCTCCGCCCGCGCGACGGGCGAGCGGTCCGAGAGCACAGCGGTGATCCGGTCCAGGTAGACCGCGAGGATCACCACCGCCAGCCCGGCCTCGAAGCCCTGGCCGAGCTGCACGCGCGTCACCGCCTCGTAGATGTTGGTGCCGAGCCCGGGGGCGCCGACCATGCCCGAGATGACCACCATCGACAGCGAGAGCATGATCACCTGGTTGATGCCGGCCATGATCGACGGCATCGCCAGCGGGAGCTGGATGCCGGTGAGGATCTGCCTGGTCGGCGCGCCGAAGGCCTCACCGGCCTCGACCACCTCGGAATCGACCTGCCGGATGCCCAGCTCGGTGAGCCGCACCCCGGGCGGCAGCGAGAAGATCACCGTCGCCACCACGCCCGGCACCACGCCGATGTTGAAGAACACGATCACCGGCACCAGGTAGACGAACGCCGGCAGGGTCTGCATCAGGTCGAGCACCGGTCGCACCACGTTGCTCACGTGCCGGTTGCGGGCGGCCAGCACCCCGACGGGGATGCCGATGAGCACCGCCAGCACGCTGGAGACCAGCACCAGGCTCAGCGTCTCCATCGCGGGTTCGAACTCCTCGATGCTGACCACCAGCCCGAAGCCGATGAGGCTGAACAGCGCGAACCGCCAGCTGCGCAGCCACAGCGCCAGCGCGGTGAACACCAGCACCATCACCAGCGGCGGCAACCAGGTCAGCGCGAAGCTCAGCCCCGCGACGGCGGACTTCACCACCAGGTCGATGAAGTCGAACAGCGGTCCGATGTTGTCGTTGAGCCACTCGACGGCCGCGCTGAACCAGTCACCGATCGGCACGCGCGGCAGCTGCGAGAGCGCCGTCATCTCAGGCCTCCTCGAGTTCGGTCCGGTGGCTGAGCGCGGTGAAGACCGCCTGCGGCGTGACCACGCCGATCACCCGCTGCTGGGCGTCGACCACGGGCAGCGGGCCGTTCCGGCCGATCCGGTCGAAGAGGTCCCGCAGCGGCGCGGTCGCCGGGACCGGGGTGACCCCGGCCGGGGCTGCCCCGCTGGGGTCGGCGATCGAGCCCGCCGTGAGCACCCGGCTGCGGTCGACGTCCTGGACGAACTCGGCCACGTAGTCGTCGGCGGGTTCGCTGAGGATCTGCTCGGAGTCGCCGATCTGGACGATCCGGCCCGCCCGCATCACCGCGATCCGGTCGCCGAGGCGCATCGCCTCGTTGAGGTCGTGGGTGATGAAGATGATCGTCTTGCCGAGCTGGGCGTTGAGCTCCAGCAGCTGGTCCTGCATCTCGCGCTTGATCAGCGGGTCCAGGGCGCTGAACGCCTCGTCCATCAGCAGCACGTCGGTCCCGGCGGCCAGGGCTCGGGCGAGGCCGACGCGCTGGCGCATGCCGCCGGAGAGCTGCTGCGGGTAGCGCTGCTCCCAACCGTCGAGACCGACCATGCCGAGCGCCTCCGCGGCCCTGGTGCTGATCTCGTCGTCGGGGACGCCGCGGATCCGGAGCCCGTAGCCGGCGTTGTCGAGCACCGTGCGGTGCGGGAACAACGCGAAGTGCTGGAAGACCATGCTCATCTTCTGCTGCCGCATCGTCCGCAGCTCGCGGCCGGACATGGCGGTGATGTCGGCGTCGTCGACGAACACCTGCCCGGAGGTGGGCGTGAGCAGGCCGTTGAGCATCCGGATCAGGGTGGACTTGCCCGAGCCGGACAGGCCCATGACCACGAAGGTTTCACCCTCCTGGACCGAGAACGAGGCGTCGACGACCGCGGCCGTGGTCCCTTCGGGCAGGGCAGAGGTGTCAGCGCCCTCGTCGAGCCGGCGAACCTGCTCGGCGGGTTGCGGGCCGAAGATCTTGTAGAGCCGTTCCACGCGTACCGAAGTCACCGATCGCCTCCACCTGATGTGCGGATCCGGATAGATCGATTCCGGCGAAGATCGAACTGATTCGAGGAATTGTTCGAGCATCCGGATTGTGGTTCCCCGGCCCTGTCCGGGAATTCGTTTCCGCTCCCTTTCGGCGGTGATCGATCATACGAGCCGTTTCGCGGATGTCCACCCGTTCAGGTGAAGATCTGATTGCGATTGCCCGGGTCAGCATGGTCGATGTGGATCATTCTGGATCTTCCAGGACGCTTGTGAACTGGGAGATCACGATTTACGGAGTTTCCGCCTCCGCTTCCTCGGGTTCTGTTGTGCATCGATTCTTAGGCTGCCCGAGTCCGTTTGTCCACTACTCGAAGATGATCTCGCAACCGGATATTCGGGGTGAATCGGAATTTGATTTCCGGAGCGGTGCGGTCCGGGTGCGATTCCGGAAAAGGTCTCGACCATCTCAGGATGTGATACGGGCGATGGTCCACATGGCGGCACCGCCTCCGCGCGGACGTTTAAGGTCGGACGCATGCAACCCTGGTCATCGGTCACCGTCCCCAAGGTGGAAGGCACGCCTCGCCCACTCCAGCTGTTCGACACCTCCGCCGCTGAGGTCCGGCCCACCGAACCCGGGCCCGAAGCGCGGATGTACGTCTGCGGGATCACCCCGTACGACGCGACCCACCTCGGCCACGCCGCGACCTACCTGGCGTTCGACCTCATCCACCGGGTCTGGCTGGACAACGGTCACCAGGTCCACTACGTGCAGAACGTCACCGACATCGACGACCCGCTGCTGGAGCGGGCCGAGCGGGACAACGAGGACTGGGTGGTGCTCGCGATGCGCGAGACCGCGCTGTTCCGCGAGGACATGGAGGCGCTGCGGGTGCTGCCGCCCGCCGACTTCGTCGGCGCGGTCGAGTCCATCCCGGAGATCGTTGAGGCCGTCGGCAAGCTGCTGGCCTCCGGCGCCGCCTACCGCGCCGACGACGCCGAGTACCCCGACATCTACTTCCGGCACCAGGCCACCGGCCGGTTCGGCTCCGAGTCGAACTACGACGAGGCCACCATGAACACCTTCTTTGCCGAGCGCGGGGGAGACCCGGACCGCGCGGGCAAGGAGCACCCGCTCGACGCGCTGCTGTGGCGGATGGCGCGGCCGGGCGAGCCGTCCTGGGACTCCGAGCTCGGCGCCGGCCGTCCCGGCTGGCACCTGGAGTGCTCGGTGATCGCGCTGAACCGCCTGGGCCTGGGCTTCGACGTGCAGGGCGGCGGCTCGGACCTGATCTTCCCGCACCACGAGTTCAGCGCCGCGCACGCCGAGGCGCTCTCCGGCGAGTACCCGTTCGCGAAGCACTACGTGCACTCCGGGATGATCGGGCTCGACGGCGAGAAGATGTCCAAGTCGCGCGGCAACCTGGTGTTCGTCTCGCGGCTGCGCGGCGACCGGGTGGACCCGATGGCGATCCGGCTGGCGCTGCTCGACGGCCACTACCGGGAGGACCGGTCCTGGACCGCGGACGCGCTCACCGCCGGCGCCGCCCGGCTGTCGCGCTGGCGCGAGGCGGTGGCGCTGAGCTCCGGTCCGGCGGCGGCCGAGGCGATCGCGGGGCTGCGCGAGGCGCTGTCGAACGACCTTGACGCTCCGGGCGCGCTGCGCGCGATCGACGCCTGGGTGGAGTCGGCGCTGGTGTCCGGCGGTGACGACGCGTCCGCGCCGGGTGCGATCCGCGCGGCGGTCGACGCGCTGCTGGGCGTCGAGCTCTAACACCGCGACCACGACGAAGGGTGATCGGGAGTCCGCTCCCGGTCACCCTTCTCCTGTCCGCTCTCCTCCGGCGAGAACAGCGGGTGAGCAGCGACGGAACATCACGTTCTGCTTGATCAAAACGAGTTCCGCACTTCCTCGACACGTCCGAACGGGTTTGATTTGATCATCGCGTCATCACTGGGAGCGACGAAGTTCGTCTGAATTGGCGTCGCACAACCCTGTTGCCCGAACACGGGGACACTCGAAAGGTGGTCGGGGAGATATGCGGAAGGTCCTGATCGTCGGGGCCGGGCAGTCGGGGCTGCAGCTGGCTCTCACGCTCCAGGCCGAGCAGTACGACGTCACGCTGGTCTCGGCGCAGACGCCGGAGCAGATCCGCGGTGGTCGCGTCCTGTCGACGCAGTCGATGTACTACCAGACGCTGGAGATCGAGAGACGGCACGGGCTCGGCCTGTGGGACGACACCGCACCGCACCTCACCGGTCTGCGCGTGTCGGTGGCGGGCCCCGACGGCGAGCGCGCCATCGACTGGACGGCGCCGCTGAAGGACTACGCGCTGTCGATCGACCAGCGCGTCAAGATGCCGGCCTGGATGGAGCTGTTCACCGAGCGCGGCGGCACCCTCGTGCACCGGGCGCTCACGGTCGCCGAGCTCGACGACATGGCCGGGGACCACGACCTCGTCGTGGTCGCCGCGGGCAAGGGCGAGCTGGCGTCGCTGTTCGAGCGCGACCCGCAGCGCTCGCCCTACGCCGAACCGCAGCGCGCGCTCTCGGCCGCCTACGTGCGCGGGGTCCCCGGCGACCGCGACGACTCCTCGGCGGCCCGGTTCAACGCCCTGGCCGGACTCGGCGAGGTCATCAGCTATCCCGGCCTCACCCTCGACGGCGCCTGCGAGATCCTGCTGCTGGAAGGCGTTCCCGGCGGCCCGCTCGACGCCTTCGGCGACCGGCCCGAGCCGCAGCAGCAGTGGGAGCGGATGCTCGGCCTGCTGCGCCGGCACTGCCCGTGGGAGCACGAGCGCTTCGCCGACGCCGAGCTCACCGACGACGGCGCGACCCTCGCCGGGGCGGTGACACCGCAGGTCAGCAAGCCGATCGGGCAGCTGCCCTCCGGTCGTCTCGTCCTGGGCCTGGGCGACAGCGTGGTGCTCAACGACCCGGTCACCGGGCAGGGCGCCAACGCCGCCTGCCACGCCGCCCAGATCTACCTGGACAGCATCGTCGAGCACGGCGAGGACGCGTTCGACTGGGACTGGATGCAGCGCACCTTCGACCGCTACTGGGACGTCGCCCAGCACATCACCTCGTGGGCCAACGCCGCCCTGCAGCCGCCGCCCCCGCACGTCCTCGACATCTTCGGCGCGGCCATGCAGCTCCCCGCGGTCGGCGAGCGCTTCGCCGACGGCTTCGCCAACCCCGACGACATGACCGCCTGGTTCCTCGACCCCGAAGCCTCGGAAGCCTTCATCGCCCGCTGCGCAGCGGCCTGACCCGGGCTCGCCCGCACGTCGAAAACCCCGGTTCTCGTCGCACGAGAACCGGGGTTTTCGACACGGTGAGGGGTCAGCCCGGGCCGGGGCCGAGGGGGCCCTTGCCGCCGGGGCCCCGGCGGCGGAGGTAGCGCTCGAACTCGGCGGCGATGGCGTCGCCGCTGGCCTCGGTGAGGCGGACCTCGGCGTCGCCCCGCTCCTCGAGGGCGCGGACGTAGTTGCGGACGTCCTCGTCCTCCTCGGCCATCTCGCTGACCGTCTCCTCCCACTCCTCGGCCTGGTCGGGCAGGTTGCCGAGCGGGACCTCGACGTCGAGCGCCTCCTCGACGCGGTGCAGCAGCGCCAGCGTGGCCTTCGGCGACGGGGGCTGCGAGACGTAGTGCGGCACCGCCGCCCAGAACGAGATCGCCGGGATGCCCGCCTGCACGCACGCGTCCTGGAAGATCCCCACGATCCCTGTCGGCCCCTCGTAGCGGGTGCGCTCCAGACCGAAGGTCTCCGCGGAGCCCTCGTCGTAAGCCGTGCCGCTGACCGGGACCGGGCGGGTGTGCGGCGCGTCGGCCAGCAGGGCGCCCAGCGTGACCACCGTGCGCGCCCCGAGCTTCTCCAGCTGCTCGACCAGCTCAGCGGAGAACGCCCGCCACCGCATGTTCGGCTCGATGCCGTGGATGAGGACCACGTCGTGCTCGGCGCCGGGCGGCCGGCACACCGTCAGCCGCGTCGTCGGCCAGGTGACCTGCCGGGTGACGCCGTCGACCAGCTTGACCGTGGGGCGCGTGACCTGGAAGTCGTAGTACGGGTCCGGGTCGATCTCGCTGAGGGACTCGGCGTCCCAGATGAGCTGCAGGTGCTCGATCGCGGAGCTGGCTGCGTCCCCGGCGTCGTTCCATCCTTCGAACGCGCAAACCACGATCGGGTCCGTCAACCGCGTCAGGTCGGCGTTCGGTTCAGGCGTCTGTTCGCGATCGGTCACCGCGCAAGCCTATCGCTTGGTGGTGGTCTCGTCGCTTGCCTGACCGGAGGGTCGGTTTGACGGCTCGGATTCCTGGTCCGAGGCTGGGTTGACCAGTCTGTTCGGGGCAGGTGGCCGTGGATCAGAGCCCGTCGGAGGCGAGTGGCGCGACCGGTGTTTCGCCGCGGTCGCGATTGCGGCTGTCCATCGGCAGGCATCCCCGCGACCTGGGCAAACTCGGCCTCGTCGGCGGACTGCTCACGCTGAGCGCGCTGCTGGCGCTGGTACCGGCCAACCCGGTCGAGGTCGCTGTTCACCAACAGCTGATCGCGCTCCCGCGCGCCGTCGACCCCGTCTGGGTGGTGCTCACCTGGGTCGGGTCGTGGGCGGGCATCGTCGGCGTGGTCGTGGTGACCTCCTACTTCGGCTGGGTCCGGGTGGCGCTGCTGTGCGGCGGGTCCGGCGCGGTGACCTGGCTCGTCGCGGCGCTGCTGCACCAGGTGCTCGGCAGGCCCTTCCCGTCGGAGGCGGTCGCGGTGGTGACGGTGCTGGCCGTGGTGGCCACCCCGTACTTCGGGCGGGTCGCCCGCTACCTGGGCTGGGGCCTGGTGCTGCTGACCGGCATCGCCGTGGTGCACCTCGACCTGCACCTGCCGCTGGGCGCGGTCGGCGGCGCGCTGCTCGGCTGGGGCGTGGGCCTGCTGTGCCACCTGGTGTGGGGCGCTCCCGGCCGCCGGGTGTCGCAGCTGGTGGTCTTCGACGAGCTGGAGCGGGCCGGGCTCGCCCCGGTGTCCATCACCGCCCTGCGGCACGGGCTGCTGCAACCCCGCGAACTGGCGGTGACCACCGTCGACGGGCCGCCGCTGCGGGTGAAGGTGGTGCGCAGGCTCAGCCGCCGGGCGGGCGGCTGGTACAAGCTCAAGCGACTGCTGATGCTGCTCGACGTGCAGGACGAGCCGAGTCTGTCCACACCGCACCACGAGGTCGAGCACGAGGCCTACGCCGCCCTGCTCGCCTCCCGAGCGGGCGTGCGCACCCCGGAGGTCGTGCTGGCCTGCGACGTCCCCTACGCGCCCGCGCTGCTGGTGATGCGCGAGGTCGCAGGCAGGCGGCTGACCGAGCTCGACCCCGGCGAGATCGACGACGAGCTGCTGGCCGGCGTGTGGCAGCAGGTGGCGATGCTGGCCGAGGCCCGCATCGCCCACCACGACCTGCGGGCCAAGAACATCCTCGTCGACGAGCGCGGACGCCCCTGGCTGCTGTCGTTCACCTTCAGCCACCCCGGAGCGGACGAGGCCCGCTGCGCCCAGGACCTCGCCGAGGCGCTCGTGTCCATCGCCGCCCTGGTGGGCACCGAACGGGCCGTGACCAGCGCGATCGCCGCGCTGCCCGTCGAGTCGCTGGCAGCCGCCCTGCGCGCCCTGGTGCCGCTGTCGCTGCCGCGCCGCATCCGGACCCAGGCCCAGCGCGGCCGCTACTTCCTGGCCGAGCTGCGCGAGACCCTCGCCGACCGGCTCGGCCTGCCCATCCCCGGCTTCCGCTCCCCGGTGCGCCCGAGCACCGTGCTGGGTCTGGTGCTCATCGGCGCCGCCGTCTACCTGCTCATCCCCGAGCTGTCCGACACGCGCGAGGTCGCCGACGCGCTGCGGCACGCCCACTGGGGCTGGCTGGTGGTGGCGGTGCTGACCGGCTTCGCCTCGGTGGTGCTGGCGTCGATCTCGATGCAGGGCTCCAGCCGCATCCCGCTGCCGTTCTGGCGCACCCTCCAGGTCCAGATCGCCGCCGCCTTCACCGGCCGCACCACCCCCGGTGGCGCCGGGTTCTTCGGCATCAACGTCGTCTACCTGGAACGGCTCGGGCTGCGCAGGCCCCTGGCCGTCGGGGCGACGCTGCTCAACCAGGCCGGGACCGGTGCCGTGGCGGTCGTGGTGGCGGTGATCGGCGTGTTCGCCGCGGGCCTGTCGGGGACCTTCACGCACCTGTCGCTGCCCGGCTGGCAGGTGCTCGTCGCCGCCGGAGCGCTGGTGCTGGTCGCGGTGCTGGTGCTGCTGGCCCCGCCGGTGCGGCGCAAGGTGATGCCCTCGCTGCGGGAGGTCGTCCGGGAGCTGCTGGACACCCTGCGGCACCCGGTCCGCGCGCTGCAGCTGTTCGGCGGGGCGCTCGGCTACCTGATCGTCTCCGGGCTCGGGCTGGCGGCGTCGCTGGCGGCGCTGCACCCGCACTTCTCCTGGACCGCGGTGACCGTCGTGTTCATCGTCGGCAACACCCTCGGTCACCTGGTGCCCTCGCCCGGCGGCCTCGGCGCCGTCGAAGCCGTCCTGCTGGCCGGTCTGGGCGCGATGGGCGTGCCGCCGACCGCCGCGATCGCGGCCGTGCTGCTCTCGCGGGTGCTCACCTACTGGCTGCCGGTGCTGCCCGGCATCCTCATGTTCCGCTACCTGCAACACCGGGATGTGATCTGAGAGTCCTTCGGTGGGAATCGGTACAGATGGTCGTGTGTACTGGTGGGCGGTCCTTTCCTCCTCTGTGAGTCCTTTCCACCTCTGTGAACGGAGTGTTCCGCGTGGCCCAGCCCGCAGCCGTGCTGTTCGACATGGACGGCACGCTCGTCGATTCCGAGAAGCTCTGGACCATCGCGCTCGACGACTACGCAGCGCACCGCGGCGGTCGCCTCTCGCAGGCGGTCCGCGAGGACATGGTCGGCTCCAACATGACCCGCAGCATGCGGCTGCTCCTGGTGGACCTGGGCCTGCCCGACGGCAACTCCGACATCGCCACCGCCGCCAGCTGGGTCGCGCGCCGGATGACCCAGCTGTTCGCGGACGGCCTGCCGTGGCGGCCGGGCGCGCAGGAGGCGCTGCGCAGCGCGAAGGAGCTCGGGCTGCGCACCGCGCTGGTGACCTCGACGATCCGGCCGCTCACCGACATGGCGCTGGACACCCTCGGGCACGACTCCTTCGACGTCACCGTGTGCGGCGACGAGGTCGACGGCAAGAACAAGCCCGACCCCGAGCCCTACCTCAAGGCCGCGCGCCTGCTCGGCGTCGACCCCGCCGACTGCGTGGCCGTCGAGGACTCGCCGACCGGGGTCGCTTCCGCCGAGGCCGCGGGCTGCGTCGTCCTGGCCGTGCCGTGCGAGGTCCCGCTGGAGGACGGTCCGCGCCGGACGCTGCGCGACTCGCTCGCCGACGTCGACTTCGCCGAGCTCGCCGAGCTGTTCACCCCGGCGGCGTGAGCACCCCGATCCCGATCGTGCTGGCCGGGCACGGGCCGGTCGGTCGCGCCTACGCCGAGCTGGTCGCCGACCGCGGCCGCCGGCACGGCTTCGACCTGCGGGTGGTGGCCGTGCGGGGCCGCGACCGGCAGCGCGAGTCGGGGGAGTGGGGGTCGCTGAGCGACCTGCCGGAGCTGCTGGAGCGCACCGGCGCTGCGGTGTTCGCCCAGGCGGTTCCCTCCGACGGCGACGACCGGGCGGCTCGCGAGGCGCTGCAGGCCCTGGACGCGGGCGCGCACGTGGTCACCGCGACCAAGTCGCACCTGCTCGCGCGCTGGACGGAGCTGGCCGGGGCCGAGCGCGCGCGGGCCGGTCGGTGCGGGTCTCCGGTGCCACCGGTGCCGCGATGCCCGCCGGGGACCTGGCGCGCTCGGTGCTGCGCGGCTTCGACGTCGACGAGGTCGCCGGCTGCGTCAACGGCACCGCCACCTTCGTCCTGGACCGCGTCGCCGACGGCGCGGACCTGGCGGAGGCCGTCGCCGAGGCGCAGCGGGCCGGTATCGCCGAGGCCGACCCGAGCCAGGACCTCTCCGGTGGTGACGCGGCCACGAAGCTCCGGCTGATCAGCGCCCTGCTGTGGGGCTGGGACCCGGCTCGGACCCGCGCCGAGACCGAACCCATCGCCCAGCTCCCCGACGTTCCCGCAGGTCACCGGCTGCGCCAGGTCGCGCGCGCGAGGCGGGACGAGCCGGGCGTGGTGCGGGTGGTGCTGTCGGCCGAGCCCGAGGGGTCCCCGCTGGGCTCGCTGCGCGGTCCGGAGAAGGCGGTGCGCTACGACTGCGGCGAAGCCGGGCAGGTCACGGTCTCGGGAGGGCGCTCCAGCCCGCGCGGCGCCGCGCTTGCGATGATCAAGGACACGCTCGGCGCGGTCCTGGAGGCCACCACCGGCTTCCGCTGATCGGCCGTGATCGAGCCCGCAAACGGCCGGGTCCGATGTGAACCCGCCCAGGACGGATGCAAGGATCGAGGACTGTGAAGACCTTCGACGAGTTGTTCGCCGAGCTGCAGGAACGTGCCCGGACCCGCCCAGAGGGCTCCGGCACGGTGGCCGCGCTCGACGCCGGTGTGCACGCCCAGGGCAAGAAGGTCCTGGAGGAGGCCGGTGAGGTCTGGCTGGCCGCCGAGCACGAGTCCGACGAGGAACTCGCCGAGGAGATCTCGCAGCTGCTCTACCGGCTGCAGGTCATCATGCTGGGTCGCGGTCTGTCCCCCGAGGACGTCTACCGCTACCTGTAGATCATCTCCTGAGCCGGCGTACATGAGCAGGGGATCCCGGACCGAGAGGGCGTCCGAGGTTCCGCTACCTGCACCGCTCGTCAAGTTGAGTGCTGTCCAAGAAGGAGTTCCCATGCTGCGCGTCGCTGTGCCCAACAAGGGCACGCTTGCCGGTCCCGCTTCTGAGATGCTCGCCGAAGCCGGGTACCGGCAGCGCCATGAGCAGCGGGACCTGACCGTGATCGACAACGCCAACGAGGTCGAGTTCTTCTTCCTGCGGCCCAAGGACATCGCGATCTACGTCGGTTCCGGCGAGCTCGACCTGGGCTTGACCGGCCGCGACCTGGCGCTGGACTCCGGCGCCCCGGTCGACGAGCGGCTGGCGCTGGGCTTCGGCGGCTCGACCTTCCGCTACGCCGCGCCTTCCGGGGCGGGCGAGTGGAGCGTGGCCGACCTGCAGGGCAAGCGGATCGCCACGTCCTACCCGCGACTGGTCTCCGACGACCTGGCGCGCTACGGCGTGACGGCCGAGGTCATCCGGCTCGACGGGGCGGTGGAGATCTCCATCCAGCTCGGTGTCGCCGACGCGATCGCCGACGTCGTCGGCTCCGGCCGGACGTTGCGCCAGCACGGGCTGGTGGCCTTCGGCGACTCGATCTGCCGGTCCGAGGCCGTGGTCATCGAGCGCCGCGACTCCGACCAGGAGCAGGCCAAGAGCCGGCTGATCGCGCGGCTGCAGGGCGTCGTGTTCGCCCAGCAGTACGTGATGCTGGACTACAACTGTCCGAAGGACCTGCTCGACGAGGCCACGAAGATGACCCCGGGCCTGGAGTCGCCGACGATGGCGCCGCTGGCCGACGAGCGCTGGGTCGCGGTGCGCGCGATGGTCTCCCGCAAGGACGCCCCGGCGATCATGGACCGCCTCGCGGCCGTCGGGGCCAAGGCCATCCTGTCCTCGGACATCCGCGCCTGCCGCCTCTAGAGGTGACGGTTTTAGCCATAACTGTCCGGACAAAACGGATGTTGATCATGGGTGATTCTGGCTAAAACTGTCCGCTGCTGCTCCATTCGGGCGTAACCGCCGCTCCGTTCGTGTTCACCTCGCCCTCCCCGGAGGAGGCTGGGGCGAGGTGAACACGAGCAGGACCGGTGCCCGTCGAGATGTCGTACCGGGCGGGTAGTTTCGACGGCGACGATCTTGGACGACGCCGATGGGGGTGGCAGCAATGGCAGTTGTGGTTCCGGGGAAGACGCCGCCGCAGTGGCAGCTCTACGCAGGCATGCCCTGCTGGATCGAGCTGATCACCACGAACCTCGACAAGGCCCGCGAGTTCTACGCGAACCTCTTCGACTGGGAGTACGAGACCCACTCCGACCCGATCTCCGGGGAGCACGTCATCGCGCTCCGCGAGGGATTCCCGGTGGCCAGCCTCCGCGCCGCCTCCGGTGACCAGTCCCAGTGGCGGCTCTACCTCGCCACCGACGACTGCGCCGCCAAGGTCGCCGAGGCCGAGGAGCACGGCGCGGTGCAGACCGTGCCGATCAACTCTGTGCCGAAGATCGGCCGCAAAGCGGTGCTCGACGGCCCCTCCGACGCCGAGTTCGGGCTGCTGGAACCGGAGGAGTCCTGGCAGTTCGACGTCGGGCTGCCCGGCACCCTGATGTGGGCCGAGCTGGTCACCATCAAGGCTCAGACCGCCGACCACTTCTTCCAGGAGCTCTTCGGGTACGAGCACGAGCAGTTCGGCACCGAGCACCGCTCGGACTACTCGGTCTGGTACCTCGGCGACGAGTCGGTCCTGGCGCGGGTCAGCATGATCCGCGACTTCATCACCGAAACCACCCACCCGCACTGGCTCCTCTACCTCGGCGTCGACGCCGAGATCGGTACCGACGAGCTGGTGCGCACCGCCATCGCCCACGGCGGCCGGGTCCGGGTCGACCCCTACGACTCCAGCATCGGCCGCATGGCGGTGCTGCGAGACCCGACGGGAGCCCGCTTCGCCGTCATCGACCAGACCCAGGCCGGCGAGTACGGAACCGCGGCCAACTACGACCCGTACGAGGATTAAGAACCGCTGCGGCGCCTGGCACGTCGTCCGCGACGTGCCAGGTCAGTCCGTTCGGTCCAGGATGGACTCCTCGTTGGTGGCCGGGTCCTCGGGCCAGCCCGGGTAGGGCGGGGGAGTGCCGCCGAAGGACGGGCACAGGGCCTTGTGATCGCAGTAGTCGCAGAGCTTGCTCGGATTCGGCCGGAAATCCCCGGTTTTCCCGGCCTTGAGGATCGCCTGCCAGATCGCCTCCAGCGTTCGCTCGAAGCGGCGCAGCTCGTCCTCGTCGGGCGCGTAGGCGAGCTTCTGCTTGTTCGCCAAGTACATCAGCAGCAGCTGGCGCGGGATCTCGCCCCGCAACCGCCACAGCACCAAGGCGTAGAACTTCATCTGGAACATCGCCTTGGCCTCGCCGATCTCGCCGGGAGCCCTGCCGGTCTTGTAGTCCACCAAGCGGATCTCGCCGGTCGGCGCCACGTCCACCCGGTCGATGAACCCGCGCAGCAGCACACCCGACGGCAGCTCGGTCTCCACCCGCAGCTCGCACGCCTCCGGCTGCAGCCGCTGCGGATCCTCCATCTCGAAGTAGGCGTCGAGCAGGCCGCTCGCCGACGACAGCCACTTCTCCAGCTCCGGATCCTCCGGGCCCTCGAAGAGCTCGCCCAGCTCCGGCTGCTCGGCGAGCAGCTCCTCCCACGCCGGGTTCAGCATCTCCCCGGCCCGGTCCCGGTCGCGCTGCTCGGTCGGCAGCGCGTAGAGCCGCTCCAGCACCGAGTGCACGACGGTGCCCCTGATCTGGGCGCGCGTGGGCTTCTCCGGGATGCGGTCGACCGCGCGGAAGCGGTACAGCAGCGGGCACTGCTTGAAATCCCCGGCCCGCGACGGCGACAGCGCCGGACGCCGGCGGGTCGTCTCGTCCTGCTGGGCCGGCTGCTGCGCGATCTCCGTCATGGTCCTCGACCCTAACGAAGCCCACCGACAGCGATCACCCCACGTCAGGTGGCGGGCGCGTGAACCCCGCCGCATCACAGCCCCCTCACCCGCGACGGACTACCCTTCGGCCATGCCGCCGACCGCGTCCACACCTGCCCGGCCCAAGCTCAACGACGGCGGGCTGCTGCTGTGCCGGGTGGCCGGGGTGCCGGTGCTGCTGTCCACCTCGTGGTGGATCGGCGCCGCGCTCATCGTGCTGCTCTACACGCCGCTGGTCGGCCGCATCCTGCCCGGGGCCGGGGTGTGGGAGTCCGCCGTGCTCGCAGCCGTGTTCACCGTGCTGCTGGCGGCATCGGTGCTGCTGCACGAGCTCGGGCACTGCATCGTCGCGCTGCGGATGGGGATGCCGGTGCGGCGGGTGCGGTTGTTCCTGCTCGGCGGCCTGTCCGAGATCTCCCGCACGCCGCCCAAACCCGCGCAGGAAGGTCTCATCGCCGCCGCCGGGCCCGCGGTGTCGCTGGTGCTGGCGGGCGCGACCGGACTGGCCTGGTACGCGATGACCCCCGGCGGTGCGGTCTGGCTGCTGGTCGCCCAGACCTGCGTGGCCAACCTCGCCGTCGGCGTGTTCAACCTGCTGCCGGGCCTGCCGCTGGACGGCGGCCGGATGCTGCGCGCGCTGCTGTGGCGGATCACCGGGCGCCGCGTCGCCGGCACCACCGCCGGAGTCGTCGGAGCGGGCGTGGTCGCCGTCGCCCTGATGGTCTACGCGCTGATCGGGTTGTTCAGCGGCGCCGACGACCAGTGGCTGCGGCTGGGCGTGTGCGTGCTGATGGCCTGGTTCGTCGTCGCCGGTGCCAGCGCCGAGCACCAGGCCGAGCAGCGCCGCGGCTGGCCCAGCGGGCTGGAGCTGTCCGACCTGGTGCGCCCGGTGCTGCAGCTGCCGGCCGAGAGCCCGGTCGGCGACGCCCTGCTGGCCGCCGCCGGGCGCGGTGTCGTGCTGGTGCGGGCGGACGGCATCGCGGTCGGCCTGCTCGATCAGACCGCCGCCGAGCGCCTGGCCACCCACGCGCCGCACGAGCCCGCTGAACGCGCCGCCGAGCCCGTCGACCCGGACACGATCCTGCTCGACAGCGAGCCGCCGGACGAGGTGCTCGAACGCGTCCAGACCGTCCTGGCCTGGCAGTTCCTGGTGATCGACGAGGAGGGGCGGCCCAGCGGCGTGCTCCGCCGGGAGGACCTGCGCTCGGCGCTGCGGTCACACCGGAGCTGAACCGCGCCCGGCGGGGGTGCAGCCCCCGCCATCTGCGACGATGGTCCGCCGTGCGGCGAGCACGGCAGGCGAGCGCGGAGAAGGTAGGCAGCAGTTGAGCAGCACCGTCAGCGGTGAGTTCCAGCCCGGCGACCGGGTCCAGTTGACCGACCCCAAGGGGCGCAAGTACACGGTCGTGCTGGAAAAGGGAGGCGAGTACCACACCCACCGCGGCGCACTCGCGCACGACGACCTGATCGGGCGGCCCGAGGGCTCGGTGGTGACCTCCGCGGGCGGCACCTCGTTCCTGGCGCTGCGCCCGCTGCTGGCCGACTACGTGCTGTCGATGCCGCGCGGCGCCCAGGTCATCTACCCCAAGGACGCCGCGCAGATCCTCATGTGGGGCGACATCCGGCCGGGCGCGAAGGTCCTGGAGGCCGGTGCCGGTTCCGGCGCGCTGAGCTGCTCGCTGCTGCGCGCGGTCGGCCCTGAGGGCAGCGTCACCTCCTACGAGGTGCGCGAGGACCACCACGAGCACGCCGAGCGCAACGTCAAGCGCTTCTTCGGCGAGATCCCGGAGAACTGGGACCTGCGGCTGGGCGACCTGCTGGAGTACGACGGCGAGCCGGTCGACCGCATCGTGCTCGACATGCTGGCCCCGTGGGACGTCCTGGAGCTGGTCAAGGAGAAGCTCAACCCCGGCGGCGTCCTCATCGTCTACGTCGCCACCACCACCCAGCTCTCCCGGGTCACGGAGGCGATCCGCGAGCAGCAGAACTGGACCGAACCCCAGGCCTGGGAAACCCTCCTCCGCCCTTGGCACGTCGTGGGCATGGCCGTCCGCCCGGAACACCGCATGGTCGCCCACACGGCCTTCCTCCTCACCACCCGCCGCCTCGCCGACGGAGTGACCCCACCCCGAGTCCAACGCCGCCCCAGCAAGGGCTGACCCCCGAACGGCTGTCCCCCGGTCGAAAACCCCGGTTTTCGCGCGACGAAAACCGCAGTTTTCACGCGACGAATGCAGCGGTTTTCGACCGGTCGAGAACCGCGGTTTTCGACCCGGGGACGGGAAACGGCCCGCGCCGGGGGTTCCGGGGCGGGCCGTTTTGGCTGGTCAGGGTGTTAGCAGAGCTTCCACTCGCCGTTCTCGACGACCAGGTCGTTGGTCTCGTTGATCGGCACGTCCTGGTCCATGCGCTGGCCCATGACCTCGATGTGCAGCGACATGGTGCCGTTGAAGTGCGCGGTGGCGGTGTTGTCGCCGTTGTCCACGACATCGCCCAGCATGAACTTGATCTCCATGCTGTCGACCATCCGCTGGATCTCGGACGGCGGGATGCCCATGTCCTCGAGCTGGTCGAACTGGGACCCCTTGCCTTCCATCGTGTCGACCATGTCCTGCACCTCGGTGCTCGCCTTGTCGCAGGTCAGGCCTTGAATCCCGGCGAAGTCCTTGTTGTTCATCATGTCCACGGCCTGCTGGGCGACCGGGCGCGGGTCGCCGGGGCCGCCGGTGAGGACGATGACCAGCGTGATGACGACGCCGACGATGACGACGAGGCCGCCGACTCCGCCGAGGATCCAGGGGAGCGGTGACTTCTTCTTCGGCTGCGGGCCGTAGCCGCCGTACGGGTTCGGGTACGGCTGCTGCGGCGGGTAGCCGGGCTGCTGCGGGTACTGCTGGCCGCCGCTGGGCGGGAACTGGCCGCCCGGTTGCTGCGGGTACTGCTGACCGCCGCTCGGCGGGAACTGGCCGCCGGGTTGTTGGCCGCCGGGCTGCTGCCCCCATCCGCCCTGGCCGGGCGGCTGCTGCGGTGGGTACGTCACTGGAGATCCCCCTGGATTGTTTTCTGTTGTGCCCCTGATGCGGCCGCGGTTACTGGCCGAGGTCGCAGATCTTCCACTCGCCGTTCTCGACGACGAGGCCCATCGTCTGGTCCACCGGTTGTGACGCGCCGTCGGCTTCGTAGGTTCCGGTGAGCTTCGCCGAGGCCTTGTCGCCGTTGGTGGTGACCTCGCCGAGCCTGACGTCGAACTTCCACTGGCTGAGCTGGCTCATCGCCGTCTCCAGCTGGGCCTTGTTGGTCTCGCAGAACAGCGCGCCGACGGTGCCGAAGTCGCCCGCGTTGACCTTCGCCACGACCTCCTGGGCGACCGGGCGCGGCTCACCGGGGCCGCTGCCGAGCCAGAAGTGCACGCCGATACCGGCTCCGACCAGCACCACCACGGCCGCGACGATCGACAGGATCAGCGGCAGCCGCGACTTCTGCTCGGCCGGCGGCTCGACGTCGCCGAAGCCCCCGGGCTCCCGCAACCACGAACCGGGCCCGTTCTCGCTGCCCCACTGCGGGGGCAGCGGCTGGCCGGGCTGCTGCGGCATCGGCATCGGCTGACCGGGGTGCATCTGCGCGGGCTGTCCCTGAGCGGGCTGCTCCGGGCCCCATCCGGTGTGCTGGTTGCCGTACCAGTTCGGCTGCTGCTGCGGTGCCGGTTGCTGGGGGCCTGCGGGCTGCTGGGGGAATCCGTTCCCCGCGGGTTGCTCTCCCCACCCGCCCTGACCAGGCTGCTGCGGCGGATAGGTCATGACTCCTCCCAGGAGTGCTCTTGCGGCTGTCGACGCCGGGTTGTGCTCGGGCGGCGGTAAGTAGATCAGAGTCGCGGGCCCCGCGAGTGCGGAGTAACCGGATTACAACCTCCGTCGATTCCTCCCGGTGAGGGCCGGAATGTCCGGGACCGACGAGTTGTTCCAAATGATGGGAGAAGTGACGCGGCTCCGAGCGAAAATGCCACCCGGATGCCGGAGTCGTTAGCCCGGATGATCGCAGAGCGCGCACGACCGCTGTGGCGCAGCGGAAAAACCCGTGGTCACGGGGAATCTCCCGGGGTCTTGCGCTGTTGTCCGGGAGTATCGAACGGACCATGATCGACAACTCACGGTATCCGGCCCGACCAGCCAGGACATGACGCGCGGGGAACGAAGTTCTTTAGACCGTGTGTATTCCGCGATTTCTGTGGCACGCTGGGCGATCCGGCGGGACCTCACGACGCCGCCGTCGTCGGTGATCGCCGGTACCGTGGTGGTACGAGCACGGGAGGAGGGTGCCGATATGCAGCACGACCGTCCCGGCAGCCGGCCTGAGGAGGGCGACGGCGAGCAGGGTGCGGGCTCCGCGGAGCTCCGCAGCCAGATCCGTCTTCTCGAAGACGAGGTCGCACTGCTGCGCCGCAGGCTCAACGAGTCGCCTCAACAGGTGCGTCTGCTGGAAAAGCGGCTGGCCGAGGCATCCGAGAGAGTGAGCCAGCTCACCGAACGGAACGCCAAACTCACCGAGACCCTGAAGGAAGCGCGGGGCCAGCTGACGGCGCTGCGCGAGGAGGTCGACCGTCTCGCCCAGCCCCCGAGCGGGTACGGCGTGTTCCTGCACGCCTACGAGGACAGCACGGTCGACGTATTCACCTCCGGTCGCAAGATGCGGGTGGCGGTGTCGCCGAACGTCGAGACCGGGGACCTGAGGCTGGGCCAATCGGTGCGCCTCAACGAGGCCCTCACCGTGGTCGAGGCGGGTGCGTTCGAACAGACCGGTGAGGTGTGCACCTTCCGGGAGATCCTGTCCTACGCCGATGGCGAGAGCCCGCGGGCCCTGGTCATGGGGCACACGGACGAGGAACGCGTCGTGTGGCTGACCGAGCCGCTGGCCGATTCCGGGCTGAAGGCCGGCGACTCCCTGCTGGTCGACAGCAAGGCCGGCTACGCCTACGACACCGTGCCCAAGGCCGAGGTCGAGGACCTCACCCTCGAAGAGGTGCCGGACGTCGGCTACCGCGACATCGGTGGCCTCGCCGGGCAGATCGAGCAGATCCGCGACGCCGTGGAGCTGCCGTTCCTGCACTCCGACCTCTACGTGCAGTACCAGTTGCGCCCGCCCAAGGGCGTCCTGCTCTACGGGCCACCCGGCTGCGGGAAGACGCTCATCGCCAAGGCGGTGGCGAACTCCCTGGCCAAGAAGGTGGCCGCGGCGCGGGGTGACGACGATGGTCAGGCCAAGTCCTACTTCCTGAACATCAAGGGCCCCGAGCTGCTCAACAAGTTCGTCGGCGAGACCGAACGCCACATCCGGATGATCTTCCAGCGCGCTCGGGAGAAGGCCTCCGAGGGCACGCCGGTGATCGTGTTCTTCGACGAGATGGACTCGATCTTCCGGACCCGCGGCAGCGGTGTGTCCTCCGACGTGGAGACCACCATCGTCCCGCAGCTGCTGAGCGAGATCGACGGTGTGGAGGGCCTGGAGAACGTCATCGTCATCGGTGCCTCCAACCGCGAGGACATGATCGACCCGGCGATCCTGCGGCCCGGCCGGCTGGACGTGAAGATCAAGATCGAGCGTCCGGACGCCGAATCGGCCAAGGACATCTTCTCCAAGTACCTCACCGAGGAACTCCCGATCCACGAGGAGGACCTCAAGGAGTTCGGCGGGGACAACGCCGCGTGCCTGGACGCGATGATCCAGGCCACGGTGGAGCGGATGTACGCCGAGACCGACGAGAACCGGTTCCTGGAGGTCACCTACGCCAACGGGGACAAGGAGGTCCTGTACTTCAAGGACTTCAACTCCGGCGCGATGATCCAGAACATCGTGGACAGGGCCAAGAAGGCGGCGATCAAGTCGGTGCTGGAGACCAACCAGCCCGGCCTGCGGGTCCAGCACCTGCAGGACGCGATCATCGACGAGTTCGCCGAGAACGAGGACCTGCCCAACACCACCAACCCGGACGACTGGGCCCGCATCTCCGGCAAGAAGGGCGAGCGGATCGTCTACATCCGCACCCTGGTCAGCGGGAAGAACCAGGAATCCGGCCGGGCGATCGACACGGCCACCAACACGGGCCAGTACCTGTAGGTCGACGAGTCGAGCACCGGGGCCGCCATCCCTCCTTCCGGGATGGCGGCCCCGAGCTCGTGCGGGCCCAAGCCCGACGGGATAGTTTTCAGGGCATGATCCCCGCGCAGAACCCCGTGCAGCGACTGGGACTCGGGCTCGCCGCGCTGGGCAGACCGGCCTACATCAACGTCGGCCGCACCGAAGCCCTGCCGCAGCAGCGCACCGCCCAGGCGATGAAGGAGCGCACCCGCGCCGTCCTGGACGCCGCCTACGCCCGCGGCATCCGCTGGGTCGACACCGCCCGCTCCTACGGCAGCGCCGAGCAGTTCCTGGCCGACTGGCTGGGGGAGCGCGGCCACGCCGACGTCACGGTCTTCAGCAAGTGGGGCTACGCCTACGTCGCGCAGTGGCGCATCGAGACCGAGGTGCACGAGGTCAAGGAGCACTCGCTGGAGCGGCTGCGCAGCCAGTGGGCCGAGACCCGCACGCTGCTCGGCGACCGCATCGACCTCTACCAGGTGCACTCGCTGACCGGTTCCAGCCCGCTGTTCGAGGACCTGGAGCTGCAGCACGAGCTGGCCCGCATCCGCGACGCCGGTGTGCGGCTCGGATTCTCCACCAGCGGCGCCGCGCAGGCCGAGAGCATCGAGCGGGCCTGGGAGCTGGAGATCGGCGGCAGCCAGCTGTTCAGCGCCGTGCAGTCGACCTGGAACACCACCGAGCCGTCCGTCGGGCGCGTCCTCAACGAGGTGCACACCGGCGGCTGGCGGGTGCTGCTGAAGGAGACGATGGCCAACGGCAGGCTCGCGCTGGACCCGCCGGAGGAGTTCGCCGCCATCGCCCGCGGCCACGGCGTGGGGCCGGACGCCATCGCCATCGCCCACGCGCTGGCCCAGCCCTGGGCGGACGTGGTCCTGCTCGGCCCGGCCAGCGTCGAGCAGCTGGAGACCAACCTGGACGCCCTGAACGTCGAACTCACCGACCAGGAGCTCGGCACCCTCGCCTCCCTTGCCCGCGACGCCGCCACCTACTGGGGCGAACGCTCCGAAATGCCCTGGCACTGACCGTGGTGAGGGTGGGGGAAGTTTTCATGAAAACTTCCCCCACCACTCGAGAGGTGACGGAAGACCCTGTGGTGGGATGACCTGGTCCTTCACGTTGGGGGATTGGGAAGTTTTCATGAAAACTGTCCCGACCCGCGTTTGGAAGGACGGGAAAGTTTTCATGAAAACTTCCCCCACGAACGGGAGGTCTCAGCCGAGGTCCCGCAGCCAGCGGAGGGCGAACGCGCGGCCGTCGGGGACGACGGGCCAGTTCGGGTCGTCGAGGCGTTCGCGGAGCTCGGCGAGGGGCATCCACCAGCCCTCGGCGACCTCCTCCGGCTGGTGCACCACGGGCCCGTCCCAGCGGGCCTGGAAGACGAAACCGTGGTAGCGGACGGTGCCCTGCTCGAAGACCTCGCGGAACAGGAACTCCGGTTCGGCGTCCACGCCCAGCTCCTCGGCGAGCTCGCGGCGGGCCCCGTCGAACGGGTCCTCGCCGGCGGCCACCACGCCGCCCGCCGTGCAGTCGTGCAGACCGGGGTAGACGTCCTTGGTGTCGGTGCGGCGGTGCACGTAGACCCGCTCGCCGTCGCCGGAGCGCAGCAGCACGGCCGTCGCCGCGTGCCACAGGCCCCTCTCGCGCATCTCGCGCCTCGTCGCCGCACCCACGACACGCCCGGCCGCGTCGTACAGCGCCACCTGCTCCTCGCCCGAGTTCACGTCAGCGATGGTGTCATCCCGCCGAGGCGGGTTCGCCCTCGGCGGACGCCGCCGTTTTCTTGAGAAATCGGTCCCACCCCGTACTCTGCGAGGTATGCGGCGGATCATGGGAACCGAGGTGGAGTACGGCATCGTCGTACCGGGCGACTCCAGCGCCAACCCGGTGCTGACCTCCACCCACATCGTGCTGGCTTACGCGGCGGCGGCCGAGATCCCGCGGGCCAGACGCGCCCGCTGGGACTACGAGGTCGAGTCGCCCCTGCGCGATGCGCGCGGCTTCGACCTGAGCTCGGCGGCGCAGCAGCCCACCGGCTCGGACGGCGACGACCTCGGGGCGGCCAACGTCATCCTCACCAACGGCGCCCGGCTCTACGTCGACCACGCCCACCCCGAGTACTCCGCGCCCGAGGTGACCAACCCGCGCGACGCGGTCATCTGGGACAAGGCGGGCGAGCGCGTCATGGAGGAGGCGGCGATGCGCGCCGCCAGCGTGCCCGGCACCGCCCCGATCCAGCTGTACAAGAACAACGTCGACGGCAAGGGCGCCAGCTACGGCACCCACGAGAACTACCTGATGGCCCGCAACACCCCGTTCACCTCGGTGATCGGCGGTCTGACGCCGTTCTTCGCCTCCCGGCAGGTGATGTGCGGGTCCGGCCGGGTCGGGCTCGGCCAGGCCGGGGAGAAGGCCGGTTTCCAGCTGTCCCAGCGCTCGGACTACATCGAGGTCGAGGTCGGTCTGGAGACCACGCTCAAGCGCGGCATCATCAACACCCGCGACGAACCGCACGCCGACGCCGACAAGTACCGGCGGCTGCACGTCATCATCGGCGACGCCAACCTCGCGGAGACCTCCACCTACCTCAAGGTCGGCACCACCGCCCTGGTGCTCGACATGATCGAGCACGGGTTGCGCTTCGACGACCTCAAGCTGGCCGACCCGGTGCAGGCGGTGCACCTGATCAGCCACGACCCGAGCCTCAAGCAGTCCGTGGAGCTCGCCGACGGCCGCCGGTTCACCGGTCTGGACCTGCAGCGCGCCTACCACGAGCGGGCCGCGGAGTTCCTCGACGCCAACGGCGCCGAGCGGGCCTCCCGGGACGTGCTCAACACCTGGGGCGAGGTGCTCGACATGCTCGCCACCGACCCGATGTCCTGCTCCGATCGGTTGGACTGGCCGGCCAAGCTGCGGCTGATGGAGAGCTACCGCAGCCGCGACGGCCTCGGCTGGGCCTCGCCGCGGCTGCACATGATCGACCTGCAGTACTCCGACGTGCGCCTGGACAAAGGGCTCTACAACCGGCTGGTCACCCGTGGTTCGATGAAGCGCCTGGTCAGCGAGGAGGAGGTCCAGGAAGCGGTGTCCGCGCCACCGGAGGACACCCGCGCCTACTTCCGGGGTCGCTGCCTGGAGCGCTACCCGGCGGAGGTCGCGGCCGCGTCCTGGGACTCGGTCATCTTCGACCTCGGCCGGGAATCGCTGGTGCGCATCCCGACGTTGGAACCGCTGCGGGGAACCAAGGCCCACGTCGGCGCCCTGCTGGAGGCCAGCAACAGCGCCGAGGAGCTGGTCGACTCGCTGACGAAGGGGTGACGCGCCGCCGGCGACGAGCACGTTTCGCGCACGTCAGGTAGCGGGAAAGATCGTCAAAGACGCCCGGCTGGGCGTGGGCGAACGAGTGGTCGGATAGGTAGTGTTCACAGCAGGACGTCCCCGATTCCGGGGGTGTTCGGGACTTCAACCCACCGGGAGGCGAGATGTCTCAGGAGAAGGCTCAGCGGACGGGCGGCGGCGACGACGGCGAGGAAGAGAACGGACCGGAGGCCGCCGGTCAGGAACGTCGCGAAAAGCTCGGCGAGGACGTCGACGCCATCCTGGACGAGATCGACGACGTCCTGGAGGAGAACGCCGAGGACTTCGTGCGCGCCTACGTGCAGAAGGGCGGGGAGTAAGCCCGCTGCCGCCGGTGCGCCCGCGCGGTGATCGAAGCGAGAACCGGTCACCGGGCCGGAGAAACACCGGCCCGGTGCCCTTCGCTGCGCATTCGATCATGACTAGAGTGCATCCTGTCGCAGGAGTCCTGTGAGAACGGAGACGATGTCGCTGATGGACCAGAGCTCGGCCCAGTTCCCCGGGCAGGCGCTTCCCGCCGCCTACCTGACCCCCGGATCCTCGTCGTTCACCGACTTCCTCAGCGCCACCGCGCCGGAACTGCTGCCGGGCGGGCGCAAGGCGCCCGAAGGCGCTGTTCAGGCGCCGCACGGCACCACGATCGTCGCGGTGACCTTCCGCGGCGGCGTGCTGCTGGCCGGTGACCGGCGGGCGACGATGGGCAACGTCATCGCCCAGCGGGACATGGAGAAGCTGTTCATCACCGACTCCTACTCGGCGGTGGGCATCGCCGGGACGGCCGGTGTCGCGCAGGAGCTCGTCAAGCTCTACGCCGTCGAGCTGGAGCACTACGAGAAGCTCGAAGGCATCTCGCTGTCGCTGGACGGCAAGTCGAACAAGCTGGCCACGATGCTGCGGGGCAACCTGTCCGCAGCCATGCAGGGCCTGGCGGTCGTGCCGCTGTTCGCCGGTTACGACACCGACGCCGAGGACCCGGACCGCGCGGGCCGGATCGTGTCCTACGACGTGGTCGGCGGTCGCTACGACGAGGCGGGCGGCTACCACGCGGTCGGCTCGGGCTCGCAGTTCGCCAAGTCGGCGCTGAAGAAGCGCTTCGACCCGGACGCCGACCTCGACACCGCTGCGCGCACCGCGGTGGAGGCGCTCTACGACGCGGCCGACGACGACAGCGCGACAGGCGGCCCGGACGTGTCCCGGCGGATCTACCCGTCGGTCATCTCCATCACCGGCGCCGAGGGCTCGGTGCGGCTGACCGAGGAGCGGACCGCCGAGATCGCCACCGCCGTGGTCAACGGACGCCTGGAGAACCCGGGCGGCTGACCAGCGCCGTTCCCACGATCCCGCCTGCCACAGCGAGCAGATTCAGGAGTGCAGAAGCCGTGACGATGCCGTTCTACACCTCCCCCGAGCAGTTGATGCGGGAGCGTTCCGAGCTCGCCCGCAAGGGCATCGCCCGGGGCCGCAGCGTGGTGGTGCTCAAGTACGCCGGTGGGGTGCTGTTCGTCGCCGAGAACCCGTCTCCGACGTTGCACAAGGTCTCCGAGATCTACGACCGCATCGGCTTCGCCGCGGTGGGCCGCTACAGCGAGTTCGAGGCGCTGCGGGTCGCCGGTGTGCGCATCGCGGACGTGCGCGGGTACTCCTACGACCGCCGCGACGTGACCGGCCGCTCGCTGGCCAACACCTACGCCCAGCACCTGGGGGCGATCTTCACCGAGCAGATCAAGCCGTTCGAGGTGGAGATCTGCGTGGCGGAGGTCGGGGCGACCGCCGAATCCGACCAGCTGTACCGGCTCACCTACGACGGATCCATCGTGGACGAACCGCAGTACGTCGTGATGGGCGGCCAGGCCGACACCATCACCAGCGCGTTGAAGGATTCCTTCAGCGACGGGCTGGAATTGGGCGACGCGGTGCGGGTCGCTGTCAAGGGACTTTCGTCCAGTGGGGACTCCGGGCGCGAGCTCGGCACCAAGGCCCTGGAGGTCGCGGTGCTCGATCGTTCCCGTCCTAACCGGACGTTCCGCCGGATCCAGGGCGCGGCGCTGACGGCGCTGCTGCCCGAGTCGACTTCGGACTCCTCGGCCGAGGAGTCCTCCGGCGAGGGCGGCTCGTCCGGAAAGTGAGCGTGCGCCGACCGCTCCCGCACCCCGCCGGGTGCGGGAGCGGTGTCGTTTCCGGGGGTTCCACATCCCGGGAAGTCGTACGGCTGTACGGCGTTCGGGCTGCTCCGTGCGGGTGCGTGCGCGTCGGGGCGGGTGACGGCCTGCTACCGAAAATCGGTGAAGTCGATTCGACAGTTGCCCGAACGGCGGACCGCCGCGAGGGCGGTTTTGCGCCTAGTGTGGAGACATGCAGCGGCGGATCTTCGGCATCGAAACCGAGTTCGGGGTCACCTGCACGTTCCACGGGCAGCGCAGACTGTCCCCGGACGAGGTGGCCAGGTACCTGTTCCGACGGGTCGTGTCGTGGGGAAGGTCGTCGAACGTCTTCCTGCGCAACGGGGCTCGTCTCTACCTCGACGTGGGTTCCCACCCCGAGTACGCCACGGCCGAGTGCGACGACCTCACCCAGCTGGTCACGCACGACAAGGCGGGCGAGCGGATCCTGGAGGACCTGCTCACGGATGCCGAGCGCCGGCTCTCCGACGAGGGCATCGGCGGGGACATCTTCCTGTTCAAGAACAACACCGATTCGGCGGGCAACTCCTACGGCTGCCACGAGAACTACCTGGTCGGACGCTCCGGCGAGTTCTCCCGCATCGCCGACGTGCTGCTGCCGTTCCTGGTCACGCGCCAGCTCATCTGCGGCGCGGGCAAGGTCCTGCAGACCCCGCGCGGTGCCGTGTACTGCCTGTCGCAGCGGGCCGAGCACATCTGGGAGGGCGTCTCCAGCGCCACCACCCGGTCCCGGCCGATCATCAACACCCGCGACGAGCCGCACGCCGACGCCGAGCGCTACCGGCGGCTGCACGTGATCGTCGGCGACTCCAACATGTCGGAGGTGACGACCCTGCTCAAGGTGGGGGCGGCGAACCTCGTGCTGGAGATGATCGAGCAGGGCGTGCAGTTCCGGGACTTCAGCCTGGACAACCCCATCCGCGCCATCCGCGAGATCAGCCACGACCTCACCGGTCGCCGCACGGTCCGGCTGGCAGGCGGGCGGGAGGCCTCCGCGCTGGACATCCAGCGGGAGTACCACAGCCGCGCCGTCGACCACGTCGCCCGCCGCGGCTCGGACCCGATGTCGGAGCGGATCCTGGACCTGTGGGGCCGTGCGCTGGACGCCATCGAGCACGAGGACTACTCGCTGATCGACCGGGAGGTCGACTGGGCGATCAAGCTCCGGTTGCTTGAGCGCTACCGCAGCAAGCACGGGCTGGAGCTGTCCAGCCCGCGCATCGCGCAGCTCGACCTCGCCTACCACGACATCCGGCGGGGCAGGGGCCTGTTCGACATGCTGCAGCGCAAGGACCTCGTCGACCGCGCCACCGAGGACGGCGAGATCGAGGCGGCGAAGGACACCCCGCCGCAGAGCACCCGGGCGAAGCTGCGCGGTGACTTCATCGCCGCAGCTCAGGCCGCCGGCCGGGACTTCACGGTCGACTGGGTGCACCTCAAGCTGAACGACCAGGCGCAGCGCACCGTGCTGTGCAAGGACCCGTTCCGCGCCGTGGACGAGCGGGTGGAACGGCTGATCAACTCGTTGTGAGGGTGGGTGGGGAAGTTTTCATGAAAACTTCCCCACGCCTCAGCTCTGCGGAGCCTGACCGACCGGTCGGATCGTCAGCTCGTTGACGTCGACGGTCTCCGGCTGGCTCAGCGCGTAGAGGACGCCCCGGGCGATGTCCTCGGCCCGCAGCTTCGGGACGTCGGTGCGGTCGGCCGTCATGTCGGTCTCGACCATGCCCGGCTGGACGAGCGTGACCCGCACGCCGGTGCCGACGCACTCGGCCCGGATGTTCTGCGCCATGCCGGTCACCGCCCACTTGGTGGCGGAGTAGAGGTTGCCGGGGCGGATGCCGCGGCCGGCGTTGGACCCGGTCAGCACCAGGTGCCCGCGGCTGCGCACGAGCGCCGGCAGCGCCGCGCGGGCCGTGATGGCGGCCCCGTAGACGTTGGTGAGCACCATGTCCCGCCACTGCTCGGGCTCGGCCCCGCCGCTGCCCAGGAACGAGGTGGGCACGCTCATCCCGGCGTTGGCCAGCACGGCGTCCACGCTCCCGAAGCGCTGCTCGGTGGTCGCGACGGCCTCGGTGAGGCTCGCGTAGTCGGTGACGTCGCACGGCAGGGCCGCCGCGCTCCCGGCCCCCAGCTCCTCGACCAGCCCGGACAACGCCTCGGCGTCCCGGGCCAGCAGGACGACTCGATACCCCTGGTCGACGGCCAGACGCGCGGTAGCGGCCCCGATGCCCCGCGAGGCACCGGTGATCATCAGAACACCCATGTCCCCCACGGTAGGAAACCGAACAACACCTGAACGACTTTCGCATCAACGATGACTTCAGCACCCACCGAAACCAATCCCACGTCGAAAACCGCAACATTCGTCGCGTCGAAAACCCCGGTTTTCGCGCGATGAAAACCGGGGTTTTCGATCGGGGGTCATTCGGATGGGTGATGTGTGGGGGCGCGCCCGCCACCCGAACTCATGATCGAATGGGTGGGGGCTAGAGTTTCGGGGTGGCCACTGTGCGTGCTGAACGCTTGGTGAACTTGGTGCTCTGCCTGCTGTCGACCCGCCAGTACCTCACCGCAGAGCGGATCCGGCACATCGTCGCCGGTTACGCCGACGCGCCGTCCGACGAGGCGTTCTTCCGGACCTTCGAGCGGGACAAGGCGGAACTGCGCGACCTGGGGATCCCGCTGGAGACCGGGCGCAACTCCGCCTTCGACAGCGCCGACGGCTACCGCATCGCCCGCCGCGACTACGAGCTCGGCGACATCGACCTGGAACCCGACGAGGCCGCCGCCGTCGCGCTCGCCGTGCGGCTGTGGGACTCGCCGGAGTTCACCTCCGCCGCCCAGGGCGCGCTGCTCAAGCTGCGCGCCGCCGGGGTCGACGTCGACGAGCGCGCCTCGGCGGCCGTGGAGCCGAAGGTCCGCACCAGCGAACCCGCCTTCTCCGCGCTGCACTCGGCCGTGCAGGCCGGTCGCGTCGTCGAGTTCGACTACCGGCGTCCCAGCAGTCCCGAGGTGCGGCACCGGACCGTCGAGCCCTGGGGCGTGGTGTCCTGGCGCGGCCGCTGGTACGTCGTCGGTCACGACCGAGACCGGCAGGCGCCCCGGTGCTTCCGGCTCTCCCGCATCCAGGGCCAGGTCGCCGCCGTGGGGCGCAGCGGCGTCGTGCAGCGCCCGCCCGAGGTCGACCTGCTCCAGATGGTCGCCGGCGAGCAGCGCGAGCCCCCGCCGCCGACCCCGTCGCGGGTGTGGGTGGCCGACGGTCGCGCGCACGGCGTGCGGCGCTTCGGCAAGACCGTCGAGCGCCTGGAGCTCGACGGCGATCCCGGCGAGGTGCTGGAACTGGACGTGAAGTACCCGGAGTCCGCGGCCGGTTGGCTCGCGGGGTACGGGCCCGACGTGGTCGTGCTGCAGCCCGACACGCTGCGCAAGGCCGTGCACGAGATCCACCTGGACGCGGCGGGGGAGGAGCAGCGATGACCAGCGCGACGCAACGCCTGCCCAGGTTGCTGGCGCTGGTGCCGTACCTGCTCAGCCGCCCCGGCATCCCCATCGCCGACGCCGCCGCCGACTTCGGCGTCACCCCGCAGCAGCTGCGCAAGGACCTGGAACTGCTGTGGATGTGCGGGCTGCCCGGCTACGGGCCCGGCGACCTCATCGACCTGTCCTTCGACAGCGACTCGATCACCGTCACCTACGACGCAGGCATGCGGCGCCCGCTGCGGCTGACGGCCTCCGAGGCGACGTCGCTGCTGGTGGCGCTGCGCGCGCTGGCCGAGACCCCGGGCGTGCCCGACACCGACGCGGTGCAGCGCACCCTGGCCAAGGTGGAGAACGCCGTCGGCCAGGCCCGGCCGTCGGGCGTGGTGATCGGGCTCGGCACCGAGGACGCGGTCGACCCGGACGTCCGCCGGACGGTCCAATCGGCTGCGACCAGCGGAAAAGCGTTGCGCATCCGTTACTACACGGCTTCGCGCGACGAGATCAGCGAGCGGACGGTCGATCCGATGCGGTTGCTGCTGGTCGACGGCCGCAGCTACCTGGAGGCCTGGTGCCGCAGCGCGCGCGGCGTCCGGATGTTCCGGCTGGACCGCATCGACGACGCCCAGCGCCTCGACGAGCCGGCCCGGCCACCGTCCGAGGCCGAGCCGACCGACGTTTCCGCGGGTCTGTTCCAGCCCGCCCCGGACCAGCAGGTGGCCGAGCTGGAGTTGGAACCCGACGCCCGCTGGGTCGCCGAGTACTACCAGGTCGACGAGGTCACCGAGCTGCCCGGCGGGCGGGCGCGGGTGCGGATGCGCTACGCCGACCGGGACTGGATGGTGCGGCTGCTGCTCGGCCTCGGCGGGCAGGTGCGCGTGCTCACGCCCGGTGAGCTGGGAGGTGACGTGCGTCAACGAGCGAGTGCCGCGTTGAGGCGGACCCGTCACCTTCCGTCAACCTGAGCCCGATACGGTGAAAGACGTGCCGTTCGTGTGGACTCTCGTGCTGCTGGCAGCAGGCCTCGTCCTGCTGGTGTTCCTGCTGGTCAGGACCCTGTTGGAGGTGCGCCGGTTCCAGCGCGCGCAGCGGAGCGCGACCAGCGCTCTCGCCGATCGCAGCGGAATGGTCAAGGCGCGGGTCGCCGGGCTGAAGGTGGCGATCTCGCAGCGCCGCCGCGGTTGACGAGAACCAGAAACGGACCTATTTGCCGACGCCTGCCGCGCGTACCATGAGCGCTCAGCAGGGACATCACGAAAGGTTGTGTACGGATGGGTTTGCCAGGTGGCTGGGAGCTGATCCTCATCGTCTTGGTTCTGGTGCTGCTGTTCGGCGCCACCAAGCTCCCGCAGATGGCCCGTTCTCTGGGACAGTCCGCTCGGGTGTTCAAGGCTGAGGCGCGCGGCATGAAGGCCGATGAGGAAGCCGCGAAGAAGGCTCAGTCCGAGAAGGAGCAGAAGCCGGAGCTGACCGCGGGCGAGCCGAGCGCTCCGCCTGCGACCTCGCCGGTCGAGGACAAGCAGCAGAACCAGCAGAAGAACTGAACGGGACGGGGCAAGCGAAGTGGGTGACAGTCCACTGCGTCGCCTGAACCCGTTCCGGAGTGATCGCCGTCGGTGGGGACGCAGGCACAACCCCGACGGCACGATGACGATCATCGACCACCTCTACGAGCTGCGGTACCGGCTCGGGGTGGCGGTGACGTTCGTGATCATCGGGGCCATCCTCGGGTTCATCTGGTTCTCCACCGCGCCGTTCGGGTGGCCGACGCTCAGCGACGTGCTGCTCCACCCGTACTGCGCGCTGCCGGTCAACCAGCGGCTGAGTCCGAACGGGACCTGCCAGCTGCTGCAGACCGAGCCGTTCGAGATCTTCATGCTGCGCATGAAGGTCGGTCTGTCGGTCGGTGCGCTGCTGTTCAGCCCGGTGTGGCTGTACCAGCTGTGGGCGTTCATCACGCCCGGGCTCTACGCCAAGGAGCGGAAGTTCGCGCGCTCCTTCGTGTTCTTCGCGACGATCCTGTTCGTCGCGGGCGCGGTGCTGGCCTACTACGTGGTGCCCGAGGCGCTGACGTTCATGGCGGGCTTCGGCGGCGAGGCGTTCTTCACCGCGCTGACCGGTGGCAAGTACATCAACTTCATGCTGCTGCTGCTGGTGATCTTCGGCGTGAGCTTCGAGCTGCCGCTGATCCTGGTGATGCTCAACCGCGCGGGCGTGGTCACCTACGACAAGCTCCGCCGCTGGTGGCGGGGCCTGGTGTTCGCGCTGTTCGTGTTCGCCGCGGTCGCCACGCCCGGTCAGGACCCGTTCTCGATGCTGGCGCTGGCCGCGGCCCTGTCGCTGCTGTTCGCGGTGGCGGCGCTGATCTGCCGCTCGCACGACCGGCGCAAGGCCAAGAAGATGGCGGCCGAGGGGCTGACCGGCGTCGGTCTCGACGAGGCGTCGGAGATCGACCCGATGGCCTCGCAGCTGGACACGACACCGTCGGCGATGCCCAAGCACGACGACGCGACCTGACGCCCGGGCCCCTGGCCAAGCGGGCCGCCGGTGGGCTTAGATGCATGCTCATGCGTTGCGTCCTGGTGATCAATCCCGCGGCCGGTGGAGGTCTTTCCGCGAAGGTGGTCGGTGAGCTCACCGACCACCTTCGCGCTGTCTGCGAGGTGCGGACGGTGATCGCCACCGACGCGGTCGGCACCGAGGCCGCCGTGCGGCGCGCGGTGGAGGACCGGGCCGACGTGCTGGCCGTGGTCGGCGGCGACGGCATCGCGCACCTGGCCGTGCAGGCCTGCGCGGAGTCGGCGACCGCGCTGGCGATCATCCCGGCGGGCACCGGCAACGACCTGGCGCGCAGCCTGGGCATCCCGCGCGAACCCGTCGCCGCCGCCCGCGCCGCGGCCAAGGCCCTCTCCGCCGGATCCCGGCGGCACGTCGACCTCGGCAAGGTCGCGGGCACCGGCTGGTTCGCCACCGTGCTGTGCGCCGGGTTCGACGCGAAGGTCAACGCCCGCGCCAACCGGATGCGCCGTCCGCGCGGGCAGCGCCGCTACGACATCGCGCTGGTCCGGGAGCTGCTGGGGCTGCGCACCGGGACGCTGCGGGTGGAGACCGAGCACGGCGTGCTCGACACCGAGGCCACGCTGATCGCGATCGGCAACACCGGCTGGTACGGCGGCGGCATCCCGATCTGCCCCGACGCGGTCGACGACGACGGCCTGTTCGACGTGACCGTGGTCGGGAAGGTGTCCCGGCGGGAGCTGGTGCGGATCCTGCCGCGGCTGCGCACCGGGCGGCACGTGGACCACCCGGCGGTCACCACGCTGCGCGCCAAGACGGTCCGGCTCGGCGGTGACAACGGGTGGCTGGCTTACGCCGACGGCGAACCCCAGGCCCGGCTGCCCCTGACGATCCGCTGCGTCCCAGGTGCCCTGAGCGTCGCTTGCGCGCCATCGCACGGGTGAAGATCTGTGCTGCTCCATTTGCTTGGCGGTGCGGGTAGCGGAACCTGAGACGTCTTCTGGACTCCGTGCACCACTCCTGATGCATTCCGATGCACGGCTTCGCGGCGTAGTCGCCAGAAGACGTCTCAGAACCCGCGGCGGTGCCGGCTGCGGAGGTGGGTTTCCGGCCTCGGGGCTTCGCCGCTCGCGCCACGTCGTGAAGCACTGTGAGACACCGGTCGGTGTGATGTGAAAACCTTGGGGCGTGGCTGCCAGCCGTTCCAACCCGACCAAGCTCTCGCCGGCCGATGCGTACGCGGCGCACTCCCGCCGCAGCGCCCATCCGAAACTGGCCGAGTTCATCGCGGAGCTGTCCTTCGAACTAGACCCCTTCCAGCTCACCGGGTGCCAGGCGCTGGAAGCCGGGCGGGGCGTGCTGGTGTGCGCGCCCACCGGCGCGGGCAAGACCGTGGTGGGCGAGTTCGCCGTGCACCTGGCGCTGTCGGAGGGGCGCCGCTGCTTCTACACCACGCCCATCAAGGCGCTGTCCAACCAGAAGTTCGCCGACCTGAGCGAGCGGTACGGCAGCGACGCGGTCGGGCTGCTCACCGGCGACACCTCGATCAACGGTGACGCGCAGGTGGTCGTGATGACCACCGAGGTGCTGCGCAACATGCTCTACGCCGGTTCGCGCGGGCTGGACCAGCTCGGGTACGTGGTGATGGACGAGGTCCACTACCTCGCCGACCGGTTCCGGGGCGCGGTGTGGGAGGAAGTCATCCTGCACCTGCCCGACTACGTGCAGGTCGCGAGCCTGTCGGCGACCGTGAGCAACGCCGAGGAGTTCGGCGAGTGGTTGCAGGAGGTGCGCGGCGACACCACGATCGTCGTCGACGAGCACCGGCCGGTGCCGCTGTGGCAGCACATGCAGGTCGGGCCCCGGATGTTCGACCTGTTCGGCGGGGAGACCGACGACCACGAGCTGAGCATCAACCAGCACCTGCTGCGGCACACCCAGCAGCTGGCCCGCACGCACCTGCCGCAGGGGCGCCGCGGCGCCCCGCCGCAGAAGCGCAAGGGCCCGCGCCCGCCGCGGTTCTTCCCCCCGTCGAGGCTGGAGATGCTGACCAGCCTCGACCAGGCCGGGCTGCTGCCCGCGATCGTGTTCATCTTCAGCCGCAACGGCTGCGACCAGGCGGTGCAGCAGTGCGTCCGGGCGGGACTGCGGCTGACCTCCGAGATCGAGGTCGAGGAGATCCGCGAGGTCATCGACGAGCGCACCGCCAACCTGCCCGACTCCGACCTCGGGGTGCTGGGCTTCTGGGAGTGGCGGGACGCGCTGGAGCGGGGCGTGGCCGCGCACCACGCCGGTCTGCTGCCCGCGTTCAAGGAGACCGTCGAGGAGCTGTTCGTGCGCGGCCTGGTCAAGGCCGTGTTCGCCACCGAGACGCTGGCGCTGGGCATCAACATGCCCGCCCGCACGGTGGTGCTGGAGCGGCTGGTGAAGTACAACGGCGAGTCGCACGTGGACCTCAGCCCCGGCGAGTACACGCAGCTCACCGGCCGTGCCGGGCGGCGCGGCATCGACGTCGAGGGCCACGCGGTGGTGGTCTGGCAGCCCGGCGTGGACCCCAAGCAGGTCGCCGGTCTGGCCTCGACCCGCACCTACCCGCTGCGCTCGTCGTTCCGGCCCGGCTACAACATGGCCGTCAACCTGGTGCAGCGCGTGGGCCAGGACGCCGCTCGGGATCTGCTGGAGCAGTCGTTCGCGCAGTTCCAGGCCGACCGGTCGGTGGTGGGGCTGTCGCGCCGCGTGGAGCGCAACGCCGAGGCCCTGGAGGGCTACACCGAGGCGATGGAGTGCCACCTGGGCGACTTCGCCGAGTACTTCGACCTGCGGCGCCGCATCTCCGAGCGGGAGAAGGCGCTGGCCAGGCAGAACCGGCAGTCGCGTCGCGCGGAGGCGGCCAAGTCGCTGGAGAAGCTGCGCAAGGGCGACGTGATCTCGGTGCCCGCGGGTCGCCGGTCCGGGCTGGCCGTGGTGATCGACCCGGGCCTGGAGCCGATGGGGGAGCCGCGTCCGCTGGTGGTGACCGAGGACCGCTGGTCGGGGCGCCTGTCGGTCGCCGACTTCACCTCGCCGGTGGAGGCGCTGGGCAAGATCAAGCTGCCCAAGCACGTCGACACCCGCTCCCCGAAGTCCCGCCGGGACCTGGCTTCCTCGCTGCGCAACACGGGCCTGAGCGCCCCGGGCGGGCGCGGTCGCAGGCGTTCGGACGCGGGTGACGACGCGGAGCTGGCTGCGTTGCGGCGGGCGCTGAAGGCCCACCCGTGCCACGGCTGCGACGAGCGGGAGGCGCACGCCCGCTGGGCGGAGCGCTACGAGCGGCTGCGCGCCGAGAACGAGAACCTGCGCCGCAAGGTCAACAGCACCACCCACTCGCTGGCCCGCTCGTTCGACCGGATCGTGGCGCTGCTGACCGAGCGCGACTACCTGCCCGCGCCGGGCGGCAAGCCCGGCGCGGACGAGCCCGAGACGCAGGCCGGTCAGGTCACCGAGCACGGGCGCCGGTTGTCGCGGCTCTACAGCGAGTCGGACCTGCTGGCCGCCGAGTGCCTGCGGGTGGGCACCTGGAAGGGCCTCGGCCCGGCCGAGCTCGCGGCCGTGGTGTCCTCCCTGGTCTACGAGGCGCGGCGGGAGGGTCCTGCTCCGCAGGTGCCCGCCGGGCCGGTGACCGACGCGCTGATGTCGACCTGGCACCTGTGGGAGGAGCTGGAGGACGACGAGCGCAGGCACAAGCTCAACCGCACCCGCGAGCCGGACGCCGGTTTCGCCTGGCCGGTGTTCCGGTGGGCGCGCGGTGAGTCGCTGGAGAAGGTGCTCACCGCCGCGGAGTCGGCGGGCACCGAGCTGTCGGCCGGTGACTTCGTGCGCTGGTGCCGTCAGGTCATCGACCTCCTGGACCAGATCCGCGACGTCGTCGGCACCCAGGACCAGGTCGGTGCGGCGGCGGCGAAGGCCGTGACCGCGATCCGCCGCGGCGTGGTGGCCGCCGGTGGGGTGTGAGCCGACTGTGGTTGGATCACTGAACGTCGGCCGCGCCAGCTGAATTCATCCGGAGGTGTAGATGTCGTCCCCCTACGGCCCGCCAGGGGGTTACCCCCAGTGGGGGCAGCAGCCCCAGGGGCCCGGGATGCAGCCGGGCGGGATGCCGCAGGGCCAGCCGCAGCCGGGCGGTTACGGCGGTGTGCCGCAGCCGGTTCAGCAGCAACCCGTCCAGCAGCCGATGCAGCAGCAACCGATGCCGCCGCAGCCGGTGCCGCAGCAGCCGCTCCAGCCCCAGCAGCCGCAGTACGGGCAGCAGCCCTACGGCTACGGTCAGCCGCAGCCGTACTACCCGTCGCCGGACGGGTTCGGGTTCCCGCAGGTGCCGCCGAAGAAGGCGGGGCGCTCGAAGCTGCCGTGGATCCTCGGCGGTTCGGGCGTGCTGGTGGTCGTCGCCATCGTGCTGGTGCTCGGTTTCGTGGCGCCCGGGTTCTTCGTGCGCCCGGTCTTCGACGCGGCCAGCGTGGAGAAGGGCGTCACCCAGACCCTCAAGGGCTCCTACAGCCTCGCCGGGGTCGGCACCGTGACGTGCCCGGACGGTCAGCCGGTGGAGGTCCAGCGCCGCTTCGACTGCCAGGTCCAGGTCAACGGCCAGAACAAGACCGTCACCGTCACCGTCAAGAACGAGGACGGCGTCTACGAGGTCGGCCACCCGAAGTAGGCGAGAGATGTCGGGTGGTCGCGGCTAGTTCTCCAGCGCGGCGACGAGTCGGTCGATGCTGGCTCCGAGACCCCAGGTCTTCTGCAGGTCGTGGAGGCGGTCGACGTCCGGTGCCGCGGGCATGGCGTCGGAGTCGCGGTCCATCACCACGGGAGCGTCGCGGACGACGTTGACCACCGCCGGGGCCGCGGCCAGGTACTCGGCGGAGTCGGTGAGCTTCGCGCGGACGCGCGAGGTCAGTCGGGCATCGCCCTCGGCGGCGCCGCGCAGCAGCGCCTCCAGCGAGCCGAACTGGGTGATCAGCTTCGCGGCCGTCTTCTCGCCGATGCCGGCCACGCCCGGCAGCCCGTCGGACGGGTCGCCGCGCAGCACCGCCATCTCCGCGTAGTCCGCGCCCGCGCGCTGCGGGTTCAGCGCGTACTTCTCCGCCAGCTCCGCCGGGCCGAAGTCCTGGGCCTTGGCCAGGCCCGCGCCGATGTAGATGACCCGCACCTGCGGCTCGGCGCGCACCAGCTGGAACAGGTCGCGGTCGCCGGTGACGACCTCCACCGGATCGGTGCGCTCCCGATCGGCCAGCGCCCCGATCACGTCGTCGGCCTCGAACCCCTCGGCCTCGGCGGTGGCGATGCCCGCGGCGTCGAGCACCTCCATGATCACCGGGATCTGCGGGGACAGCGCGTCGGGCACGTCCTCGGCGTCCGGGTCCTCCACGGCCACCCGGTGCGTCTTGTACGAGGGCAGCGCGTCGACCCGGAACTGCGGGCGCCAGTCGTTGTCCAGGCAGGCCACCAGCCGAGACGGCCGCCGGTCGGTGATCAGCTTCGCCAGCATGTCGCAGAAGCCGCGCACCGAGTTCACCGGCGTGCCGTCAGGGGAGGTCAACGAGTCGGGCAGCGCGTAGAACGAGCGAAACCACAACCCGGCGGAGTCCACGAGCATCAGAGGTCCGGTCACATCCCCAAGCTTGTCATGCGGGGGTGACGACGTGTGCCCGACCTGCCGCGGATCAGCCGTCCAGGACCGCGCGGGCACGTTCGCGGGCTTGGGCCGCTCCGGGGGCTGAGATCGCCTGTTCCGCCGCTCGTCGCCAGGTTTTCAGCGGGTGCTCGGCCAGGGCCGCGCCGACCGAGGGGAGGGCCGCGGCCGTCATCGAGAGGCTGGCGACTCCCAGTCCTGCGAGGACACCGGCCAGCAGCGGGTCGGAGGCGGCCTCGCCGCACACGCCGACCGGTGCGGCCTGCGCGCGGGAGGCTTCGCCGAGCATCGCGACCAGGCGCAGCAGCGCGGGCTGCCACGGGTCGTTGAGCTCGGCGAGCGCGCCGATCATGCGGTCCGCGGCGCAGGTGTACTGGGCGAGGTCGTTGGTGCCGATGCTCGCGAAGTCCACTTCGGACAGAAGCTCATCGGCGCACAGCGCCGCCGCCGGGGTCTCGACCATGACGCCGACGCGGCCGACACCGGCGGCGCGGGCCCGCTCGGCGAACCACGCCGCCTCGGCCGGGGTCGCGACCATCGGTGCCATCACCGAGACGTCGGCGCCGGTGTCCTCGGCCGCCGAGACGATGGCGACCAGCTGGCGATCCAGCAGGCCCGGTCGGTCGAAGGCGACCCGCAGGCCCCGCACGCCCAGCGCGGGGTTCGGTTCGGCGTCGACGTCCAGGAACGGCAGGGGCTTGTCCGCTCCGGCGTCGAGAGTGCGCACCACGACGGGCTTTCCGGCGAACGGCCGGAGCACCGCGGCGTAGGCCTCGCGCTGCTGGGCCTCGGTGGGTTCGGTCGTGGCGTCGAGGAAGCAGAACTCGGTGCGGAACAACCCCGACCCCTCGGCTCCCGCGTCGAGGGCGGCGGTGGCGTCGGTGGCCGAGCCGACGTTGGCCAGCAGCTTCACCGCGTGCCCGTCGGAGGTCGATCCGGTGCCGTGCCAGCGGTTCTCGGTGCGGGTCGCGGCTTCGGGGACGAGCTGCTCGGCGACGAGTTCGACCGTGCCCGCCGATCCGTCCACCCGGGCTCCGGCGGCCTCGGCGCTCAGCGCGCCGCGCGCGGCCACGACGGCCGGGATGCCCAGGGAGCGCGCCAGGATCGCGGTGTGGCTGGTCGGGCCGCCCTCCTCGGTGACCAGCGCGAGCACCATCTTCGGGTCGAGGTCGGCGGTGTCGGCCGGGGCGAGGTCGCGGGAGACCAGCACGCTCGGCGTGCTCGTCGCGGGCACCCCCGCGACGGCGACACCGGAGAGCCGGGCGACGAGGCGGTCCCGCACGTCCTCGACGTCGCGGACGCGTTCGGCCAGGTAGCCGCCCGCGGCGGCCAGCGTCTCGGCGAACTGCGCGGCGGCCTCGAAGACCGCGCGCGCGGCGGGCAGCCGCCGGTCGGTCACCGCCCGCTCGGCGGCGGAGAGCAGGGACGGGTCGGTGGCCATCGCGGCCGTGACGTCGAGGACGGCCCGCGCCTCACCGCTCGCGCGCTCGGCGCGGTCCCGCAGCTGCGCGGCCACCTCCTGCGCGGCGGGCCGGATCCGGCCGGCCTCGACCGCGAGGTCGGCGGGCTCGGGTCCGCTGGCGGGTTCGGGCAACCGGTCATGAACCAACACGACCGGGCCGGCCGCCCGGCCGGGGCTGACTCCGACTCCTCGTACCGTCGACATGCACTGCTCCCTACGCGACGAGCTTCAATCCTCGTGGGCCCGAGGCCTTGACAATATGACAACAAGAGGCAGAATCAGGCAACACCAAACACCAAGCGGAGGAAAACGGGCATGTACGGGGCGGAGCGCCAACAGCTGCTGGCGCAGCGGGCGAGGCAGGACGGGCGCATCGACGTCACCGCCGCCGCGGCCGAGTTCGAGGTGGCACCCGAGACGATCCGCCGCGACCTCGCCGCGCTGGAGCGGCAGGGCCTGCTGCGGCGCGTCTACGGCGGGGCCATCGCCGTGGAACGGCTCGACTTCGAACCCGGAGTCCCGCTGCGCGACCAGACCAACGCCGAGGCCAAGGAGCGCATCGCCAAGGCAGCCCTCGACCACGTCCCCGCCCGGGGCACCGTGCTGCTCGACGGCGGGACCACCACCGCCAAGCTCGCCGCGCTGCTGCCCGCCGACCGGGAGCTGACCGTGGTCACCAACTCGCTGCCCGCCGCCAACCTCCTGGCGGCCCGCAACGGCGTCAACGTGCACCTGCTCGGCGGCCGGGTGCGCGGCACCACGCTCGCCACCGTCGAGTCCTGGGCCCTGGACGTGCTCCGGCAGCTGACCGTCGACGTCGGTTTCTTCGGCACCAACGGCTTCTCCGCCGCGCGCGGCTGCACCACGCCCGACCCCGCCGAGTCGGCGGTGAAGTCGGCGATGATCGCCGCCTGCAGGCAGCGCGTGCTGCTGGCCGACCACAGCAAGTACGGCGACGACCAGTTCAGCCGCTTCGCCGAGCTGTCCGAGATCGACCGGATCATCACCGACGACGACCTCGACCGGGCCGCCGTCGACGAGCTCCAGCGGACCGAGGCGGAGGTGGTGCTGGCGTGATCGTCACCGTGACGCCCAACCCCAGCCTCGACCGCACCGTCCAGGTCGACCGGGTGGTGCCCGGCGAGGTGCACCGCGCCAAGCAGGTGCAGCTCGACCCGGGCGGCAAGGGCGTGAACGTCGCCCGGGCCCTGGCCGCCGCGGGCGTGCCCACCCTGGCCGTGCTGCCCTCCGGCGGAGCCGAAGGGGCCCGGCTGGCGGAACTGCTGGCGCCCGAAGCGGTTCCGGTCGTGGAGGTCCCGGTGAACGCCGCGACCCGCAGCAACATCGCGGTCGTGGAGGCCGACGGCACCACCAGCAAGTTCAACGAGCCCGGACCGCGCCTCACCGAAGCCGAGATCGCCGCGCTGGAGACCTCGGTGATCGAGCTCGCCGGGCGCGCCGAATGGCTGGTGACCTGCGGGAGCCTGCCCGACGGCTGCCCGCCCGACCTGCACGCCCGGCTCGTCGGCGCGGCCCGCGCCGCGGGCACCCGGGTCGCCGTGGACGCCTCCGGCCCGCCGCTGGCGCTGGCCTGCGAGGCGGCCCCCGACCTGATCAAACCGAACCTCGCCGAACTCGCCGACCTGGCGGGTGGCCCGCTGCGCGACCTCGGGGACGTGCTCGACGTCGCCCACCGGCTGCGGGCCGACGGGGTGGGCACCGTGCTGGTCAGCCTCGGCGAGCTGGGCGCGGTGCTGGTGAGCGCAGCCGGCGCCCTGCACGCGACGAGCACCGCCGCCGAGGTGCGCAGCACCGTGGGCGCCGGTGACGCGATGCTCGCCGGGTTCCTGCGCGAGAGCGCGGTCGGGGAGGCGGCGCTGCGCAGCGCCGTCGCCTACGGCACGGCCGCCGTCGGGCTCGCGGGAAGCCGCATGCCCGGATTGAACGACGTCTACCCGCAGCGCGTGCGGGTGGACGCAGTGGACGCAACAGTGAGCCTCAGCGGAGTGGCTGCATGACAACCGAACTGATCACCCGGGACCTCGTCGAGCTGGAGCTGTCCGGCACCGACCGGCGGGCCGTGGTCCGCGAACTGGCCCAGCGGCTGGTGGACGCCGGCCGCGTCACCGACCTCGAAACCTTCCTGGCCGACATCGACGCCCGCGAGGCGCAGATGCCGACCGGCCTGGAGGGCGGCATCGGCATCCCGCACTGCCGCTCCACCGCGGTGACCGCGCCGTCGCTGGCCTTCGGCCGCAGCAGCGCGGGCGTGGACTTCGGTGCCGAGGACGGACCCGCCAAGCTGATCTTCCTGATCGCCGCCCCGGAAGGTGGCGGTGAGCAGCACATGACCGTGCTGGCCGCGCTCGCGCGCCGCCTCGTGCGCGCCCAGTTCAAGACGACGCTCGCCGAGGCCACCGACCCGGCCGAGCTGGCCGCCTACATCAGCGAGGAGGTCGCACCGTGAAGTACGTGGCCATCACCGCTTGCCCGACCGGGATCGCGCACACCTACATGGCCGCCGAGGCCCTCGAACAGGCGGCCGCCGACGCCGGTGCCGAGCTGAAGGTCGAGACCCAGGGCTCCGCCGGATCGACCCCGCTGTCGGCGGAGGACATCCGCAGCGCCGACGCGGTGATCTTCGCCGTCGACGTGGGCGTGCGGGACCGGGAGCGCTTCGCCGGCAAGCCGATCGTCGAGGTCCCCGTCAAGCAGGCCATCAACGACGCGCCCGCGCTGCTGACCCGCGCCGCCGAGGCCGCCGCGGAGGCCCCCGAGCCGGGGTCCGCGGATCCCGCCGAACCCGCTGAGCCCGCGCTGTCCAGCAAGGTCGCCGCCGGTGCCGGGTTCGGCAGCCGGTTGCGGCAGTGGCTCATGACCGGCGTCAGCTACATGATCCCGTTCGTGGCCGCGGGCGGTCTCCTGATCGCGCTGAGCTTCGCGCTCGGCGGCTACCAGATCACCGACGCCCCGCCGGTCACCGACCACTTCGACGCGACCAGCCTGGTCTCCTGGGCTGCGCTGGCCAACCAGATCGGCTCGGCCGCCTTCGAGTTCCTGGTGCCGGTGCTGGCCGGGTTCATCGCCTTCGCGATCGCCGACCGGCCCGCCATCGCCCCCGGTTTCGTCGGCGGCGCCATCGCCGTGACCGTCGGCGCCGGGTTCCTCGGCGGACTGGTCGCGGGTCTGCTCGCCGGTGCGGTGATCGCCGGGCTCAAGACCGTCAAGGTCCCGCGCGGGATCGCCGGGATCATGCCGGTGGTGGTGCTGCCGCTGCTGGGCACGCTGGTGGTCGGCATCCTGATGTTCGTGGTCGTCGGCAAGCCGATCGCGCTGGCCATGACCGCGCTGACCGACTGGCTGACCGGGTTGTCCGGGGCCAACGCGGCCCTGCTCGGTGCGCTGCTGGGCGCGATGATCGCCTTCGACATGGGCGGTCCGATCAACAAGGTCGCCTACACGTTCGCCGTCGGCGGCCTGAGCATCGGCAACACGACCTCGCTGGAGATCATGGCCGCGGTGATGGCCGCGGGCATGGTGCCGCCGCTGGCGCTCGCGCTGGCCTCGGCCGTGCGCGGTGGCCTGTTCACCCCGGCCGAGCGGGCCAACGGCCGCACCGCGTGGCTGCTGGGCGCCTCGTTCATCACCGAGGGCGCCATCCCGTTCGCCGCCGCCGACCCGCTGCGGGTCATCCCGTCCACCGTGATCGGCGCGGCCACCACGGGTGCGCTGTCGATGAGCTTCGGCGCCACGCTGCGCGCCCCGCACGGCGGCATCTTCGTGACCCCGCTGGTGGGCAACCCGCTGCCCTACCTGGCCGCGATCGTGGTCGGCGTGGTCATCTCCGCCGCCGCGGTGCTGGTCGCCAAGCGGATCGGTCGGCCCGCGGGGGAACCCGCCGCCGAGCGGGCCGCCGAAACCGCCGAGCCCGTCGCCGCCTGAGCCTCAGAACGCCTTCCACCCCAACGACTTCCGAGAGGAACCCGCATGCACCGCCGCGTCCGCATCGCCGCCTCCGTCGGCCTGCACGCCCGCCCCGCCGCCCTGTTCGCCCAGGCCGCGGCATCCCGCTCCGAGTCCGTCACGATCGCGAAGGTCGTCGACGGCGTGGCGGGCGAACCGGTCGACGCGGCCAGCGTCCTCGGCGTGATGGGCCTCGCCGCCCACCACGGCGAGGAGGTCGAGCTGACCTGCGCCGACGAGACCTCGCTCGACGAGCTCGCGGCGCTGCTGGAGCAGGACCTGGACAAGGCCCCGGTCTGATTCGATCGGTCTGATCCGATCCGCCTGACCTGGTACGCGGTCCGCGAGCGGGAACCGGGTGCGAGACAGGCGACTTCCCGCCACCACGACGACCTCGGGTGGCGGGCAGTCGCCTGTCCGGCCGTGCTCGAAGGCGCCGGACGCCCGGATCACCGGCGCAGATGACGAGGCGGGGAACCACCGGGCGCCGCTCGGCGGACAACCCCGCCGGGATTAGGCTTGGACCATGGCCACCGTCTCGTTGAAGCAGGACCCCGCCGTGCTCGCCGCGCGCCTGACCCGTGCCGCGGAAACCGCTGCCGCCTCCGACCTGGACGCGCTGCTGATCACGCCCGGCTCCGACCTTCGCTATCTGCTGGGCGCCGGAGGTGAGTCGCACGAGCGGCTGACCTGCCTGGTGCTGCCCGCCGACGGCCGACCCGCCCTCGTGGTGCCCAAGCTGGAGGCCCCCGGGTACGCCGACGTGCCGCTCGACGACCTCGGCATCGAGGTCGTGACCTGGGTCGACGGCCAGGACTCGCACCGGATCGTGGCCGACCTGCTGGGCACGCCCTCGCGCATCGCGGTGGCCGACGCGATGCCCGCGCTGCACACGATCCCGCTGCGCGGCGCGCTTCCCGACGCCGAGCAGGTGCTGGCCTCGCCGGTGCTGCGCGAGCTGCGGATGCGCAAGGACGCCACCGAGCTGCAGGCGCTGCGCGACGCCGGTGCCGCGATCGACCGGGTGCACGCCCGGATGGCGGAGTTCCTCAAGCCCGGCCGCACCGAGGCCGAGGTCGGCGCCGACATCGGCGAGGCCATCATCGCCGAGGGCCACACCGAGGCCGCGTTCATCATCGTCGGCTCCGGCCCCAACGGCGCCAGCCCGCACCACTCGGTGTCCGACCGGGTCATCGAGCGCGGTGACGTGGTGGTCATCGACATCGGCGGCCCGATCGCCAGCGGCTACAACTCCGACTGCACCCGCACCTACGCCGTCGGCGAGCCCTCCGGGGCCGACGTGCGCGAGACCTACGCGGTCCTGCAGGCCGCCCAGCGCGCCGCCGTCGACGCCGTGCGGCCCGGTGCCACCGCCGAGTCCGTCGACGCCGCCGCCCGCGAGCCGATCGCCGCGGCGGGCTTCGGTGAGAACTTCGTGCACCGGACCGGTCACGGCATCGGCCTCGACGTGCACGAGGAGCCCTACGTCGTCGGCGGCAACGACCTGGTCCTCGAAGCGGGCATGGCGTTCAGCGTCGAGCCCGGCATCTACCAGCAGGGCAAGTGGGGTGCGCGGATCGAGGACATCGTGATCGTCACCGAGGACGGCGTGGAGAGCGTGAACAACCAGCCGCACGAGCTGGTGGTGCTGCCGGCGTGAGCGAACGGAACACCGGCCCGGGTGCCCTGGAGGCCACCGATCGGGCGATCCTGCGCGAGCTCGCGCGCGACGGCCGATGCAGCTTCACCGAGCTGGCCGAGCGCGTAGGGCTCAGCGTGTCGGCCGTGCACCAGCGCGTCCGGCGGCTGGAGCAGCGGGGCGCGCTGCAGGGCTACACGGCGAAGGTGGACGGTGAGCAGATCGGTCTGCCGCTGACCGCGTTCATCTCGCTGACCCCGATCGACCCGGCCGCCCCGGACGACTACCCGCAGCGGCTGCAGCACCTGCCGGAGATCGAGTCCTGCTACTCGGTCGCCGGTGACGAGTCCTACATCCTCCAGGTCCGGGTGGCCTCGCCGCTGGGGCTGGAGGACCTGCTGCGCCAGATCCGCGAGGCCGCGAAGGTCTCGACCCGCACCACCGTCGTGCTGTCCACGCCGTTCGAGAACCGGCCGCCCGCAATCTGATTCGCGAAACCGCGCTCGTGGAGCGCGGTCCGGTTCACCGGTGGGCGTCGGCGAGCGGCACGGCCGTGAGGTTGCCGCGCTCGTCGGGCAGGCAGGCCGCGCCGGGCTCGGTGGTGGCCAGGAACTCGCCGAGGCAGCGGGCCAGCTGGGCGTGGCCGGCGGCGTTGGCGTGGAAGGACTCCTGCATCGCGTGCGGTGCGCGCTGCTCGTCCTTGAGCGCTTCCCAGTCGACCGTGAGCCGGGTGAACCACTCGCCGCTCGCGGTCCGCGGATCACCGGTGCACGCCTCGTGGCCGTGGCCCGCCCGCGAGAGGTCCAGGAACCGCGCACCGGCCTGGCGGGCCACGTCGTGCAGCCCGTCGGAGAGCTGCGGCACGCCGACGTCGCGGATCCACGCCAGGTCGCTCGGCTGGAACGGGCACCCGGACAGGCCCTGCAGCTCCGGCCGCACCTCCGGGCCCACCGGGGACGCGTAGGACTGCACGATCAGCTGATAGCTGGTGGGCGTGTAGCCGGCGCTGTCCATCGCCGCGCGGATGTCGTGCACCGCCGCGAGAGCCTTGGGCTCCATCCGCTCCACCCGCTGCGGCCACCGGTCCTGCAGCTGCGTCGCGCAGCCCTGCGGGGCGCGGCGGGCCCAGGACTCCACGCACTGGTTGACCACCTCGGTGAAGCCCGGGTCGTCGTTGGCGCCGATCTGCACCACGACGTCGGTGATCCGGTACCGCTGGGCCAGCTCGGCCAGCTGCACCGACTGGGACTTCTCGGCCCCGACGAACTCCTGGTCGCTGAGCAGCGACTCGGTGCGGGCACCGGAGCAGGCCAGGTTGATCCGGGTCACCTCCGGCGGCAGGCGCAGCTGGTTGACCGGGGCGGCGGGGGAGCGGTGGCACCAGTTGTCGTTCTCGCCGTTGGTGCCCGCGACGTAGTTGCCGCCACCTTCACCGGACAGCGTGGAGTCACCGACCGTCACCACGGCGGCCGGCAGCTGCTTGGGTTGCAGCGGCAGACTCGGCAGGTACTGGTCGCTGATCAGCACCGCGAGGGCCAGCAGGCTTCCCACGAGCAGGAGGATGAGCGATTTCGACTTGTGCGCCCGCATCACCGTGAGTCTACGAAGCCGCCCCCGGCCGCCCACCGGCACCTGCGGTCGCGGCGGGTCGCGGGGTCCCGCCCGGGCGTTGTGAGGTTCGCCGGAAATGTCCCGGGGTGGTTTGGGAGAATTTCCGGCCCGTCGTTCGTTGGACGGGGTGCAACGCCTGTGTCTACTGGAGGTCCTGGGTGCCGATCCTCGTGCTGCTCCTCATCGCCGGGGTCGCCGAACTCGCCGTGCTGATCGCGATGGGTCAGGCGATCGGGCTGCTGCCCACGCTCGGCCTGCTCGTGCTGGGCGCGGTCCTGGGCAGCTGGCTGCTGCGCCGCGAGGGGCGCCGCACCCTCGCCGAGGTCCGCGAGGCCGCCAGGATGCGCAGGTCCGCCGACAAGGAGATCTCCGACGGCATGCTCATCGCCGCCGGTGGCCTGCTGATCGTGCTGCCCGGGTTCCTCAGCGACGTCGCCGGGCTCCTGCTGCTCCTGCCGCCGACCAGGGCGGTCGTGCGCAAGCGCATGATGCGCGCCGCCGAGAAGCGCGCCAAGCAGATGCAGGACCAGGTGTGGCTGCACCAGCAGCGGTTCCACCGCGGCGGCGGCCGCCAGGGCGACTTCATCGACGGCGAGGTCGTCGACGAGACCGACGACACCCCGCCGCGCGACACCCCGATCATCCTGCCGCCGCAGCAGGTCCGCTCCGAGCGCCTCGACGAGCCGCCGCAGCGCTGACCGGACCGCTTCCGGGTGCGCGCCGCCTGGAACGGGGCCTGAGCTTGGCGTTCACGGTTATCGCGACAGGTTCAAGGCCGGGCGGTTAGTGCGGGTAAGCTCGTCAGAACGATCGTTGCCGGTGCGGATCGGGGGCTGAGTTCGATCACGGGATCGGCGCCTTGAGCCGCCCGGCGTGAGCGGACTGCGCAGTTGAACCCCGGAACGCGGAAAGCACGAAGGACATGCCCGAGACCACGTTGTTGCTCGGCGGCCGAATCCACTCGCCCGCCGACGCCGCCGCCACCGCGATGGCCGTCACCGACGGCGTCGTCTCGTGGCTCGGCGCCGACGAGGTCGGCCGTGCGCTGCACCGCCCGATGCCGAGGTCGTCGACCTCGAAGGCGCGTTCGTCACTCCCGCCTTCGTCGACTCCCACGTGCACGCCACCTCGACCGGTCTGCTGCTGCGCGGCCTGGACCTGACCGGCTGCGCTTCGCTGACGGAGTTCCTGCACGCGCTGCGCGACCACGTGGCCGAGTACCCGGGCGCCCTGGTGTGGGGGCACGGCTGGGACGAGACCTGGTGGCCCGAGCGGAGACCCCCGACGCGCGAGGAGATCGACACCGCTTCCGGTGGCGCCCCGGTGTACCTCTCGCGCATCGACGTGCACTCCGCGCTGGTGTCGACCGCGCTGGTCAACCTGGACCCGCTGGCCCGCGGCGCCGAGGGCTGGAGCGACGACGGTCCGCTGACCCGCGCCGCGCACCACCACGTGCGCCGCGCCGCCCGCGACGCGCTGGGCTCGGGCCAGCGCAAGGAGGCGCAGCTGGCGTTCCTGCAGCAGGCCGCCGCCCGCGGTGTGGCCTGCGTGCACGAGTGCGCCGGGCCGGACATCTCCGGTGCCGAGGACCTGGTGGAGCTGCTGGCGCTGTCGCAGCAGGGCGGGGTGCCCGAGGTCGTCGGCTACTGGGGGGAGCTGGGCGCCGTCGAGCGCGCCCGCGATCTCGGTGCTCGCGGCCTGGCCGGGGACCTGTTCGTCGACGGCGCCGTCGGTTCCCGCACCGCCGCGCTGAGCGAGCCCTACACCGACGACCCGTCCACGGCGGGAGTGCTCTACCTCGACGCCGACGCGGTCGCGGAACACCTGGTGGCCTGCACCCGGGCCGGGATCCAGGCCGGGTTCCACGTCATCGGCGACGCCGGGGTCGCCGAGGTGTGCGCGGGGTTCCGCAAGGCCGCCGAGGTCGTCGGCGCGCCCGCGCTGGCGAGCGTGCGGCACCGCCTGGAGCACCTGGAGATGATCGACGAGGAGCAGGCCGCCGAGCTCGGTTCCTACGGCGTGGTCGCCTCGGTGCAGCCCGGTTTCGACGCCGCCTGGGGCGGTGACGGCGACATGTACGCGCGCCGGCTGGGCCTGCCGCGCGGCACCCTGCTCAACCCGTTCTCGCAGCTGGCCGCCCACGGCGTGCTGCTGGCGCTGGGGTCGGACGCGCCGGTGACGCCGGTGGACCCGTGGCGGTCGGTGCAGGCCGCGGTGAACCACCGCACCGACGGGTTCGGGATCTCGCCGCGCGCCGCGTTCACCGCGCACACCCGGGGCGGCTGGCGCGCCGCCGGGGTCGACGACGGTGTGACAGGGACGCTGGTGCCCGGGGCTCCCGCCACCTACGCCGTGTGGGACGCCGGTGAGCTCGTGGTGGCCGCCACCGATTCGCGGGTGCAGCGCTGGTCGACCGATCCGCGGTCGGGCGTGCCGCCGCTGCCGGACCTCTCGCCGCAGGCGCCGATGCCGCGCTGCCTGCGCACGGTCCTGCGCGGCCGGACGATCTTCCAGCACGACCCCGAAGACGACGAGCTCGCGTAAACCCGGGCCGCACATGGAGTTCCCCGATCTCCCGGTCCGCCCGGTCCTGGGTGAGGTCACCTCCGCGCTGACCGGGCACGGCACCGCCGTTCTCGTGGCCCCGCCGGGCACCGGCAAGACGACGCTGGTTCCCCTGGCGCTGGCCGAGGCCGGGTTGCGGGTCGTCGTCGCCGAACCGCGCAGGCTGGCTACCCGCGCCGCGGCCGGTCGGATGGCCGAGCTGCTGGGGGAGCGGGTCGGGCAGCGCGTCGGCTACTCGGTGCGGGGCGAGCGCAAGCGCGGACCGGACACGGTCGTCGAGGTGGTGACCTCGGGTCTGCTGGTGCGCCGGTTGCAGGCCGACCCGGAGCTGTCCGGGGTGGACGTGGTGGTGCTCGACGAGTGCCACGAGCGGCACCTCGACGCCGACCTGCTGCTCGCGCTGCTGCTGGACGCCCGCGAAGGGCTGCGACCGGACCTGAAGGTGCTGGCGACCTCGGCGACGGTGGCCGCCGAGCGGGTGGCCGACCTGCTCGACGGCGCGCCCGTGCTGCACGCCCGCGCCCGCACGCATCCGGTGCGCGTCGAGCACGTGCCACCGCAGCGCGGGGAGCGCACCGAGTCCGCGGTGGCGCGAGCGACCCGCGCCGCGCTGTCCGAGCAGGACGGCGACGTGCTGGTCTTCCTGCCGGGCGCCGGTGAGATCCGCCGCGTCGCCGGGCAGCTCGCCGATCTGTCCGATGTGGACGTTCTGCCGCTGCACGGCAGGCTCGCGCACTCCCAGCAGGACACGGCTCTGCGGGCGGGGACTCGAAGGCGGGTCGTGCTGGCCACCGCGGTCGCCGAGTCCAGCCTGACCGTGCCCGGGGTGCGGGCCGTGGTCGACTCGGGGCTGGCGCGGGTTTCGCGGACCGACGTCCGGCGCGGGTTGTCCGGGTTGACGACCGTGCGCGTCTCGGCCGCGGTCGCCGAGCAGCGCGCCGGTCGTGCCGGCAGGCAGGGGCCCGGCGTGGTGTACCGCTGCTGGCCCGAGCACGAGCACTCGACGCTGCCGGACTACCCCGAGCCGGAGATCCGCACTGCCGAACTCACCCGGCTGGCACTGGAACTGGCCTGCTGGGGCACTCCCGACGGTTCGGCGCTGTCGTGGTGGGACGTCCCGCCGAGCGGGGCGCTGTCCGCCGGGCGCGAGGTGCTGCGGGGTCTCGGCGCGCTCGACGGGTCCGGGTCGGTCACCGAGCGGGGCAGGCGGATGGCCGGGTTCGGTCTGCACCCGCGCTTGGCGCGGGCCCTGCTCGACGGCGCCGACAGCGCCGGAAGCGAGGTCGCCGCCGAGGTGGTCGCGCTGCTCGACAACGACAACCTGACCACCGAGGTCGACGTGACCACTGCGCTGTCGCGGCTGCGCTCCGGCGGGCCCGGCGCGCAGCGCTGGCGGGAGGAGGCCCGCAGGCTCGCCGCGCAGGTGCCCGACGCGCCGCGCGGCGACGGCGACGAAGCCCTGGTGGTGGCGCTGGCGCAGCCCGAGCGGCTCGCGCGGCGCCGCGGCGAGGACTCCGCCACGTACCTGATGGCCTCCGGGACCGCGGTCGAGCTGCGCTCGGGCTCGGCGCTGCGCGGGTCGGAGTGGCTGGCCGTGGCCGTCGCCGACCGCGCGCCCGGGCGGTCGGCCGGTGTCATCCGGCTCGCCGCCCCCGCCGACGAGGAGCTGGCCCGCCGCGCCGCGCCCGCGCTGCTCGCCGAGGAGGACGAGATCTCCTGGGCCGACGGCGACGTGCGCGCCGTGCGGGTGCGGCGGCTCGGCGCGATCCCGCTGGCGACCAGGCCGCTGCGCGACCCCGATCCGGAGCAGGTCCGCCGCGCGCTGCTGGAGGGCCTGCGCGCCGAGGCGCTCGAACCGCTGCGGTGGAACGACGACGCGCGGCGGTTGCGGCAGCGCTTGGCGTTCCTGCACCGGGCGATCGGCGACCCGTGGCCCGCCACCGACGACGAGTCCCTGCTGGAGGCCGCGGACCGGTGGCTGGAACCGGAGCTCTCCCAGGCGCGACGTCGCGCGGACCTGCGGCTGGCCGCCGGGGAGGCGTTGCGGCGCCTCGTCCCCTGGTCGGAGGTGGGCAGGCTGGACGAGCTCGCTCCCGACCGCATCGCCGTGCCCTCCGGGTCGCAGATCCGGGTCGACTACAGCGCCGAGCAGCCCGCCCTGCCGGTCAAGCTGCAGGAGGTCTTCGGATGGCAGCGGGCACCGCGCATCGCCGACGGGCGGGTGCCGGTGGTGCTGCACCTGCTCTCGCCCGCCGGGCGACCGGCCGCGGTGACCGGTGACCTCGAATCCTTCTGGCGGAGCGGATATCCGCAGGTCCGGGCCGAACTGCGCGGCCGCTACCCGAAGCACCCGTGGCCCGAGGACCCCACCGGCGCGACGCCGACGCGGGGGGCCAACCGGCGGCGGTGAACGGCGCTGCGCCGGTGGGGTTCTCGAGCCGGGGCGTGCCCGCTCGTGGTCGTGCGGTGTGGAGTTGTCAAGCAGCAATCGAACTGGTGTGCCCATTGTGCCGCGTGGGTGAACGCGGGCGCGACCGAAATGGGCCGCACGATCGGTTGGTCGACGCCATTACGCTGCGAAACTGGTTGGAAGACCGCACCATTGAGTGACCACTGTGGATGTATCCACAGGTCACACCCATCGTTCGGCTCGGCTGGCCGGAGCTCCGACCGTCACCCGAAATTCCGAACCCGCTCCGCTCGTAGATCGTTAGCATGAAAATCGAGCTCCGCTCAGCGTCCCCGTGCACGCTGCGAACAGGCCGTCGGCACCTCGACCAGGGAGCGTTCGATGGACAGCACCGCGACACCGGCCCGCCCCTGGCGCACCGCGCTCCTCGCCGGCATGGCCTCGTTCCTCGATTCCAGCGCCCTGGTGTCCGCGGGCATCGTCGTCGGCACCCTCTATCCCGAGTCGATGTCGTTGTCGGACGGGCAGATCGGGCTGGTCCTGGGCCTGCAGACGCTGTCGTTCGCGCTCGGCGCGCTGGTCGGCGGGCGGCTCGGCGACCGCTTCGGCCGCCGCCGGATCTTCACCTGGTCGCTGGCCGCCTACGCCCTCGGTGCCGTGCTGCTCGCGGCGGCCACCGGACCGGGGCCGCTGGTCATCGGCGCGGTGGTGATCGGTCTGGCGATCGGCGCGGACCTGCCCGTGTCGCTGGCGATGATCAACGAGGAGGCGCCGGAAGGCCGCAAGGCCGGGCTCGTGGTGTTCTCCTCGGTGCTGTGGAACGTCGGCATCGCGGTGACCATGCTGGTCAGCGCACTGCTGTCGGGCCTCGGGGCCGTCGGTGGGCGAATCCTGTTCGGCTACCTCGTCGTGGTCGCGCTGGTGGTGCTCGGACTGCGGCTGACGATGCGGGAATCCGCCGAGTGGCGCCGGGCCCGGAATGCCGTCGAATCGGGGGAGTCGGTGCGGTTCCGCGACCTCCCGCAGCTGCTGCGACCGCCGCTGCTGCCGGGGCTGCTGGCCACGGCCCTGTACTACGCGATGTGGAACGTCGGCGCGAACACGATGGGCCAGTTCGGCTCGTTCCTCCACGTCAACGTCGTCGGCGGCGATGTCGCCACATACTCGCTGTTCAGCACCGTCGGACTCGGCGTCGGACTGGTCGCTGGCGTGGTGTTCATGCGCTACGTCGACACCGCCGCGCGCGGGCCGCTGTTCGCCGCCGGGTCGGCGATCATCGTGCTGGCGTGGGTGCTCCCGCTCGTCGTGGGCTTCAGCGAGTTCTCGCTGCTGGCGACGCTGCTGCTGTCCGGGCTGGGCAGCGCCTTCGCCGGCGAGACCCTCTACAAGGTGTGGTCGCAGGAGCTGTTCCCGACGCTGCTGCGCACCACCGCGCAAGGGGTCACGATCGCCTTCGGCCGGGTCGTGGCGGCGCTGATCGGTTTCGCGACCCCGGCCCTGGCCACGGCCGGCGCGGGCGGCACCTTCGCCGGTGTTGCGGTCCTGGCGCTCCTCGCCGCCGGAATCGGCTTGCTCTGGATACCCCGTCTGCCGGGTGCGCGACAGCTCACCTCGGTCGAGAAGAACGCTCTGTGAAAGGAACTCGTGGATCCGCACCTCCCCGACGGCCCCGACCGCTCCGCGCTCTGGATCGGCAGGTGGACCGACCCGGCCCATCGCGTTCTCCGCTCGATCGACTCCGATGAGATCGCCTGGATCGGGCCGGGGGAGTCGCTGGGCCAGACCTTCACCGCGCCGGGCAGGTTCACCGCCGTCGGCGTCGACCTGGTCCGCGAGGGCGAACCGCGCGGCAGGCTGGAGCTGCGCGACGCAGCGGGTGCGGTCCTGGCCGACGCGGTCGTGGAGGTCGGCGGTTTCCGGTGGGACCGCTTCGCCCACTACCTCGAACTCGCCGAACCGGGCGAGCCGGGGGAGCACCGGGTCGAGCTGACCGTCGACCGCGGCCGGGTCGGCTGGCGGACCCGCACGAACGCGACGGAAACCCTCGCCGACGACGGAGTCTCACCGCTCCCGGTGGACGGGATCGCGCTGCGCGACGGGATGGTCGAACGGGGTGTGCGGGCGATCGGAGTGGACACCGTGCCCGCGCCCAACCCCGTGTTCCGCACCGCCTTCGACGTCCCCGAGGGCGCGCGCGAAGCGCGGCTGACCGCGGTCGGGTTGGGGTACGGCGTGTTCCGGCTCAACGGGCGCGAGGTCACCGAGGACGTCCTCGAACCCGCCCAGACCGCCTACGACCGCACCGTGCTGCACCGCACCTACGAGGTCGCGCTGGAACCCGGCCGCAACACCCTCACCGCCGAGCTCGGCCGCGGCTTCTACTCCGCGCGCGGCGCCAACACGTGGGGCTGGAACCTCGCGCCGTGGCACCGGGAACCGGTCCTGCTCGCCCAGCTGGAGTACCTCGACGCCGACGGGGCCCGCCACGTCGTGACCTCCGGTCCGGACTGGGAGGTCGCGGCCGGTCCGACCACCGAGGACCTGCTCTACACCGGCGAGACCGTCGACGCGCGCACCGAACTCCGCTGGGAACCGGCCATCGCGGTCGCACCCCCCGGCGGGCTGCTGAAGGAGGCGACCGCGCCACCGGTCCGGCGCGCCGAAGTCCTGGCGGCGCAACGGGAGACGACCGTCGGAGGCACGACCGTGCACGACTTCGGCACCATCCTCGCCGGTCGGCTGCGCTGCTCGATCCGCGGGGAACCCGGAGCGGAGGTCGTCGTGCGCTACGCCGAGCAGCTCGCCGAGGACGGCACCGCGCGCACCGACAACGTCCTGGCCGCCGGGCCGTCCCAGGTCGACCGCTACGTCGTCGGCTCCGGACCGGTCACCTGGGAACCGCAGTTCTCCTACAAGGGGTTCCGCTACGCGAGCGTGCAGGTCCGCGGCAACGCCGTCGTCAGCGACGTGCGGGCGGTGCGGCTGGTCACCGCGGTCGCCGAGGCGGGCTCGTTCGTCTGCGAGGACGAGACGCTGAGCTGGATCGACGCGGCCACGGCGCGCACCTTCCTGAACAACCTGCACGGCGTGCCCACCGATACGCCGGTGTACGAGAAGAACGGGTGGACCGCCGACGCGCACCTGGGCACCGAGGCGGTGCTGCACCACTTCGGGCTGAAGGACTCGCTGGTCAAGTGGCTCGACGATCACGTCGACGCGCTCGACGGGACCGGCATGGTGCCGATGATCGTGCCCACCCCGGGCTGGGGTCGCGAACCCGATCCGGCGTGGAGCGCCTCGATGGTGCTCATTCCGTGGAACCTGTACTGGGAGCACGGCGATCGCGCCTTGTTGGAGCGCTACGGGGACCCGATCCGCGGTTACACCGACCGGCTGCTGGAGCTCGCCGAGGGCGGGTTGTGGCGCGGCGACAGCTGGGGCGACTGGCTCTCGCCCGGGCACTGGCACGCGCCCGAGGGGCCGGAGCCGACGGCGACGATGATGCTCTACCGGGTGGTCTCGCGCGCCGCCGACATCTGCCAGGTGCTCGGGTGGAACGGCGACGCCGAGCGCTACCGCGACGCCGGACGCACGATCGCCGCCGCCTACCACGCGAAGTACTTCGACCGGGCCAGCGCCACCTACCGCTCGCCCGAGGCGGGGTACCGGCAGTCGATGAACGTGCTGCCGCTGGCCTTCGGCGCGGTGCCGACCTACGTCGCCGGGGCCGTCGGCGCGGGTCTGGTCGACCACGTCGAGTACCGCTCCCGGGGGCACCTGGACTGCGGGGCGGTGGCGGCCAAGCACCTGCTGCCGGTGCTGGCCGACGTGGGTCGCGCGGATCTGGCGATCACCGTGGCGACCCGGCCGGACCGGCCCGGTTGGGGCATCTGGCGGCGGCTCGGGATGGAGACGCTGATGGAGTCGTGGGACGAGAGCGCCCGCTCCCACAACCACTACTTCCTCGGCGCGGCCTCGGCGTGGATCCAGCAGCGGGTCGGCGGGTTGCGCGCCACCAGTCCCGGGTGGCGGACCTTCGACATCGCCCCGGTGCAGGACGATCGCGTGACCTGGGCCGACGTCCGCCACACCACGCCGCACGGGCACACCGGGGTCGCGTGGCGCCGGGACGAGGACGCCTGGGAGTTCGAGGTCGAGGTGCCCGAGGGCAGCGTGGCGACCGTGCGGTTGCCCGGGCAGAGCCCCGCGCGGTTGCCGGGCGGGCGGCACGGGATCAGCCGGCCGGCCACACCCGGGGTGGATCGCTAGGCGCGGTGGGCGCGTCGCTGTCGGCGGCCCGCCCCGGTCGTCGGAAAGCCTTGCGGGCGAACGAGATCAGCGAGTAGAGCGTCAGGTCCCGGGTTCGGCTGAGCACCCACGGGACACCCTTGATCAGCAGCCAGCGGACGTGGTCGATGCGGGTCACCGGAACACCGCCGGAGCAGGTCAGCGACACCTCCGAGGGCACCAGCAGGCCCTGCCCGGCCAGCCCGGCGGCGAAGGCGGCGGCCAGCATCCGGTGGCCCAGCTCGGAGGGGTGCAGCCGGTCGACGCTCCACGCCGCGCGGTGGTAGGCGCCGGGCAGCCGGTCGAGGTCGACGACCGCGGCCCCGTGCGTCTCGGCGACCGACGTGAGGACGCGGTTGAGCGCGTCGATGCGCCGGTTCAGCATCCGCCGCAGCGGTCCCGGCAGCCGGAAGACCCGGGCGTGGTCGTGGTAGCGGATGGTGACCACCGCCGCGCCCGCCGCCACCAGAGAGCGCACCACGTGGTCGAGCTGCTGCCGCAGCAGTCGCGGGTCGAAGTCGGCGCGCATCGTGTCGTTCATGCCGACCATGAGCACCGCCGCGTCGGGAGCCACCCGCAGCGCGGCGGGCAGCTGGGCGCGCCAGACCTCGGGGACCCGCGCGCCGCTGGTCGCGAGGTTGGTGAAGCGGGCGGCCCCGATCGCCTCGGCGAGCAGGGGCGCGAACCCGCGCCACCGGCCGCCCGCGATCGGATCGCCCATGCCCGCGGCCACGGAGTCGCCGAGCACCGCGAGGCTGCGGACTCTTCGCGAACCGGGGAGCCCGGTCGTCATCGCGTCGTGCACCGGATCATCGTGATCCGGGCAGCTCCTGGCGGGGTAAGACGAGGGTGAAGGCGGAACGACGGGTGGGCGAAAACTCCGGTGTCGGCGAAGCGCGGCAGGGGGCGGTTCTTCCTCGAATCACCCGTGATCGATGTCCGAAATGTCGGCGCAGTTCGAGGAAGAACCGTCCCCTGGTGCGGGGTGCGCCCGACGTGCTCAGCGGTTGCGGGCCGCTGCGGCGAGGTCGGTGATGATGCGTTCGAGCACGGGACGCGGGGTGGCGAAGTTGAGGCGGGCGTGGCCGCGTCCCTCCTCGCCGCAGGCGGGACCGTCGGTGAGGACCACACCGGCGCGCTCGTGGAAGAACTCGCCGGGGTGGTCGCCCAGGTCCAGGGAGCGGAAGTCCAGCCAGGCCAGGTAGGTGCCCTCCGGCTTCCGGTAGCCGACCTCGGGCAGGTGCTCGGCCAGCAGCGACGCGACGGCGCGGCGGTTGCCGTCGAGGTAGTCGAGCACCTCGTCCAGCCACGGCTGCCCGGCGGTGTAGGCGGCGGTGTTGGCGATGACGCCGAGGTTGGAGGCGCCTTCGGTGACGTGCTCGCCGAGGGAGCGCAGGAGCTCGGCGTCGGCGTCGTTGGACAGCAGCAGCTGGGCGCACTTCAGGCCCGGCAGATTCCACGCCTTGGACGCCGAGGTCGCGGTGATGGTGTGACCGGCTGCGGTGTCCGACAGCGACGCGTACGGCGTGTGCCGGTGTCCCTCGTGGACCAGCGGTGCGTGGATCTCGTCGGAGAACACCCGGCCGCCGTGGCGGTCGACGACCTCGCAGACCGCCGACAGCTCCTCCGGGGTGAACACGCGGCCCAGCGGATTGTGCGGGTTGACCAGCACCAGGAGGTTCCCGCCCACCCGGAACGCCGCGTCCAGACCGTCGAGGTCGAGGGTGAACCGGTCGCCGTCATCGACCAGCGGAACCGCGATGAGCTCGCGCCCCATCGCGCCCGGAACCTTCAGGAACGGCATGTAGGCCGGGGTGGGCAGGACGACCTTGCTGCCCGGCTCGCTGAAGTGCTCGATGGTGAGCTTCAGCGCCCGGATGACGTCGGGGATCGCGTGCACGCGATCCGGCTCGATCCGCCAGCCGTGGCGCCGTGCCTGGTAGTCGGCGCACGCCCGGGACATCTCGGCGGTCAGGAGGGGCGGCAGGTAGCCGAAGTTCAGCCCGTCGACGCCGGTGTGCAGCGCCTCCAGCACGGCCGGCGAGGTGCCGAAGTCCATCTCGGCGACGAACGCGCCGATCGCGTCCCCGTGCAGCGTCCACTTGAGACCCCCGCGCGCACGCAGGTCCTCGATCGTCACGGCGCTGGTCGTCACGGGGTCGAAAGCGTTGCCCACACTCATCCTCTCCGCAGGTCCTTCTGGAACCAGTGTGAGGCGTAGCGGGCGTCGTTGTAAGCCGGGATTTCGACGTAACCGCGCGTGGCGTACAGACCACGGGCTTCGACCAGATCGGACCGGGTGTCCAGCCGGATCGCGCGATAGCCGAGCGCGGTGGTGCGCTGCTCGATCTCCGCGAGCAGCGCACCACCCAGTCCGCGTCCCCGGGCGGCGGGCCGGACGTACATCCGCTTGAGCTCGGCGACGCCGGGGCCCTGCGCGCGCACGCCCGCGCAACCGACCGGCTCGGTCCCCTCGCGGGCGATCAGGAACACGCCGGTCGGCGGACCCAGCCCGTCGTCCGGGTCCTCGACGAGCGCCTCGTCCACCTCGGTCCCGGTGGCCGGGCGGCCGTAGTAGCGGCTCGCCATCTCGTCGGTGTACTCGCGCAGCAGCGAGCGGGCGAGCGGTCCGCCGACCGGTTCGGCGCGGAAATCGAGTTCGGTGTGCACACGGCGATTCTCGCCGCCCAGTCCACCGATTTCCGCAGTCCACTGATTTCCGCAGTTCGCCGTTTGCTCAGTCCCCGCCCAGACCGAAGACCTTGAGCAGGCTGTAGATGCCGAGCAGCGTGATGGCGATGCTGCTGATCAGCAGGACCACGTTGAACCAGCGCCCGCCGTGCAGCTCCGGGTCGACCTGGGTCTTGCGCAGGTACCAGGTCGCGACCACCACGGCGGGCAGGAAGATGCCGGTCGCCACGCCGCCGATCTGCACCATCACCACCGGCGAGGACACCGACAGGTACGTCGCGCCCCACAGGATCGGCAGCACCACGATGAACCCGCGGACCCACTTCTCCCGCGCCACCTGGTTGTTCCAGTCCAGCACGCCGAGGGTGGCCAGGACGTTGGTGTACATCCGCGACCAGCTCGGGATCGAGGCCCACAGCGTGGATCCGAGCACCGCGATCGCGCCGATGAGGAAGCCGATGGCAGCCCACTCGCCGATCACGTCGGTGTACATCTGGGAGAGCGTGGTGATCATCTCGTTGCCCTCGAGCACCAGGCCCTGCGGGTTCAGCACCGCCGCGCCCATGATGAAGAACGCCAGCGTGCCGACGGTGTAGATGATCCAGGAGACGAAGACGTCCTTGTACATCACGCGGATCCAGCCCTGCGCCCGCGCCTTCCACTCGTCCGAGCCGTCGTTGGGACCGACCCAGCGCGCGTAGCCCTTCTCCACGCACCAGTAGGTGTAGAAGGTGATCTCGTCGGCGCCGACGCCGGTGATGCCGAACATCGCCACCGCGGCGCCGATCGCGCCCGCCGGGATGGTGAAGGTCAGGCCGCTGAGCACGTCGGTGCCGCCGTAGCTGAACGGCGTGAACGGCAGGCCGAGCGCGATGACCACGGTGGCGATGGAGAACACCACGACCAGCGCGAACGCGCCGCGCTCGATGAGGCTGTAGCTGTTGGAGTACAGCAGCGCGATGCTGCCGGCCACCACGATGGCCGTCCACACGCCCAGCGAGGTGGCGCTGAGCGGGTCACCGCCGACCGGGATCAGCATGCTCAGCGCGGAGGCCGTGCCGCCGACGATGCCGCCGATCTGCAGGAACTTCGACAGCGCCATGAGGATCCACAGCGCGTTGATCCAGCCGATCCGGCCGATCTTGGGCGGTACCTCGTTGAACCCGGTCAGCGCGGGCTTGCCGGTGAGGATCGTCCAGCGCGCGAGCTCGGCCTGCACCGCGACCTTCACAGCGGTGGACAGGATCACCATCCACAGCAGGACGAATCCCACCTTCGCGCCGAGCGCGGTGGTGGCGATGAGCTCGCCGGAGCCGACGATCGAGGCGCTGACGATCAGGCCGGGGCCGAGATAGCGCAGGCTGCCCGCCCAGCCGGTGGGTGGTTCCTTGATGCCGTCGGCGGTCAGGAGGTAGGGATCGCCGTTGGCGGTCGCGACCTTGGTTCCCATCGGGCACTCCCTTGTGCCTAGAGGTTGTGCGAAAGACATGCGATTTTCACGGTTGTGAAACTTTCGTACGGTTGTGAAAAGCTACCCACGCGAACACGGCCGGTCAATCGATCTGCGAGACCGGGAATTCCGAAGCCCCGAAAACCGTTGATCACCTCCTGCGACGCGGTTTTCGGCCGCTGCCGGTGGGCGTTCGGAGGGATAGGGTTCATCGCATGGTTGGTTCGCTTCTGGGGACTGAAGTTCAGCGGGTCGAAGACCCCGACCTGCTCCGAGGCCGGGGCACCTACATCGGCAACCTCGCCGCCGATGGGCTGCTGCACATCGGGTTCGTGCGCTCGCCCCTCGCGCACGCCGAGATCACGAGCATCGACACCTCCGAGGCCGCCGCCGCGCCCGGTGTCGTCGGTGCCTACGTCGCCGCCGACCTGGACCTGCCGGTGCCGCCGCCGTTCGTGGTGGTGAACCCCGAGGTCACCCGCCCACCGCTGGCCACCGACCGGGTGCGCTTCGTCGGCGAACCGGTCGCCGTCGTCGTCGGCGAGTCCGCCTCGGCCGTGGCCGACGCGCTCGAACTCGTCGACGTCGACTACCGCGAACTGCCCGTGGTCGCCGACCCGGAGCGCGCGCTCGACGAGGACGCCGAGCTGCAGTTCCCCGAGCTCGGTTCCAACATCGCCGCCGGATACCGCGACCGCGCAGGCGATTCCGCGCTCGACGGCGCGGACGTGGTGGTGCGGGCGCGCATCGAGAACCAGCGGGTGGCGGTGGTCCCGCTGGAGGGCAACGCCGTCGCGGTCCAGCCGGGTGGAGCCGAGCAGGACCACGACATCACCGTGCACGTCTCGACGCAGATGCCGCACGGCGTGCGGGCCGGTCTGGCCAAGGCGTTCGGCTTCGACCTGGAGAGGGTGCGGGTGATCTCGCCGCACGTCGGCGGCGGTTTCGGCGGCAAGGCCGGGGCGATCTCCGAGCACGTGGTGGCCGTCGGTCTCGCGCTGAAGCTCGGGCGCCCGGTGCGCTGGGTCGAGGGGCGTTCGGAGAACATGCAGGGCATGCCGCACGGGCGCGGCCAGGTGCAGTACGCCGAGCTGGGGTTGCGCCGCGACGGCCGGATCGTCGGCATGCGCTGCCGGGTCGTCGGCGACTGCGGCGCCTACGCCGGGTTCGGCGGTTCGCTGGCGCTCGGCCCGACGCGCACGATGGCCCAGGGCGTCTACGACATCCCCAGGATCAGCTACGACGGCATCGCCTCGCTGACCAACACCACCCCGGTCGGCGCGTTCCGCGGCGCGGGCCGCCCGGAGTCCGCGGCGATGGTGGAGCGGATGATGGACCTGGCCGCCGCCGAGCTGGGCGTGGACCCGGTCTCGTTGCGGCGCAAGAACTTCCTGGTCCCCGACAGCTTCCCGTACAAGACGGTCACCGGGGCCACCTACGACAGCGGCGAGTACGCGGTGCCGTTCGACGAGGCGCTGCGGCTGGCCGGGTACGAGGAGCTGCGCGCCGAGCAGGCCCGCCGCATCGAGGCCGGCGAGACGAAGCTGCTGGGCATCGGGGTCAGCGCCTACGTCGAGATCACCGGCGGCGGTTCCGGCGAGTACGCCGAGGTCGAGGTGCACGCCGACGGCGCCCGCATCCGGGTCGGCACCTCCGCGCACGGCCAGGGGCACGCGACGGCGTTCGCGATGATCGTCAACGACACCCTCGGCATCCCGCTGGACAAGATCGAGTTCATCCAGTCCGACACGGCCGAGGTGCCGCGCGGTGGCGGCACCGGCGGGTCCCGCTCGCTGCAGATCGGCGGCAGCGCCGTGCGCCAGGCCGGGACCGAGGTCCTCCGGCGCGCCAAGGAGATCGCTGCGTCCCGGCTGGAGGCGAACGCCGACGACATCGAGGTCACCGACGCGGGCGAGCTGGGCGTCGCCGGCGTCCCGGGCGCGACCGTGACCTGGGCCGACGTGGTCTCCGAAGTGGCGGACGAGCGGCTGGCCGCCAACGTCGACTTCGCCCCCGACGGGGCGACGTTCCCGTTCGGCGGGCACGTCTCGGTCGTCGAGATCGACGTCGAGACCGGCTTCGTGACGCCGCTGCGGCACATCGCGGTCGACGACTGCGGGCGGGTGCTCAACCCGCTGCTGGTGCGCGGCCAGCAGCACGGCGGCGCCGCCCAGGGCATCGCCCAGGCGCTGTGGGAGCAGGTCACCTTCGACGCCGACGGCAACCCGGAGACGGCGACGCTGGCCGACTACGCGATCCCGTCGGCGGCCGAGCTGCCGTTCTTCGAAGCGTCCAACACCGAGACCCTGACTCCGCTGAACCCGTTGGGCGCCAAGGGGATCGGCGAGTCGGCGACGGTCGGGTCGACCCCGGCGGTGCAGAACGCCGTCGTCGACGCCCTCAAGCACCTCGGCGTCCGCCACGTCGACATGCCCGCCACGCCCGAGCGGGTCTGGCGCGCCATCCGCTACGGTGCCTCGGCGACGTGCTGGCAGGAACCCCCGGCCGCCTTCGCGACGCTGCCGCTGCGCGCCGACGACACCCCGGACGAGGAGGAAGCCGTCGTCTGACGGACCGGTCCCGGCCGGATTCGAATCCCCTTGCGGGGCACGAGGGTCGTGCCCGCACGAGCCACGGAGGTCGGGATGGAGTGGACGCTGGCCGAGGTGTACGAGTCGCCGCACGGGACGGTGCGGTGGGACAGCTTCGGGGAGGGGGAGGACGTCGTCCTGATGCACGGGACGCCGTTCTCCTCCTTCGTGTGGCGGGACGTGGCCAACGCGCTGAGCGCGCGCTACCGCGTGCACCTGTGGGACATGCCCGGGTACGGGACCTCGGCGAAGTTCGAGGGGCAGGACGTGTCGCTGGCCGCGCAGCAGGAGGTGTTCACCGGCTGGCTGCGGCACTGCGGGCTCGACGAGCCCTCGGTGATCGCGCACGACTTCGGCGGCGCGGTGTCGTTGCGCAGCGCGCTGCTCGACGGAGTGCGCTACCGGCGGCTGGCGCTGCTGGACGCGGTGAGCATCCGGCCGTGGGGATCGGAGTTCTTCCGCCTGGTCAACGCCAACGCCGAGGTCTTCGCCGCGTTGCCGCCGCACCTGCACGAGTCCCTGGTGCGCGGCTACCTGGCCACCGCCGCGCACCGCGAGCTGCGCCCCGACGTGCTGGACCGGATGGTGGCGCCGTGGCTCGGCGCGGACGGGCAGCCGGCGTTCTACCGCCAGATCGCCCAGGCCGACGAGCGCTACACCCGCGAGGTCGAGGACCGCTACGGCGAGCTGGAGTGCCCGGTGCTCATCGGCTGGGGGGAGCAGGACACCTGGCTCCCGGCCGATCGCGGGCGCGAGCTGGCGCGTCGCATCCCGCACGCCCGGCTGGAGTGGATCCCACGTGCCGGCCATCTCGTCCAGGAGGACAACCCGGCCAGGGTGACCGCGCTGATCACGGAGTTCCTCGCCTCCTGAGTGCCCACCATGCGGGAGCCCCGTCTCGGGACGTGGTCACCGAGGTTTAGAGTGGGTTCGTCCGTTCGTGTTAATCAGGAGGTTCGGCGCTATGGCTGTCGGCCACACCTCGTCACCAGACGTGCGAGGTTCCGGGGATGCGGGGTCTTCACCCCGGCGCAATTCGACCCGACAGGTCGTGCTCGCCAGCCTCGTAGGCACCTCGATCGAGTTCTACGACTTCTACGTCTACGCCACGGCTGCGGTGCTGATCTTCCCGAAGCTGTTCTTCCCGGCCGGTGACGACACGGCCGCAACGCTGAACTCGCTGGCGACCTTCGGCATCGCCTTCGTCGCCCGGCCGGTCGGATCGGCGCTGTTCGGCCACTTCGGCGACCGCATCGGCCGCAAGGCGACCCTGGTGGCGTCGCTGCTGACGATGGGCATCTCGACCGTGCTGATCGGTCTGCTGCCGGGTTACGCGCAGATCGGGATCGTGGCGCCGCTGCTGCTGGCGCTGTGCCGGTTCGGCCAGGGACTGGGCCTGGGCGGCGAGTGGGGTGGCGCGGCGCTGCTGGCCACCGAGAACGCGCCGCCGCGCAAGCGCGCGCTGTTCGGCACGTTCCCGCAGCTGGGCGCGCCGATCGGGTTCTTCTTCGCCAACGGCCTGTTCCTGATCCTCTCCGGCGTGATGTCCGACGACGCGTTCTCCTCGTGGGGCTGGCGGATCCCGTTCCTGGTGTCGGCCGTCCTGGTGATCGTCGGCCTGTGGGTGCGGCTGAGCTTGAGCGAGACCCCGGCGTTCGCGAAGGTGCTGGAGAACAACGAGCGGGCGAAGGTGCCGTTCGTGCAGGTCTTCCGCACCGACTTCAAGGCGCTGGTGCTGGGCACGTTCATCATGCTGGCGACCTACGTGCTGTTCTACCTGATGACGGTGTTCTCGCTGTCCTACGGCACCTCGGACTCGGGCCTGGGCTACGAGCGCTCGACGTTCCTGGTGATGCTGCTGGTCGGCGTGGTGTTCTTCGGTCTGACGGTGCCGGTCGCGGGCCTGCTGGCCGACCGCTACGGCCGCCGCTCCACGCTGTTGGTGACCACCACCGCGATCATCGTGTTCGGCCTGCTCATGGGTCCGTGGTTCGGCGCCCACTCGACGGTGGCGACCGTGCTGTTCCTGGTGGTCGGTCTGGGCCTGATGGGCATGACGTTCGGGCCGATGGGCGCGCTGCTGCCGGAGCTGTTCCCGACCGCCGTGCGCTACACGGGCGCCTCGGTGTCGTACAACATCGCGAGCCTGCTGGGCGCCTCCGTCGCCCCCTACATCGCCACCTGGCTCGCCGGCTCCTACGGCCTCGGCTGGGTCGGCGTCTACCTCGCGGTCGCCGGCGCCATCACCCTCGCGGCCCTCATCGCCAGCCGCGAAACCAAGGAAACCTCCCTGGAATCCTGACCCCTCACCGAACGAGGCCCCGCCCGGAACTTCCGGGCGGGGCCTCGTCGTCTCAGTCGCCGGTCGCGCCGTCGATGGCTTCGCGGATCAGGTCCGCGTGGCCGTTGTGCCGGGCGTACTCCTCGATCACGTGCATCAGGACGAAGCGCAGCGAGACCTCGCGGCCCCATCTCGGTTGGAGCGCGCACACGTCCAGCGACGATGCCGATCGCTCGATCTCGCGGGCGAGCGCGATCTCGGTTTCCCACGCCTCGAACGCTTCCGCCGGAGCCGCGTCAGTGACGTCGAACGCGACCTGGAAGTCCTCCTCCGCCCAGACGCGAGGCAGGGTGCGCTCGGCGTTCGCGGTGACCCGGAACCAGAAGCGCTCCACCTCGGCCATGTGCCTGATCAGCCCGAGCAACGTCAAGCCCGACGACGGCACGGCTCGCCATCGCAGCTGCTCGTCGTCGAGCTCCGCGCACTTCCGGCCCAGGACCACCCGCTGGTAGTCAAGAAAACCGCGCAACGACTCACGTTCGCCACCGACCATCGGCGGATCGATCAGTTCCATCCCACCATCATCCGGATCGCACTCGTCGCCAGGGGACAGTTTTAGTCATAATTGTCCGGGCAAAACGGACATTGATCATGGGTGATTATGGCTAAAACTGTCCCCTCCGCAGCGTTGCGGCCCTCCGCGCCCCTGCGCCGATTGTGTTGGTCCGCGGTGTGGTGGCCGGGGTCAGGGGGTGAGGTGGTTGAGGAGGCGGTCCAGAAAGGGGGTTTGGGCCGGGTTGAGCTTGGTGCGGGCCGTTCCCAGGTCGCACCAGAGGGCCCGGTCGACTTCCGGGAAGGACCGGGTTCGGCCCGAGCGGGGTGGCCATTCGAGGTCGAAGGTGTTGCTGCGCAACGACGTCACGTCGAAATCGCCTTCGGCGGCCCAGGCCGTGATGGTCTTGCCGCTGCGCATCTTGACCTCGCCCAGCGGGAGGAGCTCGCGGTCCGGCAGCGACATGCCGGTCTCCTCGGCGAACTCGCGCAGCGCTGCGAGGCGGGGATCCTCGTCGGGTTCGTGCTCGCCCTTGGGCAGGCTCCAGGCGCCGTCGTCCTTGTTCTTGAAGAACGGACCGCCCGGGTGCACGACGAGGACCTCCGGCCCCTCGGGCCGGTACAGCAGGATTCCCGCGCTGCGCTTGCTCACCCCGGCAGTCTCGCTCATCGGAACAGGGCCCCGCATCGGCGCGGGGCCTGGCGGGAACGGGTGTTTCCGGCGATGCTGATCGGCGTGGAACGGGTGGTGCTGCACATCGACCTCGACCAGTTCATCGTCGCCGTGGAACTGCTGCGGCACCCCGACCTGGCCGGCAAACCGGTGCTGGTCGGCGGCTCGGGCGATCCGACCGAGCGCGGCGTGGTCGCCGGTGCCTCCTACGAGGCCCGCGCCCGGGGCGTGAAGTCGGGAACGCCGCTGCGCACGGCCGCGGCGCGCTGCCCGGAAGCGGTGTTCCTGCCCGCCGACCGCGAGACCTACCTGGCGGCCTCCGCCGACGTGATGACCGCGCTCGGCGAGCTCGGCGGACTCCTGGAGGTCATCGGCTGGGACGAGGCGTTCATGCTCGTCGACACCGACGACGCCCTCGACACCGCCCGCTACGTCCAGCGCTACGTGCGCGAGCGGACCGCGCTGAACTGCTCGATCGGCATCGGCGACAACAAGCTGCGCGCGAAACTGGCCTCCGGCATGGGAAAACCCGCCGGGGTGTTCCGCCTCGACGTCCAACTGGGTCGAGGTGATGGCCGACAAGCCAACCGACGCGCTGCAGGGCGTCGGCGCCAAGACCGCCAAGAAGCTCGCCGCCCGCGGCATCGCCACCGTCGCCGAGCTGGCCCGCACCCCGATGGCCGACCTGGCGGGCGAGTTCGGGCCCAACATCGGCCCGTGGCTGGTGGCGCTCGCGCACGGCTACGACTCCAGCCCGGTCAGCGACGAGCCGTTCCGGGCCCGCTCGCACGGCCGCGAGGTCACCTTCCAGCGCGACCTGCGGGAGGTCGAGCCGATGCGCGCCGAGATCACCCGGTTGTCCCGCCAGGTCTCCGAGGACCTCGCCGCCGACGACACCCTCGCCCGCCGCGTGGTGGTCAAGGTCCGCGACTCCCGCTTCGGCACCCACACCCACGGCGTCACCCTCGCCGCCCCCACCCGCGACTTCGAACCCATCGACATCGCAGCTCAGGAGGCCCTCGGCCGCTTCCCGCTGGACCGGCCGGTGCGGCTACTGGGAGTCCGCGCGGAGCTTGTCCGCGAGTAGCGGGGTCAGGCGGAACTCGACCAGGGTGCGCATCGCCAGGGAGAAGTTCGTGCGCTCCACGCCCGGGGTGTCGAGGATGCGGCCCGCGATGCGGTACAGCTGGTCGGCGTCGGTGGCCACCACGCGCACCAGCAGGTCCGAGTCGCCGGTGAGGCCGAAGACCTCCACGACCTCCGGGATCTCGGCCAGCTCGGCGGCCAGCCGGTCGAGGTGCTGCTGGGTGACCTGGACGGTGATGAACGCCGTCAGCGGGTAACCCAGGGTGCTCGGGTCGATGCGGCGTTCGAACGCGCCGAGTCGCGGTTCCAGCTTCGCCAGCCGAGCCTGAACGGTGTTGCGGGACAACCCGACTCGATCGGCCAGCGCCACCACGGTCGCGCGCGGCTCGTCCTGCAGCGCCAGCAGCAAGCGGATGTCGATGTCGTCGAGCGGCTCGGCGGTGGGCAATCTGTTCACCTCGTCGGTCGTTCCGGCCCGGTGTCGTGAGCAGATTGCTCGATTCCGCGACCAGGTCTTGTGCAGTGATTGTTGCCTTGGTGTTCTTCTGAGCGCAATGTGGCAACGCGAGGAGGCGTGATGACGAGCGTGGTACCGGCGCGCACCGAGACGGCGGATCTGCGCGAGGTCGAGCAGCGGGTGCTGTGGCTGGCCACCGCGATGATCGACCACGCCAACCGGGTCCGGCCGAACAGCACCGGGCTCAAGGTCGGCGGGCACCAGGCGTCCTGCGCCTCGATGGTGTCGATCATGACCGCGCTGTACTTCGAGCACCTCACCGCCGCCGACCGGGTGTCGGTCAAGCCGCACGCCTCGCCGGTGCTGCACGCCATCAACTACCTGCTCGGATCGCTCGACGAGAAGCACCTGACGACGCTGCGCGAGTTCGGCGGCGTGCAGAGCTACCCGAGCCGCACGAAGGACCCCGACCCGGCCGACTACTCGACCGGCTCGGTCGGCATCGGCGCCACCGCGCCGATCTGGGGTGCCGTGGCCCGCCGCTACGTCGACACCCACGGCGGAGGGGCGGGCACCGGACGCCAGTACTCGCTGCTCGGCGACGCCGAGCTCGACGAAGGCGCCTGCTGGGAGGCGATCCTCGACCCGACCGTCGCCGACCTGGGCGAGGTCGTGTGGATCGTCGACCTCAACCGGCAGTCGCTGGACCGCGTCGTGCCCAACATCGCCGCGAACCGGCTGCAGGGCATGTTCACCGCCGCCGGCTGGCAGGTGATCACGCTCAAGTACGGCCAGGTGCTGGAGGAGTTGTTCGCCCGGCCCGGGGGCGCTGCGCTGCGCGAGCGCATCGACGGCATGAGCAACCCCGAGTACCAGCGCCTGCTGCGCTGCACCCCGCAGGAGCTGCGCGCGCGGATTCCCGCCGGGGACAGCGCGATCGAGCGCCTGCTGTCCGATGTGGACGACGAGACGCTGGCGGTGGCGATCCGCAACCTCGGCGGCCACGACCTCGACGCGCTGGACTCGGCGTTCCAGGCCATCGACGACACCCGCCCCACCGTCATCTTCGCCTACACCATCAAGGGCTACGGCCTGGCCACCGAGGGGCACCCGCAGAACCACGGTTCGCTGCTCGGCGAGGACCAGATGCGGCAGTTGGCCGCGCAGGTCGGCGCCGACCTCGACGACCCGTGGCACCGCTTCGCCGACGACAGCCCGGCCGGGAAGCTCTGCGCCGCAACGGCTTCCCGACTGAGGCGTCGCGAGCGGGCTCGGGTGAAGCCGCCGCGGCTGCCCGCCGACATCGGCCGCACCCCCAGCGGCACCACCACGACCCAGGCCGCGCTGGGGCGCACGCTGCTGGACCTGACCCGCGAATCCCCCGAGGCCGCCGAGCGGATCGTGACGCTGGCGCCCGACGTCAGCTCCACCACCAACCTCGGCGGCTGGCTGAACAAGGTCGGCGTGTGGTCGCCGTCGGAGCGCGTCGACTGGTTCGCCGACGACGCCGAGACGATCCTGCACTGGCGGGAACGCCCGGCGGGACAGCACATCGAGCTCGGCATCGCCGAGACGAACCTGGTGAGCCTGCTCGGCGAGCTCGGCTCGACGTGGAGCCGCTGGGGTCAGCCGCTGCTGCCGATCGGGGTGGTCTACGACTGCTTCCTCGGGCGGGCGCTGGAACCGTGGTCGTTCGGCGTCTACGGCGGCGGCCAGTCGATCCTGGTCGGCACCCCGTCCGGGGTGAGCCTGGCGCCGGAGGGCGGCGCGCACCAGTCGGTCGGCACGCCGTCGATCGGGCTGGAGCAGCCGGGCGTGACCAGCTACGAGCCCGCGTTCGCCGTCGACACCGAGTGGTGCCTGCTCGCGGCGATGTCCCAGCTCGGCAAGCCCGGCGGGTCCTCGTCCTACCTGCGGTTGTCGACGCGCCCGGTGGACCAGTCGCTGGCGTCGGTGCCGACCGATCCCGCGGCCCGGGAACGCCGTCGCAGGCAGGTCGTCGGCGGCGCCTACGCGCTGCGCCGCGCCGCGGACCCGCAGGTGACGCTGGTCGGCATGGGCGCGCTCATGACCGAGACGCTGGCCGCCGCCGACCGCCTCGCCGAGCAGGGCGTCGACGCGGACGTCCTCTGCGTGACCAGCCCGGACCTGCTCTTCCGCGCCCACCGCGGCGACGCCGACCGCACGATCCTCGACCAGGTCTTCCCGGCCGACCGAGCCCGCCCGATGGTGACCGTCCTCGACGGACACCCGCACGCACTGGCCTTCCTCGCCGGGATCAACCGGACCCGCTCGATCCACTTGGGCGTCACCGGTTTCGGCCAGTCCGGTTCCCTCGACGACGTCTACCGCCACCACGGCCTCGACACCGACACCATCATCAGCTCCGCCCTGGACCTCATCCACCGCTGAGAACCGTTGGTGCGGTCGTACCCCGACACCCCCAAACCACCTCATCGGGTGTTCTCACGTCGAAAACCCCGGTTTTCGCGACGCGAAAACCGGGGTTTTCGACACGACGAATGTCGCGGTTCTCGTCGTGGTGGGTGGGGATCGTCACTTGGCTGGGGGAGTTCGCCCTGGTTGGGTGGTGGGGGTTCTCAGGGGTGGAGGTTTCGCGGTGGGTTCTTTCGAGGTTCGGGCTGAGGGCGGGAATCTCGTCGACGTGTTCAACCGGGACAGCGCTCCCGCGGTGAGCGTCGGAGCCGGGGACGTGGTGACCGTGGAGTCGTTGGACTGCGCGGGGCACCTGGAGCGGCAGCGGGTGCCGGGAGAGGAGCGGCCTCGGGCGTTCCCCGGGCGGCGGGGGCATTGCCTGACCGGGCCGATCGCGGTGCGCGGGGCGAAGCCGGGGATGGTGCTGGCCGTGCACTTCGAGGAGATCACGCCTGCCGGGTGGGGGTGGACCGCGGCCGCAGGCAAGGACACCTGGTTGACGCGTCGGCTCCGGGTGGCCGAGGCGGAGCGGGCGTGGTTGTTGTGGGAGCTCGACGGGGAGACCGGGACCGATCAGCACGGGCATCGGGTGTCGTTGGCGCCGTTCCTCGGGGTGGTGGGGATGCCGCCCGCGGAACCGGGTGAGCACTCGACGATCCCGCCGCGGTCCGAGGGCGGCGGCAACATCGACTGCCGCGAGCTGGTGGCCGGGTCGACGCTGTACCTGCCGGTGACGGTGCCGGACGCGATGCTGCTGCTCGGCGACGGGCACGCGCGCCAAGGCGACGGGGAGGTCGGCGGCACGGCCATCGAGTGCGGCATGACCACGCGGGTCCGGCTGGACCTGGTCGTGGACCGGCCGGTGCCGGGCATCCACGCCGAAACCCCGGGCGGCCTGGTCACCTTCGGCTTCGACGCCGACCTCAACGAGGCCACCGCCACGGCGCTGAGCGCGATGGTCGACTGGCTGCAGATCGAGCAGGCCCTCGACCGGCCCTCCGCGCTCGCGCTGGCGAGCACCACCGTCGACATGCGGATCACCCAGATCGCCAACGAGACCTGGGGCGCGCACGCGGTGCTGCCGACCGGCGTGCTGCGCTGATCCGTTTCGCCGCCGTTCGTCGGATTTTCACCTGAACTGTGGTGTTTCGCATGCGTTGAACATGAAAGATTTTCTGATCAGTTCCCGGCTGATCAGAGGACCGACATGACGGACTTGAGCAGGCGCGGCTTCATGCTGGCCGCGGGCATGACGGGCGTAGGCATGACGGGTGCGGCGCTCGGACTCAGCGGCACCGCGAGCGCCGCACCAGCGCGAACGACCCTGGACGTGGCCGCCCAACCCGCCCCCGGCGAGGGCTACCGACGGCTGATCGCCGGCCCGGGCTGGCCGCAGATCGTGCGCACCGACCTCGCCGTCGCCGACCCCGGCCGGATCGACCGCCGCGTCCCGGTCACCGCGTTCACGCAGTTCACCGACCTGCACATCACCGACGCCCAGAGCCCAGCCCGCTTCGAGTACCTGCACCCGCTGGCCGGGGGCGCCTTCCGGCCGCAGGAGACGCTGGGCGCGCTGGCCGCCGCGCACCTCGTGCAGCGGGTCAACCAGCTGCGCACCGGTCCGGTCACCGGGCACCCGATGGACTTCATGATCACCACCGGCGACAGCACCGACAACCACGAGCGCGCCGAGCTCGACTGGTACTTCGCCGTCCTCAACGGCGGCCCGATCGCCCAGAACACCGGCGCCGCGCACTACGAGGGCGTCCAGGACTCCGGCGACCCGCTGTACTGGCACCCCGAGGGCGGGATCGACGACCGCTACCGCGAGCGCGGGTTCCCGGTGCTGCCCGGACTGCTGACCGACGCGCTGCGCCCCTTCGCCGGCCCGGGGCTGGACATCCCCTGGTACGCGGTGTTCGGCAACCACGACAACAGCGTCATGGGCACCCTCGCGGACCAGGTCATCCCGCGCGTCAACGACTGGTACACCGGCGACCGCAAGATCATCGGCCGGGACGAGCGCGAAGCAGCCGCCGTCGCCGAGATGCTGCGCGGCGGACGCGAGGTCTCCGGGCGGACGATCCTCGGCGGCAACACCGTCGTGCGCACCGTGACCCCCGACCAGCGGCGGCACCCGTTCACCACCGAGGAGTTCATCGCCGCCCACCTCGACGAGGCCCGCACCGGCCCAGGCCCGGTCGGCCACGGCTTCGACGCCGCCGACCCCAAGCCGCACTACACCTTCCGGATCGCGCCCGGCGTCACCGGCATCGCGATGGACTCCACCAACACCGCCGGGCTCGCCGAGGGCTCGCTCGGCCTCGACCAGTACCGCTGGCTGGACGACGTGCTCACCCGCGGCAGCTCCACCTACTACGACGCGATCGGGCGCAAGCAGACCCAGCACGTCACCGACGAGCTGTTCGTGCTGTTCAGCCACCACACGTCCGGCACGATGACCGCGCTGTGGCCCGACTTCCGCTCGCCCGGCGAACCCCGCGTCGGCGGCGACGGCGTCGTGCGTCTGCTGCAGCGCTTCCCCAACGTCCTGGCCTGGGTCAACGGTCACACGCACCGCAACACCATCACCCCGCACGGCGCCGACGACCCCGAACGCGCCTTCTGGGAGATCAACACCGCCTCGCACGTCGACTACCCGCAGCTGGCCCGGGTCATCGAGATCGCCGACAACCGCGACGGCACGATCTCGCTGTTCACCACCCTGATCGAGGCCGACAGCCCGTACCAGGCCGACTACGACGACCGCTCACCCGCAGGGCTCGCCGCGCTGTACCGGGAGCTGTCGTTCAACGACCCCAACGCCGACCTCGACCAGCTCGGCGACCACACCGACCGCAACACCGAACTGCTGCTGCCGGGCCGCCTGCCCCGCTGATCCGGAAGGCGCCCGCCGCCCTCGTCGCGCACCCTGGGAGGGATCGACCGGGGGAGGCCGGGATGAACGTCGTGGTGGGTGTCGACGGTTCGGCGGTCGCGCGCAACGCCGCCGCCTGGGCGGCGCGCGAGTCCGTGCGTCGCGGCTGCGAGCTGCGGATGGTCTACGCGGATCCGACCGCGCACGCCGGGGAAGACCACGTGCGCGCCCAGGTCACCCGCTGGCTCGCCGACGCGGCCGAGCACGCCCAGGCCCAGCAACCCGACGCGAAGGTGAGCACCGCGGCACTGCCCGGTTCACCCGAGCGGGTGCTCGTCGCCGAGTCGGCCGCCGCCGAACTGGTCGTCGTCGGCGACCGCGGCTTCGGCGGGTTCACGGGCCTGCTGGCCGGGGCGGTCGCCGTCAAGGTCGCAGCGCACGCCCTCGGCTCCGTCGCCGTCGTCCCGGACGTCGGCGACCCGCCGACGTTCCCCACCGCCGGGCCCGTCGTCGTGGGCGTCGACGACGCGGAATCGGCGGCTCCGGTGCTCGCCGAGGCGTTCCGGCTCGCCGACTCGCTCGGCGAACCCCTGCACGTCGTGCACACCTGGGAAGTCGTCGGCATCGACATGATGTGGCTGCGCAGCAGGCTGCCCGCCGAGGAGGTCGCGGAGAAGGAACAGCTGTTCCTCGCCGAGATCATGGCGGGGTGGCAGGAGCGCTTCCCGAACGTCGCCGTCGAACGGGTGGTGGGACGCGGCTCGCCGGTCGCCGCGCTCATCAATCACTCGACCGAGTCACAGCTGGTCGTCGTCGGGGCCCACGGCCGCGGTGGTGTCGCCGGGGCGCACCTGGGATCGACCAGCCACAAGCTGATCCACCACGCTCCGGCACCGCTTCTGATCGTGCGCTCACGTCCTTGACTTCGCTGTGACCGGGTTCTCATTCTCGGATGCGCATGTTCTTCCGCACTCGACGAGGAGTGGTTATGAAGACGAAGGCCGCAATCCTGCACGAGCCGGGCAAAGACTGGGAAATCGCGGAGATCGAACTGGGCGATCCGATCGAGGGCGAAGTGCAGGTGAGGCTAGCGGCCTCAGGCCTGTGCCACTCCGACGAGCACCTGCGCACCGGTGCCACCCCGATGGCGATCTACCCCGCGGTCGGTGGTCACGAAGGCGCCGGCGTCGTCACCAAGGTCGGTCCCGGGGTCTCCGGGATCGAGGAGGGCGACCACGTGGTGCTCACCTTCATCCCCGGGTGCGGGAGATGCCGGGCGTGCGCCAAGGGCATGCAGAACCTCTGCGACGCGGGCGCGGGACTGCTCTCCGGTGAGGCCATCTCCGGTGGCCACCGCATCACCTACCAGGGCAAACCCGCCGCTCCGATGTGCCTGCTGGGCACCTTCGCGCCGTACGTGACGGTCAACCAGGCGTCGGTGCAGACCATCGAGAACGACATCCCGCTGGAGAAGGCGGCGCTGCTGGGCTGCGGCGTGTCCACCGGCTGGGGCACCGCGACCGAGATCGGCGACACCCGCACCGGCGACACCGTCGTCGTTGTGGGCTGCGGTGGCGTCGGCATCAACGCCGTCCAGGGCGCGGCGGCCGCCGGTGCCCGCTACGTCGTGGCCGTCGACCCGGTGGAGTTCAAGCGCACCAAGGCCGAGGAGCTCGGCGCCACGCACTCCTTCGCGAGCATGGAGGAGGCGCACGCGGCGGTCGGCGACCTGACCTGGGGGCAGCTGGCCGACAGCGTGCTGATCTGCATCGGCGAGACCACCGGTGAGCACCTGCAACCGGCGCTGTCGATGACGAAGAAGGGCGGCCAGGTCGTGGTGACCGGCATGGGCCGCGCCGACCAGATCGACGCCCAGGTCTCGCTGTTCGAGCTCACCCTGCTGCAGAAGCGGCTGCAGGGCGCGATCTTCGGCGGCGTCAGCCCGCGCACCCAGATCCCGCGCCTGCTGGAGCACTACCGCAACGGCACGCTCAAGCTCGACGAGCTCATCACCACGGAGTACAAGCTGGAAGACATCAACACCGGCTACGCGGACATGATGGCCGGCAAGAACATGCGAGGGATCATCCGCTACACCGACGCCGACTACTGAGAAATCTTGTTTGGTGGTCGACCTGCGTGGCGGTGCGGGTGGCGGAACCTGAGCGCCTCCGTGGACTCCGTGCGCCGCGCTCCTGATGTATGCCAATACACGGCGTCCCGGCGTACTCGCCACGAAGGCGCTCAGAACCCGCGGCGGTGCGGGTTGCTCGGGTGGTGGAGGAGAATGCGGCTCCGCCGCATGGATTGATGCCTACTGATCGGTGTGTGCGAGCGCGAGTTCGCGCATGGCCGTGTCGAGCAGGTCGGAGAGCTCCTGCTCGGGGTGGTCCAGCCAGTGCTGGTACGCCGACAGCGCCACGCCGAGGGAGGCGTGCGCGATGGTCTGCGGGGTCAGCGCGGTGGACGGCTGGCCGAGGCGGTGGCCGACGAACTCGGCCACCACCTCGCGCCACGACTCGAAGCGCAGCGTCGAATGCGCTTGCAGCGCGGGGACTCCCAGGATCAACCGCATCCGCCTGCGGTGGTCCGGGACCTGCTCGGCGGGCACCCGGTTGAACTCGACCAGGCAGTGCCGCACCGCGTCCATCAGCGGGAGGTCCCCCGGTAGCGCGCGGAACTCGGCGCGCATCCGGTCCAAACCGGAGTCGAAGTCCCCCCACGGGATGTCGTTCTTCGACGGGAAGTAGTGGAAGAACGTGCGCCGCGCGATGCCCGCCGCGGCGGCGATGTCGCTGACCGTGGTGCGGTCGAATCCCTGTTCGTCGAACAGGTCGAACGCGACCTGCTCCAATTCCGCTGCGGTGGTGACCTTTCGGCGTCCGCCGGGTCGCTGCACTGCTCCAGATGTGTCAGGCCGCAAGGAATTCCGCTCCACGTCTTGTGAAAGTGCACTGGGTGCAAATACCGTGTCGATGGTAGCTCGACACTGTGAGGAGCATCGCACATGGCTGACCAGCAGATCGAACAGAGCACCGGGAACGAGCCCGTCGTCGAGGAAGAGCTCCTCGTCGAGGAGGTCTCCATCGACGGGATGTGCGGGGTCTACTGACCGTGGCCGCCGCGGAGTTCGACATCAGCCGCGGCTACCGGTTGAATCCGCAGGTCGCGTTGCGCCCCGAACCCTTCGGGGCGCTCGCGTACCACTTCGGCAACCGGAAGCTGTCGTTCCTGAAAGTTCCCGAACTGGTGGACCTCGTCCGCGAACTCGGTGAGCACCCCAGCGTCGAAGACGCGCTGGAAACCCTCCCCGAGCAGCGCCGGCCGCAGTTCCGCAAGGCCCTGGCCTCCCTCGCCGCCTCCGACATGATCCGCCCGCAGGCGGAAGCGGAGTAGCAGGCCCTCCCGAGAACCCGACTCCTTGGCCCGACAGCGACGTCCGGTTGGAAGTGAGCCGAGAATGACCACCACAGCACCGGTTCTCCCGCTGGTCGAGCAGTTCAAGGGCGGTTTGGACGCCCCGATCTGCCTGACCTGGGAATGGACCTACGCCTGCAACCTCGCCTGCGAGCACTGCCTGTCCTCATCGGGCAGACGCGACCCGAACGAGCTCTCGACCGACGAGATGAAGGCCGTCATCGACGAGCTGCAGCGCATGCAGGTCTTCTACGTCAACGTCGGTGGCGGGGAACCCACCGTGCGCCCGGACTTCTGGGAACTGCTCGACTACGCCATCGACCACCAGGTCGGCGTCAAGTTCTCCACCAACGGCCTGCGCATCGATCCCGAGCGCGCCCGCAGGCTGGCTGCCACCGACTACGTCGACGTGCAGATCTCCCTCGACGGCGCGACCCGCGAGGTCAACGACGCCGTGCGCGGGCCCGGATCGTTCGACATGGCGATGACGGCGCTGCAGAACCTCTCCGACGCGGGCATGCGCGACTTCAAGATCTCGGTGGTGATGACCAGCCAGAACGTCGACCAGCTCGACGACTTCAAGGCCATCGCCGACCGCTTCGGCGCGCAGCTGCGCATCACCCGGCTGCGGCCCTCCGGGCGCGGCGCCGACGTGTGGGACGAGCTGCACCCCTCCGACGCGCAGCAGCGCCAGATCTACGACTGGCTGGTGGCCCACGGCGACCAGGTGCTCACCGGTGACTCGTTCTTCCACCTCAACGCGCTGGGATCGACCCCGCTGCCGGGGCTGAACCTATGCGGCGCGGGGCGGGTGGTGTGCCTGATCGACCCGGTCGGCGACGTCTACGCGTGCCCGTTCGCCATCCACGACGTGTTCAAGGGCGGCAACGTCCGCGAGGAGGGCGGTTTCGCCCGCGTGTGGCGGGAGTCGGAGCTGTTCAACGACCTGCGGCAACCGCAGTCGGCGGGCGCCTGCGCGTCCTGCTCGCACTACGACGCGTGCCAGGGCGGGTGCATGGCGGCGAAGTTCTTCACCGGACTGCCGCTGGACGGGCCCGATCCCGAGTGCGTGCAGGGCCACGGTCAGTCCGCGCTGTCCATCGTGGACAAGAGCGTGCTGCCGAAGTCCACCCAGGACCACTCGCGCTCCTCGCGGCGCAAGGTCGGGCTGGGCATGCCCGCCGTGCCCGCCAAGCCGTGCGACTCGTCTCCGCTGGTGAGCGAGCGGTGAAACTCGTCCACCCGGTCCGGCTCGGCCGGGCCGCGGCACCGTCGCGCGTCCTGTTCGGGCCGCACGAGACCAATCTCGGCCGGGAGCGGGACATCTCGGACCGGCACGTCGCCTACTACGCGGCTCGCGCCGCCGGTGGGACCGGCGTGCTGGTCACCGAGGTCGCCAGCGTCCACGACTCGGACCGGCCCTACGAACGCGCCCCGCTGGCGTCGCGGTGCGGCCCCGGCTGGGCCGCGGTGGCCGAGGCCTGCCGTCCACACGGGACTGTCGTGCTGGCCGGGCTCGGGCACTCGGGGTCGCAGGGCTCCTCGGCGTTCTCGCAGCAGGTGCTGTGGGCGCCGTCGCGGGTGGCCGACGTGGCCAGCCGCGAGATGCCGATGGAGATGGAGCAGCCCGAGATCTCCGCGCTGGTGGGCGGTTTCGCCGACGCGGCCAGGCTCGCCGTCGACAGCGGGCTGCACGGGGTCGAGCTCAACGCCGGGCAGTTCTCGCTGCTGCGGCAGTTCCTGTCCGGGCTGACCAACCAGCGCGGCGACGACTACGGCGCCGACCGCACCCGCCTGCTGCGGGAGGTCGTCGCCGCCGTCCGCGAGGCGATCGGCGACGGCGTGCTGGGGTTGCGGTTGTCCTGCGACGAACTCGCGCCCTGGGCCGGGATCACCCCCGAGGCCGCCGCCGGGATCGTCGAGTCGATCCGCGACGAAGTCGACTACCTCGCGGTCGTCCGCGGCTCGGCGATGGGCACCTCGGCCACCCGTCCCGACCTGCACACCGAACCCGGCTTCAACATCGACCTCTGCCGGGGCATCCGGGAATCCGCCGGTGACACGCCGGTGGTCCTGCAAGGCAGCGTGGTCGACCCCGGCCAGGCCCAGTGGGCCCTCGACGACGGCGTCGCGGACCTCGTCGAGATGACCCGAGCCCAGATCGCCGACCCGGACCTCGTCGCGAAGACCCGCGAAGGCGTACCGGTCCGACCCTGCGTGCTCTGCAACCAGAAGTGCTCCGTCCGCGACAACCGCAACCCCCTCGTCACCTGCATCGGCAACCCCACCGCCGGTCACGAAACCGACGAGATCCCGATTTCAATGGAGATCGGGAACCCGAGTTCCATTGAAATCGCGTCCTCGGAGCCCGTGCTGGTGGTCGGGGGTGGTCCCGCCGGGTTGGAGGCCGCTCGGGTGCTGGCGTCCCGGGGGCGGCGGGTGGAGCTCGTCGAGCGGGACGAACGGCTCGGGGGCATGGCGCGCACCGCCGCCGAAGTCGCTGGTCGGGGGCGGTTGCTGGGGTTGGTCGAGTGGCTGGAGGGCGAGGTCCGGCGGCTCGGGGTGCAGGTGCGCACCGGGTCGGAGGCCGGGCCCGACGAGCTGGACGGGCGGGAGGTCGTGGTGGCGACCGGGTCCGCGCCCGGGCCGTGGAACTTCAAGGTCGACGGGGGAGTCGTGCTCGACGTCGTCGAGCTGCTCAGCGGCGGGACGCCCGACGGGCCGGTGGTGGTGCACGATCCCGTCGGCGACTTCGTCGGTGTCGGGATCGCCGAGCTGCTGGCGGGTCGCGGTGTGGAGACCGCGATCGTGACGCAGGATCAGGTCGTGGGCACCCAAGTCGCGCTGACCGGCGACCTCGCCGACGCCAACGCCCGGCTGCAGCGGGCAGGCGTGGCGCTGGAGAAGCGGTCCCTGCTCCGCGAGGTCCGCGACGGGCACGTCGTCCTGGAGGACGTGTTCACCGCCGAGACCCGCGAGCGCCCGGCCGCCGCCGTCGTCCACTGCGGACACCGGTTGCCCGATCAGCGCCTCGCCGGCCTGCCGATCGGCGACTGCGTGGCGCCGCGCACGATCCACGAAGCGGTCCTGGAAGGCCGCCGGGCGGCGGGAGGTCTGCGATGAGCCGCTACCTGTTCTCCCCGCTGCGCGTGGGGCCGGTGACGGTGCGCAACCGCATCGTGTTCTCCGCGCACCTCACCAACTACGCGCACGACGGGCACCCCACCGAGCAGCACGCCGCCTACTACGCGGCGCGCGCCGAAGGCGGGGCCGGGCTCGTCATCACCGAGGAGCACTCGACCCACCCCACCGACTGGCCGTACGAGAAGCTCATCCACGGGTTCAACCCGTCAGTGATCGACGGTTACCGGCGCATCACCGAAGCGGTGCACGCGCACGGGACCCCGATCTTCGCGCAGCTCAACCACAACGGCGGGCAGGCGTCGTCGATGTACTCCCGGCTGCCGGTGTGGGCGCCCTCGCCGGTGCCCGACCCGATGTTCCGGGAGGTCCCCAAGGCCATCGACACCCGCGAGATCGCCGAGGTCGTCGCCGGGTACGGAACCGTGGCCGCGCACTGCGCCGAGGGCGGCTTCGACGGGGTGGAGCTGCAGTGCTCGCACTCGTCGATCGTGCGCGGATTCCTGTCGCCCGCCACCAACAAGCGCACCGACGCCTACGGCGGATCGCTGGCGGGCCGGGCCCGGATCCTGCTGGAGATCATCGACGCGGTCCGCGCCTCCCTCGGACCCGACCGGGCGCTGGGCGTGCGGATCTGCGGCGACGAGCTCATCGAGGGCGGCACCACGATCGACGAGGCCGTCGAGGTCGCCAAGATGGTCGAGGCCACCGGCAAGGTCGACTACATCAACACCTCGATCGGCGTGGCCACCTCGACGCTGTACATGATCGAGGCGTCGATGGCGATCCCGCCGGGCTACGCGCTGTTCATCTCCAACGCCATCCGCCAGGCCGTGGACCTGCCGGTGGTCGGCGTCGGCCGCATCAAGGACCCGCTCCAGGCCGAACGCGCCCTGGAGGAAGGGCATTGCGACCTGGTCGGGGTGGTGCGCGGCCAGATCGCCGACGCCGACTTCGCCGCCAAGGCCCGCTCCGGGCACGCCACCGACATCCGCACCTGCCTGTCCTGCAACCAGGAGTGCGTCGGCCGGATGGGTCTCAACCGCTGGCTCGGCTGCATCGAGAACCCGCGCACCGGGCGGGAATCGGTGACGCTGCCGATGCCGCGCAGGCGCTCCCGGGTGCTCGTGGTCGGGGGCGGGCCCGCCGGGCTGCAGGCCGCGTCCACCGCCGCCGAGCGCGGTCATCACGTGACGTTGTTCGAGCAGGAGCCCGAGACCGGAGGGCAGGTCGCGCAGGCCGCGAGCGTGCCCGGTCGGGCCGAATTCCTCGACGTGGTGCGCAACCTGCGCGCCGAGTGCGCCCGGCACGGGGTCGACGTCAAGACCGGTGTCGCGGCGACCGCGCAGCTGCTGCGCGAGGAGCACCCCGACGCCGTCGTCCTGGCCACCGGGGCGCGGCCCCAAAAGCCGTGGTGGGCGGGTGATCTGGAGCGGATCGTGGACGTTCGGGACGTGCTCGCCGGGGACGCCGCGCCCGAGGGCGAGGTGCTCGTCGTCGACGAGCTCGGCTTCCACCAGGCCGCTTCGGTCGCCGAGCTGCTGGCCGACCGGGGCTGCCGGGTGCGGATCAGCACCCCGGGCATGGTCGTCTGCCAGGACCTCGGCGTCACGCTGGACATGGAGACCTTCAACATCCGCGCCGACGCCAAGGGGATCGGCCAGCGCACCGACGAGGTCGTCATGGGCGCCTCGGCCGACGGCGAACGCGTGTCGCTGCAGATCCTCAAGCACACCACCGGCGAGACCACCGAGCACGTCGTCGACTGGGTGGTGTGCGCCGTGCACCAGAGCCCGGTCGACGAGCTGTGGCACGAGCTGCGCGACGCGCCGTTCCCGGTGCACCGCGCAGGGGACTGCCTCGCGCCCCGCCGCGCGCACGCGGCCGTGATCGAAGGACACCGAGTGGCGGTGGAACTGTGAGCGCGCTGCCCGACACCCTCGCGATCGTCGTCGTCCGCGACGGCGCGCTGCCCGCCGGTGCCGACGAGACCGTCGCCGAAGCCGGGGGAGCGGTGCTGCTCACCGGAACCGGAACCGCCCGCGCCGCCAAGGAGCTCACCGCCGCCCGCAGCACCTGGACCGTCGACACCGCCGTGGTGGCGCCCGGTTCGCTCGCCGCGACGCTGGCTCCGCTGCTCGACCAGGTGCGGGTGGTGCTGCTGCCCGGTTCGCCCGACGGGCGAGACCTCGCCCCCCGCTTGGCGTTCGACACCGGGAGGGCGCTGCACGCGGGCGCGGTCCGCTGCGGCCCCGACACCGCCGACCTGTCCAGAGTGGACGACCAGGTGGAGGTGCGCGTCCGCTTCATCGGACCCGTCGTCGTCACCCTGACGCCCGGGGTGCGCGGCGTCGGAACACCGCTGCCGCCGCCCGAACCCGTCCCGCTCGACGCGGCACCCGGCACCGCCCGGGACGCCGAGCTGGTCGAGGTCCGCCCGCCCGAACCCGAGACCGTCGAGCTCACCGAAGCGCGCCGCATCCTCGGCGGCGGCGCCGGGCTCGTCCGCCCGGGCGAGGACGGGACCGCCGTGATGCGCACGCTCACCGAGGTCGCCGCCTGGCTCGGTGCCTCCGCCGGGGCAACCCGCGTGGTCACCGACGCGGGCTGGGCCGGGCACGATCGCCAGATCGGCACCACCGGCGTCGTCGTCGACCCCGACCTCTACGTCGCGTTCGGCATCTCCGGCGCCACCCAGCACACCGGCGGCCTCGGACGACCCGAGCACGTCGTCAGCATCAACACCGACCCGCACTGCCCGATGACCGCGATGGCGGATCTCGGCATCATCGCCGACGCCCCCGCCGTCCTGGCCGAACTCGACCGCCGGAGGCGAGATGACTGAAGTCGATGCCGTCGTGGTCGGCGCCGGTCCCGCCGGATCGGCCGCCGCCCTCGAACTCGCCCGCGCCGGGCGCAGCGTCATCCTGCTCGAACGCGGACCGTTCCCCGGCTCCAAGAACGTCTACGGCGGCGTCGTCTACGCCCGCGTGCTCGACGAGGTGCTGCCCGAGTGGTGGCGCGAGGTGCCCGTGCAGCGCTGGGTTACCCGCCGCAGCACCATGATGCTCACCGACCACCAGGCGCTCACCGTCGACTTCCGCACCGAGGACTGGGGCAGCGCGCCCTACAACGGCATGACGACCTTCCGCGCCGACTTCGACTCCTGGCTGGCGGGCAAGGCCGTCGAGGCCGGGGCCCGGCTGGTCACCTCGACGGTGGCCACCGACGTGATCCGGGAGAACGGGCGCGTCGTCGGCGTCCGCACCGACCGGCCCGACGGCGACATCCGCGCGGAGGTCGTCATCGCCGCCGACGGCGTCAACTCCTTCCTCGCCAAGCAGGCCGGGCTGCTGCCCCGGACCGACCCCGAGCACCAGACGCTCGGCGTGAAGGAGACCCTGGCGCTGCCGCGCAAGACCATCGACGAGCGCTTCCAGCTCAGCGGCGACCAGGGCGCCGACTTCGAGATCCTCGGCTGCACCGGTGACATCGCCGGCGGCGGGTTCCTCTACACCAACCGCGACACCGTCAGCGTCGGCGTCGTGCTCTCGCTGAGCGACCTGGCGGAATCCGGTCGGCGGCCGGAGGACGTGGTCGCCGACCTCAAGGCGCACCCGGCGATCGCGCCCTACCTGCGCGACGCCGAGCTCAAGGAGTACTCCGCGCACCTCATCCCGGAGGGCGGCTACCGCAGCATGCCGCCGCTGTCCACGCCCGGGATGCTCGTCACCGGCGACGCCGCGGCGATGTGCCTGGCCGCCGGGATCTGGCTGGAGGGCGTCAACTTCGCGATCGGGTCCGGACTGGCCGCCGGGCGCACCGCCGCCGAGGCCGTGGAGACCGGCGGCGGGCTCGACGGGTACCGGGAGCGGTTGGAGGGCAACTTCGTGCTCGCCGACCACAAGCGGCTGCAGCGCGCGCCCGAACTGGTGCTCTCCGACCGGGTGCAGCAGCAGTACCCGAAGCTGCTGTGCGACTTCGCCCAAGGGGTGTTCACCGTCGGCAACCCGGCGCCGAAACCCCGGCTGGGCAAGCTGTTCCGCGACACCGCCGCCCGTCACGGCGTCCGGCTGCGGCAGCTCGCCGCCGACGCCTGGACCGGTCTGCGCACCTTCGGCTGAAGAGAGGCGGCCATGTACCGAGACATCTCCTTCGAGGACCGCATGGGCACGGTCGACTTCGACGTGGGCGAGCGCGCCCACATCACCGTCGACACCGAGGTCTGCCGGTCCTGCACCACCCAGGCGTGCGTGTCGGCGTGCCCGGCGAAGCTGTTCGTGCCGACCGGCGACGGCGGCATCCTGTTCAACTACGAGCAGTGCTTCGAGTGCGGCACCTGCTACCAGATCTGCAACAACGCCGGGGCGATCACCTGGACCTATCCCGACGGCGGCAACGGCGTCGTGTTCCGGAGGGGTTGAGCGCATGCGCATCGCAGTGGCACTGAGCCGGCCCTGGCAAGGCGTCGAGGTCGACCCGCTGACCGGGGCGCTGGGCACCGCCCACCGGGGCGAGACGCCCGCCGAGCACGCCGCGCTGGAGCACGCGCTGCGGCTCGCCGAGCTCACCGGCGGCAGCGTCCACGCCATCACCGCGGGGCCGCCGGAGACCGAGCGGGGCCTGCGGGACGCGCTGGCCGCCGGGGCCGACCGGGCCACCCGCGTGGACCTAGATACACCGCTGAACTCCTTGACGCACAACGGTTCCGCCGCAGGGTGCCTCGCTCGCGCGCTGCCCGAGATCGACCTGGTGCTGTGCGGCGACCGCTCCGGCGACGGCGGTACCGGCGCGACCCCGGCGTTCCTGGCCGCGCACCTCGACGCCGCCCAGGCGCTCGGCGTCGTCCACGTCGAGCTCGACGGCGGCCGGGTGCTGGTGCACCGCCGCCTCGACGGCGGGGGACGCGAGGTCCTGCGGATGCCGAGGCCCGCCGTGATCTCGGTCGAGGGCGGCCTGCGGCTGCGCCGCGCCGCGCTGCCCGCCGTGCTCGCCGCGCAGGAAGCGGAGATCACCGTCGTGCCGGGCTCCCGGCCGGACACCGACGTCGACGTGATCTCCACCCGCCCGCGCACCCCGCGAGCGCGCGCCTACCCGCCGCCGAGCGGCGACACCGCGCACCACCGGGTCCTGGAGCTCACCGGGGCGCTCGTCGACCGCACCCCGCCCACCGTCGTCGGACCTCTCGACCCGGCCGAGGCGGCCGACGAACTGCTGGGCTACCTGCGACGTCACGGGTACCGCGGATGAGCCGGGTCGCCCTCGTCACCGGCGCCGCGAGGGGAGTCGGGGCCGCCGTCGTGCGCGGGCTCGCCGCCGACGGCTGGAACGTCGTCGCGCTCGACGTGTGCGCCGACCTGCCCGGCGTGCCCTACTCGCTCGGAACCCGCGACGAGCTGCGGGCGCTCGCCGACGAGCACCCCGGGTCGGTGCGCGAGGTCGTCGCCGACGTGCGCGACGCCGCCGCGCTGGCCGAGGCGGTGCAGGTCGCCGAGGCCGAGTTCGGCGGGCTCGACGCCGCCGTGGCCGCGGCCGCGATCATGGCCGGTGGCGCGCCGCTGTGGGAGACCGGCGACGCCGAGCTGGACCTGCTCTTCGACGTCGACGTGCGCGGCGTGGCCAACCTGGCCCGCGCCGCCGTCCCGGCGATGCTGCGCCGACCCGAACCCCGCTCCGGCAGGTTCGTCGCGCTGGCCTCGGCCGCCGCGCACCGCGGCCTCTACCACCTGGCCGGCTACAACGCGGCCAAGCACGCGGTCGTCGGGCTGATCCGGGGGCTGGCCACCGACCTGCGGGGCACCGGCGTCAACGCCACGGCGGTCTCGCCCGGCTCCACCCGCACCGACATGCTCACCGCCACCGCGGCCTTCTACGACCTCGACGACGTCGAGGAGTTCGCGACGCACCAGGTCGTCGACCGGCTCCTGGAACCCGAGGAGGTCGCCGCTGCCGTGCGCTGGTTGTGCGACGAGCGCGCCTCGGCGATCACCGGAACCGTCGTCCACGCCGACGGGGGGTTCACCGCGTGAGAGTGGTGGCCGACCCGAGCCTGCAGCGCTTCGACGACGGCCGGACCGTCGCCGGGGGCTCGCCGTACCGCATCCTGCGGCTCACCGCGCGCGGCTCCGAACTCCTCGACGACTGGCTGGCCGGGAAACCCGTGACCAGCGGGAACTCGCTCGCGCAGCGGCTGGTGCGCAGCGGCGTCCTGCACCCCGAGCACGACACCGCGAGCCTGGGGCCCGACGACGTCACGGTCGTCGTCCCGGTCCGCGGCCCGCGACCGGGCGCACTGCTCGACGCGCTGGAGGGGATGCGGGTGCTGGTCGTCGACGACGGCTCGCCGACTCCGATCCCCGGCGCCGCCGTCCGCCACGACACCGCGCGCGGACCGGGCGCCGCCCGCAACGCCGGGTGGCGGCTCGCCGACACGCCGCTGGTGGCGTTCCTCGACGCCGACACCGTCCCCGAGCCCGGCTGGCTCGACCCGCTGCTGCGGCACTTCGAGGACCCCGAGGTCGCCGCCGCGGCGCCGAGAGTCCGCAGCAGGAGAGGGGATTCGGCTCTGGAGCGGTTCGAGCGGGCCTGCTCGCCGCTGGACCTCGGCGAGCAGCCCGGACCGGTGCGCGCGGGGAGCCGGATCAGCTACGTGCCCACCGCCGCGCTGCTCGTGCGCACCGAAACCCTCGCCGAACTCGGCGGTTTCGACGAGACGCTGCGCTTCGGCGAGGACGTCGACCTCGTCTGGCGGCTCACCGCGCGCCACCAGGCCCGCTACGAACCCGCCGCGATCGTCGAGCACGCCCCGCGCCCCAGCTGGCCCGCGCTGCTCAAGCAGCGCTACGGCTACGGCTGCTCGGCCGGTCCGCTCGGCCGCCGACACGGCGAGAACGTCGCCCCGGTGCGGCTGTCGCTGTGGAGCGCGCTGGCCTGGCTGCTCGTCGTCCTGGGCCGCCCCCGCCTGGCCCTGGCCGTGACCGGTGCGGCCGCCGTGCTGCTCACCCGCAAGCTCGGCGCGCTCGGCATCCCCGCCCGCGAGTCGATCTCCCTCGCCGTGCGCGGAAACATCGGCGCCGCACGGCTCCTCGTCGAATCCGCCGGACGCGCGTGGGCACCGCTGGCGATCCCGCCGCTGCTGCTGAGCAAGCGCGGACGCCTCGTGCTGGCCTGCGTCGCCGCTCGCCACCTCACCGAACCGCGCGAGCTCGACCCGCTGCGGCACACCCTCGCCCGCGTCGCCGAGGACGCCGCCTACGGTTGCGGCGTGCTGCGCGGCGCGCTGCGCGAGCGCAGCACCGTCGCGCTGCGGCCGGTGCTCACCGACCGGGGCGGGCGCAGCAGCGTCCCCGTCGGCGGAGGCGAGGCGTGAACCTCGGCGAGACCACCTGGCCGGAGCTGCGGGAGCCCCGGCTGCTCGCGGTCCCGGTCGGCGCCACCGAGCAGCACGGCCCGCACCTGCCCTGCACGGTGGACACCGACATCGCCGCAGCCCTGTGCGAGCGCCTCGCCGAGCGGCGCGACGTCGTGATCGCGCCGCCGGTCGCCTACGGTTCCAGCGGCGAGCACGCCGCGTTCCCGGGCACCCTGTCGATCGGGCAGGCCGCCACCGAGCTGCTGCTCACCGAGCTCGGCCGCTCCGCCGACGCCTTCGCCGGCGTCGTGCTCGTCTCCTGCCACGGCGGCAACGCCGTGCCGGTGCGCAACGCCGTGCGCACCTTGCGCGCGGAGGGCCGCCGAGTGCTGGCGTGGTCGCCGACCGGGCGCGCCGACGACAGCCACGCCGGGCGCACCGAGACCTCGGTGATGCTGGCCCTGCGCCCGCACGTCGTGCACCTCGAACAGGCCGAGATCGGCAACACCGCACCGCTTTCCGAGCTCATCGACCGGCTTCGCACCGGCGGCACCGCCGCGGTCAGCGACAGCGGCGTCCTCGGCGACCCGCGCGGCGCGAGCGGCTCCGAGGGCCGCCGAATCCTGCGCTCCTGGACCGAGAACCTGATCGACGCGGTCGACGCCTGGGATTGAATGCAACACGCCTGAGCCCCCGGATGCGGTGAGAACCCCCGCTCGGGTCTAACCTCTATGCCGATTGGCCCGGGAAACTGCTCCGAGAGGGCTAATTTCACCGTGGATGACCCCATGCCCGGCAACGCGATCCGGTTCGGGTGCGTGTCGGGTCCGACGGTCGCTGGGGGCGGCGTCCGCTGGGCGGATCGAGAGGACCTTTCGGGTGACGATTGAGAAAGAACCCGTTGAGAAGCACGCAGTAGCAACGGATGTGGCTCAACCGGAGTGGAGCGCGGTCCCGCCCCGGCAGAAGCGGGACCGCGCGGTGTGGCTGGTGGCGGCGGGGGCGCTGCTGGCCGGACTGCTCTTCGTCGTCGTCGACGTGCACTACAACGGCGGGCGCTACATCCCGTCGCTCGACGACGCCTACATCCACCTGCAGTACGGCAAGCAGATCGGACAGGGCGAGTTCCTGCGGTTCCACGACGGCGAACCGATCAGCACCGGCGCCAGCAGCCTGCTCTACGTGCTCGTCCTCGGCGCGCTGCACGCCGTCGGCATGCACGGTGGTCTGCTGATGCCGGCCGCGGTGCTGCTCGGCATCGTCTGCCACGCCGCCACCGCCGCCGGGGTGCTGCTGCTCGGGCAGCGCCTGGTCAACCGCACCACCGGCCGCTGGGCCGGTGCGCTGGTGGCCTTCAGCGGGCCGATGCTGTGGGGCGCCACCAGCGGCATGGAGATCACGCTGACCGCGTTCCTGCTGGTCGCAACGCTGCTGATGGTGGTGCGCGAGGCGCCGACCGCGGTCTTCCGCTGGACCCCGGTGCTCGCCGCGCTGGCGGCGCTGTCCCGGATGGAGGCGCTCGCGTTCCTCGCCGTGCTGGTGCCGCTGATGATGCACGCCTGCCGCCGCCGCGCCGGACTCGCCCGCATCGGGGCGATGGCCTGGTGCCTGCTGCCGTTCGCGGTCGTCGGCGCGCAGCTGCTGTTCTACCGCCTGGCCACCGGGCACGCCTCGCCCAACGGCTCCCAGTCGAAGTCGCTGACCAGCATCCCGCACTTCAACCTCGGCGAGTTCGTCGGCAAGACCTCCGAGAACTTCTCGCAGTTCCTGCAGATCCTCAGCGGACTTACCCGGCAGGACTTCGTCCTCCCCGGCGCGCTGCTGCTCGCCGCCGTCGGCATGGTCGCGCTGACCAGGCACGACGACGCCCGGCGCTACGTCGGGCTGACGATCGGGATCGGCACCGTGCTGGCGCTGGGGGCGATCTCGACGATGGGAACCGCGCTGTGGCAGCAGGTCCGGTACCTGCAGCCGTTCCTCCCGCTGTTCCTGCTGGTCACCGTGATCGGCATCGGCGCGGTCGTCGGGTGGTTGCGCCTGTCCGGCCGGGCGGCCACCGCGATCCTGCTGGTCGCCGCGCTGTTCACGGCCGTGTCGGTGCCGCTGTGGGCGCACGTGATGGTGGTCGAATCGGCCAGCATCCGGGAACGGCTCGTCAGCCTCGCCGCCTGGGCGAAGGGCGGACTCCCGGAAGGCGCGCGGCTGGGCGTGCACGACGTCGGCGCCGCCGCCTACCTCAGCGGCCACCCGACCGTCGACCTCGTCGGGCTCACCACCAACGACCTGGCCGAGCCCGCGCTCAACGGGATGGGCTCGCTCTACGAGGAGCTGCGCACCCTCCCGCCCGAGAAGCTGCCGGACTACGTCGCCGCCTACGACGCCATGCCCGGCGGCATCGAGCTCGACAAGCTCGCCGCCGCGGGCGTCTACACCGACCCGGTGCTGGCGACCCCGCAGATCACCGTCTGGAAGACCGACTGGAGCCTGTTCGGCTCCGGTGATCAGCCGGAAACCCCCGTGCAGGGCCGGATTCGCGACCGCGTCAACGTCGGCTCGATGGACTCCGAGCGCGCGCACGACCACCACCTCGACGCCGCGCGCTCGGACTTCCCGCCGATGACCGAACTGCGCACCGTCGACTCCGGCGGCAGGCGGATGGTCGACAGCGCCCGGCACATCTGGGGCGAGGAGGAGTTCACCCTGCACCACCTCGAACCCGGCCGGCCCGTCCACCTCATCGCCCGGCACGACGCCAGCGGGCCCAAGGGCGGCTTCTACACCGGGATGCGCGAGGTGCGGGTGTTCGCGGGAGACGTCGACCTCGGCAAGCACGAGCTGGTGCCCGACCCCAAGGGCTGGAACGAGTCGGTCATCGAGATCCCCGCCCACCTGGTCACCTCACCGGACCTGACCGTGCGGATGGGCGCGACGCAGGAATTCGTCGGTCCCTACCCGGACTACAAGTCCTTCGGCTACTGGGCCGTGCAGTGAGCACCGCGTTATCGGGCGGTGACCGGGGTGTCGAACGATTACCGCGTTGTGCGGTGACTCCCGGCGAATCCGGGAAAACCGCCCTCTATAGTCGATCGCACGGGCCGGCCCAAAGGTGTGCGGGCGCGAAAACCCCTGCCTGGAAGGACCCGTTGGGTTGAGCGTGACGAAAGATCTGGTCGAACCGGAGTTAGCCGAGCCGACGACGCGCGCGGACGCGTCCGCGCGCCGGTGGCGCCTCGACCGGATCGGGATGTGGGCGGTACCGCTGGTGGCGCTGGCCGCCGGGTTGGCGTTCGTGCTGATCAACGTCCACTACAACGGCGGCCGCTACATCCCGCCGCTGGACGACGCCTACATCCACGCCCAGTACGCCAAGCAGATCGGGCAGGGCGAGTTCCTGCAGTACAACGACGGTGACCCGATCTCCACCGGCGCCAGCAGCCTGCTCTATGTGCTGGTTCTGGGCGCGTTCTACTTCCTCGGCGTGCACGGCGGGCTGTTCCTGCCCGTCGCCGTCCTCTTCGGCGTCGTCTGCCACGCGCTCACCGCCGGGGGAGTCGTGCTGCTCGGCCGTCGCGTCGCCGGTCCGGTCGCCGGTGCGTGGGCGGGATTCCTGGTGGCGCTCAGCGGGCCGCTGCTGTGGGGCGCCTCCAGCGGCATGGAGGTCTCGATCACCTCGTTGCTGCTGGTCGGCACGCTGCTGGTGCTGGTGCGGGAACTGCCGAGCGGGGTCTTCCGGTTCACCCCGGTCCTGGTGGCGCTGGCGGCGCTGTGCCGGCTGGAAGCGCTGGTGTTCCTGCTGGTGGTGCCGTCGCTGATGATCTACGTCAGCGCGCGCCGCGCCCGGAGCCTGCCCGCCCGGTTCGGGTCGCTGGTCTGGTGCGCGCTGCCGTTCGCGGTGATCGCAGCGCAGCTGCTGTTCTACCTGGCCACCACCGGTCACTCGTCGCCGAACGGCTCGCAGGCCAAGTCGCACCTGAGCATGCCGAACCTGAGCCTCGGCGAGCTCGCGGGCAAGACCGCGGACAACTTCTCGGCGTTCATGGAGATCCTCGCCGGGCTCAACCGGCAGGACTTCGCGTTCCCCGGCGCGCTCGCGCTGGCCGCGCTCGGCGTGGCGGTGCTGGTGCGCGACGGCGGCCCGCGCCGCTGGGTCGGCTGGACGATCGGCGTCGGCACGATCCTCGCGCTGGGCGCGATCTCCACGATGGGAACCGCGCTGTGGCAGCAGGTCCGGTACCTGCAGCCGTTCCTGCCGCTGTTCGTGCTCGCCGCCGTCATCGGCCTGATCGAGGTCGGCAAGCGGCTGCGCCTGGGCGACAAGACCCCGGTGGCGCTGCTGGCGGTGGCCGCGCTGTTCACGGCCCTGTCGGTGCCGACCTGGGTGCACAACGCCGTGCAGGACTCGGGCGGCATCCGGGAGCGCGTGGTCGCGCTTGCCAACTGGACCAAGGGCAACCTGCCGGAGGACGCGCGGCTGGGCGTTCACGACGTCGGCGCCGCCGCCTACCTGGGCGGTCACCCGACCGTCGACCTCGTCGGTCTCACCACGAACGGGCTGGCCGAGCCCGCGCTCAACGGGATGGGCGCGCTCTACGAGGAGCTGCGCGCGATGTCGCCCGAGGACCGGCCCGACTACATCGCCATCTACGACCGGATGCCCGACGGCGTGCAGCTGGAGCACCTCGCCGACGCCGGGGTGCTCGGCGCCCCGGTGCTGTCGCTGCCGGTCATGACGGTCTACAAGGCCGACTGGAGCCTGATCGACACCGGTGACGAGCCGATCCGCCCGGTCACCGGCACCATCCGCGACTACGTCGACGTCGGGTCGATGACCTCCGAGGCCGACCACGACCACGAGGTGCACACCGCGCGCGCCGGGTTCCAGCCGATGACCGAGGCCCGCACCCTCGAAACCGGTGGGCACGAGGTCGTCGACAGCGCCCGGCACATCATCGGCGAGGAGGAGTTCACGCTCCACGACCTCGTCCCGGGTCGGCAGGTGCGGCTCATCGCCCGCCACGACTCCACCGGTCCCAAGCCCGGCCTGTACACCGGCGCGCGCGACGTGCGGGTGTACGCCGACGGCACCGACCTGGGCAAGCACTGGCTCAAGCCGGAGCAGAAGGGCTGGTCGGAGACCGTCATCACGATCCCCGGGCACCTGGTGACGGGCCCGGACCTGACGATCCGCCTGGCACCGATGAGCCCGTTCGGCCCGTCCCCGGACTTCCAGGCCTTCGGGTACTGGGCGGTCCAGTAGCCCGGCCGGTTCAGCAGCGGCGTGACCTGGGCCGGGCGCGGTTGACACACCGCGCCCGGCCTTTGTGTACTCGGCGGGTGGACGAGCGGATGGCGGCCGGTGCCCGCACCAGCCTGCCCGAGTGGCCCGCGCGGGTCGCCGTCGATCCCGAGGGGACGAGCTACGCGCTCGTCGGGATCGGGGACCCGGCCGAGGGGATCGTGCGTGGTTGGGTGGGGGAAGTTCTCATGAGAACTGCGCCCAGTCCGGTGTGGACGGCCCAGGCCGACCGCGCCGACGAGGTCGTCGACGCCCTGGACGAGCAGCTCGGGCGGGCGCGGGTCGGGTGGCGGCTGATGCTGGCCGGGCCGGAGGCCGACGTCCTCGCCCTGCGGGCGCGAGCGCTCGCAGCCGGGGCCGTGGACGAGGAGGTCCGCTGCCACGTCACCTCCCGCGAGCGGCTGCGGGTGCACTGCGCGCACTGCACGGCCGAGACCCCGGTGACGGCCCCGCCCGGCTCCCGCACCACCTGCTCCGGTTGCGGACATCCGTTGCACATCTACAGCCACCTCTCCCGCCACCGGGGCTCCTACCTGGGGTTCCACGCCGACGTGGAGGCGTTCCGGTGATCCTGCCCGAGCGGGTGCGACGGTTCCCGTGGCCGCTGGAAGGCGACCACTACCGCTACAGCGTCAACGTCGAGGCCGCGCCCCGCGCCCACCGCACGGCGGCGGGGGAGTGGGGCGGCACCGTCCTCGACTTCCACGCCGACTACGAGGCCGAACTGGCCGAGCGCGCCGCGATCCTGCGGCGCGACCCGGGCAGGCACGTCGAACTCCCGCACATGCGGGAGGCCGGTTGGGACGCGCTGCTGCACCTGCTCGCCGAAGCCGCCGCCACCGACCCGGCGATGACGCTGAGCAGCACGGGGGACCGCGAGTTCCGCTGGGAGAACGGCAGGCTCGGTGTGACCCGGCGGTTCCGGGTCGGTGACGAGGACTCGCTGGGCGAGTCGCCGCTGCGCTTCGCCGCCTCCCAGGTCAACGACGACCTCGTGCTCCTCGACGAGCGCGCAGGACGGCTGTTCGCCGATGCCGGAGTGGTCACGTTCGCGTCGAACTGGTCCATCAAGTTCGTGCTCGGCATGTCGTTCACCGACCTGCACGGCCCGGTGCCGCGCGACCTCGCCGACGGCGCGATCCCGCGAGCCGAGCGGTTCCTGCTCGGCCTGCAGCCCGGCGACTGCTACCGGCGGCTGAACTGGAGCTCCACCGTGGGGCACCGGCTCGACGCCTCGCTGGAGACCTACGACGAGTGGGGCGCCGAGCGGGGTTCGGTCGGCGACCTCGGCGAGGCCCTGCACCTGCGGGTGGAGGTGCAGCACCTGATCCGGCTGCCGCTGACGGGCTCGATCCTGTTCCTGATCCGCACCTACCTGCTGCCGATGCGGGAGCTGGTGCTGGTCCCGGCCTGGCGCGAGCAGTTCGCGACCGTACTGGCCGAACTGCCCGACGAGATGGCCGACTACAAGGGTTACGGCGAGATCCGGCCGGAGCTGCTGGCGTGGTTGCGGCGATGAACCGGCTGACGGTCTCCGACACCCGCCTCATCGCCGAGGGCGTCCGGCGGATCCGGCTGGTCGGTGACCTGCGGTCCTACGTGCCCGGCAGTCACCTCGACGTTCTGTGCGGCACCGACGAGCGCGGACGGCAGCGGCGCAACGCCTACTCGCTCACCGGTGACGGGTTCCGCCCCGAGCACTACGAGATCTCGGTGCGCCTCGGCACCGGCGGGTCCCGCTGGATGCACCGGCTGCGTCCCGGCGACGTCGTCGAAACCGACGATCCCCGAAGCGGTTTCGCGCCGGTGCAGTCCGCGCGGCACCACCTGCTCGTCGCCGCCGGGATCGGTGTCACGCCGATCCTCTCGCACTTCCGGGCGGCGCGGTTCTGGCGGCGTTCGGTCGAGGTGCACCACGTCTCCCGGGACGGGGTGCACGCCGGGGACCTGCGCGGGCACCTCACCGATTCCCGCGCTCGGTTCTGGCGCGGGCTGGACCTCGCCGACCAGCCGCTGGGTACCCACCTCTACGCGTGCGGCCCGGAGTCGTTCCTCGCCGAGGTGACCGCGCGCGCCCGCGAAGCGGGCTGGCCGGGCAGCCGGGTGCACGTCGAGCGCTTCGGTGCGCGGCCCGCCGGGGGTGAGCCGTTCACCGCGCACCTGCGCCGCAGTGGGACGTCCGTGCCGGTGGGGGACGGCGAAACCCTGCTGGAGGCGCTGGAATCCGCCGGTGCGGCGGTGGCGAACCGCTGCCGCCGGGGCGTGTGCGGGGAGTGCGTCGTCGAGGTCACCGGTGGCGTGCCGCTGCACCGCGACCTCGTGCTGCCCGAGGAGGACCGGGCCACCCGGATCGCGCCCTGCGTGTCCCGGGCGCGCGGCGAGGTCGAACTCGACCTGTGAGCGCCCGTCGTAGCGGTGCGTGAGAACCGCGCGCGGCCGAGTTCCGTTGCCGGGCGCGCGGAAACGGTGTTCGGCGCCGGGCGGTGGTGACGAAGCGGTATCGGTTGCGTCACTCAACGATATGCGCCGCCGGGGTCGTGTGAGATGTCCGGTGCGGGCGGAAGGCGCCCGATTCGCCGTTTCCGCAGGTCCGGGGCAAGCGTTTGCTTGGGTTCACCCGACAGTGATCAGGAACTGGTGCGTTCAGGTTGGGAATGGCCCGATTTCGTCACGCACAGGTGCTTATTGACTCCGCTATGGTGCTCCGCCGTAGTCAGCAGGGTGTGTCTGCGCATACGGCTCAACACGCACGGTCACATCTGCGGGGGTTCCTGAGGCGCGGAGCGCTGAACGCCGCGTGTGGGCTTGTCACGCCCTGCTCGCCGTGTTCGAGCCGAAGCTTGGGGTTGTTGCTCGGGCAACCCTTGAGAGGAGTCAGGCCAGGCCGTCGCCACCGCGGCGAAGACCCAGATCCCGGTCCCGCTGCCACCGCTGGAACCGATGGTCGACTTCGCCGACGCCGTCACGCTGCTGGCCATGCCCACGATGCCGCTGATGCGGCTGGAGATCACCGGTACCAACAAGGTTCGGTTCGAGATGCCCCGGCTGGAAGTCGGGCAGGGCATCAACACCTCCGTGGTCATGATGATCGCCGAGGAGATGAATGCCCGGCCCTCCGACGTCGTCGTCGAGATCTCCGATGCCCGGCCGGAGCTGTTCATCAACCACTTCACCGGCTTCTCCAGCGGTGTTCGGGCGTTGTGGAAACCGCTGGCCTCGATGGCCGCGGGCGCCCGGTCCCGGCTGGTCACCGCCGCGGCCGAGCGGTTGGGGGTGGCGGCGGCGAAGCTGACGGTCGAGGACACCGCGGTGCACGCGCCCGACGGTCGCTCGGTGACCTTCGGCGAGCTGGCCCGGGACGCCGCCCGGGTCGTCGCGCCCGCCGTCCCGGCGACGCCGAAGAAGCCCGAGGAACACGAGGTCCTCGGCAAGCCGATGAACCGGGTGGACGCGCGCGGCATGGTCACCGGCGCCACCCAGTACGTCGGTGACATCAAGATTCCCGGCTCGGTCGTCGCCGTCGTCGTGCGACCGCCCACAGTGGACGGGAAGGTCGCGGCGTTCGACGACTCCGCGGTGCGCGGCCTGGCAGGCGTGTCCGACGTGGTCGAACTGCCCAGCGGTGTCGCGGTCTGCGCCGAGAACACCTGGCAGGCGCTGGAAGCCGCTCAGCAGCTCCAGGTCACCTGGGTTCCCGGACCGGGAGCCCGGACCTCCGACGCCGACATCCAGGCGAAGCTGAGCGACAAGACCGGCAGCATGATGGACGCGCTGAACCTCGACGACGGCGAGGGCAAGATCGACGCGAGCTTCAGCTTCGCCGGGGTGAGCCACGCGCCGATGGAGGTCAGCTACGCGGTGGCCGACGTGCGTCGCGACCGCGCCGAAGTCTGGTACCCGGGGCAGGTCGGGATGGGCGTGCAGGTCGACGTCGCCAAGGCCGTCGGGCTTCCCCAGACCGCCGTCACCGCGCACATCACGCGGGCCGGAGGTTCCTTCGGTGCGCGCGGTTTCAACGACGCGGCGGTCGAGGCGGCTCGGGTGTCGAAGGCGATCGGCAAGCCCGTCAAGCTGATGTGGACCCGCAACGACGAGATCCGGCACGGGCGGATGCGCCCGCCGACCCACCACCGCATCATCGCCTCCTACCGGGGCGGGAAGGTCCGCTCCTTCCAGCAGAAGATGAGCGGCGTGATGGTCGACCTCTCGCACGGTGCGGGCATCGTGCTGACCTCGGAGATCTTCGGGGCGATCAACAAGCCCGTCGACGAGATCGTCTTCTACATCAGCCAGAACGTGCCCTACGAGTTCGGGCTGGTCACCATCGATGGCAAGGGCGAGCGGGTCCCCGGCGTGAAGACCGCCGAGTGGCGCGGGGTGCACGGCGGATCGTTCCGCGCGGCGCAGGAGCTCGTCGTCGACGAGCTCGCGGCGAAGCTGGGCGAGGACCGGCTGCAGTTCCGGATGGACTCGCTCAAGACGGACCGGGCGAAGGCGGTCCTGCGCAAGGTCGGTTCCGAGGGGAGCTGGGGGCGTCCGCTGCCGAAGGGCCACGCGCAGGGCCTGGCCGTGCACGAGGAGCACCGCTCGTCCTCGGCCTGCCTGGTGGAGATCGACGCCACCGATCCGTGGAATCCGCGCGTCACCAAGGCTTTCGTCGCCGTCGACGTGGGGCGGGCGATCAACCCGCGCGGCGTGGAGGCGCAGATGCAGGGCGGCCTGATCGACGGGATCTCCACGATCCTGCAGGCGGGCCTGCACTTCGACAACGGCGCGGTGCGCGAGGGCAGCTTCAGCGACTTCAAGTGGGCGCGGCAGCGGCACTCGCCGATCGAGACGAAGGTCTTCGTGATGCCTCCGACCGGAAATCCCGGTGGTGTGGGCGAGTTGGGCGTACCGGTCGCGGCCGGCGCCGTGGCCTGCGCCTACGCGCGTGCGACCGGCACTCGGCCGCGCAGCTTCCCGATCAACTTCTGATTCCGGCCTGATCCTTCGAGGAGTTCCCGAGCGACATGCCCAAGTACGAGTTCACCGTCAACGGCAAGGACGTCGAGGTCGACGTCCCGGCGGAGATGCCCCTGCTGTGGGTGCTGCGCGATCAGCTGCGCATCACCGGTCCCAAGTACGGCTGCGGCGTCGGCGTCTGCAGGGCCTGCACCTGCTTGCAGGACGACGAAGAGGTCCAGACCTGCATGGTCAAGGCCGAAGACGCCGACGGCACCGAGATCACCACGATCGAGGGCCTGGCCGACGGAGATGAGCTGCACCCGGTGCAGCAGGCGTGGCTGGACCGCGACGTCGCCCAGTGCGGCTTCTGCCAGCCGGGCCAGATCATGACCGCCGTCGCGCTGCTCAACGAGAAGGGCGACGACGTCACCGACGCGGACATCGACAAGATCGAGAACGTCTGCCGCTGCGGCACCTACGGCCGGATCCGCCAGGCCATCAAGCAGGCCGCCGAGAACATGTGAGCCGTTGCCGGGGTCTCCTCGGGCTCGCGGTGGGGCCGGGGAGACCGCGGACGGTTTTAGCCATAATCACCCATGATCAATGTCCGTTTCGTCCGGACAGTTATGGCTAAAACCGTCCACCGCCGCGGCGTCCGAGGAATCTCGTCTCGATCAGGACGCAACGACATCGGCGACGGGACGTCTTCAGGGGTGTCAAGGCGTTGGGGCGCCACGAACGCAACCCTGGGGGTAAGTGATGAGCAAGACCAGCAGGAAGACCCTGGCCGTCACCGGGATCGTCGCCGGCGCGCTGCTGGCCACCGGCGGCGGAGCCGCAGCGCTGGCCCAGCACGGCAGCGGGGCGGAAACCGCGTCGGTGGCCCGCGTCTCGGCCACGCAGCCGGGTCAGGACCAGGACCGGGCCGACATCGGCACCTCGAACTGCTCGGCCGAGGACTTCATCGCCAGCGCGAGCGCGGTGCAGGGCCGGCCGGGCCACTTCCTGGTCAGCTTCGGCAACCGATCCGACAAGACCTGCACGATCAACGGCGGCGTTCCCGCCCTCGCCGGGCTGGACATGACCAACTCGCCCATCGAGGAACTCCCGGTCGACAAGATCTCGGTGCCGGGCGCTCCGGAGGAGTTCACCCTCCAGCCCGGCGACCTCGTCCACACCGAGATCGAGGCCGTCTCGGGCCCCAACGCCCCGGACACCTACGTGGTGAGCGGTTTCCAGGGTTCGCTGCCGGACATGTCCCAGCCGCAGCCGATTCACGTCACCGGCACCGACGAGGTGCGCCTGGAGGTCACCGGCCTGCGCATCACCTCGCTGGTCGCCGGCCCCGACGCGCTGAAGTAGACGGGCGGAGCCCGGCCGAACCGCTCCGGGGACGAGCGGTTCGGCCGGGGTCACGCCGCTTTCCAGGCCGCGCGGCGGAGGAGGCGTAGGCCGTTGAGGGCGACGAGGATCGTGGAGCCCTCGTGGCCCGCGACGCCCAGCGGCAGCGGGAGGTGGCCGACGAGGTCCCAGGTCACCAGGACCGCGATGAAGGTGCCCGCGATGACGAGGTTCGCCGTGACGACGCGGCGGGCGCGGCGGGAGAGATCGATGACGGCCGGGATCGCGTTGAGGTCGTCGCGGACGATGATCGCGTCCGCGGTCTGCAACGTGAGGTCCGAGGCGGCGCCGCCCATCGCGACACCGGCGTGCGCGGTGGCCAGGGCGGGCGCGTCGTTGATGCCGTCGCCGACGAACGCGACCCGGTGCCCGGCCGCCTGCATCGCCTCGACCTCGTCGAGCTTGCGCTCCGGCAGCAGCCCCGCGCGCACGTCGGTGATGCCCACGTGCGCGGCGAGCTCGCTCGCCCCGGCGGCGCTGTCGCCGGTCAGCAGCACGGGATCGCTGGTCAGCGCCCGGGTCGAGGCCACGGCCTCGGCGGCCTCCGGTCGCGGCCGGTCGGTGATGGCCAACAGGCCCACCGGCTCGCCGTCCCGCCGCACCAGCACCGGGGTGCGGCCTGCGGTGACCTCGTAGGTGTCGGGCGCGGCCCCGATCTCGACGTGGTGGCCGGCGACCCGGGCGGTGACGCCGCGCCCCGGCAGCGCCGCGAACTCCTCGGCGGGCGGCAGCGTCAGCTCCTCGCGCTCGGCGGCGCGCACCACGGCCGCCGCCAGCGGGTGCTCGCTGGGCCGCTCGGCCGCCGCGGCCAGCCGCAGCAGCTCCTCGCGGGAGAGCGCCGGGTCCAGCACGCGCACCTCGGCGACCTCCGGGGTGCCGCGGGTCAGGGTGCCGGTCTTGTCGAAGGCGACCTTGGTGGTCGTGCCCAGGTGCTCCATCACTACGGCGGACTTGACCAGCACGCCGTGCCGTCCGGCGTTGGCGATCGCGGCCAGCAGCGGCGGCATCGTCGCCAGCACCACCGCGCACGGCGAGGCGACGATCATGAACGTCATCGCCCGCAGCAGCGATTCCCGCAGGTCGGAGCCCAGCAGCAGCGGGATGGTGAACAGCGCGACGGTCGCGATGACCATGCCGATCGAGTAGCGCTGCTCGACCTTCTCGATGAACAGCTGGGTGCGCGCCTTGGTCTGCCCGGCCTGCTCGACCAGCGCGGCGATCCGCGCGACCACGGAGTCCTCGGCCCGGCGCCCGACCCACACGCGCAGCGAACCGGTGCCGTTGAGCGTGCCGGCGAACACCTCCGAGCCGGTCGTGACGTCCACCGGCAGCGGCTCGCCGGTGATCGTCGCCTGGTCGACGTCGCTGGAGCCGGACAGCACGGTGCCGTCGGCCGGAACGCGCTCGCCGGGGCGGATCAGCACCTCGTCGCCGATCTCCAGCTCGGCGGCTGGCCGGACCTGCTCGACGCCGTCGGAGGTGACGACCGTGGCGGTCTCGGGGGCGAGGGTGAGCAGCCCGCGCACGGAGTCCTCGGTGCGCGCGGTGGCCAGCGCCTCCAGCGCACCGGAGGTCGCGAAGATGACGATGAGCAGTGCCCCGTCGGTGATCTCGCCGATGGACGCGGCGCCGATCGCGGCCAGCACCATCAGCAGGTCGACGTCGAGCGTCTTCTCCCGCAACGCCTGCAGCCCGGCGAGCGCCGGTTCCCAGCCGCCGGTGATGTAGCAGGCCAGGTAGAGCGCCCACCAGGACCACTCGGGAGCACCGGACAGCTGCAGGGCGAGCCCGGCGAGGAACAGGCCGAGCGCGGCGGCGGCCCACCGCATCTCGGGCAGCGCGAACAGCCTGGTCCGCGCGGGTGGCGCGGTGCGCGGGGGAGCGGTGGTGGAGGTGACCACGGGTGAAGACCTCTTCGCAGAGCGGGCGTGACCCGCACAGGAGAACACATGAACATGCGTTCATGCAAACAGCGGTCTAGACTGCCCGCATGGGACACGGAGTGGAACGGGAGGAGATCAGGCTCGACGCCGAGTCGGCGCAGCACGTGGCGAACACGCTGCAGGCGCTGGCCACTCCGAGCCGACTGCTCATCCTCGCGGAGCTGCGGCAGGGGCCGCGCCCGGTCACCGAGCTCGCCGAGGCGGTCGGCATGGAGCAGTCCGCCGTGTCCCACCAGCTGCGGCTGCTGCGCAACCTCGGTCTGGTCATCGGGGCCCGCTCGGGGCGCAGCATCGTCTACAGCCTCTACGACAACCACGTCGCCCAGCTGCTGGACGAGGCCGTCTACCACAGCGAGCACCTGCGCCTCGGCCTCGTCGACCGCTCCGAAACGGTCAGCTGACCCGGAGCCCCAGCGACGCCAGCCGCATCCCGGCCAGCTGGGCGATGACCTCGGAATCGCCCTCGCGCCAAGCCATCGCGGGCTCGCGGCCGACCCGCTTGAGCCGACGGTGGGGGAGTTCGGTCAGCGCTCGCAGGGCCAGCAGGTCCGGGCCCTGGGCGCGCATCGCCACGGCCTGCCCGGCCGCGCGGGCGTAGCGGATCCGGCGCGGCAACCAGACCGCGAGCACCGGGATCAGCGAGAGCGCCACGATCGCGACCGACACCGCGCCGGCGGTCAGGTCGATCACCTCCAGCACGCGCCCGCCCGCGTCCACGAGCACGTCACCGGCCGAGGTCCCCCTGCCCAGCGCGCCCGCCAGGTCGTCGCCGACGAACGGGACGTCGGAGGCCGTGCGCGCGGCGTCGGTGAAGGTGGTCCGGAGGCCGCCGCCCGCCTCGATCATCCGGTGGCCGGGAGCCCGCAGCTCCAGCACCGCGGCCTCGGTCCGGTCCGCGAGCCACCAGAACGCGGCGACCCACCCGATCGCCACGAGGTCGAAGAGCAGCTGTCCCGCAACGCGAATCGGTCGTTCGGCGTAGAAGCGCATGCGCGCTTCCTACCAGAGCCCGAGGGCCCAGTCGATCATCCGATGTGGACTAATAATATCCGCTCGCAGAAACGTCTTTCACCAGTCCGCCCATCGCCCGGCGGATCGGCGGGGGTCGGTGAGGGGCTCCACCGCGAGCCCGAGAATCGCACGGGAGCTCCTCACCGACGTGGTCCACAACCACGGGAAGAACGATGCTCCTGAACGGCGGACCCCGCCACCCATTTTTCGGGTGCCGGGTTCACAGCTCCGGGGGCTGCTCCGTGTGGCGCAGGGTCAGCCCGGTCCCCCAGCAGTTGGGGCACAGCCGCTGGGCGGTGGTGACCTCGGGCAGGTCGGTCTGGGAGCCCCGCCGCACGTGCACGGCCGAGACCTCGCCCTGGCCGGAGCAGTTCCCGCACTGCGCGCGGGGCAGCTGCTCGGCCGGGACGGCCCGCACGTACTGCACGACCTGGTGCCGCAGGTCGCGCAGCTGATCCGGCTCCTCGTCGGGGTCGGCGTGCCTGCCGAGCAGGTCGGTCTCGGCCAGCGCCGCTTCGAAGGCGCGCAGCAGCTGCTCGACCTCGCCGCCGTGGTCGCTCTGCGCGGTCATCGCACGCCCCACCGGCGCGCGGCGTCGGGACGTCGTGGTTGCGGTGTGCGTGTCATGGAGCCATCCGAATTCTTCTGCGTCTGCCCCGGATTCGCGATCGCCCGAGGCGGCTGGCCAGCATCGCAGAGCGTACTGGAGCGGAATAGGATCGAATTCACATCGGCGAATACGATCCGAGAACGCACCTATCACGGCGCGGTAACCTTGTGCGTCGGACTAACTGGAGGTTGTGCGCGCCGAACTGCGTTGTTCCAGCGCAGGGAGCTTTAGCCAGTGCATTCGTCGTTCATCGAAGTCGACACGTCCGGATAGGTCGCCCGCTTTTGCCCGAAGTCGCTGGTAGGCAGGTGCGAGGGAGCGGCGGGGGTCGCCTTCGGAATGCGCTCGAAATGGATTCGGCAATTCCGCTTGCCGTCTCGGAACGGGGCTGAGCGGGCCCTCTGGGGGGAAAGGGCCCGCTCAGCAATCGGCGAGGACCGACGAGGGGGGATGTCGGGGACCTCGCGCGCATAGCGGCCTCGGGGATTTGGGGGTGAGCGCCGCTACTAATAAGCATAGTAGATGTGAATCCGATTGGTGGTCAACGGGGTTGCCGCGGGCGTGCCGGTCCTCAGGGAGGGCGTCCGCGCTTAACCCGAAGGCCATTCACATAGCGTGCGCGACGTGCGAATCCCCGACGTACGATGTGCCCCGGGGAGGAGGGGCCATGCGTTTTCTGGGTGAGCTCGAAGCCGCTGTGATGCAGGTTCTGTGGGAGGAACCGGAGCCGGTCAAGGTGCGCGAAGTGCTGGATCGGCTCGACACCGGTCGATCGCTGGCCTACACGACGGTGCTCACGGTGCTCGACAACCTGCACCGCAAGGGCTGGGTGCAGCGGGAGATGGAGAGCCGGGCCTACCGCTACCGGCCCACGCGCAGCCGCGAGGAGGCCGCCGCGCGCATGCTCGGCCAGGTGCTCGACGGCTCCGGGGCGCCCGAGGTCGTCCTGGCGCACTTCGTCGCGTCGCTCGATGACGACCAGGCGGAGATCCTGCGCACGGCGCTGCGCGAGCGCTGACCGGGTGGACGCGCATCAGGGCGCACCGCGCGGGTTGACCGCGGGCGCCGAGCTCAGGGCTGTAGGCGACGCCGCCGAGGATCAGGCGCTCCACCAGCGAGATCTCGCGCATGCGGGGGCCGTCCGGCCACCAGTGGTTGAGCTCCACCAGGCCCGGTTCGAGGAGTTCCAGGCCGCCGAAGAGCGCGCCGATCTCCTCGCGCGTGCGGTAGCGCCCGCTGCCCATCGACGACTCGCGCCAGCGCTGCTCCAGCTCGCGGGCCATCAGGTGCCCTTCGGGCAGTTCGTCGACCGGGTCCCACCAGTGCGAGATGGCCAGGTAGGAGCCGGAGGGCAGCGCGTCGACGTAGGCCCGCATGAACGCGGCGGGGTCGTCGGCGTCGTCGACGTGGTGCAGCGTGGCGCACTGGATCATCGCCACCGGCCGGTCGAAGTCGAGCTTGGCGACGTGCGGCGTCGCCAGCAGCGCGGCAGGGTCGCGCAGGTCGGCGGTGGCGAAGTGGGTGAGGTCGTTCTCCTCCATCAGCGCCCGGCCGTAGGCGGCGACCGTCGCGTCGTTGTCGACGTAGACGACGGTGGCGTCCGGGTTGTGGCGCTGGGCGATCTCGTGGGTGTTCTCCACGGTCGGCAGCCCGGAGCCGATGTCCAGGAACTGGTCTATGCCGACCTCGTAACCGGCGAGGTGGCGCACCACGCGGATCAGCCAGCGGCGGATCGACTGGGCGACGTCGTCGCCGTGCGGTGAGACGGCCTGGATCGTCTCGTAGACCTCGCGGTCGACGGCGAAGTTGTCCTTGCCGCCCAGGAACATGTCGTAGACGCGGGCGATGCTCGCCTTGCTGGTGTCGATGCCGGCCGCCGCCCCGACGTCGGCGGCTTCGCCCTCGATGGCCATCGGTGCCGCGCTCCCCGTGGATTTGATCACGTTTTCGGGGAGTCTATCGGTGGTCGCAACGCGGCGGGACCCTGGCGGTCCGGTGTGAGCGCCGATCGTCCGTTCGGCGGCGCGGTTTCGCCGCGAATGGTCGAGACCACACCGGGGCCTGCGCGAAAGTGCCGCGCAGGCCCCGGTTTCCGGTGGTCAGAGGGAGAGTTGTCGTTGCCGCGCCGGGAACATCGGCAAGGTCGGGTCGGAGCGCGCGGCCTCGTGGTCGTCGGCGCGCATCTCGTAGTCGGTCGCCTGCATCTCCAGGATCGCCGCGGTCGCGGTGTGGCCCGCGCCGAACAGCTCGCGGGCGCTCTTGAGCAGCGCGCGTGCGTGCTCCCGGTCGTCCGCTGCGAGCTGGGTGAGCGTGTCCCGCCGCAGCCGCTCCCGTTCGAGCTCCCACCGCGCGGTGCTCCGACGTCCGCTCTCCCGCACGATCAGCACGGCGATGAGCAGCACGACGGCGGAGCCGACGAACGCCAGGCTCAGAACCTGCGCCATCGCGACCTCCGATCTCCGAGTAAAGGTAGGTTTTACCTCCACTGGGAAGATCGCTCCTGACTCCCCGCACGTTATCGATTCCGACTGTGACCCCGCTCTTCGTCCGATCGGGTCCTCCGAGCGCTCGGCCTGGTGAGGTGGTCGCCAGTGGACGGTTTTAGTGAGAACTGTCCGGGCAAAACGGACATTGATCATGGGTGATTCGAGGAAAAACCGTCCCCTGGCGACCACCCGCGCACCGAGACGGGCTCAGCGGAGGGCGCGGAGGGCATCACGGGTGAGGTCGGAGAGGGCGGGGTAGCCGTCGACGGCCATGATCAGGTCGGCTTCGGCGAGGAGGCTGCGGAGGACGTGGGTGATGCCGGGGGTGCCGCCGAGGGCGAGGCCGTAGGCGTAGGGGCGGCCGACGCCGACCGCCGTGGCGCCCAGGGCGAGGGCCTTGACGACGTCGGCGCCGCTGCGGACTCCCGAGTCGAACAGGACCGGCATTCCGTCGGCCGCGTCGACGACCTCCGGCAGGACCTCCAGGGCCGGAAGCCCTCCGTCGGCCTGGCGGCCTCCGTGGGTGGAGCAGTAGATGCCGTCGACGCCGCCGTCCTTGGCGCGGCGGACGTCGTCGGGGTGGCAGATGCCCTTGACCAGCAGCGGCAGGTCCGTCAGCGACCGCAGCCACGGCAGATCGTTCCAGGTCAGCGGGTTGCCGAAGGTGGAGACCCAGCGCAGCACCGCCGCGCCCGGGTCCTCCTCGGGGCTCTTGTCCAGACCCGCCCGGAACACCGGGTCGGTGTAGTAGTTGCTCAGGCAGTGCCCGCGCAGCTGCGGGAAGTTCGAGGTCGCCAGGTCGCGCGGCCGCCAGCCCGGGATCCAGGTGTCGAGCGTGACGACGATGCCCTTGTAGCCCGCCTTCTCGGCGCGGCGCACCAGGCTTTCCGCCAGATCCCGGTCCTTCGGCGTGTAGAGCTGGAAGAACCCCGGTGTGCCGCCGAATTCGCCCGCCACGTCCTCCAACGGGTCCGACGACAGCGTCGAGGCCACCATCGGCACCCCGGTCTGCGCGGCGGCCCGCGCGGTGGCCAGGTCGCCGTGCCCGTCCTGCCCGCAGATGCCCAGCACCCCGATCGGTGCCATGAACACCGGGGACGGCAGCGTCATCCCGAACAGGTCCACCGAGAGGTCGCGCTCCTCGGCGCCGACGAACATCCGCGGCACCAGCCCCCACCGGTCGAACGCGGCGACGTTCGCGCGCTGCGTGCGCTCCGACCCCGCTCCGCCGTGGACGTAGGACCACACCGAGGGCGACATGGCGGATTTCGCCCGCTCCTCCAGCTCCTCGAACTCCATCGGCAGGTCGGGAAGCACCCCGCTCAGACCGTTGAGGTAGATCTCCAGCTGGTAGTCGCCGTACGCCATGCTTCGCCCTCCGGTGCGTCGAATCCGCCCGGAATCTAACCGACCGGAGCCCAGCCGGCGAAGCGCTCGTCGACCTCTTCTCCGCGCAGCCCGAAGTCCGCCAGCGAGTAGCGGTGCGCGGGCTTGGCGTGACCGGCGGTGCTCTCGGCGTGCAGGTCCCGCATCGCCCGCGTCGCGGCGTCGTCGAGCGGGATCCCGAAGTGCCGGTAGATCCGCTGGACAACGCCGATCGGGTCGGCCGTGAAGTCCTCGTAGCGCACGTCGAAGAAGCGGTCCGGATCGTACCGGGCGCGGGCCGCGGTGAACTCGTCCAGGCCCCGCGACCACAGCTCCAGCTGGTCGCGGCCGATGGTCTCGCCGCGGAAGGTCTCCGACCAGTCGTGGGTGGCGTGCGCGGCGAGGCTGCACACCGAGGCGATCGCGGTGCGCGGCTCGCGGTGCGTCTGGATCACCAGCGCGTCCGGGTAGGTCTCCAGGAGCGCGTCGAGCGCGAACAGGTGGCTCGGGTTCTTCAGCACCCAGCGCCGGTTCCGGTCCGGCAGCCCGATGAGCTGCAGGTTGCGCTTGTGCCGCGCGTAGGCCGCCGTCCAGTCCTGGCCGGCCAGCCAGCGCGAGTAGGTCGGCAGGTGCGCCAGGCACTCGTAGGAGATCGACCGCGTCGACTGCCGCAGCAGCTGCCAGCACTCCTCGACCTGCTCGGCCGACATGTAGTGCACGCCCATGAACTCGGGGTGCTCCACGTGGTGCCGGGTGTAGCCCTGCTGGATGCCCTGGAAGACCGGGTCGTCGGCCCAGGTCTCGCGCGGTGGGCGCGGCTGCGGGACCTCGGTCAGCCACAGCTCCAGGCCCTGGTTGGCGGGGTCGGCGGTGAGCAACCGGTGCAGCGCCGTGGTGCCGGTGCGCGGCAGCCCGGTGACGAAGATCGGGCGCTCGATCGCGACCTCGGCGTGCTGCGGGTGCTTCTTCCACGCGTCCTCGCTGATCAGCCGCGCGGTCAGCGCGCCCCGCAGGAACGCGCGCGCGACCTTGTTGCCCAGCGGCGTCAGCCCGGCGTCGCGCTCGTAGGACTCCAGCAGCACGCCGAGCCCGTCGGTGTAGTCGTCGGTGCCGAAGTCGTCGAGCCCGACGAGCCGGGTGGCCGAGGCGTGCAGGTCCTCGACGGTGCCGACGTCCTCACGACCGATGCTCATGAGCAGCTCCTCACGGTGTTTTCCCGGGAACTCGGTCGCAAGCGGCGGAGAGCCGCGAGCCGTGCGAGCCGCCCTCGCAGCTCGCACCGCTACGCGAAATGACCCGGGTGAACGCTTTTCAGTGGTGAAATTCGCCGGCGTTGACGTCCAGGCACTGGCCGGTGATGATCCGCGAGAGGTCGGAGATCAGGAACAGGCCCGCGTCGGCGATCTCGTCCGGTTCCGGGAGTTTTCGCAGGTCGGTGGTGGCGGCGGTCTCCTCGTAGACCTCGTCGCGGGTGATGCCGCGCTGCTCGGCGAGGTAGCCGAGGTACCACTTGAGCGAGTCCGCCCAGATGTAGCCGGGGGCGATGGTGTTGACCCGCACGCCCTGCGGCCCGAGCTCGGTGGCCAGGCTCTGCGCCAGCGACAGCAGGCTGGACTTGGCCATCTTGTAGGCGCCGTAGTTGCGGCGGGAGTGCCGCAGCACGGCCGAGTTCACCATGAGCACCGCGCCGCGCGTCTCGGCCAGCGCGGGGGCGAACAGCCTGGTCATCCGCAGCGCGGCGATCGAGGTGGTCTCGAAGCCCTGCCGGATCGCGTCCAGGTCGGTGTCGGCGAGGTCGGCGAGCGGGGGGATCGCGAAGGCGTTGTTGATCAGCGCGTCGACCCGCCCGAAGTGCTCCACCGACCGCGACACCAGGTTCGCGGCGTCGTCCTCGGAGGTGATGTCGGTGGGCACCACCAGCGCGCGGCGGCCCAGCTCGCTCACCTCGTCGGCCACCTGCTCGAGCCGCTTCTCGGTGCGCGCGGCCAGCACCACGTCGGCCCCGGCCTGCGCGCTGCGCAGCGCCAGGGACCGGCCCAGGCCGGGCCCGATCCCGGAGACGACGACGACCTTGTCGCGAAGCAGTCCGTCCAGCATCGGCCTCACCCCAGCATCCGGTTGTGCACGGCGGCTTGCCGCGCGGCGATGCGCTGGCGCCACCGCTCGGGCGTGGTGCGCGATTCCTCGTGGTGCGGAAGGCGTTTCGGCAGCTCGCCGAACGGCACGACCTCGACCTCCGGGCCGTCCTCGGGCCCCAGGTCGCGGGAGAGGCGCTGCCAGCGGATCTGCATGTAGCCGCGCTGGTGCCCGGTCAGCTCGATCCAGTTGGTCAGGCCCGGATCGCGCTCGGCGAGCACGAAGCGGATCTTGCCGTCGGGATCGGTGCGCGCCTGCTCGGCGGTGAGGCTGGTCTGGTGGTTGATGTAGTCGGTGGAGATGTACCAGGGGCTGCCGAGCTGAAAACCCTGGTACGGCGCCTCGGAACGCGGCACGGTGATGATCATCGCCTGGTCGTCGGTGAGCTCGAAGTGCCCGGCGGACGACATCTGGGTGGACAGCCCGCCCGGCGTGGAGCGCGGCTCGTTCATCGTGTTCACCGGCTGGTTGAGGTAGAACCACTCCGGGAACGCCAGGAACGTCCGCAACCGGCTGAGCAGGATCTTCCCGGCCACGCCGTAGCGCTTGGTCATCAGGTCCATCGTGCGCGGCGGGGGAGCGGTGCCCGCGGTGTCGGCCCGCCGGATCCGGATCAGGCCGCGCCGCTCGGTGTCCCAGTCGCTGTAGACCTCGCGCACCACCAGCATCGCCGAACCGGGGGCGAGGGTGAAGTAGTTCGGCCCGGCCGGTCCCGGACCGAAGCGCACCTCGAAATCACCGTTGTCGTCGACGGTGATGCGCCGGTCGTCGAACGCGGCGAGGCTGTCCGGGACGTCCACCGGGGAGTAGTCGCCGTTGAGCACCTGGAAGCTGAGATCCGTCGTGCTGCCGCGCTTCCCGGTCACCACGTACTCGGCGTCGTCGCGGATGTAGGAGTGGAAGTACAGCGCGTCCGGGTTGTCCAGGCCCATCTTCGTGTAGGGGCCGGTCGACTGGATGAAGTACGGGTGATCGCGCTCGAACGCCCAGGCCAGCATCATCGACGCCTGGATGCTGCCCGCCAGGTAGTCGTACCCCTCGACCAGGTCCTGATCGGTGCGGATGTGCTTGGCGCCCTTGATGACCTCCTCGGCCTCGGCAACGGCGTCGGCGAAAGGCTGCGTGAGCACAGGCTCCTCCTTCGTAGAACGAGTTCTATGCCCAGCGGTTGGCCGTGAGGGTGAAGTTGGGCAGGTCGTCGAAGGTGTGCAGGAACTCGTAGGTCCGGGTGTAGCTGGTCCGGCTGATGCGCCACTCGCCGTCCGATTCGCGGCGGTAGGTGTCCTCGTAGAAGGCCGCGCCCCGGATGATCGTCTTGAACTCGGTGGCGATGACGGTGTCCTCGAAGCACCAGGTCCCGGTGGCGGTGTCGCCGTCGACGTCGATCTCCGGCTGGCCCGCGAAGTGCGTGGTGATGATGCCCGGGCCGAGGTTCTCCCGCATGAACTCCAGGATCTTCTCGCGCCCGACGAGGTGGAGCTTCTCGCCGGCCGCCTCGGTGCCGTAGTCGCCGACCGCGTCCTCGGTGATGGTGTCGGCCAGCTCGTGCCACAGCTTCAGGTCGACCGCTCGCAGGTAGCGGTACTTCAGACGCTTGATCTCCTCCAGCGCGACCAGGTCCACGACGCCTCCTCGCTCGGTCCGTCCGGGATGGCCCCAGCTTTCCGCGCACCTTGACCAAGCGCAAGAACTTGTTCTACTTTTCTGTGAAACTCGTTCTATATCAGGTTCTGATCGGAAGGGCGGGTCCGCCGTGACCACGACCTACGAACTGACCCACCTGCGCGGCCTGGAAGCCGAGGCGGTGCACGTCTTCCGCGAGGTCGCGGCCTGCTTCGAACGCCCGGCGCTGCTGTTCTCCGGCGGCAAGGACTCCGCCGTGATGCTGCACGTGGCCCGCAAGGCGTTCTGGCCCGCGCCGCTGCCGTTCCCGGTCCTGCACGTCGACACCGGCCACAACTTCGCCGAGGTCATCGACTTCCGCGACCGCACCGTCGAGCGCCTGGGCCTGGAGCTGGTGGTCGGCAGCGTGCAGGACGACATCGACGCCGGCCGCTCCGTCGAACGACCCGGGGCCGGGCGCAACCGCCTGCAGACCCGGACCCTGCTGCGCAGCATCGCCGAGCACCGCTTCGACGCCGTCTTCGGCGGCGCCCGCCGCGACGAGGAGAAGGCCCGCGCCAAGGAGCGGGTGTTCAGCTTCCGCGACGAGTTCGGCCAGTGGGACCCCCGCAACCAGCGGCCCGAGCTGTGGCACCTCTACAACGGTCGGCACCGCAAGGGCGAGCACATCCGCGTCTTCCCGCTGTCCGACTGGACCGAGCTCGACATCTGGCAGTACGTGCTCGACGAGGACATCGAGCTCCCGCCCATCTACTACGCCCACCGGCGCACCGTCTTCGAGCGCGACGGCATGCTGCTGGCCACCAACCCGCACCTGGAACCCGGCGAGGACGAGCGGCCCTACGAGGCCACCGTCCGCTTCCGCACCGTCGGCGACGCGACCTGCACCGGCTGCGTGCCCTCCACCGCGAGCACCGTCGCCGACGTCGTCGCCGAGGTCGCCGCCGCCCGGGTCACCGAACGCGGCGACCAGGGCGGACGACCGCATCTCGGAGGCCGGAATGGAAGACCGCAAGCGCGAAGGTTACTTCTGATGAGAGTTCTGCGGCCTTGTTGCTTGGCGGTGCGGGTAGCGGAACCTCGGACGCCTTCCGACTCCGGGATCCGCTTGTGCATGCCGATGCACGGCACGTCGGCCGTCCTCCCCAGAAGACGTCTGAGCGGTGCGAGCGCCTGAGGTGGGGAAAGAGACACGGCTACGCCGTGGCAACCGGGAACGCTCAGCGCAACCGAAGAGGAGCTTCGATGACGCAGCTGCTTCGCCTCGCCACCGCCGGGAGCGTGGACGACGGCAAGTCCACGCTGATCGGGCGCCTGCTCTACGACTCCAAGACGATCCTCAGCGACCAGCTCGAAGCCGTCGAGCGCGCCGGCCGCGGCGACGGCGGACCGGACCTCGCGCTGCTCACCGACGGGCTGCGGGCCGAGCGCGAGCAGGGCATCACCATCGACGTCGCGCACCGCTACTTCGCCACGCCTCGCCGCAAGTTCATCGTCGCCGACACGCCCGGGCACATCCAGTACACCCGCAACATGGTCACCGGTGCCTCCACCGCCGACCTCGCGCTGGTGCTCATCGACGCGCGCAAGGGCGTGCTGGAGCAGTCCCGCAGGCACGCGTTCGTGGCCAGCCTGCTCGGCATCCCGCACCTGGTGCTGTGCGTCAACAAGATGGACCTGGTCGATTATTCGCAGCAGCGGTTCGACGAGATCCGCGCCGAGTTCGCCTCCTTCGCCATGAAGCTCGACGCGCCGGACCTGACCTTCATCCCGGTCTCGGCCCTGCGCGGCGACAACGTCGTGCACCGCAGCGAGAACATGCCCTGGTACGAGGGCACGTCGCTGCTGCACCACCTCGAAGAGGTCCACGTCGCCTCCGACCGCAACCTCATCGACGCCCGGCTGCCGGTGCAGTGCGTGATCCGCGACGGCGACGTCCGCGGCTACGCCGGAACGGTCGCCGGGGGAGTGCTCAAGCCCGGCGACGACGTCGTCGTGCTGCCCTCGGGCTTCACCACCGGCATCGCCGAGATCTGGGGACCCGGCGGCGAGCCGCTGGAGGAGGCGTTCACGCCGCAGGCGGTGACCGTGCGGCTCACCGACGACCTCGACGTCGCGCGCGGCGACATGCTGTGCCGCCCGCAGAACCGCCCGCACACCGGCCAGGACGTCGACGCCCTCGTCTGCTGGCTCACCGAGCGCTCGGCGCTGGAACCCGGTGCGCGCTACGCCATCCAGCACACCACGAGGTCCACCCGCGCCCAGGTGCGGCAGCTGGACTACCGGCTCGACATCAACACCCTGCACCGCGACACGACCGCGACGTCGTTGTCGCTCAACGAGATCGGCCGGATTCGGCTGCGCACCCAGCAGCCGCTGCTGTTCGACGCCTACCGGCGCAACCGCACCACCGGCAGCTTCATCCTCGTCGACGAGGCCACCGACAACACCGTCGCCGCAGGCATGATCACCGGACCGGGCGTGGCCGAGTCGAACGTGACCTGGGTGTCCACGGCTGTCCGCCGCGAGCAGCGGCGGACCCGGGGCGCGACGGTGTGGCTGACCGGGCTGTCGGCCTCGGGCAAGTCGACCGTGGCCGTCGAGCTGGAGCGCAGGCTGGTGGCCGCCGGCAGGCCCGCCTACCTGCTCGACGGCGACAACCTGCGACACGGGCTCAACGCCGACCTGGGCTTCAGCGCCGCCGACCGGGCCGAGAACGTCCGCCGCGTCGGCGAGGTGGCACGGCTGTTCGCCGACTCCGGCGTGGTGTCCATCGTGTCGCTGATCAGCCCGTACCGCGCCGACCGGGAGCGCGCCCGGCAGGCGCACCGGGAAGCCGGTCTGACGTTCGTGGAGGTCTTCGTCGACACGCCCGTCGAGGTGTGCGAGGCGCGCGACCCCAAGGGCCTCTACGCGCGGGCGCGGGCGGGGGAGATCACCGGGTTCACCGGCGTCGACGACGCCTACGAGCGTCCGGAGCAGCCGGACCTGGTGCTGCGGCCCGACTCCGGCGATCCGGCCGAGATGGCGTCGGCGATCGTCGACCTGCTCGACTGACGGGGGCTCGCGCGCGGCGGTGAGCTCCTGTTGATGCGGATCTCGCGGCCGCGTTACACCGGGGACATCGCGGCTGCGGACACTGCTGGCCAGACCGGGAACGACGCCGTTCCGCGAACGGTATCCGCATCCCCTTCCGGCTTCGAGGAGTTGTCGTGTCCTACGTGAGTCCGCCCGAGTTCGTCGGCAAGATGATCGACGCCGGCGAGTCCAAGATCCACATGTCGACCCGGGACACCGTGATCCGCGCCTACATGGCGGGTGCGATCCTGGCGCTGGCGGCCGCGTTCGCGGTGAGCGTCACCGTCGAGACGGGTGCGCCGCTGATCGGCGCGCTGCTGTTCCCGGTCGGCTTCTGCCTGCTCTACCTGCTCGGTTTCGACCTGCTCACCGGTGTTTTCACGCTGGCGCCGCTGGCGTGGCTGGACAAGCGGCCCGGGGTGAAGCTCACCGGGGTGCTGCGCAACTGGGGGCTGGTGTTCCTCGGCAACTTCGCGGGCGCGCTAACCGTGGCGGTGCTGATGGCGGTCATCGTGACGTTCGCGTTCAGCGTCGACCCCAACGCCGTCGGGCAGAAGCTCGGCTCGATCGGGGAGAGCCGGACCCTCGGCTACGCCGAGCACGGCGCCGCGGGGATGCTGACCCTGTTCGTGCGCGGCGTGCTGTGCAACTGGATGGTCTCCACCGGTGTCGTCGCCGCGATGATGTCGAAGTCGGTGTCCGGCAAGGTGATCGGCATGTGGATGCCGATCCTGGTGTTCTTCTACATGGGCTTCGAGCACTCGGTGGTCAACATGTTCCTGTTCCCGAGCGGCCTCATGCTCGGCGGCGACTTCTCCATCGCCGACTACCTCGTCTGGAACGAGATCCCCACGGTCCTCGGCAACCTCGTCGGTGGCGTCGTCTTCGTCGGCCTCACCCTCTACGCCACCCACGCCCGCCCCAAAACACCCCGGGACGTCCGGGAGCCCCCCTCCGAACTCCCCACCCCGGTCGCCTGACCCACCACCCGATCAGGGCACTGAAGTCGAAAACCGCAACATTCGTCGCGTCGAAAACCCCGGTTTTCGTGCGACGAATGTTGCGGTTTTCGACGTCGGGTGGGGGTGAGGGGATCAGAAGTCGATCTGGGACCGGTACTTCTTGGCGAGGTCCTGGAGGTAGGCGACCGTGTCGTGGCGTTCGAGGGCGGCGCCGCGGAGGCGGTCCCAGGCGTCGTTGAAGAGGTTGAAGTCGTCCTCGTCGTCCAGGTAGAGGCCGCCCGCGACGTGCTCGACGAACACGAAGTCCTTGGTGCCGTCGGAGAAGCGCATGATCGTGAAGTCGTTGGGCACGTAGGGCAGCCGCACGTCGAACGGCAGGATGTGCACGTACGCCTTGGGGTACCGCGACTGCAGGTCCAGCAGGTGCTCGACCTGGTCCAGCGCCACCGACGGGTTCTGGCCGCCGGGGACCCGGTGGAAAGCCGCCTCGCTGAGCACGAACCGGTAGTAGGGCGGTCGCGGCAGGTCGAAGACCTGCTTGCGGTCCAGGCGGTTGCGCACCAGCGCGGTCACGTCGGTGGCGCGGTCCTCGGAGAACTGGGTGAGCATGAAGTGCTCGGACTGCAGCGGGCCCGGGATGCGCTCGCCGTGCCAGCTCAGGATCTCGGTGGCGGCCGGTTCGAGGTCGGTGAAGGTGCGGAACCACTGCGGCACCGCGGAGCGGTAGCCGGCCCACTGACCGCGCTGCCCGGAGCTGGACCGGGCCAGCTCCAGCATCAGCTCGGACTCGGCCTTGCCGGAGTTGAAGGCCTCCAGCATCTTCTGCAGCTCGGCGTTCTTGACCGCGACCGTGCCCGACTCGATCTTGTTGATCTTGCCCTGGCTGCATCCCAGCAGCTCGGCGACTTCTTGCTGGGTCATGCTCGCGGCCTGCCGCGCGCGGCGGATCTCGTTCCCGAGCTGCCTGCGTCGCGAAGTTACCGTGCTCGGCACCAGATCTCCGCTCGTATGCTTTCGCCGTCACCACGTCTGACAAGCGCAAACGCGCCTGTCAAGAACAACACTCTAATGCACTCGGACGTGGTTGTGCGGCAAACGGGTCACCGTCCGCGTCGGGCGCCGAGGGTGATTAATCCCGAACCGCCTCTGAGCTGCGACGATCTAGCCGAGGTCGAAGGTGCCGGCTCGCGCGCGGCGCAGGAAGCGGCTCCAGCTGGCCGTGTCGAAGTCCAGCGTGACGTCCCCGGTGAGCTGCTTGCTGTCGCGGACGCCGACGTGCCCGGGCACGGTTAAGTTCACCTCGACGCAGTTCCCGCCGTTCGGTCCGCAGGCGGACGCCGAACCCCAGCCGGTGGTGCCGAAGATCGGGCTTTCCGTCCGTTCCGGGTGAAGCATCGTGGTGCATCCCTTCCGCATCTCTCGACTCCGTCGCTCAGATGTGCTTACGATTAATCGTATTCGATCCGGGGAGGGATCATGCCACTGAGGACGGCCGGGAGCACCCGGGGGGAGAGGTCACAACACTCGCAGGTGGGATGCCTCTGGGTCTCGCATACCGCTGATCAGGTGACTTTGCGCCAGGCGCACGCGATTTCAGCGGTGGATTGGTACGGGCGGGTGACACGCACGGCGTGCGGGCTCCTGCTCGATCATGAGACGATCGAGAATATTCCCTCGGACGGGGCCTTGCCGTGCGGTCGGTGCCTGGCTGCGACCGCGGGGATCGTGGGACTTGAATCCATCTGAGTGACGGATTACCCGGATTGGGTTGTCTTCGGCGGTGATGCCGGGCGATCCGGTTCGAATCAGGCAAGACGAGACATACAGTACTGCGTCGGGAAACGGCAGCGAAGGAGAGTGCGGATGCATCCGTTCCATTGGGTTCCGGCCCTAGGGGAGCGTCACGCGAGCACCGATCCCCGGCCTTCCGGGGGTTACCCGGCCGGAAGCACCATCACGACACTCTGCGACCGCCAGATGAGCGCCGAAGTCGGCGAGATGGCCTGGCTCTGGACGACGTGCCCGGCCTGCAACGCCGAGGCCCACCGCATGGTCGGCGGCGTCCGGCAGACCGCTTACGCCTGAGCTTCCTTCTGGAAGGCCCCGCCTTCCAGCGCCACCAGAGCCGTTCGGTGCCGGGGGATCCGCTCCGACACGTCGTTGAGCGGCTGGTAGCGGGAAGTTCCGGAACGCGTGGACTTGGCCCGGTACATGGCCTTGTCCGCAGCGGTGATCAGCTGGTGCATCCGGTGCGCCGGCAGCACCGCGACACCCGCGCTGGCGGTGCAGCGGATCGGCATCTCCGCCATGACCTCGGCGGAAGCGATGCCCGCGCACAGCTCGTCGGCCAGCGCTTCGGCGTCCTCGGTGGCGACACCGCTGTTGACGTCGGCACCCAGCAGCACCACGAACTCATCTCCGCCGAGCCGGGCCGCGCACGCCGCGAGCCCGGCTTCGTCGTGCGTGCGCCGGGTGACGGTCTCCTGGATCTGCTTGGCCGCCGCGACCAGAACGCTGTCGCCGAAGTCGTGGCCGTAGAGGTCGTTGGTCTCCTTGAGCCCGTCCAGGTCCATCAGGATCATCGCGACGTGATCGCCGGGGCGGGAGGTGGCGCGCTGCCGGTCGAGCGCGCGGTGTAGGCCCGCGCGGTTGGCCAGGCCGGTCAGCGGATCGGTGTGCGCGGCGCGATCGGCGACCTCGAGCCGTCTCTCCAGGGCGCGGCGCGCGCGGCGCGCGGAGAGCAGCTGCAGCGCCAACACGAGGCAGAGGAATAACGCTCCGACCGTCACCAGCCCGCTCATCAGAAGACCCGATCCCGGGGTGGGGCTGCTCGATCCTGAGGTGGAGCCGGGCGAATCGGACGCTCGCGGCAGGGGTTCTCACGCCGCGACAAGCGGAACATGCCCCTCGGCCTCCTCCCACGTGCACCGGGGCCGTTCGCCGGACGCCGGTTTCCCGCTGACGGATCAAGATCGGCACTCGACCTGCTGCTGCTACTGTCCCGGACTGACCTTGCAGATGCAAGAACGTTTGCAAGAACACGTGCACGTACGGACGCGATTTCGCCCGAATGTTGGAGGCACTCATGCCGGAGACCGTGGTGTCGGACGCCCCCCGATGGGCAGACCTCAGCCGACGGTCTGACCTGCGGTGGCGGAAGAGCGCGCGCAGCAATCCGAGCGGGAACTGCGTCGAGGTCGCCGAGCTGGAGCGCGGCCGCATCGCGGTGCGCAACTCCCGGTTCGCCGAAGGCCCGGTGCTCGTCTACACCCGCGAAGAAATCGCCGCTTTTCTCGAAGGGGTTAAAGAAGGCGACTTTGATGATCTAATCTGCTGACTGGCTTTGGCGGCGATCGGACGCCGCATTGCTCCCGATGGGGGTATCGACATGATGGGCATCGAGCCGGAGAGACAGGGCAGCAGGTCCAGCGCCAAGCAGAGCGGTCCTGCGGTGGGGCCGACGGTGCTGCGCATCGCGCTCGGCGGGCAGCTCCGTCGCCTGCGGGAGGATCGCGGGATCAGCCGCGAGGCCGCGGGCGAGGCGATCCGCGGCTCGCACGCCAAGATCAGCAGGCTGGAGCTGGGCCGGGTCAGCTTCCGCGAGCGCGACCTCAACGACCTGCTCACCCTGTACGGCGTGCGGGACGACAGCGAGCGCGCGGCCTTCCTGTCGCTGGCGCGGCAGGCCAACGAACCCGGCTGGTGGCACCAGTACGGCGACCTGCTGCCGTCGTGGTTCGAGACCTACCTCGGCCTGGAGCAGGCCGCCGAGATCATCCGCACCTACGAGGCGCAGTTCGTGCCGGGCCTGCTGCAGACGCCCGACTACGCGCGCGCGGTGATCATGCTGGGGCACGGGCAGGAGCCCACCGCCGAGGTCGACCGCCGGGTCGCGCTGCGGATGCGCCGCCAGGACATCCTCACCCGCCCGGAACCGCCGACGCTGTGGGCGGTCATCGACGAGGCCGCGCTGCGCCGTCCGATCGGCGGGGAGCGGATCATGCAGGGGCAGATCGACCACCTGATCCGCGTCGCCGAGCTGCCCAACGTCACGATCCAGCTGCTGCCCTACAGCGTCGGCGGGCACGCCGCGGCCGGTGGCCCGTTCACCATCGTGCGCTTCCCGGAGTCGGACCTGCCCGACGTGGTGTACCTGGAGCAGCTCACCAGCGCGCTGTACCTCGACAAGCGCAACGACCTGGACCAGTACCAGGCGGTGATGAACATGCTCAGCGTGCAGGCGGCCACTCCGGAGGACACGCCGCAGCTGCTGCGGGAGTTAAGGGACACGTACTGATCCAGGGGACGCGGATGAACCAGCAGAGCGGCCGGCTCCCGGTCGAGATCGACACCACCGTCGCGCACGAGGCCCGGGTCTACGACTACTGGCTGGGCGGCAAGGACAACTTCGAGGCCGACCGCGCGCTGGGCGACGCGATCGCCGAGCACATCCCGACGATCAAGACGATGGCGCGCGCGAACCGGGCGTTCGTCGGTCGCGCCGTGCGCCACCTGGTGCAGGAGTGCGGGATCCGGCAGTTCCTCGACGTCGGCACCGGGATTCCCACCAGCGGCAACGTCCACGAGGTCGCCCAGCGCGCCGAACCGCGCTGCCGCGTCGTCTACGTCGACAACGACCCGATCGTCCTGGCTCACGCTCGGGCGCTGATGACCAGCACCGACGAGGGCGCGACGAAGTTCCTCTTCGCCGACCTGCACGACCCGGACTCGATCCTGTCCGACCCGGCGCTGACCGGGACGCTCGACCTGACGCAGCCGACCGCGGTGATGCTGGTGGCGGTGCTGATGTACTTCCGCGAGAACGACGAGGTGCAGCAGGTCCTCGGCAAGCTGATGGACGCGGTGCCGTCCGGCAGCTACCTGACGATCACCCACCCCACCGCCGACTTCGACCCCGAGGCGATGGCCGGTGTCGTGGCCTCCGCGGAGCGGTCGGGGATCCCGTTCCAGCCGCGGAGCGAGTCCGAGGTGGCCGAGCTCTTCGACGGCATGGACCTGGTCGAACCCGGCGTGGCCCCGGTCCTGGCGTGGCGCCCGGACCCCGAACCGGCCGGCGTCACCAAGCTCCACCCGGATCACCAGGTCGACCCGCACAGCGCTTACTACTGGGCGGCGATGGGGCGCAAGCGCTGAGAGCCGCCGTCGGGGTCGTTCTGCGCGGTGGGAACCCCCGAAGGCGGCTCCGCCGCGTGGAACGGTCCTAACTCGCCTCGCGGTAAGCGGTCGGGCCGAGTTCGCGCGGGGGCGCGGGTTCGCCGGGGTCCTCGGTGGTGGCGGTGTGCTCGCCGGGTCGCGCGCCGTGGCCCGGTCCGGGATGCAGGTCGCGGTGATCGCGGCGGATGATCAGCAGCAGCGCCAGCGCCACCAGCAGCGGCAGGTGCGAGACCAGACGTCCGGCCGTGACGACGCCGCTGATCAGGTCCTGGACGCTGACGATGGTGAGCACGGCCAGGAACGCGCCGAGCACCGGCAGCATCCCAGCACCGGCCCGGACCCGCCAGGCCGCCCAGCCGAACCCGGCTCCCAGCGCCAGGTTCCACGCGGTGCTCTCGTGGAACACGTGCCCGGCCATCGCCTCGTGCCCGCCGGCGCCCACCAGCTGCAGCGCTCCGAGGGCGAGCTGGACGACGGCGACGGCACCGAGCAGCACCCGCGGCCAGCGCCGCACCGCGGGCGCGGGCAGCGACCGCATCACCGACGCGGTCAGGTCGGGCGTGCTGGGCACCGCCCGCACCCGCAACGACCTGCTCAAAGCCGCGGCACGGGACTCCCAGTCCCGGCACCCCTCGCACCCGGCGAGATGTCGCTCCACCTCGGCCGCGGCCACCGGCGGCTCCTCACCGTCCAGCCGCGCCGACAGCGCCTCCCGGCACACAGAACACTCCACACCCCTACTGTCGCCCGAGCACCCGAAAAAGTTCCCACCGGGGGTTCAGTCGGGTTCGTTCGTCGGCCGGGGACGGTTTTTCCTCGAATCACCCATGATCAACGTCCGTTTTGTCCGGACAGTTCTCACTAAAACCGTCACCTGGTGACGGACCACGAGCACCAGGCCCTTACCCAGATCGAGGCTCCGACACTCGTGGGTGGTGGGGGGAAGTTTTCATGAAAACTTCCCCCCACCACCCACGAGTGACAGAGCGTCCTCACCGGCGCCGATCCCCTCAGGGGTGGTGCAGTTTTCATGAAAACTGTCGTGACCTTGAGGGGGTGACAGTTTTCATGAGAACTTCCCCCGCGAACCCGAGGTCAGCCGGTTTCTTCGTCGGGGTGGGAGCGGGTGGCGAGGAGCTGGCCCCGGGCTCTGGCGACTCGGGAGCGGATGGTGCCGACGGGGCAGCCGGTGATGTGGGCGGCTTCGGCGTAGGGGAGGCCGAGGACCTGCGTGAGGACGAGGGCTTCCCGGCGGGGGTCGAGGTCGGCCAGGAGGAGGTTGAGCGCGACGACGTTCTCGAAGCCCGAGTCCGGGGAGTGCGGCTCGGTGTCCGGGCTGGTGCGGGTGGTGCGGGGGCGCGAGCGCTCGTAGCGGATCTGGTCGACGACCACGCGGCGGGCGATGCTGAGCAGCCACGTGCGGGCCGAGGAGCGGGCGCTGAACCGGCGGATGCTGCGGAAGGCGCGCAGGAACGTCTCCTGCGCCAGGTCGTCGGCGAGGTGCGGGCCCGCCAGGTGCGCGACGAAGCGCCAGACGTCGTGCTGGCTCTCCCGCACGAACGCCTCCATCGCGTGCGGGTCACCGCGGCGCGCCTGCAGCGCGAGCTCGGTCAGCCGCGCGTTCGCGTCCTCGGAACGACTCATAACCGGGCAGGCTAGTCGGCCGCGAGCGGGACCTGATCAGCTGATCGACTTAGCGTGACCCGACGCACCGGCTCCGTGCAGGGCTTTCCCGTTCTCCGGGAGTTTTTCCCGGCCTCGGCTCAGTCGCGGGATGAACCGGCGCCGTGGGCGAAACCGGCCGAGTCCCGGCCGCGCGCCGGAGCGGTCTGCGCCCGCAGCGTCGGCAGCGCGCGCCGCAGGTCGTCGAGCAGCAGATCCGCCAGGTCGTGGCTGAAGCCGTTGCGCACCACGATCCGCAGCACCTCCAGATCCGTGCGGTTCGCCGGGAACGCGTAGGCCGGGACCAGCCAGCCGCTGGCCCGCAGAGCAGCGGAGACGTCGAAAACGGAATAATCGGTCACGTCGTCGCGGAGCTTGACCGCGAACGCCGGGATGTGCCCGCCGTCGGTGAGCGGTTCGAACGGCCCGAGCTCGGCGAACTCGCGGGCCAGCCGCATCGCCACGTCGCGGCACTCCTGCTGCACCCGGCGGTACCCGTCGAAACCCAGCCGCAGGAACGAGAAGTACTGCGCGGCGACCTGCGCACCGGGCCGGGAGAAGTTCAGCGCGAAGGTCGGCATCTCGCCACCGAGGTAGTTCACCCGGAACACCAGCTCCTCCGGCAGCGCCTCCGCCGTGCGCCACACGACCCAGCCCACACCCGGGTAGACCAGGCCGTACTTGTGCCCGGAGGTGTTGATCGAGGCCACCCGCGGCAGCCGGAAGTCCCACACCAGCTCCGGGTCCAGGAACGGCGCGATCATCGCCCCGGACGCGCCGTCGACGTGCACCGGCACGTCCGGCCCGCCGCGCGCCGCCAGGTCGTCGAGGGCGCGGCAGATCTCGGCGACCGGCTCGTAGGAGCCGTCGAACGTCGAGCCCAGGATCGCCACGACACCGATGGTGTTCTCGTCGACCCGCTTCAGCGCCTCCTCGGCCGAGAGCGTGAACCGGTCGCCCTCCATCGGCACGTAGCGCGGCTCGACCTCGAAGAAGTTCGCGAACTTCTCCCAGCAGATCTGCACGTTGGAGCCCATCACGATGTTCGGCGTTCCGGAGCCCTTCCAGCGCCGCTTGAGGGCCAGGCCGGCGAGCATGCACGCCTCCGACGACCCCGTCGTGGAGCAGCCGACGACGTGCTGCGGGTCGGGCGCGTGCCACAGCCCGGCGAGCATCCGCACGCACCGGTCCTCCAGGGCCGCGGTGCGCGGGTACTCGTCCTTGTCGATCATGTTCTTGTCGAAGCACTCCGACATCAGCCGCGTGGCCTGCGGTTCCATCCACGTCGACACGAACGTCGCGAGGTTCAGCCGCGCGTTGCCGTCGAGCATCAGCTCGTCGTGCACGATCTGGTAGGCGACCTCGGGATCGGTCCCGTCGGCGGGGAACTCGTAGGCCGGCACGTGCACGGGTTCGCGCGTGAAGATCGGGTTCACCGCGAGCTCGTCGCGGTGCGGGCGGGGCGTGTTGTCCGGATGCGTCAGCGGCACGAGCCCAGGTTGCCCGCCGAGCTAGCACCCGGCAGCGCCGGAGCTCACCCGATCAGGTGGAGACGTGGGCGCGGCGCGGGTTCGGCCGGATCGTCATCGTGCGGCGCAACTGCGCGGGAACGGCGCAGTCCGGCGGCGGGGTCAGCATCGCCAGCGGCGCGTCGGGCGCGCCGGGCCGGGGGAGTGAGAGGAGTGCGCGGATCGTCCACTCGGCCGGGGCGTGGTAGTGCCAGGACACGATGCGCGGCGCGAACAGGTCGGCGTCCTGGCCCAGCGGCATCCGGTAGGCCGTCGCGTCGTCCTCGGCGTGCAGCACGAGGACGTCTGCGCAGGTCTTCCAGCGGTAGGCCAGGCCGACGGCGTTCGGGTCGTCGCGCGGCCCGAACACGTAGGACTCCCAGCCGTTCTTCCGCATCTCGTCGAGCTGAGCGTCGACCTCGGAACTCACGTGCACCGCCCCCTCGCGGCCGTGCGTGCAACGTCGGATGTGCCACTACCCGTTGGTAATGTCTAGCACATCCGGGCCGCCGCTGGGGACGATTATTCCGATTTCGGCCCGCATCGGCCGAAACCGCCACCCGGAGCTCCGCGAGAGCCCCAGGTGGCGGGTGTTGAGCGGTCAGACCAGTTCCGGTCCGCCGTCCTCGGCGACGAGCTGCGCGATCACGTCGAACTCGTTGAACAGCGACCACTCCTCGACGATGCGACCGTGCATCACGTAGAGCTGCGACATGCCCCAGAGGTGCGCCCGCTTGCCGGTGGGCTTGCCGTACAGACCGACGCCGCGGTGCGTTCCGGCGCCCGACCAGCGCACGGAGATGCTGTAGCCGTCGTCGTCGTTGCCCATCCAGTACACCTCGTCGACCTGCACGCCCAGGTCGGGGAAGGTGGCCAGCAGGCTGCGGGCCATCGCCCGCACGTCCGAGCGGCCCCAGCCGGTGCGGTTGGTGGTGCCGTGCCAGCGCACGTTCTCCGCGTAGAAGCGGTCGATCGCGCTCAGGTCGCGCCGGTTGAACACGTTGTGCCACAACGCCCGGACCGAGCCCTCCACGTCGAAACCGGACCTGTTGTCCGGCTCCGGCAGCAGGACCGGCTTGCGCCCGCCGACCAGGCGCAGCGCCTCCGACGACGGGCGCTCGGAGACCGGGGTGAGCCCGCCCTCGCGGGCGTAGGTGCGCGCGGCCTCGGCCACGTCGATGCCGAGCTGCTGGAGCTTGGCCGCGGTGTTGTAGAGGACCCACTCCTCGTAGATCTCGTTCTGCCACACCACGCAGTTGGCCATCACCCAGGTCTCCAGCTTGCGGCCGGTGGGCGGGCCCCAGCGCCAGGGGCCGGTGTGGTGGCCGATGTTGATGGCCCGGTGCGAGGTCACGAAGCCCTCGGTGTCGCTGCCGGCCCAGATCACGTCGTCGGCGTAGTGGCGGCAGTCCGGGAACGCGTTGATGCTCTGCGTCGTGCCGTCGATGAGCCGCTCGACCCCGTACTTCACGCCGCTGTCGTCGTAGAGCCGGCAGCCCTGGGCGTAGGTGTCGTAGATGTAGCCGATGTCCTGGTCTTCCCAGATGCGGTGGGTGATCCGGACGATGTAGTCGACGATGTCGGTGTAGGCGTCCTCGAAGCCCTCCATCGACTGGCGCCGCTCGCCGCCGTAGTTCACCCCGCCCAGCGTCACGCCCGCCCCGGGGCGCACGGCGATGCTGAAGTCGCTCGGCATCGTGCGCTTGCCGGACGTCATGGTGCCGCCGGGGGAGCCGGTGGGCTGCTCGGAGATCTCGGTCATCGTGCGTCGCCTTCCCGGAGGCGCTCCAGCCGCAGCGTCGCGGTGGCCTTGTGCGCCGCCATGCCCTCGTAGTCGGATATCGTCTCCACGGCCTCGGCCAGCAGCGGCGTGGCCTCGCGCGAAACGCGCTGGTAGGTCAGCGGTTTCAGGAACCGCGAGACCGACAGGCCCGCGCTGTGCCGGGCGCCGCCCGCCGTGGGCAGCACGTGGTTGGTGCCCGCCATGCCCTTGTCGGAGTAGGCGACGGTGCTCCAGGTGCCCAGGAAGATCGAGCCGTAGTTGCGCAGCGCGTCGTGGTAGTAGTCGTCGTCGGCGGTCTGGATCTCCAGGTGCTCGGGAGCCAGGTCGTCCATCAGCGCCACGGCCGTCTCGCGGTCCTGCGCCCAGGTCACCGAACCGTAGTCGCGCCAGGCCGGGCTCGCGATCTCGGCGGTCGACAGCGACGCGAGCTGCTTGTCGGCCTCCTCGACGACCTTCTCGCCCAGCTCGCGGGAGGTGGTGACCAGCGCGGCGGGGGAGTTGACGCCGTGCTCGGCCTGGCCGAGGAGGTCGGCGGCCACCAGCTCCGGGTCGGCGGTCTCGTCGGCGATCACCGCGACCTCCGACGGTCCGGCCAGCAGGTCGATGGCGACGCGACCGAACAGCTGCCGCTTGGCCTCGGCGACGAAGGCGTTGCCCGCGCCGACGATCATGTCCACCGGCTCCTCGCCGAGCAGCCCGAAGGACATCGCGGCCAGCGCCTGCACGCCGCCGAGCACGAACACCCGGTCCACGCCCGACAGGTGCGCCGAGTAGACGACCGCCGGGTCGGCCCGGCCGTCCTTGCCCGGAGGCAGGCACGCGATCACGGTCGGCACGCCGGCGGCCTTGGCCACGCCGACGGTCATGAACGCGCCCGCGGTGAGCGGGAAGCGGCCTGCGGGCAGGTAGGCGCCGACGCTGCCGACCGGCACGTAGCGGTACCCGGTGGTCAGGCCCGGGGCGAGCTCGACCTCGGCGTCGGAGAGCCCGGCGCGCTGCAGTTCGGCGAAGCGACGGGTGCGCTCCGCTCCCAGCTCCAGGGCCGCGCGGTGCTCGGGCGTGAGGGCGTCACCGGAGGCCCGCACGGCCTCGCGGGAGAGCTCGACGTCGGGCGCGTCCCAGCCGTCGAGCTCGCGGGCGTAGCGCAGCACGGCGTCGTGGCCGTCGCGCTCGATCTCGCCGAGCATCTCCGAGACGCGCTGCGCGACCGCGGGGTCCTGCTGCGCGGCAGGGGTTTCCGAGGGCGCTTTGAGGTGGTCGAACCGCCCGGCGAGGGTGCCGAGCAGCCGTGGGCTGAATCGCATGGGGCGAACGCTAAGCGGGTCTGTACCACTGGACAAGAGTGGAGTTTCTTGTAGAGGGCATAGGTTCACCCTATGCGATCACGATGCGCTAATCCGTATGCACATCGCGTGGTGGCCGCTCGAAGCTCTCGGTCAACCGGGAGACATCCGTATGCATGTGGGTCTTGACACACGAATCGGGCGCTGCGACTCTCTTGCGAATCCCGCCGACTCGTCCGATCGAGCAGCAGGCATGCGCGGGCTGCGGAAGCCCGCCCGGATCTCGGAGCAGCGATTGTCGACCTCAACTCCCGTGCCCGAAAAACAGGCGCAGTCCTCAGAACCGATGCGCAGGGCCGTCACGGCCGGCACCATCGGCAACTTCGTCGAGCAGTTCGATTTCGGCATCTACGGCTATCTCGCGCCGGTCATGGCACCGGTGTTCTTCCCCTCGCAGAACCCCGTCGTCGGGGTCCTGAGCACCTACGCGATCCTCGCCATCGGCACGATCATCCGCCCGCTGGGCGGCATGATCCTCGGCCGCTGGGGAGACCGCTTCGGCCGCCGATCGGTCCTGCTGTGGACCATCGCGCTGATGGGTCTGTGCACCGCGCTCATCGGTGTGCTGCCCACCTACGAGCAGGTCGGGATGCTGGCGCCGCTGCTCCTGCTGCTGATGCGCATGATCCAGGCGCTGATCTCCGGTGGTGAGTACGTCGGCGCCATCGCGTTCGTCGTCGAATGGGCCCAGCCCAAGCGGCGGGCCTACTACACCTCGTTCGTCTCCATCAGCGTGTTCGTCGGAATCCTCGGCGGTGCCGGGACTTCCGCGCTCACCGCGGTGGTCTTCGACGACGCCGCGCTGCAGAGCTACGGCTGGCGCATCCCGTTCCTGCTGGCGCTGCCGCTGAGCCTGATCGGGCTGTGGGTCCGCAACCGCGTCGGCGAGACGCCGGAGTTCGTCAAGGCCACCGCCGACGGCGCCGACGTCGTCAAGGCCCCGCTGACCGAGGCGTTCAGGTCGCAGTGGCGCGAGATGCTGGTGTTCTGCGGCGCGTCGATCACGCTGGCGATCGTGTCCTACACCTGGGTCACCTACCTGCCGGAGTTCCTGTCGTCCAACGTCGGGCTCTCGCGGGCGGAAGCGCTGGGGTCCAACGCCATCTCGGTCGCGGTGATCATCCCGCTGCTGCCGCTGGCGGGTGCGCTCTCGGACCGCATCGGACGCCGTCCGATGCTCATCACCGGCTACCTCGCGGCGCTGGTGCTGGTCCCGGTGGCGTTCTGGGTGGCTCAGATGGGCACCTTCACCGCGGCGGTGATCGCGCAGCTGATCTACGTGATCCCGGAGTTCTTCCTGACCGGCATCGTCACGGTCTGCGTGGCCGAGATGTTCGCGACCAAGACCCGCTTCAGCGCGGGCGGTGTCGCCTACAACTCCTCGTTCGCGCTGTTCTCCGGCATCACGCCGTTCGTCTCGGCCCTGCTGGTGAGCACCTTCGGCACGATCTACGCCGTCTGGGGCTACCTCGCGATCGCCGCGGTGATCTCCCTGGTCGTGGTCATCAAGTGGATGGAGGAGAGCTACCGCCTCGACCTCACCACGGGCAAGCCGATGGTGCAGCAGTAGTCGAATCACGTGCTCGCCCAGGAGGTCCCGCTGCTGAGCAGGGTCTCCTGGGCGAGTCGCGCGAGTTCCCGGGTCGCCGGGGACAGCGTGCGGTTGCGGCGGTGGATCAGGGCGATGGTGTCGTAGAGCGGTTCGGCGAACGACGCGGTGTGCAGCTCGGCCGGGAAGCGGCGGCTGTCGACCACCGCGCGGGAGGCGATGGTGTCGCCGATGCCCTGGGCGGCCAGCCGCAGCGCGGACTCCACGTGCTCGACCTCGATCCCGGCGTCCAGCGCGACCCCGGCCAGCTGGGCCCGTTCGGCGAGCTGGCGCCGGGTCGGGTCGTTCCAGCCGTAGCGCGCGTCGTAGAGGATCAGCGGCGCGCTGGTCAGGTCCTCCATCGTCACCGGGCGCTCGACGCGCTCGGGATCCGGGCTGACGTAGAGGACCTCGTCGCGGGCCAGCGGTGTGACCGACAGGGCCTCGTCGTCGATGGGCAGCACGACCAGCCCGGCCTCCAGGTCGCCGTCGCGCACGGCTGCGGCCGTCTCCGCCGAGTTCTGGCCCACCAGGCGGACTTTCACGTCCGGGTAGCGGTCGAGGAACTGGCGCACCAGGTCCGACAGCAGGTAGTAGTCGGCGTTGCGCAGCAGCCCGAACGTCGCGGTGCCGCCGCTGAGCGAGTTCAGCGCGCGCACCGCCGCGCCGCCGTGGTCGACGGCGGCCAGGGCCTGCTCGGCGAAGGGCAGCAGCTCGCGCCCGGCCTCGGACAGGGTGAGCTTGCGGCTGCCGCGCACGAACAGCGCGGTGCCCAGCTCCTCCTCGAGGCGGCGGACGAGCTCGGACACCGACGGCTGGGCCATGTCGAGCTCGCTCGCCACCGCCGTGAACGTGCCGAGCCGGTGCGCGAGCAGGAAAGCGCGCAGCTGGTTGAGGGTCACGAGCGAACCCTACGACACCGGTAGACGGTTTCCCGGGCGCTCTTGACAGCGCCGTTCACGACGCGTTTTATCGATACATACGTATTCACACGGAGGTGCTGATGTCTCAGGTCGAGGTGACCCGGCAGGAGCTGGAGCGGCGGACGATCCGGCGATCGGACTTCGTCTCGTGCAACCAGGCGTTCATCGACTGCCGCACACCGGGTTCCGACCGCAAGGAGAACTACTCGATGATCGGACCGGGGGTGACCCAGAGCGCGAACCAGGTGGTCAACCTGCGCGAGGCCCACGGCTACAACATCGGTGCCGCCGCGATGCCCCACGGCATCGTGAACAACCTGCACCTGCACTTCACCGCCGAGGTCTTCATCTGCTTCCGGGGTGAGTTCCTGCTGCGCTGGGGCGCCGACGGGCAGGAGGGCGAGCTGGTGCTGCGGGAGGGCGACATCGCCTCGATCCCGACCTGGATCTACCGCGGCTTCACCAACATCGGCCCCGACGACGGGTGGTTGTTCACCTGCCTCGGGCACGACGACACCGGCGGCATCATCTGGGGTCCCAGCGTGCTGCGCGAGGCCGAGGGGCACGGGCTGTTCCTCACCGAGGACAACCGGCTCATCGACACCGTGGCGGGGGACGAGAAGCCCGACGAGTCCGAGCTCAAGCGGCCGATGAGCGATGAGGACATCGCCGCTCTGACCGCCTACCCGGTGGAGAAGATGCGCAAGCGCGTCGCCACCGCCGACGACCTGAAGTGGTCGGCCCACGCGGTGCTGGGCGCGGCGCTGCCGGGCGGCGGGGCGGAGCTGGCGCAGGTCATCGGCTTCGGCATGACCGAGGACCGGTTGCAGGAACCGGTCATCTACAACCCGCACGGCCACAACATCTCCTGGCTGCGCGCGGCCCCGGGGGAGGGCGTGCTCACCCACCGCCACCCCGAGACCCAGGTGCTCATGGTCTTCGACGGCGAGTGGGAGGTGACGCTCAACCGCGAGGAGGAGATCAGCGTGACGCTGGGGCCGTGGGACATGCTCTCGGTGCCGGCCGGTGCGTGGCGCAAGATCCGCAACGCCTCCGACGGCACCGCGAGCATGCTGGTCATCAACAGCGGTGACGGCCGGGTCCTCCTGGAGTGGGACGACGAGGTCGTCAAGGCCGCCGCGGACGCCGGGGTCGGCGTCGACCACAACGGCTACCTGGCCCCGTTCCACCTCATCCCGCGACCGGTGGGCAAGTGACGCCGACGGTCCTGGTGCCCGGCATGCTCTGCGACGCCGACCTGTGGTCGGACCTGCCGGAGCTGCCGGGCGAGGTGGTGCACGCCGAGATCACCGAGCCGACCATCGGGGGCATGGCCGAGCAGGTCCTGTCCTCCGTGGACGGTGAGTTCTCGCTGGTGGGGCTGAGTCTCGGTGCGATCGTCGGGTTCGAGGTGCTGCGGCGTGCTCCGGATCGGGTGCGCGCGTTCGGCGCCCTGTCGACCAACGCCGGAGCACCCCGTCCGGAGCAGCGAGCGGCCTGGGAGCGCCAGGCCGCGAGCGACTTCGACGAGGTCGTGGCCGAGATCCAGCCCGCGATGTTCGCCGAGCCCAGCAGTCCGCTGCGGGAGCGGTTCCTGGGCATGGCCGGGCGCGTCGGTCCGGAGGTCTTCCGCGCCCAGCTGGCCGCGCAGGCCACCCGGGTCGAGGCGTACGACGCGGTCGCGGGCTACCCCGGCCCGGTCCGGGTGCTCTGCGGTGATCGGGACGCGTTGTGCCCGACCGGTTTTCACGAGGACATCGTCGGGCACGCGCAGCGCGGGCGGCTGCACGTGCTCTCCGGAGCGGGCCACCTGCTGCCGCTGGAACGACCGGCCGTGGTGGGCGCGCTCATCGGGCGACTACTGGAACGAGGAGAACGATGACCACACCGCTCACCGGGCGCACCGCCCTGGTCACCGGCGGCGGCAACGGCCTGGGGCGTGCGATGTCCCGGGCGCTGTCGGCCGCGGGGGCCCGGGTCGTGGCCGTGGGCCGCAGGCGCGAGGTGCTGGAGGAGACCCTCGACGGCCTCGACGGGCGGGCCGCGACCTGCGACGTCTCCGACCCCGATTCGGTGTCGGAGCTGGCCGAGGAGCTGGCGGGCGAGGAGATCTCGATCCTCGTCAACAACGCCGGGATCGCCGGACCCGTCAAACCGCTGCTGGAGATCGAACCCGACGAGTGGGACGAGGTCTTCGACATCAACGTGCGCGGCGTGTACCTGATGTGCCGGGCGTTCCTGCCGCCGATGGTCGAGCGCGGCACGGGTGACGTCGTCAACGTCGCCTCCGTGTCGGGCAAGCGGCCGCTGCTGAACCGGACCCCCTACTGCGCGTCGAAGACGGCCGTGATCGGCCTGACCACGACGCTGGCCGGGGAGGTCGGCCCGCGCGGGGTGACGGTGAACTCGCTGTCGCCCGGGCCGGTGGAAGGACCGCGCATGACGCGCAACTTCCGCCTCGAAGCCGAGCGCAGCGGCATCACCGAGGAAGCCGCGGAGCAGGAGTTCGTCTCCCGCGCGCTGCTGCGGCGGATGGTGACCGAGGACGAAGTCGGACAGGCGCTGGTGGCGATGCTGCAGATGCGCGGGATGTGCGGAGCCGACATCGACCTGTCGGCGGGAATGGTGGGCCGATGACGAGTGTGAAGCAACGGGTTCGGGCGGGGGAGCGGCTGCACGGCGGGCTGCTCCGGCTGCCGTCGGAGAACCTGCTGGAGATGGCCGCGGTGGCGGGCCTGGACTACGCGGTCATCGACTGCGAGCACGGTCCCTCCGACCTGCTCAACCTGCAGCAGCACCTGCAGATCGCCGACGCCCACGGGCTTCCGGTGCTGGTCAGGGTCGGCGAGGACGAGCCGGCGCTGATCCTGCGGGTGCTCGACCTGGGCGCGCAGGGCGTGATCGTCCCGCACGTCGACACCCCCGAGCAGGCGCGCCAGGTGGTCGCCGCCGCGCACTACCCACCGCTGGGCGAGCGCGGCTTCGCCACCTACAGCCGTGCGGGCCGCTTCGGCACCAACTCGATCGCCGAGCACCTGGCCGCCGCGGAGCGGACCACGATGGTGATCCCGATGCTGGAAACGCCGCTGGCCTGCGACAACACCGCCGCGATCCTCGCGGTGGACGGCGTGGACACGATCCTGGTGGGTCCGGCGGACCTGTCGGTGGCGATGGGCCGCGTAGGCCCGTCCGATCCGGAGGTCCAGGCCCGGTTGTCGCAGGTGGTCTCGGCCGCCGGGGGTGAGCCGCTGATGACGATCGTGGGCTCGGCCGAGCAGGGCGAGGAGGCCCCGCCGGGGCTGGTCCTCTACAACCTCACCCACATCCTCATGCAGCAGCTGCGCGCACTGGCTCGCTGAGCGGGTGGCCCCTTCCCAGCATTTTATCCGACTGATGTAGTGTTTATCCAGTCGGATAAAAACTGGGGAGGGACCGGTCGTGGCACGGACGTTCACCACCGAGGCCCGGCGGACTCAGATCGTGCGCGCCGCGATCGAGACCATCGCCGAAGTCGGTTACGCCAAGGCGAGTTTCGCGCGGATCACCGAGAGGGCCGGGCTGAGCAGCCCGCGTCTCATCTCCTACCACTTCGCCGACAAGGACGACCTGCTCCGCCAGATCGTCCTGGAGGTCTTCGGCGCTGCCTCCGAGGAGATGACGCCGCGCATCGACGCCGAACCGACGATGACCGGCAAGCTGCGCGCCTACCTGGAGTCCAACCTGCGATTCCTGCGCGAGCACCCGGCCGAGATCACCGCGCTCACCGAGATCGGCCCGCACCTGCGCACCGCCGACGGCGAGGGCTACACCAGCGTCGGCAGCCAGGACCACAGCGTCGCCGGGCTGGCCGAGATCCTCGCCGAGGGCCAGCGCAGCGGGGAGTTCCGGGACTTCGACACCCGCTCGATGGCGGTGCTGATCCGCGCGAGCGTCGACGCCGCCGCGCAGCGCGTCCGCGACGGATCCGACGTCGATCTGGAGCTCTACCAGCGCGAAGTCGTCACGGCCATCGACCTCGCGGTCCGCGCGGGAGCTCCGGCGTGAAGGACGACCTGCGGCCGCTGCTGCGCCGGATCGGCCCCGACCTGCTCGGACCCGTCGCGGTCTACTACCTCGCCCGCATCGCCGGGCTCGCCCCGACCGCGTCCCTGCTGCTGGCCGCGGCCGTGCCGGTGATCCGCGCCGCGCGCTCCTACGTCACCGACCGGCGGGTCGGCGGGGTGACGCTGTTCGTGCTCGGCGCGGTGGCGCTCAGCGCCGTCATGTCGCTGGTGACCGGTGACCCGCGACTGCTGCTGGTGCGTGCCGCGTGGGGCACCGCCGCGCTCGGAATCCTGCTGCTGGCAACGCTGTTCGCCCGCAGGCCGCTGCTCTACAGCGCGGCGGCGGCGATCTTCGACGACCAGCGCGGAGCCGAGTGGGCCGCCAACTGGGAGCGCTACCCGGCCTTCCGCCGCGTGCTGTGGTCGTGCACCGCGTTCTGGGGTGCGATGTTCCTGCTGGACGCGGCCGGGCGCGTCGTGATGGCGCTGACGCTGCCGGTCGATGTGGTGCCGCTGCTCGACGACGTGCTGCTGGTCGTCGTGGTCGTCCTGCTGCTGGCGTTCCAGCGGATCGTCGGCCGCCGCATGCTCCGCAACGCCGGACTGCGGCTGAGCGGAACGACGATCTCGGCGGTGTGAGAGTTGCTCCGCGTGGCGGTGCGGGTGGCGGGACCTGAGCGCCACCACGCACGTGCGGCCCCTAGCGGGCGGCGTGGGTGCCGCGCAGGACGAGTTCCGGGGTGAACAGCGTGCGGCGGGGTTCGTCGTCGCGGGATTCGATGCGCTGCACCACGAGACGAGCCGCCTCCTGGGCGAGTTCGGCCAGGTCGTAGTGCACGGTGGTGAGGTCGAAGGCCTCCCACGCCGCCATCGGGATGTCGTCGAAGCCGACCAGCGTCAGGTCCTCCGGGATGCGCACGCCGCGCGCCTTGGCGGCGTTGAACGCGCCGATCGCGATCACGTCGTTGCCGCAGAACACCGCGCTCGGCGGCTGCGGGCCGTCCAGGACCTCGGCCAGCGCCCGGTACCCGGTGTCGAAGTCGAAGGGGCCGCGCCGCACGGCGTCCTCGGGCAGCCCGATGCCCGCCTCGGACAGCCCGAGGCGGAAGCCCATCTCGCGGTCGCGGCCGGTGGTGGTGTCGGCCGGGCCGCCGATGTGGGCGATGTTCCGGTGCCCCAGCCGCGCCAGCTCGCGGGCGACGAGCCTGCCGCCCAGCTCGTTGTCCACCACGGCGGCGTCGGCGGGCTGACCACCGGCCTCGCGGTTGAGGAAGACGAACGGCAGCTCGCGCCGCTGCAGGTCGTCGGGCAGCCGGGAGCCGACGGTCGCGGTCGCCAGCACGACGCCGTCGATCGAGCGGTCCAGCAGCCGCTGGCTGGCCACCGCGGTCTCGGAGCGCTCGGTGAACAGCATCATCCGGTAGCCGTGCTGCTCCAGCTCGTCGTGCAGCGGCCCGATCAGGTGCGGGTAGAACGGGTTGGTCAGGTCGGTGACCACGACGCCGATGCGCTTGGTCATCCGCGTGGACAGGCTGCGGCCGGTCTCGCTCGGCACGTAGTTGAGCGCATCGGCCGCGCGCTGGACCCGCTCCCTAGTAGCCTCGGAAACGCGCTGATCGCCGCGCAGCGCCCGCGACACCGTCGGCTGCGACACTCCCGCCAGACGAGCCACGTCGCGACTGGTGATCAAGGCTTTCCCTCCTCGGCAGATCTGCATACGAATACTACTCCAGCGTGATCGCCGTGGTACCGGAGCGATCAACTCCGGATGAATACGTATGGAGCGGCCCGTTCCGACCGGACGCCGTTGCTCCGGTGGGGTGGTGTTCCGGGTGATCTGACCACGGCCACTCGATCGGGTGAGGGATCATCGTTCTCCGAACCCGAGCGCAGTGAGGAGTCCGATGGTCTTCGGGATCGTCTACCTGGTCGGCATGGTGGCGACGGTGGTCATGAGCGTGCTGCTCTGGCGGCAGCGGGCCCGGCAGGGTCGCGCGTGGCCGTGGGTGATGGCCGGGGTGGTCGCCGCGGTGTTCTGGCCGCTGACGCTCTGGCCGGCCGTCGGCGCCCACTGGTACCGGCGGGGCGGCTCGAAGCGGGCACCGCTGATCGCGGGGACGTCCGCGCTCGCTGCCGTGATCGCGCTGCTGGCGATCGGCGGGCTGGCCGAGCACGACGAGCGGGCGCAACCGGCCGGGCCGCAGGTCCTGCGGGAGCCGAGCTCGCCGCCGCCGTCGGTGGCCACGCCCTCACCCGTCGTCGCGCCCGGGCCGCCGCAGGACCAGGCGCTGGTGCTCGACGTCCTCGACGACGACCGGGTGCTGATCCGGGTTCCCGGTCGCGACCCGCAGGTCGTGCGCCTCGCCGGGCTGCAGACGCCACCGGCGGGGGAGTGCTGGGGTGCCGAGGCCCGGTCCTTCGCCGAGCGGACGCTGCGCGGGGTGACGGTGCGCGCCGCCTTCGGCGTCGGCTGGAGCAGCGGGCGCAGTCCCGACCCGGAGGTCTCGCTGATCCTGCCCGACGGCGCCGAGTACTCCTCGCTCGCGCTGCAGCAGGGCGCGGCGGAGTTCTACCCGCAGTCGTTCCTGGCCGAGGGCCTGACCGCCGAACTCGTCCAGGCGGAGGCGACCGCGAAGACCGCGGGCCGCGGGCTGTGGGGCGAGGGATGCCACCCGCCGGTGCAGGCCGCCCCGGTGCCCGCGCCCGCTCCGGCACCCGGCTCCAGCGAGGTCGTGCTCCCCGCCTACTACGCCGACTGCGCGCAGGCCCGCGCCGCCGGCGCCGCTCCGCTGCACCGCGGCGACACCGGCTACACGTCCAAACTGGACGGAGACGGCGACGGAGTCGCCTGCGAGTGACCGGACCTCACACGTCGGGGATGGGGAGGGGCATGTTGGGGGTGACGAGACCCCCGTCCACCGCCAGGACCTGGCCCGTGACGTAGGACGAGGCCGGGGAGGCGAGGTAGAGGATGGCCGCTGCGACGTCCTCGGGGGTGCCGATGCGGCGGAGCGGGGTGTGCTCTTCGAGGGTGGCCTTCATCGTCGGGTCCGCTGCTACGACTTCGAGGGCTTCGGTGAGGATGGCGCCCGGGGCGACCGCGTTGACGCGGATGTTCGGGTTGAGGTCGGCGGCCATCATGCGGACCGCGTGGTCCAGCGACGCCTTGGCGGCGCCGTAGGCGAGGTAGCCGCGCCCGACGAGGTGGCCGGTGCTGCTGGAGACCATCACCACGCTCGCCGAGTCCGACCTGGTCAGGTGCGGCACGGCCTCGCGCACCAGCCGGACGCCGTGCACCACGTTGTTCTCGAAGGACTTCCGCAGCGCCTCGTCGTGGGTGTCGGTGAACGGCCGCGGCATCGAGCCGCCGGTCACGCTCACCACGACGTCGAGCCGTCCGAGCTCCTCGGCGGCCCGGGTCACGGCCGCCGAGACGGCCTCCGGGTCCCCGGCGTCCGTCGGGATCGCCACGGCGCGTCGCCCCAGCTCGCGGGCCTGCTTCGCCACGGACTCGATCTGCTCGGGCGTGCGGGACAGCACCGCCACGTCGGCCCCGGCCTCCGCCAGGCCCAACGCGGTCGCGGCCCCGATCCCGCGCCCGGCCCCGGACACCAACGCCACCCGGCCGTCCAGCCGGAACATCGGCAACGTCGCCAAACCCGCCTCCTCACCTCGTAGAACCCCGATCTCAACGGAAATCGGGATCCCGACTTCCATTGAAATCGGGTCCTCGACCTCAGCCCGAAGCCGGGACAAGCAAGTGCTTGGTAGGCTATCGGGTCGGTCGGCGGGTTGGCCAGGGTCGGTCCGCGTCGAGTTCGCGGGTGAGGGCGTCGAGCAGCAGGAACCGGTCGGATGCGCGTTCGCACCCGTCGGCTTTGGGCCAACAGGTGCGAACGTCCGACCGAAGGCGATCAGGCCGAGTGCAGGTGGGGCAGCACCAGTTCCCGGTAGCGGTCGCTCATGGTGGCGACGACCTGGTCGCCGGGGGAGTCCCAGATCTCGGCGTTGAAGATCTCCACCTCGACGTCGCCGGAGTAGCCGGTGGCGGCGACCATGCGCGTGACGGCGGCGAAGTCGACGACGCCGTCGCCCATCATGCCCCGAGACAGCAGCGCGTCCCGGGCGATCGGCAGGTTGAAGTCGCAGACCTGGTACGAGGCGATGCGGTTCTCCCGGCCCGCGCGGGCGATGCCGCCCGCCAGCGCCGGGTCCCAGAAGACGTGGAAGGTGTCGACCACGACCGCCACCTCCTCCGCCGGGTGCGGGGCCGCCAGGTCCAGCGCCTGCTCCAGCGTCGAGACGACCGCGCGGTCCGCGCAGTACATCGGGTGCAGCGGCTCCAGGACGAGCCGGACGCCGTGGTCGCGGGCGAACGGGGCGAGATCGGCGAGCCGATCGGCCACCCGCGCGCGGGCCCCGGCCAGGTCCCGATCGCCCTCGGGAAGCCCGCCGACGACCAGGATCAGCGCCTCCGTGCCCAGCGCCTCCGCCTCGACGATCGCCGCGCGGTTGTCCTCCAGCGCCGCGCGCACCCCCGCCTCGTCCGATGCGGTGAGGAAACCGCCCCGGCACAGGCTCGACACCCGCAGGCCCGCGTCGCGGACCAGCTTCGCCGACGAGGCCAGCCCCTCCTCGGCGACCCGGTCCCGCCACAGGCCCACCGCCGGGAGCCCGGCGCGCGCCGCGCCCTCCACGGCCTGGCGCAGCGTCCACTTCTTCGTCGTCGCGATGTTCAGCGACAACCGGTCCAGATCGGTCACCGTCCCACCCCGTTCACCGCCAGGAACCCCCGCATCCGCTCTTCGGCCGCGGTCGGGTCGACCAGCAGGCCCGCCTCGTCGGCCAGCCGGAACACCTCCGCGAGGTGCGGCACCGACCGGCCCGCGTGCAGCCCGCCCGCCATCGAGAACCCCGGCTGGTGCCCGTTGAGCCAGGACAGGAACGCGATCCCCGTCTTGTAGTGGAACGTCGGTTGCTCGAAGATGTGACGCCCCAACGGCTTCGTGCTGTCCAGGATGGACCGAGCCGTCGCCGGGTCGTCGGCGTCCAGTGCCTGGATCGCCGCCGATGCCGCGGGGTAGATCGCGGCGAAGATCCCCAGCAGCGCGTCCGAGTGCTCCCCGCCCTCGCCGACGATGAGATCCGGGTAGTTGAAGTCGTCGCCGGTGTAGAGCCGCACGCCTTCGGGGAGCTCGCGGCGCAGCGCGGTCTCGTGCTCGGCGTCGAGCAACGAGACCTTCACGCCGTCGACCTTCTCCGGGCGGGCGCGGATGATCTCCAGGAACGTCTTCGTCGCCGTCGCGACGTCGTCGTTGCCCCAGTAGCCGCTCAGCGCCGGGTCGAACATCGGGCCCAGCCAGTGCAGGATCACCGGCTCGTCGGCCTCGTCCAGCAGGGCGCCGTAGACGGACGCGTAGTCGTCGGCCGAGCGGGCCACCGCCGCCAGCGCGCGCGAGGCCATCAGGATCACCCGCGCGCCCGCACCGGCCACGACCGCGACCTGCTCCCGGTAGCCGTCGAGGACCTGCGCCAACGACGGCGTCCCGGTGAGGTGGTCGGTGCCCGCGCCGGCCGCGATCGTCCCGCCGACCGAGCGGGCCTCGGCCGCCGAGCGGCGCACCAGCTCGGCGGCCTCCGGCCAGCCCACGCCCATCCCGCGCTGCGCGGTGTCCATCGCCTCGGCGACGCCGAGCCCGTAGGACCAGATCCGGTGCCGGTAGGCCAGCGTCGCGTCCCAGTCGATGTCGGCCGGGGCGCCCGGCACGTTCTCGCCCAGCACGCGCGGAACCACGTGAGCTGCGGCGAACGCGGTACGGGACCGCAGCGGCCCGGCCGGTCGCGGCCACTCGCGCGGCGCGCCGGTGGTGTGGGCGACCACCCGCCCGTCGGCCCGGGGGAGGAGCAGGCTCACGACGTCACCTCGCCCAGCTCGACCCGGCGTCCCTCGCTGGAGGACTCCAGCCCCGCCTCGGCCAGCCGCACGCCGCGCGCGCCCGCGAGGAAGTCGTACGGGTGGTCGCCGTCGTCGCAGAGGTGGCGCAGGAACTGCTCCCACTGCGCCTTGAAACCGTTGTCGAACTCCTGGTTGTCGGGCACCGCCGACCACTGCTGCCGGAACGGCGTGGTCTCCACCAGGTCCGGGTTCCACACCGGCTTGGGCGTGTGCGCCCGGTGCTGCGCGACGCAGCGGTGCAGCCCGGCCACCGCGCTGCCGTGCGTGCCGTCGACGTGGAACTCCACCAGCTCGTCGCGGTGCACCCGCGTGGTCCACGACGAGTTGATCTGCGCGATCACGCCGCCGGAGAGCTCGAAGATGCCGTACGCCGCGTCGTCGGCGGTGGCCGCGTAGGAGCGACCGCGCTCGTCCCAGCGCTCCGGGACGTGCGTGACGACCTTGGCCGTCACCGCCTCGACCCGGCCGAAGAGGTTCTCCAGCACGTAGTTCCAGTGCGGGAACATGTCCGAGACGATGCCGCCGCCGTCCTCGGCGCGGTAGTTCCAGCTCGGTCGCTGCGCGGGCTGGTCGTCGCCCTCGAAGACCCAGTAGCCGAACTCGCCGCGCACCGACAGGATCCGCCCGAAGAACCCGGATTCCACCAGCCTGCGCAGCTTGAGCAGGCCCGGGAGGTACAGCTTGTCGTGCACCACACCGGTTTTCACGCCCGCCTCGCGCGCCAGCCGGGCCAGCCGCAGGGCGCCCTCGACGTCGTCGGCCACCGGCTTCTCGGTGTAGACGTGCTTGCCCGCGGCCAGCGCGCGGGTGATGGCGGGTTCGCGCACCGAGGTCAGCTGCGAGTCGAAGTACAGCTCGTCCGGCCCGCCCAGCACCTCGTCGAGATCGGTGCTCCAGCGGTCGATCCCGTGGTTCTTGGCGATCTCGCGGAGCTTCTCCTCGTTCCGCCCCACCAGGACCGGGTCCGGCACCACCTTCGTGCCGTCGGAGAGCTCGACACCACCCTGCTCCCGGATGGCCAGAACCGACCGGACCAGGTGCTGCCGGTATCCCATGCGTCCGGTGACGCCGTTCATGATGACGCCCAGGCGTCGCTCGGCCATGCCGAACCTCCTCGTTTGGAAAGCGCTTACCAAGACGGTAGGCCGAACCCCACGCCCGATGCAAGGGGAGTTCAGCGAGCCGGAGTGCTCTCGCGCAGGACGACCTCGCCCTGGACCTTGCGGCGACGCGGCTTCACCGTCCGGTCGCCCAGCACCAGGTCCAGCGCCATGTGGCCCATCTCGGTCAGCGGCAACCGGACCGTGGTCAGCTCCGGGGTGACGTCGCGGAGCGTGGAGATGTCGTCGAACCCGGACACCGCCAGGTCTCCAGGCACGTCGACGCCGCGCTCGCGGCAGGCCGCCATCGCGCCCAGCGCCATCAGATCGTTGATCGCGAACACGCAGTCCACCTCGGCGCCGGAGTCCAGCAGCCGGTGCATCGCGCGGAAACCGCCGTCGCGGCTGAACTCGTCGGCCACCACGACCGGCTCGGCCGACGGCCAGCCCTCGGCGAACCCGGCCTTGCGGTCCTGCGAGACCAGCAGCTGCTCCGGACCGGCCAGGATCGCCGGTTTCCGGTAGCCGAGGGCCGCGATCTCGGCGGCCAGCTCCCGCGCGCCCCCGCGGTTGTCCACCACCAGCGTGTCGACCTGCAGCTTCGGCTCGCTGATGGCCACCACGCGGCCGCCGGAGGAGACGAACGGATCGATCTGCGCGGACAGCTCGCGCAGGTGGGAGCGGTCGGAGGTGCGGCTTCCGGCGATGACGATCGCGCGCCCGCGCTGCCGCCGCAGCGCCCCCAGCAGCTCCAGCTCGCGCTCCGGGCGCCCGGCGGTGCTGCACAGCATCACCAGCAGCCCCTGCTCCTCGGCCGCGTTGGCCAGGCCGGCGGCGATGGTCGAGAAGTAGGGGTCGGCGATGTCGTTGACCAGCAGCCCCACCAGGTCGGTGGAGCCGCGGGCCATCGACTGCGCCTGAGCGTTGGGGGAGTAGCCGAGCCGGGTGGCCGCCGCCAGCACGCGGTCGTGCAGTTCGGCGCGGACCACCCGGTCGCTGCCGTTGAGGGCCCGCGACGCCGTGGCGAGCGAGACGCCCGCCTCCTTGGCGACGTCGGTGAGGGTCGCTGCTCGTGCCGCCACGACGCTCCTTGCCTGGTGGGGAATGCGTATTCCCCCAGGATAGCGCTCGGAGATCAGCGCACGGCGGAGCGCAGCCGGTCGAACTCCTCGCGCGGCATCGGCACCGCGTGCTTCTCGCCGAGCTGCTCCAGCGGCACCCGGTGCGTCTCCCGGGCGGTGAAGGCCGCGATCGCCGCGATCACGTTGATGCCCAGGCACAGCCCGCCGACGACCAGCGGGACGTTCGCCGAACCCGGGGGAGCGGCGAGGGTGAACAGGCTCGGCAGGAACGCGACGATCGTCAGACCGACGTTCTGCGCGATGGCGAAGCCGGTCACGCGGGTGCGGGCCGGGAACAGCTCCTGGTAGTAGGCGGCGAAGGTGGCGTTGCAGATCTGGTAGAAGATCCCCCACGTCAGGATCGCCAGCACGATCGTGAGCACGACGTCGCCCCGGCTCACCGACCACAGGTAGGCGAAGGACAGCAGGCCCGAGCCCAGCGCGCCGACGATCATCAGCGGTCGGCGGCCGAAGCGGTCCGACAGGCTCGCGAACCACGGGATGAACGGCAGCGCGACCAGGTTGGCCACCACCGGGATCCAGAGGTAGACCGACTTGCTCATCTCGATGCCGTAGCCGGACTGCGTCGCGTAGGCCGCGCCGAACACCGACACCACCACGCCGATCACGTTGACCAGGGTCATGCAGATCGCCCGCAGCACGTCGGTGCCGCTCTCCCGGATGACCTGCAGGAACGGAGCCTGCTGCGGCTTGCCCTCGCCCCGGGTGAAGACCTCGGGCTCCTCGACCCGGCGGCGGATCACGTAGCCGGCGAAGACCACCACGGCGCTGAGCAGGAACGGGACCCGCCAGCCCCAGGAGTCGAACGCCTGCTCCGACAGGATCGCCGACAGCGGCAGGAACACGGCCGCGGCGATGATCTGCCCGGCCTGCGTGCCGTGCAGGCTGAAGCTGGTGTAGTAGCCGCGCCTGCCGAACGGCGCGTGCTCGGTGATCATCGCGCTGGCGCCGCTGAGCTCCCCGGCTACGGCGAAGCCCTGCACGAACCGCAGCAGCACCAGCAGGACCGGGGCCAGCAGCCCGGCCTGGTGGTAGGTGGGCAGCAGTGCGACGGCGAAGGTCGAGAAGCCCATCAGCAGCATCGCCAGCACGAGCACCTTCTTGCGGCCGTGCCGGTCGCCGTAGTGCCCGAACAGGATCGCGCCGATGGGGCGCGCGACGTAGCCGACGGCGTAGGTCCCCAGCGAGGAGACCAGCGCGACCGTGGGGTTGCCTCCCGGGAAGAAGATGCTCGGGAAGACCAGCGCTGCGGCCTGGGCGTAGACGAACCAGTCGTAGTACTCCAGCGCGCTTCCGATCCAGCCGCTGGCGGCCGCTTTGCGCGACTTGCTCTTGGAGTCGCTCGTGCTCTCGGTCGTGGGTGTGGTCACTAGTGTCTCCCTCGGCACTTCGTTGTCCCGATCGACCCGCCGGGCGGGTAAGCGCTTTCCATCGAACAGCGTCCCGGCGCCGCGTGTCAACCTCTCCGCGACAGGTTGGAATGCGCTTTCCGGATGGTTACGATGCGGTGCAGCCGAGGAGTTGCGAGGGGCGATGAGCGATCCGACCACCGTCGTGCTGGTGGGCGTGCACGGGCACGGCCGCTGGCACCTGCGGAACGTCGAGCGGATGCCGGACGTGCGGCTGGTCGGGATCTGCGATCCTCGGCCGCCGGAGGTCGACCCGGGCGTGCCGGTGGAGCCGGATCTGGCCGTGCTGCTGGAGAAGACGCGCCCGGACGTGACGATCGTGTGCACGCCGATCCACACCCACTCCGAGCTGGCGCTGCTGGCCGCGCGCGCCGGCTCGCACGTGCTGCTGGAGAAGCCGCCGACGCCCACGCTGGCGGAGTTCGACGAGCTGGCGGCGTCGCTGGCGAGCACCGGACGGGCGTGCCAGATCGGGTTCCAGAGCCTGGGTTCGCACGCGCTGCGGCACGCGCGGGCGCTGCTGGAGCGGGGTGCGATCGGGGAGTTGCGGGGGATCGGTGCGGCGGGCGCGTGGCGGCGCGGCGCCGACTACTACGCCCGCGCTCGCTGGGCGGGTCGCCGCTCGCTCGACGGTGTCCCGGTGGTCGACGGTGCCCTGACCAACCCGTTCGCGCACGCCATCGCGAACGCTCTTGCGCTGGAAGGCGTTTCGGACGACGAGGAGCTGCGCGAGCTGTCCGTGGAGCTGTACCGGGCGAACCCGATCGAGGCCGACGACACCTCGTGCCTGCGGCTGGTGACGGCCCGGGGCGTGCCGATCGTGGTGGCGGTGACGTTGTGCGCGGACCGCGAGGTGGACCCGTACGTGGTGCTGCGCGGTTCGCGGGGCCGGATGTTGTTGGACTACCGCTCCGACCGGGTCCGGGTGGAGACGCCGGAGCGGGTGGAGACGACCGAGCACGGCGCCACCGATCTGCTGGAGAACCTCATCGCGCACACCCGCTCGGGGACGCCGCTGCTGGTCCCGCCCGCGGCGACGCGCCCGTTCATGCGGGTGCTGGAGGCGGTTCGGCTTGCTCCCGACCCGGTGGAGATCCCGTCGGAGCGCGACGGCGACCGCCACGTCGTTCCGGGTGTGTCGGAAGACGTTGTCCGCGCTGCTGATTCGTTGCAGTTGTTGTCCGAAATGGATGTCCCGTGGTTGAAGTGATCCGCGTCGGCGGGGTTTCGGTCGCCGAGCGCCGCTCCGGCGCCGAGCTGCCCGCGCACCTGTCCCCGCGCCCGCACCTGCACCCGATCCGCACCCTCGGCGGCCGCGTGGTCACCGACACCTGCCCGGACGACCACCCGTGGCACCTCGGGTTCTCGTTCGCCCTGCAGGACGTCGACGGCTGGAACTTCTGGGGCGGCAACACCTACGTCCGGGACCAGGGCTACGTCGCCCGGGAGGACCACGGCCGCATCGAAACCGGCTCCCTGACCTGCGCGAACGAGGGCTTCGACGAGTCCCTCACCTGGTGGACCCCGCACGAACCGCTCCTGCGCGAAACCCGCAATACTCGGGCGAGTCGGACGGGCCCGGGCTGGCAGCTGCACGTCACGACCACCCTCACCAACGCCACCGCGCGAACCTTGTCCCTGGGCAGCCCGGCCACCAACGGCCGCGCAGGCGCCGGCTACGGAGGCTTCTTCTGGAGGCTCCCGCCGGCAGTGGAACCTGAGGTGTTCACCGAGACGGCTGCGGGCGAGGAAGCGGTCCACGGCTCCTCGGCACCGTGGCTGGCCTGGACCGATCGCGGTTTCACGCTCGTGTTCGCCAACGCAGCGGACCCGTGGTTCGCGCGGGTCGACGACTACCCCGGCATCGGCCTGCAGCTCGCAGCGACCGACCCGATCCTGCTCGATCCCGGTGTCTCGCTGACCCGCGACCTGCACGTCCTCATCGCCGACGGCACGCTCAACCAGTCGCAGATCAACGCCTGGAAGAACTCCTGACCGGCGAGGACGACCTCGATCTGTTGCCAGGCTCCACGAGCCGCGCAGGTCGGATGAGCAGGACCTGCCCTGGAGCGAGACCCTCGACGCGATCGATCCCGCCGCGAAACCCGAAAAGGGATCAGATCCTGTCCCCTGACCCGGATCACGGCCGCGTTCAGGTGCCGGATTACGGCCGTAATCCGACGTTCGTCCTGGGTTCGGGCCCCCGGGGAGCAGCAGTCGTGCGTCGTGCTGGGCACGGCGATCCAGCCGAGCAGCGGTGGTCGTGGCATTGCCGTCTCCCGAACGACTCTCGCGTTCGAGATCGTCGGTCCCTGACCCGATGTCGAAAACCGCAGCATTCGCGTGTCGAAAACCCCGGTTTTCGTCGCGTGAAAACCGGGGTTTTTGACACCGGGTCAGGCCGGGGTGGTGGCTTCGAGGAGTTCGTCGAGGTTGACTGTGCGGGCTGTGTCGACGAAGGCCTTGGCGAGGATGGGTTCCGGGTCCCTGTCGTGGAGGACGAGGCCGATGGTTTTGGTGATCTCGGGGTCCTTCAGGGGGACTGCTCGCATGCCTTCGGGGACGCCGAAGCGGAGCAGCCAGGAGTGGGGGAGGACCGTGGCCCACGGGCCCTCGCGGACGTGGGCGTAGAGGGCGCTGATCGAGTTGGTCTCGACCGCGGGTTGCGGGCGGGCCTGGGCCTGCTCGAAGACCGAGTTGAGGATGCGGCGGTTCTGCATGTCCTCCGAGAGCAGGCACAGCGGGAGCTCGGCGGCCTCCGCCCAGGTCGCGCTCTCGCGGTCGTCGAGCTCGTCCTCGGAAGCCAGCAGCAGGTAGCGCTCGTGGTAGAGCGGGACCGTGCGGACCCCGGTCAGCGGCTCGTTGTCGATGTAGGTGACGCCGACGTCGAGCCCGTACTGCGACAGCCCCCGCTGGATCTCGATGGAGGTCATCGAGCTCACCTGCACCCGCACCCGCGGCTGGTCCTGGCACAGCAGCGAGGTCAGGATCGGCACCACGCACAGCGCCGTGGGGATGCAGCCCACCCGCAACCGGCCGCTGAGCCCCTCCCGCATCGCCCCGACGTCCTCGATCAGCGCGTCGCGCTCGGCCAGGATGCGGTAGGCCCACTTCAGGATCCGCTCGCCTTCGGGGGTGAACCCGATGAAGCGGTTGCCGCGCTGGATGATCTGGACGTGCAGCTCGGCCTCCAGCTTGCGGATGGCCGCCGACATCGCGGGCTGCGAGATGAAGCAGGCCTCCGCGGCGCGGGCGAAGTGCTTCTCGCGCGCGAGGGTGGTCAGGTATTCCAGTTGCCGCAGCAGCATGCGGGCATGCTAGTCCCGCGCACGAACGCGGTTGGCGCCCGCTGGTGAGCGCGGTCGGCGAAGTCGCGCGGCGTGGTCGGCCGAAGCGGATGCCGGATCCCTCGATTCGTCTTCCGCAACTACCCGAACGGACGGTTTTCCCTGGGGAGCAACGAGATCAATTGCACGTGCGGTCACTGCCCCAAGTGGATGGCCGTTGTTGCTTCCACACATGACAACCCCTTAGCGTGATTGGGGTCACGCCCAGTGGGGCGATGGCGCATGTCCGAATGACGACGAGGAGGTCGTGATGGCCGGCTTGGTCACGCCGTTGGAAATCGCATCGAGCACCCGTGGCGGAGATGCGCTGACCTCCACCTCCGCCGTCGCCAAGGCCTGGGAGGCCTTCGCCACCGGAGACGACGTCACCGCGTCGGTGCGTCCCGAGATCCTCGCGTCCTGGTACCGGTGCCGAGATCAGTACGAAGTGGATCCGAGCCTGGACGCGGCGCCACCCGCACCCGGGCATCACGACCACGGACCGGACAACGACGTCATCTTCACCCAGCTCGGCGGGCTGGGTGCGCTGGCGGGCCGCGACGTCGAGCTCGACGGCGGCGTCGTGGCCGTCACCGACGGGACCGGGCGCATCCTGGGCACCTGGGGCGACCCGTCGGCCCGGCGACGAGCCGAGGTGTCGAACATGGCGCCCTGGTCGTCGTGGTCGGAGAAGGCCACCGGCACCAACGGGATGGGCACGTCCTTCGAGGTCCCGGGCCCGGTCACGGTCACCGGCGCCGAGCACTGGTGCGAAGGGCTGCACCAGTGGGACTGCGCGGGCATCGCCATCCGCGACGTGGTGACCGGGACGGCCATCGCCTCGATCAACATCTCGCGCTGGGACGCGACGCTCTCCGGGCAGGTCCCGACCTGGCTGCAGAACGCCGCGGCCGGGATCGAGCAGGAGATCCACCGCAGGGCCGTCGGCGAGGCCAAGCGCGCCGTCGCCGCCTTCAAGCAGGAGCGCACCGATTCGAGCGGCCCGCTGGTCGCCCTCGACCGGGGCGGCAAGATCATCGCCGCCAACGCCGCCGCCCTGGCCATGCTGCGCCTGCCGGGCGACGCCCCGGCCTCGCGCGGGGCGCTGGAGCCCGGCGAGCGCTCCCGCCCGGACATCCCCGAGCTCGACGACGTGGTCCGCTGGGCCGCCGGCCGCGCCGCGCAGAATCCACAGTGGAGCGGGTACGCCCAGCTGGGGGTGGCCTCCGAGGGCACCATGCCCGCCACGATGCGGCCCATCACCGAGGCCAACCGCGTCGTCGGGATGCTCTGCGCGTTCGGGTTGCAGGAGGGCGAACCGTACGGTCGCGCCGGTGAGGGCGCCGCCGTGCCCATGCCGCCCCGGGTCATCGGGATACGCAACGACCGCCTCGTGCTGCTGGCCCCGTCGGAGATCCGCTACGCCGAGGCCGACCGCAACACCGTGTGGCTCAGCACCGACCGCGGCCGGATACTGGCCGCCACCCGGGGGCTGGACCACGTCGACCAGGCGCTGACCCGCCACGGGTTCCGCCGGGTCCACCGCCGCTTCCTGGTCAACCTCCGCCGGGTCGCCGAGGTCGAGCGCGGCACCAAGGGCGAGCTGTTCCTCGTCACCGACCCGCGGGTGCCGGAAACCGTGCCCGTCTCCCGGCGTCACGCGCCGGAAATCCGTCGCCTCTTGGGTGTTTGACGAGCCGCACGCGCTGCCGGAGCGGGCGATCACGCGCACGCTCGAACCGCACCGCTCGTAGTCCCGGCGGTGCCGCTCGTTGGCAGTTCCACGCCGCCGGTCGGCGATCGGTTGTCACCGCGATGACCGATCACTGAGGCTGTGAACTGCCTGAACACCGAACCGCGAGGAGGCATTCATGACCTGGGAGACCCCTACCTACACCGTGATCGACGTCTGCGCCGAAGTCACCGGCTACTACCACCAGGGCTGACGGTCGATCGTGCTCATCCACTGCCTGGGAGTCGCGGCAGGTGGCGGGTACCCGCAGTGGAACTGCGCCTGCGCCGGATGCCGCAAGGCCCGCACAACACCGGAGCGCGCTTCGGCGCACGCGGGTCTGGCGGTGTCCGGCACGGGTGACCGCTGGTACCTGCTCAACGCCACTCCCGACGTGCACCACCAGATCGCCGCCGATCCGCGCCTGCACCCCGGACCCGGGGCGCGGGACACACCGGTGGCCGGGGTGCTGCTCACCGACGCCGAGTTCGACCACACGATCGGACTGCTGGTGCTCCGCGAGGGCTCGGCCCTCGAAGTGCACGGCACGGCGCCCGTGCTGGCGGCGCTCACCGACCACTTCCCGGTGCGCGACCTGGTCGCCGACTACGCCGACTTCCGGTGGCGGACGGTGCACGTCGGCAAGCCCGTGGACCTGGACGAACGCCTCCAGGTGACGGCGTTCGCGACCGGGAGCAAACCGCCGCGCTACGTCGGGCACCACGCCGGGCCCGGCGAGTGGGAGACCGGGTACGTGCTGCACGACCCGGTCAGCGGCGGCACCGCCGTGTACGCGCCGGGCGTGCCGCGGTGGGACGAGCACTTCGCCGAGCAGGTCGCCGACGCCGATTGCGTGTTCGTCGACGGGACGTTCTGGACCGACGACGAGATGGCCCGGCAGGGCACCGGGGACCGCCCCGGGAGGTCCATGGGCCACATGCCCATCAGCGGTCCGGACGGATCGGCGCGGCAGCTGGCCGCGCTGCCCGCCCGCCGCAAGATCTACGTCCACGTCAACAACACCAACCCCATCCTCGACGAGAGCTCCGCCGAACGAGCCGAACTCGCGGCGCAGGGCATCGAGGTGGGACGTGCGGGTCTGGAGGTCGAGCTATGAGGCCCTGGTCGTCGGAGGAGTTCGAGGCCGAGCTGCGGGCGGTGGGCGAGGCGCGCTACCACCACCTGCACCCGTTCAACCAGCGGATGCACGCCGGTGACCTCACCGAGGAGGAGTTCCGCGGCTGGGTGCGCAACCGGTTCTACTACCAGATCAACCTGCCGATCAAGGACGCGTTCATCCTCACCAAGCTCCCGAACGGGGCCGAGCGGCGGCGGTGGATCAAGCGCATCACCGACCACGACGGCACCGCCGACACCGAGGGCGGCATCGAGCGCTGGGTGCGGCTCGGCGCCGCGGTCGGGCTGTCCCGCGAGGAGCTGCACGACGTCCGCACCGTGCTGCCCGGGGTGCGCTTCGCCGTCGACGCCTACGTCGACTTCTGCAGGCACAAGCCGTGGCTGGAGGCCGTGGCCTCGGCGATGACGGAGCTCTTCGCGCCGGACCTGCTCAGCCGCCGCATCGTCGACGTGGAGAAGCACTACCCGTGGCTGGACTCGCGCGGGCTGGAGTACTTCCGGACCCGGCTGACGCAGCAGCCCGCCGACATCGAGCACCTGCTCGGCCTGGTGCTCACCCACGCCGACACCCGCGAGAAGCAGGAGGCGTGCCTGCGCTCGCTGGAGTTCAAGTGCGACGTGCTGTGGACCCTTCTCGACTCGGTGCAGCTCGCCTACGGCAAGGACCAGTGATGGAACCCGAGAGCAGACCTCGCCTGGTGACCAAGGCGATGCTCAAGCACGACAAGGTCCGCGACGCCGACCTGCTGCTGCTCCCGGAACGGGTCGTCGAGCTCAACGCGTCGGGTTCGGCGATCCTGCGGCTCTGCGACGGCGACCGGACGGTGCGCGAGATCGTCGAGGTGCTGGAGGAGCAGTTCGGCGCCACCGGGCTCACCGACGACGTGCTGGCGTTCCTGCGCGACGCCCGCGACCAGGGATGGGTGGTGGTCGCATGACCTCCGCGCCCTACGGGCTCCTCGCCGAGCTCACCCACCGGTGCCCGCTGCACTGCCTGTACTGCTCCAACCCGCTGGAGCTGCAGGCGCGCGAGAGGGAGATGGGCACCGAGGACTGGCTGCGGGTGATCCGCGAAGCCGCGGACCTCGGCGTCGTGCAGGTGCACTTCTCCGGCGGCGAGCCGCTGCTGCGCCCCGACCTCGCCGAGCTCATCACCGAGGCGCGCGGCTGCGAGCTCTACACGAACCTGATCACCAGCGGCCTCGGTTTCACCGAGCAGCGGGCGAAGTCGCTCGTAGAGGCCGGGCTCAACAGCGTGCAGCTCAGCGTCCAGGGTGAGAACGCCGAGGCCAGCGAGCTGGTGGCGGCCACCAAGCGGTTCGACAAGAAGCAGGAGGCGGCGCGGATCATCGCCGACGCCGGGCTGCCGCTGAACATGAACGTCGTGCTGCACCGGCTCAACCTCGACCGGCTGGACTCGATCATCGACGTCTGCCGCGAGTGGGGCGCCGAGCGGCTGGAGCTGGCCAACACCCAGTACTACGGCTGGGGCCTGCTCAACCGGGACGTGCTGCTGCCGAGCCGCGAGCAGCTGGCCGCGGCCGAGCAGGTCTACCGGCGTCGCAAGGCCGAGCTGGCCGGGACGATGGAACTGCTGTGGATCCTGCCGGACTACTACGAGCCGTTCCCGAAGCCCTGCATGGGCGGGTGGGCCGCCACGGCGCTCACCGTCGCGCCCGACGGCGGGGTGTACCCGTGCCCGGTGGCCGCGGACATCGACACGCTGGAGTTCCCGTCGGCGATGGAGCACCCGCTGGACTGGATCTGGGCGAAGTCCCCGGCGTTCGAGGCGTTCCGGGGCACCGACTGGATGCCGGACCCGTGCCGGTCGTGCTCCCGCAAGGAGATCGACTTCGGCGGCTGCCGCTGCCAGGCGTTCGCGCTGACCGGCGACGCCTCCCGGACGGACCCGGTCTGCACCTACTCGTCGGACCACCACCTCATCCAGGACGCGGTGGACAAGGCCAACGCACCCCGACCCACGACGCCGGAGCCGGTCTACCGCAGGGTCACGACCTCGACGCGCTGAGCCCCGCACGACAACACCCCGGCGCCCTCCGCGGCGTCCGGGGTGTCGAGGTCGTTGGTGCTGCGGGCGGTGCGCGGCATGGGACGGTTCCAGCCGGAATCGCCCGGGATTCAGGGGTGCGAATCCCGGGCGATTCCGGCTGGAACCGTCCCTCAGGCGTTGCTGATGTCGACGTGGACGACGATCTCGTTGCCGGTGACCTCCACCTGGTGGGTGCGCAGGGGCTCGGTCGCCGGCGGGCAGAGCGGTTCGCCGTTGCGGACGTCGAAGCGGGACATGTGCATCGGGCATTCCAGCGACGTGCCGTCGAAGTGGCCTTCGCTGAGGATCGCGTAGGCGTGCGAGCAGACGTCGTCGATGGCGTAGAGGCGGCCGGCGACGTTGAACACCGCGACCGGGGGCATGGTGCGCAGGCGTCGCACGGTGCCGGGCGGCAGCTCGTGGATCCCGCACACTCGGACTCGATGCGTGGCCCGGGGCATCGACGCTCTCCCTTTCACCGGACTCCGGGGATGACGGTGCCGCAAGGCCCTCCCGAACCGCGCGGGGCGAAAACCCCGGTTTTCGTCGCGCGAAAACCGGGGTTTTCGACCACCGGCAGGTCGGGCCTTGCGGCACCGGATCTAGCCACGTGGTGGGAGAGGTCGATCAGTCCTCGGACCGGTAGAAGTAACCGGTGACCTCAGCGCAGACGTCGACCACGGTGTAGGCGGGGGTTTCCCAGGTCATCGCATCTCCTCGGGTTTCGCGGTCCGCCGGAGTTCGTTTTCCGGCGGCGGGAATCGGGGTTCGACAGCAATTCCCCGATTCGCCGTCGGATTCGAAGTTAGGCGCCCTCGGAAACGCCGGGCAAGGCGAACGGGACGAGTGCGCGGCAACCCCGGACGAACGGCGCGGGAGGACCAACCAGCGGCGCGCCGGAGAAATGATCAAGGATTGACGCAGACGGGTGAAAACGCTGGTCGCGACCGGTCTCGCAGCGTCCGCGGATTTCGCCGGGGCCGACCGGGAAAAGCGCGAGAAATGCCCCTGTCCAGCGAAGATGTCACGAATTCGGTGACGGTCGGTGCACGGCGATACTCCGCGCTTATCGCTGCATAAACGAGCGTGCGTTGAACTCTGCGTCCGGCGGCGCGACGGTGGACCCAATCTACAACGGAGTGGAGACGCAGATGACGAGAGCGGAACGGGTGCGCGGCGTGGTCGAAGCGCACCGGGGCGAACGCGGGGCGCTGCTGCCCATCCTGCACCACCTCCAGGAGGAGTTCGGCTGGATCGATCCGCAGGCGGTTCCGATCCTGGCCGAGGAGCTCAACCTCTCGCGAGCCGATGTCCACGGGGTCATCTCGTTCTACGGCGACTTCCGCTCCGAGCCCGCGGGCACCACCACCGTGAAGATCTGCCGTGCCGAGGCCTGCCAGTCTGTGGGCGCCGAGCAGCTCGTGTCCGACGCCGAGCAGGTCTTCGGCGTCAAGATCGGCCAGACGACCCCGGACCGGTCGGTCACCCTCGACCAGGTGTTCTGCCTGGGCAACTGCGCGCTGGGGCCGTCCGCGCAGGTCAACGGACGATTGCACGGCCGCGTCGACCGCAGCCGCCTGGTGGAGATCCTCGCGGAGGGCAGCGCATGATCACCGTCCACGTCCCCCAGGACTCCGCCGCGGTCTCGGTCGGCGCGAACGAGGTCGCCGCGGCGATCCAGCGCGCGGCCGACGAACCGATCCGGCTGGTGCGCAACGGCTCTCGCGGCATGCTCTGGCTCGAACCGCTGGTCGAGGTCGAGACGAGCCGAGGACGCGTCGGCTACGGCCCGGTCACCCCGGGCCGCGTGGAGGAGCTCATCGCCGCCGGGATGCTGCGCGGCGCCGAGCACGAGCTGCGCCAGGGCGTGGTCGACGAGCTGCCGTGGATGCGCGACCAGCAGCGGCTGTGCTTCGCCCGCGTCGGCATCACCGACCCGCTGTCCACATCGGACTACGAGGCGCACGGCGGGCTGCGCGGGCTCCGCGCGGCGCTCGCCGAGCGACCCGCCCAGGTCGTCGAGGAGGTCACCGCCTCCGGCCTGCGCGGGCGCGGCGGCGCCGGGTTCCCCGCCGGGATCAAGTGGAACACCGTGCTGCAGGCCGAGGGACCCGACAAGTTCATCTGCTGCAACGCCGACGAGGGCGACTCGGGCACCTTCGCCGACCGGATGCTCATGGAGGGCGACCCGTTCTGCCTCATCGAGGGCATGACCATCGCCGCCCACGCCGTCGGCGCCACCGAGGGCTACCTCTACGTCCGCTCCGAGTACCCCGACGCCGTGCGCACCCTGCGCCGCGCCATCGACGCCGCCTACGCCGTCGGCTGGCTCGGCGAGGGGATCCTCGGCTCGGACCTGCGGTTCGACCTGTTCGTGCGGGTCGGCGCGGGTGCCTACATCTGCGGCGAGGAGACCTCCATGCTGGAGAGCCTGGAGGGCAAGCGCGGCATGGTGCGCGCCAAACCGCCGATCCCGGCGATCACCGGTCTGTTCGGCAAACCCACCGTGGTCAACAACGTGCTCACCCTCGCCAGCGTCCCGGCGATCCTCGCCGACGGCGGCGAGGCCTACGCCGAGCTGGGCGTGGAGCGCTCGCGCGGCACCCAGGTCTTCCAGCTGGCGGGCAACGTCAAGCGCGGCGGCGTGTTCGAGTCCGCCTTCGGCATCACGATCGACGAGCTGGTCAACGGCTACGGCGGCGGCACCCGGTCGGGGCGGCCGGTGCGCGCGGTGCAGATCGGCGGACCGCTGGGCTCCTACGTGCCGCCCGAGCGGTTCGGCCTGCCGATGGACTACGAGGCGCTGGGCGAGGCGCAGGCGATGTTGGGCCACGGCGGCATCACGGTCTTCGACGACACCGCGGACATGGCGGCGATGGCGCGCTTCGCGTTCGAGTTCTGCGCCGAGGAGTCCTGCGGCAAGTGCACGCCGTGCCGGGTCGGCGCGGTGCGGGGCGTGGAGACCGTCGACCGGATCGTCGGCGGCCAGGACCGCGACGGCAACCTCGCCGTCCTCAACGACCTCTGCGAGCTGATGACCGACGGATCGCTGTGCGCGATGGGCGGGCTCACCCCGAACCCGGTGCGCAGCGCGCTGGAGCACTTCCCCGAGGACTTCCAGAAGGAGGCGAAGTAGCGATGGGCCTGTTGAAGGAGCCCGACTTCGGCACCCCGGCCCGGACGGGGGAGGCCACCGTCACCGTCGAGATCGACGGCGTGCCGGTCACCGTGCCCGAGGGCACGTCGGTGATGCGCGCCGCCGCCGAGTCCGGCACCGACATCCCCAAGCTGTGCGCCACCGACAGCCTGGAAGCGTTCGGCTCGTGCCGGCTGTGCCTGGTGGAGATCGACGGCCGCAAGGGCACCCCGGCCTCGTGCACCACGCCGGTCACCGAGGGCATGAAGGTCAGCACCCAGACCCCGCGGTTGGAGAAGCTGCGCCAGGGCGTCATGGAGCTCTACATCTCCGATCACCCGCTGGACTGCCTGACCTGCGCGGCCAACGGCGACTGCGAGCTGCAGGACATGTCCGGCGTGGTCGGCCTGCGGCAGGTCCGCTACGGCTACGAGGGCGAGAACCACCTCGACGCGCCCAAGGACACCTCCAACCCCTACTTCGACTTCGACGCCTCCAAGTGCATCGTGTGCTCGCGCTGCGTGCGCGCCTGCGACGAGGTGCAGGGCACGTTCGCGCTGACCATCGAGGGCCGCGGCTTCGACTCCAAGGTCGCGGCCGGCCAGGGCGATCCGTTCCTGGAATCCGACTGCGTGTCCTGCGGCGCCTGCGTGCAGGCCTGCCCGACGGCCACGCTGCAGGAGAAGTCGGTGGTCGACCTCGGCATGCCGACCCGGTCGGTGCTGACGACCTGCGCCTACTGCGGCGTGGGCTGCTCGTTCAAGGCCGAGCTGCGCGGCGACGAGCTGGTGCGGATGGTGCCGTACAAGGACGGCGGAGCCAACGAGGGCCACTCCTGCGTCAAGGGCCGCTTCGCGTTCGGCTACGCCACCCACCCGGACCGGCAGCTCAACCCGATGATCCGGGAGAGCATCACCGACGCGTGGCGCGAAACCGACTGGGACACGGCGATCTCCTACGTCGCTGAGAAGTTCCGCGCCATCCAGGCCCGGCACGGCACCGATGCGATCGGCGGCATCACCTCCTCGCGCTGCACCAACGAGGAGGTCTACGTGGTGCAGAAGATGGTGCGGGCGGCGTTCGGCAACAACAACGTCGACACCTGCGCGCGGGTGTGCCACTCGCCGACCGGCTACGGGCTCAAGCAGACCTTCGGGACCTCCGCCGGGACCCAGGACTTCCGGTCGGTCGCCTCCTCCGACGTGATCGTGGTGATCGGCGCGAACCCGACCGACGGGCACCCGGTGTTCGCCTCGCGGATGAAGCGCCGGTTGCGGGAGGGCGCCAAGCTCGTCGTGATCGACCCGCGGCGCATCGACCTGGTGCGCAGCCCGCACATCGAGGCATCCCACCACCTCCAGCTCTCGCCGGGAACGAACGTGGCGATGGTCAACGCGATGGCGCACGTGGTGGTCACCGAGGGGCTGACCGATTCCTCGTTCGTGGCCTCGCGCTGCGAGGGCTTCGACGAGTGGGCGGAGTTCATCGCGCGGCCGGAGAACAGCCCCGAGTCCGTGGAGTCGATCACCGGCGTGCCGGCCGAGCAGGTCCGCGAGGCCGCAAGGCTCTACGCCACCGGAGGCAACGGCGCGATCTACTACGGCCTGGGCGTCACCGAGCACAGCCAGGGCTCGACGATGGTGATGGGCATGGCCAACCTCGCGATGGTCACCGGCAACATCGGCCGCGACGGCGTGGGCGTGAACCCGTTGCGCGGGCAGAACAACGTGCAGGGCTCGTGCGACATGGGCTCGTTCCCGCACGAGCTCGCCGGTTACCGGCACGTGGCCGACGACGCGGTCCGCGAGGTGTTCGAGAAGCTCTGGGAGCGGCCCATCCTCGCCGAACCGGGGTTGCGGATCCCGAACATGTTCGACGCCGCCGTGGACGGCAGCTTCCACGGGTTGTTCGTGCAGGGCGAGGACATCGCCCAGTCCGACCCCAACACCCAGCACGTGCAGGCGGCGCTGTCGGCGCTGGAGCTGGTGGTCGTGCAGGACCTGTTCCTCAACGAGACCGCCAAGTTCGCGCACGTGTTCCTGCCGGGCACCTCGTTCCTGGAGAAGGACGGCACGTTCACCAACGCCGAGCGGCGGATCAACCGGGTCCGGCCGGTGATGGTGCCGAAGTCCGGCAAGGACGAGTGGCAGGTGGCCTGCGAGATCGCCCAGGCGATGGGCTACCCGATGCACTACGACCACCCGCGCGAGATCATGGACGAGATCGCCGCCGTGACACCGACTTTCGCGGGCGTGTCGTTCGGCAAGCTGGACGAGCTCGGCAGCGTCCAGTGGCCGTGCAACGACAAGGCGCCCGAGGGCACGCCGATCATGCACGCAGACGAGTTCGTGCGCGGCAAGGGGAAGTTCGTGCTCACGCCGTTCGTGGCGACCCGCGAGCGCAGCACCCGCCGCTACCCGCTGGTGCTGACCACGGGCCGGATCCTGTCGCAGTACAACGTCGGCGCGCAGACCCGGCGCACCGCCAACGTGGCCTGGCACCCGGAGGACGTGCTGGAGATCCACCCGCACGACGCCGAGGACCGCGGCATCTCCACGGGCGACGTGGTGAACCTGTCGAGCCGGGTGGGCACGACGTCGCTGCGCGCGAAGGTCTCCGACCGGATGCCGGTGGGCGTGGTGTACACGACCTTCCACCACCCGGTGACCGGCGCGAACGTGGTGACCACGGAGAACTCCGACTGGGCCACCAACTGCCCGGAGTACAAGGTCACCGCGGTCCAGGTCGCCCGCGAGGCGAGCCGGCAGCAGGCGGCGGCCGAGGAGCGCGAGGCGGTGATGAGCGAGTGAGCGACGACGTCTCCCCGCAGGTCCGGATGGCCAACGACATCGCCATCCAGTTCGCCCACCTGCCACCCCGCCAGGCCGCCCGCGAGGTCGCCCACCACATCACGATGTTCTGGGACCCGCGGATGCGGACCGAACTCGACCACCTCGCCGACACGCCTCCCCAGGACCTCGACCCGCTGGCCCTCGAAGCGGCCCGCCTCCTCCGCAACGCCCACGTCAACCCGTAGAACCCCGCTCCCACCACACCCCGAGGGGCCCGCCACCTCCCGGCGGACCCCTCGGGTCGAAAACCGCGGTTTTCGCGCGTCGAAAACTGCGGTTTTCGCGCGACGAATGCCGGGGTTTTCGACGCGGGGTGCGGGGGTAGGCCTCGGGCAGGTGATGACGCGTTCGGAACGGAGGGAACTCATGCCGCAGAGAGCGTGGTCCGCCAAGGAAGAGCGGCAGTACGAGCACGTCAAGCAGGGTGCGAAGGAGCACGGGTCCGGTGAGGGCAGAGCGGAGGAGATCGCCGCGCGGACCGTGAACAAGAACCGGGCGCAGAAGGGGACCGCCCGGCAGCGGAGCAAGGTCTCCACCGAGGACATCCCGCCGCAGCGCCGCGGCGGCAAGCGCTCCGGCAACCGCGAGGGCCCGGGCGGGCGGACCAAGCGGCAGCTCTACGAGGACGCCAAGCGCGAAGGCATCGAAGGCCGCTCGAAGATGAGCAAGGAGGAGCTCGAACGCGCCTTGGCCCGCCGCTGAGGCGTTTCCTTTCGGAAACGGATGGAGGACTTCGCATTCGTCGCGGAACCGCGTCGCGACCGGCCACGTCGGAGCGGTGTGTAAGCGGCGACTCAGCGCATCGGCACCGGTCACGAGCCGAGAACCGTTGCGCGAGCGGAAATGTGGAGTTCACCGATGTTGACCGAACGAACCAGCGAGTTAGCCCGATTATCCGAATCGCTGGCCGACTGCGAGCGCGGCCGCGGCCGCGTCGTGGTCATCGGCGGTGGCATGGCCACCGGCAAGACCGCGCTGCTGGACGCCCTCGGTGACCTCGCGGGCGAGCGCGCGACCGTGCTGCGGGCCGTCGGTTCCCGGGCCGAGCGGGACCTGCCGCTGGGAGTGATCACCCAGCTGCTGGCCGACACCGGGCAGGACGTGCGCGAGCGCGCCGCCTCGCCGCTCGATGCCCGCGCGCTGGAGGAGATCGGTGCGCTGCTGACCAGGAGCGACCCGCTGGTGCTGGCCGTGGACGACGTGCACCTCGCCGACCCCGAGTCCCAGCAGGTGCTGCTCTACCTGCGCAGGCGGATCGCCTCGTCGCGCGTGCTGCTGGTGCTCACCGAGCGGGAGCGGCCGAACCTGACCCGCGAGTCGCTGCACGCCGAGCTGGTCCGCCAACCGGACCACCGGATCGACCTGGTCCCGCTGTCGGAGTCCGGGGTCGCCGAGCTGATCGGCGACGCCGACCGCGCCGCCTCCGCGCTTGCGCTCACCGGTGGCAACCCGTTCCTGCTGCGCGCGCTCGTCGAGGACGGGTTGGCGGTCGGGCCCCGCTTCCGCCGCGCCGTGCTGGACTGCCTGACCCGATGGGACCCGGACTTCCTGCCGGTCGCCGAGGCGGTGGCGATCCTCGGCGAGGAGTCGTCGCGGGAGCTGGTCGCCGAGCTGCTGGAGCGCAGCGCCCGCGCCGTCGGCCCGGTCCTGGACGCCCTCGACGCCGCCGGCCTGCTGCGCGAGCACCGGTTGCGCAATCCGGATGTCGTGCTGGAGAGCCTCGGCGCCGCCGCGGCCGTGCGGCTGCACGCGCGCGCCGCCGAGCTGCTGCACCGGCGCGGCGCCCCGGCCGTCGAGGTCGCCCGCCACCTCACCGCTGCCGGCGAGGTCCCCGGCCGGTGGGCGTTGCGCCCGCTGCGCTACGCCGCCGAGCAGTCCCTGGTCGACGACGCCGAGCTGGCCGTCGGCTGCCTGCAGCTCGCGCTGACCGCCACCGAGGACGAGGGCGAACGCGTCGAGCTGCGCGGCGCCCTGGTGCGCGCGGCGTGGCGGATCAACCCGTCGCTGGCCGTGCGCCACCTCGGCCCGCTCGCCGACCGGCGGGACCTGTCCTGGCGCGACGCGGTGCCGGTCGCCCGACTGCGGCTGTGGCAGGGCGAGCAGCCCTGCGACCTGCTGCGCGCCACCCGCGCGCACGCGGGTGAGCCGCACCCGCGCGCCGCCGCCGAGCTGCGCATCGCCGCCGAGTGGATCCACGGCGCGCTGCCCGAACCGGCGGCGCTGGAGGTCGGCGAGATCCGCTGGCAGCACACCGCGCACCTGATGGGGGCCTGGACCCGGGACGCACCGGGCGAGGTGCTGCGCGCCGCCGAGCACGTCCTGCAGAGCTGCGCCGGGGACGTGCTGCCCGAGGCCGCGGCCGCCGCCGTGCTCGCCCTGGACCACGCCGGGCACACCGAGCGCGCCCAGCACTGGTGCGAGACCGTGGCCGCTCAGTCCCGCAGGCAGGGCGCCACCACCGCCCGCGCGCTGATCACCGCCGTGCGGGCGGACATGTCGTGGCGGCGCGGCGACCTCATCGCGGCCGAGACCCAGGCCCAGGAGGCGCTGCGGCTGCTGCACTCGCAGAGCTGGGGCGTGCTGGTCGGGTTGCCTCACTCGACGCTGATCCTGGTCAACTCGGCGCTCGGGCGCCACGACGTGGCCGCCGAACTGCTGGCCAGACCGGTGCCGGAGGAGATGGCCGGCACCACCTTCGGCGTCCGCCACCTGCACGCCACCGGCAGGCACGCGCTGGCCACCGGCCGCACGCTGGCCGCCCTCGACGCCTTCGAGCGCGTCGCCGCCCGGATGCGCCGCGGCGACCCGGCGGTGCCGACCGCGATCCCGTGGCGCAGCGACCTCGCCCAGACCTACCTGCTGCTGGGCCGCCGCAGGGAGGCCCGCGACCTGGTCGCCGAGCAGCTCGGCCACGACACCGGGGGCGTGCGCATCCGCGCGATCGCCTTGCGGGTGCTGGCCGCCTGCAGCGAACCGCGCCAGCGCGTGGCGGTGCTCCGCGAGGCCATCGGACTGCTGGAGCGGGTCGACGACCGGCTGGAGCTGGCCCGCGCGCTGGCCGATCTCAGCCAGGCCCACAGCGAGCTCGGTCAGCTCAGCAACGCCCGCCTGGTGCTGCGCAAGGCCGATCAGATGGCCAAGTCCTGCCAGGCCGAGGTCCTGCCGCACCGCCTCCGCGATCACCTCGACCCCCGCCCGGAACCCGCTCCGCCCCGGGCCGGCGCCCCGCTGCTCAGCGAGGCCGAGCGCAAGGTCGCCGAGCTCGCTGCGCGCGGTCAGACCAACCGCGAGATCGGCCGCCGCCTCTACATCACCGTCAGCACCGTCGAGCAGCACCTCACCCGCGTCTACCGCAAGCTCAACGTCCGCAAGCGCACCGAACTCCCGGCGGAACTCTCCAGAGTGAACGACAACGACGACGACGGACGAGTTCTCCAGTCCCGCTGAGGCATTTTCACCTCGATGGAGCAGCCGTCGATTCGGGTTCCGTTCCGCTGGGCGGTGTTTCGAAGAGCGGTTGTTGACGGTAGGGGTGCGTGATGCGACCATCGTCCGCACTGCCGGACCAGCCGTCGCCGTTTTCGCTCGTGCACGTGCACTTCTCGGTCTCGTTCCTTCGACGTTCGTGAAGAAGACGAATCTTCGACGTGGTGAATCGCCGCCTGCGCGGGGGGAGGTCGGTCGATGGCGAGTTCAGCGCTGTCCGGGATCGGCGTCGCCGTCGGCTCCTTCTACCGCTTGTCCGCCGAGGTGTTCCGGCAGGGATTCCGGCGTCCCTTCCAGCTCCGGGAGTTCCTGCAGCAGTCCTGGATGATCGTGAGCGTGTCGGTGGTGCCGACGCTGCTGGTGGCCGTCCCGTTCTGCGTCATCGTCGTCTTCCAGCTCAACCAGCTGCTCACCGAGATCGGCGCGACCGACCTGGCCGGGGCGGGCGCCGGGCTGGCGGTGGTGCGCGAGATCGGGCCCATGGTCAGCGTTCTGGTGGTCGCCGGAGCAGGGGCGACGGCGATCTGCGCCGACCTGGGGGCGCGCAAGATCCGCGACGAGATCGAGGCGCTCAGCGTGATGGGTCTCAATCCCGTGCAGCGCCTGGTGGTTCCCCGGGTGCTGGCCTCGACGGTCGTGGCGCTGGCGCTCAACGGATTGGTCACCTTCGTCGGGTTGGCGGGCAGCTTCCTGTTCTCGGTGCTCGTGCAGAACGCGAGCGCCGGGCTCTTCCTCGCGAACCTGACGCTGCTCACCGGAATCGATGATCTCCTCGTCAGCGAGTTGAAGGCGGCCGTGTTCGGATTGCTCTCCGGACTCGTCGCCTGCCACCTCGGGCTCAACGCCAGGGGCGGGCCGAAGGGCGTCGGAGATGCGGTGAACCAGACCGTCGTGTTCAGCTTCATCCTGCTCTTCGCCGCCAACTCCCTGATCACCGCGGTCTTCCTGCAGGCGAGGGGGTGAGCCCGGTGGCGATCGGGGAATCCAGGCGCTCCCAGGTGATCCGGGTGCCGCTGCGCAAGCTGGAGGACACCGGGCGGCAGGTCGTCTTCCACGGCCGCGTCTACGCCTCGGCCCACGGCGCTGCTGCGCTACAAGCGCGAGGTCGTGCGGCTCATCGCCGAGGTCAGCCTCGGCACCGGGGGACTGGCCGTGATCGGCGGGACCGTGGTGATCGTGGTGTTCATGACCGCCGCCATCGGCGTCGAGGTCGGGCTGCAGGGCTACTCCTCGCTGGCCAACATCGGCGTCGAGGCGCTGGCCGGGTTCGTCTCCTCCTACGCCAACACGCGGGAGGCCGCGCCGGTCATCGCCGGGGTGGCGCTGACCGCGACCGTGGGCGCCGGGTTCACCGCGCAGCTCGGGGCGATGCGCATCAGCGAGGAGATCGACGCCCTCGAAGTGATGGCGATCCGGTCGGTCCCGTACCTGGTGACCACCCGGATCATCGCCGGGTTCGTGGCCATCATCCCGCTGTACTCGCTGGCCGTGCTCGGGTCGTTCGCCGCCACGCGGCTCGTCGTCACCGTCGCCTACGGCCAGTCCGGCGGCACCTACGACCACTACTTCAGCGCCTTCCTGGTGCCCTCCGACCTGCTGTGGTCGTTCGTCAAGGCGCTGACCATGTCGGTCGTGGTGATGTCGGTGCACTGCTACCACGGCTTCGCCGCCCGCGGCGGACCTGCGGGAGTCGGGCAGGCGGTGGGCAAGGCGGTGCGCGGCTCGCTGATCGGCGTGATGCTGGTCGACCTGCTGCTCGACCTGGCCATCTACGGTTCCGCCTCCTCGGTCCACATCTCGGGGTGAGGCCGGTGAATTCGCGGTACGTCCTCATCGGTGCCGGGTTCGCGGTCTTCGTCGCGCTGCTGGCGGTGCTGTCGGTAGCGCAGTACCAGCGGGCCTTCGACCGCGTCGTGCCGATCACCGTGCTGGCCGACCGCTCCGGGCTGCTGATGGAACCGGGCTCGCCGGTGAAGCTGCGCGGGGTCGAGGTCGGCTCGGTCGGCGAGGTCACCAGCGACGGCACCGGCGCCCGCGTCGCCGTCGAGCTCGATCCCGAGCAGGCCGAGCGGATCCCCGCCGAGGTGACCGCGAACCTGGTGCCCTCCACGGTGTTCGGCGCCAAGTACGTGGAGCTGCGGCCCGGTCGCGACACCGGCGAGCACATCGCCGCGGGCGCGGTGCTGGACCGCACGCGCGTCAACGTCGAGCTGGACCACACCTTCGACCACGTCATGGACACCCTGCGCGGCGTGCCGCCGAGCAAGCTCAACGCGGCCCTGACCTCGGTGTCCGGGTCGCTGCAGGGCAACGGCGAGCGGATCCGCGCGCTCATCGCCGACACCGACGGCTACCTGCGCGCCTTCAACCCGAACCTGCCCGAGCTCGAATCCCGGTTCCCGCAGGTCACCGCCGTCGCCGAGCACTACCGCGACGTGACCGACGACCTCACCGCCACCGCGAGCAACCTCGGCGGCACCGGCGGCACGCTCGTCGAGCAGGAGCGGGCCTTCGCCGGGTTCCTGCTGTCGCTGACCGAGCTCGGCAACGGCACCGGCGAGTTCCTGGACGCCAACGGCGACCCGCTGGTGTCCGCGCTGGACGATCTGGAGCCGACAACCGGTCTGCTGCAGCGGTATTCGCCGGTCGTGCCGTGCTTCTTCGGCGGCGTGGTGCACAACGGCGACATCATCCGGGCCGTCACCGGCGGGCCCGAGTTCGGCGGGACGCACCCCAACACGCACGTCACCGTCAGCATGCTGCCCGGCATCCCCGCCTACCAGCACCCGCAGGACCTGCCCAAGACCGGTGTGGACACCGGGCCCGACTGCCACGGCCTGCCCGAGGTGCGGGGCATCCCGCCCTACGTCGACTACGACACCGGCGCGAACCCGTACCCCGGCACCGACGAGACCGCGCGGGTCAACCCGGAGCTGCTCGCGGTCTACCTGTTCGGCCCGCTCACGCCGTTGGGAGGTGGCCGGTGAGGGGAGAGGTCGTCAAGCTCGGGGTGTTCTTCACCATCGCCGCGCTCGCCGCCGGCTACATCGCGCTGCTGCTCGGCGAAACCCGCAGGGCCGGAACCGAAACCGAGGTGCGGGCCGAGTTCTCCGACGTGTCCTACCTCGAACCCGGCGACCCGGTGCGGGTCGCGGGCGTGCGCGTGGGGCAGGTCGAGGACCTGCGGATGCGGCCCGACGCGACCGTGCTGGTGACCATGACGGTCTCCGGCGCGCCCCCGCTGACCACCGGCACCCGCGCCGCGGTGAAGTACCGCGACCTGGTCGGCAACCGCTACCTGGAGCTCGCCGAGGGCGACGGCGGCGCGCCGCTGGGCGAGGCGGTGATCCCGCTGCAGCGCACCGCGCCCGCGCTCGACCTCGACGTGCTCGTCGGCGGCTTCCAGCCGCTGTTCCAAGCCCTCTCGCCGGAGCAGGTCAACCAGCTCTCCGGCTCGCTGATCCAGGTGCTGCAAGGTGAGGCCGGGGCGCTGGACTCGTTCCTGACCTCGCTGGCCTCGGTCACCCACACCCTCGCCGACCGGGACCGGCTCATCGGCGACGTCATCAGCAACCTCGACGCCGCCCTGGCCACCTTCGACGCCCACGACCGGCAGGTCTCCGAGGTCATCGGGCAGACCCGGCAGCTCGTCGACGGGCTGGCCGCCGACCGCGGCTCGATCACCGGCGCCGTCGACCACCTGCACGGCCTCACCGCCACCACCGCCGACCTGCTGCCCCGGCTGCGGCCCGACCTGCGCGCCGAGATCAGCGACCTGCGCACCATCGCGGGCACCCTCAACGCCCACGACGAGGACGTGCGCTCCGCGCTGCGCGAGCTGCCCGAGGCCTACCGGCGGATCGGCCGGATCGGCGTCAACGGCAACTTCTTCAACGCCTACCTGTGCAGCGTCCGGGTGCGCACCAGCACCCCCACCGGCGGCTACCTCTACACCCCGTGGATCGACAGCGACGTGCGGCGCTGCGCCGAGGAAGGCGGGAACTGACGTGAACGACTCCCGGCTCGGCGTCATCGGCTCGGTGGTGCTCGCCGCCGTCGTGCTGCTCTCGCTCAGCGGGGACGCGATCTCGCCGCTGCTGGCCGGACGCGGCCTGCACGCCGTGTTCTCCGAGGCCGGGGGTCTGGTGGCGGGCGATCCGGTGGTGGTCTCGGGCATGACCGTCGGCCGCGTCGAGGACGTCGAGCTGCGCGACACCGACGTGCTGGTGTCGTTCACCGTCGACGAACCCGACCTGCGGGTGGGGGAGGAGAGCACCGCGGCGATCAAGGCGCAGAGCGCGCTCGGCGAGAAGGCGCTCAGCCTCGGCCCGGCCGGGCCCGGGGAGATGCCGGACGACGCCCAGATCCCGCTGTCGCGCACGGTCGCGCCCTACGACGTCACCCAAGCCCTGCAAAGCCTCACCGACACCACCTCGCGGCTCGACACCGACCGGCTCACCACCGCGCTGACCGCCGTCGCCGACACCCTCGACGGCACCGCGCGCAGCGTGCCCGGGGCGCTGAGCGGGTTGCGGCGGCTCGCCGAGAGCGTCAACGCCCGCGACGCGGAACTGCGCTCCCTGCTGGAGCACTCGCGCGCCACCACCGAGGTGCTGGCGCAGCACCAGCAGGACCTGCGGACGATCTTCGACCAGGGCACCGCGCTGCTGACCGCGCTCAACCAGCGCCAGGCCGCCATCGAGCGGCTGCTGGCCGACCTCACCACGACCGCCGACCAGCTCGACGCGCTCGCGCGCGAGAACGACGCCCAGCTGCGGCCCGCGCTGACCGAACTCCGCTCGGCGGTGGCGATCCTGCGGGACAACCGCGACCACCTCACCGCCGCCCTGCACGAGGCCGTGCCGATGCTGCGCACCCTCGGGGAGGTGCTGTCCACGATGCCCGCGCTGGACGCCTACTTCGCGAACATCCCGCCCACCAACGCCGTTCCGGGGCTGCAGGACCTGCTGGGGAGGGGGACCCGATGATCCGGCGAGCGCTGGCGCTGCTGATCGGCGCGCTGCTGGTGGGCGGTGCGATCCACCTGCTGACCGCCGAGCGGCAGAAGCACGCCACGGCCCACCTCCCGAGCGCGAGCGGCATCCACGTCGACGACGAGGTGCGGGTGCTGGGCGTGCGGGTCGGCGAGATCGACGAGATCGTGCCCGAGGGCGACCACGTGCGGGTCCGCTTCGGCTACGACGCCGACCGGAAGGTCCCGGCCGACACCTCCGTGGCGCTGGTGGCGCCCAGCCTGGTCAGCGGCCGGTACCTGCAGCTCGCGCCGGTCTACCGGGGCGGGCCGGTGCTGGCCGACGAGGCCGAGATCCCGGTGGAGCGCACCGCCGTGCCCGCCGAGTGGGACCAGACCAACGCCGAACTCACCGAACTCGCGCGGGCCCTGGGCCCCGGCGGGGCGAACCGCCAGGGCGCGGTGTCGCGGGCGATCGAGGCCGGGGCGCACAACCTGGGCGGCAACGGCGCCGAGTTCCGCCGCACCCTCGACCAGCTCGCCGGCACCTCCGGCACGGTCGCCGCGGGCAGCGAGGACCTGTTCACCAGCCTGCGCCGGCTCGACGAGTTCACCGCCGGGCTCAACGACAGCCAGGAGCAGCTCAAGGCCTTCTCGACGCAGCTGTCCTCGTTGAGCGCGCTCGCCGAGGACAACCGCGCCGAACTCGGCCGGGCCCTGGCGGCCTCCGACCGGGCGCTGGTGACGATCACCGAGTTCACCCGCACGCACCAGCAGCAGCTCGGGGACACCGTCGGCGAACTCCGCGACGTCGGCGCCACCCTCGCCGCCGGTCGCGGGGACCTCGCCGACGTGCTGCACGTCGCGCCGCAAACGCTGGCCAACCTCTACAACGTCTACGAACCCGGCACCGGCTCGGCCAGCACCCGCGTCCAGATGCCCTACACCGCGAGCGCGTCCAGCCTGACCTGCCAGATGGTGTTCTCCGCCGGAGGCACCATCGACGACTGCCGCGCCGCGCTCGACCCGCTGCTGAAGCCCCTCGACCTGCCCTACCCGCCGATCGGCCTCGACCCGCTGCACCGCACCGGAACGCCCCACCAGCAGCCCGCACCGGGAGGCCCGTGATGCGCGGACTCGCCCTGCTGCTGATCAGCTGCCTGCTGGCCGGGTGCTCGGTGGACAGCGCCCAGCTGGTGCCGCTGCCCGGAGGCCCCGGCAGCGGCGGCGACGCGCGGCGGGTCGTGGTGCGCTTCGCCGACGTCGCCAACCTCGTGCCCCGCTCGGAGGTCAAGGTCGACGACGTCACCGTCGGCGCGGTCCGCCGCATCGGTCTGCACGGCTGGCAGGCCGAGGTCGAGATCGGCCTGGACCCGGGCGTGGTGCTGCCAGCCAACGCCGTGGCCGCCGTCGGGCAGAAGAGCCTGCTCGGCGCCCAGTACGTCGAGCTCGCCGCCCCGCCCGATCCGGTCGGCAGGCTCGCCGACGGCGCCGTCATCCCCGCCGAGCGCACCAACCGCTACCCGGGCACCGAGGAACTGCTGGCGGCGCTGTCGCTGTGGCTCAACGGCGGCGGGCTCCGGCAGGTCCGGGTGATCACCGACGAGCTCAACCGGGCGCTGGGCGGCAACGAGCAGCAGACCCGCGACCTCATCCACCAGCTCGGCGCCCTCGCCCGCTCCGCCGACGAGCAGAAGGCCCAGATCGTGCGCTCGATCGAGGCCGTCGACGGCCTCGCGGCGCGGCTGCGCGCGAACTCCCAGCGCCTCGGACGCGCCGTCGACGAGCTGGGGCCGGGCATCCGGGTGCTCAACGAGCAGCGCGACTCGCTCCGCTCCGCGCTGGACGCCTCCAGCAGGCTCGGCGCGGTCGGCACGGACGTCCTCGACCGCTCCCGCGACGACCTGCTGGCCGTCGTCGACGACCTGCGCCCGTCGCTGCAGCAGCTCGTCGCGGCGGGCGACGACGTGCCGAAATCCCTCGACACGCTGGGAACCCTGCTGTTCCCGCTGAGCACCTACCGGAAGGTCATCCGCGGTGACTTCCTGAACCTGGCCGTGACGCTGGACCTCTCGGTGCCCAGCCTCGAATCCGGGCTGCTGGCAGGCACTCCCGCCGAACCCGTCCTCGACGCCGCGCGCACCGCGCTGCAGGCCACCGACCCGATCCGCGGGCCGCTGGGCGTCGGCTCGCCGATCGAGCCACCGCCGCCCTCACCACCGCCGGAGAACCCGCCACCGGACCCGGCGATCCCGCTGCTCGGCGACCTGCTGGGAGGGAACTGATGCTGACCAGGCGGGTTCGGATCCAGCTCGCGGTGTTCACCGCGCTCACCGTCTTCGGCGTGGGCACGGTGCTGGTCAACTACCTCGACCTGCGCCAGCTGCTCGGCTTCGGGCAGTACGAGGTGATCGCCGTGTTCCCCGACGCCACCGGGCTCTACCCGGGGGCGATGGTGGGCTACCGGGACGTCGAGATCGGCAAGGTCCGCTCGGTCGACCTCGGTGACGGCACCGCCGTGGCCACCCTCGGCATCGACGACGACGTGCGCGTCCCGGCCCGGGTGAGCGCCGCGATCCGCGGCAAGTCCGCGATCGGGGAGCAGTCGGTGAACCTCACCCCCGACGGGGACGGGCCGCCCTGGTTGCGCCCCGGCGACCGGATCACGGCCACCACGACGCTACCGCGGGCCGACGAGCTCATCACCAGCCTCGACGACCTGGCCGCGTCGATCCCGCAGGAAAAGCTCGCGATCGTCCTCGACGAGCTCACCACCGGGCTCAGCGGCGAGGAACCGCAGGTGACGACGTTGCTGGAGAACACCCGGACCGTGCTGCACCAGGCCGGGCTGCACCTCGAACCCACCGTCGACCTCATCCACCAGCTCGGCCCGTTCCTGCGCACCCAGCAGCAGATCGCGCCCGAATCCCGTTCCGCGCTGCGGGATCTGGCCTCGTTCACCGAGCAGCTGCGGCGCAGCGATCAGGACCTGCGCGGACTGCTCGCCCGCACCCCGCCCGCCGCCGAGCAGCTCATCGGCCTGGAACAGCGGCTGACGCCCGCGCTGCCGCAGCTGCTCACCGACCTCGGTGCGACCGGTCAGGTGATCCGCACCCAGCTGCCGGGCGTGGCGCAGACCCTGGTGCTCTACCCGGCGGTGACGGCGGCGCTGCAGCGCGTCGTGCAGCAGCCCGGTGCCGCGCCCGGCAGCGCGCACCTGGGGATCCGGATCTCGGTCAACAACCCGCCGCCGTGCTACTCCGGCTACGCGCCGATGTCGCAGCAGCGCTCCTTCGACGACGAGTCGCCGGCCGCGGTCCCGCGGGACCAGCACTGCCAGGTCGCGCCGGACGACCCGCGCTCGATCCGCGGCGCCCGGAACTACCCGTGCGCCAACGACCCTCGCCGTCGCGGGCCCACCGCGGCCTCCTGCGGCGCGGCGCCCGCCGAGGTCGTGGCGACCTACGACCCGGACACCGGCAACGCGATGCTGCCGGACGGTCACCTGGTGCTGCTGGGCGACGTGCGGGAACACCCGAGAGCGGAGGAGGGGACGTGGCGCGATCTGCTGCTGAAGTGAGGCGCGCGGTCGGCCTGGTGTCGGCGGCGCTGCTGCTGATCGGGCTCGCCGTGCTGGGCACCCGGTTCCACCAGACGGCGCAGGCCGAGGCCGAGGAGGAGGAGTCCGACCGGCAGGCCGTGGCCGCGGCCCGGCAGGCCGCGCTGGGGCTGACCAACCTCAGCGCGCGGACCATCGACCAGGACGCCCGGCGGTTGGCTGGGATGGCGACGGGCGCGTTCAAGGACCAGTTCGCCTCGCAGGCCACGGCGTTCCGCGACATCGTCACCGGCTCGCAGGTGACTTCGCGGGGCGAGGTCGTCGAGGCCGCGCTGGAGCGCTCCGACGGACGCACGGCGGTCGCGCTGGCCGCGGTGCGGGCCACCGTCGGCAACGCCGCCGCGCCGGAGGGCGAGCAGCGCCAGTACCGGCTGCGGATCACCGTGGAGAAGACCGCGCAGACCTGGCTCGTCGCCAACCTGGAGTTCGTGCCATGACCGCCACCGACGTCGTCGACGACACCGGCACGCCCGCGAAGCCGAAGCGCCGCCCGCTCGTCCCGCTGCTGGTCGTGGCGATCCTGCTGGCCGCCACCGCCGGTGTCGCGGTGCTCCACCAGCGCCAGGCCGCCGCCACCCGCCTCGACGAGGCCCGCGCCGAGGCCACCCGCGCCGCCGCCGAGCACATCCCCGAGGTCCTCGGCTACAGCCACGACACGCTCGACCGGGACCTCGCCACCGCAGCCCGCGCCGTCACCGGCCCCTTCGCCCGCGACTACCTCGAACTCCAGCGCACCGCGATCCGCCCCGCCGCCACCCGGGACCGCATCACCACCCGCACCACCCTCTCCGCCCTGGGCGTGGTCACGGCCACCGACGACGAGGTGGTCCTGCTCGCCTTCATCAACCAGCTCACCACGAGCTCCCGCCACCCCACGCCCCTGATCGAAGGCGCCAGGATCCGGGTGACCCTCACCAGAACTCCCGAGAACACCTGGCGAATCTCCACAATGGACACCCTCTGATCGCGTCCCTCACCAGAGGACGGTTTTTCCTCGAATTGACCATGATCAATGTCCGTTATGCCCGGACAATTCAGGAAAAACCGTCCCCTGCCTCCCCCTCCCCGCTCGTAGGGCGAGACTCAGGGGCGTGGCGCGCGGGGGTGTGAGCTGGGGGTTCGGGGTGCGAACGGGTGGTGCGGGTGGGCACGTGCCAGTTCTGGTGTGACATTGACCGCGGGGTGTTGCGGTGCGACTATCGGACGGACGACGTTGCCCACGACGAGCCGTGTCAGAGCCCGTTCCGCTGAGTTCCAGAGCTGATCTTCCTCTTGCGTGCTGAGGTCTCTTCCCGCTCAAGCCGTTGCCGGGGGTGTTGCTCGACGATCGGTTGAAACTCGGCAGGACCCACCCGTTCCCCGAACGGGGCCGTTCTTCAAGGGTGAGGAGCAGCAGTGGTTTTCCAGCTGGAGAAGGTCAACGAAGCGATCCGACGACGAGTCCCGCCGCTGACGTCGCTACCGCTGCCGCGGTCGGTGGACCAACGCATCCTCGAAAAGCGGTGGCCCGTCACCGAACTCGCCCCGCCACCGCCCGGGAGCGGGCTCAAACCCATCCTCGGCGACGCCGGACCGCCGCTCATCGGCCACTCCCTGGACTTCATGCGCTACGGGCCGACGTTCGCGCTGCGCCGGTTCCAGCTCTACGGCCCGATCTCCTGGGCGCACTCGCTCGGGCGCCCGATGGTCACCCTCGGCGGGCCCGAAGCCACCTCGATCGCCCTGATCAACAAGGACAAGGCGTTCTCCCAGGGCGGCTGGCGCGCGCTCATCGACACGTTCTTCCACCGCGGCCTGATGCTGCTGGACTTCGAAGAGCACATGTCGCACCGGCGGATCATGCAGCAGGCCTTCACCCGGCAGCGCCTCACCGGCTACGTCGACCAGATGGGTCCGACGCTGCGCGAGGGCGTCGGGGCCTGGGGGAGCCAGGACCGGCCGCGGCTGTACTGGCTGCTCAAGCAGCTCACCCTCGACGTGGCCACGCGCGTGTTCATGGACCAGCGCAGCGGCCGGGACGCCGACCGCATCAACCGCGCCTTCGTCGACTCGGTCCGCGCGGCCACGGCCATCGTGCGCTACCCCGTCCCGGGAACCCGCTGGGCCGCGGGCGTGAACGGGCGCAAGCTGCTGGAGCGCTACTTCGCCGACAACATCGGCCGCGCCCGCCGCTCCGAGGGCGACGACCTGTTCTCGGCGCTGTGCCACGCGCGCAGCGAGGACGGCGAGCAGTTCGGCGACGACGACGTCATCAACCACATGATCTTCCTGATGATGGCCGCCCACGACACCTCCACGATCACCAGCACCGCGGTCGCCTACTTCCTGGCCAAGCACCCCGAGTGGCAGGAGCGCGCCCGCGCCGAATCCCTCGCGCTGGGCGACGAAGTCCCCGACATCGAGGCGCTGGAGAAGCTGGAGACCCTCGACCTGGTGATCAAGGAGTCGCTGCGGCTGGTGGCACCGGTGCCGTCGATGGTGCGCACGACCGTCCGCGACACGGAGGTCCTCGGCCACCACCTGCCGGCCGGGGCGATGGTGGGCGTCTCGCCGTTCCTGAACCACTTCTCCGCCGACCACTGGAGCAACCCGTTCGACTTCGACCCCGAGCGCTTCGCCGAGGGGCGCCGGGAGGACAAGTCGCACCGGTTCGCGTGGGTGCCCTTCGGCGGCGGCGCGCACAAGTGCATCGGGCTGCACTTCGGAACGCTGGAGGTCAAGGCGCTGCTGCACGAGATGCTGCGCGGCTACACCTGGACGGTGCCGCGCGGCTACGAGGTGAAGTGGGACTACGTCTCGCTGCCGGTGCCCGTGGACGGACTTCCGGTGGAATTGCGACGCAGGTGATCTTCCGGGTTCCCGGGAGATCGGGGCGGGGCTAGCCTCACCGGTCATGAGGCTGGTCGCACTGTTCCTAGTCCTGCTCGGCGTCACCGCCTGCGCGCCCGCCGGGCACGACTCCGGGGGCGGGGGTCTCGCCTCGCCGGTCACCGTCGAGCACCGCTTCGGGACCACCACGATCGACCACGTGCCGAAGCGCGTGGTGAGCCTCGACCGGCAGTGGACCGACGTGCTGCTCTCGCTCGGGGTGCAGCCCGTCGGCTACGGCGTGGACCGGATGATGCCGGCGGGTCAGGTCCCGTGGGAGCGGCTCGGTCCGGACGCCGTCGGCATCGACGTCGCGGGCGGCGTGCCGGTCGAGCGGATCCTGGCGCTGCAGCCGGATCTGATCGTGTCGTCCTACGCGATCACCGATCCGGCGACCTACCGGCTGCTGTCCCGCGTCGCGCCCACGATCGCCGCGTCGTCCCAGGCCGACTCGGTGCCGGCCTGGCAGGACCTGGTCCGCACGGCGGGCCGGTTCCTCGACCGGCCCGCCGAGGCCGAGCGGGTGGTGTCCTCGGTGGAGGGCCGCATCGCCGAGACCGCGCGGCGCCTGCCGGGGCTGCGCGGCAAGACGTTCGCGATGGGGCGGTACGTGGTGGGCGACGCGATCTACCTCGTCGCCGACGAGGACGACGGCGCCACGCAGCTCTTCCGCTCGCTCGGGATGCGCATCCACCCGCCGGTGGTCGAGGCGGGAACCGCCACCCACCAGGCGCGGATCAGGGTCAGCCCGGAACGCGTGGACCTGCTGCGCGCGGACCTCGTCGCCTTCCTCGTGACCGGAGGAGATCGCTCGGCCCTCGCGGGCATCCCGGGCTTCGCCCAGCTCCCGGGCACGGTCGAGGTGCTCGCCTACCCGACGATCGCCGGTCTCAACACCCCGTCACCGCTGTCCCTCCCGTACGCCCTCGACCGGTTCCTCCCGTCCCTGGAAGCCGCCGCCGCGACGTGACCCGTTCTGCGTCCCGCGGTGGTCTCGCGGTGGGATTTCCCGGGCAGGGGACGGTTTTTCCCCGAATCACCCGTGATCGAAGTCCGTTTTGCCCGGTTAATTCGAGGAAAAACCGTCCCCTGCCGCGCGAAGATCACCCGAAGGCGGCTCCGAGGAGGCGGAGGGCGCGGAGGTCCTCGATCGTGAGGGCCGTGAGTCCGGCGAGGGCGCAGGTGGCGCGCATGGTGACGGCGTAGTCGAAGTCGCCGGGCTCCAGGTAGTCCTGCTCCACCACGCCCGCCGTCTCGAAGGCGGCCCGGAGCTCATCGGGGAAGTCGGCGACGTCCTCCTCGGTGAGGTCGTCGACGTTGATCCAGGCGAGCTCCTCACCGTCGGCGAAGCAGGTCATGCTCGCGTCGGCGTTGATGGTGAACACGCTGGTCGCGGCGGTGCGGCCGGACGCCGACAGCGCCTCGGCGGCTTCGGCGTCGGTGTGGCCGGAGTCGTCGTAGACGAACGTCCACCCGCCGACGCTCCCCGCGAGCAGGGCGGCCGACGTACCGGGGTCGATCCCGAGCGCCAGGCCGGGCAGCGAGGTCCAGTCGTCGGGCTTGCTCGCGGGCAGCTCGCAGCGTTGGATCAGGTGCGGCTTGGCGCCGATGACCTCCAGCGCGGCCTTCGGGTCCAGGCCGCGGACGACGTGCAGGACGTGGTTGGGATCGGCGCAGGCCAGCTCCGTGATCCACTTCGGATCGCCGTCGGTGTCCAGCGCGCCGGGTGCAAAACCTGGTTCGGGCACGGGGTTCTCGCTTCCTGTTCGCGTGCGGCGCGGGGAGTCCCCGCGCCCCTCACACGTCCCGCGAGCCCCATCCGGATCACCCGGACGGGGACACGCCGGATCCTTGACTTGATTAGTTCAAGAAAATGCGGCAGGGTGGATCTCGTGACGACGACCGCGGACTACGAGCGACTGTTGCGCGAGGCGGCTCTGCGCGTGACGCGGCCTCGGGTGGCAGTGCTGTCCGCGGTCCACGAGAACGCGCACGCCGACACCGATTCGATCATCGGACGGGTTCGCCAGGACCTGCCCAAGGTGTCGCACCAGGCCGTCTACGACGTCCTGCGCGCGCTCACCATCGCTGGACTGGTGCGCCGCATCCAGCCGATGGGCTCCGTGGCCCGCTACGAAGCGCGGGTCGGGGACAACCACCACCACGTCGTGTGCCGGTCCTGCGGCCAGATCCACGACGTCGACTGCTCCGTGGGCGAGGCGCCGTGCCTGACGGCGTCGGATACCCACGGCTTCGTCATAGACGAGGCCGAGGTCATCTACTGGGGGTTCTGCGCATCGTGTGCCCCCGAATCCGCTGAAGAACCGCACTGAAATTCGGAAGGATTCCCGTGTCTGACAGCCCTGACACCCAAGAGACGAACGAGACCGGCGGCTGCCCGGTCGCGCACGGGGGCCTCACTCACCCCACCCAGGGTGACGCCAACCGCGACTGGTGGCCGAAGCGGCTCAACCTGAAGATCCTCGCCAAGCAGCACCCGAACAAGAACCCGCTGGGCGAGGACTTCGACTACGCCGCCGAGTTCAAGACGCTGGACCTGGACGCGGTCAAGAAGGACATCCAGGAAGTCCTGACGACCTCGCAGGACTGGTGGCCGGCGGACTTCGGGCACTACGGCCCGCTGATGATCCGCATGGCCTGGCACTCGGCCGGTACCTACCGCATCAGCGACGGCCGCGGCGGCGCCGGCGGCGGTCAGCAGCGCTTCGCCCCGCTGAACTCCTGGCCGGACAACGTCAGCCTGGACAAGGCCCGCCGCCTGCTGTGGCCCGTCAAGCAGAAGTACGGCCGCAAGCTGTCCTGGGCCGACCTGATGATCCTGACCGGCAACGTCGCGCTGGAGTCGATGGGCTTCAAGACCTTCGGCTTCGGCGGTGGCCGCGTCGACGACTGGGAGCCCGAGGACGACGTCTACTGGGGTGCCGAGACCACCTGGCTGGGCAGCGACAAGCGCATCTCCACCGAGGCCGGTGAGCGCGAGCTGGAGCGCCCGCTGGGCGCCACCCACATGGGTCTGATCTACGTCAACCCGGAGGGCCCGGAGGGTCAGCCCGACCCGGTGGCCGCCGCGCGCGACATCCGCGAGACCTTCGGCCGGATGGCGATGAACGACGAGGAGACCGTCGCGCTCATCGCCGGTGGTCACACCTTCGGCAAGACCCACGGTGCGGCTCCCGACTCCAACCTCGAGGCCGAGCCGGAGGGCGCGGGCCTGGAGCAGCAGGGCCTGGGCTGGAAGAACAACTTCGGCACCGGCAAGGGCGGCGACACGATCACCAGCGGCATCGAGGTCACCTGGACCACGACGCCCACCAAGTGGACCCAGAACTTCCTGTGGAACCTCTTCAGCTTCGAGTGGGAGGTCTACCAGGGGCCGGGCGGCGCCTGGCAGTGGCGTCCGAAGGGCGGCGCGGGTGAGGGCACGGTGCCCGACGCCCACGACCCGTCCAAGCGGATCGCGCCGAACATGCTGACCACGGACCTGGCGCTGCGCTACGACCCGATCTACGAGCCGATCGCGCGCCGGTTCATGGAGAACCCGGACCAGTTCGCGGACGCCTTCGCCCGCGCCTGGTTCAAGCTGACCCACCGCGACATGGGCCCGAAGTCGCTCTACCTCGGCCCGGAGGTGCCCGAGGAAGACCTGATCTGGCAGGACCCGCTGCCGGCCAACGACAACGACGCGCTGACCGACGAGGACGTCAAGGCCCTCAAGGCCAAGATCCTCGAAACCGGCCTGACCGTGTCGCAGCTGGTGTCCACGGCGTGGGCGTCGGCCTCCACCTTCCGCGGCAGCGACAAGCGGGGCGGCGCCAACGGTGCCCGCATCCGCCTGGAGCCGCAGCGCAACTGGGAGGTCAACAACCCGGACCAGCTGGCCACCGTGCTCTCCGCGCTGGAGGGCGTGCAGCAGTCGTTCGGCAAGAAGGTCTCGCTTGCCGACCTGATCGTGCTCGGCGGTTCCGCCGCGATCGAGAAGGCCGCCGCCGACGCCGGTTCCAGCATCGAGGTGCCCTTCACCCAGGGTCGCGTCGACGCCGGTGAGCAGCACACCGACGCGGACTCCTTCGACGCGCTGGAGCCCATCGCCGACGGCTTCCGCAACTACGCGAGCAAGGCCGCGGAGCTGCCCGCCGAGTACAACCTCATCGACCGGGCCAACCTGCTCACCCTGAGCGCTCCGGAGATGACCGTGCTGGTCGGTGGCCTGCGCGTGCTGGGCGCCAACTACGACGGGTCGAAGGACGGCGTGTTCACGGACAAGCCGGGCGTGCTGACCAACGACTTCTTCGTGAACCTGCTGGACATGGCCTACACCTGGCGGTCCACTTCGGACGACAAGTCCACCTACGAGGCCACCGACGCCTCCGGTGAGGTCGTCTGGACCGGTACCCGCGCCGACCTGGTCTTCGGTTCGAACTCCGAGCTGCGCGTCATCGCCGAGGTCTACGCCTCGGCCGACAGCAAGCAGAAGTTCCTCGACGACTTCGTCAAGGCCTGGGTCAAGGTCATGAACCTCGACCGCTACGACCTGGTCTGATCCGGACCCCGTAGCACCGACGAGCCCCCGTCCGCTCCGGGCGGGGGCTCGTCCGCGTTCTCAAAGGCCGGTCAGCGCAGCGATTCTCGCGCGCAGCTCGGCCGATTCGGCGTGCCGGCCCTGCTGTTCGAGGCGTTCCCGGACGCCGCGCCCCGCCTCGGTGAACATGCCGTGGAAGACCACCGGCACGTCGGCCGGTCGCCGCTCGCACAGCGCGAGCGCCTCCCGCACGGCCGCCAGCGCCCGGTCGGCCCCGTCCGGCATCCCGGCGCACTGCCCGGCGAAGCTCAGCAGCAGCACCGTGAACCGGTGCTCGTGGGCGTCGGGATCGCCGCGCACGAGCCGCCGGTACGCGGCGAGCTGCTCGTGCTGGATGCCCAGCGCTCGCTCCTGCTGCCCGTCGAAGAACAGGAAACCGGCCAGCACGAGCGAGGATTCGATCAGCCGCGGCTCGTAGGAGGCGGGGACGGCGCGGGCGAGCCGGCTCAGCACCGCCACCGATTCCTCCAGCGCGGCCAGCGCCTCGGGCAGCCGCCCGGCCCTGGCCAGGCACGGTCCCTGCGACTGGAGCGCTCGGGCGAGCATCGGTTCGTGGGCGGCCGGGTTGAGCCGGGCCAGCCCGCGGTACGCCTCCACGGCTTCGGTCGCGACGTCGGCGGCCTCGGGCCGACCCGCCTGGCTCAGCCGATTCCCCAGGTGCAGCAGCAGTTCCGCGAGCTCGACCTCGTGGGCGGCGGGGTCGGTCTCGGCCAGCCTCCGCAGCACGCCGACCGCTTCCGCGCTGACCTCGACCGCTTCCGCCGGTCGCGCGGCATCGGTGAGGGTCGCGCCCAGCGCGGTCAGGTGGACCGCCAGGTCCTTCTCGTAGCGGCGATCCCGCGCCGCCAGATCCCGGAAGAGCGCCACCGCCTCCTGCAGCTCCGCCAGCGCTTCCCGGCGCCGCCCGAGGTTCGACAGCGCCTTGGCGTGGGCGTAGATGGCGTGGCCGAGCTCGGCGTCGTGCGCGCCCGGCGCGGCGCGGGCGACCCGGCGCGCGGTGGCGACGGCTTCGGCCGCCGCGTCGAGGGCTTCGCCGTCGCGCTGCAGGTGGTGCAGGCACCGGCTCAGATCCCGCAGCGACGTGGTCAGCGCGCGATCGGCCAGGAGCCGCTGACGCCGGGTCGTCGAGCCGTCGACCAGCCGTCGCGCCGCGGCCACGGCCTGCTGCCGCGCCGGGAGTTCCTGCTGGTGGCGGCCCGCGTTGCCCAGCCGCGCGCCGACCTCGGCGTGCACGTCGTACTCCGCGGGCAGGTCGGCGGTGCGCAGCCGGTGCGGGGCGAGCCGAACGACGACCGCGGCCATCCCCACGTCGAGGTCGGCCCGCCGTCCGCGCGGGAAGTGCGCCGCGATCGCTTCGAGGAGGTCCGGCTCGACGTCGTCGAGGTCCGCCAGCGCGCTGAGCACCGCGCTCCCGGCCGCGACCGCCGAGCGGGGTGACTCCCGCAGCAGCGGGTAGAGGTGCCGCGGCCCGACGTGCGGCCAGCGCTGCGCCGCTGCGGCGAGGAACGTCATGCCGCGCGCGAGATGGCCGGGGTCCGCGAGATGGCCGGTGGCGTCGGGGTGTTGGGGGCCGTCGAGCAGGGTGGCGGTGGTGGGAGCGGCCCAGTCCTGGGCCGGGTAGTCGGCGTCGTGGCCGGGCAGGGTCAGGGCGAGGAAGTCCTCGGCGAGCCGGTCCGGGTAGAGCGGCTCCAGCGCGGAGGTCGCGGGCCCGGCGGGCGGGTAGCACAGCGCGTGATCGTCGAGGACCTGCTCGGCGGGCTGCGCGAGATCCAGCGACTCCAGCACGGCCGTCGCCGGGGCCCGAGGGCCCGGACCGGTGAGCGCGGCGGTGAACACCGTCCGGTTCATCACCGCCGGAGGAGTGCGCAGGCCCCGCTCCTCGAAGAGGTTCGTCCAGTGCAGGTGCTCGCGATCGAGCAGGTAGATGGTCAGGTTCGCCATGTCGGCGGGCGGCCTGCGGCCGGTGCGGCGGGCGTCGACCGCGACGAGCGCGGCCACGTGCACGGCCAGCGTCAGCCCGAAGTCGGGTGCGCCCAGCGGCCCGGGCGGTTCGATCGCCCCCGAGTCCTCGATGCCGTAGCGCCGGGCGAAGCTCTCGCGGGCCGCGTCGAACATCTCGCCGCGCAGGCCGGTGTCGTCGGGGAGTTCCGGCAGGCGCTGCGCCGAGGTGCCCGCCTGGTGGTTGGCCAGCGCGGCCCGGACGGCGGGCCAGACGTCGGCGCTGCGGGCCAGCAGCAGAACCCTCGCGGGAACGCCGCTGCGGTGCAGGAGGGCGTTGCTGAGCAGCCAGGTCAGGTGGGTCAGCGGCCAGCGATCGGCGTAGTCGACGATCAGCAGCAGCCCGTTCGCGCCGTCGGTGCGCAGGTCCTGGCTTCCGGGTGGCGGGAGCACGGTTCCCGGCCCGTGCGTCGCCGTGACGACCTTCCAGCCGGCCTCGATCGAGTCCTCCGCGAAGCGCGCCGCCAGCCTCGTCTTGCCCTGCCCGCCCGGGGCGTGCAGCCACCGCGCGGCCAGCCGAGGGCCGGTCCCGCGCCACCGCCGGAGCTGGTCGAGCTCGTCCTGGCGGCCGGTGAACTCGACGATCTCGTGGCGCGCGTTGAGCATCCGGCTGGGCATCTCCACCAGCCAGGCCGGGTCGGGCTCGGTCGGCGGCCGGAACTCCTCCAGCACGTAGACCGGTCCGCGGTCGGCGAACACGTGCAGGTCGGCGCCGATCACGCCGTAGCCGAAACCGCCCTCGACGCGGACTTCCTGGTGCACCGGCCGGTGCTCGTCGGTCACGACGGGTCCTGCCGGTGCTCGTCGGCTTCGTGGACGTGCACGTCACCGCCGGAGACCATGAACAGCCTGCCGCGGTCCTCCGCGGTGCCGATCTGCACCGAGCCGCCCGAGGATTCCGGCTTCCGGTCCGCGCGCAGCTGGAGGACGGCCACCACCAGCGAGGCCAGCGCCACCAGCAGCGCCGCCGCCCCGATGACCATGCTGGTCACGCTGGCCAGGCTGTCCTGATCACAGCGGCCTGCGGGCGAAATCGGCGACCTGGCCGGTCAACCACCACCCGGCGAGCCCGAGAACCAGCACCGAACCCGTCGCGGCCGCCGCCCACGGCCACCGCCTCTTCCCGCTGCGCACCGCCACGGCCGCCTCCCTGCCGGAACACCTCGACGCACGGTACCCGGGCGGCGGGGGAGTTCAGGCGGGAACGGGACGATTCATCTCTTCTTGCGGGTGACCCAGATGGTGATGACGGCGCGGACGACGACCTTGCCGTGCTTGTCGTGGACGTTGACCGGGACGTCGACCTCCTGGCCCTCGTCGCCGAACTCCGGGATCGACTCCAGCTCGGCCACTGCCCGCATGCTCGTCTCGGCCTTGGCGACGTAGTCGACCTGCATCTTCTTCGGCAGCCAGCGGTGCGAGGTGGGCACGGTGGCCTCGGCGACCATCCCCATCGCGACCTCGGCGAGGTTGCACGCGGCGATCGCGTGGTAGGTGCCGATGTGGTTGTGCACGCCCCACCACTTGGGCGAGGTGACCACGCAGCGGCCCGGCTCCATCTCCTGGATCGAGGGCAGCACGGTCCGGAAGTACGGGGCCTTGAGGCTCACGCTCAGCGAGAACAGGGCGCGGCCGCCGGGGACGCCGGACAGCTTGGTCCACAGCGCGTGCGTTGGAGTCTGGGCGCGCGTCGGAGTCTGGGCGCGCGTCGGAGTCTGGGAGCTCATGGCCCCAGAGGCTATATTACCCGCCAGTAACCTACGTCCGCCGGTGCTGGAAGTCACGGCAGGAAGCGCTTCGCGAGCTTCCCCGCGCCCTTGAGCAGGGCGTCCTTGAGCGGACCGCCGCCCTCACCCGGGGGCGGCGGAGGTGCCAGCGGCCGGTCGCCCGGGCGGGGAGCGGTGCCCGCGAACTGCATCGCGCGGTAGGGCCAGTTCCGCTCGGTGTTCCACTGGCTCACCACCAGGTGCAGGTCGTCCAGCGTCGAGCCGGGGACGATGTAGCCGCCGTAGAGCTGCGCGACGTGACCGGCCTCGTGGTCCTCGCAACCCCACGCGCAGCCGTGCAGGACCGTGCCCCGGACCGCCTCGTAGAGGTTCGCGGTCGGGCCGTCCAGGTTGAGGACGTCCATCCGGTAGTCGCCCGCGTTGAACAGCGCCAGCAGCCAGCGGTCCTCGACCCGGCGCAGGCACAGCTCGCCGTAGGCCCCGGTGAGCGCGACCGTCGGCGGGTTGCCCCACGCCCACCGGCCGTCGCGGAAGCCCCAGCCCTGCCACGCGGCGGGATCGGTGATCCGGTCGGCGGGCACCCGCTGCAGGATCAGGCCCTTGTCGCGCTGGAACCCGGTGGAGAAGGCGTAGACGAAGCCGTCATCGCCGAGCTCCCAGGTCAGCATCTGGAACAGCCCGCCGTGCGCGTCGCCGGGCCAGGTGGCGCCGGTGTGCTGCCAGGTCTCGCCGTTGTCGACCGAGCGGTGGATCTCCGTCCAGTGCACGTTGCCCAGCCCCTGGCACACCATGACGTGCAGGAACATCTCGCGGCCGATGGTGATCAGGTCCGTCGGCAGCACGGTCGAGACCGGACGACCGTGGATCACCGAATCGTGCTGGTACGGCAGTGCCTGGTCGGCGTAGTCGCTGCGCGGGCCGAGCGAACCCGTCCACCGGATGCCGCTGCGCGCGCTGCCGGCGTCGCCGAAGACCACCACCGGCGAGCGCCAGCCCGGCCCGCCGACACCGGCCCGGTCGAAGGTGTCGCCGAACACCGCCACCAGTCTGCCGTCCGGTGCGACCGCGGTGACCCCCAGGTCGGTGCCGCCGATGCCCAGGTGGTCGGTGATTCCCGGTCCGGTGAGGTCCTTGACCTTGCGCAACGCGCCGCCCTTCTCGTCGGGTTCGTCCTCCCTCCCGACCGTACGTGCCGCGACGCGACGGGCGCTGCGGTGAGGTGGGGCGCCGGTCGACCCCACCTCACCGGCCACGCGTGCTGGGATCACTCGTGCTTGACCCTGGTGACCAGGATGGTCGCTCCGAGCTCGCCGCCGCAGTCGACGACGACCGGGCCCGCGCCGTGGCCGATGCCGTGGCGCAACCTGCCCCTCGCCTCGAACTCCTCGGGGCCGGCCTCGACGATCGTGATGTCGTCGAGCACCTGGTTGTCGGTGAGCCCGGCGAAGACGGCCCGCAGCCCGGTACCGCCGCCGCAGTGCCCGGTGATGGTGACCTCCTGGTTCGGTTCGGTCACGGGATTGGGCGTCACCTGGACGACGGCACGCGCACCGCGCGGTGGCGTGACGTCGCTCTTCGGTGTGTCGGTCAAAGAATCTCCTCCGATGTCAACCGATTTCGTGCACCGCGATGCGATCCACGTCGATCAACACTGCGCCGCGGGCCGCCGGGCGGCATCGGGAACATCCCTGAGCGCCACCCCGAACCGGCCCCCGTGGTGGGGATCAGCCCGCCAGACCGGAATGGCGCTTGCCGTAGGCGAAGTAGACGCCGAGGCCGAGGAGCATCCACGCGCCGAAGGCGAGCCAGGTCGGTGCGCCGAGGCTGAACATCAGGTAGCAGCAGGACAGCACGCCGAGCGCCGGGACGAGCGGCACCAGCGGGGCTCGGAACGAGCGGTGCAGCTCCGGGCTGCGGCGCCGCAGCACCACCACCGCGAGGTTGACCAGGGCGAACGCGAACAGGGTGCCGATGCTGGTGGCGTCGGCGAGCTCGCCGAGCGGGACCACCGCGGCGAGCACCGCGATGAAGCCCGACACCAGCAGCGTGTTCGCCCGCGGCACGCCGGTGCGCGGGTGGATCCGCGAGAACATCGGCGGCACCAGGCCGTCCCGCGACATCGAGAACAGGATCCGGGTCTGCCCGTACAGGACCGTGAGCACCACGCTGGCCACCGCGACGATCGCGCCCGCCGACAGCAGGACCGAACCCGTCGTGCCGCCCAGCACCTTGCTCAGCGCCGCCTCGGTGCCCTCGAACTCCGTCCAGTGCATGGCGCCGACCGCGGCCAGCGCCACGAGGCAGTACAGCACCGTGACCAGCACCAGCGACAGCATGATCGCGCGCGGCAGGTCGCGCTGCGGGTCGCGGGCCTCGGACCCGGCGGTGGAGGCGGCGTCGAAACCGATGTAGGAGAAGAACAGCTTGCCCGCCGCCGCGCTCACCCCGCCCATGCCCAGCGGCAGCAGCGGCGAGAAGTTGCCGTCCTGCACGGCGGCGAACGCCAGGACGCAGAACAGCACCAGCGTCGCCGTCTTGATCAGCACCATCGCGGTGTTCACCCGCGCGCTCTCCCGCGCACCGCCCAGCAGCGCGACCATCGCCAGCGCCACCACCGCGGCCGCCGGCACGTTGAGGATTCCGCCGTCGCCCGGCGGCGCGCTCAGCGACTCCGGCAGCGACACGCCGACCAGCAGCTGGAGGAGCTCGTTGACGTACTGGCCCCAGCCGACCGCCACGGCCGCGACCGACACGCCGTACTCCAGCATCAGGCACCAGCCGCACACCCAGGCCGCCAGCTCGCCCATCGTCGCGTAGGCGTAGGAGTACGAGGAGCCCGCGACCGGGATCATGCCCGCCAGCTCGGCGTAGGACAGCGCCGAGAGCAGTGCGGTGATGCCGGCGATGACGAACGCCAGCGCCACACCGGGTCCGGCCAGCGGCACGGCTTCGCCCAGCACCACGAAGATGCCGGTGCCCAGCGTGGCGCCGACGCTGAGCATCGTCAGCTGCCACAACCCCAGCGAGCGCCGCAGCTCCCCGCCCTGACCCCGCCCGCTGTCAGCGACGAGATCGGCGACGGGCTTGCGCCGCAGCAGCTGCGCTCGCAGGCCGTTCCCCGATCCCCGCGACGGCGCGAGAGCGTCCTCCACCACGAAATCCTCCACTGTGGACGCCCTCGGCGCCCCGTCCGGATGTGCTCTGCCGCACTTCGCTGGCGCGACACGTTAGCGAGCCGAGCGCGTACTTCAGAAGCCGCATTCGTTGCGGAGCGAACCGCCCCCGCGTTCGAACGTTGCACGCGATCCGGGAACACCTCTCCCGGAATCCCTTTCATCCGGATCGTCGCTCGTCGGAAGAACGACATCGGGCGCACCGCGCGCACGCCAAATGTTCCTGAGATTCACCGGTGGTCGATGCTTTCCCGGTGAGCAGGTGGCGTGCCGCGATTCCGCTTTCGGCCGAGGTTCGGAAAATTCCGCAAAAGCGAACGAGTGCTTAGCCCGAAAGGATGAGTTGAGCTCGGAATGCCGAATGGCGGCAGCGGAGTGTTGTAATGCAGAGCAACGGTATGCCCCGGATGATTCACCCGCCGTACTGCGACTGCGAAGCGGGCACCGACGATGGGGTCGTCATGCGAGAATGCTCTCGTCGGCTCGCGCGGACCCCTAGTATGGTCGCGAAAACTTCGTGCCGAAGCGGGTGTTCGCGGAGGGGGATCCCATGCCTCGCTTGTGGGAAGCCGACCCGGCGGCGTCGTTCAAGAGACGGCTGGGCAAATCGGCGCTGGAACTCGGCGCCACGGAGAACGATCCGACGTGCCCCGATGTCTGGGAGCTCGACAACGGCGATGTCGCGGTGATCGGACGGGATCTCACCGATTCCTACGAAGGGCGATTGCCCGAGGGCGTCGACGTGGGCGAGGACGAGCGGCTCGTCGTCATTCCCGGACGCATGATGCGATCCGCGAAGGTGGATATTCCCGATGAGTGAGGCGATCGCGCAGATCTCGGGTGAGGAGCTCACTCTCGACGAGTACATCCGGGATTTCAACGAGAGGTTCTGGAGCACCGCCAACACCGGCGGGTGGAAGCTCGAACGCAGGCAGACCTTCCGGCAGCCGGAGAGCGCCAGCTGGACCGCGTTCGACCAGGGCGACTGGGACCGCGCGCTGCGGCTCATCGAGGAGCGGCGGCCGGAGATGCGCGAGTACTACCGGCGGATCGCCGAGCACGGCTTCGAGGTTCGCAGGCTCCGCGTCGTCGAACGCCCGCTCAGCCCCTACCTGATCTGGGAGTTGAACTCGCTGCGCCTCCGCGAGGAGTTCGGCGACTGGATCCGGGTGATCGACGCCGACCGGCTCACCGCCCTGGAGGAGAACGGCCCGCTCCCGGAGCTGTTCGTCATCGGCCCGGACACCGTGTACGAGGTCGTCTACGACGACGAGGGCATCGCGGTGGGGGCGATCAGGTCCGTCGACGCCGCGGAGGCGAAGAAGGCGATTCGCTTCATCCGATCCACCTACGACCGGGGTGAAGCGCTCTCGGAGTTCTTCGACCGGGAGGTCGCCGGGATCAGGCCGCCGGGAACCGGATGACCGGCTGAACGTCTCGGGGTGGGCGATGCGCGAGCAGGACGGCGACAACCCCCGCAACGATCTCTCCGGAGCGGCCAACGAGGTCGTGCAGGCCGGGAACGTCAGCGGCGGCATCCACTTCCACGGCTGGGGTCCCGCCGAGGAGGGCGTGCCCCGCCAATTGCCCGCTGACGCGCGCGGTTTCGTCAACCGGCGGGACGAGCTCCGGCGGCTCGACGTCATCATCGAGAACGCGTCCGGCAGCCACGCGCCGTGCGTTCTGGTCGGCACCGCTGGCGTCGGCAAGACCTCGCTGGCCGTGCACTGGGCGCACCGGGTGGCCCACCGCTTCCCGGACGGGCAGCTCTACGTCAACCTGCACGGGTACGACCCGGGGCCGCCGGTCACCCCGTCCGAGGTGCTGGGCCGATTCCTGCGGACGCTGGGGGCGGCGCCCGAGAGCATCCCCTCGGACGTGGAGTCCCGGTCGGCGCTCTACCGCTCGTTGCTGGCCGGGCGCCGGATGCTGATCGTGCTGGACAACGCGGCGACCGTGAGCCAGGTCAGGCCGCTGCTGCCGGGCACCGGAGCCTGCTTGGTGCTGGTCACGAGCCGGAGCAGGCTGTCCGGTCTGGTCGCCCGGGACGGGGCCTACCGTGTGGCGCTCGACGTGTTGCCCCAAGATGAGGCCGTGGATTTGCTTCGGGTGCTGGCCGACGGCCATCGGCTGCAGGACGACTCGGGCGAGCTCGTGGAGCTGGCCCGGCTGTGCGCGCGGTTGCCGCTGGCGCTGCGCATCGCCGCCGAACGCGCGGTCAGCAGACCGTCGATGCCGTTGCGCGACCTCATCGCCGAGCTGCGCGACGAATCGGCCCTCTGGGACGCCTTGACCGCTGGTGACGACGACGAGTCCGATGCCGTGCGCACCGTGTTCGCCTGGTCCTACCGCGCCCTGTCGCCCGAGACCGGCAGGCTCTTCCGGCTGCTGGGCCTGCACCCGGGACGGGTCTTCGGGGCGGGCGCGGCGGCGGCGCTGGCGGACCTGCCGTTGAACCGGACGCGCAGGCTGCTGGACGACCTGGTCGGCGCGCACCTGCTCGAACACCCGGACCCCGACCGGTACCGCTTCCACGACCTGCTGCGCGCCTACGCCACCGATCAGGCTCGGGCCGAGGAGACCGCCGAGACGGCGCGGGCAGCGCTGCGCCGAACCCTCGTCTGGTACCTGCGGGCCGCCGACCGGGCGGTGGCGGTGGTGGCACCGGTGTTCCGGCGGCCGGAGCTGCCCGACGAGGGCGAGTCGGAACTGCCGGTGTTCGACACGCACGCCGAGGCGATCGACTGGTTCGAACGCGAGCGCGACAACCTGGTCGACGCGACGCGGGTGGCCGACGAGGCCGCGATGCCCGAGCTCGCGTGGCGGCTCGCGGAACTGCTCCGCGCGGTGTTCGCGCTGCGCAACCGGTTCGACGACTGGTTCGAGACCAGCCGGATCGGACTCGGTGCCGCCCGCCAGCTGCAGGACCGCCACGCCGAGGCCGGGATGCTGGAGAGCCTGGGAAAGGCCCACACCCAGTCCGCGCAGTTCGCCGAGGGCATCCGCTACCAGACCGCCGCCCTGGAGATCCGGCGCGAGCTGGGGGACCGGCGCGGCGAGCTCAACTCCACCAACGCCATCGCGATGGCCCACTTCCGGGGGCGGGATCTCGACCGCGCGGCGACCGGGTTCGAGCGGGCGCGGGAGATCGCGCGGGAACTCGACGACGAGCACTGGATCGCCATCTCCACCAACAACATCGGCAACGTCCACCTCGGACTGGAGAACTTCGAGGAGGCCGGTGAGCTCCTCCGGGAAGCCCTGGAGATCTACCGGCGCCGAGGCGATCACGGCGGTGAGGGCGACGCGTTGCGCGGGTTGAGCTGCGCGCACCGCGGCGCGGGCAGGCCGGGTGCGGCCCGCGAGCACGCCGAGGCGGCGGTGGCGATCGCCCACCGCTGCGAGAACCAGGCGTGGGAGGCGTTCTGGCTGCTGGAGCTGGGCAGGGCGCAGGTCGGGCTCGGCTCGCTGTCGGAGGCGCTGGAGTCCTACCAGCGGGCGGCGTCGAAGCAGCGGCGCCTCGGCGACCGCGCCCGGGAAGCGGAGGCGCTGGACGCGACCGGCGAGGTCTACGCGTTGCTGGAGCGCTCGGAGGAGGCGATGAGCTTCTACAAGCTGGCGCTGACCGCGTTCCGGGAGCTCGGGGACGAGTGGCGCACCGCGCTCGTGCTGGATCACCTCGGCGACGCGCTCAGCGCCACCGGTGCGCTCGCCGAAGCCCGCACCCACCGGAGCGAGGCCGTCGGCCTGCTGGGAAGCTTCACCGATCCTCCGGCGAGGCGGATGCTCGCCCGGCTGCGAGCCGCGATCTCCTGACCCCGTTCTCGCTGGTGGCGGGTAGGGTCGGGGTTTTCGGGAGAGGTGGGTACTTCGTGGGTGCGCGGTTCGAGGAGTTGGATTGGCAGGAGACGCCGATCGGGGCGATCAGCCTGCGGCGTCGGCGGGATCCCGCGCTCGACGTGGACGTGTTCGAGGTGAAGCTCGACGACGAGTACCTGATGTCGAGCCTGTTCACCGTCGCCGAGGAGGAGCTCGCCCGGCTCGGGCTGGCCGCGGTGCCGGGTTCGGAGCTCGACGTCGTGGTCGGCGGTCTCGGGCTCGGCTGCACCGCGCGGGCGGCGCTGGAGGATCAGCGCGTCCGGTCGCTGCTGGTGGTCGAGGGGCTCGGCGAGGTGATCGAGTGGCACGAGCGCGGCCTGCTCCCGCTGGCACCCGAACTCACCGGGGACGCGCGGAACCGGTTCCTGCACGGCGACTTCTTCGCACTAGCGGCCTCTGCGGAGGGTTTCGACGGGGGTCGCGCGTTCGACGCGATCCTCCTCGACATCGACCACTCCCCGCAGAACGTCCTCGACGGCGGTCACGCCGACTTCTACACCCCCGACGGCCTCCGGCGGATGGCCGCGCACCTGCGGCCAGGCGGGGTCTTCGCCCTCTGGTCCGACGACCCGCCGGAGGACGGCTTCGTCGCCGTCCTCGGCGAGGTCTTCGACGACGTCACCGCCCACGTGGTCACCTTCGACAACCACTACACGCGCGGCACCTCCGCGAACACCGTCTACGTCGCCGTCACCCGCTGACCACCCGGTGCTGAAAACCCCGGTTTTCCGGCGCGAGTGCAGCGGTCCCCGACGGGTGTCGTGATCGTCGTGCGAGGGGTGATCAGCCTGTCTCGGCGGCCCGCTTGATGTGCTGGAGGGTGGCGGCCATGCCGGTCTCCAGCTCGTCGGCGTGGCCGTTCTCGCCGCCCAGGGCGAGGTTGGCGAAGAGCGTGCTGATCTTCGGGAGCGCTCGGACGAGCTCGCGGCGCTGGACCAGCCGGGTGCCGGAGCCGGTCGCTTCGAGCTCGAAGAGCCAGCGGGCGCCGCTGGTGGTGGTCACCCACGCCAACCGCCGGTGCGGTTCGAAGATCGTCACGACGTTGCGCGTGGGCCAGACCGCGGCCTTGCGCCGGTTGACGCCCAGGAACCACTGCCCCGCGCGGAACCCGCCGGGCTTGAGCGGCAGCATCGCCACCAGCTCCGGGCTCGCCTCGGCGTGGGTGCCGGTGCGCGTCAGCAGCTCCCACACGCGCTCCGGCGGGGCCTCGATGACGACCTCCGCGCGCATGTCCCGATCCACTTCGGCCACGGCGTATCCCTCGCGTCGACTTCGCCGCACCCTAAGCGACACCGGCCGACCCCTACAAGGATCACCGCATGTGCAGTCCTCCGTTGATGTCCCAGCACGCGCCGGTGACCGAGTGGGCCGCCGGGGAGGCCAGCAGGGCGACCGCGTCGGCGACGAAGGCGGGGTCGCCGAGCCTGCCGACCGGGATCGCGCGCTGGAACGCCTCCAGGTTCCGCTCGCCGACGATGGCGCGGACCGTCGGCGAGTCCTGCGGGCCGGGGGAGACGGCGTTGACCGTCACGCCCCGGGCGGCGAGCTCGCGGGCGAAGACCTTCGTGGCCGACATGATCGCGCCCTTCGACGAGGCGTAGTGGCCCCCGGTGGCCGTCCCGCCGTTCTGCCCGGCCAGCGATGCCATGTTCACGATCCGGCCGTATCCCTGCTCGGCCATGTGCCGGCCGAAGATCTGGCAGGCGTGGAAGGTGCCGGTGAAGTTGACCGCCATGACCTCCTCCAGCTCCTCCGGGCCGATCTCGAACAGCGGCGTGGCCCGCGTGCGCGCCGCGTTGTTCACCAGCACCTGGACCGGCCCGAACTCGGCGCGCACCGACTCCAGGAGGCCGACCAGCGCCGCCCGGTCGGTGACGTCGGCGGTGTGGCCGCGCGCGGTCGCGGGGTCCAGCGCGGCGGCCAGGTCCCGGGCGCCCTCGCCGTCGACGTCGGCGATCGCCACCGCGTGCCCGTCGGCGTGCAAGCGCCGGGCGATGATCGCGCCCAGCCCGCTCGCGCCGCCGGTGACCACGGCCGTCACAGCAGGAATCCCGCTGCCGGAACGGCATCGTCGCTGTTGACCAGCCGAACCACCTTGCGGGCCAACGTGTCCTCGGGGCCCAACCGGACCGTGTAGTCCACGTCCGCCGCCCACAGGTCGTGGGTGCCGCGCTTGTAGGCCACCAGCACCTGCGCGGCGCGCAGCGACACCTCGGCGTCCGAGACGCTGGTGGTGGTGAATCGGGAGACCGTGCGGACCGTGACCGCCGAATCCACGGCGGCGATCGCGTAACCCTCGGTCATCCGGTTCACCCGCAGCCGGCGCATCCGCCGGTCGTCGTAGACCATGTTGAGCACGTCGTCGAACTCCTCGGCGTCGCGGTCGATCGGGACGACGTAGATCCCGTCGTCGGCGTAGAGCTCCTGCCAGGCCGCGTAGTCCTTGCGGTCGAGCAGCTCGGCCTCCCGCCACACCAGCGCGATCGCGCGGGTCACCCGCGCGTCCACCGGGTTCCGCACCTCAGTCATCGGCCATCATCGCCTTCCACTGCGCGTAGGCGGCGCGCATGCCGGTCTCGTCGGTGACGTGCGAGGTCGGCCAGCCCTCCGGCGACGGCTCCTCGCGGCCCAGACCGCGGTTGACCATGATCGGCATATCCGGGGCGCCCGCCGCGCCCCGCTGCACCCGGTCCCAGCCCTCGGCGTCGTCGGGCGTGCCGAACCCGAACGGCCCCTGGAAGTGCTCGTGGGCGCGCAGCCGCTCGCGGTTGACCGGCCCGGTGATCTCCGGCGGCCCGTCCGGGCCGATCGCGATGTGCTCGATCTCCGTCTCGCCGACGCCGATCGGCCGCAGCACCCGGAAGAACGAGATCGAGCACGACACGTTCGGGAACAGGTTGAGGTTGAACCCGGTGCCGTGCATCGCGCGCACCAGCCGCCGGATCTCGGCCGCTTCGACGCCCTCCGACTCCAGCCGCCCGATGAGACCCGCGAAGCGGTCCTGCAGCTTCTCCGTCCCGTCGTCGGCGTCGAGGTCGGAGTGCTCGGGCACCATCTGCATCACCGAGTGCCCGTTGCCGAGGGCGTGCGTGATGGCCCGCGGGTCGGTCATGAAGCTCATCATGTTCGCCGTCTCGGCGTCCACCGACGCCATCCAGGACCGGTGCACGATGGGGAAGTGGTAGCCGTCGGTGGTGTTCTCCAGCTGGATCTTCCAGTTCCCGCTGAACCGGAACCGGTGCGTGCCCAGCACTTTCACCGGATACCCGCCGCCCTGCCGCATGAACCGGTCGATCCAGCCCCGCGCGTCGCCCAGGAACTCGGCCAGCGGTTCGGCGTCCTCGGCGAACGTCGCGAAGATCATCCCGCCGTAGGACTCGGTGCGCAGCCGCTGGAGCCCCATCCCGCTGCGGTCCAGCACCCCGGTGTAGCCGTCCGGGTAGGGAACGCCGCGCAGCGACCCGTCCAGGCCGTAGGACCACGCGTGGTACGGGCAGGTGAAACCGTTGGCGCGCCCGGACTTCCGCTCACACACGCTGGCGCCCCGGTGGCGGCAGCGGTTGAGCACCGTGCGCACGTCGCCGCGGCGGTCGCGGGTGACGATCACCGGCTGCCTGCCGACGTGGGTGGACTTGAAGGTGCCCGGCTCGGGCAGCTCGGTGTCGTGGGCGACCCACACCCAGCTGCGCTCGAAGATCCGCGACATCTCCAGCTCGAAGATCGCCGGGTCGGTGTAGATCCGCCCGGCGACCCGGTCGGGCGCGACGAGGTCGGACGGCGCCAGGTCGTGCGCGTTGCTCGCGGTCATCGGGTCACCTCAGTACTCGCGCGGCGTGAGCGCCCGGCCAATCCGGGCTTCGATCTTGGCGTACTTCCACAACTTCCACTCCGACCGTCCGACGTGGACGGTGCGGAACAGGTCGCAGGCGGCCTTGACCGTCTCCTGGGAGTCGACGTCGGCCAGCAGGTAGCAGGTCCACGGCCACGTGTCCGACGGGCCGACCAGGTGGCTGTCGTCGTCGATGTCGCCGATGAAGTCCACCCCGGGCAGCGCCTTGATGCCGTCCATCATCGCGACGAACGCCGTCCACACGTCGCCGGCGGTGACGCCGTCGCGGGGCAGGTCGAAGAAGTTCTGGTTGATGCCGATGCAGAACAGCACCCGCAGCGGGGCAGCGGTCATGTCAGCTCCCTGGGTCGAGATCAGCGGAAACCCGGCACCGTCGGCGGACGCCCGAGCAGCACGGCCCCGGCGGCGTCGTACATCGAGGGCATCAGGAACGCGTGCAGCGCAGGCACCTGCGAGTCCTGGCGCATCCGCTGCAGCGGGTGGGCGTTGTCGATGGTCGCGGTCCCGGAGAACCCGCACACCTCGTGCACCACCTGCGCCGCGATCGCCGCCACGTGCGTCGCCGAGAGCCTGACCAGCGCGTTCTGCTCGTCGGAGACGTCCGCGCCGCCGTCGACCGCGCCCCAGACCTCCTCTGCGACCTCGTAGTAGAACGCCCGCGCCGATCGCATCGCCGCCACCGCTTGGGCGTACCCGGTGCGGTAGTAGGCCCGGTCGGCCAGCGGCGGCGCGCCGGTGACGCCGGTGCGCGCCCCCGCCCGCGAGGCGAAATCCAGGGCCGCCCGCGCCACCCCCAGGCCCACCGCGGCGTGCACCTGGGCCTGGTAGCCGATGGCGGGGTAGCGGTACAGCGGCTCGTCCACGCACGGCTCGCCGCCCCGGATGAACGTCCACCCGCGCGGCACCTCCACGCCGTCGACGACCACGTCGAACGAGCCCGAAGCACGCATGCCGGTGACGTCCCAGTCCCGCACGATCTCGACCTGCTCGGGCCGCAGCATCGCCGCGCGCGGCCGGTTGTCGCCGTCGGCGTCGCCGGGGATGCCGACGCTGAGCAGGTCGGCGCCCATGCAGCCGCTGGCGAACCGCCACCGGCCCTCGATCAGGTAGCCGCCGTCGGTGCGGGTGACCGGGTTGACCGGGAACATCGCGCCGCCGTAGACCACGTCCGGCCCGTCGGCGTAGAGCTCGGCCTGGGTGTCCAGCGGCAGGCACGCCAGGTAGGTGCCCGCCGAGCCGAAACCGGCCACCCAGCCCGTCGATCCGTCCACCGCCGAGATCCGCTCGACCGCGCGCAGGAACTCCGGCGGCGGCATCGGAGCGCCGCCGAAGCGGGCCGGGGTGGAGGAGCGGAACAGGCCCAGCTCCTTGAGCCTGCCGACGAAGTCGCGCGGGACGTAGGACTGCGCGTGGAATTCCTCGCGGCGCTCGGCGAGCTCGGCCAGCACCGACTCCCACACCGCGCCACCGGCGGTTCCCTGGGGCATGGGCACGCTCCTCGTCGTCCGGGTGTGCTTCGACGCTAGGCAGCGACGGCGCGCGAGGACATCGGGATTGCCCAGGTGGCGGGTAGGGGAAATCTTCAGCGACGGTGCCCCTGCGGGGATCTAACCTGGGGCGGTGGTGGTCGACCCGCAGGCTCCCGAACTGGTGGACTCCGACTTCGTCGCGATGATGCGCGCCTCCCACCTGTGCGTGCTGATCCACGACGCGGCGACCAAGAACATCCTGTGGGCCAACCCGGCGGCCTGCGCGCTGCTGGAGTGGAGCGTCAGCGAGCTGCGGCCGCTCAAGGCCAACCACATGAGCAGCTCCGCCCAGCAGTACGACCGCGTGATCGGCCGGGCGTGGCTGCAGGACGCGGTCGAGAAGGGCATGAGCCGCATCGAGTGGCACTACCGGTCCAGATCCGGCCGCGTCATCCCCACCGACGCCGTCGCGGTGCGCGTCGAACTGGCCCAGGGACCTGCGGTGATGGTGCAGTTCCGGGACGTCGAGCGGGAGCAGCGGGTGGAGGCCGAGCTGCGCCAGACCACCTCCTACGTCGACGCCCTCGCCCGGCACACCGCGACCGTGGCGTTCATGCTCGACGCCGGCGGAGCGATCCGGTTCGCCACCGACACCGCCCTGGCCCACCTCGGACTGTCCGGCGACACCGACCCGCCCGTCGGGCGTCTGCTGGAGTCCTACGCCCGGCTGCGCCGCGACGGAGCCGAGACCAGCTGGGCGGAGGCGTCCGCCGCGGCCGACCCGGTGGCGCCCGTGCGGCTGGAGATCCCCGGCGCCGAACCCGTGACGCTGGAGGGCGGTCTGGAACGGCTGCGCGACGTCGACGCGTTCCTGATGATCCTGCACGACGTCTCCACCCGGGTGCGCGGCGAGCAGCGGCGCGAACTGGAGCTCCGGCACGAGAACTACCTGGCCCGCTACAACGCGATGGGCGACATGGCGATGGCCATCGCCCACGAGCTCGGGCAGCCGCTGGCCGCCGCGGCCAACTTCGTCGCCGGGGTCCGCGCCCACGCCCACGCGCTCGAAACCTCCGGTCAGGTCCCGGACGGCACCACCGCCGCGCTCGAATACGGGCTGGACAGCGCGAACCGGCAGATCGACCGGGTGTCGGCGATCGTCGGCGCGTTGCGCTCGTTCGTCGGCCACCTCGAACACGTCGAGCAGGTCGTCGACCTCAACGAGGTGCTCGACGAATGCCTCTACTTCGTGCGGTTGCGCGCCGATTCGGCGGGCGTGGACGTCGTGGTGCGGGCGAGCCCGGAACCGGTCCCGGTGCGCTGCGAACGGGTGCTGACCGGGCAGGTGGTGCTCAACCTGTGCTTCAACGCCATCGACGAGATCGTCGCGGCCGACGCGGAGGACCGGCGCGTCGAGCGGGTCACCGAGACCCGCGAGGACGGCGGCACGGTCACCGTCGCCGACCGGGGACGCGGCGTGCGCGAGGACGTGTTCGCCGACTCGTTCACCAGCAAGGAGCACGGCAGCGGCATCGGACTCGCGCTGAGTCACCGCATCATCAACCGCCAGCACGGCGCCATCTGGTGCGAACCCCGCGACGGCGGAGGCTCCGTCTTCGGCTTCTCGCTGCCGCCCGGGTAGGGGAAAACTTCAGGGTGCGGCGGGGAAATCTCGATACCGGGAGGGCGGCCGGCGGTCGTAGGTTCGCGGGGAAGCCGGTGGGAGGAGGCGGTGTGGCAGATCTGACGGCCGCGCAGCGCGAGTTCCGCGCGGCGATGGCGAACCTGTCGGCAGGGGTCAACATCGTCACCACCGACGGGCCGCGCGGACGGGCCGGCATCACCGTCAGCGCGGCTTGCTCGGTCACCGACGAGCCGCCGACGATGCTGGTGTGCGTGCATCGCGCCAGCCGCGCCCACGACGTGCTCGCGGCCAACGAGCGCGCCTGCGTCAACGTCCTCGGATCCGGTCAGCGGGACCTGGCGCTGCGCTTCGCCGGGGCGCTGCCGATGCACGAGCGGTTCACCGGCGAGGTCTGCGACTTCGCCGAGGTGCCGGTGCTGCGCGACGCGGCCGCCTCGCTGATCGGGCGCTTGAGCCAGGTGCGCGCGCAGGGTTCGCACTCGGTGATGTTCGTCGAGGTCGAGCGGGTGATCACGCGTTCCGGCAGCGGCGGCCTGGTGTACTTCCAGCGGGAGTTCCACAGCCTGGCGGGAGCGCGTCGTGGATGACCGGAAGATGACCCTGACCTGCTACGAGGACACCCACGGCTACGGCTGGCGGCACGTCGACCTGTTCGTCCACGACCCCGCGGGCCGCGAGCTCGAATGGGTCCACTGGCTCGTCGACGCGGACGGCCCGGACGCCGCCGACGCCGCCACCGCCCGGGTCGAACCCCTCCTGCGCCGCACCACCCCGTGGCACCACGGCATCAGCCCCTCCGGCATGCACTACTGGACGGCCGAAGCCACCTGGACCACCCCTCCCGACTGACGGACCCTGAAAACCATCGTCCTCCCCGGAGAACGAAGTTCTCATGAAAACCTCACCACCCCTGAACCCGTCGGGTATCGATGATCGGGGGAAGTTTTCATGAAAACGTCCCCCACCCCACCACCACACCGACATCGTCATCCGTCTCGAACGAGGTGACAGTTTTCATGAAAACTTCCCTATCCCAGCGAGAGGGGACTCCCTCGTGCTTGGTGAAAGGCCTTTTTAGACAGTGGTTTTCGACGTGGTTGTTTTCCGGGGGTGGTGGTGTGGGGTGTTGTGGGGGTGGGGAAGTTTTCATGAAAACTTCCCCACCCCCACAACCTCGCTTCCGTCGTTTTCCGTTTCGGGTGGGGGACAGTTTTCATGAAAACTGCGTGGGGTCAGAGGGGGATTGAGTGGTGGAGGAGGTCTCGGACGAGGGTGCCGAGGCTGTCGGCGTTCGTCTTCGACTTGATGCGGGCTCGGTGCACGTCAACGGTTTTCACGCTGGTGCCGAGGTTCCGGGCGATGAGCTGGCTGGAGAGGCCGTCGACGACCAGGCGCAGGACCTCGCGCTCGCGCGGGGTGAGGGTCGAGATCCGCTCCCGGACGCGCAGGCGTTCGGCGTGGGCGGTGAAGGACTGCTCGGCCTCGCGCAGCTGGTCCTGGACGACGTCGAGCATGCGCTGCGGTTCGTACGGCTTCTCCAGGAAGTCCACCGCGCCGAGGCGCATCGCGCGCACCGACATCGGGATGTCGCCGTGCGCCGAGCAGAAGATCACCGGCGCCGGGTACTCCCGCTCGAACAGCGCCTCCTGCAGCTGGAACCCGCTCAACCCGGGCATCCGCACGTCGACGATCACCACACCGGGTTCGGCCGGGTCGAACTCGTCGAGGAACCCGGTCGCGTCCGGGTAGGTCAGCGCCTGCACGCCGACCGTCTGAGCAGGAACACCAAGGACTGCCGGTGCGCCTCGTCGTCGTCGACGATGTGCACCACCGGGGCGGAAGACGTCGTCAAGATCCCTCCAGGCGAACCAGGGGACAGGACAAGACTAGGCAGCCGGAACGGCTCCCGGACAGGTCCGATCTGGTTACGGATCCAGCAGCACCGACGCCGTCGGGTGATCGGTGGCGAACCGCGGGGGCAGGGGAGCGATGAGCACGTTCTCGGTGCGCGTGCGGGTGATCTTCCAGCCGTCGGGGTCCCGGCGGAAGGCGTTGTTGAGCCTGCTGGAGCGCAGCACCCCGCTGCCGTCGGCGAACAGCCACGGCTGCAGGTGGATCCACAGCCCGGTCGCCTCGTCGCCGTCCACGCGGATCTGCTCCGAGGTCAGGTAGTGCGCGTTGAGCACCAGCGCCGGATCCCGGCTCCAGAACCGCTCGAAGTGCGCCCGGATCGCCGCGTGCCCCTCGGCGCGCCCGAACTGGCCGTCGTAGTGCTCGCCCACGCCCTCCCAGACCGCGTCGGGGGCGTAGAGCTCGATGATCCTGTCGATGCGCTCGGCGTCGTCGCGCACCCCGAACTCCGGGCACGGCGTGTCGCACAGGAACAGGTACCGGGCCTGGATCCGGCGGATCTCGGCCTCGGCCTCCAGCACCTCGATCCGCCTGGTCAGCGCGGCGATCGTCGACTCGGTCATGCGGCTCCTCTCGTGCGCGCGGGCGCGGTTTCGGGCAGGGCGAGCAGGCACAGCAGCGACACCAGCAACCCGGCGGCGATGTAGCAGCCGACGGCGGTCGAGCTGCCGGTGACCGCGATCAGCCGGTTGGCGATGACGGGCGCGAGCCCGCCGCCGAGCACGCTGCCGAGCTGGAACGCCAGCCCCACCCCGGACTGCCGCTGCTCGACGCTGAACAGCTCCGAGAAGTAGGTCAGCAGCGGCCCGAACAGGAACCCGCCGAGGGTGAACCCGATGATCACCGCCACCCCCACGGCCAGCGGCGTGCCGATGTCGGCGATCCGGAACATCACCAGCGCGTACGCCAGCGCGGTCACCGCTCCCGACAGCATCACCGGCTTGCGGCCCAGCCGGTCCGACAACCAGCAGGCCAGCACGATCGTGACCGAGTGGCACAGCAACCCGACGACGCTGCCCAGCACGATCGGCTGCCTCGGCAGCGCGAGGCCCTGCGGTGCGGCGGCGGTGGCGTAGGAGAGCATGAACGTCGCGAGGATGAACATGTTGGCGTTGAGCCCCAGGTTCACCCCGGCCGCCAGCAGCAACCGCCGCCAGTCCTCCCGGAACACCGCTGCGAGAGGGGTTTTCCGGTCGCGCGGCAGCGCCGCGAACTCCGGCGTCTCGGCGACACCGCGCCGCGCCCACACGCCCAGCGCCAGCACGAGCCCGCCGACCAGGAACGGCACCCGCCAGCCCCAGTCGATCACGGCCCGCATCGGCATCAGCAGGACCAGCGAGAACGCCAGGTTCGCCAGCAGCTGCCCGAGCGGCGACCCCAGCGCGGCGAACGACCCGTACAGGCCCCGGCGGTGGGCGGGCGCGTGCTCGACGGCCAGCACCGCCGCGCCCCCGATCTCCCCGCCGCGCGCCAGCCCGTGGAACACGCGCAGCACGATCAGCAGCAGGGGCGCGGTGATCCCGATCGCCAGGTACGAGGGCAGCACGCCCATCAGCAGCGTCGCCGACCCCATCACCGCGAACGTCAGCAGCAGCGAGAACCGGCGCCCGAACCGGTCGCCGATCCAGCCGAACAGCAGCGCCCCGAGCGGTGTGAACAGGAACCCGACGGCGAACGTCGCCAGCCCCAGGAAGGCGCCGAACCACTCGTCGTCGCTGAGGAAGAAGATCTGCCCGAACACCAGGGCCGCGGCGGTGCCGTAGATCGCGAAGTCGTAGAACTCCAGCGTCGCACCCACCCCGCTGGCCAGGCCGATCCGCCCGGCACCGGTGCGCGCGCCGTTCTCGCTGAGCACAGGCATGGCGCGTCCTTCTCGGTCGAGGAACCGCCTCGTGCCGATCAACGCTAGGAAGATCCGCGACCGGTCGCCATCGGTGATTCCCGGTGCGGAGCTGAAGGATTCCCCTACCGCAGCGCCGCCGCGCGGATCGCCAGCAGCAGCGGCAGCGTCCCGTGCTCCCGGACCGGCTGCGGGAGGCTCGGCGCCTCCAGCAGGCCCGCGCCGGTGCGCAGCTCCCGGCGCAGCGTCGCCAGGTCGACCTCCAGGAACGACACGTCGTCGCCGTGCAGGCTCGCGCTGGACACCGACAGCCGGGTGATGCCGAAGAACTCCGGTTTCCCGCCGCGCTCCATCCACCGCGCGAACCCGGTGAGCTCGGTTCCGGCGACCGAACCCCGCGCCAGCCCGGTCTCCTCGCGCAGCTCGCGCTCCATGCCGGTGCACAGCACCTCGGCCAGCTCCCGGCGCGGCGCACCGTCGGCGGTGACCAGGTCCCGCGGCTCCAGCGAGCCGCTGCCGGACGGGTCGCCGTCGCCGACGATCACCAGCAGCCCGTCGGTGGTGAACGCCAGCGTCGACACGCCCACCACGTCGGCGAGCTCACCGGCGTCGAGCGGTCGCAACCGGCCCGACGCATCGGTCAGCAGCGCGCGGCGGGCGTCGAACACCTCGCCGGACCCGCGTTCGGCGATCCGCAGGCCGCACAGCTCGTTGGAGCACTGGAAGTCGAAGAAGCGAGCCCGGTGCAGCCGCACCTCGGCGTCGCCGGGGCCCGGCAGCGGATCGGTGCGCAACCCCACCACCGGGCCGTTGAACAGCGGCTCCTCCGCCGAGCGCAGGGCCGGCAGGTGCGGTGCGGTCGCGCGCAGCAGCGGCGCGGGCCGGTAGGGCCGCTCGGCCAGGCGCACCGCGAAGCGGCGCTCCCGCACGGCGTGGTCGATGTCGTCGCTGAGCAGCGCCGTCCCGCGACCGGCCAGCGGCACGAACCAGGACTCCGGGTAGGCGGCCGGAACTCCGATCTCGGTGTGCGGAAACGGTTCTGCGGCGGGGGAGAAGTCGTGACCGGCCCAGCGGCCGCGCACCCCGCGCAGGTGCGCGGCCAGCAGGAAACCGCCCAGCACCAGCAGGAGCACCGCCGGCGCGATCCCGACCGCCACCGGCAGCAGCGCGACCGCGATCAGCAGAGCGCCCAGCGCCACCAGCGACAGCGGCCACGCCCGCACCGCCGCGTACCACGCGCGATCGAACCCGGACCGGACTCGCCGCACCAGCTTCCGCACCGACACTCCCGATCTCCCAAGATCAAACCCGTGCAGCCTAGCCCAGCCGGGTCTCGGGCCGATTTCGAATCCGGAATGTCGGATGTGCGGGGTACCGTCGCGTCATGCCGCCGGGACTGGGCCGAACGGGGGAAGGCGCAGATGTCGAACGTCGCAGTCGAGGCCGCGCGCTTCATCGCCGGGCACGCGCGGGAACCGATCACGCTGTCCGACGTCGCCGATCACGTCGGCTACAGCCCCTTCCACCTGGCCCGCGCGTTCGAGCGCGCCCACGGGCAGCCACCCGGCAAGTTCCTGGCCGCGCACCGGTTCCAGCGCGCCAAACGGCTGCTGCTGGAGACCGACGAGCGCGTCAGCGACATCTGCTGCGAGGTCGGCTTCAGCTCCGTCGGCACCTTCACCCGCCGGTTCACCGCCGACATCGGCCTGTCCCCGGTGCAGTTCCGCAGGCTGCCCGACCTGCTCAGCGACGCCCCGCCCCGGCCCGTCATGACCGGTGAAACCGGCGCGGGCGGCACCGTCACCGGCGCGGTCCACCTCGCCCCGGACGCCCTGCTCGCGCTCGGCGGGGAGGCCGCCATCTACGTCGGCCTGTTCCCGCAGCGCGCCCCGCGCGGCGTGCCGGTCGTCGGGGCGCTGCTCGACGAACTGGGCTGCTTCGCGCTCACCGGTATCGCGGCCGGCACGTACTGGCTGCTGGCCACGGCGTTCTCCGCCCGCGCCGAGCACACCGAGCAGCTGGTGCCGGGCTGGAACGTCGTCGGCGGCTCACCCGCCCCCGTGCGCATCGGACCCGGGCGGCCGCCGGAGGACCGCGAGATCACCCTGCGGGTCGTGCCGCCCTGGTCGGCCCCGGTGCTGGTCGCGCTGCCGCCGCTGGCCTCGCCGATTGCGCAAGATCGGAGAAGACAGCCGGTCGCTGCGGGCCTACCTTGAGCTGGAGACCAGTCGTGACCAGCGCAGGGAGCCACTCATGAGCCGTGTCCGAGTCCTCGTCGGCACCCGCAAGGGAGCGTTCATCCTCACCGCCGACGGCACCCGCGAAACGTGGGAGGTGGAGGGCCCGCACTTCGGCGGCTGGGAGCTCTACCACCTCAAAGCCTCGAAGGTCGATCCCGACCGCCTGTTCGCCTCCCAGTCGATGGGCTGGTTCGGGCAGCAGATCCAGCGCTCCGACGACGGCGGGCGCACCTGGAACCCCGTCGACAACCACTTCTCCTACGACGGCACTCCCGGCACGCACCTCTGGTACGACGGGACGCCGCGCCCGTGGGAGTTCACCCGCGTCTGGCACCTGGAGCCCTCGGCGACCGACCCCGACACGATCTACGCCGGGGTCGAGGACGCCGCGTTCTTCCGCAGCACCGACGCCGGGCGCAGCTGGCACGAGCTGCCCGCGCTGCGCGAGCACGAGTCCGCCCCGAACTGGCAGCCCGGTGCGGGCGGCATGTGCCTGCACACGATCATCCAGGCGCCGAACAACCCGGACCGCTTCTACATCGCGATCTCGGCGGCCGGGGCGTTCCGCACCGACGACGGCGGCAAGTCCTGGAAGCCCATCAACCACGGCCTGCACTCCGGCCAGATCCCGGACCCCGACGCCGACGTCGGCCACTGCGTGCACCGCCTGGCGCTGCACCGCGACCGGCCCGACGTGCTGTTCATGCAGAAGCACTGGGACGTGATGCGCAGCGACGACGCGGGCGAGTCCTGGTACGAGATCAGCGGCGACCTGCCCACCGACTTCGGGTTCCCGATCGACGTGCACGCCCACGAGCCCGACACGGTCTACGTGGTGCCGATCCGCAGCGACGAGCAGCACTACCCGCCGGAGGGCAAGCTGCGCGTCTACCGCAGCCGCGTCGGCGGCGACGAGTGGGAGCCGCTGACGAAGGGGCTGCCGCAGGAGCACTGCTACGTCAACGTGCTGCGGGACGCGATGGCCGTGGACGAGCTCGACGACTGCGGCGTCTACTTCGGCACCACCGGCGGTGACGTCTACGTCTCGCCCGACTCCGGCGACACCTGGCGCCCCATCGTCACCAACCTGCCCTCGGTCCTGTCGGTGGAGGTGCAAACGCTGCCATGATCCGCATCCTGCTTCCCGCGCACCTGCGCACGTTGGCGAAGATCCCCGAGCACGAGGTCCTCGTCGAGGTCGACGGGGTTCCGACGCAGCGGCTCGTGCTCGACGCGCTGGAAGCCCGCTACCCGGCGCTGCGCGGCACCGTCCGCGACCACGACACCCGGAAGCGGCGCGCGTTCATCAGGTTCTTCGCCTGCGAACTGGACCTGTCCAACGAGGACATCGACGATCCGCTGCCGGAGGAGGTCGTCTCCGGCAAGGAGCCGTACATGATCATCGGGGCGATGGCGGGCGGATGATCGCCTAGGGTGGGGCGCATGCGGGTTCACCACCTGGACTGCGGTCCGATGCGTCCCCTCGGCGGCCGGCTGATCGACGGTGCGGGGTCGGTGCTGCGCCGCGCGCGGATGGTCTGCCACTGCCTGCTCGTCGAGACCGAGAGCGGATTGGTGCTGGTGGACAGCGGTTTCGGCAGCGCCGACTCCGACCCTGCGCGGACCTCGCTGCCGAAGCAGTTCCGGATGCTGATGAACCCGCTGCTCGACCCCGGTTCGACGGCGCTCGCGCAGGTCTCGCGACTCGGCTACGACCCGTCCGACGTGCGGCACGTGGTGCTCACCCACCTCGACCTCGACCACGCCGGGGGCCTGCGGGACTTCCCGCAGGCCAAGGTGCACGTGCACGGCCCGGAGCTGCGCGCGGCCACGGAGGCTTCCGACATGCGCTACCGGGCGAGCCAGTGGGCGCACGGTCCCGACTGGGCCTGCTACGAGCCCGCTTCCGGGCAGGACTGGTTCGGCTTCGAGGCGGTGCGCGACCTCGACGGGCTGCCCGAGGAGATCCTGCTGGTCCCGCTCGGCGGCCACACCACCGGCCACGTCGGCGTCGCCGTCAGCACCGGCTCGGGCTGGCTGCTGCACGCGGGCGACGCCGTCTTCGCCGACGGCGAGCTCGCGACGCCCCCGCACTGCCCGCCCGCGCTGCGCGCGTTCCAGCGCGTCACGGCGGTCGACAACCGGGCTCGGCTGCGCAACCAGGACCGGCTCCGCGCACTCGCGGCCCGGCCGGAGGAGATCGACATCGTCGCCGCGCACGATCCCGCCGGCTTCGACCGCCACGCGGGAAGCGACTAGCGTTCCCGGGTCCTTCGACCCTGGGTGACTGCACCAGGGTGGTGCACGGTTGCTTCGCGGGTAGCCGCCCGCTGCCGGGAGCCGGCGAAGGCCGGTTTCCCACCGGCAACCAGTGCCCGGGGGATCGTCATGGGAGAGCGCAACGTCGAGCCGAAACGCACCTCAGCGGCGATGCGGTTCGTGGTCGAGTTCCACTCGCCGTCGGTGCGGCCGGCGGCCCCCGTCGGGGAGTGAGCTCCGATGCGCGGGTGTGCCGGGTTCCTGGCGTTGGTGTTGGTGTGCGTGGTCGTGGCCAGGCTCTGGCCGGTGTTCTCGGTCGTCGGGGTGATCGCCGCGGTGGTGGTCGCGGTGGCCCGGTATCGCTTCGCGCAGCGCAGGGCCGAGCAGCGCCGGATCGCTGAGGCGATCACCTCGCACGAGCAAGCGGTGCGGTTCTGGCACGAGCAGATCGACGTGGCCGCGACTCCCGCGGCGCGGGACGCCGCGATCGAGCTGGCCGACTTCAATCAAGATCGTCTTCGCGAGCTGCGCATCCAAGCCAGGGCGTAGTGGAGCCCTGCCCTTCCTTCGGGGGATCGTTCATGTCCGTTCGGTTCATCGCTGCCGCATTCGCGGCTTCCGCGCTCGGGTTGGCCGGGTGCTCGGTGCTGCCGGCGCAACCCGCACCGCCCGGTCACGATCACCGTGCCCGCTCCGCCACCTGCACCTGCACCGGCACCACCGCCTTCCTCCGCGCAGCAGCAGGATTCGCCATCGGAGACCGGCGAAGCGGTGAAGTACGAGCATTGTCGTTGGGGGGACGACGTGATCGGTTGGATGTGCCAGTTGAGCGGAACGGGCAACGGGTACACCGACGTGGCCGATGACGACCCGCGCATCGGGCCGTGTGCCGGGATGACCTGGGACGAGTGCTTCGGGCGGTCAGCGGAGAAGAGCCGGCCGGAGAGCGAGCAGCCGGCAACGGGACCCGAGTCGGGATCCAGCACGCCGAGCGAGTCCGAATCCGGTGGGACGCGTGATTGCAGCAGCCCGGAGGTCTACGACCCGCAGCAGTGCCCGGGTGACTCGCCGCTCGACGACGGCCACGCCGACAGCGACGAGATCGAGCGCTCCTGCCGGTTCCACAGCGGCCCGGAAGCAACCGAGCAGGAACTGCAGGAGTGCCAGGGAAACTACTAGTCGGTCTCGGACGGCGGAGCATCGGCTGACTTGGACCGGGTGCCGGTGCTGCTCGAACGGCCCTTCCGGAGATCCGGCTCATTCTTGCGGAAAGTGGTTTGACCGTCTAAGGGTTGTGGCCCAGACTCGTGAGCGGTCTGGATCGATGCCGTGCATCGCGGTGCTGTGCCCAACGGTTCCTGGGGGATTTCTGTGGCGGTCGAAACGCGTGCCGAACCGGGCGTGCTGCGGGCGCGCAACGCCGTCGCGGTGGTGTTCGCGCTCAACGGGTTCGCGATGGCCAGCTGGATGTCGCGGATCCCGGAGGTGCGCGACGCGCTGTCGGTGACGCCCGGGGAGCTGGGCCGGATGCTGCTGGCGATCTCGGCGGGATCGCTGCTCGCGTTGCCGCTGTCCGGGACCGCGGTGCACCGGTTCGGGGCGCGGGCGGTGATCAGCGGCGGAGCCGTGGTCACGGCTTCCGGGCTGGTGCTGTCCGGAACGGGGGCCGGGCTGTTCGGCAGCGTGTGGATCACCGCGGCGGGGTTGTTCGCGTTCGGGCTGGGCACGGGTCTGTGGGACGTGTCGATGAACATCGACGGCGCGGCGGTCGAGCGCGCGATCGGCCGCACGATCATGCCCCGCTTCCACGCCGGGTTCAGCTTCGGCACGGTGATCGGAGCCGGTGTCGGCGCGGCCTGCGCCGCGCTCGGCGTGCCGGTCGTGGCGCACCTGATCGCGGCCGCGTTGCTGGCGGCGATCGGCCCGGCGCTGGCCGTCCCGTCGCTGCTGCCCGCGCACGACGAGCCCGATCCGGACGCGAAGTCCGGCGGCGGAATCCTGCGGGCCTGGGCCGAACCCCGCACGCTGCTGGTCGGGCTCATGGTGCTCGCGATGGCGCTCACCGAGGGCACGGCCAACGACTGGCTGGCGGTGGCGCTGGTCGACGGTCACGACATCCCGCCGTGGCTCGGCGCCGTCGGGTTCGCCGCGTTCCTCAGCGCCATGACTGCAGGACGCGTCGGCGGCACCGTTCTGCTCGACCGCTTCGGTCGCGTCAAGGTCCTGTGGACGACGATGGCCACGGCCGCCGTCGGCGTCCTGCTGGTGGTGCACGGGACCTGGCTTCCGCTGGTGTTCCTGGGCGCCGCGATCTGGGGTCTCGGCGCCTCGCTGGGATTCCCGGTCGGCATGAGCGCCGCGGCCGACGACCCGGCCCGGGCCGCCGCCCGGGTCAGCGTCGTGTCGACCATCGGCTACACCGCGTTCCTCGCGGGACCGCCGCTGCTGGGCTACCTCGCCGACCACGTCGGCACCCTGCACGCCCTGCTGCTGGTCGCGGTCCTGCTCGTGCCCTCGGCGCTCGCGGTCCCCGCGGCGAGACCGCCCCGCGAGGGCTGATCAGACCTCGACCTCGCTGCGGTCGCCTCCCCACGAGGTGTGGAAGGTGCCGTCGCGGTCGGTGCGCTGGTAGGTGTGGGCGCCGAAGTAGTCCCGCTGTCCCTGGGTGAGCGCGGCCGGGAGCCGGTCGGCGCGCAGCGCGTCGTAGTAGGACAGCGCGGCGGCGAAACCCGGTGCGGGAACGCCCTGCTCGGTGGCGGAGACGAGCACCGCGCGCCAATCGTCCTGCGCCTCGGCGATCTCCTCGGCGAACTCGGCGTCGTCGAGCAGGCTCGGCAGGTCCGGGCGGCTGTCGTAGGCGGCGCGGATGCGGTCCAGGAACGCCGCGCGGATGATGCACCCGCCGCGCCAGATCGACGCGATCGCACCGAGATCGAGGCTCCAGTCGTACTGCGCGCTGCCCGCGGCGATCTCGTGGAAGCCCTGCGTGTAGGACACGATCTTCGACGCGTAGAGGGCCTGCTCGACCCGGTCGGCGAACGTCGCGGCCTCCGCCGGGCCCAACGCCTGCGGCGTCGGTCCGGCGAGCTGCGCGGAAGCCTCGCGCAGAGCGGTGTGGCCGGACAACGAGCGCGCGAAGACCGCCTCGGCGATCCCGGACACCGGCACGCCCAGTTCCAAGGCCAGCTGCACGGTCCAGCGGCCGGTGCCCTTCTGCTCGGCCCGGTCGGCCACCACGTCGACGAACGGGCGCCCGGTCGCGGCGTCCACGTGGGAGAGGACCTCGGCGGTGATCTCGATCAGGTAGGAGTCCAGCCGGCCGGTGTTCCACGCGCGGAAGATCCCGGCGATCTCCTCCGGCGAGTAGCCGCCGACGTCGCGCAGCAGCTGGTATGCCTCGCCGATGAGCTGCATGTCCGCGTACTCGATGCCGTTGTGCACCATCTTCACGAAGTGACCGGCCCCGTCCGCGCCGACGTGGGTGACGCACGGCGCCCCGTCAGCGGCCTGGGCGGCGATGCGCTCCAGCATCGGGCCGAGCGAGGCGTAGGACTCCTTCGAACCGCCCGGCATGATGCTCGGCCCGTGCAGCGCGCCCTCCTCACCACCGGAGATGCCGGTGCCGACGAAGTGGATGCCGCGCTCGCGCAGCTCCTGCTCGCGGCGGCGGGTGTCGGCGAAGTGCGCGTTGCCGCCGTCGATGATCACGTCGCCGGAGTCGAGCAGCGGGGCGAACTCGCGGATCACAGCGTCGGTGGGGTCACCGGCCTTGACCATGATGACCAGCCGTCGCGGCCGTTCCAGCGCGGCCACGAAGTCCTCGGCGGACTCGGTGGGCACGAAGGTGCCCTCCTGCCCGAACTCCTCGACCAGGTCGCGGGTGCGCGCGGGCGTGCGGTTGTGCAGCGCGACCGCGTAGCCGTTGCGCGCGAAGTTGCGGGCCAGGTTGCGGCCCATGACCGCCAGGCCGGTGACGCCGATCTGCGCCGTTGTGCTCATGGGTGACTCCCGAGTCGACTCCGGTGACGGTCCGATTCTCGACCGGCGGTCACCCGCTCGCAGCGAGCTGCGGTGCCCCGTCGAGCGGGCTGAGCAGGGAGGTGCGGCCCGCACCCCACGCGTCCAGCAGGTGCTCGGAGAGCTTCGCTTCCAGGAACTCGGTGGCCTCGATCCCGAAGACGACGTCGGCGGCCAGGTGCGGTTCGCGGTCCAGCAGGTCGCCGATGACGTCGCGGCGTAGCACCTGCTCGTGGACGGCGTCGGCCTCGACGTGCTCGGTGTAGAAGTGCACGCACTCGGGTGCCGCGCCGAGCCGTTGCAGCGCGGTGGCCAGGCGTTGCGCGCTGGGCGCGGTGGTGATCTCGGCGTCGGCGAAGTGCCCGACCAGCGCGCCGCGCAAGCCCCGGTGCAGTCCCAGCAGCGACATGAGGTTGACGATGCGGATCTGCGGTGCGGGCACCACGTCCAGGTAGTGCAGGTACTCCGGCGACAGGCCCGCGCCTTCCAGCAGGTCGGCGAACAGGCGGGCGTGGACGCGGTCGCCTCGGCCACCGCCGAACTCGTCGAACTCCACCGCCACCAGCGCGGCCTTCGCCCGGCCCTGCAGCCGGGGGATCACCCACGCGTGCGGGTCGGCCTCCTTGAGGTGGTAGATCGAGCGGTGCGCGAAGTGCTCCCGCAGCTGCCACCACTCGCCGCGATCGCGCAGGTGGTGCGAAACCCCGCTGCCCGGAACGGTTTCCACCAGCAGCCCGTCGAGCGCTCCGGTGACGTCGTCGGAGACGCGGACCTGCTCGCGCAGCGCGTCCAGGAAGGAGCGCTCCATCTCGGCCCGCAGGGCCAGCAGCTCCGGCTCCCACTCCCAGTCCGGCGAGACGTCGTCGAAGCCGCGGTAGTGCAGTTCGTAGCAGGTGTGCAGGGCGAGCGCGAGGTCGTCGCCGAACGGGTCGTGGCCGCGCGCCGCGGCGGGCGGTGGCACCGGGGCCGCGCCCATCAGCGCGGTGGTGACGGCCTCCGACAGCGGGCCTCTCGGGTGCGGCAGCGCGGTCATCGGGTTCCCTCCCATCGGGGTCGGATCTGCAGCGCGGGCAGCAGCGCTCCCCGGGCGGCCGCCGCGCGCTGCCTGCGGGCGCCGGTGCCGCAGTGCAGCAGCCCGGCGAGGAGCTTGCGCACCACGGCCAGGTCGCGGGTCTCCTCCAGCGCGGGAGAGGCCCACCGGACCATGGCGTGGACGAGTTCGGCGGCCGGGGCGCGCCGGGGCTCGGCCAGGTCGATCCCCGGCCCGTCGAGCCCGTGGCGGGCTGCGGTCCACACCGCGGCCTGCGTGAGCCGCTCGTCGGTGCGGGGCGCCTCGCGCCCCGCCGACAGCTCGCGCAGCGCGGTCCGCACGAGCGCCCGGCTCAGCGCGGCCTGCAGCACGGCTTCGCCGACGGTGGTGGCGGCGTCGGCGACCCGCAGCTCCACGGTCGGCAGGTGCGGGGAGGGGCGGGCGAGCCAGAACGACATGGCCCCGTCGACGAGCACCCCGCAGTCCACCAGCCGCTCGACCTGCCGGTCGTGATCGGCCGCGGAGGCGAAGTGCGGCGGGATCCCCGAACCGGGGAACCGGGACTGCTGCACCATGCGCCAGCTCGCGTAGCCGGTGTCGTCGCCGAGGTGGAACGGGGAGTTCGCCGACATCGCCAGCAGCGACGGCAACCACCGGTGCAGGTGGTTGATCACGGCCACCGCCGTTTCCCTGTCGGGCACGCCCACGTGCACGTGGCAGCCGCAGGCCTGGTAGTCGGCGACCACCGCCCGGTAGGTCTCGGCGATCCGCGCGAATCGCGCGCCCGGCGAGACCGGGCTGGGCGCGCCCGGCAGGGGAGGCGTGCCGGAGGTGATCAGCGCCAGGCCCTCGTCGCGCGCGGCGAGGGCCATCCGGTCCCGCCCCGCGCGCAGCTCGCCGCGCAGCTGCGTCAGCGCGCCGCACACGCCGGTGCTGGCCTCGGTCTGCGCGGTCAGCAGTTCGGGGTGGACTCCCTGCTGCGGGTCGAGGGCGGAGACACCGGCCAGGACGCCCGGACCGCCGTCGGACGGCTCACCGGTGCGCGGATCGACGACGAGGAACTCCTCCTCGACGCCGAAGGTCAACACCTGGTCGGGAGCGCGGGCCGGTGCGGCCTCGACGGCGGGGGTGTTCACCGGCCGCACCTCCTCGTGGCTGCGATCGGCCTGGCACGGCATTGCTTTCCCGGGTTCGAGCGGGGCCAAACCTGCCGGCGAGCGGTTTGCCCGGGTGCACGACCGGAAACCTGTGTGGACATGAGACTGCTCAGGACTTCGGCCGTGTACCGGCCGCAGGGCGACACCTGGTTGCTGGCACGGGCTTTGGGCGATGCCGGGGTCGGGCCGGGCGGTCGTGTTCTCGACGTGGGCACCGGGACGGGTGCCCTGGCCCTGGCCGCCGGTCGGGCCGGTGCCCGGGAGGTGACGGCCGTGGACGTGTCGCTGAGCGCGGTCGCGGTGGCCGGTGTCAACGCGTGGCTGCGCGGCCTGCCGGTGCGGGTGGTGCCGGGTGATGCGCTGGCCCGCGACTACCCGGAACCGTTCGACGTCGTGCTGGCCAACCCGCCCTACGTGCCCGCCGCGCGGCCGGAGCACCCGCGCGGGCTCGCGCGCGCCTGGGACGCCGGACACGACGGGCGGGCCGTCATCGACCGCCTGTGCGGTCGCGCTCCCGGACTGCTGGAGCGCGGCGGCACGTTGCTCATGGTGCAGTCCGACGTGGCCGACGCCGATGCCACGGTGGCGCGGCTGCGCTCCGAGGGGCTGAAGGCCGCGGTGGTGGACCGGCAGCGGCAGGTGTTCGGTCCGGTTCTGCGGGAGCGCGCGGGGGTGCTGGAGGAGCGCGGCCTGATCGCGCCCGGGCAGCGCTGGGAGGAACTGGTGGTGATCCGTGCCGACCGGCCGCTCTGACCGCAGGCGGGTGACCGTGGTGCCCGGTGGGCCGATCCTGGTGGAAGGACCGGTCCGGTTGGACCTGGGCGACGGGACCACAGTGGACTCCGATCGGTTCGTCGTGGCCGTCTGCGCCTGCCGCCGCAGCCGCACCTACCCGTTCTGCGACACCAGCCACCGCCGCAGGGTCCGCGAGAGCTGAGGCCCGCTCCGGCCGGGGCCGCCGCGTTTCGGGAGCGGGCCCACCGGGTAGCCGTTGGTCTCCCGACGAAGAGAGGGAGTTGCACATGTCTGCGATGGACAAGGCCCGTCACAAGGTCGAGGAGACGCTGGGCAAGGCCAAGGAGAAGCTCGGCAGCGCGACGGGCGATCGCCGGACCGAGGCCGAAGGCAAGACCGAGCAGGCCAAGGGCAACCTCAAGCAGGCCGGCGAACACGCGAAGGACGCCTTTCGCCGGGACGGGTGACTCCCAGCACCGATCCCGGGAGTTCGCGTGACTCAACGGTGACAGGTCGGCGGGGGCCGCACGTGCCCCCGCCGATCCGCGCCCGGACCAGGAGGCTCCGATGCAGGAGCAGGACTTTCCGCTGCCGGACTACGACCAGCTGTCGACGGGTTCGCTGCAGCACATGATTCGCTCGCTCGGCCGCGACGAGCTCGGCCAGGTGCTCGACTACGAGCAGCGGCACAACGACCGGCCGCAGGTCGTCGAGCTCATCAACCAGCGGCTCGGGGAGCTCGACCGCGGTGCCGAACCCGCGCCGGGTGAGCACCGGGCCCAGCCCGCCGAGGCGCGCGACTCGGCGAAGGGATCGCCGGTGACACCGGCCGGATCCCCGCAACCGACGCACCCGCCGCGCCACGGCACCCAGGAACCGCCGGGCGAACCCAAGGGCGAGTAGCCCCGTCGCAGCGCGAAGGTCCCTGGCGAGGGGGTGCTGCGCTGGGGCCGCCCACGCTCAGTCGCTCGTCTTGAGCTTCTTCATGATCATGTGGGAGTCGACCCGGGCGACGGCGCGCAAGGCCATGAGCTTGGTGGTGAGGAACGTTTCGAAGGTGGCGGAGTCCTCAACGGCGACCCGGATGAGGTAGTCGGGGCGGCCGAAGAGGCGGTGGACCTCGACGACCTCGTCGTAGGCGGTGATCGCCGCTTCGAGCTCCTCGACGGTCTGCAGGTCGTTGATGCTGATCTCCACCGAGACCATCACCTCGAAACCCCGCCCGGCCGCGGCCGGGTCGATGCGGGCGCGGTAGCCCGCGATGATCCCCTCCGACTCCAGGCGTTTGACCCGCCGCAGGCACGGGGCGGGGGTGAGACCGACCCGCTGGGCGAGCTCGACGTTGGTCAACCTGCCGTCCTGATGCAGGTGCGACAATATTGCTCGGTCGAGGTCGTCCATCGGCATATTATTGCTCTCCGGGTCGAAAACGGGGAACGGTGAGCAACCATATTACTCCGTTCGCCACTTAAAATTGCAGTCATGCCTGCTGTTCTGGTCGAGGGGGCCGCTGCGCCCCCGCGCGGCGACTTCCGCGCTGCATTACGGGATTCGAGCTCCGTGGGGCTGGCGATGATCCCGCTCGGCGTCGCCTTCGGGCTGCTCGTGGCGCACGCCGGTTTCGACTGGTGGTGGGCGAGCGCGTTCACCGCGCTGGTCTACGCGGGCTCGCTGGAGTTCCTGCTGATCGGGCTCGTCGCGGCCGCCGCGCCGCTCGCTCAGGTCGCGGTGACCGCGCTGCTGGTCAACTTCCGGCACGTCTTCTACGCGCTGTCGTTCCCGCTGCACCGGGTGCGCGGCCGGATCGGCAAGCTCTACAGCACTTTCGCGCTCACCGACGAGGCCTACGCGCTGACCACCGGGCCCGCCGCGCAGGGCTGGAGCGGCAGGCGCATCGTGTGGCTGCAGGTGCTGCTGCAGTGCTACTGGGTCGCCGGCGGGACGCTCGGCGCGCTGTTCGGGGCCCTGGTGCCGTTCCCGCTCGACGGGCTGGACTTCGCCCTCACCGCCCTGTTCGTCGTGCTCGCGCTCGACGCCCACCGCGCCCGGCGCAGCGTTCCCGCACCGGCGCTGGCGATGATCTGCGCGCTGGTGTCCATGCTGCTGTTCGGCGACCAGATGCTGCTCGCCGCCCTCGGGATGTTCACCGGCTGCCTGCTGGTGGGCCGAATCGCGTTGCGCGGTAAGGCGTCCGATGCCTGACCCGATCTACGTCGGCTGCGTGGTGGCGGTGTCCGCCGTGGTCACCTGGGCGTTGCGGGCGCTGCCGTTCGCCGCGCTGGCACCGCTGCGCAGCAGTGCCACCGTGCACTTCCTCGGCGCGCGGATGCCGGTGGGCGTCATGGTGATCCTCGCCGTCTACACCCTGCGCGACGCGGAGGTCTCGGCCTACGTGCCGACGGCGCTGTCGCTGGCGGCCACCGTCGGCCTGCACCTGTGGAAGCGCAACGCGGTCCTGAGCATCTTCGGCGGAACGGCTGCGCACGTCCTGCTGACCGCGCTCTACCCCTGGTAGTCGCCCTGCCCCTGGTGGTCGCCCCTACCCCTGGTGGTCGCGGTAGGCGGCGACGAGCTGGTCCTCGGCGGCGTCGAAGTACGCGTCGAGCTTGGCCGCCGCCCGCTCGCGCTCGCCCGCGGTGAGCAGGTCGGCGATCTCGCGGTTGAAGCCGAGGTAGGGGCGGTGGAACTCCTCGGGTCGCGACATCACGTGGAAGGCCAGGCGCAGCTCGGCGAGCAGTTGGCGCATCGTCTCGTTGACCCGGGGGCTGCCCGCCAGCGCCGCCACCGCCTCGTGGAAGCGCATGTTGGCCGTGCCCACGTCCCACCAGCGCTCCTCGGCGGCCGCGCGCTCGCCGTCACCGACCGCGCGGTCGACCGCGGCGACCAGGTCCGGGTTCTCGCCGCGCCGCACCGCGCTGGTCTCCAGCAGGCGGCGGATCCGGTAGAGGTCGATGACGTCCTCGGCGGACAGGACCCGGACGAACACGCCGCGGTGGAACTCGTGCACCAGCAGGCGTTCGTGCACCAGCAGCCGGAACGCCTCGCGCAGCGTGTTGCGGGAGACGGCCAGGGCCTTGCCCGCGCTCTCCTCCGACAACCGGGTGCCGGGGGAGAGGGCGCCGTCGATGATCCGCTGGCGCAGCACGTCGGCGACCCGCTCGGCGGTGCTGGTGCGGCCCAGCAGCGCCCGGTCGGCCGCCAGCAGGTCAGCCCACGGGTCGGTCGCGGTCACTCCGGCTCCCAGTGCAGTCGGTCCAGGTGATCAACAGTTTAGCGGGAAAGTTCCACCTGAGGGATTGCGGGATTGTTCAACAATTCTCTATCTTGTTCCGAACCGCAGCAACCGCGATCGGAGTGCCATGACCGACACGAGCACACCCCGGCAGAACGGTTCGAAGGGCAGACGCAGCACCCTGCTCGGCGCCGTGTTCCTCATGGCCACCAGCGCCATCGGACCCGGCTTCATCACCCAGACGACCCAGTTCACCGTCCAGCTCGGCGCCGCGTTCGCCTTCGCGATCCTGGTGTCGATCCTGATCGACATCGCCGTGCAGCTGAACGTCTGGCGCGTCATCGGCGTCTCCGGCATGCGCGCCCAGGACCTCGGCAACAAGGTCCTGCCCGGTCTCGGCTACGCGATGGCCGCGCTGGTCGTCTTCGGCGGTCTCGTGTTCAACGTCGGCAACATCGCGGGCACCTCGCTCGGCCTGGACGCGCTGTTCGGCCTCGACGCCAAGATCGGCGGCGCGCTGTCCGCGGTGATCGCCATCGGCATCTTCCTGAGCAGGCGCGCAGGCGTGGCGATGGACCGCATCGTCGTCGTGCTCGGCGTCGTGATGATCCTGCTGACCGCGTTCGTCGCCTTCTCCTCCGCGCCGCCCGTCGGGCAGGCGCTGGTGCAGGCCGTGTGGCCCGAGCAGGTCGACTTCCTCGCGATCACCACCCTCATCGGCGGCACCGTCGGCGGCTACATCACCTACGCGGGCGCCCACCGGCTCGTCGACGCCGGGGTCACCGGGCCCGACCAGATCGTCGACGTGAGCCGCAGCTCCGTGGTGTCGCTGCTGGTCACCGGCGTGATGCGGCTCGTGCTGTTCCTCGCGGTGCTCGGCGTGGTCGCCGGTGGCGCGACGCTCGGCTCCGGCAACCCCACGGCGGAGGCGTTCCAGCACGCGGCCGGGGAGGTCGGGCTGCGGCTGTTCGGCATGATCCTCTGGGCGGCCAGCATCACCTCGGTCGTCGGCGCCGCCTACACGTCGGTGTCGTTCCTGGTCACCTTCTCCCGCTCGCTGGAGAAGGCCCGCAACTGGCTCGTCGTGGCGTTCGTGGCCGTCTCGGCCCTGGTCTTCGTGCTGCTGGAGCAGGCGCCCACCACACTGCTGGTGCTGGCCGGTGCGCTCAACGGGCTGATCCTGCCGGTGGGCTTCGGCGTGCTGATGTTCGTGGCGGCCCGGCGCGGCGACCTGCTCGGCGGCTACCGCTACCCGCGCTGGCTGCTGGTGCTCGGGGCGGTCGCCTGGCTGGTGACCGTGTACCTGGGCGCCAGCTCGCTGAGCGGCATCGCGGCCCTGTGGGAATGACCCCGGGGGAATGATGCTGTGGGAACGACGCCGGGGAACGAGGAGCGAGGGGGAGTGACGACGGTGGACCTCAACGCGGATCTTGCCGAAGGGTTCGGCCACTGGGAACTCGGCGACGACGAGGCGCTGCTGGGCGTGGTGACCAGCGCCAACGTGGCCTGCGGATTCCACGCCGGGGACGCCACGGTGATCCGCTCGGCGGTCGAGCTGGCCGCCGAGCGCGGGGTGGCCGTCGGCGCGCAGGTCGGCTACCGGGACCTGGCCGGGTTCGGCCGCCGGTTCATCGACGTGCCGCGGCGCGAGCTGACCGACGACGTGATCTACCAGATCGGCGCGCTGGCCGGCTTCGCCCGCGTCGCGGGCACCGAGGTCCGCTACGTCAAACCGCACGGCGCGCTCTACAACGCCATCGTGCACCACGCCGAGCAGGCCGCCGCCGTCGTCGACGCGGTCCGCGCCTACGACCCGGCGATGGCGGTGCTGGGGCTGCCCGGGTCCCAGTGGCTCGACCAGGCCGGGAGAGCGGGGCTGCCGACCTACCGCGAGGCCTTCGCCGACCGCGCCTACACGCCCGAGGCGACGCTGGTGCCGCGGCGCGAACCCGGTGCCGTGCTGCACGATCCCGACGAGATCGCCGCCCGTTGCCTGGCGCTGGCCGCCGGCGAACCGATCCGCGCCGTCGACGGCAGCGAGATCCGGGTGCGGGCCGACTCGATCTGCGTGCACGGCGACAGCCCGGGCGCGGTCGCCATCGCCCGGGCCGTGCGCGACCGGCTCACCGACGCCGGGGTCGTGCTGCGACCCTTCGCGGCGGGCCCCTTCGCGGCGGGGAGCCCGTGATGCGGTTCCTGCCCTGCGCCGACTCCGGGCTGCTGATCGAGCTGGCCGACCTGCAGCAGGTGCACGCCCTCTACGCGGCGCTGTCCGAGGAACCGCCCGAGGGCGTCATCGACCTCGTCCCGGCGGCGAGAACGCTGCTGCTGCAACTGGATCCGCGCCGCGCCGACCTGCGCGCCATCGAGGAGGCGGTGCGCGCGGCCGAGCCCCGCCACGGGCTGCGCGGCGAGGGCGAGGAGCTGGAAGTGCCGGTGGTCTACGACGGGGCCGACCTCGCCGAGGTCGCGCGGCTGACCGGGCTCACCGAGCGCGAGGTCGTCGACCGGCACACCGGAGCCGACTGGAAGGTCGCCTTCGGCGGCTTCGCACCGGGTTTCGGCTACCTCACCGGCGGGCCCGAGGACCTGGTGGTGCCGCGGCGCACGGAGTCGCGCACCGCTGTGCCCGCCGGGGCCGTCGGCCTGGCGGGGGCGTTCAGCGGCATCTACCCGCGCGAATCGCCCGGAGGCTGGCAGCTCATCGGCCGCACCGACCTGCAGATCTGGAACATCGACCGCGACCCGCCGGCCCTGCTGCGACCGGGCGTGCGAGTGCGGTTCCGGGAGATCGGATGAGTGTGGAAGTGCTGGCCACCGGCCCGCTGGCCACCGTGCAAGACCTCGGCAGGCCGGGACTGGCCGGGATCGGCGTGGGCACCTCCGGTGCCGCCGACGCCGGTTCGCTGCGGCTGGCCAACCGGCTCGTCGGCAACGACGAGGGCGCCGCCGGAATCGAGATCACCTTCGGCGGACTCGCCCTGCGCGCTCACCGGGATCTGACGGTGGCGCTCACCGGGGCGCCCTGTCCGATCACAGTGGACGGTCGTGGTGCGGCGCCCAACTCGGTGCTGCGCGTGCCGCGCGGAACCGAGCTGCGGCTGGGCGTTCCGGCCGTCGGCCTGCGCAGCTACCTCGCCGTCCGCGGCGGTCTCGACGTCGACCCGGTGCTGGGGTCGCGGTCCACCGACGTGCTCTCCGGCCTCGGACCCGACCCGCTGAGCCCCGGCACCGCGCTGCCGGTCGGGGCGCCGCCGGAGCGGTTCCCGGTCGTGGACCTCGCGCCCGTCGCCGATCCACCGGAGCACGTCGTGCTGCGGGTGCGACCCGGCCCGCGCGACGACTGGTTCACCTCCGAGGCGCTGACGACGCTGGTCAGCGCGCCCTACGAGGTCACCTCCGAGAGCAACCGGGTCGGCATGCGGCTCGACGGACCGGTGCTGGAGCGCAGCCGCACCGACGAGCTCCCCAGCGAGGGCATGGTCACCGGCGCGCTGCAGGTGCCGCCGCTGGGCACGCCGACCCTCTTCCTGGCCGACCACCCCGTCACCGGCGGCTACCCGGTGATCGGCGTGGTGGTGGCCGCCGACGTGGCCAAGGCCGCGCAGGCGCGCCCGGGCCAGCACGTCCACTTCCGATTCCTCTGAGCACGTCAGGAGCGCGCGATGTCGAAGGACTTCTCACCCGAGCAGGCCCGGGCGGCGTTCCGGGGCGGACTGCGGGTGCCGACCTCCGGTTTCAGCGCCGGGTGGACCCAGGCCAACCTGATCTCGCTGCCCCGGGAGCACGCCTACGACTTCCTGCTGTTCGCGCAGCGCAACCCGAAGTCGTGCCCGGTGCTGGACGTGACCGAGCCGGGGGAGACCGGCGCCTCGCTGTTCGCCGGTGACCTGCGCACCGACCTGCCCGCCTACACCGTCTACCGCGACGGGGAGCTGGTCGAGGAGCGCACCGAGGTCACCGACCTGTGGCGGGACGACCTGGTGAGCTTCCTGGTCGGGTGCAGCTTCACCTTCGAGGCCGCGCTCCTGGAGGCCGGCGTGCCGGTCCGCCACATCGAGGCCGGCAGCAACGTGCCGATGTACCGGACGTCGCGGCAGTGCCGCCCCGCCGGGGCGCTGTCGGGCCCGCTGGTGGTCTCGATGCGTCCGGTCCCGGCGGAGCTGGTCGCCACGGCCGTGCGCGTGACCTCCCGCTACCCGGCGGTGCACGGCGCCCCGGTGCACATCGGCTCCCCGGAGCAGCTGGGGATCGCCGACCTCGGCGCGCCCGACTTCGGCGATGCGGTGGAGGTCCGGCCCGGTGAGATCCCGGTGTTCTGGGCCTGCGGCGTCACCCCGCAGGCGGCGGTGATGCAGTCCAAGCCGTCGTTCGCGATCGGCCACGCACCCGGCCACATGGCCATCACCGACGCGCGCGACAGCGACTACCAGGTGCCCTGACGGCGGACTACCAGGTGCCCTGACGGCGGACTACCAGGTGCCCTGACGGGGGACCACCAGGCGCCCTGATGAGGCCTGGGCCACTTGCGATCCTGGTCATGATTGCGGAGCGCGTGCCGGACCGGCTGCTTACGGTGGCGACGTGACTTTTCGTGTTCCGCTTCAGGTCCGCAGCTACGAGCTCGACGCGCTCGGCCACGTCAACCACGCCGTGTACCACCAGTACGGCGAGGTGGCGCGGGTCGCCGGGTTCCAGGCGGCCGGGTGCGACTGGGACGGGCTGGTCGCGCAGAAGCTGTCGCCCGTGCTGCTGAGCACCACCGTGAACTTCCGGCGCGAGCTGCGCGCCAACGAGCACGTCGAGGCCTCCTGCGAGGCCAAGTTCGGCTCGGGCAAGTCGTTCCACCTCGACACGGTGATCATCAAGGCCGACGGCACCATCTCCGCCGACATCACCTGCGTGCTGGGCATCATGGACCTCGACGCCCGCAAGCTCGTCGCCGACCCGCTCGGCACCCTGCGAGCCGTCGGCTTCGACGCCGAGATCCTCGCTCCGGGAGCCTGAGCCTCCGGAGCGCCTGAGGCCCCTGGGCCTGAGAGCGCTGGGCCCGAGACCGCTGAAGCCCGAGATCGCTGGGCCCGGGCGCCGGTCAGCGCTCGTCGCGCTTGCTCCGGCCGGGGAGCTCGAAGTCCCGGATGCGGTGGGCGGCGACCGCGGCCTCGCGGTCCAGCAGCCGCCAGTCGTCGTACGGCTCGGCCTGCTCCCGCAGCGGCGCCAGGTTCCTCAGGATGATGCGCGTTCTCGTGTCGGTGCTCATCGCTCCGCTCCCGTCAACGAGGTGTCTCCCCACGCGGGTGATCGCATCGCGATGATCGGGAATTAGCCGGAAGTAGGCCAGGTCACGGGAGTGATCACGGTCGCACCGAGGTGATCTCGACCGCGCCGCCCCGTCCCGGGATCATCGTGACGTTGCGGTGCACCGGGCGTTCCGCCGCCTGCGACACGGCTTTCAGGTCGGTGCGGCGGGCGATCTCGGCGGTGAGGATGCGCATCTCCTCCATCGCCAGCGTCGCGCCCAGGCACCGCCGGTCGCCGCCGCCGAACGGGATCCACGTGCTGGAGCCGGGTTTCACGCCGACGAACCGGTCCGGGTCGAAGGTGAACGGGTCGGCGTAGAGGTCGTCGCGGTGGTGCAGCGACAGCACCCCGATCAGCACGCGCGTGCCCGCAGGCACCACGGCGTCGCCGAAGCGCCAGTCGGCCTTGACCCGCCTGCCCAGCATCGGGATCACCGGCCGCACCCGCATCGACTCGTGGATCGTGGCCTCCACGTAGTTCTCGTCGTCCTCGCCCCGCGCCGCTTCGCGCAGCCTGCCGTAGGGGCCCGGTGCGCGGACCAGGCGCTCGAAGGCCCAGCCGATGGAGTTCGCGGTCGTCTCGTGCCCGGCGAGCACCAGCGTGAGCAGCTCGTTGCGCAGCTCGCCGTCGCTGAGCGGCTCGCCCTCGTCGTCGCGGGTGTCGAGCAGCAGCGACAGGATGTCGTGCCGCTCGCCCGGCACGTGCGCGGCGCGGCGCTCGGCGATCACCGCCATGACCGCCCGGTCGAGGTGCGCCAGGCCCCACTTCTGCACGCCGACGGGCTCGGACCGGCGCATCGACAGCGCCTCGCTGACCCGGGCCAGCGGGCTGACCGACAGGCCCAGCAGCTGCCGCAGCCGCGTGCGCAGCAGCTGCTCGGCCTCGCCGGAGCTGTAGTCGATGCCGAACACGCCGGACATGATCACGTCGAGGGTGACCTTCTGAGCGGCGTCGGCCAGCCGGATCCGCGAACCGGCCCGCCAGGAGCCGATCTCCCGGTCGGTGGCCTCCTGGATCTGCTCGCGGTAGCGGGCGATGGCCTTGCCGTGGAACGGCGGCATGAGCAGCTTGCGCTTGCGCCGGTGCGGTTCCCCGGTCACCGTCAGCACCGAATCGCCGACGATCGGGCGCAGCATCGACTGCCCCGCCGTCGACGGCGCCAGCGCCGGTCCCGCGGTGAACAGCGACTTCACGTGATCCGGGTGCGCGGTGATGGCCAGCGGCCGCTTCTCCAGCATCGTGGTGACCCCGAAGATGTCGCCGTGCCGCCGGGCGCCCTCGAACAGCAACCCGCCCTGGTCGTGGGCGAACCGCAGGGTCTGGCGAAGCCGTCCCGTTCCGAGCAGCGGTGGCGGCGTGCCCGGATCGTCGGTCGGACCGGCGGGCGAAGGCGCCCACTCGCGGGAACCGGACGGCGTCGCGTCCTCCCACCAACGTCCCCGGTGCGGCGCTGCGGACGGGGCGATCGAGGTCGTCATGCCCGCAACGCTATCGGGCGGGTGACCGGGCGCACATCGTCCTGCGGGCCCGGTTTCGCCTCCTACCTGAGGAGGAGATCCACCCGCTGCTCGCGGCGTTCTAGGGTGACCGGGATGAGGGGTGTGATCCGCTACGTGCACGGCAGGGCGGCGGCGCTGCCGTTCGGCTACCCGCCGGCCGTCGTGCTGCCGGGGCACGCGTGCCTGGTGGTGGTCTCGGCCGTCGCGGTGGTGCAGCGGCTGGCCGCCGGGATCGTCGACTGGACGCTGGTCGGCGGTCTGCTCGCGATCGTGCCGGTGGTGCACCTGCTGGCGGGAAGGCCCATCCCGGACGGCGGGCGGCCCCTCGGGGTGGCCGTCTGCGCGATGCTGGGCACCTCGATCCTGCTGGTGCACCCGGTCGCCAACGACCTCGCGCCGCTGATCCTGGTGGTGATGCTCGCCGAGTGCGCCGCCGTCACCTCGGCGCGGGTGAGCCTGACGACCGCCGCGGTGGCCGCGCTGGTCCCCATCACCGCCGCCGCGCTCGGCCACCTCGGCTACGGGCTGGCGTTCTCGCTGGTGACCATCGCGCTCGGCTGGGCGACCGGTTACATCATCCGGACCCAGCTGCGGTTGTTCGAGCAGGAGCGCCGGTCGCAGGCCGAGCGGACCGCGCAAGCCGCCGACGACGAGCGCCGCCGCATCGCCCGCGAGGTGCACGACGTCGTCGCCCACTCGCTGAGCATCACGCTGCTGCACCTCACCGGCGCCCGCCGCGCGCTGCAGGAGGACCGCGACGTCGACGAGGCCGTCGACGCGCTCACCGACGCCGAGCGGCTCGGCCGCCAGGCCATCGCCGACATCCGCCGCACGGTGGGGCTGCTGGACTCCGAGCCGTCGAAGGTCCGCCCGGAACCCGGGATCGATGACATCGACGAGCTCGTCTCCGACGTCGTGCGCGCCGGGGTCCCGGTGACCTGCGACGTCCGCGGCGATCCCGGAACGGTCTCGGCCGCAACGGGTCTCGCGCTCTACCGGATCGCCCGCGAGGCGCTGGCCAACGTCGTCAAGCACGCGCCCGGCGGCAGCACCGAGGTGCGCCTCGTCCTCGGTCCCGGCACCGCGCTCACGGTGTCCAACGACCTCGCGGGCGCGCTCCCCGAGGTCGTGACCGGCAACGGCATCGCCGGGATGCGCCAGCGCGCCGAGCTCCTGGGCGGGCACCTCTCGGCCGGTCCCGAGGACGGCCGGTGGGTGGTGCGCGCCGATTTCGCGCCCGACGACCCGCCCGCTCCGGAGGCCCGATGATCCCCGCGGAGGCCCGATGATCAAGGTGTTGCTCGTCGACGACCAGGAACTGGTCCGCTCGGGACTGCGGCGGATCCTGCGCCGCAAGGACGGGTTCGCCGTCGTCGGCGAGTGCGCGGACGGAGCCGAGGTCGACGACGCCGTGGCCGCCGACCGTCCCGACGTCGTGGTCATGGACCTGCGCATGAAGCACGTCGACGGCATCGAGGCCACCCGCCGGTTGCAGGCGGCGGAGGACCCGCCGCCTGTGCTGGTGCTGACGACCTTCGACGACGACCAGCTGCTCTCCGGCGCGCTGCGCGCCGGAGCCAGCGGCTTCCTGCTCAAGGACTCGCCCGCCGAGGACGTCATCCGCGCCGTGCGTGCGCTGGCGGCGGGCGAGGCCTGCCTCGACCCGGCCGTCACCGGTCGCGTGCTCACCGCCTACCGGACCAGCGCGCCCGAACCCGAGGCCACCGCCGTCGAGGAGCTCACCTCCCGCGAGCACGACGTGCTGGTGCTCCTCGGCCGAGGTCTCTCGAACGCCGAGATCGCCGCGGAGCTCGGCATCTCCGAGGTGACCGTGAAGAGCCACGTCGGTCACATCTTCGTCAAGCTCGACGTGCGCGACCGGGCCGCGGCCATCGTCTACGCCTTCGACCACCGCATCGTCACGCCGAGGTAGCGCTGCGCGCGGGCGGCGAACAGCCGCAGCGGTCCTGGAGGGCACCGGTACAGGCTCGGGCATCACCGGGAGCGGAACCAGGAGGCGACCCGGCCGCGGAACTCCTCGGGCGGGAGCGATCCCGCGCGCTCGGGGAGCGCGGCGAGCACCGGGAGGCCGGTGACGCGGGGGAGCTCGGTGGTGTTGCACCCTTCGGCCAGGTCGGGGTGCTCGGGCACCGACCCGAGCACGAGCCCCGCCGGCTCCAGACCGCGCCCGCGCAGGGCCTCGACGGTCAGCTCCGTGTGGTTGAGCGTGCCCAGGCCGACCCGGGTGACGACGTGCAGGCGCACCTCGTGATCGCGGGCGAGGTCGGCGGCCAGGTCGGGCAGCGTGCCTCCGGCGGTGTCCAGGCGGACCAGGGCTCCGCCCGCCCCTTCCACGATCACCACCTGGTGGCGGCGGGCGAGCGCGCGGAGGTGCGCGGCGTGCTCGCCGATCGCCGGGACCGCGGTGCCGCGCAGCCGGGCGGCGGTGTCCGGGGCGAGCGGGTCGGGCAGGTGCGCGAGCTGGGCGACCCGGCATCCGGCCAGGCGGCGGACGACCTCGACGTCGGGTTCGTCGGTGCCGGTCTGGGTCGGCTTGACCACCACCACGTCCGGTCCGAAGTGGACGGCGAGCGCGGCGGTGGCCACGGTCTTGCCGACGCCGGTGTCGGTCCCGGTGACGAAGATGATCATGCTGCGCTCCGATGCCGCTCGACGACCCCCGCGAGCACCTCGACCGCGCGGTCCCACGCGTCCTCGGCGATCCCGGCCTGGGTGGTGATCCGAAGCCGGGAGACCCCGTCGGGCACCGACGGCGGCCGGAAGCACCCCACCCGCACACCGGCCTGGCGCGCGGCGTCCTGCGCAGCCAGCGCCCGCTGCGGCGAGGACATCGGCACCGACAGCACCGCGCCCGCGGACCGGGTGACGCCGAGCCGCTCGGCGAGCCGCGCGGCCCGGTCGTGGATCCGCTCCGGCAGGTCCGGGCGGTCCCGCAGCAGGCGCAGCGCCGCCAGCGCTCCGGCGGTGGGCGCCGGGGCCAGCGCGGTGTCGAAGATGAACGGCCGAGCCCGGTTGACCAGGTGCTCCACCAGCTCCGGCGACCCCAGCACCGCCCCGCCCATCGCGCCCAGCGACTTCGACAGCGTCGCCGTCATGACCACCTGCGGCGCCTCGCCCAGACCGGCCACCAGGCCCCGGCCCCCGTCACCGACGACGCCGAGCCCGTGCGCCTCGTCGACCAGCAGCAGCGCGCCTCGCTCGGCGCAGAGCGCGGCCAGCTCCGGCAGCGGTGCGGCGTCGCCGAGCACCGAGTACACCGACTCGGTCAGCACCATCGCCCGCCTCCCGTCGGCCTTCTCCAGCGCCGCCCGCACCGCGTCGACGTCGTTGTGCGGCACCACCTCGACCGCCGCGCGCGACAACCGGGCCGCGTCGATCAGCGAGGCGTGCACGTGCGCGTCCGAGACGATCAGCGCGTCGCGGTCGGCCAGCGCCGTGACCGCCGAGAGGTTGGCGTGGTAGCCGGTGGAGCACACCAGCGCGGCGGGTCGCCCGGTGAAGTCGGCGAGCTCGGCCTCCAGCTCGCCGTGCAGCGTCGTCGTGCCCGTGACCAGCCGCGACGCTCCCGATCCCGCGCCCCAGGTCCGGGCCGCCCCGGCCGCGGCCGCGCGCACCTCGGGGTGCGCGCTCAGGCCCAGGTAGTCGTTGCCGGCCAGGTCGAGGACGTCCTCGCCGAGCGCGCGCGGGCGCAGCGCGCGCCGCAGGCCCGCGCGCTCGCGCTCCTCCCGCTGCTCGGCCAGCCACCGCTGCCAGCTCATCCCGCCTCCGCCGCGGCGGCGATGCCCGCGCACAGCGTCGCCACGTCCTCGTCGCTGCACACGTACGGCGGCATCGTGTAGATCAGGTCGCGGAACGGGCGCAGCCACGCGCCCTCGGCCAGCGCCGCCTCGGTCGCCTGGGCGACGTCCACCGGGTGGTCGAGGCGGACGACGCCGACCGCGCCGATGACCCGCACCTCGGCGGCGTCGACGTCGTGCAGCGCCTGCAGGCCGGTGTTGATCCGCCGCACGTCCTGCTCCCACCCGCCGGTGGCCAGCAGGTCCAGGCTCGCCGAGGCCACCGCGCAGGCCAGCGGGTTGCCCATGAACGTCGGACCGTGCATGAGCACGCCCGAATCGCTGCCGGAGATCCCGCGCGCCACCTCGCCGGTGCACAGCGTCGCCGCCATCGTCAGGTACCCGCCGGTGAGAGCCTTGCCCAGGCACAGCACGTCCGGGCTCACCCCGCCGGCCTCGGCGGCGAAGAGCGTGCCGGTGCGGCCGAACCCGGTGGCGATCTCGTCGAAGATCAGCACCAGCCCGTGCTCGTCGGCGACCTCGCGGAACACCCGCAGGCACTCGGCGGGGTAGGGGCGCATCCCGCCCGCGCCCTGCAGCAGCGGTTCCACGACGAGCCCGGCCAGCCGGTGCGCGTGCTCGGCTGCCAGCGCCCGGAAGCCCTCGGCCCACGCGGTCACGTCCTCGCCGACCGCCGGTGGCCGCTCGCCGAAGACCTGCTCGGGCAGCAGCGCCGACCACATCGAGTGCATGCCGCCGTCGGGGTCGCACACGCTCATGCAGTCGAAGGTGTCGCCGTGGTAGCCGCCGCGGACGGTGAGGAACCGGGTGCGCTCGGGGCGTCCGCTTCCGCGCTGGTGCTGCAGCGCCATCTTCATCGCGACCTCGACGCTCACCGAACCGGAGTCGGCCAGGAACACCCGGTCGAGCCCGTCGGGGGTGATCTCAACCAGGCGCCGAGCCAGCTCGACCGCCGGTTCGTGGGTGAGACCGCCGAACATCACGTGCGAGAACCGCTCGGCCTGGCACCGCAGCGCCTCGTCGAGCGCGGGGTGCCGGTAGCCGTGGATCGCCGACCACCACGAGGCCATCCCGTCGACGACCTCACCGACGCCGTCGATCTCGATCCGGCTGCCCGACGCGCCGGTGACGAGCCGGGTCGGGGCGGGGTCGAGCATCGAGGTGTAGGGGTGCCACAGGTGCTCGCGGTCGTAGGCCAGCAGCGCGGGGGCCTCCATCAGGCGTTGGGCAGGACGTCGGTGCCCGCGCCGCGACGGCGGATCGCCGGATCGACCGGCCGCTGCGCGATCTCCTCCTCCGAGCCCAGCACGACGAAACCGCTGTCGCGGATCATGGCCAGGTCGGCCTCGGCCTCCTGGCCCTCGGAGGTGAGGTAGTCGCCGAGGAACAGCGAGTTGGCGACCTGCAGCGCCACCGGCTGCAGCGAGCGCAGGTGCATCTCGCGACCCCCTGCGATGCGGACCTCCCGGTCCGGGCAGACGAACCTGGCCATCGCCAGGATCTTCACGCAGCGGGCGGGGGAGAGCTCCCAGGTGTTCTCGAACGGGGTGCCGTCGAAGGGCATCAGGAAGTTCACCGGGATCGAGTCCGACTCCAGCTCGCGCAGCGCGAAGAGCGCCTCGACCAGCTGCTCGTCGGTCTCGCCGAGTCCCGCGATGAGCCCCGAGCAGGGCGACAGGCCCGCGGTCCTGGCCTTGCCCACGGTGTCGACGCGGTCGGCGTAGGTGTGGGTCTGGACGATCGAGTCGTGGTGGCTCTCGGCCGTGTTGATGTTGTGGTTGTAGGCGTCCACCCCGGCGTCCTTGAGCCGCTCGGCCTGTCCGTCGGAGAGCAGTCCGAGGCACGCGCACACCTCGACGTCGGGGTGCTCGGACTTGAGCGCGCCGACCATCTCGGTGACCTTGTCGATGTCGCGGTGGGACGGTCCGCGCCCGGAGGAGACCAGGCACACCCGGCTCGCGCCGCCCTTGAGCCCGGCGCCGGCCTGCTGCAGCGTCTCGTCCTTCGACAGCCACGAGTACTTCAGGATCGGCGCGTTGGAGCCCAGCGCCTGGGAGCAGTAGTTGCAGTTCTCCGGGCACAACCCGGACTTCAGGTTCACCAGGTAGTTGACCTTCACGGTGTTGCCGAAGTGCGCCCTGCGCAGCCTGCTCGCCGCCGCCACGACGGACATCAGCTCGGAGTCGTCGGCGCGCAGCACGGTCAGCGCGTCCTCGGTCGAGACCGGTCGCCCGGCCAGGACCGCGTCGGCGAGCTGATCGAAGGTGGAGCTCATGGGTGTCTCCCGAAGTCGACCTGAACAGTGTTCACCTGAACGGCGTTCAGGCTAGACTGGGGGCGTCGATCGGTCAACGGGAGGTCTCCGAGTGCGCTACCACCGCAGCGACGTCGTGGAACGAGCCGTCGCGGTGCTCGACGAGTACGGGCTGGAATCGCTGACCATGCGCCGGCTCGCCTCCGAGCTCGGCGTCCAGCCCAGCGCGCTCTACCACCACGTCCCCAACAAGCAATCGCTGCTCGCGGCCGTGGCCGACGAGATCCTGCAGCGGGGCAGCAGACCGCGCAGCGCCGAGCGCTGGGACCGGCGGGTGATCGAGATCTGCGCCGAGCTGCGCGACGCGATGCTCGCCTACCGGGACGGAGCCGAGGTCGTCGTCACCGCCCACACCTTCGGGCTCGGCGCTCGGGAGCCGGCCGCCGCGCTGCGCTCCGCGCTCGCCGACGGCGGCCTGCCGGGCGAGCTGGTCGACATCGGCACCCGCGCGATCCTGCACCTGGTCTTCGGCCACACCGTCGAGGAGCAGACCGCGATGCAGGCCGCCAGCGCCGGCGCGATCGACCGGAACCCGGGCGGTGCGGCGGATTTCGAGCAGGGGCTGCAGCTGCTCCTCGACGGGTTGCGGGCCCGGGTGTCGGCCACCTGAGAGCCGGAGTGGTTACCGTGGCGGGATGGAGCTGTTCACCACGGCTTGGACGTCGCTGCGGGCGGTCGTCGCGGACCTCGCCGACGACGACCTGCTGCGGGCGTCCGGGTGCCGCGGCTGGCTGGTGCGAGACCTGGTGTGCCACCTGATCATCGACGCGCAGGACGTCCTGATCGCGCTGGCCACCCCGGCGGACTCCGAGCCGACCCGCAACGCCGTCACCTACTGGGATCTAGCGCCCGCCCAGCCCGGCGGTGATGACCCGCTCGACGCGCTGACGGTCCGGCTCGCCGCCGCCTACCACGAACCGCGGCTGCTGAAGTTCCACCTCGACGACGTCGGCTCGGCCGCGGGCCGGGCCGCGCGGCTCGCCGACCCGCGGGGTCGCATCAGCACCAAGGGCGAGGTCCTCACCGTCGCCGACTACCTCGACGCCTACGTGCTGGAGTGGACGCTGCACCACCTCGACCTGGTCGCGCACCTGCCGCACGTCCCGGGCCCGCCCGCCGAGACCCTCGCCGCGTCCCGGGACATGCTCGACCGGATCGTCGGAAACCCGTTCCCCGCGGAGTTCTCGGACGCCGACGCCCTGCTGGTGGGCACCGGCAGGCGCGCACCGTCCGAGTCCGAACTGGACGGACTGCCGGGCGGTGTGCCCCTCGTGCTCGGGTGATCAGTCGCGCCGCGGCGTGCGGTGCAGCAGGTGGAATCGCGACCACTGCGCCTCGGCGGCCTCGATGGAGCGGCGGGTGCGGTCCGGGTCCACCGTGGACAGCTGCGCCGCGATCGCCTGCGCCACCGCCAAACCCGGTGCCAGCGAGGGGAAGAACGCCACGCCCTCGGCCGGGATCAGCACCACCTGCTCGGCCGCCGCGGCCAGGGCGGGGCTGGCCGCGTCGGTGAGCGCGAAGACCCGCGCGCCCCGGTCGTGCGCCTCCTCGGCCGCGGTCACCGTGCTCTGGTAGAGCCGCCAGAAGCTGATCGCGATCACCACGTCGCCCGGTTCGATCCGCGACACCGCGTTGGCCAGCTCGGCGTCGTCGTGCACGACGGTCGCGGCGTAGCCCGCCAGCTGGACGTTGTGCCCGAGCGCCGTCCCGACCGAGACGTAGCTGCCGTTGGCCACGATCAGGGTGCGCCGCGCCTGCGCGATCGCCTCGGCGACGGTGCGCAGCAGCTGCTCGTCGAGGCGGCGGTTGAGCACCGCCAGCGATTCCAGGTCACGGCGCAGCGACGCCCCGCCTAGCTCGCCCTCGGTCCGCTGCGCGGCGGCCACGTCCGGTGCGCTCAGCGAGGACAGGTAGCGGGCCCGCAACTCCTGCTGCAGGTCGGACCAGCCGGTGAAGCCCAGCGCCTGCGCGGTCCGGCTGACCGTGGCGACGTTGACGCCGGCCAGCTCGGCGGCCTCGGCGGCGGAGCTGTACGAGACCCGTCGCGGCTGGGTGAGCAGGACCTGCAGCACGGACGAGCCCTTGCTGCGCAACCCGCGCTCGGGCACGCGCCCGCGCAGCCACGCCTCGAACCCGTCGGGCTCGCCGTCGGTCACTGGGGCTCCTCTCGTCGCGCACAGCTTAACGAGCTCACAACGCAACAGGTATTGCAGTTTGCAATAACTGCACTATATGTTGCTGTGCACTTTCGCTCGGTGCTGCGACACATTGGAGGCACCCCGTGTCCCTGCTGGCCCGACTCGACCGGCTCCCGCTGAGCCGGCCGCACTACCTGCTGCTGTTGCTCGGCGGCCTCGGCTACACCTTCGACGGGATGGACTCGGCCGTCGTCGCCTTCCTGCTGCCGAGCGTCCAGGACGAATGGGGGCTGACGAACGCGCAGCTCGGCCTGATCGGCTCCGCGACGCCCTTCGGCTTCCTGTTCGGTGCCACCTGCGCCGGACTGCTCGGCGACCGCATCGGTCGCAAGAAGGTCATGATGTGGGCCCTGGCGGTCTACGCCCTGTTCTCAGTGGTCGGGGCGCTCTCGCCGAACTACGAGATCTTCCTCGGCGCCCGCGTGCTCGCCGGGTTCGGCGCCGGGGCCGAGAGCGCGATCATCGCGCCCTTCCTGTCCGAGTTCGTGCCCGCCGCCCGACGCGGCTGGTTCGTCGGTGCCCTGGCCGGGTTCTTCTCCTTCGGCTTCGTGGCCGCCGCGCTGCTCGGCCGCTTCGTCGTGCAACCGGTGCCCGAGGGCTGGCGCTGGGCTCAGGTGATCACCGCGCTGCCGATCGTGCTGCTGCTGTGGTGGCGCCGCTCGCTGCCCGAATCACCCCGCTACCTGCTGGCCAACGGACGCGCGGCCGAAGCCGAGGAGATCGTGGTCGGCCTGGAGGCGAAGGTCCGGGCGGCCACCCGCGCCGAACTGCCGCCGATCCCGGAGGCCGCCGTCGAGAAGCCGGCCGAGACCCGCAAGATCGGGCTGCTGTCCGCGCTGAAGTACCTGTGGAGCGGCTCGATGGCGCGGCGCACCGCGATCACCTGGCTGATCTGGTTCGTGATCACCTTCTCCTACTACGGGTTCTTCACCTGGATCCCGACGTTGCTGGTGCAGCAGGGCATCACGGTCACCAAGAGCTTCGAGTTCTCGATCATCATCTACCTGGCGCAGGTGCCCGGGTACTTCTCGGCGGCGTGGCTCGGCGAGTACCTGGACCGCAAGAACACCATCGCGCTCTACCTCGCCGGAGCCGCCGCCAGCGCGTTCTGGATGAGCCAGATGACCGATCCGGTGCTGATCACGACCTCGGCGGCGGTGCTGTCGTTCTTCCTCAACGGCACCTACGCGGCCGTCTACTCCTACACCCCGGAGGTGTTCCCGACCTGGATCCGGGCCTCGGGAACGGGGCTGTCCAGCGCGTTCGGGCGGGTCGGCAGCATCATCGCGCCCTCGGTGATCGGCCTGTCGGCCGCCTCGCTGGGCTTCGCGGGCGTGTTCGGCCTGACCACCGCCGTGCTCGCGGTCGGCGTGGTGTGCACCCTGCTGTTCGGGCTCTCCACCGCGGGCCGGTCGCTGGAGGACCTCACCGAGACCGGCGGAGCGGAGGCGGTGACCCGATGAGGCTGTCCGAAGTGGAAGAACGCGTCCGGCGGGACGTCGGGGCCCGGTTGTTCACGGTGCTGGCCTGGCTGCCCGGTCGCCGCGTGCTGCACCGCGCGCACAGCAGCCACCCCGAGCAGTACCCGGTCGGCGGCGAGAAGAGCGTCGAGGTCGCCGCCGACTGGCTGGAGCGCTGCATCGTCGCGCGAGAGCCCTACTTCGGCCCGGACGAGGCCTCGGTGCGGGAGGTCTTCGCCGATCACCGGCTCATCGCCGAACTCGGCTGCGGCTCGGTGATCAACGCCCCGGTGGTGGGGCCGTCCGGCGCGCTCGGCGTGCTCAACCTGCTCGACGCGCCCGGCGCCTACCAGCGGTCCCAGGTGACGCGCGTGGAAGAGCTCGCTTCGCTGGCCGTGCCCGCGCTGAGCGAACTCGTGCACCGCATCGACGAACCCGAGGAGGAATCGACCCCGTGACCATCCTGCTGCTGCGCTCCGGCGCGCTGCTCGACGTCGAGACCGGTGAGTACGCCGAAGGCGACGTGCTGTGCGCCGACGGCCGCATCGTCGAGAAGGGCCCCGGTCTCCAGGCGCCGGACGGCGCGCGCGTCGTCGAGCTCGGCGGGGCCACCGTGCTGCCCGGCCTGATCGACGCCCACGTGCACGTCACCGCCGCCACCGCCGACCTCGGGGCGCTCACCACCTGGTCGCCGTCCTACGCGACGGCGCACTCCGCGCGGATCATGAGCGGGATGCTCGACCGCGGGTTCACCACGGTGCGCGACGCCTCCGGTGCCGACTTCGGGCTCGCCGACGCCCAGGCCGAAGGGCTCCTCCGCGGGCCGCGACTCGCCTTCTGCGGCAAGGCGTTGAGCCAGACCGGGGGGCACGGCGACAGCCGCCCGCGCGGCACCCGCCTGCACGACGGGCACCAGTGCTGCGCCGGGCTCGGCCGCATCGCCGACGGCGTCGACGCGGTGCGCGCCGCCGCCCGCGACGAGCTCCGCAAGGGCGCCCACCACATCAAGGTGATGGCCGGGGGAGGGGTCGCCTCGCCGACCGACCGGATCGACTCCACCCAGTACTCGATGGACGAACTGCAGGCCATCGTGCAGGAAGCCGAGGCCGCCAACCGCTACGTGGCCGCGCACGCCTACACGGCCCGCTCGGTCAGCCGGTCGCTGCGCGCCGGGATCCGCTCCATCGAGCACGGCAACCTCATCGACGAGTCCAACGTGGCCGAGTTCGTCGAGCACGACGCGTTCCTGGTGCCGACGCTGGTGACCTACTGGGCTCTCAAGTCCGAGGGGCGCGAGTACGGGCTGCCCGAGGACAGCTGGCGCAAGGTCGACGAGGTGCTCGGGGCCGGGCTCGCCGCGCTGGAGACGGCCCACCGGGGCGGCGTGAAGATCGTCTACGGCACCGACCTGCTCGGCGGGATGCACCGACACCAGAACGAGGAGTTCCGGATCCGCAGCGAGGTCCAGGAACCGCTGGAGGTGATCCGCTCGGCGACCAGCACCGCCGCCGAACTGCTCGGCATGAGCGGCGAGATCGGCACCCTCCGGGAGGGAGCGCGCGCCGACCTCGTGGTCTGCGACGGCGACCCGCTGGGCGACATCTCCGCGCTGGCCGACCCGAAGCGCATCCGCCACGTCGTCCAGGACGGCGACCTGGTCTGAGGTCGCGAACGGGGTGCGTCGCCGTCGAGCGACGCACCCCGTTGCGCTGCGCTCACCCGAAGTTGGGCAGCACCAGCAGGATCCAGAGCACCAGCGGCGCCGCCGCCACGATGACCCCGCCGTAGACGAGCAGTTGCCGGAAGAAGGCGTCCTTGTCCACGTCCTTGGCGTTGGCCAGGACGATCGCGCCGTTGGTGGAGAAGGGGCTCACGTCGACCACGGTGGCCGCCACCGCGAATGCCGTGATCATCCCGATCGGCCCGACGCTGCCGGTCTGCAGGAACGGCACCGCCAGCGGGATGAGGGCGCCCATGATGCCCACCGAGGAGGCGAACGCCGACACGATCGCGCCGATGTAGCACAGCAGCAGCGCCGCCAGCAGCGGAACGCCGATGCCTGCCACGGAATGACCGACGTAGTCGATCGTGCCCATCTTCTCCAGCACGCCGACGTAGGTGAGCACACCGCAGATCAGCAACACGGTCGGCCAGGCGACCTCGCTCGGCGCGGCCTTGCCCATCTTCGGCGAGAGCACGCTGAGCACAACCGCGATGCTCATCGCCATCAGACCGACGTCGAGGCCGAAGCCGAGCGTGGTGACCACCAGGACGCCCAGGCCGGTCAGCGTCAGCAGCCGGTCCCGGTTGAGCTTGAGCTCCTCGACCCGGTCGTCGTCGGAGGGGTCCGCGCCGGTGCCGCCCGACCCGGTGGCGATGAGCTGCCGGGCTTCGGTGGCGCGGCGCAGCCGCAACCCGCCGAAGACCACGAACACCACGCCCGCGATCACCGCGTTGGCGGCGAAGCTGCCCAGGAACAGCACGACCGGACTGCCCGGCAGGCCGCTGTTGGCCACGACCTCGTTGACGATGCTGCCGTAGATGCTGATCGGGGAGAACCCGCCGGCCTGCGTGCCGTGCACGACCATCGCGCCCATCAGCAGCGGGTTGATCTTGTAGCGGGCGGCGAGGTTCAGCGCGATCGGCGCCACGATCGCCACCGCGGCCGGGCTGACCGCGCCGATCGCGGTGAGCACGGCGCCGATGCCGAACATCACCCACGGGATCAGGGCGATCCGGCCTCCGACCAGGCGGACCGCGCGTTGCACGACCCAGTCGGTCGTGCCGTTGGCCCGGGCTATCGCGAACAGGAACGTCACGCCCACCAGGACCACGAACAGGTCCCCGGGGAAGCCGTCGAAGATGTCGTCTTCGGACAGCCCGCCGAACACCGTGGCGACCAGGAACGCGGCTGCGAAGCACAGCACGCCCATGTTCACCGACAGCGTGGTGGCGATGACGAACGCGGCGACCAGCACCAGGATCGAGATGACTTCGGGCGGCACCTTTGCCTCCTTGCCTGCGCGGGCCCGCGCGCCACAAGGGGGTGTGGCGCGCGGCACAGTGGCTCACTGGCTCAGCCACTTTCCGTGAATCGCGCGGCGAAGTCAATACCGAACTGGTCGACTGGCTCAGCCAGTTCCGGCTCACCGGCCGCGAGGCCGGGGCGCTCGGCGGATCAGCGCCAGCCGAGCTCCGGGGCCACGTGGCGGAGGATGCTGTCGATGACGTGGGCGTTGTAGTCCACGCCCAGCTGGTTGGGGACGGTGAGCAGCAGGGTGTCGGCCGCGGCGATCGCCTCGTCCTCGGCCAGCTGCTTGACCAGGACGTCCGGCTCGGCCGCGTAGGACCGGCCGAAGACGGCCCGGGTGTGGGCGTCGATGTTGCCGATCTTGTCCTCGGTGTTGTCCTCGTCCCCGAAGTACATGTCGTCGAGGTCGTTGACGATGGCGAAGATGCTGCGGCTGACCGACACGCGCGGTTCGCGCGCGTGCCCCTCGGCGCGCCAGGCCTCCCGGTACGCCTCGATCTGCTTGCGCTGCTGGACGTGCAGCGGCTCACCGCTCTCGTCGTCCTTGAGGGTCGAGCTCTGCAGGTTCATCCCGAGCTTGGCCGCCCACCGCGCCGTGGCGTTGGAACCAGACCCCCACCAGATGCGGTCGCGCAGGCCCGGCGAGTGCGGCTCGACGCGCAGCAGACCGGGCGGGTTCGGGAACATCGGCCGCGGGTTGGGCTGGGCGAATCCGCCTCCCTTGAGGACCTCCATGAGCACCTCGGTGTGGGTGCGCGCCATGTCGGCGTCGGATTGGCCCTCCGGGGGCTGGTAGCCGAAGTAGCGCCAGCCGTCGACGACCTGCTCCGGCGATCCACGGCTGATCCCCAGCTGCAGCCTGCCGTCGGAGATGAGGTCCGCCGACCCCGCGTCCTCGGCCATGTAGAGCGGGTTCTCGTAGCGCATGTCGATCACGCCGGTGCCGATCTCGATCCGGCTGGTCCGCGCCCCGATCGCCGCCAGCAGCGGGAACGGCGAGCCGTACTGCCGCGCGAAGTGGTGCACGCGGAAGTAGGCGCCGTCGGCGCCGAGCTCTTCGGCGGCCACCGACAGGTCGATGGCCTGGTGCAGGGCGTCGGAGGCCGTCCGCGTCTGCGAGTGCGGCGAGTCCGACCAGTGCCCGAAGGACAGGAACCCGATCTTTTTCACAGTGGGTTCAACGCCGGCCGCTGGGATTTGTTTCCCGGGTGTGAGCCGGACCGCGCTGGGTGAAGGGCCGCATCAGCAGCTTGTGCGCGGGCGTCTCCACCGCACGGGTGAGCGCCCAGCCCAGCAGGGTGCCGGTGGCCAGCATCGCCACCGTCTGCGTGATGGTGTCCACGCCCACGTCCTGCAGCTTGCGCAGCACGATGTAGCCGATGGCCTGGTGCATCAGGAACGTGCCGTACGAGATGCCGGCGAACCAGCTCACCGCGCGGCGCGCCAGCGGCGGCATCGGCATGTCCGGGGAGCGCGCGACCAGCGCGATCAGGCACATGCCGATGGCGACCGCGACCGAGGACCCGGTGTCGGCGAGCAGCCCCTCGGGGGTGCGCGTGTAGTTGTGCACCTCCTGGGCCACCATGCACAGCCCCAGCAGGGTCGCGAAGTGCGGTGTGCTCAGGCGCTTGACCGACCACATCCAGATCGCCACACCGGCGACGAAGAGGTGCCAGCGGTGCATGCCGATGCCGTCGACCACCACTCGGTAGCTCTCGACCGGGTCGTTGATGCGGATCGGCCACTGCAGCAGCGGCAGGACCACCGCGACCCACATGATGATCAGCATTCGCCTGCCGTGACCCCAGCTGCTCTTGTAGAGCAGCGCTGCGGCGGTGAAGCCCATCAGCTGCAGCGGAACCGTCCAGTGCGAGCCGTCGATGAACGGGTAGTACTGCGGTTTCCAGTGCCACAGCATCAGCAGGTTCGCCCGCAGGTCCTCGGGCAGCGGGAAGAACCAGCCCTCGATCGGGAACGCCCGCAGCACGAAGTAGCTGATCACCACCGCCGCCAGGAACGAGGGCAGCAGCCGGGCGATCCGGCCCCACCAGTAGCGCAGCATCGTGCCGCGGCCGATCGTCACGCAGGCGAAGTAGGCGGAGACGACCAGCAGCATGCTGGCGCCGACCTGGTAGGGGAACTCGAAGGCGCGCGGTTCCAGCTCGGGGTGGAGGAAGACGCTCAGGCTGGTGGAGTGGTACAGCATCACCAGCATCACGCAGCCGGCCCGAACCAGATCCCAGCTGATCTTCCGGCTGCTCTTGGGCCCGCCGGATCCGGCTGTTGTCACGCTTGTTGCTCTTCCTCTGCCGCAGTTACCGGGCCCAGCCTCACCCACGCAGGCGGATTTCTCCATCGGGGTTGACACCCATTCCGCGCGCCCACCCACCCGTATGGGTGTTCGAACTGCGCCCGGTGGTCGAATGAGGGGATTCGGGAGGTGCGGACGTGTCCTTGTTCTGGCGGGTGTTCCTGCTCAACGCCGCAGTGTTCACCGCTGCGACTGCGCTGCTGGTGCTCAGCCCGGCCACGGTGTCCACGCCCGTGCTGCCCGCCGAGGGCCTGATCCTGGTCGCCGGGTTGGCCGCGATGCTCGTGGCCAACGCGCTGCTCCTGCGCATCGGGTTCCTGCCGCTGCGGCGGCTGACCCGCGCGATGACCACCATCGACCTGCTGCGGCCGGGTTCGCGCCCGCCGGTGTCCGGGCACGGCGGGATCGCGGACCTGATCAAGGCGTTCAACGCGATGCTCGACCGGCTGGAGATCGAGCGCGCCACCAGCAACGCCCGGGCCCTGTCGGCGCAGGAGGCCGAACGGCGGCGCATCGCCCGCGAGCTCCACGACGAGGTCGGGCAGAGCCTGACCGCGGTGCTGCTGGAGATGCGGAGGGTGTCCGACGACGCGCCGGAGGCCGTGGCCACCGCTCTGCACCAGGTGCAGGAGACCACCCGCGACAGCCTCGACGAGATCCGCCGCATCGCCCGGCGGCTGCGCCCCGGGGTGCTGGAGGAGCTGGGCCTGGCCAGCGCGCTCAAGTCGCTGGCAGGCGAGGTCGGCGGCGGTGTGGCGCGCTGCCGGATCGACGGCGAGCTGCCCGAGCTCGGCGAGGAGGTCGAGCTCGTCATCTACCGGGTGGCGCAGGAGAGCATCACCAACGCCGTCCGGCACGCCGCGGCCACCCGCATCGACCTGAGCGTCCGCGTCGGTCAGTCCGTCGTGCGACTGCGGGTGCGCGACGACGGGGTGGGCATCGGTGACGCCCCGGAGGGCGCGGGCATCCGCGGAATGCGGGAGCGCGCGCTGCTCGCCGGCGCGCTGCTCGCGGTCGAGCCCGGTCCGGAGGGCGGAACGGAAGTGCGGCTCGACGTGCCGATCCAGGACGGGGGCGGGCGATGACCGACCCCACGCGGATCCTGCTCGCCGACGACCACGTGCTGGTCCGGCGCGGGGTCCGGCTCATCCTCGACAACGAACCCGACCTCACCGTCGTCGCCGAGGCCGGCGACGGGGCCGAGGCGGTCGAGCTCGCCCGGACCCGGCACCCGGACCTGGCGATCCTCGACATCGCGATGCCGCGGCTGACCGGGCTGCAGGCGGCACGCCAGTTGATCCGGCTGCAACCGGACCTGCGGGTGCTGATCCTGACGATGTACGACAACGAGCAGTACCTGTTCGAGGCGCTCAAGTCCGGCGCCTCCGGGTACGTGCTGAAGTCCGTCGCCGACCGCGACCTGTGGAGGCCTGCCGCGCGGCGATGCGCGGCGAGCCGTTCCTGTACCCGGGCGCCGTGACCGCGCTGATCCGCAACTACCTCGACCGCGCGGGGCAGGGCGAGGCGGTCCCGGACCGGGCCATCACCGATCGGGAGGAGGAGATCCTGAAGCTGGTCGCCGAAGGGCACTCCTCGAAGGAGATCGCCGATCTGCTCGTCATCAGCATCAAGACCGTCGAGCGCCACCGCTCCAACCTCATGGCGAAGCTGGGCATGAAGGACCGGTTGGAGCTCACCCGCTACGCGATCCGGGCCGGACTCATCGAACCCTGAGGACGCGCCTCCCGGCGTCCGGTCGGCGCGCGTCGGTCCGAATTGGTCAACGTCGCTCCCTCGTCCGGGTCAAGCCGCGCCGAAGTGCCGCGGCGCGGACGGCGGTTCCGTGATCATGCGATATCACCGAGCATGAAATCTCGCCTCCCCGAAGGAGTTCGGACATCGTGACGACGCGACCGAAGATCCTGGCCGTCTACTTCCTGATGGCCTGCCGGTTCGGAGCAGCGGCGGGCAAGTCCGCCGTGCGCCTCCCCAGCGGAAGCAAGGTGACGCGGTCCGCTGGGTGAAAGAGCGTCACTCATCGCGTGTTCGGTTCATCTGACGCGGCTTTCGCGTAGCGCTCGGCGAGTTGCGCGCAGGCGGTCCTGAGCTCTGCGGGGCCGATCACCTCCACGTCCGCGTCGTACTTGCCGAGCTCGGCGGCCAGCGAACGCCAGGACCACGAGCCCAGGGTGAGTCGGCACCGGTTCTGCGCCAGCTCCTCGACGACGCCGTCGTAGGTGTAGCGCGACACCGTGGCCGCAGGCAGGTCGAGGACGACAGTTCCTTGGCACGGCCAGGTTTCGGCGCCCTGGAATCGACCGCGGACGAACGCCGTCACGTCCCCGCCCGGGAGTGATCGCGGACCGAAGCGCGGTCCGGTCGGGGTGCGCGGCGTGATGCGATCGGCGCGGAAGATCCGCCAGTCGTCGCGGTCGAGGTCCCAGGCGACCAGGTACCAGCGCCCGCCCCAGGTGATCAGGTGGTGCGGGTGCGTCCGGCGTGGAGCGTCGGAGCCGCTGTAGTCGAAGCGCAGTTCCTCGCGCGCGTGCACCGCGCCGCTGAGCGCCATCAGCACCTCGCTGTCGACCCGGTGCGCCGTGCTGCGCTCCACAGCGGTCACCTGCAGCGAGTCGATCCGGTGCCGCAGCCGGGACGGCATCACCTGGCGCACCGTGGTCAGCGCGCGGGTCGCGGCCTCCTCGATGCCCGCACCCGCGGTGGTCGCGATGCGCAGCGCGATGGCCAGCGCGACCGCCTGCTCGTCGTCGAACAGCAGCGGCGGCAGGTTGCTGCCCGCCTCCAGGCGGTACCCGCCGTCGGGGCCCTTGACCGTCGAGATCGGATAGCCCAGCTCGCGCAACCGGTCGATGTCCCGGCGCACCGTGCGATCGCTGACCTCCAGGCGTTCGGCCAGCAGCGAACCGGGCCAGTCCCGTCGTGCCTGGAGCAGGGACAGCAGCGCGAGAAGCCGGGCTGAAGTGGTCGGCATGAACCCCATCGTGCACCCGGTAGCGGACACATCCTGACCGCTACCGGTGCCATCCTTCCGTTATGACCACTGCTGAGAAAGCCCTCGAAATCGAAAAGCGCGATCTGCTCGCCGAGCTGGCCACCGCGCGCGAACAGGTGCTCACCACCGTGCGCGGCCTCACCGACGAACAGCTGGGCGAACGCCCGACCCGCAGCGGGTTGTGCCTGGGCGGCATCGTCAAGCACGTCGCCAGCACCGAGGAGGCGTGGATGCGGTTCGTGCTGGAAGGCCAGTCCGCCATGTCCTTCTCCCTGCCCGACGGCGTCACCTGGGCCGACATCGAGGCCGGCACCGCGCGGGAGTACCCGCAGTGGATGACCGATCGGCTCAACGACTTCCAGATGCTTCCCGGCGACACCCTCGACGGGATCGCGGAGCGCTACGAGCAGGTGGCCGCCCGCACCGAGGAGGTCGTCACCGCGCTGCCCGACCTGCTGATCGAGCACGCGGTGCCGGAAGCGCCCTGGAACGAGCCCGGCACGGTGCTCAGCGCTCGGCGGGTGCTGCTGCACGTGATCTCCGAGACCGCCCAGCACGCGGGGCACGCGGACATCATCCGCGAGTCGATCGACGGCCGGACCACCACCTGAGCGCGTGGTGGTTCTCGACGACCGGGCGCTCAACCGCGCGAGCCTGGCCCGGCAACTGCTGCTCGAACCCGCCGAACTCGCGCCGCACGACGCCGTCGCACACCTGTGCGGCCTGCAGGCGCAGGAACCGCAGGAGCCCTTCGTCGGCCTCTGGTCCCGGCTGCGCGCCTTCGACCCGGCGGAGCTCTCGGAGCTGCTGACCGAGAGGCGGGTGGTGCGGACGCACCTGATGCGCCGCACCATCCACCTGCTGACCGCCCAGGACGTGCTGGCCTGGCGAACGCGCCACGAGGCGATGCTGCTGCAGCGGGTCCTCGGGGTCTACCGCCGCGAGCTGGCGGGGGTAGACCTCGACGAGCTCGCGTCGGCGGGCCGGGAGGTGCTGGCCGGAGGCGAGCCGCAGTCGATGGCCGACCTGGGCCGGGCGGTGGCCTCGCGCTGGCCCGGAACCAGCTCTCGCGCTCTGGGGGAGACGCTGGTCGGAGCGTTGATCCCGGTGGCCCAGCTGCCCCCGCGCGGACTGTGGCGGACCGGTGGAGCGGCGCGCTACCTGCCGATCTCGACCTGGCTGGGCCACGAGGTCGAGCCGGAGTCCCCGGGTGACGAGGCCGGGCGGGAACTCGTGCGTCGCTACCTCGCGGCGTTCGGCCCCGCCGCCACCGCCGACATCCGCGCCTGGTCGGGTCTGGCGGGCCTGCCCGGTGCCGTCAAGGCGGTGCGCGAGGAACTCGTGTCGTTCCGGGACGAGCGCGGTCGCGAGCTGCTGGACCTGCCCGACGCGCCGCGTCCGGACCCGGACGTGCCCGCGCCCGTGCGGTTCCTGCCGGCCTTCGACAACGCGGTCCTCGGGTACCACGACCGCAGCCGCGTCATCGACGACGAGCACCGCGGGTTGTCGGTGGCCGGCGAGCGCGTCGTCCTGGTGGACGGGCGCGTCGCCGGAACCTGGCGGTGCGCGGACGGGACGGTGAGCATCGCGCCGTTGCACCGGCTCTCCCGCCGCGACCGGACCGAGGTGCTCGAACGGGGTGGTGCGCTGGCGTCGTTCCTGTCGGACGGGAACAGCGACCGAGCCCGCGTCGAGTAGGCATCAACGCCGGGCTCGACCTCGGCGCGTCCGGCGGGCCCGGTTCCGCGCTGACCGGCGACGCGCCGTGATGTGGTGGCGATTCGATCAATCGGTGTGCACAGTGAAGGGCATGGTGTTCCGCGTACCCGCGCCCTCTGACGTCCTCGGACTCGCGAAGTCCACCGTGAGCTGGGCGACCCAATCGGCCACCGCCGTGGCCACCGCTCCGACCCGCGTCCTCGGGCTCCTCGGTGAGGCGGAGCAGCTCGTCGGCCGCATCTCCGCGGTCGTCGACCAGGTCGAGGACCTGGTGCAGCGCGCCAACGGCACCGTCGCGGACGCTCAGGACACGATCCAGGACGCCCGGGCGGTGGCCGTCGCGGCGGCGCCGATCGTCTCCGACGCCGGTCGCGTCTCGTCGATGGCCGAAGCGGTGGTCGGGCGCGCGAGCGGGGTGTGCGACGACGCGGCCAAGACCGTGGACCAGGCGCGGCGCACCTCCGCCGACGCCGACGAGCTGCTCGCGGTCTACGCGCCGACGGCGAAGAAGGCCGCGCCGCTGCTGGACCGGTTCGTCGACGAGCTCTCCGACTCCGAGGTCGACGCGGCGATCCGCCTGGTCGACGAGCTCCCGCAGCTCACCGAGCACGTCCTGTCCGACATCCTGCCGATCCTGCGCACGCTCGACAGGGTCGGCCCGGAGATCCACGAACTCCTGGAGGTCACCTACGACGTCCGCCGGGCGATCGCCGGCATCCCCGGCTTCCAGTTCTTCCGACGCCGCGGGGAGGACAAGGTCGGCGACGAGGAGGACGGGAAGCCCCAGGCCGTGACGGCGGGGAGCTGATCACCGGCGGAATCGCGGGAGCGTCCGGTCAGTTCCGGGCTCGCTCGGCCGGAACGGCCTCACCCGTCGGCACCGCCGGAACCGCCGCGGTCATCTCGGTGGCAAGCGACGACGACAACGGCTGGAGGGGCTGAACCGGTGTCGCCGCCGTCGCGGCGATGGCCGAGGTGAACTCCGTCCCCGGTGCGGTGTGAACGCTCCAGACCACGACGTCGTCGGCGTTGCGCAGCTCGACACCGTCGTCGCCGACCGTGAGCGCGGCGCCCGGGTTGCCCTCGGTTCCGGTGGACCACACGATCCGGCCGCGCCGGTCGTAGAGGACGAGGTCGCCGCTGTCCAGCAGCTTGCAACGGCCGGTCCCGCGGAACTGGGTGTCGGACGCCCAGAGCGCGCCGCGGCCCTCGTTGCTGTAGAGCACCAGGTTCCCGTCGTCCTGGTGGGTCAGCGTGTGACGACCGGACGCCGAGGTCAGCGACTGGCGGCCGAGGGTCTGGCCGGGCAGCATCCGGTCACCGATCGCGGCCGGGCCCGAGGGCACGACCGAGGCGCTCCCGGTGGACCAGACGGTCTCGCCGTCGACGTCGGTGATGACGACGTCGCCGTCGTCGCGCACCGCGAGCGCGGCTGCCGGTCGGGTCGCCCCGCTGCGCCAGATCCGCCTGCCCTGCGGGGAGAACAGGGTGAGCCCGTCGGTCTCGCGCAGCGCGCAGAACGCGGTGTCGGCGCCGCAGGTGTCCGAGGCCCACCACGCGCGCAGCGACTCGTTGTCGTAGAGCACGACGTTGCCGTCGTCCTGGTGCACCAGCGAGAAGCGGCCGTTCGGCGAGGTGAGGGACTCGCGGCGCAGCGTCTGCCCGAGGCGCATCTCGTGACCGGTGGCGAAGTCGGCCAGTGCGTAGTCGCCCAGAACCGAACCGTTCAGCGCCGCATTGTTCAACGCCGGGCCGTTCAGCGCGCAGTGCGCGGTCTCGTCCGGACCGGTGCCGCCGTCGTCGGGCGCGTCGTCCTCGTCGCCGTCGTCGGTGAGGATGAAGAAGTCCGTGACGAAGCAGGTGATCTCACCGTCGGCGTTGCGGCCGACCCAGGTCGGGTAGTGCCCGTCGCCTCCGCCGGAGGAGCACACGACGACGATCGTGCGGTCCTCGTCGTCGGTGAGCTTGCCGACGCCGGTGAAGTCGCGTTCCTCCAGGCATTCCAGGACGCGGTCGATGTACTCCTCGTCGTCGCAGTGCGCGAGGTTGCCCGCGTCGACGAAACCGCCGGTGCCGCCGTCGACGGGGTAGCCGAAGAACGAGTCGCCGTCCAGCGTCGTCGGGTCCTGCCCGGCGACCACGGCCATCTCCCAGGACGCGGTCGGTTCGTCGCGGACCTGGATCTTGATCGCGGCCACCGCCTGGTACCAGCTCGGCTGGTCGGCCTCGCCGAACCGGGCCTCGGCCAGCACCACCGGGTAGGTGCCGGGCGGGACGTCCTGGACGAACGCCCCGTCCTCGGCCGAGCCGAACATGAACGGCTCACCGGCGCAGACCTTGCCCGAGGGCATCCACAGCGAGGTCTCCTGGTGCAACCGGACGGTGGCGCCGTCGCCGTCGGACAGCGCGTGGCGGGAACCGTCGACGAAGATCTGGTCGAAGTCGGGGGCGGGGATCGGCATGGGGGCTCTTCCGTTGAGCGGTCGGGTCGTTGTGAACACGTGGCGGGGGCCGCCTTCGGTTCTGAGCACCTCGCCGTCGGACCCGGCGGTCGCCGCGCGGACCCGGTGGATCCGCGCGGCGACCGCAGAGGGCCTCCGGTCCCGCTTTCCCACTCTGCAGTTGTCAAACAGCAAGCCACGCGGGCATGTTGGGTCAACCGGCCCGGAGGTCGGTGCGGTGTCATGCGATCAGCGGCGGTGGGCCGCGCGAGAGCGACAGGCGGATCGTCGATTCCTGGTGCGGTGCGGTCTTCGTCGTGATCACCGGCGTGCTCGATCCGCCCACTGTGGACGTTCGGCGGGGTGCGGACCTGGGGTTCTTCGCCTTCGAACTCATGTACTAAATGATGCCCAACTCCATTCGAAAATGCGAGCGAATGGGCATCGCCGGATGGGGTGGTCCAGGCGATCACTCTGCGAAACGAATTGATGTGAAATACTTTTCAGTCGACCTCGGTCGAGTGGTGGTGCTCGGGTGGTAGCAACGCCGGGTACCAGATGTCGGTCAACGTCACCGCGGGATCGGTGTCACCGGTGTCCAACGTGCCCTGCACGGCCCAGCGGGTGAAGAACCGCTCCAGCTGGGTCACCAGGAGTCCGACCCGCAGCCGCGCCTCCTCGGAGCGGGCCTCGCCCCACCGCTCGAGGTAGCGCGGCATCGCCGCCGGCAGCTCCGCGACCGCCTCGGTCGCGATCGGCCGGAACGAGGGTTCCAGGGCCACCGCCTCGTCCCACACCGGCAGGATGTCCCGGTTGCGCTCGAACCAGGCCACCGCGCGGCGCAGCCACTCGGCGAACTCGGCGCGCGAGCCGGTGGCCAGCACCTCGTCCAGGTCGGCGTAGACCGAGACCGCGCGCTGCTGCACCGTTTCGGCGCCGATCCGCCGCAGCACGTCCGGCTTCCCGCTGAAGTGCAGGTAGAACGTCGCGCGGCTGCAACCGACCTCGGTGGTGATGTCGTCGACGGTGACCGCCGCGTAGCCGCGCTCGACGAACAGCCGTCGGGCGGCGGTCAGCAGGGCGCCGCGGGTTCGCTGCTTCTGCTGCTGCCGGAGGGTCGTCACCGGGCCGACCCTACCGCCCACTCACTAGACATTGCGTCAGCGAAATGGCAGAGTCGATCGACGATCGCCCCGCCGCCGGGGTCTTCCGGGACCGCTCCGCGCGGGGTCGATCGGAAGCGCTCGCGCGCCGGGGCGCGATCAGCGATCGCATCGCGACGAGGAGGTTGTCGATGGGTTCGGATCCGGTGGTCTGCATCATCGGGGCCGGGTGCTCCGGCTTCACCACCGCCAAGCGGCTGCGCGACGCGGGGATCCGCTACGACTGCTTCGAGGAATCCGACGACGTCGGCGGCAACTGGTACTTCGACAACCCCAACGGCCGGTCCGCCTGCTACGAGTCCCTGCACATCGACACCTCGACCACCCGCCTGCAGTTCGAGGACTTCCCGGCCGCCGGGGACTGGCCGGACTTCCCGCACCACACGCTGATCCACCGGTACTTCCGCGACTACGTCGAGCACTTCGGCCTGCGCGAGACCATCACCTTCAACACCCGCGTGGAGCACGCCGGGCGCACCGCCGACGGGCGCTGGCGAGTCCGGTTGAGCAGCGGGGAGACCCGCGAGTACGACGCGCTGGTGGTCGCCAACGGGCATCACTGGAACCCGCGCACCCCGCAGTACCCGGCGAGTTCCGCGGGACGACCCTGCACAGCCACTCCTACCGCAGCCCGTTCTCGCCGGTGGACATGCGCGGCAAGCGGGTCGTGGTGGTGGGCATGGGCAACTCGGCGCTGGACATCGCCTCGGAGCTCTCGCACCGCTCCATCGCCGAGCACGTGTGGGTCTCGGCGCGCCGGGGCGTGTGGGTGCTGCCGAAGTACCGCGGCGGCAAGCCCGCCGACAAGCTGATGATGCCGCCCTGGATGCCCAAACCGCTGGCGCTCCGCCTGGCGCGCAAGGCCATTCGCAGCAACGTCGGCGCCATGAGCGACTACGGCCTGCCCGAACCCGACCACGAGCCGCTGTCCGCGCACCCCTCGGTGAGCATCGACTTCCTCGCCAAGGCCGGGTCCGGCGATTTGACCTGCGTTCCCGCGATCAGCAGGCTCGACGGCGACGAGGTCGAGTGCTCCGACGGCACGCGGATCGCGGCCGACGTCATCGTGTTCGCCACCGGGTACGCGATGAGCTTCCCGTTCTTCGACGACGACGCCCTGCAGCCGGACGTCGATCACCGGTTCCCGCTGTACAAGCGCATCCTCAAGCCGGGCATCGACAACCTCTACTTCGCCGGGCTCGCGCAGGCCTCGCCGACGATCGTCAACCTCGCCGAGCAGCAGAGCAAGCTCATCGCCGCGCACCTCACCGGCGAGTACCGGTTGCCCGAGCCGGAGCGGATGCGGCGGATCATGGCGCAGGACGAGCGCAAGCACCTGGGCCAGTACTACGACGCGCCGCGGCATACCATCCAGCTCGACTTCGCCCGATACGTCCGCGATCTGCACCGCGAGATCGCCGCAGGCAGGAAGCGAGCCCGATGATGAACGGGACCCCGATGATGAACGGGCACTGCGCACCCCGGTTCGCGCCGCTGCGGGACCTGCTGGAACGCCGGCTGGCCGACGGCGACGAGCGCGGCGCGTCGCTGTGCGTGATCCAGGACGGCGAGACCGTCGTGGACCTGTGGGCCGGGGAGGCCTCCGAGGGCGTGCCGTGGGAGGCCGACACGCTGGTCAACACGTTCTCGGTGACCAAGACGATGCTCGCGCTGGTGGCGCTGTCGCTGGCCGATTCCGGCGAGCTGGACCTGGACGCGCCGGTGGCGCGCTACTGGCCGGAGTTCGCCGAGAAGGGCAAGTCCGGGGTGCTGGTCCGGCACGTTCTCGGGCACACCAGCGGACTTCCGGGCTGGGACGCGACGATGACCGTCGAGGACCTCTACGACACGCGCCGGGCGGCCGCGCTGCTGGCCGCGCAGAAGCCGTGGTTCGCGCCGGGGGACGGGTCCGGCTACCAGGCGATCAGCCACGGCCACCTGCTCGGCGAACTCGTGCTGCGGGCCACCGGGAGCACCGCCGGGGAGCTGCTGCGCACCCGCTTCGCCGAGCCGCTGGAGGCCGATTACTGGCTCGGCGCACCGGAATCGGTGGACGCCCGGGTCGCGCGGCTCAAGTCGCCGCCGCACGCGCCGGAGCTGGGGGAGTTCGGGCAGCGGGCGCTGCTCAACCCGGTGCTGTCGATGAAGGTGACGACCACGCGGGAGTTCCTGGGCGCCGAGCTCGGCGGGTTCAACGGCCAGGGCAACGCGCGCTCGGTGGCCCGGATGCAGTCGCCGATCTCGCACGGTGGCGAGATCGGGGGCAGGCGTTACCTGTCGCCGCAGGTCATCGAGCGGATCTTCGAGGTCCAGTCCGATTCCCGCGACCGGGTCCTGGGGCACCGCATCCCGTTCGGGATGGGTTACGCGCTGCCGACGCCGGAGCTGATGCCCACGCCGTCCGGGCGGATCTGCTGGTGGGTCGGGCACGGCGGCGCCGTGGTGGTCAACGACCTCGACCGCCGGACGACCCTGGCGTACGCGATGAACAAGATGGCGGCCGAACTCGTCGGAGCGGCCAAGACCCGCGACTACGTGCGCACGACCTACGAGTGCCTGGAGTCCTGAGCGCGATGCCGGCGCTCCCGAGCGGGAACGCCGGCACCGCGGTCGGCATCAGGCGCCGAAGCCCTTGAAGATCGTGGTGAACTCGAAGGGCTGCTGCTCGATGCTGCTGCAGGTCGGGGACACCGCGCCGCCCGGGCAGTCACCGTTGTCGCGGCCGGCCGACCAGAAGGACAGCAGGCCGATCTTGTTGGTGTTGGCCCAGTCCAGCAGCTGACGCGCGTGGTCCTGGGTGAAGATGTTGCCGTTGAAGTTGCGGCCGATCATCGGCGTCACGCCCAGCCGCGCCCTGAGATCGGCGTCGCTGAGGTCCGGCCAGATCTCCTTCATCTGGCGCAGGGTGCTCTCGGCGGCGGCGATCACCGCGTCGCCCCACGGCTTCTGGGAACCGAACTCCATGGTCATCGGGTTGACCAGGACGTCGACGCCGTGCGCGGCGGCGCTCTGCAGCACCTGCACCGAGTAGGGGTCCAGGCCGGTTTCGTCGGCCTGCACGCGCAGCGTGTAGCTGACCTTGGTGCCGCGCTCGGCCTGCAGCTTGGCCAGCGCCTCGTTGACGAGGTCCTGCGGGATGTTGGCCTCGACGTCGACGTCGAGGTGGTTGGCGCCGGTCGCGTCGAGGATCGCCTTGTAGGCGTTGAGCAGCTCGTCCGCGCTGCCGCAGACGCTCTCCAGGTAGGGGCCCATCGCGCCGCCGGTGGCGACGATGACGTCGCCGCCCTGCGCCCGCAGCTCGTCGATCTGGCCCTTGATGGCCGGGTCGTCGACGGGCCGCTCACCGCCCCACATCGGGGTGCAGCCCGCGGCGCTGCCGAGGACGAAGGCCAGCGTGAAGTGCTGCTGCCCGGTGGCCTCGGCGACCTCGGCGAGGGTGGGCTTCTCCTGCATCACGTCGATGTAGGGCGCGGTCTTGATCTCGGCGGGGGCCGGGGCTTCCCGGGCGAGGGCGGAACCCGCGGCCAGCGGCAGCATCGAACCGGCGACCAGGGCGGTCACGATCTTCCGGGACATTCGCATGGTGATCCTCCAGGGCGTCACTGGAACTCGGCGATGATCTTGGTGAACTCGTAGGGCTGCTGCTCGACGCTGCTGCACTTGCCGTCGGCCCAGCCGCCGGGTTCGGTGCAGACGCGGTCGCGGTTGAGCGCCCAGTAGGAGAGGCGGCCGATCTGCTTCTGCTGGGCGTAGTCCAGCAGCGCGCGGAAGGTGTCCGGGGTGAACAGCTCGGACGGCTGGTCGGTGTGGCCGTTCATGAGGATCACGCCGGTGCGCGCGTAGGCCGCGGCGTCGTCGAACTCGGGGTGGATCTGGCGCAGCTGCTGGTGGAAGGCCTCGGCGACGGAGATGGCGCTGTTGGCCATGTCCTGGCCGGGCCCGCCGTAGTCGAAGTCCATGATCTTGAACAGGTCGATCTCGGCACCCATGTCCTTGGCGCGCTGGATCTCGGCCTTGCCGGCCTCGTTGAGGCCGACGGTGGTCATCGGCAGCGTGAGGGTGACGTGCAGGTCGGGGTTGCGCTCCTTGAGGATCTTGATGGCCTCGAAGCGCTTGGTCTCGTTGGGCACGTCGCCGAGGTCGTCGCCCTCGATGTCGAGGTCGATGTGGTTCAGCTCGTACTTGTCGATCACCTGCTGGTAGGCGCCGGCGAGCGCGGGGGCGTCGGCGCAGGCGGTGGCCAGCTCGATGCCGTTGTAGCCGCCGAAGGACACCGACAGGTTGCCGCCCGCGGCGCGCACCGCGTCGGCCTTGGCCTTCACGGCGGTGTCGGTGGCGATCTCCTGGCCGGGCTTGCCGTCCCAGGTGGGCGTGCAGGAGTCGGTGGACGGGGCCAGGGCGAAGGCGAAGATGTAGTCCTTCTGCCCGCTGGACTCGATCGCCTCGGCGATGTCCTGCGGGTTGTTGTCCAGCGGCATGTAGTAGGGGGCCGCCTTGAGCTCGCCCGGCGCGGCCTGCGCGGTCAGGGCGCCCGCGATCGGCAGCATCAGCAGACCGGCCGCGAGCGCGGCCCATCGGATCGGTTTCCTCGTCACAGGGGTCTCCCCTCAGGACGACCCGGCGTGCGGCTTCGGGTCGTGAATCGATCCGGAACGCGGCGCGCTCGGCCCCGGAGAACGGTCGGTGGAATTTGCGATAGCGCGGCAGAACGTATGGTCCGGCCTGTGCGGTGTCAATGGGTCTAGACCAGATTGGCGAAACTCCGAAACGGAGATCGTCGAGGTAGGGGCGTCGAAACCGGCTGCGGGAGGAGGTGATTCGGCTGGTCACCGCAATTTGGATCGCGAATTCGCGCCATTGCCGGACCGGCCGGGATCGCATTCTCGAGAAAGTGGCAAAATCCCAGTCGAACTCGTTTCTTCCCGGTTGGGGCGACGTCGAAAGGCCCTTCCCGCGAAGTCGTCGCGCGGGCGCCCGGCGTTAGCCGAACCGGACGGTGCCGAAGATCACGTTCCCGGACGAGTCCGAAAGCCGCGCGGAAATGCCCGTTCTCGGCCGGATTCGACGCCGGGTTTCGCCGCTGCCAACCTGTTTCAGCGTCGTTGTCCGCTTTCTCCCGCGCTGCGGCCGCGTTCTACGGTGCCGTCACCTCGCGGTCTGCAGGAGGAGTGAACGAGGCCATGACGCACTACGCCAAGCACACGCCGAAGCGCACGGCGCTGGTGGCCGCCGCCGCGCTGTCGACCGTGACGCTGTCGACCCTGCTGGGCGCCGCCCCGGCCGGCGCCCAGCCCGACCAGGCGGGGTCGGCCTCCGAAGCGGCCCAGAAGCTGCGGGACCTGTCGCGGCAGGCCGAGGAGGTCACCGAGCAGTACAAGAAGGCGCAGGACGACCACGAGGCCAAGCGCCGCGACCTCGACCGGTTCAACGCCGAAGCGCAGCAGGCCGACCAGGTGGCCGCCGGGGCCCGGGCGCAGGAGGAACAGCTGCGCGGCCAGGTCGACCGGCTCAGCAGGGCCTCCTACAAGGGCTCCCGGATGAACTCCATCGCGGCGATCCTCAACGCCGAGAGCCCTGACGCGTTCCTGGACCGCGCTTCGACGCTGGACCTCATGTCGCAGCACAACAGCCGGTCGGTACACGCCTTCTCGGACGCCACGCACCGCGCCGAGAGCGCGCAGCAGCAGGCCCACGCGGCCCGCGCCGGAGCCGAGCGGGCCGAGGCCGACGCCGCCCGGCTGGAAGGCGACATCGCCGCGCGCAAGAAGGACATGGACGCCCAGGTCTCCAAGGTCAAGGAGACCTACGAGGAGCTCAGCGACTCCGACAAGGACGCGCTGTCCGGCGTGAAGAGCAAGGTCGGCGCGCTGCTCGGGTCCGGCGTGGCGATCAAGGCGGTCAACGCGGCGCTGAGCAAGCAGGGCTCGCCGTACGTCTTCGGCGCCAAGGGGCCCAGCTCGTTCGACTGCTCCGGTCTGGTGCAGTGGGCCTACAAGCAGGCGGGGGTGTCCCTGCCCGCCTCGACGCAGTCGCAGGTGTCCGTCGGGACGAAGGTGTCGCAGTCGCAGATGAAGCCCGGCGACCTCATCTTCTTCTACTCCTCGGCCAGCCACGTCGGCATCTACATCGGCAACGGGAAGATGGTGCACGCGCCCACCGAGGGCCAGGACGTCATGGTCGAGCAGGTCAAGTACATGGGCGAGGTGCACAGCGTCCGTCGCGTCGCGGGCTGATCGCGGGTCCGTCGAGGGCACGTCGTCGCAGCTCCGCCCGGTGTTAGCCGGATCGGGCGGTGCGAAGGATCACGATCGGTGGACGGTCGGAAGGGTCTCGTCCACTTGGCTCGTTCGAGGTCGTTCTCGCAGCGCACGGGTTCGTCGGGGGGATGTGGCCGGTTCGGGCTTCCGGTTGAGCGGGGATCTAGGGTGACCGCCCACTGCCGCAACCCCGCTCGAAGGAGTGAACGGCCCCATGCCGAACCCGCACCACGTCCCCAAGCGCACCGCGCTGCTGGCGGTCGCTGCCGTCTCCACCGCGATGCTCGGAGGTGCCCCGGCGGCGGTGGCCGAGCCCCAGTCCGGCGAGGCGTCGCAGGCCGCGCAGAAGCTGCGCGAGCTGTCCCGCCAGGCCGAGGTCCTCACCGAGGACTACAAGAAGGCGCAGGACGATCACGCGGCCAAGCGCCGCGACCTCGACCGGTTCAACGCCGAGGCGCAGCAGGCCGACAAGGTCGCCGCTGGGGCGCACGCGCAGGAGGAGCAGTTGCGCGGCCAGGTCGACCGTCTCAGCGAGGCCTCCTACAAGGGGGCGCGGATGAACTCCATCGGCGCCATCCTGGAGAGCGAGACCCCGGACGCGTTCCTGGACCGGGCGGCCGCGCTCGACCTGATGGCCCAGCACAACAACGAGGCCGTGCACGCCTTCGCCGACGCCACGCACCGGGCCGAGAGCGCGCAGCAGCAGGCTCACGCGGCCCGCGCCGGAGCCGAGCGGGCCGAGGCCGACGCCGCCCGGCTGGAAGGCGACATCGCCGCGCGCAAGAAGGACATGGACACCCAGGTCGCCGAGGTCAAGGAGAAGTACGAGGAGCTCAGCGAGCAGGACAAGGACGCGCTGTCCGGCGTGACCAGCGCCGTCGGCCAGCTCGCCGGCTCGGGTGCGGCGATCAAGGCGGTCAACGCGGCCCTGAGCAAGCAGGGCTCGCCGTACGTCTTCGGCGCCAAGGGGCCGTCGGAGTTCGACTGCTCGGGCCTCGTGCAGTGGGCCTACAAGCAGGCCGGTGTGGACCTGCCGAGCTCCACGCGCTCCCAGGTCTCGGCGGGGCGGTCGGTGTCGCAGTCGGAGATGAAGCCCGGCGACATCATCTTCTTCTACAGCTCCGCCAGCCACGACGGCATCTACATCGGCAACGGCAAGATGGTGCACGCGCCCACCGAGGGCCAGGACGTCACGGTCGAAGAGGTCAAGTACATGGGCGAGGTGCACTCGGTGCGCCGCGTCGCGGGCTGAGCCCGCTGCGCGTCTCGGGTGGTGTTGCGGCCGTTCGTCACCGGATCGAAACCTCCTCCGCTACAGTGTGTGCTGCTCTGATCACTCCACGGCAGATTCGAGGTCCCCATCCCGCGTGAACTGGGGGTTCGGGCCGAGGCCGAGAACGTTGGGAGAACGGATGTTAAGCAGGATCGCGATGGTGTCGGTGACCGCGGCGGCCACCGCGCTGCCGCTCGGAGCGGTGAGCGCCTCCGCCGAGCCGGCGCCCGAGCCGCAGCTGGTGCCCGGCACTCCCTGCACCGCGACCGCGCACGCGTGCGTGAGCCTGTCGCAGAACCGCGCGTGGCTGATCCGCGCGGGCGAGGTCTACTACGGCGAGGCCTCCGCGCTCGGCGGCCGTCCCGAGAGCCCCACCCCCGCGGGCACCTTCCACGTGACGTGGAAGGACAAGGACCACCACAGCAAGGAGTTCGACGCCCCGATGCCGAACTCGGTGTTCTTCACCGACACCGGCGTCGCGTTCCACCAGGGCAGCCTCACCGACCGCTCGGCGGGCTGCATCCACCTGTCGAAGAAGTCCTCCGAGGTCTTCTTCGACAAGCTCCAGGTCGGGGACGAGGTCCAGGTCGTGCCGTGACCGAGGCGTGAGGCAGGCCCGTGATCCCGTTCGACACCGGCGGGGCCACGGGCCCTTTCGCGTCTCAGGCGACCGGCGGCAGGGCGTCGTCGAGGGTCTTCGCCCATTGGGCGACGATGTTCTTGCGGCGCGTCGAGTCGTCGGTGAGGACGTCGGCCAGCCCCAGGCCGCGGGCCATGTCGAGGGTGGCCTGCACGAGGCGCCGGGTGGTGGGGTCGCGGTCGTCGGCGCCGAGCATCTCGATCGCCACCTGGTGGACGGAGCGGCCGAAGCGGGCCTCCAGGGGGACGATCCGCTCCCGCAGCGACGGGTCGGCCGCGGCCGCCGTCCAGACCTGGAGCGCGGCCTTGAACAGGTCGCCGGTGAAGTAGTCGACAACCCGCGCGACCACGGCCTCGGTGCGGCCGGGCCCGTCGGGCAGCCGGGTGCCTTCGGCGCGGATCTCGGCCATCCGCGCGTCGAACATGTGCTCCAGGGCAGCGGTGATGAGGTCCTCGCGAGCCGGGAAGTGGTGCTGCGCGGCACCGCGCGACACCCCCGCCCGCTGCGCGGCGGCCGTGACCGTCGTGGCGTCCCAGCCCTGCGACGCCAAGCAGTCGATGGTGGCCTCCAGCAAGCGCTGCCGCGTCGCGCGACTGCGATCCTGCTTGGGCTCCCGCGACCTCATCCCGCTGATCCCCCTGAGAACTGTGCTGTGGTCACCCCGCTCGACGGAGCCGGCCGAGTCCCGCACCTGAAGCAGCGGCTCCACCGCAATTGTCGAACAGCCCCTAGTACGACTTGGGCAGGCCCAGGCTGTGCTGGGCGACGTAGTTGAGGATCATTTCACGGCTGACCGGGGCGACCCGGGCGATGCGGGCGGCGCCGAGCATCGCGGCGAGGCCGTGCTCGGAGGTCAGGCCCGAGCCGCCGTGGGTCTGGATGGCGCGGTCGAGGGCGGCGATGCTGGCCTCGGCCGCGGCGTACTTGGCCATGTTCGCGGCCTCGGCGGCCTCCATGTCCCGCCCGGCGTCGTAGAGCGTGGCGGCCTTCTGCATCATCACCTTCGCGAGCTCGATCTCGATCTTGTGCTGCGCCAGCGGGTGCGCGATGCCCTGGTGGGCGCCGATCGGGGTCTTCCACACCTGGCGCTGGTTGGCGTACTCCACGGCTCGGTCCAGCGCGTAGCGGCCCGTTCCGGTGGCCATCGCCGCGCCGAGGATGCGCTCCGGGTTCAGGCCCGAGAACAGCTGCATCAGCGCCGCGTCCTCCTCGCCGACCAGCGCGTCGGCGGGCAGCCGCACGTCGTCGAGGAACAGCGTGAACTGCCGGTCCGGGGCGATGATGTCCATCTCCATCGGCTGCGCCACGAAGTTCGGCGCGTCGGTGGGCACGATGAACAGCGCGGGCTTGAGCTTGCCCGTCCGGGAGTCCTCGGTGCGCGCCACGACCAGCACCGCGTCCGCCTGGTCGACGCCGGAGATGAACACCTTCTGGCCCTGCAGCACCCAGTCGGCGCCGTCGCGGCGGGCGGTGGTGGTGATGTGGTGCGAGTTCGAGCCCGCGTCCGGCTCGGTGATGGCGAAGACCATCGTGGTGCTGGCGTCGGCCAGCCCCGGCAGCCAGCGCTGCTTCTGCTCGGCCGTGCCGTACTTGGTGATGATGGTGCCGCAGATCGCGGGGGAGACCACGACCAGCAGCAGCCCGGCACCCTGCGCGGCGAGCTCCTCCTGCACCAGCGCGAGCTCGTAGATGCCCGCGCCGCCCCCGCCGTACTCCTCGGGGATGTTCACGCCGAGGAACCCGAGCCGGCCCGCCTCGTCCCACAGCTCGGTGAGCGGCTCGTGCGCGCGCGCCTTGGGCAGCACGTAGTCGACGTGGTTGTAGCGCTGGGCGAGCTTGGCGGCGGAGGCGCGCAGCTCCTTCTGCTCGTCGGTCTCGATGAAGCTCATGCCTTCTCCTCGGTGTCGGGGGCGTCGACCACGGCCAGCACGGTTCCCACCTCGACCTGCTGACCTGCGGTGACGTTGAGCTCGGCGAGCACGCCGTCGGTCGGCGCGGCGACGGTGTGCTCCATCTTCATCGCCTCCAGCCACAGCAGCGGCTGTCCCGCGGTGACCTGGTCGCCGGGGGCGGCGGCGAGCCTGACGACCTTGCCGGGCATCGGCGCCAGCAGGGATCCCTCGCTGACGCGCTCGGCGGGGTCGGTGAAGCGCGCGGTGCGCACCAGCGCGACCGGCCCCAGCGGGGAGTCGACGTGGACGTGCTCGCCGTGGCGGGCGACGTCGAAGCTCCGCCGCAGCGCCCCGTGCTCGCCCGGGACGTCGAGGACGACGCGGGTCGGGGTGGCCTCCACCAGCGCCAGCCCGGGGTGGTCGGCGACCTCCACACCGGTGCGCTTGGCGAGGTAGGACACCTCGATCTCGCGATCGCCGCTGGTGTAGGTCTTGGTCTGCGGGACCGACGGCAGGTTCCGCCAACCCGACGGGAACCCGCCGAGAGCCCGCGCGGTGCGGCGGTTCTCGGCAGCGGCGGCCAGCGCTGCGGCGACTGCCGAGAGCGCGACGGCGTCGTCGGTGGCCAGCGGCCGGGCCAGGGCGGCCAGGCCGTGCCGGTCGAAGAACGCGGTGTCGGTGTCCCCGGCCAGGAACGCGGGGTGCCGCAGCACCCGGACCAGCAGGTCGCGGTTGGTGACCAGGCCGTGGATCTTCGCCCGGGACAGGCTCGCCGCCAGCAGCCGCGCCGCCTCCTCGCGGGTGTCGCCGCGGGAGATGACCTTGGCCAGCATCGGGTCGTAGTGGATGCTCACCGCGTCGCCGTCGGCGACACCGGAGTCCAGCCGGACGCCCGGCGCGTCCAGCACCGCGAACTCCGCTGCGGTGCCTGGGACCTCGAGCCGTCGCAGGGTGCCGCTCTGCGGGCGCCAGTCCTGCGCCGGGTCCTCGGCGTAGAGCCGGACCTCGATCGAATGTCCTCGGGACGCGGGCTGTTCGGCGGGCAGGGCGTGGCCGTCGGCGATCTGCAGCTGCATCCGCACCAGGTCGAGCCCGGTGGTGTTCTCGGTGACCGGGTGCTCCACCTGCAGCCGGGTGTTCATCTCCAGGAAGAAGAACTCGCCCCGCTCGTCGGCCAGGAACTCGACGGTGCCCGCGCCCTCGTAGCCGATGGCCGCGGCCGCCAGCCGCGCCGCCTCGAACAGCCGCTCCCGCATTCCGGGTGTGCGCTCCACCAGCGGAGACGGGGCCTCCTCGATGACCTTCTGGTGCCTGCGCTGGATCGAGCACTCCCGCTCGCCCAGCGCCCACACCGCCCCGTGCCGATCGGCCAGGACCTGCACCTCGATGTGGCGGCCGGTCTCCAGGTAGCGCTCGCAGAACACCGTCGGGTCGCCGAAGGCGGACTCGGCTTCGCGGCGCGCGGCCTCGATCTGCTCGGGCAGCTCGGCGAGTTCCCGCACCACCCGCATGCCGCGCCCGCCGCCCCCGGCGGAGGCCTTGATGAGCACGGGCAGGTCGTCGTCGGTGACCGAGGACGGGTCGAGCTCGGCGAGCACCGGCACCCCGGCGTCGGACATCAGGGCCTTGGCCTCGACCTTCGAGCCCATCGACTCGATGGCCTTGACCGGCGGGCCCACCCAGGTCAGCCCGGCGTCGGAGACCGCTTGGGCGAACGCGGCGTTCTCGGACAGGAACCCGTAGCCGGGGTGCACCGCGTCGGCGCCGGCCGCCCGCGCGGCCTGCACGAGCCGCTCGGCCCGCAGGTAGGTCTCGGCGGGGGTGTCGCCGGGCAGCCGGATCGCGGCGTCGGCCTCGCCGACGTGCGGCGCGGCCGCGTCGGGGTCGGAGAACACGGCGGTGGTGGACAGGCCCATGCGGCGGGCGGTCGCGAACACCCGCCGGGCGATCTCACCGCGATTAGCGACCAGAACGTTGGTGATCATCGCGTGGGACCTCACATCCGGAAGACGCCGAAGTTCTCGGCGCCTTCGATCGGGGCGTTGTGGATGGCCGACAGGCACATCCCCAGCACCGTGCGGGTGTCGCGCGGGTCGATGACGCCGTCGTCGTAGAGCCGTCCGGACAGGAACATCGGCAGCGACTCGGCCTCGATCTGGTTCTCCACCGCTTCCCGCATCGCGGCGTCACCGGCCTCGTCGAACGGCTGGCCCTTGGCCTCGGCGGCGGCGCGGCCGACGATCGAGATCACCCCGGCGAGCTGCGCCGGGCCCATCACCGCGGACTTCGCGCTGGGCCAGGAGAACAGGAACCGCGGGTCGTAGGCGCGCCCACACATGCCGTAGTGCCCGGCGCCGTAGGAGGCGCCCATGAGCAGCGAGATGTGCGGGACCTTGCTGTTGGACACCGCGTTGATCATCATTGCGCCGTGCTTGATGATGCCGCCCTGCTCGTACTCGGCACCCACCATGTAGCCGGTGGTGTTGTGCAGGAACAGCAGGGGCGTCTCGGCCCGGTTGGCCAGCTGGATGAACTGGGTGGCCTTCTGCGATTCCTCCGAGAACAGCACGCCGCGCGCGTTGGCGAGGATGCCGACGGGGTAGCCGTGCAGCTCCGCCCACCCGGTCACCAGGCTGGAGCCGTAGCGCGGTTTGAACTCGTCGAAGTCGGAGTCGTCGACGACGCGCGCGATCACCTCGCGCGGGTCGAACGGCACCTTCAGGTCCGCGGGCACCACGCCCAGCAGCTCCTCGGGCGAGAAGCGCGGTTCGCGCACCTCGGCGCGCGGGGCCGGGCCCTTCTTGCGCCAGTTCAGGCGTTTGACGATGGAGCGGCCCAGGCGCAGCGCGTCCGGTTCGTCGACCGCGAAGTGGTCCGCCAGGCCGGAGGTGGTGGCGTGCATGTCGGCGCCGCCCAGCGACTCGTCGTCGGCGTCCTCCCCGGTGGCCATCTTCACCAGCGGCGGCCCGCCGAGGAACACCTTCGAGCGCTCCTTGACCATCACCGTGTGGTCGGACATGCCGGGGATGTAGGCGCCCCCGGCCGTGGAGTTGCCGAAGACCAGGGCGATCGTGGGAATCCCGTGCGCCGAGAGCCGCGTGAGGTCGCGGAACAGCGCGCCGCCCGGGATGAACACCTCCTTCTGCGTCGGCAGGTCCGCGCCGCCGGACTCCACCAGCGAGATCACCGGCAGCCGGTTCTTCTCGGCGATCTCGTTGGCGCGCAACGACTTGCGCAGCGTCCACGGGTTGGAGGTGCCGCCGCGCACGGTCGGGTCGTTGGCCACGATCATGCACTCGACGCCTTCGACCACGCCGATGCCGGTGACCACCGAGGCGCCGACCTGGAAGTCGCTGCCCCAGGCGGCCAGCGGGCACAGTTCGAGGAACGGCGAGTCCTCGTCGATGAGCAGCTCGATGCGCTCCCGGGCGGTGAGCTTCCCGCGGTTGCGGTGCCGTTCGACCTTCGACGGGCCGCCGCCTGCCAGCGCGGTGGCGTGCGCCTCGTCGAGCTCGGCGATCTTGTCGACCATCGCCTTCGCGGCGTCGGCGTAGTCGCCGGAACTCGTGTCCAGCGCGGACTTCACGATCGTCACGCTCGATACCCCAATCGGTTCGCCGCCAGTCCGGTCATGATCTCGGTGGTGCCGCCGCCGATGCCGAGGATGCGCATGTCCCGGTACTGGCGCTCGACCTCGGACTCGCGCATGTAGCCGAGCCCGCCGAACAGCTGCAGCGCCTGGTGCGCCACCCATTCGCCCGCCTCCACCGCGGTGTTCTTGGCGAAGCACACCTCGACGGTCAGGTCCTGCTCACCGGCGACTGCCCGCTCGGCCAGCCGTCGCGCGTAGACGCGGGCGACGTCGATCTTGCGGGCCATCTCGGTGAGCGTGTTCTGCACGGACTGCCGGGTGATCAGCGCGCGCCCGAAGGTCTCCCGGTCGCGGCACCACTGCTCGGCCAGGTCCAGGCAGCGCTGGGCCCCGGCGTAGGCCTGCACCGCCAGCGACAGGCGCTCGCTGAGGAACGCCTGGGCGATCTGCAGAAACCCGGAGTTCTCCGGCCCCACCAGGTTCTCGGCGGGAACGCGGACGTCGGTGAAGGCCAGCTCGGCGGTGTCGGAGGCGTGCCAGCCCATCTTCTCCAGCTTGCGGGAGACGGTGAAACCCGGCGACCCCTTCTCGACGACCAGCAGCGACACCCCGCCCGCGCCGTCGTCGCCGGTGCGCACGGCGGTGACGACGTAGTCGGCGCGGCAGCCGGAGGTGATGAACGTCTTGGCGCCGTTGACCACGTAGTGGTCGCCGTCGCGGTCGGCGCGGGTGCGCAGGTGCCCGACGTCGGACCCGCCGCCGGGCTCGGTGATGGCCAGCGAGCCGATCTTGCGGCCGGCCAGCGTCGGCTTCACCCAGCGCTCGATCTGCGCGGCGTCTCCGGCGGCGGCCATGTGCGGGACGGCGATGCCGCAGGTGAACAGCGAGGCGAAGGTGCCGCCGGAAACGCCCGCGTGGTGCATCTCCTCGGCGATGACGGCCGCGTCGATGAGGTCACCGCCGCCCCCGCCGACGTCGGTGGGAAGCGCCGCGCCGAGAAGCCCCAGCGCCCCGGCCTTCTCGTGCAGCGAGCGCGGCAGCGCGCCCGCGCGCTCCCACTCGTCCTGGTGCGGCAGGATCTCGTTCTCGGTGAAGCGCCGCGCGGTCTCGCGCAACCCCCGCCGCTCGTCGGTGTCCCACGGGTTCACAGCAGCGCCTCCGGGATGTCGATGTGCCGGGACCGGAGCCATTCGCCGAGTCCCTTGGCCTGGGGGTCGAATCGGGCTTGGGACGCCGCGCCGTCGCCGAGGATTCCCTCGACGACGAAGTTCAGCGCGCGCAGGTTGGGCAGCGCGGTCCGCGTGATCGCCAGCTCGGCCGCCTCCGGCAGCAGCTCGCGCACCTTCGCGACGGTGAGCGCGTGCGCGAGCCAGCGCCACTGCTGCTCGGTGCGCACCCAGACGCCGATGTTGGCGTTGCCGCCCTTGTCCCCGCTGCGCGCCGCGACGAACGTCCCCAGCGGGACGCTGCGGGTGGGTCCGTCTGAAAGTGGTTCGGGTTCCCGTTCTGGTGGTGGGGTGGGGGAAGTTCTCATGAAAACTTCCCCCACCTCGGAAACGGGAGGGACGTCGACCCGTTCTCCGTCGGGGAGGACCGCGACGTGGGGGACCCGGGCCGGATCGACGTACCCGGCGGTGAAGACGCCGCAGGGCGAGGCCTTGCCCGGGACGCTGGTGAGGCTGAAGCCGGGGTAGCTGGCCAGGGCCATCTCGACGGCGACGTTGGAGAACGCGCGTCCGACCACGTCCTGGTCGGGATCGCGGGCGACGCAGCGCAGGATGGCGCTGGCGCGCTCCTCGGTGTCGGCGTCGGGGCGGTCCAGCCGGGACAGGGTCCAGGTGAGCTCGGCGGGTCGCCGGGTGAGCCCGGCTTCGAGCTGGCGCCGGGCGAGCTCGGCCTTGGCCTCGATGTCGAGACCGGTGAGCACGAAGTCCATCTCGTTGCGGAAGCCGCCGAGGGTGTTCAGCGAGACCTTCAGCTCCGGCGGTGGTGCCTCGCCGCGCGTGCCGCGCAGCAGCACCCGGTCCTTGCCGTCCTGGGAGACGTCGATGGTGTCCAGCCGCGTGGTGACGTCGGGACCGGCGTAGCGCTCGTCCTGGATCTCGTACATCAGCTGCGCCGTCACGGTGTCGACGGTGACCGCGCCGCCCGTGCCCGGGTGCTTGGTGATCACGCTGGAGCCGTCGCGCCGCAGCTCGGCGAGGGGGAAGCCCGGCCGTGTCAGGTCGGCGATCTCGGTGAAGAACGAGTAGTTGCCCCCGGTGGCCTGGGTCCCGCACTCGATGACGTGCCCGGCCGCCACGGCCCCGGCCAGCGCGTCGAAATCCGTTCGCTCCCAGCCGAAGTGCGCCGCGGCGGGTCCGACGATGACCGAGGCGTCGGTGACCCGGCCGGTGACCACCACGTCGGCGCCGGAGTTCAGGCACTCCACGACCCCAGCAGCCCAGGTAGGCGTTGGCGACCAGGGGAGAGCCGAGATCGAGCTCGGCTGCGCGGGCGGTGAGGTCGTCGCCCTCGACGTGCGCGACCGAGATGTCCAGGCCGAGCCGCGCGGTGAGCTCCCGGATCCGGGCTGCCAGGCCCGCCGGGTTGGCGCCGCCCGCGTTGGCCACGATCCGCACGCCGCGCTCGGCGGCGAGTCCGAGGCAGTCCTCCAGCTGGCGCAGGAACGTCTTGGCGTACCCCAGATCGGGGTCCTTGAGCCGGTCGCGGCCGAGGATGAGCATGGTCAGCTCGGCGAGGTAGTCGCCGGTGAGCACGTCCAGCTCGCCGCCGGTGAGCATCTCGCGCATCGCCGAGAACCGGTCGCCGTAGAAGCCGGAGCAGTTGCCGACGCGCAGCAGCTCGGGGTCGGTGCCGATCATGAGTGCTGGCCCGCCTCCCTGCCCTTGCCGGGTGCGCCGGCGAAGGCCTGAGCGATGGTCAGCCAGTGCGCCGCGTCCTCGCCGGCGGTCTCGATCGCCAGGTCGTCGCGATGCCGCCGCTGGGTGACGAGCAGGCAGAAGTCCAGGGCGGGTCCGGTGATCCGCTGCGCGGCGTCGGCCGGGCCCCACTCCCACGCCTCGCCGCCGGGACCGACCAGCTCGACGCGGAACTCCTCGGCGGGCGGGTTCTGGCCGTGGGTGGCGTAGGCGAAGTCGCGGGTGCGCACGCCGATGTGCGCGACGTGGCGCAACCGCGCGGTGGGGGTGCGGGTGACGCCGAGGGCGTCGGCGACGTCCTGGCCGTGCGCCCAGGTCTCCATCAGCCGTGCGGTGGTCATCGAGGCGACGCCCATCGGCGGTCCGAACCAGGCGAGCTTGCGGCCGTCCTCGACTCCGCGCAGCGACTCGGCGAGCCGCGAGCGCCCGAGCCGCCAGGCGGACAGCAGATCGGCGGGCCGCGCGCGAGCCCGCTCGGCGGCCCCGGCGTCGACGAACCCGAACGGGTCCTGCATCGCCTTCTCGACGACGGCTGCGAAGCCGTCGGGATCGGTGGCCGACAGCAGGGCCACGTCGTCGGTCCAGGAGAGGTGGGCGATCTGGTGCGCGATCGTCCACCCCTCGGCGGGCGTGGCGAGCGCCCACCTCGCCTCGTCCAGTCCGGCGACGAGCTCGTCGAGCTCATCGCCTTCCGCGCACAGGTCTTCCAGCAGAGCGCCCACGTTGGCCATGCCGACCAGCCTGAGCCCGAGCGCGAGAAAAATCAAGCACGCTTGATTGATTTATGGGCAAGAGCGAGGGGCGGGGCCTCGTTGCCCCGCCCCTCGTCCCGTGGGGGTCCTGCCGGTGTCAGGAGGTCACTTGCTCAGCTCGTACTCGCCCGCGAAGTCGAGCGTGGAGAGTCCGCCGGCGAGGCAGCCGCCCGCAGCGGAGGCCATGTCGAACTTGCCGGTGCCCTTGTGCTTGGCGTCGGCGAACTCGCCGTCGGTGGTCTCGCCGACGAAGGCGCCGCTGACCCCCTGGCTGGGCCGGAGCGGGTTGCCCTCCAGCTTCAGGGAGAAGTTGGCCTTGCTGGTCTCGGTGCTGCCGTCCTTGAACTTCCAGGTGATGTCGACGTCCCCGCCGACGTCGCGCGGCAGCGAGGTGCACGACATCCGGCCGGAGAGGTCACCGCTGAAGGTCGCGCTCTCGACGTCCTCGGCCCAGCTCCCGGAGGGCGTGCAGCCGATGGCTTCGCCTTCGACCTTCATCGTGGTGGCCGCGCCGAACGGGTTCCCCGACAGCGCCGGGGAGAACTGGGCCGTTCCGGTCATGTCGCACGTCAGCAGCGCCTTGTCGGGTGCGGCCGGGGCGGCCTGCGCGGTCAGGAGACCGCCGAGCAGCGGCGCGGCCGCCAGTGCTGCGGTCGCGCCGAAAAGTGCTGACTTCTTCCCGAAATGGGGCATCATGCGGATTGAGCTCCTTCGTTCACTCAAGGGGAGAAGGAGATCGCCGTCGATCTCCTTCGAAGCGGAATAGGATCACGGGTCTCGTCCGTCGGCACTTCGATTCGCACGATCGAGCGGACTATTGATCTGATCCAGGACGTGCGGATATCCATTCGCTGCAAGAACTTTCACGTGTTGCTACTGTCCGGTCCGGCCGTTTCCGGAAATCCTAGGAATTTCCGTGCAGGTCGGTCGGTTTTGTCATCTAGGGAAAAGGAATATTCCATGAGAATGGTGCGCGTTGCTTCGGTAGTCCTGGCCACCGGTGCGCTGGCGATGGGCGGTGCCGGTCTCGCGGGAGCGCAGGAGCCGTCGAACCAGGTGACGGTGTTCGAGACCGAGCTCCAGCCGCTGACGAAGTTCGAGGACCCGCAGGGCTGCCACAAGCTCCCGCTGGCCTCGCACGTGATCGTCAACGACACCGATCGCGCGATCACGGTGTACGGCGACCCGTTCTGCATGACGCCGGGGCTCCAGGTCCCGCCCGGGCACGGCTCGCACGTCCCCCCGGGTACGGGCAGCTTCTCGGCATGAGTGAGACGAGGACCGACCTGGTCGTGGTCGGGCTGGGATACGTCGGCCTGCCGCTGCTGGTCCGCGCGCACGAAACCGGCATGAGGACAGCCGGTTTCGACATCTCCGCCGAGGTCGTGGCGGGGTTGGGCGCGGGTCGCTCGCACGTGGCCGACGTCCCGCACTCCGCGGTCGCCGACATGGCGGCCGCGGGGTTCCGCGCCACGACCGATCCGGCGGTGATCGCCGAGGCCGACGCCGTCGTGGTGTGCGTGCCGACCGGGCTCACCGACGGCGCCCCCGATCTGAGCGCGGTGCGCGCCGCCGCTCGCTCGGTGGGCGAGAACCTGAGCCTCGGCACGTTGGTGGTGCTGGAATCCACCTCGTACCCGGGCACCACCGAGGACGTCGTCCGGCCGATCCTGGAGGAGTCCAGCGGTCTGGTCGCGGGCGAGGACTTCCACCTCGCCTACTCGCCGGAGCGCATCGATCCCGGCAACGAGGTCTTCGGCGTCCGCAACACACCGAAGGTGGTGGCGGGGGTGACCCCGCTGTGCGCCAAGCACGGCGTGGCGTTCTACGGGCGCTTCATCGACACCCTCGTGGTCTCGCGCGGCACCCGCGAGGCCGAGATGGCCAAGCTGCTGGAGAACACCTACCGCTACGTCAGCATCGCGCTGGTCAACGAGGTCGCGCTGTTCTGCGACCGGACCGGCATCGACGTGTGGGACGTGCTGCACTGCGCGGGCACCAAGCCCTTCGGCTACGCCCCCTTCCAGCCCGGCCCCGGCGTCGGCGGGCACTGCATCCCCGTGGACCCGGTCTACCTCGAAACCGCCGGGGTCAGCGCCGGTTTCGACTTCCGCACGCTCAGCGCGGCGCGCGAGGTCAACGAGCGGATGCCGCACCACGTGGTGGACCGCGCCGAGCGGCTGCTGCAGGACGCGGGGATCGCCGTCGAGGGCGCCCGCGTGCTGCTGCTGGGCGCGAGCTACAAGCCGGACATCGCCGACACCCGCGAGACGCCGGCGCTGCCGGTGGCCTCCGGCCTGCTGAAGTCCGGCGCGGAGGTCGTCTACCACGACCCGAACGTCCCCGAATTCGCCGTCGGGGAAAGGGGATTGCGCCGGGTCGAGCACGTGGAGGACGGGCTGCGCGAGGCCGACCTGGCGATCCTGCTGCAGGACCACGCCTGCTACGACCCGGTCCGCCTGGTCGCCTCGCGATGCCTGCTGCTAGACACCCGGGGCAAGCTCGCCGGGGAGAACATCAGCCACCTCTAGCGGCTGGCTGAAGCTCAGGCGCGCCTCCGGGCGCAGGTGGAGATCCGCGCCGCTGAGCGGGGTTTCGGCGTGGATGAGGACGTTGTAGTGGTTCGGGAAGTGGCAGGCGTCGAAGCCCAGCACGGTGCCCACCCGGCGGTCCCCGAACCACACCTCGTCGCCCCGGTCCAGCACGCCGCCGCGGTCGAACTCCGCGAAGCCGAGGAACGCGACCCGGTCGATGCGGGCGCCCTCGGCGGTGTCGGTGTGGTCGGTGGTGACCAACTCGTGCACGTCGCCGGCGCGGACGCAGCGGCTCGCGTGCGGTTCCAGCGACATGCCGCGCTCGGCGCGGTGGTGCACCAGGACCTTGACCACGCGGGCCTGCAGCGTCCTCTTCGGACCGTCCTCGTCGGGGTTCACCGCGTTCCCTCCTGGCAGAACCGGTAGGTGTCGTGGACCAGCCGCAGCGCGGCGAGCCCGCCCGGATCGGCTCCCGCCGTCTCGAACTCGTCGAGCACGCCGTGGTACTCGTGCCACAGCGAGTTCTTGAAACCGGGGTGCCCGGCCAGCATGTCGGCGTGCAGCCGCGCCCCGTCGGCCAGCAGCACCTCGACGTCCTTGGTCTCGCCGGGGTGCGACCAGTCCAGCTCGACGACCGCCGGGACGCCGGAGGCCGATTCGAGCTCGATCACGGCCTGGCGGTCGGTGCCGCCCTCCTCCTTGACCACCGCGTGGACCAGGTCGATGTCACCGAGGAACAGCCGCACGAGGTCGAAGGCGTTCGGCCCGTTGTCGGCCACGCACCCGCCGCCGCAGCGAACCGGGTCGAGGTACCAGCTGTCCCCGCCGAGGTGCTCCTCGATGCGCTCCAGGTAGCGCACCCGCAGCGCCGCCGCACCCCCGCGCGCGGTGACCTCGGTGATCAGCCGGCGCACGTTGTCGTTGTAGCGGCGGTGGAACGAGGTCAGCAGCGGCACACCTGACCTGGTCGCGATCTCCACGAGCTCCCGCGCGTCGTCGAGGGACACCGCGAGGGGTTTCTCCACGCACACCGGGACTCCGCTCCGCAGCGCGTCCCGGCACACCGCGGCGTGCGCGTCGTTGGGGGCGGTGACGATCAGCCCGTCGAGCTCGACCGAGTCCAGCAGCGCCCGGTGGTCGGTGAAGCAGCCGACGTGCGGCGCGAACCCGCGCAGCCTGTCCGGTCGCAGGTCGCAGACCGCGGCGAGGTCCCAGCCCCGGGCCTCGACGGCGGCCAGGTAGTAGGCGGAGATCGCGCCGAGCCCGACGACTCCCACGCGGCGCATCAGCCGACCACCTCACCGAGCTCGGCCAGCAGCCGGGCCCGGACCGGAACGCCGTCGCGGCGACGGCGCATCGCGCGTTCGGCCTCGTGCCAGCCCGGGTAGTGCACCTGGCCCTCGGGCGGGCAGTCCAGGACCGCGCCGAACATCGCCCGCGCGGCCTCGGCGAAGCCGGGACGCAGCCGCTCGGCGTCGATCGCCAGCAGGAAGTAGCCGATGTCGTCGTCGCGCCCCGAGTCGCCCAGCACGGCCCCCGGGGTCGGTCCCAGCGCCGATCCGGACAGCAGCGCGGCGAGCAGCTCCACGACCAGACCGAGTCCGAAACCCTTGTGCGCGCCCGTGTCCGGGTCGCCGCCGAGCCAGCGCAGGTGCGCCGTGCCGCCGTCGAGGGCGCTCGGATCGGTCACCGAGGTCCCGGAGTCGTCGACCAGCCAGCCCTCCGGGATCGTCGCGCCGTCTCCCGCCGCGACCCGCACCTTGCCGGTGGGCACCACGGTCGTGCTCATGTCCAGCAGGAACGGGTGCTCCGGCAGCGCGGGCGCCGACACCGCCAGCGGGTTGGTGCCCAGCAGCGGCAGCGCGCCCAGCGGCGGCCGGGCGATGCGCTGACCGCCGCAGTTGCTCGCGACGACGCCGATCATGCCCTGCTCGGCGGCGCGGGCCGCGTGGAACCCGGCGCACCCGAAGTGCGTCGCGCCGCGCACCGACACCAGGCCGAGCCCGTGCTCGCGGGCTCGCGCGATCGCGTCGTCCATCAGCTCCGCCGCCGCCCACAGGCCCAGCGCGCGATCGGCGTCGACCGTCGCGCAGGCGCCGAGGTCGGAGCGCACGACCGGTTCGGCGGCGGGGTCGGCGCGGCCGGACTCCAGCAGCGGCAGGTACAGGCGGGGCAGGTTGAACACGCCGTGCGAGTCGAAGCCGCACAGGTCGCCGTGGCACAGCGCCGAGGCCGCGAGGCCGGCGCGGTGCTCGGGCACGCCGTGCGCGCGGAACCGCTCGGCGACCAGGCCGTGCAGGCGTTCGTGGGGGACGGTCGCGGTGTCAGGCTGCATCGTGTTCCTCTCCGGTGCGGTGTCGCGCGAACTCGGTGAGCAGCGCCGAGACGACGGCGGCGAACTCCTCCAGCTCCGCGCGCTCGGCGTGCTCGCCATCGGCGTGGGCGTGGTTGGTGTCGAGGCGACCCGGGCCGAGCACGGCGGTGAAGCAGCCGGGCAGGTCGTGCATCCAGATCGCGTCGCAGGTGAAGGCCGGTTCCTCGTCGGGCCAGCGCCGGGCGCCCGCGCGTTCCAGCAGGTCCTCGGCCCACGGGTCGGTGTCGTCCAGGCAGGGCAGGCCGCGCTTGACCCAGTCCAGGTGCGTGATGGCCGCCGCGTCCCGGGCGGTTCGGGCGAACTCCCTGCTACCGGAGAATCGCTCGCGGAACTCCGCGATGCCGTCCTCGAACGCCCGCTGCAGCTCCTTCTCGGCGGCCGCGCCCTCGGCGGTGGTGGCGTAGGAGAGGTTGAGCAGCAGCTGCCCGGACCCGTAGACGCGGTTGTGCAGGTCGCCGGTGCGCAGCCCGGCGACGCAGAGCCGGCCGGGCCGGTCGGTCGTGTCCAGCCGGGACGCCAGGTGCTGGGCGAGGAACCCGAGCAGCGCGGTCGCGTTGTGCCCCGCGTCCGGCCGGTCGTCGATCGAGCCCTGCCCGTCCACCCGCACCCGCGCGGTCATCGACGCCGTCGAGCGCGGCAGGTAGCGCAGACCGGTGGGTTCGCAGCAGATGTTGAGCCGCCCCACGTGGCCCTGCTCGACCAGCGGGCGGGTGCCGTAGGTGCCCATCGCCCCGCCTTCCTCGCCGGAGACGACCTGCAGGAGCACCGCGACGTCGTCGCCCAGAGCGGGCAGTGCGTCCCGGATCCCCGAGAGCAGCGCCACCGCAGGGCCTTTCGCGTCGATCGCGCCGCGACCGGTGAACCGGCCGCCGCGCAGCCCGACGGGTTCGAGACCGGCGACGGTGTCCAGGTGCACGTTGAACATCACCGTCTCGGATCGCGGCAATTCCGGCCCGAGCCGAAGGAGCAGGCTCGGCTGCGCGTCGAGGAATTCCGGCCCCGCGCGCCGCACGGTCTCGGGCACGTCGTCGCGGTCGAGCACCCCCGGATCGGGCGGGCCGTGGTGCAGCACCCGGAACCCCAGCTCCTCGGCCGCGCGGGCGTAGCGGCGCTGGGCCTGCCACAGCTGCGGCGGATCGGAGGTCTCCAGCGGGCTGACGGTCGGCAGCTCCAGCAGCTCCAGCAGCAGCGCGCAGTCGTCGTCGGAGAAGCCCATCACGCGACACCGGTCGGCGCGGTCCGCAGCATCCGCTCCAACCGCCGCCCCGCCCGCAGGAACGGTCCGGGGTCGGACCCGGCCACGCCCTCGTGCGGCCGGGTGACCAGGTGCGGTTCCAGCGACAGGGCTCCGCTGTAGCCGTGGTCGAGCAGCAGCCGCAGGCAGTCGTGCACGCGCGCGTCACCGTCGCCGGGCAGCACGTACTCGGCCCGGCCCGGGACGCCGACGGCGTCCTTGACGTGCACGTGCTCGACGTGCGGCAGGACCCGCTGCAGCACCTCGAAGGCGTCGTACCCGTGCTCCACCCCGTTGCCGACGTCGAACAGCAGCCGCAGGCACGGGCCACCGGCGTCGACCAGCCGCAGCATCCGCGCCGGATCGGAACCCGCCCAGCCCGAGCAGTTCTCGTGCAGCAGCACCACGCCGTGCCGGGCCGCGCGGTCGCCCAGCAGGGCGATGCGCTCCAGCACGCGGTCCCGCCACTCGGCTTCGTCGAGACCGTCGGCGAGGTAGGACATGATCCGGACGTACCGGGTGCCCAACGCCGCGCACCGGTCGGCCAGCACGTCGAGTTCGCGCAGGTCGTCGGCCGGGGGAGCGGTGATGGGCCGCGCCCAGTTGCCGATCCGCGAGTCCAGGCAGACGACCCGCAACCCGGCCGCCTCCACCGCGCGGCGGACGCGCTGGAAGCGGGACGAGTCCAGCTCGGCCAGCGCCACCCCGTCGACGGTGCGCAGCTCGATGCCGGGCCAGCCGAGCTCGGTGATCGCGGCGATCTGCTCCGGCAGCGAGGCGCCGGCCTCGTCCCCGATGCCGGCGAGCTGGTCAGCGTGCATGCGCGAGCGTCCTCTCCTTGGCGGCGGTGAGCAGGCGGATGATGTCGGCGTGCAGGTCGAACGTGCCGTGCTCGCCCGCGGGGCGGTGGTGGTGGACGTAGGCGCGCACCATCCAGCGGGTCAGCGCGTCGTCCCGGAAGACGACCCGACGGCCGTTGATCTCCAGCTGCGCGTGGTCGTCGTCGGCACCGATCGGGTAGTGGCCGACGACCCGCCCGGAGTCGAGTTCGAGGGTGATGCGGCGGCGCCGGATCGGCGCGGTCAGATCCGAGCGGATCTCGCTTCGCACGCCCCCGGCGTGGTCGAGGACCAGCCGGGCGCTGCCGAGCCTCGGCAGCACCGTGTCGGCGACGCGCATGTCGGCGCACTCGGCCTCGGTGATCTCGGCGGAACCCGCCAGCCGCAGCACCACGCCCAGCGAGTGCGGCAGCTCCACGTCGAACGCGGTCGGGTGCCCGGTGGTCGCGCACGAGCGGGTGAAGCGCGGTTTGTCCTGGTCGAAGGTCACCGAGCGGAGTCCGCCACGAGCCACCAGACCGGTCAGGTGCTCGGTGAGCCGGGACTCCAGCCAGTGGCTCACCACCGCGATGTCCATGCCGTGCCGGTCGCGGATCGACTCGATCGCCGCGAGCTCCTCCAGGTTCGTCGCCAGCGGTTTCTCCGCGATGACCCGGCGGAACCCGTGCTCGGCGAGCTCGGCGAAGAGCCCGGCGCGCCCCTGCGGCGGGGTGCAGACGTGCACCACGGTGCGGTGCGGGTCGAGCGTCGCCGCTGCGGCGCCGATCGAGTCGACGAGCGTCACGTCCGGCCGGTGCCGTCTCGCGTCGGGGTCGCAGGCCACCACGCGACCGCCGGCGAACAGCCCCGGAGCGACCTCGCGGGCCTGCGCCAGCACGCGCAGGTGGAGGCCGGAACCGGCGCGTCCGAGCCCGATCACGAATGGTTGCAGCATCGCACGACGTCCTCTGTGGACCGATGAGTGGGAGGAGAGGTGCCGGTGAACCCGGCCCCGGCGACTGTACAGACCACCACCGCGCTCGGAAGTCGTTCTGCTGCCGGAAAAACGACGTCTCACTGGAAGGAGTGAAGTTGGCTCCTCCACACGTCGAAAAAGATCAGCCCTCGTTAAGTTCGATCTAGGTTCTGAACGCTTACAGGGGGTTGGTTCAGCGTGTCCCTCGGGACGGAATTCGTTGGGGGAGTGGCGGAAGCACCCGTTCCGTTCTTCTCCCAGGCCCGCACCTTCGAACGGCTCTGGCCGGAGATGAGCTCGCGCATAGCCGAGGTCTTCGACAACGGCAAGTTCTCGCACGGCAAGCAGGTCGGTGAGCTCGAAGCCGCGCTCGCGGAATATACCGGCGCGCGCCGCGTCGTCGGCGTCAACAGCGGGACCGATGCGCTGGTCCTGCTGCTGCGGGCGCTGGGCTTGCGGCCCGGCGACGAGGTCGTGGTGCCCGCCTACTCGTTCATCGCGACCGCCTCGGCGGTGGTGCTGGCCGGCGGCACGCCGGTGTTCGCCGACGTCGATCGCGACACCTACGCCCTGGACCCGGACGAGGTGGCGCGGGTGGCGACCCCGCGCACCCGCTTCGTGATGCCCGCTCACCTCTTCTGCCGGATGGCCGACATGACCGCGCTCGGCGAGGTCGCGCGCGAGCGGGGCCTCACCGTCGTGGAGGACAGCGCCGAGGCGATCGGGATGCGGCAGGGCGGCGTGCACGCGGGGCTGCACGGAGCCGGGGGAGTGCTGTCGTTCTTCCCCGCCAAGACGCTCGGCGCGCTCGGCGACGCGGGGGCGGTGCTCACCGACGACGACCAGCTCGCCGACCTGGTGGCCGGGCTGCGCCACCACGGGCGGCTCGGACGCACCCTCGACGACTTCCCGACGATCTCCACCGAGACCGGGATGACCGGCACCAACAGCAAGATGGACGACATCCAGGCCGCGATCCTGCTGACCAAGCTCGCGCATCTCGACGACGACATCGCCCGCCGGGCCGAGATCGCCGAGCGCTACCGGCGCGGCCTCGACGGCGTCGTGCGGTTGCCGGTGCCCGGCGACGACCCGGTGTTCTACGTGCACCTCATCGAGGTCGAGCTGCGCGACGAGCTGGCCGAGCACCTCGCCGAGCGCGGCATCGGCACCGAGACCTACTACCCGGTCCCGCTGCACCTGCAGCCCTGCTTCGCCGATCTCGGCCACCGGCGGGGCGACTTCCCCCGCGCCGAGTCCGCCAGCCGTCGCGCGCTCGCGCTGCCGCTGCACGCCGACCTCACCGACGAGCAGGTGGACCGGGTGTGCGCGACGATCCGCGAGTTCTACGCCGGGAGGCCCTGATGCAGATCCCGTTCTTCCCTCCCGACCTGTTCGAGGGCGACCGCAAGGTCATGCTCGACCTGATCCGCGAGATCGGCACCGCGCCCGAGCAGAAGTTCATCCTCGGCGAGCACACCCGCGCCTTCGAGGACCTGCTGCGGGCCGAGCTCGGCGCCGCCGACGTCGTGGCCTGCGGCAGCGGCACCGCGGCCTTGGGACTCGTGCTGCGCGCGATGGACGTCGGCACCTGCGACGAGGTCGTGGTGCCCGCGTTCGGCTGCGCGCCACTGGCCTCGGCGGTGCTGGAGGTCGGGGCGCAGCCGGTGTTCGCCGACGTCGACCCGCGCACGATGGTCGTCGACCCCGGCGAGGTGGAAGCGCGCATCACCCACCGGACCAAGGCGATCATGCCCGCGCACATGTTCTCGGTGATGGCCGACATGCCCCGGTTCGCCGGGATCGCCGCCGCGCGCGGGGTGCGGCTGCTGGAGGACTCCGCCGTCGCCCAGGGCGCGGTGCTCGACGGCACCCCGGCCGGGTTGTGGGGCGAGGCCGGGGTCTACTCGTTCGTGCAGGTCAAGTCGTTCGGGATGCCCGGTGAAGGTGGCGCGGTGGTGACCCGCGACCCGGAGCTGGGGCGACGGGTCCGGATGCTGCGCAACCACGGTCAGCGCGAGCGGTTCGTGCACGAGGTGGTCGGCGTCAACAGCCGCTTCGACGAGTTCCAGGCCGCGTTCCAGTCCTACCGCTACACCGGGCTCGCCGAACGCCTGGAGCGCCGCGCCCGCATCGCCGAGCACTACACCGAGCGCTTCGCCGGGCTGCCCGGCCTCGAACCGCCGCCGCCCGGCCGGAACGGGCGCTGCTACTACGTCTACTGCGTGCAGAGCGACCGGCGGGACGAACTGCGCGGGTTCCTCGCGGAGAAGGGGATCGGGTCGCACGTGTACTACCCGCAGCCGCTGCCCGCGCAGCCGGCCTTCGCCCGGCACGCGCCGGTGGGCGAGCGCTGGCCGAACGCCGAGCGCGCCTGCGCCCGCATCCTGGCGCTGCCGATCTACCCGCACCTGACCGACGCCGAGGTGGAGCGGGTCGCCGACGCGGTGGAGGAGTTCAGCACGCATGTCCGCTGAGATGCTCAACGTTCCGCAGGAGTCCCGGTTCCGCAGCTACCTGCGGCTGGGCAAGTTCGACGTCTACGACTACTACCTGGGCATCCTCGTCGTCGCGTCGGCCGCGCCCACCGAGCCGGGGACGCTGCTGCTGTTCCTGCTCGGCGCGGTCGCGGTGATCGTGGCCGGGGTGGCCTTCGACGACATCACCGGGTTCCGCGACGGCAGCGACCTGGTGAACTACGGCTCGGACGACCGGCTGCGCAAGAAGCTCCGCAAACCGCTGGTCGCGGGCGCCCTCACCGAGGCCGAGGCGCTGCGCTTCGCCTGGGGCGCGGCGGGGATCGGCGCGCTGCTGTGGGGCGCGGCGATCCTCACCGCCCCGCACAGTCCGATGTGGACCGTGGTGCTGCTGGTGGTCGTGTTCGCCGCGGCGCTGCAGTACTCCTACGGGCTCAAGCTCAGCTACCGGGGCCTCCAGGAGGCGTTCCTGGTGGTGCTGGGCGCGACGCTGGTGCTGGCGCCCTACGGCCTGATCACCGGCCAGTTCTCGGGGTTCGTGCTGGTGCAGGCGGTGCTGTTCGGCATGGGCCCGCTGATGTTCGGGGTGTACTCCAACACCAACGACGTCGACGGGGACCGGGCGGTGGCCCGCCCGACGGTCGCCGCGCTGACCTCGCGCCGCGGCAACGCGCGGTTCATCGCCGCGCTGTCGGTCGGGGAGTTCCTGCTGGGCGCGCTGGCCTCGGTGACCGGTGTCGCGCCGTGGTGGTTCGCGCTGCTCCTGCTTCCGGCCACCGCGCTGCGAGCGCGGCAGTACCACCTGGGCTTCGCGGTCGGTGACATCATGCGGGCCCGCAAGCTGGGCTTCACCGCGCACCGCACCTGCGTCGCTCTGCTGGTGCTGGCCAACGTCCTGGTGGCCCTCGGATGAGCCGCGACCTGGACGTTGCCGTCGTCGGCGCAGGCGTGGCCGGGCTCACCGCCGCCCACGAGCTGCAGCGGGCCGGGCTGGACGTGCGGGTCTACGAGGCCGCCGGGCAGGTCGGCGGGCGGATGGCCACGGCGCGCGGTGACGGCTACGCCGTCGACACCGGTGCCGAGCAGATCTCCCCGCACGGCTACCCGGCTACGTGGGACCTGCTGCGGCGCTTGGGGTTCCGCGCCGAGGACGTGCCGCCGATCGGCCGTCCCATCGGGATGTGGCGGGACGGGCGGGCGCACCTGGGCTTCGGGTCCGCGCGCGGGCTGGTCACCGGCGCCGGGCTGTCGGTGCGCGCACGGCTGGAGCTGCCGCGGCTGGGCGTTCCCGTCGACCCGGAACGCCCCGAGGACTCGGAGCTCGGCGACACCACCGTCGCCGAGCTTGCGCGCCGGCACCACCGCGACGTGGGCGACCACCTGCTCCAGCCCGCCGCCTCGTTCTGCCTGTGGGATCCCGAGAAGTCCTCGGCCGCAGTGCTTCTGGGAATGCAGCGCGCCGTCGGCGCCGCCTCGGCGTGGCGGACCTACCGGGACGGGATGGACACCCCGTGCCGCCGCATGGCCGTCGACCTCGACGTGGTCACCGGCCAGGAGGTGAGCGAGGTCGTCGCCGACGGGACGGGCGCCCGGTTGCGGGTGGGCGAGGACGTGGTGACCGCGCGGCAGGTGCTGCTGTGCGTGCCCGCTCCGATCGCCGCCCGGCTGCACCCCGGCGCTCCCGCGGTGGAGGCGGAGTTCCTGGCGGCGTGCACGTTCTCCTCGGCGATCAAGGTGCCGTTCCTGCTCGACGCCCCGGTCGAGCTGCCCGGCAAGCCCTACCTGGTGATCACCCCGCGCGCCGAGGAGGAGTTCCTCGCCGCGATCCTCTTCGACCACCTCAAGCACCCGCGCCGCGTCCCGGCAGAGAAGGGGCTGGTCACGGCCGTGGTCAACGTCGAGAACACCCCGGCGCTGCTCGACGCCCCCGACCACGAGGTCATCGCGCGGGTCACCGAGGCCGTGCGGCGCTACCTCCCGATCGGCGGCGAGGCCCGGGTGCACCGGCACCGGCACGCGCTGCCCGAGTGCACCCCGGCCGCGCTCGCCGCGCTGCCCGGCTTCCGGTCCCGCGAGCTCGGGCCGGTCGACTACGCGGGCGACTGGGTGAACCTGCGCCCGCACAGCGAAGGCGCCGTGCGCACCGCCGCGCTGGCGGTCTCCCGCACGCTCAGCAGGCTCGGCTCACCGGTTCCGGTCTGACGACAAGGAGTTCGCGTTGCTACCGCACGACATGGGTGTGCTCTTCGAGCAGGCCTCCGCCCGAGGGCGCACCACGACGATCCACCTCGACCGGCCCTTCGACATCGCCCCCGAGACTGGGCTCCGCCACGACGTGACCGCGCTGGCCGAACTGGTGCGCGCCGCTTCGGGCTGGTGGGTCGCGGCGGGCGCGCGGCCCGGCGGGCGGGTGGCCATCCTCAAGGACGACCACTGGGACGTCGACCTGCTGGCCTGCGCCGCCATCCGCGCCGGGGCCGTCCCGGCGAAGCTCTCCCCGCACCTGTCCGCCGAAACGGCCTCGGCACTGCTCAAACGCCTCGAACCCGACGTGCTGGTGACCTCGCCGCGGGTGCTCGGCCGCGGCGTCGCCGAGGGCGTGGACCTGGCCTCCTTCGCCCGCACGACGGTGAGCACCGCGCCCGCGCCCGGCACCGTGTCCCTCGACGAGCTGCGCGGCAGCGCCCCGCCCGAGCCGCAGCGCCGCGACGACGACGCGCCGCTGATCATCACGCACTCCTCGGGCACCACCGGCGTCCCCAAGCTCGTCGTGCACTCCACCCGCACGATCATCGGCAACCTCGCCCGCTTCGAAGCCCTGCCGACGCCGGTCGTGGGGCTGCGCCGCGACGACGTGGTCGCCACCGCCAGCGCCTACGCGCACGGCCGCACCTTCAGCTGGACCGCCGCGACCATCGCCGCCGCGCCCGCCGAGATCGTCGTGCTCACCTCCCAGGACCCCGATCGGGTCGACCCGCTGCTGCGGGAGCACCCGCCGACCGTGCTCGAAGGTCTGCCCTCCGCGTTCGTGCGGTTCAAGCCGCTGACCACGCGGCTGGCCAACCCGTTCCGCCGGGTCAGGCTGTTCATCAGCACCTACGACGCCGTGCACCCGCCGACGCTGCGCGCCTACCTCCGGGCCAGTGGCCGCAAGCACCCGGTGTGGCTGGACGGGTGGGGCCAGACCGAGACGGGACCGCTGACGTTCCGGCTGCACCACCGCTCCTCGGTGCAGCGGCGCCGCGCCCGGGCGCACCCGGCGGGACGGCCGGTCCCGGTGAAAACCCGCCTGCGCGTGGTGGATCCGGCCACCTTCCACCCGGTCCGGCCCGGCGAGAGTGGGCTCGTCCTGGCCCGCACCCGCGCGCTGTGCCTGGACTACCTCGGCGAGACCGAGCGCTACGCGACCAAGAAGCGCGGGCGGTGGTGGAACACCGGGGACCTCGCGATCCGGGGACGCGACGGCAGCGTGCACCTCGTGGACCGCGAGGTCGACTGCGTAGCAGAGGGCAGCTGCCTGGCCACCGAGGACACCCTGGAGGAACGGCTCCCGCACGCCCTGGAGTGCGTGCTGCTCGCCCGCGCCGAGCACCCGCCGCTGCCGGTCGTGGTCACCGCCGACGGGACGCTGTCGGAGCACGCCTGGCGGCACGCCTGCCACGGACTTCCCGAGATGGCCGATCCCGTGACGCTGACCTGGGACGACGTGCCGCGCACCGGGACCGGCAAGGTCCGCAGGCTCGCCCTGCTCGACCGGCTCACCGGCAGCACCGACACCTACGGGACCGGGCGGTGGACATGACCTACGCCTTCACCGACGAGGAGCCGCGCGTGGCGGAGCAGCACCGCTGCCTGGCCGCCGCCTACGACGGCATCACGACCGCCCGGCTGGAAGCCCTCGGCGTCGGCGACGGCTGGCGGTGCCTCGACGTCGGCGCCGGGCGCGGCAGCATCGCCCGCTGGCTGGCTCACCGGGTCGCGCCCACCGGGAGCGTGTTGGCCACCGACCTCGCCCCCGTCGACATCGAGCCGCACCCGAACCTGACCGCGGCGGTGCACGACATCACCACCGACCCGCTGCCGGACGAGCACTTCGACCTCATCGCGGTGCGGATGCTGCTGCAGCAGTTCCCGCAGCGAGAAGCGCTGCTGGACAAGCTGATCCGAGCGCTCAAGCCCGGCGGTTGGTTGCAGGTGGACGAGCTCGACACCTCCTACGAGCCGGTGCTGGTGGCCGCCGACACCGCGCTGTACGAGAAGTTCCTCGCCGCCAAGACCGAGCACATGCGCTCCCGGGGAGGCGATCCGGAGTGGGGTCGCAAGGCCGCCGTCGCGATGCGCGCCGCCGGTCTGGTCGAGATCGACCCGCGCCCGCACATCGGGTCTCGGCACGCCGGATCGCCCGAGCTGGCGCTGCAGCTCAACCACACCCACCACCTGCGGGCCGGTTTGCTGGCCGCCGGGATGACCGAGGCGGAACTGGTGCGGGTGCGCGAGGTGATGCGTGATCCGGGATTCCGCGCCTCGTCCAGCGTCCTGCACTCGGTGCAGGGGAGGAAGCCGTGATCGCCGAGCGCGTCGCCGCCGGGCTCCTGCGCGAGCTCGGCGTGGCGCCCGAGGTCTGGTGCGACGTGGACTGGGCCGGTCCGGTCGAGATGACGTTGCGCGACGAGTCCGCGGTGCAGGCCGCATGCGGGATCATGCACGTCCACGGCCGCGCGTCCGGAGGCCCGCGCAGGCTCGGGGTCGACTACGCCTCGGCGGTGGCCGGGGTGCTCGCCGCGCAGGCGTCGCTGGCCGCCGAGCTGGCCCGGGCGCGCGGGGCGCGGATCGAGTCGGCCCGCACCTCGGTCGCCCAGGCCGCGCTGCTGGCGGTCGGGCAGTACCTCGCGGTGGCCACCACCGATGACGACTGGGACGAGCGCTGGGAACCCGGCGAGCGCCCGCCGTTCCGGTCGCGCGAGGGCATCCGATTCGAACTGGAAACCCTGCATCCCGAGGGGTGGCAGCGGTTCTGGAGCGCCCTCGACGCCGAGCAGGCCGATATCGCTGCGGGCTGGTGGCCGTTCCAGCAGCGCTTCGCCACCGCCTCCTGCTCGCTGCCCCCGGGGCTGTTCGCCCGCACCAGGCGGTTCCCGCTCCGCGAGCTGCTGCGGGCCGCCGAGGACGCCGGGGTGAGCGTGCTGCCGGTCCGCGCCGAGCGCGACCAGCCGACCCGCGTCCCGGCGGTCACCCTCCACGACCTGCCGGGCGGGGCGCGCTCCCGCCCGTGGACGGGAGGGCGACCGCTGGAGGGGATCGTCGTCGTGGAGTCCACCCGCCGGATCCAGGGCCCGATGGCCGGGCACGTGCTGGAGATGCTCGGCGCCGACGTCGTCCGCGTCGAGCCCCCGGGCGGCGACCCGATGCGCGGCATCCCGCCGATCTCGGGGGACGTCTCGGCGCGCTTCCGGGTGCTCAACGACGGCAAGCGCGTCGCCGAGATCGATCTGAAAACCGCTGCGGGGAAGGAGGAACTGCGCGAACTCGTCTCCGGCGCCGACGCGTTCGCGCACAACTGGGCGCCCGGGAGGGCCGAGCAGTACGGGCTGGCCGCCGACGACCTCGCCCGCGTGCGGCCCGGGCTCGTGCACGCGTGGTCGTCGGGCTGGGCGCCCCTGCCCTGGCCGGACCCGCCGCTGGGCACCGACTTCCTCGTGCAGGCCCACAGCGGGCTGGCCGCCCCCGACCGCGCTCCGTCGCTGATGACGCTCACCGACATCATGGGTGGGCTCGTCTGCGCCACGGGTGTTCTCGCCGCGCTGCTGCGCCGCGAGCGCACCGGGCTCGGCGCGCGCGTGGACAGCTCGCTGTACTCGGCGGCGGGCGTGATCCCCCGGAAACCCAGCGGTTCCGGCCGGTTCGTGTGGCGCGACGGCCGGCCCGTCCTGCCCGACGGCACGCCCGTGCGCACCGACCTGCGCGAACTGGCCGCCGACCCGCGCTTCAAGCGCGCGCTGACCCGCACGACGCACACCGCACCGCAACCACCCTGGGAGTTCGCATGACCTGGACGTCCCGCAACGGCATCGAGATCCGCGACCTGGTGCCCGCCGAACTGCGCAGGCACTGGGTCGAGCAGGGCCTGTGCCCCGACCGGCCGGTCTACGACCTGTTCGTCGAGCGGGTGCGCGCGCACCCCGACCGCGAGGCCGTCATCGACGGCGAGGTCGTGCTCGCTTACCGGGACCTCGACGACGAGGTGCGGCGGGTTGCCGCAGCGCTGAGCGCGGACGGCCTCGGCGAGGGCGACATCATCGGCATCCGGATGCCCAACGGCTGGCGCATGATCGTCGCCGAACTCGCCGTCGCCGCGATCGGGGCGGTCGCCCTGCCCTACCCGGACGGGTCCGGTGCCCAGGACACCCGCAGCCTGCTCGGCCGGTCCCGCGCCGCCGCGGGCATCTTCACCGATCCCGCCGACGTCGAGGTCGCCTCGCAGCTGCCGACGCTGCGCCGCGCCTTCCACTTCGACGACCTCGACAGCGGAACCGACTGGTACCCACCTGCTCTCGACCCCGAAGCCCCGGCGCGGATCCTGGTCACCTCCGGGTCGCAGTCCGAGCCGAAGATGATCGCCTACTCGCACAACGCGATGGCCGGCGGGCGCGCCAACTACGTCCGCGAGCTCGGCGGCGGCGACGAGCCGATGCGCGCCCTGGTGCTGATGAAGCTCTCCTCCGGGTACGGGTCGCTGGTCACGCACGTGGGCATCGCCGCGCTCGGCGCGACCGCCGTGCTGCAGCGCGGGTTCGACGCCGGCGAGGCGCTGCGCGCGGTCACCCGGCACCGGCCCACCCACCTGTTCGGCGTGCCCACCATGCTGCGGCGGCTCGCCGAGCACCCCGCCGAGCCGGGGGAGGACCTGTCGAGCCTGCGGGCCGTGGTCTCCAGCGCGGCACCGCTGTCGGACGTCACGGCGCGCGCCTGCACCCGCCGGTTCGGCGCCCGGGTCATCACCGTCTACGGCTCGTCCGACGGGATCAACTGCCACACCGCGCTCACCGGCACCGGGAACGGGTCGGGGACCGGGATGCCCGACCCGGAGGTCGCCGACATCCGGATCGTCGACGAGCTCGGCTGCGACGTCGGCCCCGGTGAGGCCGGGGAGATCTGGGCGCGCGGGCCGATGACGCCGCTGAGCTACGTCGCCGATCCCGGCCTCGACCAGCGCTACCGCACGCGCGGCGGGTGGGTGCGCAGCGGTGATCGCGGCGTGCTCGACGAGCTCGGCCGGTTGCACGTGCTGGGACGGCTGGAGAACGTCGTCTCCCGCGGTGGGTTCAAGATCAGCCCGGCCGAGGTGGAGCGCGAGCTCGGCGCGCACCCCGCCGTGGTGGACGTGGCGTGCGTGCCGGTGCCCGACGAGGAGCTGGGGGAGCGGCTGTGCGCGTGCGTCAGCCAGGCCGCCGGCAGCGCCGAGCTGTCGCTGTCCGACCTCACCGAGTTCCTGGAGCACGAGCGGGGGCTGGAGCGGCGCAAGCTGCCGGAGTACCTGCTGCGCCTGCCGGAACTCCCGCTGGCCCCGACCGGCAAGGTCTGCCGCCGCACCGTCACGGCGCTGGCGGTGGACCACGTCGCCGCAGGTCAGCCCGCGATGAGCTCGACGTCGAGTCGGCCGTAGTGGTAGTCGCGGATCGTCGCGAGGAGTTCGTCCAGGCACAGCGTCCCCGCGCCGCCGACGACGTGCTCGAAGGCCGCCCCGGCCTGGGTGTCGTCGAGTCCGAGGGCCGTGAGCCACCGGACGAACTCCGCGCGGTCGATCCGGCCGTCCCCGTCCCCGTCGCACACGCCGATCACACCCGCCGCGACGGGCCGCAGGGCCCGGTTGAACGCGGCCTCGCCCTGCTCGAAGATCAGGTCCTCGGAGATCTTGAGGAACTGCACCTCGCTGATCGCGGCGTCGGGTGAGACCCCGGCGTGATCGGCGCAGAGCTCGAAGAGCCCGCGCAGCGCCTCCCGCAGCCGCACCGATTCCGGTGCCTCCGGCGGCGCGTCGAACGCCGCGGCGATGCGCAGGGCCTCGCGTTCGAAGTCGTCCCGGCGCAGGCCGCCCCGGCCGTCCCGGTCCCATCGGTCGAAGCGGGTCTTGATCCGTCCCCGGACAACGCTGCGCACGCTTTACCATCCACAGTAGACGTCGAAAATCGTTGTTGTGACGCAATAATAATTCGGATCGCGCGCCCCTGCCAGCTCGCGCGGAGGTCGGGTACCGTGCGGGGGTGGAAGAGCTGCGCGCGGGTGTCGAGGACGTCGCACTGGTGGACCACCACGTCCACGGCGTGGTGCCGGGCGAGCTCGACCGAGCCGGGTTCGAGTCGCTGCTCACCGAGTCCGACGCCCCGATCCCTGGCTGGATGACGCAGTTCGACTCCCCGCTGGGGTTCGCCGTCCGGCGCTGGTGCGCGCCGGTGCTCGGTCTGGAGCCGCACGCCTCGCCGGAGGAGTACCTGGCCGCGCGGGTCTCGCTGGGCGCCGCCGAGGTGAACCGGCGACTGCTCGCGGCCTCGGGGGCGGGGCGGTTCCTGGTCGACACCGGCCTGGGCGGCGGGATCGCGGAACTGGCCGAGGCGTCCGGGAAACCGGTGCACGAGGTGGTGCGGCTGGAGTCGGTGCTGGAGGACGTCGGCCGCTCCGGCGTCTCGGCGGCCGAGCTGCCCGCGCGGTTCCAGGAGGAGCTGTCGCGGCGGACGGCGTTCGCGGTCGGGCTCAAGAGCATCATCGCCTACCGGTTCGGCTTCGGCTTCGACCCGCGCCCACCGGGTTCGGCCGAGGTCGTGCGCGCGGCCGGGCGCTGGCTGCGCGACGGCGCGCCCCGGGTGTCGGACCCGGTGCTGCTGCGGTTCGCGCTGTGGGCCGGGGTGGAGCGCGGCCTGCCGCTCCAGCTGCACGCGGGTTTCGGCGACCCCGACCTGGACCTGCACCGCTGCGATCCGCTGCTGCTGACCGGGTTCCTGCGCGAGGTCGCACCGCGCGGCGTGGACGTGCTGCTGCTGCACTGCTACCCGTTCCACCGCAACGCGGCCTACCTGGCGCAGGTGTTCCCGCACGTGCACTTCGACGTCGGCCTGGCGATCAACCACACCGGCGCCCGCGCGACGGCGGTGCTCGCCGAATCCCTGGAGCTCGCCCCGTTCGCCAAGGTCCTCTACTCCTCGGACGCCTGGGGCCTGCCCGAGCTGCACCACCTCGGCGCCCGCCTCTGGCGCCGCCGGATGACCGAAGTCCTGTCCCGCCACGTCGATTCCGGGGAGTGGGCGCTCGACGACGCGCTGCGCGTCGCCCGCATGATCGGCCGCGACAACGCCGAGCGCGTGTACGGCCTGGACTAGAAGCTGTTCGAGCATCACTTTGCTTGGCAGTAGCGGAACCTGAGCGGCTCCGTGGACTCCGCGCGTCGCTCCTGATGCACGCCAACGCACGGCGTCCCGACGCGCTCGCCACGAAGCCGCTCAGGTTCCCCCCGGAGGAGACGACACGGCGGTGCCGGCTGAGTCCCACACCTGAGGCAGCGGCTGACACCGCCCCTCTCAAACAGCCCCTAGCTCGGGCGGAAGACCTGGTCGTCGGGGATGTCGATGCCGAGCTGGGCGAGGAGTTCGATGAGCACGACGGCGATCTGGCGGCTCACCCGGTCGGCGAGCTCCTCCTCGGTCTCGTCGTGGTGGTCGAGCCACCAGATGATGCTGGCGTCGACCATTCCCATCAGGCCCGCGAGCACGCCGTCCGGTGGTGCGGCGGGCAGTTCGGCGGCGTCGAGGTAGGCGCGCATCGCCTCCACGATCTCGTTGAGGAAGCGGGTGCGTCCCATCCGGGCGCGGTGCAGCGCCTTGGTCTGCTGCTGGGCGGCGACGAACCGGTAGAGGTTGGGGTGCTCGGAGGCCCACGCGATGCTGGCGGCGACGATCCCGCGGATCACCTCGAACGGCGTCCCGGCGCGGGTGAGGTGCGGCCGGACGCGGCGGATGAGCTCGGTGGCGGCGAAGCGCGTGACCTCGGCGTCGAGCTGCTCCTTGCTCGCGAAGTGCCGGTAGACGTTGGGGCGCGGGAGGCCGGCGCGGTCGGCGATCTGCGCCATGCCCACGTGCGGGCCGGTCTCGTCGATCGCCTCGACGGCGGCCGAGACGATCTGCGCGCGCCGCGAGTCGTTGTCCGGGGACGCCTTGGCCGACCGGCGCCGGACCGTGGAATCGACCCATCTCGCCACGTTCACCACGGCGACACCGTACCTGCTGATGCACCCCCTGCTGATACACCTTGTACCCAGTTCGGAACGCGTGCTACAACCTGTATCCAGTACTCCATCGTTCCGTAATGGGAGGATTCGCCGTGCCCGCTCGCCCCTCGCCCTGGATGACCGAGGAACTCGACGACCTGCGCGGACTCGCGCGCACCTTCGCCGAGAAGGAGATCAAGCCCCACGTCGAGCGGTTCATCGCCAACAAGCAGGTCGACCGCGAGCTGTGGACCAAGGCCGGCGAGATCGGCCTGCTGTGCCTGTCGATCCCGGAGGAGTACGGCGGCTCCGGCGGGACCTTCGCCCACGAGGCGGTGGTCATCGAGGAGCAGGGGCGCGTCGGCGACAGCTCCTGGGGCGCCTCGCTGCACAGCGGCATCGTCGCCCACTACCTGCTCGCCTACGGCACCGAGGCGCAGAAGTCCGAGTGGCTGCCGAAGCTGGCCAGCGGCGAGGCCGTCGCGGCCATCGCGATGACCGAGCCGGGCACCGGCTCCGACCTGCAGGGCATCGCCACCAAGGCGATCCGCGACGGCGACGAGTACGTGGTCAACGGGGCCAAGACCTTCATCACCAACGGCTACCAGGCCGATGTCGTGCTGGTGGCCGCCAAGACCGACCCGGAGGAGGCCGCGTCCGGGATCTCGCTGGTCATCGTGCCCACCGACACCCCCGGCTTCAAGCGCGGCCGGGTGCTGGACAAGATCGGCATGAAGGGGCAGGACACCTGCGAGCTGTTCTTCGACGACTGCCGGGTGCCCGCCTCGAACCTGCTCGGCGAGAAGGAGGGCGAGGGCTTCGTCCAGCTGATGACGCAGCTGCCGCAGGAGCGCCTCATCGTGGCCGTGGCGTGCGTGGCGGCGATGGAGTTCGTGCTGGACGAGACGCTGAACTACGTCCACGAGCGGGAGGCGTTCGGCCGGCCGATCTTCAAGTTCCAGAACACGAAGTTCGAGCTGGCCGAGATCGCCACGGAGGCCCGGGTGGCGCGGTCGTTCCTGGACGAGTGCATCGAGCTGCACGTCAAGGGCGAGCTCGACATCCCGACCGCGGCGATGGTCAAGTACTGGTGCTCGGAGCGCGCGATGAAGGTCGCCGACCAGTGCCTGCAGCTGTTCGGCGGCTACGGGTACATGGAGGAGTACCCGGTGGCCCGGGTGTTCACCGACATGCGCGTCCAGCAGATCTACGCGGGCACCACCGAGATCATGAAGGAGATCATCAGCCGGTCGCTGCCGACCCCGAGCTGACCCGGTGCACGTCGGTCCGGCCGCTCGGGTTCACCGGGCGGCCGGACCGGCGTTTTGGCGTCAGGTGCCCGAAGTCACCCGCTGTGAGGTGTTTACGGACGATCCCCTGATCGTTAGTTTGGTGGCCGCCGACCGGAGTTAACGCCGACGTTACGGGGAGGGATCGGGCGATGGCGCCTCTTGACCTGCTGTGCGCGCTGCTGATCCCGCTCGCCGTCGTCGTCGGCACGGCCGCGGCGATGTCCGGCCGCCGCGTCCTCGCCCAGCGCCTCGCGGTCACCTCGGGTGCACTCGCAGTAGCGGGCCTCGCCCTCGTCTCCGCCATCTCCCTCTTCGGTCTCTGATCCCGCATCCCCGCGTCTCCGGCGTCGAGGTCGTCACCAGGGGACAGTTTTTCCTCGAATTGACCGGACATTTCGGGCATTGATCATGGGTGATTCGAGGAAAAACCGTCCCCCGGGCGACACCTTCGCCCCTCTCCCGCGACCTCATCCACCCGGAGGCGATGGCGGCGGACCACCTCACCGCGGCTCGTCGTCGAGGAACTCCAGCATCCCCACCACCGCGGCCTCCACCATCCGCGACAGGGTGGGTTCGAGCACCGGTGCGAAGAACGGCGAGTGGTTCCCCGGCACGACCTCGCCGTCGGCCTCGGCCCGCGCGTGCCGCTCGGGATCGGTGCCGCCGATCGTCCAGAAACAGTAGGGCACGCCGATGGCCTCGCCGAGCACGCCGAAGTCCTCGCTGCCCATCATCGCCTCGGCGGCGCGCACCGAGCCCTCGCCCCAGTGGGCGTCGAGGGCGGCGGTGACCCGCCCGGACACCGCCTCGTCGTTGACCAGCCTCGGGAACGCCGACAGCTCGGTGATCTCGGGCTCCGGCGCGCCGGAGGCATCGGCCTCGGCGCGGATGATGCGCCGCAGCGCCTCCAGCACGCGGGCGCGCACGGCGTCGTCGAAGGTGCGGACGTTGAGGGTGAACATCGCCGAGTCCGGGATGATGTTCTCCTTCAAACCGCCCGCGATGCGCCCGACCGTCACCACCGCCGACGACAGCGGGCTCACCTCCCGCGACACCACGCCCTGGATGCGGGTGATGGTGTGCGCGACCTGCACGATCGGGTCCAGCGCGAGGTCCGGCTGCGACCCGTGGGCGCCGCGCCCGCGCACCACGACCTGCCACGAGTCGGCCATCGACGCCGCCGTCCCCGTCGCGCAGCCCACCACCCCGGCCGGACCGGACATGACGTGCTGGCCGAGCACCACCTCCGGGCGCGGCGCCCGGTCCCACAGCCCGTCGGCGACCATCGCCCGCGCACCGGCCGCGACCTCCTCGCCGGGCTGGAACAGCAGCACCAGCGTCCCCGACCACGCCTGCCGCGCACCGGCCATCAGCGTCGCGGCGGCCAGCAGCGAAGCGACGTGGGTGTCGTGCCCGCAGCCGTGCATCACCGCCGTCTCGGTGCCGTCGGGCAAAGTCCCGGTGGCCGTCGAGGCGTAGTCGAGGCCGGTGCGCTCGTCGATGGGCAGCCCGTCGGTGTCGGCGCGGAACGCCACCACCGGTCCGGGGCCGTTCTCCAGCACGCCCACCACCCCGGTCTCGCCGCAGCGGAACGCCGGGATCCCCAGCGCGTCGAGGCGCTGCTCGATCAGCGCCGCCGTCTCGTGCTCCTGCATGGACAGCTCGGGGTGGGAGTGCAGGTGGCGGTACAGGGCGTGCAGGTCGTCCCGGACGTCGTCGAGTCCGGTCAGGACCTGTTTGACAGCGGTCGCGCTCACGCGGAAACCTCCGCTCGCTCGTCGGATTCGGACTTCTCCGCCTTCGGGCGGAAGACCAGGCACAGCGCCACGGCGGCCAGCACGCACAGCGCCATCGCGAAGGTGCTCGTCGCGGGCGCCAGCTGGACCAGCACGAACACGCCGATCAGCCCGCACAGCACGGAGATCACCACGGTGCGCAGGTGCCGGGCGGTCATCGCCGACTGCACCAGCACCGGCCCGAAGATCGCGGGCACCACGTAGCCGAAGACCTCCTGCACGCCCGCGGGCAGCACCGATACCAGCCAGGTCCCGAGCAGCCCGACGAACACCAGCAGCGACACCAGGTGCACGGCGGCGGCGCCGGTGATGGCCACGACCGCGGCGATCTCGGCCTTGCGGGTGCCCTGCTTGGCGCCGATCGCCTGCTGCGCGGCCACGGCCGAGGGCAGCAGCTTGTTGGCGATGTTGCCGATCATGAAGGCCTGGTAGGTCGCCGCCGGGCCCAGCATCGGGTAGTAGGAGATCGGTTCGACGAACCAGATCACGCCGAACACCGCCGCCACCGCCAGCCACGCCTGGGCCACCAACCCGAAACCGGGCCACAGACCGGCGCCGAACATCAGGTACACCGGTCCGGCCAGGGAGATCACCAGGCCGGCGAGCATCGTCCAGCGGCCCCACCGGGAGGTGGTGCGCTCGAAGTCGTCAGTCATCACGTACCTCCCGCTCACAGCGCGATCCCGGCCGCGGCCAGGCCGACGGCCATCGAGATCCCCAGCGACCACTCCTGGAGCCAGCGCGCCCCGAGGCGCCGGGCGACGAGCTGGAGCAGCAGCATCGCCGCGGCTCCGGCGAGGAACGCCACGAGGTGCACGCTCGACTTGGCGGTCTCGGCCAGTCCCAGGTAGCTGAACGCGGCGATCATCGCGGCGCTGGGCACCACCGCCATCACCGCGGGGTCGAGCGCGCGGACCTTCGCGTCGGCGCGCTGCAGGATCGGGGTGAACACGAGGGCGGTGATCATCCACGCGGCGCCGCCGACGGACATGGTGAACAGCACCAGCGCGAACGCCCGGCCGTCGTAGCCCGCGCCGCCGAGCTCGACGCCGGCGGCCTCGGCGGCGGTCTGGGCCGCGGCGGTCTCGAACCCGGCCGAGCCGATCAGGCCGATGCGGGTCAGCACGGCGGGGGTGCCGAACATCGCGATCAGCCCGATCGCGACGAACACGACCGCCAGCGACGGTCCCACGGCCGACAGCGCCCCGACGCGGAACGCGCTGACCAGCTCCTTCCGGCTCATCCCGGCTTCGGGGGCGCCGCGGACGGCGGCGCGCCAGTAGACGGTGGACTGCACGGCGATCACCGCGAACACGGCGAGCGCGGCGATCCACAGGATCGGTGAGTGGGCGATGCCCGGGGTGCTCATCCCGGCCTCCAGAGGTCGATCACGGCGCACGCCGGCGGCGGGGCCCCGTCGCACCGGCTGGCGTGCTCACTTGCTGGATGCGCCGAATCATGCCCCGTTCACGCGCGGGGTCTCGTTGATGCAAAGAACTTCGAATACGGTCGTTTTCGTGCAGGATTCTTCGAAAGTCGACGAGACGGACCTGAGCCTGATCCACGCGCTGCAGATCAACCCGCGCGTCACCTGGACGCGGCTGGGCGGAGTCCTCGACGTCGATCCGTCGACGCTGACCCGGCGCTGGCGCCGCCTCACCCGCGAGGGCCTGGCGTGGTTCAGCTGCTACCCGCGCCGCAACCCCGCCTGGAGCGGTCACGGCTGGCAGGCCAACGCGTTCGTCGAGGTGGAGACCGTTCCGGGCAACCGGCGCGCGGTCACCGAGGATCTCGCCAAGCTCAGCAACGTCTGGAACATCGACGCGACCTCGGGCCGCCGGGACCTGATGCTCACCGTCGCCTCCGCCGGCGTCATGGAGCTCGACGAGGAGGTCATGACCTCCATCGCGACGGTCCCGGGCGTGCGCGCGACCCGGACGCACTTCTTCCGCCGGATCCTGCGCGAAGGCGGTTCCTGGCGGCTGGACGCGCTCTCGCCCGATCAGCAGCGCGCGCTGAAACCCGCTTCGGCGCAGGGCAAGTCGCGGCCGGGGGAGCGGGACCTGGCGCTGCTGGGGATGCTCGGGCCCGACGCGCGGTTACCGGCGTCGGAGGTGGCGCGGCGCCTCGGCTGCTCGACGGCGACGGCGAGTCGCTGGATCGAGCGGCTGCTGGCCTCGGACTACGTCGCCACCCGCTGCGAGGTCGCCCACTACCTCGCCGGGTGGCAGGTGGCCGCGACCCTGTGGCTGGACGTGCCGCAGCGCGAGCTGACGACGGTCGCCGCCGCGATCGCCTCGCTGCCGGAGATCCGCTTGTGCGCCACGATCGGCAGCGAGGCCAACCTGGTCGCGCAGGTGTGGCTGCACCGGCTGGAGGACTTGGACGAGTTCGAGGAGCAGCTGGCCACGGACTTCTCCGGCACGCGGGTGCTGGACCGCTGGATCACGCCGCGCTTCGCCAAGCGGATGGGGCACACGCTGCGGGCCGACGGTCGCCGCAAGGACTTCGTGCCGTTCTTCGCCGAGTGCGAAGCGGCCTGAACACGCAGCAGCCCCGGAGCCGCTTCCTCCTCGATGAGGAGGCCGAACCGGACGCAGTTCGGGGCTCCGGGGCCGGGTAGCTGCCTGGTATTCGCCGACCGCGCTCCCGTGCGGGGATCCCGCGGGATCGTCGCGCGCTCGGGTCGGCAGGAGTGCCGTGGGCGGTCCTAGCGGACAGCCACCTCACAAGTCCTGTTGGTATTCAACGTCGGACCACCTCCTTTCCTGTGTACCCGCAGGCTATGACTCGTCCGGGGGAGCGGGCAACAGATTTTTCTCGACCCCGTTCTGCCAGGTCAGAGCGATGGCCGTGGTGCGGCCCGTGTTGCGTACCCATACCCCCTAGGGGTATGTTCGGCCCAGTCGAAACGGACCAACCGGGAGGTCGTCATGGACCACCACCACACCGCGACCGAGGGGCGCGCGCTGACGCGCTCGGCGATCAGCGCCACGCTGCACTGCCTGACCGGCTGCGCCATCGGCGAGGTCCTCGGCATGGTCATCGGCACGGCGCTGGGCTGGGGGAATCTGGCCACGATCGTGCTGGCCGTCGCGCTGGCCTTCGTCTTCGGCTACAGCCTGACGATGGCGCCGGTGCTGCGCGCGGGGCTCGGCTTCGGCGCGGCACTGGGCGTCGCGTTCGCGGCCGACACCCTCTCGATCACGGTCATGGAGATCGTCGACAACCTGTTCATGGTCCTCATCCCGGGGGCGATGGAGGCCGGCCTGACCAGCTGGCTGTTCTGGGCATCGCTGGCGGCCGCGCTGGCCATCGCCTTCGCGCTCACCGTCCCGGTCAACCGCGCCCTCATCGCGCGCGGCAAGGGTCACGCGGTCATGCACCGGTACCACTAGCCGGTCGGGCGGGCTCCGCCCGAACCGCGACCGGCAACGCCGCTGGTCGCAGCGCCGGTTAGGCTTCGCGGCATGCCCATTGCAGTACGCCTGGCGACCGAGGAGGACCGGCCCGCGATCCTCGACCTGCTCCGCTCCGCGCACGAGGCCGCGGTGCCCGAGGAGGAGCGGGGCGAGCGGGGGTTCGTCCAGGGTGAGTGGGACGAGGCGGCGCTGGAGGCCTTCGCCGGCGGGCCGGGCATCTTCCTGGCCGAGGACAAGGGCAAGATCGCCGGAGTCGTGCTCACCTCCGAAGGTGACGGCCCGATGCCCCCGCCCGCGCAGCGGACGGTCCAGCTGACGAGCAAGCTCGAAGGTCCGGTCCTCTACTACGGCCCGGTCGTGGTGGCCCCGAAGTACCGGGGCAGGGGAGTGGTCCGCCTGCTGCTCTCCGGCATGGCCCTCATGCTCGGCGACCGCTACCCGAGCGCCGCGTTGTTCATCGAGAACACCAACCAGCGCTCGCTCAAGGTCCACCGCGCCCTCGGCATGACCAAGCACGCCCGCTTCACCCTCGAAGACCGCACCTACACGATCTTCACCTTCACCCCCAAGTCCTACCTCCCCAAACCGGCCAGATAACCCCACCCCTCACCCACCCAGACGACCCCCGGTCGAAAACCCCGGTTTTCGTCGCTCGAAAACCGCAGTTTTCGCACGACGAATGTTGCGGTTTTCGACGCGATGAATGTTGCGGTTTTCGACGCGATGAATGTTGCGGTTCTTGACCGCGGGGGTGGGTGGTCTCCGGATGTGGATCTCGGGTTTGGGGGCGGGGTGTGCGGTGTTCGGCAGGGGTGGTTCTTCCTCGAATCACCCATGATCGTTGTCCGAGATGTCCGGTCAATTCGAGGAAGAACTGTCCCCTGGTGACGTTCACGCCTCGACGTCGCCGTCCACGTAGAGCCAGGTCTTGGCGGTTCGGGTGAAGCGGCTGCGCTCGGAGAGGACGTGGGTGCGGCCGTCGTGGCGGTAGCGGGCGATGAAGTCGACCGTGCCCTCGGCGTCGAACGGGCCGCCGCCGGTGCGGGAGACGATCTCCAGGCGCAGCCAGCGCTGCGCCGGGTCGAGGTCGAGCTCGGCCGGACGGGTCTTCGGGTGCCAGGTGCGCAGCAGGTAGTCGGCGTCGCCGACGGCGAAAGCGGAGTAGCGCGAGCGCATCAGCTGCTCGGCCGTGGCCGCGTCGCGTTCACCGGCGTGCAGCGGGCCGCAGCACGCGGAGTAGGGCTCACCGAGGCCGCACGGGCACAGGTCCTTGACGCTCACCTGCGCATCTTCGCATCCGGATCACCGCTTCCGCCTGGTGCGCTCGACCGCGGCGGCCCGGTTGCCGCGGACGTCGTCGTTGAAGATCCGCGCCCGCTCGGCCAGGGAGTCGCGGATCAGCGGGTGCGCGGCGGCGACGTCGGTGGTCTCGCCGGGGTCGCGGTCCAGGTCGATCAGCATCTCGCGCCCCAGCTCCGGCCACACCGTGGCCGGCCACAGCAGCTTCCACCGGTCCTGGCGCAGCGCGGCGACGTTCCACACCCAGTCCTGCCGGACCTCCCCGTTCGGCCCCTCCTCCAGATCGCCGTAGAAGTACAGCGTGCGACCCGGCGGCATCGGCTCGCCGGCCAGCGCGGGAGCGATGCTGATGCCGTCGAGCGGGCGGTCGGCGGGCGGCGCGGCACCGGCCAGGTCGGCCAGCGTCGGCAGCACGTCGACGAACGAGATCGGGTACCGGTTCTCGGCGACCGGGACGCGCCCGGGCCAGCGGGCCAGCAGCGGCACCCGGATGCCGCCCTCGAACGGATCGGTCTTGCGCCCGCGCAGCCCTCCGGTGCTGCCCGCGTACCACGGTCCGTTGTCGCTGGTGAGGATCACCAGCGTGGAGTCCACCAGCTCCAGCGCCCGCAGCTCGTCGAGCAGCCTCCCCACCTGCCGGTCGACCTCGCGGACGATGTCGGGGTAGCGGCCGTCGACACCGCCGGTCTCCTCGGGCACGTGGAACGGCTGGTGCACCGCGCTGTGCGGCACGTAGGCGAAGAACGGCCGCCGCTCGGCGGCGCTCCGGCGGATGAACGCGATCGCGGCGTCGGTGTACTGCCCGGCCAGGACTTCCTGCCCGCGCTCGGTGTTGACGTCGTCGACGGCCACCGCGTCGCCCCGGTACAGCGGAAGTCGCCGCTCGTCGCCCCAACCCTGGTCGTTGCTGTAGGGAATCCCGCAGTAGTGGTCGAAACCGTGCGCGGACGGCAGGAATTCGGGCTGGGCGTCCCACGGGTTGCCGGACAACCGCGGGTCGCCGAGGTGCCACTTGCCGAAGACGCCGGTGCGGTACCCGGCCGATCGCAGCACCTCGGCCACGGTGCGCTCGAACTCCGGCAGCCCGCGTTCCTCCTCCGGCCACAGCACCACCGGCAACCCGACGCGCTGCGCGTAGCGGCCGGTCAACAGCGCCGCGCGGGAGGGCGTGCAGATGGGCGCGCCGGCGTAGGCCTGCCGGAAGGTCGTGCCGCGGCGGCCGATCTCGTCGATGCGCGGTGTGGCGATCGGCGAGCCGTACCAGCCGAGGTCCCCGTACCCCAGGTCGTCGAGGACGATCAGCACGATGTTGGGCCGTGATCCCGAGAGCGCACCGGACATGTCCCACCTCTTGCTGCGGTGCGCTCGATTCTCCCCGGTGAGCGGGCGGTTTCCCGTTCTTGCCACACGGACGGCCCACGAATGTCGATCGTCCGGCCCAACGGATTCCGGCTCGTGGGAGGATGGGGGCAAAGTTGGAGAACCGGACGCACTCCTGCGGAGCGCTGCCCGACCCGAGGCACTCGCAGGAGCAGGCGTTGAAGACGATCAGCTGGTCCGAGAACGGATCGACCCACTCCGCCCGCTGGCATTCCGAGAACTCGGCGCCCGCGCCCTCGACCGTCGTCGTCATCGACGACCGCACCACCGCCAAGGCCGCCCACCGCACCGCCGAGTCCGGCGCGGCGATGCTGTGCCGCGGCGACTTCCACGCCGTCCGGCGCCTGGTGCAGGACCTGGACCGCCGCCTGCGCCGCCTCCGGCCCGAACCCGAGGGCGGCGACCCCGCGGAGCTGTTCCACGCGCAGCGCACCGCCCGTGCCGAGCGGGCCGAACTGCTCGGCAAGGTGCTCGTGCTGCTCGACGCCGAGCACCGGCCGCAGCTGCGCGGCGCGCCCGACGTGCGCGAGGCGTGCGCGCACGCCTACGGCGAGCCGACGGGGGAGCCGATGTGCGTGTCGGTGCCCGAACTGCTCGGCGTGATCAGCGCGCACCAGTGGCACCTGACCGGTGTCGACGTGCCCGCCCTCGGCGCGAAGATCCGTCCCGACTACGGCGTGTTCTCCCCGGTCCGGGGCGAGTACGTCGACCTCGTCGCCGCCGCGCCGCTGCCCTCGCCCGAGCCGGCGGTGTTCGACCTCGGTACCGGAACCGGCGTCCTGGCAGCGGTTCTCGCGCGGCGCGGCGCTCGCGTGGTGGCGACCGACATCAACCCGCGCGCCGTGGCCTGCGCCCGCGCGAACGTCGAGGACCTGGGGCTCGTCGAGCGGGTGCGGGTCGAACTCGCCGACCTGTGGCCGAGCGGGCGCGCCGACGTCGTCGTGTGCAACCCGCCGTGGATCCCCGCGCGGCCGACCTCGGCGCTGGAACTCGGCGTGTACGACGAGGATTCGGACGTCCTGCGCCGATTCCTGGACGGTCTGGCCGATCATCTCGAACCGGGCGGTGAAGGCTGGTTGGTGCTCTCCGACCTCGCCGAACGCCTGGGCCTGCGCACCCGAGCCGAGCTCCTGCGGCGGATCGCCGAGGCGGGTCTGTCCGTGGTCGAGCGCCACGACACCGCGCCGCGCCACCCGCGCGCCGCGGACCCCACCGACCCGCTGCACGCGGCTCGTCGGGACGAGGTCACCTCGCTGTGGCGGCTCACCTCGCGCACCTGAGCCGCCCGTGAAAGGGCTGTGCAAGCGGAAGATCCTAGCGTCGGAGATCGAGTTGGGAGACCGCTATGAACTCCATCGATCTGTCGGACCTCGACTTCTGGGCACGGCCCCGCTCCGAGTGGGACCGGGCGTTCGCCGCGATGCGCGCGGCCGATGAGCCCGTGCACTGCCCGCTCGCCGACGGCACCGGTTTCTACGCCCTCACCCGCTACGACCAGGTCGCCGAGGTCAGCCGCAACCCGCAGGTGTTCAGCTCGGAGCCCGTCGCCGTGGGGCTCGACGACCCGCCACCGGAGGTCGACGAGCTGATGGGCTCGATGCTCAGCTTGGACGACCCGCTGCACGCGCGGCTGCGCCGCATCGTGGCCCGCGCCTTCACCCCGCGCATGATCGACAAGGCTTCCGACGACGTCGCCCTGCTGGCCACCGAGATCGTCGACGCGCTCGTCGAGCGCGGCCCGTGCGACTTCGTCACCGAGGTCGCCACGCCCATGCCGCTGGAGATCGTGTGCCGGATGATGGGCGTCCCGGCCTCCGCGCGACCCGAGGTCGTCGCGGCCACCAACGACCTCATCGCCGCCGTCGGCGACCCCAACCACGAGGACCCGCGCGGCCGCTCCCGCACCGAGGTGCTGCTCGACAGCGCGCGGTACATGCACGAGCTGATGGGCGAGCTCGCCGTGGCCCGCCGGGCCGAGCCGGCCGACGACGTGGTGACCGCGATGGTCCACGGCGACGTCGACGGCGAAGCGCTCAGCGACCTCGAACTGGGCAAGCTCTTCGTGCTGCTGGTCGTGGCGGGCAACGAGACCACCCGCAACGCCCTCTCGCACGCGCTCGCCCTGTTCACCGAGCACCCCGATCAGCGCGACCTGGTGCTGGCCGATCTCGACGGGCGGCTGCCGACCGCGGTCGAGGAGGTCCTGCGCTACGCGACCCCGGTGAACTGGATGCGGCGGACCGTCAAGCACGACGTCGACCTGCTGGGCCAGCGCTACCGGACCGGCGACCGGCTGATCATGTACTACGTGTCGGCCAACCGGGACGAGACGGTGTTCGTCGACCCCTACCGGTTCAACGTGCTGCGCAACCCCAACCCGCACCTGGGCTTCGGTTCGCGCGGACCGCACTTCTGCCTCGGTGCGCACCTGGCGCGGCGCGAGATCCGGCTGATGCTGCGGGAGCTGTTCACCCGCGTCCCCGACATCCACGCCACGGCCGAACCGGTCCGGCAGCGCACCAGCTTCGTCCACGGCGTCACCGAGCTGCCCTGCGCCTTCTAACGGCCTCCGGCGCGCAGGGCGGTGCGGATCATCGGCCACTGGAGGGGGAGCCGGGCCAGCGTTCCGGCGAAGAAGGCGGCGGACTTCGCACCGGGCTTGCGGCGGGCGCGCTTGCCCGCGTCGACGCTCATCTTGACGTTGCCGGGCAGGACGCCGACCAGCAGCGCGGCGCTGGCGAGCCCGGCGGCGCCGCGGGTGCGCGGGTGCAGCAGCCCGGCGGCGCACGCGATCTCGGCGACCCCGGAGACCTCCACGGTCGTGCGCGCGGGCAGTGAGGGATCAGCGGCTCGAAGATCTGGGGTCTGACCAGGTGCAGCACCCCCGAGGTGGCGAACAGCCCGGCGAGCCCGGCGATCGGCAGGTCCAGCGGCGGCGTCGAACGAGCGGTCATGCGTTCGAACGTAGTTGACGCGCGCAACCGAAGCGAAACGAGATGGGTCACACCCGGCGGGCGGTCAAGCCCTTTTGCGACGGGCCGGTGCGGTCGCTCTCACCGGGATGGGTGACATGTCCGGTCGGTCGGGACTTTGTCCCCTGTGGGGCCCGGGCGGGGGCGTGGAGTGTCGGTGGCGGTCGAGGGGCGCGTCGCGCCCGGCTGCAGGCCGCCCTGAGGTAGGGCGGAAGGAGATCGGGGAGGGTGATCAGATGACTGTGGCGCAGCAGGTCGAGGACGTCCGTGCTCGGGAGCTGGGCTGGTCGCCGGTCGAGATCGAGGAGCTCTGCGAATCGGTCGGGCACGCCCCGTCGGTGCACAACAGCCGACCCTGGACGCTGACCCTGCACCACCGCACGGCGGTGCTGCGCGAGAACCCGGCGCCGGTGATGGACCACGACCCGCAGGGCCGCGACCAGCGGATCTCGTGCGGTGCGGCGCTGATGAACCTGGTCCTGGCGGTGCGCAACCTGGGCTGGACGGCGCAGGTCGAGTTCGGGGCGACCAGCGGCCTGGTGTCCGCGGCCGTCACCGCCGGGGAGCCGTCGGGGCCGAGCCCGCGCGAGGCGGGCTGGGCCGAGGCGATCCCGAAGCGCCACAGCCACCGCGAGCCGTTCTCCCGCAGGCCCGTGCCCGAGCTGTTCCGCGAGAAGATCCTCGACGCCGCCGCCGATCCGCGGGGCGGCGGGCGCTGGGTCGGATCGTCCGCCGAGGCCGCTGAGATCGCGCGGATCCTGAGCCGCTCGGCGAACGCCTTCCACGCCGACGTCGGCTACACCCGGGAGCTGACCGGGTGGGCGACGCCGGAGGGCCGCCGGTTGCAGCACGAGTCCGGTGAACTGCGCGGCCTGGCCGCGGTCGGGCTGACCGCGCGGACCACGCACCTGCCCGACGAGCACGTCCTCGCGCGGCTCCTCCGCGAGGAATCGGTGCTGCTGATCGGCACGCGCGGCGACCGCCCGGTCGATCACGTGCGCGCGGGTCAGGCCGTCGAGCGCGCGTGGCTGGAGGCCACCAGCGCGGGGCTGTCGGTGTCGATGATGACCCAGCCGCTGCACATGCGGGAGGTGCGCACGGGGCTGGCCGAGCGCCTCGGCACGTCCCTCATCCCGCAGGCGCTCATGCGGTTCGGCTACCCGGCGGAGAGCTGAACTCCTGGAGCAGGACGGTTCTTCCTCGAATCACCCGTGATCGAAGTCCGCTCTGCCCGGCCAACCAGAGGAAGAACCACCCCCTGGTGAGGTTCCCCCTCACAGCGACCCCGGCTCACCTTCGCGACGGTGAGCCGGGGTCGCGCACGTCGCGCGGGAAAAACGGCAACGGTCCTCGCCGCGTTAACGACGTGCGGACCCCGGTGAACGGCGATCGGTCGCGATGAGCTGACGGGCTCGTCGCGCGGCCTCGGCACTCGCCCGGGCGCACGCGCACTGCGAGCGGATCACTCGCGTGGTACACGAACTATGTCTGGTTGTGGCCTGCGCGAACACGTGAATTCTCTTCCACGCTTGGGAAAAACCGGAACTGGCGAGTAATCGTCACCGGGTTCCTCCGGGTGGGAGTGGTCGGCCACCGTATGGATCCAGACGTCCCACGGGATGGACCGGTTCGTCCCCGAGCTGAGGACCGAGGTGCCTGTGAGCGCGAACGGAACGGATGCCGATCGTTCCGGCGGGAACGCCGAAATCCCCGCCGGTCCGCAGCGTCGCGCGACCTGGGTCCCCGAACCCGCTCAACTGTCCGATGTGGAACTGCTGCTGGACGGCGCTTTCGCCCCGCTGCCCGGGTTCCTGCCCGCCGACGAGGTCGAGTCGGCCCGCACCCGGCAGCGCCTGACCACCGACGTCGCCTGGCCGGAACCGATCACCCTCGCGGTTCCCGACGAGATCGCCGCGGCCGACGAGGTCGAGCTGCGCGACGTCGAGGGCGCGCCCGTGGCGGTCGTCCGCAACGAGCGCCCCTGGGCCGACGAGTCCGGCTCGCACGTCGCGGGCCCGGTGCTGGCGGCCGAGGAGCCCTCCGGCGTGCTGCGCCGGCTGCGCCCTCCCGCTGACCAGGTCCGCTCGGACCTCCCGGCCGGTCCGGTGCTCGGCGTGCTGCCCTCGGCGCCGCTGCACCACCGCGAGCTCGCCCAGGTCCGGCAGTCGGCCGCCGAGCTCGGCGCGCACGTCCTGCTGCTGCCGCGGATGACCGGCCCGCGTCCGGAGGTGCTCGTCCAATCGGTGCTGGCGGCTCGTCCGGAACTGCCCGAGGGCACCACGATCGTGCCGGTCCCGCTGGTCCACCGCGCCGATCCGAAGCGCGACGCGCTGCTGACCGCGCACGTCGCGGCCGCCTACGGCGCCACCCACCTGCTGTCCGAGGCCGCCCTCGACCAGGCCCCGATCCCGGTCGTGGAACCACCGGAGGTGGTCCGCGACCGCTCCGACCGCTGGCTCCCGGCCGCTCGCGTCGCCCCGGCCGACAGCCGCCCCGGCCTCAGCGACGAGCGGCTGCGCGCGCTGCTGGACGCCGGGGAGGAACTCCCCGACTGGTTCACCACCCCCGCGATCGCCGAGCAGCAGCGCCGGCTGCACCCGCCGCTGGCCGCGCGCGGCTTCACCGTGCTGTTCACCGGCCTGTCCGGCGCGGGCAAGTCGACGCTGGCCCGCGCGCTGCGCGACGAGCTCAGCCGCCACGACCACCGCGCCGTGACGCTGCTCGACGGCGACGTGGTCCGCCGGACGCTGTGCGAGGGGCTCGGCTTCTCCGCCGAGGACCGCAGCCGCAACGTCCGCCGCATCGGCTACGTCGCCGCCGAGATCACCCGGCACGGCGGCGCGGCGATCTGCGCGCCCATCGCGCCGTACCACGCCGACCGGGACGCGGTCCGCCGGATGGTGCGCGAATCCGGCGGTTTCGTGCTGGTCCACGTGGCCACGCCGCTCGGCGAGTGCGAGCGCCGCGACCGCAAGGGCCTCTACCGGAAGGCCCGCAGCGGCTCGATCCCGGAGTTCACCGGGGTCTCCGCGCCCTACGAGGAACCCGACGACGCGGACCTCGTCCTGGACACCTCCGCGCTGTCGCAGGACGAGGCGGTGGAGCGCGTCGTGGCGTTGCTGCGCGCGCGGGGCTGGGTGCGGTCGTGGACCTCGGCGTAGCGGCGACCGGCCTGCTCACCGGCCTGATGGTGGGCGTGACGGGCATGGGCGGCGGTGCGCTGACGATGCCGCTGCTCACGCTGGTCTTCGGCGTGCCGCCGCTGGCCGCGGTGTCCTCGGACCTGGTGGCGGCGGCGGTGGTGAAACCGCTGGGCGCGCTGGTGCACCTGCGGCGCCGCACCGTGCAGCCGAAGCTGGTGGGCTGGTTGTGCCTGGGCTCGCTGCCCTGCGCGGCGGCCGGATCGCTGCTGGCGGGAACGCTGGGCCGGGGCGCCGAGTCGCTGCTCAAGGAGATCGTCGGCGCCGCGGTGCTGCTGGCCGCGCTCACCCTGTTCGCGCGGATGGTGCTGTCCCGCCGTGCGTCCACATCGGACGGAACTCGGGTGCGGCCGGTGCCTACCGTGCTGCTCGGCGCCGTCGCCGGGCTGGTCGTGGGTACCACTTCGGTGGGTTCCGGATCGATCATCATCGTGGTACTGCTGCTGCTCAACCGGGGGCTGAGCTCGGCGCGGCTGGTCGGCACCGACCTCGTCCAGGCCGTCCCGCTCGTGCTGGTCTCGGCGCTCGGCCACCTCGCCGCCGGTGACGTCCACATCGGACTCGTCGCGTCGTTGCTGGCCGGGTCGATCCCCGGTGTGCTGGCGGGATCGCTGTTCTCGGCGCGCGTGCCGGACCGGCCGGTGCGGGTGCTGCTCGGCGGGATGCTGGTGACCACCGGGCTGATGATGCTCGGAACGGACGTCCTGACCGGGGTCTCGGCCGGGTCGCTGGTCGTTCTGCTCGGGGCGGCGATCCCGCCGTTGCGCAATGCGATGTCGCGGCGGGCCGCCGCGAACGAACACAGGGAGGTAGTGGGGTGAGCGTGGACGACCACGAGCTGGCCGCCGGGCTGGCGCAGCGGGCGGGGGAGCGCCTTCTCGAGCTGCGGGAGGAGTCCACTTCGGACCCCAAGGCGCTCGGTGACGCCGGTGACGCCGCAGCGCACCGGCTGCTCGTCGAAGCGCTCGCGCAGGAACGGCCGGACGACCCGGTGCTCTCCGAGCACGGCGTGTCCGGTCCGGAACGCGTTGCCGGGCGACGTGTCTGGATCGTCGACCCGCTCGACGGGACCCGCGAGTTCACCGAGCCGGGCCGCAGCGACTGGGCGGTGCACGTGGCGCTGGCCGAACGGCACGAGGTCATCGCCTCAGCCGTAGCCCTGCCCGCCCAGGGCGTCGTGCTCGGCACCGGCGAGCCGCCCAAGCAGCCCACGCACGGCATCGCGCGTCCGCGCATCGCGGTCAGCCGCAGCCGCCCCCCGGAGTTCGTCACCGAGATCGCCGAGCAGATCGGCGCCGAGCTGGTGCCGATGGGCTCGGCCGGCGCCAAGATCACCGCCGTGGTGCTCGGCGAGGTCGACGCCTACCTGCACGGCGGCGGGCAGTACGAGTGGGACAGCGCCGCCCCCGTCGGCATCGCCCGAGCCGCCGGACTCCACACCAGCCGCCTCGACGGTTCCGAGCTCGTCTACGACCGCCCCGACCCGTGGCTTCCCGACCTGCTGGTCTGCCGCCGCGAGCTGGCCGTGGACCTGCTCGCCGCCCTGTCCGATCGACCCGAGGGGAGTCGCTGATGCCGGCCGGACTGTCTCGTGTGGACGTACTGGAATCCGAGGCGGTGCACCTGATCCGCGAGGTCGTCGCCGAACGCGACCGGCCCGCGCTGCTGTTCTCCGGCGGCAAGGACTCCGCGGTGCTGCTCAAGCTCGCCGAGAAGGCCTTCGCCCCCGCCCCGATCCCGTTCCCGGTGCTGCACGTCGACACCGGCCACAACTTCGAGGAGGTCCTCGACTTCCGCGACCGCCGAGCCGCCGAGCTCGGCGTCCGGCTCGTGGTGGCCTCGGTGCAGGAGTCCATCGACGCCGGCCGCACCGTCGAACCCGAGGGCCTGACCAGCCGGAACCGGCTGCAGACGGCCTCGCTGCTGGAAGCCATCGCCGAGCACCGCTTCGACGCGCTCTTCGGCGGAGCCCGCCGCGACGAGGAACGCGCCCGCGCCAAGGAGCGCATGCTGTCGTTCCGCGACGGCTTCGGACAGTGGGACCCGCGCAACCAGCGCCCCGAGCTGTGGAACCTCTACAACGGCCTGATCCACCCCGGCGAGAACGTGCGCGCCTTCCCGCTGTCGAACTGGACCGAGCGCGACGTGTGGACCTACATCGACCGCGAGGACGTGGAACTGCCGTCGCTCTACTTCGCCCACAACCGCAAGGTCTTCGAGCGCGACGGATGCTGCTCGCCGACAACCCGTTCCTGCCGCGCGATCCCGACGAGCAGCTGGTCGAGCGGTCCGTGCGGTTCCGCACCGTCGGCGACATGACCTGCACCGGCGCGGTCCCCTCGGAGGCCGCGACGGTGTCCGAGGTGATCGCCGAGATCGCCGCCACCAGGATCTCCGAGCGCGGCCAGACCCGCGCCGACGACCGCACCAGCGCGGCGGCGATGGAGGACCGCAAGCGGGAGGGATACTTCTGATGACCACCACCGAACCGGTCTTCGCCCCGGCCGACAGCCTGCTGCGGTTCGCCACCGCGGGCGCGGTCGACGACGGCAAGTCCACGCTGATCGGACGCCTGCTGCACGACTCCAGGTCGCTGCTGGCCGATCAGCTCGAACAGCTGGAGGTGGCCAGCGAGGAGCGCGGCGACGAGCAGCTCGACCTGGCGATGCTCACCGACGGGCTGCGTGCCGAGCGCGAGCAGGGCATCACCATCGACGTCGCGCACCGCTACTTCGAGACCGCGCGGCGCGCGTTCATCATCGCCGACACCCCGGGCCACGCCCAGTACACCCGCAACATGGTCACCGGCGCCTCCACCGCCGACCTCGCGATCGTGCTGGTCGACGCCCGCAACGGCCTGACCGAGCAGTCCCGCAGGCACGCCGTGCTGGCCGGGCTGCTCCGGGTGCCGCAGCTGGTGCTGGCGGTGAACAAGATGGACCTCGTCGACTACGACGAGGAGGTCTTCCGCGCCATCACCGGCGAGTTCGCCGCGTTCACCGAGCGGCTCGACCTGCGGGAGGTCACCGCCATCCCGATCTCGGCGCTGCGCGGCGACAACGTCGTGGACCGCTCGACCGAGATGTCCTGGTACGACGGGCCGTCGCTGCTGGAGCACCTGGAGCAGGTGGAGGTCGCCGAGGAGACCGGTCGGTTCCGGATGCCGGTGCAGTACGCGATCCGCGCGCAGGAGCAGGACTACCGGGGTTACGCGGGCCAGATCGCCGGGGGCACCGTCGCGTCCGGCGAGGAGGTGCTGCACCTGCCGTCCGGGATGCGCAGCCGCGTCGTCGCGGTCGACACCGCCGACGCCGAGCTGGAGCTCGGGCGGGCGCCGCAGTCGGTGGCGCTGCGGCTGGCCGAGGACATCGACGTGGGGCGCGGCGACATGCTGTGCGCACCGGACGATCCGCCGGTCGCCGCCGAGGAGCTGACGGCCTCGGTGTGCTGGATGTCGACGAAGTCCCCGCTCACCCCGGGAACCCGGTTGCTGCTCAAGCACACCACCCGCGTGGTCAAGGCGATCGTCACCGAGGTCCGCGAACGCCTCGACGTCACCACGCTGGAACGCGGACCGGCGGAATCCTTGCAGCTCAACGACATCGGCGAGGTCCGGCTGCGGCTGGCGCAGCCGGTGTTCTGCGATCCCTACCGGCACAACCGGTTCACCGGGGGCGCGGTCCTCATCGACGCCTCCAGCAACGCGACCGCGGGCGCCGTCCTGATCACCGAGACGCGCTGAAGAAGACCCGACGAAGGAGCGAAGGAAATGGTCAAGATCATCGGGGCCGGGTTCGGCCGCACCGGTACCGCGTCGATGAAGTCGGCGCTGGAGCACCTCGGCTTCGCGCCGTGCTACCACATGTTCGAGGTCATCGCGCAGCCCGAGCGCGCCAAGGACTGGGACCGGGCGCTGGACGGGGAGGTGGAGGACTGGGAGACGGTGCTCGGCGGGTTCGAGTCCACCGTGGACTGGCCGGGCTGCACGTTCTGGCGCGAGCTCATGGACTTCTACCCGGACGCGAAGGTGCTGCTCACCGTCCGCGACCCGGAGCGCTGGTACGACAGCGTGTTCAACACGATCTACCAGTTCGTGCAGGAGCCGCCGGCCGACGACGACTTCAGCCTCAAGATGCGGCCGACCATAGAGCGGATGATCTGGAACGGCACCTTCGACGGTCGATTCGACGACCGCGCGCACGCCATCAAGGTCTTCGAGGCCCACAACGCGGCCGTGCAGGAGGCCGTCCCGGCCGACCGGCTGCTGACCTACCAGGTCGGCGAGGGCTGGGACCGGCTGTGCGAGTTCCTGGAGGTGCCGGTGCCGGACGACCCGTTCCCGCACGTCAACGACTCCGGTTCGATCCGCGACCTGGTCGAGAAGACCCAGCGCGAGGGCAAGTTCACCTCGCCGTACGAGTCCTGATATCCGCCGCACAGCTTCGAGGAGACCCATGTCCACCACCGAGTTAGGCCGCAGATCCGTGCTGCGGATGCTGGCCGCAGCGCCCCTGGTTCCCGCGGCGTTATCGGGCGTGGCCCAGGCCGCGCCCCGGCCGTCCGTCGGCGCGCTGGGCGCGGACCTGGTCACGCGGCCGGATCTGCACCCGCCGCTGATGGAGATCATCACCCCGGCCGCGGGCACCGAGCCGGGGCAGGTGCTGCTCACGCCCACCGGAGCCAGCACGATGGACGTGAACGCGCCCGCGCCGCGCGCCCCGATCCAGCCGGGTGCGATGCTCATGGACGACACCGGCCAGCCGGTCTGGTTCGGTCCGTCGTCGGAGGGCGTGAACTTCGACCTGAAGGTGCAGCAGTACCAGGGGAAACCGGTGCTGACGTTCTGGGAGGGCAAGGTCGTCGTCCCGCCGGGCTTCGGTCACGGCAAGTTCGTGATCATGGACGAGGCCTACGCGCGCATCGCCGAGGTCGTCCCGGCCAACGACCTGACCGGTGACCTGCACGAGTTCGTCATCACCCCGCAGGGCACGGCGCTGATCCTGGCCTACCGCGAGGTCCGGCTGGACACCACGCCGGTGGGCGGGCAGCCGAACTCGAAGGTCCTCGAAGGCGTGGTGCAGGAGATCGACATCGCCTCCGGTGAGCTGATCTTCGAGTGGAACAGCCTGGAGCACGTCGGCCTGGACGAGTCGTTCTACCCGGTGCCGAAGGACCCGGAGGCCTTCCACGACTACATCCACCTCAACGCCATCTGCGAGGACGGCGACGCGCTGCTGATCTCGGCGCGCTGCACCCACGCCATCTACCGCATCGACCGCGCCTCGGGCGAGGTGAAGTGGCGCCTGTGCGGCCGCAAGAGCGACTTCGCGATGGGCGAGGACGCCGGTTTCGCCTGGCAGCACGACGTTCGCCGGCACTCCGACGGCACGATCAGCCTCTTCGACAACGCCGACGCCGCCGGCCGCGCCAAGTCGCGCGGCATGACGCTCGACGTCGACGAGGCGGCCAGGACGGCGACGCTGCTGCGCAGCGCGGAGAGCCCGGAGGGCCTGCTCGCCCCGAACCAGGGCAACGCGCAGCTGCTGGCCAACGGCCACATGTTCGTCGGCTGGGGCGGCCAGCCGTACTTCACCGAGTTCGGCCCGAACAACGAGGTCCTCTTCCACGGCCGATTCACCGAAACGATGGCCTCCTACCGCGCCCACAGGGCCCAGTGGGTCGGCAGACCCGCGGACCCCCCGGCGGTCGTGGGTCGCCCCGGCGACGGCGTGACCAGCGTCTACACCAGCTGGAACGGAGCCACGGAGGTCACGACGTGGCGCGCCCTGGCGGGCCCGGACGACCAGAACCTCACCGCAGTCGCGGACGCGGAGAAGACGGGCTTCGAAACCAGGATCGACATCCAGGGCGCCCACGCCGTGGTCGCGGTAGAAGCCCTCGACGCCTCAGGCAACGTCCTCGGCAGATCCCCAGCGGTCGCGGTCGCCTGACGCCGGTTCTGGTCCGAACTGTCCCATGACCATCGACGTGGTCCCAGGACGGTTCGGACCAAAACCGTCCCCACTCCCGTCTCCCGCAAGGGCGAAGTTTTCATGAAAACTTCCCTCCCCACGAAACGGGAGCCAGCCGCATTCGAAGCCCGGTTCCAGACCCGGCCGTTGCTCTCGGGACTCCGCGCGTGGTCGCGCTCTTTGCGGATCAGTGCCGTGATCCGGTCGACTCGGGTCCGTCGTCCTGAGCGCTGGCCACTCCTTCCAGATGTGTTCCGGTTTTCGAGGAGGGGGAAGTTTTCATGAAAACTGCGCACCCCCATGAGTGGGGAGTGTCTCGAACGAAGTGTGTGGTCGGGGTCTCGCGTGGGCGTTCGGGAGGTGTTTCCCGAGTTAGCATCTTCGCGAGGCTAAGGAGTGTTGTGCTGTGGGAGTGCTGGCGGAGGACGAGAGGGAGGTCCGTCGCCGGTGTCGTCGGGCGCTCGGGGTGACCACGCTCGGGTTGATGTTGGTGCTGGTCAACGCCACCTCGCTGAACCTGGCGCTGCCCGCCTTGTCCGCTTCGTTCCGGGTCCCCGCTGCTACCGCTGACTGGTTCCTCGTGGCGTTCATGCTCAGCAACACCGCGTCCATCCTGGTGTTCAGCCGCATCTCGGACATGCTCGGGCGGCGGACGATCTACCTCGCGGGGCTGGCCTGCTTCACCGTGATCAGCCTGCTGTGCGCGTTCGCGCCGAACGCGTCGACGCTGATCGTGCTGCGCGTGCTGCAGGGGATCGCGGCCGCCACGACCGTCACGAACACGACCGCGATCCTCACCGACGTGTTCCCGCCCAACCGGCTGGTGCACGGGTTGAGCCTGAACATCACGGCCGCCTCCATCGCGCAGATGATCGGGCCAGCGCTGGGCGGGCTGCTGGTGACCTTCGCAGACTGGCACGCGTTGTTCCTGGTCAACGTGCCGATCGGGATCCTCGCCGTGGTGTTGGGGTCGCGGTTGCTGCCGAAGATCCCGCGCGCTCGCGGACCCCGGCAGCGCTTCGACATCACCGGGGCGCTGCTGTCGAGCACGGGACTGGCGGTGCTGCTGTTCGGCATCAACCGCATCGGACCGTGGGGCGCGGCCGATCCGCGCGTGCCGTCGGCGATCGTGCTCGGCGTCGCGCTGCTGGTGGCGTTCGTGCTGGTGGAACGCAGGATCTCGGCACCGCTGCTGGACCTGCGACTGCTGCAGCGGCCCGGCCGCGGGCAGGCGTACGCGGCGGCGTTCTTCAACTCCTTCTGCCGGGCCGGAGTCGTGGTGCTGGTCGGGCTGCACCAGCAGATGGTGGAGCACCGGACCGCGCTGGAAGCCGGGTTCGTCGTGATGCCGCTGGCGCTGGTGATGATGCTGTGCGCGCCGCTCAGCGCCCGGCTGTCGGTGCGCTGGTCGGCGCGGACCCTGTCCAGCCTCGGTGCGCTGCTGGTGGTCGTCGGCATCGTCGGGCTGGCCGGGCAGCTCGCGGTTCCCGGGGCTCCGCTGCTTCTCATGGCGCTGTGCCTGGGGCTGATCGGGGCGGGGACGGGCCTGTTCACCGCGCCCAACACGGGGTCGATCATGGCCGGGGTGGGCAGCGATCAGCGGGCCGTGGCCAACGGCATCCGGTCGATGCTGTTCAACAGCGCCCAGGCCGCCGGGACCGCGGTGGCGCTGCTGATCCTCACCAGCTGGCTCGGCTCGTCCGGTGTTGCGTCCTACGCCGCCAACGCCGACGATCCCGCCGTGCGGCTCGGCTTCGCGGTCGCCGCGATCACCATGGGCATCGCCGCCTTAGCCGGGCTCGTGATGTCGCTGGCGCGCGGAGGTCCGTGGCGGGCCCGCTGAGAGAACGGAGGGCGCATCCTGTTCACCATCACCGTTCGCGACCACGTCATGGTCGCCCACAGCTTCCGGGGCGAGACCTTCGGTCCCGCGCAGCGCCTGCACGGCGCGACGTTCGTGGTGGACGCGACGTTCCAGCGCGAGCAGCTCGACGCCGACAACGTCGTCGTCGACATCGGCCGCGCGACCGAGCAGCTCGGCGAGGTGCTGGCCGAGCTCAACTACCGCAACCTCGACGAGCTCGACGAGTTCGCCGGGGTCAACACCTCGACGGAGTTCCTCGCCCAGGTCGTCGCCGATCGGCTCGCCGAGCGGATCCGCTCCGGCGCGCTCGGCGAATCCGCGCGCGGGCTGAGCGGGTTGAAGGTCGTGCTGCACGAGTCCCACGTGGCGTGGGCCGGGTACGAACGGGCCCTCTGAGAGTGACGCTGTGAGAGTCCACTTCGTCGTCCCCGACGACGAGCTTCCCAGCGGCGGCAACGTCTACGACCGGCGGGTCGCCGCAGGGCTGGCGGAACTCGGGTTCGACGTGCGCCGCGGTGCCGTCGCGGGGGCTTGGCCGGAGCCGGATCGCGCGGCGCTGGATCGGCTCGCCGACCTGCTCGGCGGGATCGCCGACGGTGAGGCGGTGCTGCTCGACGGGCTCGTGGCCTGCGGAGTTCCCGACGTCATCACCGCCCACTCGCGCCGGTTGCGCGTCGCGATCCTGGTCCACCTGCCGCTGGCCGACGAGACCGGGCTGAGCGCCCAGGTCGCCGCGCGACTCGATGCGGCCGAGAAGCGGGTGCTGAGCGCGGCGGACCTCGTGATCACCACCAGCCCGCGGACGGCCCGGCGGATTCCCGGCGCCCGGATCGCGGTGCCCGGGACCGACCCGGCTCCCGTCGCGCCCGGGACGGACGGGGTGTCGCGGCTGCTGTGCGTCGCCGCGCTGATGCCGCGCAAGGGCCAGGACCTGCTGCTGCGGGCGCTGGAAGAACTGCCTCTGAACTGCGACTTCGTCGGTCCGGAACGGGATCCCGAGTACGCGCGGGCGCTGCGGGAAGCGGGCGGTCGGATCCTCGGCCCGCTCACCGGCGTCGATCTCGCCGAGGCCTACGCGAGCGCGGACCTGCTGGTGCAGCCGTCCCTGGCCGAGACCTACGGCATGGCCGTCACCGAAGGCCTGGCCCGGGGCGTCCCGGTCATCGCAGGCGCCGTTCCCGACGCCCTCGGCGACGGCGGCCTGCTCCTGCCTCCGGGCGACCTCGACGCGCTGACCACGGCGCTGCGCCGCTGGGCCACCGACGCGGAGTTCCGGGACCGACTGCGCGCCGCCGCGCTGCGCCGCCGCGCGCAGCTGCCGAGCTGGGACGCGACCGCGCGGCAGCTGGCCGACGCGCTGACTAGCCTGGAGGCATGACCGCCGCCGGTTTCGACCCGGAGTGGTTGGCGCTCCGCGAACCCGCCGACGCCGCCGCCCGCGCGGCGGCCCTCCTCGACCCCCTGCGCGTGGTGTTGTCGCGTCGCCAGGCGACGGTTTTTCCCGAATTGACCGGACAAAAGGGGCATCACCCCCGGGTGATTCGAGGAAGAACCGTCCCCTGGTGACGATCCGCGATCTCGGGAGCGGCACCGGGTCGATGCGGAGGTGGTTGAGCGGACGGCTCGGTGTCCCGGAGCGCTGGGTGCTGCAGGACCGGGATCCGGAGCTGCTGGCGCTCGCGGTGGACGACGAGGCCGGTGTTGAGGTTCGGGTGGGGGAGATCGGGGCGCTGAGCGGGGCCGAGCTGGTGGGGACGTCGCTGGTCACGGCTTCGGCGTTGCTGGACGTGCTCACCGCCCGGGAGGTCGACGCGCTCGTGGCGGCCTGCGTCGAGGCCGGGTGTCCCGCGCTGCTGACGCTCACCGTCACCGGCCGCGTCGAGCTCGACCCGCCGGGACCGCTCGACTCCCGGTTCGAGGCGGCCTTCAACCAGCACCAGCGCCGCCACCTGCTCGGCCCGGACGCTGTCGCGCACGCCACAGCCGCGTTCGAGGCGCGCGGCGCGACCGTGCTGACCGGCCCCAGCCCGTGGCGGCTCGAACCCGGCCCGCTGACCGAGCAGTGGCTGCGCGGCTGGATCGGCGCCGCCTGCGAGCAGGACCCCGACCTGACCTCGGAAGCACCTGACTACCTGCGGCGGGCCGGAGAACTGCGGGCCGTCGTCGGGCACGCCGACCTCCTGGTGATCCCGGGGGAGCGGACGTGAGCCGCCGCATCTGGCCCTGGCTGCGCGCGCTGGTGGCGGCCGCGATCCTCGCGGTTCTGGCCTGGCGGCTGGGCACCGACGCCTTCCTGAACGGACTGCGCGCGATCGGTCCCCGGACGGCGCTCGCGGCGCTGGGCATCGGGCTGGCCACCACGGCTTTCAGCGCGTGGCGGTGGTGCGTCGTCGCACGCGGCCTCGGCCTGCGGTTGCCGCTGCGGGTGGCGCTGGCCGACTACTACCGCGCGCTGCTGCTCAACGCCGTGCTGCCGGCCGGGGTGCTCGGCGACGTCCACCGGGCCGTCAGCCACGGGAACCGCTCCGGCGACCTCGGCGGCGGCGTGCGGGCCGTGCTGCTGGAGCGCTTCGCCGGGCAGCTCGCGCTCCTGGCGGTCGGTGCGGTCGTGCTGGTCATCGACCCGGTCGTGCCGGTGCCGCTGGTGCCCGCGCTGCTGGTGATCGGCGCGCTCGCCGGGTCGGCGCTGCTGATCCCGGCGGTGCGCCGAGCCGCGGTGACGTTCTGGCGGGACGCGCGGCGCGGTGTGCTCACCCGGCGGGCGGTGACCCCGGTGGCGGTGTCGTCGCTGGCGACCGTCGCGGGGCACCTGGCCCTGTTCCTCGTCGCGGCCCGCGCCTCCGGGGCGGAGGCGCCGCTGGGCGTCCTGCTGCCGCTGCTCGTGCTCGCGCTGCTGGTGATGGCGCTGCCGATCAACGTCGGCGGATTCGGGCCGAGGGAGGCGTTCCTCGCGCTGGCCTTCGCCGCCACCGGGCTCGACCCGGCGCAGGGCCTGGCGACCTCGGTGACCTACGGGGCGCTGACCCTCATCGCCGCGCTGCCCGGCGTGCTCGTGCTGGTCAGTGGACGATCCGGTGGCACAGCGCCGGAAGCCCCGCCGCCAGCAGATCGGGAAGAGCGCCGAACGGGCTCTCACCGCTGATCAGGTGGTCGAAGACCGGATCGGCCAGCAGCTCCAGCGCCAGACCCATCCGCTGCGCGAAATCGCGCCGGGGATGGGCGACCGCGCCGACCTGGCTGCCGCGGATCGTCAGCCGCCGCGAGTGGAACGACTCGCCCAGCGGCGCGCTCACCGCCCGGTCGCCGTACCAGCTCAGCTCGATCACCCGGCCCTCGGTGGCCAGCAGCTCCAGCGACCGGGCCAGCCCCCGCTCGCTGCCGCTGGCGTGCACCACGAGATCGCACTCGCCTTCGGCATCGGCAGGCGCGGCGAAGCCGACGCCCAGGGCGCGCGCGGTGGCCTCGCGGGCCGGGTCGACGTCGACGAGCTGCACCCGGACTCCGGGGACGCGGGCCAGGATCGCGGCCGCGCTGCACCCGACCATCCCGCCGCCGACCACCGCGATCCGGTCGCCGATCAGCGGCGCGGCGTCCCAGACGGCGTTGACCGCGGTCTCCACCGTTCCGGCCAGCACCGCGCGTCGCGCCGGGACCGACGGCGGCACGACGGTCACCGCCGAGGCGGGGACGACGTAGCGGGTCTGGTGCGGGTAGAGGCAGAACACCGTGCGGCCGACCAGCTCGGGCGGACCCTCCTCGACCGCACCGACGTTGAGGTAGCCGTACTTGACCGGCCACGGGAACTCGCCCTCCTGGAACGGCGCCCGCATCCGCTGGTGCTGCGAGCGCGGGATCCGCCCGTGCAGCACGAGGCTTTCGGTGCCCCGGCTGATCGCCGAGTACAGGGTGCGCACGGCCACCTGATCCGGCGAACGCTCGGGCAGCGCGGCGCGCCGGATCTCGCCCCGGCCGTGCCCGGTGACCCACAATGCCCGTGCGGTCTCTGCCATCGATGACCTCCGAGAACAGGGTGGACATGATCGAACTCCACCGCAACACCGCCGAGCACCTGGCGTGGGCGGGCGCTCAGGTGCTCGCGCTGCTCGCCGTCGCCGCGACGGTGGGGCTGGGCCCGCTCGGTTGGGCCGCCGGGCTCGCTTGCGCGCTCGGCACCCAGGCGCTGGTGCGCCGCGCGATGCTCCGGCACGCGACCACCTGCCTCGGCCCGGCCGACCGGATCACGCTCGTGCGCGCCGCCCTGACCGCCGTGATCACCGCGCTGGTGGCCGACGGGGTCGGCCCGAGCCTGCTCGTCGTGCTCGGGGTCGTGGCGCTGATCAGCGACTTCCTCGACGGGCAGGTCGCCCGGCGCACCGGGACCACCTCGCCGTTCGGGGCGCGGCTGGACATGGAGGTCGACGCGTTCCTGATCCTCGTGCTCAGCGTCCACGTCGCCACCGCGCTGGGGCCGTGGGTGCTGGCGATCGGGCTGATGCGCTACGCGTTCGTCGCCGCCTCGTGGCGGCTGCGGTGGCTGCGGGAACAGCTCCCGCCGAGCCGCGCGCGCAAGGCCGTCGCGGCGGTGCAGGGGATCGTGCTCGTCGCGGTCTCGTCGGGTCTCGTGCCGCACGCGGCGGCGTGGGTGTTCCTGGCGCTGCTGGTCCTGGTGTGGTCGTTCGGCCGGGACGTGCTGTGGCTCAGGCGTTCTCGGACGTGATCTTCGGGAAGTAGCGGAGCACGGCGACGTCGCCGATCTTGGTCACGTCCTCCAGGTGGAAGCGGCGCTCCGGCCCGCCGGGGAACAGCGCCGGGTGCAGGAAGCGCGGCGCGGTCTGCTGCCCGACGAAGATCGGTGCGATCGCCATCCGCAGCTCGTCGGCGAGACCGGCCCGCAGGAATCCGGTGTGGATGCAGGTCCCGCCCTCGACCATGAGCCGCCGCACGCCTCGATCGCCGAGGTCGTCGAGCATCTCGCCGAAGTCGATTTCCGGTCCCATGGCGGCGACTTCGGCCAGTCCGTCCACAGTGGTCGACTCCGCTCCGGAGTCGGTCGTGTAGACGAGCTTGGCGCCGTCGAGGTGCCACAGCCGCAGCGCGGGGAGAGGTCGCCGGTGCCGGAGACGACGACCTTCATCGGGTGCTCCGGCGCGCCGCGCGCCAGGCGGGCGGCGCATCGCTCGGCGCTGCGCACCAGCAGGCGCGGGTCGTCGCGCCGGACGGTGCCCGCGCCGAGCAGGATCGCGTCGGACTCGGCGCGCACCTGGTCGACGTGGTCGAAGTCGGCGGCGTTGGACAGCGGGAAGCGCTGCGGGCTCACGTCGTCGATGCAACCGTCGGCGCTGACGGCGACGCTGAGCAGAACGTGGGGGCGCGGCACGCCCGCCACGGTACCGATTGATCGTCCGCAACGCCTCGACCAGCGAACTCAACAAAGTGTTGACAAAATCCGGTGACGGCGGCCACTATTCTGTGGAACGGAAACAAACATCCGCTATACGGAATTAAGGGGACGGCTGCGATGAGTCACGCACTGCCCTACGAGGTGAACTGCTCGATCCTGCTGACCGAGCTGCCGCTGCTGGAGCGCCCGGCCGCGGCCAAGGCCGCCGGTTTCGACGCCGTCGAGTTCTGGTGGCCGTTCGACACCGCGGTGCCCGCGCAGCGCGACGTCGACGCCTTCGTCCACGCCGTCGAGGACGCCGGCGTGCGGCTGGTCGGGCTGAACTTCTTCGCGGGTGACATGCCCGGCGGCGACCGCGGCCTGGTCTCCTGGCCCGAGCGCAGCAGCGAGTTCCGCGACAACGTCGACGTCACCGTCGCGATCGGCGAGCGCCTGGGTTGCACGGCCTTCAACGCCCTCTACGGCAATCGCGTCGACGGCGCCTCCGCCCAGCAGCAGGACGACCTCGCGGTCGAGAACCTCACGCTCGCCGCGAAGTCCGCCGCCCGCATCGGCGGAACGGTGCTGGTCGAGCCGGTCAGCGGCCCGCAGCCCTACCCGCTGCGCACCGCCGCCGACGCGCTGGCGGTCATCGATCGCGTGCAGGCGGCCTCCGGCGCCACCAACCTCGGCCTGCTCGCCGACCTCTACCACCTGGCGGTCAACGGCGACGACGTCGACAAGGTCATCGCCGACCACATCGACCGCATCGCGCACGTGCAGATCGCCGACCACCCGGGCCGCAACGAGCCGGGCACCGGGGCGCTGCCGCTGCAGCAGCAGCTCGCCGCGCTCGAACGCGGCGGCTACCGCGGCTGGGTCGGCCTGGAGTACAAGGCCGGTGGCCAGGTGGGCCCCTTCGACTGGCTCCCGCGCGAGCGCCGCAGCTGAGAAACCGCAGAACTTCCGGAAGGACGAAAGCAATGAGCTCGATCGCGTTCATCGGCCTGGGCGTCATGGGAAGCCCGATGGCCGTGCACCTCGCCAACGCCGGCCACGACGTGACCGGCTACAACATCACGCCGAACAAGTACGGCCCGCTCAAGGAGGCCGGCGGCAGCTCGGCCGACTCCATCGCGGAGGCCGTCTCGGGCGCCGAGATCGTCTGCGTGATGGTTCCCGACAGCCCCGACGTGCGGGACGTGCTCACCGGCGAGGACGGCGTGTTCGCCCACGCCAAGCCGAACGCGCTGATCATCGACTTCTCCAGCATCCGCCCCGACGTCACGATCGAGCTCGCCGAGGAGGCCTCCGAGAAGGGCTACCGGCTGCTCGACGCCCCTGTCTCCGGTGGTGAGGCCGGGGCCAAGAACGCGGCTCTGTCCATCATGGTCGGTGGCTCGGCCGAGGACTTCGCCGCCGCGGCGGAGGTCTTCGACCACGTCGGCAAGACCGTCGTGCACGTCGGTCCCAGCGGCGCGGGCCAGACCGTCAAGGCCGCCAACCAGCTCATCGTCGCCGCCAACATCCAGGCCCTGTCCGAGGCCGTGGTGTTCGTCGAGTCCTACGGCGTGGACGTCGAGGCCGCGCTGGAGGTCCTCGGCGGCGGGCTGGCCGGGTCCGCGGTGCTCAACCAGAAGCGGTCGAACATGCTCAACCGCAGCTTCGACCCGGGTTTCCGGATCGATCTGCACCACAAGGACCTGGGCATCGTCACCGCCGCCGCCCGCGAATCCGGCGTCGTCGTGCCGGTCGGCTCGCTGCTCGCGCAGCTCATGGCCGCCGCCCGCGCCCAGGGCGACGGCGGGCTCGACCACTCCGCCCTGCTGCGGGGCGTCGAACGACTCTCCGGCCGCAGCACCACCTGACCCCGCCGCCCGACGCGGGGATGACGGGGTGCGGCCGCATCCGGGTGACGGAATGCGGCCGCACCCCGCGACCCGAATACGGCCGTATTCCGCAACCCCCGCAGCGAGACCTGCCCCTGACGCCGAAACGAGGACGAACATGACGCGCATGCGCACCGTGGACGCCGCCGCCCTCATCCTGGAGAAGGAGGGCGCCACGCAGACCTTCGGGCTGCCCGGCGCCGCGATCAACCCGTTCTACAGCGCCATGAAGAAGCACGGCGGCATCCACCACGTGCTCGCCCGGCACGTCGAGGCCGCCTCGCACATGGCCGAGGGCTACACGCGGGCGGAGCCGGGCAACATCGGCGTCTGCGTCGGCACCTCGGGCCCGGCGGGCACCGACATGATCACCGGGCTGTACTCCGCGTCGGCGGACTCGATCCCGATCCTGGCCATCACCGGCCAGGCCCCGGTCGCCAAGCTGCACAAGGAGGACTTCCAGGCCGTCGACATCGAGTCGATCGCCCAGCCGGTCACCAAGTGGGCGGTGACGGTGCTGGAACCCGCGCAGGTCCCGGGAGCGTTCCAGAAGGCGTTCCAGCTGATGCGCACGGGCCGTCCGGGCCCGGTGCTCATCGACCTGCCGCTGGACGTGCAGCTGGCCGAGATCGAGTTCGACGTCGACACCTACGAGCCGCTGCCCGTGGTCAACCCGCGCGCCACCCGGGCGCAGGCCGAGCACGCGCTGGGGATGCTGGACGCCGCCGAGCGGCCGCTGATCGTCGCCGGTGGCGGGGTCATCAACGCCGACGCCTCGGCGCTGCTGGTGAAGTTCGCCGAGATCCTGGGGGTCCCGGTCGTGCCGACGCTGATGGGCTGGGGCGCGATCGCCGACGACCACCCGCTGTCGGCGGGCATGGTCGGGCTGCAGACCTCGCACCGCTACGGCAACGCGACGCTGCTGGAGTCGGACTTCGTGCTCGGCATCGGCAACCGCTGGGCCAACCGCCACACCGGCGGGCTCGACACCTACCGCGGCGAGCGGAAGTTCGTCCACGTCGACGTCGAACCCACCCAGATCGGGCGCGTTTTCGCGCCCGACTACGGCATCGTCTCCGACGCCCGCGCGGCGCTGGAGGTCTTCGTCGAGGTCGCCCGCGAGTGGAAGCGGGACGGCAGGCTGGCCGAGCGCGGCGAGTGGGCCGAGCGGTGCCGCGAGCGCAAGTCCGCGCTGCTGCGCAAGACCCACTTCGAGTCGGCGCCGATCAAGCCGCAGCGGGTCTACCAGGAGATGAACCGCGCGTTCGGTCCCGACACCCGCTACGTGTCCACGATCGGGCTCTCGCAGATCCAGGCGGCGCAGATGCTGCACGTCTACCGGCCGCGGCACTGGATCAACGCCGGTCAGGCGGGTCCGCTGGGCTGGACCGTGCCGGCCGCGATCGGCGTGGCCACCGCCGACCCCGAGTCCACCGTGGTCGCGGTGTCGGGTGACTACGACTTCCAGTTCCTGGTGGAGGAGCTGGCGGTCGGTGCGCAGTTCAACATCCCGTTCGTGCACGTGCTCATCAACAACGCCTACCTGGGGCTGATCCGGCAGGCGCAGCGCGGGTTCGACATGGACTACCACGTGCAGCTGGCCTTCGAGAACATCAACGCCCCGGAGGTCAACGGCTACGGCGTCGACCACGTCAAGGTCGTCGAGGGCCTGGGCTGCAAGGCGCTGCGGGTCTTCGACTCCGACGCCATCTTCGACGCGCTGGAGCAGGCCAAGAAGCTCGTCGCCGAGCACCGCGTCCCGGTGGTCGTGGAGGTCGTGGTCGAGCGGATCACCAACGTGTCGATGGGCACCGAGATCGACGCGGTCAACGAGTTCGAGGCGCTGGCCGAATCCGGCGCCGACGCTCCGACCGCGGTAGCGGGCCGGTCATGAGACTGGTCAGAGTGGGCGAACCCGGCGCCGAGCGGCCGGGGGTGTTGGACGCTGCGGGCCTGGTCCGCGACGTGTCCGGGTTCGCCCACGACATCGACGGCGCACTGCTGGCCGACCCCGAGCGCCTCGCGGCGATCGAGGCCGGTCGGCAGGCCCTGCCGGAACTGCCCGCGACGCGCTTCGGCCCGCCGATCGCGCGCCCGGGAACGGTGGTGGGCATCGGGCTGAACTACCGGTGCCACGCCGCCGCGGCCGGTGCCGAGCCACCGCCCGAACCGATCGTGTTCCTCAAGCCCAGCGGCGGGATCACCGGTCCGCACGACGAGATCGTGCTACCGCCGGGCAGCGAGCAGACCGACTGGGAGGTGGAGCTGGGCGTCGTCATCGGCACCCGGCTGCGCTCCTGCCCGGACCCGCGGGCGGCGCTGCGGTCGGTGGCGGGCTACGTCGCCGCCAACGACGTCACCGAGCGCGCGCAGCTGACCAGCGGGCCGACGTGGGTGCGCGGCAAGTGCCACGACACCTTCACCCCGCTTGGCCCGTGGCTGCTCACCGCCGACGAGATCGACGACCCGCAGGACCTGCACCTGGAAGCGCAGGTCAACGGGATCCCCCGGCAGCGGGGGAGCACGGCCGACATGGTCTTCGGCGTCGGCGAGCTGCTGGCGCACCTGAGCGGCCTGATGACGCTGCACCCGGGGGATCTGGTGCTCACCGGAACCCCGGCCGGAGTCGCGGCTCTGCACCCGGAGCCGCGCCCGTTCCTCCGCCCCCGCGACGTGGTCGACATCGAGGTCCAGCACCTCGGGCGCCAGCGATCCACGGTCCGGGGCTAGGAGGCCCGGGGCGGGAGGCGCTCTGCCGGCCCCCTCCCGCCCCGGGGCCGCACCGCGCGAACTCGCGCTGGTGGGTCAGGGTTTGAGCGCTGCTCGCAAGCGCGCCGCGTAGGCGCGGAAGAGGGCGGGCATGTCGACCTTCTCGGGGTCGAGGAGCCACTGGAGCTGGAGGCCGTCGATGGTGGCGACGATCTCGGCGGCGATGGCGTCGCAGTCGGTGTCCGGGCGAACGTCGCCGTGCGCCACGCCCTTTCGGAGTTCGTCGGCGATCATGGTGCGGACGTTGTCGTAGCGGGTGGTGAACCACTCCCGCGCCGGGTGCAGGTCGGCCGTGCTCTCCCCGGCCAGGACCGTGAACGACTGGACCATGCCCGTCAGGTACGTGTTGTACTCGACCAGCTTCTCCAGCGCGGTCAGCATCTCGATGCCCTCGGCGCCGTCGGCGAGGAAGCGCCGCGTGTCGAGGCGGTCGCGCTCGTCGAGCACCGCGGCCAGCAGGTCCTCCTTGGTCGGGAAGTGGTGCAGCAACCCCGCTTGCGACAGGCCGACCTCGCTCGCGATGCGGGCCAGCGAGCAGGCCTGGTAGCCGTCCCGGGCGAACGCCTCCACCGCCGCGTGCAAGATCCGTTCCCGCGCCGCTTCGCCGCGCGCTGACCTGCGCCGAGGGGCGCTTCCCTCAGGGGTGGAGTGGCTGATCACGAGGCAACCCTACGACATCGCGGATAACAGAACGATGACAGAACCTACTGCTCACTCGGCTGTGGCTTCAGGATGTCCGATCGACGCAACGATGCGAACTTCCTGGAGGCCGTCATGGTGGAGTCGGGCGCGACCGCCGAGCGAAGAACCGAACCCGAACGCGCGAGCCCGGTGTTCATCACCGCGTACGCGATCGCCTACCTCGGCCTGTGGGTCGCGCTGATCACGCCGGTCGTGGTGAGCCTCGCGGTGCGGGTGCAGCAGATCGACCCCGACGGCAAGGAGGGCAGCCTCGCCCTGGTCACCGGTGTCGGTGCGCTGCTGGCGCTGATCGCCAACCCGTTCTTCGGCCGCCTCAGCGACCGCACGACCTCCCGCTTCGGGATGCGCCGCCCCTGGCTGGTCGGCGGCGCGCTGGCCGGAACCCTCGGCCTCGCCGTCGTTTCCACCGCGCAGGGCGTGCCGGTGCTGCTGCTCGGCTGGTGCCTCGCCCAGGCCGGGCTCAACGCCGTGCTGGCCGCGCTCACCGCGCTGCTGCCCGACCAGGTGCCCACCGAGCAGCGCGGTCGGGTGTCCGGGCTGCTGGGCATGGCGATGGCCGCCGCCACCGTCATCGGCACCTTCCTCGCGCAGGCGCTGCAGGACTCGGCGTTCTGGATGTTCATGGCGCCCGGCCTGCTCGGCCTCGTGCCCGCGCTGCTGCTGGCCGCGATGCTGCGCGACCGCGTGCTCCCGGCCAGTGAACGACCCCGCTACGACGCGGGCGAGTTCGCCCGCAGCTTCTGGGTCAACCCGGTGGCCCACCCGGACTTCGGCTGGGCGTGGCTGAGCCGGTTCCTGCTGTTCATGGGTGTGGCGACGCTGCTGACCTACCAGGCCTACTACCTCACCGACCGGCTGCACGTGCCCGCCGACGAGGTCGCGCGGCTGGTGTTCGTCGCGACCCTGGTGCAGACGGTGTTCACCGTCGCGGGCAGCAACGCCAGCGGCTGGATGTCCGACAAGCTCGGCCGCCGCAAGGTCTTCGTGCTCGGCTCGGCGGCGGTCTTCGGGATCGGTCTGCTGGTCATCGCGCTGGCCGGGTCGTTCCCGGTGTTCCTGGTGGGCATGGCGATCACCGGTCTCGGCCAAGGCGTCTACCTGGCGGTCGACCTCGCGCTGGTCGCCGACGTGCTGCCCGACCGCGACTCCGACGCGGGCAAGGACCTCGGCGTGTTCAACATCGCCAACGCGCTGCCCCAGTCCCTCGCACCGGCGATCGCGCCGGTGTTCCTCGCCGTCGGTGGCGGCGGCAACTACCCGGTCCTGTTCGGCGCGGCCGCGGCGTTCGCGGTGCTCGGCGCGCTGAGCATCCACCCAGTCAGGAGGATTCGCTGATGTCCGAGGTCGATCTGCGCGCACGGGTGCGCGCCCTGTCGCTGGAGCAGAAGGTCCGGCTGCTCACCGGCGCCGACTTCTGGTCGCTGCACCCCGAACCCGACGCCGGGCTGCGGCGGGTGGTCGTCTCCGACGGCCCGGTCGGCGTGCGCGGCGAGGCCTTCGACGAGCGCAGCACCTCGGCCAACACCCCCAGCCCGACCTCGCTGGCCGCGTCCTGGGACGTCGACCTGGCGCACCGGGTCGGCCGCCTGCTGGCCGCCGAAGCCCGTCGCAAGGGCGTGGACGTGCTGCTCGCGCCGACGGTGAACCTGCACCGCTCGCCCTACGGCGGACGGCACTTCGAGTGCTTCAGCGAGGACCCGCTGCTCACCGGCGAGATCGGCGCCGCTTACGTGCGCGGCGTGCAGTCCGGCGGGGTGGGCGCGACGGTGAAGCACTTCGTGGCCAACGACTCCGAGACCGATCGGATGACCGTCGACGCCCGCGTCGACGAGCGCGCGCTGCGCGAGCTCTACCTCGCGCCGTTCGAGCGCATCGTGCGCGAAGCCGGGCCGTGGCTGGTGATGGCGGCCTACAACCGCGTCAACGGCACCACCATGACCGAGCACCCGCTGCTCGACGAAGTGCTGCGCGGCGAGTGGGGTTTTGACGGCGTGGTCATCTCCGACTGGTTCGCCACCCGCTCCACCGACGAGTCCGGCCGCGCCGGACTCGACCTGGCCATGCCCGGCCCCGACAGCCCCTGGGGGCAGCAGCTCGTCGACGCGGTCCGCGCGGGCCGCGTCGACGAGTCCGATGTGGACGCCAAGGTGGTCAACCTGCTGCGGCTGGCCCAGCGGGTCTCGGCGCTCGACGCGGCCGAACCGCCTGCCGCGCACGCCGGACGACCCGAGGTCGAGCTGCGGCGGTCGGCCGCGGCCGGATTCGTGCTGGCCCGCAACGAGGACGGACTGCTGCCGCTGAACACCGGCGGGATGCGCCGGATCGCGGTGCTGGGGCCCAACGCCCGTGTCGCCCGCACCCTCGGCGGTGGCAGCGCCAGCGTCTTCCCGCCCTACACCGTCTCGCCGCTGGAAGGCCTGCGCGCCCGGCTCGGCGACGAGGTCGAGATCGTGCACACCACCGGCGCCCGCAGCACCGAACTCCTCGACCCGGCCTCGGCGTCGCTGGTCACCGACCCGGAGACGGGTGAGCCGGGGCTGTCGGTGCGGTTCCTCGACGCCGACCGCGCGCCGATCGGCGGCGAGCACCGCACCAGCGGCAAGCTGATCTGGATGGGCTCGTTCGGGGCCGACGTGCCCGTGGACGCGGTCGGGTTCGTCGAGGTCCGGGGCGTGCTGCGGGTTCAGGAGACCGGCGTGCACCGCGTCGGCGTCGCCGGGGCCGGGCACTTCACGCTCACCATCGACGACGACCCGGTCATCGACGGGGTGCTGGAGCTGCCCGGCGACGACCCGATCGAGGCGATGGTGCGTCCGCCGCAGCGCACCGTCGGGGTCCCGCTCACGGCCGGTCAGGAGGTGGAGCTCCGGCTGGTCCACCGCGTCGCGCCGGACGCCATCGGGACCACGTTCACCCTCGGTCTGGAGCAGCCCGCGCGCGGCGAGGAGGACGAGCTCGCGCACGCGGCCGAGCTCGCCGCCTCCGCCGACGCGGCCGTGCTGGTGCTGGGCACCTCCGACGAGAGCGAGAGCGAGGGATTCGACCGCGACACCCTCGCGCTGCCCGGGCGCCAGGACGAGCTCGTGCGGCGGGTCCTGGCGGCCAACCCGAACACCGTCGTCGTGGTCAACTCGGGCGCTCCGGTGCTGCTGCCGTGGGTCGACGACGTCCCGGCGGTGCTGCTGTCGTGGTTCCCCGGGCAGGAGTTCGGCAACGCGCTGGCCGACGTGCTCACCGGCGACGCCGAGCCCGGTGGGCGGTTGCCGGTGACCTGGCCGGCCGCCGAGGGGGCGCCGCTGCCGAGCACCCTGCCGCAGGACGGCGCGCTGGACTACGCCGAATCCATCCACATCGGACACCGCGCGTTCGAGCGCGCCGGGGTCGAGCCCGCGTTCCGGTTCGGGCACGGCCTCGGCTACACGACCTGGGAGTACACCGGAGCCGACGTGCCCGCGAGCATCGCCGCCGGCGAGGACGTGGAGCTGCGGGTCCGGGTGCGCAACACCGGGTCTCGCGCGGGCCGGGAGGTCGTGCAGGTCTACCTGTCCCGGGAGGGGGCCGTGGAGCGACCGGCGCACTGGCTCGCCGGGTTCGCCGCGGTGGACGTCGAGCCGGGGGAGGAGGCCGACGTTCCGGTCCGGATCTCGGCGCGGGCCTGGCAGCACTGGCAGGACGGGGCCTGGTGCACCGAGCCCGGTGCGTTCACCCTCCACATCGGACGTTCGTTGGGCGAGCTACCGATCGCCGCGGAGGTCAAGGTCGAGCCGTGAGCGGGAGCGGGGGCGGGCCTCGGGGGTTCCGGGGCCCGCTCATCGTGGTCGCCTCATCGGGTCACGCGGGCGACACCAACGGGTGATCAAGTGGAATCCAATTCCCCTAGTTCGTTCCGTATCGCATTCATCTTTGCAGGTCAGATGAATTTTTCTCTTTTTCCGCTGCTGATCCGGTCGCGTGGCAGCGGTCCTGCCCGCGGGTTAGCGTTCGCTCGGATTTGATCTCCCGCTCGGGTGGAACTCCGCGTCCTCCTTGGAGAAAGTAGGTATCCGATGCGCACTCTCCGCGAAAAGTCCTGTTGGACAGCGGCGCTCGTCATCAGCGCCGGTATGGTCATCGGCGTCATGCCGGCCTCGGCCGACACGACCGACAACGACGGCATCAACATCGGCAACGACAACAACGTCAGCGTCGCCCCGGTCCAGCTGTGCGGGAACAACGTCGGCGTGCTCGGCCTCGTGGCGCCGATCGGCTCGGGTCAGGACGTGGAGTGCACCAACGCACCCATCGTCGACCACCCCGAGGCCGCCGAGGAACCCCCGGTTGAGGAACCCCCGGCCGAGGAGCCCCCGGCTGAGGAGCCGCCCGCGGAGCAGCCGCCGGCCGAGGAGCCCCCGGCGGACTCGGGCACGGAGGTCCTGCCGGAGGCGGAGCCGCCGGCCGACACCTCGACGGAGGTCCAGGACGCCTCCGAGAGCCTTCCCGAGGCTCCGGCCCCCGAGGCCACCGAAGGGCACGTCGCCGTCACCGGCTGACCGACCCCGCACCGGCCCGTCAACGCCGACCGCTCTGCGCATTCCCCACCGCAGACCGGTCGGCGTCGTCGCGCCCGCACCCGGATGGCCCGATTTCCATGGAAATCGGGTACCTGACCTCCATTGAAATCCGGTCGCCCCGGTGGTGGCGGGAGTTTCGGTACGGTGGTGTGAGCGGAGATCGTCTTCTAGGAGTGGGTATGGGCTTGTTCGGTGGGATGATGGGCAACGCTTCGGGCGTGGACCCGCAGGCGGCTGCCAAGGAGTTCGGGCGGTTGCTGGCGCAGGGGGAGCAGATCCACGCCGCCTACCAGCTGATCCGGGATTCGCTGATCTTCACGGATCGGCGGCTGATCCTGGTCGACAAGCAGGGCGTGACCGGGCGCAAGATCGAGTACCACTCGTACCCCTACCGCAGCATCACGCACTTCTCGGTGGAGACCGCGGGCACCTTCGACCTCGACGCGGAGCTGAAGTTCTGGGTCTCCAGCATGCCGGAACCGGTGTCGCACCAGTTCGGCAAGGGCGTCGACGTCTACGAGGTGCAGGCGCTGCTGAGCACGTTCGTCGCCCGGTGATCGATTCGCCCCGGGTGTGAGCTGATCCATCCGGGCAGCGGCATACTGCCCGGATGGATGTCCACACCAGGATCGTCGACGCTGCGATCCAGCGGATGGCGACCGCGGGCTACGAGGGGCTGTCCATCAGCTCGGTGGCCCGGCTCTCCGGCCTGTCCCGGCCGACGATCTACGCGCACTTCGGCACGCTGGAGCAGCTCATCGCCGAAGCTCTGGAAACCGCTGCCGTCCAAGTGATCTCGCGCGTGACCGAGCGCGCTCGCGAGGAGGCGACGACCGCCGCCGACTACGTCGTGGAGGTCATGGTCGCCGCGCGGACGGAGTTCCGCGCGAGTCCCGCGCTCGCGCCGATCGCGTTCCCGCAGCGCGGCACCATCCTCTTCGACGGTGATCCGATGGGTCCCGGGGCGCTGGAGCTGTCGCGCTCGTTCCTGCTGCCGCTGCTGGAGTTCCAGCCGGAGCTGGAAGCCGAGCTGGAGGAGATCGCCGAGACCTGCCTGCGCTGGCTGGTGTCGCTGGTGCAGTTCGAGAGCGCCCGGTCCCGCTCGGACGCGAAACTGCGCGCCTACCTGCACCGACATCTCGTTCCCGGATTGGGCGTCACCTCCTGATCTTTACATCGTTGACAGAAGTTGTAAGCCTGCGTCAACGACAGAAGGGTCCGGTGTGCGCGCCTCAACCTCCCGCCGCCGCTTCATGGGCATGGCCGCCCTCGGTTCCGCCTCTGCGCTCGGACTGACCACCATCTCCACCCGCCGCTCCGCGCACGCGGCCGAGCACGCGCCGGCCGTCGTCATCGGAACCGGCTACGGCGCGGCGGTCACCGCCCTGCGCCTCGGCGCGGCGGGCGTGCCCACCGTGATGCTGGAGATGGGCCGGTTGTGGAACACCCCGGCCGAGGACGGCACCATCTTCTCCAGCATGCTCACCCCGGACCGCCGGTCGATGTGGTTCAAGAAGCGCACCGAGGCGCCGCTGGCGTCGTTCCTGTGGCTGGACCTCGCCAACCGCGACATCGAGCCCTACGCGGGCGTGCTCGACCGCGTGAACTACGGCGACATGTCGGTCTACGTGGGCCGGGGTGTCGGCGGCGGATCGCTGGTCAACGGGGCGATGGCGGTGACGCCGAAGCGCTGGTACTTCGAGGAGATCCTCCCCGAGGTCAACGCGGACGAGATGTACGGCCGGTACTTCCCGATGGCGAACTCGATGCTGGGCACCAACAGCATCGACCCCGACTGGTTCGAGACCTGCGACGCCTACCAGTTCGCCCGCGTCTCCCGCGAGGCCGCGCACAGGGCCGGGTACAGGACGACCTTCGTGCCCAGCGTCTACGACTTCGACTACATGCGCCGGGAAGAGGAGGAGCTGGTGCCGCGCTCGGCGCTGGCGTCCGAGGTCATCTACGGCAACAACCACGGCAAGCGCTCGCTCGACAAGAGCTACCTCGCCGCGGCTCTGGGCACCGGCAACGTCACCATCCAGACGTTGAGCGAGGTCCGCGACATCTCCCAGCAGCAGGACGGCACCTACGCGCTGTCGGTGCGCCGGATCGACGAGACCGGCAACGTCCTGGGCGTGCACCAGCTGACCGCGAAGTACCTGTTCCTCGGCGCGGGCAGCCTCGGCTCGACGGAACTGCTGCTGCGCGCCCGCGACACCGGCAAGCTGCCGCGCCTCGGCGAGGCGATCGGCGAGGGCTGGGGCACCAACGGCAACGTGATGCTCGGCCGCGCCAACCACATGAAGGACCTGGTCGGACCGCTGGAATCGGGCATGCCGGCGATGGGCATCGACGCCTGGGACGACCCGGTGAACCCGGTGTTCGCCGAGATCGCGCCGGTCCCGGCGGGTCTGGAGACGTGGGCGAGCCTGTACCTGGCGATCACCCGCAACCCGGAGCGCGGCACGTTCCGCTACGACCCGGGCAGCGACCGGGCGATCCTGCAGTGGCGCGAGGAGCAGGGGCAGCCGTCGATCGACGCGGCCAAGCAGCTGTTCGACCGGATCAACGAGGTCAACGGCACCAGCTACCGCTACGACCTCTTCGGCGACACCCGCGCCTTCGAGAACCGCTTCACCTACCACCCCCTGGGCGGCCTCGTCCTCGGTGAGGCCACGGACCTCTACGGCCGGGTGAAGGGCTACGACAACCTCTACGTCACCGACGGCTCCCTCATCCCGGGCTCCACGGGCGTCAACCCCTTCGTCACCATCACCGCCCTCGCCGAACGCAACATCGCCCAGGTCCTCGCCCAGGACATCCGCACCACCTGACCCGGCGTTTGGAGGGTGGGGAAGTTTTCATGAAAACTTCCCCACCCTCCAAACCCCACGATCAGGTCCCTCAAGTCGAAAACCGCGGTTTTCGTCGGTCGAAAACCGCGGTTTTCGTCTTGAGGCGCCCGACCGGGTGGTCGTGGGGGTGTGTTGGGAAGGGGATGGACTGCGGGTTCCACTCCCCGGAACAATTCTGTCGGAGCCTTGCCGGAAAAATCGCCTGGTTCGAGCATGTGCGGCATGCGGATGCCCGGCGAAGCGCACGCCCTGGTGCGTCAGACCCATCAGGAGCGCGTGCTGCGCGCGCTGCGGGAGCGGGGCGCGCTGAGCCGGGGTGAGATCGCCGAGGCCGTGGGGTTGTCGCGGACCACGATCTCGGAGATCACCCGCGACCTGCTGCGGGACGGGGCCGTCGTGGTCGTCGACACCGACGCGGCGCAGCGGGCGGGCAGCGGCAGGCCCGCCGAGCGGCTCGCGCTGGACCCGGATTCCGGCCAGTTCCTGGGGGTGGACTTCGGGCACCGCCGGGTGCACGTGGCCGTCGCCGACGCCTCCCACGACGTCGTCGCCTCCGGCCGCCAGACCTACTCCGACGGCGCGGGCTGGCCGGAGCGGATCACGACCGCCTTCGCGCTCATCGACCGGCTCGGTCACGACCGGGGCCTGCACTTCCGAGCGCTGCACGGCATCGGCATCGGCGTGACCGGCCCGCACCCGCGCTCCTCGGCTCCGCACGCCCCGGAAGGCGCGTTCGGCCCGGGCTTCGCCGCTGCGCGCGACGACGTGGACGTCGCCTTCGCCGAGCGCTTCGGCGCCTCGGTGATCGTGGACAACAACACCCGCTTCGCGGCCCTGGCCGAAGCGCTCGCCGGTGATGCCATCGCCGAGAACCTGCTCTACGTGCGACTTTCCGACGGCGTCGGCGGGGCGCTGGTGATCGGCGGCCGCATCGTCCCCGGAGCCACCGGGCTCGCCGGGGAGCTCGGCCACGTCACGGTCGTGCCGGGTGGGGCGCGATGCCGGTGCGGCAAGGCCGGCTGCCTGGAGACCGTCGCGTCGGTCCCGGCGATCCTGGCCGCCTGCCGGGAACGCGGCGCCGACGTCGGCTCCCTCGACGAACTCGTCCGCTCACGCGATCCCGCGATCGAGCAGGTGCTGCGCGAGACCGCCGAGGTGCTGGGTCGGGCCCTGGGCGCGATCGCGATGGTGTTCAACCCGTCCGAGGTCGTCATCGGCGGTGAGATCGCCCGGCTGGCACCGGTGCTCGTCGAGCGGGCCGCCGAGACCGCCGGCCGGGAGCTGTTCCCGTGGGTCGCGGCGAAACCGCTCGTCCGGTGCGCCCGGCTCGCCGACGACGACGGCGCACTCGGCGCGCTCGCCGCTCTCTTCCGCAGCTCACCGCTTCTCGCCGACCACCCGGAACCCGCGCCGATCCGCGCGCTCCCGGCCTGAAGGAGGCAGTGATGGCAGTGCTCAGCGAGCGCCGCACCGCGCCCGACGCGGCACCGAGCCGCAGCTCACCGCTGCTGCTCAACACCGCCTCGATCCTGCTCGGCATCGCCGTGTGGTGGGCGGTCTCCGCGCTGGGCGTGAAGATCCCGGCGCCACCGGAGGTCGCGGCCCGCGCGGCCGAGATGCTCGTCGATGGCACCCTGCTCGCCGACACCGGCGCGAGTCTCGCGCGGGTGCTGTCCGGGTTCGCGCTGGGCACGGTCGTGGCGGTCGGCGTCGGATTCCTGATGGGCTGGTACCGGCCGGTGCGGGCGCTGGCCGAGCCGTGGGTGCAGTTCTTCCGCACCATCCCGCCGCTGGCGATCATCCCGCTGGCCATCGTGCTGATGGGTATCGGCGAGGTCCCGAAGATCTTCGTGATCTTCCTGGCCGCGTTCCTGGCCTGCGTCATCTCGACGCTCCAGGGCGTGGTCACGGTCGACCGGACGCTGATCAACGCCGCCCGGGTGCTCGGCGCGGGCGACGCCACGATCTTCGCGAAGGTCGTGGTCCCGGCCTCCGCGCCGTTCATCCTCGTCGGCATGCGCGTGGGCCTGGGCTCGGCGTGGGCGACGGTCGTCGCCGCCGAGCTCATCGCGGCGCAGGAAGGACTCGGCTTCCGGATGCAGAACGCCCAGCTCTACTACGACCTACCGACGATCTTCGTCAGCCTCGTCGCGATCGGCGTCCTCGGCCTGGTCATGGACCGGTTGCTGCTGTTCGCCGAGCGCAGGCTGACCGGATGGCAGGAGCGCCCGTGAACGCCAAGATCGCCGTGGACGGCGTCACCAAGACCTTCGACCTGGGCAGCGAGCCCCTGGTGGCGCTCGACGACGTGTCGCTGGAGATCGCCGACAACGAGTTCGTCACCGTCGTCGGCCCCTCCGGCTGCGGCAAGAGCACGCTGCTCAACGTCCTCGCCGGGCTGGAGGCACCCAGCGCGGGGCGCGCCCTGGTCGACGGCGTCCCGGTGTCCGGTCCCGGACCCGACCGCGGCGTCATCTTCCAGCAGTACGCGCTGTTCCCGTGGCTGACGGTGCGCGGCAACGTCGAGTTCGGCCTCAAGATCGCCGGAGTGCCCAAGGCCGAGCGGCGTTCGCGGGCCGAGCACTTCATCGACGTCGTCGGGCTCGCCGACTTCGCCGACGTGCTGCCCAAGGCGCTCTCCGGCGGGATGCGGCAGCGCTGCGCCATCGCCCGCGCCTACGCCGTCAACCCCGAGATCCTGCTGATGGACGAGCCCTTCGGCGCCCTCGACGCGCTGACCCGGGTGAAGCTGCAGGACCAGCTGCTCAGCGCCTGGGACCGCGAGCGTCGCACGGTCCTGTTCATCACCCACGACGTCGACGAGGCCGTGTACCTGGCCGACCGGGTCGTGGTGATGGCCTCCCGGCCCGGTCGGATCCACGACGTCGTCGAGGTCGACCTGCCGCACCCGCGCACCGAGGAGGTCCGGTTGAGCGCGGAGTTCACCGCGCTGCGCAACCGGGTCTGGAACTCCGTCTACCACCAGGGGACCGTCGCCGAGAGGACACCATGACCAGCAGGAAGAGATGGCTCGCAGCACTGCTCACCGGACTCGTCGTCGCGCTCAGCGGGTGCGGCGGCTCGTCGGACGCCGGCGAGGTCCGGTTCGGCTACATCGGCGACTACAACGGCGCCAGCCTGCTCGCCGTGGCCGAGGACCAGAAGCTCTGGGAGAAGCACGGTCTCACCGCCGAGATCAGCTCGTTCAACAACGGCCCGCTGCAGATCCAGGCGCTGGGCAGCGGTGACCTGGACTTCGGCTACATCGGTCCGGGCGCGATGTGGCTGCCCGCTTCCGGGCAGGCGAAGGTCGTCGCGCTCAACACCCTCGGCAACGCCGACCGCGTCATCGCCCAGCCCGGCATCACCGACGTGGCGGACCTGCGCGGCAAGACCGTCGGCGTGCCGCAGGGGACCTCGGGGGAGATGATCCTCGACCTGGCGCTGAGCCGGGCGGGCATGACCAAGAGCGACGTGAAGGTCGTGCCGATGGACGCCTCGACGATCGTGTCGGCGTTCTCCGCCAAGCGCATCGACGCCGCCGGGTTCTGGTACCCGGCGCTGGACACCGTGCGCAAGCAGGTCCCGGGACTGGTCGAGCTGGCGAGGAACTCGGATTTCGCCGGGCAGCTGGAGTTCCCGACCGCGTTCGTCGCGGGCAACGACGTCGTCGGCCGGGACGAGGCGCGCCGCACCGTGGCGGTGCTGCGCGACGCGATGCGCTACCGCTCGGCCAACCCGGAGCGCACGATCGAGCTCACCGCGGGCCTGCTCGAGAAGGACCCCGCCCAGGTCCGCGCCGATGCCGCCAACGTGCGGGTGCTGGGCGTCGACGAGCTCGACGGCATGACCCGCGACGGAACCGTGCGGAACTGGTTGTCGGGGATGGACGCCTACTTCACCGGCACGGGTCAGCTCCAGCGCAGCACCGGTCCGGAGAACTACTACGCCGCAGACCTCTTCACCTCGGCGGGCACCCCGTGAGCCGCCGCAACGTGCTGCTGCTGATGACCGATCAGCACCGCGCCGACACCCTCGGCGCCTACGGGAACCCGCTCGGTCTCACCCCCAACCTCGACGAACTCGCCGCCACCGGAACGCGTTTCGACCGCTGGTACACACCGACGGCCATCTGCACGCCCGCGCGCGCGAGCCTGCTCACCGGTCAGGCGCCGTTCCGGCACAAGCTGCTGGCCAACTACGAGCGCAACGTCGGCTACATCGAGGACCTGCCCGACGGGCAGTTCAGCTTCTCGGAAGCGTTGCGGGACAGCGGTTACAACTGCGGTCTGATCGGCAAGTGGCACGTCGGCACCGCCAAGACCGCCGGCGACTTCGGTTTCGACGGGCCGGACCTGCCCGGCTGGCACAACCCCGTCGACCATCCCGACTACCTGGCCTACCTCGCCGAGCACGACCTGCCGCCGTACGAGATCAGCGACCGCGTCCGCGGCACCCTGCCCAACGGCGGTCCCGGGAACCTGCTGGCCGCGCGGCTGCACCAGCCGGTGGAGGCGACCTTCGAGCACTACCTGGCCACGCGCGCCATCGAGACGATGGAGCGCTACGCCGCCGACGTGCGCGAACACGACAAGCCGTTCTTCCTGCAGCTGAGCTTCTTCGGGCCGCACCTGCCCTACATCGTGCCGGACGAGTACTTCGACCTGGTCGATCCCGGCGTGATCCCGCTGCCGCGCTCGGTCGCAGAGACCTTCCACGGCAAGCCGCCGGTGCAGCGAAACTACAGCGACCACTGGACGTTCGACACGATGCCGCTGGAGACCACCCGCAAGCTGATCGCCGTGTACTGGGGGTACGTGGCGCTCATCGACCACGAGATCGGCCGCGTGCTCGACGCGATGCGGCGGCTCGGGCTGGCCGACGACACGGCGGTGCTGTTCACCTGCGACCACGGCGAGTTCACCGGATCCCACCGGCTGCACGACAAGGGCCCGGCGATGTACGAGGACATCTACCGCACCCCGGGCATCGTGCGCGTGCCGGGCGCGCCCGGGGGGGTGGTGCGCGAGGAGTTCGTGAGCCTGCTGGACTGCACCGCCACCATCCTCGACCTCGCCGGCATCGACCCGGAACCCGCCGTGGACTCCCGAAGCCTGCTACCGCTCGTGTCCACTTCGGACTCCGTCGGGTGGCAGGAGGACATCGTCTGCGAGTTCCACGGCCACCACTTCCCGTACCCGCAGCGGATGCTCCGCACCGACCGCTACAAGCTCGTCGTCAACCCCGACTCGGTCAACGAGCTCTACGACCTGCACGCCGACCCGGACGAGCTGCTCAACCGCTACGCCCACCCGGAGATGGCCGAGGTCCGCTCCCGCCTGATGCGCCGCCTCTACGACCTCCTCCGAGACCGGGGCGACAACTTCTACCACTGGATGACCTCGATGTACGAGGTCGGAGACGTCACCCACGACCCCACCCTCAGCGGCCTCGACGACCAGACCTACCAGCGGTGACCAGGCCACCCCCGACACACCAGGACGACCCGTGTCACCCGGACGAAAACCCCGGTTTTCGTCGCGCGAAAACCGGGGTTCTTGACCGTGGTGGGGTGGTGGTCAGTCTTCGGCGGTGGTGTTGGGGTTGATGTAGCCGCTGATGAAGGCGACGAGGCCGAAGAGGACGGCGGCGCCGATGCTCGGGGTGAGCAGGGTGTCCGAGGCCCAACTGATCCAGGTGGGTTGCACGAGCAGCAGGCCCACGATCTGCACGCCGACGAGGACGGCCGCCAGGGCGAGGAAGATCAGCAGGGTGGCGGTGAACGCGGTTCGGCACACCGACTGCGCTCGGGTGGGTGTCGTGGTCATCCGGACTCCTAAATCGCGAGGGGGTCGGTCAGCGCAGGACGGGCAGGGCGCCCCAGGCGATGAGGCAGCCGATCAGCATGATCGGGACCATGTAGTAGCCGATCAGCGGGAGGAACGTCTTCTCCGGCTTCGCGCCGGTGATCCCGGCCGCCACGAAGATCGAGCCCGACGCCGGGGGAGAGGCGCCCTCGGTGGAGGCGAACACGAGGATCGCCGTGACCGCCAGGACCGGGTCGACCCCGACCGCGACCAGGGACAGCAGCGCGACGTGCCCGACGGCGGTGAGCGTCGCCGTCGACGACAGCGGGCCCGCCACCACGGCCACCAGCACACCGACCAGCAGCGCCATCACGTACTTGTTGAGCTGCAGGTCGCTGAGGATGCCGTCGATGTCGTCGGCCAGCCCCAGCTCGCCCAGGATCTCGCTGGCCGCCACCGCGAAGAACAGCAGCGCGCCGATGCTGGTGAAGCGCGGCATCGCCTCGGTGATCCAGGTGTTCCAGGCGCGCGCCCCGCGCGGGAGCTCGCGACGGCCCACGATCAGAGCCAGGACGATGATCAGGATCGGGATCCAGGTCAGGATCTCGATGTCGTCGAGCGCATCACCGATAGGCGTGCTGCCGGTGAGGAACGCCGCGATCGGGCCGACGGTGATGGCGATCGGGACCACGGCCCCGAGCACGATCAGCAGCGCGGACCCGCCCTCGTGCAGGGCCTGGCGCAGCGGCTGGAGCTCCTCCGCGGGCGAGCGCTGGATCCCGTCCTTGCGGACGAAGTAGAAGACCAGCAGCAGGCGCCAGATCACCTGGTAGATCCCGGCGCACAGCAGCGCCAGGTAGATCTGCCCGGTGGACACCATCGAACCGGCGAAGCCGATCATGATGACCATCGAGGCGCTGGGCGGTAACGCCGCGCCGAGACCGCCGTTGCCGGCGAGGAAGGTCGCGCTGCGCTCCGGGGTCCAGCCGGTGCGGATCATCCACGGGCCGGTGAAGGCACCGGTCGCGGCGGTGTTGCCGGAGTTCGACCCCGACAGCGCTCCCATCACGGCCGAGCCGATCGTGTCCACGACGACGGGGCCGCCCCGGACACGTCCGACCAGCGAGTTCAGGATTCCGAGCAGTTTCTGGATCAGGCCCGTGCGGTCGACGACGTAGGCCATGAACACGAACGCGATCGCGGCGTAGAGGACCTCTTCGTCGAGCGCGCCGAGCATTCCGTCGAGCAGTGCTGCGGGTGCGTCGAGCCCGGCGAACGCGGCGGTGACCAGCAGGCCGAGCAGCATCGCTTCGCCCATGTTCCGCTTGAACGCGACGTTCCAGATGATGATGGTGGCGATGAACGCGCTGAGCGCGATAAGGCCGATTGGCATGTTTCAGGTTCCCCTCTTCGGCACTGGAGCGGGGTGGACGGGGGTCGGTCAGCCGGAACGTTCGCTGAGGATCTTCTGGTAGCGGGCGGCCTCATCGTTCAGGACGGCCCGGGCGCCGGTGAGGGTGCGGTGGGCTTCGGCGAGCGGGACGACGATCGCGCCGTCACCGTCGGCGACGACGATGTCGCCGCGGTGCACGGCCACACCTCCGACGGAGGTGTCCTCGCCGACGCGGCACGGCCCGTTCTTGTAGGGGCCCGCGGGTGAGGTGCCCACCGCCCACACCGGGAACCCGGCCTCCTGGAGGGCTTCGACGTCGCGGACCGCGCCGTCGATGATCATGCCGCGCACGCCGCGGTTGATCGCGCGGTGCGCGATGAGCTCGCCGATCAGCGCCCGCGAGGGGTCACCGCCACCGTCGACGACCAGGACGTCGCCGGGCCGGACCTGCTCGAGCGCCTGGTGGATGCCCTTGTTGTCGCCCGGGCGGCACAGCACCGGGAACGAGCGGCCGGCGATGTGCGCGCCGGGCCACACCGACTGCACGCGAGGAGCGATGACGCCCAGCCGTTCCCGCGCGTCGCCGATGGCGGCGGTGGGGATCTCGGCGAACGCGTCGAGCAGCGCGGTCAGGTCGTCCGCCTCGTGGAACGAGCGGTGGCGGCCGGCGGTGGCCGTGGTCATCACGGGTGCCACGCCCAGCGAGGCGAGCAGGTCGGCGGCGGCCTGGGACTCGTGCGCCCGCCGCAGCGCGTGCTTGCGGGTGCCCTTGTCGAGCCGGTCGAGGGCGCTCTCGCCGCCGACCAGGGCCTTGGCGATCTGCTCGCGCACCCACGCGGATTCGCCCGCCGCGGCACCGGCGTCCACGGCTTCGCTGATGATCGCGCCCAGGCCCTTCATGAAGACGGTCCGCAGCATCTTCCGCCGCGAGGCGTCGCCGGGCTCACCGCCGATCGAGTCGACCTCGGCGCCCAAGCTCCGGAACGCCTCGGAGACCTTCTCGGAGGCCGGGCCGGAGGCGATCAGCGCGGTCTTCGGGCCGAACTGGGGGACCGAGCCGATGACCGCGACGTCGGCGCAGCGGTCGGAGTGATCACCCAGCGCTGCGGCCACATCGGTCTTGAGCTGCGGCGATGCCGCGTTCAGGTCGGCGTAGACGGCGTTGGGGCCGAGGTGCGGTGCGCTCTCGGCGGCGACCGCGACGGCGTGCGCGGCGGTCACCAGGCTGATCACCAGGTCGGCGTCGCGCACGGCCGCGGCGACGCCGTCCGCGGCTGCGACGCCGGTCGGCAGCGGGGGCGTGGCGGGGTCGTAGGCCGTCACGGTCGCACCGGTGGCGGCGAAACCGGCGGCGTAGATGCTGCCGGCCTCGCCCAAGCCCAGCACTGCGATCTTCATCGATCGAACTCCGTATCATTCTATGATAAGAACGTGCAGTTAGTGAGAAGACTGTGCGAGGCGGCACGCCGCGTGTCAATGGGTGTGAGCGAACTTCTCACGCAGTGATAGATTCGCGGGGTCTGCAGGAGGTGCCATGACGACCGCGAAGAGCAACCCGATGCGTTCCGTGCACCGGGCTTTCGAAGTCCTGAAGGTGCTGGAGCTCGCGCAGCAACCGCTGCGGCTGACCGACCTGGCGCAGCGCAGCGAACTGCACGTGGCCACCACGCAGCGCGTGGTCAACGTGCTCATCGAGCACGGCTACGCCAGCAGGCACGCCAACGGCTACACCGCCGGGCCCGCCTCGTTGTCGACCGCGCACGCGTTCGCCATGACCAGCCCGCTGCGGCTCGTGGCCCGGCCGGTGCTGGAGGAGCTCGCCACCGCGACCGGCCTCACCGCGTCGCTGTACGTGCGGGTGCAGGAGAGCCGGGTGCTCATCGACCGCGTCGAAGGCGGGCGGCGCCCGCAGTACTCGCTGCCCATCGGGGAGCGGCTACCGCTCTACCCGGGCGCGGCGGGCAAGGTCTTCCTCGCCGCCGAGGACGATCTCGCATCGGAGGCCGAGAGGCTGGGATCGGTGACCTTCACCAACGGGAAGACCGTGGGGGCGAAGGAGATTCGCGCGGACCTGGAGCGGGTCCGCCGCGAGGGGTGCGCGATCTCGGTCGACGAGCGCAAGACCGGGACCACCGCGATCGCCGCGCTGATCAACGACAACGCGGGGAACCTGCTGGGGTCCGTCGGACTCAGCGGCAACAGTGCTTCGTTCGGCGACGTCAGCGATTCCGCGCTGCCGGGGGAGGTTCGGCGCGCGGCGCAGACGATCGGGTTCCGCGTCCCCGCGGCTTAGGCGGGTCTCGTGGGGGTGGGGAAGTTTTCATGAAAACTTCCCCACCCTCCATCAGGCCCGAACCGGAGCGTCCGTGTCGCTGAGGTCCCGCTTGTAGGTCTCGGCCAGCAGGTAGGTCGAGACGAACGAGATCAGGCACAGGACCACGACGTAGCCTGCGATGGACAGCGAGCTGCCGGTGGCGGCGAACAGGCCGGTGCAGATCATCGGGGCGATGCCGCCGCCGAGGATCGCCGCGATCTGGTACGCCAGCGACGCGCCGCTGTAGCGCAGGCGGGTGCTGAACAGCTCCGAGAAGAACGCCGACTGCGGCCCGTACACCGCGGTCCGGCAGCCCTGCACGACGATGCCGGCCAGCAGGAACAGCGTGATCACCCCGGTGTCCACCAGCATGATCCACGGCACCGCGAACACCGCGAGCATGAGCATGCCGCCCAGGGCCATGCCGCGTCGGCCGATCCGGTCCGACAGCATCCCGAAGGCCATCATCAGCGGGATGTCGATGGCCGCGAGCAGGGCGTTGGCGCTGAGGATCGTGGTGCGCTCGTAGTCGAGGGTCTTGGTGGTGTACGAGACGATCCAGGTGGTGCCGACGTAGAACGTCGCGTTGGTGGCCAGGAACGAACCGGCCGCGAGCAGGATCGTCTTCGGGTGGCGGCGCAGCACCTCGATCACCGGCATCCGCTCGGCGCGCTCCTGCTCCTTGCGCTCCATCGCCTGCTCGAACACCGGGCTCTCGCTGATCTTGAGCCGGATCGCGAAGCCGACGACGATCAACAGCGCGCTGCACAGGAACGGGATCCGCCAGCCCCAGGCCATGAAGGAGGCCTCGGACATCGTCGCCGACAGCACCGTGAACGTCAGGTTGCCCAGCAGCAGGCCCGCGGGAACGCCGACCTGCGGCCAACTCCCGTAGAAGCCGCGCTTGCCCTCCGGGGCGTGCTCCACGGCCATGAGCGCGGCGCCGCCCCACTCGCCGCCGACGCCGATGCCCTGGGCGAAGCGCAGCAGCGTCAGCAGGATCGGGGCCCACACGCCGATCGTGGCGTAGGTGGGCAGCAGCCCCATCAGCAGCGTCGCGAAGCCCATCAGCATCAGCGAGGCGATGAGCATGGGTTTGCGGCCGAGCTTGTCGCCGTAGTGGGCGAACAGCACGCCGCCGATGGGCCGGGCGATGAAGCCGACGGCGAAGGTCGCGAACGCGGCGACGGTGCCGACGACCGGGTCGAACTTGGGGAAGAACAGCTGGTTGAACACCAGCGCTGCGGCGGTGCCGTAGATGAAGAAGTCGTACCACTCGATGGTGGTGCCGATGAGGCTGGCGAGCGCGACGCGGCGCGCACTTGTCGCGGTGGCGGCCATTCCGGTCGTCCTCCGGGGTGTTGATCCGGGTCGTCTGTGACCCAGATAACTAACGGTGTAAGTTTTAGCGACCGTATCCATCGGGACGAATCACCACAAGGGTCACTTCGCGGACACTCGCGGAGTGGAAGAAAGTTTCGGAAATGACGGCTCGCGACTTGGCGCTTTGGGGTGGGCCTGGATTGTCGTGGCGCGCGTAAGTCCGCTGCTGGTCACGATTCACCTCGATATGCGAGAGTCGTTGTGGTCGAAATAGTTTCGAAAAACACTCGTTGACCATCGCGTGTCGGCGCCGCATACTCGCTCCCGTTCGGCTCTTCCGTCAGCGTCTTCGAGAGGATGCGGTGGACATGTCAGCGAGAGCGCGAGCCTGCGCCATGAGCGCGGTCCTGGCGGCAGCGGTGGTGGTCGCCCCGGCGGCCGAGTCGGCGCCCGAGTGCTCGGGGTACGTCGGTCTCACCTTCGACGACGGACCCGGCGACACGACGGCCCGGCTGCTCGACGCCCTCCGCGAGAACGGGCTGCGCGCGACGATGTTCAACCAGGGCGATCACGCCGACACCAACCCGTCGCTGGTCGCCGCGCAGGTCGATGCGGGCATGCAGGTCGGCAACCACAGCTACACCCACCCGCACATGACCGGGCTGAGCCGGTCCGAAATGGACTCGGAGATCTCCCGCGCGCAGCAGGCGATTTCGGAAGCCGGGGGCGGAACACCGACCCTGTTCCGGCCGCCCTACGGCGAGACCAACGCGGCCCTGCGCGAGGTCGAGGCCGCCCACGGGCTCACCGAGATCATCTGGGACGTCGACTCCCAGGACTGGAACAACGCCACGGTCGACCAGATCGTCGCGGCCAACGCGAGCCTCACCGACGGCCAGATCATCCTCATGCACGACTGGCCCCCCAACACCCTCGCGGCCATCCCGGGGATCGCCGAAGCTCTCCAGCAGAAAGCCCTCTGCCCAGGAGTCATCTCCCCGGAAACAGGCCGAGCGGAAGCCCCGAAAACCTGACCCCAACCCACCTCACGAAGCCGCCCGATCACGATGCTCGGCGGCGAGGCCGCGGAGGATCGTTCGGGCCTCGTCACCTTCGGCCGCGACCTGCCGGAGACGGTCCATGAGCCGGTGGTAGATCGCGACCTGGTCCGGATCGTCGATGGTGAGTTCCGCCGAGACGTGCTCGAGTCCTGAGTCCCGCGGTGTTCGTGTCGATGGTGGTTGGCAGGGGGCGGTTTTTCCTCGAATCACCCGTGATCGATATCCGTTTTGCCCGGTCAATTCGAGGAAAAACTGTCACCTGGCCAGCAGAGCGGCGGCGAGGGTGGCATAGGTGGCTGCTGCGAGTCGGTTGAGGAGGGTGCGGGGGCGTGTGCGGTGGAGCAGGCGGTTGCGGACGGCGCCTGCGGCGCAGCCGATCGCGAGGTCGGTGAGGAGGCCGAGGGTTTGCAGGAGGGCGCCGAGGAGCAGGAGCTGGAAGGTGGGGTTGCCCTCGGTGTCGCCGAGGAATTGCGGGAGGAACGCCGTGAAGAACAACGCGATCTTCGGGTTGGCGAGGTTGACCAGGAAACCCCTCCGGAACGCTCGGGTGGTGGCGGTCGTGATCTCCACCGGGGCTGCGGCGCTGCGCCAGGTCGTCCACGCCAGGTGGGCCAGGTAGGCGGCGCCCGCGAGCTGGAGGGCGGCGATGAGGCTCGGGGCGGCCGCGAGGAAGGCTCCGAGGCCGAGGGCGGTGAGGACGACGTAGACGCTGACGCCAGCGGTGATGCCGAGGGCTGCCCTGGTCGTGCCGTGCAATCCGTCGCGCAGTCCCGTGGCGACCATGAAGGCCATGTCCGGACCCGGTGCCAGCAGCAGGAGCGTCACGGCTGCCAGGAATGCGGGGAGCACGCTGAGGTCGATGTAACCCGGTAGCATGGGTCAGGAGGTTACAGATCGCGGTAACCGGCAGGAAGGGACGTGTCGGTTAGCCTGGGGATGTGTTGGCCGTTCCTGTTCTCGACCTGGGTGAGCTCGTGGAGTTCGTGAACGAGTTCGCCGACGAGCCGCGAGCGGCTGCGGGGGAGCAGGCGGCGCCGTACCCGGACGTCGTGAGCGTGCTGGGGTGGTCGGCCTCCGGGGATCCGGTGGCCTCGGCCAACGCCCTCTTCCGGGTGTTCGCCGCGGAACGCCCGCTCGCAGAGCTCAACGGACTGCTGCGGGCGATCCGACCGGTCCCGGTCATGACCGGGCAGGGCCTGACCTGGGCCGTCGAGTCCAGCGGCGACGTGCTGCCCGCCGCGCTGAGCACCTGCCTGCTCGGCTGGCTGCTGCACCACGACGAGAGCCGCCTGGGCACGTGCCAGGCCGCCCGCTGCGTCGACGTCTACGCCGACGCCTCCCCGACGGGACGCCGCCGGTTCTGCTCCCCGACCTGCCTCAACCGCCACAAAGTCGCCGCCCACCGGGCTCGGACCTCCGGACGGTGACGGGCACCTGAGACGTGGGTGGGGGTGGGGACAGTTTTCATGAAAACTTCCCCACCCCCGGTGGTGATCAGCGGGTTCCGGGTTCCTCCGGGAGGGCGAAGGCGATGAGGGCGCTGCCGTGGCCTGCTCCGAGCATGCCGGGCAGGAAGCCCTCGATCCAGCCGCCCCAGCCGACCGGGACCGCGACGTACTGCCTGCCGTCGACCGAGTAGGTCATCGGGCTGCCGTGGTGGCCGCTGCCGCACTGGAACTGCCACAGCTTCTCGCCGTTGCGGGCGTCCAGGGCGACGAACTCACCGGAGGGCGTCCCGGCGAAGACCAGGTTCCCGGCGGTGGTGAGCACCGACGAGCACATCGGCAGGGTGTTGCGCCAGCGCCACTTCTCGTTGCCCTCCGAGTCGAAAGCGCTGATGGAGCCGTTCATGTCGTCGGCGTCGACCTGAACACCCGCACCCCAGTAGGGAATTCCCTCGCGGAACTCGCGACGTCGCCGCGTCGCGGTGGCGCCGACGTCCTGGACGGGGACGTAGAACAGCTCCGTTTCCGGGTTGTAGGCGGCGTGCGTCCACTCCTTCGCCCCGGCCGGGCCGGGGTAGAAGTGCACCGGTTCGCCTTCGGCGTCTGGGTACTTGCGCGGGGTCACCTTGCCGTCGCGGGTGATGGTGCCCCAGTCGATCCGGTCCACGTAGGGCGTGACCGACACCAGCTCCCCGTTGGTGCGGTCGAGGACGAAGAAGTACCCGTTCTTGTCGAAGTGGCCGAGCATCTTGCGCCCGCCCTGGTCGAACAGGATGTTTTCCATCGTCGAGTCGTAGTCCCACACGTCGTGCGGGGTGCACTGGTAGTGCCACTGGATGGTGCCCTGGTCGACGTCGACGGCCACGATGCTGTCGGTGTAGAGGTTGTCGCCCTCGCGGACCGCGCCGTCGAAGTCCGGCGCCGGGTTTCCGGTGCCCACGTACAGCAGGTTGGTGTCCTGGTCGAACGTCGCGGTGATCCACGGGTTCGCCCCGCCGCGCGCCCACGCCTCGCCGTCGGCCGGCCAGGTCTCCGACCCGGGCTCACCCGGCTTGGGGACCATGTAGCAGCGCCAGCGGTGCTGACCGCTCTCCAGGTCGAAGGCGTCCATGTGCCCGCGCACGCCGAACTCGCCGCCCGAACTGCCGGTGATGACCATGTCCTTGACGACCAGCGGAGCCATCGTGCCGCTCTCGCCGGCCCGCACGTCCCCGATGGTCTTGTCCCACACGCGTTCGCCGGTCACCGCGTCGAGCGCCAGCAGGTGCGCGTTGGGCATCACGCAGAAGACCTTGCCCTTGGCGACCGCGACGCCGCGGTTGACGTTGCCGCAGCACAGCGACACGTCGTAGGGCACGGCGTGCTTGTAGCGCCACATCTGGTCGCCGGTCTTGGCGTCCAGCGCCCACACCCAGCCGTCCCAGCCCGAGACGTACATGACCCCGTCGACGACCAGTGGTGTCGCCTCGAACGCGTAGGTCGACGCGCCCGCGATCATGCCCGCGGCGCCCGCCTGGAAGATCCAGGCCGGGCCCATGCCCTTGACGGTCTCGGTGTTGATCTGGTCGAGCAGGCTGTAGCGCTGCCCGTCGTAGGCGCCGTAGTAGGTCAGCCAGTTGTGCGACTCCGAGCGCGCGTCGAGCAGCCGGTCGTAGCCGACGCGGAACCCGACGTCGGGCGCGTTGCGGGGCACCGCGCTCAGGGTGCCGTGGTCGATCGCCTCGCCGGCGTCGACGTATTCGAGAGTCATCGTCGTCCTCCTACGGGCGCATCTGGTCGGGACGGTCGAGGCGGGCTTCCGGCGGGACCTCGCCGAGCACGACGATGGCGCCGGTCAGCCCGCGCCCCTCGTCGTTTCCGGTGGGCGAGGAGAACCAGTAGTAGCCGGGCCCGTCGAGGTTGAGCTTCGCGCGCCCCTTGGAGTGGTTGACCAGCCAGATGAACTTGCTGTCGCCGTTGCTGGGCAGCAGCGCGCAGTGGGTGTTGAGATCGTCGTTGATCAGCGTCAGTTCGAGGTCTCCGCCGTGCGGGAGGACGAGAATCGAAGGGTCCCAGACGATCTCGTCGGGCAGGATGCGGACCGTGGCCTCCATCGTGCCGTCGGACCGCTCGGTGGCCCGATGGATGTTGCCGGTGCCGAGCACGCGGCCCAGGGCTGCGCCGTTCTGCGAGTCCAGTCCGACTTCGTTGAGCAGATCGGAGCGTTCCTTGGCTGTCGTCACCGGAGATCACCTCCTTGTGAATCCGTTCGCGACAGGCCGGTGCGCGCGACGGGGGAACAGCGGTTCGAGCGCCCGGCGAGGGCCAAACCACTTGGCCCGTAACGAAATCGGACACTACGCCGGGTGCACGGAGGTGGACACTCGGCGCCGCCGGGCCGGGTGCCGGCACCGCTCGCACGGCGAGGTCTACCGCTCGGACTCAGAAGCGACCGAGGTTCATGACCTTGTCCCACGCGGCGGCGAAGTCGTGCAGGAATTTCTCCTGGTCGCTGGCGTAGACCTCGGAGATCGCGCGGAGTTCGGGGTTCGCCCCGAAGACGAGGTCGACGCGGCTCGCTCGCCACCGAGCGGAGCCGCTGCGCCGGTCCCGTCCCTCGAAGGTGCCGGAGGTGGGGACCCATTCGGTGCTCATGTCGAGGAGGTTGACGAAGAAGTCGTTGCTGAGCGTGCCCGGTCGCTCGGTGAGCACCCCGAGCTGTGATCCGCGGTGGTTGGCCCCGAGCACCCGCAGCCCGCCGATGAGCACCGTCATCTCGGGGGCGCTGAGCGTGAGCTGGTTGGCCCGGTCGACGAGCAGGTATTCCGAGGGCAGGGGTGGTTTCGGGCCGAGGTAGCTGCGGAACCCGTCGGCGCGGGGTTCCAGGGCGGCGAAGGACTCGACGTCGGTCCACTCCTGGGTGGCGTCGGTGCGGCCCGGGGTGAACGCGACCCGCGCACCGGCCCGTTCGAGGGCCGCGCAGCCACCGAGGACGATCAGGTCGGCGAGCGAAATCCGCTTGTTTCCCGGCTGTTCCGCGTTGAAGACCTCCTGAATCCGTTCGAGCTCGGCCAGAACGGGTCCGGTGATCTCGGGATCGTTGGCCTCCCAGTCGCGTTGGGGTTCGAGTCTGATGCGGGCGCCGTTGGCGCCGCCGCGCTTGTCGCTGTCGCGGTAGGTCGAGGCCGATGCCCACGCGGTGAACACCAGGTGCGGCACCGACAGCCCGGAGTCGAGGATCCGCCGCTTCAGCTCAGCGATGTCGGCGGCGTCGATGAGCTCGTGGTCGACCTCGGGAACCGGGTCCTGCCAGATCATCCGCTCGTCGGGCACCAGCGGACCGAGGTAGCGCTGGACCGGTCCCATGTCGATGTGGGTGAGCTTGAACCAGGCCCGAGCGAACGCGTCCTCCAGCTCCTCGGGCCGGGCGAGGAACCGCATCGCGATCTTCCGGTACTGCTCGTCCTCCTGCAGCGCGAGGTCGGTGGTGAGCATCGTCGGCGTGTGCGCCCGCGACGGGTCGTGCGCGTCGGGGACCGTGCCGTGGCCCTGACCTTCGCGCGGCACCCACTGCCAGAGACCGGCGGGGCTGAGCTCGACGTCCCACTCGTAGGCGAACAGGGTCTCCAGGTACCCGTTGTCCCACCGCGTCGGATGCGGCGTCCAGGTCCCCTCCAGTCCGCTGGAGATGGTGTCCGCACCCTTGCCCGAGCCGTGCCCGCTGCACCAGCCCAGGCCCTGCTGTTCGAGGCCGGCGCCCTCCGGCTCGGGCCCCAGGTGCTTGACGTCGTCGGCGCCGTGGGTCTTGCCGAACGTGTGCCCGCCGACGATGAGCGCGACGGTCTCGGTGTCGTCGAAGGCCATCCGGGCGAAGGTGCCGCGGATGGCGCGAGCGGCGCCGATCGGGTCGGGCAGCGTCGCCGGGCCTTGCGGGTCGACGTAGATCAGCCCCATCTCGTCGGCGGCGAGGGGTTCTTCGAGGTCGCGGATGCCGGTGTGCCGCTCATCGCCGAGCCAGGTGCGCTCGGGACCCCAGTAGATGTCGGCGTCGGACTCCCACGCGTCCTCGCGGCCACCGGCGAAGCCCAGGGTGCGGAAGCCCATCGACTCCAGCGCCCGGTTCCCGGCGAAGATCATCAGGTCGGACCAGGACAGCTTGCGGCCGTACTTCTGCTTGACGGGCCACAGCAGGCGCCGCGCCTTGTCCAGGTTCCGGTTGTCCGGCCAGCTGTTCAGCGGAGCGAACCGCTGCAAACCCGAGCACGGGCCACCGCGACCGTCGCCCACCCGGTAGGTGCCCGCGCAGTGCCAGGCCATCCGCAGCACCAGCGGCCCGTAGTGACCGAAATCCGCGGGCCACCAGTCCTGCGAGGTCGTGAGCACGTGGTCGATGTCGCGGGCCAGCTCGTCGAGGTCGAGCTTGGCGAACTCGGCGGCGTAGTCGAAGTCCTCGCCCAGCGGATTCCGGCTCGGGTGGTGCTTGGCCAGGATCTCCAGGTTCAGCCGGTGCGGCCACCAGTCGCGGGCGTCGCCGCCCGCCGCCGGGTGCTCGCGGGTGCGCTCGGGACGTCGCAGCGCCTGGTCGTAGTTGCGCGTGACGGCCACCGAGTCGGGGTTCTCCGGCAACGCGAGACCACCTCCCCGGCCGGCCGCTCAGATGTCCAGAGCCCGTCGCACGGCAGGGGCGTTGCGCCGCGACACCGGCACCATCGTGCTCGCACCGTCGTCCATGATCAGCACCAACTCGCCCTTGAAGCGGCGCTCCACCTCGCGGATGCGCCCCAGGTTCACCACGTAGCGCCGGTGCACCCGCAGGAAGCCCGCGTCGCCCTGCTCGCTCTCCAGCTTCTCGAGGCTGCCCGACGCGGCCCGCAACTTCCCCTGGTCGGTGGTCAGCCACACGTCGTTGCCGTCGGACTCGGCGAAGGAGATCTCCGGCAGCTTCAGCAGCACCATCCGGTTCTCCCGCGTTCCCACGATCCGGTGCGGCGGGCCGTGCTGCTGGGCGCTCTCGCCGCGCGGCAGCTGCTCGCCGTCCGAGACGCCGAAGAACACCAGGTTGCCCACCAGGTGCCCCGCGAGGAACACCGGTCGCATCGTCACCGGCGTCGGTTCGTCGGAGAGGTGGGTGAACAGCTGCGTCGACCCGACCCAGTCGGGATTGCGGGAGGCCTGCTTGGCGGCGTAGCGGGCGGCGCTGATGAACTCCGGCAGGCCCGGGTTCCAGCGCACCGCCGGGTCCTTCGCCGGGGTGCAGCTGGGCACGCCGAGCAGCACGCTCGCCGTGTCGTCGGCGATCACCACCCGGCCGGCCGGGTCGACCGCGGCCAGCGACACGCCCGCGCGCGAGCGGGCGTGGTTGAACGCCGCGATCAGCTCCGCGCTGCCGTCCTGGGCGCGCTGGCGCAGCGTGGCCTGGGTCCGGGTGGCGGCGTTGGCCAGCCAGGCGCCGGCGGGGGAGGGCAGCTCACCGCGCCAGCAGGAGATGTTGAGGACCGCGATCGGATCCTTGGTCACCACGTCCCGCACGGCCACCCCCGCGCAGGTCCACTCGTGGAACGCCTGGCACCAGTGCTCGGCGCCGCGGATCATCACCGGCGCGTGCGTCTCCAGCGCCGTGCCCATGCCGTTGGTGCCGGTGGCCTGCTCCGACCAGCAGAACCAGGTCGCCAGGTTCGCGTCGGCGGCCAGCTTGCGGGTGCTCGGATCGCCCCACTCGGCCAGCACCCGCCCGGTGGCGTCGGTGACGGTGACGATCCCGCCGACGTTGGCGACCTCGTGGGCCACCGAGGCGGCCCGGAACCCCAGGTCGGCGAACACGACGTCGTGTTCGAGGGTGTGGTCGACCTCCGCCACGGCGATCGGGGCCTCCTTGAGCCCGGGATCGACGCGGTACTGGTCGCGGCAGCGGTGCCACGAGATCGCCACCTCGGGCCGCACGCCGCTGATGTCGTCCTCGCCCTGCACGAATCGTTCCCACGCCCCGTACACCGTCGTGGTGCCGGAGACGCGCGAGATCGGGTCGAGCCGGTGCACGTCTGCCATCCAAGACCGCCTTTGGTCTCCTCACCAAGCCGACCGGGAATCGACGGATTCCGCGCTGGCGGATCTCCCGCTCCAAGGTCTGAAACTAAGCTTATGCCCGTTTCCGGGACCAGCGCAGTGGGACGAGAGCGGCAGAAGAGCGCACGAACGGACCGCATCCGGTAACGAACGGCGGCGAGGAGGTCACGCGTGGAGGCGGGGCGGTCGCAGGACGTCGCGGAGGAGGCGGCGGGCGGACTGCTCGCAGCGGAGCTGCAGCACCCGTTCGGGCCCGACGTCGAGGTGCGCAAGATCGGCGGGAAGATCTTCCTGCCGAGCACGCCGCTGCGCGTCGACCGTCACCAGCAGCCCCATGCCGGGCTCGCAGCGGAGCTGCTGGTGACGTGCGGCGGCACTGGCGGGTGCACGGTGCGGTCGACCAGCTGAAAGCTGCTCGGACGAGACGTTCTCATGAAAACCGTCCCCTCCGATCGGTGAGGTGGTGGGGGAAGTTTTCATGAAAACTTCCCCCACTCTCGGGAGAACGGGTGGTGGGACGTTTCGATCGGTGTTTCGTTTGTGCACGTCACGTGCTTTGAGTGGGTGGTGGTGGGGAAGTTTTCATGAAAACTGTCCGGTTCGTAGGGGAGTGAGGTTTTCATGAAAACTTCTCCACCTCCGGGTGGGGACGGGCGTGGTCAGTCCGCCAGCCACGCCGCCGCGTCCGGCGGGAGCAGGCCGCCGTCCGGGTCGGCGGAGGTGAGCAGGACCCGCTCGTGCTCTGGCAGCGGTTGCGGAGTTCCCGACATGTTGACCACGCAGGTGAAACCGGGGTCGCGGTGGAACGCCAGGACGCCCTCGGGGGCGTCCAACCAGCGCATCTCTCCCTCGCCGAGCGCGTCCAGCTCGCGGCGCAGCCGCAGCGCGGTGCGGTAGAGCTCCAGCATCGAGGCCGGGTCGGCCTCCTGGGCCTCGGCCGTGCGATCGCGCCACTCGGCGGGCTGCGGGAGCCAGGGAGCCGCGGAGTCCGGCGGGCCGAAGCCGAACGGCGGGCCGTCCCCCGACCACGGCAGGGGCACCCGGCAGCCGTCGCGGCCGCGCTCGGTGCGCCCCGAGCGCTCCCAGATCGGGTCCTGCAGGAGCTCCTCGGGCAGGTCCTCGACCTCCGGCAGCCCGAGCTCCTCGCCCTGGTAGACGTAGGCGCCGCCGGGCAGGGCGAGCATCAGCAGCGCGGCCGCCCGCGCTCGGCGGGCGCCCAGATCCAGGTCCGGTTCGGCGAGGACCAGCTCGTCCTCGCCGAGCCGGCGCCGGTCGTGCGGCACCCACTCGGCGTCGCGGCCGTAGCGGGTGACGTGCCGGGTCACGTCGTGGTTGGACAGCACCCAGGTCGGTGGAGCCCCCACCGCCGACAGGCTCGCCGCGGTGGAGTCGATGACCTCGCGCATCCGCTCGGGCTCCCACGGGCACTTCAGGAAGTCGAAGTTGAACGCGGTGTGCAGCCCGCCCGGCCGCAGGTAGCGGGCGAGCCGCTCCGGCGACGGGGCCCACGCCTCGGCGACGAACTTGCGGTCGCCCGGGTACTCGTCGGCGATGGCGCGCCACCGGCGGTAGATCTCGTGCACCTCGTCGCGGTCCCAGTGCGGGTGCGCGAGGTGTTCCTGCGGACTGCCGGTCAGGTCCGGCAGGGCCGGGTCCTTGGCCAGCCCGTGCGCGACGTCGATGCGGAAGCCGTCCACGCCGCGGTCGAACCAGAACCGCAGGACTTCGGCGAACTCGTCGTGCACCTCGGGATTCGCCCAGTTCAGGTCGGGCTGCTCGGGGGCGAACAGGTGCAGGTACCACTCGCCGTCGGCCACCCGCGTCCACGCCGGGCCGCCGAAGACCGAGCGCCAGTTGTTCGGCGGCTCCGCGCCGTCGGCTCCTCGCCCGGGGCGGAAGACGTAGCGGTGCCGCTCGGGCGCGCCGGGCCCGGCCGCCAGTGCGTCGCGGAACCAGCGGTGCTGATCGGAGGTGTGGTTGGGCACGATGTCCGGGATGATCCGCAGCCCGTGCTCGTGCGCGTCGGCGATCAGCTTCTCCGCGTCCGCGAGGGTGCCGAAGAGCGGGTCGATGTCGCGGAAGTCGGCCACGTCGTAGCCGGCGTCGGCCTGCGGTGAGCGGTACCAGGGGTTGATCCACAGCGCGTCCACGCCGAGGTCGCGAAGGTAGGGAAGCCGGGATCGGATTCCCTCGATGTCGCCCACGCCGTCACCGTCGCCGTCGGCGAAGCTGCGGATGTAGACCTGGTAGATCACCGCGTCGCGCCACCACGGTCGCTCGCCGGATCGGTTGTGCTGCAACGGTTCTCCCTCTCCGAAAGAGTTCACTGCGGTCACTTGAGCCCGCCTGAGGTCAGACCGGCGATGATGCGGCGCTGGAAGATGAGCACGGCCACCACCAACGGCACGGTGACGATCACGCCCGCCGCCATCTGGGTGCCGAACGGCTGCTCGTGGCCCTGCGCACCGACGAACTTGGAGATCGCGACCGTGACGGTCTGCATCTCCTTCTCGTTGACCATGCTCAGCGCGATGATGAACTCGTTCCACGCCATGATGAAGGTCAAGATCGCGGTGGTGAACACGCCCGGAGCGGCCAGCGGCACGATCACCTTGCGGAACGCCTGACCGGGCGTGCAGCCGTCGACCATGGCCGCCTGCTCCAGCTCCACCGGCATCTGCCGGAAGAACGTCGTCAGGTTCCACACCGCCAGCGGCAGCGCGAACGACAGGCTCGGCAGCACCATCGCCTGGTAGGTGTTGATCCAGCCGATGTCGGTGAACAGCTTCAGCAGCGGCACGATCAGCGAGATGCCGGGGAACATCGAGCAGGCGATGATCAGCGCCAGCACCGCGTTCTTGCCCCGGAAGTGCAGCCGAGCCAGCGCGTAGGCGGTGGTCATGCCGACCACCAGCGTCAGCAGCGTGGTGACCGAGGCGACCACGAAGCTGTTCAGCAGCGCCCAGCCGAAGCCCACGTCGGGGGCGAAGACCGCGCGGAAGTTCTCCAACGACCACACCTGCGGCAGCGGGCTGAGATCGAACTGGTCCGAGGGACGCCGGAACGCGGTCGCCGCCATCCAGTAGAACGGGGCCAGGCAGTACAGCACGATCACCGCGACGCCGAGGTACGGCGCCCAGCGCTTCCAGGAGAGCTTCGAAGCCGAATTCGTCATCACGCCACCGCCTTCCCGGATTTCCGCGCGGTTCTCACCTGCGACCGGGCCTCGCCCAGCAGGTCCGCGCCCAGCAGCTTGACGAAGGCGAAGGCGACGACGGCGACGTAGCAGAACATGATCGTCGCGTAGGCCGCCGCAGGCCCGTACTGCACGTTGGTGGCCTCCTGCCAGGCCAGCATCGACAGCGTCTCCACCGACTCCTTCTGCTGCCCGATCAGCACGAACGGCAGGTCGAACATCCGCAGCGCGTCGAGGATCCGGAACAGCACCGCCACCAGTAGCGCCGGACGCACCAGCGGCAGGGTGATGCGCGTGAAGCGCTGCCAGGCGTTGGCTCCGTCGACCCGAGCGGCCTCGAAGACGTCGCGCGGGATCACCTGAAGACCAGCCAGCACGAGCAATCCCACGAACGGTGCGGTCTTCCACACCTCGGCCACGATCACCGCGAGCTTGGCCGGGGCGCCGTCGGCGCTCCACAGCACCTGGGTTCCCAGCATAGCGTTGACCACGCCGTCGGACGCGAAGATCCACCGCCACAGCAGCGCGGACACGGCCGTGGGAATGGCCCACGGCACCAGCACGCTCGCGCGCACCAGCCCGCGTCCGCGGAACGCCCGGTGCATGATCAGCGCCATCACCACGCCGAGCACGGCCTCCAGCACCACGGTCGTCGTGGTGAAGAACGTCGTGTTCCACAGCGCGTTCCAGAACCGCGCCGCGTTGGGCCCGGTGACCACGTCGGCGTAGTTGCCGAGCCCGGCGAACTGCTCGCCTTCGACCACGAAGCCGTCGGCGTCGACGCTCTGGCCCTCGGTGAACAGCGATTGCCGCAGCGCCGCGACGATCGGGTAGACCACCACCAGGCCGAGCACCAGCAGCGTCGGCGACACCAGCGCAGCGGCCAGGCGCGCCGCCGCGGCGGCCTGCGGCGATCTGCGCCTGCGGGCGCCGCGTCCCCGCTCGGCCGCGGGTGCGACCGCGGATTCCACTTCTGCCGTCATCTCTCACCTCCCCGGGAGGGCGGGGCGGTGCCCGCTACCGGGCGCCGCCCCGCGCGCTCACTGCTGTCCGGTCAGCGCCTGGAGCCGGGCCTGCAGATCGGCCAGCGCCTGATCGGAGGACTTCTCGCCGCGCAACGCCGCGTAGGCGTTCTCCTGGATCACGTCGGTGACCTCGCCGTACTTGATGACGCGGGGACGCGGCTCGGCACCTTCGATGGACTTCTTCAACAGCGGCAGGTACGGGTACTTGGCCTGCATCGCCGGGTCGTCGTAGATCTCGCCGAGGGTCGGCGCCAGCGAGCCCTGGTCGAGCCGCAACCGCTGCTGCTCGGGCGCGGTGGCGAACTTGATGAAATCGACCGCGGTGGCCTTGTTCTTGGCGAACGCGGAGATCGCGAGGCTGTGCCCGCCCAGGCTGGACACACCGGGACCGGACACGCCGGGCAGCGGTGCGACGTCGAACTTGCCCGCCACGCCGGAAGAACCGTCGGTCTTGGCCGCGTGCGAGTACTGGTTCGGCCAGGCCCGGGTGAACACGACCTTGCCGTCCATGAACGCGCGACGCGTCTCGGTCTCCTTGAAGGTGATCGCGTCGCGCGGGATCATCCCGGAGCGGAACCCCTCGACGAGCGCGTCCAGCCCGCGCTTGGCCTCCGGCGTGTTGACGTGCGGTTTGCCCTCGGGATCGGTGACCGCACCACCGGCTCCGTGCACGGCCTCGGAGAAGTTGACCGTCAGCCCCTCGTACTTCTCGAACTGCCCGGCGAAGCACGACATCCCGGCGGCTTCGGGCAGTGCCAGCACCTTCTCGCAGGTCTGGCGCATCTCGTCCCACGTCGCCGGTGGCTTGGCACCGGCCTTGGCCAACAGGTCCTGGCGGAAGTAGAGCATCGCGCCGTCGGAGGTCGTGGGGACGCCGTAGAGCCGGTCCCGGTAGACCGAGGTCTCGACGGTGGTCGGGACGAACTTCTCAAGCCCGAACCGGTCCCGGGGGAGCTCGGTGATCCAGCGGTTCGCGGCGAACTCCGTGGTCCAGACGTTGTCGAGGTCGAGCACGGTGAACGCGTCGGACTTGGTCTGCGCGTTCTGCACCATCTGCTGGCGCTGGTCGTCGGCCGAGGAGGAGAGTTCGATGAAGCGCACCTGCTCGTCGGGGTGGGCCTGGTTCCAGGCCTCGACGATCTTGGGGTTGACGCCCTCCTCGTCCTTGCCCGCCACGTAGGTGATCGGGCCGCGGCCTTCCAGCGCGGCCGACGGTTCGTCCGTGGCCGCTCCGCCGCAGCCGGCCGTCAGAGCTGCCGTGCACGTCAGCACCGCGGCGATCGCTAACCGATTTCTCTGTCTCATGCCACTCTCCATTGAGGACTTTTCGAGCACACGGGGGCTCCACCGCGCAATGCACCGGATCGATCCAGTCGCGTTGTGCGGTTCGGTCGGTATTCGATTCGTCGAATTGCTCCGGGCTTGCTGCGCCCGCTTTCAGATCGCCCGTGAAAGGCAGGTTCTCCCTGCGCTTACCAGCCTCCTCCATCTCCTCGCTCGTCCGTGGATTTCGGCGGTGGAGCTGTGGATCCCCGCACCACGAGGTCGATCGGCACGGATACGACGGTGTCCTTCGGGGATCGCTCGTCGAGCTGGTCGATGAGCAGTTGCGCGGCGGTGGCGCCTTGCGCCTGCACCGGCTGGGCCACCGTGGTCAGGTCGACGTACTCGCTCATCTCGTGGTCGTCGAAGCCCACGATCGACATGTGCTCGGGCACCGAGCGCCCGTGCCTGCGCAGGGATCGCAGCGCGCCCATCGCGAGTTCGTCGGCGTAGGCGAACACCGCTGTGGGCAGGTGGGATTCGGCGAGCAGCCGGTCCATCGCGCGTTCGCCGCCCGAGATGCCGAACTCACCGGGCACCATCCACTCGGGGCGCGGCTCGATGCCGTTGTCGCGGAGGGTCTGCAGGAACGCCTCGCGGCGGATGATCGGCGCGATGGCGCCCTGCGGCTTCGGTTCCAGCCCTTGGATCATGGCGATGTCGCGATGCCCGAGGTTGATGAGGTGCTGCACGGCCAGCCGAGTGCCCTGGCGGTCGTCGATGTGCACCGAGTTGAACCCCTCGGCTTCGTGCCCGACCAGGCCCAGCGGCAGGTCCAGCCCGCGGAGGCGGTCGGATTCCTGCTCGGTGAGGTCCATCGACAGCACCAGCACGGCGTCGACCCGCCCGCGCACCGGCAGGTCGCGGAAGAACCGCTCGCGGGATTCCTCGTCGCCGGCGGTGTAGAGCATGAGGTCGTAGCCCGCCGCGCGCAGGACCTGTTCGGCGCCACCGATGATCTGGCCGAAGAACCACCGCCAGACGAACGGGACGACGACGCCGATGCAGTAGGTGCGCCCGGTCGCGAGCCCGGAGGCCGAGCGGGAGATCGAGTAGTCGAGTTCGGCGGCGAGCTCGGTGATGCGCCGGCGGGTCCGGTCCGACACCCCGGAACGCCCGCGCAGGGCGCGCGACACCGTCGACGGTGACACCCCGGCGCGCCGCGCGACCTCCTCGATGCCGACCACGGGCTCTCCTCCGATCGATCAGCCGTCCAGATCGCGAGGAATGTACTGTGGCCTGAGTCTCAAGCGCAAGCGTTTGCGTTGATCCCCCGAAACATCGGTCCGGAAACGTGCATGACCAGGGGAGATGGGTTGCGCAAACGCCGTGCGAATCGGATTGTTCGCATCCGTTTGCGCTGGGGTTCGAGGGGTCGGCCCGAGCCTGTGCCGCTGCTCAGGTGAGGCGGATTTGGCGGTTGACGTCTTTGTAGAGGAGGTAGCGGAAGGGGCCGGGGCCGCCTGCGTAGCAGGCTTGGGGGCAGAAGGGGCGGAGCCACATGTAGTCGCCTTCTTGGACTTCGACCCAGTCGTTGTTGAGGCGGTAGACGGCTTTGCCCTGCAGGACGTAGAGGCCGTGTTCCATGACGTGGGTTTCGGCGAAGGGGATGGTGCCGCCGGGTTCGAAGGTGACGATGTTGACGTGCATGTCGTGGGCGAGGTCGTCGGGGTCGACGAAGCGGGTGGTGGCCCAGCGGCCGTCGGTGTCGGGCATGGGGGTGGGGGTGATGTCCTGTTCGCGGGTGACGAACGAGGTGGGCGGGGTGATGCCGGGGGCGTGTTCGTAGGGTTTGCGGACCCAGTTGAAGGTGGCCGCTTCCGCGCCGGGGTTGGTCAGCGACCAGGTGGTGCCGGGGGCGAGGTAGGCGTAGCCGCCGGGTTCGAGGTCGTGGCTGACGCCGTCGATGGTGAGCCGGAGGTGTCCGGTCATGAGGAACACGACGGATTCGACGCCGGTTTCGGGTTCGGGGTTCTCGCTGCCGCCGCCGGGGGCGACCTCGACGATGTTCTGGGCGAAGGTGGTGGCGAAGCCGGTGACGGGTTTGGCCAGGATCCAGGCGCGGGTGCCGTGCCAGCCGGGGAAGTTGCTGGTGACGATGTCGCGCAGGACGCCGCGCGGGATCACGGTGTAGGCCTCGGTCACGATCGCCCGGTCGGTGAGCAGATCGGTCTGCGGCGGCAGCCCACCGGCAGGCGCGAAGTACGACGGCGAGTTCAAGCTGGCTCCTCCTCGACAACCCCGACCCCAGCGCAAGCCCATGACCTGCACAATCCATGTATACAAAAGCGGGGTTGGGTGCAGGATAAGCAACGCCGACGCTGTGCGGAAGCCCCCGGAGCCGCGGAGGAGATCACACTCGGCCTCTCGGGTGGGGAGTGTTGACGAGGCCGTGAACACCGCCTACGGTCTTCCCAACTCTCACGTATACTTTCGCATCGCGAAACTCGATCCACTCCAGCAATGTCGCGGAGTGGGGGCTTTGGAGGCGGCTGGTGACTGCCACGAACGACCGGTCCGGTCTGGACATCCCTCCCGCGTCGAGCGAGCGGTTGTACAGCTACGACCTCGCGCCGACGAAGAAGGACGGCCGCCGCTGGGGCGCCTACAACGTCTTCACGTTGTGGGCCAACGATGTTCACAGCCTCGGCAACTACGCTTTCGCGATCGGCCTGTTCGCGCTCGGGCTCAACGTCTGGGGCATCCTGGCCGCCTTCGTGCTGGCCTCCGCGCTGCTGTTCCTGCTGCTGACGATGTCGGGCTACATGGGGCACAAGGCCGGCGTGCCGTTCCCGGTGATGAGCCGCATCGCCTTCGGCACCAAGGGCGCGCAGATCCCGGCCGCGGTGCGCGGCGTCGTGGCGATCGCCTGGTTCGGCATCCAGACCTACCTGGCCTCCTCGGTGCTCGACGCGCTGCTCGTGGCGATTTTCCCGGGCTTGAGGTCGCTGGAAGACCAGTCGGTGCTGGGACTTTCGCTGCTCGGCTGGATCACGTTCCTGGCGCTGTGGGCCGTGCAGGTCCTCATCGTCAGCTACGGCATGCACGTCATCCGCAAGTACATGGCGGTGGCCGCGCCGACGACACTGATCACCATGCTGGGCCTGGCGATCTGGATGTTCGCCCGCGCCGACTTCTCGATCTCGATGTCCACCGCCCAGCCGCTGACCGGCGGCGCGATGTGGCTGCAGATCCTGCAGGGCGCCGCGCTGTGGGTCGTCATCTACGGCACGTTCGTGCTGAACTTCTGCGACTTCACCCGCTCGGCCAAGAGCCGCAGCTCGATCGTCGTGGGCAACCTGGTCGGCATCCCGGTCAACATGCTGTTCTTCGCCGGGATCGTGGTGGTGCTCAGCGGAGCCCAGTTCAAGATCAACGGACGGGTGATCACCAGCCCGACCGACATCGTGCAGACCATCCCCAACACCTACCTGCTGGCGCTGGCCTCGCTCGCGCTGATCGTGCTCACGATCGCGGTGAACCTGCTGGCCAACTTCGTCGCCCCGATCTACGTGCTGGTCAACCTCTTCCCGAAGAAGCTGAACTTCCGCCGCGCGGGCCTGGTCAGCGCGATCATCGGTCTGGTCATCCTGCCCTGGAACCTCTACGACAGCCCGGTCGTGGTGAACTACTTCCTGGGTGGTCTCGGTGCTCTGCTCGGCCCCCTGTTCGGCGTGATCATGGCCGACTACTGGCTGATCCGGAAGACCCGCGTGAACGTCCCCGAGCTCTACACCGAGAACGCCGACGGCGAGTACCACTACAACGGCGGCTACAACCCCAAGGCGGTGTGGGCGTTCATCCCGGCCGCCGCGATCGCGGTGGTGCTGGCGCTGGTTCCGGCGTTCAGCGCGGTCGGCGGGTTCTCCTGGTTCATCGGGGCGATCCTGGGCGCCATCATCTACGCGGTCATCGGCGACCGCAGGCCCGACGCCCAGGACGTGGACGGCGAGTCCATCGCCGTCGCGGCGGAATGATCCTCCGCAGCAGGCAATTTCGAGAAAGTCGAGTCCATGCGCATCCTCGTCGTGAACGTCAACACGACCAAGTCCATCACCGAGTCGATCGGTGAGCAGGCGGCCTCGGTGGCCGCGCCCGGAACCGAGATCGTGCCGCTGACACCGCCCTTCGGCGCGGAGTCGGTCGAGGGCAACTACGAGAGCTACCTCGCGGCGATCGCGGTGATGGAGGCCGTGAAGGCCTACCCGGAGCCGTTCGACGCGATCATCCAGGCCGGCTACGGCGAGCACGGCCGGGAGGGTCTGCAAGAGCTCTTCGACGTGCCGGTCGTGGACATCACCGAGGCCGCGGCGACCACCGCGCAGTTCGTGGGCCGCACCTACTCGGTCGTGACCAGCCTCGACCGCACGGTCCCGCTGATCGAGGACCGGTTGCGCGCGGCCGGTCTCAGCGACCGGTGCGCGTCGGTGCGGGCCAGCGGCATGGCGGTGCTGGACCTGGAGCGCGACCCGCAGGCGGCGGTGGACGCCATCGCCGAGGAGGCGGTCCGCGCGGTGCGCGAGGACCGGGCGGAGGCGATCTGCCTGGGCTGCGGCGGCATGGCGGGACTGTCCGAGCGCGTCGTGGCACGCACCGGCGTCCCGGTCGTCGACGGCGTCACGGCGGCGGTGACGATCGCGGAGTCCCTGGTCCGGCTGGGCCTGAAGACCTCCAAGGTCCGCACCTACGCGCCCCCGCGCCCCAAGGAGATGACCAACTGGCCCCCGTCCTGACGGCCTTGAGCACGGCGAAGCCGGGTCCCGATCCTCGGGGCCCGGCTTCGTGGTCGCGTGGGGTGCCTCCCTCTCGCGGGGACAGTTTTTTCTCGAATCACCCCATGATCATGTCCGTTTCGTCCGGACAGTTCTCACTAAAACTGCCCCCTGCCAACGGCCGTTGTCACAGTGAGCGTTGGCAGGGGGCGGTTTTTGGCTGTAATCGTCCTCTTCGCGAGGCGACGGTTTTCGCTAGAACTGTCGCCTGGTGACGTTCACACCTCGCCGCGGGTGAGGAGCTCGCCCTGGGGCGCGGTGGTGTCGGTGCCGTTGCCGGCGATCTGAGTGCCACGCAGCCAGGTGCTGCGGACGACGCCGGCCAGCGGGCGGCCGTGGTAGGCCGAGACCGGGTTGCGGTGCTGCAGGTTCGCGACGTCGACGACGAAGGCGTCGTCCGGGGCGAAGACGCACAGGTCGGCGTCGTTGCCCACGGCGATGGAACCCTTGGTGCGCATCCCGGCGAGTTCGGCGGGCTTGCGCGCCATCCAGGTCACGACGTCGGACAGCGAGTACCCGCGCTGGCGCGCCTGGGTCCAGATCGCCGGCAGCCCCAGCTGCAGGCTCGACACGCCACCCCAGGCGACGCCGAAGTCGCCGATGTCGAGGCGCTTGAGCTCGGGAGTGCAGGGGGAGTGGTCGCTGACGACGCAGTCGATCGTGCCGTCGGCCAGGGCCTTCCAGAGCAGTTCGCGGTTGGCGGCCTCGCGAATGGGCGGGCAGCACTTGAATTGGGTGGCGCCGTCGGGGATCTCCTCGGCGGTGAAGCTGAGGTAGTGCGGGCAGGTCTCGACGGTGACGCGGACGCCGTCGGCGCGGGCCGAGGCGATCAGCGGCAGCGCGTCCGCGGAGGCCAGGTGCAGGATGTGCACGCGGGCGCCGATGCGCCGGGCCAGCTCGATGACCTGCGCGATCGCGAGGTTCTCGGCGCCCTTGGGGCGGGAGGCGAGGAAGTCGCCGTAGTCCTCGCCGTGCGGGGTCGGTGCCTGCTCGATGGCCTCGGAGTCCTCGGCGTGCACGATCATCATCGCGTCGAACCCGGCCAGCTCCCGCAGCGCGGTGTCGAGCTCGGCGGAGTCCAGCGGCGGGAACTCGTCGACCCCGGAGTGCAGCAGGAAGCACTTGAAGCCGAACACCCCGGCCTCGTGGAGTCCGCGCAGGTCGCCGACGTTGCCGGGGATCGCGCCACCCCAGAACCCGACGTCGACGTGCGCCTTGGCCGCGGCGGTCTTGCGCTTGAGCTCCAGCGCGTCGACGTCGACGGTCGGCGGGAGGCTGTTGAGCGGCATGTCGACGATGGTGGTCACGCCGCCCGCGGCGGCCGCGCGGGTGGCGGTCTCGAAGCCCTCCCACTCGGTGCGGCCGGGGTCGTTGACGTGCACGTGCGTGTCGACCAGCCCGGGCAGCAGCACCTCGTCGCCGGCGAGCTCGACGACCCGGTGGGCGTCCAGCTCGGCGTCGAGCGCGTCGACGGCGGCGATGCGGCCGTCCCGGATGCCGACGCTGCCGGACGTCTCGCCGTTCGGCCCGATGAGCCGCTGCGCCCGGAAGACCAGATCGTAAGGCTGAGCCACCGCGCTACCTCCCCTGAAGTTCCACGATACAAAAGTATATTCGAATGTATACGTAACTTACGGCTGGGGAGTTCCGCAGGTCAAGGGCGGGATCGGGGCTCAGAACACCATGCGTTCGAGGACCATCGCGCGACTCGCGCGCACGTGCCCCCGGGCGAGCTCGGCGGCCCGCTCGGCGTCGCCGGCCGCTATGGCGGAGTAGAGCTCCTCGTGCTCGCCGCAGACCCGCTCGGGCTCCAGGTTCAGCCGGAACAGCGCCGCGAGCCTGCCGTGCAGCGGTTCGAGCATCGACGCCAGCAGGTCGTTGCGGGACAGCGCGACGAGCTTGTCGTGGAACTCGGTGTTGGCCTCCGACATGGCGTCGGTGTCCTGCGACTCCAACGCCTCCCGCGCTCGCGCGACCAGCTCGCCCAGGTGCTCGACGTCGGCGGACTCGCTGCGCTCGGCGGCGAGCTTGGCCGCCAGCGCCTCCAGGGCCTCGCGGACGTCGAAGAGCTCCTCCAGCTGCTGGCGGTCCAGGCTGCGCACGAACACGCCGCGCCGCCGCGGCCGGACCTCGACCATCCCGGCGCTCTGCAGCATCCGGATCGCCTCGCGCACCGGCACGCGGGAGACGCCGAACTCGATGGCCAGCTCCTGCTCGAAGATCCGGTCGCCGGGCCGCAGCCGGCCGTCGCTGATCCGGGCCTGCAGCTCGTCGTGGACCTGGTCGCGCAGCGGAACGCGGGGTTCCTCCTCGGGCACTTCGGTCACCACACGCCCTTTCCGGTCAGCAGCATCCCGACGAGTGTGCATCACGCCGAGTCCGTTGCGTCGTTCGGTGGGTTGCCGAAGCGCGAACCGGCACCTCAGGTGTCGCCGCGGAGCGTGAGGTCGAAGCTGTAGCGGGAGGCCCGGTACACGTGGGTGCCGAACTCGACGATGGCGCCGGTGTGGTCGTGGGTGATGCGCTGCATGGTCAGCAGCGCGGCACCGGCGGGCTCGTCGAGGAGTTCGGCCTCGTCGTCCGCGGCGGTCCGGGCGCCGATGGTCTGCTGGGCCGCGTGCAGGTGGATGCCCGCCGCGCGCAGCAGCTGGTAGAGGCCCCGGTCGGTGAGGTCCTCGTCGGTCGGCGTGATCAGCGAGGCGGGCAGGTAGTTGCGCAGCCGGGCGATCGGTTCGCCGCGCGCGTAGCGGACCCGCTCCAGGTGCAGGACCTCGTCCTCTTCGGACAGTCCCAGGGCGCGGGCCGCCTCCTCCGGCGGGTGGCAGAGCTCGTTGGTCAGCACGCGGGTCGTGGGGTGCTGGTCGATGCCGCTGAGGTCGTCGTAGAGGCTGCTCAGCTCCAGCGAGCGCTTGACGCGGTTGAAGACCACCTGGGTGCCCGCGCCGCGCTTGCGGACCACGAGTCCTTTGTCGACGAGCGAGCCGATGGCCTGCCGGATGGTCGGGCGGGACAGCCCCAGGTTGCCCGCCAGTTCGATCTCGTTGTCCAGGCGCGCGCCGACCGGCAGCGCACCGGAGGAGATGGCCTCCTCGATCTGGCTCGCCACCTGGAAGTACAGCGGGACCGGGCTGTGGTGGTCGACCGAGATCTGCCTGGCTGGATCCCACTGCGGTTCCTGGGATCGATGTCGCATGGCCGTCACGTCGCCACGATATCAAGAACACACGACGTAAATAAGTCCGTATGTGCTGACAAAGTCTTGACAGCGATGTGGTGCGCACGTAAACAAGGGGAGTCCGTGCTCCGGCCGCCGCGAGCGGCCGCGTCCCGATGGAGGGCATCTGCGATGAGCGATCCGTTCGACGTGATCACGATGGGTCGGATCGGGGTCGACATCTACCCGCTGCAGACCGGTGTTCCGCTGCCGCAGGTGGAGACGTTCGGCAAGTACCTCGGCGGCACCGCCACCAACGTGGCCGTCGCCGCCGCCCGCCTCGGCCACCGCAGCGCGGTCATCAGCCGCACCGGAGCCGACCCGTTCGGCGAATACGTCCACCAGGCGCTGCGCGGCTTCGACGTCGACGACCGGTGGGTGAGCTCCGTCGAGCAGTACCCGACCCCGGTCACCTTCTGCGAGCTGTTCCCGCCGGACGACTTCCCGCTGTACTTCTACCGCCGGCCCAAGGCTCCTGACCTGGAGATCTACCAGGACGAGCTGGACCTGAGCGCCATCGCGGACGCCCGCATCTTCTGGATGACCGGCACCGGGCTGGCCGAGGAGCCGAGCCGCTCGGCGACGCTCGCCGCGCTGCGCCACCGGGCCAAGCGCGGCACCGCGGTCTTCGACCTGGACTGGCGGCCGATGTTCTGGCCGGACCAGGGCGAAGCGCGCTGCTGGTACCAGGAGGCGCTCGCCCACGTCACGGTCGCGGTCGGCAACCTCGACGAGGTCGAGACCGCCGTCGGCACCCGCGATCCGGAGGAGGCCGCGGAACGGCTGCTGGAGCGCGGCGTGGAGCTGGCGGTGGTCAAGCAGGGCCCGAACGGGGTCCTCGCGCGCACCCGCGGGGAGAAGACCGTGGCGCCGCCGATCCCGGTCGACGTCGTCAACGGCCTGGGGGCCGGCGACGCCTTCGGCGGCGCGCTCTGCCACGGGTTGCTGCACGACTGGCCGCTGGAGCGGACCATGCGCTTCGCCAACGCGGCCGGCGCGCTGGTCGCCGGCCGCCTCGCGTGCTCCTCGGCCATGCCCTACGCGCACGAGGTCGAGGAGACGCTGTCCAAGAACTCGGCGCTGAGCGCATGAGCACCGCCGAAGGAGAGATCCGGGTGTCACCGTTGAACATCACCGAACTGCTCGACGCGCGCGCGACGCGACCCGAGGCCATCGCCGAGGCCGCCGCGCTGCGCGCGAGACGGCCGCTGCTGGGCGAATCCGGCCGCATGATGATCGTCGCCGCCGACCACCCCGCGCGCGGCGCGCTGGCCGCGGGCGGGAACCCGCTGGCGATGGCCAACCGCGCGGACCTGCTGGACCGGCTGTGCACCGCGCTGCAACGCCCGGGCGTGGACGGGGTGCTGGGCACCGCCGACGTGCTGGAGGACCTGCTGCTGCTCGGGGCGCTGGAGGACAAGGTCGTCATCGGCTCGATGAACCGGGGCGGTCTGGCCGGTTCGGCGTTCGAGCTCGACGACCGGTTCACCGGCCACCGCGCCGAGGACCTGCACCGGATGCGCTTCGACGCGGGGAAGCTGCTGATGCGGCTGGACCTCGACGACCCCGGATCGCTGAACACCATGCAGGGCGCGGCCGACGCCGTCAACGAGCTCGCCGAGCGCGGGCTGATCGCGATGGTCGAGCCCTTCCTGTCCCGGCGGGTGGACGGCAAGGTGCGCAACGACCTCTCGGCCGAGGCGGTGGCGCGCTCGATCGCGATCGCCTCCGGGCTGGGCGGCACCTCGGCCTACACGTGGCTGAAGGTGCCGGTGGTCGACGAGCTCGACGAGATCGGCCGCGCCCTGGAGGCCACCACGCTGCCGACGGTGCTGCTGGGCGGCGAGGTGCCCGACGACCCGGCGGCCACCCAGGAGCGGTGGCACAAGGCGCTGCAACTGCCCAACGTGCGCGGGCTGGTCGTGGGCCGGAGCCTGCTCTACCCGCACGACGACGACGTCGCGGGCGCGGTCGACGCCGCGGTCGCCCTGCTGTAGGAGGGGAGAAGTGGTGAGCAACAAGGGATTTCACCTCGCCGACGGAGAATCGGCGCGCGACGGGTACCGCGCCTTCGTCGACCCGGCAACGGCCGGCTGGGGATATTCCTCGCTGCGCGTGCTGGAGCTCGCGGCCGGGGAGTCGCGCGCGTTCGACACCGGCGACAGCGAGTGGATCGTGCTGCCGCTCAACGGTTCCTGCTCGGTGACCTGCGACGGCGAGACCTTCGAGCTGGCCGGGCGGACGAGCGTGTTCGACGGCGTCACCGATTTCGCCTACGCGCCCAGGGACGCGCAGGTGCGGATCAGCAGCCCCGCCGGTGGCCGGTTCGCGCTGACCGGCGCGCGCTGCGAGAACCGGCTGCCCGCGCGCTACGGCCCGGCCTCGGGAGTCCCGGTGGAGCTGCGGGGTGCGGGACAGGCCAGCAGGCAGGTCAACAACTTCGGCGCGGCGCACGTCTTCGAGGCCGACCGGCTGATCGCGGTGGAGGTGCTGACCCCGGCGGGCAACTGGTCGTCCTTCCCGCCGCACAAGCACGACGAGGACCGCGAGGGCGAGTCGCGGCTGGAGGAGATCTACTACTTCGAGATCGCCGACTCGCACGGCACGCCCGGTGTGGGCTACCAGCGCGTGTACCCGTCGGGTCCGGACAGCGCCACCGACGTGCTCGCCGAGGTGCGCAGCGGGGACGTGGTGCTGATCCCGGACGGTTGGCACGGCCCGTCGATGGCGGTGCCCGGGTACGACATGTACTACCTCAACGTCATGGCGGGTCCCTCGCCGGATCGCGCCTGGCTGATCTGCGACGACCCCGCGCACGCCTGGGTGCGCGGCACCTGGGCCGATCAGCCGGTCGACGCCCGGCTCCCGCTCTACCAGGCCCCGTCCGAAGTGGAGGGACGATGACGACGCGCAGGCTGACCGTCGCGCAGGCGCTGGTGCGCTTCCTGGCCAACCAGCACACCGAGCGCGACGGGGTGCGGCAGCGGCTGATCGAGGGCTGCTGGGGCATCTTCGGGCACGGCAACGTCGCCGGTGTGGGGCAGGCGCTGCTGGAGTCCGGGGACCGGATGCCCTACCTGCAGGGGCGCAACGAGCAGTCGATGGTGCACGCGGCGGTGGGGTTCGCCCGCCAGCGCAACCGGATGTCGACCTACGCCGTGACCACCTCCATCGGGCCGGGCGCGACGAACCTGGTCACCGGCGCGGCGCTGGCCACCATCAACCACCTGCCGGTGCTGCTGCTGCCCGGCGACGTCTTCGCCACCCGGCCCGCCGATCCGGTGCTGCAGCAGCTGGAAGTGCCGCACGCCAAGGACGTGTCGGTCAACGACTGCCTGCGCCCGGTCTCGCGCTACTTCGACCGCATCTGGCGGCCCGAAGCGCTGATGCCCTCGGCGCTGGAGGCGATGCGGGTGCTCACCGACCCGGTGGAGACCGGCGCGGTGACCCTGGCGCTGCCGCAGGACGTGCAGGCCGAGGCGTTCGACTGGCCGGAGGAGTTCTTCGCCGAGCGGGTGTGGCGGGTGCACCGCCCGGTCGCCGACCCGGAGTCGGTGTCCGACGCCGTCGAGGCGATCCGGGGAGCCCGCCGGCCGCTGATCATCGCCGGCGGGGGTGTGCACCACAGCGGAGCCGAGCGGGAACTGGCCGAGCTGGCCGAGCGCACCGGTGTCCCGGTGGCCGAGACGCAGGCCGGTCGCGGCTCGCTGCGCCACGACCACCCGTGCGCGATGGGCTCGATCGGGCACACCGGCACCGAGGTGTCCGACGACCTGGCCCGCGACGCCGACCTGATCATCGGCGTCGGGACCCGCTACTCGGACTTCACCACGGCTTCGCGGACGCTGTTCGCGAACCCGGACGTGCGGTTCGTCAACGTCAACATCGCCTCGATCGACGCGCACAAGCAGGCCGCCGCACCGGTGATCGGCGACGCGCGCACCGCGCTGCGGCAGCTGTCGCAGGCCCTGTCCGGCCACCGCGTTCCCGACGAGCACGCCGAACGGGCCAGGGCCGGGGCGCGGAGGTGGGCCGAGGTCGTCGACTCGGTCACGCGCGGCGCCGGTGACCAACGCCCGGGTCAGGCCGAGGTGATCGGAGCGCTCGACGAGGTCCTGGGCGAGCGGGACGTGGTCATCAACGCGGCCGGTTCGCTGCCCGAGGACCTCAACAAGCTGTGGCGCGCCAAGGACCCCCGGCAGTACCACGTCGAATACGGCTTCTCCTGCATGGGTTACGAGATCCCGGCCGCGATCGGTGCCCGCCTGGCCGATCCGTCGCGCGAGGTGTTCGCGCTGGTCGGCGACGGCACCTACCTGATGATGCCGACCGAGCTGGTCACCGCCGTGCAGGAGGGGATCAAGATCAACCTGGTGCTGGTCCAGAACCACGGGTACGCCTCCATCGGCGGCCTGTCGGAGAAGGTCGGCGGCGAGCGGTTCGGCACCGCCTACTGCTACCGCACCGACGACGGCACCTTCACCGGCGCGCCGCTGCCCGTCGACCTCGCGGCCAACGCCGAGAGCCTGGGCATGCGGGTCCTGCGGGCCGAGACCAACGACGAGCTGCGCCGAGCCCTCCGAGACGCCCGGGAGGACCCCCGCCCCACGGCGGTCCACGTCGAAACCGATCCGGCCAAGGCCCAGTTGCCGCCCGAGGCGTGGTGGGACGTCCCGGTCGCCGAGGTCGCCACCCGCGAATCGACCCGCGAGGCCCGCAAGCGCTACGAGGACCAGGCGGCAGCGCGCCGCCACCACCTGTGAGAGGAAGCAGTGAAGACCATCCAGCACTTCATCGACGGCAAGCACGCCGACGGCACCTCCGGCCGTCGCGGCACGGTCACCAACCCGGCCACCGGCGAGGCCACCGGGCAGGTTCCGCTCGCCTCGGTGTCCGAAGTGGACACCGCGGTCTCGGCGGCCGCCAAGGCCTTCGAGTCGTGGGGGACCGCGTCGCTGGCCAAGCGCACGCAGGTGATGTTCCGCTACCGGGAGCTCGTCCACGCCCACCGCGACGAGATCGCGGAGCTGATCACCGCCGAGCACGGCAAGGTGCACTCGGACGCGCTCGGCGAGGTCGCGCGCGGCCTGGAGATCGTCGAGCTGGCCTGCGGCATCCCGCAGCTGCTCAAGGGCGAGACCTCCACCCAGGTCTCCACCCGGGTGGACGTGGAGTCGATCCGCCAGCCGGTCGGCGTGGTCGCGGGCATCACCCCGTTCAACTTCCCGGCCATGGTCCCGATGTGGATGTTCCCGGTGGCCCTGGCCTGCGGCAACACCTTCGTGCTCAAGCCGAGCGAGAAGGACCCGTCGGCGACGCTGCGGCTGGTGGAACTGGCCCACGAGGCGGGCGTTCCGGACGGCGTGCTCAACCTCGTCCACGGCGACAAGACCGCCGTGGACCGGTTGCTGGAGCACCCCGACGTCGAGGCCGTCAGCTTCGTCGGATCCACCCCGATCGCCAAGCACGTCCACGACACCGCGAGCGCGCACGGCAAGCGGGTGCAGGCGCTGGGCGGTGCGAAGAACCACATGCTCGTGCTCCCCGACGCGAACCTGGACCAGGCCGCGGACGCGGCGGTGTCGGCGGCCTACGGCAGCGCGGGCGAGCGCTGCATGGCGGTGTCGGTGGTGGTGGCCGTCGACCCGATCGGCGACGAGCTCGTCGGCAAGATCGCCGACCGGGCCCGCGCGCTGACCATCGGGCCGGGCGACGACCCGGCTTCCGAGATGGGCCCGCTGATCACCGCCGAGCACCGCGACAGGGTCGCCTCCTACGTGCCCCGGGCCCGCGAGCAGGGCGCCGAGGTCGTGGTGGACGGCACCGGACTGGTCGTCGAGGGCCACGAGGGCGGGTTCTTCACCGGTGTCAGCCTCGTCGACCGGGTCACCCCGGACATGGACGTCTACGCCGACGAGATCTTCGGCCCGGTCCTGGCGGTCGTGCGCGCGGAGAACTACCAGGAGGCGCTGGCGCTGATCAACCGCTCCCGGTGGGGCAACGGCACCGCCCTGTTCACCCGCGACGGCGGCGCGGCCCGGCGCTTCCAGCTGGAGGTGCGCGCCGGCATGGTCGGCGTGAACGTGCCGATCCCGGTGCCGGTGGGCTACCACTCCTTCGGCGGCTGGAAGGACTCGCTGTTCGGTGACCACCACGTCTACGGCAACGACGGGGTGCACTTCTACACCCGGGGCAAGGTCATCACCACCCGCTGGCCGGACCCCGGCGACGGCGGCGTCGACCTCGGCTTCCCCAGCAACGGCTGAGCGCTCACCGCGGAGGGGCGGTGCTGCCCCGGGAGACCAGCTTGGGGTCCAGCACCACCTCTCGCGGAGCGCGCGCGGGATCGTCGAGTCGTTCGACCGCCAGCCGCACGGCGTGCTGGGCCATCTGCTCGGCGTCCTGGCGGATCGTGGTGAGGGCGACGGACGCCAGGTGCGAGACGTGGCTGTCGTCGTAGCCGACGAGGGAGACCCGCTCGGGAACGTCGACGCCGGCGAGCGCGAACGCGCGCAGCACGCCCAGCGCGCAGCGGTCGTTGCTCGCCAGCACGGCCGTCGGCGGCTCCGCCTCGTCGAGCAGCCGGCGGGCGGAGTCCTGCCCGGCCTGCTCGGTGTGCGCGCCCGCGAGCACCCGCGCGCGCTCGCCGAGACCGCGCGCGTCCATCGCCTTCCGGTAGGCCGCGCGGCGTTCGGCCGATCCGGGCTCGTCGCCGCCGTCGACGTGCACGATCTCGCGATGTCCGAGGTCGACCAGGTGGTCCACGGCCTGCTGGACACCGGCCTCGTCGGCGGTGCGCACGTTGTCGATCCGGGCGGACTCCTCGCGCGCGTTGATCGCCGTGACCACGGCCCGGCGCCCCCACTCGTCGAGCAGGTCCGCCGCGGCGCGCGGGCCGAGCAGGATCAGCGCCTCGCAGCGGTGGCTGAGCAGCGCTTCCACCGCCTTCGCCTCGTCGCGCGACGGCGCGGTGGCCGACAGCAGGACCTCGTAGCCGAGCCGTTCGGCCTCCGGGTAGATCGCCTCGACGAGGTCGGCTTGGAACGGCTGGTGCACGGTCAGCATCACGCCGAGCGTGCGGCTGCGGTGGCTGGCCAGCATCCGGGCCGCTGTGTCCGGCCGGTAGCCGAGCCGGTCCGCGGCCTGCAGCACGCGCTGCCTGGTCTCCTCGCCCGCGCCCGGCTTGTTGCGGAACACCAGCGAGACCAGCGCGCGGGAAACCCCTGCGGCGCGGGCGACGTCGGCCATCGTGGGCCGTCGGCCGCCGGTGCCGTCAGGGCGTGCGGGTTCGTCGATCACGTCGCCGATCCTGCCCCATTCGAAAGTCCGATGAGTTTGCCAGAACGTCTTGACATATTGATGTGACCGCCAACATAGTGTTCGAGACTAGAGCGCGCTAGTCGGCGCGCGCCAGACCTGACCTCTCGCCGATCCCGGCGATCGAGACGCACCGGCGACCACGCCGGACCGAGGAGGGTTCGATGACAGCGACGTCCGAGACCACCCCGCGCACCGTCGCGGGCAACCTCTGCCTGGGTTCCGCCCCCGACTCCTGGGGCGTGTGGTTCCCCGAGGACGAGCACCAGGTGCCCTACACCCGCTTCCTCGACGAGCTCGTCGAGTCGGGCTACCGCTGGCTGGAGCTCGGTCCGCCCGGCTACCTGCCCCTGGACCCGCAGCGGCTCGCCGACGAGGTCGGATCCCGGGGCCTGCAGGTCTCCGGCGGCACCACCTTCGGCGCGCTGCACCGGCCGGAGGAGTGGGAGCGGATGCTCGCCGAGGTGAGCGCGGTCGCCGAGCTGACCGCCGCCGTCGGCGCGCACCACCTGGTGTTCATCCCGCCGATGTTCCGGGATGAGAAGACGGGTGCCTTCACCGAATCCCCGCAGCTGAGCGCCGACCAGTGGCGCGCGCTCGGATCGGCCGCCGACGAGCTGGGCAAGATCCTGCTGGAGGAGCACGACGTCCGGCTGTGCCTGCACCCGCACGCCGACAGCCACATCCAGACCCAGCCGGAGATCGAGCGGTTCCTCGACGCCACCGACTCCCGCTACGCCAACCTCTGCCTGGACACCGGGCACGTGGCCTACGGCGGCGGCGACAACCTCGACCTGATCCGGCGGTTCGCCGAGCGCATCGGCTACGTGCACATCAAGCAGATGGACCCGGAGGTGCTCGCGCAGGTCTCCGCCGAGGGCCTGTCGTTCGGCGAGGCCGTCCAGCGCGGCGTGTGCGTCGAACCCCCGGCCGGCGTGCCCGATCCCGGCGAGGTCGTGCGCGAACTGTCCACCTTGGACGCGGAGCTGTTCGTGATCGTCGAGCAGGACCTCTACCCGTGCGCACCGGACGTGCCGATGCCCATCGCCGTGCGCACCCGCGAATACCTCGGCGGATGCGGCCTGACCGGAACCCGCCGCCCCGAGCACCGCTGACCACCACCCGGGGCGGTGCTCGCCCCGACGGGAACTGCGGTTCTCGCACCCAGAGGTTTGCAGTGCGCCCCTTTGGGCGTCCTACGAAGGAGTCCGTTCGAATGTCCGATGTGCACAGCGACGTGCCCGCTCCCGCCACCGAACCGAGATCCGGGGCCCAGTCCCGGAGGTTGAAGGTCATCACCGTCGTGGCGACCTTCGGCGGTCTGCTGTTCGGCTACGACACCGGCGTCATCAACGGTGCGCTGCCGTACATGCAGTCCGACCTGGGGCTGACCCCGCTCACCGAAGGTCTGGTGACCAGCTCGCTGCTGCTCGGCGCGACCATCGGCGCCTTCGCCGCGGGCAGGCTCGCCGATCAGCGAGGCAGGCGGCGAATCATCCTCTGGCTCGCCGGGATCTTCCTCGTCGGTGCTCTGGCCTGCACCTTCGCGCCCAGCGCCACGTTCATGGTCATCGCCCGCTTCGTGCTCGGCCTGGCCGTCGGCGGCGCCTCGGTGACCGTGCCGACCTACCTGGCCGAGATCTCGCCCGCGGAACGGCGGGGTCGGCTGGTCACGCAGAACGAGCTGATGATCGTCAGCGGTCAGCTCGCGGCGTTCACCTTCAACGCCGCGATCGCCGGGGCGCTCGGCGAATCCGCGCACGTCTGGCGCTACATGTTGGTCATCGCCTCGCTGCCCGCCGTGGTGCTGTGGTTCGGGATGCTGGTGATGCCGGAGAGCCCGCGTTGGCTGGCCTCCCGGGGACGGCTCGGCGAAGCCCTGGAGGTGTTGCGGCAGGTCCGCACCGCCCAGCGAGCCGAGTCCGAGCTCGCCGAGGTGCGGCGCCTGGCCGAGCAGGACCAGCAGCAGCGAGCCGGGGGCTGGGCCGACCTGAAGGTGCCGTGGGTGCGGCGGCTGCTGGTGGTCGGCATCGGCATCGCCGTGGTGCAGCAGGTCAGCGGCGTGAACACGATCATGTACTACGGCACGCAGATCCTGAAGAGCTCCGGTTTCTCGGCCAACGGCGCGATCGTCGCCAACATCGCCAACGGCGTGATCTCGGTGCTGGCCACCTTCGTCGGCATCTACCTGCTCGGCCGGATCAACCGCAGGCCGATGCTGCTGATCGGTCAGGCGGGCACGGCCACCGCGCTGCTGCTCCTCGCGGTGGTGTCGATGACGATGCCCGAAGGGCTGCTGCGCGGTGTGCTGGTGCTGGCGCTGACCGTGACCTTCCTGGCGTTCCAGCAGGGAGCGACCTCACCGGTCACGTGGTTGATGCTCTCGGAGATCTTCCCGCTGAAGATGCGCGGTTTCGCGTTCGGCCTGGCCAGCCTGACGTTGTGGGCGGCGAACTTCCTGGTGGGTCTGACCTACCCGATCCTGGTCGACGCGCTGGGCATCGCCACCACGTTCCTGGTGTTCGTCGCGGTCGGGGTGCTGGCCATCGCGTTCGTGGCCAAGTTCGTGCCGGAAACCCGCGGCAAGTCCCTGGAAACGCTCGAAACCGAGCTGCGCGTCCGCTACTCCTGAAACCTTCTCCGCTGAGGACCTCCCATGAAGATCGCAATCGATCCGCACATGTTCCGCGCGCTCCCGATCCGGGAGATGGTGCGCACGGTCGCCGACATCGGCTACGAGCACATCGAGCTGTCCCCGCGCGACGACTTCATGCCCTTCTTCCTGCACCCGCGCGCCGACGACGAGCGGGTCGCCGAGCTCAAGTCCGCCCTGCGCGAGACCGGCGTCGGGCTGGCCAGCGTGCTGCCGCTCTACCGCTGGTCCGGCCCGGACGAGACCGAGCGCCAGGCGGCGGTGCGGTACTGGAAGCGCATGATCGAGGTGACCGCCGAGCTCGGCTGCACCCAGATGAACTCCGAGTTCAACGGCCGCCCGGAACGGCCCGCCGAGAGCGAGGCGGCGTTCTGGCGGTCGATGGAGGAGCTGCTGCCGGTGTTCGAGCGCGAGGGCATCGCGCTGAACCTGGAAGCCCACCCGGACGACTTCTGCGAGGTCAACGCGCCCGCGGTCGATCTGGTGCGGGCGATCAACGAGCCGTGGGTGAACTACCTGTACTGCGCGCCGCACACCTTCCACCTCTCCGGCGAGGACACCGGCGCCGACATCCCGGCGATGCTGCGCTACGCCGGCGACAAGCTGACCCACGTGCACATCGCCGACACGTTCAACCACAAGGCGTCCTCCGGGCTGCGCTACATCCTCAACCCGCCCGGCACGCCCGCGCGCATCCACCAGCACCTGGACATCGACCAGGGCGAGGTCGACTGGGACGCGTTCTTCTCGACGCTGCGCGAGATGAACTTCGACGGCATCGCCACCGCCTGCGTGTTCGCCTGGGAGGACCGCGCCGTGGAGTCGTCGACGTTCATGCTCGACCGCATCACCCGCGAGCTCAAGCGCTGAAAGCCACCAGAGGAAGGGAAAACCCGTGCAGGAACAGCAACTTCGCGTCGGGCTCATCGGCGCGGGCAAGATGGGCGCCGATCACGCGCTGCGGATCCACGAGCGCATCAGCGGGGCGCGGCTGGCCGCGGTCGCCGACCCCGACCTGGACCGGGCGCAGCAGGTCGCGGGCGGCTTCGGCGCCCGCGCCACCGCCGACGCCTTCGAGGTGGTCGACGACTCCGCCGTGGACGCCCTGGTGATCGCCTCGCCCGGCTCGGTGCACGAGCCGCTGCTGCTCGCGGCCATCGAGCGCGGTGTGCCGGTGCTGTGCGAGAAGCCGCTGACGCCGGACGCGAAGTCCTCGCTGCGCGTGGTGGAAGCCGAGGAGGCCCGCGGGAAGCACCTGGTGCAGGTCGGGTTCATGCGCCGCTTCGACGCCGAGTACGCCGAGCTCAAGCGCCTGCTCGACGCGGGTGAGCTGGGCGCACCGCTGATGCTGCACTGCGTGCACCGCAACGCCGCGACGCCGCCCGGGTTCACCAGCGAGATGATGATCTACGACTCGGTGGTGCACGAGTTCGACACCGCCCGCTGGTTGCTCGGCAGCGAGATCGCGGCGGTCACCGTCCGCGCTCCGCGGTCGAGTTCCGGGGCCCCGGACGGGCTGCTGGACCCGCAGATGGTCACCGTGGAAACCGCTTCGGGCGCACTGGTCGACGTCGAGATCTTCGTCAACTGCGGCTTCGGCTACCAGGTCCGCTGCGAGGCCGTCGGGGAGAGGGGCACCGCCCTCATCGGCACCGATGGCGGCCCGCTGGTCCACCGCTCCGGGAACTGGGGCGGCACGATCAGCGACGACTTCCGGGACCGCTTCGGCGCCGCCTTCGACCGCGAGTTCCAGCGCTGGGCCGACGCGGCCCGGCACGGCCGCACCGACCCCACCGCGGCCACCACCTGGGACGGCTACGCCGCGGCCGCCGCTTGCGAAGCGGGCGTGCAAGCCCAAACCACCGGCACCAGAGCGGAAGTCGACCTCGCCGAGCGCCCCGACTTCTACGCCCGCTGACCCGACGCCCGCTCCCGTCACCACGTCGGGACGTGAGGTGGTCGCGGTGGAACCCGCCCTCGGTGCGAGAGGGGACCGAGGTCAGCGGGTGATCGTGCGGAGCAGGGCGGAGTGGTCGAGGTCGCCGTCGCCGGCGCGGACCACGCGGTCGAACTGGGCGAGCAGCAGGTCGACGACGTCGGAGGGGGCTCCGGCGTCGTCGGCCGCGTCGCGGGCGAAGACGAGGTCCTTGAGCTGGTTGCGGGCGCTGCCGCCGCCGCTGTAGTCGCCGTTGAGCCAGCGCTCGGCCTTCTGCCGCAGCACTTCCGAGCCGGCCAGCCCGTCGCCCAGCGCGGTCAGCAGGTCGGCCCTGGACAAGCCGTGCAGTTCCGCCAAGGTCAGCGCCTCGCAGAGCGCGGCGATCGTTCCGGCGACCACGATCTGGTTGCACGCCTTGGCGAGTTGACCGGACCCGGTCCCGCCCATCCGCACCGCGGTTCGCGCCACGGCGTCGAACACCGGCGCCAGCGATTCCACCGCGGACTCGTCGCCGCCGATCATCAGGCTCAGCTCACCGCGTTCTGCGCCGGGCACACCGCCGCTCATCGGTGCGTCCACGACCCGGACGCCGTGCTCCGCGGCGAGGCGAGCGGCGAACTCGCGCACCGCCACCGGGGAGACGGTGCCGTGCACGACCAGCACCGGTCGCGTGACGTCGCGGGCGCGCCACCCCGCGAGCAGCCCTCCGGGGCCCGGGAGCAGGGCTTCGACCTGCGGCAGGTCCGGCAGCACGGTGAGCACGACGTCGACAGCGGCCTCGGCGGGCGTCGTGGCCTGCCGGGCGCCGAGCGAGACGACCCGCTCGGCGCGTTCCGGCGTCCGGTTCCACACCGTCAGCGAGCCCAGTTCGCGGATCAGGTTCGCCGCCATCGGTTCGCCCATCGGGCCGAGCCCGAGCAGCGACACCTCGTCGGACGGAGTCATCGGCCCAGCAGCTCCACGGTCTCCCGGCGCAGTTCCAGCACCTGGTCGAACCGCTCGTCGAGCTCGACGTCGGCCACGGTCGGGGTGGCCCCCTTCGGGATGTCGCGACGCAGCCGCACGTGGTGGGCCAGCGCGATCGGCAGCGCGCCGCGTTCGACCGACGCGCGCGCCGAGATGAGCTTGCCCCACACCGAGTAACCGCCCTCGCCGTCGAGCTCGTCACCCGCGCGCAGGTCCTTCTTCGCGGTGGCGACCACGTCGCCGAAGAACCCCTTGGGCGCGCCGGTCGGCACTCCGCGCAGCACGGCGTTGGCGATGGAGATCCCCAGTTCGAGGCCCACGTAGTGGTAGGGGCGGTAGAGCGCCGCGTAGCGCTGGGACGTGTCCGGGTGCCAGGGGTACTCGGAGAAGCAGCCGGAGACGTAGTCGTTGGTCGCCTTGACGACGACGAACACGCCTTCCTGCGTGTTGTGCGGAATCCACTCGCCGTCGCGGGTCACGCTCGACATCACGTCCACCGAGCCCTCGTGGGCGAGCACTCCTCCCGCCGCCTTCGGGCGGCAGACCGTGGCGATCTCCTCCAGGTCGCCGGGGGTGAAGGTCAGGCCGTCGTCCGAGGGGGCCAACCCGGCCGCGTTGGCGACGGCGGCCATCTCGATGGCGGCCTTCGTCCCGTCCCGGAACGCGGTGTGCATGTAGGGGTTGAGCTGGCCGGAATCGGTGAGCTCCCGGGAGAACTCCCAGTGCTCCCAGACGTTGTCGGGGTTCATCTCGTGGTAGTGGGGGAGGTACTTGGCGCCCTTGCCCGCGCACACCACGTCGAATCCGGAGGTGCGCGCCCAGTCCACGAGCTCCATGACCAGCGCGGGCTGGTCGCCGTAGGCCAGCGAGTACACCAGCCCGCGCTCCGCCGCGCGCTTGGCCAGGGCCGGACCGGCGAGCGCGTCGCCCTCGACCGTCACCATGATCACGTGCTGGCCGGAGTCGAAGGCGCGCAGGGCGTGCGCGGCACCGGCGATCGGGTTGCCGGTGGCTTCCACGATCACGTCGATGTCCTCGCGGAAGAGCGCGGCGGCGTCGGCCACCACGGCCGTGCGGTCGCCGGTGAGCGCCTCGTCGACGTCCGCGGTGACCGCGTCCTGCGGCCAGTCGACCAGCTTCAGCGCCTGCTGGGCCCGGTCCAGGTTGATGTCGGCGATGGCCGCGACCCGGATTCCCGGGGTGTTCCGGACCTGGGCGAGGAACATCGTGCCGTACCGGCCGGCGCCGATGACGCCGACGCGGATCGGGTTGCCGTCGTTCTCGCGGGCCAGCAGCAAATCGTGCAAGTTCACCGGAAACTCCCCAGCTGATAGCATGTGGTAACGGTTCCAGTTTTGTACCACCACGGTTTCCCGGGCGTCAACGGCTGGATGGGGACCGGCGGCCGTGGACTAGGGTCCGAGCAGTCCTGTGGAGGAGGGGCGATGAAGAAAGCGGCGACCATTCGTGACGTCGCCGGACGCGCGGGCGTGTCGGTTTCCGTGGTTTCCCGCGTCCTCAACGACACCGGGCCGGTGTCGGCGCCCAAGCGCGCCGCGGTGCTGGAAGCGGTGGAACAGCTCGGGTACCGGCCGAAGGCGGCCGCCCGCCAGCTCGGTCAGGACCGGCCCGACACGATCGGGCTGCTGCTCGCCGACCTCACCAACCCGTTCTTCGCCCGCCTCGCCGACCGCGTCGTCGCCGAAGCTCGATCTCGTGAGCTGCAGGTCGTGCTCATGACGACCCAGGAGGACCCGCACCTGGAGCAGCAGGCCCTGAACACGCTGCTGGACCGCTCGGTGGGCGGGGTGATCGGCACGCCCACCGGCCACAACGTCGAGCACTGGGACAAGCTCGCGAACCTGGAGATGCCGGTGGTCTTTGTCGACCGCGCCATCGACGGGCTCGACCAGGTCGACGTCGTCAGCATCGAGAACGTCGAATCCGCTGCCACCGCGACCGGACACCTGCTCGACCGCGGGCATCGGCGCATCGGGCTCGTCCCGGGGCCGCTGGACACCAGCACCGGGAGCGAACGCGTCCGCGGATACGAGCGAGCGCTGGCCGAACGCGGCGTCGATCTCGACGAGCGGCTGGTGCGGCCCGTCCCGTTCCGGGGCGAGACCGGTGCCGACGTGATGGCGCAGATGCTCTCCCTGGACGAACCGCCGACAGCGGTGGTCGTCGCCAACACCGCCCAGGTGCGAGCCGTGCTGCGGATGCTCACGCAGGCCCGGGTGTCGGTTCCGGACGAGCTGTCGGTGGTGGTCTTCGACGACAACCCGTGGACCGAGCTGATCCGGCCACCGCTGACCGCCGTCCGCCAGCCCATCGACATGCTCGCGCTGCACTCGGTGGACCTGGTGCACGCGCGGATGCGGCAGAAGCTTCCGCCCGCCCCGCGCAGGGTGCGCGTGCCGGCGGAATTCCTGGAACGTTCGAGCACCGCAACACGCCGATGAGCACCGCCACCGAGAGGACCGCCATGTCGCGAGAAGTCGTCGTCACCGCCGTGTTCCACCCGGTCCCGGGGAAGCGGGACGAGCTGGAAACCGTTCTGAAATCGGTGATCCCGGACGTCCACGAGGAGCAGGGCTGCCTGCTCTACGCCCTGCACGAGGCACCGGGGGAGACGCTGGTGCTCATCGAGCGGTGGGAATCCCGGGAGCTGCTCGCCGCGCACCAGCGCGCCGACGCCGTCGCCCGGCTCAACGCCGAGGTCGTCGGCCTGCTCCAGTCGGCCCCGGAAGTGGTGACGATGTCCGCCCTGCCCTGCGGGGACGAGGCCAAGGGCCGACTCTGATCCGGACCTCCCGGGCGGCACGATTTCCGTGGAACTCGTGGATCTGATCTCCGTTGAAATCGTGCCACCCCGGGACGGTCAGGCGGGACGCCGGTGGGTGAGCCTCCACAGGCAGTACAGGCCGGTCGCGGCGGCGATCGGGCTGAAAGCCGGTTGAGGACCAGGAGTCCGGCGGTGAGCCCGCACGAGGAGACGGCGAGCAACCGCCAGGTGCGCTGCTCGCGGTCGGTCGCGGCAGTCGTCCGCCGGGGTGCGGTGGCCGGTGCGGCCCGCAGCCCCAGGTAGACTTGGCAAGCCGCGGCGACGGTGAACACCAGCGCCCACACCCACGCGCCCTCGGTCAACCGGAACCCGGCGAGCAGGAGGAAGCAGCCGGCGCCGATCGCGTACCCCGGTGTCATCGTCCTCATCGGACCAACCCCACGTACTGGGCCAGCGCGATCAGGCCGGCCACCAGCAGGACGAACGAGGACGCCGCGATGAGCGCCCGCCCGGCGCGGCCGATCCGGAAGCGCGCCGGGAGCACCCGCTTCTCCAGGACGAGCAGGCCGAACCCGTAGGCGCCCACCGCGACCGTCCCGCCGACGATGTTGGCCGGGCTGATGAGCTTCACGAGATCACCGCCGGTGAGGATGAGCGCGATGCCGCCGACCAGCACGTAGCCGTACACCCAGCGCCGCGTCCGAGCCACGCCACCGGAGTGCACGCGCTCGGACACCGCCGACAGCGACTCGTGCGTGGTGCGGGTGTAGACCTCCCAGATCGCGTACATCGTGCCCAGGAAGACCATGATGATCGCGACGATGTAGAAGTACTGGAAGACCGGGTGGATCACGCCCAGCACATCGCCCTGGTAGGTCAGGACGTCGTTGCCGCTGGGCACGTTGTGCGCGGCGCCGAGGATCTCCTTGCCGGTGATGATGAACGCGACCGCGGTCAGCGCCATCGTGGCGAAGCTGAGCACCACGTCGCCGAGCGGCGCGCGAGACCACCCCCGCGCGCGGCGGCGCTCCTCGTCGGTGTCGGGCAGCGACAGCGGCTCCACGACCGGGATGTCGTCCGCGCGGCCCGGCAGTCCCAGCGCGCCCCAGCGCTTCTCGCGCATCAGCCCGGCGTAGCCGATGTAGTCGTACATCCCGCCGCCGAGCCCGCCCATGAACACCACGGCTTCCACCCACGCCGACTCGGCGGCGATGTCCGGGTATTCGACGTGCACGAACGGTTCGTAGGCGAAGGGCTGCGGCACGAAGCCCGCCAGCACATCCAGCCACTGCGGATCGGCCGCGAACACCGCCACGACGACCAGGCTGACCTTGAGCGCGACGATGGCGATCTGCGCGCGTTCCAGCAGCGCGTACCAGCCGAACCAGGCGATCGCCGCAGCCAGCACGAGCAGCACCAGGCCCCAGGCGATGGCCGGACCACCGGCCACCCGGTTGAGGTATCCGCCGATCCCCGAGGCCAGGGCGCTGGCCACGAACGGGAACGACAGGACCGCGAGCGCGCCGATGAGCATCGGGAACCACCCGCGCGGTCCCGGGATCACCCGTGCCATGCCGCGCATCGGATGTTCCCCGGTGAGCACGATGTAGCGGTTGGAGGAGTAGATGACGGCCGCCTTGGCCACGGCTCCCACGACGACGACCCACAGCACCGCGAAGCCGAAGACCGCGCCCATCCGCGAGGCCAGCACGGTCTCCCCGCTGCCCACGGTCAGCGAGGCGATGATGGCCCCGGGGCCGAAGAACTTCACGATCGTCCCGAAGCCGAGCCGACGTTTGGCCAGTTCCGGGGGTACTTCCGGCAATCGCGCCTGCTCTGCGGGCAGACCGGCGTCCTGCGTGCTCATCTCCGCACCTCCGCTGCGACGAATCCCGTTGCTGCCGAGGGCGGTCGGGTGACTCCGATGCCGTGCATGCTGACTCCCTCGTCAGTCATGTATAACGTTATACTCCGAGTGCAACGTTGTACTTTGTGTCATCCGGCCGCTGCGCTGTCAACCCATAGGCTGGCGCGAGCGGACCCGAACCCGACGAGAGAGGGGACCATGGCGCGAGGTCGTGAACCCACGGTCAAGGACGTGGCGGAGCACGCGGGCGTCTCGCCCGGTGTGGTCTCCCGCGTGGTCAACGCCAACGGCTCGGTGTCCGAACGGACCCGGGAACGGGTGCTCGCCTCCATCTCGGAGCTCGGCTACCGACCGCACAGCGCCGCGCGTGAACTGCGCACCCGCACCACCAACACGATCGGCCTGGTCCTGGCGGACGTCGCCAACCCGTTCTTCTCCCAGCTCGCGGACCACATCGTCCGGCACGCCGCGGACGCCGGGCTCGGGGTGCTGCTGACCACCACGCAGGAAGACCCGGCGATGGAGCTCAAGAGCATCGAGCTGCTGCTGCAGAAGCGGGTGGGCGGGGTGATCGCGGCACCGGGCACCGAGAACGCCTCGGCGTGGCGGCACATGCGCGAGCTCGGCGTCGAGCTGACCTTCGTCGACCGGTTCATCGATCGCATCCCGGGCATCGACGTGGTCGGGATGGACAACGAGCACGCCGCGCACTCGGCGACCACGGCGCTCGTCGAACGAGGGCACCGGCGGATCGCGCTGCTCAGCGGTCCGAGCACGACCTCGACCGGCCGCGAGCGCATCGCCGGTTACCGGCGCGCGTTGCGGGAACGCGGTGTCACCGAGGACGAGTCCCTGATCGTCGAGCTCGCCTTCCGCCACGTCGAGGCCGACTCGGCGCTGTCCGGAGTCCTCGCGTTGCCCGAACCGCCGACCGCCCTGATCGTCGGCAACACCGCTGTGTCGGCCAGCGTGGTCACGCACCTGCGCGCTGCGGGAATCTCGGTGCCGGAGGAACTCTCGGTCGTCGTGTTCCACGACGCCGAGTGGACGGCGCTGACCTCGCCGCCGTTGACGGTGGTCCGGCATCGCCTCGACGACCTGGCCAAGCACGCCGTGGAGATGCTCAACACCCGGTTGAACTCGCCGGAGCGACTGCGGCGCAGGGAGAAGCGCCTCCCGAGCGAACTGGTGATCCGTCCCAGCATCGGTCCCGTCGCGTGACCTGGGGTGGGGAAGTTTTCATGAAAACTTCCCCACCCCCATGACAGGGGCGAGCGGGGTTCAGGTCGGTTCGGGGATGGTGAAGAAGGTGCCGTCGGCGAAGCCGAGGCAGGGGCCGGGGCGCAGGTCGAAGCGCTCGATCTTGCCGAGGAACAGCGTGTGATCGCCGCCGTCGTGCTCGGTCCACGGGGTGCACTCGAACCAGGACGCCGTCTCCGCGAGCCGAGGTGCGTGACGGCCTTCGATCCAGGTCGGCTCGGTGTTGGGACGGCCCGCGAAGTGCATCGCGAGGTCGCGCTGCTCGGCGGCCAGGACGTTGACCGCGAACGGCCGCCCGGCCAGCAGGGCGTGGGCGCGGACCGTGCGCTGCACGGCGATCAGCACCAGCGGCGGGTCCAGCGAGACGGAGGTGAACGAGTTGATCGTCAACCCGTGCCGCTTCACCTCCCCGCCGGCGAACCCGTCGAACGTCACCACCGCCACACCGGTGGCGAACCGTCCCAAGCACCCGCGCAAGTCCTGCGTCTCGGCCGAGGCTGCGGTCATCGTCGATCGCTCCTAGGTCGTGGCGGCCCGGGACGGGGCCGCTCCGGTACCGATCGACGGTAGGAACGCCCGCGGGGCCGGGCAACGGCCGCAGGGCGCCGTGCCCTGGTTGCACAGACCCGTGCGCTCGGAGGACAGCGCCCGCCCGGCCCCGGGTGGCAACTTGACTGCCAGCGCAGCAGAGCCGCCTCTCAGCGAACAACGGCCCCTCGCACTACCCGGAACACCGCGCGGCGGGCCACGATGACCGCGACCCAGGCACGCCTCAACGAGGAGACGCAGATGCCGAACATCGGAATCATCGGAGCCGGAACCGCGGGCCTGCACCTCGCACTGCTGCTCCAGCAGGCCGGGGTGGACACCCGGATCTACACCAACCAGACCGCCGAGCAGGTGGCGTCGGGGCGACCGCAGAACAGCGTCTCGCACCACGCGCCCACCATCGCCCGCGAAGAGGCGATGGGCGTGAACTTCTGGCCGGTCGAGGAGTACGGGTACCAGGTGCACTACCACCACCTCAACGTCCCGGACGGCCCTCCGGTGTTCCGCGGCGACTTCCTGCGGCCCTCGCGGGTGCTGGACTACCGCATCTACCTGCCGCGCCTGATGGCCGAGTACGAGGAGCGCGGCGGCACCATCGAGCAGCGCTCGATCGAGCCCGGCGACTTCGAGCAGCTGGCCCGCCACCACGACCTCATCGTCGTCGCTGCGGGAAAGCGCTCCTTCGCCGAGTACTTCGGCGAACGCCCGGACGTCTCGCCCTACGCCAAGCCGCAGCGCCACCTCGCGGTCGGCTTCTGGGACGGCGTCGCGCAGACCGAACCGCGCGCGGTGACCATGTCCATCTCGCCCGGCCACGGCGAGCTGCTGGACCTGCCGATCACCACCTTCGACGGCTGGGCCAGCGCCCTGCTCTGCGAGAACGTCCCCGGCGGTGACCTGGAAGTCCTGATGACGCAGAAGGAGTCCGACGACCCCGAGGCCTACCGCAGGCTCACGCTGGACAAGCTCAAGGAGCACCACCCGACCGTCCACGAGCGCATCGACGAGTCGCGGTTCAAGCTGATGCGCCCCGGCGACGTCCTGCAGGGGGCGGTCCGCCCGGTCGTGCGCGAGGACTACCGCCTGCTGCCCGACGGAACCGTGGTGCTGTCGCTCGGCGACGCGCACTCCACCGTGGACCCGGTGACCGGCCAGGGCGCCAACTCCGCCTCGTTCGAGGCGCAGGTGGCCGCCGACGCCATCATCGAGGACGGCGTGGTCGACGAGCGCTTCGCGCAGAAGGTCGCGCTGCGCCGCCGGGAACGCGTCGACGGCCTGTCCACCTGGGTCAACACCATGATCGCCACGCCGACGCCGCCGCACCTGCAGAAGCTGCTCGGCGCCATGTCCCAGATGCGCACGCTCTGCGACGAGTTCACCGAGAACTTCAGCTACCCGCACCGCAACGGCGACATGGTCGCCACCGCGGACCGCGTGGACGCCGCGATCGCCCGGCACGCCGCGCTCGGCACCGACCCCACCTACGGAAAGGTCTCCTGATGCACAAGCTCCTGGTCCTGTACCCGCACCCGACCGACCCGGAGGCGTTCAAGGCGCACTACGAGGGCACGCACCTGCCGCTGGCGGCGAAGCTGCCGGGAATGCTGGACCACCGCTACTCCTTCGAGGTCCACGCCGAACCGGAGAGCCCGTACTTCGCGCTGTTCGAGGCGGACTTCCCGAACGCGGCCACGATGGCCGCGGCGCTGGCGTCCCCGGAGGGCCAGGCGGTGCAGGCCGACGTGCCGAACTACGCCACCGGCGGCGCCGTCGTCCTCGACTACCCGGTCCTGACGCGCTGATCGCCCCCGCTGCGCTCGTCGCCCCCGCTGCGCTCGTCACCGCCGCGCCGCGCTTCCTCCAGCGCGGCGCGGCGAAAAGCGCTGGGCGCCACGCCGGTCTGCTGCCGGAAGGTCCGCGAGAAGTGCGACGCGTCGGGGTAGCCCCAACTGGTGGCGATCTCCGAGATCGGCCGGTGCGCGTGCAGCGGGTCGGCGAGGTCGCGGCGGATCGCCTCCAGCCGCTGCTCCCGGATCCAGGCCGACACGGTGGTGCCCTGCTGGTGGAACAGCGCGTGCAGGTGGCGGGTGGAGATGAACACGGCGCGGGCGATGCCCTCCGGGTTCAGCTCGCTGTCGCCGAGGTTGTCCAGGATGTACTCGCGGATGCGCAGCATGAGCGACAGGTGCTCCCGGTCGTGGTCGTCGGTGCGGGCGAGCGCGGCGGTGCTCAGCAGCGCCGAGATGAGCTCGACGGCGGTGCGCACCACCCGGGTGGAGGCGGGTCCTTCCAGCGCGGTGAAGTCGCGCGAGATCTCGGTCAGCAAGGGAGCGACGAGCCTGGTCAGCGCCTCCTCGGGACCGAGCGAGGTGGCGGTGATGGCGCGGACGTGGTCGGGGCTGGGATCGACCAGATCGCGCGGGAACATCACGACCACCGCGTCGATCGGGTCGGGGAAGCGCAGGTCGTAGGGGCGCGCGGTGTCGTAGACGCTGACGCTGCCGGGCAGCATCAGCGCCCGGCGGGTGTCCTGGACGAGCTCGCCGGTGCCCTCCAGCAGCAGCGTCACCTTGTAGAACAGCCGTTGCGAGGCATCGATGAGCGCCCGGGTGCGGTGCACCTCGTGCGGGGTGACCCGCAGCCGGGCGAAGAAGACGTCGTCGAGGACGCGCCCCCGGATGGTGCCGGCGAACCGGCCGTCGCTGAGGTCGTCGACGACCAGCGGCACGAACGACGACGAGATGACCCGCTGCCACGCGAGCACGGATTCGGTCGCGAACGCGACCGGCGGCAGCATTGCCATGCGCGCCTCCTCGACGTGTCCGGTCGCCTGGGATTAAAACCGGTCGGATCGGTCTCCCGCCAGTGCCGGTTCCGGGGACCGTTGCCATCGGTGCAGGTGGGGACGTAGTGTGTTCGGTTACTGAACGATCGGTAAGGACGGATGATGTCGGTCGACGTCGACGAGCAGATCGGCGAGTTCGAGGCCTCGGCCTCGACCGTCTTCGCCCCGCTGCGCATCCGGCCGCTGCGGTCCGGGCCGTTCCCGAACTCGCTGCGCGCCGCCTCGGCCGGCGACGTGGCGGTCACCCGCATCCGGTGCGCGCCCTGCCAGGTGCGCCGCACGCCGCGGCTGATCGGCTCGGGCGACCGCGAGCTGGTGAAGGTCACCATGCTCACCGCCGGTCGCGGCGAGGTCGAGCAGGACGGCAGGCGCTGCGTGCTCACCCCCGGCGACCTGGTCAACTACGACACCGACCGGCCGTACCGGCTGCACTTCCCCGAGTCCTACGACATCACCGTGGTGGCGGTGCCGAAGTCGCTGCTCGGCGGGCACGTCGACACCCTGGCCAGCCGCAGCGCGGTCGCGGTGCCGACCTCGCAGGGCGTGCAGCGGGTCGTCGGCGGGTTCTTCCGCACCATGACCGACGCGCTCGGCGACGACACCGGAGGGCTGAGCGGCGATGTGGGCAGGCACCTCACCGACGCTCTGGTGTCGATGGTGCTCACCGAGCTCGCCGAGCTGCGTCCCGAACCCGGTGAGGACTTCGCCGACCGGGTGCGGGCGCACTGCCTCACCCGCCTCGACGACCCGGGGCTCACCGTGGAGTCGGTGGCCCGCGCGCACGGCGTCTCGGTGCGCTACCTGCACAAGGTCTTCGCCGGGAGCCCGTTGACGCTGTCGGCGTGGATCCGGCGGCAGCGCCTGGAGCGCATCCGCCGCGACCTCGCCGACCCGGTCCTCGCCGACCGCACCGCCGCGGCGATCGCGGCCCGCTGGGGCGTGCTGGACGGCACCCACCTCAGCCGCGCGCTCAAGGCCGAGTTCGGGATGACGGCGGCGGAGATCCGGCGGACGGCGCGGTAGCGGCCCGCCGGTCGCCCCCTCAGGACAGGCTGGTCCAGATGCTCTTGACCTCGGTGAAGGCCTCGATCGCGTCCCAGCCCATCTCGCGTCCCGAACCGGAGGACTTCATCCCTCCCCACGGTGCTCCGGCGTCCAGCAGCGGCGGCATGTTGATCCACACCGTGCCCGCCTTGACCTGGTGCGCGAGCCGGTTCGCGGTGCCGATGTCGCGGCTCCAGACGTAGGCGGCCAGGCCGTACTCGGTGTCGTTGGCGCGCGGCGCCAGCTCCTCGGGGTCGTCGTAGGGCAGCACCGTCAGGACCGGCCCGAAGATCTCCTCGCGGGCGATGCGCATGTCCTGGCCGACCCCGCCGAACACGGTCGGCCGGAAGAAGTAGCCGTCGGCGAGGTGCCCGTCGGCGCGACTGCCGCCGGTGAGCAGCTGGGCGCCCTCGGCCTTGCCGATGTCGACGTAGCGCTGGATCTGCTCCAGCTGCTCCAGCGAGGCCACCGGCCCCAGCTGAGTCGACTCGTCCAGGCCCGGACCGAGCTTCATGGACCCGGCCGCGCCCGCCATCTTCTCGGCGAACTCGTCGGCGCGGCTGCGGTCGACGTAGAACCGCGTCGCCGCCGCGCACACCTGGCCGGAGTTGAGCAGCCCGGACATCAGGTTGCCCTCGATGACCGCGTCGACGTCGGCGTCGGCGGCGATGATGCTGGGCGCCTTGCCGCCCAGCTCCAGCGACACCTTCTTCAGCGCGCGTCCGGCCTCGGCGCCGATCTCGCGGCCGACGGCCGTGGAGCCGGTGAAGGAGATCTTGACGACGTCGGGGTGGCTGACCAGCGCCTTGCCCGCCTCGGGCCCGCCGGTGACGACGTTGACCACGCCCGGCGGAATCCCGGCCTGCTCCAGGACTTCGGCGAGCAGCAGGGTGGTCAGCGGGGTCTGCTCGGCGGGCTTGATGACCACGGTGTTGCCGGTGGCCAGGGCCGGGGCCAGCTTCCACACCAGGATCATCAGCGGGAAGTTCCACGGCGTGATCAGCCCGCACACGCCCAGCGGCTCGCGCCGCGTGCGGTGGTCGACGTCGGAAACCGAGAGTGGAGTGGTGACGCCGGTGATCTTGGTGGCCCAACCCGCGTAGTAGCGCAGGTGCTCCACGGCGTTGGGCACCGAGAACCCGGCGCTGATCGACAGCGGCTGGCCCTGGTCGGTGGTCTCCAGCCGGGCGAACTCGGCGGCCCGCTCCTCCAGCAGGTCGGCGGCCTTGAACAGCACCCGGGCGCGCTGCGCGGGCAGCATCCCGGCCCACTCCGGCGAGGCGAACGCCTCCCGCGCCGCCGCGACCGCGCTGTCCACATCGGACTTCGACGCCTCGGGCAGGTCGGCGATGACCTCCCCGGTGGCCGGATTGCGGGTCGAGAACGTGGTGCCACCACCGCCGGTCCACTTCCCGCCGATGAACATGTCCGTGCGCAAGGGAACTCCTCCTGGATCAGGCGACGTACTTCAATCGCGGCGTCAGCCGCTGCTTCAGGTGTGGGACTCGGCCCGCACCGCCACGCGAAACGGCCACGGCAACCGCTCCTAGTCGAAGACGATGACGCCGCGCAGGTTTCGGCCCGCGTGCATGTCCTCGTAGGCCTGGGCGACCTGGTCGAGGGTGTAGGTCTTGGTGACGAGCTCGTCGAGCTTGAGCTGACCGTTCTGGTACATGCGCAGCAGGTTCGGGATGTCGCGCCGCGGGTTGGACTCGCCGAACAGCGACCCCTGCAGCCGCTTCTGCATCAGCGTCAGGTCGCCCAGCGCGATCGGGGCGCCGACGGCGGTGATGTCGCCGAGCCCGGTCACCACGACCGTGCCGGCCTTGCGGATGGAGGCCAGCGCCTCGCCGATGTGCTCGCCGCGCACGACGCCGATGGTGACGATCGTGGCGTCGGCGCCCTGGCCGTTGGTGACCGAGCGGGCGTGCTCTGCGGCCTCCTCGATCGAGGTGAAGAAGTGGGTCGCGCCGAACTGCTTGGCCCAATCCTCCTTGGCCGCAACGGGGTCCACGGCGATGATCGTGGTCGCCCCGGAGTGGGCGGCGCCCTGCAGGGCGTTGACGCCGATGCCGCCGATGCCCATCACGATCACGGTGTCGCCGGGCTGCACGTTCGCCGAGCGCACCGCCGAACCCCAGCCGGTGGGCACGCCGCAGCCGACGAGGGCGGCCGAGCGCAGCGGGATGCTCTTGTCGATCTTGACCACGGAGTCGATGGAGACCGTGGTGTGCTCGCTGAAGGTCGAGATGCCGCACTGCTGGCCGACGGGCCGGCCGTCGAGGTGCATCCGGAAGCTCGTCGGGTCGTCGGCCCGGGCGCCGGTGAGCAGCGAGGCGCCGAGGTCGCAGAGGTTCGACAGCCCGCGCGCGCAGAACTCGCAGCGACCGCAGGCGGGCAGGAACGAGAAGACGACGTGGTCGCCGACCTCGAACCCGGGGGTGTTCGGCCCGACCGCGGTCACCACCCCGGCCCCTTCGTGGCCACCGGCGTAGGGGTGGACCCCGACCGGCACGTCCCCGGTCGCCACGTGGTCGTCGGAATGGCACAACCCCGAAGCGGCCAGCTTCACGGTCACTTCGCCCTGCCGCGGATCGTCGAGCTCCACCTCAGCGGTCTCGTACGTCCCGGGCACCTGACGGATGATCGATGTGCGGGTGGTGATCGGCATGGGTACCTCCGGTGACTCCGTTGTCACCGGTCACTACAACCCCCGCCCACCCCCACCAGATCACCAATCCGCGCACACCCCCTCGCCAATCCGTGCACGACCGAGCGCCGCAAGACGAAAACCGCGGTTTTCGCGCGATGAAAACCGCGGTTTTCGACGCGCGAATGTCGCGGTTTTCGACCGCCCAGCGAGGCAGCGGGATGGTGACCTGAGGTTGGTGATCTGGTGGGGGTGCGGCGGGGGCGGTGGTCGGAGGTGTGCGGGTGGGGGCAGGGGACGGTCTTTCCTCGAATTGACCGGACATAACGGACATTGATCATGGGTGATTCGAGGAAAAACCGTCCTGCTCCTGGAGCCGACGGATCAGGACGGGACCCACACCTGGTTGATCGTGGTGGGGGTGAGGACGTCGTCGGGGTGGCCTGCGGCGTGGAGGTGCCCTCGGTGGAGGAGGAGGCAGTGGTCGGCCCGGCGGGCCTCGGTGAGGTCGTGGGAGACCTGGACGACCGCGCGGCCCCGGCGGGTTTCAGCGCGGATCGCGTCGGCGATGAGCCCGCGCGCCTGGGGGTCCGCGCCGGCGTCGGGTTCGTCGAGCAGCAGCAGCTCCGCCTGCTGGGCCAGGCCCTGGGCGACCAGCACGCGCTGGCGCTGACCTCCTGAGAGGGTGCCCAGGCGGTGGTGGGCGAACGGGGTGATCTCCAGGCGCTCCATCGCCTCGCCGATCGCCGCGCGGTCGGCCGCGGTGAGCTTGCGCCACGGGCCGCGCTCGGCCCACCGCCCCATCGCCACGGCGTCGAAGGCCGTGCACGGCAGCGATTCCGGGACCGCGCTGTGCTGCGGCACGAACGCCGGTCGCCCGCGGTAGCCGGTCCGCAGCGCGCCGTTGCCGGTCAGCGTGCCGGCGAGCGCGGCCATCAGGGTGGACTTGCCCGCGCCGTTCGGTCCCACCACGGCGGTGAGCGAGGCGGCCGGGATCGCCGCAGCCTCGATGTCGAGCACCTGTTTTCCCTGGTATCCGGCCTGCAGCCGGCTGAGTTCGACTGCGGGTCGGGACGCGATGCTCACGGTTTCCCCTCCGGTCGTCGTGGGCGAAGTCACGCCACAACCTTGAGAACGACAATCGTTTCCATTATAGGTTGAACCACATGGAATGGCTATTAGTCCCGTTCGGGGTCTCCTTCGTCGAACGCGCGCTTTGGGCGGGTTCGCTCGTCTCGGTGATCTGCGCGCTCGCCGGAACCTGGGTCGTGCTGCGGGGAATGGCGTTCCTGACCGACGCGATGTCGCACGGGATGCTGCCCGGCGTGGCCATCGCCTCGGTGCTCGGCGGCGACCTGCTGCTGGGCGCGGCGCTGAGCGCGGGCGCGATGGCCGCCGGGGTCTCGGCGCTGGACCGCTCGCGCCGACTGTCCCGGGACACCGGGATCGGCCTGCTGTTCGTGGGGATGCTGGCCACCGGCGTGATCGTGGTGTCGCACTCGAAGTCCTTCGCCGTGGACCTGACCGGGTTCCTGTTCGGCGACGTCCTCGCCGTCACCGACGGCGACCTGGTGCGGCTCGGCATCGCGCTGGTCGTGGCGGTCGTGATCTCGGTGGCCGCCTACCGCCCGTTCCTGGCGCTGACCTTCGACCCGCGCAAGGCGCACACGCTCGGGATGCGCCCGCGCCTGGCCGGTCTGCTGATGACCGGGCTGGTGACGCTGGCGATGGTGATGTGCTTCCAGGTCGTCGGCACGCTGCTGGTCTTCGGCCTGCTCATCGCCCCGCCCGCCGCCGCCCTGCTGTGGGCGAACCGCGTTCCGCTGGTCATGGCCGGTGCCGCCGCGGTCGGCGCCGCCGCCACCGTGCTGGGCCTGCTGGCCTCCTGGCACTGGGGAACCGCCGCCGGCGCCAGCATCGCCGCCACCTCGGTGGCCCTGTTCTTCCTGTCCGCCCTGGTCTCCGCGTTGCGGGACCGGGTCCTGAGCACCGAAGAAGTCGAGAAGGAAGTCGAGCCCGTCGCGTGAAACATCGCAGCCTGAGAGCGCTCTCGTTAGGTGCCGCCGTTCTGGCCCTCGGAGCCTGTTCCGCACCACCGCCCCCGCCACCACCGGTCCCGCACGGTTACGTCGAAGGCGCCGAGGAGACCGCCGAGACCCAGTCCCGCCTCGTCGTCGCCGACGGCGGGGGAGCGGTGCGGGTGCTGGACCTGCTCACCGAGGAGGTGCGCGAGCTCGCGCCCGTTCCGGGCGTGCGCGAGGCCGTCACCGACGGCCGCTTCGCCTACCTCTCCGACGCCGACTCGGTGCACGTCGTCGACAGCGGCGGCTGGACGGTCGACCACAGCGACCACGTCCACCACTACCGCGCCGAGATCCGGGAGCTGGGGGAGGTTCCGCTCGCCACCCCGGCGCAGGCGCAGAGCGACAAGGTGGTCGTCGCGCTGTCCGGTGCCGACGGCGAGGTGGTGCTGCTGAACCGGGAACCGCTGGAGAAGGGCGAGATCGAGCGGGCCGGGAACCTCCGCGTGCAGCCCGGAACGGCGGCCGTGCCCTACGAGCAGCGCGTGCTGGCCATGTCCGACACCGGCGTGCGGGTGCTGGACCGCAACGGCGCCGAGACCGGGCGCATCGCCGAGCCTTGCGCCGAACCCGCCGGGACGGCGGTGACGCGGCGCGGCGTGGTGTTCGGTTGCGCCGACGGAGCCCTGCTCGTGACCGCCGACGACGGCGAGTTCCGCGGCGAGAAGATCCCCTACCCGTCGAACGCACCGCGCGCCACCGAGTTCCGCATGCGGCCCGGCAGCGACACCCTCGCCGCCCTCGCCGGCACGGATGGCGTCTGGCTGCTGGACCTGTCCCAGCGCGCGTTCACGCACGTGCCCACCGGTCCGGTGACGGCCGTCAACGCCGTCGGGGCGGGCGGTTCGCTGCTGGCCGTCGGCACCGACGGGACCTTGCGCGCCTACCGGCAGGACGGCACCGAGAGCGCCCGCAACCAGCTCGTCGCCCCCGGCGGGCCACCGCCGAGCATCCAGGTCGACACCTCCCGCGCGTACGTCAACGACGTCGCCGCCGGGACGGTGCACGAGATCGACTACAACGACGGTCTCCGCGTCGCCCGCAGCTTCCAGCTGGGCGGGCAGGCCGCGCACGTGGTGGAGACGGGCCGGTGAAGCGCACCGCGACGCGCGCGATCCTCGCGCTGATCACCCTGCTGCTCACCGCCACCGCCTGCTCCGCCGGAGCCCAGCCGCGCGCCGAGGTGGTGGTGACCACCAACATCCTCGGCGACATCACCCGGCAGATCGTCGGCGACCGCGCGTCGGTGTCGGTGCTGATGGAGGCGGGCGCCGACCCGCACTCCTTCGGGATCTCCGCGCAGCAGGCCGCCGAGCTCGAACAGGCGGACCTCGTCGTGCACAACGGGCTCGGCCTGGAGGAGGGCGTGCAGCGCCACGTCCAGACCGCCCGGGCCGAAGGGGTTCCCACCCTCGCGGTCGCCGAGCAGGTCGACCCGCTCCCGATCGCCGGACCGGGTTCGCAGGCCGACCCGCACTTCTGGACCGACCCGGCTCGGGTCGCCCGCGCCGTCGGCATCATCGCCGACCACGTCGTGTCCAACGTGGACGGGATCGACGCGGCGGCGGTGAAGGACCAAGCGGCGCAGTACGCATCGCAGGTGCTCGTGGTCGAGGGCGAGATGGCGCAGCGGTTCGAGCAGATCCCGCCGGAGCGCCGCAAGCTCGTCACCAACCACCACGTGTTCGGCTACCTCGCGCAGCGCTACGGCTTCGAGGTGATCGGTGCGGTGATCCCCAGCGGCACCACGCTGGCCTCGCCCAGCGCCTCCGACCTGTCGTCGCTGGCCGACGCCGTCCGCCGAGCCGGGGTGCGCACGATCTTCGCCGACTCGTCGCAGCCGGACCGGCTGGCGCGAGTGCTGGCCGAGCAGGCCGGGCTCGACGTGCGGGTGACGCCGCTGTTCTCCGAATCGCTCACCGCTCCGGGCCGGGGTGCCGCCACGTACCTGGAGATGACCCGCGCCAACACCGAGGCGATCGCCTCCGGACTCGGCGCTTGACCTGGGAAGAGGGAGAGGAAACCATGTTGAAACGGGCTCGCTTACCGATCGCCGTCGCCACGACGGCGCTGGCCCTGGCCGCGTGCGGCACCGAGCAGGCCGCAGGACCCGCGCCGGCGGAACCCGCCAAGGCGGTCGCCGACCCGATCGTCACCACCTACGACGGCGGCATCCTAGTGCTGGACGGCAAAACCCTGTCCGTGGCCCAGGACATCCCGCTGCCGGGCTTCAACCGGCTCAACCCGGCCGGCGACGCCGAGCACGTGATGGTGTCGACGTCGACGGGCTTCCAGGCGCTCGACGCCGTGCACGCCCGGCTCACCGACGTGCGGTTCCCGGCGCCCAAGCCCGGGCACGTGGTGCGCAACGCCGGCCGGACGGTGCTGTTCGCCGACGGGACCGGCGAGGTGACCTCGTTCGACACCGCCGAGCTCGCCAACGGCGCGCCCGCCACCGACAAGCACACCGCCGCCGAGGCGCACCACGGTGTCGCGGTGGAGCTGTCCAACGGGCAGATGGTGCTCTCGCTGGGCAACGAGGAGGACCGCACCGGCATCGCGGTCCTCGACGAGCACCGCCACGAGATTACCCGCAACGAGGACTGCCCCGGCGTGCACGGCGAGGCCGTCGCGCAGGGCGAAGCGGTGGTCATCGGGTGCGAGAACGGCGCGCTGGTGTACCGCGACGGACAGATCACCAAGATCACCAGCCCGACGCCCTACGGCCGGATCGGCAACCAGGCAGGCAGCGAGCACTCGCCGATCGTGCTCGGCGACTACAAGCAGGACGAGCACGCCGAGCTCGAACGCCCGCAGCAGGTCGCGCTGGTCAACACCGCCGACTCGTCGCTGAAGCTGGTCGACCTGGGCACCAGCTACACCTTCCGCTCGCTGGGCCGCGGCCCGGCCGGGGAGGCGCTGGTGCTGGGCACCGACGGGCAGCTGCACGTGATCGACCCGGTGCAGGCCCGCGTGGTCCGCAGCATCCCGGTCATCGGGCAGTGGGAGGAGCCGCTGGAGTGGCAGCAGCCGCGCCCGGCGCTGTTCGTCCGCGGCGGGACGGCCTACGTGACCGACCCCGCCAAGCGCGAGATCCACGCGATCGACCTGGGTTCCGGGCAGAAGACCGCCACCGGAGCGCTTCCCCAGGCACCCAACGAGATCGCGACCCCGATCGCGGGTCACTGACCGCACGACGAGGCCCGGCATCTCAGCGATGCCGGGCCTCGTCGTCCCGCTAGTTGTTCTGCGCGTGAGTCGCGGGGGTGCGAGTGCGCAGGCGTGCCGGGAGGGTGTCCGCGCTCAGCGGGGTGGAGGTCATCCAGCCGGTCAGCGCGGCCAGGTCGGCGCGGTCGCGCAGCGGGCCCACGGGGATCACCGGGCCGGTGGGACGTCGCTTGAGATCGCACGGCTGCACCAGCACCACCGTCCCGTCGCCGGAGGTCTGCGCGCGGGTGCGGCACCACAGGCTCCCGAGCTGGCAGGGCGCGCTGACCAGCACGCCGTGCGGGGTCCGGCTCACCGACTCCCGCAACGCGTCGAGCACCGGCAGCTGCTCCCGGCAGTCGTCGCACACCACCGCCGTGAATCCCACGGTCCGCGTCGCTGACTCCACCACGACCTCCTCCTAGCTCACCCAATGACACGATAACGATAACCGTTTCCAACTGCAGCGTCACGAGGGCGGCCAGGTCGTGGAGGTGTGGGCAGGGGGCAGTTTTTCCTCGAATTGACCGGACATAACGGACATTGATCATGGGTGATTCGAGGAAAAACCGCCCCTTCCGCAGCGAAGAGCGCCCCGGCGGCCACGGCAACGATCCACCAGCGATCTCCGCGCGGCGCGGGCTGGGCGGACGTGGGCTGGGCGGACGCGGGCTGGGCGGAGGCGGGGCGCGGAGGCGGAGTTAGCGGAGAAGCGGGGGTCAGCGGGTGGTTGCGGGATGGCCCAGCAGGGCTCGGGTGCGGGAGCCGTCCGGGTCGTCTCGGAGGGAATAGAGCTCGAGGCGTTGGTCGGGCCGGTCGGACTGGGCCCAGAGCTGGAAGTCGACGGTGATGTCGCCCGCGCTCGGGTGACGCATCGGCTTGGTCCCCGCGACGCACTCGCTGACCCGGCCCGAGGCCCACAGGTCGGCGAACGCGTCGTCGCGGATGCACAGCTCGCCGATCATGCGGGTCAGGGCCTCGTCGTCCGGGTGCTTGCCGCTGGCCATCCGCAGGTAGGCGACGTAGTCGGCCGCTTCGGCGTGCCAGTCCCGGTAGAGGGCGCGGGCCTGCGGGTCCAGGAACAGCATTCGCGGCAGCGACGGACGCGTCGCCGGTGACTCCGGGGCGTCGGCGGGCAGGTGCGGCGCCACCAGGGCGCGGCCCAGCTCGTTCCAGGCCAGGACGTCGTTGCGCCTGCCCAGCACGATCGCCGGGCGCTCCGCCACCAGCGACAGCAGCTCCAGTGCTCGCGGGCTCGCCGACTCCGGCCCCGGATCGCTCGTGGTGCGGCGGGCGCGAGCCAGGTCGAGCAGGTGCTCGGTCTCGGTCACCGACAGCTGCAGCGCCCGCGCGAGCGCCAGCAGCACCTCGTCGGAGGCGTTGCGGCTGTGCCCCTGCTCCAGGCGCGTGTAGTAGGTGACGCTGACGCCGGCGAGCTGCGCGACCTCCTCGCGGCGCAGCCCCGGGACGCGGCGACGTGCGCCGAAACCGTTCAGCGGGGTCGCCTCCGGCGGCAGCGCCGCGCGCTTGCCCCGCAGGAAGATCCCCAGCTCACCCGGCTCGCTCACGCTTTCCAGCCTAGCTCGGGTCGGCCGGTGCGAACCTATCCCCGCGAGTGCCACCCACGGCGAGGAGCCCACAACCGGGATCTGGTCGTCCTTTCGTGCGCGGAGCAGGGTCGGAGGCATGCCACTCCCGATCGTCGCTCTGGCCCTGACCGCGTTCGCGCTGGGCACGGCCGAGCTGGTGCCCAACGGACTGCTCCCGCTGATCAGCGGTGACCTCGGAATCTCGGTGTCGATGGCGGGCTGGGTCACCACGAGCTTCGCGCTCGGCGCGGTGATCGGCGGCCCGCTGGTGGCCGCCGCCACCCTCCGCCTGCCGCGCAAACCTCTGGTGATCGGCCTGACGCTGGTGTTCCTCATCGCCAACGCCATCACCGCCTCCGCCGGAACGCTGCTGGTCATCGCGCTGTCGCGGGCCGTGGCCGGAGCGATGCTGGGCGGTTTCCTCGGCACCGCGATCACCGTCGCGCGCGGCCTCGTCGCCCCGTCCCGCCAGGCCACGGCCATCGCCGTGGTGTTCACCGGGTTCACCGTGTCGAACGTGATCGCCGTGCCGATCGGCAACCTCGCCGGTCGCGCCGTCGGCTGGTCGGCGGCGTTCTGGGTCGTGTCGGTGCTGGCGGCGCTCGGCGTCGTCGCGATGTGGCTGGTGCTGCCCAGCGCGCCCGGCGGGGGAGAGACGGAGGACCGCGGGTACGGCGTCATGCGCAACCGTCGACTGTGGACGGCGTTCGCGGCGATCGCGCTCGGCTACGGCGGTTTGTTCGTCGTCCACACCTACATCGCGCCGTACCTGACCTCGGTGACCGGGGTGTCGCAGGGATCGGTGACCTGGTTGCTGCTGCTGTTCGGCGTCGGGCTGATCGTCGGGAACGCCCTCGGCGGGCGGTACGCGGACCGGTCCGTGACGGCGACCGTCGTGGTGATCCTCGGCGGGCTCGTCGCGTCCCTGCTGGCGCTGTGGGGGCTGGGGTCGTCGTTGTTCGCGGTGATCGTGCTGCTGGTGCTGCTCGGCGGGACCGGGTTCGGGATGGTGCCGCCGCTGCAGTCCTACGTGCTGCAGGTCGCCGGGACCGCGTCGGCGCTCGTGTCGGCGTTGGCGGCGGCCGCGTTCAACTTCGGGGTGGCGTTCGGATCCGCCGTCGGCGGCGGGGTTCTGGCTCGTGCCTTCGACTACCCGGTGCTGGCGCTCGTCGGGGCAGCGATGTCGGGGCTCGGGCTGGTGGCGTTCCTGGCCACGCGGCCTCGGGCCCAGGTACCGGAGGAGCGGGTGCTGGAGGCGGCGTGAGGCTGCTGCGGTGACGGTTTCAGTGAGAATCGCCCGGGATTTCGCTGTGGTGAACCCGGGTGATTCCGGCTAGAACCGCCCTACCTCGCGACCGGGCACGCCGGGGGAGCGTCGCGGTGGGTCGGGTTGCGGCGGTAGGAGTCCGGGCCGAGGTCGTCGAGGGTGTAGCCGGACGGGTAGGTGCGGGGGCGGGGGATGACCGGGCGGGAGTCGGGGCGCGGGGAGCCGAGGCGGAGGAACAGGGCCCGGGCCTTGAGCGCTAGGCGGACCGCGCGGCGTGCTGGCTCGGGCGGGCGGGGGATGTCGAGGGCGTCGAGCAGGTGCGGGTCCATCAGCAGGCGGGTGGCGTCGCTGACCGGGGCCGAGAGCGGGCGCGGGAACCACGAGCCGAACAGCCACATCGTCGAGTCGGCGACGCGCCTGCCGCCTTCGTCGAAGGCGAACCGCTCGCGCTCGTAGTCGTCGAGGAACCGCTCGAACCCCGCGTAGGTCTCCGGCATGCCCTCGATCCGCATGCCCTCGCCCAACTTCCGCCACATCGCGGTCAGCCCGCGGATCTCGTTGGGGTGCAGGCGACGCCAGCCGAACTCGTTGATCCAGCGCACCGGCATCACCACGAACGTCGCCAGCGTGTAGAGGTAGTCGTCGTTGCTGATCCGGTAGCGCCAGTGGATCTGGTTGAGCCGGTCCACCGCCCGCTCCCGCGAGCTGGGCGAGTCGGGGATGAGGATCTCGTAGAGCACCAGGACGGTGTCGTCGTAGCGCTTCTGCGTGCCGCGCTCGAACTCGCCGGTGCGGTCGAGCAGCCGTCCGATGGGGCACCGCGTAGGTGCGGAACAGCGCGAGTTCGAGGGAACGCGTGAAGTCCCAGGGGAACTCGTACTGGAACAGCAGTCGGTAGATCTCGTCGCAGTCCCGCTCCGGGTCCATCGCGAGGATCGTCTTCAGGCGGTCGAAGCGCCGCATCCCAGGTACCTCCCCAACTGCGGTCGACCACTCGAACGTAGATCGTTGTTGGTCGTGGGTCAACAGGGTGTAAAGGCTGTCAGGAACGCTTGTCCGAGGGATACCTGCCGATCGGGTGAGAGTTCTTATTGACAGAGTGACAACAGTGTCGCCAGACTCCGCTGAGAGACATTCAGCAGCCATGGAGGCACGTCATGCCACGAGTCCTGACCGATGAGCAGCGCGACCTGGTCGACGCCGTCGGCGAGTTCTGCCGCCGCGAGTGCGGCACCAAGGAGCAGCGGGACAAGCTCACCGCGCACGGCTCCGAGCCGCACAACCAGGACCTCTACGACAAGATGGCCGACCTCGGCTGGCTCGGCATCTCGCTGCCCGAGGCCTACGGCGGATCCGGGCAGGGCATGACCGAGCTGTGCCTGTTCCTGGAGGAGACAGCCTACGGCCGCGCCCCGATGAGCGGCTTCGCCACCACGATCATCACCGCCGCCGCCTACGAGAAGTTCGCCTCGGAGGAGCAGAAGCGCACCGTTCTCGAAGGCGTCGTGCGCGGGCGGGTGGAGGCCGTGTCGATGTCGGAACCCGGTGCAGGCTCCGACGTGGGCGCGCTGGTGTGCCGGGCCGAGAAGGTCGACGGCGGCTGGCTGATCAACGGGCAGAAGACCTGGTGCTCCAACGCCCACATCGCCGACCACATCCTGCTCATCGCCCGCACCTCGCAGGAGGACTCCAAGCACCGCGGGCTGACTCAGTTCATGGTGCCGACCGGCGTCGACGGGCTGCAGATCAGCGGCATCGAGACGATGGGCGGCCGCGAGGTCAACGACCTGTACTTCACCGACTGCTTCCTGCCCGACTCCGCCGTCGTCGGCACCGTCGGGCAGGCGTGGTCGCAGCTGATGGCCGGGCTGAACCTGGAGCGGATGATCCTCGGCGCCAACATGGTCGGAGCGGCCCGGCGGGCCTTCGACGACACGCTGGACTACGTCAAGCAGCGCGAGCAGTTCGGCAAGCCGATCGGGTCGTTCCAGGCGCTCAAGCACCGCATCGCCGACATGGCCACCGAGATCGAGTGCGCCCAGCTGCTGCTCTACAGCGTCGCCGCGGCCATCGACCGCGAACCCGGCAAGGTCTTCGCCCGCGAGGCCTCGATGGTCAAGCTCAAGAGCACCGAGCTCGCCAAGCACGTCTCCCTGGAGGGCATGCAGATGCTCGGCGGCTACGGCTACGCCACCGAGTACGACATGGAGTCGATGCTGCGCTCCACGGTCGTCTCCACCGTCTACGGCGGCACCAGCGAGATCCAGCGGGACATCATCGGCAAGACCTACGGCCTCTGATCCACCCGATCGTGCCCTCAAGTCAAAAACCGCGGTATTCGACCGACGAATGCCGCGGTTTTCGACGCGACGAAAACCGCGGTTTTCATCGATCGAAAACCGCGGTTTTCGTCTTGAGGGGCACGATCGGGGGGATTAGAGGAGTTGGATGTTGTCGATGAGCCAGCGGCCGTCGTCGTGGATGAGGGTCATCTGCATGCGGTTCCGGTCCACCCGGGGTTCCGGGGTGTTCTTGTTGGTGATCTCCTGGTCGACGAAGAGGGCGACGACCGCGTGGTTCTCGTCGGCGGAGACGGTGGCCGTGGTGAGGACCTTGCCCTCGGAGATCGCTTGGTTCTGGCGGATCAGTTCGGTGAGGCTGGAGCTGACCTGCTCGTACTGCTGGGCGAACTGGCCGTGGGCGTTGGCGGTGACGGCGGCGAAGTTGGAGTCCAGGCGCCGGTAGTCGTAGGTCGAGAGGTCCGCCGCGTAGCGCCGGGCGGCCTCCTGAGCGGCGGCGCGGGCCGACTCCGCGGCGACGTGGGAGCGCAGTTGCAGGCCGGTGTAGCCCAGGGCGCCGAGGAGCACCGCTGCGATCACCGCGGCGACCAGGACTCGCGGCTTGCGAAGAGCGGGGCGAGAGGTGGCGCGGGAGGCGGTCTCGGGCTCGGTCCGGGTGTCGGTCATCAGCGGACTCCTTGCAGCGGGATCGAGTACCAGGAACGGGAACCGAGCACCTCGCTCTGCCCACCGGAGGTGCCGAGGGTGAAGCCGGCGCCGGTGTCGCCGGTGGTGGTGTCGTAGGTGCCCATCGGCCGGGGCGCGTTCGCGGCGCCGCGCTGGCCCATCCGAGGGTCGTCGCCCGGGCAGTGCCAGTCCAGGGACGGTTCGCGCGGCTCGGTGTCGGTGGGCGAGCGCCGCTCGATCGGCGTGACGCACGACGGCCCCTGGGTGATGACCAGGTCGAAGTCCGCGGTGTCGCCGTGCACGATGCGGCCCAGCCCGCCGAACGTGCCGGGCAGCGACACCAATGCCTGCTGCATCGCCGGACCCCGGACGCTGACGATCTGCCCGGTCTTGACGAGGTTGCCCAGCAGCGCGGTCACCGACGGCTCGTTGTCGGCCATCAACCGCGCCACCTGCCGAGTCGTGTCCGGTGCGGTGGCCAGCAGCGACCGCACCTGCGGCTCGTCGGCGCGCACCTGGTCGGTCAGCGAGCGCAGGTTCGCCGCCAGCACCCGCAACCGGTCGCCCTGCTCGCCGTTCGGCCCCACCAGGGCGCGCCCGTTGTCGAGGGTGCTGCGCAGCCGCGGCACGTTCTCCCGCGTCACCCGCAGCAGTTCCGCGCTGTTGTCCAGGATGCGGGTCAGCTCCGGGCCGGTGCCGTTGAGGCCGGTGGCGAGCGCCTCGCCGAGCCGGTCCACGTCGCGCGGGTCGACGCTGTCGCTGATCGCGGTGAAGTCGGTCAGCAACGTCTCCAGCGGCAGCGGCCGGGCGGTCCGCTCGGGCTGGATGACGCTGCCGTCGCGCAGGAACGGGCCCGCGTCGGTGTCGGCCCGCAGGTCCAGGTGCTGCAGCGCCATCGGGGTGTCCATCGCGATCACCGCCCGCGCGGAGGCGGGCACCCGCGCCGAGGAATCGATCGCCACGAGCACGCTCACCCCGGCGTCCTCGATGCGCACCCCGGTCACCGCACCGATCTCCACGCCGCGGAAGGTCACCAGCGAGTCCCGGGTGATGCCGGAGGCTTCCGGCATCCGCACCGTCACGTGGTGCGGTGCCGAGATCATGTGCGGGCGCACGACGTTGGTCACGACGTACACCGTGCAGCCGATGCTGATCAGCGCGAACAGCGCGATCTGCACCAGCATCAACCGGTTCCGCTTCACGGCGCGCCCCTTCCCGGTGCCACGACCTCGCCGAGCGTGCCCGGCACGTCCAGCGTCCCGTTGAACAGCACGTAGTCGCCCGGCGTGGCCTGCTGGAACAGCTGCGAGAAGCGGGCGAGCCCGTCGAGGGTGCCCGCCAGCTCGCCGTCGAACCCGCGCAGCTCGTCGAGGACGGGCCGCAGCTGGTGCACCTCGCCGGTGAGCGTCCTGGCGGTGCGCTGGGTGAGCCCGTCGGCGGTGGCGCTCAGCGACGCGGTGTTGGCCAGCAGTGCCCCGAACCGCTCCCGCTCCGCCAGCAGCACGTCCACACCTGATTTGACCTGCGTGAACGTGGCCTCCAGCAGCGGCTTGTTGCGGGCGATCTCCTCGGAGGTGGAGTGCAGGGCGGCGATGACGTGGTTGATGTCGTCGCGGTGCCGCTGCAACGACCCGAGCACCGCCTGCAGCTCGTGCAGCAGGTCCCGCACCTCGCCCTCGCGCCCGTGCAGCGCGGTGCTGAGCTCGCCGACGACGGTGCGCGCCTGGTCCAGCCCGGACCCGTTGAGCACGGTGCCGACGGCGGCCAGGGTGTCCTCGATGTCGGGGCCTCGGGTGGTGCGCTCGATCGGGATCACCGCCCCGTCACCCAGCATCGGCCCTCCCGGCGGGCGTTCCAGCATCACGAACGCCTCGCCCAGCGGCGAGGCGAGCTGCAGCTGCGCGGTGGTGCCGCCGGGCAGGTCGACGTCGGCGGCGATGTCCATCTCCACCAGGGCCCGGAAGTCGCGGGTGCGGATCGCGGTGACCCGGCCGATCTCGGCCTGCCCCGAGCGCACCACGCCGCCCAGCGGCAGCCGTCCCGCGTCGGTGAACACGGCGGTGACGTGCTTGCTCGGACCGCTGATTCCCGTGCCGATACCGGCGTTCTGCAGGTTGACCCCGCAGCCCGCGGTGGCCAGGACCACGGCGAGCGCGGGGATCGCGCACAACCTCATCGGCCACCTCCGGTGGTCCCGCTCGGCAGCGGCAGCGGCGGCAGCGGGATGGGGATCGGGTTGACGATGCCGGGCTCGTCGCACAGCGGCAGCGGCAGCGTCTCGCACAGCGCGGCCGTGGTGTCGAACTGGCGGAGGTTGGTGGAGACGTTGAGCCGCAACCGCATCCGCTCGTCGGGCGCGATCGTGCGCTGCAGGTTGTCCAATCCCAGCGGCAGCACGTCGAGGGTCTCGGCGAGCTGCTGCTGGTGGTCGGCCAAGGTCTGGGACAGCCGGGTGAGCTGGGCGACGTCGCCGGTGAGCCGGTCGCCGTGGTCGCGGATCAGCCCGTCGACCTGCGTCAGCGACGACGACAACCGGGTGAGCGCCGCGCTGATGTCGTCGCTCTGGGCGTTGAAGTCCGCCGTGAGATCGGAAGTCCTGGTGGCCAGCGAGTCTATTGTGGACTTGCGCTCGACGAGCAGCTGCAGCAGCCGGTCGACGTTGGCCAGCACGGCCTCGACGTCACCGCTTCCGTCGGCGAGGACCTCGGTGGCCTGGGAGACGGTGCGGATCGCCTCCCGGATCGCCGGGCCCTGCCCGTCGAGCGAGTCGGCGCCGAGGTGCATCAGCTCGCCCACCCCGCCGGGTGCCGCTCCCTGCGGGCCGAGGGCCTTGAGCAGCGTGTCCAGCGAGGCGGTCAGCTCGTCCCACTTGATCGGCGAGTGCGTGCGCGCCAGCGGGATCGTCGCCCCGTCGTCGAGCGTCGGACCACCGGTGTGGGCGGGGCCGAGCTCGACGTAGCGGTCGCTGATCACCGCCGGGCTGACGATGTAGGCGTGCGCGTCGGCGGGCACCTCGGTGCCCGGTGGGAGGTCCATCGTCACCCGCACCGCGCTGCCCTGCGGCTGCACGGTGCGCACGGTGCCCAACGGGACCCCGAGGATCGCCACCCGGTTGCCGGGGAAGATGCCGTCGGCGAAGGCGAAGTCCGCCGACACCACCAATGTCTGCTGCGGCCGCAGCACGGTGTACCAGCCGGTGGCCGCCAGCACCGCCAGCAGGGTCACGGCGGCCACGATCGTCCACGCCCGTCTCATCGGCACCCCTGGAGAAGTCCGGCCACGCACAAGATGTTGTCCGGGATCGGCCCGAGCGGAGCCGAGACCTCGCCCCACGGACCGGTTCCGGAGGCGTTGGTGACGTAGCGGCTCGCCGGCCCCAGCTGGCGCAGCGTCTCGGCGATGTCGGCGTCGCTGCGCTCCAGCGAGTCGGTGACCGAGTGCAGGTCGTCCAGCAGCGGGCCGAGGACGTCGCGGTTGTCGCGCAGCAACCCGTCGAGCTGCGCGGTGAAGCCGTCGAGGTCGGCGATGAGCTGCCGCAGCACGGCCCGCCGCTGGTGCAGCACGTCGGCGACCAGTTCGGCGTCGCCGAGCAGCGACACCAGCGAGTTCTGCTCCTCCAGCAAGGTGGAGGTCACCGCCTGGGTGCCGCGCAGCAGCTCGTCGATCTGCTCGCCGCGCTCGCCGAGGATCCGGGCGGCGTCGCCGATGCCGGTCAGCGCGTCGCCGGTCAGCCGCGAGTCGGCGGGGGCGGCCTGGCGCAGCGAGCCGATCATCCGCTGCAGCGCGGCGGTGTCGAGCCCGGCGGTGGTGGCCGTGGCCCCCCGGCTGATCTCGTCGAGGCTGTAGGGAACGGCGGTGCGCTCCACCGGGATCGGGTCCGCCAGCTCGCCCGGACCGGCCGGATCGACCTGCAGGTAGCGGGTTCCCAGCACGGTGCGGATCTTGATCCCGGCGCGGGTGGCGGTGCCGAGCCGCTGGCCCGAATCGACGCGGAAGGTCACCAGCACCCGGTCGCCCGCCAGCTCCACCCCGGTCACCCGACCGGCCGGGACCCCGGCGACGTTGACCGGGGTGCCGGTGGTCAGCCCAGCGGCGTTGGCGAACTCGGCGACGTGCTCCTGGGTGCGCGCGCGGAAGGCCAGCTGCGGCACCAGGACCGCCGCCAGCAGCAGCGCGAGCGCGGTGATCGCCCCGATCGCGCCGTTGCGGAGGGCTTTCGGCGGCATCGCGTGCGTCATCGGCACACCTCCGAGTGCGGTCCCGCCCCGAGGTCGACCTTGAGCCCGCCGACCGCGGCGCTGAGGTTGCAGACGTAGACGTTCATCCACGAGCCGTAGCCGCCCGCGCGGTTGATCGCGTTGAGGAACCCCGGCAGCTCGTGCACCGCCGTGGCGTAGCGCTGCTGGTCGCGCACCATCCCGGAGGTGATCTCCCGAAGCGACCGCACGTCGTGCGACAGGCCCGGACCGAGGTCGTCGAGCGCGTCGTCGAGCGATCCGGCCAGCGCGGCACCGTTGTCGACGGACTCGGCGATCTGCGGCGCCTGCTGCGCGGCCGCCGAGGTCAGCTGCGCCAGCCCGGAGATGAGCTCGCGCATCTGCTCCCGGTTCTGGTCCAGGGTGCCCAGCGCGCCGTTGAGGTTGTCCACGACCTGCCCGATGACCTGGTCCTGCTCGGCAAGCGCCGAGGTCACGGCGACGACCTTGGTCAGCAGGTCGGTGATGGTGCCCTGCTCGCCGTCGAAGACCGCGACGATCTCGCCCGCCAGCTGGTTGACCTGCCCCGGGTCGATCGCGTCGAACAGCGGCTTGAACCCGTTGAGCAGCGCGGTCAGGTCCAGCGGCGGGCGGGTGCGCTCCACCGGGATCTCGGCGCCCTCGGGCAGCGCGGGTCCGCGACCGGACGACAGCGACAGGAACCGGCCGCCGAGCATGTCGGCGTAGCGCACCGCGGCGACGCCGTCGGAGGGGATCCGCTGGTCGGCTGCCAGGTCGAAGGCCACCCGCGCCAGCCCGTCGTCGAGCTCGACCTCGGTGACCTTGCCGACGCGCACGCCCGCGATCATCACGTCGCTGCCCGGGATGAGGCCCTCGGCGTTGGTGAACACCGCCCGGTACTCGCGGGTCGACCCGGTCACCGGGTTGCTGATCGTGTTGACCACGACCGTCCCGCACAGCAGTGCGGCCAGCGCGAACGCGGCCAGCCGGATCCACGGCACCTTCTTCACGGCGTCATCACCTCCGTTCCGCGCACCATCGGGCCGAGCATCAGCCCGAGCAGGTCCGGCGACGGCGGGGCCGCCGGTGGCGCCTGCTCGGGGGTGGGCAGCAGCGGGGCGAGCCGTCGCATCGTCTCGTCCTCCTGCGGGGACCCGACCGGGCCGATGGCGGTCTCCCTCCCGCAGTTGGGCCCGCTGAGAGCGCCGTAGCGCGGGCAGTCCTGCGGCGTGTACGGGTGGGGGTCCTCCAGGCTGGCCTTCGCGCGGATCTTGAAGAACCCCGTGGAGAACGCGCGGTTCGCGCCGTCCAGGAAGGTGTCCACGCCGGCCTTGGCGTTGCCGAACGCGCCCGGGTTCGCGCCGAGGACGTCGGTGATCGGGTCGGCGCTGCGCACCAGCTCCACGGTCCGCTCGCCGTTGGCGTCGAGGAACCGCTGCGCGCGGTCGGTGACCTCGATGCCGCCGCCCAGCAGCGCCCCGATGTCCTCCCGCTGCTCGACGACCACGGTGGACAGAGCGACGGCGTTGTCCAGCGAGCGCACGAGATCCGGTGCGGCGGCGCGCAGGTCGTCACCGACCGCGGCCATCGTCTCCAGGTCCGAACCGAGGTTCCGCAGGATCGGATCGGCCTCGTCGACCAGCGCCGCGCCGTCGTCGATCATGCCGCCGAGCTGCTCGCCCCGGCCGCGCAGCGAGTCGGCCATCGCGGTCAGCGCCACCTGCAGCTGCGCCGGTTCCAGCTCGTCGAGCAGCCGGTACATCCGGGTGTAGGTGGTGTAGAGCTGCGCGGTCGGCCGCGAGGTGTCCGGCGGCACGTGCGCGCCGTCGGCCAGCCGCGTGCCGTCGCGCAGCCCGGGGCCGGTGAGGTCGAGGTACTGGTTGCCGAACAGCGTCCGCGGCAGCAGCCGCACCCGCACGTCGGCCGGGATCTCGCCGATCCGCTCCGGATCCAGCTTCATCGTCAGCCGCGCGCCCGAGTCGTCGGGCACCACCTGCGACAGCTCGCCGACCTTGATGCCCCGGTACTGCACGGGCGTGCTCTCCCGGACCGGGCCCGCCGCCGCGGGCAGCGTCGTGGTGACCTCCGGTTCGGCGGTGAACACCCCCGCGCTGCCCACCACCGCGGTCACCGCGCCCACCACCAGCACCGACACCGCCGCGGCCCCGCGCAGGGCCAGCGACGCGCGTTCGCTCCGCCGCGCCATCGCCTACAACCCCAACGCGGGCAACGACGGTCGCACGCCCCAGAACAGCAGGCTCAGCAGCACGTCGACCACGGTGATCGCGACGATGCTGGTGCGCAGCGCCCGCCCGGCGGCCTTGCCCACTCCCTCGGGCCCGCCGGTCGCGTAGTAGCCGTGGGCGCAGTGGATCAAGGTCACCATCAGCGCGAACACCACGGCCTTGACCAGTGAGAACAGCACGTCGGTGGGGGTGAGCACCAGGTGGAAGTAGGAGTTGTAGGTCCCCGGGGAGTCGCCGTTGAGGTAGACGATCGCGAAACCCGTTGCCATGTAGGAGGCGAACAGCCCCACCAGGTACAGCGGGATCACCGAGATGAACGCCGCCGCCATCCGGGTGCTCACCAGGTAGCGCAGCGACGGGATCGCCAGCGACTCCAGCGCGTCGATCTCCTCGGCCACCCGCATCGTGCCCAGCTGCGCGGTGAACCCGGTGCCGACCTTGGCGGCCAGCGCGATGCTGGCCACGATCGGCGCGATCTCGCGGGTGTTGACCAGCGCCCCCATCAGCCCGGTCATCGGCGACATGCCGAGCAGGTCCAGCCCCCGGTAGCCCTCCAGGCCGACCTGGGTGCTGGAGACGAACGACATCGCGAACACCACGCCGATCGTCCCGCCCCCGGCCAGCAGCGACGCCGAGCCGAAGCTGATCTCGGTGACCAGCCGCACGATGTGCTTGGGGTAGCGCACCAGCACGGCCGGGACGCCGATGACCGCGCGCACGTAGAAGGTCACGTGCCTGCCGACCAGCACGAGGGCGTCCACAGCGGACGTGACGGGGGCGGTCATCAGTACTCGCCCTTGGCCGGGACGAGCACGGGGTAGAGCTCGGTGAGCGCGGTGTTGGCGATGAACACGCACACGAAACAGATCACCACGGCCTCGTTGACGGCGTTGGCCACGCCACCGGGCCCGCCCTGGGCGGTCAACCCCTTGAAGCAGGCCACCAGCGCGGTCAGCACCGCGAACGCCGCGGCCTTGATCAGCGCCATCGCGAAGTCCTCGACGCGCGAGTACTGCACCAGCGTCTGCAGGAACATGCCCGGCGAGGCGCCCAGCACCGAGACCTGGAACAGGAACGTGGTGCCGATGCCGACCAGCATCACGATGCAGGCCAGCAGCACCGTGGTCACCACCGCCGCGATCACCCTCGGCGCGACCAGGCGCTCGACGGTGCGCACGCCCATGACCTCCAGGGCGTCGATCTCCTCGCGGATGGTGCGCGCGCCCAGGTCGGCGCACATCGCCGAGCCGCCGATGCCGGCGATCATCAGCGCGCACACCAGGGGAGCGGCCTGGCCGACCACGACGAAGGCGACCACGGCACCGCCGTAGCCCTCCGCCCCGATCTGGCTGGCCAGCGACCCCACGTTGAGCGCCACCACGACGCCCAGCGGGATCGTGACCAGCAGCGCGGGCAGGGTCGTCACCGCGGCCAGGAAGTGCACCTGGTGCAGGCATTCCCGCCAGGCCAGCCGGGCACGGAAGGTGACCCGCGCGGTGGCGGCCAGCGCCCGGGCGCCGAAGTCCAGCAGCAACCCGGCTTGCAGCAGGGCGTCGACAACAGGCCCTGGAGAACGGCTCATCCGCTTCTCCCTCGTCTTCCGTGATTCCCGGGTCACCTTGCTCGGCGGTGCGGGTAGCGGAACCTCAGCGGCCCTCCGGGGCCGGGCGCCACTCCTGATGTATGCCGATACACGGCGTCGCGGCGTCCTCCCCGGAGAACCGCTGAGAACCCGCGGCGGTGCCGGCGGCGAGAGCGGCTCGGGCCCGCTCGCGGCTGCGCCGCTTGCGCGCGTTTCCCCGCGTGGAAGTGCGGAAAAGGGTAGTTGCGCCACGCGCGTGGCAGGATCGCGTGGAAAGGCGTTGGCGGAGAGCCGGTTCCGGCTCAGTCGGCGCGAACGGCGGGGAAGACCTCGTTCACCAGGTGCAGCACGGTGCGGGTGAGCATGACGTGCAGGTCGCTGCGGCTGAGGCTGCCGCGCACCAGCCACTCCCGCGAGGCGGCCTTGAGCATGGCGCTGTGCGCGCGGATCATGCCGCGCAGCTTCTCCCGGCCGTCGGTCACGTCGGCCATCATCGCGGCCTCCAGCACCCGGTCGGTCGCGATCTCGTCGGCCTCCAGCATGATCCGCTCGACCTCGTCGTCGTGGCCGACGGCCTCCGAACCGATCGCCGAGAGCCACATGTCGCGGTTGCGCTCCACCACGTCCAGCCAGCGGTCCACGCAGATCGACAGCCGCTCCTCGGCCGTGGTCGGGGGCAGCCGTTCGGAGACCGAGGCCGGGACGACCAGCATCTGCCGGACGACCTGGAGGTAGAGCTCCCGCTTGCTGCCGAAGTAGTGGTTGATCAGCGCTCGCGCCACGCCCGCCTCGGCCGCGATGTCCGAAGTGGACACGGTGGAGAAGTTGCCCTTGCCGAACAGCTTGCGGGCGGCGGCCAGGATTTCGGCGCGCCGCGCGTCGGGCTCCAACCGTCGTCGCTGGACCGGGCGCTGGGCGTTCATGCCGACTCCTCATCTGTGGCCGTACCGACGTCAACAAGATACCGCACCCGTCCCGTCGGGAAGGCCAGCAGTGCTGGTGGAGGCCGCTTCGCGCGGTGTTGGCACGCTGCCAATACCTCACGGGTACATCCCCTCGACGGTCTCCGCGTAGCGCTCGGCGATGACCTTGCGGCGCAGGCTGAGCTTCGGCGTGAGCTCCCCGCTCTCGGCGGTCCACGGCCCCGCCAGCACCCGGAACGTCTTGACCTGCTCCACGCGCGCCAGCTGCTGGTTGGCCTGCGCCACGGCCTCCTCCAGCGCCGCGCGGACCTCGGGGTGCTCGGCCAGCTCGTCGAGGTCGGTGGTGTCGACGCCGTGGGACTTCGCCCAGCCCGGCGCGGCGTCCTCGTCGAGCACCAGCAGCGCGGTGACGTAGCGGCGCTGATCGCCGATCGCGACGGCCTGGCCTACCAGCGGGTGCGCCCGCAACAGCGATTCGATCTTGGTGGGCGCGATGTTCTTGCCGCCCGCGGTGATGATGAGCTCCTTCTTGCGGTCGGTGATCGCCACGATCCCGCGCTCGTCGACCGTCCCGATGTCACCGGTCGGCAGCCAGCCGTCGGCGTCGGTGGCCGCCGCGATCGAGCCGTCGCGCTGCAGGTATCCGGCGAAGACCACCGGGCCGCGCACCAGCAGCTCGCCATCGTCGGCGACCCGGACCTCCACGCCCGGACCCGGCCGACCGACCGCGCCGAGCGCGAAGGCCTCCGGTGTGCTCACCGTCGCCGCACCCGTCGTCTCGCTCAGCCCCCACACCTCGTAGACCGGAAGTCCCACGCCCGCGAGGAATTCCAGCACCGCGGTCGGGATCGGCGCGGCGCCGCTGAACGCGCGCACGCAGTCGTCGAGCCCGATCGCCGCGCGCAGCGGCCGCAGCACCTGCTCGTCGAGCGCCCGGTGCCGCGCGGCGAGCTCGTCGGGCACCGGCTGATCGGCCGAGCGCAGCCGGAACACCTCCAGCGCGACCTCGCGGGCGTGCTCGATGACCGCGGCCTGCTCGGCGGGCAGCGCGGCGAGCTCGGCCGACAACCCGGCCGAGAGCTTCTCCCACACCCGGGGCACGCCGAAGAACCCGTGCGGGCGCACCGCGGCCAGCGTCGGCAGCAGCTGGGCCTGGTCCTCGCAGATGGTGACGTGCCCGGCGTTGCAGATCGGCATGTAGATGCCCAGCACCCGCTCGGCGATGTGGGCCAACGGCAGGTAGGCGACCGAGCGCGGGTGCTCGGCGACCGGCACGAGGTGGTCCTGCATCAAGGACTCGTGGATGGCGTTGCGGTGCGTGAGCACCACGCCCTTGGGCTCGCCGGTGGTGCCCGAGGTGTAGACGACGGTCAGCGGCGAGTCCGGATCGGCCTGGTCGGCGAGCCGCTCGAAAGCCGCGTCGGGCGGCCCGGGTTCGCCGCGCAGGTCGGTGTAGTCGACGAAGCTGGGGTCGGACCCGACGCCGGGGTCGACGGTGACCACGGCCCGCAGGTGGGGGAGGTCGGCCAGCACGGGGCGCCAGCGCCGCAGCTGTTCCTCGCCCTCCAGCACCAGCACGCTCGCCTCGCTGTGCTCGGCGACGAAGCGGATCTGCTCGGTGCTCAGGGTGTCGTAGGTGGTGCAGGGCAGCGCGCCGATGTGGATGGCGGCCAGGTCGACGACCCAGTGCTCGGGCCGCTTGGCCATCGCGATGAGCATCCGGTCGCCGCGGCCGAGTCCGAGCGCGGCCAGGCCGCGGGTGAGCGCGGCGACCTCGGTGCGCAGCCGGGACCAGGACCAGGTGCCGGCGTCCGAGTCGATCCCGCTGGTCAGGGCGGGGTGGTCGGGGAAGTCCCGGGCGTTGCGGCGCAGCAGTCCGGGGATGGTCAGTCCCTCGACGGCCCGGCTTACCTGCTCGGCTGTGGTCACGGCCAGTTCCCTCCGTTGCGAACCTGCGTCGAAACACGCTGAACCGCTGTTGCCCATATGTCAACAGCCGTCGCCTGATTGTTCGCGAAGGATGCGAACAGGCCTCAACAGCGGTGTATACCTGAGGATGAATCCCGAATCAGCTATTGACAAGTGGTCAATAGAAGTCATGATTCTTCCTGGGGGTCAGGTGGGCTTTCCAGCGATAGGGAGGTGGTCATGACACCGGCGGAGGAGTTCGGCGACGTCATCGTCGGAGCGGGCCTGATGGCCGGCGCGGCGAACGTGATCATGCAGCTGGGCCGGCCCGGTGTCGGCTACGGCGTCTACGAGAGCACCGTGGACAGCGGGAACCTGTTCAAGCACCCGGTCAAGCGCACCCGCACCACGTTCACCTACCTGTCGGTCGCGACGTTGGGCACCGACGAGGAGAAGCGCGCCTACCGGCGCTCGGTGAACCGGTCGCACGCCCAGGTCCGCTCGGGCGAGTCGAGCCCGGTGTCCTACAACGCCTTCGACCCGGAGCTGCAGCTGTGGGTGGCGGCGTGCCTCTACAAGGGCTACGAGGACTCGTTCGTGGCCATGTCCGGCAAGCCCATCCCGGCCGACCGCCGCGAGGAGATCTTCGCGGCTTCCGCCCCGCTGGGCACGACGCTGCAGGTCAAGCCGGAGATGTGGCCGTCGACGAGGGCGGAGTTCGACGACTACTGGGAGAAGAACCTCGCCGAGGTCAGCATCGACGACACGATCCGCAGGCATCTGCTCGACATCGCCGAGCTCCGGTTCCTCCCGGCGATCCTGCGCGTCCCCTTCGCGCCGCTCAACAAGTTCATCACCACGGGCTTCCTGCCGCAGACCTTCCGCGACCAGATGGGCCTGCACTGGACCCACCGCGACCAGCGCCGCTTCGACAAGCTCACCCGAGCCATCGGCGCCGTGGCCCTCCGCCTGCCCACCCCGCTCCGCAGGTTCCCGTTCAACTACCACCTGTGGGACCTCCGCCGCCGGATGCGCAAGGGCAAACCCCTGGTCTGAGCCCTTCGCCGGAGATCCCCTCATGAGCCGCGCGGTCTCGTCGCGCGGCTCTTCCGCGTGCTGGTGAGGGGATTTTCAAGATCTTCTTGACGGGATCCGGCGCGGAGTCGGGCTTCGGTCGGGTTCGGCCGGCGTGGGTGTTTTCCGGCGCGCGGACCTGAAAAACGGCGGGAAACATCGTGTTAACCAGGTGGTTTGCAGGATTCCGGCGTTGACCGGGGTTGTCCCGGTGTTTAACGTCCCCGGCCATGACAACCGGGCTGGCCGTGGAGGCCGTGGACGAGGTGGATCGCCGCATCATCGCGGCGCTGCAGCTCAACGGGCGTGCTCCGTGGAGCGCGGTCGCGCGGTGGGCCGGTGTCAGCGAGACGACCGTGCAGCGGCGGTTCACCGCGCTGCACGAGCGCGGGTTGCTCCACGTCGTCGGGGTCATCGACCTCGACCGGACCGCCGCCGGGTCGTCGATGCTGGTCCGGGTGCAGGCCAAGCCCGGGCGGGGCTGGGACCTCGCCGAGCAGCTGGCGACGCGGCCGGAGGCGCGCTTCCTCGCCGTGGTGACCGGCACCGCCGACCTCGTCGTCGACTTCGTCGCGCACGACAACGACGAGCTGCTGCGGCTGCTGTTCACCGACCTGCCCGGTGCCGAGCTGATCACCGGGACCGAGAGCGTCGCCGTCATCCGCACCTTCGCCTCGGCACCGGGCTGGGACACCGGTCTGCTGCCGCCCGAAGCCGCCGCCGAGCTGCGACCGACCCACGCGCCGCCCTACGACCGGGCGGACTGGGGCACGCCGCCGAAGGCACCGGGTGAGCTCGAAACCGCCGTTGCCGAGGAACTCGCCGCGGACGGACGGATGCCGGTGAGCGCGATCGCCCGCGAGCTCGGGTGCAGCGAATCCAGCGTCGCCCGCGCGATGGACCGGATGGTCTCGCGGGGCGGATTGCAGTTCCGGACGCTCGTCGAACCCGGTCTGCTGGGCTACGGCGTGGAATTCATGCTCTGGCTGTCGATCCACCCGGGACACCTCGACGAGGCCGGTCGCCGCCTCGCGGCCCACCCAGGCACGAAGTTCCTGGCAGCCGCGACCGGCCGGTTCAACCTCGTCGGGCAGATGGTGCTGCCCGCCAAGGCCGACCTGTTCGGCTACACCACCGAGGTCATCGGCACGCTGCCCGGGCTCAACGCCTCGGACGTCACCTTGCACCTGGCCACGCTCAAGCGCGCGTGGACCCGCGTCGACCGCTTCCGCTGAGAACCGCACGGAGGGAACATGTCCGAAACACCAGAGCCGTGGCAGTGGCCGGAGCGGACCTGGCGCCGTCACGTCGAAGCCGTGCGCGCCGGACGGCGCCTCGTGCCTCAGCAGTGGCCCGGCGGAGCGCGGGTCGCGGTCGCGCTGTCCTTCGACCCGGACCACGAGACGATCCCGCTGCGCGACGGCGAGACCAGTCCCGGGCGGCTCGCGCAGGGCGAGTACGGCGCCCGCGTCGGCGCGGGCCGGGTGCTCGAACTGCTCGCCGAGCACCGGGTCCCCGCGACGTTCTTCATGCCCGCGGTCTCGGCGCTGCTGCACCCGGCCGAGGCGCGGGACTACGCGAGCGAACCGCACGAGATCGGCGTGCACGGCTGGATCCACGAGCGCAACACCCTGCTGGCCCGCGAGGACGAGCGGGAGCTGCTCGCCAGGGCGATGGAGTCGCTGGCCGAGATCACCGGCGTGCGCCCGACCGGCATCCGCACCCCGTCGTGGGACTTCTCCGAGTCCACGTTGGACACCATCCGCGAGCTCGGCTTCGCCTACGACTCCTCGCTGATGGCCGACGACGAGCCCTACGAGATCGTTGCCGAGGGCGAGCCGACCGGGATCGTGGAGATCCCCGTCGACTGGATCCGCGACGACGCGCCGTACTTCACGATGGACCGCTACGGATCCGTGCGGCCCCACACCCGTCCGCGCGACGTGCTGGAGATCTGGGTCGACGAGTTCGACGCCGCCTACCGGGCCGGGGGCGTCTTCCAACTGACCGCGCACCCGCACGTCATCGGCCACCGCTCGCGGCTGGTCGTGCTGCGGGAACTGCTCGACCACATCCGGGCGCACGGCGACGTGTGGTTCGCCACCCACGCCGAGCTCGCCGACGCCGCGCGCGCCGAGGCGACCCGGCTCGACACCGCAGGAGCGACCTCATGAGGACGGACACGGCGATCAGCGCCGGGAAGATGACGCGAGCTCAGCGCAAGGCCATCGTGGCGGGCACGATCGGCAACACCGTCGAGTGGGTCGACTGGGCGCTCTACTCGATCTTCGCCAAGATCATCTCGCAGGAGTTCTTCCCCGGCGGCGACGAGGCCGTCGCGCTGCTGTCGACCCTGGCGGTGTTCGCGGTCGGCTTCGTGATGCGCCCGATCGGCGCCGCGGTGCTCGGCGGCTACGCCGACCGGCACGGCCGCAAGAAGGGCCTCACGCTCACCGTCGGGTTGATGGCCGGTGCGTCGTTCGTCATCGCCCTGACCCCCGGCTACGACGCGATCGGGCTGTTCGCGCCGCTGGTGCTGCTGCTGGCCCGGTTGCTCCAGGGCTTCTCCGCCGGTGGTGAGTTCGGGTCGTCCTCGGCGTTCCTCGTCGAGTCCGCCGCAGCGGGCAGGCGCGCGTTCGCCGGGTCCTGGCAGCAGGTCTCGGTCGGCGGCGGCGTGCTCGTCGCCTCGCTGATGGGCACCATCGCCACCTCCGCGCTGTCGGACGCGGCGCTGCACTCCTGGGGCTGGCGCGTCGCGTTCGTCCTGGGCGGGCTGCTCGGGCTCATCGGGCTGTGGCTGCGGGTCTCGGTCGAGGACACCGACTCGTTCACCCGGGCCCGCTCGGACGGCCGGACCCGGACCAACCCCCTCAAGGCGATGTTCGTCGAGCACCCCGGAGCGGCGCTGCGGGTCGCCGGCATCACCATCGCCGGGACGCTGACGTACTACATCTGGGTCAACTACCTGCCGACCTACGCCAACATCACCACCGGGATCCCGCTGTCGCAGGCGCTGCTGTCGCAGACGTTGTGCCTGGTGGTGTTCGTGGTCGCGCTGCCCTTCGTCGGCATCCTGTCCGACCGGGTGGGCCGCAAGACCACGCTCGGCGTGTTCGCGGGCGGTTTCGTGGTGCTGTCCTGGCCGCTGCTGAACCTGCTCGGCAACAGCTTCTGGAGCCTGTTCCTGGTGCAGCTCGTCGGCATGGTCCTGGTGCTCGGGTACTCGGCGAACTGCGCGGTGATCATGGCCGAGCAGTTCCCGCCGGAAGTCCGCGCGACCGGCATCGCGCTGCCCTACGCCCTGGCGGTGGCGCTGTTCGGCGGAACCGCGCCCTACATCACGACCTGGCTCAACGACATCGGGCACAGCGACCTGCTCTGGCTCTACGTCTCCGGCTCGGCGCTGATCTCGCTGATCGTCTACCTGACGATGCCCGAGACCAAGGACGAGGAGTTCGCCTGATGCGCGCAGTGCTGGTCACCGGCGCGGCGAGCGGGCTCGGGCGCGCCATCGCCGAGGAGTTCGCCGAGCACGAGGACGTCGCGCTCACCCTCGTCGACATCGACGGCGACCGGTTGGCCGACTCGCCGGTGCCGGGAACGCGGATCACCGCCGATCTCACCTCACCGCGGGCCTGCGAAGCGGTCGTCGAGCAGGCGTGGCCGCTGGACGTGCTGGTCAACGCCGCCGGGATCTACCCGTCGCTGGACATGGCCGACGTCGACGCCGAGAGCTGGGACCGGATCTTCGCGCTGAACGCGCGCGCCCCGGTGCTGACCACCGCCGCGTTCGCGCGGCGGGCTCGCGGCGGGGCGATCGTCAACATCTCCTCCGGGGCCGCGCTGCGCGCCAGGCCGGGCGGCGGACCCTACGCGAGCTCCAAGGCGGCGCTCGAGATGGCCACCCGCGCAGCGGCTCTGGAGCTGGGGGAGCGGGGCATCAGGGTCAACGCGGTCAGCCCGGGGTTCGTGGCGGTCGACAGCGCCTGCAACCCGGTCGCCGAGGAGTACGCCGCCGCGGTGTCGGTGAACCCGCTCGGCAGACCGGGCGTCCCGGCCGACGTCGCCCGCGCCGTCCGCTGGCTGGCCGGGGACAACGCCTCGTGGATCACCGGCGAGATCCTGCGCGTCGACGGCGGATCCGCCGCCGGTGCCGCACACCTGCCACGACTGCGGCCTCACCCGGTGGGGCCGAACGAGGTCCGGGAAGGACGCAACGCATGAGTTCCACGACGTACGCGGTGGTCGGCGGGGGAGCGATCGGGGGCACGCTCGCGTTCCACCTCGCCCGCGCCGGGCACCCCGTCACCGTGATCGACGCCGACGCCGAGCACGTGGCCGCCATCGCCGAACGCGGTCTGGTCCTGGACCGGGCCGGTGAACGCACCGCCGCGCCGGTGGCGGCCGCGACTCCCGAGGAGTTCACCGGCACCTTGGAGCACGTGCTGCTCGCGGTGAAGGCCCAGGCCACGGAGTCGGCGGTGCGCTGGATCGCGCCCCGGCTCGCGCCCGACGGGTACGTGGCGTCGGTGCAGAACGGGTTCAACGAGCCCGTCCTGGCCGAGCACCTCGGCCTCGCGCGCACCGTCGCGGCGTTCGTCAACATCTTCGCCGACCGCACCGAGCCCGGCGTGATCGCCGACGGCGGCCCCGGGGCCCTCGTGCTGGGCGAACCCGGCGGGGCGGTGTCGGACCGGGTGCGGTCGCTGGTGGCCGACCTGCGGGCGTGGGGCCCGGCGCAGTCCAGCGACAACGTCGAGGGATTCCTCTGGGCGAAGGCGGGATTCGGCGCGATGCTGGCCGCCACGGCGCTGGCCGACGAGCCGATGGCCGACCTGATCGACCGGCACCGGCCCGCGATGCACGCGCTGGGAGAGGAGGTCTTCGCCGTCGCCGGAGCCCTGGGCGTCCGGCTGGAGGCGTTCGACGCGTTCCGCCCCACCGCCTTCGCGCGCGGCGCCGACAGCGACGACCGGGAACGCGCGGTGGCGGAGTTGACGGCCTGGCTGCGGACCCAGCCCAAGACCCGCAGCGGCATCTGGCGGGACCTCGCGGTCCGACGTCGGGAGGTCGAGGTGACCACCCACTACGCCACGGTCCTGGCCGAGGCAGACCGGCTCGGCATCGGCACGCCCCTGCTCCGGGCGGTGATGGCCGGGCTGCGGGAGCTGGAGGACGACCCCGCCGCGATGTCCGAGCGGCGGCTCGACGAGCTCGACCGCATCGCCGGGAGCCTGGTGTGACCGCCGCGGCCGCGCACGCGTGGCTCACCGAGCACCGCGACGAGATGATCGCCGACCTCGCCGCCTACGTGAACCACGAGAGCTCCAGCGACGACCTCACCGCGCTCGACGAGTGCCTGAGGTGGGTGTGCGACTGGCTCGACGCCCGCATCGGCCCGCCGGCCGAGCACGAGCGGTTGCCGCGCGACGAGACCGGCGACGTCGTGATCCGCCGGTACTCCGGCAGCGGTGCCGAGCCGATCCTGCTGCTGGCCCACTACGACACCGTCTGGTCGACCGGCACGCTCGCCGGGTGGCCGTTCGCGGTGGACGGAGACCGGATCAGCGGTCCCGGCGTCTTCGACATGAAAGCCGGTCTGGTGCAGGCGGTCTGGGCGCTGCGCGCGCTGGAGGAGCTCGGGCTTCCCCGGCCTCCGGTCACGCTGCTGCTCAACGGCGACGAGGAGACCGGCAGCCTCGGCTCGTCCGACGTGATCGCCGCTGAGGCGCGGAGGTCCCGCGCCGCGCTCGTGTTCGAGGCCAGCGCCGACGGCGCGGTCAAGACCGCCCGCAAGGGAGTCGGGCTGTTCACGGTGACCGTCACCGGCGAGGAGGCGCACGCGGGCCTCGACCCGACGGCCGGGGCGAGCGCGGTGGTGGAGATGGCCCACCAGGTGCTGCGCTGCCGGGCGCTCACCGACCTCGACGCCGGGACGTCGGTGAACGTCGGGGTGGTGCGCGGAGGCACTCGGGCCAACGTCACGGCGGGCAGCGCGACCGCGGAACTCGACGTCCGGGTCGCCGACGCCGTCGAGGCGAGCCGGATCGACGCCGCCCTGGCGTCGCTGGAACCGGTGGACCCGAAGACGCGGATCACCGTCTCCGGCGGCTGGAACCGCCCGGTCTTCGAGCGAACGCCCGAGGTCGCCGCGCTGTACGAGGTGGCGCGCGACTGCGCCGTCCCGCTGGGGCTCGACCTGCGCGAGACCGCCGTCGGCGGCGCCAGCGACGGCAACTTCGCCCAGGCGGCCGGGGTTCCGGTGCTCGACGGCCTCGGCGCCGTCGGCGCAGGCGCCCACGCCCGCACCGAGCACGCGACGGTCTCCGGCCTCCTGCAACGCTCAGCGCTCACCACCGCCCTGCTGCACCACTTCGCGACGCGGTCCTCACCGGCGGACGACTTCTCCTCGAACCATCCCGGCATTTCGGAAATTGATCACGGGTGATTCGCCCCGGTGGTGCGTTCGCCTTTGGGGTGTTTCGCCGCAGATTTCTGAATTTCCGCGTCGGTCAAGTGGCGGTGGCTTTTCCGCATTTCCGGCTCGGGAATGTCTGGATGGTTCCTTTAATCCATTTCTCGATGGGCTGCCGGGTAAGCGGAGAAGCATTCTCCAAATGTTTCCGGAATGAGTTCTGGTTCCCTTTACCAGCAGGTCAGGAGGCTGTACTGATTTAGCCGCCAAGGCTTCTCGATAGCGATTTCCGGTGACTCCGGGCACAGGGTTTTGCCCATGAGGTTAGGCATGCCTATTGTCCCTTCACGTCTCGGAGCGAGATGAGAAGGAGAGGGGATTGGCGTGCTGATCGGCAACGCGTTGATCGGGTTGCGCGAGGGCCTGGAAGCGGTTCTCGTGGTGAGCGTCCTGATCGCATTCCTGGTGCGCGGTCAGCACCGGTGGGCGCTGCGCCTGGTGTGGACCGGCGTCGCCGCCGCCGTGGCGCTGTCGGTGGGAGTCGGCGCGCTGCTCACCTACACCTCGGCGACGCTGACCTTCGAGCAGCAGGAGATGTTCGGCGGCGGGATGTCCGTCCTGGCCGTGGTCTTCGTGACCACCATGATCTTCTGGATGCGCACCACCGCGCGCACCCTGTCGGCGCAGCTGCGCGGACAGCTCGACGAAGCGCTGCGGCTCGGCAACTGGTCGGTGATCACCGTCGCCTTCCTCGCCGTGGCGCGAGAAGGCCTGGAAACAGCGGTTTTCTTCTTCTCCAGCGTCCAATCCGCCGGTGGCGGCACGATCCTGCCGCTGGCCGGGTTCCTCATCGGCATCGCCGCGTCGGTGGCGATCGGCTGGGCCCTGTACCTGGGCGCGATCAAGATCGACCTCGGGAAGTTCTTCACCGCCACCGGAGTCCTGCTGGTGTTCGTCGCCGCCGGCGTTCTCGCCTACGGCGTCCACGACCTCCAGGAAGCCGGGGTGCTGCCCGGGTTGCACGTGCTGGCCTTCGACGTCAGCGCGCAGGTCCCGCCGTCGTCCTGGTACGGGACGCTGCTGAAGGGGATCTTCAACTTCTCGCCGCAGACCACCGTGTTCGAGGCCGTCGTCTGGATCGGCTACGCGGTGCCCGTCCTCGTCCTGTTCCTGCGGCCGCAGCGCGCCGCCGCCCCGACCCCGACCGGAGAGATCTCGTGAGAACCCTCGCCAAGTCCGCACTCCCGCTGACCCTGCTCGCGCTCGCCTCCTGCGGCCAGCAGGCCGCCCCCGCAGCTCCGGGCGCGATCGGCGTCGAAGCCGGCGACGACGCCTGCAAGGTCTCCAGCACCACCGCACCCGCCGGGACGATCACCTTCGACGTGCGCAACACGGGCTCGCAGGTCACCGAGTTCTACCTGCTCGGCGACGGCGACAAGATCATCAGCGAGGTCGAGAACATCGGCCCCGGCATGAACCGGCAGCTCGTGGCCCAGGTGCCCGAAGGCGGCAAGTACACCACCGCCTGCAAGCCCGGCATGCAGGGCGACGGCATCCGCGGCGAGTTCACCGTGACCGGCTCGGCCGAGGCCGTGACCAGCCCGGAAGCCGCCCAGGCCGTCGCCGCCTACAAGTCCTACGTGGACCAGCAGGCCGAGGAGCTCAAGGCCGAGACCGGCACGTTCGTCCAGGCCGTCAAGGCCGGTGACGTCGAGCGGGCCAAGGCGCTGTACCCGAAGGCGCGGCTGCCGTGGGAGCGCATCGAGCCCGTCGCCGAGAGCTTCGGCGACCTCGACCCCAAGATCGACGGCCGCGAGGCCGACCTCGAACCCGGCCAGCCCTTCACCGGCTACCACCGCCTGGAGAAGGACCTGTGGGTCACCGGCCCGCAGCCAGACACCCCGGCGGTGGCCGATCAGCTCGTCGCCGACGTCGACCAGCTCGTCGCCCAGGCCCACGGCGTCGAGCCCACCCCGGCCGACACCGCCAACGGTGCCAAGGAGCTGCTCGAGGAGGTCGCCACCGGCAAGGTCACCGGCGAGGAGGAGATCTTCTCGCACACCGACCTGTGGGACTTCCAGGCCAACGTCGACGGTGCCGCGAAGGTCGTCGACTCGCTGCGACCGGTGCTGTCGGCCAAGGACCCGCAGCTGCTGGGCGAGCTCGACCGCGACTTCGCCGCCGTGCAGTCGCTGCTGGACCGCTACAAGGCCGGCGACGGCTTCAAGCTCTACCAGGAGCTGTCCCCGGAGCAGGTCAAGGAGCTCGCGGCGGCCGTCGACGCGCTCAGCGAGCCGCTGAGCAAGACCGCGGGGGTCGTGACGCGGTGACCTTCTCACGCCGGAAGCTGTTCGGGCTCACCGGCGCCGGCGTGGCCATCGCCGGCGCCGGGGGCGCGGTCGGCGCCACCGCCTTCGGCGGGCACGAGCACGACCCGGCCGCCCAGCGGGTCCCGTTCCACGGCCCGAACCAGGCCGGGATCACGACTCCCGCGCAGGACCGGATGCACTTCGTAGCCTTCGACGTCACCACCTCGGACCGCGCCGAGCTCGTCCGCCTGCTGCAGGACTGGACCCGCGCAGCCGAGCGCATGACCGCAGGTCAGGAGGCCGTCGAGCGCGGCGCGACCGGCGGCGGCGAGCAGGAACCTCCCGGTGACACCGGCGAGGCGCTCGGCCTGCCGCCGTCGGCGCTGACGCTGACCGTTGGGTTCGGCCCGTCGCTGTTCGACGGCCGCTTCGGGCTCGCGGGGCAGCGCCCGCCCGCGCTGGCCGAGCTGCCGCACTTCCCGCAGGACAACCTCGATCCGGCCCGCAGCGGGGGAGACCTGTGCGTGCAGGCGTGCGCGAACGATCCGCAGGTCGCCGTGCACGCCATCCGCAACCTGGCGCGGATCGGGTTCGGCACGGTCTCGGTGCGCTGGTCGCAGCTCGGGTTCGGACGCACCTCCAGCACCTCCCGCGAGCAGACCACGCCGCGCAACCTGTTCGGCTTCAAGGACGGCACCAACAACATCAAGTCCGAGGACACCGCCGCCCTCGACGAGCACGTCTGGGTGCGGCCCGGCGACGGTCCGGAGTGGATGGTCGGCGGGAGTTACCTGGTGGCGCGCCGGATCCGGATGCACATCGAGACATGGGACCGGACGTCGCTGTCCGAGCAGGAGCAGATCGTGGGGCGCGCCAAGGGTTCTGGTGCTCCGCTGGGCGGCACCGACGAGTTCGCCCCGGTGAACGTGCACGCGCTGCCCGCCGACAGCCACGTGCGGCTGGCTTCGGCGGAGAACACCGGCGCGCGCCTGCTGCGCCGCGGCTACAACTTCACCGACGGCTCGGACGGCCTCGGCAGGCTCGACGCCGGGCTGTTCTTCGTGTGCTTCAACCGCGATCCGCGCAGGCAGTTCGTGCCGATGCAGCGCGCGCTGGCCCGCGACGACACGATGATGGAGTACTTGGAGCACAACGGCTCCGCGCTGTTCGCGTGCCCGCCCGGAGTGCGACCGGGGGAGCACTGGGGGCAGGAGCTGTTCGGCTGACCTGCGCCGGAAGAGCCGGGTCCGGGCGGTCGTACGACTTTGGTCGTACGGGTCGGTCTCAGGGTCGCGCGACCGGATTTCCGGGTTCGGACCTGAGGATTCGGCGTCTCGGGCCGCCTAGCGTCTCCAGTGGAAATGATCACCCGTGCCTGGGGGCGGGTGATCCGCCTACTGGAGGGAGACCCATGCGCGCCAAGGCAGCCGAGTACCGGGGCGGACTCGCGGCGTTGTCGGTGAACGCCTCGCTGGACGAGGTCCTGGTCCAAGCCGAGCAGCACGACGCGGCGGCGACCACGGCCGGGGAGCGTGCCGGGGCGCAGCTGGCCATCGCCGAGGCGTGCCGCAGGCTCGGGCGGGTCGACCGCGCCGAGCGGGCCTGGCGCGCCAGCTACCGCACCGCCCGCGCCGCCGGTGACGCGGCGGCGATGGCCTGGGCGCTGTGGAGCGGCGGAACCCTGGCCCGCCAGCGCGGCCGCTACCCGCTGGCGCACCGGCTGCTCACCCACGCCGCGGCCACCGCCGAGCGCGGCAACGACGTCGTCGCCCGCGGCTACTCGCTGGCCGGTCTGGCCGAAACCGGGCGCGTGCAGGGGGATTTCGCCGGGACGTTGCGGCTGCACGAGAAGCTGCTGGACGAGGCCCGCGCGCACGGGCAGCCGCGCCACGTCGTCTGGGCGCTGGAGGGCATCGCGCAGATCCACCGGCACAACGGCGACCACGACCGGGCCCTGACGCTGTTCACCGAGGCCTGCGCGATCGCCACCGACAGCGATGACCAGCGCGGACGCGCCTGGGCGCTGCGCGGCATCGCCGACCTCACCTCGCTGCGCGGCGACGTCGACGGCGCACTGGAGCTGCTCGCCGAGGCCGAGCAGGCCTGCCGCGCGATGCGCCTGGAGGCCGCGCTGGCCTACAACCACAAGATGCGCGGCAACGTCCTCTACCGCGCGGGCCGCTACGCCGAAGCCGAGCAGGTCTACGCGGCGACGATCGAGGAGTTCACCCGCATCGCCGAACCCCGGGGAGAATCCCTCGCCCGCCTCGGCCTCATCAAATCCCAAGCCCACCAAGGCATGTCACCCGACGAGGTGGCCAAGACCCTCACCGAACTCCACACCCGCTTCACCCGAGCAGGGCTCCACCACGCGGTCGACATGGTCAACGCCGCCCGCCGCGACCTCCTCCCCTGACCCCACCCCGGTCAAAAACTGCAACATTCGTCGGGTGAAAACCGCGGTTTTCGCGGCGTGAAAACCGGGGTTTTCGACGTGGCGAATGCGGGGGTTTTCGACGTGGGGGTCGTAGGGTCGGCGGGTGGGTTCTGTTGCGGTGACTCCGGTGCTCGGTGGCGTGATCGGGTTTCTGCTGGTCGCGGCCGGTGTTGTGGGGTGGTTGGGCGGGTTCGCGCGGTGGTGGGCCGTGCTGGGGGCCGGGGTGCGCGGGGCCGTGCAGCTGGCGGTGGTGTCGCTGGTCATCGCCTACGTGGTGCGGTCGTGGTGGCTCGTCGGGGTGTTCGTCGTCGTGATGTTCGCGGTGGCGGTGCGGACGGCGGGGCGGCGGATCACCGGTGACCGGACCTGGTGGTGGGCGGCCGTGCCGATCGCCGCGGGGGTCGCGCCGGTGGTGGCGGTGCTCGTGGTGAGCCGGGCCGTGCCGGTGACCGGGTTGGTGCTGGTCCCGTTGGTGGGACAGCTGATCGGGGGAGCGCTGACGGCCACGGCGCTGGCCGGGCGCCGGCTGCTCGACGAGCTGGAGCAGCGCCGCGGCGAGGTCGAGGCGGCGCTGTCGCTCGGGCTGCCCGACCGGGACGCCCGGCTGGAGATCGCGCGGCCGAGCGCGGGAACCGCGCTGGTTCCCGCGCTCGACCAGACCCGCACCGTCGGCATGGTGACCCTGCCGGGCGCGTTCGTCGGCATGCTGCTCGGCGGCGCGAGCCCGGTGCAGGCCGGTGCGGTCCAGCTGCTCGTGCTGGTGGGACTGCTGGCGGTGGAAGCGGTGGCGATCGCGGCCGTGCTGGAGATCGTCGCCCGCGGTCGCCTCACCCGCCCCGGACCGCTCAGCCGGGCAGCGTGAGCGCGGAGTGCTCGACCCGCCCGGTCTCGGGCAACTCCCCGGTGAGCGACCGCAGCCCGGCGTTGCGGGTCTCCAGCTCCTCGGCGGTGGTGGGGAACAGGACGGCGTCGCCCTCGCCGACCAGCGCCTGGTTGAGCTCGACGAACTCGCGGGTGCTCGCCTCGTAGGCGGTGAAGGCCGCGGTGTGATCGGCGTGGGTGGCCAGCGCGTGAGCGAGCATGTAGGCGCCGACCAGCGCCAGGCTCGACCCCTGCCCGGTCAGGAACGACGGCGCGTGCGCGGCGTCGCCCACCAGCACCACCCGGCCGCGCGACCACGCGGGCATCCGGATCTGGCTGACGGTGTCGAAGAACAGGTCGTCGGCCGCCTGCATGGCCTCGACCATCGCCGGGGTTTCCCACCCGTGCCCGGCGAACGCGTCCGCGACCATCGCGCGCTGCGCGTCCGGGTCGCGCAGCAGCTCCATCGGTGGTGGCGCGCAGGCCAGGTTGAGGAACCCGTGCACCGTCTCGCCGTCCTCGACGCCGTAGAGGATCGCGCCCTTGCCCGGCGCGTTCCACATGACGCCCTCGTGGGAGAGCCCGAAGGTGTTGGGCATGGTGAACCCGGCGAAGCAGAAGCCCAGGTAGCGGTGGAACTCCAGCTCGGGCCCGAAGACGAGCTCCCGGGTGCGGGAGTGCAACCCGTCGGCGCCGACGACCAGGTCGAAGTCCCGCTCCGCACCGCTGCGGAAGGTGACGTGCACGCCGTCGGCGCGCTCGTCGAGGACCTCGATCGAGTCGCCGAAGACGAACTCCACGTCCTCGCGCACCGCGGCGTGGAGCACGTCGGTCAGATCGCCGCGCCGGATCTCCAGGTCCTCCCCGTCGACACCGCCCACGACGTGCTGCGGGTGCACCGACGCCGCGACGGAGCCGTCGGTGTTGAGGAACGTCAGCCGCCGAGTGGCCACGTCGGTGGCCTGCAGCTGCGGCAGCAGCCCCATCCTGCGCACGACCTCCAGCGCCGTTCCCCGCACGTCGATCGGATATCCACCGGACCGCACGGTCGCGGCCTTCTCGACCACCGTGACCTCGAACCCGCTGCGGCACAACCAGAACGCCACCGCAGGGCCCGCGATGCTCGCTCCGGACACCAGCACTCGCATCTCTCTTCCCCTCAACTCGACAACTGCCGACGCGTCAGCGCGACGGCGAGCACAGTGGACAGACCGAACGCGATCGCGCAGACCGCGATCCAGCCGAAGACGCCCGAGCTCGAATTCCCCGCGGGCAGCGCGGTGGCCTGCAGCACGGCCGTCGCGGCGAAGTTGAACACCACGGACCCGACCGCCACCACGACCATGACCAGGCTCGACACCGTCGCCCGCCGGCTCGCCGGGGCGAGCTCGCCCGCCACGTTGAACCCCGAGGTGCCCAGCGCCCCGACCGTGAAACCCAGCAGCAGCGCGAAGACCGCGGCCACCGGGAACGAACTGACACCGGCGAGCATGCCGAGGCTGCCGATCGTCCCGAGCCCCACCGCGCCGGTCAGCGTCGGCACCGGACCGACGCGTCCCGCCAGCGCCCCGGCCAGCGGGCCGCCGATCATCACGCCGAGCGCCGGAGCGGCCAGCAGCGTCGCCAGCGAACCCTGACCGCCGAGCCCGTAGCCCAGCCCGAGGCTCAGCGGAACGTCTCCGACCTGCGGCAACAGCTGCAGCAGGCTCTGGTACGCCCCGGTCGCCAGCACCACGATCAGCAGGGTCAGCAGCAGCGGGCCGCCGAGCCCGCGCACGTCGATGAGCGGTTCGGCCTTGCGCCGCGAGGTGCTCCACCAGCCGGTGAGCGCCGCCGCACCGACGACGAGCAGCGAGACCGGGGCCGGGTGGAGCGGGCCGAGTTCGGATCCGAGGCTGATGCAGCTGAGCACGCCGATCAGTCCGGTGCCGAGGAGCGCGGCTCCGGCGAAGTCGATCCGGCCGGGCGTGGTGATCGCCGACTCGGACACCACCGCGCGCACGGTCAGCGCCATCGCCGCCGCGACCGCGCCCGAGATGACGAACAGGACCTGGAACCCGTTCTCGGCGGCCAGCTTCTCCGCGGCGAAGCGCGAAACGATGTTGAGCACGGCGGAACCGGACGTCACGATGCCGACCGCGACCATCGCCAGGCGGGGCGCGCAGACGTCGCGCACGATCGCCACGGTCAGGAACAGCGCCGCCACGGCCGAGCCTTGCAGCAACCGGCCCACCACGAACACCCACGTCGTCGGTGCCACCGCGCAGACCAGGGCTCCCGCGCAGCTGATCAGCAGCGTCAGCACCAGGACCTTGCGCTTGCCGTGGACGTCGGCGCTCTTGCCGAGCAGGGGAGCCCACATCGCACCGGCGAGCATCGCGCTGGCGTTGAGCCGGGCCGCCTGGTCGGTGCCGAAGTGGTCGAGCATCTGCGGGAGGACGATCAGCGGTGCGCTGATGGCGGTGTCGACCATGAAGTTCACCAGGACGAGCACCGACACCAGTCCGATGAGACGGCCGCTCCACGTGGTGTGGAGGGGTGTCTCGACCTCGTCGACGGTTGTCATCGTTCGCTCCTCGTGTCGCCGTGCTCGCTGCGGGACAAAAACTACACTACACGGTGTAGTATGGATTGCCTGGGAATAGGATGAGAACATGACGACTCCCAGGGCGGCCCCGCAGGCGGACGGTCGGCGCAAGCGGACCGAGATGAAGCGCGCGGCCATCCTGGACGCGGCGGAGGAGCTGTTCGTCTCCGACGGTTTCGAGGTGACCAGCGTCGATGCCATCGCAGCGCGGGCCGGCGTCTCCAAGCGCACCGTCTACGACCACTTCGGCGACAAGCGCGGGCTGTTCGTGGGCGTGCTGGAGCGCTCCGGCGAGGTGCTGCTGCGGACCATCCGCGCCGCCATCGGCGAGGAGCTGACCGAGGGGCGCGATCTCCGGGAGGCGCTGCACGCCTTCGCTCAGCGGGTCACCACCGAGACCTTCCCGTCGTCGGTCTACGTCAACTTCCGGCGCCTCAACGGTCAGAACCCGCCCGCTCCGCGGCTGCCCGACGGCCTCCACGACGAGCCGGAGCGCTCGCTGGAGGAGCGCTTCACCCGCTACGCCGACGCGGGTGCGCTGCGGCTCCGCGACCCCCGCCGCGCGGTCCAGCACTTCATCGCCCTGACCATGCGCCTGGCCCTCGACGTGCTCGACCAGACCCCCGACCTCGCCCGCGACACCGACGAGCTCCACGACCTCATCGCCGACGGGGTCGACGCCTTCCTCCGCGCCTACACGTGACCCCGGGGCCGCGTGACGGCAGTGACTGCACCCGACTCCGGGGGCTGCGTCGGGTCACCAGGGGACAGTTCTTCCTCGAATCACCCTGATCAATGTCCGTTATGTCCGGTCAATTCGAGGAAAAACCGTCCTCCTCCAGCACCCCCGCGCGGCGGAGCGGAGCAGCTGGAGCTCGATACAGTGCCGGGGTGGGAACCGATGAGCTGCCCGAGGAGTTGCGCGAGGACGCGCGGACGTTGTGGGACTACCACGACCTCCACCACGAGTTGCGGCGCTGCGACGTCGGCGTGGGGTTGGGCAGTCATGACCTCGGTGTTGCCGACCACGCGGTCGACCTCCACGCGGCCGGGTGGTTCCCGCTGATCGTGTTCACCGGCGCGAACGCGCCGACGACCGCTGAGCGATTCCCGCGCGGCGAGGCCGTCCACTACCGCGAGCACGCCCTGCGGCGCGGTGTGCCGGACGCCGACATCCTGGTCGAGCCGAACGCCACCAACACCGCCGAGAACATCGAGTTCACCCGAAAAGCCCTGGAACGCCGGGAAGTCCGGTCGATCCTGCTGGTGTCCAAGCCGTACCAGCAGCGACGCGCCCACGCCACGGCCGAGAAGGTCTGGCCGGAGGTCGACATCGTCTGCAGCTCCCAGCGCGCTCCGCTGGAGGACTACGTCCGCGCCATCGGCGACGCCGACCGCGTCCTGCACATGCTCGTCGGCGACACCCAGCGCATCACCCTCTACGCCGAGCGCGGCTTCGCCGTCGAGCAGCACGTCCCCGCCGACGTCGACGCCGCCTACCGCCGCCTGCGCGCCGCCGGCTACACGGACCGGCTCGCGCCGGAGTGATCCTGTTCCGCCGTCAGCAGAACGGCTCCGGTGGTGGGTGCGGGAGGTGTCAGGATGTGGGCATGGCGGACGTCGTGGACCTCCAGCGGAGGCGCAAGGCCCGGCCCGAGCCGTTGTGGCGCGAGGAGCTCGGCCGCAGCCTGCGCGCGGCGCGGGAGGAGCGCGGGGACCGGCTCGTCGACATCGCCGAGCGAGCCGGTGTGTCCCCGCAGTACCTCTCGGAGGTCGAACGGGGCCGCAAGGAACCGTCGAGCGAGATGATCGCCGCGATCACCGGCGCCCTCGGCATCGAGCTGCCGGACCTGCTCATCACCATCGCCGGTGACGTCCGCCGCGCCGCCCCGATCGCCCCGCCCTCCGGCCCGGTGCTCATGGCCGCCTAAGCGCTGTGAGGTATGCGGCGGAGCCGCATTCTCGTTCACCACCCTGGCAGCCGGCACCGCCGCAGGTTCTGCTACCCGCACCGCCGAGCAAGGTGATCCTCGAAGAGTTCCACCGCCTAGGCGCGTTCGTCCAGGACGTGGTCGGCGAGGCCGTAGGCGACGGCCTCCCGGGCGTCGAAGACGCGGTCGCGGTCGGTGTCGTGCCGCAGGGTCGCCGCGTCCCGTCCGGTGTGCTTCGACAGGATCTCCTCCAGCTGCGTGCGCACCCGGATCACCTCGTCGGCCTGCAGGATCAGGTCCGGGATGGCGCCCCGGCCCTGCGCGGCGGGCTGGTGCAGCACCACCCGCGTGTGCGGCAGCACCGCGCGGTGACCCGGTGCTCCGGCCGCGAGCAGGACGGCGCTGGCCGCGACCGCCTGGCCGACGCAGGTCGTGGCGACCGGGGCCTTGATGTAGCGGATGGTGTCGTAGAGCGCCAGCATCGCCGACGGATCGCCGCCCTCGGAGTTGATGTAGAGGTTGATCTCCCGATCCGGGCTGTCGGCCTCCAGGTGCAGCAGCTGCGCGATGAGCGCGTTCGCCACCCCGGAATCGATCGGCGTGCCCAGGTAGACGATGCGCTCGGCGAGCAGGTGCGAGTAGACGTCCATGATCCGCTCGGCACCGCCGTTGCGCGTGATCACGTTGGGGATCGTGTAGCTGCTCATGCCCGCACCCCCGTCTCGGCGCCCAGCCCCATCGGCGTGCGCGTCGGCATCACCTGGCCGAGCCCGTCGACGATGCGGTCGACGAACCCGTAGTCGCGGGCCTGCTCGCTGCTGAACCAGCGGTCGTGCAGCGAGTCGGCGAAGATCCGCTCCAGCGGCTGCCCGGTGTCCTCGGCGATGAGGCCGAGCACGGTGTCGCGGGTGTAGCGCAGGTCGTCGGCCTGCACCTCCACCTCGACGGCCGAGCCGCTGATCCCCGACGAGCCCTGGTGCATCAGGATCCGCGCGTGCGGCAGCGCGAACCGCTTGCCGGGGGTGCCCGCCGACAGCAGGAACTGCCCCGCGCTGCAGGCCAATCCGAGCGCGAGCGTGGAGATGTCGCAGGGCACCAGGCGCATCACGTCGCGGATCGCCAGCATCGACGGCACCGAGCCGCCGGGGGAGTGGATCCACAGCGCGATGTCCTTGGCGGGATCGGCGTGGGCCAGCGAGAGCATCTGGGTGATCAGCACGGTCCCGTTGTCGTCGTCGAGCGGGCCGTCGAGCACCAGAACCCGCTGGTCGTAGAACTTCTCGCGAAGCCGGTGGTCGAACATCGGCTGCCTGTCGTCATCGCTCATGCCCCGAGCCTGCCCCGGGAACCCCACCGCGCGAGCGCCGCGCTGCCGCCGGCGGATCTGCTCTCAGCAGCGCGGGAGGGTGCCCGCCTCGTCGGTCATGGCGGTGAACAGGGCGGTGGCGGTGTCGATGAGCTGCTCGCGGGTGACGGTGATGAGGCCGTTGAGCCAGGCGAGGAGGAGTTCGCTGAAGCCGCCTACCAGGATCGAGGCGGTGATCATGCTCAGCGTGTCGCCGGAACCGCCCGCGGCGTCCACGTGGCCGGCGATGATGAAGCCGGTCTCGACGCGGCGGCGGTTGAGCTTCTCGTTGCCCAGCGCCTCGACGTAGAGGACGCGTCCTCGGCGGTGGTCGGCGTCGATGAACTCCACCGTGGCGCGCACCAGCGCGCGCATCCGGCCGTGCTCGCCCGCGGCCTCGACGGCGTCGGTGACCTGCTCGCGCAGCTCGTCGATGAGCTGGTCGTAGAGGGCGATGACCAGGTCGTCGAGGTCGGTGAAGCTCTCGTAGAAGTAGCGCGGGTTCAGCCGCGCGCGGACTGGCAGATCGCGCGCACGGAGGTGCCCGACCAGCCCTCGGTGCCCAGCAGTTCGAGGGCGGCGTCGAGCAGCAGGGCGCGCCGGGCCGACACCCGGTCGGCGGCCGGAACGCCTGCCCAGCGGGTGGGTTTCGCGGAATCATCAGGTCTTGGCAACACGCGTTACCATAACGTATGTTTCTGGCAACGGCTGTTTCCAGTCATCCCGCCTCGTTCGCACGGCCAGGGCAAGGAGGCCCCGCATGCCCGAACGCACCCTCAGCTGCAACGGCGTGGACCTGCACGTCGTGGAACAAGGCTCCGGACCGCCGGTGATCTTCTCGCACGGCTTCCCGGAGCTGGCCTACTCGTGGCGGCACCAGCTGCCCGCCCTCGCGCGGGCCGGATACCGCGCGGTCGCGCCTGACCAGCGCGGATACGGTCGCTCCTCGCGACCGGAGAACATCGCCGACTACGACATCGAGCACCTCAGCGGCGACCTCATCGCACTGCTCGACGAGCTCGGCGAGGAGAAGGCGGTCTTCGTCGGCCACGACTGGGGCTCGATGGTCGTGTGGCAGACCGCGCTGCTGCACCCCGAGCGCGTCGCCGGGGTGTGCGGGATGAGCGTGCCGTTCACGCCGCGCCCGCCGGTCCCGCCGACCGAGGCGTTCCGGGCGCGCTACGGCAAGAACTTCTTCTACATCCTGTACTTCCAGGAACCCGGTGTCGCCGACGCCGAGCTCAACGCCCGGCCCGCGGAGACGATGCGGCGGATGCTCGCCGGTACCCGCGTCGAACCGGACCGGCCCGGCGGCATGGACGTCGCCGACGACGGGCGCGGATTCGTCGACCGCTTCCCCGAGATGACCGAACTGCCGTCCTGGCTGAGCCAGGACGAACTCGACTTCTACATCGGCGAGTTCACCCGAACCGGGTTCACCGGCGGGCTCAACTGGTACCGCAACTTCGACCGCAGCTGGGAGCGCACGCCGCAGCTGGCCGGGGCGAAGGTCGAGGTGCCCAGCTTCTTCATCGGCGGCACGGCCGACCCGGTGATCGCCATGACACCACCGTCCATCCAGGAGCCCTGGCTGTCCGACAGCCGCGGCAGCGTCCTCGTCGAGGGCGTCGGGCACTGGGTGCAGCAGGAGGCGCCCGAGGAGGTCAACACGGCCATCCTCGGATTCCTCGACTCGATCGGCTACCGGGAGAACGCATGAAAGAGCCGCTGAACTTCGGGGTCTTCTACGCGCCGTTCCACCCCATCGGCCAGGACCCGACGCTGGCGCTGGAGTACGACCTGGAGCGCGTCGAGGCGCTGGACCGCTTCGGCTTCGACGAAGCCTGGTTCGGCGAACACCACTCCGGCGGCTACGAGATCATCTCCTGCCCGGAGATCTTCATCGCCGCCGCCGCGCAGCGCACCCGCCGGATCCGGCTCGGCACCGGCGTCGTCTCGCTGCCGTACCACAACCCGTGGCTGCTGGCCGACCGGCTGGTCACCCTCGACCACCTCACGCGCGGCCGGCTCATCTTCGGCGCCGGGCCCGGGGCGCTGCCCACCGACGCCTACGTCCTGGGCATCGACCCGGTCGAGCAGCGGCGGATGATGGAGGAGTCGCTGGAGGCGATCCTCGCGCTGTTCCGCGGCGAGGAACCGGTGACCCGCAAGACCGACTGGTTCCAGCTCAACGAGGCGCGGCTGCAGGTCCAGCCGCACCAGTGGCCGCACCCGGAAGTCGCGGTGGCCGCAATGGTGTCGCCGTCGGGGCCCCGGCTGGCGGGCAAGTACGGGACCTCGCTGCTGTCGCTGTCGATGTCGGCCGCCAACGAGGGATTCGCCGCGATCGGCAAGGCCTGGGGCGTGGTCGAGGAGCAGGCGGCGAAGGCCGGGAACCCCGAACCCGACCGCGCGTCCTGGCGGGTGCTCGGCACCATGCACCTCGCCGAGACCCGCGAGCAGGCCATCGACGACTGCACCTACGGCCTGCAGGAGTTCGCCGGGTACTTCGGCGGCGGCGCCGGATTCGTGCCCCTGGCCGAGAACACCAACGGAAAACCCCAGAGCCGCAGGGAGTTCGTCGAGTCCTACGCCCAGTCCGACAGCGTCGTCATCGGCACCCCGGACGACGCCATCGACTACATCGAGGGCCTGCTGGACCAGGCCGGCGGCTTCGGCACGTTCCTGCTGCTCGGGCACGACTGGGCCTCGCCGGAGCGCACCCTCAACTCCTACCGGCTGTTCGCCCAGTACGTGATCCCGCACTTCAAGGGCCGGTTGGCGGCGCCGCGCGCCTCGCACGAGTGGGCCGTGGGCAAGCGCGAGGAGATCTTCGGCCGCGCCGGGGAAGCCGTGGTCAAGGCGCACAAGCAGCACGTCGCCGAGACCGAGGCGAGCCCCTGATGCGCGCGGCGGCGCTGAACTCCGGACGCCTCGTGGTCCGCGACGACGTTCCCGAGCCCGTTCCCGGGCCGGGGCAGGTGCTGGCGCAGGTCAGCGCGTGCGGGATCTGCGGATCGGACCTGCACTTCGCGAAGTTCGGCGACCAGATGCTCGCGCTCGGCGAGGAGATGGGCCGGCCCAGCGGGATCGACCTGGACCGCGACGTGTTCATGGGGCACGAGTTCGCCGCGGAGGTCCTGGAGGTGGGGACCGGCGTCGACACCGCCCGGGCCGGGGACCTGGTGACCTCGATACCGATCCTGCTCGGCGAGAGCGGGATGCAGCCGATCGTCTACTCCAACACCGTCGCCGCCGGGTACGGCGAGCGGCTGCTGCTGTCGGCGCCGCTGCTGCTGCCCGTGCCCAACGGGCTGCCCGCGCATCACGCGGCGCTGACCGAACCGATGGCCGTCGGGCTGCACGCGGTCAACAAGTCCGGCATCCAGGACGGCGAGAGCGCGCTGGTGCTGGGCTGCGGCCCGGTCGGGCTGTCGGTGATCGCGGCCCTGAAGGCGCGCGGGGTGGAGGAGGTCGTGGCCTCGGACCTGTCCCCGGCGCGCCGGGCGCTCGCGGGCACGCTCGGGGCCTCGCGCACCGTCGACCCTCGTGAGGAAAGCCCTTGGGAGGGCGGGAATCCCGTGGTGTTCGAGGCCATCGGCGTGCCCGGCATCCTCGACGACGTCCTCAAGCGCGCGCCGCGCGAGGCGCGCGTGGTCGTGGTCGGGGTGTGCATGGAGACCGACTCGATCAACCCCTACTTCGGGATCAGCAAGGAGCTCAGCGTCCGGTTCGCCCTCGGCTACAGCCCCGAGGAGTTCGCGACCTCGCTGCACAACATCGCCGAGGGCGTCATCGACGTCGGGCCGCTGGTGACCGCGAGGGTTCCCCTCGACGAGATCTCGTGGGCCTTCGACGCGCTCGGAAACCCGGAAGAGCACTGCAAAATCATCGTGGAGCCGTGAATGACCGACTGGACCGAGGTCGCCACCACCCTGGCCGCCGAGTTCGCCGAAACCGCCGCCGAGACCGATCGCTCCGGGCGGTTCCCGGTCGAGAACGTCGAGCGGATGAAGGAGGCGGGCTACCTCACCCTCACCGTGCCGGAGGAGTTCGGCGGCGGGGGCGCCGATCTGGAGACCGTCGTGCGCTGCCAGAACATCCTCGCGGGCGGGTGCGCGTCGACGGCGCTGGCGATCAACATGCACCTGTTCGGGCTCGGCGCGGCGGCCGAGGGCTGGCGCAACGGGGAGAAGGAGACCGGGCCGCTGTTCGAGATGGTCAGCGACGGCACGGTCGTCGGAGGCAGCCTCACCGACGCGGCCACCGGGCTCAACGTGCGCACGTCGTCGACCCCGGCCAGGCCCGTCGAGGGCGGTTACGTCGTCAGCGGGCGCAAGTCGTTCTGCTCGCTGGCGCCGGTGCTCGGGTTCTTCTGGGGCACCGCCGCCGACACCGAGACCGGCAGGCTGCTGCTGTTCGGGCTCACCCGCGACACGCCCGGACTGGAGTTCATCGACACCTGGGACACCATGTCGATGCGCGGAACCGGTTCGTGGGACGTCAAGTTCGACGAGGTGTTCGTGCCCGACGCGGCCGTGCAGCAGGGCGCGGATCCGGCCGAGGCGGCGTTGGTGTGGGACGCGGCGCGGGAGCGCGGGTTCGCGTGGTTCGCGCTCAACGTGGCCTCGATCTACCTGGGCGTGGCCCGCGCTGCGGTGCGCTACGCCTACCACCACGTCACGAGCAGGACGGTGACGGGCGCGTCGCTGCCGATGTCGCGGCAGCCCGCGCAGGTCTTCAACGCCGCCGAGATCGAACTCCTGCTGCGCCCGGCCGAAGCCCTGGTCTCCGACGGCCTGCGCCGCCGCGCGGAGACCGGCATGCTCAGCCCGCTGGAGCTCAACACCATCAAGCACACCGCAGTCAACGCCGCCGACGCGGCGGTGGACCGCTGCGTCCGGATGACCGGCGGCCACGGGATCTTCCGCAAGCTGCCGCTGGAGCGCTACTACCGCGACGTCCGGGCGGGCCAGTTCCACCCGCCGAACAACGACGTCGCCCTGGAAACCATCGGCAAGTCGGCCCTCGGCATCGACCCCACCGCAGAACCCCGGTGGCCGATGGACTGAGGCCCGGAGCGCCACGGGGGTGGGGGTCGGCAGTCGGACAGTTTTAGCCATAATTGACCGGACATAACGGACATGATCATGGGTCAATTATGGCTAAAACTGTCTCCGGTCTCACCCCGAGGCGCCGCACCCGTGCGCCCAGCCGTGACGAAGCCCCGCTCCCACGCGTCGCGGCGTTCCGGGGTGAGGGGGTGGTAGCTCGGGGCCGGGCCCTGGCGGAAGTAGACGGGGTCGTCGGTTCTCCAGGCTGTTTGGCGGAGCGGGATTCTGGCCGTCTTGTTGCTGGCCGTCGTGGGGAGTTCCGGGGTGATGCGGACGAAGCGGGGGAGCCACTTGGTGCCGAGGTCGGGCTGTTCGGCGAGGAAGGCCGCGAAAGCGTCCGGGTCGAAGTCGGAGCGGAGCTGGAGGGCGGCCATGACCTGGTCTCCGGTGATGGGGTCCGGGACCGGGTAGACCGCGACCGCCTCGACCGGGTCCCAGCGTTGCAGGATGCGCTCGACCGAGGCCGCGGCGAAGTTCTCGCCGTCGACGCGCAGCCAGTCGGCGGTGCGCCCGGCGAAGTAGAAGAACCCGTCGGCGTCGCGGTAGGCGAGGTCGCCGGTCCAGAAGTCGTCCCCGCGCACGCGCTCGGCCTGCGCTTCCGGGTTGTTGTAGTAGCCCTCGAACGCCGCCGCGCCGCCGATCGCCACGATCTGCCCGACCGCCTCCTCGGCGTTGACCAGAACTCCGCTCTCGTCGAATTCCGCCGGCGCGCACTCGGTTCCGGTGTCCTGCCGCAGCACCCGCACGTCGGCGCCGCCGACCGGCAGGCCCAGCGAGTCCGGGGGAGCGGCGGGAGTCCGGTTGATCCGCAGGACGCCCTCGCTCATCCCGTAGCCCTCGGACACCCGGCAGCCGAACCGCTCGGCGAAGCGCTCCGCCTCCACCGGCGACGCCTCGGTGCCCACGGCGAGCCGCAACGCGCTGTCCCGGTCCTCGGCTCGCTCGGGCTGGGCGAGCACGTAGGACAGCATGCGGCCCACGTAGTTGACGAACGTGACGCCGTAGCGGTGGACGTCGCGGGCGAATCCCGATGCGGAGAACTTCCGCGCCAGCACCACGGTCGATCCGACGTGCATCGCGGGCGCGAGGTTCATCATCGCCGAATTCCCGTGGAACAGCGGCATGCACAGGTAGGACACCGAATCCCGGGTCAGCTCGGTGCGCGCGGCCAGCGACTCCGCCAGCGCCCCCAGCCGACCGTTCGAGCAGATCACCGCCTTCGGAGCCCCGGTCGAGCCGGAGCTGAACAGCAGCAGCAACGTCCGGTCCGCGTCGGGCACCCGCGAGGGGAGCTCCTCGTCGCGCAGGTCCAGATCGCCGTCGACGTCGAGCACCGGCACCCCGTGGTCGACCCCGTCGAGCAACCCGGCGAGCCGCTCCTCGGTGACGAGGAGATCGCAGTCGGTGTGCCGGATGTCGCGGGCGAGCCCGGCCCCGCGCCGGGTCGGGTTGATCCCGACCACCACCGCGCCCTCCAGGGCCGCGGCCACGATCCAGAACACGTAGTCCGGCACGTTCTCCAGCAGCACCCCGACGTGCCGCGCGCCGAGGCGGCGCAGCAGACCGGCCCGGCTCGCCCCCTCGGCGACCACCTGCGCCCAGCTCCACGACCGGTCTCCGAAGCGCAGCCCGGTCTTCGAGTCGCGGGCCCGCGCGAGCACGATCTCCGCGAACGTGCTCACTCGCCCAGGTCCCGACCTCGGGTCTCGGAGATCAGCAGCACCGAGACGATCGAAATCCCCACCGCCGCAACGATGATGCAGCTCAGCGGCAGGCTCGACCCGCCGCTCCCGGCCACCATCGCGGCGGCGATCATCGGCGTGAACCCGGCGCCCAGCAGGCTCGCCATCTGGTAGCCCAGCGACACGCCGGTGTAGCGGACGCGGGTGCCGAACATCTCCGAGAGCATCGGCGCGAGCGGCGCGTACATGAGGTTCTGGAAGACCTGCGCGATCACCAGCGCCGCGATCATCGCGGGCACCGTCCGCATCCCCAGCAGCGCGTACATCGGGAACGCGAACAGCACCGCGCCCGCTGCCCCGATCAGCAGCACCCGCCGGCGCCCGATGCGGTCCGACAGCGCGGAGAACAGCGGGATCCCGATCAACCCGGTCAGGCTGATCAGCAGGTGCGCCCGCATGATGTCCGGCAGGTCGTAGCCGAGGCCCTTGGCGTAGGCGACGCTGTGCGACCCGATCAGCGCGGTCATCGCGAACGGCCCGATCCCGGCCGCGCACGCCAGCAGCACCGCGCGAGGCTTGCGCAGCACCTGGAGCAGCGGAACCTGCTCGCGCTCAACGCCTTTCTCCAGAGCCTGCCGGAACAGCGGGCTCTCGACCACGCTCAGCCGCACGTACAGCCCGATGATCAGCAGCACGGCGCTGGCCAGGAACGGAACCCCCAGCCCCAGGACGTGAAGTCCTCCCGGGGCAGCAGCGTCACCAGCGCCACCGCGCCGTTGGACAGCAGCGAGCCCAGCGGTGAACCCGCCTGCATGATCCCCGCCCAGGTGCCGCGACGCCGCGCGTCGGCGTGCTCGATGACCATCAGCGCGGCCCCGCCGTACTCGCCGCCGACGGCGATGCCCTGCACGCAACGCAGCAGCACGAGCAGCACCGGCGCGGTCAGTCCGATGGAGGAGTAGGTGGGCAGCACGCCGATGAGCACGCTCGCCACACCCATCAGCACCATGCTCGTGACCAGCGCCGACTTGCGCCCGATGCGGTCGCCGAAGTGGCCGAACAGCAACCCGCCCAACGGCCGTGCGACGTACCCGGCGGCGAGCGTCCCGAACGCGGCGATGGTCGACACCGCGGGGTTCGACCCGGGGAAGTACAGCGTCCCGAAGACCAGCGCGGCCATCGTGGAGTACAGCAGGAAGTCGTAGTACTCGATCACGGCCCCAGCAGCCCGGACAGGGCCACCTTCCGCACCTGACGCCGATCCACCACCTCGGCAGCGACCACCGCCAACACCTCCCCGAACCAAGCGCTTGCTGGGCAAGCTACGTCCAGGATCACACCAGGTCAAGAACGGACGATCGAACCGAAACCGGCCCGCGTGCGGGATGATGGTGCGCGTGGTGAACAGCGCGCGGGTTGTGCTCGGTGCGGGGGTGGTGGTGAGCCTGGTGCTCACCGCGGCCGTGTGGGCCGGTGGGTTCTGGCTCGGGGACGTGCGGTTATCACCTGATCAAGGTGCTTCCTGGTACTACTGGAAGCTGCCCGAGCCGACCTTCTGGACCAGGGCTTCGGCGTGGGCCGGGTACGCGGCGCACCAGCTCGTCGGGTGGGGGCTGATCTACTACGCGCAGCGGCACGTGCGCCGCTACACCGGCGGCCTGCACCCGGTGAACGTGGTCGCGCTGATCGCCCACCTCGGGTTCATCGCGCTGCACGAGGTGCAGACGCAGGTGTTCTACGACGGTCTCGCGCAGGACGTTTCGATCTTCTCCTCGCAGGGCTCGGTGATCCTGCTGCTGATCGTCGTGCTGATCATGGAGAACCGCCGTCGCGGGATGTTCTTCGGCCGCCCGGCGCCGATCTCGGCGGAGATCACCCGCTTCTTCCGCGAGTACCACGGGTACCTGTTCAGCTGGGCCGCGATCTACACCTTCTGGTACCACCCGATGGAGACCACCAGCGGGCACCTGATCGGCTTCGCCTACATGTTCCTGCTGCTGTTGCAGGGCAGCCTGTTCTTCACCCGCGCGCACACCGACCGCTGGTGGACGCTGACCCTCGAACTGCTCGTGGCCGTGCACGGAACGCTGGTGGCGGTGATGAACTCCGGGCCGGACGGCATGTGGCCGATGTTCCTGTTCGGCTTCCTCGGCGTCTTCGTGATCACCCAGATGCACGGTCTGGGGCTGTCCCGGACCGTCCGCTGGGTGCTGGCCGCGCTCTACCTCGCCGCTGCGGTCGCGGTGTACTCCGGGCGGTCGCTGCTCGGCCTGAACGAGATCGTCCGCATCCCGCTCATCGAGTACCTCGTGGTGGCCGTTCTGGCGCTGCTGACCTGGGTGGTGCTGCGCCTGGTGCGCCGGCGGAAGCGAGAATTCGTCGGAAATGTGCACGGGTAGGTCTCGACCTGGGGCGGTGTCCCGGCTAAACAGGCAGTCGACACTACGACCGAACAACGAGGTTCAGCCATGTCGGACTCGCCACCGCGCGTCAGCCGTACCCGCGATGAGCGGCGGTTGCTCGCCAGCACGCTCGTCGGGACGACCATCGAGTGGTACGACTTCTTCATCTACGCGCAGGCCGCGAGCCTGGTGTTCGCGCCGCACTTCTTCGCGCCGCTGAGCCAGGACGCGCCGGGCGTGGCCAGCCTGCTGTCGCTGGCGACCATCGGGATCAGCTTCCTGTTCCGGCCGCTGGGCGCGGTGATCGCCGGGCGGTTCGGCGACCGGCTCGGGCGCAAGGCCATGCTCGTGATGACGCTGATCATGATGGGGTCGGCCACCGCCCTGATCGGCCTGCTGCCGACCTACGCCCAGATCGGGGTCGGGGCGCCGATCCTGCTGATCGTGCTGCGCGTCGTGCAGGGCTTCTCCGCAGGTGGTGAGTGGGGCGGCGCGGCGCTGATGGCCGTCGAGCACGCGCCGCGCGGCAAGCGGGGCTACTTCGGCGCCTACCCGCAGACCGGGGTGCCGCTGGGGCTGATCCTGGCGACCGGTGTGCTGTGGGTGATCAGCTCGTCGACCAGCGAGGAGCAGTTCAACTCCTGGGGCTGGCGGATCCCGTTCCTGCTGTCCGTCGTGCTCATCGTGTTCGGCTACCTGGTGCGCCGACTGGTCGAGGAGAGCCCGGTGTTCCAGGAGATGCTGGAGCGCAAGGCCCACTCCTCGGCGCCGCTGAGCGAGCTGTTCCGCACCAACACGCGCAACGTCGTGCTCTCGGCGCTGATCTTCGTCGCCAACAACGCGGCCGGCTACCTGGTCATCGCCTACTTCCTCAGCTACGGCAAGACGCTGGGCCTCGCGCGGCCGACGGTGCTGCTCGCGACGATCGTCGGCGCCGTCGGCTGGCTGGTGTTCACCATCTACGCGGGAGCGCTGTCCGACCGGATCGGGCGGGTGCGGACATTCCAGATCGGCTACGCGGCGGTGTTCGCGTGGATGCTGCCGATGTTCCTGATGATGGAGACCGGCTCCGGCGTCATGTTCGCGCTGGCCATCGTGGTGCTGTCGTTCGGCATCGGGCTCTCCTACGGTCCGATGTCGGCGATGTACGCGGAGATGTTCCCGGCGAAGGTGCGCTACTCCGGCGTCTCGATCGGCTACGCCTTCGGCGCCATCCTCGGCGGGGCGTTCGCGCCCACGATCGCCGAAGCCCTCACCCAGGCCACCGGCAGCGCTTACGCCGTCGGCGCCTACATCATGGTGCTCAGCGTCATCTCCCTCCTCGCGGCCACCGCGGTCCGCGAGCCCCGGGACACCGACCTCAGCGCGTGACGACCTGCGCTTCGGCCCGGCCGGGCGCCTCCACATCGGACCGGCGAAAGGCGAAGACCCAGAGCCGCATTGCGAGGAATCTGGTGGTGCCGCCGAGGAGGGCCATCGCCGTGACGGCGGTGGCCTCGGCGGTGCTGGACGGGTCGGCGACGGCCAGGCCCAGCAGCCAGAGAGCGACCTGGTTCGAGGCGCAGTAGAAGCCGAACGTCGCCAGCGTCTGCAGGTGCATCCGCATCGGGTGCTCGTCGCGACCGGCGAACACCCAGCGGCGGTGCGCCAGGCTGCTGGCGATCGTGGTGATCAGCACCGAGAGCACGTTGGCGAACCCGGCGCTGAACGTGCCGCGCAGCAGCACGTACAGCGCCGCGTTGCCCAGCGTGGTGGCCGCGCCGATCCCCGTGAACAGCGCGGCCTGGCCGACGACGTGGCCGCGGAGCTCCCCCGAGAGCTCCGCGACACGCCTGGTGAGACCACCCATGATCCGCCTTCCCACGCTCTCCCCGACTGCGCTCACCAAGTTAGGCGGGAAGTGCGCGTGCTCGCGGTGAACGAGCTGGGAAGAACCTGGGAACGTTCGATCAGCGGTGCATCCACTCGTCGTAGAAGGCGGGAAGCTCCGAGGCCCGTCCCTGGAACTCGGCGTCCCGTTTCTCGGTGAAGGCCGCGACGCCTTCCTTGCCGTCGCCGACGCTGGTGTGGAACATCGCCAGCGAGTCGATCCGGTGCGCCTCGCGGGGGTGGTCGTAGGCGCTGTTGCGGCGCATCATCTGCCTGGTCAGGGCCGTGGCCACCGGCGACTTGCCCTTCGTCCAGGCGTCCGCGAGGTCCATTGCGGCCCGCAGCAGCTCGTCGGGCTCGTGGACCGAGTTGGCCAGGCCGATCTCGGCGGTCGCGGCGGCGTCGAGGATGTCGGCGCGGTAGACGAGGTCCAGGGCCCGGGGCATGCCGACGATGCGCGGCAGGAACCACGTCGACGCGGCCTCGGGCACGATCCCGAGCCGCCCGAAGACCAGGCCGAACCGGGCCTTGCTCGACACCAGGCGCGCGTCCATCGCCAGCGTCATCGTCGCCCCGATGCCGACGGCGGCGCCGTTGATGGCGGCGATGACGGGCTTGCGGCAGTCGTGGATGGCCAGCGTCACCCGCCCGCCGGTGTCGCGGACGCGGCTCAGCTCGGGGGAGGAGAGGTCGTCCATGTCGGCCAGCGTCGGCGACTTCGACTCGTCGAGCCCGAAGACGTTGCCCTCGCTGCTGAGATCCATCCCGGCGCAGAACGCGCGCCCCTCGCCGGTGACGACCACGGCGCGGATCGAGTCGTCGTCGTTGACCTGGACGAACGTTCGCTCCAGCTCGTCGGCCATGGTGGGGGTGAAGGCGTTGAGCTGGTCGGGACGGTCGAGCGTGACGACGAGTACCCCGTCGGTGACGTCGTGCCGGATGGTGCTCGTTTCCACACTCGTCTCCTCGTGCTGCGCAGGCGTGACGTCAACGATGTTGACACAGCCCCGAGGTCGGTCGCCGTGGTCCCGATCACGCGACCGCGCCCCGCATCGGGCGGGGCGCAGTCGCAGCGGTGGAGCGGGGTCACTTCGAGCGGGAGGTCTGAGCGGGCACGCGCCGCTCGGGCTCCTCCTCGTCCTGCTCCTCGTCCTCGTAGTCGGTGTCCTCCTGGCCCTGCTCTTCCTGGTCCTGTTCTGCCTGGTCTTCTTCCGGGCCCCGGTCCTCCTCGTCGAGCGCTTCCTCGTGGGTCTTGACGACCTCCTCGTCGCGGATCTCGCCGCGCCAGCCCTCGACCTCCTCCTGTTCGAGGATCGTGCTGGTCATCATGTGCCGCTTGATGTGCTTGAAGTCGGAGCGCACGCGTCGGCCCTGGGCCCGCCAGAGGTTGGCGGTCTTCTCGAAGAAGCCCTGCGGGTAGTACTCCAGGACCAGCAGGATCCGCGTCATGGTGGGCGCGAGTTCGTGGAAGGTCACCGCGCCGTCGACGTAGCCCTTGGCGCCGGTCGACTTCCACACGATCCGCTCGTCCGGGACCTGCTCGATGATGGTGGACTCCCAGTCGCGGTGGGAGAAGAAGATCTGGGCGCGCCAGGAGATCGTCTCGTCGGACTCCTGCTCGACCTTCTCCACCTTCCTGGTGAAGCCGGGGAAGTCCTCGAAGCGGGTCCACTGGTCGTAGGCGACGCGCAGCGGAAGGCCGACGTCGACCTCCTCGATGATGTTGACCACCTTCGAGCCCCCGCTGCCACCGCCACCACCGTTACCGCCACCGACAGCCTTCTTGACCTTGTCCTTCACCCCGGCCATCCCGGCGCTGAGCGCGGAGGTGACCGGTGATTTGCCCTCGGCGAGGTCCTTGGCGCCGGTCAGCGCCGCGGTCAGCCCGGACCCGCCGTTGTCGGCGACACCGGTGAGCTTGTCGGTGAGTCCGGTGACCTTGCCGGTGACCGAGCCGACGGCGCGGGAGACGACCGCTTCGAGCAGTTCCTGCCCGGCGTCCTTGAGGTGATCGAGCGGCAGGTCGTCCTTCAGGGTCTTCTCGCGCTCAGCCATCGTTCCCACCCGACCTGCTGGACGAGGACGCGGCGGCCTTCTTGCGCGGGGCGGTCGAGGCGGCGCGCGGCGCGGACGGCTTGCGCGGCGGACGAGCGGACTTCGCCGCCGAGGTTCGCTCCTGCTTCTCGCCGCTCGGCTGTTCCTGATCCGAACCGGACTTGTCTTGCTCGGAACCGGACTCGTCCTGCTCCGAAGAAGTCGATTTCGTTCCCTCCTCCTCGGATTCCGAAGAATCCGACTGCGGGGAGCGGATCTTCGCGGCGCGTTCGGAGAGGTTGTCGCCCAGGGAGTCGAGCTTGCTGCTCGCCGCGGCGACGGCTGCCGTCTTGGCCGCGTCGACGAGGCGGTCGCGGAGCTCGCCCGACGGGGAGAGGGTGTCGCCGGCCTTGGCCAGCAGTTCCTTGGGATCTCCCATGCGGCGCCCGAGAACGACCCCGCCGACCATGAGGGCCAGCTTCATCCGGCGACTGCGACCGAGGGCGTACCCGATCGCCACCGCCGTCGCGATCTGAGGTCCCTGTTTCATCCCGACCTCCTGCTGGAGCGATGGAATCCGCTGACCGCGAAGCGCGGTCCAGTCAGACCTACCCCCGGACGAGCGCGTCCACACATCGAGTTCACTGATCGTCCGCAGAGCGGCGAGCGCGGCGTTGTCCCTGGTGGCACGCGTCAGCGGTGTGATGCGTTTGCATCCGGTGCAGGGAGCCGAACCTAGGGGCGCAGCAACGCGACGGGTAGGGACGAAGTTCTCTTCTCCGCCGGCGGCCCCATCGACTAAGGCTGGAGCTAGCGCAGGGCGCCTGCCGACCGCGGGAACGGGGGGATTCGACGATGGCGGACAGGGACGAGCGACTCGAGGACGAGGGCGTCAACGGGGAGCTGGTGGAATCCGGCGTCGAGGGGGAGCGGGTGTCGAGCTCGCCCGATGGGTCCGGCTCGCCCGGTGGGTACAGCTCGAACGACGAGCACCCGGACGTATACCTCGACATTCCCGTGGTGAAGGTCGAGGAGATCAGCCTGGAGGTGGAGAACCTCCGCGCGCGGGTTTCGCTGCAGGCCGAGGTTCTCGACCTCCTCAAGCTCAACGTAGGTGTGGACGCCCTACTCGGCCGCGTGGCGCTGCAGATCAAGGGCGTGGAGGCGCAGGCCCACCTCGACGTCCGCCTGGACAACGTCGCCAAGGTCCTCGACCGGGTTCTGACGACCATCGACCGCAACCCGCAGATCCTGGAGAACCTCACGCAGAGCCTCGGACGCGCGGTGGAGGACGTCGGTGAAGGCGCCGGATCGGCGGTCAAGGACGTGGGCGCGGGCGCGGGCGAAGCCGTCGAGGACGTGGGCGAAGGCGCGGGCTCGGCGGTCAAGGAGGTCGGCGCCGGGGCCGGCAGCGCGGTGGAGAGCGTCGGCGAGGGCGCCGGGTCGGCGGTAGAGGACGTCGGTGAAGGTGCCGGGTCGGCGGTCAAGGACGTGGGCGAGGGTGCCGGGTCGGCGGTGGAGAACGTGGGTGAGGGCGCTGGGAGTGCGGTGGAGAACGTGGGCGAGGGCGCCGGGTCGGCGGTGGAGGACGTCGGTGAAGGTGCCGGGAGCGCGGTGGAGGACGTCGGTTCCGGTGCCGGTGACGCGGTCGAGAGCACGGGTGAGGCGGTCGAGCAGGTCGGCAGCGGCGCGGGCGAAGCCGTCGAGGACGTGGGCGACACCGTCGAAGACGTCGGGCAGGGCGCGCGCGAGGTGGTCGGGAGCGACGACGACTCCGATCAGCCCCGAAAGCGCCGGGCAGCAGCCGATTCCGAGCGCAGGACCAGGCGCACCAGTCGCGACAGCACCTCCCGGTCGTCCAGGAGGGAGCGCCGCCGATGACGTCCGAAGACCCGGACATCACCTTCACCAGCACCGTCCGCGCGGAGGAGATGACGTTCCTCGAAGCACCCGACACCCGAGTCGACTTCACCGGTGACGCCGCCGACCGGTCGACTTCCGGCAGCGACCGCACGAACCTCCCGCGCCCGGTCGCGGAGAACACGACCTACCACGACGTCCGGGTCGACTACCGGATCCGGGCCCACCTCGACCCGGAGACCTGACCCGGCTCAGTCCTGCGTCGAGCCGCGCCAGGTCTCGGTGTAGAGGTCCTTGAGGTCGAGGAGGTGGTCGCGCATCAGGGACTCGGCCTCGGCGGCTTCGCCGCGGGCGATGTGGTCGGTGATGGCGACGTGGCAGGAGTCGACCTGGTCCCACTGCTCCGGGGCGACCGAGGCGCGGTCGAGACGGGTGCGCAGGACGTCGCTGACGGGCTGGCCCATCATCGTCAGCATCAGGTTCCCGGTGGCCATGAGGATCATGGTGTGGAAGTCCATGTGCGTGACGAATCCGCTGGGATCGCGGGAATCGCGCGGGGCTTCGGCCGCGGCGCGCAGCGCCTCGACGGTGTCGGCGTCGGCGCGCTGGGCGGCCAGCCGGGCCGCGGCGGGCTCCAGCAGCAGGCGCGCTTCGAGGAGGTCGCCGATGCCCATCTGCGGGGTGGTGACGAGGACGCCGAGCATGCCGCCGAGATCGTCGACGAGCTTGGTGGGTTCGGGTGCGGCGACGAACGATCCGCCCTGCACGCCGCGCCGGGTCTCGATGAGGTGCTGGCTGGCGAGGGCGCGCAGCGCTTCGCGGACGGTGGAGCGGCTGACGCCGAACATGCCGGTCAGCTCGGACTCGGACGGCAGCCGCGAGCCGGGTTCGAGGGTGCCGCGCATGATCTGGGAGCGGAGCTCGTCGGCGACCTGCCGGTAGGCGGGCCGCACCTTCTGCACCCGCAGGTTCGCGCGCGGGGCGCTCCGGGGCGTCTCGTCGGCGGCGTCGGTGGCGGTGCCCCGACGGTCCGGGTTCGAGCTCATCTGTTCACGCTCCGGAGTGCTCCTCGTGGTGCCGCGACCGCGTCGCGACCCTGCCTGCCATTGCATCGTATCCCCGCACGGCTACCCCGAGCGGGATTGTTGTGCAAAAGTCTGATGTATGAGTGAGAAATCTCTGATCGGTGCCCGCAGCATCCTGTTCGTCCCCGGTGACCGCCCTGACCGGTTCGGCAAGGCCGTCGCGACCGGCGCGGACTACGTGGTCCTGGACCTGGAGGACGCGGTCGCGCCCGAGTCCAAACCGGACGCCCGACGGGCCGTGTCGGACTGGCTGAAGACCGCGCCGCCGAACGTGATCGTGCGGGTCAACCCGCCCGCGACCCCGTGGTACGCCGAGGACGTGGCGGCGGTGCCCGGCGTCCCGGTGATGCTCCCGAAGGCCCAGGACCCCGCGGAGGTCGCCGCGCTGGCCGCCGAGCTCGGACCGAACCCGCAGATCATCCCGCTGGTCGAAACCGCGCTCGGGATCCACCGGGCCACCGAGGTCTGCGCCGCGGCGGGGGTGGTCCGGCCCGCGTTCGGCAGCGTCGACCTGGCCGCCGAGCTGGGCGTGGACCCGGCCGACAACGAGGCCCTGCGCTACGCCCGCTCCGCGCTGGTGCTGGCCGCGCGGGCGGCCGGGGCGGGGGCGCCGATCGACGGCGTCACCACCGCCGTGCGCGACGACGGGACCTTGCTGGCCGACTCCGCGCACGCGCTCTCGCTCGGCTGCACCGCCAAGCTCTGCATCCACCCGGCGCAGGTCGAGCCGGTCTCGCGGGCCTTCGCTCCCACCGCCGGCGAGGTCGAGTGGGCCAGGAAAGTGCTGGTCGCGGCGGGTGCCGGGGGAGTGGCGGTGCTCGACGGCAAGCTCATCGACCGCCCGGTCGAGCTGCGGGCGCGGGCGATCCTGCTGCGCGCCGGCGAGTCCGATTTTCCGCGGTGAACCCTTGCGGTTCTAAATGTCTGATGATTAGTGTCCGGGGTGTGGCCGGGACCACCCGGTCGCCCCGCGAACCACCGGCGCGGGGCCCGAGGAGCGCGCAGCGCAGCGCGCCGGAGGGAGCACGACAATGGCGTCTCTACCGTCCGAACCCGGCACCGGCGCGGCACCGCCGACGACCGCCGACCTCACCGCCCGCCTGGACCGCATCCCGGTCGTCACCCCGCAGCACCACCGCTGGGCCTGGCTGCTGGGCTCGCTGTTCGTCTTCGACCTGGTCGACCTGAACTCCTTCGCCTTCGCCGCCCCGGCCCTGCGCGCCGAGTGGGGCCTGTCGATCGGCGCCGTCGGCGCGATCACCTCCGCCGGGTTCGTCGGCATGTTCGTCGGCGCCATCGTCGGCGGCCGGCTCTCCGACCGGATCGGACGTCGTCCCGTGCTCATCGGCGCGGTGTTCTCCTACTCGCTGTTCTCGCTGCTGAGCGCCTTCGCGGTCGGACCGTGGTCCCTCGGAATCCTGCGCGTCCTCACCGGTTTCGGCCTGCAGGCCATGACCGGCGTGCTGCTGGTGTGGGTCAGCGAGATGTTCCCGCGCGCCCACCGCGGCCGCTGGCAGGCGCTGCTGCTGGCCATCGGCCTGGCCGGAGTTCCGATCGCGGCCTGGGCCGCGCGCCTGCTGGTGCCGCTGGGAGAGGGCGGCTGGCGGTGGATCTTCGTGATCGGCGCGCTGGGCGCGATCGCCGGTGTCATCGCGCTGAAGGTGCTGCCGGAGTCGGTGCGCTGGCGCGCCGCCCACGGCCTCACCGGCGGTGAGGACGCCCTGGTCGCCAAGCTGGAGGCCCAGGCCGAGAAGCGCACCGGCGAACCGCTGCCGGAACCCGTCGCCGAGAAGCCCGTCGTCGCGGGCAAGGTCGGCGAACTGCTGCGCGGCGCCACCCTGCGCAAGACGATCGTGGCCGCGCTGGCCTGCGTGTTCCTGATCCTGTCGTTCTACGGCTTCAGCTCGTGGGTCCCGACGCTGCTGGTCGAGCGCGGCTACACCACCGCGCAGAGCCTGACGTTCTCCTCGATCCTGGCGATCGCCGCGGTGCCCGGCGCGCTGCTGGCGATGCCGATCATCGACCGCTTCGAGCGCAAGACCGTCATCTTCGGGCTGCAGGTCGCGGTCGCCGTCCTGCTGCTGCTGTTCGGCCTGATCCCGCACTCGGCCGCCATCCTGATCTGCGGTTTCGGTGCCGCGATGCTGATGCAGACCGGTGTCGCCACGCTCTACACCTACATCGCCGAGGTCTTCCCGCTGCACCTGCGCGGACTCGGATCCGGCATCGCCAACGGTTCCGGGCGGCTGGCCGGTGTGGTCGGCGGACTGCTGGTCGCGGGCCTGTACTCCGGCCTCGGGCTGCCCGCCGTCTACGTCTACCTCGCCATCGCCGCACTGGCGATGGGCCTGGTGATGCTGCTGTTCGGCGAGCGCACCACCAACCGCCGACTGGAAGAGATCGAACGCGCCTGAGCGCGACGAAGGAGTGTGCAACGCATGTCCGTGAAACCCGGCTGGCAGGGCCGATTCTTCGAGGACTTCGAGATCGGCGACATCTACCAGCACCCGCTGGGCCGCACGATCACCGACACCGACAACACCTGGTTCACGCTGCTGACGATGAACACCAACCAGGCGCACTTCAACGCCCAGGTCGGCGCGGACTCGGAATTCGGGAAGATGCTGGTGGTCTCGCCCCTGACGATCTCCATCGCCATAGGGCAGTCCGTCACCGACCTGACCCAGAACGCCTTCGCCAACCTCGGTCTCGACGAGCTCAAGCTGACCGCGCCGGTCTTCTCCGGCGACACCCTGTGGTCGGAGTCGATCGTGCTGTCCAAGCGCGAGTCCGGATCGCGCCCGAAGGCGGGCATCGTCACCGTCAAGACCCGCACCCTCAACCAGGACGCGGTCGAGGTCCTGTCGTTCAAGCGCACCTTCTACGTGCACAAGAAGGAAGCGGGCGGGGCCGGGACGCTGTTCCCGCAGGCCGCCGAGCCGCTGAGCCTGGAGGAGTCATGAGGCCCCTGGAGGACGTGCGGATCGTCTCGCTGGAGCAGTACGGCGCGGGCCCCTTCGGCTCGATGCACCTGGCCGAGCTGGGCGCGCAGATCATCAAGATCGAGGACCCGTCGGTCGACGGCGACGTGGGGCGCACCGTCCCGCCCTACGCCACCGACGGCGACTCGCTGTTCTTCCAGTCGTTCAACCGCGACAAGTCCTCGATCACCCTCGACATCCGCACCGACGAGGGCCGCGGGGTCTTCGAGGACCTGGTGCGCGAGGCCGACGCGGTGTACTCGAACCTGCGCGGCGACGTGCCGGAGAAGCTGCGCATCCGCTACGACGACCTCAAGGACGTCAACCCGCGCATCGTCTGCTGCTCGCTGACCGGCTTCGGCATGACCGGGCCGCGCTCGAAGGAACCCGGCTACGACTACGTGCTGCAGGCCCTCGGCGGGTGGATGTCGCTGACCGGGGAACCCGGTGGCGCGCCGCAGAAGACCGGTCTGTCCCTCGTGGACTACTGCGGCGGGTACGTGGCGGCGATCTCGCTGCTGTCGGGCATCCACGCCGCCCGCCGCGACGGCATCGGCACCGACTGCGACCTGTCGCTGTACGACACCGCGATCAGCCTGCTCACCTACCCCGGCACCTGGCACCTCACCGCCGGGTACGAACCCGCCCGGACCCGGCAGTCGGCGCACCCGTCGCTGGTGCCGTTCCAGGCGTTCGAGGCCGCCGACGGGTGGCTGGTGATCGGCTGCGCGAAGGAGAAGTTCTGGCAGCGGCTCACCGAGGTCATCGGCAGGCCCGACCTCGCCGCCGACGAGCGCTTCAGGACCTTCGCCGACCGCGACCGCCACCGCGCGGAACTCCTCCCGGAACTGGAGGGAATCCTGCGCACCCGCACCGTCGCCGACTGGCTGGAACCGCTGTACGCGGCGTCGATCCCGTGCGCGCCGATCAACGACGTCGCCGCGGCGATGACCGAACCGCACACCGTGCAGCGCGGCCTCATCGCCAGCACCGAGCACCCGGCGTTCGGCACCGTGCGCACCCTGCGCAGCGCCGTCCGCGTCGGCCCGCCCGGAGCCGACCGGGCGCCGACCCGACCGGCGCCCGCGATGGGCGCCGACACCGACCGGATCCTGCGGGACCTGGGCTACACCGACGAGGCGATCGCCGAGCTGCACGAAGCCGGCGTGTTGGGGAAGGGCTGAGCAATGGACTTCACGCTCAACGACGAACAACGGCTGTTCCGCGACACCCTGCGCGACTTCGTCGACCGCGAGATCGTGCCGGTGGCCCGCGACTGGGAGGCATCCGGCCGGTACCCGACCGAGATCGTGGAGGGGATGAAGCAGCTCGGCCTGTTCGGCCTCGCCGTCCCCGAGGAGCACGGCGGGCTCGGCGCCGACACGGTGTCGTTCGCGCTGGCCTTCGAGGAGATCTCGCGCGGCTGGATGGGCATCGCAGGCATCCTCGGCAGCCACTCGGTGTCCTGCTTCATGCTCGCCCGCCACGGCACCGAGGAGCAGAAGGCCAAGTACCTGCCGGAACTGGCCACCGGGCAGCGCCGCACCGGCATCGCGCTCACCGAACCCGGCGCGGGCACCGACCTGCAGGGCATCCTCACCACCGCCCGCCGCGACGGCGACGACTACGTCATCAACGGCACCAAGATGTGGATCACCAACGCCCGGCACGCCGACCCGCTGCCGGTGCTGGTCAAGACCGATCCCGGCGCCAGCCCCGCGCACCGGGGCATGAGCATCCTGCTCGTCGACGCCGACACGCCCGGCCTGGAAGTCACCCGCGACATCGGCAAGCTCGGCTACAAGGGCACCGAGTCCTGCGAGGTCGTGCTCACCGACGTGCGGGTCCCGTCCTCCCAGCTGCTCGGCGGCGTCGAGGGGCGCGGCATGCAGCAGGCGCTGTCGTCGCTGGAGACCGGGCGGATCAACATCGCGGCGCGCAGCGTCGGCATCGCCCAGCGCGCCTACGAGGAAGCACTGGGCTACGCCCGCGACCGCACCGCGTTCGGCCAGCCCATCGGCGACTTCCAGGCGGTGCAGCTGCGGGTGGCCGAGATCGCCGTGCGCCTGCAGTCGGCGCGGCTGATGACCTACTGGGCGGCCTCGCGGATGGACGACGGGGTGCGGATGGACACCGAGTCCGGCATGGCCAAGATCTTCGCCTCCGAGCAGGCCCTGGCCTGCGCGACCGACGCCATGCGCATCCACGGCGGCTACGGTTACTCCACGGAGTTCGAGGTCGAGCGGCTGTACCGGGACGCCCCGCTGATGTCGATCGGCGAGGGCACCAACGACGTGCTGCGCGGCGTGGTCGCCAAGGCGCTGCTCGCGGGCAAGGCGACGTTGCGGTGACGCGAACAGGAGGATCGACGATGACTCTGTCCCGGCAGGTGGCCGATTTCGCCGCGAAGGCGTCGCTCTCGGACGTACCGGAGGAGGTGCTGCTGCGCGCCCGGCACCTCGTGCTCGACGCCGTCGGGCTCGCCTTCGCCTCCACCCGCTACCCGTTCGCGGCGGTCGCGCGGGACGCGCTGAGCGCGTTCGGCGGCGGTGACCACCCGGTGCTGGCGATGCCCGACCGGCTCCCGGCGCGCGACGCCGCGGTGCTCAACGGCGTGCTCATCCACGGCATGGACTTCGACGACACCCACATCCCGGCGGTCACGCACGTCTCGGCGGCCGCGCTGCCCGCGGCGCTGTCGGCGGCGGTCGCCCAGGGCGCCACCACCCGGGACCTGCTGCTGGCCTACGTCCTCGGCGTGGAGGTCTCGGCGCGGGTCGGCGTCGGCGGGGCCGGCGGGTTCCACGACGTCGGGTTCCACCCGACGGCCGTCGCGGGCGCGTTCGGCGCGTCGGTGGCCGCGGGCAAGATCACCGGGCTCGACGCCGACGGGCTCGCCACCGCCCAGGGCATCGTGGGCTCGATGAGCTCCGGTCTGCTGGAGTTCCTCGCCGACGGCGCCTGGACCAAGCGCCTGCACCCGGGCTGGGCGGCCATGTCGGGCCTGACCGCCGCGGGCTTCGCGAAGGCGGGCTGGACCGGGCCGAACGAGGTCTACGAAGGCCGGTTCGGGCTCTACAACACGCACCTGACCGGCCGCGAGACACGCCCCGAGGCCGTGGTCGAGGGCTGGGGCGAGACGTGGGAGCTGATGCGCACCGCCGTCAAGCCCTACCCGATCTGCCACTTCATCCACGCCTTCGCCGACGCCGCGCTGATCCTGCGGCCCGAGATCGGGGACACCGAGATCAGCAGCATCCGCTGCGCCATCCACCCGGTGCCGGGCAAGGTCGTGTGCGAGCCGCTGGAGGCCAAGTGGGCTCCGCGCGACGAGTACGACGCCAAGTTCAGCCTCCCGTTCGTGGTCGCGGCCGCCCTGCAGCGCGGGCGCTTCACGCTCACCGAGCTGGAGGACGAGGCGCTCCGGGACAGGGGGATTCTCGACCTGGCGGGCAAGGTGATCGTCGTCGACGACGACGAGAGTGCTTCCCCGGAGCGTATTCCGGATACGTCGAGATCGAGCTGGCGGACGGGCGGGTGCTGCGGCACCGCGAGCAGGTCAACCGCGGCCACGACGAGCGCCCGCTGAGCAACGACGAGATCGTCGCGAAGTTCCACGACACCATCGGCACCGCGGCCTCGACGGCCACCTCCGAGAAGGTGCTCGACGCGGTCCTCTCGCTCGGCGACGACACCCCGGCGGCCGACTTCGCGGAGGCCTGCCGTGGCTGACCCCGTGGTGGCCGACTCTGTTCTGGCCGACGGGGTGAAGGTCGGGGTCTTCCTGACCCACCAGCAGCCCGAAGGGCGGGACCCGGTCGAGGCGTTGGGCGAACAGCTCCGCCTCGTCCGGGCCGCCCGGGACGGCGAGCTCGACTCGGTGTTCGCCGGGCAGCACCACCTGCCCGAGTCGTTCTCGCACATCCAGCCGCTGCCGTGGCTGGCCCGGCTCGCGGCGGAGGCGGGGGAGATGCGCATCGGCACCGGGATCCACCTGCTCGCGCTGCACAACCCGGTCGACACGGCCGAGAACTTCGCGAGCCTCGACGCGGTCACCGGCGGGCGCTCGGTCTTCGGCGTGGGCCTGGGCTACCGGGAGGTCGAGTACGCGGCGTTCGGGATCCCGCCGGAGCAGAAGGTCAAGCGGTTCACCGAGAACCTGCGCATCGTCCAGGAGCTGTGGAGCGGCGAACCGGTCCACGCCGACAACCCGTGGTGCCGACTCGATGGCGTCCGATCCACGTCGCTGCCGCGCAGCAAGCCCCCGGTGTGGATGGCGGCGAACTCCGACGGCGCTGTCCGCCGCGCCGCCCGGCTCGCCGACACGTGGATGATCAACCCGCACGCCACGACCGCCACGATCCGCAGGCAGCTCGACCTGTTCCACGCCGAACGTGCGGCAGCGGGCCGCGAACCCGTCCGCGAACTGCCGCTCATGCGCGAGATCTACTGCGCCCCCACGAGGGAGCGCGCCCTGGAGCTCGCCCGACCGCACCTGGCCCGCAAGTACCAGGTCTACGCCGACTGGGGCCAGGACAAGGTCATGCCGGACCGGGAATCCTTCCGCACCGACTACGCCGAACTCGCCGACGACCGCTTCATCGTCGGCTCCCCGCAGGACTGCGTCGACGCGTTGCTCCCGTGGCGGGACTCCTTGGGCGTCAACCACTTCATCCTCCGCACCGACTGGGCGGGGATGCCGGTGGAAGACGCTCTGTCTTCGCTCCACCTCCTCGCCACCGAGGTCGCCCCGGCCCTCCGCTCGTCCTGACCGCCGGCGGGGTGACGGAATACTGCCGTAATCCGTCACCCCGGGGATGGGGGGTGGGCTAGGGCAAGGAGTCCGCTATCTTTCGAGCCTTCTCGTAGCAGTCCTCGCAGGTGGGCCAGAACCAGGCGAGTTCGGAGTTGTCGGCGCTCTGCTCGGTCAAGCCGCACAGCGTCGACACCGAAGTCCCGGTCGGGTAGACGAAAGTTCCTTCCGGGCGCGGGTCCTCGCTCGCATGACGTGCCAATGCCGACGGAACCCAATGAAACGGATACATCGCTGACCCCCAGGTGATCTGTGACTGTCCACATCAGAATCGACGTCTACTAGTCAGCGATCAAGTACCTGATCGAGCGATGGATATACCAGTTCAGAGGGCCTACGTTTCGTCTCGTGCCTGTAGACGCCAACACGATGACCCCGAGAGCTCGCGCCTTGGCCGCAGCGATCCGCACGGTCCGCGAGGAATGCGGCATCAGCGGCCGCGAACTCAGCAAACGCCTCGGCATGAGCCACGGCACGATCTCCCACTGGGAAACCGGCCGTCGAGTACCGACTCCGGAAGACGTCGCCTCCCTCCTGACGGCAGCCGGCATCACGGGTGCTGAGAAGAGGCGGATCGTCGACCTGGCCAAGCACGCCAGCGAACCCAACTGGCTCACAGTCGGCATGCCCGGCATCCCCCAACAACTCGCAGGCGCAGTCGAATGCGAACGCTCGGCCTCGGCGATCTACCAGTGGGCGCCCATGCTCATCCCAGGGCTGCTCCAGACGACCGACTACGCGCGGGCGCTGTTGAAAGCAGCCGGTTTGCCACCCAACGAGATCGAGGCCCGGATCATGGTGCGCATCGCTCGCCGGGAGGCGATCACGCGCAAAACACCCCTCGACCTGCACGTGCTGCTGGGCGAGAACGCGTTGCGGGATCGAATCGGGTCGAGCGAGGTTATGGTTGATCAGCTCCGCCACATCCGCGAGCTGATGCTCCGGGACAACGTGACGGTCCAGCTCGTGCGCCCCAGCGTGGGCTGGCATCCCGGAGTGCTCGGTCCCTTCGTCCTGTACGAGTTCCCGGACTCGCCCTCAGTGGTTCACTTCGAGCACTTCAGCTCGGGAGCCTTCGTCGTCGACACAGATGATGTTCACGAGTATGGACACGCGGTCGACCTGATCGGCAGAGTTGCCTTGAGCCCTGAAACTACCTCAGAGCTCATCGAAGAGATCGCGAGCAGCACGGAGGCCCAGTGGTGAACGAAGTGCGGAACTGGCGCAAGTCCAGCTACAGCGGCCCGAACGGCGAATGCGTCGAGGTCGCCGGATTATCCGGCCACGCAGCGGTACGAGACTCGAAAAATCCTGACGGGGATCTCGTCACCGTCACTGGTGCCCAGTGGGCAGCCTTCATGGAGGCGATCAAGGAAGGTCGGTACGAGGCATAGGAGCGGGAGGTGGAATCGGCCGTGGTTTTCCGAGATCAGGTAGACGGAAGCATCGCCTGGAAAAGGTCGTCGTACAGCCACCCGAACGGCAACTGCGTGGAGGTCTGTCGACGGTCCGGAGGCGTCGCCGTCCGAGACTCGAAGCGACCTACTGGTGGCTACCTTGCAGCGACTCCTACTCAATGGAAGACGTTCCTGGAGGCCACGAAGAATGACGTATTCACCAACTCAAGAAGAAGGTGTCCGACCGGTTCTTGATCATCTTTGCTTCGAAGTCGGCTCCTCGCAGATCATGTAGAGGTTGGTGTGCTCGTACATTGGCGACTAGGGGAGACGTGCTTCAGCCTAGAAATGATGGGATCTTAGGAAGACGTCGAAGGTCTTGTCGAACTCACCTGAGTCTTCCGGGGAGACTTCCAGCGACAGGGTGATCTGGATCTTGACGGGCTCTCCGGCTATGAGCTTAGCGTGCATGGGGTCCACCTCGTCTCGGAACTCATAGGCGAACCTTCGAAGTCGTTCCACCGGCTGCGTTGAGTAGCGCGCGAGTGCCCGTAGCACCTTGTGTCCTTCGTCGGTTGGTGTTGCATAACCCCTAATTCGATCGGCCCAGTCAATGAATGATCTGTAGACATCTACAACGCGGCTGGCGAAGTGCCGAATTTCGTCGACGTTTCCGGGAACTCCCGGCGGACCGAAGGCTGATTCCTGAACCGTGCTCGCGAGTACAGCCTCAAGGTTCCGGGTGAGTCCTTGGGCCGTGGCGAGTTCGCGTTCGACGACGCTACTGAGCTCATGAGTCCCGACGAAACCTGCTTGGTGTGCGAACTCCATCCGGTGATCGAGGTATCGGTCGTGAAGAGCCTCCATGCCGCTGACCACCGAGTAAGCGAACAGAAGGTATTCCCAGCCGTCGGGACGCTCGCCAACGAGGACGGTGGCCTCGTGCTCACTGCGCGGGACGTAGCCGTTGAAGCTGCCATATCCGTCAGCCGAGGTTCCCTTCAGCTTCTGAAGAACTGCCTTCGCGACGCCGACTGCGCCTTTCGTGCGTCCGTCGAGGAAACCGATCGATGACCGGACCCCTGGAAGGGGCGTGTCGTCGAGGCGTACTGGTAGTAGGTACGGAGTCGCCTGCTCGAGGCCCCGTTGAAGGACGCTGCGCCGTTCGTGTCGAGTCCAGAGTTTCGCCGCGTAGTGGCGCGAAATGAACATGACGGCGTAACGGGCGCGCTCCTCGTATACATCTGCGAGATACTCCGTGAGGTCCTCACCCCAGAGCGTCGCTTCTTCATCCTGATCGTAGAAGACCCGGTACCCGGCGTCCTTGATCGCATCGACCACGGATTCAACGAACCCGCGATCTTCGCCCGCGAAGGTGACAGCAACGTCGTAGTCGTAAGGGGGGCTCACACGGCAAGTATGACGGCTCGTTGTGCGCGGCAGGCGTGCGGCCCAGTCGACGATCGAGAATCTTCGCACTGCGACTAAAGTCATCGGGGAAGCGCCTCCGGTTGGTCGTCCCCAGGGCTGGGCATTTGCGGACCTAACGGACATGAGTACCGATGGGGTGACGATGCCCTTTGCTGAATGAAATTTGACGGTCTAGGTGGATCCGCGTTCGTCGGATGGCATCTGGGGCTCCTCCCCGGTGGAGGTTCAGCTGGAGTGCCGCAGTTCCGGCGCTTTCGTGATCGACGTCGCGAACGTCGAGGAGTACAGGCGAGCGATGGGTGCTTCACAGCCTAGAGTCGGAAGCACCGCTGCGCGGTTCCCGTCGGTCGCCCGTGCTCAGCGGGGTGTTGGTTGCTGGAGGTGACAGTTTTAGTGAGAACTGTCCGGACATTTCAGACATTGATCATGGGTGATTCGCGGAAAAACTGTCCCTTGTCAACGGCCGATGTCAACGTTGGGTGTGCGGTGGGTGCTCCTGGTGCGTGAACGGGTGCGGGTGGGTGGGTTCGGGCTGTTGTGGGGGAGGGGGTCGGTTACGCTTTGCGGCTGCGTGCGGTCGGGGGGTGTGCGAGGGGTGCGTCGTGCTCGGGTGGTGCGGCGGTGCGTTCATGCAGGTTCTTGGGCCGGTTCGGGGTTGTGGTCGAATCGGTGCGGCCGCACGCGGGGTGAACCGAGGAGGAAACGTGGACGCGCCGTTGATCGGCATTGAGGAACCGGGCTCGTTCGGGTGGCGGGTGTTCCACGAACGGCACCCGGTGATGATCGAGCGGTTGTGCGCGGCGCACCCCTTCGGTCCCGACGTGCGCGACGCCCTGTCCGCGCTGTTCGAGGAATCCACCGGCGGCGTCGTCGCTCCGCTGGACGACGACGCTCCGGATCACGACGTCTGGAACGCCTGGATCGCCGACGAGGTCGGCAAGCCGTGGTCGCAGACCTCGTTCCTGTTCGCCGAGAGCTACTTCTTCCGGAAGCTCCTCGCGGCAACCGGATTCTTCTCCTCCGGGCCGTGGCGCGGGGTCGACCCGTTCGCGCCGATGAAGCGGGCCGAGCTGCACAACGCCGCCACCGCCGACACGCTCAAGGCCCTCGACGCGCTCCCGCAGCTCGACGACGCCGAACGCGACGCCGCCGCCGTGCGGGCCGCGGTGTGGGGCAACCAGGCCGACCTGGCGTTCCAGCTGTCCACCGACGCCAGCGGCACCACGTCGGGGCTGGTCACCGGCTCGCCCGAGCAGTTCTGGGCGCTGTTCGGCGAACCCGGCGAGGTCCACCTCGTCGCCGACAACGCCGCCGGCGAGCTCGCCGCCGACCTGGTGCTCCTCGACCGGCTGCTGACCACCGGCCGCGCCGAGCGGGTCGTGCTGCACGTCAAGCCGACGCCCTACTACGTCTCCGACGCCACCCCGACCGACGTCCTCGAAGTCCTGCACCACCTCGTCGCGCTCCCCGGCGAAGCGGGCGAGATCGGACGTCGAGTCCAGGACTCGTTGCGGGAAGGGCGGATCGGCGTGCGCTCGCACCCGTTCTTCTGCGCGCCGAAGGAGTACGCCGACATCCCCGACGACCTGCGCGCCGAGTTCGCCGCGGCCTCGGTCACGATCTTCAAGGGCGACCTCAACTACCGGCGCCTCGTCGGCGACCGGCACTGGCCCGCGACCCGGCCCTTCGCCGACGCCGTCGCGCACTTCCCCGGACCGGTGGCGACGCTCCGCGTCCTCAAGTCCGAGGTCATCGTCGGCCTCGACGCCGACGCGGTGTCCGCGCTCGACGCCCAAGGTCAGGCCTGGCGCACGCAGGGCTCCCACGCCCTCATCCAGACCCGGCGGTGACGACGCGCCGATGTGTCCCCGATCACGTCCGGGCAACCTCGGGCTCTCCCGCCGCGAAGCGATCCTGATGGGGGAGGGCGAATTCGCGGCTCCGCTCCGGAGATCGCGGTAGCGTCGATCTCGCGGTCGATGGGGAACGTCGACCGCGAACAGGACGCGAGAACTGGGGAGACAGCGATGTTCGGTGCGCAGGTGAACCGTCGGTCCGCGCTGATCGGCGGGGTCGGAGCGCTGGGGGTGGCGACCGTCCTGCCCGCTACCGGGTCGGCGCAGGAGTACCCGCCGAACTGGCCCGCCGTGGAGCCCTACGGCACGGCTGACCAGCGGGAGGACCTGAAGTTGCGGGCGGACAACACGCGGGTCCTGGACCTCGAACTGCGGCCCCGGGACGAGGAGCGGGGGCGGGTGTGGATCCGCGACACCTACGTCAACCACTTCGTCGTCGACGGCAAGTCCGTCTACGTCGCCACCGGGACCACTCGGCCCGCCGGGACCGGAACGGCGGGCGGGCACAACGACGGGATCTTCGTGTGGACCGCCGATTCACTCGACGGGCCGTGGAAGTTGGTGGACACCACCGGGATCCGGCCGGACGCCGACAAGGGCAAGGTGTGGTCGCCGGAGTTCGTCACCGAGAACGAGCCGGGCCGGACCGTCGTCGCGCCGTGGCAGACCTACTGGGGTGAGGGCGAGAACAAGCGCGGCGCCGCGTGGGCGCCCGAGGTGCACCACTTCCGGGGAACCTGGTTCATCGTGGCGTGCATGGGGGACTCGTCGCGGAAGGTCGGGTCGTTCATGCTGCGCAGCGAAGGCGGCCTGGCCGGGCCGTACCGGGTGGTGAACGGGAACCTGGAGAAGCCCTTCGGCGACCGCAACCCCGGTGTTCCCGACGGTGTCGACAAGGAGCGGTACTACCGCATCGACGGGGGTCTCCACACCGAAGGAGACAAGGCCTGGCTGGTGCTGCACAACGACCTCTACGCCGAGTTCCAGGACGACATGGAGGACATCGTCCCGAAGACGAACCTCCCGACGTTCCAGCAGCAGCGCTACGAACCAGAGCCCTACCTCGAAGGCGCGCACGTGATCAAGTACGAGGGCAAGTACTACCTCGTGCACGCCGCGTGGAACAAGAAGGGCGCGAACGGGCGGCAGGCCTACACGCCCGAGGGGGAGAAGTTCCAGTACGACGCGGTGATCGCGGTGTCGGACCGGTTCGAGGGGCCGTACTCCCGGCGGTGGACCGCGGGGATCGGGGCCGGGCACAACAACCTGTTCGTCGACGCCGACGGGGCGCTGTGGGCGACGTTCTTCCGGAACCCCGCCGCCGGGTACTGGAGCGTTCCCGGGCGGAAGGAGGACGCCGCCGTGGCGGGGATCGTGCGGATGGAGTGGACCGGGCCGTCGGGGAACCGGGTGTACGTGCGGCGTCGGGGGTGAGAGCGGCCGGCGGTCTTGGTCCGAACCGCCCGGACGTGACTTCGTCTGAGCCAGGACGGTTCGGACCAGCGCGCACTACTTGGAGCGGAAGTCCGCCGCCGACGTCGCGTCGGTGAGGTGGGGCCAGCGGGGTTCGTCGCCCTCGGGCTCGTCGCCGAGGATCGTGACGCGGCGGCCGATGCGGCGTTCGGTGTAGTCGTTGACCGCGTAGTGCTGCGTGGCGCGGTTGTCCCACATGGCGATCGCGCCCTCGGTCCAGCTGAAGCGGCAGACGTTCTCCGGGCGCTCCGCCGCGGTGAACAGGTGCTGCAGGATCGCGTCGCTCTCCGCGCGCCGCAGCTGCGGGATGCGCAGCGTGAACATGCGGTTGACGTACAGCGAGCGGCGGCCCGTCACCGGGTGCACGCGCACCACCGGGTGCTCGGCCTCGAACACCGTGCCGTTGGGGTGGGCGAAGGAGTGCACGGCGGTGAGCCCGTCCAGGAAGTCCCGCAGCGGCGCCGAGAGGTTCTCGTAGGCCAGGTGCTGGTTGCTCCACATCGTGTCACCGCCGCGCGGCGGGCAGTGCACGATCTGCAGGATCGACGCGATCGGCGGGCTCGCCTGGAACGTGACGTCGGTGTGCCACACGTCGGCCTTCGCGCCCTGGTCGGAGTCGAGCACGACGATCTCGTCGTGGCCCTCCAGCTTCGGCAGGAACGGGTGCACCTCCGGCTCGCCCAGGAACCGGCCGAAGGCCTTGTGCGCCTCGGGCGAGAGCTCCTCGGCGTCGGGGAAGAACAGCACCAGGTTCTCCAGCAGCAGCGCGTGCAGCTGCGCGAAGGTCTCCTCGGTCAGGGCTTCCAGGTCGACTCCGCGGACCTCGGCGCCCAGCGCGCCGGAAGCCGGGCGCACGTCGATGCTCGACATGGTTGATCACCTCGTTCTCTCTCTGGTGCAGTCGTTTTCGGGCGCGCTCGCGCCCACGTGGGTCGTTGCGCGCACGTGCGTTGACGTGGTGTTGAGCAGTCGGTAAGGATGAAAAGCACGGAGGCGGACGGGTCTTCAATCCGAGAGAAAGCAGAGTTCCATGGATTCCGAGGAATCGCGCAAGGCCGGTCTCGAACTCGCCGGCCTCATCGACCTGGCGACACCTTTCGCCATCCGCACGGCGGTGACGCTGAAGCTGCCGGAGCTCATCGCCGACGGCACCGGTGACGTCGCCGCGCTGGCCGAGGCGAGCGGTGCCGACCGGGATGCGCTGGAGCGGCTGCTCCGCCATCTCGTCCACATCGGACTGTTCAGCGACGAGGGCGGGAGTTACGGGCTCACGGCGCTGTCCCGCCAACTGCTCGCCGAGGACGGCAAGTGGCTCAAGGACTGGCTGGTCCTTGACGGCCCGGGCGCGCGGATGGATCTGGCCTTCAGCGGCATGCTGCACTCGGTGCGCACCGGCGCGTCGGCCTACGGCGCGGTGCACGGCACCCCGTTCTGGGACGACTACCAGCGCGACGACGACCTGCGGCGCTTCTTCGGCGACGTCATGGTCGCCTACGCCTGGCAGACCGGTCCGGTGCTGGCCGCCGAGTTCGACTGGGAGCCCGTCCGGAGCGTCATCGACATCGGCGGCGGGCAGGGCGCGCTGCTGTCGGAGATCGTCAAGGCCAACCCGCACCTCGACGGCGAGGTCCTGGACCTGCTCGCCGTCGAACCGGAGGCCGAGGAGTTCCTGCGCGAGGCCGGGGTGGCCGAGCGGGCGACGTTCGTGCCCGGCAGCTTCTTCGACGAGCTGCCCACCGGCCGGGACGTCTACCTGGTCTCGCGGGTGCTCACCGACTGGAACGACGAGGACGCTGCGCGGATCCTGCGGCGCTGCGCCGAAGCCGCGGGCCACGGCCGCGTGGTGATCGTCGAGGTGCTCGCCGGGGACTCCCACGCCCAGCAGAACACCTCGTTCGACCTGCAGTCGCTGGTGCTGCTCGGCGGCCGGGAGCGCAGCGTCGCCGACTTCGAGGTGCTGGCGGACAAGGCGGGCCTGACCGTCCTGGACACCCGCACCTGGCCCGGTGGTCTCGTCGTCGTGGAGTGCGGGAAGCGCTGAGCCGCGCACGGCGCCGGTCCTCACGCCCATCGGGGCCGGCGCCGCGACCGCGGATCGGGCACCAGGCCGAGCTGGCAGAGCCGGTCGAACGGCGTCATCGGGTGCAGCCCGAGCCCGGCGAGGTTGTGCATCACCTGGTAGCTGAGCCGCCGGTTCGCGCCGGTGTTGCGCAGCGCCCGCCGCCCGATGGCGCGGCCCGCCCACGACAGGTCGGTGAGCATCCGCGAGGCGTTGTGGCTGATCGTGCCGATCTGCTCGATCTCCGGCAACCTGCGGTCCTGGTAGTCCCGCAACGCGCCGTCCACATCGGACCGCTTGGCGAGGCCGGTGCTCAGGGCGTGGGCGTCGTAGATGGCGCTGTTCATGCCCTGGGCGGCCATCGGGTGCACCGAGTGCGCCGACTCGCCGACCAGCGCCATGCCGGGTGCCGCGATCGCGGGCGCGGTGAAGTGCGAGACCGGCAGCGTCTGCCGGTGCTCCACGGCGGTGCGCAGCTGCTCCTCGAACTCCGCGAGCTCCGGCAGCTCGGTGAGCAGGGAGTCGGTCCAGCCGCGCAGCCCGACGTCGTCGATGCCCCGGAACTCGTCCGGCTGGATCTGCGCGTAGAGGCGAATCCTGCTGCCCGGCAACGGGTACCGCATCCGCAGGCCGCGCGCGGTGGTGTGGGCGACGACCTCGGGAGCGGCGTCGGGCACGTCGGCGAGGTCCAGGGCGACCAGCCGGTGCGGGTAGTCCTGCCGCCGCGCCTCGATCCCGGCCGCCTTGCGCAACCGCGAGGAGATCCCGTCAGCGGCCACCACCAGCGGCGCCCGGATCTCGCCGTCGTTGAGCGCCGCACCGGCGATCCGGTCCCCGTCGCGGACCACGTCGGAGACCGAGACGCCCCGGCGCAGCTCGACGGTGTCGGGCAGCGTGTCGGCCAGGGCCTCCAGGATCGACTCGTGGTCGGCCGAGAGCAGCCAGTTCGACCCGTCCGGCAGCTGCGAGTAGTCCAGCGCCATCCGGCCGCGCGCTTCCGCCGCCACCAGCCGCGAAAGACGCACCGCGCCGCGCTCCTCCAGGACCTCGCTCACGCCCCAGGCTCGGAGGATCTTCAGCGCGCCCGGCTGCAGCACCTCTCCCTTGGGGATGCGGGGGACCGTCGCGCGCTTCTCGACGACCACGACCCGCAGGCCCAGCGCACCGAGCGCGTGCGCGGCGGCCAGCCCGCCCACACCCGCGCCGCAGACCACGGCATCGGCGTTCTCCGCACTCATCCGGGAAGGGCCTCCTCGTCGGGGATCTCGTGCCGCGACCGCATCACCGCCTGGGTCCACGTGCTGAACACCAGCACCGGGACCAGCAGGGCCAGCACGACGGGAAGGGGCACCGTGCGCGCGAGGATCGCCGCGGCGAGCACGAGGCGCTCCACCACGAGGATCTCGTGCGCGCGCAGCGCCCGGGCCTGGCTCAACGTGGGCGCCAGCCGAACCAGCGGCAGCACCGCGATCAGACCGGCCCCGGCCGCGATGGTCAGCAGCAGCGCGAAACCGGGCCGGTGCGGCCACAGCAGAGCCGGCATCGCGATGCCGATCGCCGCGACGTAGAGCCCGACGGCCAGCCGGGCGGCGTAGCGCTGCCCCTTGCGGACCGGGACCGAGCGGTACCCGGCGGAGCGGTCGCCGTCGACGTCCCGCATCGTGCCGACCAGGTTCGACGCCGTGTCGTGCAGCAGGAAGACCAGTGCGAACGCCACCGCCGACCACCCGGGGAGCGGGTCGGCGACCATCGAACCGATCAGGAACGCCAGCGCCGTCACCAGACCGCGCACCAGGTTCCCGGACAGGCCGATGGCCTTGCAGAACCGGCTGTAGGCCACGATCCCGCACAGCGCCAGCAGCACCAGCGGCAACGTCAGCGAGTTCGCCCAGGTCAGCACCGTCGCCGAGGCCAGAGCGAAGCCGACGCCGCAGAACACGGCGGTGCCCGGCGCCAGCCTCCCCGACGGGATCGGGCGCTGCGGCTTGGCGAGCCGGTCCAGGTCCCGGTCGAAGTAGTCCCCGAGGTAGTGCGCGGACAGCCAGCCGAACGCGGTGCCGGAGCCCGCGAGCGCGAACTCGGCGAACCCGGCCGACCCGCTGACCCCGGCGCCCGCCACGCCCACCAGCACCGGGTACGAGAGGGTGTAGGGCCGGGAGGTCTGGACGTGCGCCCACAGCGCGGTCCGCATCGTCACCGGCTCCGGTCGATGGACAGGTCCGCGATCGCCCGCATCCGCTCGACCGCCTCCGCGCCCGGCAGGCCCGCCAGGCTGTCGCGGGCGGCGGTGATCTCCTCGGCGGCGCGGGAGCGGCTGAGCTCCAGCGCTCCGGTCGACTCCAGCAGCTCCCGCATCAACCGGTGCGCCTCCTCGGCCGGGAGCTCGCCCGACAGCGCCTCGGCGAAGCGGGCCTTCCCGGCGCTGTCGGCGTTCTCGTGGCCCACCAGCACCGGGGTGGTCGGGCGCAGGTTCGCCACGTCGCTGGTGGCGGGCTTGCCGGTGCCCTCGCCCAGGTAGGGCAGCAGGTCGTCGTAGATCTGGAAGCCGACGCCGAGGTGCTCGGCGTAGCGGGTGACCGCATCGGCCTGCTCGGGGGTCGCGCCGCCCAGGATCGCTCCGGCGCGGCAGGCACCCCGGAACAGCGCGCCCGTCTTGAGCGCCGCCATCTCCTGGTAGTCGGCGACCGGGCAGGTCAGATCGCCCGCCATCTCCGACTCCCGCACCTGGCCCCGGCACACGTCGGCGCCCGCGCCGGCCAGCACCCGCGCGGCCTCCAGCACCGCGCCCGGTTCGGCCGAGCACTCCGAGAGGGCGGTGACCATCGTCAGGATCAGGAAGTCGCCGGTGACCAGCGCGTCGGCCATCCCGTAGCGGGCGTGCACCGTCTGGCGGCCCCGGCGCAGCTCGTCGTCGTCGATGATGTCGTCGTGCACCAGCGTCGCCACGTGCAGGTACTCCACCGCCAGCGCGGCGGGCAGCAGCGGGGCGCTGTTCCCGCCGGTGGCCTCCGCCGAGGTCAGCAGCAGCACCGGCCGCAGCATCTTGCCCGGAGCCAGCAGCGCGTGCCCGGCCATCTGCTCGGTGCGGTCGGCCACCGCCGACCACCGCTTGTCCATCTCCCGGCCGAGCAGCTCGACGAGCTCCGGGGCGAATCCGTCGTCGTTCATGCCGAAACCGGTCGCTGCGCTGCGGAATCCGCGACGAAGCGGCGCGCGACCTCCAGCAGCTCGTCGTTGGCCTCGGCCGTGCCGACCGTGACCCGCACCCCGGCGCCGTCGGCGAGCGTGCGCACCGCGATGCCCTCCTCCGCGCAGCGGCGCACGAACTCCTCGTTGCCCTCGCCCAGCTTGAGCCAGTGGAAGTTGGCCCGGCTGCGCGGCACGTCGATGCCGAGCTCGCGCAGTCCCGCGTGCACCCGGTCGCGCTCGGCGGCCACCGCCGCGCACCGCTCGCGCATCGCCTCCTCGGCGCCGAGCGCCGCGATCGCGGCGTCCTGGGCGACCGTGCTGACCCGGTAGAAGTACGAGCCCGGGGTCAGCGCCGTCACCACCGAGGGGGCGGCGACGAGGTAGCCGACCCGCAGGCCCAGCAGCCCGTGCGACTTGGAGAAGGTGCGCACCACCGTCACCCGCGAGTCCTCGGCCGCCGCCCGCAGTCCGTCGGCGAGCTCGGCGGGATCGGCGAAGTCGGCGTAGGCCTCGTCGATGAGCACGCGCACCCCTGCGGGCAGCCGGTCCAGGAACGCGCGCAGATCGTCCTCGCCGAACACCGCGCCGGTCGGGTTGTTCGGGTTGCACAGCAGCACGACGCTGGTCCGCTCGGTGACGGCGTCGGCCATCGCGGCCAGGTCGTGGGCGTCGTCGCGCAGCGGCACCGGCACGGCCGTCGCACCCGCGCAGCGCACCAGCAGCGGGTACATCTCGAACGACGGCCACGCGTGCACGATCTCGCCACCACCGGCGAACGCCGTCAGGAACTGCTGCAGCAGCGCACCCGAACCGGGTCCGACGAACACCCGCGAGGCGTCCACCCCGTGGTGCTCGGCGATGGCCTGCGTCAGACCGGCCGACATCGCGTCGAGGGTGAGGTTGATCCGCTCCGATCCCGCCACGACGGCCTCGCGGACACCGGGCAGCGGTGGCGCGAAGTTCTCGTTGAGGGACAACTGGTGCCGAATGGTGGGCACAGGCCGGTCTCCGTTCCTCGACAAGTGCGCGCGTGCCTGCTCACGAGCGCGCAGCGTTCGAGCGCAGAGGGAAGTTCCGGAAATCAGGCGAGACGAATTTTTCGCAGTTCTCCCCGCACTCAGAGCCTGACGTCGACGATCTTGATCCGCGTTCTCCCGCGTTGTCAACGAATCCCGGTCAACACGGGGTAAATCCCAGGGATGACCCTGAAAAGCCCAGGTCGGACTCGGGGTCGCGGAACAGTTCACTGTGGATGGATCGAGAATTTCCCGGAGGTTCGGGAATTTGCCGGATTAACAATTGTTGCGGCCGCGGAACAGCACCTGGTCGAAGATCGAGTGCTGGCGTAGAGTCCGGCCGCGCGTCGAAAACGGCCATCGGGCAACGAATTCGACGCGACCCCTGAGCACGAGGCCGCGCGATCGTGCGCGACCGGAGTGGAGGCAGCCGCATGACGACCGTCCCCGACGAGCTCGACCGGGCGATCGGCGAGGGCGCCGAATCCCTGTTCGCGGCCCAGCGCGCCGACGGCGTGTTCGACTACAGCGCGGACAACCTGACCTCCACCCTCGGCACCGTCGGGGCCCTGTCTGCGCTGCACCACGCCGACCCGCGGGGCAGCGCCGACCTGATCGAGGCCGGGGTGGGCTGGCTGCGGCGCACCCAGAACCCCGACGGCGGCTGGGCGATGGTCCCCGGGCTGGACAGCGAAGCCGGTCCCACGGCGGTGAGCTCGGCGGTGCTGCACCTCGTCGACCCCGACGGCAGCGCCGAGGCGGTGCGCGCCGGGCAGCGCTGGATGGACGACTTCGGCGGTCTCGACGCGATCCCGCACCCGGAGGTCGTGTCCTGGTGCCGCCAGTACTACGGCTTCGTCGGCTGGCTCTCCGCCGACGAGATGCGCCGGTTCCCGCTGGAGCTGGGGATGCTGCCGGGCCTGCACCGCAAGGTCTTCGACCTGCGCATCCCGATGGCCTTCGCGCTCGGCCTCGCCCAGGCCCGGCACAAGCCGCTCAACCCCGTGCAGAAGCTGCTGGCCAAGCTCGGCGAACCGGGCGCGCTCAAGGCGATCCGCCAGGTCCACGAGCACGAGGGCTCCACCGGCGCCTGGTGCGAGAACGCCTGGGTGACCGGCCTGGTCTGCACCGGACTCGCCCGCGCGGGGCTCGCGCCCGACCTCGTCGAGGCCGCCGTGCAGTGGTTCCGCAAGACGATGGACCCCGACGGCTGGTGGCAGACCGGCCCGCTCGACGCCGCGTGGACGATGTACGCCGCGCGCGGCCTCGCCGAAGCCGGCTACGCCGACGACCCCCGGCTGACCGCCTCGGTGGACCTGTTCGTGCGGTTGCAGCAGCACCGCTCGTTCCTGGCCTTCGGCTGCCCGCCCGGCTACTGGGGTTGGGCGGGCACCGCGGGCTGGCCCTCGACGCTGGAGACCGGCGAGATCCTGTCGGTGCTCTCCCGCCTGCCCGGCGACCAGCAGGCGGACGCGGTGACTGCCGGGGTCGACTGGCTGACCCGCATGCAGGACTCGCGCGGATCGTGGGGGCTGTGCGTGCGCAACACCAAGGTCACCAACAGCGGTCCCTGCCCGATGACGACCGTGCAGGCCGTCGACGCGCTGCTCGACGCGGGAATCCCCGCCTCCGACAGCAGGATTCGCCGCGCGCTGCGCTGGTTGTCGACGGCTCAGCTGCCGGACGGCGCGTTCGAGTCGGTCTGGTACCGGCACCACACGATGGCCACCGCCGCCGTGCTGGAGACCTTCGCCCGCGCCGGTCAGGCCGGCGGCGACACCGCGCGCCGCGCGCAGCGGTGGCTGGAGCGGGCCCGCCTCGGCGACGGCTCGTGGGGCGACGGCCACGGCGCGCCCGCCACCGTCGAGGAGACCGGCTGGGCCATCTCCGGCCTGCTCGCCGCCGGTGCCGACCCGGAGTCGGTGCGCGCGGGCGTCGACTGGCTTCTGGGCCAGCGCGAATCGGGTGGCGGGTGGCCGTCGGAGAGCGTCAACGAGTACGTCCGCCACGTCAGCCGCTACAGCAATCCCGCTCTCGCCCAGGGCATGGCGCTGCGCGCCCTCGGCCGCTACCGCAACTCGCAGCGCCTCACGAACGGAGAACACGCATGACCGGCGCGACGCACCAGGACTCGTTCACCGAGGCCTACTGGCAGGACCCGCACGCCGCGTTCGCCGAGGCGCGCGCGACCTGCCCCGTCCAGGAGGTCGACTTCGAAGGCGGCCGGACCTGGCTGGTCACCCGCTACGACGACGTCAAGGCCGGGCTCACCGACGAGCGGCTGGCCAAGGACTGGCGCGCCAGCCTGCCGCCGGAGGAGCGCGAGGCGGCCCCGCCCGGCCTGCCCGCGCCGATGTCGCACATGCTGACCTCCCTCGACCCGCCGGAGCACACCCGGCTGCGCGCCCTGGTGACCCAGGCGTTCACCGCCCGCCGCATCGCCACCCTGCGCCCGCGCGTGGCGGAGCTCGCCGAGGAGCTGCTGGCGGAGCTGCCGGAGGACGAGACCGTGGACCTGGTGGCGCGGTTCGCGATCGTGCTGCCGATGGTGGTGATCAGCGAACTGCTCGGCGTGCCCGAGATCGACCAGGCGGAGTTCGCCCGGCTGTCCACAGTGCTCATCGACGAGTGCCCGGACGAGGAGCTGGCCCGCGCCTCGGCGCAGATGGCGACCTACCTGGAGGGCCTGGTAGCGGCCAAGCGCGCCGCCCCCGACGACGCGCTGCTGTCGGCGCTGATCTCCGCCTCCGACGAGGGCGACCGGCTCTCCGACCTGGAGATCGTCGCGATGGCGATGCTGCTGCTCATGGCCGGGCACGAGACCACCGCGGTGTTCATCACCAACGCCGTGCGCGCCCTGGTCGACGACGACGCGGCCCGCGCCCGGCTGTCCGAACCGGAGAAGGTGCCGTCGCTGGTCGAGGAGCTGCTGCGCTGGCTGTCGCCGGCGCTGAACGCGTCGCTGCGCTTCGCCACCGAGGACCTGGAGATCGGCGGTGTGCGGATCGCCCGCGGCGAGTCGGTGACGCTGTCGACCGGCGCCGCCAACCGCGATCCGCAGCGCTACCCGAACCCCGACGCCCTCGACCCCGACCGCGAGGTCAGCGGCCACGTCGCCTTCGGCCACGGCATCCACCGCTGCCTCGGCGCGGCCCTGGTCCGCCTCGAAGGCGAGATCGCCCTGTCCACCCTGTTCACCCGCCACCCGCACCTCTCGATCGAGGCCGATCCGGGCGAGCTCACCTACCGCCGCAGCGTCCACGTCCACGCCCCGCGAACCCTGCCGGTCAGGCTGGGCCCCCGGGCATGAGGACAGTTTTAGCCACAATTGTCCAGACAAAAAGGACATTGATCATGGGTGATTATGGCTAAAACCGTCCACTGCCGCACGAGGCTCAGCCGAGGGCGATCACCTGACGGCGCTCAGCCGACCTACGACGCCACGACGAGGTCGAGACCTCGGGCGTGGAAGTGGGCTGGTTTGGGTGCGAAATTGCCTAATTTGGTCGAATCTGCGCCGGAGGTTTGATCCAGGAGTATGTAGTTCGATACCTGGTCGGCTCTTGACAATGAGTCCGTCTACTCAGATTGCATGCGGAGCCAACAGGTTGTCAGGAGGTTCCTGTAGCCTGCGCGTAACTCTGAGTGGCCACTGCGTATGGAGGGGACGTGGCACGGCGGAAATCCTTGCTAAGCGCACTTTTCCAGGAGCACCAGCGTCGGGTGCGTGAGCGCGAGCGGAAGCAGCGGCTTTCTGCGCAAGAGATGCAGAAGATGCAGCGTGACTGGGAGCGTTTCAAGGCTGCTGAAGCTCGTCGGGCTGAGCAGGAGGAAAGGCAACGGCAGCGCGAGGCCCAGCAGGCGCAGCGCGCGGAAGCGCAGCGGCGGCGTGAGGAAGAAAAAGCGAGAAAAGCTGAGATTGACCGCCGAGAGAGGCAGGAGAGGGAGCGGCAAAGGGCGGCAGCTGCGGCTAAGCGCGAAGAGGATGCTCGGGCAAGGCGTGCTGAAGCTGAAGAGCGAGCAAGGAAGAGGAGCGAAGCAGCGCGGAAACGAGAGGAGGTGCGGAGAAAGCAAGAGAAGGGGATGGATGAAGCTGCTGCGCTCTCCAAAGAGGTTGACGACTATGTTTCCAGGCTTGACTGCTTGCTGTCCGAGCGTAGTACTGGGTTGGGTGGGCGCACTGCGACGAAGGTATCGGAGAAGTTTAATGCGGAGGGCGCTCCGGGTATTGAGCGTGAAATAGCGCGGATTCTTGGGGAGAGTGTCTACCCTGATGGATTTCCGAAGTGTCAGAGTGAAGTTCAGTACCGACCCGAATCTCGCGAGCTGATCATCAATCACGAACTTCCCGCTCAAAGCGTCGTTCCAGATAGCGCCTCGTACAAATTCGTTAAGAATCGAGGTGAAATCCAGGCGGTTCCCCGCAAGAAAGCTGACGTGCAAGAAACATATGCGCGTGTCCTTGCGCAGTCGGCTGTGCGTGTGTTGTCCGAATCCTTCAGTGCGTCGCCAGTCTCCCTCGTTTCCGATATCGTCCTGAATGGTTTTGTATCGGCTATCGACCCCGCCACTGGACAGACTATTCGCCCGTGCCTCTTGAGTGTTCAGGTTACGCGCGACCTGTACGACGAACTCCTTTTGGACTCTGACGGATTCGATTCCCAGGCTTGCCTTAAGCGCCTTAATGCGATCGTTTCGCCGCATCCTTACGACCTTGAACCTGTCCGCCCTGTCGTCAAGTTTGACCTTTCTAGGTATAAAACTGTCGCGGGCATGGATGTCGTTGCAGGAATGGATAGCCGCATGGACCTCCTCTCCTTGAAGCCGGTCGAATTTGAGCACTTGGTGCGGGCTTTGTTTGAGAAAATTGGGATGACTTCAATGAGTCTTCAGGAAACCCGCGACGGTGGTGTCGACGCGGTTGCCTACAACGATGATCCGGTCCTTAGTGGCCTGTGTGTGATTCAGGCGAAGAGGTATAAGGACTGTGTGAATGCCGAGTCGGTGTACGCGCTGAGTGGCACGATGCACGATAAGCATGCGACTAAAGGAATTCTGGTTACCACGAGTTGGTTTGGGAAAGACAGTCGTGATTTTGCCGAGCGGACGGGAAGGATGGAATTGATCGACGGGCGCGGACTCAAATCCTTGCTCAAGGAGCATCTTGGTCTGGATGTCCTTATCGGATTGCCGAAACTTCCGCGTGGGTGGACAAGAAGTGATGTAGGCGTGAACGCTGAAGAGGCCGATGACTGACCCCCGAAGGGTGTTCAGAGTCGAGGCTTTGGCATTGAAGTGGTATCGCCCGCCACGACGAGGTCGAGACCTCGGGCGTGGAAGTGGGCCGTGGTGGCCGGGTCCGCCGCGGCGTCGGTGACCAGGGTCCAGTCGGGGCTGAGCGGGGCCTGGGCGCGGAACGGGCGACGGCCGAGCTTGTCGGCGTGCACCAGCACGTAGACGCGATCGGCCCGCCGCGCCATGAGCTCCTTGAGGCGGGTCTGCTCCAGGTCCGCCTCGCAGATCCCGTGCTCGGCGGTGACGCCGTCGGCGCCCAGGAACGCGCGGTCGAAAGTCCGCCGTTCCAGGGCGGCCTCGGTCAGCGGCCCCACGAAGCCCTGGCTCAGCGGCCGCAGGGCACCGCCCAGGCACTCGATGCGCAGGTCCGAGTGGGCCAGCTCGTGCAGCACCGTGATCGAGGTGGTGACGATCGTCAGGTCGCTGCGGTGCGCCAGCTCGCGGGCCAGGGCGGTGGTGGTGCTGCCCGAGTCGAGCAGCACCGTCTCACCGGGGCGCACCTGCTCGGCCGCCCAGCGGGCGATGGTGCGCTTGGCGTCGGTGGCCTCGCCGTTGCGCTGGCCCAGCGAGGCCTCGTGCTGCACCGGGATCGCCCCGCCGTAGGTGCGGGCGAGGCGGCCCGCCGCCTGCAGCTGGGCCAGGTCCCGCCGGATCGTCGAGGCCGTCACCCCGAACGCCCGCGACAGCTCCTCGACGCTGGTCAGCCCGGAACCCTCGGCCAGGTCGAGGATCGCGTCCCGTCGTTCCCGCGCCCCGCGCGCCATCCCGTTGCCCCTCACGCGCAGAGGTTCGCGGCCTGCCGCAGGGCCTCGACCATGCTGTCGGAGCTGGCCTTGCCCGTGCCCGCGATGTCGAAGGCCGTGCCGTGGTCGACCGAGGTGCGGATGACCGGCAGCCCGACGGTGATGTTCACACCGGTCTCGATGCCCAGCACCTTCACCGGGCCGTGGCCCTGGTCGTGGTACATCGCGACGATCAGGTCGTACTCGCCGCGCGTGGCCAGGAAGAACGCGGTGTCGGCCGGCAGCGGGCCCTGCGCGTCGATGCCGTCGGCGCGCAGCTTCTCCAGCGCGGGGACGATCTTGGAGTCCTCCTCGCCGTAGCCGAACAGCCCGTTCTCGCCCGCGTGCGGGTTGATCCCGCAGACGCCGATGCGCGGGGATTCCACCCCGGAGTCGCGCAGCGTCCGGTCGCCCCGGCGCACGGTGCGCTCCACCAGACCGGGTTCGATCTTGGCGACGGCGTCGAGGAGCCCGACGTGGGTGGTCACGTGGATGACCTTCATCGTCGGCGCCGCGAGCATCATCGACACCTCCTCGGTGCCGGTCAGGTGCGCGAGGAGTTCGGTGTGACCGGGGAAGATGTGCCCGGCCGCGTGCAGCGCCTCCTTGTTCAGCGGCGCGGTGCAGATGGCCTGGGCGGCACCGCTGGTCGCCAGCTCGCTGGCAACCCGGATGTAGTGGAAGGCGGCGTCCCCGGCCACCGGCGACACCTCGCCCCAGGCCAGGTCGTCGGGCAGCAGACCGAGGTCGACGACGTTGATCCGGCCCGGGGTGAAGACCGCGTCGTCGATCGAGTCGACCGCGACGATCTCGGCCTCGGCACCGAGGATCTCCGCGGCCTGGCGCAGCCGGGCCACGTCGCCGATGACGACGGGGCGGCAGCGGGCCGCGGTGTCGGCGTCGAGGAGCGCACCGACGGTGACCTCGGGGCCGACTCCGGCGCCGTCGCCCATCGTCACGGCGATCACCGGGGTGGGGGAGGCACTGTTCATTGGGGCAACCTTTCGATTCCTGCGGGACTGAGGTGTTCGACGATGCGGGCGAGGCTGTCGGCCTCGCCGAAGCTGCCGGGCCGGGTCACCACCGAGGTGCCCTCCGGCGTGCGGCAGACGACCGCGCCGTGGTGGACCTGACCGACCGGGCTCAGCGAGCGCACGCCCAGCGCGTCGAGCACCAGCCGCGCGGTCTCCCCGCCGGTGAGCACCAGGTCCACCGGGCTCGGGCAGCCTTCGACGATGCGCGCGGCGGTGGCGGCCAGGCCGCGCGCCCGCTCCCGGGAGCGCTCCGGTGCGATCGGTTCGGACGGGTCGATGCGCAGCGCGACCGGGCCGTGCTCCAGAGCGGCCAGCGCGCGGGGGACGATCTCGCCGGTGTGGTCGAGGACGCGCGTTCCGCGCAGCTCGGCGAGGCGCAGCTGCTCGGCGGCGGTGGGCGAGCCCGTGCCGACGACCATCAGCAGCGGGTTTCCCGTTGCCGGGTGCGGATTTTCGGCCACCGGGGCCGGGGCGGTGCGGCCGAGCGCGGCGGCCAGACCACCGGACCCGGCGAGCCGGGCGCCGTCCGGTGTCGCGGCGACCACGGCGTCCATGTCGGCGTCGGTCTCGCCGTCGCAGATCGGAACCCGGCCCGCGGCGAGGCATTCCGCGATCGCACCGGCCAGCGCGTCCGAGCGGACGGTCTCCAGCGCGATGCCGCGGCAGGGGAGCGGGCTCAGCGCTTCGGCGACGCTGCGCGGCGGCGCGGTGCCTTCGACCCGCCAGCCGTCCGAGAGGTGCAGCGGCACTCCGCGCACGTGCGCGACCCCACCTGCCACGGTCCGGCCCAGCGCGGGCAGGGCCGGTGCGACGACCAGCGGCCGGTCCGCCGCCGCGCCCAGCACCGCCGCCACGGGGCCGCGCAGCTGCGAGTCGATCTTGATGAACACCGGTCGCCCGCCCTGCTCGCGCAGCGCCTCCCGGGCGAGTTGGCTCGCCTCGGCGGCCGGGAGAGCGCGGTTGTCGAGGTCCGCCACGACCACGCCCTGCGCGTTGTGCGCAAGTGGCGCGGAATTCGGTCCGCTCAGCTCGACGGTCGTGGAGCGGCCGAGAGGGCGCAGGCACGCGGCGGTCTCCACCGCTCCGGACAGGTCGTCCGCCAGCGCGAGCAGCCCTTCTGTCAGCACGTTCAGCTCCTCGTCGTGGATGGTGGCAGCGGCGGGCCGCGCCCTCCGGCCGCTGTGGCGGGGTGTCTCCACGCTAGCTGGTTTGCGCGTTTCGCGCTATGACTATTGCGCGAAACGCGCAACCCTGCCATCGTGAGCTCCACAACGAGGCCGGGTGGCCACCGCCGTTCCCCCGAGGGAGTTCCCGCATGACCGTTCCGCGTTTGGAGGTGCCCGGCGTCGAGGTGCCCCTGTCGTCCCTCGTGCTCGGGACGATGACGTTCGGCGACACCGCGGACGCCGCGACCGCCGCGAGGATGCTCGACACCGCGCTCGACGCGGGCATCAACGCGGTCGACACCGCCAACGGCTACGCGGGCGGTGACACCGAGCGCATCCTCGGCGAACTGCTGCCCGCCCGCCGCGACCGCGTCTCGCTGGCCACCAAGGCGGGCATGCCGCACCCGGACGCGGGCGAGCACGCGCCGCTGTCCCCGAAGGGCCTGCGCGCCGGCCTCGACGGCAGCCTCTCGCGGCTCGGCGTCGAGCGCGTCGACCTGTTCTACCTGCACCAGCCCGACCGCGCGACGCCGCTCGCCGACACCCTCGCCACGCTCGCCGACCTGGTCGCCGAGGGCAAGATCGGCGCCTGGGGCGTCTCCAACTTCGCCGCCTGGCAGATCGCCGAGCTCCGCCACGTCGCCGACGAGGTCGGCGCCCCGCGCCCGGTCGTCGCCCAGCAGCTCTACAACCTGCTGGCCCGGCGCGTCGAGGAGGAGTACGTCGAGTTCGCCCAGGTCACCGGGCTGCTCACGGTCGTCTACAACCCGCTGGCGGGCGGGCTGCTCACCGGCAGGCACAGCTTCGAGCGCGACCCGTCCTCCGGGCGCTTCGCCGACTCCCGGCTCGCCGGGATGTACCGCGAGCGCTACTGGGACGAGCGGCTCTTCGACGCCATCGCCCGCCTCGCCTCGATCGCCGACGACGCCGGGATCCCGCTGGTCGACCTGGCGCTGCGCTGGGTCCTGAGCAAGCCGGTGACCTCCGCGCTGCTGCTCGGCGGCTCGAAGGTCGAGCAGCTCGAAGCCAACATCGCGGCCCTGGGCGCCGGGGCGCTGCCTGCCGACGTCGTGGACGCCTGCGACGAGGTCGGCGCGTTCCTGCGCGGCCCGATGCCCGCCTACAACCGCTGATCTCACCTGAGGAAGAGGGGAAGAACCGTGTCCGCTGCGGAATTCGCGCGCAAGCTGCGCGCCCGCGAGAGGGTCGTCGGCTACTGGATCGTGCTCGACAACCCGATCGGCACCGAGCGCATCGCGCGCCTCGGCTACGACTACGTCGCGGTCGACGCCCAGCACGGCCTGCTCGGCTACTCGGGGCTGCTCAACGCCATGATGGCCATCGACGCCGGAGGCGCCTCGGTCGGCCTGACCAGGGTCGAGGCCAACGACCCTGCCGCCATCGGCCACGCGCTCGACGCGGGCTCCAGCGGCATCATCGTGCCGCTGGTCGACACCGCCGAGGACGCCCGCGCCGCCGTCGAGGCCACTCGCTACCCGCCTCGCGGCCGCCGCTCCTACGGCCCGATGCGCTCCGGCCTGCGGATCGGCCCGCGCCCGGCCGAGGCCGACGAGTCCGTGGTGCTGCTGGCGATGATCGAGACCCCGGAGGGCCTGGCCAACGTCCGGGAGATCTGCGCGACCGAGGGCATCGACGGCGTCTACGTCGGCCCGTCGGACCTGTGCCTGGCCGTCGGCGGCGCGTACCCGGGCGACCCGGCCGTGGCCGAGGAGTTCGAGCAGGCCGTGGCCGACGTCCAGCGGGCCGCCGCCGAAGCCGGGATCGCCGCGGGCATCCACACGTCCGACGGCGCCACCGCCGCGCGCAGGCTGGAGCAGGGCTACACCTTCGCCAGCGTCGCCAGCGACCTGACGCACCTGGAGCGCGTGGCCGGCGAGCACCTGGCGGCGGTGAAGCCGTGACGGACATGATCACCGACGGCGTACTGCGCGAGGTCGAACCGCAGCGCAGCGAGACCCACCTCAGCTCCGGGACCGCGCAGTCGCACGCCGCGAACCTCATGCCGCTGCCCAGCGGCGAGCTCGCCTGCGCCTGGTTCGCCGGGACGCAGGAAGGCCTGTCGGACATCAACATCTGGTTCGCCCGCCTCGACGCCGAAGGCCGCTGGAGCGAACCCGTGCAGGTCTCGGCCGACGCCGAGCGCTCCGAGCAGAACCCGGTGCTGTTCCCCACGCCCGACGGCGAGCTGTGGTTGCTCTACACCGCGCAGCGCTCCGGGAACCAGGACACCGCCGAGGTGCGGCTGATCGTCTCGCACGACGAGGGCCGCACCTGGAGCGCACCGCGCACGCTGGTGCCCGCGTCCGACACCGGCGGCGTGTTCGTCCGCCAGCCCGTCGTCGTGCTCGACGACGGCCGGTGGCTGCTGCCGGTGTTCCACTGCGTGAAGCCGGAAACCGGCCGCTGGCGCGGGGACGACGACACCAGCGCGGTGCTCGTCTCCGACGACCGGGGCGCCACCTGGTCCCACCACGAGGTCCCCGGCAGCACCGGCTGCGTGCACATGAACGTGGTTCCGCTGGCCGGTGGCGGGCTGCTCGCGCTGTTCCGCAGGCGCCAGGCCGACGCGATCCACGCCAGCCGCTCCGCCGACGGGATCACCTGGAGCGAACCCGAGCCGACCGAGCTGCCCAACAACAACTCCTCGATCCAGGTCACCGCGCTGCGCGACGGCAGGCTCGCGCTGGCCTACAACCACAGCAGCGCCGCCGACGCCACCGAGCGCCGCGCCTCCCTCTACGACGAGATCGACGGCGACTCGCTCGCCGAACCCGCTGCGGTGCAGGAACAACCGCCGGGAACCGCCTTCTGGGGCGCCCCGCGCGCCCCGCTGACGGTGGCGCTGTCGGCCGACGGCGGCCGCAGCTGGCCGGTGCGCCGCGACGTCGAGGTCGGCGACGGCTACTGCCTGACCAACAACTCCCGCGACGGCCTCAACCGAGAGCTGTCCTACCCCTCCATCACCCAGACCGCCGACGGTGACGTGCACGTCGCCTTCACCCACTTCCGCCGCGCCATCAAGCACGTTCGCGTGTCCGCGGAGTGGATCGGCGGCTGACGTCCTGCCAGTGCAACGGAGCAATCATGGCTAGTGAACTCAAGGCGACCACCGCGGCGCCGCGTCCACCCGACACCTGGGCGGGATTCCTGCGGAACATGGGACCCGGCATCGTCGTGGTGATGTCCTGGCTGGGGACGGGCGACTTCATCAGCGCCTCGGTCTCCGGCTCCACCTTCGGCTACGCGCTGGTCTGGACGCTGCTGATCGCCACCTTCTCCCGGTACTTCATCGTGTCGTCGATGTCGAAGTACCAGCTGTGCAACGCCGTCGGCGACGAGACGATCCTCGACGGGTACGGCCGGGTGTGGAAGGGCTTCCCGATGTTCATCGGGGCCACCACCTGCGTGCTCGGCTTCGTCTACGTCTCGTTCCTGACGCTGGCGGCGGCCACGGCGCTCGACGCGCTGGCCCGGCCGGTGCTGCCGCTGGGCAGCTGGGGCATCCCGCTGTGGGCGGTGTTCACGACCGTCGTGGCCTACGCGCTGGCGTCGCGCCGCGAGGGGCACTTCCGGGGCCTGGAGATCGTCGCCCAGATCACGATGGCCGTGCTGGTGCTGTGCTTCCTGCTGGCGCTGTTCGGCACCGGTCTCGACGTGGGCAAGCTGTTCGGCGGTCTGCTGTTCGAGATGCCGCCGGGGGACCTGGGCTACATCACCGCGGCGAGCACCGCGGTCGGGCTCATCGGTGCCGTGGGCGGTTCGGCCGCCAACCTGCTCTACCCGTACCTGATGCACGAGAAGGGTTGGCGCGGACCGGGTTTCCTCAAGCTGCAGCGGCTGGACCTGCGCTTCGGCAGCCTCGTGATGTTCGGCCTCGTGCTGGCGGTGTGGGTCGTGGCGGCCGAAACCCTGCACGGCACGGGCGAGAGCGTGTCCTCCGCTGACGGGCTGGCGAGCATGATGGAGAAGGCCATCGGCCCGGCCGGTCCGCCGATCATGTGGCTGGCGATCTTCTTCACGGTGTTCAACAACATCGTCACCCAGCCGCGGGTGTTCGTGCGGATGTTCGTGGAATCGCTGCACAAGTCCCGTCCCGAGCGGCTGGCCCGGCTGCGGGCCCAGCGCGACCTGACCGGTGTGGAGGACAAGGACGCGTTCTCCTACGACCGGTTGTTCTGGATCATCCTCACGGTGATCATGACGGTGCCGATCGTGTTCTCGCTGCCCGGCATGCCGGGGATGGTGATCATCACCCTGCTCGGCAACTCGGTCAACGTCCTCACGGTCCCGATGATCATCGTCGGCCTGATCGTCATGACCTCGAAGCGCTCCCTCATGCTCGAAGGCCACGCCAACAAGTGGTGGGAGACGGCGATCCTCGTAGCCATCGGCGCCGTCGGCCTCTGGGCCACCTACGAACTCGTCCTGAGCATCATGGGGTGACGCAGCCAGTTCTAGCCATAATTGTCAGTGCCCCGGCACGACAATTATGGCTAGAACTGGCCACACGCCGAAGCATTCGAGCACGAAGAAACCACCGCGCGAAGACCCTCAACCCCGAGACCAGGGCAGCGGCAGCACCTCAACGCCCCCCTCGGGCAGCGGACCCTCCGAAGGAGGAAGCGCCGCAAGCCCGTCCGCCAGCGCGAGCCCCCGCAACATCGCAGGCCCCCCGAACGGCAGCGGCTGAGCCACCCCGTCCCGGACCAGCACCGGAACCAACCGGGTGCTTCCGGGGTGAGGCAGCAGATCTCCGGCTCGGGCAGTCCGGTTCTCGGCCTCGGCGCGACCCCCGAGCCGGTCGAGCAGCGGCATCGCCAGCGTCACCACCCCGGCCACCGCCGCCAGCGGGTTCCCCGGCAACCCGACCAACCGGCCCCCGGACGGGAGCTCGGCCAGCAGCATGGGGTGCCCGGGCCGCACGGCCACGGAGTCGACGAGCAACCGCGCCCCCAGCTCCGCGAGCGCGGTGTGCAGGTGGTCCACGGGCCCGGCCGCGGTGCTCCCCGTCGTGATCACCACATCGGCCGTGGAAGCGGAGATCGCCTCGCGCAGCGCGTCGAGCTCGTCGGGCAGCCGCCGGCACCCGACGACGTCGGCGCAGCCCTGCAACCACGGCACCAGCATCGGGCTCAACGCATCCCGAACCCGCCCATCGCGGGGCGGCCCCGACGACAGCAGCTCGTCGCCCAGCACCAGCAGCTCCGCGCTCGGGCGCCGGTGCACCTCCAGCCGGTCGTACCCGGCGGCCGCCGCCATCCCCAGCACCGCCGGGGTGACCGTTGTCCCGGCCGGGAGCAGCACCTCGCCCTGGGAGCACTCCCGCCCGCGCGGGCGCACGTCCTGCCCGTCGCTCCGGCCGCCCACCAGGTCCGCCAGCCGCTCGCCGTCGACGCGGCCGTGCTCGTGGCGCAGCACCGACGTCGCACCGGGAGGCAGCGGAGCGCCGGTGGCGATGCCGACGGCTTCCCCGGCGGCCAGCGGCGAGGGGGTGTCGCCCGCGAGGACCTCGCCGCCGGTCAGCCGCCACGGTCCGGGGCCGGAGACGGCCCAGCCGTCCATCGCCGAGGTGTCGAACGAGGGCAGGTCGGTCCGCGCGATCAGCGGCGCGGCCAGCGCGTGGGAGAGGGCCGTCTGGGAGAGGGCACCGTCGAGCGGCCGGGTCTCGGCCGGCAGGGCCTCGCCGGCGTCCCGGGCGGTGGCTCGTGCTCGATCCCAGCTCAGGACGGAGGAGTGCGGTTCCACGACCGGAGCCGCGTTGCCGGCGGACGTGCTCGCCATGACCGGCATGATTGAACCGCAGGGGCCGGAAGTCAAATCGAATTCACCGAAGAACCGATAACTCCGGACTATCGCGGTTGCCATTTTCAGCGGAACAAAAGGCGTGTCGCGATTCGGCGTGATCCTGGGCACAGTCGAGCCCGGTTCGGGGAGTTTTCTGAACGGAACATGGGGTCGTGACCAGCGGGTTTGATCGATCAAGGCGGTGCCGGTGCGGGTTGTGAACCGCTGTTTATCAACCCATAGGCGACGGTTCTTTGACTTCACCCGGAACGGAGCCAAAGCTGACGTTCGCAACGATTTCGTTCAGCGCACCGGTGCGCTGAGGTGAACAGGGGAACGGCGACAGCATGAGTGGGATGCAAGACCCGAGCGACGACCTGAAGGTCACCCGGCCCAAGAAGTGGGCCACCGGCGCCCCCGCTGTCGCTCACGCGATTCAATACTCGCTGAGCCAGACCTCCCCGAAGCGCACCGCGCTGACGCTGCTGAACCTCAACCAGGGCAAGGGAATCGACTGCCCCGGTTGCGCGTGGCCGGACCCCGACCCGAACCACCGCCCGATGAACGAGTACTGCGAGAACGGCGCCAAGCACGTCAACGACGAGGCGACGTCCAAGCGCATCACCCGCGAGTTCTTCCAGCAGTACTCGGTGTCCGAACTGGACGACAAGTCCGACTACTGGCTCAACCAGCAGGGCCGCCTCACCGAGCCGATGATCAAGCGCTCGGACTCGGACTTCTACGAGCCGATCAGCTGGGACGCGGCGCTCGACCTGATCGCCGAGGAACTGCGCGGCCTCGACTCCCCGAACGAGGCGCTGTTCTACACCTCCGGCCGGCTCAGCAACGAGGCCGCGTTCCTGCTCCAGCTGTTCGCCCGCGCCTACGGCACCAACAACCTGCCGGACTGCTCCAACATGTGCCACGAGTCCAGCGGCTCGGCCATGCAGCAGACCCTCGGTGTCGGCAAGGGCACCGTCAGCCTCGACGACATCCACAACTCCGACCTGATCTTCGTGATCGGCCAGAACCCGGGCACCAACCACCCGCGGATGCTCACCGCCCTGGAGCGCACGAAGCGCAACGGTGGCGAGATCGTCGCGGTCAACCCGCTGCCCGAGGCCGGGCTGCTGCGGTTCAAGAACCCGCAGAAGGTCCGCGGCGTGCTGGGCCGGGGCACCGAGATCGCCGACCAGTTCCTGCAGATCCGCCCCGGCGGTGACCTGGCGCTGTTCAAGGCGTTGAACCTGCTGCTGCTCGAAGCCGAGGACGCCAACCCCGGCACCGTCCTGGACCACGACTACATCCGCACCCACACCACCGGTTTCGAGGAGTTCGCCCGCCGCGCCCGCGAGCTGTCCTGGGACCAGGTGCACGCGGCGACCGGCCTGACCCGCGCCGAGATCGAGCAGGTGCGCGACCGGGTTCTGGCCAGCAACAGCGTCATCGCCTGCTGGGCGATGGGGCTGACCCAGCAGAAGCACGGCGTGGCCACGATCCGCGAGATCGTCAACTTCCTGATGCTGCGCGGCAACCTCGGCAAGCCCGGCGCGGGCGCGTGCCCGGTGCGCGGTCACAGCAACGTGCAGGGCGACCGCACGATGGGCATCTGGGAGCGGGTTCCGCAGTCCTTCCTCGACTCGATCGAGGCCGAGTTCGGCTTCACCCCGCCGAGCGAGCACGGCCTCGACTCGGTCGACTCGATCCGCGCCATGCTCGACGGCCGCGCCCGGTTCTTCCTCGGCGTGGCGGGCAACTTCGTGCGGGCCACGCCGGACAGCGAGGTCACCGAGAAGGCGCTGCGCCAGTGCCGGTTGACCGCGCACATCTCCACCAAGCTCAACCGGTCTCACACCGTCTGCGGTGAAACCGCGCTGATCCTGCCCACTCTGGGCCGCAGCGACCGCGACGTGCAGAACGGCATCGAGCAGTTCGTCACCGTCGAGGACTCGATGAGCATGGTGCACGCCTCCTTCGGGCGGCTGGAACCGGCCTCGGAGTCGCTGCTCAGCGAGGTGTCGATCCTGTCGCGGCTGGCTCGGCGCGTGCTCGGCGACTCGCCGGAGATCCCGTGGGAGTCCTTCGAGGAGCACTACGACGCGATCCGCGACCGGATCTCGCGCGTGGTGCCCGATTTCGAGGACTTCAACCAGCGGGTGGCCGACCCGGCCGGGTTCCGGCTGCCCAACCCGGTCAACCGCGGCGAGTTCCGCACCGCCAGCGGCAAGGCCGAGTTCAGCACCAACGAGTTCGAGTGGATCGACGCCCCCGAGGGCTACCTGGTGCTGCAGTCGCTGCGCTCGCACGACCAGTGGAACACCATCCCGTACGCGATGGACGACCGCTACCGAGGCATCCACAACGCCCGCCGCGTCGTGCTGGTCAACCCCGACGACATCGAGGCGCTGGGGCTCACCGACCGCGCCGAGGTGGACCTGGTCAGCGTCTGGCACGACGGGGTCGAGCGGCGCGCGCCGAGCTTCACCGTCGTGTCGTACCCGGCCGCGCGCGGCTCGGCGGCCGCCTACTACCCGGAGACCAACGTGCTGGTCCCGCTGGACAGCGTCGCCGACGTCAGCAACACCCCGACGTCGAAGGGCGTCATCGTCCGGCTGGAGCCGGTGGCCCAGCAGTCCTGACCCTGGAGAGGTGGTCACGATGGGACGAGTGACGGTGCGGCGCCCGGTGCTGCGGATCCGCGGCGACAAGCGGTCGCAGCGGCCGGACACCCTAGCGGCCGAGGAGCCGATGGAGATCCGCGTCGGCGGGCGACCGCTGACGATCACCATGCGCACCCCGGGCCACGACTTCGACCTGGCCGCCGGGTTCCTGGTCAGCGAGGGCGTGGTGCGGAGCGGGTCCGACATCGCCGGCATCCGGTACTGCCTGGGCACGGCCGAGGACGGGAGCAACACCTACAACGTCGTCGATGTGCTGCTAGCCGCCGGCGTGGCGGCCCCGGACGCGTCGCTGGAGCGCAACTTCTACACGACGTCCTCGTGCGGGCTGTGCGGGAAGGCGAGCCTGGACGCGGTGCGCACCACCTCGACGTGGCAGGTCGCCGACGACCCGCTGCGGCTCGACGCCGACGTGCTCGCCGAGCTGCCCGACAAGCTGCGCGAGGCGCAGAAGGTCTTCGACAGCACCGGCGGCCTGCACGCCGCCGGACTGTTCACCCACGACGGTGAGCTCCTCGGAGTCCGCGAGGACGTCGGCCGCCACAACGCGGTCGACAAGGTCATCGGCGACGCCGTCCGCGCGGACCGCCTCCCGCTCCGCGAGACGATCCTCGTGGTCAGCGGCCGGGCCTCCTTCGAACTCGTCCAGAAGGCCATCATGGCGGGCATCCCGGCCCTGGCGGCGGTCTCAGCCCCCTCCTCCCTGGCGGTGGAGCTCGCGGCGGACGCGGGTCTCACCCTCACGGGCTTCCTCCGAGGCGACTCCATGAACATCTACACCGGAACCCACCGCCTCGAAGACCCCAAACCCGAAGCGGCCTAACCCCACCCCGTCAAAACCCCACCCGTCAAACCCCCAACATTCGACGCGACGAAAACCCCTGCATTCGCGACTACGATCGGTGACCGTCTCCCAAGAGTGAGGACAGTTTTCATGAAAACTGTCCTCCCCACAGAACGAGACCCACGGGGACGGTGGCCCTCGTCAGATGGGAAGTCTTCATGAAAACTTCCCCCACCCTCACACCGGCACTTCGAGGTGGGTGGACGTCGAAAACCGCTGCATGCGCCGTGACGGTTGGTGGACGGGTCTCGTTGAGGGGTGACAGTTTTCATGAAAACTGTCCTCTTCACCGAAGGGGAGTCACGTGGGTGGGGTCGTCCTCGAGTGGGTGGGGTGAGGGACAGTTTTCATGAAAACTGTCGGTCTCTCGCAACTGCACTTGGGGTCATAGGTCGCGAGAACCCCTGCGTTCGCACGATGAACGCAGGGGTTCTCGACGGTGGGTGGGTCACATGCGGGTGGAGCCGTCCTTGATGGCTTCTCGGATTCTGAAGTAGGTGCCGCAGCGGCAGACGTTGCGGATTTCCTCGATGTCGGCGTCGGTGATCTCGTGGCCTTCGGCGCGGGCCTGCTTGACCTTGGCGACGGCGGCCATGATCTGGCCCGGTTGGCAGTAGCCGCACTGGACGACGTCGTGGTCCAGCCAGGCCTCCTGCATCGGGTGCAGCTCCTGGCCGACGGTGTCCGGCAGGCCCTCGATCGTGGTGATCTCGTCGGACGGTCCGACGTCCTTGACCTGCACCGAGCAGGGGTTGAACGCCTTGCCGTTGATGTGGCACGTGCAGGCCTTGCAGACGTTGATCCCGCACCCGTACTTCGGCCCCGTCACGCCCAGCAGGTCGCGGATGACCCACAGCAGACGGACGTCGTCCTCGGCCTCGACGGTGATCTGCTTCCCGTTCAGCTTGAAGGTGTGCTCAGGCATGCGTCGTCTCCTCAGTAGGTGTAGTCCAGGCCGTTGGTCGGTGACGGCGGCAGCGGTGGCACGTGCGGGTAGGGCTCGAACGCGAGCGGGTCCTTGTGGTTGATCGGGAAGTGCGTCGGGGTCGTCCCGGTCGCCGCGCGGTAGGCGCACGCGGTGGCCGCGAAGGCCGGCGCGACGCCCATCTCCCCACCGCCGGAGGGCATTTCGCTCTCCTCGGCGGGCAGGATGACCGGGGTGAACTCGAACGGCAGGTTCCACTGCCTGCAGTAGAAGAAGTTGTCCCAGCTGGCCTCGGCGATCGCGCCCTTGTCGAGGTGCACGCTGGCCGTGAGCGCCTGGGCGAAGCCGTCGATGAACCCGCCCTGCATCATCGCCTCCAGGCCCAGCGGGTTGACGACGATGTGCCCGGGCAGCGTCACCAGCACGCCGCGCGTCACGCGCGGACCGGTCACGCCGTTGCGGACCGGGCGGTTGACGGTCTCCGGCCGGCAGTCGATCTCCACGAAGCAGGCCATCGTGTTCTTGTACTCGTGGTGCAGCGCGATGCCGTGCCCGACGCCGTCCGGCGTCGGCTGACCCCATCCGCCCACCTCGGCGGCCTTGTCGAGGACCTTGAGCAGGTTCTCGTTCTTGACGTACTTGCGCCGGAAGCTGTACGGGTCCATGCCCATCGTCTCGGCGAGCTCGTCGACGAACAGCTCCCGCGTGGTGGCGACGTCAGGCGAGTACACGTTGCGCGTGCTGCCCGTGTTGAACCCGCCGCGCTTCTGGTTGTTCGACGGCGACTGGTGGGTCTCGGTCAGCAGCGTCTTGGTGACGCCGAAGTTGTACAGCGACGGCGTGGTCAGCGTGAAGATGACCTCCGAGACCGAGTAACCGGCCAGCGGCAGCCGCGTCGCCGTGGAGGTCAGCGCTTCGCCGAAGCCGTGGCTGAAGTCGGTGCGCACGTTGGCCAGGTGCTGCTCCAGGCTGATCACGTCGTCGGTGAACGACGCGCGGATCGTGCCCACCGACATCGGGTGCACGCGGCCCTGCCTGCAGTCGTCGGCGCGGTGCCACATCAGCTTCACCGGCTTGCCGATCTTCTTCGACACCTCGGCGGCCTCGGAGGCCGCGTCGTGGAACAGGCACCGGCCGAACGACCCGCCGCCGGGCACCACGTGCACGGTGACCTGCTGCTGCGCGAGTCCCAGCTCCGAGGCGATGGCGGACTGGGCGACGATCGGGATCTTCACCGTCGACCAGATCTCGGCCCGGTCGGACCGGACGTCGGCGATCGCGGAGTTCACGCCGAGCGCGCTGCCGTTGACGAAGCTGAAGGTGTACTGGCGCTCCAGCGTCTTGGTCGCCGGCGTCGGCGGGATCACCGCCGGGGGAGTGGCGGCCTTGAGCTTCTCCTCGACGGTCGCGTCCGACTCGTCGTCGACGGGGCCGGGGCCCCACGCCACGTCGAGCGCGTTGACCGCGTCGATGCACTGCCCGAAGGTCTTGGCGCGCACCGCGACACCGCTGGTGATCTCCACGACGTCGGTGACGCCGGGCATCTGCCGAACCTGGTCGAGGTTGTTGACCCCGCGCACGGTGCCGTTGATCGTCGGCGGACGGCACACCATCGTCGGCAGCGCGTCCGGGACCTGGAGGTCGGTGGTGAACTTCTTGCGCCCGGTGACGGCTTCCAGCGCGTCGATGCGGCGCGTGGGCTTGCCGACGATCGTGAACTCGGACTCCGGTTTGAGCGTCGCCTCGACCTCGCGGGTCCTGTCGCTGGCGGCCTTGCGCACCAGGTCGCCGTAGGGGATGGCGTTGCCCGCGGCAGAGGTGATCGTGCCGAGCTTGGCGGTGAGCAGGTCGGTCTGCTCACCGAGCACGTGGGAGGCGGCCTCCAGCAGCCTGCCCTTGGCCACGGCCGCGGCGGTGCGCACCGGCCAGTACAGCGCACTGATCGACGCCGAACCGCCGGTGAGCTGGTTGAACACCAGCTCCGGCCGCGCGTCGGCGAGGGTGATGTGCACCTTCTCCAGCGGCAGTTCGAGCTCTTCGGCGATGAGCATCGCGATCGCCGTGGTCAGCCCCTGGCCGACCTCGGTGCGGTGCAGCGCGAACGACGCCGAGCCGTCCTCGTTGAGCTGGACCGCGATCAGGTTGGCGGTGGGTCTGGCCGCGTAGACGAGGCCGTCGGTGAGGTCGACGTGATCGGCGACCTGCGGTGTCGGGGGTAAGCCCGCCCCGGTCTCGGCGGCGTGCGCGGACGGTCCGAACACCGATGCGCCGCCGAGTTCGGCCGCCGCGACGAGCGTCGGTGCCGCCAGCAGGTAACCCAGGAAGCGGCGTCTGGTGGGAGCGGTGGCGCCGGGATCCGGAGCCGTGGTGTCCGTGCGAGGAGATCGCATGGGGGCTCAACCTTTCGACGAAGCGGTCAGTTCGGACGTGGTGGTTTCGCCGTGTGTGTCGGTTGGCGAGCAATGGTGCAGGAGTGAATTCCAGTTCACATACCCCCGAGTTGGGGTGGTGAGGGCGCAGCGGCGCGTGGGAACCGATCTCCGGTGGTCAGCGGGCACCACATCCGAACCCCGATCACGCAGCGTGGGACAAGTCCACTCGAACAGCCGCCCCCGGACGGGGGTATTGGCGCGATTCGTGCACGCGGAGAATCGGTTCAGCCACCAAATGGCCGGTATAGTGTTGCAACTCGATGCCACGTCGGAGTGGCAGGTGTCTTCGGCGTGGGACGGAGCAGGCGGACCGGAACGCGCCGATCAGCCGATGGAGGACGGACACTATGACCGGCAGCGGAGACGGCAACGGCGCCGTGTCGCGGGGGACCGAGAACCGTGCGCGCCTGCGCCCGGACGATCGGGACGCGCTGCGCGCCGAATTGCGTTCGGTGTCAACCGAACTGGAGTTCCCGGTCGCCTTCGGCGGCGAGGTCGCCGACGGCGGCGTCCGGCTCACCGAGTGCTTCGGGGCCCTGACCCAGCGGCTGCACAACCTGGAGGTCCGCGAGGGCAAGGGCCTCGGCGGGCAGGCCCTGGCCTTCGGCAAGCCGATCGGCGTGGCCGACTACAGCGCCGCCCGCCACATCACCCACGACTACGACGGACCGGTCAAGGCCGAGCGGCTCTCGGCGGTGCTGGCCGTCCCGGTGCGGGTGCGCGGCAAGTGCCGCGCCGTGCTCTACGGCGCGATCCGGCAGCGCGTCGGCGTCGGCGACCGCGCGCGGGACTCGCTGGTGCTGGCCGGGCGTCGGCTGGCCGCCGAGCTGGCGGTGCGCGACGAGGTGGACCGGAGGTTGTCGATGGCCGAGACGATCGCGGCCACGAGCCGCCCCGAGGTCCCCGACGTCGCCAAGCTGGAGGAGCTGCGCTCCGTCCACTCCGAACTGTGCGCGATCGCGGGGACCGTGGAGGACTCCGCGCTGCGCGGCCGGATGTACGAGGTCGCGCAGCGGCTGGCCGACCTGCGCTCGGGGGAGACCGAGCCGCCACCGGAGTTCCGCCTGTCGCGCCGCGAGATCGACGTGCTCGCCCAGGTGGCGCTGGGCTGCACCAACGCCGAGGTGGCGGAGCGGTTGTCGCTGTCGCCCGAGACGGTGAAGGCCTACCTGCGCACCGCCATGCGCAGGCTCGGCGCCCACACGCGGCACGAGGCCGTGGTGCGCGCCCGGTCGGCGTGGCTGCTGCCGTGACCCGGACGAGTGGTACCCCAATTCGGGTGTAACGCCGCTGGGACGGGGACTCTACGGTGTGTGGTCACCAACACACGCCACCTGCCCGGGAGGACGCCGTGACCGCGGTCGAGATTTCCTATTCGTCCGGTACCTCTGACACGCCGCTGCTGGGCGACACCATCGGCGACAACCTGCGCCGCACCGCCGAGCGCGTCCCGGACCGCGACGCGCTGGTGGAGCACGCCACGGGCCGGCGATGGACCTACCGGGAGTTCGACGCCGAGGTCGACGCGGTCGCGATCGGACTGCTCGACGCCGGCATCACCAAGGGCGACCGGGTGGGCATCTGGGCGCCGAACCGCGCCGAGTGGACGCTGACCCAGTACGCGACGGCGAGGATCGGCGCGATCCTGGTCAACATCAACCCCGCCTACCGGCTGCACGAGCTGGAGTACGTGCTCAACCAGGCCGGGATCCGGATGCTGGTGGCCGCGCGCTCGTTCAAGACCTCCGACTACGCGGGCATGATCGCCGAGGCGCGGCCGAAATGCGCTGGGCTGGAACAGGTCGTGCTCTTCGACGACCCGGAGTGGGCGCAGCTGCTGGAGAACGGGCGCGCGGGCGACCGCGAGCGGCTGCGCGAGGTGGCCGCGACCCTGTCGGCCGACGACGCGATCAACATCCAGTACACCTCGGGCACCACGGGTTTCCCGAAGGGCGCGACGCTGTCGCACCACAACATCCTCAACAACGGTTTCTTCGTCGGTGAGCTGTGCGGCTACAGCGAGGTGGACCGGGTGGCGATCGTGCCGCCGTTCTACCACTGCTTCGGCATGGTGATGGGCAACCTCGCCTGCACCTCGCACGGTTCGGCGATGGTGATCCCGTCGGAGGGCTTCGACCCGGGCACCGCGCTGGCGGCGGTGTCGGCCGAGCGGTGCACGTCGCTGTACGGGGTGCCGACGATGTTCATCGCCGAGCTGGACCACCCGGAGTTCGACTCGTTCGACCTGTCGTCGCTGCGCACCGGCATCATGGCGGGCTCGCCGTGCCCGGTGGAGGTGATGAAGCAGGTCATCGACCGGATGGGCATGTCGGAGGTCGCGATCTGCTACGGCATGACCGAGACCTCGCCGGTGTCGACGCAGACCCGGGCCGACGACTCGCTGGAGCGCCGGGTGTCGACGGTGGGCCGGGTGGGCCCGCACCTGGAGGTCAAGATCGTCGACCCGAGCACCGGCCTGACCGTGCCGCGCGGCGAGCCGGGGGAGCTGTGCACCCGGGGCTACTCGGTGATGCTGGGCTACTGGGAGCAGCCGGAGAAGACCGACGAGGTCATCGACGCGGCTCGCTGGATGCACACCGGCGACCTGGCGGTGATGGACTCCGACGGGTACGTCTCGATCACTGGCCGGATCAAGGACATGGTGATCCGGGGCGGCGAGAACGTCTACCCGCGCGAGATCGAGGAGTTCCTCTACACCCACCCGGACGTGCTGGACGCTCAGGTCATCGGCGTCCCCGACGACCGCTACGGCGAGGAGCTCATGGCCTGGGTGCGCCTGCGCGAGGGAGCCGAGGAGCTCACCGCCGAGGCGCTGCGCGAGTTCTGCAAGGGCAAGCTCGCGCACTACAAGATCCCGCGCTACGTCCACGTCGTCGACGACTTCCCGATGACGGTCACCGGCAAGGTCCGCAAGGTGGAGATGCGCGAGCGCGCCAAGGACATCCTCGGCGGCTGAGCGGGCTCAGCGCCCGTGGTGGGCGAGCAGCGCGTGGGCCGAGTCGGCGCCGGTCGCGGGCTCCGTGTGGACGACCGCCGCGGTCAGGCGCGGAACCCGGTGCACCAGCGCGTGTTCCACGTCGTGGGCGAGCAGGTGGGCTCGTTCGACGGTGAGCGCGGGATCGACGGCCACGGCCAGCTCGGCGTGCAGGCTGTGGCCGATCCAGCGCATCCGCACCCGGTCGACGCCCCGCACGCCGGCGACCCCGGCGGCGGTCTGCTCGGCCAGGTCCACGGTGCGCGGGTCGACCGCGTCCATCAGCCGGTGCAGGACCTGCTTGGCCGCGTCGCGCAGCACGAACAGGATGGCCGCGGTGATGGCCAGGCCGATGATCGGATCCGCCAGCGGGAAGCCCAGCGCGACCCCGGCGGCGCCGAGAACCACTGCCAGCGAGGTGAACCCGTCGGTGCGCGCGTGCAGCCCGTCGGCGACCAGCGCCGCCGAACCGATCCGCCGTCCCACGGCGATCCGCCAGCGCGCCACGATCTCGTTGCCCGCGAACCCGATCAGCCCCGCGGCCGCGACGACCCACAGGTGCTGCACCGGGCGCGGCTCGACCAGCCGGAGCACGGCCTCGTACCCGGCGAAGGCGGCCGAGGCGGCGATGATGAGCACCACCACGACCCCGGCGAGGTCCTCGGCCCGGCCCAGACCGTAGGTGTAGCGGCGGGTCGCCACCCGGCGGCCCAGCAGGAACGCGATGCCCACCGGCAGCGCGGTGAGCGCGTCGGCGAAGTTGTGGATCGTGTCGCCCAGCAGCGCCACCGAGCGCGTGTGCAGCACCAGCACCAGCTGCGCGATCGCGGTGACCAGCAGCGCGGCGAACGACCACACCAGGGTCCGCACGCCCCGCCTGCTGGTCTCCAGCGCCGAGTCGAACCGGTCGGCGCTGTCGTGACCGTGCGGCGTGACGGCGTGCTTGAGGTGGTGCCACCAGCGTCGCCGGACGTGCCCGTGCCCATGCCCGTGGCCGTGCCCGGTGGAGTCGTGCGCCATGTGCTCCTCACCTTCGCTCGCGTGCCGTCGGCTTGCCAGGATGCCCTGGTCGGGGGCAACATGCAAGGATGCGCGCGCACGACGACATGGCAACAGCCACCGATTCGCAGCAACCCGACGACGCCAGGTTCGCGGTGGCGGCCGACGTCCTGCGCCACCTCGCCGACCCGACCCGGCTGCACCTGCTGCGGGTGCTGACGACCGAGCAGGACGTCAGCACGCTCACCGACCAGGTCGCCGCGTCGCGATCCTCGGTCTCCCAGCACCTCGGCAGGCTGCGCCTGGCCGGGCTCGTCCAGTCCCGCCGCGAGGGGCGCCGCATGCTCTACCGCATCGCCAGCGATCACCTCGCCGCCCTGGTCGCCGAGTCCCTGGAATTCGCCGACCACGCGGTCCGCGGAATCCCGCACCACCACGTCGAACGCCGGTGAGCGCGCCCCGCGGAACCCCTCGTGGAGGGAAAACCTCCGCATAACAACGCGTTTGACCCCTCCAGGGGTCGGTGGTCAGCGTCACCCGCTGCGCTCGGATCCAGCGGGATCGCACGTCACGGACTTGCGCCGGGGGTGGGGAGGTCGTCCGTCCGGATCTGCGCATTGACCCGTCCGGGTTACGGATCTTAGGTTTGCCTCGCCTTATGGTCGGCGAGGAGGGGCGCTGATGCGATCACGATTTACGTTGCGGCACCGGGACTTTCGATCCGCGCGAGGTGTCCGATGAGGAAGGGGATCGGTTTCGACTCGGCGCTGACCGCGATCGCGCCGGCGGTCTGGGGCAGCACCTACCTGGTGGCCACCGAGCTCCTCCCGCCCGGGAGGCCGCTGCTGGCCTCCGCGGTGCGCGCGCTCCCCGCGGGGCTGGTGCTCGTGGCCGTGGGCCGGACGCTGCCGCGAGGTGCGTGGTGGTGGCGTGCGCTGGTCCTGGGAACGCTCAACATCGGCGCGTTCTTCTACCTGCTGTTCGTCGCCGCCTACCACCTGCCGGGCGGTGTTGCGGCGCTCGTGGTCGCGACCCAGCCGATGCTCGTGCTGGGACTGTCGGCGGTGCTGCTCAAGAGCGAGGTCCGCCCGGTCCAGGTGGGTGCCTGCGCGCTCGGTGCCGCCGGGGTGGCGATGCTGGTCCTGACCCCGCGCGCCGGGGTCGACCTGATCGGTGTCCTCAGCGGACTCGGCGGCGCGGCGTGCATGGCCTCGGGGATCGTGCTCACCAAGCGGTGGGGGCGTCCGGACGGGGTCAACCTGCTGACCTTCACCGGGTGGCAGCTGGCCGTCGGCGGCCTGCTGCTGCTCCCGATGACGTTGCTGGTCGAAGGGCTTCCCCAGGACGTCTCGGCGGAGAACCTGGCCGGATTCGCCTACCTCAGCCTGATCGGGGCGCTGCTCGCCTACGCGCTGTGGTTCCGGGGCATCGAGAGGCTGCCCGCCGTCGCGGTGTCGTTCCTGGGATTCGCCAGTCCGCTGGCCGCCGCCGCGCTCGGCTACGCGGTGCTCGGTCAGGAGCTGTCGCCGCTGCAACTCCTCGGTGCGCTGGCGGTGATCGCCTCCGTGGTGCTCGCGCAACCGCGGCAGGCGCCCGCGCCGCAGCCGCCCGAACCCGCCTCCCGCCCGTCCGCTCCGACGCGATGACGCACTTCCCAGCGAGGACGACCGTGGAAACAACCCTGTCCCCGCCGCGCGCGCACGACGCGCTCGCGGGATTCTTCCTGCCCAGCCTGCTGGAGCAGCAGGCGCTCTCCAGACCCGACGCGATCGCGGTCGAGAGCGAGCGCGAACGGCTGACCTACCGCGACCTGCACGGGCTCAGCGCCCGGCTGGCCGACGACCTGCGCGACGCCGGCGTGGCGCCCGACGACTGCGTCGGGCTGTTCGCCGACCCCTCCCCGGACCTGGTGGTCGGGGTGTGGGGAATCCTGTCCGCGGGCGGCGCCTACCTGCCGCTGTCGCCGGAGTACCCCGAGGAACGGCTGCGCTACATGCTCGCCGACTGCGGCGCGCAGGTGGTCGTCGCCCAGGAGCACCTCGCCGCCCGGCTCACCGAGCTCGCCCCGCCCGGTATCCGGGTGATCACCCCGAACAGCACCGGGAGCGGTGCGGTCGGGGGTGGGGTGCCGCCGCGCCCCGAGGGTCTGGCGTACGTCATCTACACCTCGGGCAGCACCGGCCGACCGAAGGGCGTGCTCATCGAGCACCGCAGCATCGCCTCCCAGATGCGGTGGTTGCACGCCTTCGGCCACCTCGGTGCGGAGGCCTCGGTGCTGCAGAAGACCCCGATGAGCTTCGACGCGGCGCAGTGGGAGATCCTCGCGCCCGCCTTCGGCGCCCGGGTCGTGCTGGGCGCGCCCGGGATCCACCGGGACCCGGATGCGTTGATCGACGCGATCAACGCGCACCAGGTGACCACGCTGCAGTGCGTGCCGACCCTGCTGCAGGCGCTGCTCGACACCGAGCGGTTCGGCACCTGCACGTCGCTGCGCCGCGTGTTCTCCGGCGGTGAGGCCCTGTCCCGGCCGCTGGCGCGGCAGGTGACCGACGAACTGCCCTGGGTGTCGCTGATCAACCTCTACGGGCCCACCGAGTGCACCATCAACGCCACCGCGCACCTCGTCGACCCGGCCGAGATCGGGGACGGGACGGGTGCGGTCCCGATCGGCGTCCCGGTGGACAACACCCAGTGCTTCATCCTGGACGAGAACGGCTCTCCCGCCGACATCGGCGAAACCGGCGAGCTCCACGTCGGCGGTGTCCAGCTCGCGCGCGGCTACCTGGGTCGCCCGGAGCAGACCGCGGAGAAGTTCGTCCCGTCGCCGTTCGTGCCCACCGAACGGCTGTACCGCACCGGGGACCTGGCGCACTGGAACCCCGACGGCAGCATCCAGTTCTGCGGCCGGGCCGACAACCAGGTCAAGCTGCGCGGTCACCGGGTCGAGCTCGACGAGATCGCCCTGGGCATCGCCGAGCACGCGTGGGTGCGGCAGGCGGCGGCGATCGTCACCGACGACCCGCGCACCGGGTTCCAGAACCTGATCGCCTGCGTCGAGCTCAACCCGCGCGAGGCGACGGTGATGGACCAGGGCAACGAAGGGGCCCACCACCGGTCCAAGTCCAACAAGCTGCAGGTCAAGGCCCAGCTGTCCAACCCGGGGGTCCGCGGTCCCGAGGAGCTGCGGGGCAGGCCCGTCGTGGCGCTGCCGGGTAAGCAGGAGACCGCGCACCAGCGGCGCGAGACCTTCGCCCGCAAGACCTACCGCTTCTACGAGGGCGGCGAGGTCACCCGCGCGGACGTCGAGGCGCTGCTGGGGACTTCGCCGCGCCCGGAGCGCTCCCGCGGCCTCGACGAACCCGGCCTGGCCGAGTGGGGTGAGATCCTGCGGTGGTTCGGGCAGTTCCACAGCCCGGAGCGGCTGCTGCCGAAGTACTCCTACGCCTCGCCCGGGGCGCTCTACGCCACCCAGCTCCACGTGGAGATCACCGGCCTCGACGCCGTGGACCCCGGCGTGTACTACTACCACCCGGTCGATCACGTCCTGGTGCGCGTCGCCGAGCGGTCCGAGACGCGCGAACCGACGTTCCGGCTGCACTTCGCGGGCCGGACCAGCGCGATCGAACCGGTCTACGCCAACAACGTCCGGGAAGTGCTCGAATTCGAAACCGGCCACATGCTCGGCGTTCTGGAAGAGGTCCTGCCCGGTCACGGACTCGACGTCCGGGCCGGCGGGCACCAACCGTCCATCATGGACGAAATCGGTGCGGCCGATTCCGACCACTACCTCGGCACCTTCGAGATCCGGCCGAACGACGGCACCCGGCGCCCGAACGCCACCGAGCTCTACGTCCAGGCGCACCCCGGCCGCGTCGACGGGCTGCCCGCCGGGCAGTACCGCTGGACCGGTGCGGAACTGCTGCGGATCTCCGACGAGCTCGTGCAGGCCCGGCACGTGATCGCCATCAACCAGGCGGTCCACGACAGGTCGAGCTTCGGCATCACCGCGGTGAGCCGGGCCGAGGACGACCGGCTGGAGTACGTCGACCTCGGCGCCACCCTGCACCGGCTGCAGCGCAACGACCTCGGGCTCGGGTTCATGTCCTCCGGCTACAGCTCGAAGACCGGTCATCCGCTGGCGGCCGCGCGACGGGTCGACGAGATCCTGGCCTCCTGCGGGATCGAACCGGGCGCGTCGTACTTCTTCCTCGGCGGCAAGACCAGCGAGCGGCAACGGCGCAGCGAGGGCATGCACGAGGACGCCGTGCACATGCGAGGTCCCGCCGAGATCGTCAAGGACGACCTCGCGCGGTTGCTCCCCGAGTACATGCTGCCGAACCGGGTGCTGGTGCTCGACCGGTTACCGCTGACCGCCAACGGCAAGGTCGACACCCGGGCGCTGGCCGAGTCGAGCGAGGTGCGCGAGGCCGAAGCCGCGCCGTACGTCGCCCCGGCCACCGACGTCGAGCGGCGGCTGGCCGGGTTGTGGGGCGAGGCGCTGAAGTACGAGGACGTGTCGACCCGGGACGAGTTCTTCGCCGCGGGCGGCAACTCCCTGATCGCCGTGACCCTGGTGAACAGGATCAACCGCGAGTTCGGCACCGAGCTGCCGCTGCAGGTCCTGTTCGAGCACCCCGAGCTCGCCGAGCTGGCGACGCGCATCGCCGACGATTCCCCGGTCGAGTCCTCGCGCCTGGTGCGGTTGCACGACGGCGGGAACGACCGGCCGGTGCACTGCTGGCCCGGACTGGGCGGCTACCCGATGAACCTGCGCGCGCTGGCGCGCGAATCCGGCCTCGGCGGACCGTTCTACGGAGTGCAGGCGCACGGCATCAACGCAGGTGAGGATCCCTACGAGACGATCAGCGGGATGGCCGCCGCGGACCTGGCCGAGATCCGGCGGGAGCAGCCGACCGGGCCGTACCGGTTGTGGGGGTACTCCTTCGGCGCGCGCGTGGCCTTCGAGGCCGCGTGGCAGCTGGAGCAGCAGGGCGAGCAGGTCGAGCACCTGATGCTCATCTGCCCGGGCAACCCGGAGATCGCCGGGGCGACCAGCGGTGCGAGGGAAGCCTCGTACTCCGACACCACGTACCTGACGATCCTGTTCTCGGTGTTCGCCGGGACGATCAGCGGTCCGGACCTGGACCGCTGCCTGGCGGAGGTCGAGGGCGAGGACGACTTCGTGGCGTTCGTCCACGAGCGGTACCCGAGCCTGGACGAGGACGTGATCCGGCGGATCACGCGGATCGTGGAGCGGACCTACGAGTTCGACTACACCTTCCACGAGCTGGCCGAGAGGAGCGTCAGCGCACCGGTGACGCTGTTCAAGGCCGTCGGCGACGACTACTCGTTCATCGAGGGCAGCACCGGCTACTCGGCCGAGCCGCCAGGGGTGGTCGAGCTCGGCGGTGACCACTACGCGGTGCTCGGGGAGCAGGGGGTCGCCGAGCTCGCCGCCGCGCTGCGGGCCGCGCACGCCCGGCAGCGCTGACGGCTAACGTCGCAACCAACCACATCGAGAACGAGGAGCGAGCGATGCCGCACGTGAACGTCAAGTTCTTCCCGAAAGACGTCAGCGAGGAGCAGAAGCGGGGGCTGGCCGAGTCGATCACCGCTGCGCTGATCGAGCACCTGGGCACCCGCGACGGGGCCGTGTCGATCAGCCTGGAGCCGGTCGAGAAGGACGTCTGGAACGACACCGTCGTGCAGCCCGAGATCGCCGGGCGGCCCGACCTGCTGATCAAGCGCCCGGACTACCTCTGAGGCCGTCCAGCAGCAGGTGGACGTAGGTGTCGGCGACCTCGTCGGCCGCGTCGTCGGTGCTGCCGCGGATCCAGTTGCTGACGCCGTTGAGCATGTCGAGCAGGCCCAACGCGGCGAGCTTCGGGTTCATCTCCCGGAACTCGCCGCTGCGCATGCCCGCGGCCAGCACGTCGCGCACCCGCTGGTTGTAGTGCTGCAGGTACCGGTCGATCTCGGCGCGGTGCTCGGCGGTCAGCGAGGTGCGCTCGTGCTGGCCGACGCGGTACTCGACGCGGCGGTGCAGCAGGTGCCGGATGTGGGCGCGGATCAGCTCGGTCAGCCGCTCGGTCGGGGTGCCCGCCGCGTCGAGCAGCGGCAGGGTCTCCTCGACCGGTTCGCGGGTCACCGACAGGCAGATCGCGTAGAGGATCTCCTCCTTGGCGGGGAAGTGGTGGTAGAGGCTGGCGCCCCGGATGCCGACCGCCTCGGCGATGTCGCGCATCCCGACGTTGCCGTAGCCCTGCTCGGCGAAGATCCGAGCGGCGGCGGTGACGATGTCGGCGCGCCGCTGCGAGGTGCGCTGCTTGCGCCTGGCCGTTCCCTGCACGCCGCCCAGTCTCGCACCCGCCCGCGCCGGGCCGGTCATCGCGCCGCCACCCCCTCGTCGCGCTCCACCAGGAACTCGTCGAGGTCGGCTCGGCGGGTCATCCGCCAGTAGTCGACGATCCGCCACGGCATCGTGGAGACGACCCGGCCGGCCGCGTTGCGGTACCAGTTGGTCATGCCCGGGTGGGTCCACAGCATCCGCGAGTGCGCCTCGTCGTGGTCCTGCGTGTAGGCCGCCTCGACCTCGGGCCGGACCTCCGCGGAGCGCAGGTTCCGCTCGGCCATCGCGGTGAGCACGTCGACGATGTAGCGGACCTGGCACTCGGCGATGGTGATGAAGCTGCCGCCGTGCCCCAGAGCGGTGCCGGGGCCGCAGGTGAGGAACAGGTTCGGGAAGCCGGGAACGGTGATCCCCAGGTGCGCGCGGGCGTTCTCCGGTCCCCAGACCTCGGCCAGCGACAGGCCCGAACGCCCCCGGACGTCGATCGGCCACAGGAACCGGTGGGTGTGGAAACCGGTGGCAAGCACGATGACGTCGGCGGTGATCTCGGTGCCGTCGGTGCCGCGCAGGCCCGTCGGGGTGATCTCGGCGACGCCCTCGGTGATGAGCTCGACGTGCTCGCGGCGCAGCGTCCGGTACCAGCCGTTGTCCAGCAGCATCCGCTTGCCGAACGGCGGGTAGTCGGGCAGCGCCTTGGCGATCAGGTCCGGGCGTCCGTCCAGTTCGGACTCGATGTAGCGGGTGAACACCCGGCGGTGGCCGTCGTTGGCGGCGTTGACCGAGCGCTCCGGGTGCTCCCAGTCCGGGTCGACCTGCAGCGTCGGGTGGACGCGGTCGTTGAAGTTCCACGCCAGCCGCGCCCGGTACCAGACCCGGTAGAACGGCACCCGCTCCATGAGCAGGTGCACCGCGTCGTCGACCTCGCTGAAGTAGACGTCGTTCGGCGCGATCCACTGCGGCGAGCGCTGGAACACCGCCAGCGAGGCGACGTCGTCGGCGATCGCAGGCACCACCTGCATCGCGCTGGCCCCGGCGCCCACCACGGCCACCCGCTTGCCGCGCAGGTCCACATCGGACGGCCAGTCGGCGGTGTGGAAGATCCTGCCCCGGAACGAGTTCAGCCCGTCGATGTCGGGGACCTTCGGTCGGTTGAGCGCTCCGGTGGCGCTGATCAGGACTCGCGCGGTGAGCTCCTGGCCGTCGGCGGTGCGCACCGTCCAGGTGGCGGTGGTCTCGTCGTAGGCGGCGTCGGTGACCTCGGTGCCGAACCGGGTGACCGCGCGAAGGTCGTGGCGCTCGGCGACCTCGCGCAGGTAGTGCCAGACCTCGTCGCGCTTGCCGAAGTGGGTGCGCCAGGGGCGCGGCTCGAACGAGTACGAGTACAGGTGGCTGGGGGTGTCGACCCCGGCTCCGGGGTAGGCGTTCTCGTACCAGGTCCCGCCGACGTCGGGGTTCTTCTCCAGCACGACGTGCTCGATCCCGGCCTCGGCGAGCTTGATCGCGGCCAGCATCCCGGACACTCCCGCGCCGATGATGATCGCGTCGATGTCCTTCGGGGCAGCGGATTTCGGCTCCGGCGGGGCGAAACCCATGTCCTCGGCCAGCATCTCGGCGTACTCGGGCGAGGCGGGCTCGCCGTTGGCGAGCTCCAGCAGAGCGCGCAGCGCTTCGCCCGTGGGAGCGGGGACCGCGGCCGGTGTCCCGGACTCGTGCGCCAGGACGGCGTCGAGCGCGGCGCTCCGGATCTCGGCGGCCACCTCGGGGGTGAAGCCGCCGGAGTCGTTGTCGTCCATGCCGCGGCTGCGGGTGGGCCGGTAGGGCTCGCGCAGCCAGCGGTCGTCGCCGGTGAGCTGGAACAGGACCGGGACCAGCGACGGCAGGTTCGCGCGCTCCAGCGCCCCGGCCAGCCCGCTGCGGTCGTCGACGGTCATGCGTCCCCCTAGCCTGTCCACTGTTAGGCAATCAGTCTTGCCACGTCCGCCCCTCGCGCGTCAATAGCGGGTCGTTCGTCCACTTATCCGCGCACCTCAGGGTCTTGACTTGTGCGGTGAGTCACAGCACCATCAGGCCCCGAACCTAACAGCGGATAGGCGAGGAGTTGGCGATGGAGCTGACCGAGGCGATGCGCACCGTGGGGACCTGCCGGTACTTCGCACCGGACCCAGTCCCAGACGAGGTGCTGCACCAGGCGTTCGACGCCGCCCGATTCGGCCCGCAGGGCGGCAACCGCCAGCCGGTGCGCTGGATCGTCGTCCGCGACCCGCAGCGCAAGCAGGCGCTGGCCGACCTGTACCTGCCGATGTGGAAGGCCTACCTCGGCGGCATCGGCGACGGCTCGGTCAACGTCGGGGCCATGCCCAAGGCGGTCCGCGACGCCGACCACTTCGCCGAGCACCTCGCCGAGGTTCCCGCGATCGTCGTGGTCTGCGCCGAGATCGACGGGCTGCACCCCACCGATCTGGAGCTGGACCGGCTGTCGGTGGTCGGCGGGGCGTCGATCTACCCGACCATGCAGAACTTCTGCCTGGCGCTGCGCGACCAGGGCGTCGCCTCGGCCGTCACCACGCTGCTCTGCCACGCCGAACCCGAGGTCCGCGCGCTGCTGGAGATCCCGGACGGGGTGCTCACCGCCGCGCACGTCGCCGTCGGCTACCCGCAGAAGCGGTTCCCCACCAAGCTCACCCGCAGCCCGGTGGAGGACATCGTCGCCTCCGAGACCTACACCCGGCCCTACTTCACCGCCTCCGCGGTGTGAGCGGGCGAGCTCAACCCCGAAGGGACCTGCCGTGGCCGAACTCGCCGCTCACCACCGCACCGCGCTGGGCCGCGCCACCATCGGCGACCAGCTCCGCCGCCACGCCCGCACCCGGCCCCGCAAGGTCGCCCTCGTCTCCTACGGCGCCGACGGCGCCCGGGCCGAGACGACCTACGCCGAGCTGAACGAGCGGGCCGACCGCTACGCGCAGTTCTTCCTCGCGCGCGGCATCGAGCGCGGTGGCCGGATCGCCTCGATGGCGCGCAACGGCGTGGAGGTGGTCGCCGCGTACTACGGAGCGCTCAAGGTCGGTGCCGCGTTCACCGGCATCAACCCCCTCTACCGCGAGGCCGAGGTCGCCCACCAGCTCGGGCACAGCAAGGCCGAGATCGTGCTGGTCGGGCCCGAGTTCGGTGAGATCGTGGCCGCGGTCCGGCCGGACGGGGTCGAGCAGTTCGGCTACGGCCCGGAACTCGACGCGCTGCTGGCCGAACACCCCGCCGAAGAGCCGGAGGTCGAGCTCGACGAGAACGACGTCGCGCTCATCGTCTACACCTCCGGCACCGAGGCCGCGCCCAAGGGCGTGCTCATCCCGCACCGCAACTACCTCGCCTCCACCGCCCCGGCCTGGGGCTGGGGACTGGACACCGGGCCCGGCGACACGTGGCTGTTCGTGATGCCCTTCCACACGATCGCCGGGCTCGGCTCGATGACGAGCCTGACGCTGATGGGCGCGACGCTGGTGCTGCCCGCGACCGTCGAGCCGGACGCGGCGCTGCGGATCATCCAGCGGGAGCGGGTCACGGTCATCGCCCAGACGCCGACGTTCTACATCGCGCTCAGCGGGCGCGAGGGCTTCGGCCCGGACGCGGTCGGCAGCGTGCGCCGGTGCATGACCTACGGCGGGCAGATCCCGCCGCACGTCATAGACGCCTGGGCGGCCGCCGCGCCGGAGGTCCTGTGGGGCACCTACTGGGGCCAGTCGGAGCTCTCCCAGCTGGGCACCGTCGGGTTCTTCCGGACCCTCGACGACATCCCCGGCGGCGACCCGTCCTGGATCGGGAAACCGGTGACGCACCTGGAGGTCCGGGTGGTCGACGCCGAGGACGCCGATGCCGAGATCGGGGAGCTGATCTGCCGCACGCCCTCGGTCATGCTCGGTTACCTCGACGATCCCGAGCGGACCGCGGAGGTCTTCCGCGACGGGTGGGTGCGCACCGGCGACATGGTGCGCGTCGACGCCGACGGGAACCTGTTCTTCCACGACCGGCTGAAGGACATGATCAAGACCGGCGGGATGAACGTCTCCTCGCAGGAGGTGGAGCGCGCGCTCTACGAGCACGCCGGGGTGCAGCGCGCCGCAGTGGTCGGCGTGCCCGATCCGTACTGGTCGGAGGCCGTGACCGCGTTCGTCGTCGCGCAACCCGGCCAGGACCTCGCGGCGGACGAGCTCACCGAGCACTGCAGGCGGCTGCTGGCCGGCTACAAGGTCCCGAAGGAGGTCCACCTGGTGGACGAGCTTCCCCTGGACCCGCAGGGCAAGATCCTCAAGCGCCGGCTCCGCTCGCTCCAGAACTCCTAGCGGGCGGCGGGGGCCTCGGTGAACAGCTGCGGGGCGATCTCGGTGCCCTCGGCGAAGTTCTGCTCGACCTCGGCCTTCTCCTCGGCGTTGGGGAGGTCGTTGGCGCAGTCGGTGCCGGCGCTGGCGCCCGACATCAGGTCCTCGCACACGCCGGTGCGGTTGTCCGGCAGGCCGAGGATGTGGCCGATCTCGTGGGTGGCGATGCGGGGGATGTGGTGGCCCTCGTTGACGGCCTCGCGGCCCATCCACACCGTGCCGGCGCCCAGCGAGTCGGTCTGGGCGCGCGGCCAGCCGTCGTCGGCGAGGACCACGAGGTCGGCCTGGCCATCGGTGGCCTTCTCGAACTTCACGTTGGCGACCTGCTCGTTCCAGGTGGCGGTGGCCTCGTCGATGGCGGCCTGGAACTCCGCGGCCTGGCTGGCGTCGTAGGTGACCACGTGCGGTGCGGCGGTGTCGCCGACGGCGGCACCGGCCAGCGGCGCACCCGTGACCAGCAGCAACGCCGTCGCCGCACCGGCGAGCGCGGTGGACGTGGAAAACCTGGGCATCTCGGCTCCTCACTCTCGTCGTCGCCCGCCGGGGTGTGGCGGGCGACGACGGCGAGGCTAGGCACGATCCCCGCCCGGATCCGGACACTGGCGGATAACCGCCAGGTCAGCCGCTCTCACCGTCCGAAGTGGATCCCGGCTTTCCCGGTGGTCGCCCCTGGGCAGTTTTTCCTCGAATCACCCATGATCAACATCCCTTTTGTCCGGTCAATTCGAGGAAAAACCGTCCCCTGGTGACGATCGAGCGCCCCGCGACCACCACTCCGGAGGGTTAGTAGCGGCGGTCTACGACCGAGTTGTTGTAGGCGTACCAGCGGATGTAGCCGCGTTCGAAGTTGTTCTGGCGGCCGCCGGAGACCGAGAACTCGCCCGTGGTCGGGTAGCCGAGGTAGGAGCGTTCCCAGCCCAGGGCCGCCCAGCGCTCCCGGATCCGGCCGTAGACCTCGTGCGACCAGGTGCGGGGAGTCCAGTAGATCGACGCCGCCTTGCTGAAGTGGTTGTAGCGGCCGACGCCGTCGGGCGTGATGCTCTCGTCGGTGGTCGGGTAGCCCGTCGGCCCGGTCTCCCAGCCGATCCGGCTCCACAGGTCGCGGATCGCGCCCCAGATGCCGTGCGCCCCGGTCTGCGGCGTCCAGTAGATCGAGGACGCCTTGCTGAAGTGGTTGAACCGCCCGACGCGGTCAGGCGTGCCGGTCTCGTCGGTCGTGGGGTACCCGATCGGGCCGGTCTCCCAGCCGAGCCGGGCCCACTGCGCGCGGATCGCGCCCCACACGGCGTGCGAGCCGGTGTTCGCCGTCCAGTACACCGAAGCGCCGTAGGCGAAGTGGTTGTAGCGGCCCGCTCCGTCCGGTGTGGACGTCTCGTCGGTCGTCGGGGCGCCGAAGAACGCGTGCCCGCCGCGTTCCAGGTACTTGGCGAGGTTCCCGGCGTGCACCTCGTGCACCCCGGTCTCCTTGGTCCAGTACAGCCGGCCGCCCGCGTAGGTGCGGTAGTGCACCGGGCCGTCGGTGATCTCCGGTCCCGTCGGCGCGCCCAGCAGCCCGCGCACCCCGGGATCGCTGTTGTAGCGCTGGTCGATCGGCGACAGGTACTCGGCGTTGAGCGTCTGATCGGCGGGTCCCATCGTGATGAACCGGGACCGCTCGGTCGGCCCGTCGGACCACCGCGAGAAGGTCGAGCCGCCGTCGGTGGCCGTGGCCGCGGCCAGCACGTCGAGCTGCGCGCCCTCGGTGACCTTCGCCGAGCTCGCGCCTCCCTCGACCGGGATCTGCAGCACCGCGGGCACGTTGCTGGTCAAGGTCAGCAGGTGCTCCCGGGGCAGCGCGGTGTAGGTGGATTTGGTCGTCACTCCCTCGGAATCGGTTGCGGTGGCGGTGAATTCCATCCGCGCGTCCGGGTGGTCGGTGAACGTCGTGTCCAGCACCGGGCCCTGCGCGCCGTCGCCCGGGTGGTCGTGGCAGGTGGTGGCCTCCGGGCAGTGCACCACCGAGCTCGTCCACGTGACCTCCAGCGGACCGTCCTCGGCGTCGGTGGCCTGGGCCGACAGCGAGATCGGGTCGCCCACGGCGAAGTCCGCCCGCGGGGGCGGGGTGAGCGTCAGCTCGGGGGAGTGGTTGGACGGGGCGACGACGATGTCGGTGCTGCCGGTCGCGTCGAACGGGTCGCGGACCGTCAACCGGGCTGTGAACCGCGGTGTTCCCGGCGCGTAGGTGTGGGTGACGTGCACGCCCGATCCGGTGGTGCCGTCGCCGAAGTTCCACTCGTAGCGCAGGGCGTCGCCGTCGAAGTCGACCGAGTCGGACCCGTCGAAGGTGACCGTGCGGGTGGCCGGATCGGTGGTGGTCGTGGCCGACGCGACCGGGGCGCTGTTGGCCGACGAGTAGCTGAGCCGCCGGAGCGCGCCGCTGTAGATGTCGGCGTAGACCAGGTCGCCGTTCGGGGCGGCCTCGAACTTCACCGGACCGCCGACCCCGGTGCCCAGCGGCGGGCTCTGCGGCGGCTGCACGAGGTCGCCCTGGGCGTCCAGCCGCATGCTCCACAGCTTGCTCTGGCTGTAGTCGCCGAAGAAGTACGCGCCGCGGTAGGCCTCCGGGTAGCTCTGCCCCTGGTAGACGATTCCGCCGGTGACGCTGTTGCCCTGGTCGGTGCCGCTGCCGTGGTGGTACTCCCAGACCGGGGGAGTGTTGGCGACGTTGGCGCACTCGGGCCGGTCGGCGTAGCCCGGCGCCGGGTGGTTGCCCTCCCAGCACGGCCACTTGTAGTTCTGCCCCGGCCGCACCGCGTCGACCTCTTCCCAGGTGCCGTAGCCGACGTCGCCGACGAGCGGCGTGCCGGTGGTGGGGTCCAGCGACAGCCGGAACGGGCTGCGGAAACCGCTGGCGTACACGCGGCTTCGCCACGAACTCGGGTTGGCCGGTTGGTAGGCGGGGTTGTTCGGCACGCCGCGTCCGTCCGGCGTGATGTGCACGATCTTGCCCGCCGGGGAGTCCGGGTTGAACGTCTGGAACGCCGCCGGATCGGTGAAGCGGAAGCTCGCCAGGTCCCCGATCGACACCCACAGCGTGCCGTCCGGCGCGGCGACGATGCCGGTGATGGCGTGGACGTCGGAGAAGCTCTTGGTCTCGAAGATCACCTGCTCGTCGGCGAGCCCGGTCGGCTCCGCGCCGCCGGTGACCGTCCAGCGCGCGAGCCGCAGCAGGAAACCGTCCGCCGCATCCGGCACGGCCCGCGCCAGGTAGATGTGGCGCGAGGTCGCGTAGTCGGGCGCGGCGGCGACGCCGACCAGGCCGAGGTCCTGCACGGTGTCCACCGGCAGCTGGCCGAGCGTGTTGACCTTCCCGCTGGTCGACACCCACGCGACCTTGCCGCGCTTCCCGGTGGTCAGGGTGCTGTTGTCGGGCAGGTACGTGAAGTCGGTGAGGTCGTAGGCCGCCTGCCCGCTGGGCTGATCTCGCACCACGAACCCCGGCGGCAGCGACGGGGCTGCGGAGGCGACCGGGGCCGGTGCGACCAGCAACCCGGCCACCAGCAAGGCCAGCGCGGACAGCACCGCGCACGACTTCTTGCGATCTACGTCGATCATCACCGTCACCTCGACCGAGCCGGGAACCAAGCAACTGTGGCTCCATCGCGCCAATTCCAACCAGGGACCAAGTGCTCTGAGAGGAACGGCTTTTCGGGCCTGAACCGCCGAAGTGCGAAGGGCTTCTTCCGGTTTCCGCCATCGCGGTCACGCGGCGTTACACGACATCGCTGGAGTGTGACGACCGGCACGTGGCCAGGCGTGTGGTGCGGCATCGATCTTCGGGAGATCGTAGGCTGTCCAGTCTGCCGCGCGTGGGTCGTTCGGAGCACGCGCCGGAGACGACAGGAGAGGGATACCGTGGGCACACGTAGTTCGAGGACCGCGCAGCCGGCGAAACGGCGGACGCGGTGACGCTGACCACGGCACGGGAATCCCTGCAGGAGACCTCGACCAGCGCTGTCTACTGGTCGGACCCCACCTCCGACCGCCGCACCCTGATCGACGTCCTGCACGCCACGGCCCGGCGCCACCCCGACGCCGCCGCGATCGACGACGGCACCGGGGCGCTGACCTACCGCCGCCTGACCGGCGAGATCGAGGCCGTGCGCCGCCGCCTCGCCGACAGCGGCATCGGCGCAGGTGACAGGGTCGGCATCCGCATCCCCTCCGGCACCGCCGAGCTCTACGTCTCGATCCTGGGCGTGCTGGCCGCGGGCGCGGCCTACGTGCCCGTCGACGCCGACGACCCCGACGACCGCGCCGAGCTCGTGTTCACCGAAGCCGACGTGTGCGCCGTCCTGACCGGCGGGAACGCCCTCGACCTGCGCCGCACGCCGGGCGGCGACCTGCGTGCGCCCACCCCCGACGACGACGCGTGGATCATCTTCACCTCCGGGTCCACCGGCAAGCCCAAGGGCGTGGCCGTCAGCCACGCCTCGGCCGCGGCCTTCGTCGACGCCGAAGCCCGCCTGTTCCTCGCCGACGAGCCCATCGGGCCCGGTGACCGGGTGCTGGCCGGGCTGTCGGTGGCCTTCGACGCCTCCTGCGAGGAGATGTGGCTGGCGTGGCGGCACGGCGGCTGCCTGGTGCCCGCGCCCCGCGCGCTCGTGCGCACCGGCGTCGACCTAGGCCCCTGGCTGGTCGCCCAGCGCATCACCGTCGTCTCCACCGTGCCCACCCTCGCCGCCCTGTGGCCGGTCGAAGCCCTCGAAGACGTGCGGCTGCTCATCCTCGGCGGCGAGGCCTGCTCCCAGGAGCTCGCCGAACGCCTCGACGTCGAAGGACGCGAGGTCTGGAACACCTACGGGCCCACCGAGGCCACCGTCGTGGCCTGCGCCGCCCAGCTCAGCGGCGACGAGGAGGTCCGCATCGGCCTGCCGCTGGCGGGCTGGCGGCTCGCCGTCGTCGACGAGGCCGGGCAGCCCGTCGGCATGGGCGAGACCGGTGAGCTCGTCATCGGCGGCGCGGGCCTGGCCCGCTACCTCGACACGGCCAAGGACGCCGAGAAGTTCGCCCCGCTGCCCTCCCTGGGCTGGGACCGCGCCTACCGCAGCGGTGACGTGGTGCGCGCCGAACCCGAGGGCCTGCTGTTCGTCGGCCGCGCCGACGAGCAGGTCAAGCTCGGCGGGCGGCGGATCGAGCTCGGCGAGGTCGACGCGGCTCTGGCCGCGTTGCCGCACGTCGCCGGGGCGGCCGCCGCCGTGCAGACCACCGCCGCGGGCAACCAGGTCCTCGTCGGCTACGTCGTGCCCAGCGGCGCGGAGTTCGACCACGACGCTTCCGTGCGGCAGCTGCAGGAACGCCTGCCCGCCGCGCTGGTGCCGCTGCTGGCCGCCATCGACGACCTGCCGACCCGCACGTCCGGCAAGGTCGACCGCGCCGCCCTGCCCTGGCCCCTGCCCAACACCGGCCCCGGCGGAACCCTGTCGGTCACCGAGTCGTGGCTGGCGGAGGGCTGGGCGGAGATCCTCGGCATCGAGGTCGCCGACCCGGCCGCCGACTTCTTCGCCCACGGCGGCGGCAGCCTCACCGCCGCGCAGCTCATCGCCCGCATCCGCACCCGCCACCCGCAGGTGTCGGTCGCCGACATCTACCAGGAACCCACGCTCGGCGGGCTCGCCGCGCACCTCGACGCGCTGGACGCCGCCACCGACAACCCGCAGCACGAGGTCACCCCGACCCCGCGCCGCACCGGGCTGCTGCAGCTGCTCATCCTGCTGCCGATGCTGTCGCTGGTCGGGTTGCGCTGGCTGACCGCGCTCGCGGCCCTCGGCAACGTCCTGACCTGGATCGGTGCCGTGGACTTCCTGCCCGCGGTGTCCTGGTGGTGGATCGCCGGGGCGTGGGCGGTGCTGTTCACACCGGTCGGTCGCATCACGATCTCGGCCGCGGGCGCCCGCTTCCTGCTCGACGGGGTGCGGCCCGGCAGCTACCCGCGCGGCGGCAGCGTCCACTTGAGACTGTGGACCGCGCAGCAGCTCGCCGAGTTCTCCGGCGCCACCGGCGTTTCCGGTGCGTCGTGGACCGCGTTCTACGCGCGTGCGCTGGGCGCCCAGGTCGCCGACGACGTCGACCTGCACACACCGCCGCCGATCACCGGACTGCTCAAGATCGGCAAGGGCGCGGCCGTGGAACCGGAGGTGGACCTCTCCGGCTACTGGGTCGACGGCGACCAGGTCAGGATCGGCAAGATCCGCATCGGCGCGGGCTCCCGCGTCGGCGCGCGCAGCACCCTGCTGCCCGGCGCGCGCATCGGCAAGCGCGCCGAGATCGCCGCCGGATCCACCGTGCACGGCTCGGTGCCCGCCGGTCAGCGCTGGTCCGGGTCCCCGGCCAGTCGCGTCGCCAAGTCCACCCAGGACTGGCCGACCAGCCGCCCGCCGCGGTCGCGGACCTGGGTGGCGCTCTACGGCCTGTCGTCGATGCTGCTCGGCGTGCTGCCGGTCGTGGCCGCGGCTCCGGGCGTCGTCCTGCTCGCCCGCGCCCTGACCGGATCGCCGGACCTGAGCACCGCGCTGCTGCGGGTGCTGCCGGTGGTGCCGCTGGCGAGCATCACCTACTTCCTCGGCTACGCGCTGCTGGTGCTGGTGAGCGTGCGCGCGCTGAGCATCGGGCTGCGCGAGGGCTACCACCCCGTTCACGGCCGCGTCGCCTGGCAGGCGTGGACCACCGAGCGGCTGATGGACATGGCGCGGGTGGGCCTGTTCCCGCTCTACGCCAGCCTCATCACACCGGTGTGGCTGCGGCTGCTGGGCGCCAAGGTCGGCCGCGACGTGGAGGCATCCACGGTGCTGGCGCTGCCGAAGATGACCAACGTCGCCGACGGCGCGTTCCTCGCCGACGACACGATGGTCGCCGCCTACGAGCTCGGCGGCGGCTGGCTGCACGTGGCGCCCGCGCGCATCGGCAAGCAGGCGTTCCTCGGCAACTCGGGCATGACCGCCGCCGGACGCCGGGTGCCCAAGCGCGGCCTGGTCGGCGTGCTGTCCTCGACACCGCGCAAGGCCAAGAAGGGCTCGTCGTGGCTGGGCATGCCGCCGATGCCGCTGCGCCGCTCGGTCGACGGCGGTGACCGCAGCCGCACCTTCGCGCCGCCGCTGCGGCTCAAGATCGCCCGCGCGGTCGTCGAGCTGTTCCGCATCGTGCCGGTGATGGTGAGCGTCGCGCTGTCGGTGCTGGTGCTGTTCGCGCTCGCGCAGCTGCACGCGAGCCTCGGCCTGCTCGGCGCCGCGCTGCTGGCCGGGTCGGTGGTGCTGGGCGCCGGGCTGCTCGCCTGCCTCGTAGCCACCGCCGTGAAGTGGCTGCTGATCGGGCGCTACCGGGACGGCGAGCGCCCGCTGTGGTGCTCGTTCGTGTGGCGCACCGAGCTCGCCGACATGTTCGTCGAGGTCCTGGCCGTGCCGTGGCTGATCGGTTCCGCCGCGGGCACCCCGCTGCTGACGCTGTGGCAGCGCAGCATGGGCGCCGAGATCGGCCGCGGCGTGTGGCTGGAGACCTACTGGCTGCCCGAGGCCGACCTGGTGCGGCTCGGCGACGGCGCGACCGTCAACCGCGGCTGCGTCGTGCAGACCCACCTGTTCCACGACCGCGTCATGCGGCTGGACGAGGTGAGCCTGGAGGCCGGCGCTACGCTGGGCCCGCACGGGATCGTGCTGCCCGGCGCGAGCATCGGCTCCGACACCACCATCGGCCCCGGCTCGCTGGTGACCCGCGGCGACGAGGTTCCGGCCCGCACCCGCTGGCTCGGCAACCCCATCACGGTCTGGACGAACGGGAAGGGACGCGATCGTTGAGCACTGCTCCGGCACCGGGTGCGGATCGATCGACCGACTCCTACCTGCCCGAGCACGGCAACGGCGGCTACCGCGTCACCCACTACGACCTCGACCTGGACTACCAGGTGGGGCCCAACCGGCTCGGCGGGCACGCCCGCATCGCGGCCACCGCGACGCAGCCCCTGCTGCGATTCAGCCTCGACCTCGGTGACCTGCGGGTGCGCCGCGTCCAGGTCGACGGCAAGCCCGCGAAGTACACCCACAGCGGCGGCAAGCTGCGCATCCGCCCGCAGCGGCCGATCGCCGACGGCGCCCGGTTCCGCGTGGAGGTCCGGTACTCGGGCACCCCGGCGCCGATCAGCGGCCGTTGGGGCGAGATCGGGTGGGAGGAGCTGACCGAGGGTTCGATGGTCGCCGCCCAGCCGATCGGCGCGCCGTCGTGGTTCCCGTGCAACGACCACCCGGCCGACAAGGCCACCTACCGGGTCTCGTTCACCACCGCATCGCCGTTCTCGGTGCAGGTGACCGGGAACCCGCGGTCGCAGAAGCGGGGCGGCAGCACCACCACGCACGTCTTCGAGCGGCCCGAACCCACCTCGACGTACCTGATGAGCGTGCAGGTCGGCCTGTACGACGAGGTGGAGCTGGGCTCCGGCGAGGTGCCGCAGCGCGCGGCGATCCCGGCGCGGCTGGCCGGGGCGTTCGCCCACGACTTCGGCCGCCACGGCGAGATCATGGACTTCCTGCGGGAGCTGTTCGGCCCGTACCCGTTCGGCGAGTACGTCGTGGTGGTCACCGACGACGACCTGGACGACCCGGTCGAGGCCCAGGGCATGTCGATCTTCGGCGCGAACCACGTCGACGGGCGGCGCACCCACGAACGGCTCGTCGTGCACGAGCTCGCGCACCAGTGGTGCGGCAACAGCGTCGGTCTCGCCGACTGGCGGCACATCTGGCTCAACGAGGGCTTCGCGACCTACGCCGAGTGGCTCTGGTCGGAGCGCTCGGGCGGTCCGACCGCCCAGCAGCACGCGGCGGACTGGCACGCCCGGGTCGCCGGTGACCTGGCCATCGCCGACCCGGGCGTGGACCGGATGTTCGACCCCCAGGTCTACAAGCGCGGCGCGATCACCCTGCACGCGCTCCGCCACGAGCTCGGCGACCGGCCGTTCTTCGCGCTCCTGCACCGCTGGGCCACCGACCACCGTCACGGCACGGTGTCCACATCGGACTTCACCGCCCTCGCCGCGGAGTTCGGCGTCCCCGAGGGCTTCTTCACCGCGTGGCTGCACGAGGAGGAGCTCCCGCCGCTGCCCGCCTGATCCGGCCTGCGACCAGCGGCGATCGGGGCCGAGCGGTCGTGCGCCGCACGGCCCCGATCGTCCCGGACCTCAGGCGCGGTCGGCGGTGATGAAGGTTTGCTCGATCCCGTCGCCAGCGGGGACTGCGCAGTGCTCTCCCGCGAAATCGCCTTACGCTTGGGCAGCTGTGAGTTTAGGGCAGTGAATTTCGCGCCAGTACAGATAAATGTGTGACCGCCATCCGGGGTGTGTCCACAGTGGCGCGAATCGATTCGCGGAGTCGTTCTCCGGGCAAGTTGAAAGCGGTGGTGCCGGGGCGAATTCTCGACGCCTTCGGTGACCACCTCCCCGGTCAGCCGGGGTGGAGGGTGCAGGGGAGGACGAGTTCCCCGGTGGCGCGGCCGTGCCGGTCGAGGATCCAGCCCATGCGCTTGCGGGTCCGCAGCGTCAGCACCGACTCGGACAGGCGCAGCCACGGGAGCTTCTCGTTCACCGAGCGCTCGACGCGCATGAGGTCGCCGGAGGAGCGCGCCCACAGCAGGAACATCAGGTTCGACTGGCCGGCCGTGGACACCAGCAGCCGCAGCTCGGGCAGCGTCGACAGCGAGCGGACCGTGTGGTCCAGGTCGGTCATCGGGACCTGCGCGAACCACGTGCACACGATCGGCCAGCGGCTGCGCAGTCCGGCGACCTCGCAGCGGAACGCCAGGGCGTCGGTGGCCAGCAGCCTGGCGACCTGCCTGCGCACCGTCGCCGGGTCGCGGCCCAGCGCGCGGGCGATCTCGGCCGCGTTCTGCCTGCCGTCCTGCGCCAGCCGCTGCACCACCGGCCAGTACGAGTCCGGGATCCGCCCCCGCGCGGGACTTTCGGCGTGGCGGGCGGCGTCGCGCAGCGCGGTCTGCTGCTCGCGGTCGAGGGCGTCGAGGCGCCAGTCCGCACCCTGCCGGTGCACCTTGGTGGCCACGTGCGTGTCACCTCCCGCACGCCCGGGGTGGTCGGCAGGTCGTCGAGGGTGAACGCGGCCAGCGAGTCGTAGTCCGGGACGATCACGGTCAGCACCAGGTCGCGGCCCCCGGCGGTCTCCTCGACGGAGACCGCTCGCGGATCGCGGGAGAGGCGCTCGATGGCCTCCGGCCGGTGGATCGGGTCCACCCGCAGGTCCACGAACGCCACCACGTCCCGCGACTGCTCGCCGGAGTGCACCGTCACCCACGCCAGGCCCGCCGCGCGCAGCCGCTGCCACCGGGCGGCCAGCGCCGTCGGCGACGAGTCCAGCACGCGCGCGGCCTCGGCCCAGCTCACGCGCGGCGCGATCTGCAGCGCGTGGATCAGCGCGAGGTCCTCTTCTGCCAGCTCAGGCGCGCGGGAACTCACGAATCACCTCTCCCGACGGTGGTCGTTGCACGAATCCTTCGATTCAACACCTCGGACCCGGCCGACATCGCACACTGACGCGCCCCGATGCCGTTATGAAGCAGGTCACGTCCGGAGGTAGCAGTTGACTGTGCACGAGGACGCGCGGGCGATCCACGACGAGCTGATCGCGCTGCGCCACGAGTTCCACCGGGAACCCGAGGTCGGGCTGCGGTTGCCGCGAACCCAGGAACGGGTTCTGGCCGCGCTCGACGACCTCCCGCTGGAGATCAGCACCGGGCGGGACACCACCTCGGTGACCGGCGTGCTGCGCGGCGGCGACGGGCCGACCGTGCTGCTGCGCGCCGACATGGACGCGCTGCCGGTCCGCGAGCGCACCGGGCTCGACTTCGCCTCGCGGACCGGCGACACCATGCACGCCTGCGGCCACGACCTGCACACCACGATGCTCATCGGCGCGGCCCGGCTGCTGTGCGCGCACCGCGACCGGCTGGGCGGCGACGTGGTGCTGATGTTCCAGCCGGGGGAGGAGGGCTGCGACGGCGCGCGGATCATGGTCGACGAGGGCGTGCTGGAGGCCTCCGGACGCCGGGTGGACGCCGCGTACGGCATGCACGTGTTCTCCTCGAACGCGCCGCAGGGCCTGTTCGTCACCCGGCCCGGCACGATGCTCTCGGCGTCCGACGAGCTGCACGTGGAGGTGCGCGGCACCGGCGGGCACGGGTCGGCGCCGCACCGGACGCAGGACCCGGTCGCCGCGATCAGCGAGATGATCACCTCGCTGCAGACGATGGTGACCCGGCAGTTCGACATGTTCGACCCGGTCGTGCTCTCCGTCGGTTCGCTGCACGCCGGAACCGCGGTGAACGTCATCCCGGAGGTCGCGACCTTCGGCGCCACCGTGCGCACCTTCTCGCCGGAGTCCCGCGAGCGGATGCGGGAGCGCTCCGCCGAGGTGCTGCGCGCGGTGGCCGCGGCGCACCGCGTCGACGTCGAGGTCGACTACCGGCCGGGATACCCGCCGACCAGCACCGACGCCGAGGAGACGGCCTTCGCCGACCGCACCATCCGCGAGCTCTTCGGCGAGGAGCGGCAGCAGACCCTGGTCAACCCGCTGTCGGGCTCGGAGGACTTCTGCCGCGTGCTCGACGAGGTGCCCGGCAGCTTCATCGGCCTCGGCGCGGTTCCGGAGGGCATCGACCCGGACTCCGCCGACTACAACCACTCGCCGACAGCGCTGTTCGACGACGCGGTGCTCGCCGACGGCGCCACCGCCTACGCCGAACTCGCCCTGGCCCGCACCCACGTGGGGAGATGATCATGACCAGCTCCGTGCCCCAGCCGGTGCGCCGCAAGGCGGTGCTAGCGGCTTCCATCGGCAACTTCATCGAGTGGTTCGAGTTCGGGCTCTACGGGTTCTTCGCCGCCGCGATCGCGGCGAACTTCTTCCCGGGCAGCAACAGCCTGATCGCCACCTTCGCCGCGTTCGGCGTGTCGTTCGTGCTGCGCCCGCTGGGCGCGCTGATCTTCGGCCACTACGGCGACCGGATGGGGCGGCGCACCACGCTGTCGATCTCCATCATCGGCATGTCGGTGGCCACCTTCGTCATCGGCCTGCTGCCCACCTACGACGGGATCGGCCTTGCGGCTCCGATCCTGCTGGTGATCGCCCGCGTGGTGCAGGGCTTCTCCGCGGGTGGCGAGTTCGGCGGCGCGACGGCGTTCATGGTCGAGTACGCGCCGCGCGACCGGCGCACCTTCTACGGCAGCTGGCAGATGTTCACCCAGTACGCGGCCACGCTCGTGGCCACCGTGATCGGCGCGCTGCTGTCGCTGGCGCTGACGCCCGAGGCGCTCACCGAGTGGGGCTGGCGGATCCCGTTCCTGATCACCCTCCCGCTGGGTGCGATCGGGCTGTACCTGCGGCTGAAGTTGGACGAGACCCCTGAGTTCCAGGCCGAATCCGCCGAGGACAGCGGCGCTCCGCTGCTGATCACCCTGCGGGAGCACTGGCCCAACGTGCTCAAGGTGATCGGTCTGATCATCTCCGGTACGACGTGCACCTACATGGTCCAGGCGTTCTGGCCGGCGTTCCTGGTGAAGAACCTGCACATCCCGCAGGTGGACATGTTCAGCGCGATGCTGGTGGGCATCGCCGCGCTGCTGCTGACCTGCCCGGCCTGGGCGCTGCTGGCCGACCGCATCGGACGGCGCAAACCGTTCCTGATCGCCACCCCGCTGGCGCTGATGGCGCTGGCCGTGCCGATGTACCGGCTGATCCTCTCCGGCGAGTTCGCGCTGATCACGCTCGCGTACGTGCTGCTGGGGCTGCTGATGGCGCCGAGCCTGGCGGCGATCTCCACGGCGATCGCCGAGGCGTTCCCGACCAAGGTGCGCTACAGCGGGCTGTCGCTGGCCTACAGCGCCGCGGTGTCGATCTTCGGCGGATCGACGCCGCTGATCCTGTCGACGCTCGTGGAATCCACCGGCAACCCGATGGCCCCGGCCTACTACCTCATCGGAGTCGCCGCGGTCTCGGTGCTGTCAGCGGTCCTGCTGGCCGACACCGCCCGCGCACCCGCACCGGTGGAGGCCGTGCCCGCCTGACGCGCCGGTCGTCCCGCCCAGCTTGGCGGGAGCGCGGTCGGCAGTGGACGATCGGGGCATGGCCGGTGAGTACGAACGGGACATGAACTACATCAAGACGCGGATCACCGCGGACGGGCGGGACGGATATCCGGTGGAGCCCGGGCGCTACCGCTTGGTGGTGGCCCGGGCCTGCCCGTGGGCGAACCGCGCCGTCATCGTGCGGCGGCTGCTCGGGCTGGAACCGGTGCTGTCGATGGGCATCGCCGGTCCCACCCACGACCAGCGCAGCTGGCGCTTCGACCTCGACCCCGGCGGGCGCGATCCGGTGCTGGGCATCGAGCGGTTGCAGGAGGCGTTCCTGGCGCGCTTCCCCGACTACGCCAAGGGCATCACGGTCCCGGCGATCGTCGACATCCCCAGCGGCCAGGTCGTCACCAACGACTTCCCGCAGATCACGCTCGACCTGTCCGGCGAGTGGCGCGAGCACCACCGTCCCGGCGCGCCCGACCTCTACCCGGAGGACCTGCGCGGCGAGATCGACGAGATCGGCGACCTGGTGTTCCGGGTCAACAACGGCGTCTACAAGACCGGTTTCGCCGGTTCCCAGGAGGCGCACGAGAAGGCGTTCACCGACCTCTTCGAAGCCCTGGACCAGCTCTCCGACCGGTTGGCCGGGCAGCGCTACCTCGTGGGCGACACCATCACCGAGGCCGACGTGCACCTGTTCCCGACGCTGGTGCGGTTCGACGCCGTCTACCACGGGCACTTCAAGTGCAACCGGCACAAGATCACCGAGATGCCGGTGCTGCGGGACTACACGCGAGACCTGTTCCAGACACCGGGTTTCGGCGACACGATCCACTTCCCGCAGATCAAGGAGCACTACTACGTGGTGCACCGCAACCTCAACCCGTCCGGCATCGTCCCGGCAGGCCCGGACCTCTCCGACCTCCTGCGCCCGCACGGCCGGGACCGCTTGGGCGGCCGCCCCTTCGGCAATGGCACCCCACCGGGCCCGCCGCCTGAGTCCGAGCGCGTCCCGGGCTTGGTGTGAGGGTCCGGCGTCGGGACGGTTTTAGCCATAATTGTCCGGGCGAAACGGACATTGATCATGGGTGATCATGGCTAAAACCGTCCCACTGCCCAGGGCTCAGCTCTTGAGGTCGGGGAACTGGTCGTCGCGCCACTCGGTCGGGTGCGTGCTCTCGTCCTCCTCGCGGGCGCGGAGCTCCACGCGGCGGATCTTGCCGGAGATCGTCTTCGGCAGCTCGAAGAACTCCACCCGCCGAACCCGCTGGTACGGCGCGAGGTGCTCGCGCGCGTAGCGAAGGATCTCGAACGCCGTGGACTCGTCGGCCTCGTGCCCGGGCGCGAGCGCGATGTAGGCCTTGGGCACCGCGAGCCGCACCGGGTCCGGCGCCGGGACCACGGCCGCCTCCGCCACCGCCGGGTGCTCGATGAGCACCGACTCCAGCTCGAACGGGCTGATCTTGTAGTCGCTGGCCTTGAACACGTCGTCGGTGCGACCGACGTAGGTGATGTAGCCGTCGGAGTCGATCGTGGCGACGTCACCGGTGTGGTAGTAGCCGTCGGCCATCGCCGCGTCGTTGCGCTCGGAGTCGTCGCGGTAGCCGGTCATCAGCGACAGCGGCTCCTGCGAGAGGTCCAGGCAGATCTCGCCCTCCCCGGTGCCCGCCACCGGCTGACCCGTGGCCGGGTCGACCAGCACCACCGGCACGCCCGGCAGCGCGCGGCCCATCGAACCGGGCCGCACCTCCGAACCGGGCGTGTTGGCGACCTGCGCGCTGGTCTCGGTCTGCCCGAACCCGTCCCGCAGCGTCAGCCCCCACGCGCGCCGGACCTGGTCGATGACCTCCGGGTTGAGCGGCTCGCCGGCCCCGATGACCTCGCGCAGCGTCCCGGGGCGTTCGCCGAGGTCGGAGTTGATGAGCATCCGCCACACCGTCGGCGGCGCGCAGAACGTCGTGACCTCCTGCTCCCGGAGCCGTCCCAGCAGCATCGCCGGATCGAAGCGGCGGTAGTTGACCACCAGGATCGTGGCCTCGGCGATCCACGGCGCGAAGAAGCACGACCACGCGTGCTTGGCCCAGCCGGGCGAGGAGATGTTGAGGTGCACGTCGCCGGGCTGCAGGCCCAGGAAGTACATCGTCGTCAGGTGCCCGACGGGGTAGGAGATCTGGGTGTGCTCGACGAGCTTGGGCCGCGACGTCGTGCCGGAGGTGAAGTAGTACAGCAGCGGGTCGCCCGGAGCGGTCCCCGGGTGGTCCACCGGCGAGGCGGGCAGCTTCGCGGCCTCCCGCAGGTCGGCCCACCCGTCGGCCGGGCCGACGCTGATCCGCCCGTAGTCGCCGGGCACCTCGGCGAACTTGCCGGTGTCCTCGGCGTTGGCGATGACGTGCTCGGCGCCGCTGCGCGCGATCCGGTCGATCAGCTCGGCGGGCCCGACGGCGGTCGTGGTCGGGACGATCACCGCGCCCAGCTTCATGATCGCCAGCATCGACTCCCACAGCTCGACCTGGTTGCCGAGCATGAGCACCACCGGGTCGCCCTGGCGGACGCCCCGGTCGGACAGCCACGCGGCGAGGCGATCGGAGGCGGCGGCCATCTCGGCGAAGCTGCGCCGCAGCTCGGAGCCGTCCTCCTCGACGATCACGAGCGCGGGTTGGTCGTTGCCGCGCGCGATCGCGTCGAACCAGTCGATCGCCCAGTTGAACCGGTCGCCCAGCTCCGGCCAGCGGAACTCGGTGACCGCCCGCGCGTGCTCACCGCGCAGCCCCAGGAGCTGGTCGCGGCTTTCCCGGTAGGCGCCGGTGACGTCCATGCGGATCCCCTTCGAGTGCGACGACGCTGTCGGTGAGCAGGTTGCACCGACGACCGGGTCGGACACTACCCACACATGGGGGTAGCGCGATCGTGTGCTCACCGGATATTCCAGCGTGATGCACCGGCGGGGAGGGCGCATGGACGACGACGTCGCGGCGGCCGAGTGGATCGATCGGCTGCTGCCGGAGCGGCTGCGCTGGTTGGCGCGTTCGACCGGCATCCCGGTGGTGTTCGGCGGCGGCACGTCGACGACACCGGAACGCCTGGTCATCGGCCGGTTGCGGGGCACGTTCGGGACCGGTCTGCGCGGTCTGGAGGTGGGTTCCGGCAGCGGCTTGGGCGGCCGGGTGCTGCGGGACCGCGCCGCGCACCGGGTCGAGGACTACGCCCGCACCGCCGACATCACCCACGAGTATGACCCGATCGTGGTCAGCCAGGAGCGGCTCACGTCGGTGTTCGCCCTGCCGATCACGATCGGCGAGTCGGTCCGCGGCGTCCTCTACGGCGCGGCCCGCGACCACCGGCCGGTCGGCGACCGCGCCCTGCGCACGGCCGAGGTCGCCGCCGCGCAACTCGCCCGGGACGTCGAGGAGCGCCTGCGCCCCGATCCGGGCCTGGCGGATGATCCGCTGGCCGAGCTCGCCGCCGTCATCGCCGAGACCGGGGACGACGCCCTCCGCGCCCGCCTCACCCGCATCCACCGCCGGCTCGCCGGTGACGACGCCGCTCCGGCGGTCACCCTCGCACCCCGCGAGCTCGAAGCCCTCCGCCTGGTGGAGATCGGCGCCTCCAACGTCGAGATCGCCGCCCGCCTCGGCCTCAGCCCCGAGACGGTCAAGACCTACCTCCGCAACGCCACCCGAAAACTCGGAGTCCGAAACCGCACAGCAGCAGTCCACGAAGCCCGCAAAGCGGGTCTTCTGTAGTGCGGCGACCGATTCCGATCAGAACCGGTCCTGGCTCGATCATTCCGTTTGCGTCCCGTCGATGACCTGTGCGGGAAGTGGCCGCTGTCGCAGCGCTGCTGCGAGTTCGTCGAGCACCTCGGCCGTGGAGTCCCGATCGGCTCGGGTGCACTGGTGGCCCGCGAGTCGGCGTTCGGCCGTCATCGCCGGCTCCAAGCGGACGCAGTCGTCGCACCGGGAGCGCCGACCTCGTCCAGCGCATGGCCCGATGCGCGCGAAGCGACGTGCGTCGTCACGCCGTGGGTCTGCTCTCGGAACTCCACCAATACCTCGGGTGGTTGAGCATGCCGGTGAACCGCTGGGACGCTTCGAAGGTTCACCTGGATCGAGCAGCGGTGCTGGCTCTGGAAGCCGACGACGCGCACCGGTTGGTGACCGAACTGAGTCCAGGCGTACCGCGCGATGCGACGGGACGACGACCTGACTGCCGCTACCGCAGGCCGGATCAGACGATCGGCGCGGTCGCATGAGTGGGGACAGTTTTCATGAAAACTGTCCCCACACCTAGGACCACGGGACTCCCCCGAGGGGGCTCCGTCCCCAGGAGAGACGAAGTTTTCATGAAAACCTCCCGTCCTGAGACAGAGCGCAGTTTTCATGAAAACTTCCCCCACCCACGAGACGGGTCACATGTGGCGTCCGCCGGTGACTTCGAGGACCGCGCCCGTCATGTAGCTGGACATGTCGCTGGCGAGGAAGGTGGCGACGCCGGCCACTTCGTCCGCCGTGCCGGTGCGGCCCATCGGGATTTCCGCGAGCTTCTGGTCCTTGACGTGGTCGGGCATGACCTCGGTCATCGGGGTTTCGATGAAGCCGGGCTGGATGGCGTTGACGCGGACGTTCTTGAACGCGACTTCCTTGGCGGCGGCCTTGGTGAGGCCGACGATGCCCGCTTTGGCGGCGGAGTAGTTGGTCTGGCCGATGAAGCCGACCTTGCCGGAGATCGACGACAGGTTGATGATCGAGCCGCCGCCTGCTTCGCGCATGATGTCCGCGGCTTGGCCGGTGCCGTTCCAGCAGCCGCGCAGGTGGACTCGGATGACCTCGTCGAACTGGTCCTCGGTCATCTTGCGCATGGTCGCGTCGCGGGTGATGCCGGCGTTGTTGACCATGATGTCGAGCGAGCCGAAGCGGTCGGTGGCGGCGTCGAGCAGTCGGGTCACGTCCTCGCTGGAGGTGACGTCGCAGCGGGTTCCGAACGCCTCGGTGGGCAGGGATTCGGCGGCGCCGCGGGCGGTGTCCTCGGCGAGATCACCGATGACGACTCGGGCGCCGTGCGAGGCGAACCGGCGGGCGATGGCCAGACCGATGCCCTGGGCGGCTCCGGTGATGACGGCGGTGCGTCCGGACAGCATGGGCTTCCTCTCTGCAGGAGCGGTGGTCACGACGTGCGCTTCTGCTCGGCGCGGACTAGGCCGCCGCCGATGATGAGGCGCTGGATCTCGCTGGTTCCCTCGTAGAGCCGCAGCAGCCGGACGTCGCGGTAGAGGCGTTCGACGGGGACTTCGCGCATGTAGCCGGTGCCGCCGTGGATCTGCACGGCGAGGTCTGCAGCTCTGCCCGCCATCTCCGTGCAGTACAGCTTCGCCGCCGACGGGGCGATGCGGCGGTCTTCGCCGGTGAGGTACTTGCGGGCGGCGTCGCGGACGAGCGCCTGCCCGGCCATGACCCCGGTCTGCTGGTCGGCGATCATGGCCTGGACCAGCTGGAAGTCCCCGATCGCGGCCCCGCCCTGGGTGGCGGTGGCGGCGTAGGACACCGACTCGTCCAGGGCCCGCTGCGCGCACCCGACGGCGAGCCCGGCGATGTGGATGCGGCCCCGCGCCAGCGAGGTCATGGCGGCCCGGTAGCCGACGTCCCCGTCGGAGCCCACCAGCGCATCCGGGCCGACCCGGACCTGCGAGAACGTCACCGACGCGGTCCGCGAGCCCTCTTGCCCCATCTTCGCGTCGTGGTCGCTGACCTCGATGCCGGGCGTGTCACCCGGAACCAGGAACACGGCGATGCCGTTGCCGGTCTCCGGTGCCGGTCGCATCCGGGCGAAGACCACGAACAGCCCGGCTTCGGTGGCGTTGGTGATGAACTGCTTGCCGCCGTCGATGGTCCAGCCGTCGCCGTCGGCCGTGGCGGTGGTGCGCAGCCCGGCCGGGTTGGACCCGGCGCCGGGCTCGGTGAGCGCGAACGACGCGACGACCTCACCGGAGGCGATGCGCGGCAGCCAGCGGGCCTTCTGCTCGTCGGTGCCGAAACCGACCAGCACCTGACCGGCGATGCCGTTGTTGGTGCCGAACATCGACCGCAGCGCCAGCGAGGTGTAGCCGAGCTGCATCGCCAGCTCGACGTCCTGCACCAGGTTCAGGCCGAGCCCGCCCCACTCCTGCGGGATGGCGTAGCCGAACAAACCCATGTCGGCGGCTTGCGCCCGCAGGTCCGCGGGGATCGCGTCGGTGTTCATGATCTCGGTCTCGCGCGGCAGCACACGACTGCGCACGAAGTCCGAGACCTGCGCCAGAACGTCCCGGAAGACGTCATCGGGAACTTCGGTGTCCATCCCCCCACCGTCGCTCACGGATCACCCGGAGTCCATCCGACCGGGCCGGAATCCCGCGACGATGAGCGCGCTGAGCACCAGCGGCAGCGAGGACGGTTCGCCTCGGTCGTGATCTGCTCGAAAGGCCAGCCCGGATCCCGCGGGTGCTGGCGGACGCGGTTCACAAGCTACCAGTTGCGCACCACCCGCTAAACCTGCTCGCCGCCGGTCTTGCGGGCTCGGGTGGCTTCTCGGGCTGCTTCGTTGGCGTTGCCCGTGGTGGCCGCTCTGGCGGCGAGTTCCCTGTAGGTGAGGGGGTTTCGTTCGAAGTGGCCTTCGTGGGCTGCGATGGCTTCCTTGCGGGTGCGGTGCTCCGGGTGGCGGGACTCGAAGTCGCGGCGGGTTTCCGCTGCGCGGCGCCAGTGGGTGATCGTGTCGCGGTCGCCGTTGTTGAGGCCCTCCCAGGACTTCGGGGTCGCGGACAGGTCCGGCGGTGGGGCGGCTCGGCCGTGCATCGCCGGCGACGGCGGGCGGCGTCGGGTCGTGGTGCCGCAGTCCGGGCAGGGCGGAGCGGGGGAGGACCACGACGGGACCCTCCGCTCGAAGGTGATGCCGCAGGTGCAGGTGTAGTCGTACATCGGCATGGCTGCTCCTCCAGGAGACCGGTCGGCCCCGCGCGCGGGGCCGACCGGGAAGCGCGTCAGGTGTAGTAGTTGCCCGGGCCCGTGCGGAGCTGGGTGATCTGCTCCGGGTCGTGGCCGTAGATCACCTGGGCGTTCGTGCGCTCCTGGATGCCGCGGATCTTCTCGGCCGACTCCAGCCACGCCACCGAGTCGTAGACGATGCCGGCGCCGATCGCCGGTGGGCCGTAGGACTCCTTGCGGTACAAGGCATCCGAGGCGAAGATCATCGTCCCGCTGTCGGCGAGGTCCACCTGCAGGCTCATCGTGCCCCACGTGTGGCCCGGTGTGCTCAGCAGCGTGACGCCCGGCAGCAGCTCGGTGTCGCCGCGGACCGTGTCGAGCTCCAGGCCGTCGTAGTCGGACTTGATGTGGGCGCCCTTGTTGTAGCCGTCGAAGGAGAACGCGCCCTCCTTCTCCCGCTCGTCGACGAGGATCTTCGTGCCCGCGCGCTGCCAGAACTTCGCGTTGGCGGCGTGGTCCATGTGCAGGTGCGACAGGACAAGGTAGTCGATGTCGCCGGGCTCCAGCTTCAGCTGCTTGAGACGGGAGTCCAGCCACTCCTCCTCGGGCACCGTGTCGACCGGGAAGAACTGGTCGAGGCCCGTCGGGCCCCAGCGGTCCTCCCAGTCGCGGGGCACGCCCGCGTCCCACATCAGCTTCTGGCCGTTGGGGTGTTCCAGGTAGACGACGTGGGTGGGCACCGGGACCCAGTCGCGCTGCTTCGACGGTTGCGCCTGGCTGGCCATCCGGGACGGATCGATGAGCAGCCACGTGAGATCGGCGTGCATCGTTCCGGTCGGGATGATGGTGACCTTGATCTTGTCGTTGTCGGACATGCCGAACCTCCCTCACTCGTGCACGATCACGCCTCGGATGAGCTTGCCCGCCTTGAGGTCCTCGTAGCCCTCGTTGACCTGGTCGAGGGTGTAGTTCTTGGTGACGAGCTCGTCGAGCTTGAGCCGCCCGGTGTTCCACAGCCGCAGCAGCTTCACGATGTCGTACTGCGGGTTGCAGGAGCCGAACTGCGCGCCCCGGATGACCTTCTCGTTGCGGGTGAACATCGCGCTCGGCAGCTGGATCGTCAGGTTCTCCGGGTTGGCCTGCCCGACCACCACGATCGTGCCGCCCTTGCCGACGATGTCGAACGCCTGCCGGACCACGACCTCGTCCATCACCCCGACCGTCAGGATCGCCTGATCGGCGCCTTCGCCCCAGGTCAGCTCGTTGACCTTGGCCGCGGCCTCGTCGGCGTCGGCGAAGACGTGGGTCGCGCCGAGTTCGAGCGCGGTCTTGCGCTTGAACTCCACCGGGTCGACGACCACCACGTACTTGGCGCCCGCGTAGGCCGCGCCCTGCACCGAGTTGATGCCGACCCCGCCGGAGCCGTAGATGACCGCCGTGTCGCCGGCCTTCACCCCGCCCGCGTTGACCGCCGAACCCCAGCCGGTGGGCACGCCGCAGCCCGCCAGCACCGCCACCTCCAGGGGCAGCCACGGGTCGACCTTCACCGCGGAGCGGGCCGGGATCGTGGCGCGCTCGGAGAACGTGCCGAGCATGCACATCCCGCCCAGATCGCGGCCGTCCCGGTGGAAGCGGAAGGTCCCGTCCGGCATGTGGCCCTTGAGGATGTTCGCCCCGAGGTTGCACAGGTTCGAATGCCCGGAGGCGCAGTAGCGGCACACCCCGCAGCTCGGCATGAAGCTGCACACCACGTGATCGCCGGGCTCGACGTGCGTCACGCCGGGACCCACGGCCTCGATGATCCCGGCACCCTCGTGACCACCGACGATGGGATATCGGGGCGAGTCGCCGTAGACGCCGTCGGTGAGGTGCAGGTCCGAGTGGCACAGCCCGGAGGCGGTGAACTTGATCTGCACCTCACCGACGCGCGGCTCGTCGACGTCGAGTTCGACGATCTCGAACTCCTTGCTTCCTTCTTCCAGGACTGCAGCACGGGACTTCATCGGCCACCTCTGCGAATTCGGACGGGAACGAGTGGGAAGGGCTCTGAACGCGCTCGGGCTCCAGCCCGCACGCGCGCCGGCCGGTGGGACGGGCGGGATCGAGGGCTGGACGGATCAGCTGGCTCCGCACACCGGGACATCACGCCTGGATATGTACGGCCAAAACTCGGTCAGTTTCACTCCGGCCTTGTCGGGTGTCAAGGTAGCAGCGCGAAAGCGACTTGTGCCAACGCAGTTCAGCCCTTCGGTTGGGCGTTGACAGGCCGCGTTCGGGCTCGCACGATTGGCCGTACATTCTTCCGGGCTCGGTGAGCCCGGAACCGGCCCGCGCGGCGTGCGCTGCGCACGATCGGGAGCGCGGATGGACTCGACCGCTGAGGCGCTGGCGCGGTGGGCGCACGAACTCGACCCGGACCCCCACGACCTGGCGCTGGCGCGGCGCTCGCTGCTGGACACCCTCGCGGTCACCCTGGCCGCCCGCGACGACGAGCTGGTGCGGCTCTCCGCCGAGCTGCCCGACGCGGCGCGCTGGGCGGCGGTCGGGCACGTGCTGGACTTCGACGACCTGCACATGGAATCGACCACCCACATCAGCGTGGTGTGCGTGCCCGCGACCTTGGCGGCCGGTGGTGACGCCCGCGCCTACCTGGCCGGGGCCGGGGTGATGGCGCGGATCGGGGTGGCGCTGGGCTGGTCGCACTACAGCAGCGGCTGGCACGCCACCTGCACGGCCGGTGCTCCGGCCGCCGCGGTGTGCGCCGGGGTCGCGCTCGGGTTGTCGGCCGAGCGGCTGGCCGCGGCGATGGCGCTGGCCGTGCCGGCGGCCGGGGGAGTGCAACGCGCCTTCGGCACCTCCGGCAAGTCGCTGCAGGTCGGCTTCGCGGCCGAGGCGGGGGTGCGGGCCGCGCGGCTGGCCGCCGCGGGCGCGACCGCCGACCCGACGGCGCTGGACGCCTGGTTGCGGCTGGTCGGAGGCGATCCGGACCGGGTGGACCTCTCCGGTCCCGCGGTGCCGGGTGGGCTGGCGATCAAGATGTTCCCCTGCTGCTACGCGCTGCAGCGCCCGATCAGCGCGCTGCGCGAGCAGCTCCCCGACGTCGAGGCCGCGACCGTGGAGGAGATCCGGGTGCGCACGCCCGCCGGGACCGTGCAGCCGCTGATCCACCACCGGCCGAGCACCGGGTTGCAGGGCAAGTTCAGCATGGAGTACGCCGTGGCGGCCGCGCTGCTGGACCCGCACCCCGGATTCGCGAGCTTCACCGACGAGGCCGTGACCAGGGCCGAGGCGCAGCGGCTCGTGCGCCAGGTGACGGTGGACGAAACACCCGGCGGTGACTGGCTCCTCGACGGTCGGGTCGAGATCTCGGTGCGGCTGCGCGACGGCACGCGCCACGCGGCCGCGCTGGAACTCCCGCCGGGATCACCCGGGCGCCCGCCGTCCGACGAGGACCTGACCGCCAAGATCACCGACTGCGGAGCCGGATCACTGCTGTCCGAAGTGGACTGGTGCGGTGCCGCACCGCTGCTCGCCGAACACCTCCCCGGAACCGAGAAGAAGGAACCCGCGTGAGCTCCCTGAGCGAAGAAGAGCAGGCGATCGTCGACACCGTCCGCGACTTCGTCGACCGCGACGTGCGTCCCGCGGCCCGGGACCTGGAGCACGCCAACGACTACCCCGAGGAGCTCATCGAGCAGATGAAGCGGCTCGGCATCTTCGGCCTGGCGATTCCCGAGCCCTACGGCGAGGTCGCGGTGTCCGCGCCGTGCTACGCGCGGGTCACCGAGCAGCTCGCACGCGGCTGGATGAGCCTCGCCGGGGCGATGGGCGGGCACACCGTGGTCTCCAAGCTCATCCACACCTTCGGCACCGAGGACCAGAAGCAGCGCTACCTGCCGAAGATGGCCACCGGCGAGATCCGCGCGACGATGGCGCTGACGGAACCCGGCGGCGGCTCCGACCTGCAGGCGCTGACCACCCACGCGCGCCGCGACGGCGACCACTACGTGATCAACGGGTCGAAGACCTGGATCACCAACGCCCGCCGCTCGCAGCTCATCGCCCTGCTGTGCAAGACCGATCCCGCGGCCGAGCCCCGGCACCGGGGCATCAGCATCGTCCTCGTCGAGCACGGACCCGGGCTGACCGTCTCCCGCGACCTGCCCAAGCTCGGCTACAAGGGCGTGGAGAGCTGCGAGCTGTCGTTCACCGACCACCGGGCGCCGGTGGAGGCGCTGCTCGGCGGCGAGGAGGGGCGCGGGTTCGCGCAGATGATGAAGGGCCTGGAGATCGGCCGCATCCAGGTCGCCTCGCGGGCGCTCGGGGTGGCGCGGGCCGCGATCGACGACGCGCTGCGCTACTCGCAGGAGCGGGAGAGCTTCGGCAAGCCGATCTGGAAGCACCAGTCCGTCGGCAACCACCTCGCCGACATGGCCACCAAGTACAGCGCCGCCCGACAGCTGGTGCTGCACGCCGCCGAGCGCTACGACAGCGGCGAGCGCTGCGACATGGAAGCGGGCATGGCCAAGCTGTTCGCCTCCGAGGCCGCGATGGAGATCGCGCTCAACGCCGTGCGGGTGCACGGCGGCTACGGGTACTCCACCGAGTTCGACGTGGAGCGCTACTTCCGGGACGCGCCGCTGATGATCGTCGGCGAGGGCACCAACGAGATCCAGCGCAACGTCATCAGCTCCCAGCTGATCGCCCGCGGCGGGCTCGACCCGTGACCGGGACGGCGCCGCCGGGGAGCTGACACAATCACCCGTGAGTCCACGGGTGCGGCGAGGTGGGATGAGCAGCAAGGAACAGACCGGTCAAGCGGCGTACAAGGTGCTCGCCCGCGAACTGCGGGAGGCGATCCTGCAGCGCCGCTACGTCGACGGCACCCGGCTGCCCACCGAGGCCGAGCTCGCCGCCGAGCACCAGGTCAGCAGGCAGACCGTGCGCCGCGCGTTCCACGACCTGGTGGCCGAGGGCATGGTCTACCGGGTGCCGGGGCGGGGCACGTTCGCCGCGCCCCGCGAGGGCCAGTACCTGCGGCAGTTCGGGTCCATCGAGGACCTGATGGGCCTGTCGCTGGACACCCAGCTCGAGGTGCTGCGCCCGCTGCACCGCCGGGTCGACATCGACGCCGCCAGCCGCCTCCGGCTCGACAGCGACGCCGTGCACACCGTGGTGTTCCGCCGCACCCACGACGGAGAGCCGTTCTGCCACACCGCGGTTCACCTGCACCCGGCCGCCGCGGCCGTGCTCGCCGACGTGCCGGAGCTGACCGAGAGGGGCGCGGTCAGCGACGCCACCATCATCGGCCTGCTCGACACCCGGTTGTCGAACCCCATCGCCGAGGCCGAGCAGAGCATCACCGCGGCCGCCGCCGAGAAGCCCCTGGCGGACGCGCTGGGCTGCACCATCGGCGACCCGCTGCTGCGCGTGGACCGCATCTACCTGACCACCGACCAGCACCCGGTCGAGCTGGCCATCAACCACTTCCTGCCCGAGCAGTACTCCTACCGCGTCAAACTCCGCCGCAGCACGCACTAGTCGCGCGACGCGTCTGCCGTGCGCTCGGGCGAGCTGCACGGCAGGCGCCGGCGGCAGGAGCTTCAGCGGTGCGAGGCCGTCACCGGACGCGGTGCAGGCGGATCGCGGAGATGAGGAAGAAGATGCCGCCGAGTGTCGCGTACCCGGCGACGCCGGTCAGCGACGCGTTCGGGCTGCCGGCCATCAGGATGAAGCCGCCGCCCGCAGCGGTGGAGAGCCCGCCGCTGAGGATCATCGCCCACTGGCCGCCGAGCCGGTGGCGCAGGATCGCGACGACGAGCTGGACGATGCCTGCCGTGATCGCCCACAGCCCCCACACCCGCAGCACGCCGGGGATCCCGGACGTGGGCGCGACGACGAGCCCGATCGCCGCGAGCAGGCTCAGCGCCATGTTGAGGTGCAGCGGCGCTTTCGCGCGGGTGGTCCCGGAGGAGCGGAAGTCGATCACAGCGGCCGCGACGTCGAACAGCGGGTAGACCACGAGCAGGGCGATCACCGCCGGGCCGGTGGTCTCGGCCATCGCGAGCACCAGGGCGGCCCAGGCCACGGCGAATCCGAAGCGCGCGTAGTAGAGCGTTCGCAACGACCTGAGGCCGCGCGAGGCGTCCGGCGTCGGGCTCGCGCCCTGGGCGGGGGTTGCTTCAGGAGAACGGGACATCGGGTTGATCCCCTCGGAGTGGAGCACGTAGATAGAACGATCGGTCTCGTTCAGCGTGGACCTGTGCGCTCGGGTTGTCAAGAACGATCGTTCTATCTGCTAGCCTGAGCTGCGAATCTGCACGCTGCCGGAGCAGGGGGACCGATGTCGGAGGCGCGGGCGCGATTGCTCAGGGCGGCCACTCGGCTCTTCTACGCCGAAGGCCTGCACGCCGTGGGCGTCGACCGGGTCATCGCCGAAGCCCAGGTCACGCGCGCCACCCTGTACCGGCACTTCCCGAGCAAGGACGACCTGCTCGTCGCGTACCTGACGGAGGTCGACGAGAGCTTCCGCGCGCGAGTGGCCGAGGTCCGCGCCGCGGAGTCGAGTTCGGCCCGCAGCATCCAGGAGATCGGCCGGACGATCGCCTCCGACATCCGCACCTCCGGGTTCCGGGGCTGCGCGTTCCTCAACGCCGCCGCCGAGTACCCCGACCCGGAACATCCCGTCCACCGGGCGGTTCTCGCGCACCGGCAGTGGTTCCTGGAGACGATGGTCGACCTCTTCTCCGGCACCGGCAAGATCGACCCGGAACCGGCCGCCCGGCACTTCGTCATGATGCGCGACGGCGCCATGTCCGCCGGCTGCCTGACCGCTCCGGAACCGCTCTGCGAGACGTTCCTGCGCGGGGTGGAAGGACTTCTGACCTTCCGCAGCCGGGAAGCCGCGGGTTCCTGAAGCCGGAAGGCGGCCTGCGGCTGCGCGGATCCGGTGCTGATGGCCGGGCCGTTCCGCCGATCGTGATAGAACAGGGATGACCGGTGCGCCGGAGGGCTTTTCGGGGGAGGCCGCTGCTTCCGCGCCGAGCGAGTCCGGTGCGCGCCGAACTCGGCGACGAAGTAGGAGCAGGTGGACCCTCAGCAGTGGCTGGACGATTTCCAGCGGCGCATCGGTGACATGGCGGAGAAGTCCGCGAGTCTGCAGGAAGAGCTGGCCGGGGCGAACGCCACCGCCAGCTCCCCGGACGGGACCGTCGTGGTGACGGTGAGTCCGACGGGGGCGCTGCTGGACCTGGATCTGGGCAAGCGCATCACCGAGTACTCGCCGACCCGGATCAAGCAGATGATCCTCGACGTCGCCGGTCAGGCGCAGCGCCAGGCCGCGCACCAGGTCGCCGAGGTCTTCGCGCCCTACGGCGGCGACACCGAGGCGATGCGGCTGATCAACCGGCACCTGCCCCCGGACGACGACGAACCGGAGAGCGTGTTCACCGCGGCCCCGGAGGACTCCGATCCCGCCCCGTCAGCCCCGTCTGCGCCGTCGACCCGGCCGCGTCCCGAGTCGCGTCCGGACGACGAGGAGGAGACCGACGAGGACGAGCGGCCGTGGTGACGCGCGCCGGACAGGGGAGGGGAACCGATGACTGACGCGTTCGCGGGGGCCGGTGTCGTCGAGTCCGTCGCCGGGCTGAACCAGACGATCAACGCGGAGTCCGAGAGCGAGACCGAGAAGGTTCTCGACATGACCTTCGCCTCGATCGACGCGGCCGCCTCGATCGCGTCCACCGTGGTCGATCCGCTCGGCTCGGTGATCTCGGCGGGCGTGGGCTGGCTGTTCGAGCACGTGTCGATCCTGCGGGAACCGCTCGACGCGCTCATGGGCGATCCCGACGAGATCCAGGCCCACACCGAGGGGCTCAAGCAGCACAGCGACGACGTCAAGCAGATCGCCGACCAGCACCGCGAGGCCGTGCAGGCGTTCCAGGGCTGGACCGGCGAAGCCGCCGAGGCGTTCCGCAAGAGCATGCTGCAGCTTGCCGACGAGTACTCCGGCCTGTCGGAATCCGTGGCGACCACCGCGAACATCGCCGCCGTCAACGGAACCCTGGTCATCACGCTGCGCGATCTCGTGCGCGACATGATCGTCGAGCTGATCACCTCGCTGATCCAGGGCGCCCTGGTGGCGGTGTCCACGGCGGTGATCACCTTCGGTGCCTCGATCGCCGGGTTCGTCGCCTACACGATCGGTCGGGTGGCCGCGCTGGGCGTGGAGATCGGATCCAAGATCGCCAAGCTGATCGCCGCGTTCGCCCGGCAGGGAACCCGGCTCGCCAAGCTCGGTGACGCGATGGGCGACCTGACGAAGAACTTCGGCCGGTTCGCCGACGCGGCGGGCGTAGCGAGCATCGGCAACGACATCGGCCAGGCCGCGAACACCGCCTGACATCGACATCAGTCAATAACGACGTTCAGAGAGGACGAGTCGACCCATGGCTCGAAGCAGCACCGACGCACCCGGTTCCAGCGGCGACGCCGGCGGTGGCGCTCCCGGTGGCGGGCGCCCCGGCTCGTCCTCCGGTGGCGGGCAGCAGCCCCCGGGGCTGTCGCAGTCGTTCTCGGGCCCTGCGCCGGGCAAGGGCACCGGCATGCTCCCCGACGCGATGGACGCGATGACCGAGCACCTGAACCGGACCGGTGACCGGCTCTCGGCGATCGGGTCGAAGCTGGGATCCCAGACCGTGAGCACCGAGGCCTACGGGCTGGTCGGAAGCGGCGTGTCCGGCAGCACGAACCAGGCCATCACCAAAGCCGCCGACACGACCCGGGGCGCCGCGGGCGGTTCCAAGGACGCGGGCGCGGCCGTCAGGGCGTCGAAGGAGACCGCGCAGCTCCACGACGACAACAGCGCCGCCAGGCTCCGCGACATCGATCCCGACACCGATGTCCAGCCGGGCCGCGCGGAACCCGCCTCGACCGGGCCGCAGGGGAACGATGGTCCGCGCCTGCGCGAGTCGCAGAACGGGGAGTTCGGGGTCGCCGGGAACAAGGCCTACGCGGACAAGGCCACCATCGAGCGGTACGCGGCTCGGCTCGCTCCGAATTCCAGGATCACCCTGGAAGCGGGGAAACCGCTGGACGGCACCTTCAAGCACGAGATCGTGCCGGTCTTCAAGTCCGCGGAGGACGTGCCGCGCCCGCTCAAGGCCGAGCACGAACCCATCGCGGGGGAGTCCGAGCAGCAGCGCGCCGAGAAGCTCGCCGCGTTCCACAAGTCCCTGGACAACTCGATGGCGGACATCGTCAAGAAGCAAGGTGAGATTCACGCCTCCTTCCAAGAGGCGAACGCGAGGATCTTCCCGGGCGAGTCGGCGGAGAAGGTCGTCGCTGACAAGCACAAGGACGCGGCGATGAACCTGGCGCAGCAGAAGATGGGGATGCCCTGGATCGCCGCGCACCACGAGGAGATGTTCGGAACCAAGCCACCGACCGAGAAGCAGTACCAGGCGATGTTCTCCGACATGGTCGTCGGTCACGGTGCCACTCTCGACGCGGAACGACGCGCGACGACCGACGGCTTGCGGATGACCATGCCGAATGACTGCAAGCAGGGGGCGATGCAGCTCACCGGACGGGATGCCGCAGAGCTGAGCAGCGTGAACAACGATCCTCAACCCGGCCAGAACTACTACAAGAACTTCTCCGACAAGACCGGGTGGGAGAACCACTTCGCGACGGTCGTCGGCAAGGACGGCAACAGCGATCTGACCTTCGAGACCGCAGCGGACTTCAGCCGGGAGCAGGAGTCGAGCAAGACCTACGGGTACTTCGAGATGTACGAGCGCAACGGTCCTGACGGGCAGGGTTCGTTCGATTCGGAGATCACCGCGGCGAACGATCGGTACGCCGAGCGCAAGACCAAGGCGTTCGGCTGAGCTGCAGCACCTCCCGCGAGAGTCGGCCAAAGCTCCCAAAGCGGACCGAAAGGTGTGGCGGTTCTGCCGTTTTCGTTGTAGTCGTGTGACTTGTCTCGGCTGATCGGGCCGTTATGTTGCGCCGGAACGGTTCGAGCCCCGAGGGAGTGGCTGTGTACGAACAGGTCCTGGATCCGCTGTTCGGTTCGCTGGGATGGAGCGCGCTGGCCGCCGCGTTGCCGTTGCTGGTGCTGTTCGTCCTGCTGGGCCTGGTCCGGATGGCGGCGTGGAAGGCTTCGCTGATCGCCCTGGCCGTCTCCCTGGCGATCGCGGTGTTCATCTACCCGATGCCGGTCGGACCCGCGCTGCTGTCGGCGACGCTGGGCGCGGCGTTCGGGTTCTTCCCGATCCTGTGGATCGTGATCAACGCGATCTGGGTCTACAACATGACCGTCACGACGGGGCATTTCGACGTCCTGCAACGGACCTTCTCCCGCGTCAGCGGTGATCGCCGGATCCAGGCGGTGATCATCGCCTTCTGCTTCGGCGCGCTGCTGGAAGCCCTCGCGGGCTTCGGCACCCCGGTCGCGATCACCACCGTGATGCTGCTGGCGCTGGGCTTCACCCCGATCACCTCGGCGGTCGTCGCCCTGGTCGCCAACACCGCCCCGGTCGCCTTCGGGGCCCTGGCCTCGCCGCTGGTGACGCTGGCCAGCGTCACCGACCTGCCGCTGTCGGAGCTGGGTGCGATGACGGGTCGGCAGACCCCGATCCTGGCGGTGGTCGTGCCGATCGTGCTCGTGGGCATCATCGACGGTCTCAAGGGCGTCCGCGAGACCCTGCCCGCGACCCTGACCTGCGGTATCACCTTCGGCCTGGCCCAGTTCGCCGCCGCCAACTACATCTCCGTGCCGCTGGCCGACATCGTGGCCGCGTTGGTGGCAGCGGGCGCCACCGTGCTGCTGCTGAAGGTGTGGACGCCGCAGGGCGCCGCCGAACCCGACACCGCTGCGCACACCGACTCCCGCGCCGAGATCGTCCGCGCCTACGCCCCGTACCTGATCATCATCGCGGTGTTCGTGGTCGCCCAGATCGGCCCGGTCGGCGACCTGCTGGACGCGGTGACGGTGAAGTTCAACTGGCCCGGCCTGCACGTCGCCAACGCCGCGGGCGAGGAGCTGTCGCTCACCGACTTCAAGTTCAACTGGCTCACCAGCGCGGGCAGCCTGCTGCTCATCTCCGGCCTGCTGAGCATCGCCGCCATCCGCATCAGCGGCCGCGACGCGCTCGACCGCTACCTGGGCACCTACGCGCAGCTGAAGTGGCCGATCGTCACGGTCATGTCGGTGCTGGCCATCGCCTACGTCATGAACGCCTCGGGCCAGACCGCGACGCTCGGCAACTGGATGGCCGGAGCGGGCGGGGTCTTCGCCCTGATCGCCCCGATCCTGGGGTGGCTGGGCACCGCCGTGACCGGCTCGGACACCTCGTCCAACTCGCTGTTCGGCGCGCTGCAGGTCGCCGCGGCGAACAAGGTCGGCATCGACCCGGTCCTGGCCGCCGCCTCCAACGGCTCCGGGGGAGTGCTCGGCAAGATGATCTCCCCGCAGAACCTCGCCATCGCCGCGGGCGCGGTCGGCATGTCCGGCGAGGAGGGCGACATCTTCCGGCGGGTCCTGCCGTGGAGCGTCGTGTTCCTGGTGGCGATGTGCGCGCTCGCGTACCTGCAGTCCCTGCCGGTCCTCGCCTGGATGGTGCCGTAGGGAGCCGCAACGCGGTTGTCGAGCAGCGCGCCGTTCGCGGGACCTGGTTGACCTCCGCTGGGCGGGAACGTGCATGCTGGGGCGGTTAGATCAGGACCAGGCGCGGGGAGCGCCTGGTGAGCACCAGGGGGAATGCATGTCCGACAACGAGCGCCCGGAGATCGATCTCTCGCGCGACCCCGATCCCGGGGTCCCGAACCACGCCCGCCCCGAGGGCGCCGGCGTGGACCCGCTGATCGACCTCTCCCGCGACCCGAACCCGGGAGTTCCGAACCACGCCAAGCCCGACGACGAGGACTGAGGCGCTGACGAACGACGGCCGCGATCGGAATCCGATCGCGGCCGTCGTGCTGTCGGGGATCAGCTGAGGCGGTCGCCCTTGATCGCGTCGAGGAACGCCGCGAAGCCCTTCGGCGAGGGGCGTAAGACGGGCGAGTCCTCACCCGGTTTCGAATCCCGGATGAAGGCCGAGCCGGGCACGTTGGTGGCCACCTCGACGCACTTCTGCGCACCACCGCTGCGACCGGACTTCCGCCATCGCGGCGTGCTCATCTGCTGGGGCCTTGCTCAATCCGTCCGGATGCAGCGGCCGATCAGAGCGCGTGTGTCTTCTCCGTGCGCCGGGTGCCCATCCGACGTTGGAGCGCCGAGTGGTCAGCGGGCCTTGAGGGCGTTGCCGGAGAGGGCGAGTTGACGGCTCTGGGCGACGAGGCGGCCTCGGGAGTCGTAGACGACCGCGTCCTCGTTGAACCAGCCGTCGGCGCTGAGCGCGTCGCAGCGGGTGTAGGCGGCGATCGGGCCGGGGGCGGGGAGTCCGCGCAGCTGGTAGGTCAGCTCGACGGTGGGGCACCAGCCGCCGTGTCCCAGGCCGAACACCGTGGGCGGGAGCAGGTCGACCGCGATGATCAGCGACAGCGGGTCGAAGTCGGTGCCGTCGGTGAGCCGCATCCAGCCGCGCACCTCGTCGCCGGCGGTCTGGCCGCGCAGGAACGCCGTGGAGCCCGGGTCGAGGCGAACGTCGATGTGGCCGAGCAGGTTCTCGGCCGGTGTGCGGTGATCGGCGCACTCGTCGAGCGGTGTGATCGGGGGCTGCTCGCGGGCCTCCCACTCGTGCGCGGCGTCGGAGATCTCGCCCGCCGTGACCGTGGCTTCGATGCAGACCTTGCCGTTCTGCACCATGCGGGCGTGCGCGGTGGTGTACAGCCGTCCCCGCTTGACCGTCTCGGTGTGCAGCTCGACGTCGCCGACCTCCGGTGAGCGCAGGAAGTGCGCGCTGACCGCGAGGGGATGAGACCGCTCGGTCGCGGTGAGCGCGGCCTTGGTCAGCAGCGCCATCATGTACCCGCCGTGCGGGTTCTTCCCGAGCGACCACTCGGGGTCCAGAGTCGATCCGCAGACCCCGTCGCGGAGCTCTTTCGTGGTCAGCGCATCGATGAAGGAACCCATGCGCGGCACGTTACCTGGTCGATCGAGTTCCGGAATACACCTCGATCGGCCGTCGACTTCGCCTTGCAAAGGATCATCCGATGATGTGACCTGGGTTACGCAGGTCGGGTTGATCGCTGACGAAGGAGTCGGACATGAGCAGAATGCGGTTCGGGGTCTTCCTCGCCCCCTTCCACCCAGCGGGGCAGAACCCGACGCTGGCGATGCAGCGCGACCTCAAGCTGATGGAACACCTCGACTACGTCGGCTTCGACGAGGCGTGGATCGGCGAGCACCACTCGGCGGGCAGCGAGATCATCGCCTCGCCGGAGATCTTCATCGCCGCCGCGGCCGAGCGCACCCGCAACATCAAGTTCGGCACGGGCGTGACCTCGGTCAGCTACCACAACCCGCTGTGGGTGGCCGACCGGATGGTGATGCTCGACCACCTGACCCGAGGCCGGTCCATGCTCGGCGTCGGACCCGGTTCGCTGCCCACCGACTCTGCGATGATCGGGCTCAACCCCACCGACACGCGCGAACTGCTCGACATCAACTTCGACATCATCATGCGGCTGCTCGCCGGTGAGACCGTCACCGAGCAGACGCCGACGCACAAGCTCGTCGACGCCCAGCTGCAGCTGCGGCCCTACACCGAACCGCGCTTCGACGTCGCCGTCGCGGCCGTCGCCTCGCCCACCGGCCCGCGCCTCGCCGGACGTCACGGCACCGGCCTGCTGTCCATCGGCGCCACCCTCACCCAGGAGGGCTTCGACGCGCTCGCCCACCACTGGAACGTGGTGGAGGAGCGCGCGACCCACTTCGGGCAGCCCGCGCCGGACCGGTCGGGGTGGCGGCTGGTCGGGCTCATGCACATCGCCGAGACCCGCGAGCAGGCCTACAAGGACGTCGAGTACGGCATCGAGCAGTGGTTCACCTACTTCCAGAAGGTGGCCGCCTTCCCGCAGATGGCCGTCGACGGCACCAACATCCGCGAGATGATCGACTTCATCAACGAGGCGGGCATCGGCGCCATCGGCACCCCGGAGGACGCCCGCGCGCAGGTGCAGCGCCTGGCCGACCAGTCCGGCGGGTTCGGCGCGATGCTGCTGCTCGCGCACGAGTGGGCCAACCCCGAGGCCACCCGGCGCTCCTACGAGCTCATCGCCCAGGACGTCATGCCGCACTTCCAGGGCTCGGGCATCAGCCACCACGAATCGACCGTCCGCGCCAAGCAGCGGGCCCGCGACACCCGCAGCGGCCACGCCGAGCAGCAGATGGCCGCCGTCGACCACATGACGGAGAAGTACGCCAAGGAAGTCGCCGACAGCTGACAGCAGAGCACCGACGCGATCGAGGTTCGAAGGAGAACGCGCGATGTCGTTGGAACCCGCCTCTCAGGCTTTCCTGGCCGAGCTCGCCGCATCCGGTGACCCGCCGATCCACGAGTCGACCCCGGCGGTCGCCCGGATGAGCGGGCCGATCCTCGCCGGGCTCAGCGGCCGCGGACCGGAGGTCGCGTCGGTGCGCAACCTCAAGCTGGGCGGCGCGGGCGGCGCGTTCCGGGTCCGCGTGCTGCGGCCCGAGGGCGAGCCGCAAGCCGTCCTCGTCTACTTCCACGGCGGCGGGTGGGTGCTCGGCGACATCGACCTGCAGTACGACCACCTGGCCCGGAAGCTGGCGAACCTGACGCGCTCGACCGTCGTGCTCGTCAACTACCGCAAGGCGCCGGAACACCCGTTCCCGACCGCGATCGAGGACTCCTTCACCGGGCTGACCTGGGTCGCCGAGCACTCCGACGAGCTCGCGCCACCAGGCGCTCCGCTGATCGTGGCCGGGGACAGCGCGGGCGGCAACATCGCCGCCGTGATGACGCTGCGCGCGCGGGACCGGGGGCGGCCGCGCATCGACTACCAGGTGCTGGTGTACCCGGTGACCGACTGCGACTTCGACCGGCCCTCCTACGTGGCGCCGGAGAACCAGCTGATGCTGAGCCGGGACACGATGCGGTGGTTCTGGGACCACTACCTGCCCGACGAGCGAGCGCGGACCCACCCGGACGCCTCACCGCTGCGCGCCGGGACCCACGCGGGCCTGCCGCCCGCGCTGGTCTACGTCGCCGAGCACGACCCGCTGCACGACGAGGGCGTCGCCTACGCCGAAGCGCTGCGCACCGCCGGGGTCCCGGTGGACCTGGAGGAGGCGGAAGGGCAGATGCACGCCTACTTCCAGATGGTCAGCATCCTGCCCGGCGCCGAGACCGGCCTGGAGCTGGTGGCCAAGCACGTCAACGAGTTCATCGCGCGGTTCGGGGAGTCGGCATGACCCACCACGACGTGATCATCATCGGCGCCGGGTTCGCGGGCCTGTACCAGCTGCACCGGTTGCGCGGGCTGGGTTTCGACGTCCGGGTCGTCGAAGCCGGGGGCGACGTCGGCGGGACCTGGTACTGGAACCGGTACCCGGGTGCGCGCTGCGACATCGAGTCGATCGAGTACTCCTACTCCTTCGACCCCGACCTGGAGCAGGAATGGGACTGGACCGAGCGCTACGCCTCCCAGCCCGAGATCCTCGCCTACGCCCAGCACGTGGCGGAGCGCTACGACCTGCGCAGGGACGTCGTGCTCAACACCCGGGTCGAGGCGCTGGACTGGGACGACGAGGCGAACCGGTGGACGGTGACCACCGACGACGGCGCGACGAGCACCGCGCGGTTCGTGGTCGCGGCGACCGGGTGCCTGTCGATGCCGTCGAAACCGGAGTTCCCGGGCCGGGACGAGTTCCGGGGCGAGCAGTACTGGACGTCGAGCTGGCCGCACGAGGGCGTCGACCTGTCCGGCAAGCGCGTCGCGGTCATCGGGACCGGTTCGTCCGGGCTGCAGACGATCACCGCGATCGGGCCGGTCGTGGCGGGCATGGTGGTCTTCCAGCGCACCCCGTCGTACGCGATCCCCGCGCGCAACGGGCCGGTGGCGGAGCGGTTGCGCGAGGTCCGCGGCCACTACCCGGAGTTCCGCGAGCTGAGCCGGATGGCCAAGACCGGTTTCCAATGCGGTGAGGAGGAGACGGGCTGGTTCGTCGAGACCGATCGCGACACCGCCGATCGGGAACTCGAAAGGCGTTGGCTGGAAGGCGGTTTGTGCTACACGCAGACCTTCCAGGACGTGCTGCGCGACGCCGAGGCCAACGAGGCCGCCAGCGAGTACGTGCGCGCCCAGATCCGGCAGAAGGTCGACGACCCGGTCACGGCCGCCAAGCTCACCCCGACGTCCTACCCGGTCGGGGCGAAGCGGATGTGCGTGGACACCGGCTACTTCGAGACGTTCAACCGGGACAACGTGTCCCTCGTGGACATCAACGAGGAGCCGATCCGGCGCATCACCGAACGCGGCATCGTCGCCGGTGACACCGAGCACGAGGTGGACGTGATCGTGTTCGCCACCGGCTTCGACGCGATGACCGGGGCACTCAACGCCATCGACATCCGCAGCGGTGGGACGACGCTGCGCGAGAAGTGGGCGACCGGCCCGCGCACCTACCTCGGGCTGATGTCGGCGGGGTTCCCGAACCTGTTCACCATCACCGGCCCGCAGAGCCCGTCGGTGCTGTCGAACATGATGACCTCGATCGAGTACCACGTGGACTGGATCGCCAACGCCCTGCAGCACCTGCGCGACCACGACCTGGAGCGCATCGAACCCGACCCCGCGGCCGAGGACAACTGGGTCACCACCACCAACGACGTCGCCGACCTCACCCTCATGCCCCGAGCCGCCTCCTGGTACATGGGCGCGAACATCCCGGGCAAGCAACGGGTCTTCATGCCCTTCGTGGGCGGCGTGGGCACCTACAAGCAGTACTGCGACGGCATCGCCATCGCCCACTACCACGGTTTCGAACTCACCTGATTCCACCCCATCGGGCCACTCAAGACGAAAACCGCGGTTTTCGACCCGACGAAAACCGCAGTTTTCGATCGACGAAAACCGCAGTTTTCGATCGACGAAAACTGCGGTTTTCGATCGCGGTGTCGAAAACCGCGGTTTTCGTCGTGTGAATGCCGGGGTTTTCGAACGGGTGGGGCGCCTCCGGACCCGGTGGGTGTGCGGCGGGCCCGGAGGCGGGTTTCAGTCCGCTCGGAGCGGAGGCAGTTCGCCCGAGGTCTCGTAGTGGGCGAGCTGGTCGAGGCGGCGCTGGTGCCTGCCGCCCTCGAACTCCGTGGAGAGGAACGTGTCCACGATGAGCTCCGCTTCCGTCAGGGCGTGGAGGCGGGCTCCGATGGCGGCCAGCAGGGCGTTGTTGTGCCTGCGGGCCAAGCGCGCGACGTGGGCGTTCCAGACCAGGGCGGCGCGGGCCCCGGGAACCTTGTTGGCGGCGATCTGCTCCCCGTTCCCGGATCCGCCGATCACCACGCCCAGGCTGCCCTGGTCGGCGACCACCTGCCACGCCGCGTGGATGCAGAACGGCGGGTAGTCGTCGCTCGGGTCGTAGGTCGCCGGACCCACGTCGATCGTCTCGTAGCCCCGGTCGGCCAGCTTCTTCACCAGGTGGCTCTTGAGCTCGAAGCCGGCGTGGTCGGAGCCCAGGTAGACGCGCACCGCTCAGCCCGCCCGGACGGTGTTCAGCGAACGCCGGGCCGCGGCCACGACCGCGTCCGAGGTGATGCCGAACTCGGCGTAGAGGCGCTGGTAGTCCGCCGAGGCGCCGAAGTGCTCCAGCGACACGATCTCGCCCGCGTCACCGACGAATCGGTGCCACGGCTGGGCGATGCCCGCCTCCACCGCGACCCGGGCCCGCACCGACGGCGGCAGCACCGAACGCCGGTAGGACACGTCCTGGCCCTCGAACCACTCCACGCACGGCATCGACACCACGCGGGTCGCGATCCCGTCGGCCTCCAGGGCCTCCCGCGCGGCCACCGCCAGCTGGACCTCCGATCCGGTGGCGATGAGCACCACCTGCGGCACCGCCGCCGAGGCGTCGGCCAGCACGTACCCGCCGCGGGCCACGCCCTCGGCGTCCGTCCCGGCCAGCGTCGGCACGGCCTGCCGGGTCAGCGCCAGACCGGTCGGGCCGCCGGTGTTCTCCAGGGCCGCCTTCCACACCGCCGCGGTCTCGTTCGCGTCCGCCGGGCGGGCCACCGCCAGGTCCGGGATCGCGCGCAGGCTCGCCAGGTGCTCCACCGGCTGGTGCGTCGGACCGTCCTCGCCGAGACCGATCGAGTCGTGCGTCCACACGTAGATCACCGGCAGCCGCATCAGCGCCGACAACCGCACCGCCGGGCGCATGTAGTCGCTGAAGACCATGAACGTGCCGCCGTAGGGCCGGGTTCCGCCGTGCAGCGCGATGCCGTTGAGGATCGAGCCCATCGCGTGCTCGCGGATGCCGAAGTGCAGCGTGCGGCCGTAGGGGTTGGCCGACCAGGTGTCGGTGGAGATCGACTCGGGGCCGAAGGAGTCCGCGCCCTTGATCGTCGTGTTGTTGCTCTCGGCCAGGTCGGCCGAGCCGCCCCACAGCTCCGGCAGCACCTCGCCCAGCGACGCCAGCACCTCCGAGGACGCCTTGCGGGTCGCCACGCCCTTCTCGTCGGGCTCCCAGGTCGGCAGCCCGTCGGCCCAGCCGGCGGGCAGCTCGCGGGTGCGCATCCGGTCCAGCAGGGCCTTGCGCTGCGGGTTCGCCGCCGCCCAGGCGTCGAAGGCCAGCTGCCACTTCTCGCGCAGCGCCCGGCCGCGCTCACCGACGGCGCGGGTGTGGTCCAGCACGCCCTCGTCGACCTGGAAGCTGTCGTTCGGGTCGAAGCCCAGCAGCTCCTTGACCTTCGCCAGCTCGTCGGACCCCAGCGCGGCGCCGTGCGCCTTGCCGGTGTTCATCTTCGTCGGAGCCGGGTAGCCGATCACCGTGCGCAGCACGATCAGCGTCGGACGCGACGTTTCCTGCTGAGAGGCCTTGAGCGCGGCCAGGATTCCGGTGATGTTCTCACCGCCGTCGACGGTCACAACGTGCCAGCCGTAGGCCTCGTAGCGCTTCGCGGTGTCCTCCGACAGGGCGATCTTGGTGTCGTCCTCGATCGAGATGTCGTTGGCGTCGTAGATCACCGTGAGGTTGCCCAGCTGCTGGGTTCCCGCCAGCGACGACGCCTCGGAGGTCACGCCCTCCTCGATGTCACCGTCGGAGGCGATCACGTAGATGTGGTGGTCGAAAACGCTCTCGCCGGGCGCGGATTCGGGATCCAGCAGGCCCCGCTCGCGGCGCGCGGCCATCGCCATGCCCACCGCGTTGGCCAGTCCCTGACCCAGCGGGCCGGTCGTGGTCTCCACGCCTCGGGTGTGGCCGTACTCCGGGTGGCCGGGGGTGAGCGATCCCCAGGTGCGCAGCGCCTGGAGGTCCTCGACCTCCAGCCCGTAGCCGGCCAGGAACAGCTGCACGTACAGCGTCAGGCTCGAATGGCCCGCCGAGAGCACGAAGCGGTCGCGGCCCAGCCAGTCCGCGTCGTTCGGGTCGTGCCGCATGACGTGCTGGAACAGCGCGTAGGCCGTCGGGGCCAGGCTCATCGCCGTGCCCGGGTGGCCGCTGCCGCACTTCTCCACCGCGTCGGCGGCCAGCACGCGAGCGGTGTCGATCGCCCGGACGTCGAGTTCGGTCCAGTCATCGGGCACGTGGGAGGTGGTCAACCGGTCGAGCTGGTCGCTCACGCGGGGTACAGCGGTCATGGCGGGCACTCCTGAGTTCTCGGTGATTGCCAACGGTCCTACGCGGGCCACATCCGCGAATGTTCCGGGTGGTCGTCGTCGACGAGGCGGTGCGCCAGCGCGATCGCCTCGTTGCGGTCCAGGGCGTCGAAATCGGGTTCGTCGCGGGAGATTCCCTCGAAGATGGTGGCCAGGCGCTCGGCGTCGGCGACCGAGACGCTGGTGTCGCCGTCGAAACCGCCGTCGTAGCGCCGCCGCACGATCGCGGCGGCCTGCCGCAGCAGGGTGCGCTGCACGTCGCTCAAGTCCACCTGGCAGTTGCTGCCCATGTCTGGTTCTCCCTCTCGCTCAAGGTGATCCGCTACGCCGCGGGAATCGGGCGGGCCATCGCCCGGTGCAGCTCCTCCACCGCGGCGCGCTTGCCGCCCGGGTGGGAGAGCACGGCCGATCCGGCCACGAGGAGTTCGGCGCCCGCGTACCAGGCCGAGCGGGCGGTGTCGCGCGAGATCCCGCCGTCCACCTCGATCTTCAGCGCGCTGTTGGACACGTCCACCAGCGCGCGCATCTCGGCGACCTTGTGCTCCATCGCCGCGATGTACTGCTGGCCGCCGAAACCCGGGTTTACCGTCATGATCACGATCTGGTCGAGCTGACCGAGCACGTGACGCACGAAGTCCAGCGGCGTGGACGGGTTGACCGCCACGCCGGCCTTGGCGCCCAGTTCCCGGATGGCCGCCAGCGTGCGGTGCAGGTGCGGGCAGGTCTCGACGTGCACGATCACGGTGTCGCACCCGGCCTCGACGTAGTCCGCCAGCACCGGGTCCGGGTCCTGAACCATCAGGTGCGCCTCGAACGGGACGTCGCTGTGGGCGCGGCACGCGGCCACCACGTCGGCGCCGAAGGTCATGTTCGGGACGAAGCGGCGGTCCATCACGTCCCACTGGATGCGGCCGACACCGGCGTCGGTGAGGTCGGCGACCTCCTCGCCGAGACGCGCGTAGTCGGCGCCCAGCACCGATCCCACGATCGCCGGCTCGTTCCACGAGGAATGCGTGGTCGATCGCGTCGGTCGGGCGCGCAGCGTCGACTGCTCCACCATCGTCGAAGTTCCTCTTTCCAAGGGGTCACGGCTCGGAGAAGCGGGAAGGGGCGTGCGCCCCTTCCCGTCCCGCACCGAAATTCAGCGGATCTGGGCGCGCAGGGCCTTCGCGGCGGCACCCGGGTCGGCGGCGCTGTAGATCGCGCCACCGGCCACGGCCACGGTCGCGCCCGCTTCCTGCACGGCACCGATCGAGTCGGTCTTGATGCCACCGGCGATGGAGAACGGCACACCGGCCTGCTTGCCGTCGTCCAGCAGCGCCTGGATCGAGTAGCCGGGACGGGCCTGCTCGTCCAGACCGGCGTGGATCTCGACGAAGGACACGCCGAACTTCGAGACCTCGCGGATGCGGGCGACGCGGTTGTCGACCACCGCGATCATGTCGGCGACGACGTCCTTGCCGTGCTTGCGACCGGCGGCCACGGCACCCTTGACGGTGTCGTCGTCGGCGGTGCCCATGACGGTGACCAGGTCGGCGCCCGCGGTGAAGGCCAGGTCGGCCTCCAGCTCACCGGCGTCGGCGGTCTTCATGTCGGCGAACACGAGCTTGTCCGGGTGGGCGGCCTTGATGGCCGTGATCGCCCGCAGGCCCTCGGCCTTGATCAGCGGGGTGCCCAGTTCGAGGATGTCGACGTGCTCAGCGGTCTGGCGCGCCAGGGTCAACGCATCGCCGAGCGTGGCGACGTCCAGTGCTACCTGCAGCTTCACGATAATCTCCTCAATCGGTGGTGCTCTGCGGATTTCGGGCGCGGGTGATCCGCGAAACCGAGATCCGCGATGCGGTGAGCAATGTCCGGCGCCCGAACCGATCAGAATTCCGGGCGATGTGTGCGGATCACTAAAGATTCCGCGGGCTGCGCCTTTCCCGGCCCCGCAGTGGTGATCGGAGCCGCAAACGAGCAACGGCCTGTGACACTGCACGGATTCTCACCGTGCGGTCAACCTCTGCGGAACGAACGGCGGTCACGGCGGCACAAACGGTCTCCCACGCGCCTCCAGATGCCCGGAACCCCAGGTATGGGGCTTGTGCGATCACTTTCGCTGATGAAGCGATCAGGTATTGTTCACGTGATCTGAGAATGTGATCCGATTCCGCGGATCCGTTTGAGCCCATTTCAAAACCGTTCGTGCTTCCCCGGTATCTGTTCGTTCCCGTTTCGTTGACCGGACGTTGGCCGGCGTGCAGTCTCGCTATCCGATGCGGCACCGACCGCGTCTTGGTCCCGTGCTCCGCGAATTCCCGCGGGTTTCGGTGAAGAACTCGGCCCTCGCAACCGGACCGCTCGACGTCCGGTTGCGCATCGCGGCCTGGACGGAAGACATCCGAGTGGGGAGTGCCACGATGACCGACACCGTGAATCCCGGCGGCGACACGCTCAACCCGCCGCTGTTCAACTACGCGACCCTCGCCATCACCGGTGAGGTGGACCGGATCCGCCGCGGCGTGCAGCCCGCGGCCTGGGCCCGCGCCGGCTCGATGCTGCTCAAGGCTCCGGCGGTGTTCACCGTCGGCACCGGCCGCAGCGGCCTGGCCCTGCAGATGGCGGCGATGCGGCTGATGCACCTCGGCCTGTCGGTGCACGTCGTGGGCGAGGTGACCGCTCCGGCGATCGGCCCGGACGACGTCCTGATCGCCGCGTCGGGTTCCGGGACGACCTCCCGCGTGGTGCGGGCGGCGGAGACCGCGCGCAAGCAGGGCGCCAACGTCGTGTCCCTGACCACCGCGCCCGACTCGCCGCTGGCCGCGGTCTCCACCGAGGTCCTGGTCATCCCGGCCGCCGACAAGCAGGACTTCGACGGCAAGGCGTCCGACCAGTACGCGGGCAGCCTGTTCGAGCAGTCCGTCCTGCTGCTCACCGACGCCCTGTTCCACGCCCTCTGGCGCTCCAGCGGCACCCAGGCCACCGAGCTCTGGCGCCTCCACGCCAACTTGGAGTGAGCGGGTTCGCCACCGAGGCAACGGTCGAGACGAGGAGACCCTGAGATGCAGGAAACGCGAACCCGCAGCGACATCCACACCCTGGAGGCCGTGGCGCTGGGCGCCACCCAGCAGGCCGCGCTGGCCAGCTACCCGTGGGTGGGACGGCACGACAAGGACGCCGCCGACGCCGCGGCGACCGAGGCGATGCGCCAGGTCCTGGCCGACGCCCCCGGCCGCGGGACGGTGGTGATCGGCGAGGGGGAGAAGGACGAGGCCCCGATGCTGTTCAACGGCGAGACCGTGGGCAACGGCAACGGGCCCGACTTCGACATCGCCGTGGACCCGCTGGAGGGCACCTCGTTCTGCGCCAAGAGCCTCCCCGGGGCGATGGCGACCATCGCCTTCGCCGAACCCGGCACCCTCTGGTCGCCCGGGCCCGGCTTCTACATGGACAAGATCGTCGTCGGGCCCGGCGCCAAGGGCGTCATCGACCTCGACGCCCCACCGGAGTCCACCTTGGACAGCGTCGCGAAGGCGCTGGGCAAGAAGGTGTCCGAGATGCGCGTGGTCGTCATGGACAAGCCCCGCCACACCGACCTCATCGCGCGGCTGCTGGCCGCCGGTGCGGCGGTGCACACGCCCGCCGAGGGCGACGTCGGGGGCAGCCTGGAAGCGCTGCTGCCCACCGGTGACGCCGACCTGCTCCTGGGCATCGGCGGCACACCGGAAGGCGTGATGACCGCCGCGGCCGTGCGCGGCCTGGGCGGCGACATGCTGGGGCGGCTCGCCCCGCAGCGCCAGGAGGAAGCCGACGCGATCCGCGCGGCAGGCATGGACCTCGATCGCATCTACACCTGCGACGAGCTCGTCGGCGGCGACGCCCTGTTCGCCGCCACCGGTGTGACCAGCGGTTCGCTGCTGGGCCGCCCCCGGGAGTCCGAGGGCGCCCTGCTCGCCGAGTCGCTGCTGGTCTCCCGCGGTCAGGTGCGCCGCATCGCGCACACCACCTTCGGCTCGATGCCCCGGAAGTGAGGAGCTCCGGTGACTCTGCACCTGGACGACCTTCGCGTTCGCCACCTCGGTGAATGCCGCCACGACTCGCCGCTGGCCGATCTGGTCGCGGACAAGAAGACCTCCCCGCACTACGTCTCGGAAGGGGATCGGGTCCTGCTCGACGACACCGTGTCGATGCTCGACCGGCGGGGCATGACCCCCGATCAGCTGCCGAGCTTCGAGGCCGCGGGGCCGCGTCGCAAGATCTACTTCGACCCGGCCGAGGTCACCGCGGGCATCGTGACCTGCGGTGGCCTGTGCCCCGGGCTCAACGACGTCATCCGGGGCCTGGTCCAGGAGTTGACGGTCCAGTACGACGTGAAGCGGATCCTCGGTTTCCGGAACGGTTTCCGGGGGCTGACCGCCCAGCACCGGCACGACACCGTCGACCTGACGCCCGACGTGGTGCGCGACATCCACAACTCGGGCGGCACCATCCTCGGCAGCTCGCGCGGCGGGCAGGACGCCGACGAGATGGTCGACACGCTCGTGCTGCGCGGCGTCAACGTGCTGTTCGTCGTCGGCGGCGACGGCGGCATGAACGCCGCCACCAACCTGGCCGCGGCCATCCGCGCCCGGGGTCTGGACATCGCCGTGATCGGCGTGCCCAAGACCATCGACAACGACCTGCCCTACACCGACCAGTCCTTCGGGTTCCAGAGCGCGTTCGCGCAGGCCGCGAACTTCATCTCGTCGGTCTCCATCGAAGCCTCGGCCAGCCCGGACGGCATCGGGATCGTGAAGCTGATGGGCCGGCACTCCGGCTTCATCGCCTGCTACGCGTCGCTGGCCCGCAACGCCGCCGACATCGTGCTCATCCCGGAGGTGCCGTTCCGGCTGGAAGGCGAGGACGGGCTGCTGGCCAGGGTCGAGCGCCACGTGCGCGACAAGGGCTTCGTGGTCATCGTGGTCGCCGAAGGCGCAGGTCAGGACGTGCTCGCCGAGCGCGGCCTGCTTCAGGGCGGCGCCACCGACGCCTCCGGCAACGCCAAGCTGGGCGACATCGGGCTGCTGCTGCGCGAGACCATCAGCGCCCACCTCACCGAGGCGGGGCTGTCACCGACGGTGCGCTACATCGACCCCAGCTACGCGATCCGCAGCGTCACCGCCAACGCCTACGACAGCGTGTACTGCCTGCGCCTGGCGCACAACGCGGTCCACGCGGCGATGGCGGGGCGCACCGAGACCGCGGTGGTGCGCTGGCGCCGCCGGTTCGTGCACGTGCCGATGCCGCTGATCATCAGCCACCGCAACGAGGTCGACCCGGACGGTGATCTGTGGATGTCGGTGCAGGAGGCCACCGGTGGGCTCGTGGCGCCCAGCGACGGCCGCAAGCTCGACCGGCCCGGCATCCCGGGCGCACCCCGGCAACGCGGTGCCGGGGTCGTCGCGGGCTGACCGCTGGTTGTCGCGGCAGCACCGCTCGTGGTCCGTTCGGCAGCGGTCGTGGTGCTCTGCTTGCCGCGCGATTCCAGCACGACGTAACTTTCGCCACGATGCCGCGAAACCTGAGCGCAGGAGGCGACCGCGCTCGGGTTCGCGGCCTGTTCCAGCAAGTCAGCGGTCCGCGCGGCGGCGTGGCCCGGCCCGGTTCCCCTCGCGAGCTCCGCGCGCGCCGGGTTGGTTGAGAAGACCAAAGGCGGTCTGAAGATGGCGGACATGCAGCGACTGACCTTGCCGACCCGCAACGCGGGCAAGCCCACGGTCTACGGGGCGTGGGAGCGGTTCGTGCGGGGTGAGGACGACATCGCGGGCGTGCGGCCCGAGGTGGCGCTGTCCTGGCACCGCTGCCGGGACCAGTACCGCGTCGACCCGAAGCTGACGGAGGCGCCGGTGGCCATCACCGACGTCGACCACAGCCTGGAGCACGACGTGGTGATCGCCGAGCTGGGCTTCCGCGCCGCCTCGGTCGTCGACGAGGTCAGCAGCATCGGAGGCGTGGTCACCGTCGCCGACGCGAGCGGGCGCGTGCTGGCCGAGTGGGGCAACAAGGACACCCGGAACTTCGCGGCGAAGGCCAACCTCGCGCCGTGGTACTGCTGGTCGGAGAGCGCCACCGGCACCAACGGCATGGGCACCGCGCTGGAGACCACCGCCCCGGTGGTCATCCGCGGGCCCGAGCACTGGTGCCAGGCGTTCCACGACTGGAACTGCGCGGGCGTGGCGGTTCGCGACGTGGTCACCAAGCAGCCGGTGGCGGTGCTCAACATCTCCTGCTGGCGCAGCGAGCTGCCGAAGGCGGCCGGTGCGTGGTTGAGCAACGCCGCCAGCCGCACCCAGTTCACGTTGCGCCGCCGCGCCCGCGACGCCGGCGCCGAGCTCATCGCCGCCTACAACCACGCCCGCTCGCGCGCGGCGGTGTCGCTGGCGGCGGTCGACCCGTCGGGCCGCGTGGTCATCGCCGACGACCGCGCGGGCGTGCTGCTGGGCGTCCCCAGCTGCACCCCGGCGCCGGACCCGGCGGAGCGCTGGAACCCCGGTCTGCCGGGACTGATCCGCGCCGTCCGCTACGCCGCCAAGCAGGCCTCCCGCAACCCCGACTGGGTCGGGTCCACGCAGATCTTCACCCACCTGGCCGATGAGCCGACGCCGGTGAGCATCCGGCCGGTGTTCCAGTTCGGGCACCTGGTGGGCAACATCGTCGTGTTCGGCACCTCCGAGGGCGAGCAGATGCCGCGCTCCGAGCCGGGCGCGACCGTCCCGGAGCAGGGCAGGGCGCCGCGGATCGTGGCTTCCCGGGAGAACCGGATGGTGCTGCTGCGCCCGCCGGAGGTCGCCTTCGCCGAATCCGACGGCAGCGACGTGTGGCTGTCGACCGACCAGGGCAAGCTGCGGGCCTCCTCCCCGGCGCTGGACAAGATCGAACGCGAGCTGGGCGGCGCCGGGTTCCTGCGGGTGCACCGGCAGTACGTCGTCAACCTCGACCGGATTCGCGAGGTCGAGCGGGGTTTCAAGGGCGAACTGGCCCTGGTGATGGACAACGAGGCCAACACGATGGTGCCGGTGTCGCGGCGCAACGCCCCGGTGGTGCGCAAGGCGCTGGGTCTTTGAGACGCGAGGCGCTGGGTCTTTAATACGCAAGGCGCTGGGCCCCTGAGAGTCGTGGGAAGGAGCTTCCATGCCGGAGAACCCCGATGCCATCGCGGTCACGCGCAACTACGACCAGAGCGTGAAGCGAGCGGCCGAGCGGTCCCGCCACCAGCCGGCGGCCGGGGGCAGCAACCAGGACTGGTGGCCGCGTCGGCTGAACCTGGAGATCCTGGCCAAGCACCACCCGAGCCGGAATCCGCTGGGCGAGGACTTCGACTACGCCGCCGAGTTCGCGACGCTGGACCTGGACCAGGTCGCGCGCGACATCGACCGCGCGCTCACCACGTCGCAGGACTGGTGGCCCGCTGATTTCGGTCACTACGGGCCGCTGGTGCTGCGGATGGCCTGGCACTGCGCGGGCACCTACCGGGTGGGCGACGGTCGCGGCGGCCCGTGCTCGGGTTTGCAGCGGTTCGCTCCGCTGAACAGCTGGCCGGACAACCGGAACCTGGACAAGGCGCGGCGCCTGCTGTGGCCCGTCAAGCAGAAGTACGGCCGCAAGCTGTCCTGGTCCGACCTGATGATCTTCGCCGGGAACCGGGCGCTGGAGTCGATGGGCTTCCGCACCCTGGGCTTCGCCGGTGGCCGCGAGGACGCGTGGGAGTCCGACGCCGACATCTACTGGGGTCCCGAGCGCACCTGGCTCGGCGACGAGCGCCACACCGGCATCCGCGACCTCGAAGAACCCCTCGCCGCCGACGAGATGGGCCTGATCTACGTCGACCCGCAAGGTCCGGCGACGCTGCCGGATCCGATCGCGGCGGCGCGTGCCATCCGCGACACCTTCGCCCGGATGGCCTTCGACGACGAGGAGACCGTCGCGCTCATCGTCGGCGGGCACTCCTTCGGCAAGACCCACGGCGCCGGCGACGTCTCGCACCTGGGCGCGGAGCCGGAGAGCGCGGACCTGGAGCACCAGGGACTGGGCTGGAGCAGCGACTTCGGGACCGGCAAGGGCCCCGACACGATCTCCACCGGCCTGGAGGGGACCTGGACGCCCAACCCCACGCAGTGGGACAACGGCTTCCTGGAGACCCTGTTCGGCTACGACTGGGACGTCGAGCTCAGCCCGGCCGGGGCGTGGCAGTGGATTCCGCGCGGCGACCAGGGCCACGGCACCATCCCCGACGCCCACGACCCGCTGAAGCGGCACCGGCCGACGATGCTCACCACCGACCTCGCGCTGCAGGAGGACGAGCAGTACCGGAAGATCGCGATGCGGTTCCTCGCCCGGCCCGAGGAGCTGGAGGACGCGTTCGCTCGGGCCTGGTTCAAGCTCACCCACATCGACATGGGACCGGTCCAGCGCTACCTCGGTCCGCTGGTGCCGCAGCAGCGCTTCCTCTGGCAGGACCCGGTCCCGGCCGTCGACCACGAACTGGTGGACGGCGACGACGTCGCCGAGCTCAAGCGGCGGGTCCTGGACTCGGGGCTGTCGGTGTCGGAGCTGGTGTTCACCGCATGGGCATCGGCCTCGACCTACCGGAACAGCGACAAGCGCGGCGGCGCCAACGGCGCCCGCATCAGACTCGAACCCCAACGCGACTGGGAGGCCAACGATCCCGAGATCACCGGACCCGTTCTGGCCGAGCTCGAACGGATTCAGGAGGTCTTCAACGCGGAACAGCCTGGGACCAAGCGGATTTCGCTCGCCGACCTGATCGTCCTCGCCGGTTGCGCGGCCGTGGAGCACGCCGCCGGCCACCGGGTCCAGGTGCCGTTCGCGCCGGGGCGCACCGACGCCACCCAGGAGTGGACCGACACCAGGTCGTTCGCCGTCCTGGAGCCCCGCGCCGACGGGTTCCGCAGCTACCTCGGCGCGAAACCACCCCTGCCGTCGGAGTACCTGCTCGTCGACCGGGCCAACCAGCTCACGCTGAGCGCCCCCGAGATGACGGTGCTCATCGGCGGGCTGCGGGTGCTCGGGGCGAACCACCGCGGATCGCTGCTGGGCGTTCTCACCGAAACACCGGGAACCCTGGGCAACGACTTCTTCGTGAACCTCCTCGACATGAACACCGAGTGGTTTCCGCAGGGCGGGATCTTCACCGGACACGATCGGAGCAGCGGAGCGCAGCGGTGGAAGGCGAGCCGGGTGGATCTCGTCTTCGGCTCGAACTCCGAACTCCGCGCGATTTCCGAGGTGTACGCGAGCGATGAGGACAAGTTCCTGCACGACTTCGCCGCCGCGTGGGACAAGGTGATGAACCTGGACCGCTTTTGACCGAAATCGTGCGCTGGAGTAAGGTCCTGGGCCCTTCGCGGCACCAGGACCTTACTCGTTCTCCGGCGGTTCACCGAAGGCCCTGACGAGCACGAATCCGGTTGGGCGGTAGCTAATTCCGGGGGAGCGGTGGGGCACGGCAGGTTAGCGGTCAGCCCTTCCTATGTGGTTGCGGTCACCGTAAAATTTCGAAGTATCACAGGTTAATTCGGAAGTGCTCGGGACATTCGGCTCCAGGTCGGAAACGCCGTTGCACCGCCTGTGGGGAGGAAACCGATCCAACGCGCGCAGCGCCTTTCTGCGAATCCCCTCGGAAAGGCCGGGGCACACCCGTGCGCGAGTGATCCGGATGTGGACTCGAAATAGGAGGTGAGGTCCGATGACATCGACTCAGGAACGCGACGACCTTCTGAGCGAACTGGGCTTGGACGCACAGAACACCGCGGCGATCGGCCGCGTGCTCGGTACCGGCAACATCGAGCGGGCGACCGAACGCCCCGACGGCACGATGGAAGCGACCATCCGGATCAACGAGGACGAGATCGCCTGGGACCCGGCGATCCTCGTGCTGCCCCACGGCGGCAAGGTCGAGCTGACGGTCATCAACGATGACAAGAACACCCACGCGTGCCTGCTGCCCAGCAACGGCGACAAGAAGTTCCTGTGGCTGCTGAACCACTCCAAGGGCAGGGCGACGCTCGACCTGGATGGTCCCGGCTACTACTGGTACAGCTCGCCCGGCGGCAACGACGAGGGCCGCGGCCTGACCGCCGCCATCGTCGTGCTCGGCGAGGTCCCGCCGGAAGCCCGTCTCGACCGCCCCGACCAGCCGCGCCGGTGAAAGGAACGAACAGATGACCATCGAGTACGTTGACGCAGGTGAGGCGATCGATCACGGTGCGCTGAGCGCCGTGTCCGGCACCGCCCCGGCGGTCACGGACAACATCGACTACGACCGCATCCTCAACGCGCGCTCCGAGTCGCACAACTGGATCACCTACTACGGCGACTACGACGGCAAGCGCTTCAGCCTGCTGGACCAGATCAACACCGAGAACGTCAAGCGCCTCGGCCCCGCCTGGATCTTCCAGGCCGGCACCTCCGGCCAGATCGCCGGCGCCTCGACCTACGCGTTCGAGACCTGCCCGCTGGTCGTCGACGGCGTCATGTACGTGACCGGGTGGGACGGCTGGTTCTGGGCGCTGGACGCCAAGACCGGTGAGCAGCTGTGGCGCTACAAGCACGCGGTCCCGTTCGACGTCTCGCTGTGCTGCGGCAACGTCAACCGCGGCTGCGCCGTGGCCAACGGCAAGGTCTACTTCGTGACCCCCAACGCCCACCTGCTGGCGCTCGACGCCACCACGGGCAAGAAGGTCTGGGAGAAGACCATCGGCGACGTCCGCGCCGGTGAGAGCGCCTCGCTCGCGCCGCTGGTCGTCAAGGACACCCTCATCACCGGCAGCGCCGGCGGCGAGTTCGGCGTCCGCGGTCACATCGACTGCTGGGACCTGGAGACCGGCGAGCAGCGCTGGCGCTGCTACACGGTCCCGAAGCCGGGCGAGCCCGGTTCGGAGACCTGGGGCGACGCCGAGGCCAACGCCTGGGCCCGCGGCGGTGCCAACCACTGGGTGACCGGCACCTACGACCCGGACACCAACCTGTACTACGCGGGAACCGGCAACCCGGCCCCCGACTTCGACGGTGAGGTGCGCCCCGGCGACAACCTCTACACCGACAGCGTCGTCGCGGTGAACGTGGACACCGGCAAGATCGTGTGGCACTACCAGTTCACCCCGCACGACCTGTGGGACTACGACTCGACGATGGAGATGACCCTCTTCGAGCGGGACGGGAAGAAGCTCCTCGGTCACTTCGACAAGAACGGCTACTTCTTCGTCCTCGACCGCACCAACGGCGAGCTGCAGCACGTCACGCCGTTCGTCGACCGGATCGACTGGGGCACCATCACCCGCGACGGCAAGGTGACCCCGCGGAAGTACCCGGACAAGGAAGGCGAGCCGGTTCACTTCTACCCGGGCCCGGCGGGCGCGAAGGAGTGGACGCACGCGGCGTACAACCCGAACCGCGACCTGTTCTACGTGCCGGTCGCGGACGTGGGCGCCACCGCCACCCGTCGTCGTCGTGAGTTCAAGGAAGGTCAGCCCTACTGGGGCGCGGCCGTCCAGGTGGACATCGACAACATGGCCGGGTCGGTCAGCGCGTTCGACTCCCACGGCGTCGAGAAGTGGCGCTGGCGCAACCCGCACCCGATGGCCTCGTCGGTGCTGGCCACCGCCGGTGACCTCGTGTTCGCCGGTACCCCGGCGGGCGAGTTCATCGCGCTCAACGCCCAGACGGGCGAGGAGCTGTGGAAGTTCCAGTGCGGCAGCGGCCACCACGGCAGCCCGATGACCTACTCGGTCGACGGCAAGCAGTACGTCGCCGTGCCGGTCGGCTGGGGCGGATGGCTCGAGGGCATCATCCCCGGCATGCTCGGCGCCGGCCACGGCTCCGCCCTGATCGTGTTCGCGCTGCCGGACTGATCGGGATCAGCAAGACGGAGTGAAGCAGGGAGGCTCCGGCCGGGCGGTGTGCGTGTGGACGCACCGCCCGGCCGGACTCAGCTCGCACCCGCTTCCGCGAGACCACAGCAACGGGAGGATGCGTTGGGTGAACAACGACGCGTTGTCGGGATCAAGGGGGACCGCCAGGTCCTGTTCGACATCGCCGAGGTCATCGTGGCCGAAGCCGTCGGGAGGGCTGTGTGGCTGAGGACCGACCTCGGACGATTCCGGTGCGCCACCGATGGGATAGACAAGATCGATGACAAGTACGCGTCCTGCGGATTCGTGCGGGTTCACCGCAGTTATCTGGTGAACCTCAACCGCGTTCGCGAAGTGTCGCGCAAGGACGGTGGGGAGCTGGAACTCACCGTCGAGAACTACGGGTGGATCGTTCCGGTGTCCCGCCGGCGGGCCAAGTTCGTCACCGAAGCACTGGGTCTGTAGCGCTTTCGGTCGTCTTCGGCCTGCACCTGCACGTCGCCGCACCTGTTCCGAGGCTCCAGGCGCTCCCCTGCGCTGGGGGTGGGTCTCGGGGCGGGTGCGGCTTTTTCGCGTTCCCGTCCCCGCTTCCGTGCGCTCACCGCGGTGCGGATCCGGAGTCCGAGCGGGAGTGAAAAGCACGTGCATTTTCCTGATGGCCAAAGAATACGCGTACTGTTTGGGCGACGCAATGGGTTTCGAGCCCTCCACGTGCGTTCCCCCCGTTTGCGCTCGCGTGAGAACCGTTCGTGCGCCGGCCGTCCCGGTTCGTGCCGAAATCGTTGACGCACCAATGGGTTCGGGGCAGCCTGGGAATCCGATACGCGTCCTCGCGGCGGCTCGAAACCGCAGGTACGAGCAAGGACGGCAGAACCTCCGCGCGGTCACCCTCGCGCAGTCGAAGAATCTCAACCCGGCACTGGTAGTGCCTCACGCTGGGAGGCGTAACGAGACATGGCCACCTTGAACGAAATCGCGCGCGAAATGGTCTCCAACCGGCGCGGAATCCTCGCCGCCGACGAGAGCATCGGGACGATGTCGTCGCGTCTGGAGAGCGTCGGTGTGGCGGCCTCCGACGAGAACCGCCGCGTGTACCGCGAGCTGATCGTCACCACGCCCCAGCTGGTCGACTCGATCAGCGGCGTCATCCTGGCCGATGACACCACGCGCCAGAAGCTCTCCGACGGCCGCACCTTCCCGCAGGCCCTCCAGGACATGGGCATGCTGGCGGGAATCAAGGTCGACACCGGTGCCAAGCCGCTGGCCGGCTCCCCGGACGAGAAGGTGACCGAGGGCCTCGACGGGCTGCGCGAGCGCGTTGCCGAGTACGTGAGCCTGGGCTCGACCTTCGCCAAGTGGCGCGCCGTGATCACCATCGGCGACGGCATCCCCACCGAGCGCGCGGTGCGCGCCAACGTGCACGCGCTCGCCCGCTACGCGGGGCTGTGCCAGGAGGGCGGGCTGGTCCCGATCGTCGAGCCGGAGGTCCTCATGGACGGCTCGCACTCGTTGGCCCAGTGCCAGCAGGTGACCCGCGCGGTGCTGCGGGTGCTGTTCGACGAGCTCGACCTGATGAAGGTGCGGCTCGACGGCATGGTGCTCAAGCCCAACATGGTCGTCGCAGGCAAGAACTGCCCCGAGCAGCCCGGCGTCGACCTGGTCGCCCAGACCACCGTGGACACGCTGCGCGACACGGTTCCGGCCGAGGTGCCGGGCATCGCGTTCCTCTCCGGTGGCCAGAGCCCCGAGCTCGCCACCCGGCACCTGGGGGCCATGCAGAACTGCGGTGACCTCCCCTGGGAGCTCACCTACTCCTTCGGGCGCGCCCTGGTCGGGCCCGCTCTGGAGACGTGGCGGGGTGACAGCGCCAAGTGGGCCGACGCCCAGCAGGCGCTGTCGGTGCGCGCCGTCGCGAACGCCGCGGCGCGCTGAGCAACCCGGACCGCGGCGACAAGGTGCACCGGAACCGCAAAGGAGCGGATTGTGACCACATCGGACACTGCAACGGACCGTGAAAGACCTGCCCACCGAGAGCCCGAGGAGGCGACGGGGCCGCTCGCGGGCGACCCCGCGCTGATCGGCGTCCCCACGTTCGTGGTGGGCTCGATCGCCTTGGGCATGACCCTCGTCGGCTTCGTCCCCGCGGAGGCGGTCGGAGCGCCGGTGGCGATCATCCTCGCCGCCACCGGTCTCGGCCAGCTGGTGGCGGCCCTGTGGGCGGCGGCGATCGGCCAGAGCGCCGTCGCGTCGATCTTCGGGACCTTCGCCGGGTTCTGGCTCAGCTACGGGTTCCTCGTGCTGGGCCTGACCCACGGCTGGTTCGGGGTGCCTGAGGACAGCGCCACCGCCACGCAGGTGTTGTTCCTGACGTCGTGGTTCATCGTCGTGGCACTGCTGACGGCGGGGACGTTGCGCCTGCCCAGCGCCTACACGCTGCTGTTCGCGCTGATCGCGGCGGCGTTGGGGCTGGTGCTGCTGGCCACGGCCCAGGACTCGGCGCAGCTGAAGACCATCGGCGGGTACGTGGTCTTCACCTTCGCCACCCTGGGCGCGTACATGTTCCTGCACGTGTTGTCACTGGCCACGGGCGGCCGAGGGCTGCCACTGGGCCGCCCCCTGCGGGGCCAGTGAACAGGAGCGCGGAGGCGGCCCCAACCCACCGCCTCCGCGCTTCCCCCCACATCCACGCCCTGTGGGGGAGCGGAAGACCCCGGTTTTCGTCCCCGCGAAAACCGGGGTCTTCGACGCTCGGCCCGACACGCCCGGGCTCGGCTCGGGTCGCGATCGGGTCGTGCGGTCACCTCCCGTGGGTCTCCCAGCAGTCCTCGCCGGTGACGGCCTCGGCCCACAGGCGCATCCGGTCGTGGCAGCGGCGGAACTGGGTGTAGACCGAGCTGCCGCGGACGAGCTGTTCGAGGTTCTCGTGCCGGTCGCGCGCGACGTGCCGGTCGTCGCCGACCCGCGCCCGGGTCCCGCCGTCGGAATCGGTGGATTCGAGGAGGGTGACGAGGTCGTGCCGGGCGTGCTCGTGGGTCATGGTGGCGATCCAGTCGCACACGTCGCCGGGTGACAGCAGCACGGACTCGGGCAGCTGGGCCAGGCGATCGTCGCGAGTGGTGACGGTCTCGAACGGGTCGTCGCTGGAGACCTCGACGTAGGCGTGCCAGTGGATGCCGCGCCGCAGCCACTGGTCAGGATCCTGGAGCAAGTGGAATCCTTTCGGGAAACGGGGATCCCCGTTCCGGCACCGCGTCGAGGTGGGGTGGACGGCACCGGTCCGGAGCCTGCTGGACCGCGCGGATCGGGTTGAACCGCACGACCGTGCCCGGGGCTCCCCACCACCGATACCGCAGCGAATCCCCGTCGCCACGGGTGACGCCCCCCGCAGGACCCGATCGGGTGGCCCGTTACTGGAGCATTGGGGTGATTTTTCGAGCCTCCGCGCCCCTCGTTTCTCATTCGGAATGCGCAATTCCGCTTCGCCGTCGACGAAAGCGGTAACGGGTGACGATGTTTCGCGTTCTCCGAATGGAACAACGCTCATTGGTACGATCTTCCGCCACTGTCCGTGGCCTTCGAAGCAGCCGCCTCGGTGGCGGTTTCGGCCCACAGCCGCCGACCTCGGCCACAGGGCATGTGGGTGCGGGCGGAGTCGCCCCGCGCAAAGACGGTCGAGGTCCTCGTTCCGGTCGTCGGTGACGTGGCCGTCATCCCCGATCCGACCACAGCCTCGACGACCACCCCACTGCGCCCCGGTTACCGAAGGACCACGCCGCCCCACCCCGGATTACGCCCGTATTCGGGACCCGGATCACGCCCGTATTCGGGACCCGGATCACGGCCGTATTCGGGTGGCGGAGTGCGGCCGTATTCCGGTCATCTCCGGTACCTCGGTTCCGGCTGGTGTCGAAAACCCCGGTTTTCATCGTGTGAAAACCGGGGTTTTCGACCGGGTGAACGTGTGGGGGTCGGCTGGAGGGGGCGTGCTGCGGGTTTGGGTTGAGGGGTGGTGGGGGCGTGGTGGTCGTATAGATCTGCTTTTTTGGTGGTTGTGGTGGTCTGATCTTGTGGTGTCCAGGTGTAACGCGGGTTCATGCGGGTTAAACATCAGAGGTATTGCCTTCGGGGTGTGTTGTGGGCCACGATGTGGGCCGCGCTGCTCGTCGACGGTGGCGCCCCCTTCGCCAGGCAACAGATCGGGACACCTATGAAGCGCATCGGAGTGGACGTCGGCGGTACCTTCACCGACCTCGTCCTGTGGGACGACGACGGGAGCGTGACGGTGCACAAGACGCCGTCGACCAACCACGACCCGTCGATCGGCACCATGGACGGCATCGGCGTGCTGGCCGAGCGGGCCGGCATCGACCCGGCCGAGATCGAGATGTTCTTCCACGGCACGACCGTGGCCACCAACATCGTGCTGGAGCACAACGGCAGCGACGTCGGGATGATCACCACCGACGGCTTCCGCGACCTGCTGCACATCGCGCGCAAGAAGCGGCCGCTGAACTACTCCAACTACCAGGACCTGCCCTGGCAGAAGTGGCAGCTGGTGCCGCGCCGCAACCGCCGCGTCGTGCCCGAGCGCATCGACGCCGCAGGTCAGGTCCTCACCCCGCTCGACGAGGACGCCGTGCGCCGCGAGGTGCGGCTGCTGCGGGAACGTCGCGTCGAGGCGATCGCGGTCGCGTTCCTGCACGCCTACCGCAACCCCGCGCACGAGCGCCGCGTCAAGGAGATCATCACCGAGGAGTTCCCGGAGGCCTTCGTCTCGCTCTCCAGCGAGGTCGCGCCCCAGTACCGCGAGTACGAGCGGTTCTCCACCACCGCGCTCAACGCCTTCGTCGGACCCAAGACCTCCAGCTACATCGCCCACCTCGCCGACGCCGCGCGCGACGGGCAGGTCGGCGACGACGTGCACCTGATGACCTCCGCCGGAGGTCTGGTGACCTCCCGCAGCGCCCAGGACAAGCCGGTGTCGCTGCTGGCCAGCGGCGTGGTCGCCGGGCTGCTCGGCGGCTGCGCGATCGGGCGGGCCTCGGGATTCCCGAGCGTCATCACCCTCGACGTGGGCGGCACGTCCGCCGACATCGGCGTGGCGCCCGACGGCCGGCTGCGGATGAAGCACCTGCTCGACACCCGCATCGGCGACTACCACGCGATGGTCCCGATGGCCGAGGTCGACACCATCGGCGCCGGTGGCGGCTCCATCGCCGCCGTGGACGAGGGCGGCATGTTCCGCGTCGGCCCGCGCAGCGCCGGAGCGGTGCCCGGGCCCGCCTGCTACAACCGGGGCGGCACCGAGCCCACCTCCACCGACGCGATGGTCGTGATGGGCTGGCTGCGGGAGGACAGCTTCCTGTCCGGATCGATGGAAGTGGTGCCCGCGCTGGCGGAATCGGCGATCCGCGAGCACGTCGCCGACAAGCTCGGCACCGGCCTGGACAAGGCCGCGATGGGCATCTTCACGATCCTCGCGCACTCCATGACCGAGGCCATCGGCCTGCACTCGGTGCGCAAGGGCTACGACCCGCGCGAGTTCTCGCTGGTCGCGGAGGGCGGCGCCGGACCGCTGTTCGCCTGGCAGATCGCCGAGCAGCTCGGCATCCCGCGCGTCGTCGTGCCCCGGCACCCCGGCATCACCTCCGCCGTCGGGCTGCTCACCACCGACATCCGCACCGAACTGCCCACCACCGTGTGGACCTCGTCCAGCGACCCCGACATCGAGCTCATCCGGCACGAGATGAAGCGGCTCGGCGACGAGGCCCGAGCCCAGCTGCGCGCCGACGGCGTCGCCGACGCCGACATCACCCTGGAGCGCACCGCCGACTGCCGCTACCTCGGGCAGGGCTACGAGCTGCGCGTCCCGGCACCGGACGGGGAGATCGACGCCGAGTGGGTGGCGAAGACCGCCGAGGCGTTCCACGAGATCCACGGCCGCACCTACTCGCAGCGCTTCGACGACAAACCCGTGCAGCTCATCAACATCCGCGTCACCGGCGTGGGCGCGGTCTCCCACGTGCGCATCGGCGAGATCGCCCGGGGCGGCACCGACGCCGCGCACGCGGTGAAGACCACGACGCGCGCGCTGTTCTGGGAACCCGGCTCCACCGAACCGGACTGGCACGACACCCCCGTCTACCGCCGCGAGGACCTGCTGGCGGGCAACACCTTCGCCGGACCGGCCATCGTGGAGCAGTTCGACTCCACCACCATCGTCGGGCCCGGCCAGCGCGCCACCGTCGACCGCGTCGGCCACATCATCATCGAAAGGGCAGCCGCATGACCACGAAACCCATGCCCACCAGCGGTGTTTCGCTCGCCGGTGCCGCCACCCGCACCTGGGACGACGTCGAGGTGGACCCGATCACGCTGCGGGTCATCGGCGGCGCCCTCGACTCGATGGCCAAGGAGATGGCCCAGGTCCTCTACCGGATGGCCTACTCCAGCCTGATCCGCGAATCCGAGGACCTCGGCGCCGGGATCTTCGACGTCAACGGCCGCGAGCTGTGCGAATCGGATTCCACGCCGATGCACTGCGGTTCGATCCCCGCCTACATCCGCGGCATCAACCGCAGGCTCGCCGGGACCTACCGGCCCGGGGACGTCATCCTGCACAACCACCCGTACCACGGGGCCGCGCACTCGCCGGACTACGGCATCGTCATCCCGATCTTCTGGGAGGGCGAGCACGTCGGCTTCGCCGGGTGCACCGGGCACGTCTCCGACATCGGCGGCAACTTCCCCGGCCTGTGCATGGACGTCGTCGACGTCTGGGCCGAGGGCAAGCTGATGGACTCGATGAAGATCTACGACGCCGGCACGCGCAACGACATGCTCATCCAGCACATCCTCGACAACGTGCGCACGCCCGAGCAGAACAGCGGCGACCTCGAAGCGCTCATCGCCTGCGCGCGCATCGGGGAGAAGCGGTTCCTGGAACTGCTGGAGAAGTTCGGCCTCGACACCGTCATGAGCGCCGCCGAGCGGTGGATGGACTACTCCGAGCAGATGCTGCGCGCCCGCGTCCGCGAGATCCCCGACGGCAGCTACGAAGCGCCCATCGGCTACCTCGACGACGACGGCAAGAACCGGGGCGTGCCGCTGAAGGTCCAGGTGCGCGTGCAGATCGACGGCGAGGACGTGCTCGTCGACCTCACCGGCTCCAACGACCAGGTGCCGACCGCGTTCAACGTGCCGTTCGAGGGTTCGGTGCTGCCGGTGGCCGTGAGCGCCATCCGCACGATCCTGCTCGACGAGGCCGTCACCGAGGAGTACGTGCCGCAGAACGACGGCTGCTTCCGGCCGGTGAAGGCGTACGCGCCCGAGGGCACCATCTTCAACCCGAACTTCCCGGCGTCGTGCTTCGCCCGCTTCTCCCAGGTGAACCGGGTCTTCGACGCGATCAACCTGGCGCTGGCGCCGGTGCTGCCCGACCACGCCGTGGCCGGTTCCTCCGCTGCGCTCTGCGCGATCGCCTACTCGGGGCTCGCGCCGGACGGCCGGTCCTACTGGGTCTACATCGAGATCAACGAGGGCTCCTACGGCGGCCGCAACGGCAAGGACGGCATGGACGCCGTCGACTCGCTCATGGCCAACACCCGCAACAACCCCATCGAGGAGCTGGAGCTCAACCACGCGATGCGGGCGCTGCGCTACGAGCTCCGCGACGAACCACCCGCTCCCGGCAAGTGGCGCGGCGGCATCGGCAGCGTGCGGACCTGGCTGATGCAGACCGACACGTTCCTGGGCTCGGAGGCCGACAACCGCAGCGACGCACCCGCCGGTGCGCTCGGCGGTGCCGACGGCGTGTCCGGCTCGTTCGTGCGCAACGCCGGGACCGACCGCGAGGAGGTGCTGTTCTCGAAGGTCACCCAGGAGGTCGTCCGCGCTGGGGAGACGCTGGAGATCAAGCTCCCCTCCGGCGGCGGGTTCGGCGAACCCTTCGAGCGGGACCCGTTCGCGGTGCTCTCGGACGTGTGGGACGAGTACCTCACCGCCGAGGAGGCCGCCCGCGACTACGGCGTCGTGGTCGACACCGACACCTGGACGGTCGACGACGCGGCGACCGCGGCGCTGCGCGCGGGGGTGGCGTCCTGAACGCCGGGGCTCCCTCGGCGGAGCAGGCGGCGGTCGACGACCGGCTCAACACCGTGATCAGCTGGGTCGGCGACCGGACGCCCGCCGCCGAGGGGCCGCTGGCGGGGCTGACGGTCGGCATCAAGGACAACATCGAGGTCGCCGGGGTCCGCTCGACGTGCGCGTCGAAGTTCCTGCGCGACAACGTCGCCGCGCACGACGCCACCGTCGTGCGCGCCCTGGAGGACGCGGGTGCGCGGGTCGTCGCCACCCTCAACCTCGCGGAGTTCGCCGTGGGGGTGACCTCGCAGAACTCGGCGGCGGGAGGTCCGCGCAACCCGTGGGACCTCCGCCGCGTCCCGGCCGGGTCCAGCGGAGGTTCGGGCGCGGCCGTGGCCGCCGGGCTGGTCGACCTGGCGCTGGGCACCGACACCGGCGGCTCGGTCCGGCTGCCCGCGTCGGCGTGCGGGGTGTGCGGGCTGAGGCCCAGCCCCGGTCTGGTCGACACCGTCGGCGTGTACCCGGTGAGCGCGGAGTTCGACGCGGTCGGGCCGATCGCCCGCGACGTGGACCTGGTGGCGCGGGCCTTCGACGTCCTCACCCACCAGCCGCAGCGCCCGCGCGCCCGCCCGAGCGCGATCGGCGTGCCGTCGCGGTTCGTCACCGACGACGTCGACCCGGCGATCGCCGCGGCGGTGTCCGGGCTGGTCGACGAGCTGCGCGGGCAGGGCTACGAGGTTCGCGAGGTCGAGATCCCGCACGCCGAGCAGGCGCAGGACCACGTCTACACGCTGCTGTACCCCGAGCTCGCCGAGATCCACCGGGACCGGTTGCGCACCGCGCCCGCCGACTTCCAACCGGCGACCCTGGAGCGCATCCGCCTCGGCCTGGACATCGGGGAGCGGGCGATGCGCGCCGCCGCCCAAGCCCGCGACGACTTCCGCAAGGACCTGCGCCGCGTGTTCGAGGAGGTCGAGGTGGTGGTGACGCCGACGATGCCGGTGGACGTGCCGTTCATCGACGGCGACGAGTCGGTCATCGCCGAGTCCCGCAGGCTCGGACAGCTGTCCTACCCGTGGTCGCTGCACACCGGGCCGACGCTGTCGCTGCCGGTGGGGTTCCACCCCGGCTCGGGCATGCCGATCGGCGCGCAGCTCACCGCCGCGCACGCCGACGAGGCGGCGCTGTTCGCGGTCGGGCGCGACTACCAGCGCGCCACCGACTGGCACCGGCGGCGCCCGCCGGTCCGCGTCGGTCAGTCCTCTTCGGACGCCCCGCGCAGCAGCCCCATCTCCTTGTAGGTGTCGTTCAACCGGTCCAGGTGCCTGCGCATCTCCGTCATGGCCGTCATCGAGTCACCGCGCTCGATGGCGGCCAGGATGCGTTCGTGGTCGGCGTGCGAGGCGCTCCAGAAGTCGTCGGAGGCGTGCTCGCTGGAGAACCGGTCGTGCAGCACCCGGAACACCGGCGCGCACGCCAGCTCCAGCATGGGGTTGCCCGCGGCGGCCAGGATCTGCATGTGGAAGTCCTGGTCGGCCTCATAGGTCGGGCTGGTGCGCGGCTGCAGCGCGGTCCGCATGGCGGCCAGCTGCTCGGCGCTGCGCTGGTGCGCGGCGGTCCCGGCCGCGTGGACCTCGGTGAGCAGCCGCACGTCCATCAGCTGGTCGACGGTGACCATCTCGGCCACCGTCATCAGCGCCACGCTGTTCTCCACCTGCGTGGTCAACCGTCCCAGGTCGGGCCGCAGCACGAACGTGCCCCCGCCCGGTCCGCGCGTGGTGCGCACCAGGTGCTCGCTGGCGAGGATGCGCGTCGCCTCGCGGATCGTGCTGCGGCTGAACCCGGACTCCTGCATCAGCTCGGCCTCGTTCGGCAACCGCGCCCCGGGCGGCAGGTCGCCGGACAGGATCCGACGCCGTATCCGGTCGGCCACCACCGCGTACGCCGGCAGCTTCACAGACTCGTCCGCACCCTCACCCTTCACGCCCCCAGGCTAACCAAGCCGGTGCCCGCCGCCGAGCTCAACGGCCGGTGAGGCGGGCGGAGACTTCCCGGGCGGAGGACCTGGTGGCGTCGGCGACCTCGGTGAGCAGCGGGCCGACGCGGGTGGTCGGGCCCGCCACCGCGATGACCGCGACGACGCGCCCGCTGTCGAAGATCGGGGCGCCGACACCGCAGATGTCGGGCAACGTCTCGCCGCGGTTGATCGCCACGCCGTTCTCGGCGATCTCGGCCAGCTCGCGGCGGATCTCCTCGCGTCGTGGTAGGTCGGCGAGGTGGTTCTCGCGGAACTGCGCTGAGCTGAAGGCCAGGAAGCACTTGCCGGAGCTGGTCGGGTGCAGCGGGCGGCGCGTGGAGAGCGGGGCCGAGTAGCGGATGGGCTGGGTGGATTCGATGGTGTCGGTGTAGACCACCGAGTCGCCGACCAGCGACGCGAGCATGACGGTCTCGTCGAAGCGGTCGTGCAGCTGCTCCATCGCCGTGCGCGCGGGGCCCGCGACGGTGGGCGGTGCCGCGGCGAGCAGCGAGTTGATCGCCGGGCCGATGATGTAGGCGCCGTCGTCCTCGCGCAGGTAGCCCGTGGCGACCAGCCCCTTGACCAGCCCGTGCACCGAGGAGCGCGGTGCGTCCAGCGCGGCGGCCAGTTCGGACAGCCGCACCCCGGTTCCGTGCGCGGCGGCGAGTTCGAGGATCGTGGTGATCCGCGAAACGGTCCGGTGCGCCTTGGCCGCTCCGGTCTCGGAAGGTGGCACTGCGTTCCTCCGTCGTGCGTGGACACCTCGAACCTAGACCATCACCGCCCGGCGATGGCTCCCGCGGACCGCTGCTCCCGGGTCTCGACGCGTCCGACCTGGTCGCACAGGGCCCCGACACCGATGAACGCGGCGCCGACGACGAACATCAGCGACACCGCCCAGGTCGCGTGCCCCGGCGTGGCGCTGACCAGCGCGAGCGCGGCCACCGGTGCCAGGCCGCCGGAGAACGCGCCACCCACCTCGCGGCCGGTCCCCAGGCCCGACACGCGCGTGCGGGTCGGGAACTGCTGCGACAGGAACGCGCCCTGGGCGCTGAGCATCGACGGGATGACGATCCCGGTGGCGAGGACGAGGGCGACCCAGATCATCGCGTTCTGGCCGGTGTCCAGCAGCCAGAAGAACGGGAACGCCAGCACGGCCGTGGCCGCGGCGCCGATCAGCAGGACCGCCCTGGCGCCCACCGCGTCGCAGATCCGTCCGGCGACCGGCACCGTGACGATGGCGCACGCGCTGGCCAGCGTGATCCCGAAGGCGCCGACGTTGGCGGGGACGTCGCGGAACTCCGTGAGGTAGGACAGCGAGAACGTCTTGAAGACGTAGCTGGCGCCGTTGTAGCCCGCGGTGACGGCCATGACGACCGCCAGACCGCGCCAGTCCGACCGCAGCAGCGTCCGCAGCGGTGCGATCTTCTTCCGGGCGCGGGAGGACTTCTCGAACTCCGGGGTTTCCGGCATCTGGCGGCGGACCCAGAATCCCAGTCCCACCAACGCGAACGTGGCCACGAACGGGATCCGCCATCCCCACGTGTGGAGGACGTCGTCGCTGAGGCTGGTGAGCACGGTGACGGTCAGGGACGACGCGAACAGTCCGATGTTGACGCCCAGCGCGGGCAGCGATCCCCGCAGGCCGCGGCTTTTCGCGTCGGCGTGCTCGTAGGCGACGGCGGTCGCGCTGCCCAGCTCGGCTCCGGCGCCGAGCCCCTGGAGCACCCGCAGCACGACCAGCAGGCGGCGCTGCCAGCCCGATCGACGAGTAGGTGGGCAGCAGTCCGATGAACCCCGACGAGACGCCCATCAGCAGGAAGGTCGCCGACAGCACGCTCTTCCGGCCGAATTTGTCGCCGAGAACGCCGAAGAGGATGCCGCCGAAGGGGCGGGCCAGGAAACCGACCGCGAAGGTGGCCATCGAAGCGAGCGTCGCCGCGGTCGGGTTGTCTGAGGGGAAGAACAGCTCGCCGAAGACCAGCGCGGCCATCGAGGCGTACAGGTAGAAGTCGAACCACTCCAGCGCTGAACCGATCACCACCGCTGGTCCGACGGCCTTGCGGGAGGGCTGAGGTGGTGATGCCGGTGCGTTGTGCAGCGTCATTGCTGTGTCCTCGCGTCGAAGGCGGAATCTGTTCGTAAATACGAACAACGTGACGTGGATGAGGAAATCTAAGAAGGGCACGTTTCCCTTGTCAACCAGTTGACATCGAACAGTGCGGCGCAGCATTGTGGTCGAGCATTCCTGCGATGATTCGTATATACGAACGCATTGATTCGAGGAGGGGAACCTCATGCACTTCGGGCTGTCGGAGGACCAGGAGAGCCTGCGGGCGGGGGCGCGGGGCCTGGCCCGGAGCTTCTCCGACGAGTACTGGGCCGACTGCGATGTGCACAACCGGTTCCCGTGGGAGTTCTACAACGCCTTCGCCGAGAGCGGTTGGCTCGGCATCGCCATCCCCGAGCAGTACGGCGGGGGAGGGCTCGGAGTGCTGGAAGCCGCGCTGCTGCTGGAGGAGGTGGCCGCCTCGGGCGCCGGCATGAACGGCTGCAGTACGATGCACCTGACCATCTTCGGGCTCAACACGATCGTCAAGCACGGCAGCGAGGCGCTGCGCCAGGAGATCCTGCCCGCCGCGGCGGACGGATCGCTGCACGTCTGCTTCGGCGTCACCGAACCCGATGCGGGCACCGACACCACCCGCATCTCGACCTTCGCCGAACGCGTCGACGGCGGCTACCGCGTCAACGGGCGCAAGGTGTGGATCACCAAGGCGGGAGACTCGCAGAAGATGGTGCTCATCGCCCGCACCACCCGCCGCGAGGACGTCACCCGACCGACCGACGGGATGTCGCTGTTCCTCATCGACATCGACCCGGAACACGTGCACCTGAGCCCGATCCCGAAGCTCGGCCGCAACGCCGTGCCGTCCTACGAGGTGGTGATCGAGGACCTGTTCGTCCCGGACAGCGCACGAGTCGGGGAGGAGGGCGAGGGGTTCCGGTACCTCCTCGACGGCCTCAACCCGGAACGCATCCTGCTCGCCCACGAAGCGCTCGGAATCGGCCGGGCCGCCCTCGACCGCGCAGTGCGCTACGCCAAGGAGCGCGAGGTGTTCGACCGGCCGATCGGCCAGAACCAGGGGATCGCCTTCCCGCTGGCCGAGGCCGCGACGCGCCTCGACGCCGCCGAGCTGATGGCGCGCAACGCGGCCTGGCGCTACGACCAGGGGCTGTCCTGCGGACGGGAGGCCAACATGGCCAAGTGGCTCTGCGCCGAAGCCGGGTTCCAGGCCGCGGACCAGGCGATCCAGACCCACGGCGGCATGGGCTACGCCCGCGAGTACCACGTGGAGCGCTACTTCCGGGAGTCGCGCATCCTGCGCCTCGCCCCGGTGAGCCAGGAGATGGTGCTGAACTACGTCGCCACCCACGTCCTCGGCCTGCCCAAGTCCTACTGATCGGGAGCACGGGATGACCGCACCGGAAACGACAGGCAGTTTGAGGGGACTCCGCGTCCTCGACCTCTCGCGCATCCTCGCCGGCCCTCTGTGCGCGCAGATGCTCGCCGATCACGGCGCCGAGGTGATCAAGGTCGAACCGCCGGCGGGTGACGACACCCGCGCGTGGGGCCCACCGTTCGTCACCGGCACGATGAGCGCGTACCACTCGGCGATCAACCGCAACAAGTCCAACGCCTGCCTGGACCTCACCTCACCCGAGGGGCAGCGGGTGCTCGGCGAGCTGCTCGCCGACGCCGACGTCCTGGTGGAGAACTTCAAGGCCGGAACGCTCGCCAAGTGGGGGTTCTCGGACGACGTGCTCACCGAGCGCTTCCCGGGCCTGGTGCGCTGCCGCATCACCGGGTTCGGCACCGACGGTCCGATGGGCGGCACACCGGGTTACGACGCGATCCTGCAGGCCTACGGCGGGTTGATGAGCATCAACGGCGAGCGGACCGGCCCACCGCTGCGGATGGGCGTGCCGATCGTCGACATGGTCACCGGCATCTACGCGTTCTCCGGCATCCTCCTGGCGCTGCACGACCGCCACCGGACGGGACGCGGCCAGCTCGTCGACTGCACGCTGCTCGACACCGCGATCTCGCTGCTCCACCCGCATTCCTCGGCCTGGCTGGTCTCGGGCGAGATCCCGCAGCGGACCGGGTCCGCGCACCCCTCGATCGCGCCGTACGACACCTTCGAGGCCGCCGACGGGCCGATCTTCATCAGCGGCGGCAACGACCGGATGTTCCGAAACCTGGTCGCAGTGCTGGGCATCCCGGACCTCGCCGAGGACTCCCGGTTCACCGGCAACGCCGACCGCGTCCACCACGTCGAGGAGCTGCGCGCGCTGCTGGCCGAACCGATCAGCGCGCGGACCCGCCACGACCTGGCCCGGGCGCTGCTGGAGAGGGGAGTTCCGGCCACCCCGGTGCACGACGTCGGCGAAGCGTTGACCGACCCCCAGGTCCGGCACCGCGACATGGTCGTCGATCACGAGGGCCACCGGGGTGTCGGCATCCCCATCAAGCTCGACCGCACCCCCGGCAACGTCCGCACCGAACCGCGCGAACGAGGCGCCGACACCCGGCGGATCCTGGCCTCGCTCGGCTACTCCGACTCCGAGATCTCAGCGCTCATCGCCGCCGACGCCGCGTTGACCAGCGAAGACGCGGCGACATAGGGAAAACCTGCGGGAAGTCCAGGTGTTGCCCCACTGGTCCTGTGGCTGCGAGGTGCTTAGCGTTCCGAACCGGATCGGGCCCGGGACGGCGCGATCCGCGTCCACCGCACCAACAGCAGAGGCCGAGGAACATGTCCGCAACCACCGGATCAGACACCGCCGCCCAGGGGTTGCGGCGCGAGCTGAAGGTCACCGATGCCGCCGCGTTCTCCATCGGGCTCATCGGGCCCGTCGGTGCGATGGCGCTGCTCGGCGTCGGAGCGGCCGGGCTGCTGGGGCGGGGCGCGGCCTGGGCGTTCGTGTTCGCCGTTCTCGGGGTGTCGCTCGTCGGGTACGGGTTCATCAAGCTCTCGCAGCACATCTCGCACACCGGCTCGGTGTACGCGCTGGTCGGGCGGACGATCGGGCCGCGCGCCGGGTTCGTCGCCGGGACCGCGCTGCTCACCGCCTACGCCGCCATCGGGACCGGGTCGACGATCGAGATCGCGCTGTTCTTCGACAAGGCGCTCGCCCGGCTCGGGCTGATCGGCACCGGGCCCACCGAGTGGATCTGGACCGGCCTGGTCGCCCTGGTGCTGGTCGTCGGGCTGTCGCTGAGCGAGGTCCGGGTGATCACCCGAGCGCTGCTGCTGGTCGAGCTCGCCGGGGCCGCGCTGGTGGTGCTGCTGTGCGCGGTGATCCTGGTGCGCGCCGGCACCGGCCACGCCCCGCAGGGGCAGGCGCTGAGCTGGGACTTCTTGCAGCTGCCGCCCGGGACGGGCGTCGGCACGATCGCCGCGGCGGCGGTGTTCGGGTTCCTCGCGTTCGCCGGGTTCGAAGGGGCCGCCTCGCTCGGCGAGGAGACGATGAACCCCAAGCGGGAGATCCCCCGCGCGCTGAAGATCACCATCGTGGTGGTGGGCGTGTTCTTCCTGGTCACCATCGTCGGCCAGGTCATCGGCTACGGCACGGGCGGCGTCAACGCCTTCGCCGCCGCCGAGGACCCCTACGGCGATCTGGCCGGGCAGTACCTGGGCACCTGGATGGGCGTGCTGCTGGACCTCGTCGCGAGCCTGAGCCTGTTCGCGATCACGCTGGGCACCGTCAACGGGGCCGCGCGCATCGGCTACGCGCTGGTCCGCGACTCCGGGGTGTCCGGGCCGCTGGTGCGGTTGACCCGGCGCGGGGCCCCGGCCGGGACGATCGTGGTGATCAGCGCGCTGATCCTGGTGTTCGCGACCGGGCAGTGGCTGGTCGGGACCGGGGTGCTCGACGCGACGATGAACTGGCTGACGCTCGGCACCCTCGCCCTGCTCGTCGCCTACGCGCTGGCCACGGTGGGCGCGTTGCGGTTCCTGTTCACCGGACCGCGGCCCAGGGCTCCGCGCTGGCAGGCCGTCATCCCGGTGCTGGCGCTGGCGTTCCTCGGCTACACGATCTTCACCAACGTCGTCGACGCCGAGGGCACCGCCCGGTACTTCCCGTACGTCATCCTCGCGGTCCTGGTCGTGTCCACGAGCACCGTGGTGTTCGTGCCCGGCCTGGCCGACCGCGTGCGCTCCCGCATCACCGATCACGGGGACGACCAGTGACCCGCATCGTCTGCCGCCAGCTCGCCCCGGTGCTGGGCGACCTGGCCGCCAACCACCGCGCGATCGTCCGCACCATCGCCGAGGAGACCGCGGCCGGCGCAGACGTGCTGGTCCTGCCGGAACTGGCCACCAGCGGCTACGTCTTCCGGACCCCGGAGGAGGTCGCGGCGTGCGCGATCACCCCGGACGACCCGCTCGTCGGCGAGTGGGCCGCGGCGATCAGCGGTGCGGCGGTGGTGGTGTGCGGGTTCGCCGAGCGCGGCGAGAACGGGCTCGTGCACAACAGCGCCGTCGTGCTCGACGCCTCCGGTGCGCTCACGACCTACCGCAAGGTCCACCTGTGGGACCGGGAGAAGCTGTTCTTCACGCCGGGAGATCGGCTGCCCGAGGTCGTCGACACGCGCTTCGGCCGGATCGCCACCGTGATCTGCTACGACCTCGAATTCCCGGAGTACACCCGCAGCGTCGCCCTCGCCGGCGCCGACCTGATCGCCGCCCCCACCAACTGGCCGCTGGTCGACCGCCCCGACGGCGAACGCCCACCCGAAGTCCTCATCGCCCAAGCCGCGGCCCGCGTCAACCGGGTCACCATCGCCTGCTGCGACCGCACCGGCACCGAACGAGGCCAGCAGTGGACCGAGGGCACCACCATCATCGACCACGACGGCTGGCCCGCCGCCACAGCGGGTCCCGACCACCGAGCCGCCCACGCGGCAGACCTCACCACAGCCCGGGACAAGCAGATCAGCCCCCGCAACAACCTCTTCCACGACCGCCACCCCTCCCTCTACACCACCTCCTGACCCCACGAGGACCCGGATTGCGGCCGTATTCGGACACCCCGATCACGGCCGCAATCCGCGCCCCCGCCCACCCGATCACTCTCCGCGTCCGCGAAAACCGCGGTTTTCAACCGACGAAAACCGCGACATTCGTCCGACGAAAATCGCAGTTCTTGACCCGTGGAAGCCGCTTCTGAGGGGAAGAGCGTCCGACACGGCCGTTCGGACGGCGGGCGGTGACGGTGGCTTGGGCGTGGTGCGGGGGGTCGGCGGTGATGTGGTGCAGGGTGGGCCAGCGTCCGGTGAGCACAGCGAAGCCACGTTCAGCGAGGCAGCGCGGACCGCGCAGCAGGGCGTCGTAGGTGCGGTTGTCGTGTCCAGCGGGCCGTCAGAAGGTTGTTCGATCGGGGTGTGCACTCCGAACCGGTGTCGTCATAACCGCCGTCGGCCAGACTCGGTAGCCCTCGAGCAGCTGTGGCATGCAGCGCGGCGAGCACACGCTCGCGGGCGGCCTTCCCCGGCCTCGTCCCCGGTCGCCGGATTGCCCGCCCGACGTCACCGATGCCTGGGCCTGGCTGCGGCAGGTCTACCGGCGCGACCCCACCGCCGCGCGCGTTTGTGCCCCTGGGCGCTGTCTTTCAGTCGTCATTGTTGCTGCGCCCTCCACCTCGCCACCAGCCTCGCTTCTTCTTCGGGTGCACTGCTACTAGGAGCGCCGCCATGGCCATCGACACAACGCCCAGGGCTAGATACTCCAGTACCCGGTGTCCGATCGAAAGAATGTCCATGTTTCCTCCTTTGAAGCGACCGACGACGACGTCGTGACAAGTGGCGTTCGCTCGCACCTCGTTGCGGTCGTGTTGCGGCTTTCGGTGAGACGCGCGTGCTCATGGCTCCTGCTCATGTCGGGGTTCGGAGGCGCGGAAAGCGTCCTCGACGGCTGCCAGGGCAGTGTTGAGGTCGGCGCCGATGTCTCGTGCTCGTTCGGCGAACTCGTGTGCGGCTGCCGTCAGCGGTTCCGTCGTGGGGGCGGCTTCTGGTGAGGATGCGACGCGGGTTCCTTTGCTGCGCGCGGTTTCGAGGACACCGGTCGTTTCCAGGTCCCGGTAGGCGCGTGCGACTGTGCCGGGGGCCAGGCCGAGGTCACGTGCGAGTTGCCGGATCGAAGGCAGCGTGCTGCCCACCGGTAGTTCGCCGGTGGCGATGAGGTGCACGATCTGGTCGCGGACCTGCCGCCAGGGCGCTCGGTCGCTGCCGGTGTCGACGACGACGCGGTGGGATCCGGTCATCCGACCGCTGACCGCGTTCGGGCCGTGGGTCGACGTGGGAAAACCGAACAGATCCAGCCCAGCAGTCCCACCACGGGAGCGACGCGGTTGAAGATGAAGCTCAGGGAGTGCGCGTACTGCACCGGGCCCGGCAACAGCGAAAGCATGCCCTTCAGCACGGTGAGCGGATTGTCCAGGGGCGCGCACACGACTTGGAGCAGGACGGCTTGAACCGCGATGCCCAGACCGAACGCGACTCGCGCACTGCGGCGGCGCAGCGCGGTGTCCACGTCCGGATCGTCGCGGGTCGGGCGCGCCATGGCGGTCCAGGCGATCGCGGCCACGATCACTGCGCACGCGATCGCGAATCCGGTCGCGAACGCGGGTCGCGGGCTCTGCTCCAGCATGAGCACCGCGACGTACGCGTCCACCTGAGAGGAGTGCTCTCGCAGTAAAGCCTGCACAGGTTCCCGGTACACGACGCCGAGAACTCCGAGGAACACCGTCACGATCGTGAACAGGCCGAACACCACCAGCGCCCAGCCCGGCACCAGATCGGTCAGCGTGCGCTTGCGGAGTGACGCCGCGCGCAGGACGTCGCGTCGGGGACGCAGATCAGCGAGCTCGGCCAGCAGCATCCCGCACAGCAGCGGCCACAGGTACCCCGCAACCGCGCTTCCACCTCGGTCGCTGTCGTCGGGCAGCAGCGGGGAAGCCACCAGTGACAATGCGACGAACAAGACCGGGTACCACAGTCGGCGACGCTTCAGGTATCGCACGGCGACGCCGACCTGTTCCGCGCTGGGTTCCTCGGTGAGCCAACGGCGAAGCAGATTTCGGCCGGACCTGGGGCTGGGCCACAGGATGGCGAGGAGCAGCAGTCCCACCAGCATCATGGTCACGGCTTGCACCGCGAGGTTCACGAGCACCTCCTCTTGTATCAAGGGCTTGATACAAGAGTGCCAGAGAAGATCGCGGAACGGAACAGGCCAGGTTCGGTGCATGACCTCACCGCCGCCCGCGAGTACGTGCTCGCCGCGCTCTCCGCCACCCACCCCGAACACGGCCGACTCGCATGAAACCCACTGAGATCACCTCAATGGAGATCGGAATCCCGACTTCCATTGAAATCGCGAACGGGGTGAGGAGTTCGCGGGAGAGGGGTGATCGCGTCTTCGGGGGAGCGGTGGTGCGACGTCCGGTTTTTCGCGGGTGTTTCCGGGTGGGTTTCTTCGGGGCATCGATCGTGCATCGGGGGCTCGGGGGTGGTTGGCAGGGGGTGTTCGGGGTGGGTGACTCGGGGGAGGTTCTCAGGGCTTCGGGGAGGTTTGGATGCGCGGGTTCCGGAGGTCGTGGCGTCGGCGCGGTGCCGGGGTGGTGTTCGGGGTTGTGGCGGCGGCCGCTCCTGTTGTGCCTGCTCAGGCTTCTGGGGTGGCCTATCCCGATGGGGAGTGGAGCGAGGCTTGGATCTCGTCGCCTTCCAGCGCCGGGGAGGCGACGTTGCACGCCGACGTGATCCGGCCGAAGGGGCTCGCTCCCGGTGAGAAGACTCCGGTGATCCTCTCAATCGGGCCGTACTTCAACCATTCCGGGCAAACCGGTCCCGCGGGTGCCGTCGAGGGCACTCCGTACGACCCGATCGGGCCGAACGACGGGCCTTCCGAGCGGTTCCAGGACTTCGTCGAGGGTTCCGGACTGCTCAAGAAGGGCTACACCTTCGTCATGGTCGACCTGCGCGGGTTCGGCGGGTCCACCGGGTGCTTGGACTGGTCGGGACCGGGGGAGAAGGCCGACGTCGTCAACGCCGTGCAGTGGGCCGCGAACCAGCCGTGGTCGACCGGGCGGGTCGGCATGTACGGCAAGTCCTACGACGGGCTGACCGGGCTCGTCGGCGTCGACGAACGGCCGCCGGGGCTGGCCGCCGTGGTGTCGCAGGAACCCGTGTACGACGACTACCGCTACCTCTACGGCGACGGCATGCGCCGCACCAACTCGGTCGCGACACCCGCGCTCTACGACGGGATCGCCGCCTCGCCCGGCCCGATCACCGACGATCCCGGCTACAACCTGCGCAGCCTCAACGACCCGCTGTGCCTCGGCAAGAACCTCGCCCAGCAGTCGCTCGACGACCGGCACGACTCGGAGTTCTGGAAGCAGCGCAACCTGATCCCCGGCGCCACCGGGTCGAACGTGCCGCTGTTCCTCGCCCAGGGCCTCACCGAGAACAACACCGTCGCCGACGGCATGCAGGAGTACCTGGCCAACCACACCGGCTACGAGCGCAGCTGGATGGGCCCGTGGGAGCACGTGCGCGGCAACGAGACCGACGAGAACGGGCGCCTCAAGATGGGGCGCCAGGGCTGGTTCGACGAGGTCATGCGCTTCTACGACCGCTTCCTCAAGGACCAGGCGCCGGCCGCGGCCGACCCGCCGCACGCCGTGCAGACCAACGACGGCAGGTGGCGCTCCGAAGCCCAGTGGCCCCCGGCCGACGTGCGGGAGCACCGCACGCCGCTGATCGGCGGGAGCTACGTCGACACCGCGCAGTCGGTGTCCACCGCGGCGAACTCGTCGTCCGGTGACCCCACCGACCCGACCGTGACCTCGGGCGTGTGGACGGTGTCCCAGCCGCTGCCGCACGACGCGCACCTGTCCGGCTCGCCGGAGGTCTCCGTCGACGTCACCACGACCCGGCCCAACGCCAACCTCGTCGTCGACGTCTACGACCTCGGCCCCGACGGCACCGGGCCGCTGATCACCCGCCAGGGCCACCTCGTGCGCGAACCCGGCGAGTCGACGGTGCCGCTGACCCTGTGGGGTGCCGACTGGAAGCTGCCCGCCGGGCACCGGATCGGCGTGCGCGTCACCGACAACAACCGCGACTGGTGGCAGCTCGCCGCGCCCAGCGGCCAGACCGTCGAGGTCCGCGGCGGCTCGATCGACCTGCCGTTCCTCACGTACCGCCGCACCGGCACCGTCCAGGGCGACCCGGGCGTGCAGCTCGCGGGCTACCTGGAGCAGCAGATCGCCGCCGGCCCCGCGGGTTCCGCCGAGTTCGCGCTGCCCGCGCCGCTCGCCGACCCGCCGCCGGGCTCGGTGTTCACCGGCGACTACGTCGAACCCGTCGGAGGCCGCTGACCGGGGTCCCGGTCGTGGATCGAGTGACCTCCGGTCGGCCACCTGTTCGTGGTGGGGTGGGGGAAGTTTTCATGAAAACTTCCCCCACCCCACCACTCAGCCGCGGGTGAAGAACTCGACCAGGGACATCGCGATGTGGCGGTTCCCGGTGAGGTCCACGGCGTCGCGGATGACGATGCGGGCGCGGACGACGTCGCTGGTGCGGAGCTTGATCGGGTCGGGTTGCGGTTGATCGGTCAGGGCGACCGGGATCGTGCGGGTCTCGCCGTCGGCCCGGGTGAGCTCGACGTCGATGTGCGAGGGCCGGGCCTGCTTGGTGTACCGGCCCGGTTTCGAGGACGGGCCCAGGTGCACCAGCATCTGGACCAGCCGGACCGGGTGGTCGAAGGTGAACTCCGCCCACGCGCCCGGACCGGGTGCGCCCCAGTAGACGTCGGTGCGCACGTCGGTGAGTCCGGTGGCCGGATGACCGGGCACCGCGTCGCTGGCCGTCACACCCGCCGGGGCGACCGGTGCCGCGTCGGAGGTCTTGTCGAGCACGTCCTGCACCACCGCCTCGCCCAGCGGGTACAGCAGCACCGCGGCCACGACCAGCAGGATCACCGTCGCCAGGATCACCAGGCGCCGCCACAACCTGTGCCGGTCGTGGTTGCTCAGCCGGCGGGACTGCTCGCGGGGCGCGGGAGCGTCGTCGAGCTGGAGGCGGTGGGCGCAGCGGCGGCAGAACCGCCGCCGCAGCGGGTTCGCCGTACCGCACGAGGGGCACGGCGGCCCGTCCGGCTCGGGTTCCTCGACCTGCGCGGTCGGCTCTGGCCGGGGCGCGACCGGTTCGGCCGGTTGCACCGCCTCCGGCTGCTCGGGTTCGGCGACCGGGATCCGGCGGGTCGGGGCCTCCGACGGCGGGGGAGGAACCTGCCCGGTGTCGGCCTCCCAGCCCAGGTAGGTGCCGCACGTGCCGCAGAAGTCGTCGTCGCGGGCGACCTGCGCGCCGCACGTCGGACAGGAGCGCATCGCGCTACCCCCTTCGCTCGGGTGGACCGGTGAGCACCTCGACGGTGCAGGTCAGGTGCACCGGCAGGACGGAGTCGACCAGCGCCGCCACCCGCTGCCGATCCACCTCCGACCGGTCCGGCCACACCTGCACCACCACGCCGGTGACCGCGCTGCCGGGAAGCGGGGTGCCCGGTCTGGTCGACGACGCCGCGCCCGGGCCGTCGAGCACCCGCGCTCGCACACCGGCGCACAACCGCAGCAGGTCGATCAGGCCGTGCGCGGTGCCGCGCTGCCGGTGCAGCTCCACGGCCCGCAGCAGCACCGCGCGCCGCAGCTCCAGCGGCCACCTCGGGTCGAGTTCCACGGCGACCCACCCGGCCAGCCACGACGCGAAATCCTCCGGCGTCACACGGGGGTCGAAGTAGTGCGCCAGGTTGTCCAGTGTGGACAGAACAGGCGCCAGGACGGTGTCCAGGCCCGCGGTGAAGCGCTGCGCCAGATCGTCGTCGGCGTACATCGCGGGCAGCATCTCGCCCAGCGGGTGGCGGCTGGGCAGACCGGGGATCGCGCGCCTCATCCCGCGCCCCCGGACACCGGCTGCACCATGACCTGGTGCTGGTGCGAGAACACCAGCGCGTGCTCGGCCAGCTCCACCCGCTCCACCGGGGAACCGCGCTGCCCGGTGATCGGATCGGCCGGGAACAACCGCACCTCGTCGACCAGCTCCGCGCCCTGGACGCGCTGCAGCACCCCGAACACCTCGCCCAGCTGCACCGGGCGCCCGAACGGCCAGCCCGCGCCGTCGATCCCGCCGCGCAGCGGGTTGAGGTAGCGGTGCAGCGCGGCCAGGCAGTCGCGTCGCACCCGGTTGAGGTCCTGATCCGCCGAGCGGATCCGCGCCACCACCGTGATGCCCTGGTAGAAGGGCGGTTCCACGACCAGCCGGGTGCCCAGCAGCCTGCGCTCGTCGAGCCGGGCGGCGATCGTGGCCAGCAGCTGCTCGGAGGGTACGAGCTGCTCGAACCGCAGCTGCTCGCCCGAGTCCGGGGTCGCGTCCGGCACCACCAGCACCCGCGCCGAACCCGGCTCCTGCCCGGCGGGCAGGCAGCGGACGCGCGCCGCCGACGGGGCCGCCTGCCGCGCGATCCGCTCGTGGTCGTCGGCGGTCACCGCCCGCTCCTGCACCCGGATCTGGTGCGGCGCGCGGACTTTCGCCTCCTCCACCGTCTCGCCGTCGACACCGCCGGTGGCGGCCTCGCGGTTCTCGACACCGGAGACGTAGGGCACCGAGCTGCGCAGCACCGAGATCGCCCCGCGCGCCACGTTGCCCGCCCGGCCACCGCCGGTGCGGTAGGACGGCACCCGGATGTGCGCGCCCTTCGGCGGCACCGCGCCGAACGACGTCAACGAGCCGTCGGCAGCGCGGACCGCGGGCGGGAACCCGAACTCCCCGGTCGTGGCGTCCAGCGTGACGTGCAGGTCGGCGGGTCCCGACTGGCCGAAGTGCTCCACCACTCGCCAGTCCTGCCAGCCCTCACCGGCCGACACCTGCACCACCACCGGCTCCCCGTCGGTGAGCACCGGAGCCCGGTCCAGCCGGAACCGCTGACCCGGCACGCCCGCCGACACGCCCAGCGGCGCGTCGGTGATCGTCTCCGCGTGCTCCACGGCCGTGATGCCGCCGACCGTGAACGCCTCGGCCACCCGCACCGTCGGCGATTCCGAGTAGAACGGCTGATCCTCGGCCGGGGCCACGACCCGGCAGCGCAACCAGCCCGCCTGCACCCCGGCCACCACCGACGTGCTGTGCCCGGCGGGAACGTGCAGCAGCACCTCACCTGGCCGGTTGAGACCTCCGGTGGCGTCGCCGAACACCGCGCACTCGCTCCAGCGCATCCCGTCCCACGACTCCCACACCAGCGGCGGCTGCCGCGGGTCGACGCCGATGCCCTCGACCTGGCTGTCCAGCCGCACCGCCACCACGCAGCGCGGCACCGCCTCGGACAGTCCGAACAGCATCGCGTCGCCCACGGCCGGTTCCGGCTGGAAGCAGGGCACGTCCTTGGCCACGTCCAGGTCCTTCGTCCGGTTCGCCTGCTCACCGGACGCCGAGATCGTCACCAGCGACTTCAGCTCGCACGGCACGATCGGCAGCTCCTCGGTCGTGCCGAACACGACCGCCTCGCCCGATTCCGACCGCGCGGTGGCCACCTCCGTGCCGCGCGGCAGCAGCACCGTCTCCGCCTGCGCCGCCGACAACCAGAACGTCACGTCCGCGCGCGCCGCCGCGGGCGGGAACAGCCGCACGCCCAGCAGGTCCAGGAACGCGAGGTGGTTCTTCTCCGGCACCCGGTTGAGCCGGTAGACCAGCTGGTCCACCATCTGCGCGAACGTCTCGATGAGCGTCACGCCCGGATCGGAGACGTTGTGATCGGTCCACTCCGGCGCGCGCTGCTGCACGAAGCGCTTGGCCTCGTCGACCAGCTGCTGGAACCGGCGGTCGTCCAGGTTCGGCGTGGGCAGTGCCATCACTCGGCGTCTCCGTCGCTGCGCGGGATCGTGTAGAAGGGGAAGACGAGGTTGCGGCGGTCGTTGGTGGCCCGCACCGCGTAGTGCACGTCGATGTAGAGCACCCCGTCGTCGACGGCGTCGAAGGCGATGACCACGTCGGCGACCTCGATCCGCGGTTCCCACCGACGCAGCGCCACCCGCACCTCGTGGGCGATGCGGCCGGCCGTCGCGCCGTCACCGGGGGCGAAGACGTGGTCGTGGATGCCGCAGCCGAACTCCGGGCGCATCGGGCGCTCACCCGGCGCGGTGCCCAGCACCAGCCGGATCGCCTCCTCGATCTCCCGCTCCCGCTCGACCATGCCGATCCCGCCCGTCGGGCCCACCCGCAGCGGGAAACTCCAACCGCGGCCGATGAACCGATCGCTCACAGCGGACCCCCGATCAGCACGTTCAGCGCCCCCATCGCGACCTGGGCGCCGCAGGTGGTCTTGTCACCGACGCAGGCCGTGGGCAGGCCGCCGATGAGCACCACCGAGGTGCCCGGCGGGCTGGGCGTGATCACGTTGCCGCCGCTGATCACGGCGTGCGGCGGGACCGGGCACACGTGCTGACTCCCCACCACCGCGGCGGGTTTCCCGCCGATGAACACGCCGGCGACCGCTCGCGCGTTGACGCGCGGCGGGCCGACGGTGCCGCCGTGGCTGGTGGGGTCGCCGATGCGAGCGGCTGGGGGCATCGCGGAACTCCTCGTCTAGTTGATGCGAACCGTCGGGGCGTGCAGCGCCGCGGTCGCGCCGCCGTCGATGTCCACGCTCGTCCGGCCCTTGATCGACACCGACGTCGTGGCGTCGAGGGAGATCGACCGGCCGGACAGGGTGATGTCCCCGGTGCCCGCGTCCAACTCGATCCCGGTGGGGGACAACGACATCGAGGTCAGCACCCGCCGCCCGCCCGGGGCGCGGACGGTGATGTCGACGGTCTGCGCCTGCTCGTCCATCCGGATGTCGAGCCGCTTGTTCCCGCTGGCCACGTGCACGCCCGGCGACCGGGTCGTGGAGTCGATGAGCTCCAGCCGATGTCCCTTGCGGGAGACCAGGGAACGCCGGTTGACCTTGCCGCTGGTGCGGTCGACGAGCGGCCCGTCGTGCTCCGACGGTGAGTCGACCCCGTTGTAGAGCCCGCCGATCACGTAGGGGTGGTCGAGGCTGCCCTGCTCGAAGCCGACCAGCACCTCGTCGTCGACGTCCGGGCTGAACACCCCGCCACCGCCGTTCCCGCCGAGCTGCACCGTGCGGACCCAGTCGGTGACGTAGTCGTCGGACAGCCACGGGAACTTCAGCTTCACCCAGCCGCGCTCGGACTTCCCGGGTTCCTTGATGTCGGTGACGATCCCGGTGGCCACGCCCGGGATGCGCGGACCCCGGTCGGGCGCACCGGCACCGGCGACCAGACCGGCCAGCGACCGGTCCGGCGAGGCGCTGACCAGCACCGTCGTCCGGTAGCCCTGGCCGGGTTCGAGGACGTGGTGCACGGCGGTCGCGGTGTACTTGCCCGCGAAGTCCTCGCCGACGTTGCCCAGCGCCACCGGCACTCCCGCCCGCAGCTTCGGGTTGCCCTCGGCGACGGCCTCGACCTCCCCGAGCCCGGCGCGCATCGACGCCGCCAGGGCCTTGGCGGTCGTCCGCGCCTCGGCCTGCGTGCCGTAGGGCATATCGGTGACCAGCAACTCGGGCTTGCCGAACTTCGAGCTCGCCCTCGCCGCCGTCAGGCCCGGTCGCACGACGTCGCTGGCGGCGGAGGTGTCCCGGGCGACGAGGGGCTTCTTGGTGTCGACGTTCCAGCCCCGGACCTCGACGGCGTCGACCTGGTCGGCGGCGGTCAGCACCGCCCGCAGCGCCATCAGGTTGCGCCCGTACTCCAGCACGAACGGGCTCTTGTTCGCCGGGATCGACGGGGATGGCGCCTTCGAGGCGGGGGTGAGCTCGGCGAAGTCGAGGCGGCCGTCGCCGTCGACGCGCACCGCGACGCCGTGCTCCCGGGCGAGGTTCTGCAGGAACTCCCAGTCCGAGACGTTGGCCTGCGACAACTGGGTGTAGGTGATCGGCTTGGCCTTGATCCGACCCGGCTTCAACTTCGCCCCGGTGGCGACCTCGCGCACGATCCTCTCCGCCGTCATGTTCCGGAACGCCTTTACCTTCCGGCCCCGCATCAACCGGTGCGCCCTGCTCATCGCCCGCACGACCGTGAAAGACCCGGTCCCGTCCGAGTCCAGTTCCAGAGCCGTGACCTCGCCGGCGAAGAGCTCCTCGGCCGTCGCGCTCGCGGTGGTCGTCACCTTCACCGTCAGCTCCGAGCCGATGCCGATCCCGGTGGCGGACAGCAGCTCGTGGTTCGGGTCCCGGAACACCAGCGTCGCGGCGTCGGGCAACGTGACGTTCTCGTCCACGACGCAGCTGGTCAGCTGCTGCTGCCAGGCAGCGGGCAGCGCCGCCGGGATGCCCACGACGGGATCGGCGGCCACCGACCGGCCGGAGGAGTCGTTGCCCATCAGTCAGGCTCCCTCTCGTCGTCGAGCGCGGGCACCAGCAGTTCCGCGCCCGGTGCCAGGATCATGGGATCGTCGATGTCGTTGGCCTCGGCGATCAGCCGCCACGCGGTCGCGTCGCCGTACTCCTGCCACGCGAGGTGCGCCAAGCTGTCCCCGGCCACCACCCGGTGCGTGCGCCGGGCGTTCTCCGAGCCCGACGTGGGGTTCTGGCCGGGCGTGTCGGCACCGGCCTCCTCGATGCTCAGCGAGCACGTCGCGCGCAGCGGCGTGCCGTCGACGTCGAACAGCGAGTACTCCACGGAGAAGCTCGACAGCACGCCGTCGAACGAGGTCGTCTTGGCGGTGCCCCACTCGAACCGCACCCACGGGCTCGCCGGTTTCTTCGCCGCCAGGCTCTTCGGCGTGGGCACGCAGGCCAGCATCAGGTCCTCGACCTTCTTCTCCACCGAACCGTCGTGCTTGTCGGTGGCGTCGAGGAAGACCTCCAGCGACAGCGAGCGCGGGCCGCTGCCGACGAACTCGGGCGTGGCGGACTCGTCGGCCATCCGCGCGGGTTTGCGGCGCCACTCGGTGCTCTTCGTCAGGCTCAGCCGGTTCGGGTTGAACTGGAACCGGACCTCCTTGAGCCGCGCACCGGCCCCGGCGCCGACCTTCGCGGGCGGCTCCATGATCAGCAACTTGGCTCGGGCCAGGTTCTTGCGTGCCATCGTCCCCTCACCCCGCCCGCAGGCCCTCGTGGGCGATCTCCAACGTCTCCACCGCGGCCTGCGCGGTGGCCGGGTCGAACGACGGCCCCTGCCAGCTGACCGGGACGATGCCGAGCACCTGCCAGCGGGCCAGGGGAGTGCGGTCGGGTTTGAGCGCGACGATCTCGCCGTCCTTGCGGTCGGCCCGCTGGATGATCCGCGAGATCCAGCGGGAGATCTTGGTGGTGTCGGAGGTGACCGGCCTGGTCAGCGTGATGTTCGACCAGGTGATGCGGGTGGGCAGCTGCCAGGTGAACCCGTTGTTGCCGCCCTCGGTGAACTGCTCCACCTCCACCTGGGCGCCCAGGCCCGAGCAGGTGTGGAACGGGCCCAGGTCGTCACCGGCGATCTTCAACTGGAAGAACACGCTGGACGCGAAGATGTTCTGCGACATCGACGTACTCCTTCCCTCACCTGCGGCGATCGTTCAGGCGGCCGAGGCGCTCCCGGCCGTGCCGGAACTCGGCCCGCAGCAACCGGCTCACCGGCTCGACGAGCCTGCGCGCGAGCTCCTCGGTGTCCTCCTGCTGGCGGGCGGGTTCCTGCTGCGGGACGGGTTCTGGATCGGTTCGCTTCGCCTCGCGCTGGACGACGGTGACCGGAACTCCGGCCGGGACACCGGGGATCGACGTCGGCGGGGTGGGGGTGCGTTGGACCGGGGGAGGGCTGGTGCTGGGGGAGCCGGTCGTCGGGGTCGGTCGGGCCGTGGGAGGGACGAGCTCGGTGGTGCCCGTCGGTGACGTCGTGGGGTGCGGCCGAGTCGTCGGGGCGCGTTGGATCGTCGGGCCGGGCGGCTTCCACCGGACCGGCGAAGGCCTTGGGGGAGAGCCGGATTCGGGGGTTTGAGGAGCGGTTTCGAAGCCTCGCCCGGTGCGGACGCTCAGCGGACGCGCGGAGACCACAGGCCGCACCTGAGCCCGGGTCGGTGAGCCGGACTTCGGGGGATTCGGCGAATGAGGTCGCAGCGACAGGCTCCGCTGGACAGTCAGATCCGCGTCAGAGTCGGTGGAAGTTCCCGAGAAAGACGGAATATCAACGGAAGGTTCTGTGGTTCCGCTCCGCGAGTCCCCTGATGCGCGTGCTGTCGCCGATGCGTTCACCGGAAGCGGATCGGAAGGCGCACTCGCCTCACCCGAAGGCCCAACACCGCCATCTCCACTCGCAACATCCACCGAAATCCGCTGAACAGAAGGAGAATCCGCGACCAACGATCCGACCGTCCCAGATGCAGCCTCATCCGACGGAACGACACCCCGCGCGGACTCGATCACTCCCACCTCACCCGCAACCCCGCCCGGAACAACCGGCCCGACCTCCGACGCAGCGCCCTCAACGACCCCCACCCGCTCCCCGGAGCCCTCCTCGATGCGCTCCACCGGAAGTCCTGAATGAGAGCGATCAGAACCGGACAACGTTCGCCGCTGAACGAACTCACCTCCCGAGGGAGGGAGGTTTTCATGAAAACTGTCCCCACCTTCGTCACCTGGAACGACGAAGTTTTCATGAAAACCTCCCCCTCCCCGTCGAGAACGAGAGGTGGGAACATCCCCCTGATCACGTCCCTGGCCTCGGTCGATGCCCGTGACGGGGAATTTTTCATGAGAATGTTCCACGGTTAGGTGGTCTCGTGAGGGAGGGAGGTTTTCATGAAAACTGTCACCTCGTTGGTTGGAGGTGGTGGGGAGGTTTTCATGAAAACTTCCCTCACCCAACGGGGGTGAGGTGGGGGTGGAGCCGGGGAGAGGTCGTGCTGAGAGGGGGAGGTGGGGTAGTGGGGGTCCGATTCCCGGACGTGGGCGGTTTTCGGGAGGTGGTGAGGAGTGCGGGTCGGGAGTTCTCGGGGTGCGTTGGATCGTCGGTGGGTCGTTGGTGCGTTCCGGAGCGGGTGTCGCGTTGTCGTGGGGTGAGGGGGTTCGGTCGAGGACCGGTGGAGTGGTCACGTCCTCGTGAGCGGCTTCGGTTTCGGGTGCGGAGCGGGTGTTCGACGCCGGCGGCTCGGAACGGGTGTTGCGTTCGGGGTCGTTCGTGGGGGCCGTGGCTGCGGTGGGTGGCGGGCTCAGGAGAGGTTCGCCGGGGCCGCTGCTCGGGGCGAAGCGGCGTTGGGTTGTGCCGGTCGAAGACCGCTGGGTGGCCTTCGTGGGTGGCGGAGCCGTCGCGGTCCCGGGTGAAGGGGTCGGCCGGATCGCGGGCACCGGGCGCGGCGGGAGGGTCCGAGCGCGGCGAGCGACCGTCAGCGGCGGTGATGGTCGGCGCGGTTGAACCAGGGGAACGTTGGGCAAGGTAATCGGGGAGGAAGGGCTCTCCACTGCGCCAATCGACTGCGCAGCGGACGGGTTCGGCAAACTACCAACGGGTTTCGTCAGACCATCAGCCGGTTTCGTTGGACCATCAACCGTTCGCCTCGTGAGGCCCTCAACCGATTCCGCCGAACCATCCGGATCTGGCGAGTCGGCGACCGATCCCGACGGCTCGTTGCCTCGAACCGGATTCGCGACGGGAACCCGACCGGTACGCACGACCGGCTCCGCCTGCCGCTGCACGGTCCGCACCGGCAGCTCAACCCCCGATGACCGCTGCACTGAAAACCCGGCGGTCGGGCGCAACAGCCCGTGCACCAGCCCGGACGGGGCGGCCGGGTCGACGAGATGCCCCATCCCGGTCATCACCCCGTGCTCCCGGTACGACGCGACCGAATCGCGGAACCCGCTCTCGACCACCCCGATCCCGGAGCGCTGGAGCACCCCGAGGTCGCCGCCGGCGCGCCGCCAACCCCCGTCCCAGGCGGGAACCGCAACGGGGGAGGAGCTCCCGGCAGGGCGTCGTCGGCGGAACAGGTCGAGCAGGCCCACCGGCTCATCCCCCCTCGTTCATCCGCGTGTTGATCTGCGCGATCTCGCGCACCCACCGGCGGCGCTCGTGGTGGTCGAGATCGAGGATCTCCTCGCGCGTCCAGTGGAAGTGGTAGGCGACGTACGCGACCTCCGCGTGCAGCCGCTCCGGCGCGTACGTCACGATTCCCCCAGGCGACCACCCGCCAGGTCGACCTCGAACGCGGCCGCGCACGACGGGCAGGTGACCCCGGCGCGGGTGTGGCCCTCGCTGTTGATCCGCCGGTAGAAGTCCTGCAGGAACGCCACGTCGGTGGCGTACATGTTCTCCACGACGCCCGCGTGCACGTCGGTGATCTCGCCGAGCCTCGTGATGACCTGCGCCAGCAGCACGACGCTGAGGTAGGCCGGGTTCTCCTTGACCCGCACGTCGATCTGCGGCCGAAGCTCGTCCTTGGCGGTGGCCAGCCGCATCCGGCCGTGCCGGTGCACCGTCCCGTCGCCGTGCACGTAACCCCGGGGCAGCTCGAACTCGAACTCCTCGTGCCCGGTCGACGTCTCCGGTGCTTCGGGAGCGCGGTTGCCCGCGACCTCGTCGAGGTCGCTGAGCGAGGTGATGCGTCGTCTCATTCGACTTCGATCCGCTCGAACACGATGGTGACCTGCTCGGTGGCCGGGTTGGACTCGCCCGCGCTGAACGACGGGCCCTCCCACTTGCTGACCCAGCAGTCGTAGAGCTGCATGCGGCGGACCGATTCGCCCATCGAGTCCTGGATCTCGATGGTGAGGTTCTCCCGCGCGCCCTCCACGTCGCCGTCGAGCAGCGTCTTCTTGATCCAGGCGGTGAACTCGGTGCTCTTGTCGAGGCCGCGGGTGATGGTGACCTCGCCGCCCTTCTGCCCGCCGGGCTGCTTCTTGTTGATGCGCTCGCCGGTGGGGGTCACCTGCTGGGTCTCGATCACGTCCTGCTCGACGGTGAGACCGGAGACCTCCTTGACCGATTCCACCGTCACGCTGCCGAGTTCCACGCCGAACCGGTGCGTGGAGAGGGTGTCGCCTTGTGCCATGTCGTCTCCCTTACTCGCTGACCAGGCTGGTGCTGTCGGAGAACTGCGAGAGCCGGAAGACCACGAACTCGGCGGGTTTCACGGGCGCCACCCCGATCTCGCACACCACCTGGCCGAGGTCGATGGATTCCTGCGGGTTGTTCTCCCGGTCGCACTTGATGAAGAACGCCTCGTCGGCGGTGCGCCCGAACAGCGCCCCGTCGCGCCACGACTGGTGCAGGAACGCGCCGATGTTGCGGCGGATGCTCGACCACAACCGGTCGTCGTTCGGCTCGAACACCACCCACTGGGTGCCGACCAGGATCGACTCTTCCAGGTAGTTGAACAGCCGCCGCACGTTGAGGTAGCGCCACGCCGGGTCGGAGGACAGCGTCCGCGCGCCCCAGATTCGGATGCCGCGCCCGGCGAAGGAGCGCACGCAGTTCACGCCGACCGGGTTGAGCAGGTCCTGCTCGCCCTTGCTCAGGTTCGTCTCCAGGTCCACGGCCCCGCGGATGACCTCGTTGGCGGGCGCCTTGTGCACGCCGCGCTCGGTGTCGCTGCGCGCCCACACGCCGGCGACGTGACCGCTCGGCGGCACCATCGCGTTGCGCCCGCTGGACGGGTCGAACACCTTGATCCACGGGTAGTACAGCGTCGCGTACTTGGAGTCGTAGCCGGCGTCGTCCATCCGCCACGCCCGCACCTGCTGCGCGTTGAGCCCCGGCGGGGGATCGAGCAGCGCGACCCGGTCGCCCATCTGCTCGCAGTGCGAGATCGCCGCCAGCTGCACGGTTTTCACGCCCTCGGCGTCGATCAACCCGCGCTGGTGCGCGCTCATCAGGTCGGGGACGCACACCATCGTGATCTCGTCGATGGTCTCCAGCCCGCCGAACCCGGTCCGCGCGGTGAGGTCGCCGACGTACTCCTGCGGGTCCACTGTGGCGGGTGCGGGCGCGCTGGGCGGCGCGGCGACCGGGACCGTCTGGTTGTCGGGCCTGGTCAGCGACCCGGAGGTGGCTTCGGTGATCTCGATGAGCCGCGACCGCTCGCGCACTTGCGTGACCACGTAGCTCTTGACGTTCTTCTTGGCGGACACGTCGAAGATCTCGGCGACCTTCCCGTTCTGGTTGACCACCAGCCGGAACCGGTCCTCCGGCGGGTTCTCGCCCTCGGCGTCGGCGACCTCCACGGTCAGCCCCGACCCGGCCCCGGGCAGCGCCGACACCCGCAGCCCGCCCAGCTCAGCGGGTGTCGCCGCGGCGGGCGAGGCGGGCGCGGACGGTCCGCCGATCCGCACGACGTAGGCGGAACCACCCCCGTTGGCGAAGTACCCGTACACCGAGTGCGCGAGGTAGCCGTCACCGAACCCGCCGAAGGTCCGGGTGAACTGGCTCCAGTTCGTCACCAGCGTCGGTTCGTGCACCGGTCCCTGCGACGCGAACCCGACGAAGGCGGCCACAGCGGTCCCGACCCCCTCGATGGGCCTGGACCCGTTCTGGACCTCCTCGACGTAGACGCCAGGAGACAGGTACGACGGCATGTTCGCTCCTTCAGCTCAAGGCACGGCCACACCCGACCCTCGCGCCCCACCTCCGCCGCGAACATGTCCACCAGCACCCCAACGAGGGCAACACCACTGCCTCCCCGAACACACCACCGTGCCTTTCAGCTCCGGTCGAGCGGGCAGGGCGCGCGTTGGCGGGCCGGCTGCGAGTCAAGGTGTTCTCTGGTAGAAAGCGCACGTTCTCAACGTGGGGGAGGTAGCCATGACGGAAGGTCGTCCGCCGTACCCGCCGTTCACCGAGGAGACGGCGTTGCAGAAGGTGCAGGCCGCGGAGGACGCGTGGAACACCCGGGATCCGCAGCGGGTGGCCTTGGCGTACACGCCGGACTCGAGCTGGCGGAACCGGGACGTGTTCCTCACCGGCCGCGAGGAGATCATCGCGTTCCTGACGCGGAAGTGGGAGCGCGAACTGGACTACGCGCTGCGCAAGAGCCTCTGGAGCTTTCACGAGAACCGGATCGCCGTCCGCTTCCAGTACGAGTGCCACGACCGTGACGGCCAGTGGTGGCGCAGCTACGGCAACGAGCTGTGGGAGTTCGACGAGCACGGCCTCATGCGACGCCGCGAAGCGAGCATCAACGACGTCCCCATCACCGAGGCCGAGCGCCGTATCCACGGCCCGCGACCCACCGACGAGCACGGCCTCGACATCCCGCTCCGGTAGTACTACCGGGTCGAGGATCTGCGCAACGCGGCACTCAGTTCCGGCTGATCTTGACCAGGCGATATTCTCCTGGGTGGTTGGTTTTGAAGGTGGCGCCGGCTTGCCCCTCGGCATTGGCGCCGAGTCGGGTCGATCCGCGGTTGCCGATCGGCACTACCTCGACGGCGACGGTCAATCGCTGGTACCCGTCCACGCCTGCATTGGCTTCGTTGATCGCTGTGATCCGCTGTTCGAGCGTGTCCGCGTACGAAGCTGTGGGCTCGCTGTCCGTGAGTACGTAGGCGTGGCTGTCGCTTCCCAGCACCCTCTCCAGACAGCTGGCGAGATCATTCGGTGCGGCTTGGAGAATCCACGGGCCCGGGTGGGGGACCAGGACGTCGGTGTGCGGTACGTGCGTGCCGAACTCGGTGATCGACGCCTGCCGGAGGATACTGACATCTGCGGGAACACCCCGCTTTTCAAGCCGGTCGCGCAGGGGCTTCTCCATCATCGATGGGTCGTAGGCGGAGAACCCCTGCTTCCGCCAGTCCTGGACGTTCGCCAAGAAATCACCCTCGTTGGGATGCGGGCCGCTGATCGCCCCGACCACGGTGTTCCGCGATTGCTCCAACGCTTCCTCGATGCTGAGGAACTCGTCTTCCGACATGGCCAGGGCCTTCAAGCGCTCGATTCGGTCGGGGGAGGAACCTCTTACCTGCGGCAGCCTCGGGACCTGCTCCGGTGGCATCGGTTCGAGAACGTTGTCACCGTTGTCGCTCTTCGGCATGATCACGCGCTGAACATGGGGTTGTCCGGTCGCCTGCTCGCTGGCGACCGCGGTGTGCGGATGTACCGGGGGTCCCGCGGAGAGTGCTCTGGACGCGTTCTCCTCGGCTTCGCGCTCGAACCGGTCCGTGGGGTCGCTGAGTTGCAGACCAGCGCCGTTGTCGGTTCCGTCCACAGCGCCTCGGCGTTGCTGGATGACGTGCGTCAGCTCGTGGGCCAAGGTGTGCGCGTCAGCCCCGCCGGGACCGATCACCACGTGATTGCCGGAGGTGTAGGCGCGGGCTCCGATCTCGGTAGCCGAATCTTGAGCCGATGTGTCGGTGTGCAGTCGGACGTCGGAGAAATCCGCTCCGAGCCTTGCTTCCATCTCGGTCCGGGTCGACGCATCCAGCGGCTGTCCCGGCTTGCGAAGCACGTCGTGCACCGCTGACCGTTGGACTGGCTGCTGGCCATCCAGCGTGCGGGCAACGGCGGCATTGCCGATCCGGCGTTGCAGCGCCAACAGGTCGGAGGGCGACGTCGCGTTGGGAGACGGTGCCACCGCCGCTGCGCTGACATTGTCGGATGTCGCGATCGTGCTCGGCGGGACACTTCCAGCGGCCGTCTCGTCGGGCTTCTCATGTGAGAACACGGTCGTCTCCCTGGTGCTCATATCTGGAACTCGGAGTCCAAGATCAGGCGGCCCAATTTTCCGTATTCCTGGCGAATTGCCGTGATCAGCTCTTCTCCACCGACCGGCTTTCCCGCCTCCGCTGCCAGGTAGGCGGCTGTGATGGTGCAGGAGCGGATTGAGCCGCCGGAGAGTTCGAAGGTCGCGCAGAAGTCGAGGTCGAGGTCTTCGGCTCGGGGGAGGTCCCGGCCGAGGCAGCGGTCCCACAATGCTCGGCGTTGGTCGTGGTCGGGCATGGGGAAGTCGGCGATCACGTCGAGGCGGCGGGTGAAGGCTTCGTCGAGGTTGGCTCGGAGGTTGGTGGTGAGGATGGCGATGCCGTCGAAGGTTTCCATGCGTTGCAGCAGGTAGGCGGATTCGACGTTGGCGTAGCGGTCGTGGGCGTCCTGGACGGCGGAGCGCTTGCCGAAGAGGGCGTCGGCCTCGTCGAAGAGGAGGACCCCGTTGACACCGGCGGCTTCGGTGAAGATGCGTTCGAGGTTCTTCTCCGTCTCGCCCACGTACTTGTCGACCACTGTGGACAGATCCACCACGTAGAGGTCCATGCCGAGGTCGGCCGCCACGACCTCCGCCGACATCGTCTTGCCCGTGCCCGACTCTCCGGCGAACAGGGCGAGGACGCCGCGGCCTCGGCCGCCGCCGGGGCGCATCCGCCAGTCGCCGAGGACCCGGTCGCGGTGCCGGGCGCGCATCGCGAGTTCGGTGAGCTGGCGCTGCGTCGGCTCGGGCAGCACCAGGTCGTCCCAGGTCACGGTCGGGGTGATGTGCCGGGCGAGCCGTTCCAGGCCCGCGCCGTTCTGGGCTCGGGCGCCCGCGCGCAGGTCGTCGGTGCCGACCGGGCGGGAGTCGAACGCGGCGAGCTGAACCGCCACCGATGCGGCGCGGCCGATCGCTTCGGTGTCGAGTTGGTAGCCGCCCACGGCCTCGGCCAGCGTCTCCTCCGGCACCTCGGCCGAGACGGCCGCCAGGGCTCGCCGCCACTCCTGCGCGCGCTCCTCGGAGCTCGGAGGTGCGACGCGGACCGACACCGGGGCCCGCTGGGACCAGGCCGGGTCCCAGCTCCCGGTTCCGCGCAGCAGCAGCGGGACGCGCTCAGAGGTGCGCACGAGATCCCGCAGCAGGCGAGCCCGTTCCGGGCCGAGCTTCTCCAGCGGTCCCAGCACGATCCCGGCCCGGCTCAGCGCCGCTTCCCGGACGAGCACCGGAACGGAATCCGGGGAGAGGTCGGCGACGTCGATGACGAGCGCTGCCCTGCCGCTGACCGAAAGGGCATCCAGGGCGACCCGCGCGGCCCCGTCCGCGCCGTGCAGGTGCACCAGCCGCACCCCGGAGTCCAGGGCCGCGCCGATCCGCTTGGCGAGCTCGCCCGGCGGGCCGCCGTGCACCAGGCGTCCGATGTCGGGTTCGTCGTGGCCGAGCAGGTGCGCCACCACGCGGTCGGGCACCCGCAACGTGCGCGACAACGCCGGGCGCTCGGGCTCCAGCACCTCCAGCAGTCCGCCCGCTACCAGGGGAGCGCGGGAGGTGAACCGGAACCTGCCGTCTCCCGCCGACGGCATCCCGCACAGCTCCAGCGCGAGCCCGGTGGTCGCGCGGCGCCTCGTCACGTCGTCGTTGAGGTAGCCGTAGAGCGGTTCGAAGCGGACGTCGACGTCGGGTGCCAGCGCCACCAGCAGCAGCTCCACGTCGAGCTCGGTGAGCCCGAATTCCTCGCTCAACCCCAGCAACCTCGGACCGGGAACGGCCGAGGTCAGGCCGTCGCCGGACCAGGCTGTCGCGGGTGTCGCCAGGATGCGCTCGACGTGCTCCGGGGTCAGGTAGAGGCCGCGGTGCGGGTCGTCCGGGTGCGGATCGGTGGCGCGCCGGGCCGCGACCGCCGAGCGGACCCGCTGCTCGACCCGGCCCAAGCGCGCCCATAGGTGGTGCAGGTCGGCGGCCGTCACGAGACCGGTCCTCGGCGTCGACGTTTCGGTTCCGGGCGCGGGCGGGCCGGGGCGAAGGCCTCGCCCTCGGCGGTGGACCCGGCGTAGCGCAGGCGCCGGGCCTCGTCGTCGGAGCGCAGCACCACGCCCTCGGTGACCGGCGGACCGGCCGGGATCAGGTCCCCGGACAGCGGAGCCGTGACCCGCAGGTTGATCGACGGCTTGAGCTGCCCGCCCAGCGCCGACCACACATCGGCCGCCGAACGCCCCTCCGCCATCGACCCGCCGGCCTCGAAGGCCACCGTCAACCCGAGCTCGGCCAGCGTGCCGGTCAGCCAACGCTGCGCCAGGGAGTTGTGGCGGACGAGGCAGCGCAGCACCTCCGCGAGCAGCCGGTGCTCGTCCTGCGGGCGGTTCGTCCACACCGTCACCAGGTAGGCGAGGTGGAACCAGTGCGGCGGCTCCTGCCAGCCCGTCACCGCGCCCGCGTCGTCGCGCCGCTCGAACCGGCCGCCCTGCCGCAGTCCCGGCTCCTCCCGGATGTCGTAGAGGAACACGCTGATCGTCGGCGCGTTGCGCTTGGCCGCCCAGTCCGTGGTCGGCGCCTCGAAACCCAGCTCCACGCCCGACCCCGGCAGGTCGTGCTCGGCCAGCAGCAGCCGCAGCGCCTCGTCGACCTCGTGGATCACCGCCGGCCCACCATCCCGGGCGGCGCGATCGCCGGATCGACCACCAGGAATCGCGCGGTCACCGGGCTGAACCCGGCACCCGAGGCGGTGATGGTGCGCGGACCGGTCTCGTCCTTCGGCAGGATCAGCAGCTGCGCCGCGAACCGCCCGTCCGGGCCCGGCAGGGTCGGTGCCGCCGAGGCCGTGATCCCCGGCGACCACTCCAGCCGCACCGGAGTTCCCGGCGGGAAGTCGAACCCGCGCACCGAGGTCACGAAACCGGGTTCACCGACCTCCGGCACCGCGACGATCCGGGGCTGCAGCACGCGGTAAGGCCTGGTCGCGCGGTTGTCGCCGGGATCGGAGTCGGACCCGCCGGTGCGCACCGCAGCCCCGATGTCGGCCTCCAGCGCCGCGTTGGGCGCCAGCACCACCCGCCGCTCGACGACTCCACCGGGCTCCAGATCGGGCAGTGGGCACCGGGTTCCGGTGCAGTCCGGCGGTGCGCTCCGCACGGGGACACCCGGAGGCAGGGCCATGTCCAGCTCCAGCCCGGTCGCCCGCGCCTCGCCGGTGTTGCGGACCGCGAAGACCACCTCGGTGCCACCGCCCACATAGGACGGATCGGGTGAGCTCGTCAGTCCGACAGCCGGGTTGGCCTGCAGCGGTGGAGGTTCCGGGCGCACCGGCACCACCGTGCGGGAGGTGTTGTCGCCGGGGCGGCTGTCGCGCACCGAGCCCGTCGCGGTCCAGGTCAGCGGGTGATCGCCGGGGTCGTCGCCGACCAGCTCGGCCGTGACGCGCACCGACCGCCCGGGTTCCAGCACGCCGAGGGAACACCGCGCGCCCTCGCACGACCCCTGCTCGGTGCGCAGTCGTGTCAGCTCCACTCCCGACGGCACGTCCAGCGTCGCCGCCGTGCCCGGCGAGGTCGCCAGGCCGTTGTTGCGCACCACGCCCGTGACCGTCACCGACTTATCCACCTGGACCTGCTCCGCCGACTCCGGCGCGGTCATCGACAGGTCCACCGTCGCCCGCCAGCTCGGCTCCTTCTGCCGTCCCGGCAGCCGGTCGCTGAGCGAGGTCACCTCGCGCGTGGCGGGATCGAGGATCGACAGGTGCTCCGGCGCGTTGTTGTCGCTGCTCAGCCGCCGGGACAGGACGAGCCGCTCGCCGTCCGGCGACCAGGTCGCGTCGCGCGGCTGGTAGGTCCCGGAACCCTCCGGCTGGTCGGGGATGTCCACGCAGCTTTCCTGGTTCCGGGGCAGCAGCACCTCGCACCGGTTGCCGTCCAGGTAGATCCGGTACAGCCCGTCGCGCTCGCGGTTGAACACGATGCTGCGCCCGTCCGGCGCGAACACCGGGCTGTCGTCCACCACCTCGCACCGGCAGATCGTCTCGCTGAGGTCCTGCTGGCCGCCCAGATCACCGGCGCGGGCGATCCAGATGTGGTTGCGCCGCTGCTCGTCCGGCACGTCGGAGACCCGGCCGCGGCTGAACGAGAACCGCGTGCCGTCCGGCGACCACGCGGGCTGGGTGTCGTCCAGCGACGGATCCGGGTTACCCAGCCGCTTGGTCACCTCGCCGGAGTCGACGTCCACGACGACGATGCGGCTTCGGCCGCGCTCGTCGGCCGGGGTCAGCGCGCCCGGCGACCTGCGGGCCACCGCGAGCGACCCGCCGTCCGGCGACCACGCGACGTCGGACTCCCAGTCGTCGGCCTGCCGGTCGGCGATGGGCAGCCGCCTGGGGTTGGAGCCGTCGGCGTCGACCAGCCAGATCCGCTGGACGCGTTGCCCGCCGACGTCCTCGAACCGGCTGATCGCGATCCGGCTTCCGTCGGGGGAGTAGGCCTGCCGCTCCGTCCACGGGTCGAAGCCCTCGGTCGGCGTGAACAGCAGGCTGGAGTCCTGGAACGCGTTCGGGTCCTCGGTCATCACGTCCACACCCAGATCGCGCGGATCGACCCCGTCGGAGCGGATGTCCTGCAACCGCACCACGTTCCGCGACGACCCGGTCGTGCGCGCCACCACCAGGCGCCCGATCCCGCCGCCGGTGAACCAGGTCGGCGAGTCGACCAGGCGGTCCTCCGAGAGCAGGCGCTGAGCGGTCGCCGACACCGGCGCTCCCGTGGCGTCGACCCGGAACACCTGATCGCCGACGTTGTTCGGCTGCGGCTCGGCGTCCGGGTAGGTGGGGCTGAGGAACAGCAGCCGCCTGCCGTCCGGGAGCCACCGCGGTTGGCGGGTCTGCCAGCCCGGGTCGTCGGCGAACAGCGGCTGCTCGGAACCGGGTTCGAGGACGCGCACCTGGTGCGCGGCGTTGTCGTCCGGGGAGTCGGCGTCGTAGTGGGTGTAGGCGATGCGGTCCGCGTCGACCGGGTTCCACGACGGTTCCCCGGCCGAGCCCGACGGTTCGTCGGTCAACCGGCGCAGCGCACCGCCGGAGGCGGGCTGGTCGTAGATCTGCCAGCGGCCGCCCGCGTCGCAGGCGAAGGCGATCCGCGTCCCGTCCGGTGAGAACGTCGGGTGCGTCTCGTTGTTCGCGGTGTCGGCGACCCGGTGCGCGCCGCTGCCGTCGGTGCGCGCCAGCCAGAGGTCGCGCTCGCCGTCCGACCCGGCCGAATCGAACGCCACCCACCGCAGATCCGGGGACAGCTCCGGGTTGGCCGCGTCCATCCCCCGGGTCAGCCGCCGGACGGTGCCGTCGGTGTCCCGCAGGTAGACCTGCGGGGTCCTCTCGTCGCGGAGGCTGGTGAACACCAGCAGCCCGTCGCGGGACGAGACGTCCTGGTCGAAGTGCTGCCTCGGCTCGTCGAACAGCGGCGGCGTGGGCACCTGGTCGGACAGCCCCGGCGCGGCGACGCCCAAGCTGCGGTGCGCGGTCCCGGCGTAGGAGATGCGGCTCGCCTCCACCTCAGCCGCCGGAGCCGGAACCGGGGCCGCCGGAGCCGGGGTGGTCGGGACGCCGATCAGCCCGCACAGCAGCAGGATCACACCGAGCAGGACGATCCCCCAGCGGGTCCTCCCACGTCGGAAACCGGGCACGTTGCCGACCACGATCACCCTCCGCCCGCTCGACGCCTCCCCGCAGCTTCACCGGTTCCCGCCCCGGTGCCCAGGAACCGCGAGGCACCGCGGCGGGAAGAGCGGAGGCACTTTCGGGCAAGCGAGCTAGATCAAGCCCTGCCGCATCGCGAAGCCGACGGCGTGGGCGCGGTTGCGCAGCTGCAGGCGGGTGGTGACCTCCTGCAGGATGTTCTTCACGGTCCGCTCGGAGTAGGACATCTTGGTCGCGATCTCCCGGGTGTCGAACCCGTCGGAGATCAGGCGCAGCACCTCGCCCTCGCGAGCCGACAACGTCGACAGCGTCGCGCCGGACGCGCTCGGAACCCCGCGCTGCAACCGGCCCACGTGATCCAGCAGCCTGCCGAGCATGTCCCCGGGCAGCACCCCCTCGCCGCGGATCAGCGCGGTCACCAGCCCCACCAGCCGGTCGGCGTCGGCGTCGCGGCGGCGCAGGACCGCCGCCACCCCGCACTCGATGCTGGTCTGCAGCGCGTCCTGGCCGAACTCGCCGATGATGAGCCCGGTTCTGACCGTCGACGTGCGCTGCAACCTGCGCAGCAGCTGCTCGGATTCCTCGTCCAACCGGTCGACCACGACCAGCGCCACCTCCGCGCGGTCCTCCTCGCTGGGTCTGAGCACCTCCACCTCGGGGCGCGGGCGCAGCTGGTGGCTGACACCGCTCTCCAGGATGGGGTCGGCCGCGCATATCGCGACCGGAACTCTCGTCATCGGCTCTCCTCCCTAAGAACCTGCCCCCTTTCCAGTGTTACGCCAATTCCGAGCGCCGCGGGACGGCCATTCGGGGAAGGAAACTGTGGAATGGGCCATGACAGGCCGGTTTTCCGCTCATGCGAGCGATGTTCCGGACGTTTTCGGCATATTCCACGCAGCGTCGGGCAGAACTCGATGCCCGCCGGGGGCACTCCCGCTGCCTCCGCGCTGCCCTCGCCGCTCTGACTCGCGCGGCCGCGCGGCGCCTAGTTTCTCCTCCCGTGACGACTCAAGCCGAATTCGACGGCGAGCGGGTGGAAGTCGCGCCCGGCGGTGAGGCAACAGCGATTTTCACCGTGCGCAACAACACCGACATCGTCGAGGCGTACGAGTTCGAAGTCGTCGGCGAATGCGCGGACTGGACCGCGGTGATCCCCGAACGCCTCCCGGTCTACCCGGGCGAGCAGGGCACCGTCACGCTCGTCCTGCGCCCGCCGCAGTCCTCCGAGGTGCCGGCCGGGGAGGTCCCGCTGGCCGTGCGGGTCGTGCCGGTCGAGCAGCCCGACCTGGTGGCCGTGCCGGAGACGACCGTCGTCATCGCCCCGTTCCACCGGTTCCGCGGCGCGCTCACCCCGCAGCGGCGGCGCGCGTGGCGCAGCGGCCGGTTCGTGGTGTCGGTGCACGACCAGGGCAACACCCCCATCGCGGTTCCGCTCGCGGCCACCGATCCGGCCGAGGAGCTGGCGTTCTCCTTCGACTCCGAGCGGCTCGCGCTCAACCCCGGCGACCGCACCGAGGTCCGCCTTCGGGTGCGCGCCGGGGGGCTCATCTGGTTCGGCAAACCCGCGTCGAAACCCTTCCACGTCACCGCGTCCGGCAGCACCGAGGAAGCGGAGGCGGAGGAGCTCGACGGCGAGCTCGTCCAGCTCCCGCTGCTGCCGCGATGGCTGCTGGCCCTGCTCGGGCTGCTGCTGGCGCTGCTGCTGCTCTGGTACGCGCTGGTGCTGCCCGAGCTGACGAGCGCCGCGCAGGAGGCCGCGCGGCGCCAGACCGAGCAGATGGTGGCCGACGGCGAGCTCGCCCCGCCGCAGCCACCGGCCGAGGAACCGCCACCCGGCGAACCCGGTGGTGGCGAACCGCCTCCGCCCGCGAACCCGGCGGCCACCGGTCAGCAGCACTCGGCCACCATCGAGGTCAGCACCCGGCCCGGCGGCGCGGGGGCGCGCTCCTACGCGGTTCCGGAGGGCCAGGACTTCTACGTCACGGACCTGGTGCTGGCCAACTACCAGGGCGACGAGGGGCTGCTCACCATCGAGTTCGACGGGCGGACGATCACCACCATCGCGCTGGAGACCTTCCGCAACCAGGACTACCACTGGGTGACGCCGATCAAGGTCCCGAGCGAGGCCGCGATCGAGGCGACGGTGCGGTGCGCCCGCCCGGGCACACCGCCCTACGGCCCTACGGCGGCCCGCTGCGTCCAGCAGCTCAACGTCAGCGGAACCGTGGCCCCCGCTCCGCGCTGAAGCGTGTTCATGTTCATGGCACGAGAGGGTGAACCATCCCTGTGAAGTCCCCGAACGGGTGATCTCCGGTGGCTGAGCGCGACTGGTCTGGTTAGAACGTTGCGCAGCCGATCTTGTCACTCGAGGAGACCCAGGAGGGTTTCGTGCCGAAGTCAAGACACCGCGCTCCCACCGCCTGCCTGCGACAGTGGATCGTCTGGGCGGTAGCGGCCCTGGTGGCCGCCGCCGCGTTCGCCGTCGTCGCCCCGATCGGCGGGGCGATGCCCGTCGCCTGGACCTTCGTGCTGCTCCTGCTGTGCTTCGCTACCGGGTCGATGGCCGGTTCGATGCTGCTGTCCCGGCCGCTGCGCCAGGACGGGCACCTGGTCTTCTCGGCGGTCCGCGAACCCGAGGCCATCGAGCAGGCGCCCGCGGCGGAACGCCCCAAATCCCTGCCCGCTTCGCAGTCCCCGCCCGCACCCGAGCGGCCCAGCACCGCGCCGCGCACCGACGAGACCCCGGCGTTCGCCTCCTCCGACGACCTGGAGGTGACGGTCCTGGTCTCCGGGAACGACGGCTCGGACCAGTCCGGCGGCGAGCTCGCCGGAGTCGGCTTCGCCGACCTCGGCGCCGCCTACGTCGTCGAGACCGCCATCCCGACCCAGCAGGTCGGGGAGCCCGAAACCGTTGCGGAAGAACAGGATTCGAGTCCGTACCCGGGCTCGGTGAAGGCGAAGCCCAACGGCCGGTCCCCGCGCGGCGACTACCGAGTCAAGGGCAACACCCGCTCCAAGCGGTACCACACGATGCAGTCCCCCTACTACGAGCGCACCAAGGCCGGCGTCTGGTTCCGCTCCGCCGCCGACGCCGAAGCCGCAGGCTTCTCGGCCTGGAACGCCCGCACCAAGAACCCCCTCTGATCAGGAACGACGTCCTCCGGTTTCGTCCCGTTCGGGGCGTTGACACGGTTCGCCGGGTCGGCTGATCCTCGTAGGCGTCGCTGACGAGGAGGTCGGGGATGGTGCTGACCGGGGCAGGTGCGGAGCCGCTGCGGAACCACCCCGTCCTGCGCAGTCGGGACCTCGACGAGGTGCAGGAGCTGGGGGAGCGGCTGTTCGCCCCGCACCGGCTGGAGCTGTCCGACCGGGCCGGTGCGCTGGACGCGCTGGTCAACGCCGTCGGAATCCAGGACGTGACCATCGGTTACGTCCGCTACGGGCCGCCGGTGCGGATCACCGTCGCCGACATGAGCGACACGTACCAGATCAACATCCCGGTCACCGGCGCGATGAAGATCAGCGACGGTCGCGACACCATCATCGCCGGCCCGCGACGCCCGGCGGTGATGGTGCCCGGGGCTCGCTACGTCGGGCAGTGGACGCTCGGGTGCACGCAGCTGGCCGTCAACATCACCCGCGCCGCCCTCGACGACGAGCTCGCGCGGCTGCTGGGGCGGCCGATCAGCGGGCCGATCCGCTTCGACCTCGGCATGGATCTCGCGGAATCGGCGGTGCAGAGCTGGTTCTCGGCCGTGCGACTGGCCGTCGCGGAGATCGACCGCTCGCGCAGCGTCCTGCTGGACCCGCGCACCGCAGGCCACCTGGAGCGCATCCTGATCACCGGGCTGCTGCTGAGCGCGCGCCACGACCACTCCGCCGCGCTGGCCGAACCGCATCCGCAGCCGGGGCCGAGCACCGTGCGGCGGGCCGTGGAGATCATCGAGGCTCGGGCAGGTGAGCCGCTGTCGGTCACCGACGTCGCCGAGGCCGTCGGGGTGAGCGTGCGGTCGCTGCAGGAAGGGTTCCGGGCGCACGTCGGGGTTTCGCCGATGGCCTACCTCCGCGACGTGCGGCTCGTCGGCGCCCACCGCTGCCTGAGCCAGGCCTCGCCGGAGACGACCACGGTCACCGACGTCGCCTGCCGCTGGGGGTTCACGCACCTGGGCCGGTTCGCGGCCGCCTACCAGCGCAAGTACGGCGTCGCCCCGTCCCGGACGCTGCGCGCGGACGGTTCTGCGCGGAACCGGTGATCGCCCGCGTTAATCGGATAGTTGAACCCGCGATGACCTCGTAGCGTCGAGAACCGCACGTTCAGGACAGAACAGTGACTTTCCACGAGGAGGTGGGAGGTTGTGCGCCCGTCCGACAACGACTTCGACGCCGTCGTCATCGGGGCCGGTTTCTCCGGCCTGTACATGCTCCACCGGCTGCGCGACACCCTGGGGCTCACCGCGAGGGTCTTCGAGGCGGCCGATGACGTCGGCGGAACCTGGTACTGGAACCGCTATCCCGGCGCCCGCTGCGACTCCGAGAGCTACTTCTACAGCTTCTCCGACCGGCTTTCCGAAGAACTGCTGGAGGAGTGGACCTGGACCGAGCGATTCGCCGGGCAACCCGAGATCCTCGGCTACCTCCAGCACGTCGCCGAGCGGTTCGACCTCTACCGCGACATCCGGTTCGGCACCCGCGTCGTGGCCGCCGAGTACGACGAGACCTCCGGCCGCTGGTCGGTGCGCACCGACGCCGGTGAGCGCGCGACGGCCACCTACCTCATCACCGCCGTCGGATGCCTGTCGACGACGAACCTGCCGAGTTCCCCGGCCGGGACTCCTTCCGCGGCGACTGGTACCACACCGGGCTGTGGCCGCACGAGGGCGTGGACTTCACCGGGAAGCGGGTGGCGGTCATCGGCACCGGCGCGACCGGCGTGCAGGCCATCCCGGAGATCGCGAAGGAGGCCGAGCACGTCTACGTCCTGCAGCGCACGCCGAACTACGACATCGCGGGCGGGAACCGGCCGATGACCGAGGAGGACGGCCGCGCGATCAAGGACAACTACCGGGAGATCTGGCAGACCACGCGCGAAACCGGTTTCGGCTTCCCGTACCGCACGCCGGAGCGCACGGCTCTGTCGGTGTCCGACGACGAACGGCGGCAGATCTACGAAGAAGCCTGGCAGCGAGGTGGTTTCCGGCTCGGCACCACGTTCAACGACCTGCTGGTGGACGAGGACGCCAACGAGACCGCCGCCGAGTTCCTGCGCGCTCGCATCCGCGAACGCGTGCGCGACCCGGAGGTCGCCGAACTGCTCAGCCCCCGCGATCACCCGTTCTTCACCAAGCGGCCACCGCTGGAGAACGGCTACTACGACACCTTCAACCGGGACAACGTGACCCTGGTGAACGTGCGCGACGCGCCGATCCGGGAGATCACCGAGCGCGGCGTGCGCACCGCCGACGGCGAGTACGAGGTCGACACCCTGGTCTACGCCACCGGTTTCGACGCGATGACCGGCACCCTGTTCAAGATCGGCATCCGGGGCCGCGACGGCCTCGACCTGCGGGAGAAGTGGGCGAAGGGACCCACCAGCTACCTCGGCGTCACGACCTCGGGGTTCCCGAACCTGTTCATGATCACCGGTCCGCAGAGCCCGTCGGTGCTGACGAACATGCCGGTGGCCATCGAGCAGCACGTGGACTGGATCACCGACTGCCTGCGGTACCTGCGCGAGCGGGGAGCGGACCTGATCGAGCCCCTGCCGGAGGCCGAGCGGGACTGGGTCGACCACCACGACGAGGTCACCGCGACGACGTTGCTGCCGCGGGCGAACTCGTGGTGGGTCGGGGCCAACATCCCCGGCAAACCGCGCAGCCTCTACCCGTACGTGGGCGGGCTCGACGTCTACCGCGTCATCTGCGACCGGGTCGCCGCGCGCGGCTACGACGGGTTCACCACCGGCTCGGCGGGCCGCACGACCGGCGGGTTCGCCGGGGTCGCCCGCGCCACCTTCGACGAACTGGCCGCCGAGGCCTCCTGAGGAGCCACCATGCCACCGCATCCCGAAGCCCAGCAGCTGCTGGCCGCGCTCGGCGAGGCCGGAATGCCGCCGTTCGAGCACATGACCGTCCCGCAGGCGCGCGCCGCCACGAACGGGTTCATCGACCTGCAAGGACCACCCGAGGACATCGCCACCGAGGACCGCACGATCCCGGGTCCCGCCGGGTCGATCCCGGTGCGGATCTACACACCGGCAGGCGAGGGCCCCGCACCGGTGATCGTGTACTTCCACGGTGGCGGGTGGGTGGTCGGCGACGTCGAGATCTGCGACCGGCCGGTCCGCCAGATCGCCAACCGCAGCGGTGCCGTCGTCGTCTCCGTCGACTACCGGCTGGCGCCCGAGCACGTCTACCCGGCGGCCTTCGACGACTGCTACGCGGCCACGGCCTGGGTCGCCGCGCACGCCGCCGAGCTCGGCGGCGACCCGCGCCTGGTCGCGACCGCCGGGGACAGCGCGGGCGGCAACCTCGCCGCCGCGGTGGCCCTCGCCGCCCGCGACCGGCAGGGCCCGGACCTGGTCGCGCAGCTGCTCATCTACCCGGTCACCGACTTCGACTTCACCACCGACTCCTACATCGAGAACGGCGAGGGCTACCTGCTCACCAAGGGGTCGATGCAGTGGTTCTGGGCCCACTACCTGGGAGCCCAGGACCTGGGCAAGGACCCGTGCGCGTGCCCGGCCCGCGCCGACGACCTCGCCGGACTGCCACCGGCGTTCGTGGCCACCGCCGAGTTCGACCCGCTGCGCGACGAGGGCGAGGCCTACGCCGACGAGCTGCGCTCCGCCGGGGTACCGGTCACCGCGAAGCGGTACGCCGGGATGCTGCACGGATTCGCCTGGACGCTCGGCGCCACGCCCAGCGGGGCGGCGCTGATCGACGACCTGGTCTCGGCGTTCCGCGCGGCGCTGGACGGTGTTCGGTAGGGCATGCTCGTCGGCGGCCGGATGATTGGCGACGGAGGAGAGGCGATGTACCGACTCACCGTGATCTACGACCACCCCGCGGATCCCGACGCGTTCCTGCGGCACTACCGCGACGTGCACGCGGTGCTGGCGAGCAAGATGCCCCGGCTCCAGTCCTACGAGTGGGGCGTGTGCGAGATGCCCGACGGCAGCGCGCCGCCGCACTTCGTGGTCGCCACGCTGGACTGGGCGAGCAAGGACGACGCGATGGCGGCGCTGCAGTCCCCGGAAGGTCAGGCCGGCACCGCCGACCTCGGCAACTTCACCGAGCCGGACCAGGTCCGCCTGTTCTTCCAGGAGCTCACCGAGGCCGTCTAGCCCGGCGGCGTTGATCTGCCCTAGCCTGGCGGGGTGGATTTGGCGCTGCCCGAGTGGACCGTGCTCGCGCTGCTGCGGGAGGAATCCCGGCACGGCTTCGCCCTCGCCGGGCTCACCGCGCGGCAGGGCGAGCTGGGCCGCGTCTGGCACGTCCCGAAACCCATGATCTACCGGGCGCTGGACCGGCTGGCCAAGGCCGAGCTCATCGCACCGTCCGGTGTGGAGTCCGATCGCGGTCCGTCCAGGACGGTGTTCGCGCTGACCGACTCCGGCCGCGACGCGGTGGAGGAGTGGCTGCACCGGCCGGTCGAGCACGTGCGCGAGATCCGCTCGACGCTGCTGATGAAGCTGGCGCTGCTGCAGCGCCGGGAACTCGGCCACGACGTGCTGCTGCGGCGGCAGCGGGAGGTGCTGGAGCCGATCGTCACCGCCCTCGACCAGGAGCGCGCGGACGGCGACGGCTTCACCGAAGTGCTCATGACCTGGCGCTACACCAGCGCCGACGCCGCGCTGCGGTTCGTCGCCGAGCTGGAGTCCCAGGGCGGTCCCGGGTCCCAGGGCGGCCCGGGACCTCAGGGCAGCCCGGCGCGGCGGCGGACCCACGAGGGCGGCTGACCGCACTCGGCGGCGATCTCGCGCCACGTCATCCCGGCGGCGCGCCGGTCGTCGAGGTAGTCGGTGATGGCGGCGAAGCCGAACTCGGCGGCCACCCGGGCCGCGCGCTCGGCGCAGCGCTGCCGGTTGGTGGCGTGCGCGGTCTTGGTGATGCCGTGGCGCGCCAGCGCCGTCTCGACGGCACCGCGGCCGAACCCGACCTCGTGGGCGATCGCCCGGATCGACCGGCGCTGCAGCACGTGCCGGTCGTGCAGGTAGGCGGCGACGTCGGTGAAGCCCCACTCGCCGATCCGGGGCAGCCACGGCGCGTCGAACCGGCGCCGCGCGGCGATCCCGTCGATCTCGCGGGCCGCTTCCGGGTCCACGTTGGACAGGTGGCGGCACAGCCAGTCCTTGTGCAGTCCCGCTTCCCGGCTGATGGCAGCCAGGCTGTTCCCGGCGGCGACGCGATCGCGCACCAGCGCGCCGATGTCGGCGAAACCCAGTGCGGTGGCGGCGTTCTGGGCGGTCTCGCGGAGCTTGGCGAGCTTCTGCCGCCGGGTTCCCTCGGCTCGCGCGGCCGGGGAGATCGCGGCCAGCGTGCGCAGCGTCTTGGCGCGCCGCTGCTCGGGTTGCCTGCGTCCGCGCGAGGCGCGGGCGGCGGCCTTGGTGAGCTCGCCGCTGCGCAGCCAGACCTCGCCCTGCTCGCATCCCGCGCGCACGTGCGGGTCCCGCAGGCGCCGGGTCCGCATCGCCACCGCGCGCCGCTGACGCGTGCCGTCGCCCTCCAGCGACTGGTTGCGCTCCAATCCGAACGCCTCGCGGTAGGCGAGGTGGGTCCAGCCGTGCGCGGACAGGTGGGCCGGGATGGACCGGAACCACTCACCGCACAGGTGGCACAGCACCCGGTCTCCTTCGCGGACCACGACGCCGGTCGGTGCGTACTGCGACAAGACTGCCTCCCGCTCGCTAGTAACAGTGAGACTAGCGGGTGGGTCGATCTTCGGGAAGTCCCGTCCTCAGCGGGCGGCGGCCCGCGAGACGAGGCCGTGCAGGAGCTCGTCGACGAGCTCCGGGTGCTCCAGGGTCACCATGTGGCCGGAGCGCGGGATCATCGCGAGCCGCGATCCCGGGACCGCGTCGGCGATCGCGCTGCTGCGCTCGGGCGGGATGGTCCGGTCCTGCTCGGCGCCGATGACCAGCGTCTCGACCCCGGCGAAGGACGGCAGGGCCGCGCGCCGGTCGAGGGTCAGGAACTGCGGGACCAGCGCGATCAGCGCGTGCACCGGGTTCGACCGGGTCAGCTGGAGCACGAAGTCGACCAGCGCCGGCGGCACCCGGGAGGCGAACGCGAAGCTGCGCGCCACCATCAGCGCGGTGCGCCGCATCGCCTGGCAGGACACCCGCGTGAGGCGCAGCCGGTCGATGGCGGCGAGCACGAGGTTCGCCGCCTGGGGTGGCAGCACGGCCCGGCCGTTGACCGGCGCGGCAGCCGTGGTCACCAGCCCGGCGCCGATGACGCGGTCGGCGAAGAGCTCGGGGTGGCGCTCGGCGAAGGCCATGATCCCCATGCCGCCCATCGAGTGCCCCACCAGCACGACCGGGCCGGTCGGGGCGGCCTGGTCGAGCACGGCGGCGAGGTCGTCGCCGAGCTGGTCGAGGGTGAGCCGGTCGAGGTCGCCGAGCTCGGAGCGGCCGTGCCCGCGCTGGTCGTAGCAGACCACGCGGGCGCGGCGGGCCAGCGAGGAGCGCTGGAACAGCCACATGGCGCCGTCGGCCAGGTAGCCGTGGCAGAGCACCACGGTCACCGGGGAGTCCAGATCGCCCTCGACCTCCACGTGCAGCCGCACCCCGTCGGTGGCGGTGACGGCGGTGGACTGCGTCGCGGTCCTCGCTGGGCTGGTCATCGAGCACCGCGCCTTCCGATCGGGGACACGGCCGTGACCGAACCGTGATGTCCCCACGAAGGTAACGGAAGGTAGTTGGCCTTTCAAGGTGCCACTCGTTCGGCCTAAGAAAGCGTCGCGGAGTGACTACTGGTCGTGGTCAGTGGATCGAGATCAGGCCCAGCGCCAGGCCCGAGCCGATGACCACCGCGCACACCAGCAGCGCCCACTTGATCGCGAACCGGTGGTGATCGCCGAGGTCGACCTTCGCCAGCCCGATCAGCACGTACATCGCCGGCACCAGCGGGCTGAGCATGTGGATCGGCTGGCCGAGCAGCGAGGCGCGGGCGATCTCCATCGCGCTGATGCCGTGCTGCGCACCGGCCTCGGCGAGGATCGGCATCACGCCGAAGTAGAACGCGTCGTTGCTCATGAAGAAGGTGAACGGGACGCTCAGCACCGCCACGATCACGCTGAAGAACGGGAACAGCGCGTCCGGCATCGCCGTGAGCAGGTACTGCGCCATCTGCTCGATCATCCCGGTGCCCGAGAGCACGCCGGTGAACACCGCGGCGGCGAAGACCATCGCGACCACCGCCACGACGCTGTCGGCGTGCGAGGCGATCCGATCGCGCTGCTGCTCCAGCCGCGGGTAGTTGACGATCAGCGCCAGCGCGCAGCCGATCATGAACAGCACCGAGATCGGCAGCACGCCGATGATGAGCGCGGTCAGCAGCGCGATCGTGAGTCCGGCGTTGAACCAGTACAGCTTGGGGCGCAACGACTCCCGGTCGGGAGCCAGCACGTCGAAGTCGGCCGACCCGCTGTAGGAGGTGGGCGCGACGTCGTCGGAGCCACCGGCTCCGACCAGCGCGGGAGCGGCGGTCCGCAGCCGGATGCGCTCGCGCTGGCCCAGCACGTAGGCGAGGACGAACACGGTGGCCAGGCCGGCGAGCAGCGCCGGGATCATCGGCACGAACAGCTGCTGCGGGTCCAGCCGCAGCGCGCTGGCGGCCCGCGCGGCGGGACCGCCCCAGGGCACGACGTTGAGGATCGCGTTGGTCAGGCACGCCAGACCGGTCATGATCACCGGGCTCACGCCCAGCCTGCGGTAGATCGGCAGCAGCGCCGAGACCGTGATCATGAACGTGGTCGTCCCGTCGCCGTCCAGCGACACCAGGGCCACCAGAGCGACCGTGCCCACGATCAGCCGCAGCGGGTCGTTGCGGGTGAGCCGGACCACGCCGCGCGCGATCGGGTCGAACAACCCGGCGTCGATCATGATCCCGAAGTAGAGGATGGCGAACAGCAGCATCGCCGCCGTCGGCGCGACCGAGGTGATGCCGTCGGTGATCATGTCGCCGAGGTCCGGCGCGAAGCCTCCGACCAGCGCGAACACCGCCGGAACGGCGATGAGCGAGACCATCGGGGACAGCCGTTTGCTCATCACCAGGTAGAGGAAAACGGTCACCATGCCTAAGCCGAGCAGCGCGATCAACGCGTCCTCCTCCCGTGGACCGGCAGTGGTCCTCATTGCAGCGGCGTTGCGTTCCGGGGAACCGTAGGTGACCTCGGTCATCGAGACGAGAGTTGTCGATGTTGTCCGCGTATCCCGCGTTCGCGGCGTTCTGCGCGTTCTGCTCACCACGTATCGTCGGGGCATGCCCCACCGCCCGATGCGGTTCGCGCGGCAGGCCCTGGTGCTGCAGGTCGGCTTGATCACGCTGGTCACCGCGATCGGGTTCGTGCTCGTCGCGTCCCTGCTCGATCGACACCTCGTCGACCAGTACTCGCAGCGCGCGCTGACCGCCGCCCGCGTGATCGCCACCGACACCGACCTGGCCGACCAGGTCGCGCGCGGCGACCAACCGGCGGTGCGCGCGCAGGCGGAGCGGGCCCGCGCGGCCTCCGGCGCGCTGTTCGTCGTCATCACCGACCGCACCGGGATCCGCCTGTCGCACCCGAACCCCGCCGAGATCGGCGAGCGCGTCAGCACCGATCCGCGAGAGGTGTTGGCGGGCAAGGAGGTCGTGGCCGTCCAGCGCGGCACGCTCGGCTACTCCGCCCGCGGCAAGGTCCCGCTGCGCGGTCCCGACGGTGCGGTGATCGGGCAGGTCAGCATCGGGTTCGACGCCGAGGACATCACCACCGCGCTGCTGCGGCTGATCGGCACGACCGCCGCGTTCACCGGGGGAGCGCTGCTCGTCGGCGTCGCCGGGGCGGCGTGGCTGACGCGGATGCTCAAACGCCGCACGCTGGGCCTGGAACCGCAGGAGCTCGCCGAGCTGGTGCGCCAGCGCGAAGCCGTGCTCTACGGCATCGGCGAGGGCGTGCTCGCCGTCGACGCCGCGGGGCTGGTGTCGGTCCGCAACCGGGAGGCGGAGCGGCTGCTCGGCGTCCCGCTGGAGGTCGGCGCACCGGTCGCCGACCTGGACCTGCCGCCCCGGCTGCGGGAGCTGCTGCTCGAAGGCGGGCAGGTCGACAACCTCATCACCCTCACCGGCGAACGCGTCCTGGTCGTCGGCCACCGACCGGTGACCAGGGGCGAGGTGGCGCTGGGCAGCGTCCTGACCCTGCGCGACCGCACCGACCTGGAGTCGCTGAACCGCGAGCTGGACAAGGTCCGCAGCACCGCCGACACGCTGCGCGCGCAGCGCCACGAGTTCACCAACCGCCTGCACACCCTCTCCGGGCTGCTGCAGACCGGACGGCAGCAGGAGGCCGTCGACTACGTGCAGGCGCTGACCCGCGGTGAGATCACCGGGCTCGGCCCGGCGGGCGACGCCGTCCGCGACCCGTACCTGGTGGCGTTCCTGTCGGCGAAGAAGTCGGTGGCGGCCGAGAAGGACGTGGCGCTGGAACTCGCCGGGACCAGCTGGGTTCCGACGGCGCTGGCCGCCCCGGTCGAGGTGATCACGGTGGTGGGCAACCTCGTCGACAACGCCATCGACGCCGCCCGGGTGGGCGCGACGCGGCCCGCGCGCGTCGAGGTGGACCTGCTGGCCGACGGCACGACGCTGCACGTGTCCGTTGTGGACACCGGCGACGGCGTCGCCGAGGATCGGCGCGAGGAGATCTTCGCCGAAGCGGTCTCCTCCAAACCCGACGGCAACGGCCTCGGCCTGGCCCTGAGCCGCCAGGCGGCACGAGGTCTGGGCGGCGACGTGTGGGTGACCGGCCCGGACTCGTCGTTCGTGGCGAAGCTGCCGCGAGCCCTCGAAACCCCCGCGAGCGAGGAGGCACGAGCGTGATCGGTGTGGTCGTGGTGGACGACGACTTCCGCGTGGCCCAGGTGCACGCCGAGTTCACCGAGCAGGTCCCGGGATTCCGGGTGCTGGGCATCGCCCACACCGCGGCTCAGGCCCGCGAGCTCATCGACGCCCGCAGCCCCGACCTGGTGCTGCTGGACAACTACCTGCCCGATGCCGACGGCGTCGCCCTGCTGGCCGAGCTCGAAACCGACGCGATCCTGCTCACCGCCGCCACCGACCCGGCCACCGTCCGCGCGGCGCTCTCCGCAGGAGCCCTGAACTACCTGGTCAAGCCGTTCACCGCCGAGCAGCTCGCGGAACGCCTGCGGGCGTACGCCCGCTTCCACGCCCGGCTTCCGGTCACGGGCGGGGCGGTGGACCAGGAGGAGATCGACCGCGCCCTGCGCCTGCTCCGCGAAGGGGACCGCCCCGCCACCCCCAAGGGCCGCTCCACCCTCACGACCCAGCTCGTCCGCGACGCCCTCCGCAACGCCCCGCACCCCCGCTCCGCGGCCGAGATCGCCGACGAGCTGGGCATCTCCCGCGCCACGGCCCAGCGCTACCTCGCAGCCCTCACCCAGGAGGGCACCGCCACCATGACCCTCCGCTACGGAGCCAGCGGCCGCCCGGAACACCAGTACGAACCGGCCTGATCGGGCCCGCCCCAACAGCGCCGTCGCCGTGTTCGGAAAGTGGTGGCGCGGCGGCGGGGACAGTTTTAGCCAGAATCGCCCGGGATTTCACCCCCGAGATCCCGGGCGATTCTGGCTAAAACTGCCCCCTGGTGACGCACGGCGGTCCGGGACGGCTGGGCGTCCCCGGTGGGATCGCCCGGTCGTGGTGGTTGGGGGTGGGGGTGAGCGGGTACGCGGGTGGGGCGGGAGTCGAGTGGAGGTGGGTCGCATGGCCGAGGGTCGGTTGCCGGTGCTCGCGGGGTTCGACGGGTCGGAGGCATCGCGGGAGGCGGTGCGCTGGGCCGCGCGGGAGGCGTCGAGCCGGAAGCGGCCGTTGACGCTGGTGCACGTGCTGGCGCGGCCGTTCCAGCACTCGCTGCCAATGCGGATCCCCGACGAGCAGGACGTGATGGAGAAGCTGAGCAGCGCCGTGCTGCGGGAGCTCGAAGCGCTCGAGGACGAGTGCCGCAAGATCGACCCGGACCTGGAGATCAGCAAGGACATGCCGATCGGCGACGCCGCCGAGGTCCTGGTCGAGCTGGCCGGCGACGTCGAGCTGGTCGTGCTGGGCGGGCCGCTGGTGGGTTCGCGCACCGACCGCCTGGGCGTGACCGCCGCCGAGGTGGTCGCCCGCCGAGCCGCCGCCCCGATCGTGGTGGTGCGCGGCGAGGCCGGCGCGAAAGCCGACGCGCCGGTGGTCGTCGGCGTCGACGGTTCGACCGTGAGCGAGCGCGCCATCGCCTTCGCCTACGAGACCGCCGGGCGGCTCGGCCGTCCCCTGGTGGGCGTGCACTCGTGGGGTGAGACGGCCTTCAACCCGTTCGACATCGTCGACGAGTGGGACGCCGACCGCAGCGAGTTCCGCGACCGGGCGCGGGAGGTCCTCAGCGAGTCGATGGTCGGGTGGGCCGAGCAGTACCCGGACGTGCCGGTGCGCCACGTCGTCGGCCCGGAACAGCCCGCCCAGATGCTGCTCGGCGAGTCCGACGGCGCGACCCTGCTGGTCGTCGGCAGCCACGGCAGGGGAGCGGTCCGCCGCGCCTTCCTCGGCTCGGTCAGCCACGCCGTCCTCAACCAAGCCCCCTGCCCGGTCGCCGTCCTCCCGGCGGAGTGACCCGCCGGACCGGAGCCACCGGCCCGGCGGGGACGTCCCCCTCAGGAGAACTGGATTCCGCCGTCGATCATGACCGACTGGCCGGTCATGTAGTCCGAGTCGGACGAGGCGAGGTAGGAGACGAACGACGCCACGTCCTCGGGGACCGAGACGCGGCCGAGGTGGATGAGCTCCGAGTACTTGTCGATGGCCGCGCCCTTGCGCAGGCCCTCGTGCTCGGCGAGCTTCTCGTCGATGTGGTCCCACATCGCCGTTCCCACGATGCCGGGGCAGTAGGCGTTGACCGTGATGCCGTACTGCGCCCACTCCATCGCCGCTGCCTGGGTCAGGCCGCGGACCGCCCACTTCGACGCGGAGTAGTGCGCCAGCAGCGGGAACGGCCGGTAGCCGACGATCGAGGCCGCGCCGATGATCTTGCCACCGTCGCCCTGCTTGATCATCTGCTTGGCGGCGGCGTTGTAGCAGAGGTGCACGCCGCGCAGGTTGATCGACATGAGCTCGTCGAACTCCTCCGGCGTCACCTCCAGGAGCGGCTTGACGTGGGCGATCCCGGCGTTGGCGATCATCACGTCGAGCCTGCCGAGCTCGCTCGCCACGCCGTCGACCATGCCCTGCACGGCGTCCGCGTCGGACACGTCGGCCAGCGCGACCGCCGAGCGCCTGCCCATCGCGGTGATCTCGTCGGAGACGGCCTTGAGCTGGTCGCCGTTGGCCTCGATGTCGTTGACGGCGACGTCGTGACCGTCGGCGGCGAGCCGCAGCGCGATGCCCTTGCCGATCCCGCGGGCGGCGCCGGTGACCAGCACGACGCGCGACTTGTCCTGAGCAGCCATGGGTTTCTCCACTTCTTCGTGGTGTTCGCTGGAACCGCCCGTTGACGCTAGGGAGGCGGACGCGCAGCGGGCAGGGCTCGGCTGTCTCACTTTGAGACGGATCGGGCGAAGCGGAAGGCGGGGTCCGCCCACGAGCCGGGTGTCGCGTCGAGCTGGAACGCGCCACGTCCGCTTCGCCGGGGTTCGCCGCGACGGCACCGGCAGGCTGTGCAGATAGACGCTTTCTATCGCTCCCTTTCAGGATGAGTATGGACGAATCCCTAGAACTGTTTGATCGAGCGCCGTCCAGCTGAGAGCCTCAACTTCGAGCACACAACGAAAGAGGTCCTGCCCGTCCGGGTGCGGGATGCGACATCGCTTGCGGCGCAACGAGAAAGCGGCGATGCGGCTCGCTCGTGCCGAATTTCTCGACACAACAGGGTTTTCACCATGACAACGAAACAGAACAGCAGCGGTGCGGCCAATCACGCCGTCTTCGCGGTGTCGATCGCCGTGTCCGCTCTGGTGGTCCTGTGGGGAGCTGTCGACCCCACCGGCTTCGGAAACGTGACGACGCGGCTCTTCGACCACGTCGTGTCGGACATGAGCTGGTTCTTCCTGCTGGCGGCGAACATCCTGCTGGTGTTCGCGATCTACCTGGCGCTCAGCGGCTACGGCCGGATCAAGCTCGGCGCCGACGACGAGAAACCGGAGTTCGGCCGGTTCTCCTGGTTCGCCATGATGTTCCAGGCCGGGATGGGTCCGGCCATCATCTTCTGGGGCCTGGCCGAACCGCTCTCGCACTACGTGGATGTCCCCTTCGGACTCGCGCCACCGGAAACCGACGCTGCGGCCGGTGTGGCGATGGAGTACTCGTTCTTCCACTGGGGACTGCACCCGTGGGCGATCTACGCCGTCGCGGGGCTGGCCGTCGCCTACTTCACGCACCGCAGGGGTGAACGCGGCCTGCTCAGCGCGATCTTCCGCCCGCTGCTGGGAGATCGGGTCGACGGACCGATCGGCAAGCTCATCGACATCCTCGCCGTGCTCGCCGTCGTCTTCGGCATCGCCGTCGCGCTGGGCCAGGCGGGCCTGCAGATGACCGCCGGGCTCGGCGAAACCTTCGGCATGTCAACCGGAATCGGCGTGCAGCTGGTCGTGCTCGCGCTGACCACGGCCGCGTTCATGGGGTCGGCGACCACGCGGATCGAGCACGGCATCAAGTGGCTGTCGAACATCAGCATGCTCATCGCCCCGATCCTGCTGATCTTCTACTTCGTCGTCGGCCCGAGCATCACCCAGATCAACGCCTTCACCGAAGGGCTCGGGAACTACCTCGGCGACATCGTGCCGATGAGCTTCCGGCTCGACGCCTTCGACCCGAACAACTCGTGGATGGGCAGCTGGACCGTCTTCTACTGGTCCTGGTGGATCGCCTGGGCGCCGTACGTGGGCCTGTTCATGGCGCGCATCTCGAAGGGCCGCACGATCCGCGAGTTCGTCGCCGCCACCGTCCTGGTGCCCAGCCTGGTCAGCGTGATCTGGATCGCGGTGTTCGGCGGTGCCGCGCTGCACCTGGCCCGCAGCGGCCTGGCCGGTGACATCGCCCGGACCGTGAGCGAGAGCCCGGCGGCCGGCATGTTCGTGTTCATCCAGCAGTACCCGCTGGCCGGGTTGCTGTCGGTGATCACGCTGATCGTGCTGTGGGTGTTCTTCGTGGCCGGTGCCGACGCGGGCACCGTCGTGCTCGGCGAGCTGTCCACCGGCGGCAGGCCCGACCCCAAGACGTGGGTGCGGCTGCTGTGGGGCTTGCTGCTGGCCGGGGTCGCGGCGGTGCTGCTGGTCTCCGGCGGGCTCGACGGGCTGCAGAAGGCCTCGGTGCTGACCGGGACGCCGTTCGCGATCATCCTCGTCGGCATCTGCTTCGCCTTCCACAAGGCGTTGCGCGAGGACCACGGGCTGTCAGCACCCCGATCGGTGTCGGCCGAGCCGGAGACGCCGGAGGAGGAGCCCGTGCCGCAGCGATAGGACTCCCTTATCGGTACATCGATGCGGCGTGCTGGCGCGGCCGGTGGTCGGGTGCTGTACTCCAGGCCAACTGGAGGCCGGACCGAGACCGCAGGAGGTGTGCCGTGCCGGTGTGGCGGGTGCGCGATTTCCACAGCGACGACCTGGACCAGGCGATTCGCATCTGGGACCAGAGCCGGGAAGGCGTGGAACCGGTCTTCTCCGCCGCCGAGGTCGTGGGCATGGCCCAGGCCGGGCACCCCGCGATGGTCGCGGTCGTGCAGGACGACGTCGTCGGCATGGCCGCGGCCAAGGTCGAGGGCGAACGCGCGTGGCTGGCGCTGTTCGCCCTCGACGAGCGGTGGCGCAACCGCGGTATCGGCAGCGCCCTGCTCGGCGAGCTGGAGAAGAAGCTGCGCACCCAGGGCGTGCACCGCATCGCCAGCCTCGTGCCCGAGGGCGCCTCGGGTGCGAAGGCGATGTCCAACTCGGGCTACCGCCCGCGCACCGACCTCACCTACTTCGAGAAGGTGGAGGAACTCGATCCGGCTGACGTCGACATGCTCGAACACCTCGGCGGCAGCCTCATCCCGGCCGGCCGGTGGGACGAGCTGGCGGGCATGCAGCGGGAGAAGGACATCATCGAACGCCGCGTCGTCCTGCCGATCACCCACAGCGAGCAGGCCGAGCGGCACGGCGTCCTGCCGCCGAAGGCGATCGTGCTGTTCGGCCCGCCCGGTACCGGCAAGACGAGCTTCGCCAAGGCCGTCGCGTCCCGGTTGCACTGGCCGTTCGTCGAGCTGTTCCCGTCGCGGCTGGCGGCGGACTCGCCGGACGGGCTGGCGGCATCGCTGCGGGAGAGCTTCGCCCAGCTGGAGGAGCTCGACGACGTGGTGCTGTTCATCGACGAGGTCGAGGAGATCGCCGGAACCCGCTCGTCACCGTCGGCGGGCCCGGCGCACGGCGTGACCAACGAGCTGCTGAAGCTCATCCCGGGCTTCCGCGAGCACGACCACCGGCTGCTGGTGTGCGCCACCAACGCGGTGCACTCGCTGGACCCGGCGTTCCTGCGGCCCGGGCGGTTCGACTACCTCATCCCGGTCGGCCCGCCGGACCCGCCCGCGCGCCGCGCGGTGTGGTCCCGCTACCTCGGCCCGGCCCGCGAGCACGTCGACGTGGACCAGCTGGTGGAGCGCTCGGAGTTCTTCACCCCGGCCGACATCGAGTTCGCCGCCCGCCAGGGCGCCCAGGCCGCCTTCGAACGCGACGTCCTGCACCAGAGCGGCGAACCGGCGACGACGGAGGACTACCTCCGCGCCATCGCCGACGCCCGCCCGACACTGTCCGCCGAAGCCATCACCGAGTTCGAACGGGACATAGACATCTACACCCGCCTCTAACCCCGCTCACGGCGGTGAACCGCGGAGGGTGGTGGACCGCGGAGCGCGGTGGACCGCGGCGCGCGGTGGACTGCGGCGCGCGGTGGACTGCGGAGTGTGGTGGCGTGGCGGAGGGCGGTGGCGCGGCGGAGGGGACAGTTTTAGCCAGAATCGCCCGGGATTTCGGGGGTGAAACCCCGGGCGATTCTGGCTAAAACTGTCCACTGGTACCCCCGCACACCCGGAAACCGGGAATACGCCCGTAGTTGGGTACGGGAATACGGCCGTAATCGGGACGGGAGTACGGCCGTAGTCGGGTATCGGAGTACGGCCGTAGGCGGGTACCGGAACACGGCCGTAATCGGGTGTCCGATTGCGGCCGTGTTCCGGGGTTTGGGTCAGGCGCGGAGGGTGTCCCAGGGGCCGGTGATGGCGTAGAGGACGCCGGGGTTCTGGACGTTGGCGAACAGGGTGTTGCCGTCGGGGGAGTAGACCGGGCCGCAGAACTCGCTGAACTCCGGCTCGACGTCGGTGCCGGTGTTGATCTCGTTGCGGGCCAGCGGGTAGGTCTGGCCCTCCATCGTGGCGCCGAACAGGTGCTGCTGGCCGTCGCCGTCCTCGGCGAGGATCAGCCCGTTGCCGCGCGAGGAGACGGTGATGTTGTCGGGGCCGTCGAACGCGGCCGCGTCGTCCTGGTCGTACTCGAAGCGCAGCTTGAGCTCGATGGTCTGGTTGCGCGGGTTGAAGAACCACACCTGACCGTCGTGCGGCTCGCCCGGGCTGTCCTCGATGCGCGCGTAGCTGCACACGAAGTAGGCACCGCCGTCGCCCCACCACGCGCCTTCGAGCTTGCGGCCCCGGGTGATGTCGCGGTCGCCGAACTGCTCGCGGATCGACTTCTTCGCCGCCAACCGGTCCGGAACCGCGACCCAGGTGATCGCGTAGGTGGTGCCGACCTCGGTCGCCCGGGACAGGTCGTCGACGTGCTGGCCGGACGCGTCCGCGGCCTTCATGGCCTCCAGGACGCCGTCGGTGTCGCCGAGCGCCCGCAGCTTGCCGGGCCCGAGCGGCAGCGCGGAGGCCGGCGGGGTGAAGCGGTAGAACAGGCCGTTGGGGCCGGAGGCGTCCTCGGTCTGGTAGAGGTGCCCGGTGTTGGGGTCGACCACCGCGGCCTCGTGGGAGAACCGGCCGAGCGCCTTGATCGGCTTCGGGTCCCGGTTGGCCTCGCGGTCGTAGGGGTCGACCTCGAAGGTGAAGCCGTGGTCGTGCTCGTGGCCGTCCTCGCCGGCCTTGGCCTCGGTCTCCTCGCAGCTCAGCCATGTGTTCCACGGGGTGCGGCCACCGGCGCAGTTGGTGGAGGTGCCGGCCAGCGCGACGTACTCGGTGACCCGGTTACCGTCGGCGTCGACCTCGACGACGGTGCAGCCGCCCGGCGCGACCGGGTCGTAGGTGAGCCCCTCGACGCGGGGGACCGGGAACTCGGCGTTGTGGCTGACCTTGATCTCGTGGTTGTAGACGATCACGCTGCCGCCGTCGGGACGGACGAAGGTGGCCATGCCGTCGTGCTTCTGCGGGGTCGGCTCACCGGACTCCAGCGTCGTCTTGCCCGCCTCGGTGACGATCTTGTAGCTGAATCCCTCGGGCAGCGAGAGCTTCCCGGCGGGATCGGCGATCAGCGGCCCGTAACCGGGGATCGCGCCACCCTCGGCGACGGCCGGGGCCGCGGCGGTGACCGCGCCGACGTTGCCGACGAGCGCGATTCCGATGCCGCCGAGCAGCGAGCGGTGGACGAACTGCCTGCGAGAGAGGTCCATCGGGAACTCCTGGTGATCGAGATCGGGAACAGCGCATCAGCCTCGCGATCGCAGACGACCACCGGATGAACGCGACGAAGCGAAACAACGTCGCAATCCCGAAGAACGCGGCCGAGCCCCGGGTCAGAGCGTCAGGCGCAGCACCGCTGCGATCACCGCAAACCAACCGCCGCCCAGCACCAGCGCGACCGCGATCGACGGCAGCGGTCGAGGATCGGGGCGTCGAGCCCCGATGCCGCTGCTGCCCAGCCACACCAGGCACAGCGCGAGCGCCAGCGCGGCGCAGAGCACGCCCACGCCGGTCCACCCGCGCTGCGGGTAGACCAGGCCGATGAGGATCACCCCGAGCACTCCGCCGGCGAACCAGCAGGTCATGCGTGCGGAGATGATCCGGCGCCGGGCTCCGTGACGGGTCGCGTTCGCGGGCGGAGCGGTGTGCTCGGTCGGTGAGGGGGCCACGTCTGTTCCCTGCCTTCCTGGAGTTCGCGTTTCCGGCCTCGTGCCGGTACCTCGATGCTCTCCGACCGCCGTCGATCGGTCCAACAGGTTCTTGTCATCGCAGCGATCGGTCTTCACGATGGATGTCATGGAGCTCCGCCAGCTGACCTACGTCGTCGCCGTCGCCGAGTCCGGCAGCTTCACCCGGGCCGCGCACCGCTGCTTCGTCGTTCAGTCCGCGCTCAGCGAGCAGATCGCGCGGCTCGAGAAGGAGCTGGGCACCAAGCTCTTCGAGCGGACCAGCCGTCGCGTCCGGATCACGTCGGCCGGTGAGGCGTTCCTCGGTCCCGCCCGCGAGGCGCTGGCCGCCGCGGAGCGGGCCGCGGGCAACGCCGTGGCGTGCGGCGGCGAGGTGCGCGGCAACCTGGTGATCGGCACGATCACCCCGCTCACGGCGGTGGACCTGCCCGGGGTGCTGGCGACCTACCGGGACCGGCATCCGGCCGTGCGGATCACCCTCCGCACCAGGCTCGTGCGAGACCTGCTGCAGCAGGTCCGCGAGCACGCGTGCCACGTCGCGTTCGTCGACGCGCGCCCGGGCGAGCTCCCGCGCGGGCTGGCCGGGCGCGTGCTCCGCCAGGACGAACTGGTCGCGATCGTCCCGCACGGGCACCCGCTGGCCGACGCGCCGCGGCTCTCCCCCGCGCAGCTGGCGGAGGAGGACATGGTCGACATGCAGAGCGGTTCGGGCATCCGCCCGCACAACGACGCGGCGTTCGACGCGGCGGGTGTGACCCGCACGGTCGCGTTCGAGGCCGACAGCATGGCCCTGCTGGAACAGCTCGTCGCCCGGGGCCTCGGAGTCGGGCTCGTCTCCGCCCCGACCGCCGCCCGGATGTCGGGTGTGCGCAGCGTTCCCACCACCGGCGTCCCGCCGCGCACGGTGCAGGTGCTCTGGCCGACCTCCGGAACCTCGCCCGCGACCGAGGCCTTCCTCCAGCTGCTGCGGGAGGAGGTCCCTCCGGAAGCGGAGTAGCTCAGAGCCAGGAGAGGGCGGCGGTGACGAGGGATTCGGTGCCGGTGCTCAGCGCCGCGCGGGTCGGGTCGGGTACGTGGTGGGCGAGGACGACGTCGGGACGTGCGTCGGGCTCGCCGTGGAGCTGCACGAGAAGGGTGCCGCGCCAGCGGTCGGTGTCCTCGGACAGCAGTTGTGCCGCGCCGAGAACGCACGCCACGTCGGCGGATTCGCCGGAGGCGGCCCGGAGCAGGACCGCGGGCCCGGCGCCGTTCTCCAGCACGCCGACGCCGTCGGACACCTGGAAACCGAACTCGCGCAACCGTTCTTCGGCTCGTGGGCCCGCGTTCCGGAGGAATTCCTCCTGCCAGGACAGCCGGGCGTCGAGCGCCGGTTTCTCGTCGGAGACCTTCCGGCGGGGAGTGCTGGGCACGCGCAGCCGGTAGCGGACACCGAGCATGCGGATCGCGAAGCACACCGCCGCGGCGGCCAGCGCCGTCGCGATGCCGTAGACCTCCCAGCGCACCGCCACCACCGTCAGCACCGCGCCCACCAGGGCGGGGACCGCGTAGAAGTCGCTGGTCAGGACCGAGGGGACGTGCTTGATCGCCACGTCGCGCAGCGTCCCGCCGCCCACGGCGGTCAGCGCCCCGAGCAGCACGGCCTGCGTGCCGCCCAGCCCGTAGTCGAGCGCTTTGCTGGCCCCGGTCACGCAGAACACGCCCAGCCCGACCGCGTCGAAGAGCGTGATGAGCCGGGTGAAGCGCTCCAGTTCGACGCTGATGAAGAACGCCACCAGCGCCCCGGCCGCCGCCACCCCGAGGTAGACCGCGTCGTTGAAGGTCGCCGGCGGCAGCGCGCCGATCAGGATGTCGCGGAGGATGCCGCCGCCGAGCGCGGTCATCATGCCCAGCGTGATCACGCCGACCAGGTCCAGGCGCACGACGCGCACGGCGGTGAGCGCCCCGTTGAGCCCGAACGCGAACGTCCCGGTCAGGTCCAGCGCGAGCAGCAGCGGAGCTTGAGCCATCCCGACAGTCTGACGTCCGCGACACCCCACCACGCGATCAGGCGCGCTAGGCGAGGGGATCTGTTTGCCACCGCGATGGGTTCAGTAATAACTGAAATTGATTCGGGTCACGACCCGCGGAGGCGGCGGGGTTCCCGATCTCAATGGAAATCAGGAGTCCGAGTTCCATTGAAATCGGGTCGACCGAGCCGGGTCAGGTGGGGAGGCCTGGGCCTGGGCAGGTGGTGTTGCGGTCGGGGAGTTGGCCGGTGAGGAGGTAGGTGGCGGTGGGGTCGTCGACGCAGGGGAGGTTCTGGCTGGCAACGACTCCGTGGGAGTAGGTGTTGCGGGCTGTGATCATGCGGGAGCCCGGGAGGAGCGCCTGCATTCGGCGGGCTCCCGGCAGGGGAGTGGTGGGGTCGTGGTCGGCTTGGGTGAGCAGCACCGGGGGCATGTCGGGGTGACCGAGCCGCGCGGGTTCGGCCGGGTTCGGCCAGAAGGCGCAGGTGGTCGCCTCCAGGCCGGTGAGGATCGGGTGGGGGTCCGCGGCGCGGAGCGCGCGGATGTCGGCCGGCACCTCCTCCGGGGTCGGGCGTGCGCTGTCGTTGCACTTGACCGTGCGGAGGGCGGCTTCGTAGTTGCGGGATTCCGGGTCGGGTTCGGGCAGCGCGGGTTCCAGGGATTCGGTGCTTCCCGAGCCGACGTAGGTGCGCAGGGCTTCGGCGAAGGGGCGCCAGCGCTCGGTGCGCGAGAGGGTCTTGTAGACGAGGTTGTCGAACTCACCCGCGCCGAAGGCGTTTCGAGCACCCGCGCCGAAATCGTCGTCAGCGGAGGAAAGGCTCGCGCGGGCGCGGGTGTAGGTGTCGCGGACCTCCTCGCGGGTGGTGCCCAGGCCCAGGTCGGGGCGGGCGGCGATCCAGTCGAACAGGACGTCGCGCTGGTGGAGCATGGCGTGGGCTTGGAGGACGTCGAAGTCGTGCCAGCGGTCGGGGCTGACGACGCTGTCGAGGACCATCCGGCCCACGTTCTCGGGGAACTCGTGGGCGTAGGCGGCACCCAGGTAGGTGCCGTAGGAGACGCCGAGGAAGTTCAGCTCCTCCTCGCCGAGGGCGTCGCGGATGCGGTCCATGTCGCGGGCGGTGCTGGTGGTGTTCATCGCGGCCGCGTTCGGGTTGTGCCGCAGGCAGTCTCGCGCCTGGGCGGATAATCGGTCGAGGTGCGCGCGTTCCTGGTCGGGGCCGACGGGGACCGGTTCCGGCGAGGGGTGCTGGAACAGGCCGCCGAGGTCGCCGCAGTCCAGCGGGGCGCTGCGGCCGACGCCGCGCGGGTCGAAGCCGACGATGTCGTAGGCGCGGCGCACCTGTTCGGGGAGCTTGGCCCCCTTGCTCACCGCGTACTCCAGGCCGGAACCGCCCGGTCCGCCCGGGTTGACCAGCAGTGCCCCTCGGTACTCCTCGGGAGTGCCGGTGGCCCGAACGCGTGAGATCGAGATCATGATCTCGTGCTCGGGATGCCGCTCGTCCAGCGGTACCGCGAGTTCGGCGCACTCGGCGCCTTCGAACGGGCACGGGCCGAAGGCCAGCGGTTTCGCCTCCGCGGGCGCGGCGCCGAGCAGGGGAACGGCGAGCACCAGGGCTGCGGCGGCTGCCGTTTTCTTCGTCACGTCGAGTCACATCCATTCGCACTAAATGGAGGTTGATCCCCCTTTTGAAAACGATTATCATCACCGACTGTTGCAGTGCAATCGTCGGGATGGGAGTCGTTGGTGAGTCACCTGCTGTTGGTGGAGAGCTGGGTCGGGGCGATGAGCACGTTGCTCCCCAGGGCGATTCACGAGGAGGGACACCGGTTCAGCTTCGTCACCCGGGATCTGCAGCACTACTTGCGATCCGCGCCCGGACCGGGGCCGCACCCGCTGCTCGGCGCGGACAACGTGCTCACCTGCGAGACCAACGACCTCGACGTGCTGCTGCCGCACCTGGAGCGCCTGCATCCCGTGCTGGGCTTCGACGGCGTCACGACCTCGTGCGACTACTACCTGCCCACCGCGGCGCGGATCGCGCAGCGGCTCGGACTTCCCGGCCCCGCGCCGGAATCGGTCGAAGCCGCCTGCTCGAAGGACCGCACCCGGCGCGCGCTGCGCGAGGCCGGTGCGCCCGGCCCGGCGTTCGCGCTGGCCGAGACGCTGCGCGGGCTGGAGGAGGCCGCCGCGGCGATGGGCTTCCCGCTGGTGCTCAAGCCGGTGGACCTGTGCGCGGGGATGTTCGTGCGGAAGGTCGAATCCGAGGCCGAGCTGCGCGAGGCGTTCGAGGCGCTGCAAGGGTTTCCGGTCAACGCTCGCGGCCAGCAGCGCAGTCCCGTGGTGCTGCTGGAGGAGTTGTTGACCGGTGCCGAGGTGAGCGTGGAGACGGTCACCTTCGGCGGGCGGACCACGGTCGTCGGCGTCACCGACAAGAGCGTCGCCGGCGCACCGTGGTTCGTCGAGACCGGCCACATGTTCCCGGCCGCCCTCGATGACGACACCCGCGAAGCCGTCTCCGCGACGGCGGTGGCCGCGATCGAGGCGCTGGGGCTGGACAACACCGTGTGCCACACCGAGATCAAGCTGACCGGCGACGGCCCGAAGATCGTCGAGGTCAACCCGAGGCCCGCCGGGAACCAGATCACCGAGCTGATCCGCCGGGTCACCGGCATCGACCTCGCCGCCGTCCACGCGCAGGTGGCGCTAGGGGAGAAGCCCGACCTGACCCCGGTGGACACCGGCGCGGCCAGCGCGGCCATCTCGTTCCTGCTGCCGCCCAAGACCGGCCCGATCGCCGAGATCGGTGGTGCGGACGCGCTGCAGGACCCGGCGGTGGTGGACTACCGGATCAAGCCCGCCGGGCACCACGCCGGAGCCGCGACCAGCAACAACAACTACCTGGGGCACGTGATGGTGACCAGCGACCGGCCGGGTGCGGCGCGCCCGCACGCCGAGCTGCTGGTCTCCGGTCTCGACGTGCGCTACGAGGACGCCGCGTGAACCTGTCGCTGGCAGCCCTGATCGACGAAGTCCACGGGGGACAGCACGGCGAGGAGATCGGCGAAGCCGAGGTGAGCGTGGGTTTCCTGACCCAGCAGGGCGTGCGGCACGCCTCCCGCAACACCTCCTACCGCAACCACGTGCTGAGCCTGCGCGTCGGCGACGCCGTCGGCTCGTGCGCGGTGGAACCCGGTGAGCTCACCGAGGACGTCGTGCTCGACTGCGTCGGCGCGCCCGTCGCCGAGCTGCTGCGCCACCCGTCGACGGCGGTGCGCGTGGCGGCGCTCGACGGCTACCTCCAGTCGGTGCGCCCGCACCACCGGCACGCCGAGGAGGTGGTGATCGGGCGTGGCGGTTCGCTGCAGAAGTCCTTGCACCGGGCGAAAATCGTGGTCGATCTGCTGCCGCCGGTGCGGCGGGTGCTGGTGATCGGCGTGGTCAACTCGCTGCTGCACCACCTGCGCGAACGCGGCGTCGACTACCTGGCCTGCGACTACAAGGGCGGCCGGACCGAGTGGGGCGAGCCGGTGCACGCGGACGCCGAGGCGGTGCTGGGCGAGTGCGACGCCGTGCTGGCGTCCGGGATGGTGCTGGGCAACGGCAGTTTCGACCGGCTGCTGACCCACGCCCGCGACACCGGACAACCCCTGGTGCTGTTCGCCCAGACCGGCAGCGGCGTGCTGCCGCGCTTCCTGGGATCCGGGGTCACCGCCGTGTCGGCCGAGCCGTACCCGTTCTTCTGGCTCGACGGCGGCCCGAGCCTGCTCTACCGCTACTCGGAGGAGAAACCCGCATGAATCCGGACCTGCTCGATCTGGTCTGCGATACGCCGCTCGCTCGGGTCTCGGCGCCGCTTCCCCGGGCCCACCCGGGTTTCTGGGCGAAGCTGGAATGCTTGAGCGCGGGCGGGATGAAGGCCCGCGCCGCGCTGTCGATGCTGCGCGGCGCCCGTCTTCGCGGTGAGCTGCGACCCGGTGCACCGGTGGTGGAGTCGACCAGCGGAACCCTGGGCGTGGGACTGGCTTTCGCGGGCAACGCGCTCGGCCATCCGATCGTGCTGGTGGTCGACGAGGAGCTCGAACCCGGGATGCGGGCGCTGCTGCGCGCCCACGGCGCGCGCCTGGAGATCGTCGACCGGCCGCATCCCGAGGGCGGTTGGCAGCAGGCGCGCCTGGACCGGGTGCGCGAGATCTGCCGGGAGCTGCCCGGCGCGTACTGGCCGGATCAGTACAACAACCCGGACAACCCGGCCGGGTACGTGGAGATGGGCGCGGAGATCTGCCGCCAGCTCGACCGGGTCGACGTCCTGGTGTGCAGCGTCGGCTCGGGCGGGCACAGCGCCGGGATGATCCGCACGGTGCGCCGCCGGTGGCCGCAGGTGCGGCTGATCGGCGTGGACACCGTGGGTTCGACGATCTTCGGGCAGCCGAACCGCCCGAGGGTGATGCGCGGGCTGGGCAGCAGCATCCACCCGCGCAACGTCGACTACCCGCAGTTCGACGAGGTGCACTGGGTCGGCGCCGGTGAGGCGGTAACGACCTGCCGGGAGCTGGCGCGCAATGCCTTCGTCACCGGCGGCTGGAGCACCGGCGCGGTGGCTCTGGTGTCCGCGTGGGCGGCGCGGGTGGATCCGGGCGCGAACGTGGTGACGGTGTTCCCCGACGGCCCGCACCGCTACCTGGGCACGGTGTTCGACGACGACTACTGCCGCGCGCGGGGACTGCTGGACGCCCCGGTCGCCACCCGCCCGATCGAGGTGGCGCGCCCGGAGGTGGAGGCGACGGGCTGGACCCGCTGCCGGACGGTCTTCGACCCGCTGATGACGATGGAGGTGCCCGCGTGAGACTCGACTGGCGGGCGAGCGGCCTGGCGTTGCGCGAGCCGCTGCGGATCTCGCGGTCGGTGATGGCCGAGCGCGACGCGGTGACCGTGATCCTCGACGACGACGGCGAGCTCGGCCACGGCGAGGTCGTCACCAGCGTCCACCACGAGCTCGACGTGGCGCGCATCGACGCCGAGCTGACCGGGGCGCGCGCGGAGCTGGCCGAGCTCACCTCGGAGGAAGCGCTGGTCACCGACCTGCCGCAGGTCTCGCCGGGGGTGCGGGCCGCGCTCGACGCGGCGCTGCACGACCTCGTCGCGCGCCGCCGCGGCATCGCCGTCCACGAACTCCTCGGGGTCGCAGCACCGGGTGCGGTGCCGACCGCGCGCACGATCGGCATCACCTCCGCCGAGCGGGCCGTGGCCGAGGCGACCGGGCTGGTCGGGCAGGGGTTCGAGGTGCTCAAGGTCAAGCTCGGCACCGGTGCCGACGAGCTCGCCCGGGTGGCGGCGATCCGCGACGCCGCCCCGAACGCCCGCCTGCTGCTCGACCCCAACGGGGCGTGGCAGCCCGACGAGGCCCGTCGGATGCTGCGCGCCGCAACGGAGTTCGAGGTGGAGGCGGTGGAGCAGCCCATCGCCTCGGGCACCCCGGACCTGCTCGCCGAGGTCGCCGCGGACTCGCCGGTCCCGGTGATCGCCGACGAGGACGCCCGCACCCCCGGAGATGTCCGGCGCCTGGGTTCGCGGGTGCACGGCGTCAACATCAAGCTCCCGGAGTGCGGTGGCCCGCGCGCGGCGCTCGAAATCATCGATACCGCAAGGGGTTTGGGTCTCGACGTGATGCTGGGTTGCCAGGTCGCCAGTTCGCTGGGGATCGCGCCCGCCGTGCACCTGGCGGGCGCGGCCCGCTGGGTCGACCTCGACGGGCACCTGCTGCTGGCCCGCGACCCGTGGACCGGGCTCGGCGGGGAGAGCGGGACGTTGCGCATCGCCGGACTCGTCGGTCTCGGGGTGCGTCCGGCGTGAGCGCGCTGCGACTGTTCCGCGGCTACCCGCTGGCCGTCCAGGTGCTGCTGATCAACCAGCTCGGCGTGAACACCGCCTTCTACCTGCTGATTCCCTACCTGGCCGGGTATCTCGGGCACGACCTGGGGTTATCGGCCGCGGTCATCGGCGTGATCCTGGGGGTGCGCAACCTCAGCCAGCAGGGCCTGTTCCTGCTCGGCGGGTCGGCGTCCGACCGGCTCGGGGCGCGCGGCGTCATCATCGCCGGGTGCGCCCTGCGGGCGGTGGGGTTCGGGCTGTTCGCGTTCGGCACGTCGCTGCCGGTGCTGCTGGCGGCCTCGGTGCTGTCCGGGCTGGCGGGCGCGCTGTTCAACCCGGCCGTGCGCTCCTACCTCAGCCACGAGGCCGGTGAGCGGCGCGCGGAGATGTTCTCGATGTTCAACGTCTTCGCCAACACCGGCATGCTGATCGGCCCGCTGCTGGGCAGCGCCCTGCTGCTGGTGGACTTCCAGGTCTCGGCGATCTGCGCCGCGCTGATCTTCGCGGTCCTCACCGTCGCCCAGGTCCTGGTGCTGCCGGCCCGCGAGGTGCCCACGCCGCGCACGACGCTGCTGGCGGACTGGCGCGAGGTGCTCACCGACCGGCGGTTCGTGCTGTTCACCTGCGCGATGACCGGGCTGTTCGCGCTGCAGAACCAGCTGTACCTGGTGCTGCCGATGCTCGCTTCGCGCTTCACCGGCACGGCCGTGTCGGTGTCGGTGATCTTCCTGGTGACCACCGTCGCCGGTCTCGCGCTGCAGGTGCGCATCACCCGCTGGTGCGACGGCCGCTGGAGCCGGGGGAGGGCGATCGCCACCGGGTTGGCCGTGATGGGCGGCGGTTTCGCGGTCACCGCGATCGCCGCGACCGCCATCCCGGCGCAGCCGGCGAGCTCGACGGGAGAGCTGGTGCTGCGGTTGAGCCCGGTGCTGGTCACCGCGTTCGCGCTGTCGGTCGGGGTGATGCTCGCGCAGCCCTTCGCCTACGAGCTCATCCCCGCCTACGGCCGCGACGAGCTCTCCGGCACCTACTTCGGCGTGTTCTACCTGGCCTCCGGGCTGACCGCCGCGGGCGGCAACGCCCTCATCGGCTGGGCCACCGACCTGGCCGGGGCCGAGGTGCCGTGGCTGCCCTCGGCGCTGTGCCTGGCCATCGGCCTCGCCTCGGCCGCGGCCGTGCTGGCGCTGCACCGGCGCAGCGGCATCGGCCCGCGCCCCACCACGAACGAGGAGACCTCGTGCCGAACTTCCTGACCGACAACCCGGCCGTCTACGAGGCATGGTTCCCCGATCCTGAGCACGTCGCGGCGCGCTTCGCCGACGACGTCGCGCGCCGCTTCGGCGGCGGCACCGACCTGCTCGACGTGGGCTGCGGAACCGGCCGCGACGCCCGGTTCTGGATCCGCCGGGGCTACCGGGTGACCGGGCTTGACAACTCGCCGGAGATGATCGCCCACGCCGCGCGGCACTGCCCTGACGCGGAGTTCGTCGTCGCCGACATGCGCGAGTTCTCGCTGCCCGGCGAGTTCGACGTGATCACCTGCCTGGACAGCGCGCTGCTGTACTGCCACGCCAACGCCGAGCTGGAGGAGTTCCTCCGGCGCTGCCACGACCACCTGCGACCCGGCGGGCTGCTCGTCGCCGAAGCCCGCAACGGCGCGTTCTTCCTCGGCAGCACCGAACTCCTCGACGGCGTCGCCGAACGAACCCTGCACCACGACGGGCGGTCCTACAGCTCCCGCACGCGGCTGTGGATCGACCACGCCGCGCAGCTGCTGCGCCGCGAACGCCATTGGCGGTTGCCCGACGGCGACGAGTTCGAACAGCGCTCGGCCTGGCGGCTGCTGTTCCCGCAGGAGCTGCGCTACTTCGCCGCCCGCACCGGTTTCGAGGTACTCGCGCTGTTCGACGAACCCGGCCCGCGCACCGACACCCCGTGGACGGCCGACGCCGAGCTGTCCGAGCGCATGTCCGGCGACCGGCTGCACCTGGTCGCCCGCCGCATCTGACGCACACCCCCGACGAAGCAGGAGACCTGTGATGTTCACCTTCGACCGACGACGCTTCCTCGGCCTGGCCGGAGCCGCCACCACCGGCGCCCTGCTCGCGGGCTGCGGCCCGAGCGGAGGTCCCCGGGCGGGCGCGCCCCGGCCCGGCGGCCGGTTACGCGCGGCCTTCGCCGGTGGCGGTTCCGCCGAGGTCCTCGACCCGCACGACAGCGACCTCTACGTCGAGATCGCCCGCGCGAAGGCCCTGTACGACAAGCTCGCCGACTACGGCAACGACATGTCACCGCAACCGCGCCTGGCGGAGCGCTGGGAGCCCTCCGCCGACCTGCAGACCTGGCGGATCACGTTGCGCCAGGCCACCTTCCACGACGGTCGGCCGGTGCGTGCGGCCGACGTGCTCGCCAGCTACACGCGCATCACCGAACCCGGCAGCAGCAGGCGCGCCAAGTCGAGCCTGTCGGTGATCGACCTGCCCAACAGCCGCGCGATCGACGACCGCACCGTCGAGTTCCGCCTCAAGCGCCCCTACGCGGAGTTCCCGAACGCGCTGGCCACCCTCGGCGCCTACATCATCCCCGAGGGCACCACGGACTTCTCCCGCCCGATCGGGTCGGGACCGTTCCGCTTCACCTCCTTCGAGCCCGGCCGGTCGTTCCTGGGCGCGCGCAACCCGGACTACTTCGACGGCGCGCCGCTGCTCGACGAGCTGCAGATCGTGGTCACCAACGACGAAGCCGCCCGCGTCAACGCGCTGCTGGGCAAGCAGGTCGACTACGCCAACGACCTCACCCTCACCAGCGCCCGCACCTACGAGGCCGGCGGTCAGATCCGGGTGCTGCGGCTGCCGCTGAGCAACTTCCAGGGCCTGGCGATGAAGGTCGACCGACCGCCGTTCGACCGGCCGGAGCTGCGGCAGGCGATGTTCCACCTCGTCGACCGCGAGGAGCTGGTGCGGTCGGTGCTGCAGGGCTCCGGCCAGGTGAGCAACGACGTCTACGGCCAGGGATACCGCTACTACGCCGAGTTCCCGCAGCGCAGGCAGGATCTCGACCGCGCCCGCGACCTGGTGCGCCGGGCAGGCGCCGAGGGCATGACCATCGACTTCGACACCTCCGACGCCTCCACCGGGTTGAAGGAGGCGGCGCTGGCCATCAGCGACCAGGCCCGCGAGATCGGCCTGAACCTGAACGTCAAGCTGGGCAACAAGGACACCTACTGGTCCGACATCAACAAGAGCGGCGTGCTGGCCAGCTACCGGTCCGGTGGGATGCCGCTGGACTCGCACTTCTCGCAGCGCCTGCTCAGCGGCTCCACCACCAACAACACCGCGTGGCGGCGGCCGGAGTTCGACGAGCTGTACGACACCGCCCAGTCCACAGCGGACGAAGCCCGGCGCGCCGAGCTCTACACCCGGATGCAGCGACAGCTGTTCGACGAGGGCGGCTTCCTCTGGTGGGGTGTTTCCGACTGGATCGTCGGCTCGGCGCCCAACGTGGGCGGCATCGACGAGCGCTCACCGGCGAACACGCTGCACTGGGCGCGGTTCGACAAGGTGTGGCTGGCGTGATCGGTTACATCGCCCGCCGGCTGCTGCTCGGCGTGGTGCAGGTCCTGCTGGTCGCGGCCGGGGTGTTCGCGCTGACCGAGGCGCTGCCGGGGGACGCGGCGGTCACCATCGCGGGTGACAACCCCGACCCGGCCGTCATCGCCGAGCTGCGCGAGCAGCTCGGCCTGAACCGGCCGGTCGGGGAGCGCTTCGCGGAGTGGCTGGCGGCCGCCGCCCACGGCGACCTCGGCACGTCCCTGGTGGGGCCGCGCCCGGTGTCGGAGGTCATCGGTTCGGCCTTCGGCCCGAGCCTGCTGCTGGCGGTCCTGGCCCTGGCGCTGCTGATCCCGCTGGCCACCGGTCTCGGGATGCTGGCCGCGCGCCGCGAGGGCGGGCGCCTGGACCGGGTGATCACCAGCACCACCCTCGGCCTCTACGCCGCACCGGAGTTCGCGATGGCGGTCCTGCTGGTCACCGTGTTCGCCGTCCAGCTGGGCTGGTTCCCGCCCACGGCCGTCGGCGGCTCGCTCACCGCGAACCCGGCGCTGCTGGTGCTGCCGGTGCTGGTCCTGCTGCTGCGCCCGATCTGCTCGCTGAGCAGGCTCGTCCGGGCGGGCGCGATCGACGCCCAGCGCGCCCCCCACGTGGAGCACGTCCGGCGCCTCGGTCTCTCGCCGACGCGGATCCGCGTGTTCCACGTGCTGCCCAACGCGGCCGCCCCCGCGGTGCAGCAGCTGGCCCGCACCGCCGACTGGCTGCTGGGCGGGGTGATCGTGGTCGAGGCGATCTTCGTGGTGCCCGGCCTGGGAACCGCGCTGCTCGACGCCGTCTCGGCCCGCGACCTGCCGGTCGTGCAGGGACTGGCGCTGGTGTTCTCCTGCACGACGGTGCTGGTCAACCTCGGCGCGGACATCACCGCCCGCGCCCTGTCACCGACCTCGGAGGTGGGCCGATGACCAAGTACCTGCTCCCGGGCGTGCTGGTGGCGGTGCCGGTGCTGCTGGCGCTGCTCGGACCGCTGTTCGCCTCCGAGGACACCACCAAGGACGTGGCGTTCCTGCTCGGCGGCGGGCACCTGCTGGGCACCGACTTCCTCGGCCGCGACGTCACCGACGAGGTGCTGCGCGGCGGCCGCACCCTGGTCGTCACGGCACTGACCGCCACGGCCTGCACCTACCTGCTGGCCGTGCCGGTGGGCCTGATCGCGGGCATGACCCGCAGCCGCGTCCTCGACGAGATCCTCATGCGGCCGCTGGACGTGCTGCTGGCGCTGCCGTCGATGCTGATGCTGCTGCTCCTGGCCGCGCTGGCCCCGGGCAACACGTGGGTGCTGGTCGGCGTCGTGGTGCTGATCAACCTGCCCGACGTGGTGCGCATCAGCCGCGCCGCCGCCCTGTCGCTGTCGACCCGGCCCGCCGTGGAGGCGATGCGCCTGCAGGGCGAGCACCGCGCCCGCATCGCGATCCGCTACGTGGCCCGGGAGATGCGTCGCACCCTGGCCGCCGACCTGGGCACCCGGCTGACCGGCGCGGTCTACTTGGCGGCCTCGGCGAGCTTCCTCGGCGTCGGCGTGGCCCCCGGTGTGAGCGACTGGGCGGCGATGGTCGACCGGAACCGCGTCGGCCTGTTCTTGCAACCGTGGGCGGTGGTCGTGCCCGCGCTGCTGATCGTGGCGCTGTCGGTCGGGGTGAACCTGCTGTTCGACCGCTGGCTCCGCCACCGCGACGTGAACTTCTTGGAGGCACGGTGACCGCTGTCGCCGCACACGACATCACGATCTCGGCAGGGGAGCGGACGTTGCTCGCGGGCGCGTCGTTCACCCTGCCCGCCGGGCGGATCACCGCGCTGGTCGGCGAATCCGGCAGCGGGAAGACGACCCTGGCCCGCGTCCTGCTCGGCGACACCCCGGCGGGCGTCGGGGTGTCCGGTGAGGTCGAGGGCATCCCGTCCGAGCCGGGCGCCGTCGGCCACATCCCGCAGCAGCCCTCCGCCGCCCTCAACCCGGTGCGCCGGGTGGGTTCGGTGCTCGCCGAGATCGCCCGCCTGCACGTGCCGAAACCGCAGGTCCGCGAGCGGGTTCTGGAGGCGTTGCGGCAGGCGCAGATGCCCGACGGGCACCGGTACCTGCGCCGCTACCCGCACCAGCTCTCCGGCGGCCAGCAGCAGCGCGTGGTGCTGGCCCAGGCGCTCATCGGACGGCCCCGGGTGCTCATCGCCGACGAGCCCACGACCGGCCAGGACCCGGTGATCCGCGCCCAGCTGGCGGCCGAGCTGCGCGCGACGGCCGAGCAGGGCATCGCGATCCTGCTGCTCACCCACGACCTGGAGCTGGTGCGCGAGATCGCCGACCGCATCCTGACCCTCGCCGACGGCCACCTGACCGAGTCCGAAGTGGACCTCCTGCCGCAGGGGTCGCCGACACCGCAGGAGAACTCGAACGAGCCGATCCTGCGGGTGCGCGGCCTGCGCGCCGCGCACGGACGCGCCGACGTCCTGCACGGCATCGACCTGGACGTCGCGGCGGGGGAGCGGGTGGCGGTGCTGGGCCGCTCCGGCAGCGGCAAGACGACCCTGGCCCGCTGCCTCGCGGGGCTCCACCGATTCCGCGGCGAGGTCCTGCTCGACGACCAGCCGCTCCCACCCGTGCTGCGCCGCCGGACCCGGGAGCAGCTGGCCCGCGTCCAGTACGTCTTCCAGGACGCCCGCGCCTCGTTCGACGAGTTCACCCCGGTCCTGCACCAGGTCGCCCGCACCGCCGAACGCCTCCGCGGCACCGACCGCGGCGGGGCCCGAGCCCGCGCGACCGCCGAACTCGCCGCGCTCGGCCTGCCCGAATCAACCGCCCGACGCCTGCCCTCGGGCCTGTCGGGCGGTGAGCTGCAGCGCGCCGCCCTGGTGCGCGCGACGATGGCCGAACCGGACGTGCTGATCTGCGACGAGATCACCTCCGGGCTCGACGCCCGCCACCGCGAAGACCTGCTGCGCGTGCTCACCGAGCTGCAGGCGAACACCGGCTGCGCGCTGCTGATGATCACCCATGACATCCGCGCGGTGGCGGCCCTCACCCACCGGACCCTGGTCGTGCACGAAGGCCGCGCCGTCGAGCACGGCCCCACCACCGACGTCCTCGAATCACCGCAGCACCCGGCCACCGCCGACCTGGTCCGCCCGACCCGCCCGCTGGCCCAAAACCCGCGCAGCGCCTAGAACTCCGTCCCCTTCGTGATCACGAGGGAGATAGTTTTAGCCATAATTGTCCCGACATTTCGGGCATTGATCATGGGTAATTATGGCTAAAACTGTCCCCTGCCGAGTTGCTCGCGTCAGACACCCCCCCGCAGTTCCGGACAAACACCACTACCGCCGTGATCGGCCCAACCGCTCCCTGGTGGGACGGACCGGTTGTCATTGCCACTCGTGAACGGTGAACGACCCGGCGAGCCGGTCGAAGTAGCGGAGGTCCTTCCAAAGCTCCCGGTTGCCGATGACGTAGAAGCGTCGTTTGGCCCGGGACACCGCCACGTTGAGCAGGTTCGGGCGCTCGGCCGCCCACTGCCGCGCGCCGGGACGCTTCGGGTTGCTGCCCAGCACGAGGACGATGACGTCGGATTCCTTGCCCTGCACGGTGTGCACGGTTCCGACATTGCGATTCGCGAACTCCGGGCTGACGTGCGTACCGAGCCGACTCTTAGCTTCTCTCACGACGTCGCGGAACGGGCTGATCACCCGGACATCAGCGAGGTCGACCCGCTGAGCCGCCAGCTGGTCGAACAGATCGGTGAGCGCATCGCCCTCGTCGTCAATCCAGTGACCTGCGGAGACCGAGCTCTGCACGTCGATCCAGCAGTTCTCGCCCGGGAACTCACCGTCGTGCCGGGTCCCGTAGACCATGAGCGTTCCGCCGTAGGCGATGTCGTTGGAGACCTCGAACATCGGGCGGTCACACCGCCGGTGCACGCGCAGCGGAGCGCCCACCCAGACCTGCTCGTCGCTGTCCAGGACGGGCAGCGCGGTCCCGTGGCGGGTGAGTCTGTCTGCCACGCCCTGAGCCGACGTCGTTTCCGGGCTCCACTGCTCGTCGACCTGGTGGTGGCGACGCAGCGCGTCCTGGGCCGGGGCCGGCAGCGACACGATAGGTTCCAGCTGCTGCGGGTCTCCCACGACGACCGCCCGCTGACAGCGCCACAACCCACCGACCACCTGCTGCGGGGTGGCTTGCCCCGCCTCGTCGACGAGCAGCCAGCCCAGGTTTTCGCGGCCAAGGCCGGTGAAGAGCCGGGGCAGCGAGGCGAACGTCGTCGAGATCATCGGCACGACCAGGAACAACGACTGCCATGCCGCCAACGTCGCTGCAGGAGACGGCTTGACGTTTCCCTGCAGCAGTTCGGTCATGACCCTGAGGTTGTTCCGGAGCCGGTCCCCGGAGCGCAGGATGAAGGCGCGGTGCAGTCGCAACGCCCGCAGGAACAACCGGTTTCGGGCCGTGACGTACTCCTCGTCTGCCCACGGCGCGCACTTCTGGAACTCGTCGTCGGCGGCGAAGTCACCGGGAAGCGGGACGCGGCCGGGCCAACTGTCGCGTGCCCGAGTCACCTCGTCCTGAGCCAGGTCGAGCTCGTAGGAGGCCGCGGCGCGTGCCTCCTCCGCCTTCTGCCGCTGGGTCAGCTTCGCGCTCAGTCGTTGCTGGAGCTGGTCTCGCGTCTCTTCGATGCCGCGGAGCGCTTTCTTGGCCTGATCCCGGGCCTCTTCGAGGTGTTCGTGCTTGGCCTGCCACTCCCGCGGTGCCCGGAACCACGTGGCCAGAGTGACCCATAATCCGGGCCGGTGCCGGAGGTGGCTCTCGTAATCGTCGTCGGCGTCGCGGAACACCCGGTCCGCTTGCTTCACCTCGGCGTCGGTGGTCGCGAGATCCTTCCTCACCAGACCGCACAGGGCGTCGGCGTCGGCGAACGCCGCCTTGGCCTCCTCCCAGCGCTGATGGCAATGCGCCTCCGCGGTGATCGCGTCGGCGGCGCGCTGCCGCGTCTCGGCGAGGCGTTCGACCTCCTCGCGGGCTCGTCGGAAGTCGGCGACCGCGGTGTCCCAGTCGTCCAGTGCGTCGGGATCGTCGCCGGCCTCCTTGAGTAGCTGGTACATGCCGGTGACGTCATCCTCGGAGGCCTCCTGGTTCTGGGAGTTCCCGTAGTCGGCCCACCAGAAGCGCTTGGCGAAGGTGTTGCGGTACTTCATGCTGCCGAGGGTCGCCGAAACCAACCCCCACGCCTCGTCGTCGAGGACGTGCGAGGCCAGATCGGTGAAGTAGTCGGCGCCGACTGCCTCGTCGGCGTATCCGCGCACGGCCTCGAGCCCGGGAACCTCGGCGGAGACGTTCTGCGCCGCGTCGTTGGTCGCGGTCGCCAGGACGATCTCGAAACCGCTCACCGCGCTGGAGACCCCGTGCACCCGCGTCCGGATCTTCTTCGGTCCCACTGGAACGAGTTCGACCAGCTCGGTGAAGCCCTCGGCCGGGGATCCGAGCTCCGCGAGGCGGTTCGCGCGCTCCAGGACGATCGCGGCGAGAACGTCGCGCAGCAACGTCGTCTTGCCGGTGCCTGGCGGACCGTTGACCGAGAACAGGCCCGCGTTGTCGCGGAGCTCGGCGACGATGCGGTTGACCGCGAACTGCTGGCTCAGGACGAGCGGCTTGGCGGGGTCACCCGGCCACCGCGCGGCCGGGATGTGCCGCGGTTCGACTCCGGCGATCACCGCGTCCGGGTGCGTTCGCACGTCGATCCTGCGCCGGGTGTCGAGCTCCTGCTCGTCGGTCAAGTAGTTCCGCAGCGCGGTTCCCACGTCGTCCTTGGCCACCGCGTCCGCGACGTGGTTGAGGTCTCCGGCGATGTGGCTGTTGAGGAAGTCCTGGTCGGCTGAGTCGTCGCGCACGCGGATCTGACTGCACCGGACGCGAACCCCGGCGACGTCGAGGGAATCGTGAACGCCCAGCGCCGCGGCCATCTCGGCGACGAGCTCGTGCAGTGCGGCAGCGGTGACGAGAAGACGAGGTTCGCTGGGTTGTTCGGCGGTGCTCTCGGGTTCGTCACCGTCAGCGTCCGCATCATCCGGGCCGAACACGCTCTCGGTGAACGCGCCGGCGGCAGCCCCGGCGATGCCGCCGAGAACGGGGACCGCGGTTTCAGTCGCTGTTTTGACCGCTGTGCCAGCGGCTTCGGCTCCGGCGCTCCACGCGTCGATACCCGCGGACTTCAGGCGACCACCGAAGGCGCGCACGACCCGATCGAACGGGCCGGACGTCTTCCTGTCGTCGTGCTCCTCGTCGGTGAAGGTCCTCCGATCCGGGGGCACAAGCCGGTCCATCGCCTCGGCGAACGCCCGCTCCTCGTCGGCGAAACCGTCGAGGTCGTCGGGATCCAGCCTGGAGGAGGTCAGCTTCCCCAAGGTCCAAGCGCAGGCCGACAAGGTCGCGCCGTTCTCGACCAGGCACCCGTCGGCGTCGATCGTGAGGGCGAACAGGGCGGTGTGCCCGTCGCTCGGGCGTTCTTCCCTCGTGTCCTGGCCGAACGCCCTCACCAGGGCGTCGCTCACCGCCGACCGCGAGTACAGACCGCCGTAGACGGTGAACTGCCACGTGCGCTTGTCGGGGAGCGGCTCGGAGAGGAGCGGATGTCCCATCTCCCACGGGGCGAGTTTCCCCGCGTCCAGATCGAAGACCTGCTCGGGGGACCGTCGTCGGTAGGGCTTGGTCTTCGGCACGTCCTGCGGACTGAGCATCTCGACGCTTCGCCAGAACCGGACGATGTTCGCAGACCGGTTGTCTCCCACAGAATTCCCCCAGTGCCATCGCGCAGTGTGCTCGCTTGATTACCGCTCGGAGCAAGGGGCACTGTAGAGCATGATCGGATTCCCGTGGGTTGAGATCGTGAGATCTCATCCTGGCCGGTCACCAGACGGTGTAGCCGCCGTCTACGACGAGGTCTGTGCCGGTGCAGTAGCTGCTCGCGTCGGAGGCGAGGAAGAGGACCGCCGGGGCGATCTCGCGGGGTTCGGCGACCCGGCCCATCGGGGTGTCGTCGAGCCAGACGCGGCGCCACTCCTCGTTGCTCAGGCCGCGTTTGGTCATGTCGGTGCCGACGTAGCCGGGGGAGATCGAGTTGACCCGCACGCCGCGCCCGGACCACTCGCCCGCCAGCGACTTGGTGAGGTGGATGACGCCCGCTTTCGCGGTGTTGTAGGCGGATTGGGGCTGCGGGTGGTTGGCGATGTGCCCGCTCATGCTGCCGGTGTTGATGATGCTGCCGGAGCCCTGCGCCAGCATCCGCTTGCCCGCGGCCCGGCAGCAGTAGAAGACGCCGTCGAGGTTGACGGCCATGACCCGGCGCCAGTCGGCGGGATCGAGTTCCTCGCTCGGGTGGTTGTGCACGATGCCGGCGTTGTTCACCGCGACGTCGACGGAACCTCCCGCGTCCACGACGTGCTCGAACGCGGCCTCCACGCTGTCCGGGTCGGTGACGTCGCCCGCCACGAACTCGACCCCGTGGCGCTCGGCCGCCGCTCTGCCGGTGTCGGGGTTGACGTCGCAGATGAACACGCGCGCGCCCGCGTCGCGGAGGGCGAGCACGATGGCCTCGCCGATGCCCTGCGCGCCACCGGTGACGATCGCGTTCCTGCCGTTGAGCGTGAAGAGGTCGGTCACCGTTCCTCCTGAGCGATTGCGGCGATCTGCTGGGCGACCTCGACGAGGTCGTCCCCGACGATGTCCGCGGGAGCGAACACCTCGGCGTAGTGGCCCTCCAGGCGGCCGGCCCACCCGGTGGTGAGCCCGGCGCGTTTCGCGCCGTGGCAGTCGAAGGCGTGCACGGCGACCAGGGCGACCTCCTGCGGAGCCCGGCCGAGCTGGTCGAGGGCGTGCTCGTAGACGTGGACCGGCGGTTTCCAGCTGCGGACGTCGGCCACGCTGATGACCTGGTCGACGTGGTGGGCGAGCCCGGTGCGCTCCAGGAACGCGTTCGTCGTCTCGGCGGTGCCGTTGCTCAGGCAGACCATCGAGATACCGGCGTCGGCCAACGTGCGCATGGCCGGTTCGACGTCGGGATGCGCGGGCAGCTCGCCGAACCCGGCGAGCACGTGCGCGACCCCGGCGTCGCTCATCCGCCCCCGCGAGAGGGTCCGCAGCGCGGACGCGGCGACTGCGGGGAAGTCCGCGTAGTCACCGGCGAGGCTCAACGCCATCCCGTCCCGCAACAACCGGTCGAACCACCGCTCCACCAGCTCGGGCGCCAACCCGGCCTCGGCGAACCGAGATCGCAGGGGTTCCAGGGCCATGAGCGTCTCGACCACGTCGAACGCCACGGTCCGAGGCCGCGTGAGCATGACGATCCCCTCCCAGATCGAGATGAAGCCTCGAACGATTCGTACCCGCCCGCACAGCACCACGCCAGTGAGCGATCTGCCCGCACCTCTGCCCTTCGGTGCCTGGTGGTGTGCGGGAGTGATCGCGAAGCTGGAGCGGATGGGCAACGCGCGGAACACGGAACGTCGGCAGGACAGCCGGATGGAGGGGACCGGCACGTCCCGTCCTGCCCTTGACCTGCGGCGGAGCGCTTCGGGTGTGGCGCCGGAGGATTTGCTCGCGCTGCAGCGGAAGGCCGGGAACCGGGCCACGGCGGTTGCCGTGCAGCGGGCGGGGGAGCGGTCGGTGGCCGCGCCGGACGAGGCCTGGTGGTTGGGGAAGCTGGTCAGCGCCCAGCGGCTGAAATCCGATCTGCTGCAGCGGTTGAAGAAGGGGCCGCTCTTCAGCGACGACGAGGTTCGGGTGATCAAGGAGCAGCGCCGGGGCTGGCTGGAATCGGCCGGGGTCGGCACCTATGACGACGCGGCGACCTACGCCCGCAACGGGAAGTACCACGACTGGTTGCAGCTGCCCCCGGGACGACGCCTGCTCATCGCCACCCTGGAATTCCGCGAGAGGGTGCGCGAGGGACGGCAGGACAGTCCCGCATACACCCTCGGCCGCACGCTCACCGCGAACGCGCAGCCTGCGGAGGAGCGAGCACCGCTGCACGCCGAGCGGGACGAGCAGATCCGCAACGCCTTCGTCGACACGCTGCACCCGCAGGAACCGTCCGGGGAGGGTGCCACCGCCGAGCAGCAGAAGCAGGCCCACGCGCAACAACTGCTGACCCGCGTCTTCCTGATCCTGCAGAACGGCCTGAAGATCCGGCCGGCCCCGGGGGCGGAGCACATCGACTACCGGGAGGGCGACGTGGCGCGGGCGCTCGCGCACGGGGGCCGGGTCAACATCCGCATCCCGCCGCTGTCGCAGGACGGGCCCGGGCGCTACGAACTGGCGGAGTGGCTGGAGATCGCCGACGCGCAGGGTGAGCTCCCCGAGCACGTCACCGAACGGACGTACGCGAGCCACCACATGTCCATCAGCGACGATCGAGGCGGCAGTGAAGGGGCGTTCAAGGAGCGTGGCGGCTGGCCCGCCACGGTCCGCAACTTGTTGCCCCGGTTGAAGCAGCACCAGGTGTTGGTGAGGGGCTTGGACGCCGGCATCGGCGGCAAGGGCAATCTCGACTGCAACGGTGACCTGATCATGCCCAACGGGGCGCACGGCCACCTGCTGCTGATCTACACACCGCCGCGGTCGACCAGAGCGGGCTCCCTGGAGGTCGGGCTGGAGACGCTCGCGCCCGGCAACCACGACAGCCCGGTCGGTCACGTGCACAACTGGCGCTCGACGGAGTCCACCGCCAACCCCGAGTCCAGCGTCCACGGACACAAGCAGGACAAGATCGGCGCGGGCAAGCTGCGCGACAACCAGCGCTACGTCAACCTCGCCGAGTTTCCCCAGCCCTGGCCGGACTTCCTGCGCAAAGTGGAAAGCGACTACAACGCCCGCATCAGCGCGGCCCAGACCGAGGACGAGCTGCGAGAACTGGTCGCCGGCCTCGTCGGCCGCCGCGGCGAAGGCCGCTTCCCGCGCCCCTGATTCTCACCGCGTTCGGTGGCCGAGTGATGCGGCGGCTGCTCGGCGTGCGCGACGGGAGGTCAGGCGTCGACGGACGTTTCAGCCTCCTGGGGTGCTCGGCGGCCGAATGGCGTCATGATGGCGACGTTGAACCATCCGAGGAAGGCGCCGAGCAGTCCGCCCAGCACCGCGGGAACCGAGGTGATCAGCGGCAGCAGCACGCTGTCAGCGGGCAGCGCCAGGCCTCCGAAGTTCGTGTAGATCCCGATGAAGAACGTGGCCAGACCCATGGACAGGCCGTTGAAGAAGGGGAGGGTCCCGGTGTCCCGCGCGAACGGCAGGAACTGCATCGCGTAGATGAGCGGAACGAGGGCCACCGGCAGGCCTACGAACCACGACACGTCGCCGCTCGTGACGATCGCGGCGTTGCCCACGACCGTTCCGACGAGCAGCGAGAAGATCAGTGCGATCGCCGCGCTGACCACACCGCTCAGGAATGACGGGACCACGATGCGGAGCACGGTCGGCCTCGCGCCCAGGGCGAAGTACTCGGCCCACACGATGAACGCCAGCCACAACGGCAGCGACCAGGTGCCCAGCCACAGTCCGAAGGGGAGGGCGACAGCGACGGTCACCGGCACGGCCACCCACAGGGGAATGGACTTCATTGCTGCTCCTCTTGAAGGTCGACTCCTTTGACCAACCTCGTCGTGCGCACTCGCCTCGCACATGGGTTCGTGAACGTGCGGGACACCGGGTGAGCGGCGTCGGACGGAAAACCGAACAGCGGGTCGTTGTCAGACTTCCACTCACAGGCCCGGTGTGCCCACTCCGTACAACGAAAGTGGCGCAGTTGTAGAACTTCTCGCATTGCGGCGTCGGAATGTGAACACGTGCGCGAAGAACCGGCCACCGTCCTCGCGGACCGCCAGCCCCGGACGAACGGATGTTCCCCGGGGTGCAACCCCTGGCGCAGCACCGAGCGCGCCAGAGGATTTCGTCCCTGGTGGACGCTGCCACCGGAAGCTCAGCATGAAGTCTTCGGGTAAACCCATGCCCGCTGATCCGGTGCTCGCAGGTGTACGCACCGGGTACGACCAACCGCCCTGCTCAACGCACGACGCTTCCTCGGAACCCGCGCTCACATCAGCCAGCACCGAGGGCATTGACATGCAGGAGGGTTTTCGATGTTACGGCGATTGGTCGTCCTTCTCGCCACTTTGGCGGGGCTGGTGTTGGTCGCGCCCGCGGCGTTCGCGGGCAGCCCCCACTTCATCCAGTCGGCGTTCGAGGCTTCTGCCTCCGGCAACACGCTCACCGTCTCCGGCAAGGAAGCCGGGCTGGGAGACGAATCTCAGGTGCACATCGTGCTCACCGCCACTGCGGAGTGCATCAACAGCGGCGGCAATCACCCGCGCGCGGTGAACAAGACGAGCGTCTCGACCGCGGGCGACTTCCCGGTGCAGAACGGGAAGGCCGAATTCACCCTCACCGGGACCGCGACATTCCAGCCGTCGTGCAGCCCGCCCATGACCGTGCGGTTCACCAACATCGTGGTGCAGGACACGACCAACGGCATCTCTGCGAACGTGCGGCTCTGAGGCAGTCCGCGGTCGAACGAGCATTCAGCCAGGATTCATCCATCCAGCACGCCAGAAGACCTGAGCGTGTCCGGAGCTCCCCCTCTCACCCAAGGCGGGCCCTGCCCGGGCCCGCCTGCTGCCGCATCCGGGGGTCAACGATCGGATGGCCGAGCGCTTCAAGGGCAGAGGGATGTCCGGTGGCTCCTGCGTCGCGAAGCAGGTTCTCGGCGTCGCCGCGGTGCAGCGGGAGCCACCGGGTGGTGGAGCGGTCTCATCGGCGGTGCTCTTCGACGACGACTGCGATGACGTCGCCGTCGATCGCGGGCGGCCGGCCGGTGTCCCTGCGCAGGACGTCCGCGAGGCGGTCGCAGACCCGTGCGAGTTCCTCTCGCTCGTCCGGGGTCGTGTGGCCTGCTTCGACGTTGTCGACCGCGGCGGCGATCGACACGAGCGCCCCGCGCATGACGTTCGCGACGTTGTTCATGGCCCCACCGGTGAGGTGGGCGGCATCGGAACACCGGCGAGTTCGTGGGTGGCCACGTTGCAGGCCGCGCACGTGGGCAAGAACCACGCCTCCGCGCAGGTGTCGGCGATTTCCGTCGTCCCGCAGAGTGTTTGGAACTGCTGGCCGTCGGCGGGTGCGGCGGTGGTGGCGTGCCTGCTGGTGCCGCCTGGTCGCCAGCTGAACGGGTGCGGCCGAAAGCTCGTCATCGAGTCCCCAGTGCGTTGTTGGTGGTGCCGCGGCATCGCGCGCCGCCGACTATTGGAACGGGTAACACTGTGGCAGTTGGTAACGGACTGGGGCAACGAACCGATCGGGTGATCTACCTGCACAAACTCGCGTCTGGTTATGCTCTGGAACATGGCTGGTAACACTCGGCGAACCATCAGGGCCCGAGTCTTCGGGGCAGAACTCCGCGCTACTCGCGAGGCGGCGGGTCTCGGACTGCGCGGGCTCGCCAAGCTCCTGGACACGTCGCACGCAACCGTGTCCCGCTGGGAAACCGGCGCCCGCAGGCCAGGAGTTGCCGAGGTCGCCGCGTATTTGCAAGCGGTGCGAGCCCCGACGGACGTGCGCGAGCGGCTCCTCGGGATGGCGGATGAACCTGACGCGCCGAGGTGGTTGTCGATCGGAATGCCCGAGCAACCGCGTCAGCTCGCGACGCTGCTGGAGATAGAGCGCGCGGCAACCAGGATCACGACTGTTTCGCCTCTGCTGGTACCAGGTCTCATGCAGACTGCGGACTACGCGCGCGACATCATGATCTCGGCCGAGGTACCCCCTTCCGAGATCGACACGCGGGTGGCCGTGCGGCTCGGTCGCCGTGACGCCATCAACCGGAAGAAGCCCGTACAGCTGAATGCCTTCGTCGGCGAACTCGCGCTCCGGCAGGCGATCGGCAGCGACGAGACGATGGTTGATCAGTTGCGTGAACTGCTGAAGCTCGCCGAGCAGCCCAACGTCATGCTGCGCGTGCTGCCGATTCGCACGGGTTGGCATGCTGGTCTAGAGGGTCCGTTCGTCCTGGTCGAGTTCGATGATCGCGATCCGGTGATCAGCATCGAGAACCGCGTCAGCGCGCTTTATCTCGACGAGCCCGAAGATGTCTCGGCATACCGCTCCGCCTTGCCTAGGGTTGAGCAGATGGCGATGAGCGAGGCGGAGTCCACCTCGCTCATCGCCGACATCGTCGAGGAATGGGAGGAACAGGATGCGTGACCACACCGGTCCGATCGGATGGCGCAAGAGCTCGCGCTCGGCGCAAGTCGACAACTGCGTCGAGGTGGGCCGGGTCGGCGACGGCGCTGCCGTGCGCGACACCAAGGACCGAGCTGCGGGTTTCTTCACGGCCACCGGCGATCAGTGGTCGTTATTCATCCGCGCGGTGAAGGCCAACAGGTTCGATCGACCGTGAGCACGGCTCGTGCGGTGCCCCCGCTCCTCGCCACCGGGGACGCGGGGGCATCGTTGTCGTGACCGGAGATCCGGCATCCTCTTAGCAGGTCAGGGCACCCGCGGGTGCTGATGTCCTGCTGCCGGGCGTTACCGTGCGGCCTATGGATTTCGCCGATCAGGTTGTCGTGGTGACCGGAGGTGGGCGCGGGCTGGGCGCCGCGTTGGTGCGCGCGTTCGCGGGGCAGGGCGCCCGCGTCGTGATCGACTACCGCCGCAGCCGCGAGCAGGCCGAAGCGCTGGCCGACGAGCTCGGCGACCGGGCAATCGCCGTCGCGGCCGACGTCACCGACCGGACCCAGGTCGATGCCCTGTTCGCCACGGCACGTGAGCGTTTCGGGACCCCGGTGACGACGGTGGTCAACAACGCTCTGGCCGACTTCGCCTTCAACGGCGACGCCCGCTCGCACGCCGACGCGATCACGTGGGACGAGTTCTCCGGGCAGTTCGAGGGCAGCGTCCGAGGTGCGCTGAACGTCGCGCAGGCGGCGCTGCCGGGCATGCGGGAGCTCGGTGCCGGCCGGATCATCAACGTCGGGACGAACCTGTTCCAGAACCCGGTCGTGCCCTACCACGACTACACGGCTGCGAAGGCGGCGCTGCTGTCGCTGACCCGCACTCTCGCCGCCGATCTCGGGCCGGACGGCATCACGGTCAACATGGTCTCGGGTGGGCTGCTGCGCACCACCGACGCGAGCGCCGCCACTCCCGAGGAGGTGTTCGACGCGATCGCGGCGAACACGCCGCTGCGTCGCGTGGTGACGCCCGCCGAGTTCGCCGACGCCGCTCTGTTCTTCGCCTCGCCGTGGTCGCGGGCGGTCACGGGCCAGAACCTGGTGGTCGACGGCGGCCTGGTCAACGACTGATCGAGGCGATCGCGCTGAGTGGCTGATCGGTCGCCGCCCGTTCCGATACGGTGAGATCATGACCGACGAGACCAGGGAAGTCGAGCTGGCGGCCGAGGTTTCGCACGCGGACCTCACCCGGCCGAACATCGCCCGGATGTACGACTACCTGCTCGGCGGTTCCGCCAACTTCGAGGTGGACCGCCAGGCGGCCGATCACGCCCTCGCGCTCGTCCCGACCGAACGGGACTACAGCTACGCGAACCGGTCGTTCCTCGGCCGCGCGGTCCGGTACCTGGCGACCGAGGCCGGGATCGACCAGTTCCTCGACCTGGGGTCCGGTGTCCCCACGGTCGGCAACGTGCACGAGATCGCCCGCGAGCACTGCCCGCACGCGAAGGTCGCCTACGTCGACTGGGAACCCATCGCCTGCCACCACGCCCGCCACCTCCTCGGCGACGACCCGCAGGTCTCGGTCACCGAACTCGACGTCAGCGACGCCGAAGCCGTCCTCCGAGCTCCGGGCGTGGCCGAGCTGCTGGACTTCTCGAAACCGGTCGCGGTCCTGGCCTTCGGCATCCTCGACCTGCTCCCCGACCCGGACGGCGCAGCGCTCGTCGAGCGCTACCGCGACGCCTGCGTCCCCGACAGCGCCCTGGCGGTCTCCAACAACGCCCAACTCTCCCGCACCGACACCGAGATCGAAGCCCTCCGCTCCCTCCTCGCAGGAACCTCCACCCCACACCTGCACATCCGCACCCCCGACGAAGTCGAAGCCCTGTTCCCGGGCTACACCCTGGTCACCCCAGGAGTAGTCCCCGCAGCCCACTGGCGCCCGGACACCCCGGTCAACGACGAAGAAGCAAACAAGGGCAACGTCCTCGGAGCAGTCGGAATCCTCCGCACCTGACGTGGCGGCGGCCAGCTGCCACGGGGGCGAAGTGGCGGGGAAGCGTGATCCAGATTCCGGTGTCAGCTGGGTTTTCGGACCAGTCCGGTGTATCCGGCTACGAAGAGGGTTGCGAAGGCCCACCCGAGCATGTGCAGGACATAACCGCCTGCGAAGAAGGCCTGGCCGAGCTGGGTCGTAGTGGCGAACTCGCAGTGCTTGGCGCCACCCATTTTGAGAAGCGGGAGTGCGGTGTCGGCGGCGAGGCCGAACACCTCGGCGGGTGAACAGCGACCGCCTGGTGGGGCGGGTCGGATGGCGACACCGAGCGCGGAAGCGGCCAGCGATGTGATTCCGGCGAGCAGACACACGCCCGCGAGGTATCCGAGGGCCCGGAACGGGCGGTGCCCATGACCGATGAAGGCTCCGCTGGCGAGGTGAAGGATCCTGCGTCCTCTGCCGACTGGTCTGCCTCGGCGGCGGAAATCGCGCTGCTGGGCGATGAGGATGTCGCGGGCTTCGCGTTCGTGTCCTGCAGCGCGATGTGCGGAGGCGAGTTGTTGGTAGGGCTGAGCGGCGTAGGCGGGACTGTGATGGGAGAGAAGCTTCAGCCATTCCCGGTGCGTCGACCCGCGTGGCACGAACGGGTACTGGAGGCCGTTCAGGTTCGCCAGAACAGTCCGATTTCCGCCATTGCTGAGTACGTGCATGGGGAGGACGAGGTCAGAACCGACTTGGGCTCCGATGAGCACCAGCGCTGGGCCTTCCGCGGACGAATTCATGACAGACGACTCGTTGAGGTTGAGCTGACCTGTGAGCGACATACCTTGCAGACGGACGGTGCCGCGCTCGCAGTCGGAGCCGGCCGTGAAACCCTCGTTGAGGAAGAGACTTCCCTTGACGGTGAGCCAATCGGCGTTGATCGCAGGGCCATCGGTCGCCCGAAGTTGGGCTTTGTCGAGTTCCAGCGGCCCGGTGATGGTGGCCCCGAGCAGGCACAGAGCGCCGCGAGAGCTGATTGACCGACCGATGACGTCGATGAGGAACAACCCGTTTCCGACGGTGATGCGTTCGGCGTTCACCGCCGGTCTGGTTGAGGAGTCCAACCGAGCACGGGTGGCGTTGACCTGGCCTGAGATGTTTGCGCCCACCAGATTCAGGCTTTCGCATTGAATCCCGACGAGCTGCAGGTCGTGTTCACAGGTGAAGGACTCGGCTTCTAACGCGCAGAAGGTGCTTTCGGACAGATCGAGGCGTGGAAGGTGAGCTCTGGTGAGGTGCAGCGGAGCGTCGTGGGCGCAGTGGGTGAGTTCCAGTGGAATCGAAGCCCGGATGTCGATCAGGTCCAGTTCGCCGATGATGTGGGCTCCGCGCAGTCGCACACCGCGAGGATCAGGGTCTTCGGAGTGGTGGCCGCGCAGGAGGTCTCTGATCACGACGCCCCGGATCTCGTTGTCCGATGCCGTCGAGAGGTCGACGAGCCGGCCCGACCGCGCCCCCTCGACGAGCCTTTTCTCCGCTGCCGTCAGCTCCGCCATGTTCAAGATCGTAAAGAACTCGCGGCTTCAGAACGCCGTGTTGATGTACATCGGCCTCGGACACATGACCCGCGCAGCGGTCGCTCTTGGTTTTCGGGCGGCTATGCGCGTCGGCGGTGTTCGGTGGCTGTGGCGAGGCTTGCTCTGCAGGTGCGGAGGATCTGCCTGGTTGCCGGGGTGGTGGGGGTTCGGGCGCAGCGGGTGCAGGTGATGGTGATGTCGCCGGTGAGCTCGTCGACGGCGATGTTGGCCTCGGCTTCGCAGGGGCGGCACCAGCGGTGGCCGGTGACGGCGATGACGTGGGTGGGGGAGCTGATGCACTCGTGGGCCCAGCGGCGGTGCACGCGACAGCTGATGCGTTCGAGGGCGGAGAGCTCCTCGCGGTCCTCGGCGGTGTCCTCGTCGATGAGGACACCGGCCAGGCGGCGGTCGCGGAGGTGCGCGTAGCGGCGGTGGGTCTCGGCGGGATGTGGGTGCGGTCGGTTCTGGAGGAGCATCTGGACGCCCTGGTCGGTGGTGCGAGGACTTGTCCAGGGTCTTTGGTCCCGGTCCCGATGGCATCCGTGGCACTGCGTAGGTCACTGCGTAGACCGGGCGGGGCGCGCCGAGGACGGTGGCGGTCTAGGTAGCGAACTCGGTAGTTCTGCCCTGGTCGACCGAGCACCCGCACGGGAAGTTGGAGCGCATCAGATCCCCCGGCCCTTCGCGAGAAAGCTCGATCATGTCCTCCCGCCGAACCACCGGTCAGCTGCCGCACCAGACGTCCCACGTGTACCGCAACCCGTGCACCGGCAGGTGGATCTGCGACTTCGAGGGCACCCGCGCCGAGCCCGGCCCCGACAGCGCGCGCACGGTCTGCCGCACCCACCGCGAGGCGGTGCTCGTCGCGGTGACCACGATCCCGGCCCGAGCCGAGGTCTGAGGATCAGTCGGCCAGGTCGGGATCCGCGCGCAGGTACGCGGCGATCTTGGTCCGCGACGTGTAGCCGAGCTTGCTCAGGATGTTCTCGACGTGCGCTTCGGCGGTGCGCGGCGAGATGATCAGCTGCTCGGCGATCTCCCGGTTCGTCAGCCCGTCCGCCACCAGTCGCGCGACCTGCCCCTCCCTGCGGGTCAGCGGTGAGGAATCGGCGGTGCGGGTCTGCTGCGGTGTGCCGAGCGCGTAGTCGACGGTGGCCTCCGGTGACATGTGCGTGCCCGCGGTCTGCTCGGCGTCGAACCGCGTGTCGCCCAGCGCTTCGCGCAGGGTGGCGGTGCAGCGCTCGTGGGCCTGGAGGTAGTCGGCGAAACCGAACATGGGCAGGCCGATCGGCAGCCAGAGCTCCTGGTTCGCTCCCACGAGCCGGGCCGCGCGCCGGTGCCGACCGGATTCGGCCAGCACCCAGATCAGCACCTCGACGCAGCAGGGGATGCCGAGCCAGTCGCCGAGCTCCCGCTTGATCTCGATCGCTTCGCGCAGCGCCGCCGAGGCCAGGATCTCGTCGGAACGGGTCCAGCCGATGAGGCCCAGCACCCACAGCGCCCACGTCGCCGCCCAGCTCTCGCCGACCTCCCTGCTGAGGCGGCGGCACTGCTCGGCGATGCGTTCGGCCTCCCGGTCCTCGCCCTCGATCAGGCGGAGCCACCCGTGAGCGGCCAACCCGATCAGCGACTCCGAGTCGGCGACTCCGAGTGACCGGTAGGTGCTCTGCGCGCCGGAGAGGAGCGCGTCCGCCTCGTCGAGGTGACCGCCGAGCAGCTCGTTGACCCCGAGGAACTGCTCGGCGCGGGCACGCGTGAGCTGCTCGCCGAGACGCTCGGCGACGGCGATGCACTCGGTCAAGATCGCCGCGGAGCCGATCGGATCGCCCTGGACCTGCCGGACCCAACCCGCCACCCACAGCGCCTCGGCGCGCAGGGGAGTGTCGTCGTGGAGCTCGGCGAGCGCCCGGTCGACCCACTCCCGCCCCTCGCGGCCGGCGCCCATGACCCAGAGGTGGCGCAGGTCTACGGCCATCCGCACGGTCGCGGGCCGGTCCGCGTCGGTGTCGAAGCCGAAGCGCAGCGCCTCCCGGAAGTTGACCTGCTCGCGCCGCTCCATCGCCGCCCACTCCGGCTGCCGCGGCCCCGACCAGTCGTGGCGGGCGCGCGCCGCCAGGTCGGCGAAGTGGTGCAGGTGCCGTCGGCTCACCTCGACCTCGGCGTCGCTGCCGCGCAGGAGCTCCCGGCCGAACTGCCTGATGGTCTCCAGGACGTGGTAGCGGCTGCTGCGGGCCGAGCGGGACAGGACCGACTTGGAGACCAGGCCCGTGATCGCGTCGGTGGCCTCCTGCGTCGTGAGGGAATCTCGGCCGATGACGGCGAGGGCCGTGGCGAGGTCGAACCCCCCTGGCAGGACCGACAGCCGCGCCCACGCCGTTTGCTCGGCCGGCGAGCACAGCGCGTAGCTCCACTCCACGGCGGCGCGCAGGGTCTGCTGGCGGGCCGGCGCACCCCGGAGCACGGTCGGCAGCGCCTGGAACCGGTCTTCGAGGCGGTCCAGGATCTCGTCGACGCCCATCGCCTGCAGCTGCACGGCGGCGAGCTCGATGGCCAGCGGCATCCCCTCCAGCCTCGCGCACAACCTGGCGACGGCCTCGCGGTTGTCGGCGTCGAGGGTGAACCCCGGCACGGCGGCGGCCGCTCGCTCGGCGAACAGCTGGATCGCCTCGTGCTGGAGCGGGTCCCCGTGGCCGGAGAAGCTGAGCGGCGGGACGGGGACGATGTGCTCGCCGAGGACGTGCAGCGCTTCCCGGCTGGTCGCGAGGACGCGCACGCCGGGTGCCGCGCGCAGCACGGCGGCGATCACCTCGCCGCACGCGTCGATCAGGTGCTCGCAGTTGTCGAGGACCAGCAGCAGCGACTTGTCCCGCACGTGCTCGACCAGCACGTCCCGGGACGACTCCGCCGAGCGGTCCGGGACGCCGAGGGCGTCGATGATGGCGTGGTCGGTCAGGGTCGGATCGCGGAGCTCGGCGAGCTCGACGATCCAGACCCCGTCGGCGAAAGCCCGGTGCGCGGACTCGGCGACGCGGACGGCCAGTCGGGTCTTGCCCATGCCACCGGTGCCGACCAGCGTCACCAGGCGGGCGGATCCGAGCAGCCCGCGGATCTCGCCGACCATCGCCCGCCGGCCGACGAAGCTGGTGACGCTCTCCGAGCCGGGGAGGTTGCCCACACGCCGGGACATGTCACCACCAGCTCACACCTTCAGCTCGGTGCCCAGCACCGCTACCTCCGAGTGTAGTCCTGGTGAGAAGCTCGCCCCGGCGCGCGATCAGGCCGTCGCCCGGGCCGCTGCCTTGCCCGCTTGGCGGCCGGAGAAGAGGCAGCCTCCGAGGAACGTGCCCTCCAGCGCCCGGTAGCCGTGGACTCCGCCGCCGCCGAAACCGGCGACCTCGCCCGCGGCGTAGAGGCCCGGGATGGGGTTGGCCCGGCCGTCGAGGACCTGGCCGTCGAGGTTCGTCTGCAGGCCGCCGAGGGTCTTGCGGGTCAGCAGGTTCATCCGGATCGCGATCAGCGGGCCCGCTTCGGGGTCGAGGATCTTGTGCAGCGGGGTGGTGCGGATCAGGTTGTCGCCGACGTAGGCCAGGGAGTTGCGGATGCCCATGACCTGCTCGTCCTTGGTGTAGTTGTTGTCCACCTGGCGGTCCCGCTGGACGATCTGGCGTTCCAGGTCGGCGGCGTCGAGCAGATCGTCACCGCTGAGGTCGTTCATCCTGGCCACCAGCTCCGAGACGGAATCGGCCGCCACGAAGTCCTCGCCGAAGTCCTGGAACGCCTTGACCGGCGGCGGGGTGTCGTTGAGCGCGCGGCTCGCCAGGTAGGCGGCGAGGTCCTTGCGGGTGAGCTCCGGGTTCTGCTCCGAACCGGAGAGGATGAACTCCTTGTTGATGATCCGCTGGTTGAGCACGAACCACGAGTAGTCGTAGCCGGTGTCCTTGATCAGCTTCAGCGTGCCGAGCGTGTCGTAGCTCGGGATGCCCGGGTTCGGGAACCGCCGCCCGCGCGCGTCGAACCACAGCGATGACGGCGCCGCCAGCACCCGGATGCCGTGATCGGGCCAGATCGGGGTGTGGTTGGCCAAACCCTCGGTGTAGTGCCACATCCGGTCCCGGTTGACCAGCCGCGCACCGGCCCGCTCGGTGATCCCGAGCATCCGGCCGTCGACGTGCGCCGGAACGCCGGTGATCATGCGCTTCGGCGGGGCGCCCAGCCACTCCGGCCAGTTCTGCCGAACCAGGTCCTGATTCCCGCCGATACCACCGGAAGTCACGATGACCACGGGCGCGCGCAGCTCGAAATCACCGACCCTGGTGCGCGAACTCGGCTTGCCGCGCGGCGCGTTGCTGGGCTCCAGGATTCCGCCCCGCACACCGTCGACCGCGCCGTTGGTGATCGTGAGCTCGTCGACCTGGTGGCGGAACTTGAACGTCACCAGACCGTTGTCGGCGGCTTCCCGCACGATCTTCTCGAACGGCTCCACGACACCGGGGCCGGTGCCGAGCGTGAGGTGGAAGCGCGGCACCGAGTTGCCGTGGCCGTCGGCGTGCCGGCCGCCGCGCTCGGCCCACCCCACGACCGGCACCCACCGCACGCCCAAACCGTGCAGCCAGGAACGCTTCTCGGTCGCGGCGAACTGCAGGTAGGCCTCGGCCCACCGCGCCGCCCAGTGGTCCTCACCCAGCGGGTCGTCGACTCCCCGGTCGAAACCGGCGCTCCCGAACCAGTCCGCGCGGGCCAGCTCCAGCGAGTCGCGGATGCCGGCCAGCCGCTGCTCCTCGGAGTCGATGAACATCAACCCGCCCAGCGACCAGAACGCCTGACCACCGAGGCTCGCCTCGGGCTCCTGATCGACCAGCAGCACCTTGCGGCCCTGCGCGACCAGCTCCGAGGTCGCGACCAGCCCGGCCAGACCACCGCCCACCACGATCGCGTCGGCATCGCCACCAGCCGCCGGAGCGGCACCCGCGGCCCCCACCGGCATCGCGGCACCTGCGGCGGCCACCCCGCCGCTGACCAGCACGGAGCGCCGACTGACCAAGCCGTTCTCGCGATCGCTCATGACGTCCTTCCGCCGTTCGGTCCGCATCGACAGCGCGGAGACACCGGGCTCTCGGCGACCGCGCCACCGTGCAATGAACACCGTTCACCGAACGGGACACAAGACTTCCGGATCATTCGTTAGGAAACGGACGCAGGTCGGCGGAACGGGGGCGTCCGCTCGGCTCACCAGGTCGGCATGACCGACTCCGGGTAGCGGGATCCGGCCGAGCCGCGGGGCAGGATTTCCCGGATGCGCGCGAGATCCCGCGGGGTGAGCGCGATGTGCGCCGCCGCGGTGTTCTCGGCGACCCGCTCAGGGCTGCGGGTCCCGGGGATGGGCACGATGTCGTCGCCCTGGGCCAGCAGCCACGCCAGGGCGAGCTGGGTGACCGTGATGCCCTTGGTGCCGGCGAGGGCCGTCAGCTCGCGGATGGCGGTCAGGTTCTCCTCGTAGTTGCCGGGCTGCCACCGCTCGTCCCAGCTGCGCATGTCGTCGGCGGGGTACTCGGCGGCGGGCTTGACCGAACCGGTGAGGAAGCCCCGTCCCAGCGGCGAGTACGGCACGAAGCCGATGCCCAGTTCGCGCACCACCGGCAGCACGTCGGGCTCCACGGCGCGTTCGAACACCGAGTACTCGGTCTGCAGCACCGACACCGGGTGCACGGCGTGGGCGCGCCGGATGATGTCCGGGCCCGCCTCGCTGAGCCCGAAGTAGCGCACCTTGCCCGCGGCGATCAGCTCGCCGACCGTCCCGGCCACGTCCTCGATCGGGACCTCCGGGTCGACCCGGTGCTGGTAGAGCACGTCGACGTGGTCGGTGCCCAGGTGGCGCAGGCTGTTGTCGGCGACCTGGCGGATGTTGTCGGGCCTGCTGTTCAGCGCGAACCCGTCGGGGCCGGGCGGAGTGCTCATGTCGAAGCCGAACTTGGTGGCGAGCACGACCTCGTCGCGGATGCCCTCGACGGCTCGGCCGAGGAGCTGCTCGTTGCTGCCCGTGCCCATGCCGTAGAGCTCGGCGGTGTCGAACAGCGTCACGCCCAGTTCGTGCGCCCGGCGGATCGCGGCGATGCCGCCGGACTCGTTTCCGGCGCCGTAGGCCATCGTCATGCCCATCGTTCCGAGGCCGATCGCCCCGACCTGAAGGCCCTGCGTGCCGAGCGCGCGCTTCGGCAGAGTCGTGGTGTTGTCCTGCTGCGTCATGCCGTCAACGCTAGGTTCGCCGCGCCCCGGGGGCATGGGCTGCGAGTAGCATGAACTTGCCTGATCTTCTCAACGGGGAGTGCTCCGTGCTCGACGATCTCGAAGCCGCCATCACCCGGCACGTCGGCGACGGGTCCGCCGTGCCCCGCCTCTCGCTGGCGATCATCGACGAGCCCGTCGTGCCCTCCGACGTGCTCTACGAGCCGCTGGTCTGCTTCACCGCCGCCGGTTCCAAGCGCGGTGTCGCGGGGGAGCGGAGCTGGACCGTCGGCCGCGGCGAGATGTTCCTCAACTCGCTGGTCATGCCGGTCACGGCCACGTTCGAGGAGCTGCCCTACCGCTCAGCGGTGCTGAGCCTCGACGGTGGGACGCTCGCAGATCTCGTCCTGGAGCTGGGGCCGAGCGCGCCCGCGCGTCCGAACCCGGGCGGCCAGATCACCGCACCGATGACCCCCGACATCACCGACGCGGTGACCCGATGGGTGCGGCTGCTCGACACGCCCGAGCACATCGGCCCGCTGGCGCACCGAGTCGAGGCCGAGATCCTCTACCGCCTGCTCGTCAGCCCCCTCGGCCCGATGCTGCGCGACCTCACCCTCGCCGACACCGCCACGGCCCGGATCCGCTCGGCGGCCAGGTGGATCTGCACCCACTACACCGAACCGCTCACCGTCGACGCGATCGCGGCGGTCGCCCACATGAGCACGGCGACCCTCTACCGGCACTTCAAGGCCGCCACCGGCATGAGCCCGCTCAACTTCCAGAAGCACCTCAGGCTCCAGGAAGCCCGCCGACAACTCCTCGCCGGAAACACCACCGCAGCCCGAGCAGCCGAAGCCGTCGGCTACGTCAGCCCCACCCAGTTCAACCGCGAATACCGCCGCACCTACGGCCTCCCCCCAGCCCAGGACACCGCCCGCCTCCGCGGAGAACTGACCAGCACCGGTCGGGTGCAGTAGCCGGACGCGCTGGTTCGACCTCCGCGAGCTCCCCTTGCGCCGTGCACCGAATCCCGATCGACGCCCAACCGGTCCAGCTCAAGCCGCCGTTCTCTCAACTGATCCCTGGATTCGGCCGCAGATTCCCGTGAATCCGTACGGTGCCTGCCGGTTGGAGCAATGCGATCACCGGTCTCGCGGTTCCGCCGGGAGTCGAGGCCGGGCGAGCATGATCATGTGTCTACGTCCGATGGGAGTCCGGGCCAGGTCGCAGCAGAAGCCGAGAAGCAGCTCAGACGATTCCGAGACCGCAATCTCCGCATCGGTCCCGGACGCAAGGTGCACCGCGTCAAGGTCACGTCCGAGAGTGGCGTGCACCAGCCGACGACGGTCTGCGGCCAGCTGATCAGCCGAGGCCCGCTGTTCGAGTGCGAAGCGGTCGAGCTGAGAGCCGACTGCCGAAAATGCCGAAAGCTGTGCAACACGGCGGATCTGTGCTCGGACGTCGAATTCGCCGAAGACGAGGACGGCCAGTTGGCCCTGTTCGACCCCGTGACGAAGCCCTAGGCTACGCGCGCTGTCCCCACAGAGCTTGATGCTGTGCCGAGCTGGTGAGCGCGGTGCGGACCAGCTCGACGTCACCGGGCTCATCGTCGACGACAGCGGCCACGGCATCCCGCGCGATTACCTGACCAGCGCGTTCGTGCAGTCGCGCGCCACCGACCTGGCCAGGCCCGATTTCGTGGCGCCGGCCAGGTCTTTCGGCGTCCGGCAACCCTGACCGACGCCGAGTCACGCGCGCTGATCTTGCAGATGCGCTCAGCACGCGCGGACTCAGCGTGGTTGCCCTGCCCGCGGCTCTGCGGATGTTCGCACCGACCCACCTCTGAGTCGTCAGCCGCTGACCTTCTCCAGTCCGGTCCGGAGGCGGGCGACGGTGCCTTCGACGTCGCCGAGCTTGTCGAGGCCGAAGAGGCCCACGCGGAAGGTGGAGAAGTCGGCGGGTTCGTCGCAGTGCAGCGGCACTCCGGCCGCGACCTGGATGCCTGCCTCCTTGAAGGCGGCGCCGCTGCGCAGCTCCGGGTCGTCCGCGTGGACGACGACCACGCTGGGGGCGGCGAACCCGTCGGCGGCGACCGACGGGAGCCCGTGCTCGGCGAGGAGCGCGCGCACGCGGCCGCCGAGGTCGACCTGCGCGGCGCGGAGGTCTTCGAAGCCGCGATCGCGGGTCGTGAGCATGAGCTCCAGGTTGTGCGCGAGAGTGTCGGTCGGCATGGTCGCGTGGTACGGGGTCTGGCCCTGCGTGTAGGCGTCCGAGATCGACAGCCACTTCTTCAGGTCGGCGGCGAAGCTCGTCGACGTGCTCGCCTCGACCGCGGCCCGACCGGCCTCGCTGAGCATGACGTAGGCGGCGCACGGGGACCCGCTCCAGCCCTTCTGCGGTGCGCTCAGCAGCACGTCGACGCCGAGGTCGGTCATGTCGACCCAGAGCGCTCCGGACGCGATGCAGTCCAGGACCAGCAGGCCACCGACCTCGTGGGCGGCCTCGCCGAGGCGGCGGACGTAGTCGTCCGGCAGCAGCATGCCCGCTGCGGTCTCGACGTGCGGAGCGAAGACCACCTCGGGTCGCTGCTCGCGGATGGCGGCCACGACCTCGTCGATCGGCGCCGGCCGCCACGGGGCCTGGTGCGACTCGTCGACCGGTCGTGCCCGGTGGACCGCGTGCTCCTGCGCGATCGACCCCATGTCGAGGATCTGCGACCAGCGGTAGGAGAAGAGCCCGTTGCGCACCACGAGGCAGCGGCGGCCGGTCGCGAGCTGGCGCGCGACGGCCTCCATGCCGTAGGTGCCACCGCCGGGTACCACCGCGACGCCGTGCGCCCGGTAGGTCGTCCGCAGGACGTCGATGATGCCCTGCATCACGCCTGCGAACCGCTGCGACATGTGATTCAGCGAGTGGTCGGTGAACACCACGGAGTATTCCAGCAGGCCACCGGGGTCGATGTCGTCATGAGGCAGTGCCATGACGTTAGCCTGACACATGCGGTGGAGCCGGCTGCGGACAGCACCGCGGCCGGGTCCGACGCGGCCTGTCAGCGGCGACGCGAAACGGAGTGCGAACGATGCGACACCTGCGACTCCCGTCCGGCGGCGACCTGCCCGTGCTGGGGCAGGGCACCTGGGGCATGGGCGAGCGCGGTGCGGACCGCGCCGCGGAGACCGCGGCGCTGCGACACGGGCTCGACCTCGGCATGGGCCTCATCGACACCGCCGAGATGTACGGCAGCGGCGGTGCCGAGGAAGTCGTCGGCGAGGCGATCGACGGTCGGCGGGACGAGGTGTTCCTGGTCAGCAAGGTGTTCCCGCACAACGCCGACCGGCGGGGGACGGTCGAGGCGTGCGAGCGCAGCCTGCGCCGGTTGAAGACCGATCACCTCGACCTCTACCTGCTGCACTGGCGGGGCGGAACACCGCTGTCCGAGACGCTCGACGCGTTCGAGGAACTGCGCGAAAGCGGCAAGATCGGGCATTTCGGGGTCAGCAACTTCGACCCCGACGACATGGCCGAGCTGTCGGCGCAGGACGGCGGTGGCGACTGCGCGGTCAACCAGGTGCTCTACAACCTCACCCGGCGCGGCATCGAGCACGACCTGCTGCCGTGGTGCCGGGAACGCGAGCTGCCGGTGATGGCCTACTCGCCGATCGAGCAGGGGCGGCTGCTCGGGGACCCGGTGCTGCGACGGGTCGCCGAGCGCCACGGGGCCACGCCCGCGCAGATCGCCATCGCCTGGGTCCTGGCAGGGGAAGGTCTGTGCGCGATCCCCAAGGCCGCGACCCGCGACCACGTCGAGCAGAACCGCGCGGCACTGGACGTCCGGCTGTCAGCGGACGATCTCGCCGAGCTCGACGCCCGGTTCCCCGCCCCGAACCGCCCAACACCGCTCGAGATCCTCTGAGCGACCGCTGCCACCACGGGCGGTGTCGTAACGGCGGTGCTCACGGATTCCCGGTGGGGTGGCCGGTACGAGGATGGCGTTCGTCCCCGGTGAACCGGCGTGCAGAGGACGCAGAAAGGTCGATGGGGTTGATCCAGTCCCAGGCGTCCGAGGGGGAGGAGATCTCAACGGCGGGAAGGCCGAGGTAGTCGGCGACTCCCGGGACCACGTCGGGCAGACCCGGCTTCGCGTCCCCGTCACCCACGAGGTGGGTGGGTTCGTCGATCAGCTTGGTTCGGTCTCCGGTGAACGAGTGGTGCCCGGCGTGCGCGCGGCCAATCAGAATCACGTACTTGCTCGGCGTTCTCGCTTGGTCCTGCCGGACGACGTCGGCCGCGAAGGTGTTCATCCTCGCCGCACGCGTGTGCGCTGACCAAGCCTCCGCCACCTCCTGCTCGGTGCCCAGCACCCTCCGCTTCCGTGCGGGGATCGCATCAACGCCCTGGATGGTGATCCCGCCGACGGCTTTTGCGGCGTTGAGAACTGTCCGCAGGCCGTCGTGATGCCAGCGGTCCTGGTACGCGCGGCAGAAGACGTCGAGCTGCGGTGGCATCGGCGCGTCCTGCGCACTTCCCAGGTGCTCGTCGACCCAGCCTTGGGCATCGCCCCGGCGGATCTGTTCCAGGTAGATCGTGCGCAGACCGGCGGCCTTCGCCGCGTTCAGGTTGGCCGCGAGGAAGTTCCAGGCGTACTCCTCGTCGTGCTTCTCCCCGATGACGAAGCCATCTGCGTCGGGATTCGTGAGGAGCGCTCGCAGCGCTTCCCCCGGCATCAGCCCGGTTCGACCGGCCAGGGGGTGGTTCACCGCCGCGCCGCCGGCGAAATTCCTCGCCTCGGTGACGGCTTCGCGCTCAAGGGTTTCGTCTCGGGCGTCCTGCTGGGACCAGTACCGGCGAGTTCTCGCGGATTGCCTTCCCCGCTCTTCGAGACGCCCGACCGTCCCGAAGCTGCCCACGAGGTGGGTCGAGAGGGACGGATATGCGTCGTGCAGAGCTCGCGGATGGTATTTGACCAGGACGGACTGCTTCTCGTGGTTGAAGATCACTTGCGGATCGTCGGTGATGTGCGGGTGGTGGCGCTCGACGACGGCGACCAGCTCGGTCCACTCGGGAGTGTTGCCGGGGACGAATATCTGGGACCAGTTCCTCTTGGGTCTGGGGAAGTCGACCACCACCGACGGTCCCTCCGGCTCCTCGCGCACCTCGTCCATGCGCTGGACGGTCGACCCGACGTCCCGAGGTGCGCCGTTGCGAGGAATCGGCCGCGATGGTGCGGCACCGCTCGACATCGCCCTGGCCGCCGTCGCGTCGGCTTCCCGTTCGAACCGATCTGCGGGATCGCTGACCTTCAACCCGTCGGGGGTCTCCGTCCCGGGGACGGGCCCCGACCGCTGCTGGATCACGTGGGCGAGCTCGTGCGCCAGCATTCGCTCGCCTGCCGGGGAAGACGTGTCGTAGCGCCCGCGCTGGAACACGATGTGCGAACCGGACGTGAACGCGTGCGCCCGCACCGACTCGGCCGCCTCGTGCGCCGCGGTATCGGTGTGCACCCGGACGTCGGAGAAGTCAGCTCCCAACCGGGTCCCCATGTTCGCCGCGACCTCCGCGTCCAACGGCTGCCCCGGTGACCGCAGCGCCTGGTGCACCGCACTGCGCTGCACTTCGTGGCCGAGGGTCCGCACCACCGAGTCGTTGCCGACCAGGCGCTGCAGGGCCAGCACCCCGGCGGGGGTGAGCCGCCCGCCGGCCGCCACACCCCGGGCAGCGGGTTCCGCAGGCGTCCGCGCGGGTCGGCTGGGCCGGTTGACCCGGTGCTCGGGGCACGGCTCCTGCTCTCGCATCCCGTCACCTCCCTCCGCCTTCGACGACTGTCGCCACCACGCCCGACCACGAGAAGGGCTCCCGGTGACGGGCGCGGAGCAACTCGGCTGCCCGAACGCGCAACGGGAACGCGATGATCCGTCGGCTCGGACGACTGTTCGAGCGGGAGCGGTGAACGGGTAGCTGTCGAAGCTCCGTTCACGCGGGAGGCCGGGTCGGCGCCGACGTGCGATTCCCGGGCTCGTCCTTAGGCTGTGGGCTGACCACCGTTGTCGCTCCGAAGGGCGGCGCCCATGACCAGCAACTCGCCGGACGGACGGGGGAGCGGTCCCGCAGCGCTGGTGCGCCACGCGCAGATCGCCTGCGTGTACCTGGCGGTGGGTGTGCTCGCGGTCCTGGCCTACACGGTGCGCGGCATGCTCGTGCTGGTGTTCCTGGGGTTCTTCTTCGCGCTCGGCATCGAGCCGGCGGTCGCCTGGCTGCAGCGGCATCACGTGCGACGCGGTCTGGCGATCGCGTGCCTGGTCGCGGCGGTCCTGATCGTCGTCGGAGCGCTGGTCCTGCTCGCGCTGGTCCCGGCGATCGGTCAGCTCGGCCACTTCGTCGCGCGCGTCCCCGACCTGCTCGCGGGCCTCGGTGCGAACCTCGGCGAACCCGGCGATCTGCGCGCGCACCTGCACGACCCGGCCGTGCAGGAGAAGCTGAAGGAGACCGCGAGCGCGGCGGCGACGTTCGCCCTGCAGGCGCTGACCGCGGGGTTCGCCGCCCTGGGCGTGGTCTTCGGCGGCGTGTTCGCCGCCTGCACGGTCGGGGCGCTGATGGTCTACTTCGCGCTGGCCATGCCGCGCATCCACGCCGCGGTCGACCGGTCGGAGGAGACCGGCCGGGGTCGTGCGGAGGCGCTGCGCACCGCGATGAGCCGGGTGGGCGGCTACGTCACCGGGCAAGCGGTCGTCTCGTTGTGCGCGGGGATCGCGTCCTACGCGTTCTTCCTGATCGCCGGCGTGCCGTACCCGGCGCTGCTCGCCATCGTGGTGGCGCTGCTGGACACCATCCCGCAGATCGGGGCCACGCTCGCCTCGGTGGCGGGCACGGTGGTCGCGCTGAGCGAGAGCCTGCCCCTGGCCGTGATCACGCTGCTGTTCTTCATCGTCTACCAGGCCGTCGAGAAATACCTGATCACACCACGGGTTTTCGCCAAGGCGGTCGAGCTCAGCCCGCTGGGCGCGTTCGTCGCGATCCTCATCGGAGGGGCGCTCGCCGGAGTCCTCGGCGCCATGCTGGCCCTTCCCGTGACCGCGGCGCTCAAGGTGCTCTACCGCCACGCGAGGACCGAGATGACGACCCGATCGGCCGCCTGAGGAGAACGCGTTCCGCCACCGGCGCACCGTCGGCCGTATCGGGAGGCGCTCGCCGCCGGTCAGGACGTCGTCCTGAACGGCACGCGCACGCCGGTCGCAGGCCGACGAACTCGGCGTCCGAACGATGCACCCCGGTGACGAGGTGGTGGAGACGTGCCGCGAGCTCTCCGGTCGTCGCGGCGGTTTCGGTCGCCTTCTCAGAGGAACTCGGGTTGTCCCGACCGGTCGGTCGTGCTCACTCCGCACCGCCCCCTTCATCGACCAGTCCCCGAGAACAACCGGGGTTTCGCAGTGAGGGCGGTTCGGTCAGTTGAATCCCATTCCGCGTCTGCCGGTTTCGTTGAGCTGGTCGTGGGTGAACCGCCCGGTCCAGTCCCGTTCGTAGTGCTCCGGCGGGAAGTCGGTGGGACTGGAGCCGGTGAGGAAGGCTTCGCGGACGGTGGCGGCGTAGGCCTCGTTGCGCGGGCACCACGGGGCGGCGGGGATGTACATGACGTTGCCCCATCCTCGCTGGTCGGCGACCGGTGCGACGCTGTGGATCATGTCGCAGTGCCACCAGACGGAGTCCCCGGCCTCGATGTCGGGGATGCCGACGAGGCCCTCCAGCAGATCGGTGTGCCACTTGTGGGTGGCGGGGAAGACCTGGTTGGTGGTGACACCGCACATGTCGTCGTCGGGGACGTCGGCGAGCAGGGGGCGCAGCATGAGGTACGCCATGGCCTCGGGGATCGGGACGGTGTGCAGGACGCCCTGATCGTGGTCCATGTCGGACAGGGCGGTCCAGCCCTGGAAGGTCCGGAACGCCGAGCACATGGTGGAGCCGGGGTACTGGGGGCCTGAGGTGCGGTGTGCGGCGTCCCAGGGGTCGTACTGCTCGACGGTGCCGTCGAAGAGGTGCCTGAACGCCCGCTGGTAGGACTCGGTCATCCACAGGTCGAGCGTGCCGGGGTCGCAATGCGTGCCGAGCCCGGCGGAGTCGGCACCCGGCGGACGGCGGCGGATGCGATCGGGGTACATGGCGTCGCGCGCGGGGTCGAACCACTGCACGCCCTCGGATTCGTGCTTCCAGAAGGAGTTGAGGAACGCCTGCACCTCGGCCATCCGGGCGCTCTGCCGGGCTTCCATCTGGGCTGGTGACCAGTAGATCGGGTAGATCTCCGGTTTCGACCCGACGCTGCCGAAGAATTCGTCGCCCGGCCCCCGGTAGGTCTCGAAGAAGTTGTTGCGCTCGACGTAGTCGACGATGCCGGCGTCCCAGGCCAGGGCCTGGTCGCGGTCGAAGTGCCCGCGCACCACCAAGCAGCCTCGCCGCTTGAGCTGGTCGATCTGCTCGGCGCTGACGGTCCCGCCGGCGATGTCGGCGTAGTCGATGACCGGCCACCGGCTCGCCGCGTTCCTGCGCCGCCTTGATCTCGCTCACGCGCTCGGTGATGCGCCGCTCCACGACCGCGAAGGCCTCTTCGACGGTGCGGCCTGAGGCTTCGATGCGAGCGCGCAGCGCGGGCTTGATCTGCTGGATCGCGGCGGACAGGTCATCAGGCGTGCTCTCCCAGTGAGGCAGCGCAGGTGTCCGCCGCACGTCGGATGTGGTGGTCACGTCGAACTCCTTTGGTCAGGACTCCTAACTAATAGGTGAAGGTAGCTGCCGAGTGCTGTTTGGGCAACACTCCTGACTAAACTCTCGGCATGTCCTCCGCCAAGCCGTCCCTGGAGCTGTTGCGCTCGCTGACCGATGAGCACGTGCTCCGGGCCGTCATGGACCAGCGCCGGATGACGCGAACGGAGATCGCTGCGCGCACGGGGATCTCGAAGCCGACGATCTCCGACAGCGTGCGCAGGCTCAGCGAGGCCGGCGTGCTGGTGGACACGGGCGAGCGAACGACCGGTCGTGGGCGGGCGGGCTCGTACTACTCGTTGAGCGAGGAGTGCGGGGCGGTGATGATCGCGAGCATCACGCCGTCCGGGGTGGTCGCGGAGGCCGCGGACGCGTTCGGCCGCGTCGTCGCCCGGGAGCAGGAGCGGATCGGCAGGTCGCCCGGCGTGGAGGTGGCGGCGGACGCGCTGGCGGAGGTCGCCGCCCGGCTCCGGCGCGCTGTTCGCGGCTCGATCCGGTGCGCCGTGGTGAGCGCCGCCGACCCCGTCGATCGCGAGACCGGGCGCTTGGTGGAGCTGCCGGACGTCCCCTTCCTCGTCGGGGAGCTGGATCCGGTCGCCGTGCTGGAACCGCTCGTCGAAGGCCCGGTGCTGGTCGACAACGACGTCAACTGGGCCGCCCGTGCCGAGCGCGGCGCGGGCCGCGCGGCCGGTGTCGACGACTTCGTCTACGTGTACCTGGACGAAGGTCTCGGGTGCGCGGTCGTCACCGACGGCGCGGTGCGGCGCGGGCATCGTGGTCTCGCGGGCGAGATCGCGCACCTCCGCACCGAGGGCCCGGACGGAGCGGTCGTGCCGCTGATCGAGGTGTTCGCGGCGCTCGGGCTTCGTCGGCGGGGGTCGACCGCCGTCGACGTCGAGGCGTTGCGGAGTGCGATCGAGGCGGATGGCGAGGCCGGCGACCGGATGCGCCGGGCGCTCGCGCGCGCGGTGCGCGGCGTGTTCGCGGCCGCCGTCGCGCTGGCCGACCCCCAGCTCATCGTGCTGGGCGGGGCCTGGGGCACCGAGCCGGCGATGGTCCGGGCCATCGCCGGGCTGTTCGCCGAAGCGCCGCGCCACGTCCCCGTCGTCCCGGCCGAGGTGCCCGAACCGCAGGTCGCCGGTGCCCGCGCCCGAGGTGTGGAGGAACTCCGCGACCGCATCATCGCCGGTTCCTCACCACGGCCGTCATGATCTTCGAACGCGGTGGTCGCTGGGCGTGACGAACCCCAGCTGTTCCAGGGCGTCGGCTTGCAGCGAGCGGGCCGTTTCGTGGTCGGGCTGGGTGAACAGGACGTGGTTGAGGAAGAACTGTTCGCCGGTGGTTCCGACGCTCCGGCACCTCCGCCACCAGGTGTGCGCAACCGCAACACCGGTACCTCCGCTCGCGGGTTTTCCCGGGTGCGGTGAGGTGGAACACGGCAAAACCGGGGCGAAAGACCTGGTCGCGGGACCCCCACTCGGCTGCATGCTCGAGGAGGTTCCCCGGGAGGGGACGTTTTCGAGAGTCGGTTCAACGGCTGCGGGAGGGAAAGCCGATGGTTCAGATCGCCGAGGTCACCGGACTGTTCGACCGGCGCGCATCGGACGACGCGCCGACGCAGGGGCTCGCCGTCACCGGGCGGTGGGGCGAGTTGATCCCGACGCCGCGCGAGGCCGGGACGAGCACGCGGTTGGTGGTCGAACGAGGAGCCGACGAGGGTGCGGAGTTCGTGATCTCCGCGCCGCTGACGGTGATCGGACGTCACCGCGACTGCGACATCGTGATCGACGACGTGACGGTGTCCCGGTTCCACGCTGAGCTGGAGATCGTGGACGGGCGGTACTTCCTCCGCGACAGCGGTTCGCTCAACGGGATCTACGTCAACAGGCGGCCCGTGAAGCGCGTCGAGCTGTTCGAATCCGATGAGATCTGGATCGGCAAGGCGCGGTTCACCTTCCACACCGGCGCAGCGGCGGACCTCACGGTGCCCGCCCAGCGGTGAGAACGGGCGTCCCGGCGGGGAGACCGCCGGGCGCGCGCCTCGCCGCGTCCGTCCGCGTGAGCTGACGACGCGCGCGGCGGAGCTCGCCGCGCCCGAGCGCCCGCACCGAAACCCGGCTGCTCGCAGCCGCGATCCGGCGTCTCAGGGCCGCGCGGCTTTCAGCGAGTCGCTCAGCCGCCGGGCCGCCGCGCGCACCGCCTCGGCCCGCACATCGCCGTCCGCGCCGGTGAAGTCCTCGCTGTGCCCGCCGAGGCTGATCGTGCCGACCAGCGACTCGCGCGAACCGAGGATCGGGGCGGCGACGGCCGAGACCCCGTGCAGGTAGTCGTTGCGGCTGCGCGAAACCCCCTCGGCGCGCACGTGATCCAGGTGCGTCGCGAACTCCCCCGGCTCGGAGTGGGTCGTCTCGGTGAAGGCGGGAAGCGGCTCCCGCAGGACCCGGCGACGGAGCTCGGGGTCGAACGCGACCATCGCCACCGGCGCGGCTGCGGCGTGGTACGGCAGGACCGATCCGATCGAGACGGCGGCCAGCACCATCGGTTTGCCGCCCTCGACCCGGTCGATGCACACGGCCCCGGCGGGGGAGGGGACCATCAGGAACGCCGTGTCGCCGAAGTCGGACGCCAGCGCTTCGAGCTCCGGCCGGGCTTCGGTCCGCAGGTCGAACCCGGCGAGCGCGGCGGCGCCGATGGTGAACATCGGCATCCGGACCCGGTAGGCCCCGCTGTGGTCCCGGTGCACCCAGCCGGCCTCGACGAGGGTGCTCATCAGCCGGTGGACGGTCGGTTTGTTGAACCCGCTGGTCGCCGTGAGCTCGGCGAGCGTGATCACGGGCCGCTCGGCGCTGAACTGCCCCAGCAGCTGACAGGCGCGCAGCACCGATCCGACGGTTTCCCGCCCGGAGCTGTCCTCGACAGCTTCTCGTGCCACCGCCACCTCCCCTCTCGTGTTTCGGGACAGCGTCAGGCTAGCGGCCTGCTGACCGAAGCGGCTTGACATGGTCGTGTCCCTCGCGCACAGTTTCGGAACGCGTATCGCATCACGATACACAAGGGAGCTGTCAGTGGATCTGCGAGAGATGACCACCGAAGGACTCGTCTACGCACCCGGCGTCTGGGACGGGTTGACCGCGCGGCTGGCCGAGCAGGCGGGCTTTCCCGCGCTGTGCGCGTCCGGGTTCGCGATCTCGGCCGCGCTGGGCTACCCGGATGCCGAGCTCTACACGATGTCGGAGAACCTGCACGCCGTCCGGACGATCCGCGAGGCGAGCCCGCTGCCGGTCATCGCCGACATCGACACCGGCTACGGCAACGCCGTCAACGCCGCGCGAACAGCCCGCCGGTTCGCCGATGCCGGGGTCGCGGCGGTGTTCATGGAGGACCAGCGCTCGCCCAAGCGCTGCCCGCTGATCCCCGGTGCCGAGCTCGAACTGCTCGACCTGGCGGAGGCCACGGGCAAGATCCGCGCCGTGCGCGACGCCGCGCGGGAGACCGGAATGCTCGTGATCGCCCGGACTGATGCCAAGGGGGACGAGGCGCTCCGCCGGGCCGAGGCCTACGTCGAGGCCGGAGCCGACCTGATCATGCCGGTCACCAAGACCTTCACGACCGTCGAGGAGTGGCGGCGCTGCCACGAGATCACCGGAGCACCGCTGATGGCGACCCTGACGGCCTCGGCCTGGACCGAGCGGGAGTTCACCCCCGAGGTGATGGAGCAGATCGGCATCCGCATCGCGCTGCTGCCCACCCAGCTGCTGATGGCGGTGACCGGTGCCGCGCAGGAGTGCCTGAGCCGTCTCGCCGCGGGCGAACCGCCGGCCCAGGTCGGCGCGGGAGCCACACCGCACCACGAATTCGTCGAGCTCATCGGGATGCCCGAGATCGAGCGGCAGCAGCACGCGTACCTGCCCGCCACCGAGACGGTCTGAGGGAGGCGCAATGGCGAGCACGATCACCGAGAAGATCCTGGCCAGGGCGGCGGGCGTCGACGTCGTCAAGGCGGGCGACAACCTGCCCGCGCGCCCCGACTACATGATCGCCTACGACTTCCCCGGCTACACCGATGTGATGTTCCGGCAGATGCACGACGACTTCGGCATCCGCGCGCTGGCCGAACCGGAGCGCTACGTGGTCTTCATCGACCACATGCTGACCAAGGGGACCGAGAAGGAGCAGGAGGTCCACCAGGTCACCCGCGACTGGTGCGCGTTCTACGGCATCGAGCTGCACGAGGCCCGCGGCATCGGCCACCAGGTGATGGCCGAGCTCGGCTACGCGCTGCCCGGCAACTTCCTGATCCACTTCGACGGCCACATCTCCGGCGCGGGCGCGTTCGGCGCGCTGGGGTGGGGCGTGCGCCGGGACCTGCTGGAGGCCTGGGTCTCCGGGCAGATCTACCTCGACGTCCCCCGCACCACGCGGTTCGAGCTGACCGGCGAGTTCGCTCCGGGCGTCGACAGCCGGGACCTGGTGCACCACATCATCGGCGAGTTCGGGGCCGACGGGTGCGCGCACCAGGTGATGGAGTTCGCCGGGCCGGGCGCGCGGGCGATGTCGATCGACCGCAGGCAGGGCCTGTGCGGCATGGCGATGTTCACCGGTGCGGTGTCCGCGGTGTTCGAGCCGGACGAGGCCGCGCTCTCCTACGCGCGGCGGTTCGCCGCAACGGATTTCACGCCCCAGCTGCCGGACCCGGGTGCCGACTACGCGGCGGTGCACACCATCGACCTGTCCGCGCTGAGCCCGCAGGTCGTGCTGCCGGGGTCGGCTCGCTCCGCCAACACCCGTCAGGTCGTGGAGCTGTCCGGAACGCCGGTCACCAAGGCGTTCATCGGTTCCTGCGCCAGCGGGCGGATCGAGGACATCCGGGCGGCCGCGCTCGTCCTCGACGGGAGGAAGGTCGCCCCGGGGGTCGAGCTCAACGTGGTCCCGACCTCGGACGCGGTGCACCGGCAGGCCGAGGACGAAGGGCTGCTCGACGTGCTGCGGGCGGCCGGAGCGCACATCGCCCGCTCCAGCTGCGACTTCTGCTTCGGCTACCAGAAACCGCTGCAACCGGACGAGAACTGCATCTCCACCGGCGTGCTCAACATCTCCGGCCGCATGGGCAGCACCGACGCGAACATCTTCATGGGATCGGCGTTCACGGTGGCGGCCAGCGCGGTGACCGGCACGATCGCCTCGGCGGGGGAGGTGACGCGTTCATGAGCGCCGCCCGCGACTACCCTCCGCCACCGGACCTCATCCGCGGGCGCGTGGCCTGGGTGTTCGGCGACGACTTCGACATCGACCTGGTGATCGGGGTCGAGAACATCAAGTCCTACGACGCGGAGTTCCTGCGCGGCAAGGTCATGCAGGCCTACGACCCCACCTTCGCGGACCGCGTCCGGCCCGGCGACGTCATCGTCGGTGGCCGCAACTTCGGCTACGGCCACCCGCACTACCCGCCGATGGTGGCGCTGCGCGACCTGGGCATCGCCGCGGTGCTGGCCGAGTCCTTCTCCCCGGGGTTCTGGCGCGGGGAGACCCACAACGGCATGCCGCTGCTGACGGTGCCCGGCATCAGCACGGCGGTCACCACCGGTGACTCGGTGCAGGTCGACTGGCGAGCGGCGGTGGTCGGCCTCGACGGCGGCACCGAGCTGCGCGGCGACCCGCCGAGCGCCCGCGTCCGCCGCGTGATCGAAGCCGGCGGTTCGGTCAAGCTCCTGCTGGCCGAGCACGCCCGCAACCCCAGCCCCCAGCACTGACCGTTCCTCGACCCGGTCAACGACGATCAGGAGTCAGCACCATGTCCGAGACGGCCCCACCAGCCGCCGCACCCACCACCGGAGCCTCGCCTGCGATGGCTCGACGCGCCGCCGCCGCGGGAGGCGTCGGCACGCTGATCGAGTACTACGACTTCAGCGTCTACGCCTTCCTCGCGGTCACCATCGGCCCCCTGTTCTTCCCCAGCGGCCAGCCGGCCGTGTCCCTGCTGCTCACCCTGGCGGTCTTCGGATCGGCCTACGTCATGAGACCCGTCGGAGGCTGGTTCTTCGGCAGGCTCGGCGACCGTCGCGGACGTCGACGGGCGCTCGTCGTGACGGTCGTGGCGATGGGGATCTGCTGCGGCCTGCTCGGGCTCCTGCCCACCTATTCCGCCGTCGGGGTCCTCGCCCCGGTGCTGCTGGTGCTGATCCGGCTGGCCCAGGGGTTCTCGGCCGGTGGCGAGATCGGCGGCGCGGCGACCTACGTCGCCGAGTCGGCGCCGGTCAAGCGCCGCGGGCTCTACGGCTCGGTCACGGCGCTCGGCTCGACCCTCGGGTTCGCGGTGTCCGCAGCGGTCGTCGGCCTGGTCAGCACCTTGACCACGGCTGAGCAGATGACGGCCTGGGGCTGGCGGATCCCGTTCCTGATCTCCATCCCGCTGGCGATCCTCTGCCTGTGGGTTCGGGTCCGGCTGGAGGACACCGCGGAGTTCGCCGAGATGGCCGACAAGCGGGAGGTGGTGCGCAGCCCGCTGCTGCAGGTCGTCAAGCAGCACCCGGTGTCCATCCTGCGGGTCATCGGCATCGCGATCGCCATGAACGGCAGCGGCTACATCGGGCTGACCTACTTCAACGTCTACCTGATCAACGACCTCGGCTTCGACAAGCAGGTCGTGTACTGGACCTCGGCGCTGGGGATCGGGCTCGCCTGCGTCACCTACCCGATCGCGGGTGCGCTGTCGGACCGGTTCGGGCGGCGGCCCGTGCTGATCACCGCCTACGTCGGTTACCTGGTCATCGCGTGGCCGTCGTTCGCGATCCTCGGCGCGACGTCGAGCATCCTGGTCGTCGGGCTCGTGTACGTCGTGTACATGTCGTTCAACGGGTTCGCGCAGGTCCCGGCCTTCCCCCAGTTCACCGAGCTGTTCCCGCGGCAGGTGCGCTACACCGGCGTGGCGCTGGGCTTCAACATCGGCACGATCATCGCCGGCGGCACCGCTCCCTACATCGCCGCACAACTGGTGCAGAGCACGGGGAACCCGATGGCGCCCGCGTTCTGGGTCATGGGGGTGGCGGTCGTCGGTTTGATCACCGTGCTGACCCTGCGCGAGACCGGCAGGGACCGCTTGCCGGTCTGACCGCCCGGTTCACCGCAGTGTCGCGAGCGAAATCCGTCCGTACGCACCGCAGGAGGTCGACCGTGCTCGATTCGCGCTGTTCCGCAACGGGTTCCGAGGCGTTCGGATGACCGGCACCGGGGAGGTCGACTTCCTCTGCGTCGGCGGTGGGCTCGGCGGTCTCGCCGCCGCGCTGCGGGCCGCCGACCTCGGCGCCGAGGTCCTCGTGGCCGAACGATCCGACGTGGTCGGCGGAGTCGCGGCGTACAGCGGGGGTTTCGCGTGGGTGGGCGGGGATCCGCTGACGCCGGAACCGGTTGACGCCCTGGAGTCCGTCGAGTCCTACTTGGACCACGTCCAGGGCGAACGTCCGGTGGATCGGGAAGCCCGCCGCGCGTACCTGCACGACGCGCGGGAGGCGACCGCGTGGTTCGCCGCGGCCGGTGTTCCGTTCCGGGTGATCCCGGGCGCGCCGGACCTCTACCACCCGGCTCCCGGATCGACCGCCGGAGGACGGCTGCTCGAATGCGTCGTCGACGGCCGGGACCTCGGCGCGTGGCGCCCGCACCTGCGGCAGGGGCCGTACTACGACATCGGTGTGAGCCGCACCGAGTCGTACTCGGCCGCCCGGGAGGAGGTGGCCGACGATCGCCTGACGCACGGCATGGGCCTCGTCGGCGCCTTCGCGCGGGAGGCGCTCGTGCGTCGCGGGGTGGAGTGCCTGCTCGAACGCAGGGTGCGCGAGCTCCTGGTCGAGGGCGGGGACGTCGTCGGCGCGGTGCTGGACGGGCCGACCGGGCGAACCCGGGTCCGGACCCGTCGCGGGGTGCTGATCGCCGCAGGCGGCTACGGCGGTTCACCGCACGCGGCGGAGCTGGAGGACGTACCGGCGCTGGTCGAGAGCGCCCCGCCCGTCGTCGACGGCGACTCGATCGCGCTCGCGGAACGAGCAGGTGCGGGACTGGTTCGCGGCGCCGACCCCTTCTTCAGCGTCGGGTACGGGTTCCCCGGGGAGGTCCACCCCGGCACCGACGTCGCCCTCGTGCGGCCCCTGCTGACGCACCTCGGCCTTCCCCATTCCCTGATCGTCAACCGCGACGGGCGCAGGTTCGGCGACGAGAGCTACTACGGCGCGTTGATCAGCGCGCTGCGCCGATTCGACACCCGCCTTCGCCGGTGGTCGAACGTGCCGTGCTGGTTCGTCGTCGACGACGAGTTCCGCGCGCGCTACCGGCTGGGGCCGTACGCGGCGGGGGAGCGCTGGCCCGACTCGATCCCCCGGGCGGACAGCATCACCGGGTTGGCCGCGGCGGTGGGCATCGACCCCGAAGGGCTGCGGGCGACCGTCGCCGAGTTCAACCGCGCGGCCGATCGCGGTGAGGACCCCGAGTTCGAGCGGGGGACCCGGCCGTTCGTGCGGCGGACCTACGGCGACGCTGAGCACGGGCCGAACCCGTGCCTGGGCGCCGTGCGGACCCCGCCGTTCTACGCCCTCGAACTGTCCCTGGTCGGGTTCGGCATGGGCACGCTCGGGCTGTGGATCGACCGGGACGCCCGCGTGCTCCGGCGCGACGGGTCCCCGATCGGCGGCCTCTACGCCACGGGCAACGCCGCCGCGACCCGCGAGCTGCGCGGCTACGTGACGGGGCTCGCCAACGCCCGCAACTACACCTACGCCTACCGAGCGGCCGGGCACGCCTGCGGCCGCAGCCGAGACACGACCCCCTGAGGAGTTCCGATGCCGATGCGCAGCCCGTACCCGGACGTCGACGTGCCCGACGTGTCGTTGACCGAGTTCCTGTTCGGAGCCGATGTCGGGAACCACGCCGGAGCGACCGCGCTCGTGGACGGGACCACCGGCGACGCGATGACTTTCGGGCGGTTGCACGCCGCCGTGGAGGACGTCGCGGCGGGGCTGCACGCCCGGGGAGTCCGGACAGGCGACGTGATCGGGCTGGTCGGATCGAACTCGCCCCGATGGGTGCTGGCCTTCGCTTGACCTGTTACTCGGCGCTCAGGTGTCCGAAGCGCGGGTGCAGCCCCCGCGATGGCGCGCATCGAGTCGCCCTCGAATTCCTTGCGAACGATCAGATAGTCCGGAATCTCGCTGTAGTTGACCTTTTTGGCTTGTGTTCCCCTGGGCAACACGTAGTCGGGCAGCAAAAGCCACCCGACATCGGCTCGGGTGGCTTGGGTGTTGGGCGATCAGCGCCACTTCTCACAGCTGATATTAGTGAATTGCCCGGAGGCCCACTGTTCGTCGACCACGCCTCCCCCGCGTACGATGCGGCACCCGACCTCGCCGGTGGTGTTGCCCGCACCGTTGATGTAGTCATCCACACTGGGCATGGCCGTTACCCCCACGCGCACGTGGCCCTCCGGCAGGGCTTGACGGTGCGGGAGCGCCACGGTGTTCGATACGTAAACTCCGGTCATGGTCGATACCGTGGCCTCGCTACGGCTCCCCCAGACCTCCAGGTAGGCGGGTGCACCGGGGTCTATCGATACCTGGCCTGGGGGCCCGCACCCGGCCAGCGCGAGCGTGCTGCCGAACGCGGCCAGGCTCAGCGCTGAGAGGGTTGTCTTACGGCGCATGGGATTCCTTTCTCGTGGGTTGAGTGTGCGTGCCGGTGGGCGATTGACCACGGGCCTTTCGACCCTGGTCACATGTTTCCCCTCGGGTAACACCTAGTTGGGCCGCAAAACGACACCGGAATCGGCTCGGATGGTGTGGGTATTAAGTGATCAGCGCTGACGCTTGACCTCGCTGCGCTTGATCCTTCCACTGAAGGTGACGCGCACGGTCGGCATCGCGTCGTCGGGCATCCCGGCCACTTTCTACGGCATGACGGTGCTGATGAACCACAGCCTGCGCACCCGCGCGCCCCTGATCACGATGTCGCGATTCGACCTGGCCGAGATGTTGCGCCTGGTGGACGACCACCGCGTGCGCAAGCTCTGCGCGAGGCCGAGCTCAGCGAGACCGCCACAGTTCGTCCCGATGAACTTCGGCAACGGAGTCAGGCGATCTCGGTCAACGAGGCCAGTTCAGGGAGGTAGCTTGCCGAACTTGCCGAGCGGTTCAGCGGGACGTGGAGTCAGCCGCGGCCCGGACGCCGCGTCGGGAAGAGCTCGTCGAGCTGGATGCCCGCGGACAGCCCGAAGAGCAGGCGCAGCCGTGCCTTCGGTGCGGAAAGCGTGCTCGCGAAGTGCAATCCGGATCGGCGGAGGTCCACTTCGGATCCCGCGCCGCTGTACGTCTCGCGCAGCAGTGCGCCGTCGGGACAACGACTGGTGATGACGACGGGAGTGCCCGCCCGGGCGAGCCGAACCAGTGCTGCGCCCAGGGACGGCGAGACGTGTCCGGCGCCGAGGGCGGCGACCACGACGCCGTCGGCGGTGCCCGGGTCGGACGTCAGGGCGTCGGCAGCGGAGCCGTCGACGCCGGTCGCCGCGTGGACGAGGGCGATCCGCGCGGTCGGCGGGTTCGACCGGGGCAGGCGGTCGGTTCCCGGCGCGGGCCCCAGGAGCAGTTCGACCTCGTCCTCCGCGACGAAGCCGACGGGGCCCGCCGCGGGGGAGGCGAACGCGGCGACGCGGGCGCTGTGCATCTTGGTCACGAGCCTGGCGACGTGCACCTCGTCCTGGAAGACCACGACCGGCCCGTACGGCGCGAGCGAGGGGTCGGCCGCGGCGACGAGGGCCGCGCGCACGTTCGCCGGACCGTCGGGCCCGGAGTGGTGCGGCGAGCGCATCGCGCCCGTGATCACCACGGGAACCCTCGGTTCGACGAGCAGCGCCAGCGCGTAGGCGGTCTCCTCCAGCGTGTCCGTGCCGTGGGTGATGACGACGCCGTCGCGGCCCGCCGCGATCTCCTCGTCGACCGCGGTCGCGAGCGTCCAGAGGTCGTCGGCCGTCAGCTGCCGCGAGGACCGGCCGAGGACGTCGCGCGGTACGACCTCGATCCGCTCGGGGAGGCCGGGCGCGGGAGGCGTCAGCGCGGCGACGCCGACGTGGTCCTGGTTCCCGGTCGTGGGCGGTGCCACGGCGATGGTGCCGCCGGTCGCGAGCAGGCCGATCGAGCGGGTGGTCTCCGGCGAACCCATCAGGACTGGGCGTCGGGGTTGCCGAGCTCCGCGGACATGCGAGCGGCGGCCCGCAGCGCCGCGCCCGTGAGCCGCTCGCGCACTTCGGCGTCGGCCACGCGCGAACCCGGTGCGGTGATCGTGACGCTCGACAGCACGTGGTCGTCGCCGTCGCGGATCGGCACCGACACGGCCCACGCGTCCGGGTCGAGCTCGTTCTCGCACACCGCGTAGCCCTTCTCGCGGACCTGCTTGAGCACGTGCATCACGTCATCGACGTGATGCGGCGTTCCAGCGGTGTACTCGGTGAGATCGGCTTGTTCGAGCAGGGCTCGCACCATCTCCTCGTCGAGGTGGGCGAGTATCGCGCGGCTCGACGCGGCGGCGTGCAGCGGCATCTCCTGCCCGATGCGGACGAACAGCCGCAGCGCGTGCTCGGCCTCCACGATGGACACGCAGACCGGGGCGTCGCCGATGAGCTCGGTGAGGAACACGGTCTCGCCGGTCTCGTCGGCGGCTTCGGCGAGCGCCGCGGGCGGCTTGACGAGGCGGGCGCCGTGCGAGCCACCGCGGCCGGCGAGCGCCCGGGCGGCGCGGCCGACGAAATACCGCTTGGTGACGGGGGAGCGGCGGAGGTAGTCGGCCTGGTCGAGCGTGGTGAGGATGCGGTGCAGGCTGCCGAGCGGGATGTCGAGCTCGTCGTGCAGCTCTTGCAGGGTCAGGCCGGACCGCGCCGCACCGACCGCGTTGAGCACCTCCACGCTGCGAACGATGACCTCGAGTGGGCGTGCGGTGGTCATCGGCGTGCTCTCCTCCCGTGCTCGTCGTGCGTCGTCGGCAACCCTAGCTGAGCCGCGACCGGGGTTGACAACGTCGCGAACGGTCGTTCAAGCTCAGCCTAACCGAACTGGAAACATCTTTCCAATCTGAGTGTCGGTGCGGTGGCGGGCGGAACTCGGCCGCCGGGAAGGAAGGCATGCCGCGGATCCTGACCGACCACGACGTCGACGCGCTGCTGCCGCCTCCGCGAGCGCTCGCGGACGTGCGCACCGCGTTCGAGCTGCTCGGCGCAGGGGAGGCGTGGGACGAACCGCGCCGCCGCAGCACCGGCGGGAACGTCACGCTCAACGTCATGTCCGCGATCGCGCCGACGCTCGACGCGGTGGCCGTGAAGTCGTACCCGGTGGTGCGCACCGGCACGAATCGCGCGAGCGCGATCGCCGTGGTCGTCTACACCTGCGAGACGGGTGAGCTGCGCGGTCTCGTCCGGGCCGACCTGCTGGGCAGGCGGCGCACCGCGGCGGCCTCCGCCCTCGCGACCGAGCTGATGGCGCGGCCGGACAGCGAGACGGTTTGCCTGCTGGGAACCGGTTTTCAGGCACCGGCGCAGGTGAGCGCGCTCGTCGACGTGCTGCCGAAGCTGCGCCGAGTGCTGGTCGTCGGACGCGATGCGACGCGGGCAGCCGCCACCGCGGACGGGCTGCGGCGGGCGCATCCCCGGCTGGACGTCGAAGCCGGGACGAGCCCGGAGCGCGCGGTGCCGCGCGCCGACGTCGTGATCACCGCGACGGGCGCGGCCGAGCCGCTCTTCGACGGCGGACTGCTGCGCGCGGGCACGCACGTCAACGCCGTCGGCAGCAATCACGCCGCACGCAGGGAGCTCGACCGGTCGGTGTTCGAGCGGGCGGCGCACGTCGCCGTCGACTCGGCGGCGGTCGCCGCGCTCGAATGCGGAGACCTGCTCGCGAATGGGCTCGATCCCGCCGCGGCTACCGAGTTCGCCGACATCGTCGCGGGCCGGGTTCCCGGCAGGGGAGACGGGGACGACATCACGGTCTTCGAATCGCACGGGCTCGCCATCCAGGACCTGGTGTGCGCGGTCGGCGTGCTCGACGGAGCGCGGCAACCGGGCGCAGCCGCGGAAGTCCCAGGAGAATCAGGAGAAGACGCATGAGGTTGCACATCACGGGTGGTCGGCTGGTCACCCCGGCAGGCGCGCTCGACGCGGACCTGCTGTGCGTGGACGGGAAGATCGCGGCGATCCTCGATCGCGGCGCCGAGGTCGAGGCCGACGAGCGGTACGACGCCGAGGGCAAGCTCGTGTTCCCCGGGTTCATCGACCCGCACGTGCACTCCCGCGACCCCGGGGCGAGCCACAAGGAGGACTTCGACCACTCGACGCGCGGTGCGCTCGTCGGTGGCGTGACCACCGTGCTGGAGATGCCGAACGCGATCCCGCCGGTCGACTCCGCGGAGGTGTTCCAGGAGCGTCGTCGGCAGCACGAACAGCACGCGTGGACGGACTTCGGGCTGTGGGGCCTCGCGCTGGGCGAGACGAACATCGACCAGATCGGCCCGCTGTTCGAGGCCGGCGCGGTCGCGGTGAAGCTGTTCTGGGGTTACGCGCTGCACAAGGAGACGCGTTCGCTGGTCTACAACGTCGGCGACGAGAAGCCCGAGAACCTGCTGCCGCCACCGCCGAACGGCCAGGTGCTGCAGCTGTTCGCCGAGGTCGCCAAGCACGGTGGTGTGCTGGCGGCGCACTGCGAGGACAAGGACGTTCTCGCGACCAGCCAGCAGGCGCTCGGCCACCCCATCGAGTCCTACGAGGACCTCCTCGCCGCGCGGCCCGCGGTCGCCGAGGCCACGACGATCTCCATCGCCTCGCAGTTCGCGAAAGCCACCGGCTGCCGGTTCCACGTCGTGCACCTCGCGTCGGAGATGGGCCTCGACGCCGTGCGCACGGCGCAGCGCAACGGCGTGTCGGTCAGCGCGGAGACCTGCCCGCAGTACCTGACGCTGACCGACGCCGACTACCCGAAGGTCGGCCCGGTGATGAAGGTGTACCCGCCGGTGCGCCGGAAGGGCGACCAGGACGCGCTGTGGGAGGGCTTCAACGACGGCGCCATCTCGTCGGTCGGCTCGGACCACGCGCCGCACACCGTCGAGGAGAAGGCGCGCGGATTCGAAACCCAGCCCGCGGGCGCGGTCGGCTGCGAGACCTTCGGCCCCGTGCTGCTGGACGCGTTGGCGCGCGGCAGGACGACCGCGGAACGGCTCGCGGCGGTGGCCTCGACGGACACCGCGAAGTTCTACGGGCTCTACCCGCGCAAGGGCGTCATCCGGCCGGGCAGCGACGCCGACCTGGTCATCGTCGACCCGGAACTGCGCCGGACGGTGCGCAACGACGAGCTGATCGCGAAGCAGCCGGTGAGCCCGTGGAACGGCTTCGAGCTGGTCGGCGGCCCCGTCGCAACGGTGCTGGGCGGCCAGGTCGTCGTGCGCGATCGGGAGATCGTCGCCGAGCGGCGCGGCCGCTTCGTCGCAGCCGACCACTCCGCGCACCGCGCCGATCGGCAGACGGCATGAGCTCCGTCGAGGAACTCACCTCGGGCGTGCGCGCGGCGATCGAGCAGGCGTGCGCACTCGCGCGGGAACCCCTGTCCGACGACGTGCGCCGGCACGCGGCGCACGTCGTCGCCGACACGGTCGGCGTGAGCATCGCCGGTGGTCGGACCGCCGAGATGACGCGCCTGCGCGGAGCCGACGACGAGCTCGGCGGGCCCCCACCGGCGGGTGGCTCGACCGTGCTGGCCGCGGGCGCCGAGCTCGCGTCGGCCGAGCACGCCGCGTTCCACAACGCGACCGCGGGCGGTTTCCTCGAACTCGACGAGGGAACCCGTCCCACGGGCCACCCGGGCATGCACCTGGTGCCCGCGGCGCTCGCCGTGGCCGAGGCGACCCACCGGTCCGGGGCGGCGCTGCTCGGCGCGGTCGTCGCGGGCTACGAGGTGAGTTCCAGGCTGCTCGCGGTGTTCCGGCTGCGACCACCGACGCATCCGCACGGCCACCTCGCCGGGATCGGTGGTGCCGTGGCGGTGGCGCTGCTGCTCGACGAGGACCCGCTGGCGGCCGCGGCGATCGCGGCGACGACGCCGGTCGTGCCCGTCTGGAACGCCTGCTACGTCGGCGCGACCGCCCGCAACACGGCGATGGGGTTGGCCGCGCAGACGGCCGTGCGCTCGATCCGGTTGCTGCGCGCGGGTTTCACCGGTTCGATCGAATCGATCCCCGCGCTGTTCGGGGGGCTGACCGGCCAGCCGGTGGACGATGCGGCGTTGCGGGAGCCGGTGGAGCACGCGCGGCCGCGGATCCTGCGCAACTACTTCAAGCGGCACAGCGCGTGCGCGCTGACGCACGGCGCGATCGACGCCGTGCTGTCGTTGCCGGCGGTACCCGTGACGGACATCGAGTCGGTCGAGATCCACACCGTCGGCAACAACCTCAAGCTGGACAGGCAACCGGCTCCGAACGACCTGTCGGCGCGGTTCTCGTTGCCCTACGCGGTCGCGGCGGCGCTGACGCATCGCGCGTCGACGGTCGAGACCTTCGACTACGACCCCGATGTGGCGGGGCTGGCCGCGAAGGTCGCGGTCAGCGCGAAGCCGGAGTTCGACCGGCGCTGGCCCGACCACGCGCCGACGGAGGTCGTCGTCCGCACCTCGGCCGGGACGTTGTCGGCGGTGGTGGACGACCCGCGCGGGCACCATCACGACCCGCTGTCGTCCGACGAGCTGCGCGCGAAGTTCGTCGGTCTCGTCGGTGGCGCGCAGGTCGATGAGACCGCGCTGTGGCAGCGGATTCTCGCGCTCCCCAATGTCGACGACTGCTCCGAGGTGCTCCGTCCGCTGCGCGCGGTGTCACCCGTGTAGCGGGCGTGTTACCGCCTCGCGCGAGCTCTTGACAGCCGTGGTGTGCCGGGGAGAAGCTCCCGTTCTCGTAGTGAAAAGAGGTTTCCACTTTGAAGACGACAGCATTCGTCGACGAGACGCGGAGCCCGGCGACCACGGGCGTCCCACCGGTGGACCTGAGCGTCGGGCTCGGCGACCTCGCGCTGGCGAACCCGGTGATGCCGGCCTCCGGCTGCTTCGGTCCCGAACTCGACGGCCTCACGCGGGTCGAGGAGCTCGGTGCCGTCGTCACGAAGACCGTCTTCGCGCACGCCAGGCCGGGAAACCCGACCCACCGGATCACCGAGCTGCCGCACGGGATGCTCAACAGCGTCGGCATTCCGAGCGCCGGTGTGGTGCCGTTCCGCGAGGCGGGGCTCGGCGGGTACGCGGGGCTCGGCGTGCCGGTGGTGGTGAGCGTCGGCGGACTGTCCGCGCAGGAGTACTGGGACGTCGTCGACGAGCTGTCGGAGTCGCCGCACGCCGCGTTCGAGGTGAACGTCTCCTGCCCCAATCTCGAACGCGGAGGCGCGACGCTCGACACCGACCCCCGTGCGATGGGCGAGGTCGTGGCCGGAGTGGTCGCGCGCAGCGCGAAACCCGTGTTCGTCAAGCTGAGCCCGCAGCTGCAGACGATCGGTGACGCGGTGCGAGCGGCCCGCGACGCCGGCGCGACCGCCGTGACGGTGTGCAACAGCTTCCCCGGCATGGCCGTCGACGCCCGGCAGCGGAGTTCCGCGCTGGGCAACGAGACCGGTGGCGTGTCGGGCCCGATCGTCAAGCCGCTCGCGCTGCGGCTCGTGTGGCTCGCCGCGCGCGCCGCCGACATCCCCGTCATCGGGTGCGGGGGGATCCGATCGGCGAGCGACGTCGCGGAGTTCCTCGTCGCGGGGGCCACCGCCGTCCAGATCGGAACCGCCACGTTCGCGCGGCCCCACCTGATGGCCCAGATCGTCGAGGAGCTCCCGGCGCTGGCTGCGCGGCTCGGTGTCGCCTGCCTCGCGGAACTCATCGGCACCCTCTCCACTCAATCGGAGGACCAGCGATGACCGAAGACGACGAGCAGAGAATGAGAGCGGCCGAAGAGGTTTCCGCCGTCGGCGCGGAGGACGGACAGCCGCAGGAGGTCACCCCGTACGGCAAGAAGGCGGTCTTCGGCGCCACGGTCGGCTACGCGATGGACGGCTACGATCTCCAGATCCTCGGCTTCGCCCTGCCCGCGATCACCGCGAGCCTCGGGCTCACCGATACCGAGGGCGGACTGCTCGCCACGATCACCCTGATCGGCACGGTGACGGGCGCGATGTTCTTCGGCGCGCTCGCCGACCGCTTCGGCCGGGTGCGCGTCCTGACCTACTCGATCCTGCTGTTCGCGATCTTCACCGGGCTCACGGCGCTGTCGCAGGGATTCGTGGAGCTCGCGGTGTTCCGGTTCATCGCGGGCATGGGCATCGGCGGCGAGTTCGGCATCGGCATGGCGCTGGCCGCGGAAGCGTTCCCCGCCCTCAAGCGCGCACGTGCGACGTCGTGGGTCGGCGTCGGTTTCCAGCTCGGCGTCCTGCTCGCGGCGCTCATCTCGGCACCGGTGATCGCGTGGTGGGGCTGGCAGGGGCTGTTCGTGATCGGTGTCTTCCCCGCGCTCGTCGCGATCGCGCTGCGCATGCGGCTGGAGGAGCCGGAGGCGTTCGTCCGGTCCCGCGCGAGGGTCGAGGCGGGCGAGAAGCAGGAGAACCCGTACCGGCTGCTCGTCGCCGACGCGAGGACGATCCGCACGAGCCTCGGCATCGTGATCATCTGCTCGGTGCAGAACTTCGGCTACTACGGCATTCTCACGTGGCTGCCGACGTACCTCACCAAGCAGCTGGGGCTGAGCACCACCAACTCCGGGCTCTGGACGGCCGCCACCGTGATCGGCATGATCTCCGGGATCATGATCTTCGGCCAGCTGGCCGACCGGATCGGCCGCCGCCGCTCGTTCTGGATCTTCCAGGCCGGCGCGTTCATCTCGCTGTTCGCCTACAGCCAGCTCACCTCGCCGATGGCCGTGCTCATCGGCGGTGCCGTGATGGGCGTGTTCGCCAACGGCATGCTCGGCGGCTACGGAGCGATCATCGCCGAGAACTACCCGACCGCGGCACGGGCGACGGCCCAGAACGTCCTCTTCGGAATCGGACGTGGTGTCGGCGGGTTCGCTCCTCTGGTCGTGGCGCTCGTCGCCGGTTGGCAGGGGTTCGGCGCGGCGCTGGGCTTCCTCGCGCTGATCTACATCGTCGACATGGTGGCGATGCTGCTCATCCCGGAACGCGGTGGCAAGCGGCTCGACGGCGCGGTCGCGTGACGGCGCGGACGCGTTGCGGGCTGACCGTTTCCGACGCACGACTGCTGGAAAGCGAGGAATAGTGCCGAACACGACGACACCGACGTCCGCGCTGCGCGCGCTCGGCGTCGACGCGGACACCTACGGTCCGACGGTCAACACCGGAGTCTCACCGCGCTACGTCGAGGTGCTCGGACGCGCCTTGGCGGAGGAGCTGCGCGCGTCGAACGCCGAAACGCTGGTCATCTGGAGCACGCCCGATGAGGCGGTGCTGGCCCACGCGGTCGCGCTGCAGCTCGGTGCGACCGTCCGGAGGGCGTCCGAAGTGGAGGGAATCCTGACGCTCGACGAACCGATCGCGGAGGGCCGGCGCGCCGCGCTCGTCGCGACCCGGTGGGAAGGTCGCTGGCTGGCGAAGCTGCGCGAGTTCGTCATCGGCAGCGGTGGCGAGCTCGTGGCGGCCGCGGCCGTCGTCGGTTCCGAGGCGCTCGACGACGTCACCGGCCTCCCCACGGCGGCGCTCGTGCCGGCGCACGAGGCGGAGGAACTGCGCCGATGACGTCTCTCCGCGCGGACGGCGGGCGGTTGCGCGACCTGCTCGACGGGTTCGCGGCGCTCTCCGAGAACGACTGCGGGCCGGGCGTGACCAGGCTGGCCTACACGGCGCTCGAACGTCGTGCCCATGCGCTCTTCTCCGAGACGATGTCCGCGCTCGGCCTGAGCACGTGGGTCGACGCGGCGGGCAACACGCTCGCGGAACGGCCGGGCACCGGTGCCGGCCTCCCGGCGATCGGCACCGGGTCGCATCTGGACAGCGTCCCCAACGCGGGCTCCTACGACGGGATCGTCGGGGTGTGCGCGGCGATGGAAGTGGCGCGGCTGCTGGTCGAGCACGACATCGCGCACCGGCACCCGCTGCGGTTCGTCGTGTTCGCGGCCGAGGAGGGCGCGCGCTTCGGTCAGGCGTGCACCGGCAGCAGGATCGCGGCCGGACTCACCGGTTCCGACGACCTGCCGTCGAAGGTGGACGCCGACGGCGTCACGCTCGCCGACGCGATGGCCGGTGTCGGCCTCGACCCGTCGACTGTCGAGGACGCGCGGTGGGAACCGGCCGACTGGGCCGCTTTCGTGGAACTCCACATCGAGCAGGGCAGCGTCCTGGAGACCGAGGGGGTCCGGCTGGGCGTCGTGGATTCGATCTCCGGAAGCACGAGGCTGCGGCTGGACCTCCGCGGCCGCGCGACGCACAGCGGAGGTACGCCGATGCACCTGCGCGCTGACGCGATGGCCGCGGCGGCCGAGATCGTGCTCGCCGTCGAGACGCTGGGCCAGGACGAGAGCAACGTCGGGACCAGGACGACCGTTGGCAGGCTCGACGTCGCACCGGGTTCGATGACGACGATCGCGGGCAGCGCCTCGCTGTGGGTCGACGTTCGGGGAACCGACGCGGGACGGCAGCGCGACACCGCCGCCGAGATCGTGCGACGGGCGAAGCGGATCTGCGACGAGCGGGGGATCGGGTACTGCCACGAGCAGCTCGCCGACACCCCACCGGTGGAACTGCGCGCGGGCATCCGCGACGAGCTCGCCGCGTCGTGCCGAGCTGTCGGGGTCGAACCCCGGGTGCTGACCAGCGGCGCCAGTCACGACGCGCAGCAGGTCGACCGGGTGGCTCCGGCGGGCATGCTCTTCGTGCCGAGCGAGGCGGGCATCAGCCACGACCCGGCGGAGCGCACCGACATCGACGACATCGCGCTCGGCACGACGGCGCTGGCCGCCGGGCTGCTGCGCCTGGACGGGAGCCTGCCGTGATCGCACCCGCTGAGCTGAACGTCCTCGGCGGTGAGCTGCCGACGCCGGTGTCCGAGCGCGCGCCGGTGCTCACCAACCGGGCGCTGTCCGACCGGTACCGGGTGCTGCGGCTCCGGTCCGAGACGATCGCGCACCGCGCGCGGGCGGGGCAGTTCGCGATGGTCGCGCCGGACGCGCGACCGGGCACGGTGCTGCCGCGGCCGATGGCGATCTACGCGCGGGACGCCGAGCGAGGAGTCGTGGAGATCGTGTACGGCGTCGTCGGCGACGGCACGAGGTCGCTGGCCGCCGTCGTCGCGGGCGAGCACGTCGTCGTGACCGGACCGCTGGGGCACGGGTTCACCATCACCGACGAGGCGCGGCACGTCCTGCTCATCGGGCGCGGTGTGGGAACGTGCGCGATGACGAGCGTCGCGCAGGACCTCGCCGGGACGTCGGTGCGCGTGTCGGCCGTGCTCAGCGGTCGCGACCGCACTGCGGTGCTCGGCGAGGACGTCCTCCGCCGTTGCGGGGCCGAGCTGCTCCTCGTGACCGACGCGGAGGGCACCAGCCGGGTTTCCGCCGTGCGCGAGCGCCTGCACCGCGCGTTCGACGACGACCCGCCGCAGCTGGTTCTGACCAGCGGGTCCGAGCGCCTGACCCGGTTGGCCGCGCAGCTCGCCGCGCGATGGCGCGCCGACGCGCAGGTCTCGATCGAGGCGCACATGGCCTGCGGGCTCGGCTACTGCCACGGCTGCGCCGCCGGAGACGGCGACGGCATCCGCGAGGCGCCGCTGGTCTGCCGCGACGGCCCGGTGTTCGGAATCGGCGCTGATCCCGACCCGAGGCCGTGAAAGCAGTCGAGGCGCGCCGCCCCCGCCCGGCGGGGCAGCGGGTCATGGCGCGGTGTCGACCTGGTCGAGGTGGCGGAGGGTGGTGGCGATGATCTGCTGCTGGGCGTGCTCGCGGGTCGTGCCGGGCCGGCCGTCGCCGCGTTGCGGGCCGTAGTCGCCGAAGTGGGCGTGAACGGCGCCGGGGACGGGCACGAACTCCGTGTCCGGCGGCAGGGGTGCGTCCAGCACGTCTGGCGTGCGGGAGAGCGCGTCGTGGGTGCCGTAGATCGAGGTGACGGTGAGGTCGCGGCGGTCGCGGAGGCTGATGTCGGGATAGCTCGCCCACAGCAGCAGACCGCGGACCTCGGCGGGGTGGTGGGTGGCCAGCCGCGCTGCGGTGGGGCCGCCGAGGGAGTGCCCGGCGGCGACCCAGCGGCGTGGTGGTCCGGCGCGGGTGAAGAGGTGCCGGCCTTGCTGCGGTTGGAGGATCGCCATCCCGAACGGAGCTTTGAGCACCACCACGAGGTAGCCGGCCTCGGCCACCGGGCGCAGCAGGGGCAGGTAGGCGCGGGAGTCGACGCGTGCTCCCGGGTGGAACACCAGACCTGTTGCGCGGACGGGAGTTCGAGCTGGGCGCAGTTCGATCTCGGTGGGCCGGTCGACGACGGTGACGTCCGGCCCGGACCGCATCGCGTCGCGCGCCCGAGGCGTGGCGGCGAGGGGTTGTGCGTAGAGCAGGACCGCGCAAACGACCGCGGCGAGCAGCGCAGCCAGCGGTCGGGTGATCCACCGGCGCATGACGGGAAACCTCCAACGGTGCGGCCGCGCTCGGGTGACGGTGGCACCGCGAGGTGGCGGGCCGCGTACTCTCGGCGGCATGAGGACGAGGGCGGGACGTGGCGGGAACTGGTTCCTGAGCGCGCTGTCGCTGATCGTGCTGGGGGTGGTGATCGGGATCGCGATCACCGGCTGGGAACCGATCAGCGCGATGCACCCGGCCTACGGGATCACCTTGGCCGTGGCGGGAGCCGCGGCCGTCGTGGGCCTGGCTTCGGCCGGGTGGTCCCGGCGCCGCCGCTGATCGTGGTCGCCGATCGTTCGGTGATCTGCTACGGCGGTGGGTCAGCACGATCACGACACGACTCCATCCTCGACACCACCGGCGACGTCAGCACGCCGATTATCCCCATCGGACCCGAGCTCACCGGAGTCGGAGCGCCGAGGATCGACGACCGCGACCCTCATGAGCACCGCTCGCGGCGAGCGAGAAGAACTTTCGCATTTCCGCCGTGCCGGCGTCCGCTCACTGTGGTTGCGACGGGTCGACCACCGGATTGACACTGCTCGACAGGTCGAAGTGGACGATCGCGCAGGTAACCGGGATGGCGAGGTTGCGGAGGGAACCATGGCGCGCGCTCCAGGTGAAGAGCACGCCCGGGTAGCCGGGACGGGGAGGTTGACGGGAGGGGCGCTGGTGGCCGGCGCCTCGGTCGTCGCGGCGCTGGGCGGTCTGCTGTTCGGTTACGACACGGGTGTCGTCGCAGCAGCGCTGCCCTACATCAGCGACGCGTTCGCGCTCGGCGAGACGATGAAGCAGGTGGTGACCGCGGCGCTGCTGGCAGGTGCCGTCGTCGGTGTGATCGTCGGTGGCAAGGTCGCGGATCGGTTGGGCCGCAAGCGGACGCTGACCGGCGTCACCGTCCTGTACGCACTGGCGACGCTGGGATCAGCGGTGGCTCCCGGTGCCGGATGGCTCATCGTTTCGCGCGTGTTCCTGGGCGTGGCGATCGGCATCTCCTCACTGGTCGTGCCGACCTACATCGCCGAGCTCGCGCCGCCGCGCAACCGGGGCAGGCTCGTGTCGCTCCACCAGTTCATGGTGACCGTCGGGATCTTGATGGCCTACCTGGTCGGCTACGGGCTGTCCGAGTCCGCTTCGTGGCGTTGGATGATCGGGGTGGGCGTGCTGCCCGCGGTGCTGATGGCCGTGGGGCTGCTGGGCCTGCCGGAATCCCCTCGCTGGTTGCTCTCGCACGGGAAGGAGGCCGAAGCGCGGGGTGTCCTCGTGCGAACCCGGCGAGCGGACGAGGTCGAGGCGGAGATCGCGGAGATCCGGGAGGCGGTTCGCGCGGAGGGACGAATCACCTACCGCGAGCTGCTCGGTCCGCGCTACCGCCGGTGGGTTTCGGTCGGTGTCGTCGCGGCGGGGGCGAGCCAGGTCGTCGGTGTGAACGCGATCATCTACTACGTGCCGACCATCTTGGAGGACGAGGGGTTCGGCAAGACCGCGGCGATCGGCGTTTCGGTGGCGATCGGGGTGGTGAACGTGCTGTTCACCCTGCCCGCGCTGCTCTGGATCGACCGGGCGGGCCGCCGCCCCTGGATCCTGGGCGGTACGGCGGTCATCGTGCTCGCGCTCGTGGCGATCGGGGTCGTGTTCCTGTTCCCGCTGCAGGGCGCGACCGTGAGCTGGCTGATCGTCGTGCTCATGATCTACGAGTCGGCGTTCGCGTGCAGCCTCGGCATCGCGATCTGGTTGGTCAACAGCGAGATCTTCCCCAACAACGTTCGAGGTCAGGCGGCATCGTTCGGAATCGTCACCCACTGGGCGATGAACCTCGTCGTGTCGCTGACAGTCCTCACCCTGATATCCGCGCTCGGTGCATCGGTGGTGTTCTGGATCTACGCGTTGCTCGGCGCGCTGTGCCTGGGCTACCTCTACCGGTGGCTCCCGGAGACCAAGAACCGCAGCTTGGAGGAGATCGAGGCCAGCCTCACGACCGACCGCGGCGACTCCACCCGCGCGCGCTGATCCACAGGGCCCGGAGTTCGCCGCCGGGAGTCGGCACTTCCCGCGCGGGTGGTTCGTTGATACTGCAGAGCCGGATCGACGAACATCGGAGGAGTTGGCCATGAGCCTCATCGGCACCCTGCTGGGGTACGTCCTGTCGGCGTACCTGCTGCTGCTCATCGCTCGGGTGGTGCTGGATTGGGCTCGGGCCGCGACCGAGGGGCCGCCCTGGGTGAGACGTGCTCGCGCGCTGACCCACGCCGGGACCGAGCCGGTGATCGCGCCGGTGCGTCGGGTGCTGCGGCCGGTGCGCGTCGGAGAGCTCTCGATCGACCTGGCCTTCACCGCCGTGTTCGTGGTCGTCCTGATCCTGCGTTCGGTCGCCTTCAGCCTGTAGTGGCGAGCGACGTCAGGACGGCTGGCAACGGGGGCACCAGACGGTGCTGCGCCCTCCGATCCTGCTCTTCCTCAGCGGTGTCGAACACCGCGGGCACCGGGCGTCGTGCTCGTTGCGGTGCCCGGTCAGCCAGGACGGGCGGTCGGGGACGTGCCCGACGCGCGACGAGCTGCGCAGCACCGAGCCCAGCCGGGCGTGCAACCTCGCCCAGCGGGCCGAGTCGAGGTCGGTGGTCCTCAGCGTCGGAGCCAGCCGTGAGCGCCACAGGATCTCGTCCACGCACAGGTTGCCCAGGCCGGCCACGACCGCCTGGTCCATCAGCGCTGGTTTGATCCGGCGTTCCGTGCGCGTGAGCCGCGCGCGCAGGTCGCGGCGGCTCACCCCGGCGGCGTCGGGGCCGAGGTCGCCGAGCAGGTCCTCGACCTCGGACGCCTCGGTCGCCAACCGCAGCCCGGTCAGCTTGCGCATGTCCCGGTAGCGCAACGCTCCGTCGCGGAACTCGAAGACGACGCGGTCGTGCCGGTGATCGGTTTGCTCCCCCGGTGTCCACACGAAGGCGCCGGTCATGCCGAAATGCGCCAGCAGCTGCGGGTAGCCGGACCGGTTGCGGGTCGGGACCCGAAGCCACTTGCCGCACCTGCTCGGCTCCGCGATCACCTCGCCCCGGAGAGCACGTGCGAACTCGTCCGGCGAGGTGCGCACGACGCCCTCGTCGAGCACCCGCACCGCCGCGACCTCCGAGCCCACGACGTGGTCGCTGACCACGCGGCGAAAACCTTCGACGTCGGGAAGTTCCGGCACGGCCCACCTACGCGTGATCGGTGCCCGGGGTGTGCGGATCGCTTCCCTGGCCGAAGGTCGCCAAGCGCTCGACGAGCGCGGCGTCGTCGGGGTCCAGGGGCATCGGTTGCTCGACGTGCCCGGTGCGGTCTCCGGTGGCGAGCACGCCCAACCAGCCCGCCGCCTCGTCCGGATCGGGGAGCAGCGCGGCGGCGTCGGCTTCCTGCCCGACGCGGTAGCAGCGGCGGTTTCCCTCGGTGAAGCTCCAACCGAGGTACGGCGTCCACTCCACGGTCAGCTCCGGCGCGCCGCTGATCACGATCTCGACGGTCATCCGCTGCCGGTTCAGGCGGGCGGTGTCCAGTTCGATCTCCATCGCCCGGGCGGCCTCGCGCACGTCGTCGAGGTAGCCGGCCATCGCGTCCACCGTGCCGAGACGTCCCTCGGTGCGATCGCGCACGTGCCTGTCCAACGGGTCACCGTTCATCGCCGCGTTCCACCAGCCTTCACGGGCGGGTCACCTCGGTGTTCCCGCCACCCGCCGGTCGCGAAACCCGAAGTGCCGCGGCCCACCGCCGGACGTGCGTCATCCGCTCGCGGTGTCGCCGTAGATGCGCAGGCGGAGTTCGCGGGCTTTGCTCATGTGGTCGCGGGCGAGGTCGTGCGCGCGTTCGGCGTCGCCCCGCTCGATCGCCGCGATGATCGCTTCGTGCTCGCCGATCGCCTCCTCCCAGCGGCCCGGCAGCGCCAGGGTGGTGGCCGGGTAGCGGGTGAGGTGGTTGTTCAGCCGGGTGAGCAGGTCCACGACGGTGCCGTTGTGGCTGGCCGCCCAGATCGCTTCGTGCACCGCCAGGTTCGCCGCGGCCATCTCCGCCGGATCCGATGTCGGCGTCGCCGACATCTCCTTCTGCGCGCGGGAGATCCGCACGAGGTCGAAGTCGGTGCGGCGCTGCGCGGCGGCCGACGCGGCGGTGGCCTCCAGGGAGACGCGCACCTCGTAGATCTCCAGGATCTCCTCGGGGCTGCGGGTGCGCACCCGCATGCCCCGTTGACCGCGTTCGACCAGCCCGTCCTGCTGGAGCCGGCGCAGCGCCTCGCGCACGGGCGTCCGGCTGGTCCCGTAGCGTTCCGCCAGGGCCAGTTCCGCCAGGGCCGCGCCCGGCTCCCAGGTGCCGTCGACGATCTCAGCGCGCAGCCGGTCGTATACCTCGGACAGTTCGTCCCTCCTCGGATCGGGTTCGCTCAGCATACTGCCGTATGCACTGCTCCTCGCGGCGCAACGCGCTCACGTCAGGTCCGCGCCCTCCCGAGCGCGCCGCTGCCGCCGCACCACCGGCACGAGGACGGAGAGCAGCAGCGACAACGCCACCACCGCCCACAGCGCGATCGTGATCGGGCCGGAGACCAGGATGGACGGGTCCCCCTCGGAGAGCACGAGCGCACGGCGGAGCTGCTGCTCGGCGATCGGACCCAGGATGAGCCCGACGATCGCCGGGGCCGGTGGGATGCCGGCTTCGCGCATGAGCAGCCCGAGCAGGCCGAGTCCGCAGAGGACGAGCAGGTCCGCGGTCGTGCCTCCGGCGGCGAATGCGCCGAGCGCGGCGAACACCAGCACCCCGGCGTAGATGGTGTGCGGCGGGATGGTGAGCATGCGCGCCCACACCTTCACCAGCGGCAGGTTGAGCACCAGCAGCATCACGTTGCCGACGTAGAGGCTGGCGATCAACGTCCACACCAGCGGACCGGACTCGGTGAACAGCTCCGGTCCGGGTTGCAGGCCGTAGGACTGGAACGCGGTGAGGATCACCGCGGCGGTCGCCGAGGTGGGCAGGCCGATGGTCAGCAGCGGGACGAGAACCCCTGCCGCGGCGGCGTTGTTGGCCGCTTCCGGACCGGCCACCCCTTCGATCGCGCCGCGCCCGAAGTCCTCGGGGTGCCGCGACAGCTTCTTCTCGACGGTGTAGCTCAGGAACGTGGGGACCTCGGCGCCGCCCGCGGGCAGGCTGCCGATCGGGAAGCCGAGCGCGGTGCCGCGCAGCCAGGCCGGCCACGAGCGGCGCAGGTCGTCGCGCGACAGCGCGGTGCGGCCGCGCACCGGTTGGACGCTCGACTGCCCGTACCTGCTGATCAGGCGGGTGAAGGTCTCGCCGAGCGCGAACAGGGCCACCACGACGATGACGACGTCGATGCCGTCGAGCAGAGCCTCGGCGCCGAACACCAGCCGCGGCTGTCCGGTCTGGGAGTCGATGCCGATCAGTCCGATGGTGATGCCGACCAGCAGGCTCGCGATGCCCTTGAGCAGGTTCGGGCCCAGCAGGGCGGAGACGGTGGTGAACGCGACCGCCATCAGCGCCACGTACTCGGGCGGCCCGAACCCGGTCGCGAAGTCGGCGACGAGCGGGGCCAGGAAGGTCAGTCCGATGGTGCCGATCGTGGCGGCCACGAAGCTGCCCAGCGCGGCGGTGGCGAGCGCTGCCGCGGCCCGGCCGGCCCGCGCCATCTTGTTGCCTTCGAGCGCGGCGATCATCGACGCGCTCTCGCCGGGTGTGTTGAGCAGGATCGAGGTGGTCGACCCGCCGTACATGCCGCCGTAGTAGATCCCGGCGAACAGGATCAGCGCGCTGGAGGGTTCCAGCCGGAAGGTGATCGGCAGCAGCATCGCCACCGTCAACGCGGGACCGATGCCGGGAAGGACGCCGACCGCCGTGCCGATCGTGACGCCGACCAGCGCCCACAGCAGGTGCGACGGGGTCAGCGCGGCCGCGAAACCGTCGAGCAGGAGTCCGATCTGGTCCATCTCAGAACCCCCAGGGGCCGGTGGGCAGGGTGAGCCCGATGAGTCGGTCGAAGACGAGGAACACCAGGGCGGCGAGCGACCACCCGTGGGCGACGACGTGCCAGCCGCGGGGTGCGCCGAGCAGCAGCGCGGCCGCGATGAACAGCCCTGCGGAGGTCACGACGTAGCCGAGCACCGGCAGCAGCAGCGCGAAGGCCACCAGCGCGGCCACCAGGGCGCAGAGGCGCAGCGCGGAGCGCGATCGCAGCGGAACTCCGGCCGCTGCCGAGCGCAGTTCGGCGGAGGACCGCGCGACCAGCCCGATCCCGACGACGCCGAGCAGCGATCCCAGCACCAGCGGCACGGTCGCCGGTCCCGCCACGCCCTTGCCGGTGTCGGGCAGCGCGATCGCGTCGGTGATGACCAGGATCGCGGCGACCACCATGAGAGCGCCGAAGAGCGTTGAGCTGAGGGCCGTTCTGCGATCGCAGCCCTGTTCCGGTTCTGAGGTCATCATCGCCTCCCCAATCCGATCTCGGCGAGCAGCTCCGCCACGCGGGACTCCTCGGAGCGCACGAACTCCTCGAACTCGGGGCCGGCGAGCGTCGCGTCGCCCCAACCCCGGCGGGCCAGCGCCTCGCGCCAACCGGGGGTTCTCGTCATCTCCAGCAGCACTTGCTCCAGCGCGTGCTCGTGTTCCGCGGAAATGCCCTTCGGCGCGACGACACCGCGCCAGTTCTGTAGTTCCACGTCGAGCCCGGCTTCGCGCAGCGTCGGCACGTCGGGCAGTTCGGGGAGCCGGTGCGGGCTGGACACCGCGAGCGCGCGCACCTGACCGGCTTCGATCTGCGGCCGGATCTCCGACACCCCGGAGATGCCGAGGGACGAGCGGCCGGACAGCAGCGTGGTGAGCGCTTCGCCGCCTCCGGAGTGCGCCACGTAGCTGACCTCGGCGGGGTTGGCCCCGGCGGCTTTGGCCAGCATCGCCGCGAGGATGTGCTCGACCCCGCCGGCGGAGCCGCCCGAGATCGAAACACCGCGCAGGTCGGCGCGCATCGCGTCGGCGACCGAGGTCATGTCCCGCAGCGGCGAGTCCGCCGAGGTGACCACGACCTGGTAGTCGGTGGTGAGCCGGACCAGCGGGACGGTCTCCGACAGCGAGTGCGGCGAGTCGTTGGTCTCGGCGGCGCCGATCATGATCAGCCCGGTGGTCATCAGCTGGCTCGGATCGCCCTGGTGGCGGACGAACTGGCTGAGCCCGATCGTTCCGCCCGCGCCGCTGACGTTGTAGACCTCGCTGCGCCCGACGAGATCGCGCAACGCGCTCTGCATCTCGCGGGAGGTCTGGTCCCAGCCACCACCGGGAGCCGCGGGCGCCATGATCCGCAACTGCTGGCCTGCGAGAACCCGGGCCGCGGCGCCGCGTTCGGGGTCCTCCCCGGGATCAGTGGCGACGAGCGCGCCGGTCGCGAGAACGGCGACGGCCAGCGGCGCCCAGTAGGTCCATCGTCGCCGGGGTGCGGTGTCCTGCCGTCTTCTGTTGCGCATAGAGCTCCATTGCTCCCTCGGGCTGTCCTGGACATCGTGGTGCACGAATGTATACAGTCACATGCAGTCGGATACAAGACCCGGGAGGAAGAGTGCGACAACAGGACCGCTCAGCGGCTGGTGACGTGGTGGACGTCGTCGTGGTCGGAGGCGGCAACGCCGGTTTCAGCGCAGCGCACGCCGCGGCCGAGCGCGGTCGGCGCGTTCTCCTGCTGGAGCGGGGAGCGCCCGCGGAAGCCGGCGGCAACAGCTACTACACCGCGGGCGCGTTCCGCATCGTCCACAGTGGTCTTGAGGACGTCGCCGACCTGCTCGACGACGACGAGCGGCACGCCATCTCGGTCCTGCCGCCCTACGCGGCGGAGGACTTCGCCGCCGACATGGCGAAGGTGACCGAGGGGCGCAACGATCCGGCGCTCACCGACGTGCTGATCGGCGACAGCCAGGACGCGCTGAGGTGGCTGCGCGGGAAGGGGTTGCGCTTCCGGCTCATGTACGAGCGCCAGGCCTATCCCGACCACGAGCAGCGCCAGGTCTTCTGGGGCGGGCTGGCGGTGGGGAGCACGGGTGGCGGCAAGGGGCTGATCGAACAGCACACGGCGGCGGCCGAGTCGGCGGGCGTGGAGATCCGCTACGGAGTCCGCTGCCGGGAACTGGTGCTGGAGGGCGGTGCGGTGGTCGGGGTGGCCTACACCGATCCCGAGGGCGAGCGCCGGGAGGTGCGCGCGGAGTCCGTCGTGCTGGCCGCAGGTGGTTTCGAGGCCAACGCGGACATGCGCCGCGAGCACCTCGGCGAGGGGTGGCAGCAGGCCAAGGTTCGCGGCACGCCGCACAACACCGGCGACATGCTCACCGCCGCGATCGCCGCCGGGGCGGCGACCCACGGGGACTGGGGCACCTGCCACAGCGTGGCGTGGGACGCCTGGCACGAGCACAACGAGAGCAACCGCGAGTTCACCAACCAGCTCACGCGCGGCGGGTACCCCTTGGGCATCGTGGTCAACTCCGCCGGGCGACGATTCCTCGACGAGGGAGCGGACTTCCGCAACCTGACCTACGCCAAGTACGGCGCCCGGATCCTGGCCCAGCCCGGCGGTTCCGCGTTCCAGATCTTCGACGCCACCACCCGCCCCTGGCTGCGCGCCGAGGAGTACGACATGCCCGGTGCCTCGGTCGTGGTGGCCGACACCATCGAGGAACTGGCCGCGGGCACGGGTGTTGACGCCGCGGCGCTGCAGAGCACCGTGGCCGAGTTCAACGCGTCCGTCGACCGCTCCACCGAGCTCGACGCCGCGGTCCTGGACGGTCGCCGCGCAGCGGTGACACCGCCGAAGTCGAACTGGGCCATCCCGCTGGAAACCGCCCCGTACTACGCGTTCCCCGTGACGTGCGGCATCACCTTCACCTTCGGCGGGCTGCGAGCCGACACCAGCGGTCGGGTGCTCGACGACGCGAACGCGCCGATCCCGGGCCTGCTCGTCTGCGGTGAGATGCTCGGCGGCCTGTTCAGCGGGAACTACCCGGGCGGCACGGGCCTGACCTCGGGCGCGGTCTTCGGGAGGAGGGCGGGCGCCCTCGCCTGACCCGGCGGCGCGCGTGCAGCGCAGCAGCGGAGGCCCCCGGCCGGTGGTGACCCGGCCGGGGGCCTCCGCTGCCGGGGGATGCCGTCGCCGTTCGAGGCGGCCGGCTTCAAAGTGATATCACTTTGCTAGACTCCTGCTAGTAGGCCGATCACCGACCGTCAGGAGAGCTCATGACCGCGGAACGCGACACCGACGCGAAGCCGGTGCGGATGCCCGAATCGCCGGTCGTCGAACAGCAGGCGTTCCGGCTGCCGGGCGTGCTGATGGCCGTGGTGGCGCTCGTGCTCGTGCTCGGTGGCGGCGGGGTGCTGTTCGCCGGGATCGTCGTCGACGCGGTCCTGCTGATGGGGCTCGGGCTGGTGCCGGGCGTCGCCGGACTCGTGCTGCTGGGCGGGCTCATCGCGGTCGCGCCCGGCGAGGCGCGCGTGCTGCAGTTCCTCGGCCGCTACACCGGCACGGTGCGCTCGACCGGCCTGCACTGGGTGAACCCGTTCAGCAGCAAGACGAAGGTGTCCACCCGGATCCGCAATCACGAGACCGCTGTCATGAAGGTCAACGACTCGGACGGCAACCCCATCGAGATCGCCTCCGTGGTGGTGTGGCAGGTCGCCGACACGGCGCAGGCCACGTTCGCCGTCGACAGCTTCGTCGAGTTCGTCGAGACCCAGACCGAGACGGCGGTCCGGCACATCGCCACCAGCTACCCCTACGACGGCGACGAGGACCAGCCCTTCTCGTTGCGGGACAACGCCGACGAGATCACCGGCAAGCTCTCCGCCGAGATCGCCGCTCGGGTGCGGGCGGCCGGCGTCGACGTGGTCGAGTCCCGGCTCACCCACCTCGCCTACGCCCCCGAGATCGCCCAGGCCATGCTGCAGCGCCAGCAGGCCGGTGCCGTCGTCGCAGCCCGGCAGCGCATCGTCGAAGGAGCTGTCGGCATGGTCGACCTCGCGCTGCAGAAGCTCTCGGAGCGCGAGGTCGTCGACCTGGACGAGGAGCGCAAGGCGGCCATGGTCAGCAACCTGCTGGTCGTGCTCTGCGGGGGCACCCAGCCCGTGGTCAACACGGGCTCGCTCTACCACTGATCGGGTCGTGACATCGTGGCGAGCGGTCCACGGCTCCTGCCGGAAGAGCAGGACCGGCAGGACGGCGGAAGACCGTCGCGACGGTCGAGAGAGGCGGTGAGGGCATGGCCGCGCGGAAGGGTTTCCTGCTCCGGTTGGACCCGGCGATCCACGACGCGCTCGCCGTGTGGGCGCGGGACGAGCTGCGCAGCACCAACGCGCAGATCGAGTTCCTGCTGCGGCGAGCTCTCGCCGACGCCGGACGGCTCCCCTCCGACGCAGGTGGACCGGCCAAGCGCGGCAGACCCCCGAAACCGACCGCGGACTGACCGAGCCGCTCCGGACCGGAACCCGAGTCAGCCGTGCAGGGCGAGGTAGGGCGCGAGCGCGAGGAGGGTGGCGATCAGCGCGAGCTTCAGGCTGCGGGTGGGCAGGGCGTGGGCGATCTTCCAGCCGAGCACGACCCCGGCGAGCTCGGGGATGCCGACCAGCGCGGCCAGCGGCCAGTCGATGGCGCCGTGGGCGAGGTAGCCGAGCGAACCCGCGGTGGCGATGACCACCGACTGGGCTTGCGCGGAGGCCAACGATTCCAGCACCGGCACGCCGAGCGCCACCAGCAGGGGAACGGTGAGCATCGGGCCGCCGATGCCCACCACGCCCGAGACGAGTGCCACCGCGAAGCCGAGCCCGACTACCAGCGGCGCGGGCGGGTGCGCCAGCCGTTCCGCCGACGAGTGGTGCTCGCGGTACCACACCAGCGCGGCGACGGCCGCCAGGAGCACGCCGAGCACGACCCCGAACGCGCGCTGGGACACCAGGGTGTTCAGCAGCACGCCGATGGGTGTGCCGACCACGGCCGTGCAGGCCAGGATCAGTGCGGTGCGGCGGGTTTCGGGCTCGCGCAGCTGCCCGGAGCGGGTGTAGGCGGCGGTCCCGAGCACGCCGGTGGCGACGTGGGTGACGATCGCGGTGCCCGCGACCTCGGCGGGCGAGAGGTCGGTCAGGGCGAACAGCCCGATCGTGGGCAGCACCCCGCCGGGGCCGACCGCGGTGATCCCGATCCCTCCGGCGAGACCCAGCAGCCCGAGCAGCACCAGCACGGGCAGCGGGAGCGCGGCCATCATCGGGCGGCCGCCGATCGGTCGGGGGAGTGCACGGCGTAGCTCACCGGCACAGCTCACTTCCTCGGCCGGGTGCGGTCAAGGCCGACGATGCCGGGTCGGGTGCGTCGAGAACGCGGGGCGCGCACCGGTGCTCAGGAGCAGACCGCTCCGTTCGCGGCGGAGCCGACGAGCTTCGCGTACTTGGCCAGCACGCCCGTGCGGTGCCCCGGGGAGCGCGGGGTCCAGTCGTTCCGCCGCTTCTCCAGCTCGTGCTGCGGGATGTCGAGGTCGAGGGTCTTGGCGGCCATGTCGAGCACGATCGGGTCGCCGTCGGCCACCAGCGCGATGGGGCCGCCGTCGGTGGCTTCCGGCGCGACGTGCCCGATGCACAGGCCGGTCGTCGCTCCGGAGAAGCGCCCGTCGGTGACGAGCAGCACGTCCTTGCCCAGGCCCGCACCCTTGATCATGCCGGTGACGGCGAGCATCTCCCGCATCCCGGGTCCACCGCGCGGGCCCTCGTAGCGGATCACCACGACGTCGCCGGGGACGACGGTGCCGTCGGCGACGGCGTCGAGAGCGCCCTGCTCGCCGTCGAAAACCCTGGCGCGGCCGCGGAATTCGGCGGCGTCGAAGCCCGCGGACTTGACCACGGCGCCGTCCGGCGCCAGCGAGCCGCGCAGGACGGTGATCCCGCCCGTCGGGTGGATGGGGTCGTTCATCGCGTGGATCACGGTGCCGTCGAGGTCCGGCGGGTCGATCTCGGCGAGGTTGTCGGCGACGGTCCGGCCGGTGCAGGTGAGCGCGTCGCCGTGCAGGAGACCGGCGTCCAGCAGCGCCTTCATCACCACGGGCACCCCGCCGACCTGGTCGACCGTGCTCATCACGTGCGCGCCGAAGGGCTTGACGTCGGCCAGGTGCGGGACCCGGTCGCCGATGCGGTCGAAGTCGTCGAGCGTGAGCGGCACCTGCGCCTCGGCGGCGATCGCGAGCAGGTGCAGCACGGCGTTCGTCGACCCGCCGAACGCCAGCACGACGGCGATCGCGTTCTCGAACGCCTCGCGGGTCAGGACCTGCCGGGCGGTGATCCGCTGCTCCAGCATCCCGATCACCGCCTCGCCCGAGGCGCGGGCGATGCCGTCGCGCCGCCGGTCGACGGCGGGCGGGCTCGCCGAGCCCGGCAACGCCATGCCCAGCGCCTCGGCGGCGCTGGCCATCGTGTTCGCCGTGTACATGCCGGCGCAGGCGCCTTCGCCCGGGCAGATGGCGCGCTCGATCTCGCTGAGCTCGTCGCGGCTGATCAGCCCGCGGGCGCAGGCGCCGACGGCCTCGAACGCATCGGCGATGTTGACCTCGCGCCCGTCGACGTGCCCGGGCAGGATCGTCCCGGCGTAGACGAAGGTGGCGGCCAGGTCGAGCCGGGCGGCGGCCATCAGCATCCCGGGCAGCGACTTGTCGCACCCGGCGAGCAGGACGGTGCCGTCGAGCCGTTCGGCCTCGACGACCGTCTCCACCGAGTCGGCGATGATGTCGCGGCTGACCAGGGAGTAGTGCATGCCGACGTGACCCATCGAGATGCCGTCGGAGACCGAGATCGTGCCGAACTCCATCGGGTAACCGCCCGCGCGGTGCACGCCTTCCTTCGCGGCCTGCGCCAAGCGCTGCAAGGACAGGTTGCACGGCGTGATCTCGTTCCAGCTCGACGCGATGCCGATCTGCGGCTTGGCGAGGTCGGCGTCGCGCATCCCGACGGCGCGGAGCATGCCGCGCGCGGCGGTGCGCTCGATGCCTTGCGTGACCTGGCGGGAGCGCAGTTCGAGGTCGGACATCACGGCTCCTCGGCGCGGAGTGGACGGGACGACGAACCTCACGATGGCAGCCCGCGGCCGCGCAGGCACGCTTGGACACGCGAGCGTTGATGATGCGGACATGGGAGGAGCGCCCTGCGCGGGGCAGGGCGCTCCTCCCGGAGGGCGAGCGCTATTCGAGCAGACCCATCACGCCCGGCAGCCCCAGGGACAGCGCGGGGATGAAGGTGACGGCGACGAGCAGCAGGACGAGCCCGACGAAGTGCGGGACCAGCTTCGGGACGACCCGCTCGATCGACTCCCCGCTGACCCCGGTCCCGACGAACAGGACCGAACCTACCGGCGGCGTCATGGTGCCGATGCACATCGCGAGGATGAGCACCATCCCGAACTGGACCGGGTCCATCCCGATCTCCTCGGTGATGGGCAGCAGGATCGGCGTGAAGATCAGGATCGCCGGCGTGATGTCCATGAACGTGCCCACCACCAGCAGCAGGAGCAGCATCATCACCAGGATGATCGCCTGCGAGTCGGACACCGACAGCAGCGCGTCGGTGATCGCCCCAGGGATGCCGGTGTAGGCCATCACCCACGACATGCCCGCCGAGGCGGCGATCAGGAACATGACGATGCCGGTGGAGACGATCGTCCGGGTCACGACGTCGGTGAACGACGCCCACGACATGCTCCGGTACGCCAGCGACAGCACCAGCGTGTACAGCACGGCCACCGCGGCGCCTTCGGTCGCGGTGAAGATCCCGAAGACGATCCCGCCGACGACCACGACGATCAGCAGCAGGCCGGGCAGCGCCCGCAGCAGGCAGCGGAAGCCCTCGGCGACCGTGACGCGCTCGACCTTGGGGTAGCGCTGCCGCCGGGTGAAGACGTAGGCGATCACCATGATCACCAGGCCCATCAGGATCCCCGGCACGTAGCCCGCCATGAACAGCGCCGACACCGACACCCCACCGGCCACCGTCGAGTAGACGATCGCGGCCGTCGTCGGCGGGATGAGCAGACCCGTCGGGGCGGAGGCGATGTTGACCGCGGCGCTGAAAGCCGGGTCGTAACCGGCCTTCCGCTGGCGGTCGTGCAGCGTGCTGCCGATCGCGGCGGCCGAGGCCACGGCGGAGCCCGACAGGGCGCCGAAGAGCATGTTCGCCAGCACGTTGGTGTGCGCCAGCGCCCCGGGCACGCGGCCCACCGCCACCAGGGCGAGGTCGACCAGGCGCCGCGCGATGCCACCGGTGTTCATGATGTTGCCCGCGAAGATGAACAGCGGGACGGCCAGCAGCGAGAAGCTCTCGATGCCGACGTTCATCTGCTGGCCGATGATGTAGGTGGAGTCGTCCCACGGCAGGAAGACCAGTGCGGTGACGAACGAGGCCACCCCGAGCGACACCGAGATCGGCACGCCCGCGAACAGCAGGACGAAGAACGCGGCGAACAGGATCGCGACGGCGGTGAGAGCACCCATCAGTCCGTTCCCTCCGTCTCGATCGTGACCTCGCGGAGGAGGTCTTCCCAGATGTTGAGGACCTGCGCGAACGCGATCGCCAGACCGGCGACCGGCCCGATCGCGTAGACCAGGCCGCGCGGGATCCCCAGCAGCGCCGAGTAGTCGGCGCTGGCGCTCCACGCCAGCATCGCGCCGCCGATCACCAGCACGATCACGGCGAAGGCCAGCACCAGGACGTCCGAGCCGAGCACGAGGGCGCGGCGCACCGCGGGCGTGAAGCGGTCCAGCAGCACCACCAGCGACATGTGCTTGCGGTGCAGGAACGCGTACGCGGCGCTGATCATCGAGGTCCAGATGAGCGCGTAGCGCACCAGTTCCTCGGTGAAGGCGGCGGGCGATCCCAGCACGTAGCGGGTGAAGACCTGGAAGAGCACTAACAGGGTCATGATCACCAGCAGGACGCCGGCGAAGCCCGCGAGCGCGGCGCCGAGCCCCTGGCGCACCCGGGCGAGACGGTCGAGCGCGGTCATGGAGTTCCTCGCTTCCCAGCCGAGCCGATGACGGACAGGAGCTCGGCGACCTGCGGGTACCGCTTCGCGTACTGGTCGATCACCGGCCTGGTCGCCGCGCGGAAGGCGTTGGTGTCGACGTCGGTGATGAACTCGACGCCCATCGCCTTCGCCTCCGCGATGGCCTCCTGGGTCGTCCGGGCCCAGTCGGCCTTCTGGCGCTCGGTCGACGCCCGGGCTGCCTCGGTGAGCAGCTGCTCGTCGGCCGGGGCGAGCCGATCCCAGGTCTCGGTGCTGATCACGAGCATGTCCGGGATGCGGGTGTGCTCGGTCATCGAGAAGGCGTGGGAGACCTCGCCGTGGGCGCTGTCGGTGAGCACAGTCTCGTTGCTCTCGGCGCCGTCGATCAGGCCGGTCTGCAACGAGGTGTAGGTGTCGCTGAAGGCCATCACGACCGGGGCCGCGCCCAGCGCTCCGACGAAGTCGGTCTGCGACCGCATGTCCTGCACGCGGATCTTCTGCCCGCGCAGGTCTTCCGGGGTCCTGATCGGCTTGTTGCCCGTGTAGAAGGACCGCGCCCCGGAGCTGTAGTAGGTCAGGCCGACGAAACCCTCGTCGGCGGTCGAGCGCAGGTAGTCGGCCATCTGAGGTGAGTCCATCACCTCGTAGAACTCCTGCTCGGAGTCGAAGAGGTAGGGCAGGCCGAAGGTGTTGTAGCCGGGGTCGTAGGTCGCCAGTCCCGGCGCGCTGACCCGGGTCATGTCGACGATGCCCTGGTGCAGCTGTCCCAGCACCTCGGGTTCGTCGCCGAGCTGGCCGTTGCCGTAGATCTTGACCGCGATGCGTCCGCCGCTTCGACGCTTCACGTCCTCGGCGAAGGACGCGAGCGCCTTCGAGGTGACGTGATCGTCGCCGAGGTTGTTGGCGAGGGTCAGCACCAAGGGGTTCTCCGGCGTCGCCTCAGCGCTCGTCCGCGCGCCGGACGCCGGCGCGCACGCGGCGAGGGCCGCAACGAGGACCAGGGCGACGATGCCGCTGATCAGTCGTTTCCTCATGCCTGCCTTTCTCACATGCCGATCATGTCGACCGGCTCGAAGGAGATCGTGGCGACCAGATCGCCGCCGTGGTCGGGGGTTTTGACGAGCGCGGAGCCGAGCGCGATGTCGTAGTACCAGCCCGCCTCCGCCTCGTCGAAGCGAGCGCGGTGCAGGAACTGCGGCAGCCGCCGGCCGTCGAGGTCGACCCGGTGGGGGCACTGGCCGGGCCGGACGACGTCGAAGAGCAGTCGTCGCACGGTGCTGCGGTGCTCGCCGCGCCGGGTCAGCTCGAGGCGCACCTGCTCGCCCGCCGTCATCCGGATCTCGGTCTCGCGGAACGCGCCGTCCTCGTGGGCGCGGGTGAGGCCGTCGTCCTCGTAGAGGGTGAACCGGCCGTCGCGGTCGGGGACGCAGATCAGGCGCAGGTCGGTGACCTCGTCGTGGGTGAGGCTGCGCAGCTGGTTCTCCGCGACCGGGACGATGCCGCCGCCGCGCAGGAACAGCGGGATCGAGCCGAGGTCCACCGGCACCTCCACGACCTGCCCGCCCTGGTGGCGCTGCCGGGTCCAGGCGTCGTAGAACACCTCGCCCGCCGGGAGCCGGACCGAGCGGGTGCGCGCTCCGGGGGTGAGCACGGTGGCGACGAGCAGCGCGTCGCCGAGCATGAACTCCTCGGCGCTGTCGTCCACGCCCGGGTCGTCCTGGAAGGCGCTGACCAGGGCCTCCATGATCGGCCACCCGGTCGCCGAGGCGCGCGCCGCGAGCGAGTACAGGTACGGGAACAGCCGGTAGCGCAGCTTGATCGCGTCCCTGACGTGATGGGTGTGGTCGGGGTACATCCACGGCTCGGTCACGGTGTTGTCGGAGTTGACCGAGTGGATGGAGAACCGGGGCTGGAAGATGCCGTGCTGCACCCACCGCACCAGCAGCTCGGGCTCCGGGGCGGGACCGTGGAAACCGCCGATGTCGCAGCCGTGGTGCGGGAAGCCGGACAGACCCATGCCGAGGATCGTGGCGATGTTGTGCCGCAACGATTCCCACGAGGTGGAGTTGTCGCCCGCCCAGCTCTGGGCGTAGCGCTGGATCCCCGCGTGACCGGAGCGGCACACGATGTAGGGGCGCGCCGACGGGTTCGTCGCGGCGATGCCGTCGCGGGTCACCCGGCACATCAGGTTCGACATGACGTTGCGCAGCCGGGCGACGGTCGCACCGGCGCCGTCGAAGTCGACGCCGGAATCGGTGTCGATGATGCCGTCGTACTCGCAGTTGTCGTTCCAGACCGAGGTCGTGCCCTTGTCGAGGACCGCTTCGGTGAGCCAGCGCTGCCACGCCGCGCGAGCGTCGGGCTTGGTGAAGTCGACGAAGCGACCCGGCCCGCCCCACCAGGCACCGGCGGCCGGGCCCGCACCGGCCGTCGCGACCGCGTCCGCGCTCCGGGTGACGAAGACGTCCGCTTCGGCGAACTCGTCCAGGCGGGGGTGGACGTCGAGGACACCGGGCTTGACGTTCGGGGACACGGTGATGCCGCGCTCGGCCATCGAGGCGAAAAAGCCTTCGGGGGAGGGGAATCGGCGCTCGTTCCAGGTGAAGACGCAGCGCTTCGGCCCGGCCTCGGTCTGCTGCGTGGTGTAGCCGGAGGAGAGCTGGAAGCCGTCGACGGGGATGTCCTCGGCCCTGGCGATGTCGATGAAATCGGTGATGGCGCGGTCGCTGTCGGCGTCGAGCTCGGAGTAGTACATCGACGAGGCGAGGTAGCCCAGCGCGTACTTGGGCAGCAGCGGTGGCCTGCCGGTCAGCGCGGTGTAGCGGCGCACCACGTCGCGGATCGCCGGGCCGGCGATCAGGAAGAGGTCGATGTCGCCGCCGTCGGCGCGGTAGCGGCTGTGCGGGGGCCAGTAGTTGCTGCGCTCCCGGCCGAGGTCGAGGTCGCAGTCGTAGGTGTTGTGGTAGAAGTAGCCGACCGCCTTGCGGCTCGTCCGGTTCATCTTGAGGCAGAACGGGATGTGCTTGTAGAGCGGGTCCGTCTCCCGCGCGTCGTAGCCGAGCGCGTCCTTCGGGCTCATCGTGATGAGCTTCTGCGCCTTGTTCAGCGGCCCCGTGGTCTCGCCGAAACCGTAGAAGGCGTCGTCGCGCGAGATCTCGCTGGAGTGGATGCGGCGGCCGTTGGAATCCTCCCGGTAACCGAGCCCAACCACGTCGGAGTGCAGCAGCGCTCCCTCGTCGTCGTGCACGCGGATCCGGAACGGGTCCTTGTCGATGTCCACCCGGAGGCCACCGCCGGTGACGCGGACGAGTTCGCCCAGGTCCTCGACGTCGAGCGGCAGCGGTGTCACGCGGGTGCGCTCGTCGGCCATGAACTCGTCGAGCCGGTCCGGCCACGCCGTCGTGGTGAGCGTGTAGGACTCCTCGGCGAAGTCGCCGTCGAAACCGGCGCGGATCCGCAGGACGCCGTCGCTCAGGACGACGAGCCGGATCTCCACGCCGTCGGTGCGGACGTGGACCCGGTCACCGGCCCGTTCCACTCGTTCGACTCGTGATGTGACGCGCACGTGAACTTCTCTCGATCTGGCGAAGTGTTCGCCGACGTTGGGGCAGCACCGGCGATGACGATGGTGCGGCACCGGCCGCGGTGACGCGGCCGGTGCGCGGCTCACCAATCGTGAACGGTGCCGTCCTGGAGCCGGTTGACCGGCAGGTACGCCCGCTCGTAGGGGTGCTGCGCCGCCAGCTCCTCGTCGAAGTGGATGCCCAGACCGGGCTCCTCACCGGGGCGCAGGCCACCGCCGGCGAACTCGTAGGTCGGACCGAAGACCGCCCGCGTCTGCTCGCTGTGGACCATGTACTCCTGGATGCCGAAGTTGTGCAGCGCCGTGCCCAGGTGCACGGCGGCGGCCAGGCCGACCGGCGAGACGTCGGTCGGCCCGTGCATGCCGGACTTGACCTGGTACATCGCCGCGTAGTCCATGATCCGCCGCACGCTGCTGATGCCGCCCGCGTGCGTGATCGGCGAGCGCACGTAGTCGATGAGCTGCTCGCGGATCAGGTGCTGGTAGTCCCACACGGAGTTGAACACCTCGCCGATCGCCAGCGGCGTGGTGGTGTGGTGACGAACCCAGCGCAGCGCTTCCTGGTTCTCGGCGGGGGTGACGTCTTCGAGCCAGAACAGGTCGTAGGGCTCCAGCGACTTGCCGAGCTTGGCGGCCTGGATCGGGGTGAGGCGGTGGTGCGCGTCGTGCAGCAGCGCGATGTCCTCGCCGAACTCCCCGCGCACGGCCTCGAACACCGAGGGCACGTGCCGCAGGTAGGCGCGGGTGTCCCAGTTCTCCTCGGCGGGCAGCGCCGATCGGCGGGCGGGCTCGTAGTCGTAGCGGGTGTCGTCGCCGATCGAGGCGGCCGCGCTGGAGGCCACGCCGTACACAGAGTCCAGCCCGGGCACGCCCGTCTGGATGCGGATGGCGCGGAAGCCCTCCTCCAGGTGCTGTCGCACCGAGTCGAACAACTCGGGGATGTCCTTGCCGCTGGCGTGGCCGTAGACCAGGCAGCGCTCGCGGGAGGCGCCGCCGAGCAGCTGGTAGAGCGGCAGGCCGGCGACCTTGGCCTTGATGTCCCACAGCGCGGTGTCCACGGCCGCGATCGCGGCCATCGTCACCGGGCCGCGCCGCCAGTAGGCGCCGCGGTAGAGGTACTGCCAGGTGTCCTCGATGGCGTGCGCGTCGCGCCCGATCAGCAGCGGCACGACGTGGTCGGTGAGGTAGCTGGCCACCGCCAGCTCGCGACCGTTGAGCGTGCCGTCGCCGTAGCCGACCACCCCGTCGTCCGTGGTGATCTTCAGCGTGACGAAGTTGCGCCCCGGGCTGGTGACGATGACGTCTGCGCGCTCGATGAGCACTGGTCCTCCTTGACTGGGAACGACGAGCGGTCGCCGGTCCGCGGGCTCGTGACCGCTGCGGTGGCCGTGCGGCTCGTGGTCGGTTCAACGTAGGAGTGACCGCGTATGCTGACAACCAGTTGCCATTTGTTGCCAACATCAACAGCGACCGCCTCGGCGGCGCTCCGACCACGGAGGTGCGCGGTGGACCATCCCCGGCCGACCATCTACGACGTCGCCCAGCACTGCGGCGTCGCGGCCTCCACCGTGTCGCGCACGTTCTCGCATCCCAGCCGGGTCAACCCCGCCACCCGGGAGAAGGTCCGCGCCGCCGCCGAGGAGATCGGCTACCTCCCGCGCCCGCTGGCGCGCGCGGAGGCGCCCGGCCGCACGCGGACGATCACCCTGGTGGTCACCGACATCGCCAACCCGTACTACGTCCCGCTGATCAAGGCGGCCCAGTCCCAGGCGCTGGAGAAGGACTACACGCTGGCCCTGACCGACAGCGACGAGTCACCGCACGTCGAGGTCAGCAACCTGCGGCAGCTGCTCGCGACCACCAGCGGTGCCATCCTGGCCACCTCCCGACTGTCCGACGAGGTCATCCGCCAGATCGCCCAGCACCGCGCGCTGGTCATCGTCAACCGCGAGATCGAGGGGGTCCCCAGCCTCGTGGTGGACACCGCCGGGGGGATGCGCAAGGCCGTCCGCCACCTGGCCGCCATCGGGCATCGCCGCATCGCCTACCTCGCCGGGCCCCGCAACTCCTGGATCAACAGCGCGAGATGGCGCGCGGTGCAGGAGGAATCCCGCTCGCTCGGCATCGACGCGGCGTTCGTGGGCCCGCACGTGCCCAACCTGCGGGGCGGGCACGAGGCGGCCGACGCGCTGATGCTGGAGCGCGCGACCGCCGCCATCGCCTACAACGACCTCATCGCCATCGGCGCCCTGCAACGCCTGCAAGCGGCCGGTGTCAGCGTGCCCGCGGACTTCAGCCTCATCGGCTGCGACGACATCTTCGGGGCCGACCTGACCGCACCGGGCCTGACCACGGTCGCCGGGCCGACCGAACGGCTCGGCAGGTCCGCCGTCGACGCGCTGCACGCCCAGCTCACCCACCGCGCGCGGGTCGAGTCCACGCTCTTCGACGCCCACCTCGTCACGCGCGGCTCCACCGCCGCCCCGCGGGATGACAACTGATGGCAACTAGTTGCATCCGTTGTTCGTGATGAGCACGCTGCCCGCATGGACCGTGGCACGGCAGCATCTCCTGGGACCCCGCACGACCACGAGCGCACGAGCACCCCACCGCCCTCCCGGGGTTCGGGCCGGGTGGCGCTCACCCCGCACCCGGACCGGTTGCTCCCGCCCGACCCGACCCGGCGCGGCATCGCGCGGCGGCTCTACGACGGCGTCCGCGACCTCCCGCTGATCAGCCCGCACGGGCACGTCGAGGCGAGACTGCTCGCGACCGACGAGCCGTTCACCGATCCGGCGTCCTTGCTGGTCACGCCCGACCACTACATCACCCGGCTGCTGCACGCCCACGGCGTGCCGCTGCCCCGCCTCGGTCTGCGCGACAGCGCGGACGGCGCCGCTCCGGCCGCACCCAGGGAGGTGTGGCGGACCTTCTGCGAGCACTGGCACCTGTTCCTGGGCACCGCGTCCCGGGGGTGGCTGGAGGCCGAGCTGCACGACGTGCTCGGCGTGACGGTGCAGCCCTCGGCCGACACCGCCGACGAGCTGTTCGACGAGATCACGGCCCGGCTGCGCGAACCCGAGTTCCGGCCCCGCGCGCTCCACGACTCGTTCGGGATCGCCGCGCTGGCCACCACCGACGACCCCGCCGACGACCTGTCCCACCACGCGGCCCTGGCCGACGACGCGTCGTGGTCGGGCCGCGTGCTGCCGACCTTCCGGCCCGACCGCCACCTCGACGCGACCGCGCCCGGTTGGAGCGCCGCGCTGGACGACCTGGCAGCCGCCAGCGGCATCGACACCGGCGACTACGACGGGCTGATCCGGGCGCTGGAGAACCGGCGCGAGCACTTCCGCGCGCACGGCGCCACCGCCACCGATCACAGCGCCCCCGACGCGCGCATGGCCTTCCTGGACCGCGACCGCGCGCAGCGCCTGTTCGCCGAGGTCAAAGCCGGGACGGCGAGCGCCGAGGACGCCCGGCTGCTGTCGCAGCAGCTGCTCGGCGAGATGGCGCGCATGTCCAGCGAGGACGGCATGGTCATGGCGCTGCACACCGGTAGCAGGCGCAACCACCACCCGGAGACGGCGCGCCGCTTCGGTCCCGACACCGGGCACGACATCCCGCTGCAGGCCGAGTTCACCCGCGCGCTGCAACCGATGCTGGAGCGCTTCGGCACGAACCCGCGGTTCCAGACCGTGCTGTTCACCCTCGACGAGACGGTCTTCTCCCGCGAACTCGCCCCGCTCGCCGGGTTCTACCCCTCGGTCTACCTCGGCGCGCCGTGGTGGTTCCTCGACGCGCCCCGCGCGATGCACCGCTTCCGCGACGCCGTCACCGAGACCGCGGGCTTCTACCGCAACGCGGGCTTCATCGACGACACCCGCGGTTTCTGCTCCATCCCGGCCCGCCACGACACGGCCCGCCGGGTCGACGCGGCCCACCTGGCGGGACTGGTCGCCGAACACGTCATCAGCGAGGACGACGCCGCCGTCGTCATCCGCGATCTTCACGACCTCCAGCCGAGGAGGGCGTTCCGACTGTGACGGCACGACTGACCCGCGCCTCCGCCGGTGTCCGCCCACCGGCCCCGGTGCGGGCCGTCCACCTGGGGCTGGGCGCGTTCCACCGGGCCCACCAGGCCGCCTACACGATGGCCGACCCGGACTGGGGCGTCGCGGCCTACACCTTCCGCAACACCGAGCTGCCGCGCACCCTCACCGAGCAGGACGGGCTGTTCTCGTTGCAGGTGCGCGACGACGGCGACACCGAAGCCGTGATCGTCGATGCGATCAGCCGCGCCCACCCCGGCTGCGACTCCGAGCGGTGGCTCGGCGATCTCGCCTCGCCCGAGGTGGCGCTGCTGACGCTGACCATCACCGAGGCCGGGTACCGGGTGTCCGGCGATCCGGACGGGACCGCGATCGGCCGCGTCCTCGCCGGGCTGCGCGGGCGCTACCGCGCGGGCGGCGCCCCCATCGCGCTGGTCCCGTGCGACAACCTGCCGGGCAACGGCGGCGTGCTGCGCGAGGCGATCCGCACCGCCGCCGCGCGGGACGACGCGGGTTTCCGCGCTTGGGTCGAGGACCAGGTGTCGTTCGTCGACACCGTCGTCGACCGCATCACGCCCGCCACCACCGAGCAGGACCTCGCCACCGCCGCGCAGCTGACCGGGTTCGAAGACCGCGCTCCTGTGGTGACCGAACCCTTCAGCGAGTGGCTGCTGGCCGGGGACTTCCCGCTCGGCAGGCCCGCGTGGGAGGAGGCCGGTGCCCGGTTCGTCGGCGACCTCGCCGCCTACGAGCAGCGCAAGCTGTGGTTCCTCAACGGTGCGCACACGCTGCTGGCCTACGCGGGCTTGGCGCTGGGATGCGCGACCGTCGACGAGGCCGTCCGGCACCCGGTGCTGGCCCGGCTGACCGCCCTGTGGTGGGACGTCGCATCGCGCCACGCGTCGCTGCGGGCGCAGGAGCTGGCCGACTACCGGCAGCGCCTGCTGCTGCGCTTCTCCTCGCGCGGGGTGCGGCACAACCTGCTGCAGATCGCATCCGACGGGTCCCAGAAGATCCCGGCCCGCGTCCTGCCGGTGCTGCGCGCCGAACGCGCCGCGCAGCGGATGCCCGAAGCACCCGTCGCGGCGCTGGCCGGCTGGCTGATCCACCTGCGCGAGAACCCGGTCACCGACCCGTGCGCCGACGAGCTGGTCCCGCCGGCCCGCTCGGCGGACGCCGTCCGCGGGGTTCTGTCCGCTGTGGACAGCAGCCTCGCCGAGGACCGCGAGCTGGTGGCCGCGGTGGAGGACCACGTCCAACGCCTGCGCGCGGCCACCGGCCGGATCGCCTAGCACCGGGAGGGCCCGGCCGGGTCGGCTCCGCCGGTCCGGCAGGGGTGCCGCCCCGGGAGCGACAATGGGTGGATGAGCCTGCGGTGCAGCAGCGTCGTCGAGTTCCCGGTCGAGGAGGTGTTCGCCTGGCACGCGCGCCCGGGTGCGATCACGCGGCTGACACCGCCCTGGCAACCGGTCCGCGTGCTCGGCGAGGCGACCTCGTTGCGCGACGGCCGCGCGGTGCTGGGCTTCCCGGGTGGACTGCGGTGGGTGGCCTCGCACCGGCCCGACGGCTACCGGCCACCGCACCGCTTCGTCGACCAGCTCACCTCGCTCCCGCTGTCGGCGGTGCTGTCGTGGCGCCACACGCACGAGTTCACGAGCCTCGACGAGCGCAGCACGCGGGTGACCGACACCGTCGAGACCGCCGTGCCCGAGCGCGCGTTGCGAGCGATGTTCACCTACCGGCACGCCCAGCTCCGCGACGACCTCGCCGCCCACGCCCGCGCCCGAGCGTGGACGTCGTCGCCGAGGACCGTGGCGGTCACCGGTTCCTCCGGACTGGTGGGGCGCGCCGTGACCGCGCTGCTGACCACGGGAGGCCACCAGGTGATCCGGCTGGTGCGCCGCCCGGCCCGATCCCGCGACGAGCGCCAGTGGCGGCCCGAGGACCCGGCGCCGGACCTGCTCGCCGGCGTGGAGGCGGTGATCCACCTGGCCGGGTCCCCGATCGCAGGTCGCTTCACCGACGCGCACGAGGCGGCGATTCGCGACAGCCGGGTCCGCCCCACGCGCCGGTTGGCGGAGCTGGCGGCGACCGGTGGTCCGAGCGCGTTCGTCTCCGCCTCCGCGGTCGGCTACTACGGCACCGCCCGGGGCGACGAGATCCTGACCGAGTCCAGCCCGCGCGGCGACGGCTTCCTCGCCGAGGTGGCCGCCGACTGGGAAGCGGCCACGACACCGGCCGCCGAAGCCGGATTGCGCACGACGAACGTGCGCACCGGCATCGTGCAGAGCCCGCGCGGCGGCGCCCTCGCGCTGCAGCACCCGCTGTTCTCCGCGGGACTGGGCGGTCGGCTCGGTGACGGCCACCAGTGGACGCCGTGGATCGGCATCGACGACCTGTCCGACATCTACCTGCGCTGCGTCCTCGACCCCGGCCTGTCCGGTCCGGTCAACGCCGTGGCCCCCGTCCCGGTGCGCAACGCCGACCACGCCGCGACGCTGGCGCGGGTGCTCTCCCGCCCAGCCCTGCTGCCGGTGCCCGAGCTGGGCCCTCGCCTGCTGCTCGGGGAGCGGGGCGCCCGCGAACTCGCCTTCGCCGATCAACGAGTGCACCCCGAGCGGCTGCGGCGAGCCGGGCACCGGTTCCGCCACCCGCACCTGGAAACCGCGCTGCGGCACGTCTTCGGCCGACCCGCACCCGGAGGGTGATCCCGGCGACCGCACGCCTCCTGCTCGGGTCGGCTCCCGTGCCGCTGATCCGGACTGCGACCTGCACCGGAGAGGGTGATGCTGGTCCGAACAGCACCTCGACGGAGGAGGCGTGGACGATGTCCAGTCCTACGGGGGAGCAGGGCAGCACCAGTGGTGCTGAACGGGCGGAACAACGGCGGGCTCCCGAACAGGGCCGCGAGTGGGCGGTCTCGCACGCACGATCGAGTTCCAGGGACGCGAACTGGTTGGCCTTCGGCGGCTGGATGCTCATCCTGGTCGGCGCGTTCAACCTCATCGCCGGTCTGGCGGCGCTGTTCCGGCCCGACTACTACGTCGTCGGGGCGGGGGAGCTGCTGATCTTCGACTTCGGCGTCTGGGGTTGGGTGTGGCTGGCCGTCGGCCTGGTGCAGGTCCTGGCCGGTGCCGGCTGCCTGAGCGGGCAGGCGTGGGCGCGGATCGCCGGAATCGGCCTGGCGGGGCTGGCCGCGATCGCGCACGTGGCGTTCCTCGCCGCGTTCCCGGTCTGGGAGCTCATGCTGATCGCGCTGTCCGTGCTGGTGATCTACGCGCTAGTCGTTCCGGACAAGGACGCCGCGGCCTGAACGAGGACCTGCCTCACGGCGAAACCGCACAGCCGGGAGAAGCCGAGACGACGCACGACGCGGCGGTGACGAGAAGTAGCGCGCGCACGATGTAGGTGTGCCCCAGGAGGGCGACGCCCAGCCAGAACGCCGCTACCCGGAGCACGGTGCCGTGATCTGCGGAAAGTCGCCTCCTGCTCCCACGAACAGCCCTCGTCGTGACGAACCGGTCCGATGTGGACCTGCCGAACGGGGCAAGGGTGGAAGAACGTGCTGCGCCCTGCTGGCGTACCGGCATCCTCACCGGGGTCAAGGCTCAGAACTCGGGTGGTTCGACCCGGATTCGTTTTTGCGGGCCTCGGAGGGCGGCTCTAGCCTGCGGTGGTGGTCGTGCAGCGGTTGCAAGCCGTCGCGTTGGTCCTCGGGCCGGTGGTGTTCGCCGCGTCGCCCCTGTTCTGGGTCGACGGCCACTACGGCGTGACCGGTGGTGTGCTGATCGCCTTGTCCATGATCCCTTGGGTTTTCGGGTTGACCGGCGAGTACGACCGGTTGCGGCAACGGGTTCCGGTGATCGCGGCGTTGTGGCTGGTTCTGCTGCTGGTGGGGATGTTGGGCAGCATCTCCTTCGGGCTGCAGGGATTCTTCGAAGCGGCCCTCGGAGCGCCGGGCCGGATCGGGGTGGGGAGCTTCGCGGACCTGCCGCCGGAGAGCGTGCTCGTGCTGTGGCTGCCGGGGCCGGCGTTCCCCGCGGCGATGCTGGTCTTCGGCGTGCTCCTGGTGTGGACGCGGTCGGCGCCGTGGTGGGACGCGGCGTTGATCTGCCTGGCCGCCGTGGCCTTCCCGCTCGGCCGCGTCCTGCGCCTGGAGTGGGTCGCCTACGTGGTGGACCTGCTCGTGATCGTCGCCTTCGCCCACCTGGCCTGGCGTGCGTGGCGTCGCGCCGGTCGGGACGCCGCGGCTTCTCCGGGCGCCACGTGACGACATCAGTGAGGTGAGTGATGGATCTCCAGTTCCTGCGGCCGCTCTTCGACGGCGATGGCGACGTCGCTTCGGTCCACCTCGACACCAGCCGCGGAACCGCGGACTCGGACAAGCAGATCGAGCTCCGGTGGCGCGCCGCCCGCAGCGCGCTCGCCGAGCAGGGCGCCGACGCGGACGCGCTCGCGGCTCTGGACGGCGTGGTCGGGGGAGCGAGGGACGTGCCGGGCCCGCAGGGGGAAGCGCTGTTCGCCTCGGGCGGCCGGGTCCTCGCCGTGCACACCATGTCCGAGCCGCCGAGCGGCGACACCGCGGTCAACCTCCCGGTCGCCGACCCGCTGCCGCTCGCTCTCGACCGTGACCACCAGCTCGCCCACGTGGTCGTCGCGGTGGACCGCGAGGGAGCCGACGTCGACGCCTACCCGGCCGCCGCCGCGGCACCGTCGTTCCAGCGGACCTTCAACGGTTCCACGCTGCACATCACGCGGGTGCGGGCGGGCGCGGTCTCGCACGCCGCGTACCACCGCCGCTCGGTGAACCTGTGGTCGGAGAACACCGAGCAGGTCGCCGAGGACGTCCGCGAGGCGGCGGCCGAGGTCGAGGCCGCGGTCATCCTCATCGCGGGAGACCCGAAGGCGATCGGACTGCTGCGCGACCACCTCAGCACACGCCCGCCCCGGGGGGTCGGACCGTCTACGTCGAGGGCGGCCGAACCGACCAGTCGGCGATCGACGTGCTGCGGGCGAGCGTCGACGAGGCGATGCACGAGGCCATGATCGAGAGCCACCGCGCGGTGCTCGACGAGCTCGAAGCGACCCTCGCCGGCGGTCACGGGCTCCAAGGGCTCGCACCGGTGATGGAGGCGCTGTCGCAGGGCCGGGTCGAGACGCTGCTGGCCGCGGACCGGGCGGACGACCCCGAACTCGTGGGATCGCGTCGTGACCCGATGGCGGTGGTCAGCGACGCGACCGCGCTCGGCGACGACGCCACGACGTTCACCGCCCCCGCGAGCGCGCTGCTGCTGCGCTCGGCCGTGCACGGCAACGCGAAGTTCACCGAACTCCTGCCCGGAACCCAATGCGCGGACGGCGTCGCGGCGATGCTCCGCTACTGACGGTCACCCGGTCGTTGGGGCGGTCCCAGTTCGGTGCGGGAGACCGGTCAGGTGGTCCTGCCCTCGTCGAGGATCAGGTCGTCGACCGCTCTGCGCGGTGCCGGGACGGTGGGGCCGCCGTAGCCGATCCGCAGCAACGCCTGGGGTTGGAGCGTCCCGCCCAGCAGGTCGCGCAGCTCATCGCGGGTGTCCGGCACCTCGATGACCTCCGAGATCATCGAGGCGGCCAGGCCGCGGGCGGTCGCCGTCAACCAGACGTTCTGAACCGCTTGCCCGGCCTGCAGTTCGGCGTAGCGGGTGTCCTGAGGGGTGCAGAGCACCGCCAGCAGCGGGTACGACTCGTACTCGACCCCTTCGGGGCGCGGTGACACCCCGGCCGAGAAGTCCCGGTGAACCCACTGGTCCTGCGGCCCTGGCCTGGGCCCTGCGGCCGAGGTGGGCACGCCTTCCGAGGTCTCGGCAGGTCGGCCGGTCCACGCTGCCAGCTCGGTGCGGAACCGCGGATCGGCCTCCTGGATGCGGTGGGCCCGGTGGACCAAGCCTTCGAGCGTGCCGAGCTCTCCCGGTGTGACGATGTGCAGTCGGCACTGCTCGGATTGCGCGGCGTGGAGCATGTGGCTTCGCTCCGCGGTCGGCACCGGCACGTCGCGGAACGGGGCGCGGTGGCTGTGCCGCCGCGGAATCGCGGCGTGCAGTCGACGTGCTTCCGGGCGGGGGTCGGTGCGGCCGCCGCTGCGGACCTCCGCGAGCACCGTGGGCCCGGCGAAGTGCGGGAGCAAGGTCACGTTCGGCCTCGTCCCGGCGTTCTCGAGCGCGAGCCGCAGGTTGAACAGCGCGGCCCCGCAGGCGAGGCGGAGCTCACGTCCCGCCGGGTCGGCGGCTGGCAGGAGGCGTGCCGGGTCGTAGTGCAGTTCGATCACCTGTGGCAGGAGCCGGAACCGCCACGGCTGCGTGTTGTGCAGCGACGGGGCGAAGCTCGCGTGTCTGATGATCTGCTCGATCTCGGTGGGTGGCAGATCGAGTGCGGTGGAAATCCGGGGCACGTGCCGCCTCCTGGTCGGGTGCGCATTCCGATGGGATGTGGTGACCGTGGCCGAGCCCGATCGGCGGCGCCAGGGTCCAACGTCCGTAGCGGCGGTGGCTCACCGCCGGGGGCGGCCCGCGGTGACGGCGTCATCGGATCCAGGTCGCACGGCCCTTCCGTCGTCCTCGCAGACCCGGTCGGCTTGGGTTGGTGGAACGGGGACGCTGCGGGCGTGGGGATCGAGGCACCGGGGCCGCGTCGCCACCGAAGCACTCACGAACCGGAGGTTCGCTGTCGTCGACAGCTGGTGACCATGAGCGATGAGCGGGATCGCGGTGCGGGCGCCGACGCGCAGCGCGTGCCGCGCGCGACGTACGAGAAGGAGCTGTTCCGCCTCCAGGCCGAGCTGGTCAAGCTGCAGGAATGGGTCCGGCGGGAGGGGGTCCGGCTGGTCGTGGTGTTCGAAGGGCGGGACGCGGCGGGCAAGGGCAGCGCGATCAAGCGCGTCGCCGAGTACCTCAACCCTCGGGTGGCGCGCATCGTTGCCCTGCCGGTTCCGACCGAGCGCGAGCGCCGGGAGTGGTACTTCCAGCGTTACGTGGCGCACCTGCCCGCGGCCGGTGAGATCGCACTGTTCGACCGGAGTTGGTACAACCGCGCGGGTGTCGAGCACGTCATGGGCCTGTGCACCGCGGAGGAGCACCAGCGATTCCTGCGGCAGTGCCCGGTGTTCGAACAGCTGCTGGTCGAGGATGGTGTGCTGCTGCGCAAGTACTGGTTCTCGGTGAGCAGGGAGGAGCAGCGGCGCCGGTTGCAGCGCCGCAGCGAGGACCCGATGCGGCGCTGGAAGTTGTCCGCGCTCGACCTGGAGTCGGTGACCAGGTGGGAGCAGTACTCCGATGCGCGGGACGAGATGCTGGCGGCGACCGACACCCCGCTGTCCCCCTGGTACCTGGTCGAGAGCGAGGACAAGCGTCGCGCGCGGATCAACGTGATCGCGCACCTGCTGTCGACCGTGCCGTACCGCGACGTGCCACGCCCCCGGTTCGAGCTGCCCGCTGTGGCGCCTCCGGCCGAACGCCGGCGGCCCCCTCGTGCCCATCACACCTACGTGCCCGATCACGCCGCACTGCTCTGAAGGGTGCCGGCGACCGCTGTGCTGCGTCGAGCGATGGGGGCTTAGGTCCGGGGACGCGGGCGCGGCGAGCCCGTTCCGAGTTCGCGGATGACGACGACGGGGCAGGCGGCGTGGTCGATGCAGTAGCGGGCGGTGGAGCCGATGAGAGCGCGTGCGAACGTGCCCGTGCCCCGGTGTCCGACCACGAGCAAGTCAGCCGTCGCGGCCTGGTCGAGGATCACTTCGGCGGGATGGCCGCCCGCGGTGCGCTGTCGGATGCGCGGGAGATCGTCTTCCGGCACTGCGGCCCGGACGATGTCGTGGAGCGCGTTCTTGGTGGCGAGATCGAGTTGTTCGGCCGTGGGCATCGGCCAGTCGTAGAGCTCGGGCACGGTCCAGGCCATCACGGCGGTGATGGCGGCCTCGGTGCGTCGCGCTTGGTCGACCGCCCAGCGCAGCGCCGCCAGCGAAGCGGGGGAGCCGTCGACCCCGACGACGATGAGGTGTTCTGACGGAGAGTTCATGTCGTGCTCCGCGATGTCGTGCGGTGCCGCTCGCGCACCGCTGGATCGGCTCCGGGGGACGACCCGACCGTTGGGGGTGCGGCGCACGCCGTCGGGTCGGATCTCTCGAACCTCGGGCGCCGTGCGGTCATCGCGAGGTGTCGCGGACGACGACCACTGGGCAGCGCGCGTGGTGCACGACGTGCTGGCTGACCGAGCCGAGCAGCGCTTCGGTGATCCCGCCGCGTCCGCGGTTGCCGACCGCGATCAGGTCCGCTCCGGTTTCCTCGGCCAGGTCGAGCAGGGCGCGGGCCGGGTGCCCGTTGGCGACGTTCTTGCTCACCGCGAGGTCGGAGTCCGGGTCGAGGACTTCGGCGATGATCTCGTCCAGGCCCGCGGCGGTGCGTCGCGTGATGTCGTCGCTCTCGGGGACTTCCCAGTTGTAGATCAGCGGGACCTCCCAGGCCATGAGGGTGGCGAGCGTGCCGCCGAGCTGTTCGGCGTGCCAGGCCGCCCAGCGCAGCGCCGACTTCGAGGCCGGTGAGCCGTCCACGCCGACCACGATCGTGTACTGGTGCCGTTGGTCCATCACAGCCTCCCAGACGTATCCGATGCCGGCCCGCGTTGTCGACGAACATCAGTTCGCGCCGGCACCGGTTTCGAGTCGCCTGCGTTTGCTCGCACAGGGGCCCAGCTGTGATGGTGGGGCTTCCCCGCTCTGACGGCACGGTCAAAAGTCCATGATTGCCAGCATTTTTCGCGATCACGCGGGCGAAAGGGGAAGGAATGCCGTGGTGGTCGGGCGCGACGGCGTCCACCGTGGTTCCCGGGTGGCAGGTTCGCGACGGGGGCAGGTGAATGAGGGAGCGTTACCGGTCCGCGGGCATCAGTTGGCTCGTCCACGCGCTCGGGGTGCGCCGGAACCCGGTGCGACGTCGGGTGGACCGGCTCGTGGGCGTGGCGTTGTTCGGACTGCTCGTCGCGGCCCTGACCGTCGTGCCCGTGCTGGCGTTGTCCGCGGGCAAGGCCGAATACGCTGCGCAACGACGTGAGGCGGCCGTGATGGCGAGCAGCCGGCGCGTGGTCGACGCCGTGGTGCTCAGCGACCCGGAGTTGGTCGGCTCCGAACCCGGGGGGAGGCGCGAGCGTGCGCGCCGATGTGGGGTGGACCGGTCACGACGGTCTCCCGCGCGCCGAGCGGGCTGAGCTCCCCACCGGCAGCCACCCGGGCAGTCGGTTCCCGCTGTGGGTCGACGCCGCTGGCCACGTGGTGCCGGCACCGCCCGCGGAGACGACCATCCGCGTTTCCGCGGCGGGCGCTGCGGTGGGCGTGCTCGGTGTGGGGGTCCTCGGCTGCGCCGCGCTCATGAAAGCCGTTCGCTCGGTCGCCGACGCGTGGGCTCGGCGCCGTTGGGAGTGGGAGTGGGCGCAGGTCGAGCCGCAATGGTCTCGCCCCGGTCGCGGATGACCACATCCACCCGGTGCGCGGCCGGAGTGGACGCTCCTCGACGGGTACCCGGGGAGCAGTCTGCCGAGGCAACGCGAAAGGTCGAGCGAGCCGCATGAACGACGTCGAGCACCTCGCCCCGGGCGACGACCGGCCGTGGTCGCCCGAAGAGGCCGCGAGCATCGCCCGCGCGGTCAACCGCGCGCCGTCGGTGCACAACACGCAACCGTGGTCGCTGTCGATGCACGACCGAGTGGTCGACCTGCACCAACGGGACGACACCGCACCCTCCCAGCACGACCCCGAGGGGCGCGACCGCACGATCTCGTGCGGAGCTGCGCTGACCAACCTCGTCCTCGCGGTCCGCAAGCTGGGTTGGCGGGCCGACATCGCGTTCCGGGACGACCCCGAGCACCTGGCATCCGTGGCGGCGAGCAGGCGACTGGAGCCCGGCCCGGCCGAGATCCAGCGGTACGAGGCGATAGCGGACCGCGCCAGCCACCGCCGGCCCTTCGAGCCGCGCCCGGTCTCCGGTCCTGACGAGCGAGCGCTGCGCAGCGCGGCAGAGGAACTCCCGCCCGTACGGGCTCGGTGGATCACCGGCGACGCCGAAGCGCTCCATCTGGCGCGCTTGCTGACCTACGCAGCCCGCGTCCAGCACGCCGACCAGACCTATCAGCGGGAACTGGCGAGCTGGATCGTTCAACAGGCCGATTCGAAGCCCAGCGGAGTCCCGGCGGAGGCGCTCGGGGAGCAGGGCCTCGGTGCGGTCGGGTTGGTCAGCGACGCCACCCGGGCGCCGGACGAGGCTTGGCTGGCGGCACGCGTCGAGTCGGAATCCGTGCTGCTGCTGAGCACGCCCGAGGACGGCCTCCGTGCCCACCTCGATGCCGGTGCCGCCTTGGAGAACGCGTGGCTGGAGGCCACTCACCGCGGCTTGGGCGCCTCCGTGATGACCCAGTGCCTGCAACTCGGCGAGATCAGGCGAGGACTCGCACGGCGTGGTGGTGGGCCCGACTCGGTCCAGGTGCTGATGCGCTTCGGGCACCCGGTCGCACCCGTTCCGCGCAGCGCGCGGCGTCCGCTGGAGGAGATCTTCGACGACGACCCGCGATAGGTCGGCACCGGCGTTGTGGCGCTCGGGTTTCGTCAGCTAGGGCCCAACGGCCCTCGACTCAACAGCGGGTACGCCCTGACGATGGCTGAGCGGGAGCGCTCGGAGGGGAACCCCCGGGGCGCCGTCAGATGTCGCAGGATCGTCCTGATGCGCACCGCGGAGGGGGATTGCCATGATGTTCGGCGATGGCGGCATGGGCGTGTGGGGGTTCGCGTTCATGACCGCGAACACCGTGCTGTTCTGGGTGGTGATCGTTCTGGGCATCATCGCCCTGGTCCGGTACCTCTCCCGGACGGACGCGCACGGCGGGGGATCGCAGGAGCCGACCAGCAGTGCGCAGCGCTTGCTGGCCGATCGGTTCGCGCGTGGCGAGATCGACGAGGACGAATATCAACGACGCCTTCAGGTGCTGGGCGAGCGAGCGCGACGCCGGTAGCACCGTGAGGCGCGAGGTCTTTGATCCGTTCGAACGGCGTCCCGCGTTTTCCGATCGCGGTGGTGGTTTTCGACGGTGTTCGTGGCGACGGCGTGCGGATCGTCTGCTCGACGTCGCGCACTCGGCGGTGCCCTGCCGCGCTGATTGAGGGGACGACCATGGGCAAGCGAGCACTCGTCGCGTACGGCTCCAAGTCCGGTGCCACCGGGGAGATCGCGGCGGAGATCGGCGCTGTCCTGTCGCGCTCCGGCTTCGACGTGAACGTGCGCCGGGCTCGGAACGTCCGCGGTGTCGAGGACTACGACCTCGTCGTCCTGGGCAGTGCCGTCTACATGGGACGGTGGTTGCGCGAAGCGCGTCGGCTGCTGAACCGCCCAGAACTGGTCGGGCGCGACGTCTGGTTGTTCAGCAGTGGACCGGTCGGTGAGCAGGCCCAGAGCGGGGAGAGCGAGAAGTGGACCAAGCCGGCGCGCATCACCCGACGCGGCGAGCACATCGGCGCGCACGAGCACGTGGTGTTCGGCGGCTCGGTTTCCGAGCAGGGCGGCGGATTCCTCCGCCGGAACATGGCGAAGTCGATCGATCCGGCGTTCAGGGACCTGCGGGACTGGGATGAGATCGCGGACTGGGCCCTCAAGATCGTTACCGCGCACGTGGACTGACCGGCGTCGGGTCGCGGTGGCCCGCCCTGCCGCCGCGCGGACCTTCCCGACCGGAGCGGCCGCGTTCACCCGCATCCGGTTGCGGCGTCGGCACGCCGCCGTACGGTCGGCGTGGATGCCGTGAGGAGCGAGGTGGCGGTATGCGGGAGGTCGTGGGGATCGACGGCTCGGAGCCCGCGCTGGAGGCCGCCCGCTGGGCAGCGGTGGACGCCCGCGCGCACCGCCGCCCGCTGCGGTTGGTGTGCGCGGTTCCTCGGGCTCCGCAGCTCGCGGAAGCGGGCTCGGAGGCGATCGTGGCCGAACGGCCGGGTTGGCTGGCACGCGCGGTGACCGCCGCGCGCGCCGCTGCCGACGGTGTGGAGATCGAGCAGGAGCTGCGCCACGGTTCGCCCGGTGAGGTGCTGCTCGAGGAATCCCAGCGGTCGCAGCGGCTCGTCGTGGGCGCGCGAGGTCTCAACGAGTTCACCGGGGTGCGGCTCGTGCTGGGCTCGACGGCGGAACTGGTGGCCATGCGGTCGCGATGTCCGGTCGTGGTCGTCCCCGAATCGGCCGGTCGCGGCCGCCCGCGCACGGGCCCGATCATCGTGGGCGTCGACGGGTCGAAGGTGGGCGAACCCGCGCTCGCGGCGGCCTACGAGGAGGCATCGGTGCGGGCGGCGCCGCTGGTCGCCGTGCACGTGTGGAGCGATGTGGCCACCGACGGGTGGTTCGCGGCAGGAAGCGCTGACTGGGACCTGATCAGGGACGACCAGGAACGAGTGCTCGGAGAGCGGCTCGCGGGATGGCAGGAGAAGTACCCCGACGTCGCGGTGGAACGCGTCGTCGCCCGCGATCGACCGGTCCGCTTCCTGGTCGAGCACGGTGCGCGGGCGCAGTTGCTCGTGGTGGGCAGCCGTGGACGCGGCGGCATCACCGGAATGCTGATCGGGTCCACCAGCCGTGCGCTCCTGCACTGCGCCCCGTGCCCCGTCCTGGTGGTGCGCGCTCATGAGCCGTGAGCGCACGACGAGGGGTGTGGGGCGGTGCTCGCCCCGCTGCGGCCGGTGTTGGCGGAGTGCGGCGACGTCGGCTTCATGTTGTGCTGGTCGCACCGGGGGTGAGCGATGGCCGACCTGGAACCCGAGGCACCGACCGCGGCCCGGGACTCGTTGGGGATCGCGGTGCAGCACGCGTCGAGCGAGGTGCCGATCGCCGCTCCCGGCGACTCCGTCGACGAGGTGTTCGCGGGCTTGCGCGTGCGGGAGTTCGACAGCGCGGCCGTCGTAGCCGTCTGCGATGCCGGTCGGTTGGTGGGTCTGCTGACCGTGGAGCGGTTGCTGGCGGCCCCGGAGGGCTCGCGCGTCGTCGAGGTGATGGATGAGCGTCCGCCGGTGGTGGCTCCGGGAACTGATCAGGAGCGGGTGGCGTGGGAGGCGGTGCGCCACGGCGAGCCGGGCCTGGCGGTCGTCGGCCCGGGCGGACGGTTCGTCGGGGTGATCCCCCCGCACCGGTTGCTGTCGGTCCTGCTGGACGAGCACGACCAGGACATGGCGCGGCTCGGCGGGTTCCTGGCTTCGTCGGAGTCGGCGCGCAGCGCCTCCACCGAGGGCGTGGGGCATCGGCTGTGGCACCGGTTGCCCTGGCTGCTGCTCGGGTTGGCCGGTGCGCTGTTCGCCGCGCTGATCGTGAGCGCGTTCGAGCGCCAGATGGAGCGCCAGGTGCTGATCGCGTTCTTCGTCCCCGGAGTGGTCTACCTGGCCGACGCCATCGGGACCCAGACGGAGGCGCTGATCATCCGCGGCCTGTCCGTCGGTGTGAGCATCGCTCGGGTGGCGCTCCGCGAGTTCATCACGGGTGTCCTGCTCGGTTTGCTGCTGGCGGTCTTGGCGTTTCCACTGGTGGCGGTGATCTGGGGCAACTCCGACGTGGCGCTGGCGGTGTCGGTGGCCTTGTTGGCCGCGGCGTCGGTCTCCACGCTCGTCGCGATGGTGCTGCCGTGGCTGTTCCACCGGCTGCACGAGGATCCCGCGTTCGGCTCGGGGCCGCTGGCCACCGTGGTGCAGGACCTGCTGTCGGTGAGCATCTACTTCGGGGTGGCGACCGCGCTCGCCACCTGAAGGAGGCTCGCATCATCACAGCGAACCCGCCGGCTCGTCGGCCATGAACGCTTGGCTGGTAAAGTGGTCATACCACTACGTCTTCAGGGCGGGGAGCTGCACATGAGCGTCGCGGACGACCCCTGGGTGCCGTTGCGTCAGGGATCGGTGTCCGATCTGATCGCGGAACGGATCCTCCAGGCGATCGAGTCCCAGGAGCTGAAGCCGGGGGATCGGTTGCCCTCGGAGCGCGAGCTCGCGAGTCGCCTCGGTACGAGCCGGCCCTCGCTGCGGGAGGCGCTGCGGTCCTTGCGGCAGAGCGGGCACGTCGACATCAAGCACGGCAGCGGCGTGTTCGTCGCGGACCCCAGCGAGTCCCACGCGCTGCGCGACGCGAAGTTCGCCGAGGAACTCACCCTCACCGAGTTGTTCGACATGCGCGAGGTGCTCGAAGTTCCCGCCACGGCGTGGGCCGCGCGCAACCAGGACCGCGAGCTGCTGGCGAAGGTGACGGAGGCGTTCCACGCCCTCGACCGCTGCGCCCGCGCCGCCGAGATCGACTGGGCCGAGCTCCGCGGGCTCGATTCCGCCTTCCACCTCCGGATCGTCGAGGCCGCGGGGAACCGCTTCCTGACCCGCACCGAGACCGTCCTGCAAGACATCCTCGCGCGCGGGATGCAGTCCACGTTGCGGTTGCCGGGCCGGCTGGAGAGGTCCCGCCGCGATCACGCGCGCATCCACGAAGCCGTGATCGCGGGTGATCCCGTCGCGGCCCGACGGGCGGCCAAAGCGCACATCGACGGGGCCCGCCGCGCGGCGCTCAAGCACCTGCGCGACGGGCACCCGGCGGAGGAGGTGTCAGGGCAGGAGCACTGACGGGGCGGGTGAGCCCCGGACACCGGGATCGAGCCGCAGCAGCCGCCCCGCCAGCGGTTGTTGCTCGCGTTCGGCCGCCGACAACGGGTCCAGAGCGCTCGTCACGAACAGGTCACCCAGGTCCGCGCCGCCGAAGGCGACGCTCGTGGGATGCGAAACCGGCAGCGGCACAACGCGATCGAGCTTCCCGTCCGGTGCGTACCGGCGAAGCTCGCCGCCCCTGACCATGGCCACCCAGACGCCGCCCTCGGCGTCGACGGTCAGTCCGTCCGGTCTGCCCGGGGAGTCCGAGACGTCCGCGAGGGTTCGACGGGCACCCGGCAGGCCCGTCCCGACGTCGTAGTCGAACACGTCCACGCGCAGCGTCGGCGTGTCGGCGTAGTAGAGCAGCCGACCGTCCTGGCTCCAGCCCAGACCGTTGGACACGGTCACCCCGGTGACCACCGGAACCAGCCGGTCGTCGAGGCGGTAGAGGGACGCGGTGCCCGGATCCTTGTCGGCGTGCAGCGTGCCGATCAGCAGCCTGCCCCGGGGATCGGGGCCGCCGTCGTTCAACCGCATCCTGGGATGTCGCGGGACCCCCGCGATCTCCCCGACGATCTCCGTGCCGACGACTTCCAGCAGCGCGTTGTCCCGCGCTGCGACGACGGTCCCGCGGGTGGTCGGGAACGCGGCGGCGACCTCTCCGCCCAGCACGCACCGCTCGGTGGCGCCGTCGGGGGACGAGGTCCGGTGCACCGCGCCGCCCGTGATGTCCACCCACAGCAGGGTTTCGGTGCTCGCGTCCCAGAACGCTCCTTCGCCGAAGCGCGCGCGGACGTCGCCGACCGGCTCGACGGCGACCGAGCTCATGCGGTCCCTCCCGCGGCGTGCAGGAACTCGGCGGTGCGGTCCCGCAACTCGGCCGGGTCGAAGCCGCCGTCGGGCCGCGCGCCCAGCAGGTGGTGGCCGACGGCCACGCACTTAGCCCCCGCCGCCACGACCTCGGCGGCCAGCGCCGGCGTCACGCCTCCGCTGGCCATCACCTCCAGGTCCGGCATCGGGCCGCGCAGCTGCCGGAGGTAGTCGGCGCCGACCGCGTTGATGGGGAACACCTTGACCACGTCCGCGCCCGCGTTCCGGGCCGTCATGATCTCGGTCGGGGTGAGCGCCCCCGGCGCCGAGAGCAGCCCTTCGCGGCGCGTGCGGTCGACGACCTCGGCGTCGAAGTGCGGTGATACCGCGAAACGCGCCCCGGCCGCGGCCGAGGCCGCGACCTGCTCGGGAGTGCTCACCGTGCCGGCTCCGATCAGCGCATCCCCCGGGAGCTCCCGGCACAGCAGTTCGATCGTCTCCATCGGACGGTCACCGGTCATGGTGACCTCGAACGAGCGCATCCCGGCTTCGTGCAGCGCCGCGCTCAGCCGGAGCGCCTGCCGCGGAGCCAGGCCGCGGTAGACCACGGTGAGCGGGCTGAGTTCGATGTCGGTCATCGGTTCCTCCCCGCGGTGACGTCGAGATCACCCGTCGGATCGTGACGGCGGCTGAGGTGCCGGCCACCGTCGACGGGGATGATCGTGCCGGTGATGAACGACGAGGCGTCCGAGGCGAGGAAGGCGACCGCGTCGGCGACCTCGTCGGGGGTGCCCGCGCGGCCCAGCAGCGTGGGCGGGGCGCCGTCGTCACCCCAGCTCTTCCCGTCCAGGGTGGCCAAAGTGGACGGTGTGTTGACGACCCCCGGCGCCACCGCGTTGACCCGCACGCCCCACGGGGCCAGTTCCACGGCCAGCGCCTTCGTCGCTGCGCGCACGCCGCCCTTGCTGGCGACGTAGGGACCGTAGCCGGGCAGCGGCATGGACTCCTGGAGGCTGCAGAAGTTCACGATCGAGCCACCGGCCCTGCCCGCCGCGTGCAGTCCCCGCGCCACGGCGGTGCTCAGCACGCCCGTGGCGGTGACGTTGACCGCGAGCACGCGGGTCCAGTCGGAGAGGGACGCGTCGAGGAACCCTCCCTTCGGGGAGTAGGCCGCCGCGCAGTTGACCAGCACGTCGAAACCGGGTGCCGCCTCGGCGCGTTCGGCCAGCGCTTCGAGCTGGGCCGCGTCGGCGAGGTCGCAGGTGACCCCTTCCAGCCGCGCGGTGGTCGGGTCTCCGGACCCGTCGGCGAGGTCCGTCACGGCCGCGTCGCGGTCGACACCGAGGACCGTCGCGCCGCGACGGGCCAGGTCGCGCGCCACGACCCGGCCGATCCCGGTCGCCGCCCCCGTCACGAGCGCTCGGCGCCCGCTGAGCTCGTTCATGCCTTCGTCTCCAGTCCTCGTCGCCGCCGCTGTCACAGGTGTCGCCGCTGTCACAGGTGCCGCCGGGGGATCGCGTGCCCGCGTCGTCCGCGCAGGAAGTCCAGGTCGGCCCCGGTGTCGGCCTGTCCGACGTGCTCCCGGTACAACGCGCTCCAGCCGCCGTTCCGGTCAGCGGGCCGCTCATCGGCGGTGGGCTCGGCCGAGCGCCGGGCCAGCTCGGCGTCGTCGACGAGCATGTCGAGCCTGCGCGCCGCCACGTCCAGGTGCACGCGGTCGCCGGTGCGCAGCAGCGCCAGCGGGCCGCCCGCGGCGGACTCCGGAGCGACGTGCAGGACGATCGTGCCGTAGGAGGTGCCGCTCATCCGGCCGTCGGTGATCCGCACCAGGTCCCGCACGCCCGCGTCCAGGAGCTTCTTGGGGATCGACAGGTTGCCGATCTCGGGCATGCCCGGGTAACCGCGCGGCCCGGCGCCGCGCACGACGAGCACCGTGTCGGCGTCCACCGGGAGGTCCGGGTCGTCGCAGCGCGCGTAGTACTCCTCGACGGTGTCGAAGACCAGCGCGGTACCGGTGTGGTCGATCAGCTCCGGGGAGGCCGCCGACAGCTTGATCACCGCACCGTTCGGGGCGAGGTTTCCGGTGAGCACGGCCGTCGCCGACCCCGCGGGCTGCACCGGTTCCGCCCGCGTGCGGATCACCTCCGCGTTCCAGTTCTGAGCTCCGGCGCAGTTCTCGGCGAGGCTCCGGCCGGTGATCGTGCGGGCGTCGCCGTGGAGCTGGTCGGCCAGCTCGGTCACCACCGCCGGCACGCCGCCCGCGTAGCTGAACTCCTCCATGAGGAAACGGCCGGACGGCAGCAGGTCGACCAGCAGCGGGATGTCGCGGGCCTGCCGGTCGAACTCCTCCAGCGGGAAGTCGACCTCGGCGCGCCCGGCCAGCGCGCTCAGGTGCACGATGGCGTTGGTGGAGCCGCCGATCGCGGCGTTGAGCCGCGCCGCGTTCTCGAACGACCGCCGGTCCAGGACCGTCGAGGGCCGCAGGTCCTCCTCCACCATGGACACGATCCGGTGGCCCGACTGCTCGGCGAGCGCGGACCGGCCCGCGTCCACGGCGGGCACAGCCGCGCTGCCCGGTAGCGACAGGCCCATGACCTCCACGAGGCAGGCCATCGTGGAGGCGGTGCCCATGGTCGTGCAGTGCCCCGCGCTGCGGGACAGGCACGCCTCGGCCTGGCCGAACTCGGCGCGGCTCATCCGGCCGGCCCGGACCTCCTCGGCGAACTGCCACACGTGCGTGCCGGAACCGGCGTCGGCGCCCCGGAACTTTCCGTTGAGCATCGGCCCGCCGGTCAGCATGATCGCCGGGAGATCGGCGCTGAGCGCGCCCATGAGCTGAGCGGGAACGGTCTTGTCGCAGCCCGCGAGCAGCACCACGCCGTCCAGCGGGTACGAGCGGAGGTTCTCCTCGACCTCCATCGCCATCAGGTTGCGGTAGAGCATCGCCGACGGGCGCATCAGCGTCTCGCCCAGCGACATCGTCGGGAACTCCAGCGGGAAGCCACCGGCCAGCAGCACGCCGCGCTTGACGGCCTCGGCCACGTCGCGCAGGTGCCGGTTGCAGGGCGTGAGCTCCGACCAGCTGTTGCAGATCCCGATGACGGGCCTGCCGTCGAACATCTCCGGTGAACGGCCGGAGTTGTACAGCTTGGACCTGTGGACGAAGCCCATCTTGCCTTCGGCGCCGAACCAGGAGGTGCTGCGTCGTGCGGGTTCGGGCGGTGTCATGACCGTGCCTCCTGCGGGGTGTGGCGGACCAGGCTCACCTGCGTCGACGAGCTTGTGGTCGGTTGGTCGCCGTTCACCTCGACGGTGAACGGGCGGGAGTGGAAGTCGAGCAACGTGGCGGGGGTGGGCACGTCGCCGTAGGCGTGCAGTTCCCACGGGGCGTCGAGCAGGTCGTCGGTGTTGCGGACGTGCTCGTCCACCGCCAACCTCGGGAGCAGCGCCCCGTCGCGGACCAGAACCGGGATGCGTTCCAGCGGAACGGTTTCCTCGTGCATCGCCGGACCTTCGTACCGATCGCCGGTCACGAGGTCCGTCCACCCGCCGCGCGGGACGTAGAAGCGACGCCGCACCGGCTCGCCGCCGTCGTCGAAGACCGGGACGACGAGCAGGTCCGAGCCGAGCAGGAACGCGTCGTCGCGCGTCGTGGCGAGGTCGTCGTCGGGGAACTCCAGGGCCAGCGGGCGCAGCATCGGCCAGCCGTGAGCGGCGGATTCGTGCGCGGCCTGCCACAGGTAGGGCAGCAGCGAGTAGCGCAGCCGGATCCACTCGCGCGCGATGCCCGAGGCGTGCTCGCCGAACTCCCACGGCTCGCGCGGACGAAGTCCGTGAGCGCGCATGAGGGGGGAGAGCGCGCCGAACTGCGTCCAGCGCACGTAGAGCTCGGGCGTGAGCTCGGGGCCGAAGAAACCCCCGATGTCGTGCCCCCACAAGCCGGGCATGCTCATGGCGTGCGACAGGCCGCCGCGCAGCGTCGCGCGCATGCCCGACACCGTGGATTCCGCGTCTCCGCCCCACTGCGCGGGGTAGCGGTGCGATCCGGCCCAGCCGGAGCGACCCCACACCAGGGGCGCCCGACCGGTCCGCTCGGCGATGGCCTCGCTCACCGCACCGTTGTAGCGCAGCGGGTACAGGTTGTGCGCGTGCTCGGCTCCGGTTCCGTCGGCGAGCCGGACGTCGTCGGGCAGGCCCTCGCCGAAGTCGGTCTTGAACACGGCGACGCCGTCGTCGAGGAACGGCCCGTGCAGGTCCTGCCACCAGCGGCGGGCCTCGGGCGAGGTGAAGTCCACCAGCGCCCGAGGTCGTCCGTCGGGGACGGGCGTGCCCGCGATCGTCGCGATCTCCCCGTCGGCGTCGGTCACCAGGTAGCCGCGTTCGGCGGCCTCGGCGTAGCGGGGCGATGCCGGATCGAGGTAGGGCAGTTCCCAGACCGAGAGCCGCAGGCCGAGGCGCTCCAGCGCGGCGAGGAACTCCGCCCGATCGCCGAAGCGGTCGGTGTTCCAGATGAAGTCGCAGTTGAGCCGGTCCACGACGAGCCAGTCGGGGTCCAGGTGCAGGATGTCGCACGGGATGCCCAGCTCCCGCAGCGTGCGGCCGACTTCCTCCATCTGAGCGGCGGAGTGGTACCTGCAGCGGCCGAGCCAGTACCCGAACGCCCACACCGACGGGACCGCTCCGCGCCCGGTCAGCCGTGTGTAGGTCGTCAGCGCCTGCTTGGGCTCGGGGCCCGCGATCAGGTAGAGGTCCAGCTCGCCGCATTCGGCCTCGATGCCGAACACGCCGTTGCGGGAGTGGCCGACGTCGGCGTGGACGACGGCCCCGGTGTTGACCAGCGCGAGGTAGCCGGCCGTGGAGTACCAGACGGGGGCCGGCTTGTAGGCCATGCCGGTCCCGGTGCCGAGCGCGTCCTCGACGCGCAGGCGCAGTCGCTGCCCGTTCTTGATCGAGCGGCCGAACTGCTCGCCGAAGCCGAGGATCTCCTCGTCGGGGCCGAGTTCGAGGTTGACGGCGGTCGTGTCACCCACGGTCGCGGCGGGGGCGATGGGCAGCCCGGCGACCTGGCGGAGCTTCCCGGCGGTGCTGATCAGCGTGGCGCCCGTGGTGGTGTCCTGGACTTCCAGCGAGAAGGGGCGCCGGCCGAGCGTGACGCGCAGTCGGCCGCCGGTCACGATGATGGTGTGCTCGTCCTCCTCGACCGTCGTGCTGGTCTCGGCGTACTCGGGGGTGACGAGGATGCCGTGTTCGGTTCCGGTCGGCGCCGAACGCGGTGCGTCGGCCGCCCCGATCGTGATGCGCACTGCCTCGGGTCCGGCCCAGCGGACGTCCACCGCGACGTCCCGGGTGCGCAGGGGAGGGGTGTCGAGCTCGGGGAGGTTCGGCATGGTCGTCTCGATGCCCTGCTCGGCGAGCGTTTCGCCGGTGAGGAAACCGAAACCGTCGGCTCCCGGTCGGTGGAGGACGGCGCGCACTCGCGCGGTCACACCGGGTCCGGCGGTCGTGTCGGGGTGCGTTCTCACCTCCTCGACCTCGCGCAACATGTACCGCTCCGTCAACGCTGACATCTCTTCTCCCATGTCGACCGCGACCTTGACGCGGTGTCCCGCCTAGCTTAACTTCTGGCAAGAGGTCTTACCACTTCCCCCATGCAAAGGAAACCCCATGACAGGCAACGCCGCCGTCGTGCTCCGGAAACCGGACGACGTCCTGCGCCTGATCGACACAGGCCGGATCCGTCCCAAGCACCCAGGTCTGGTCAAGATCGTCGCGCTCGGCAGCATCTTCGTGGACGGCTGGGACTTGAGCAGCTTCGGTCTCGGCACCGTGCAGATCACCTCGGAGTTCAACCTCACGAACTCGGGGCTGAGCCTGCACTCGCTGCCGGTCATCTCGATGATCATCCTGCTCGGCGCGATGTTCGGCGGGCTCTTCGGTGGCTATCTCACCGACCGGGTCGGCCGCACGAAGATGTTGCTGATCACGCTGTTCCTGCTGGTCGGCGCCACGGTGCTGGCGGCGACGGCGCCCACCCCGGAACTGTTCTGCCTCTGGCGATTCCTGATGGGCGTCGGCGTCGGGCTCGACGTGCCCGTCGCGTTGGCGTTCGTCGCCGAGTACAGCGCGATCTCCAACAAGGGCCGCAACGTCACGATGGCCCAGGTGATGTCCACGGCTGCGGCTGCGGTCGCCTTCTTCGTGATCATCCCGTTCCACTTCATCGGCGTCGGCGAGCAGCTGTGGCGGTGGTCGATCGGCCTGGGCGCCATCCCCGCGCTCATCGTGCTGATCCTCCGGTTCATCTACACCGCCGAATCCCCGATGTGGGCGGCGAAGTACGAAGGGCTGGAGAAGGCCGCGGAAATCCTCCGCAAGAACTACGACCTCGAGGTCATCGTGGAGGAGGAGCGGCGGGTCGCGGCTCCGCAGGAGGAGCGGTCCCGCGCCGGCAGCCTGCTCGCGCTGTTTCGGCCGCCCTACACCGCGCGGACCATCCTGGTCAGCATTCTCGTGGTCTGCCAGGCAGCGCAGTACTACGCGATCTCGCTGTACATGCCGAAGATCTTCAAGTCCTTGTTCCCGGATGACATCGTGCTGGTGCTGGTGCTCTCCGGACTGGTCAACGTCATCGGCGCGATCGGTGCGCTCGGCTGCGTCGCCGGCACCCAGCGACTGGGGCTTCGACGACTCGGTCTGATCGGGTTCTCCATCACCGCAGGATGTTTGGCGATCATCAGCGGCGCCTTCAACGTTCTCGCCGCCTCGATCGCGGTGGTCCTGATCGCGCTGTTCTCGGCCGCGCACAACTTCGGCGCGGGCTACGTCGGCACCGCGATGGGAACGCTGTCCTACCCGACCGCCATCCGAGGGATCGGCGGCGGGTACACGCAGGCGATCACCCGGGTCGGCGGCATGATCGGCGCCTTCGCCTTCCCGGTCCTGCTCGAGGCGCAGGGCATGCGCTTCACGATCGGAGCGATCGTGCTCGCCCCGCTCGTGGCGATCGTCGCGCTGATGGTCATCCGCTGGGACCCCGTGGGCAAGGACGTCGAAGAGCACGGGGACGAGCACGACCTCGACGAGATCGGTGCGAACTCCACGCCGAGTTCGAGCTGAGCCGGTGGGAGCCCCCGCGCGGCGGAGGGCTCCCACCGCACAGAACCGCCTGCCCCGACGGATTCCCGTCCCGGGCCGAACCGGAGGACGTCCTGCCGCGAAGGTCCTCCCGGAACACCCATCACAGGAGAAGAACGAATGCCTACCCAGCCCACAGTCCTGATCGACGGCCGATGGACCTCGCGCGAGTCCACCCTGGACGTCCGCAACCCGGCCGATGGCAGCCTCGTCGGCCGTCTGGACTGGACGGACGCCGAGCAGGCGGCCGCGGACGCCACCGCTGCGGCCGAGGCGGCGGCCGCGGCCTTCGCCGGCTGGGCCGGCACCGGAGTCCGGGAGCGGTGCCGTCTGCTCTCGGCCGCGGCGGACCTCATCGAGGAGCGCGCCGACTTCCTCGCCGACCTGCTCGCCCGCGAGGCGGGCAAGCGACTTCCCGAGGCGCGCGGCGAGATCGCCTTCTCGGTGGAGTACTTCCGCTGGTTCGCCGAGCAGGCGAGGCGGCCGCACGGGGCCGTGGTCCAGGAGGAGAGGGCGGTGCGGCGGCACCTGGTGCGCCGCAAACCGGCCGGGGTGGTGGCGAGCCTGACGCCCTGGAACTTCCCGTGCTCGATCCAGGCCCGCAAGCTCGCGCCCGCGCTCGCCGCGGGCTGCACGGTGGTGGCGCGCGTGTCGGAGAAGGCGCCCCTCGCGGTCACCGAGATGATCCGGTGCCTCACCGACGCCGGGCTGCCCCCGGGCGCGGTCAACCTCGTGCACGGACCCGCCGCGGAGATCACCGAGGCGCTGCTCGCGCACCGCGCGGTGCGCGTCGTCTCGTTCACCGGCTCCACGGAGGTCGGACGGCTCATCATGCGGCAGGCGTCGAACCGGATCGTGCGGCCCTTGCTGGAACTCGGTGGGAACGCGCCCTTCCTCGTCCTCGACGACGCCGATGTGGACGCCGCCGTCGAGGGCGCGATGCTGGCCCGCTTCCGCAACACGGGCCAGTCGTGCATCGCGGCGAACCGCTTCTTGGTCCAGGACGGCGTGCACGACGAGTTCGTGACCGCGTTCGCGGCCAGGATCAAGGCGATGACGGTCGGCGACGGCACGGCCGATCCCTGCCCCGATCTCGGCCCGGTGATCGACGACGAGCGGGCAGCGGCCGTTCGCGGCTTGGTGGACGAGGCCGTCGCAGCGGGTGCCCAGGTCCACGGCGGTGAGCAGCGGCTCCCGGAGGCCGGTAGCTACGTCGCGCCGTGCGTGCTCACCGAAGTGCCGCAGAACGTCGGCCTGGCCGCGGAGGAGGTGTTCGGGCCGGTGGCGGGAATCTTCCGGTTCTCCACCGTCGAGGAGGCGCTGACCACCGCCAACGCCACCGAGATGGGACTCGCGGGTTATGTCTACTCCGGTGACCTCGGCCGGGGGTGGCGGATCGGTGAGCAGCTGGACGTGGGCATCCTCGGTGTCAACGAGCCGCTGCCGAGCGTCGCCTTCGCGCCGATGGGCGGCGTCAAGCAGTCGGGCCTCGGCAGGGAGGGCGCCGACGTCGGGCTCGACGAGTTCACCGAGGTCCAGTACGCAGCGCTGACGCTGTGAGCGCGGCAACGGCGGTCCTCCTGGCCATCCCGGTGCTGATCGGAGCCCTCACGCAGCGCACGACGGGTCTCGGCTTCGGGCTGGTCGGGGGGCCGCTGATGGTCGCGGCCGCCGGCCCGCACGTCGGGGTGAGCATGTCGAACGCCCTGTCGATGGTGCTGTGCGGGGCCGTGCTGGCCCGGACCTGGCGGGACACCCATTGGCGTGCCGTGCTGTTGCTGGCGCTGCCCGCGATGGCGGCCATCCCGCTCGGCGCGTTCGTGGCAGCGGTCGCGCCGACCGGGTCGTTGCTCGTGCTGATCGGGTCGATGGTGATCGTCGCGGTGGGAGCCACGGTGCTGGCCGGTCGGCAGAGGCTGCTGCGGGGTGTGCCGGGCGCGGTGATCGCCGGAGCGATTTCGGGCTTCATGAGCGTGACCGCCGGGGTCGGAGGGCCGATGGTGTCGGTGTACGCGCTCTCCGAGCAGTGGGCTCGACGCGTGCTCATCCCGACCGCGCAGGCGTACCTGCTCATGGTGAACCTCGGTTCCCTGGTGTCGAAGGGAATTCCGGAGGTGTCCTGGCTCGGCTGGCTGTGCTGCGGTGCGGCGCTGGTGATCGGCGCGATCGCGGGGGAGCGGCTGGACGAGCGGATCGCGCCGAAGACGGGACGCCGGCTGATCATCGGCGTCGCCTTGATCGGCGGCGCCGCCGCAGTGGTCCGGGGCATCGCGACGATGCTGTGAGCAAGGCCGGTTGGTTGAGCTCCGGTGGCGATCCCGGGGTGGTCCGGCATCGGAGACAGGCCGGTTGTGGGGTTCGACAAACGGCGCGGGTCGGTGTGCTGGTGCGCGTTCGCCCTGGCTTCCTAGCGTGGGTCTCGCTGATGCCGGGCCCGAACTCCGGTGCGGGCGAGTCGACCGACGGGGTGCCGATGAGCTGGGACTTCTCCACCGAACCGGAGTTTGAGGCGAAGCTGGACTGGGCGCGCGAGTTCGTCCGCGACGAGATCTACCCGCTCGAGGTGCTCGACCTCGACCACGCCGAGTTCCGCCGGCTCGCCGCGCCGCTGCAGCAGCGGGTCAAGGAGCAGGGGCTGTGGGCCGCGCACTTGGGGCCCGAGCTGGGCGGTCAGGGGTACGGGCAGCTGCGGCTCGGTCTGCTGCACGAGATCCTGGGGACCAGCGAGCTCGCGCCGTTCGCGTTCGGGTGCCAGGCGCCGGACTCCGGCAACATCGAGCTCCTCGCGCTGGCCGGAACCCCCGAGCAGAAGGCGCGCTGGATGCGTCCGCTGCTGGACGGTGAGGTGCTCAGCGCGTTCTCGATGACCGAGCAGGGCACCGGCTCGGATCCCCGGCAGTTCACCACCACCGCGCGGCTGGTCGACGGCCAGTGGGTCCTCAACGGCGGGAAGTGGTTCGTGGGCAACGCGTCCCGGGCGGACTTCCACATCGTGATGGCGGTGACCGAGCCGGAAGCTCCCGCGCGGGCGCGCATGTCGATGCTGATCGTGCCCACCGACGCCGAGGGCATCGAGACCCGCGAGATCGGCCTGATGAACGATCCGGACCACAAGCATCCGGTGTGGTCGCACTGCGAGGTGTCCTACCGCGACGTCCGGGTCCCCGCGGAGAACCTGCTCGGTGATCGCGGGGAGGCGTTCACGCTGGCGCAGAAGCGGCTCGGACCCGGCCGGATCCACCACTGCATGCGGTGGATCGGGGTGTGCCGCCGAGCCTTCGACATGCTCTGCGAGCGGGCCGTGAGCATCGACGTGCACGGCGGGCCGCTGGCCGACAAGCAGACCGTCCAGAACTGGGTGGCCGACTGCGCCGCGGCGATCGAGTCCGCGCGGCTGCTCACGCTCCACGCCGCGTGGAAGATCGACCAGGTCGGCGCCTCCGCGGCGCGCACCGAGATCGCGATGATCAAGTACCACGGGGCCGCCGTGCTGCACGACGTGATCGACAAGGCCGTCCAGGTGCACGGCTCGCTCGGGTTCTCCACCGACATGCCGCTCGAGCAGATGTACCGGTGGGCGCGTGCCGCGCGGATCTACGACGGCCCCGATGAGGTCCACCGCGTGTCGGTGGCTCGGCGACTTCTGCGGGAGTACAGCCCGACACCGACGCCCACCGAGCACGTCCCGACCCGGCGAGCGAGCGCGCTCGAACGGTTCCGGGAGCAGCTCGACGTGGCTGCGGTGCTGCGATGAGCACCGAGACCCCCACCGTCGAACCGGCGCTGGCGCACTGGCTGTCCGACCACCTCGATCGGCCCGGTCCCTGGGAGCTGCGCCGGCTGACCGGGGGCAACTCCAACGAGACCTGCCTGCTGCGCAACACCGACACCGAGTTCGTGCTGCGCAGGCCACCGCGGCACGCGTTGTCGGCCTCCGCGCACAGCGTCGCGCGGGAGCACCGGCTGCTCGCCGCCTTGCAGGACACCGCCGTTCCGGTCCCGCGGGCCTTCGCGCTGTGCGAGGACCCCGGAGTTCCCTCGGCACCGTTCCTGCTGATGGAGCACATCCCGGGAGCGGTGGCGATCACCGACGAGCTCCCCGCCGCCTACGGCGCGGACCCGAACGCGCTGACCGCGGTGGCCGACGAGATCGTGGACGCGCTCGCCGCGATCCACCTCCTGGATTGGCGGGCCGCCGGTCTGGAGGGCTTCGGTCGTCCCGAGGGGTTCCTGGAGCGGCAGGTGCAGCGCTGGTACCGGCAGTGGCAGAAGATCGAGCGGCGGCCGCTGCCCGCGATGCCCCGGCTGGCCGCGTGGTTGGAGGAGCACCGGCCGGAAGCGGGTGGCCCCGCGCTGATGCACGGCGACTTCCACCTGGACAACTGCCTGTTCTCCGCCGCCGAGCCGCGCGCGCTGGCGGTGATCGATTGGGAGACCGCCACGATCGGGGACCCGCTCATGGACCTGGGCCTGCTGGTGGCGTTCTGGGGTGAGCGCGAGCTCGCGCACCCCGGGATGCCCGGGGTGCAAGCGGTGTCCAGGGCGCCCGGCGCTCCGACCGGCGAACACCTGCTGGACCGGTACGCGCAGGTCACCGGCACGTCCGTGCGGCACATCGACTACTACCGCTGCCTGGCGCTGTTCAAGCTGGCCGCGATCACCGAGGCCGCGCACACCCAGTACCTGGACGGCGAGCTGCGCACCGAGTACGCCGCGGCGCTGGAGCATGACGTCCCCGCGCTGCTCGCGGAGGCCTGCGCGATCGCCGGGCTCCGCCGCTGAGCCCGTTTGGGGAGAACCACAAACAGTCGGGTGCTCAGTCCTTTGAGCAGGCCCACCGGGTCGCCAACATGGTGTCCGGCAGTGCGTTCCGGCGAAGCAGGACCCGGGCGAAGGGGACGACGTGAACGAACGCAATTTCGGACTCTGGTACGACTTCCGTAACCCGCCGCAGTGGCACCGGCCGTTCAGCGCGCTGTACCGCGAGGCGCTGGACCAGATCGAGTGGGCGGAGGGCCTCGGGCTCGGTTCGGTCTGGCTGACCGAGCACCACTTCTGCGAGGACGGGTACACGCCGTCGCCGTTCACCCTCGCGGCGGCGATCGGGGAACGCACCAGCACCATGCGGATCGGGACCAACCTGATCGTGGCGCCGCTGCACAACCCGGTCCGGCTCGCCGAGGACGCCGCCACGGTCTCGCTGCTCACCGGAGGGCGGTTCGACCTCGGCCTCGGCATGGGCTACTGGGAGCCGGAGTTCGCCGCGTTCGGGCGCAGCCTGAAGAACCGGCCCAGCATGCTGGAGGAGTGCGTCGAGCTGATCCGCCGAGCGTGGTCCGGCTCGCGGGAACCCTTCGAGGGCAAGCGGTTCCAGTTCCCCGGCCGCCCGATCACCCCGGTCCCCGAGCAGGCCCCGCAGCTGCTGGTCGGCGCGCTGGCGGACCCGGCGATCGAGCGGGCCGCGCGGATCGCGGACGGGTTCCTGAGCACCCAGAACCCGCACCAGCCGACCTACCTGGACGCGCTGGAGCGGTGCGGGAAGTCCCGGGACGAGGGCCGCATCTACGCCGGCCAGTGGACGATCATCGCGGAGGACCCGGAGCGCGAGTGGGCGCGAATCGGTCAGCACGCGCTGTACCAGCTGAACAACTACATCTCCTGGGGCGCGTTCGGCCCTCCGGACCAGGTCCCGCAGTTCGCCGACGCCGACCAGATCGTCGCGGCCGGTGCGTTCCAGCTGTGGGACCCGGCCACCGCGGTCGAGGAGATCACCGCCCTGCTGCGGGAACGGCCGCAGATCAAGGACATGCACTTCTGGGCGCAGCTGCCCGGCGAGCCGGTGGAGTCCGGTTCCGCGCGCATCGAGCTGCTGGCCACCGAGGTGCTGCCGCGGGTGCGCGAGCGGCTGTCCGCGGAGGTGGGCGCATGAGCAACCCGCTGCTGATCACGGAGTTCCTGCACCGGGCCCGCGATCTGTTCGGCGGGAAGCAGATCGTGCAGTACGCCGACGGCGCCGAGGTGCACCGGTACACCTACCGCGACTACTACGAGCGCGTGGTGCGGCTGGCCGGGGCCCTGGTGCGGCTGGGGGTGCGGCCCGGGGACCGCGTCGCGACGCTGGCCTGGAACCACCACCGCCACCTCGAGCTGTACCTCGCGGTGCCGCTCGCCGGGGCGGTGCTGCACACCGTGAACCTGCGGCTGGAACCGGACGAGATCGGCTACATCGTCGACCATGCCCAAGACCGGGTCGTCGTCGCGGATTCCGCGCTGCTGCCCCTGATCGGGCCGGCCCGGCAGCGGAACCCGCAGATGCTCGTGGTGTGCACCGACGGACGACCCGAGCCTGGGATGCTGAACTTCGAGCAGCTGGTCGCCGACGGTCCTGAGCTCGGGGAGCCACCGGCCGTGCAGGAGCACGACCTGGCCGCGCTCTGCTACACCTCCGGCACCACCGGGCCGCCGAAGGGCGTCGGCTACTCGCACCGCTCGCTCTACCTGCACACCTTCGCCGCCTGCCTGGCGGACGGGCACGCGATCTGCGAGCGGGACACCGTGGCGCACGTCGTGCCGATGTTCCACGCCAACGCGTGGGGCGTGCCGTTCGCCGCGCTGATGTCCGGTGCGAACCAGGTGCTGCCCGGTCCGCACCCGACTCCCGCGCAGATCGCGACGATCATCGAGGAGCAGCGGGTCACCTACACCGGGATGGTGCCGACCGTCGCGGTCGACCTGGTTCGGCACGCGACCCGCGCGGGCGCCGACCTGACCAGCCTGCGCGCCCTGGTGCTCGGCGGTACGGCACCCGGGGTGGAGCTGATCAGGGCGATCGAGGACGACCTGGGCGTGCCGGTCTTCCAGGGCTGGGGCATGACCGAGATATCGCCGATGGGCACCTTCTCCCGGCCGCCACCGGCCGCCGACCACGACCCGGCGCTGCGCCACGAGTACGTGCGCAAGCAGGGCAGGCTGCTGCCCGGGCTGCGCTGGCGGCTCGTCGACGACGAGGGCAACGATCTGCCGCACGACGGGGTGGCGCGCGGCGAGCTGCTGCTGCGCGGTCCGTGGGTGGCCGACTCGTACTACCGGGACCCGCACCCGGAGAGCTTCGCCGACGGCTGGTTGCGCACCGGCGACGTCGCCACCATCGACCCCGACGGCTACCTGGAGATCGTCGACCGGGCCAAGGACCTGATCAAGAGCGGCGGCGAGTGGATCAGCTCCACGGCGCTGGAGCGGGCGATCCTGGAGCACCCCGCGGTCGCCGACGTCGCCGTGGTGGCGGTCCCGCACGAGCGGTGGCAGGAGCGCCCGCTGGCGGTGGTGGTGCCCCACCGGGAGATCACCCCGGAGGAGCTGCTCGACGGCTTGCGCGAACGGGTGCCGCGCTGGTGGCTCCCCGAACGCGTGGTGATCACCGACGAGCTGCCCAGGACCAGCGTGGGCAAGGTCGACAAGAAGCGGCTCAGGCGATCGGTCCCCGGACCGTCCGCGGACAACGCACACGGGAAGGCGCGGTCATGACACACCTGGAAGTGGAAGAAGCCCGCAGGATCTACTTCGAACACCACCGCGGCGACGGGCGGCCGGTCGTGCTGATCCACGGCTGGGGCGCCACCGGCCGGTGCTGGGACACGGTCGCACCGGCGTTGCGGGCCAACGGCAACGAGGTGGTGATCCTCGACCAGCGCACCTGCGGCCGATCGGACAACGACTTCGAGGACGTCTCGATCGCCGCGCTCGGCTCCGACGTGGCGCGGTTGTGCGAACACCTCGGGCTGCGCGAGCCGGTGATCAACGGCTGGTCGCTGGGCGGCGCGGTGGCCGTGGACGCGGTCGCCCTGCTCGGAAGCGACGTCGGTGGTCTGGTGCTCACCGGCGGCGCGACGCCGCGCTACACGGCCAGCTCCGACTGGCCGCACGGCGGTACCCACGACGACGTGCAGGCCGTGCTGGACGGGCTGGCCGCCGACCGGGCCACCACCTTCCGCAGCGTTGCCGAAGCGGTGTGCGCGAAGCCGGTGGGGGAGCAGGTGGTGAACTGGTTGTGGGGCATGTTCCTGGAGATGGGCCCGCTCGGTGACCAGTCGCTGCGCGACCTCGCGGACGCGGACCAGCGCAAGACGATCGGCTCGCTGGACGTGCCGACGCTGCTGCTGCACGGCACGGAGGACGGGTTCGTGCCGTTCTCCGGTGCGCAGGCCGCGGTCTCGCTGTACCCGGACGCGACGCTCGTGGACTTCGACGGGTGCGGGCACGCGCCGTTCCTGGAGGACCGCGAGCGCTACCTCGCCGAGCTGATCGGGTTCCTGAACCGATGAGCACGTGGCTGGTCACCGGCGGGTCGCGCGGCATCGGCCGGGCGGTCGTCGACCACGTCGCAGCCTCCGGCGATCGCGTCGCCTCGCTGGCCCGGTCGTCGTCCGCCGAACCTGCCGCGCATCCCGACCGCGTCCTGGAGGTCAAGGCCGACGTCGCGGACGGCGCCTCGGTCCGCGACGGCCTGCGGACCGTGCAGGAGGCCTTCGGTTCGGTCGACGTGATCGTCAACAGCGCGGGCGTGCACCGGGGCGGCCGGGTGGAGAGCCTGGACCGGGAGGCCTGGGACGAGGTCGTGAGCACGAACCTCACCGGTGCTTTCGAGGTGTGCCGCGCCGCGGTTCCGGTGCTGTCCGCCGGGGCGTCGATCGTGAACGTCGGTGCGGTGGTGGGCTGGCGGGGATTTCCCGGCGACGTGGCCTACGGCTCGGCCAAGGCCGGGCTCAGCGGCCTGACGCAGGTGCTCGCGGTGGAGCTGGCACCTCGCGGTGTTCGGGTCAACCTGGTCGTCCCCGGGTTTGTGGACACCGACATGACCGCGGGGCTCAGCGAGCGGGCGCGCGCCCGGGTGATCGGGACGATTCCGGCGGGCCGGACCGGCACCGCCCAGGAGATCGCCGAGGTCATCGTGGCGGTCGCCAGGTCGACGTACATGACCGGTGCGACCGTGCCCGTCGACGGCGGGCTCCTCGCCTCGTTCGGCGGGCACATGCGATGAGCGCCGTTTGTGCGGAGCTCCAACGGCCCCGTTCACGAGCCGGTCCACGCAGGCGAATCCGTGATTAGCGTCGATCGGGAAGCGCCGGTTCGACGAGGGAGCAGTCCATGAGTGCCGAGGCCGCTGAGAGAACGCTCGCGCAGAAGAACAAGGAACTCGTCGCCGAGTTCATGGAGGTCTTCTCGACCGGCGACGTCGAGAAGATCCTGTCGTACCTCTCGGACTCCGCCACCTGGTGGGTGGGCGGCACGATCGAGGGGATTTCGGGGACCAAGAACAAGGAGGAGTTCGGCGAGATGCTCGCCGGGCTGTCCACCCTGACGGTGACCGGAGCGATCCGGCTGACCCCGCACGCCTGGACCGCCGAGGGCGATCGGGTGGCCGTGGAGACCGAGTCCTATTCGGAGCTCACCAACGGCCGCGTCTACAACAACCTCTACCACTTCGCGTTCGAGGTTCGGGACGGCCTGATCCAGAGCGTCAAGGAATTCCTCGACACCGAGCACACCCGCGCGATCTTCCTCGCGGCCTGACACGCACCGATCGATCAAAGGAGATTGACATGGACGTCGGCACCCTGCTCGTGTTCCAGAACTGGTACGAAGACATGAGCGATGAGGAGGTCTTCACCCGCGAGCTGAACTTCGGGGTGTTGGCCGAGCAGTACGGGTTCGATTCCGTGTGGTCCGCCGAGCACCACTTCGACGACTACTCGATGTGCCCGGACAACGTGCAAGTGCTGTCCTACCTCGCGGGCAAGACGTCCCGGATCAAGCTGGGCACCGGCGCGGTGATCCTGCCGTGAACGACCCGCTGCGGGTCGTCGAGAAGATCACCATGCTCGACCACGTGTCGGACGGCCGCGTGCTGTTCGGCATGGGCCGCGGCCTGGCGAAGATGGAGTACGAGGGCTTCCGGGTGGACATGAACGAGGCGCGCGGACGCTTCGACGAGGCCGCTCCGATGATCATGAACGGGCTGCGCACCGGTCACGTGGAGAACAGCGGACCGTTCTACGACCAGCCCCGCGTCACCGTCCGCCCCGGACCGAACGGGCGGTCCTGGGACGGCAGGCTGTTCGGCGTCGCCATGTCGCCGGATTCCATCCCGGCGATCGCGAAGCTCGGCGTGCAGCTGATGACCTTCATGCAGTACCCGTTCGAGCAGCACGCCGAGGCCATCAACCGGTGGCGCGACCTGCACCGGGAGAACCACGGTTCCGAGCCCGGCCCGCCCCTGATCCAGGACTTCGTGTACTGCCACGAGGACCCGGAGGAGGCCAAGCGCGTGGCGCACGAGCACATCTCGCGCTACTTCATGTCGGTCATCAAGCACTACGACTTCGCCGGCTCGCACTGGCGCGAGACCAAGGGCTACGAGGCGTACCAGGTCGGCGCGGACATGATCCGGGAAGCCGGCATGGAAGCGGCCGCGGAGGCCTACGTGGAGGCCAACGCCTACGGCACTCCCGAGCAGATCGTGGAGAAGTACGCGCACCGCCGCGACCTCGGCGGCGACCTGATGGCCAACGCCGCGTTCTGCTTCGGCGGCCTGCCGTTCGAGAAGGCCGAAGCGAGCCTGAAGCTGTTCGGCGAGAAGGTCGTTCCCGAACTGCACAAGATGAAAGCCCGCACTTCAGCGACGGTCTGAACCGCTCGCCGCGATCCGGGATCCGCGGCGCGGACGTCCCGGATCGCGGCTCCGCACACCACGGCCGACCGGGAAGGGGTGCAGTGATCGTGGATTCGGTGATGACCACGCCGGAGCAGCGGGCGACGGCGTTCCGAGAGGTGATGGCCGGGGTGTGCACCCCGGTGTCGGTGGTGACCGCGATGGACGGCGACCGGCCGCACGGCACGACGGTGAGCGCGTTCGCCTCGCTGTCCCTGAACCCGCCGATGGTGCTGGTGGCGCTGGACCGGGAGTCCGATCTGCTCGCCTTGGTGCGCCGCAGCGACCGGTTCGGCGTCAACGTGCTCGCCGACGGGCAGTCCGCACTCGCCAAGCAGTTCGCGCGCAAGGGGCCCGCGAAGTTCCACGGCGTCCGGTGGTGGCCGGCGGGCGGGCTTCCCCGGCTGGACGGGGCGTCCGGGTGGCTGGCGTGCGAGGTGAGCGGCCTGGTCGACGGCGGTGATCACGTCATCGCGATCGGCGCGATCCTGGACGCCGACGCTCGGGGCAGCGCGCCGCTGACCTACCACCAGCGGCGGTTCGGGACGCACACCGCGTTCCGGGGGCAGCCATGACCGCCGGTCCGCCGCCGAGCGAGGCGGTCCAGCACGCGGTGGCCGCGCTCGCGCGAGGCCGGATGATCCTGGTGATCGACGACGCCGACCGGGAGGACGAGGGCGACCTCGTCGCCGCCGCGTCGGGCATCACCCCCGCCCAGATGGCCTTCCTGGTGCGGCACACCACCGGCATCGTGTGCGCCCCGATGACGCCCGAGCGGGCGGACGCCCTGCAGCTGCGGCAGATGGTCACCGACAACACCGACTCGCACGGCACCGCCTTCACCGTCAGCGTCGACCACAGCAGCACCGGAACGGGAGTGTCCGCTCCGGATCGCACCGCGACGGTCCGCGCGCTCGCCGACCCGGTGACCCGGCCCGCCGACCTGCGCCGACCCGGTCACGTGTTCCCGCTGCGCGCCAAGGAGGGCGGCGTGCTGGTGCGCGCCGGGCACACCGAGGCGGCCGTGGACCTGGTCGGCATGGCCGGTGCCGGGGACGTCGCGGTGATCAGCGAAGTGGTGTCCGACGACGGCGGCATGCGGCGCGGTGCCGAGCTGCGCGCGTTCGCCGCCGAGCACGACCTGCCCGTGCTGCACATCGCCGACCTGGTGCGCTACCGCCGGGCCACCGAGCAGCTGGTGGAACCGATCGCCACCTCCACGATGCCCACGGAGTTCGGGGACTTCCGGGCGGTGGCCTACCGCAGCACCCTGGACGGGACCGAGCACCTGGCGCTGGTGATGGGCGATGTCGCCGACGCAGGCCGATCGGCGGCGGGCGTCCTCGTGCGGGTGCACAGCGAATGCCTGACCGGGGACATCCTCGGTTCGCTGCGCTGCGACTGCGGAGCGCAGCTGGAACAGGCGCTGCGCGCCATCGCCGAGGAGGGCTGCGGAGCGGTGGTCTACCTCCGCGGCCACGAGGGGCGCGGGATCGGGCTGGCGCACAAGATCCGCGCCTACGCGCTGCAGGAGCAGGGCTTGGACACGGTCGACGCGAACACCGCCCAAGGGCTGCCGGTGGATTCGCGCAGCTACGGGACCGGTGCGCAGATCCTCGGTGACCTCGGCATCCGCCGGCTGCGGCTGATCACGAACAACCCGGCCAAGTACGGCGGCCTCGACGGCTACGCGCTCGACATCGTCTCCCGCGTGCACCTGCCGACGGTGCCGACTCCGCACAACGTCCGGTACCTGCGCACGAAGCGCGACCGGCTCGGTCACGCGCTGCCCACGAGCCGACCGCAGGCTCCGCCCGAGCGAGGTATGGACCCGGCGGGGTGACCTGGGGCACAGTGTGCCCAACCAACGGTGAGGCGAGCCCATGCACGAGCAGACGGTCGGTGCGCTGCCCGACCCGCCCGCGCCGAGGCCCGGAGACCAGCCCGGATGCACCTCGTCGTGGGTGGACGTCGCGCACCGCGAACGCGATGTGATCATCGCCTTCGGCGAGATCACCAACGAGGCGATCACCTCGGCGAACCAGGAGGACCTGCTGTGCCTGGTCGGCAAGCAGCTGTGCCACCTGCTCGGCGTCACCCGCTGCTCGGTGTACCTGCGCGGCAACGACGACCGCTTCCGCGGTGCGGCGGGTTACAGCGAGGCCGAGGGCGACATCAGCGCCGCCGTCCAGGCCCAGGAGGCCGGCATTCCCGGTGATCACTTCAGCCGCGAAGTGATCACCACGGCCGCGCCCGTGCTGATCAGCGACGTGCCGGGGGACTCGCGGCCGCACCGGCGCACCATGGAGTACTGGCGGGTGCGCGCCATGCTCGGCGTGCCGCTGGTGTTCGACGACGAGGTGATCGGCCTGATCTTCGTCGACAACGAGGAGCAGGAGCACACCTACACCGACGAGGACATCGCGCTCGCCGAGCTGTTCGCCGGGCTGGGCGCGCTGTTCATCCGGCAAGCGATGCTCAACGCCCGGCTCAAGAAGCAGACCGCCGAGGTCGTGCAGCAGAAGAACAGCCTGGCCTACCTCGCCGACGTGCACCAGAAGCTGACCAACGCGGTGCTCGACGGCGCCGACATCCAGACCGTCGTCCGACTGCTCAGCGACCTGTCCGCGAAGCCGGTGGTCCTCTACGGCGAGGACTTCGAGGTGCTGGCCTGGGCGGCACCCGCGGGTCTGAAGATGACGCAGCCCCCGGTTCTCGCCGCCAACATCCGGGCCATGCCCTCGGTGCACGACACCCTTCAGGCGCTGTCCGCCAACCGCCCCTCGGCCGTGGTCCCGCAGACCCTCGCCATCGGCCTCGGACGCAGGCACCTGATGTGCCGGCTCATCATCGAGGGGACCCCGAGCGGGTACCTCGGCATCGTCGAGGTGGGGCGCAGCCTGCAGCGTCTGGACACCAAGCTCGCCGAGCACGGCGCCACGGTGCTGTCGCTGCAGATCCTGTCCGAGCGGCGGCAGGCCGAGGCCGAGGGGCAGGCCCGCGAGGACTACTTGTCCGACCTGCTGCGCAACACCCGGAACGCGGAACAGCTGGGTCGCCGAGGACCCCAGTTCGGCATCGACCTGTCCGAGCCGCACGTGCTGGTGCGCTTCTCCCTGGACAGCACCGCACCGCAGGTGAGCGGCTCGGCCGCACGACGACTGGTGGTCGGGCAGCTGGCCAAGGAGCTGGGCAGCGCGGAACCGCTCGCGGTGAGCTTGCCCGGCGTCATCATCGTGCTGGTCGGCCTTCGCCGCGAGGACGAGGGCATAACCGAGCCGGGAGCGCTGCGCGACGCGGCTTCGGGGGTGCTCTCCGCGCTGTCACCGCGGCTGAACATCCGCACCGCGGTGATCTCCGGGACGTGTCGCAAGGCCGAGGACTTCCCGATCGCGCACCGCGAGTTGCGCGAGATCGACGACCTGGCGCGCTCGTTCGGCTGGCGCGGCGGGGTGCTGACCGCCGACGAGCTGGGCCTGTTCCGGGTGGTGGTGGCCAGCGGCCGGGTGAAGGAAGCCGTCCACTTCGCGCACGAGCTCATCCGGCCGCTCGAACAGCACGACGACGGCACGCTGCTGGCGACGTGGCGGGCGTTCGTGGCCGCCGAGGGCAAGGCGCAGGCCACGGCGAGCGCGCTGAACGTGCACGAGAACACCGTTCGCTACCGGCTCGGCAAGATCCGCGAGCACATCCGGCAGGATCCGACCACTTTGGACTCGCTGCTGTGCGCGCGGATGGCCTTCCAGATCCTCGACCTCGCGGGCTGCTAGACCCCCGTCGATTGTGGACGTGCACAACGACGCCGGGAAGTCGCCCTTCTGCCGCTGCGGTTTCCGGTCGTTGACTGGGGAACGACACCGCATCCGCAGCACACCCGGAGGCCAAGCATGTCCCTTTCCGGCAGCATCGCACTCGTCACCGGCGCCACGCAGGGCATCGGCCGGGCCACCGCGTTGCGGCTCGCCGAAGACGGCGCGCACGTGGTGTGCGCCGACATCCAGCCGACGGACGGAACCGTGGAGGAGATCGGGAACGCGGGCGGATCCGGCGAATCGGTGTGGCTCGACGTGCGCTCCGCCGACGCGTGGTCGAAGGCCACGAGCGGTGTGCGCGAGAAGCACGGCCGCATCGACCACCTCGCGAACGTGGCCGGCGTTGTGAACCTGCTCAGCGAGGACACCGTCGTGGGCTTGACCGAGGAGGCCTGGCAGCAGGTCATCGACACCGACCTCAAGGGGCCGTGGCTGGGCATGCGCGCGGTCATCCCCGGGATGATCGACACCGGTGGCGGCCGGATCGTGAACATCTCCTCGCTCGCAGCGCTTCGCGGGTTGCCGAACCTCGCGTCCTACACCGCGGCGAAGGCGGGCGTCGCCGGCCTGACGAGGCAGGCCGCGTACGAGTACGCCAAGCACAACATCCTGATCAACGCGATCGCCCCAGGCACCATCGACACCCCGATCCTCGCGGACATCACCGAGGAGATGCGCCGGGCCAACGCCGACGCGCACATGATCCGACGGCTCGGCGACCCCGCCGAGATCGCCTCGATGGCCGCCTACTTCTTCCGCGAGGGCTCGTTCCTCACCGGGCTGACCTACCCCGTGGACGGCGGCTGGTCCAGCAAGGGCAACTTCTGACCCCGCTCCCAGCGGTTCCCGGCTCCGAGCGGACGTGGGCCACGCACCGCCACGGCCCTGGTCGGCGGACGGATCGTGGTGTTCACTCCGGCCTGCGGGGTTGGGTGTCCTCGTGGATGTGCTGGGCTTCCTCCCAGTACTCCTCGGCGTGCCGCATGGCTGAGGCGAGGACGCCGTTCATGCGTTCGAGGTCTCTGATCGCGCGGTCCAGGGCTTCGTGCGGGTGGTCGCGGAGCGCTTCGCGGTAGAGGTGGTCGCGATCGACCTGATCGAGCTTGTTGGTCAGCTCCTGGGCCAGGTTGTGCAAGGACCCCAACACTCCGAGCAGTGCTGCGCCGAACGGCGGCCAGTCCAAGGAGACCAGGTCGGCTGCCGCGCAGTTCCGCATGGCGCTGTCGAGCGATTCCCTGGCCGCGTACATGTCTTCGAGGGGGTGGTCAGCCATGACTTCCTGCCTTCGCCGATCTGGTCGAGTTCGTTGCTACCCGGTGGGCGGCGGACTCAAACTCCCGCGGCCCACTCGCGCGCGGGACGTGCGGATCGGCCGGATCCGGCGTCTCCTGCGTACCTGGCGCGTGACGCCGATCCTGGACCAGAGCGGCTCGGCGGGCAGATCGCATCGATTTCAGGAGGTCATCGACATGGCAGGCGAAACCACCAAGCGAGCTGACGACCACTTGCTGACGCCCGACAACGCGGTGCTGGTGCTCATCGACTACCAGCCCGAGCAGGTCGGCACCGTCCGTTCGATCGGGCATGACGAGCTGATGCTCAACATCACCGCCGTGGCGCGGGCCGCGCAGGCCTACGACCTGCCGGTGGTCCTGAGCACCGTCGGTGTCGAGCTCGGCGTCAACACGGGCACCATCACCGAGTTGCGCGATGCGCTGCCCGCGACGAAGGAGATCGACCGAACCACGCTGAACTCCTGGGAGGACGAGGACTTCCGCGCCGCCGTGGAGGCGACCGGCCGGAAGAAGATCATCATGACCGGTCTGTGGACCGAGGTGTGCGTGGCGTTCCCGACGCTGGACCTGCTCCGCGAGGGCTACGAGGTGTACCCGGTGGCCGACGCGATCGGCGGCATCAGCAGCACCGCGCACGAGCAGGCCATGGTCCGCATGACCAGCGCGGGAGCCCGGCCGGTCACCGCCATCTCCCTGGTCGCCGAGCTGCAGCGCGACTGGGGCAGGCCGGACGCCGACGAGCTCCGGGGCATCATGCGCTGGTACTTCCCGAAGCTCGACGACATCAGGGCGAAGGGCTGACGACCGGCCCGCCCGGCCGGGCCGGGTTCACGGGCGGTGCGGCACCGCCCTCAGGAGCGTGACCCTCACGGTTCCGCCGGGCACGTCGTAGGTCCGCTCCTCGCCCTGCCGGGCCCCGGTCAGCGCGGCTCCGAGGGGAGACTCGGGGGAGTAGACGGTGAGCCCGTCGGCGTCGGCTCCGTCGCGGGTGCCGAGCAAGAAGGTCTCGGTCTCGCCGTCGTCGAACCGGACGGTGAGCAGCATCCCGGGTTCGGCGACACCGTCGTCCGGTGGCGGCTCGCCGACCACGGCGTTGCTGAGCAGGTCCCTGATCTCCCGGATGCGGGCACGTCGGTGCCCCTCGTCCACCAGCGGGTCGGACTCGGTGTCGATGTCGGCAGCAGAACGGCGGTTGAGCAGCTCGGCGAGCTCCGCCCGCAGCCGGTCGTGGACCTGCTGCGTCATCCAACGGCCTTGAGTGGTGGTCATGGGCTTCCTCTTGTCGATAGATCGGGCTCGGTCACCGGGGCAGCGGGTGGGGGCGGGTGCAGTGCGTTGTCCGCGTCCGGCACGACGATGCCCGGAGTTCTCGTCCGAGGTTCGGATCGAGCCGGAAAGCGCGGACTTTCGCGAAGCGGCACCTGGACGTCCGGCCCGTTCGCCGGGCGGGGCACCGCTGGAGGTGAAGTTCAGCTCGCGCGCTCTCGCCGCCGGGGACGCACCGGCCTGAGCCAGGTTCCGCGATGATCCGGGGGCGGGGCGAGCACCGTCGGAGCACGGCCGGTGTCTGCGATGCCGACGCCCATGACCAGCCCTCCCGTGAAGTGACCTCACCGTTCAACGCCGATCGTGGCAGAACCGGACGTGGACGGCGCTGTGGAAAACGAACAATTCAGCACCTCGCACGTGTGCGAATCCTCCACCACCCGCTGCCGCGGCGGGTGCCGGCTGCGGCGGGGTGTTCGGATCGCGGTTCGGGGTGCCCTCGGTTCCGAGTGGCTGCGCTGGGCGTCCTCGTGTGGGCTGACGACGGTTCGTTCACCGTGCACGTCGGCCCCGAACGGCCGGACGGCGCGAAGACCCGGCCCAGGACAACGTCTCTCGTCCTCCTGAATCTTGAGAGCAATGACCAGCCCGGGGTTGTCGGGGCGCGTGTTTACGCTGGCCGTATGACCCCGGATGAGCTCAGGAACGCGTGTTTGGCCTTCGCCGGTGCCGGCGAGGAGTTCCCGTTCGACGAGGCCAACAGCGTGTTCAAGGTTCGTGGGAAGATCTTCGCGATCAGCCGGTTGGCCGGTGCTCCGCTGCGGGTGAGCTTGAAGTGCGAGCCGGAGTTGGCGGTGCAGCTGCGGGCGACGTTCCCGGCCATCACGCCCGGCTACCACCTGAACAAGCGCCATTGGAACACGGTCGTGCTCGACGGTTCCGTTCCGGAAGACCTAGTGCGGGAGATGATCGAGGACTCTTACGACCTCGTCGTCGCCGGGCTTCCCAAGCGCGAGCAGGTGAAGCTCCACTGGGTGGGTCTGAGCCGCGGCGAGTGATCACTGATGCCCGCACGATCCCGCGACGAGGTGGCCTCGGTGGAGTGCGAGGTCGCGGTCCTGGCGAGACCAGGCTCCCAAGCGGTTTCGGGAAGGGAGCAGATCCAGGCCCGAAGTGCGTCTGCGTCAGGGAAGAACACCTTCTGTGCGCCCCTTCAAAGCAGTTCGGGACGCCCTGCTGGGGTCGTGTTGCCTCGTGATGCGGCCGCCGGTTCCCCGCAGGTAGACCGCCACAACCAAGCTCGACACGACGGGTGGGGCGATGCCGAAGACGTAGAAAGTCCATGGCGCCGTGATTAGTTCGCTGAGCCAGCCGAAGTTCATGCCGAAGACTCCGACGATGAACGTCCGGGGGAGGAAGACGGTGGCGATCACCTCGGCGACCAGCTCAAGCGTTAACGGCGCCCTGATTCACGCCAGAGCGCGGATCGGGGCGTTCCTGATGGCTCTCGTCTCTTGGGTGTCCAGTTGCGTAGCCGCAGGGCGTTTCAGCTTTCGGTGGCCCTCGAGCGCCAGCGTGCGAGGCTGGTGTGGATGGCAAGCGTGCGGGGGTGGGTGGCGCCAAACACCCGTTCGTAGTCGGAGAGGAGCTCGGTGAGGTCAACTGCCGCCGCTGCGGGGTCACCCGATTCTCCGCGCCAGCGGGCGAGGCTATGGCGAGTTTCGAGCGTCTCAGGGTGATCGTGGCCAAGCACACGTAGGAAGTCGGACAGCACCTCTTCGAAAGTCTCTGCAGCGCCCGGCATGTCCCTGGCGTGCCCGCGCCAGCGTGCGTGTTCGCGCCGCGCAGTCAGGGTGTCTGGGTGGCCGGAGCAATGGGATTCGGCCGTAGGGAAGGACGACGTGCGAGCGTACACGAGTGGGGCCGATGGCTAGATCAATTCGACCGCAGGTACGCAGCGGCTTCGGTCTTGCGAGCGCCAATTGGCGTGCGGGGCATCTGCAGCGGCGTGCCGACCTGCGGCCCTGGAGGCATGCCGAGAGCCTGGGTCGGTTCGGCTGGCGTGTTCAAGTTTCCCCTCGGACACGCGACACGAAGACCAAAACCCCAGTTCAAAGACTGGACCTGGGGTTGATGTTGTGTCCGAGGACGGACTTGCGCGCTATTCATCCGCCTTCTGCTTCCCGAAACAGGTTGAGGCAGGAGGTTTCGGTGTCCGCCCGTCCCTTCACCAGTCTTCCTGGGACATGGTCCGGGGCAGGCTGGGCTTTCCGTGTGAGCCGCGAAAAATGTCGGATTGGCGCGCGAAGGGACGCTCGCTGTTAGGTGTCCCTGCGTGTCGCAGACATGGATCGCGGTGGAGGGAGCGGGTGCCGGCTATCGAGGGACACGTGCGCGGTTCCGCTCGCGAGATCTCGCATACGCGTTGCCTATGGCCGGAGTAGGGCATCGCTCATTGTCGGCGCCCCGCACGAGCGCTTTGACTCAGTGGATGACAGGGCGTCCGCGAGGCAACAGCGCCTGGCGGGCTCGTGCGGGTGGAGAGGGGTGCGGTGATGGGTGCTGACCTGACCGGCAAGGTCGTCCTGCTGACGGGTGCGACCGGTGATATCGGCGTTGCGTACACCATGGCGTTGACCGGGCAGGGCGCGAACGTGGTGGCCACCGACCTGGACGGCTTCTCCGAAACGGGTCGGGAGATCGCGGAGAAGGCCACGGCGCAAGGTGCGGGTCAAGCTGTTTTCGCCGGTTGCGACATCACGTCGGACGAGGACCTGCAGCGCGTGGTGGACCTGGCCGGTGAGCGGTTCGGCGGCCTGGATTGCCTGGTCAACAACGCGGCGATCTACCGGACGCTGGGGCCGAAGAGGACGCTCACGGAGCTGACCAACGACGAGTGGGACCTCGTGCTCCGCGTCAACGTTCGCGGTTGCTGGCAGTCGATCCGCGCCGTTGCCCCCGCCATGCGGGAGCGGGGTGGCGGGCGGATCGTCAACATCGCCTCCGTCGTGTCCCGGACCGGGGCGGCCGGTTTCGCGCACTACGTGGCGTCCAAGGCGGCGGTCGAGGGTTTGACCCGCGCCGCGGCGCGCGAGCTGGGTCCGGAGGGCATCGCGGTGAACGCCGTCTCGCCCGGCTTGGTCGACGACGCGGCTTCTCGCGACATCAACGATGCGAACTACTTGGAACGCATGAAGACCACGCGTTCCGTGCCGCGTTCCATGGAACCCGAGGACCTGGTCGGTGCGGTGGTGTGGTTGTGCGGCGACGGCAGCGGTTTCGTGACCGGGCAGACGATCGTGGTGGACGGCGGAGGGGTGTTCGTGTGATGCGTCCCGACGATTTCCCACCTCGCATCGTCGTCGGCATCACCGGTGCGTCCGGTGTGATCTACGGGGTCCGCGCGCTGGAGCTGCTCGCACAGTTGGGAGTCGAAACGCACCTGGTGCTCACCCGCGCGGCGCGGGCGACCTTGGTGCAGGAGACGTCCTGGACGGCCGCGGACGTGCGGGAGCGGGCGTCGGTGACGCATTCGGAGCACGATCTGGGGGCCGCGATCGCGAGCGGGTCGTTCCCGGTCGACGGAATGCTCGTCGCGCCGTGCAGCGTCAAGACGTTGTCGGCGATCGCCAACAGCTTCGACGACAACCTGCTGGTGCGCGCCGCCGATGTGACGTTGAAGGAGCGCAGGCCCCTGGTGCTGATGCTGCGCGAGACACCGCTGCACCCCGGGCACATCCGGTTGATGGCGCAGGCCGCCGAAGCTGGAGCGGTGCTGATGCCGCCCGTGCCGGCGTTCTACACCCAGCCGGCGTCGATCGACGAGATGGTCACCCACACCGTGGCTCGCGCGCTGGACGCCCTGTCGTTGCCGCACCCGCACGCGACCCGGTGGTCCGGAGAGCGGAGCTCGTCGTCGGCTACCGATCGGCGGTCGGTTCGCGCATGATGTCGGCATGGAGCTCCACCAACTGCGCTACGTGCTCGCGGTCGCGCGCGCCGGGAGCTTCAGCCGAGCGGCCGAGGACCTCTACCTGGCCCAGCCGTCGTTGTCGGTGCAGATCCGCAAGCTCGAGAAGGAGCTCGGCATCGCCCTCTTCGACCGGCTGGGCCGCAGGGTGGTGCTCACCGCGGCCGGTGAGGAGTTCGTCGCCCACGTCCAGCAGGCGTTGGCGCACCTCGACCGGGCGCGGGCGGGCGCCGCCGCCGTGCGCAGCCTGCAAGGTGGGCGGGTGTCGATCGGCGTGCTGCCCAGCGTCGGCGCCGGGCTGCTGCCGGGCGTGCTCGCGGACTTCCGGCGCGAGTACCCGGAGGTCGAAGTCCGGCTCACCGAGCACAACGTCTCCGCCGAGTTCGAGCGGATGGTGGAGGACGGGCGATTGGACCTCGCGGTGATCCGGGCCCCGTGGGTGCGGCCCGGACTCGTCGGCCGGTCGATCGTGCGCGAACCGATCGTGGCTCTGGTCCCGCCGGAGCACCCGTTGGCCGACCGGAGTGAAATAGCGCTGGCCGAGTTGAAGTCCGAGAAGTTCGTCGCCATGCAACGGGACTACGGGCTGCGGGAGCTGCTGGAGCAGATCTGCAACCGAGCCGGGTTCGAGCCGACCGTGACGGTGGAGACCACCCAGCTGTCCGTGCTGCAGGGCATGGTGGCCAGCGGTCTGGGCGTCTCGTTGCTGCCGGAACTCGCCGGCGCGGGCTATCCCGTCACGATCCCGATCGACGATCAGGGCGCGGCCCGGGAGCTGGGCATCGTTCACCGCTCCAGGACCCCGCTGTCACCGCCGGCCGCTCTGTTCCTGGAACTGCTCGCGGACGCAGCGGCCGAGCGGCCCGCGCGGCGTTAGTCCTCGAACTCGCCCCGCTCCGCGCGTTCGGCGAGCGAGGTCCAGAACCGCAGGGCCGCGTGCTCCATCTCCAGGCCGAGTCCGAGCGTGACCATGCGTCGTGAGATGGCCGACTCGTGGCCGAAGCGCTCCTGCATCTGCTCGTACTCGGCGATGCGGGCCTGGTGCTGCTTGATCTGGTCCTGCGCGAGCCGCTTGATGTCGTCGGGGTCGGCGAGCTCGTTGAAGAAGAGCTTGATCTCGGCGATGTCGCGCAGCTCGTAGTGCTGGTCGGTGGGCTCGGCCAGCCACGAGCGGAGGGCTGAGAGACCGGCGTCGGTGATCGTGTAGGTGCGGCGGCGTCGGCCGTCGCCCTCCTCCTCGACGTCGAGCAGGCCGAGCTGTTCGAGCCGCTTGGGCTCGGAGTAGAGCTGGGCGTGCGGGAAGTGCCAGAAGTAGCCCACCGAGTGGCCGATGGCCCGTTTGAGGTCGTACGAGGTCGAGGGCCCGCGCATGGCGATCATCCCCAGCACGACGTACGAGGTCGTGGAAAGCCGAACCGTTGACACGCTCCGAACCCTACCGTACGTTTCCAATCATCTGTTTCGGACGATGTGAAACGGATGATCTGCTTCGGACTTACTTCGCACCGCTGATGCTGCGAGAGGACAGGGAATGGATCTCGGGACAGTGCTGAGCTGGACCGCCGAGCGGTACCCCGCCAGACGTGCGGTCGGCGGCGAGCGCTCGATGACCTACGCGCAGTGGGACGCCCGCACCAATCAGCTGGCTCGGGCCTTGGCCGAACTCGGTGTCGGGCACGGCGACAGGGTCGTGCTCCTGCTCGCCGGCGGCGAACCGATGGCCTCGCTGCACCTGGCCACGCAGAAGCTCGGTGCCGTCTCGGTTCCGCTGTCGTTCCGCTTCGGTGCAGACGAGCTCGCCTACTGCTTATCCGATGCGGCACCGACGTTGCTGGTCACCGACCAGTCCACGGTCGAGACGGCGTGCGCCGCGCTGCACCTCACCGAGCCCGTGGCGCACGCGCACGTCGGTGAAGGCGTCCCGGCTGGGGGCACAGCGCTGCTGAACCTCGCCGCGGGCCAGACCGAGGGCGCGATCGACGTGCGGGTCCGCGACTCCGACACGAGCGTCATGCTCTACACCTCCGGCACCACCGGGAAGCCGAAAGGCGTTCCGCGCACGCACCGGGCGGAGTTCCACGCCGCCGTCGCGCACCTGCACCAGAGCCGGTCGGCTCCCTTCGAGACGACCCTCGGCGTGATGCCCATGTTCCACACGATGGGCCTGCGCACCCTGCTCTCCAGCGTGGTCAGCGCCGGGACCTGGGTCCCGCAGGTCCGGTTCGACGCCGAGGAATCGTTGGAGCTGATCGCCCGCGAGCGCGTCTCCGCGCTGTACCTGGTGCCCACGATCTACTGGAGCCTGCTGGGCACGGGCCGGCTGGGGGAGACCGGTGTCCGCAAGCTCGCCTACGCCGGAGCCGCGATGACCCCCGCGCTGGCGGAGTCGCTCGTCGACGCGCTCGAACCCGAGGTGTTCGTCAACCACTTCGGAAGCACCGAGATCTACACCTTCACCATCGGGCCGGACGTCGCGGCCAAACCGGGATGCGCCGGACGCCCCGGCGTGTTCACGCGGGTTCGCCTCGTCGACCCGCACCCGAAGGCCACGCCGGACGCGCTGGTCGGTGCCGGCGAGCAGGGGCAGATCGCGATCTCGATGGAGTCGCCGGAAGCGTTCGCCGGGTACTGGAACCGGCCCGACGCCGACGCGAAGTCCATCCGCGGCGGCTGGTACTTCCCCGGCGATCTCGCCGTCGCGGACGACGACGGCGACCTGTGGGTGTCCGGCCGCGTCGACGACATGATCAATTCGGGTGGCGAGAACATCTACCCCGACGAGATCGAGGACGCGCTGATCCGCTGCCCGGAGGTCGCCGACGTCGTGGTCGTCGGGATGCCGGACGACCGCTGGGGGCAGGCCGTCACCGCGTTCTTCGTCCCCGCAGCGGGACTGACCCCGCAGGACGCCGCCGCCGCTCTGAGCGCCTACATCCGTTCCGGCTCCGGGCTGCCGCCGCTCAAGCGGCCCAAGAAGGTCGTCGCGGTCGCCGAGGTCCCCAAGTCGGCGGTGGGCAAGATCCTGCGCCGCGAACTCGCCGGTGGGCGGTTCAACCCGCTGGCGGAGCTGTCCGCCGCTTCGATCGGATCGCGAAAGTGAGCACGTCGATGACGCCTGCACGCACCACGGCACGCATCGAGGACCCGGCCCTGCTGACCGGGCGCGGCCGGTTCCTCGACGACCTCGACCCGCTGCCCGGCACGTTGACGGCGGCGATCGTGCGCAGCCCGCACCCGCACGCCCGCATCCGCGGCGTCGACCTCACCCGAGCTCGCTCGCACCCCGGCGTGGCGGCGGTGATCGGGCCCGACGAGGTCCTCGAAGCGCTGAACCCGTTCCCGCTGTCGCTGAAGACGCCCATGCGGTACTACCCGACGGCGACCGACCGGGCGCGCTTCGTCGGTGAACCCGTGGCGGTCGTGGTCGCGGCCGACCGCTACGCCGCCGAGGACGCCGCCGAGCTGGTCGCCGTGGACTACGAGCCGCTGCCGCCGGTGGTCGACGTCGAGGCCGCGTTGCGCCCCGAGGCACCACGGCTCCACGACGAGGCCGATGGCAACGTGGCCACCGACCGCACGTTCCACTTCGGTCCCGTGGACGAGCTCTTCGCCGCAGCCGATCACGTCGTCCGCGGCGAGTACCGGTTCCCGCGCTACTCGTCGACACCGATGGAGTGCTACTCGGTGATCGCCGAATGGCAGGACGAAGTGGACGGTCCGGCGATCGCGGCCTGGGCGAACTTCCACGGGCCGTTCTCCATGGTTCCGGTGATCGCGGGAGCGCTGGGCGTGCCGACCTCGCGGGTGCGGCTGATGATCCCGGCCGACAACGGCGGCAGCTTCGGCATCAAGGCCGGGATCTACCCCTACGTGGTGCTGATGGCGCTGGCCAGCAAGCACGCCGGGCGGCCCGTGCGCTGGACCGAGGACCGCAGCGAACACCTGCTCGCCAGCTCGGCGGGCTCGGACCGGGCGATGCGCTTCGAAGCCGCGGTCAGCGCGCAAGGGAAGGTCCAGGCGTTGCGGGCGGATCTCGTCGACAACGTCGGCGCCTACCTGCGCCCGCCGGAACCGAGCACGCTCTACCGGTGCTTCGGCAACCTCACCGGGGCCTACGACGTCGAAGCCGTGCAGATCCGCTCCCGTGCGGTGGTGACCAACAAGACGCCGACCGGGCTCAACCGCGGTTTCGGCGGCCAGCAGCTCTACTTCGGGCTCGAACGGCTGATGGACAAGATCGCCGCGACCTGCGGGATCGACGCCGCCGAGATCCGCCACCGCAACCTGGTGCAGGCCGACGCGTTCCCGTACCGGACGGCGACCGGCGGCATCTACGACTCGGGTGACTACCCGCGGGCCTTGGACATGGCGTTGAAGAACGCCGACTACCCCGCTCTTCGGCAGCGCCAGCGGGAGGCGCGGGAGCGCGGCGAGCACTTCGGAATCGGGCTGGCCACCATCGTCGATCCGTCGGCGACCAACATCGGGTACGTGGGACTGGCCACTCCGGCCGACGAGCGGCCACCGGGGCGAGGCAAATCCGGTTCCACCGAGCACGTGCGGGTCAGCGTCGACGTCAACGGTGTCGTCTCGGTCCTGCTGGGCACCGTCCCGCAAGGCCAGGGGCACGCCACGGTCGCGCAGCAGGTCGTGGCCGACCGGCTCGGACTGCCCCTGGAGAAGGTCCGGCCGGTGGTGGAGATGGACACGGCCACCACTCCCTGGACGATCAGCTCCGGCAGCTACTCGTCGAGGTTCGCACCGCTGCTGACCAGCGCGCTGGTCGAGGCGTGCGACCGGCTCGCCCGCACGATGCGGACAGCGGCCGGGTCGATGCTGGGGCTGGACCCCGAAGAGCTCGAATTCGCCGAAGGCCGGATCCGACACCGCGAAGACCACGCGAAGTCGGTGGATTTCCGGCACGCCGCCGGAGTGGTGCACTGGGACCCCGGCTCGCTGCCGGAGGGGACCTCGGCCCGGCTGTACGAGGAAGCCGCCTTCACACCACCGCAGGCCAAGGCCGCCAGCCGGGACGACCAGATCAACTCCAGCCTGTGCTACGGCTTCGTCGCCGAGCTCGTGGTCTGCCGGATCGACCCGCAGACCTACGAGCTCACCCTGGAGCTGGTGTCCACAGTGCACGACGCGGGCACCATCCTGAACCCGGTGCTGCTGGAAGGTCAGGTCCACGGCGCCCTGGCGCACGCCATCGGCGGCGCGATGTACGAGGAGATGCGCTACTCCGACAACGGCCAGCCCACCTCCGCGACGTTCATGGACTACTTGTGCCCGACCACCGCGGAAGTCGGTTACGAGCTGCGCAGCGACCACCTGGAAACGCCCTCGCCGCTGACCCGCCTCGGCGCCAAGGGCTGCGGCGAAGGCAGCTGCATGAGCCTGCCGGTGGCCATCGCCAACGCGGTCGCCGACGCGCTCGCGCCGTCCGGCGCCGACATCACCACGTTGCCGATCCACGGCGACGTGATCCACCGCCTGCTCACCGCGGCGACAACGGATACCGCGGTGCTCGAAGAAACAGAAGGGGAGAACTGACGACATGGCCCTCACCGGAGGCGAGATCAAGCTGACCCGCGGCCACGACGGCCGGGTCGCGTACCTGACGCTGGACCACGGCAAGTACAACATCATCACCTGGGAGACGCGGCAGGTCATGGCCGACCGCTTCGCCGAGATCGACGCCGACGACGACATCCAGGTCGTGGTCATCCGAGGCGAAGGCGAGCACTTCTCCTCGGGCGGCGACATCGCCGGCTTCATGGAGGTCGACCCGATCGACTTCACCGACCTCGGCCACAACGTGACCGCACCTTCTCGCAGCTCCAAGGTCGTCATCACCGCTGTCGACGGCTACTGCTTCGGCGTCGGGTTCGAACTCGCGCTGTCCTCGGACATCCGCGTGGCGACCGAGCGCAGCCAGTTCGCGCTGCCGGAGATGAACCTCGGAATGATCCCGGGATCCGGTGGAACGCAACGCCTCGCCCGGCTGATCGGGCTCTCGCGCGCCAAGTACCACGTGCTGACCGCGTCCCGGATCAACGCCGCCGACGCCCATGACTGGGGGCTGGTCGCCGACCTCGCCGCCGATCGAGCGGAGCTCGACGACAAGGTGGACGAGCTCGTGACCAAGCTGATCGGGTTCTCCCCGCTCGCCGCGCGCACCGCCAAGGAGGTTCTCGACCGCGGCGTCGACGCCCCGCTGTACAGCGGGATCGAGCTGGAGCGCAAGGCCTACGCGATGCTGCGCTCCAGCAAGGACTTCGCCGAAGGCGTGGCCGCGTTCAACGAGAAGCGCGCCCCGAAGTTCCAGGGGCGGTGAGGATCTAGATGAAGGCCGCACCTTTCGCGTACGCACGCCCCGCGGCGTTGTCCGACGCCGTTGCCGAACTCGTCGACGCCGATGGAGGCGGCAAGGTCATCGCCGGCGGGCAATCCCTGGTGCCGGTGCTGGCCATGCGGCTGGCGCGGCCGACCACCCTGGTGGACATCAACGCGGTCACCGGGCTCGACGCGCTGCGGACGGTGGGCGACCGGCTGGAGATCGGCGCCACCGTTCGGCAGCGTCGCGTGGAGCACGCGCCCGAGTCCGCTCAGGTGCCGTTGCTGCGGCTCGCGCTGCCCTGGGTCGGGCACCGCGAACTGCGCAGCCGCGGCACGGTGTGCGGGAGCCTGGCGCACGCCGATCCGGCTGCCGAGCTCCCGGCGGTCGCCTGCTGCCTGGACGCGGAGCTGACGCTGACGGGTCCCGAAGGCGAACGCCCCGTTCGAGCCCGTGAGTTCTTCGACGGGGCGATGACGACCGCACTGCGACCGGAGGACGTCCTGTCGGGGATCTCCTTCCCCGTGGCCGGGCCGCGCGAGGGGTTCGGATTCGCGGAGATCGCGCGCAGGCACGGCGACTTCGCGCTGGCCGGAGTGGCAGCGCACGTCCGAGTCGATGACGACAGGGGCGTGTCCGCCGCGACGATGACGGCCTTCGGCGTCTCCGACCGGCCCGTCACCCGCGACCTGACCAGCCTGGTCCGCACGACCGGTGGAGACGAAGCCGAACTGGCCGGTGCGCTCGACGAGGTGGTGCGCGAGGTCGTCGACACCGACGGCGACGTGCACGCGTCGAACGGTTACCGGCGGCGCCTGCTGCGCGCGCTGGCGGCCCGGGAATTGGCCAAGGCGCACCGCCGTGCGGTGCGCGGCACAGCTGAGGTGGAATCATGACGAGCACAGAAGAGCCCGTGCAGGAGGGGCTTCGACCGGTCCGCGCAGAAGCCGGCGAGACCGTCGAGGTGAGGTTCACGGTCAACGGCACACCCGCCGTGCTGAACCTCCCCGCCCGCGTCACGCTGGCGGACGCGCTGCGCGACCACCTGGGACTCACCGGGACCCACGTCGGATGCGAGCACGGGGTCTGCGGGATGTGCACCGTGCTCGTCGACGGCGAAGCAGCCCGCGCGTGCCTGCTGTTCGCCTGCCAGCTCGACGGCGCCGAGGTCGTCACGGTCGAGGGGCTCGGGCGTCCGGACGACCTGCACCCGCTGCAGGAGTCCTTCGGCCGGAACCACGCCCTGCAATGCGGTTTCTGCACCCCGGGTTTCCTGCTCAGCTCCTACGACCTGCTCAGCAACAAGCCCGAGGTCACCGACGAGGAGCTCCCCGCGGAGCTGTCCGGCGTGATCTGCCGCTGCACCGGATACCGGAACATCATGACCGCCGTCTCCCAGACCCGCGCCGCGCACCCGGAAGGAATCCCGGAACCGGGCAACTGCGCTCGGCGGGCGCTGGTCGGCCGCTCCGGCGGTCGGTCGGCGACGGTCGTCGAGGAGCGCGCGGAACCTTCGGGCGAACCTGGCAGGAACGTGGAGATCGTGCTCCCCGAGGGAGACCCGACGATCGCGGTGCAGGTGGACACCGCCTTGGACGTGCCGTTCGACGAGGTGTGGCGCGTGCTCGACGACGTGCGCGTGCTGGCGGGATGCCTCCCCGGTGCGGAACTCACCGAGGAACTCGGCGAGCAGCTCTACGCCGGACGGGCACGGATCGCGGTCGGCCCCATCAAGCTCTCGTTCCACGGGATCGCCCGGGTGCTCGAACAGGACCGGGAAACCGGGACGATCCGCGTGCTCGCGCAGGGGCAGGACACCGGCGGAGCGCAAACCCAGGCCGACATCACGCTGCGGGCGCAGGCCACCGCAGCGGGGACGGAACTCCGCGCCGATGCGGCCGTGTACCTGACCGGCCGCATCGCCCAGTTCGGCCGAGCGCTGGCCGGGGACATCAGCCGACGCATGTTCGAGCAGTTCGCCGACTCGGTCCGCCAGGCCGCCACCACCGGAGAAGCACCGCAGCAGTCCCACGCCGCGCCGAGCGCGTTCCGCATGATGTTCGGAACTTTGCTGGACCGGATCAAGCGAATCGGCCGTTCCCGAGGTGGGAAGTGATGAAGCCACCGCTCCAACCGGTCAACCCGGCGACGCTCGAACCTCTGGAAATCGCCGAACAAGCCACGGACGCCCAGATCGACGAAGCGGTGTCGGAGGCGACCCGCGCCATGCGCACCGGGTGGCCGCGAGATCACCGGCTCCGGGCGCAGTCCCTGAACGCCTGGGCGGACCTGCTCAGCGACCACAGCTCGGAGCTCGCCGACGACCTGGTGCGAGAAACCGGGAAACCCATCGGTGAAGCGCGCAAGGAGATCGCTGGTGCGATCGACTCCCTGCGGTTCAACGCCGGTCTCGCCAGGCTTCCGCTGGGACGTGCCGCCGGCCTGCCCGACGGCAGCGAGGCGCACCTGGTGCGCGAACCGGTCGGCCCGACGGTGTTCATCACCCCGTGGAACTGGCCCGTCCTGCTGTTGCTGCGCGATCTGGCTCCGGCGTTCGCCGCCGGAGCGACGGCGCTCGTCAAGCCCGCCCCGCAGACCACGCACATCACCCGGCGCGTGATCGCGCTCGGCCACCGGGCCGGAGTACCACCGGAGGTGCTCCACGTGCTCCCCGGTGACGCCGAGGTGGGCGCTGAACTCGTCGCGCACCCCGACACCAGAGCCGTCGCGATCACCGGCTCGACCGAGGCCGGACAAGCGGTCATGCGCGCCGCTGCGGCCACCATGACCAGGCCGCTGCTGGAGCTGGGCGGCAAGGCCTCGATGCTCGTGCTGGCTGACGCCGATCTGGAATCCGCGGTGGAGGCGGCCGCCCGCGCCGCCGTGATCACGAGCGGCCAGATGTGCATGGCGTGCACCAGAATGCTCGTGCACGCGCGCCACGCGAAGGACGCCGAGAAGCTCCTGCGCGAGCGGTTGTCCGCCTTGACCCCGGGAGACCCGAGGGATGAGAGCACTGATCTCGGTCCGTTGATCTCCGAAGCCGCGGTGACCAAGGTCCTCAACGCCGTCGACCGCGCGCGTGAGGACGGTCGCGTCCTCGTCGGCGGACAGCAGGTGCACCCCGATGGCCTGCGGGGTCATTTCCTCACGCCGGCGCTCGTGTCCGAACTGGATCCGCGATCGCCCGTGGTGCAGGAGGACATCTTCGGTCCGCTGCTGTCGCTGGAGGTCTTCGACTCCGACGAGAACGCGGTCGAATTGGCCAACGCCACGCCCTTCGGGCTCGCCGCGGCGGTGTGGACGCGGGATCTTACGCGCGGCTTCGCCGTGGCGCGCGAGCTGCAGTCCGGAACCGTGTGGCTGAACGGGTACAACCACTCCTACGCCGAAATGCCCTCCGGCGGCGTGCGGATGTCCGGGATGGGTCGCACCCGCGGGATCGAGGGCGTCGAGCAGTTCACCGAGCTCAAGCACGTGCACTTCCCGGTCGGGCTATAACCCGCGCCAATAGGAGCTATGCGCAACAGGTTCTGGCTGGGCCTCGCGCACCGGCCTAACTTCGCTCGTAGTTTCTCTGGCCGCAACGGAGCGGCGTTGGAGGGTTCCCTTGCAATCAGGTTGGTTAGTCGTTCTCATCGTCGCGGGCTACATCGCGTTGCTCGCCCTGATCAGCTTCCTGGCGGGGCGGTCGACACGCACCGCCTCAGGATTCACCAGCGGTGGCAGGAGCTTTCCCGCCGTCCTCATCGGATTCCTGCTCGCGTCCGAGTTCATCGGCACGAGCGCGAGCATCGGGACCGCGCAGGAGGCATACCGATCCGGTATCTCGGCCGCGTGGAACATCGTCTCGCTGGGAATCGGGTTCGTGCTCTTCGCCTTCCTGCTGGCCCGCAAGTTCAGCGAGCTGGGGGAGAACACGATCTCCGGTGCGCTCGACCGCTACTACGGGAGGAGGGTGCGCACCGCCACGTCGATGATCATGGTCTGCTCCTTGCTGATCGTCGCCGTCTCGGTCTACGCCAGCGGTGGTGCGATCCTGAGCGGACTCCTCGGCGTCGACCACGACCTGGCAGTCGTCCTGGTCGGTGCGCTCGCCACGTTCTACGTGGTGGTGGGCGGCATGCGATCGGTCGTCTACACCAACGTCGTGCACGCGATCGTGAAGATGGCCGGGGTGGTCATCCTCGCGATCATCGGAGCCCAGCGCGCAGGAGGCGTTGACGGGCTGCGAGCAGCGCTGCCGCCTACGATGTTCTCCTGGCACGGTGTGGGTTTCGGGCAGATGTTCGCGTGGCTGATCGCCGGTGTCGGTGCCATCTTCGCGACCCAGTACGTCGTGCAGGCGATCACCACGGCCGGCAGCGCTCACCGCGCGCAGCGAGCCGGGTTCTACTCGGCGCTGATCCTGGTTCCCTACGGTCTGCTCGCCGCGTTCATCGGCATGTGCAGCGCGGTCGTCTACCCGCACATCAAGAGCATCCAGGCCATGCCCGCGTTCGCGATGGACATCGACCCGGTCTTGGCCGGGATCGTCGTCGCCGGGCTCGCCGGCGCGATGTTCGGAACCATCGCGGCTCTGGTCATCGGAGCTTCCACACTGCTGCTCAAGGACTTCTACCAGCCGCACTTCAACATCGCCGGGGACGACCGTCGCGACGTGCTGTTCCTCCGGGTGGCGACGGTGGTGACCGGATTGGTCCCGATCGCGCTGGCGCTGTTCGCCACCGATGTGCTCACCGTGACGTTCCTGGCGAAATCGCTCCGCGCGGCACTGGCAGTGCTGGTGCTGCTGATGTTCTACGCGCCCCGGTACGGCACGAGGACAGGTGCGTTCTGGGCCATCGTGCTCGCGCTGCCGACCACCATCGGCTGGTTCCTGCTCGGTGACCCCTTCGGCATCGACAACGCCTACATCGCGGTCGCAACGCCCTTGCTGGTGATGACCTGCACCCACCTCACATCGGGCCGGTCGAAGACCGTCCCGGCGGTCACCGGGGAGAAGAGATGACGAACAACGCCTTGCCCGTCGGCGCTGATCTGCGCGGCTGGCTGGACCACCTGCAGGCGACCGGACGCCTGTCCGCAGCCAGGCCGGGAGTGGACCTGCGGTTCGAGCTGTCTGGAATCGCCAGCCGGCTCGACGGCGACCGCGCGGTGGTATTCGGGAAGCCCGGCGGGAAGGACATCACCGTCGTGTCCGGGCTGCTGTCGCGCCGCGAGTGGATGGCAGAAGCGCTCGGGGTCGCCGAGACGGAACTCATCGACCGCTTCCAGCAGGCGTGCCAAGACCCCGTTCCGTGGACCGAGGTCGAGCACGCCCCGTGCCAGGAGGAGGTGATCCGAGAGGTCGACCTCGGCTCGCTGCCCGTTCCCACGCACAACGAGCACGACCACGGCCCGTACATCACCGCGGGTCTGCTCATCGCGCGCAACCCGACGACCGGGTCCCAGAACGTGTCCATCCACCGCCTGCAGGTCAGCGGGCCGGACCGGCTCGGGGTGCTCCTGCTGCCCAGGCACACGGCCGCGTTCTTCGGACAAGCCGAAGTCTCGGGCACCGACCTGGAGGTGGCGATCGCCATCGGCGTCGACCCGCTCACCTTGATGTCCTCGCAAGCGGCGGTACCGATCGACCACGACGAACTGGAGATCGCCGGTGCGCTGCGCGGCAGCCCGCTGCCGGTGACCAAGGCGGTCACCAACGAGGTCCGGGTTCCCGCCGACGCGGAGATCGTGCTGGAAGGCAGGCTGCTCGCCGATGTCCGGGAGCCGGAGGGGCCCTTCGGCGAATTCCCCCAGTACTACGGTCCTCGCGCCGACCGCCACGTGGTGCGCATCGACGCGATGACGCACCGCCGAGACCCGATCTACCACACCATCGTCGGCGGTGGACTGGAACACCTGCTGCTGGGGTGCATTCCGCGCGAAGGCTCCTTCCTGGCGCACCTGAGGCAGAGCTTCCAGTGCGTGCGGGCCGTGCACCTGCCGCGCGGTGGCGTGTGCCGCTACCACCTCTACGTGCAGGTCCGCGATCCCGAACCCGGCGAGGTGAAGAACGTGATCCTCGCGGCGCTGGGCGCGCACTACGACATCAAGCACGTGACGGTGGTCGACTCCGATGTGGACGTCTTCGACCCGGACGAGGTCGAGTGGGCCGTCGCCACCCGCTTCCAGGCCGACCGCGATCTGGTGCTCGTCGGTGGCGCGCAAGGATCACGACTCGATCCATCCACAGCAGACGGTGTTGGAGCGAAGATGGGTCTCGACGCGACGATTCCGCCCGTCGACGACCAAGGCCGGTTCACCAGGATCCGCGTTCCGGGAGCGGAGGAGATCGACCTGGAACGCGCCGTGGCCCCCGCGCCGACGAACTGGCGCTCCGCGAGTTGAACCACACGAACGTTTCCGTCAAACCACACCAACACACCTCGATGAGGAGGTGGACATGTCCACTGGGAACACCGGACTGTCCAGAAGAGCCACGCTGTACGCGAGTTTCGCCTCGGTGGCGGGGTGGGCGTTCGACCTGTTCGATCTGTTCATCCTGCTCTACGTCGCCAGCACCGTCGGCGACCTGATCTTCCCGGTGGCGAGCCCGACCTTGAGCCTCGCCGCCGTCTACGCCTCGTTCGCGGTGAGCGTGCTGCTCCGCCCGGCCGGAGCGGCGATCTTCGGAGCGGTCGCCGACCGCAACGGGCGCAAGCAGACGATGGTCATCGTGCTGGCCGGCGTGGGGTTGTCCACCGCCGCGATGGGTGCCGTGCCGACCTACGCGGCAGCCGGTATCGCCGCACCGCTGCTGTTCCTGGCGCTGCGGCTGGTGCAGGGCGTGTTCGTCGGCGGCGTCGTCGCGGCAACGCACACCCTGGGCACCGAAAGCGTCGGGCAGCGCTGGCGAGGCCTGATGTCCGGGCTGATCGGTGGCGGCGGCGCGGGCATCGGCGCGGCCCTGGCCAGCGGTGTGTTCATCCTGGTCAGCGCGATCTTCCCGGGCGAGCAGTTCAACGTCTGGGGGTGGCGCGTCATGTTCTTCGCCGGGCTCATGGCGGCGCTGATCAGCTTCCTCGTGCTTCGCGGGGTCGAGGAATCGCCGCTGTGGAAGGCGCAGCAGCAGACTCCCGGTCCGAAGACGCGCTTCACCGACCTGGCCCGTGGCGGCAGGGGAGGGCTTCTCGTGCTGAACCTGGTGCTGGTGTCCGGCGCCGGTTCGCAGTACTACCTGACCTCCGGTTTCCTCCCCACGCTGCTGGGCAAGGTCAGCGGGGTCGCTCAGAGCGCCCAGGGCACGATCCTGCTGGTCTCGAGTCTGGGCGTGATCGTGGCCGCGGTTGCGGCGGGCGAGCTCAGCGAGCACTTCGGACGCCGGCGCACGATGCTGGTGATCGGCTCGTTCAACCTCGTCGCTCTGCCCTTGCTGGTGTGGCTGATCACCAGCACCGATCCGGCGAGCACCGGCCTGATCATGTTCTACGCATCGGCCCTGGCCTTCTTCGCCAACGCCGCCTACGCCCCGGTGCTGGTGTTCCTCAACGAACGCTATCCGACGGCGCTGCGAGGACGGGGAACCGCGATCTGCTGGAACCTCGGCTTCATGATCGGTGGTCTGATGCCGAGCTTCGTCAACCTCGCCAGCCCGCAGCTGGCGGACGTGCCCGGTCGACTCATGGTGTTCCTGTTCGTGATGGTCCTGGTCTTCATCGTCGCGGGAGCGCTGAGCCCGGAGACTCGCGGTGCCATGAACGCGGAGGAGACCGAGCGACGAGAGGTGCAGCCGTCGGTGGAGTGAGGGTTGCCTGGTCGTCGCGCGCAAGGCGGGCGGTCCCAGTGCTGCTGGGACCGCCCGTGCGCCGTCGGATGTCGCGGACTCAAGCGGTGGTGTCGGCCAGCGCCGGGCTGCCGTGGGGGGTGGTGGAGTCGAGCCATCGGGCAAGGCGAGCGGGGGTGAACAGTTCGTCGAGGACCATGAAAGCCGCTCCGGTGAGCCCGGCGTGATCGTGCAGGGTGGACTGCTCGATGCGGAGTTCGCGGGTGGCAAGGGGGAGCGAGCGCTGGTAGACGTTCTGCCGGATGGTGGCCAGCAGCAGATCGCCCGCCTTGGCGACGCCGCCGCCGATGACGACCAGCGATGGGTTGTAGAAGCTGACCAGGGTTGCCAGCAACGTGCCGATGTGGTGAGCGGCGGCGACGAGCAGCTCCACGGCCGTGCGATCGCCGCAGGTGGCCGCGTGGACGACGTCGGAGGCTTCGACGCGTCCACGTTCGCGGAGCGCTTCCGCGAGCACCGCGCTGCGGCCGGTTTCGGCTGCACGCGTCCCGTCTCGGGCAAGGGCTGCGCCGGCGGCTACGGCTTCGAGGCAGCCGGTGTTGCCGCACCGGCAGACGATCGACTCGTCGTCGAGGACCGCGGCGTGCCCGATGTCGCCAGCGCACCCTTGGCGACCGCGGTGCAGGCGTCCACCGGAGACCAGCCCGGCTCCTATTCCCGTGCCGATCTTGACGTAGAGGATGTCGTCGTGCCGGCCTCCCGACCCGGCGCGCACCTCCCCGAGCGCCATCAGGTTCACCTCGTTGTCCACCCACACGGGAGCGTCGAAGACGCCGCCGAGCCGGTCGCGGACGGGGTAGCCGTCCCAGCCGGGCATGATCGGCGGTGCGATGGGGCGTCCGGTGGCGAACTCGACGGGACCGGGCAGGCCGATCCCGATGCCCCAGACGTCGGCCGAGCGTGCCTCGATCTTGTCGAGGATCTCGTGGAACAGCGCCTCGACCCGGCCGAGCACGGAGTGCGGGCCGTCGGCGATGTCGCAGGCTTCGTCGTGGAACTCGATTACCTCGCCGGCCAGGTTGGCCACGCCGGGCCGATGCGGTGACCGGGGGAGAACAGCGCGACGAACTGGAGGAGAAGCTGTGATCGCGCACAGGAACACCGATCTCGTCGTGCTGGGAGGCGGCCTCGCCGGCGTGGCGGCGGCACTGGCCGTCGCCCGCCTCGGCGGTACGGCCGTCATCGTCTCGGAGACCGAGTGGCTCGGCGGCCAGGTCTCCAGCCAGGGCATCCCGCCGGACGAGCACCCGTGGATCGAGACGACCGGCTGCGCCCCGGGCTATCGCGCCTTCCGCGACGCGGTTCGCGACTTCTACCGGCGCCACTACCCGCTCACCGCGGCCGCCCGGTCCCAGGCCCGGCTGAACCCGGGTCTGGGCAACATCGGGCCGATCTCCCACGAACCGTCGGTCGCGGCCCTGGTGATCGAGGAGCTGGTCGCGCCGTGGCGGGCGCTCGGCCGGATCACCGTGCTGCGCGGCTTCCGCGTGACCGGCGCGGTCACCGCCCGAGATCGGGTCGATTCGGTGACCGTCACCGACGGGGACCGCGAGCACGAACTGCGCGGCACCTCCTACCTGGACGCCACGGACCTCGGCGATCTCCTCGAAGCCGCCGCGGTGGAGCACGTGATCGGGGCGGAGAGCCGTGACCAGACCGGTGAGCCGCACGCGCTCGACGCGCCCGACCCGCTGGACCAGCAGGCCATCACCTGGGCGCTGGCGCTGGCCTACGAACCCGGTGCCGACCACGTCATCGATCGTCCGGACGGGTACGCGCGATGGCGAGATTACCGACCCGACTTCTGGCCGGGACCCCTGCTGGGGTGGACCGTCTCGGACTACGTCACCCACGAGCCGCGCGAACGACCGCTGTTCCTCGCGGACCCGCCCGAGAACGGCGTCCGCTACGACCTGTGGCACGCACGCCGCGTGCTGGCCGCCGACCAGCTCGAGTCCGACTCCGGCCTGCCGCCGTCGGACATCACGATCGCCGCCTGGCCGATGATGGACTACTTCGCGTTGCCGCTGGTCGGTGCGGACGAAGCGACGACCGCGCGCGCTCTCGACGAGGCCCGTGAGTTCACGCTGTCGTTCCTGCACTGGATGCAGACCGAAGCACCCCGGCACGACGGCGGCCAGGGCTATCCCGAACTCGTTCCGCGCGGCGACGTGCTCGGCACCCACGACGGTCTCGCTCAACTGCCCTACGTCCGCGAGGGGCGGCGCATCGTCCCCGAGTTCCGCGTCTGCGAGCAGCACATCGGCGTCGAGGCGCGCCCGGGCCGCGACGGCGCCGAGAGGTTCCACGACAGCGTGGGAATCGGCGCCTACCGGATGGACCTGCACCCGTCGACGTCCGGCCGCAACACGCTGGACCTGGACACCTGGCCCTTCGAGATCCCGCTCGGTGCGCTGCTACCGGCCCGGGTCGACAACGTCCTGGCAGCGGGCAAGACCATGGGCACCACGCACCTGACCAACGGCGCCTACCGGGTCCATCCGGTCGAGTGGACCGCGGGGGAGGCCGCAGGTGCGCTCGCCGCGTACTGCGCTCAGCGGAAAGCCGTTCCGCGGCAGGTGCGTTCGAACGAACACCACCTCGCCGAACTGCAGCGGCTGCTGACGGGCACCCTCGGAGCCGAGCTCCGCTGGCCGGACTACGGCCCGCTGACCCCGACCCGCCGCTTCGGGTACGTGCCCACCGGTGCTCGAGGTGCGAACGGCTGATCGTTCACCTACGTGAGTGGGACGAGGCACCGAGCGCACGTGCTCGGTGCCTCGCCGCGCTCGTCACGCCGGGGGAGTGGCCTCGAAGTGCGGTCGTGCGGCGGAGGTCTTGATGGCTGCGATGGTGGGTGGGACGACGTCGCGGGCGTCGGTGCGGTGCACCAGCCAGGTGTTCATGGCGAGTTCGAGGTCTTCGATCGGCTTCCACGCCCAGCCGTCGAGCTGGGTGCGCGCCGTGTGCGAGCCGACCAGGACGGCGTCGACCTCGGCTGCTTCGGCGCAGGCACGGGCGTGTTCGACGAAGCGCGCGAAGGTCCGTGGCCCCCTCCCGCGACCACGCGCACAACTGAACACCGGCACCGACGGGGGCCACGACGCCTCAGGAGGCGCGAAGCACGTCAACAGAATCGCGATCTCAGGACCCTTCGCGGTGCTACCAGGGAGAAAGCTCCTGGTCAGCGCCACGAAGGGTCCTTTTTGTTCTGCGCTGCAATAGCCGCATCGCCGTGTGGTTGACGTGAACGGTGGCGTCAGTGGCGACTGAAACTGGAGCAAATAGACATTAATTAATAATTAATCTTGACCTGGATGACATGCCTGGGTCAGACTTCTGAACCGCAAGCGGTGCGGCGTTCTACCAGCCGCGTCGGACGTGGTGGCGAGGAGAGATCGATGGGCGCAACGAGGCGCAGCCGGGTCGGCTTGGTGCTGTTCGCGGTGGTGCTGCTCGGGTTGGTCGCGGGGTGCGGCGGCAGGGTGGGCGAGAACGGCCGGATCGGTGTCGTCTACATGGACGCGCAGGGCTTCTACGCCGGTGTTCGCGCCGGGATGCAGCAGGCGGCGACCGCGCAGGGCGAGGCCCCGCAGCTGCTCCAGATCAACGCCCAGGGCGACGCGTCGATGGAGAGCACCTTCATCGACCAGGTCAGCGCGGCGAAGGTCGACGCTTTGATCCTGTCACCGGCTTCGGCCAGCGCGTCGGTGCCCGCGATCAAGCTCGCGCACCGCAGCGGTATCCCCGTGGTCTGCTACAACACCTGCATCACCGAGGAGAGCGCGCGGCAGTATGTTTCCGCCTACGTCCTGGGTGATCCCATCGAATTCGGCCGCATGCTTGGGAACCGCGCAGCCGAGCACTTCCGGTCCGCCGGCAAGACCGCTCCCAAGATCGCGGTCGTCAACTGCGAGTTCGTCGAGGTCTGCATCCAGCGCCGGCAAGGCTTCGAGCAGGCGTTGAAGGAACAGCTCCCCGGAGCCACGATCGTCGCCAACCAGGAGGGCTCGACCATCGACGAGGCGGTCGACGTCGCCGAGCGCATCCTCACCGCCCACCCGGACGTCGACGCGTTCTACGGAGAGGCCGGCGGAGCCACCATGGGGGCCGTTCGAGCGGTGCAGGCCCGCGGCAAGGTCGGGCAGACGGTCGTGTTCGGCAGCGACATGTCCACCGAGGCCGCCCAGGAGCTCGCCGGCGGCGAGGTTCTCAAGGGTGTCGTGGACATCTCGGGCATCGCCGTCGGCAAGCTCGCCGGGCGGGCGGCCGACGAGATCCTCCGCGGCGAGGCCTCCTCCTATCACGTGGTGCCCGCTCCGATCGATCTCTACGGCACCTCGGAGCAGGGGCGGGCCTGGTTGACCGCGCACCCGGACGGTGTCCCGTGACCGACTTCCGCCCAGATCGGAAACCCGAACGAGCGCAGGGAGAAGCAGTGGTCGACAGCCCCGTCGTCGTGGTCAGCGGCGTGACCAAGCATTACCAGGGCGTCCGCGCGCTGACGGACGCCGACCTGAGCATCGCCCCAGGGGAGATCCGCGCCCTGCTGGGGCGCAACGGTGCCGGAAAGTCCACGCTCATCCGGGCTCTGTCCGGTGTGGAGCGCGCCGATCGCGGAACCATCGCGGTGCGCGGCGAGGAACTCGGCGACGGCGGAGTGCGCCGGGCCACCGAGCTCGGCATCAGCACGGTGCACCAGGAACTGAGCTTGGTGTCGGAGCTGAGCGTGGCGGAGAACCTCTACCTCGGCCGCTGGCCGCGACGGGGTGGTGCCGTCGACTTCGCAGCCATGCGAGCGGGCGCTTCGGAGGTGTTCGCCCGGCTCGGCCTGGACATCGACCCGGCCGCGCTGGTCGAGACCCTGTCGCTGGCCAGCCGTCAACTCGTGGAGATCTGCCGCGCGCTGCTGGAACAGCCGCGGCTGCTCATCCTGGACGAGCCGACGAGCGCGCTCGCGGCTGAGGAGGTGACCGTCGTGCTCGACACCGTCACCCGCATCGCCGAGCAGGGCGTGGCCGTGATCTACGTCAGCCATCGCCTGGAGGAGATCCGCAAGATCGCGCACAGCGCCACCGTCATGCGCGACGGCCGGATCGTCGACACCGTCGACGTCCAGCAGGCCGACACGGCGACGATCGTCGCGCTGATGCTCGGCGAGTCCGCGGTGGCGGCCGAACGACCACCAATGCGCGCGGTCGACCGGACCTGCGGTGCCCTGCTGACGGTGCGCGGACTGGCGATGCCGCCGAAAGTCGTCGATGTGTCGTTCGAGGTTTACCCGGGCGAGATCGTGGGCCTCGGCGGGCTGATGGGGTCGGGCCGCACCGAGGTCCTGCGGGCCATCGCCGGGTTCAGCTCGGTGGCCGGTGGTGCGATCAGCGTTGATGGGCGTGACATCGGCGCCGCGACACCGGCGGTGCGCAAGAAGCTGGGAATCGGCATGACGCCCGAGGACCGCAAGGGCGAGGGCGTGGTGCCGTTGCTGGGCGTGCACGAGAACCTCGTGCTTTCCGAATTCAGCAAGGTCAGCTCGGGGCCGACCGTGTCGCCCGGGCGCGTTCGGCGCGTTGCCGAGAACCTCATCGCGCGCCTGTCGATCGCCACGGCCTCCCTGCTCACGCCGATCGTGAACCTCAGCGGCGGTAACCAGCAGAAGGCCGTGATCGGTCGGTGGCTGCACGCCGGCAGCCGGATCCTGCTGCTGGACGAGCCGACGCGCGGCGTCGACGTGCAGGCCAAGGCCGAGATCTACGAACTGGTGCGGGAACTCGCCGACGAGGGCGCTGCGGTCGTGTTCGTCTCCGGCGAGCTCGAAGAGCTCCCGCTGGTGTGCGACCGGGTGCTCGCACTGCGCGGCGGGCGCGTCGTGGAAGAACTGATCGGCGAGGAACTGACCACGGATTCCGTGCTCGCCGCTGCGATGGCGGCTTGAGAGACGACAAGGACGACAATGACCGTGACACAGACGTTACCGGACCAGCGGCGCAGTGCGGGCGGGGTGCTCGCCGGACGCTCGCTCAACGAAATCGGACTGATCGCCGCGATCGTGGTGCTCTACGTGGTGCTGGGCAGCACGGCGGCCGGGTTCCTGAGCCTGGACAACCAGCTGGGGATGCTCCGCGACGCAGCCACGGTGGGCATCGCGGCGTGGGGCGTCACGCTGGTGATCATCGCCGGGGAGATCGACATCAGCATCGGCCCAGCCGTGGCCTTCTCCTCGGTGCTCGTGGCCAAAGGGGCGTCGGAGTGGGGACTTGGTGTGGTCCCCGCGATGCTGGTGACCTTGGTGGCCGGAGCGGCCTGGGGTGCGTTGGCGGGCTGGTTGCGGGCTCGGTTCGACGTGCCGTCGTTCATCGCCACGCTCGGAATCTGGAGTGCGCTGGGCGGTCTCGGGCTGTACATGACCGACGCGCTGCCGGTCGTTCTCCCGGAGAGCGGGCTCTTCGAGGTGCTCGGTGGCACGATCCTCGGCATCCCGACGCCCGCGATCGTGATGGTGGTCCTGTTCGCTGCGTTCACCTACATCGCGCACTACACGCCCTACGGTCGTTCGGTCTACGCGGTCGGCGGCAACGCGCCGGCCGCCCGGATGGCGGGCATCAACCTCGCCAAGATCCGCGTGGTGCTGTTCGCGACGACGGGTCTGCTGGCCGCGATCACCGGAGTGCTGCTGGCAGCCCGGCTCGGCTCGGGCAACGGCGGTGCGGCATCGGGTCTCGAATTCGACGTGATCGCCGCGGTGGTCATCGGCGGCACAGCGCTGGCCGGTGGGCGCGGCTCGATGCTCGGCACGTTGCTGGGCGTCATCTTCATCACCGTCATCGGAAACGGCTTGGTGCTGCTGGGCGTGGACTCGTTCCTGCAGAACGTGGTCCGCGGCGTGATCATCGTCGTGGCTGTTCTGGTCAACGTCATCATCACCAAGCGCACGCGCGCCACGAGGGAGAGCTGATGAACGAGCGCAGGACGATGAACGGTGCGTACCTGCCGGGTGATTCGACGGCGGTGCTGCGCGAACTCGACGTACCGCGACCGGGGCCGAGTCAGGTGCTGGTCGAGGTCGGTGCTTCGGGCATCTGCGGGTCCGACATCGGCTACATCTACCACGAGCACAAGGGACATCGCGGAGTCGACGGAGCGGCTTATCGCGGTGTGGTCGCCGGTCACGAACCGGCCGGTCGCATCGTGGAAACCGGCCGCGGGTGCAAGCGGTTCGGCGAGGGCGATCGGGTGATCGTCTACCACATCGCCGGCTGCGGCCTGTGCGACAACTGCCGACGTGGTTACTTCATCAGCTGCAGCGCGGAGGAACGGCAGGCGTACGGGTGGCAGCGCGACGGCGGCCACGCCCGGTACGTGCTGGCCGAGGAATCGACCTGCGTGCCGCTGCCGGACAGTCTGTCCTATGTGGATGGTGCGTTGATCGCCTGCGGATTCGGCACGGCCTACGAAGGTCTGCGACGCATCGGTGTCAACGGCGACGGCGATCTCCTGATCGTCGGGCTCGGACCGGTCGGGCTGGCCGCCGGGATGATCGGCAAGGGCATGGGTGCGCGCACCATCGTGGGCGTCGAGGTCTCACCGCGACGCCGCGCGTGGGCCGAGAAGCTCGGCGTCTTCGACGCGACCGTCGAACCGGCCGAGTCGGCCGAGGACACCGCCGCGCTCGTCGTCGACGTGCTGGACGCGCCCGGCGCGAGCACCACGATCGACTGCTCGGGAACGCGAGCGGGTCGTTCCACCGCGATCGCCGGTGCCGCGGAATGGGGACGGGTCTCCCTGGTCGGCGAAGGCGGCACCCTGGAGACCGAGGTGTCGGACGCGCTGCTGCACAAGCAGCTGACGTTGCACGCGTCGTGGGTGACCTCGCTGGTGGCGATGACCGAGCTGGCCGAGAACCTCGCCCGCTGGGGAATCCGCCCGGAGGAGATTGTCAGCGACCGCTTCGCCCTGGACGACGTGGACGAGGCGTACCGGCTCGCCGCAGGTGCCAGCCAGGGCAAGGTCGTGCTGCTCCCGTCTCCGGAGCTGCGGGCATGAGCGCATCGAGGACAGCTTACGGCTCGTCGAACGACGTAGGTGGCGAGAGATGACAACGGCCCCGCAATCCGGACACAGCGCGTTCGTGCTCGCCGTGTCGGCCGTCGCCGCGCTGGGCGGCCTCCTTTTCGGTTATGACATCGGCGTGATCTCGGGCGCTCTGCTGTTCATCGCCGACGACTTCGCGCTCACCCCGCTCCTGGAGGGTGTGGTCACCAGTGCCCTGCTGCTCGGCGCCGCGATCGGCGCGCTGACCGGCGGACGCCTCTGCGATCGGCTCGGCCGACGGACGACGCTGCTGATCGCCGCCGGTGTGTTCGTCCTGGGAGCCCTCGGCTCCGGCATGGCCGCCGACACGTGGACCCTCGTCGCGGCGCGACTCGTCCTCGGTCTGGCTGTGGGTGCCGCCTCGCTCGTGGTTCCGCTCTACATCGCGGAGATGACCCCGGCTCGCACTCGCGGCGCGTTGGTCTCGCTGAACCAGCTCATGGTCACGATCGGCATCCTCGCCTCCTACCTGATCAACTCCGCGCTGGCACCGGCCGAAGCGTGGCGCTGGATGCTCGGGCTCGCCGGCGTTCCCGCAGTTCTCCTGGCGGTGGGCATGCTGTTCCTGCCGGAGACACCGCGCTGGTTCCTCAGCAAGGGCCGAGAGGGCGCGGCGCGCGCGGTTTTGCAACGGAGCCGCCCGGCGAGCGAGGTCGAGTCCGAACTGACCGAGATCAGTCAGGTCCTCGAGCAGGAGCGCAACCAGGATCGAAGCCTGGCACGGCTGGCGGACCCGTCGGTGCGACCGATGCTGATCGTCGGGATCGGGCTGGCGATCATCCAGCAGATCACCGGGATCAACACCATCATCTACTTCGCCCCTTCCATCCTGCAGGCCACCGGGTACGGCACCTCAGGTGCCATCCTGAGCACGGTCGGAGTGGGTGTGGTCAACGTCGCGCTCACCGTGGTCGCGATCTTCCTCGTCGACCGGATCGGCCGCAGACCTCTGGTCCTGATGGGCATCGGCGGGATGACGATCACGGCGGGCCTGCTCGGTTGCGTCTACCTCTTGCCATCCCTGGGTGGAGCGGCGGGCTATGCGGCGCTGATCCTCATCGCGGCGTACGTGGCGTTCTTCGCGGTCAGCCTCGGCCCCGTGGTGTGGCTGATGATCTCGGAGATCTTCCCGCTGCGCATCCGCGGTACGGCGATGAGCGTGTCCACCGTGGCTCTGTGGCTGACCAACGTCCTGGTCGCGCTCACGTTCCTGAGCATGTTCACCGCGATGGGACCCACCACCACCTTCTGGATCTACGCCCTCATCGGAACCGCTGCGTGGTTGTTCACGTACTTCCTCGTGCCGGAGACGAAGCAGCGCAGCCTGGAACAGATCGAGTCCGAGCTCGCGAGCCGTGCACCCCGAGCGCGATCGACACCCGAGGGGGCGTGAGGAGTGCGGGACGACAGGAGTGCGCCGCACATCGAGCACAGTTCCGATGGTGAGGTGGTGTGGCTCGGCAACGGTCTGCTGACCCTCGGCATGGTGCCGAGGCTCGGCGGACGGCTGCTCTCACTGTCTGGTGTGGATGGACGAGAGCAGCTGTGGCGCAACGACGAACTGCTCACCGACGACCTCGCTCTGCGGCGAGAGCACCGGCCGCATTCCGGTGAGCTCGGCGACTGGGTCAACTACGGCGGGGACAAGACCTGGCCCGCCCCGCAGGGGTGGGAGCACAGCGCTCAGTGGGCGGGTCCGCCGGACCCGGTGCTGGACTCCGGCCGGTACGAGGCGGAGGTCGAGGTCGACGACGAGGGGGCGGCGGTGACGCTCACCAGCGGTGATGACCCCCGAACGGGCCTGCGGTTCGTGCGGCGGTTCGAGTTGCGGCGAGGTCGCTGCTCGTACCGGCTGAGGCTGACCGCGATCAACACGGGCGACCGCGAAGTTCGGTGGTCGTTGTGGAACGTCACCCAGCTCGCCGGAGATGGGGCGGGTGGCACGTACGTGTCGGGTGCCGCGGAGGTGACCGATCTGCTCGCGGGGACCGGGTACCCGAAGTGGACGGCGGAGGACAGTTGCGTGCACGTGCCCCATCAGGACGTCGTCGGCAAGCTCGGTTTCCCCGCCGCTGAAGGCTGGTTGGCCCACGTCGGCCTGGGTGCCACGCTGACCCAGTCGTTCGCCGTGGATCCCGAGGCGGAATACCCGGACGGTGGCTCGCGCGTCGAGGTGTGGATGGAGCACCCGTTGCCAGAACCGCTAGCGGCCCTGGGCGATCTCGGTCCGCCTGCCCGCATCGTGGAGTGCGAGGTGCTCGGGCCGCTGACCGCCCTCGCGCCAGGTGAACGAACGACGCTGACCCTCGACTGCGCCGTCACGGCGGGGGACCAGCCCGTTCGGCATGTGACCGAGCTGGGGCACTGGACCGACGACGAGTTCGTCCCCTACGCCGACGGCGTGATCGAGGCCGGGGAACGGATCGAGGTGCGTGCGGGTCGGCCGGTGCCGATCCCGCCGGGTCAGTGGGAATTCGTGGAGGTGAACCGATGAGCGCACGGCTCGACGACCGAGTCGCGATCGTCACCGGTGGGGCTCAGGGCATCGGCGCGGCGACCGCACGCAAGCTCGCCGCCGACGGGGCAGCGGTGGCGATCCTGGACGTCTCCGACGGCGCCGAGGACATCGCCGCGGAGATCAACGCCGCAGGTGGGCGGGCGCTTGCGGTGCGCTGCGACGTCAGTTCCGAACAGGAGTGGGCCGCGGCGGTGGACAGCTGCCGCGACGCGCTCGGCCCGATCGACGTCCTGGTCAGCAACGCCTACACGGTCGACGTGCTGCCCGCGCACGAGACCAGCCTGGCTTCGTGGGAGCGGCAGCTGTCGGTGAACCTGACCGGCACGTTCCTCGGTTTCCGGGCTTGCTTGCCCGACCTCGAACGCAATCAGAACGGTTCCGTGGTGCTCACCTCATCGGTGCACGCCGTGGTGGGGCTGCCGGGACGGCCGGCCTACGCGGCGAGCAAGGCCGCGCTCACCGGCCTGACGAGGCAGCTCGCCGTGGAGTACGGCACGTCGTTGCGGGTCAACTCGGTGTTGCCCGGCCCGGTGCTGACCGCCGCGTGGGACGACATCGACGAGGCCGACCGGCGGCGCAGCGCCGAGGAGACCGCCGTCAAGCGGCTCGGTGACCCGTCGGAGGTCGCTGCGGCCATCGCCTTCCTGGCTTGCGACGATGCCTCTTTCGTGACCGGGACGGCGTTGACCGTCGACGGCGGGTGGAGCGTCTACAAGATGTCGTCATGACCGCGGCATCGAGGAGGAATGGGACATGAACGCCTACAGCGGGCGAGGCGTGCACGGGCAGACGGTGTCGACGCTGGGGGCGCGCATCGTGGCCGGGGACATCGCGGTGGGCGAGGTGATCGACCTGGGTGAGCTCGGTCGTGAGCTGGACGTGAGCATGACGGTCTTGCGGGAGGCCACCAAGGTGCTGGCCGCCAAGGGACTCGTCGAGGCGCGGCAGAAGCGCGGCACGTACGTGCGCGCCCGAGAGCACTGGAACCTGCTGGACAGCGACGTCATCCGGTGGCGCAGCGAAACAGGCGACACGGCAGAGGTTCTGCGGGACCTGGCCGAGGTGCGCGCGGTCGTCGAACCGGCGGCCGCGGCGATGGCCGCCCAGCGCCGTGACGACCGCGACCTCGCCGAACTGGACGCCGCGCTGGAGGACATGAGACGAGCCGTGGGTCCGGAAGCCGAGGTCGCAGCCGACCTCAGGTGGCACCGGGCCATGCTGCGGGCCACCCACAACGACATGCTCTCGCGGATGGACGTCTTCATCGAACCCGCACTGCGGCTGCGGGACGCGCTCGTGCATGGGGCCAGCGCGGACGACCCCGTGCCCAGTCACGCCGAAGTGGTCGAGGCCGTGCGCCGAGGGGACGCCGATGCCGCTGCTGCTGCCGTGGCATCGCTGCTGGACAAGGCCGCCCGCGACGTCGCGGACATCATCGGTACCGGAGAGAAAGAGATGCAAGGCGAGTGAAGATCACATCTGTGGAGACGTTCCTGGTCCCACCCCGATGGTTGTTCTGCCGCGTGGAAACCGACGAGGGCATCGTCGGCTGGGGCGAGCCCGTGGTGGAAGGACGCGCGGAGACTGTGCGCGCCGCGGTGGAGGAGCTGTCGGACCTGCTGCTGGGCTGCGACCCGAGGCGGATCGAGGACTTGTGGCAGCTGATGACCAAATCCGCGTTCTACCGGGGAGGTCCGGTGCTCTCCAGCGCGGTCGCCGGTCTGGACCAGGCGCTGTGGGACATCCTCGGCAAGTCCTTGGGCGTCCCGGTGCACCAGCTGCTGGGAGGCGCGGTCCGTGACGAGGTGCGGATCTACGGGTGGATCGGCGGTGACGAGCCGGACCAGGTCGCGGAGGCGGCCGCTGCGCAGGTCGAAGCCGGGCTGACTGCGGTGAAGATGAACGCCTCCGGTCGCACGAGCCGAATGCCGACGCGCGCGGAGACCGACGAGGTGATCTCCCGCGTCGCCGCGGTCCGCGAGGTCCTCGGTGATTCCCGTGACGTGGCCGTGGACTTCCACGGTCGCTTCGGCGCCGCCGCCGCGCGCCGCGTGCTGCCCGAGCTGGCCCCGCTGCACCCGCTGTTCGCCGAGGAACCCGTGCTGCCGGAGCACCCGCACGCGCTGCGGGACGTGGTCACGGCCAGCCCGGTTCCGATCGCGTCCGGAGAGCGCCTGTACTCGCGAACGGATTTCCTGGCCCCGCTGCAGGCGGGCATCGCCGTTGCGCAGCCGGATCTGTCCCACGCAGGTGGCATCTCGGAGGTGCGCCGGATCGCGTCGCTGGCCGAGACCTTCGACGCCCTGCTCGCCCCGCACTGCCCGCTCGGCCCGATCGCGCTCGCGGCGAGCCTGCAAGTGGCGTTCGCGACGCCGAACTTCCTGATCCAGGAGCAGAGCATCGGCATCCACTACAACCAGGACGCCGAACTGCTCGACTACGTGCTCGACCGCACCCCGTTCGAGTTCCACGACGGCGCGATCCGGCGGTGGGAGGCACCGGGCCTGGGAGTGCAGATCGACGAGGACGCCGTGCGCCGCGCCGACGCGCAGGGGCACCGCTGGCGCCCCCCGACCTGGCGGCACTCGGACGGCTCGTTCGCGGAATGGTGAGGAGAAGCGGTATGGACTTGGCGGAACAGCTGGTGCGGCACCGGCTCATGGCGATCATCCGCGGCAGCGACCCGGCCGCGTGCGAGCGGACCGCCGAAGTGCTCGTCGGCGCGGGCGTCCGGCTGCTCGAGGTGTCGCTGATCTCGACCGATGCGTTCGGCGTGCTCACGCGCATCACCGATTCCCTGGGGGATGAGGCGTGCATCGGGGCGGGCACCGTGCTCAGTGCGGAGGACGCGAAGAACGCCGGTGCCGCCGGTGCCCGGTTCGCCGTGACACCTGCGGCCTCCGATGGCGTGGCGGCAGCGGTGGAGCTGGGGATGCCGGTGCTCGCCGGGGCGATGACCCCCTCGGAGGTGCTCGCCGCGCACCGGTCCGGAGCCGCTGCGGTGAAGCTGTTCCCGGCCGAGAGCTTGGGCCCGCGCTACCTCAAGGCGCTCGGCGACCCGTTCCCCGACGTGGGGTTGGTACCGGTCGGCGGGGTCGACCTCTCCGACGTGCCGCGCTACCTCGCCGCAGGTGCGCTGGCCGTCGGGGTCGGTAGCCCGCTCGCCGGGGACGCACCCCACGGCGGTGATCTCGCGGCGCTGCGGGAACGCGCCGGGCAGTTCCTGGCGGCGGTGGGGTCGCGATGACCGTCGTGACGCTGGGCGAGACGATGATGGCCCTGCGGAGCACGGGGCTCCTGCGGCTCGGCGGGAGTGCGCGCACGTCGATCGCCGGAGCCGAAACCACCGTCGCGATCGGGCTCTCCCGGCTCGGCCACTCCGCCAGGTGGGTGAGTCGCCTCGGTCGCGATGAAGCGGGAGAGCTGATCCTGCGCACGTTGCGCGCGGAGGGCGTCGACGTGTCCGCGGTGTCGCGCGACGATTCGCCGACCGGGTTGATCCTCTTCGAAGAGCGGCTACCGGATCTCGTCAGAGTGCAGTACTACCGCGCGAACTCGGCCGCGACGCGGCTTGGCCCGGACGACGTCCGCAACGCCGTGTCCGGCGAGGTGAGCCTGGTGCACCTGAGCGGGATCACGGCGGGAATCGGTGAAGGCCCCCGTGCTGCGGTGGAAGCGGCTCTGGACGCAGCAGCCGAGGTCGGCGCGATGGTGTCCTTCGACATCAACTTCCGCTCGAAGCTGTGGTCACCGGTAGTGGCGGCGGAGGTGCTGACGCCGCTGGCTCGCCGAGCCGACGTGGTCATCGGATCAACCGATGAGCTCGAACTCGTCGGCGGCGCCGAGTCCCTGCTCGCCGCAGGGGTGCGGGAAGTGGTGACCAAGCTGGGGGCCGCCGGTGCCATGGCATCCACAGCGGACGGAACGGTGAGCGCATCCGGAAACCGGGTTGAGGTGGTGGACTCGATCGGTGCGGGCGACGCCTTCACCTCCGGTTATCTGTCGGCCTTGCTGGACGGCCTGCCCGTGCCGGAACGGCTCGCGCGCGGCAACACCTGCGGCGCTTTCGCGGTCTCGACCTCGGGTGACTGGGAGGGGCTTCCGACCCGCTCTGAACTGGCATTGCTCGACGTGGAGAAAGGCGAGGCGTTGCGGTGACGGAGTGGAACGCGTGGCCCGGCGAACGCTTCGACCTCGGCGAAGGACTGCGGGTGGTTGACGGACGCGTGGTGATGGTCGACATCCTCACCGGCCGCCTGCTGCAGTTGCCCGACGACGGCCCGCCAGAGGTGATCGCCGAGATCCCGGAGCCTCTCGGAGCGGTCGCTCCGCTGCGCGGGGGAGGCTGGATCGCGGCCGCCGGAACCGGTATCGCCGTGCTCGGCTCCGACGTGCAGTGGTTGGCCGAGCTGGAAGGCGGCCCGGGAATGCGGATGAACGACGGCGTCGCCGACCCGGCCGGCCGGTTCTGGGCGGGCTCCATGGCCTACGACAACACATCGGGCGCCGGCACCCTCTACCGCGTGAACCTAGACGGCACCACCAGCACGGCGGTGCAAGGCCTGACCGTCCCGAACGGGCCGGCGTTCAGCGCGGACGGAGCGGTGATGCACCTCGCCGACAGCGCCGAGGGGACGATCTACCGGTACCGGGTCGATCCGAGCGCCGGGACACTTCATGATCATCAGGTGTTCGCGACCGTGGACAACGGCAGTCCGGACGGCATGACGGTGGACGCCGAGGGCTTCCTGTGGTCGGCGATCTGGGGAGCAGGACAGGTGCGCCGATACGCGCCGGACGGCTCGGTGGATCAGGTCCTCGACATCCCATGCGCTCAGCCGACCAGCGTGTGCCTCACGGGAGACCACCTCGTCGTCACCTCTGCCAAGATCGGACTCGAAACACCCACCGCGCTCGACGGCGCCGTGCTGGCAACGCCGTGCACGGTGCCCGGAACATCTACCAGCTTCGCCACCTGCGCACGATGATGTGGCGGTGATTCGCCCGGTGCTCTGACCCGGTCCTGGTCCGCAGCCTCCTGAGTGGTGGATACCCGCTGCTCAGGAGCCCGCGGGGCCGGGGGAGAATCGGTGCACAACCGGCGCCACGAGGTGTCTCCTCGTGCTGGGATGCGACGAGCTCGATCCACCAGGCGAGAAGCGGGACACATGACGACCGAACCAGCTGCGACCGAGTCGAGGGACGACCACTTCTGGCAGGAACGCAGGATCTGCTCCCTCGCCACTCAGCGCCCGGATGGCAGCCCGCACCTCGTCCCGGTCGGCGCCACCTTCGACGCTGAAACCGGCATCGCACGCATCATCAGCAGCGCTGGGACCCGCAAAGTGCGCAACGTCCTGGCTGGCGGCCCTGACGCGAAGGTCGCGGTCAGCCAGGTCGAAGGGCGGCGCTGGAGCACCCTCGAAGGCACCGCGCTGATCAAGGACGATCCGGAATCCGTCGCCGAAGCCGAACGACGCTACGCCCAGCGCTACCGGCCCCCTCGTCCCAATCCCGAGCGCGTGGTCATCGAGATCACCGTCACGCGCGTCATGGGCAACGTGCGCCCATCTGGCTGGTAGCGGCCTCGGGGTGCGTTCGGACAAGATCAAAGCAACCGTTTATCACCGCTGACGAGCGCGATTCTTGCCCGAGTACGGGGACGGTCCTAGACGACGACGGCGACGGCGCGTCGTGCAGTGGATCTGCCTCGCCCGGAAGTTCCGGATAGCTGAGGCGCCTTGCCCCTACCGCGTTGGCCTCGGAACAGATCCTGGCCCTGCAACGGCTCGACTTCTCGGGCGAGTCCTTACGGCGAGCGGGCCGTGTACCCGATTGACTGATGCCGAGGCTCGGTTGCGTCGGTTCCAATGCGATCGGTGCCGGAGTGGATCCCGCGGCGCTGACTGATGTGATCAACACAGCCCAAGCGGAACGCACGGCTGCCCGTGCCGAACTGGAGAACACAGCGACGACGGGCGGAGCGATCTCCGAGGCCGAGGTCTATGCGATGGTCGATTCTCTCGGCGACGTCAGGGCGGCGCTGTCGAGCCCCAAACCCGAGAGGCTGGCCAGCCTCTACGAGTCCGTTGACCTGCAGGTTCGCTACGAGCCGGGTGAGAGAGCTGCCGAAATAAAAATTCACCCGGCGAACCGGGTGAATAGTGTGCGTGTCCGAGGGGGGACTTGAACCCCTTCCAGTGGGAGGAATCCCCGTTCGTGGGATTCATCTCCATGTCGGTGAAGTTAGCACAGTAGGTCTTCGCCTGGGTTCGTACCCGGTCGAAGCCGAGTTTGTGTGGCTCCGGGCGGGGAGAGAAGGAGCGACCAGATCGGCCGCTGGCGGGGAGCTAAGATCGCTCGACGGCAGTGTTGGAAGGCCCGGCTGTGTGGGGCACGTTGGAGCTGGCAATTGGAAGAGTTGACTAAGCTGACCGAGGCAGAACACCAGCTGCTTGCGCGATGCCCTTCTGTGGACGCCGTCCGTCATCGACATTCTCCGTAATGGACTTCCCGAGAATGTGGTCGCTGACATTGGACGTCCCGTCCCTCAAGACGCCTGATTGGAAAATTCCCGTCATGGAATCTCCATCGCACTTTTCTCGAGTTTCAACCAGCGGTCAATTCGCATCAATTCCGTGATGCGCCAACGCCGGCGCAAGTCCGTTGGCAATCACAGGGCGCGAATTCGTGCTCAATGGTCCACACAACGGAGATTCTTTTCGGTACTCGTGTGCTGAGACGCGGGGTTGGTGGGCATGAGTGGATGGTCTTCACCAGTGAGGGTGGCGACGGCTGCGGCAACCTCGCTCACGTCGGCGCGAATATAGGTGGTGGTGGCACTGGCGCTTCTACCGTCGTGGTGGCCAGCGTAGGCGTGAGCGACTGCGTATCCGAAGTTGCGTTCGACCCAGGTGAGGGTGGTGTGGCGTAGCCAGTGGGTGCTGACTCCTTGGGTGTGGACCCAGGGGAGGTGTTGGCCGATGCGGGTCCAGAGGTGGTCGTAGCGGCGTCGGGTGATGGGTCGGTGGTTGTGGTAGCGCAGCAGTTGGTCGCTGGGTTTGGTGGCGCCGCGTTGGTGGGCGTGTTCGCGGAGGTGGGTCATGAGGGTGGGGGAGACGGGTTGCCAGCGGACGGTTTCGCCTTTTTCGTGGAGGCGGATGAGGCATTGGTCGGGGTCGAGGTCGCGGAGGGTGAGGTTGAGGGCTCCGCCGCGTCGGCAGGCGGTCTCGATGTGCAGGCGGATGAGAAGAGCATCCAGAACGGGGTCGTTGCCTGTTCGCGCTGCGGCTTGGCTTATCTCGTGCAATCGGGAATCCGGGAGAGCTCGTCGGGTGCTTGGGAGGCGTCTGGGCTTAGTGACCCGCCGAGCGGGGTTTTCGGCTTCATTGAGCCATCCGTCCGCGACGGCGTGGTTGTACATGCAGCGTGCCGCTGACACGAGGTGTTCGGCTGCGCTCTGGCCGCCTCTGGAGTTACGTCGATTACAGGCTTGCTTCTTGGCTTGAGCGGCAAGGTGTTTGAGTTCCAACGGGCTTGGTTCCGTGATCCGACGATCTCCCCATGCCGCAAGAATCTGAGACCAGTAGGGTCCGTAGGTACGTTGGGCTCCATCTGACATGGCGGCAGCAACGCGTGGTAGGTAGTCGCGGAAGGTTGGTACGCAGATGTCACTTGCTGGCCGCTTGCCATCGCCAATGAGATCTGCTGCCGTCAGGCCTAGCCGCCCGAGTAGCACCCGAGCGGCTTCCTTCTCGAGTTCCTCCTGGCTCACGGCTGATCCGTCCTGGTCAGAAACTCGTGGTAACCGAGGACCATGTGATCGAGCGCGGCCATGGTGTAGATAACGAGCACGTCGAGAGTAGGGGCTGCTGCTAGCAGTACCCGGTCTCCGCTGGCGATCCCGCACCAACGTCGCAACGTGGAGGGTATCGAGATGTGAGCGCGCTTGGTCAGGGCTGAAGACCCGGTTGAACTTCGGTTGCAGGCCACAGCGCCGTGCCATGTTCCAAACTGGATAGGTTCCGAAGGTGACCATCCGAGCGCCTGAACGATGGTGGAGTCAGCTACCCGTCCTCGGAGATCAACCGAAGCGATCCGATACAACATCGTCCCGTCGCGCGGGAGTTCTGGCAGGTCGGAGACCGGAAGCGGCTGCACGGAGTCCTGCGCCGTGTGCAGCTGGCCCGGAACGACCGCGGAGACAATGTGCTCGGCGGTCGTTCCTCGAGTCATTTGGGCCGGATTTGTCTCTGGCAATGGAATCAACTCCTAGAACTCGGCGCCGAGGGCGATCAATCGATGTGTCGTGAGGCGCTGGCTGGAAAAGCGGCCTGCGGAGACGCTGGCAACCTGATGAACCGTGTTGCCTCCGGACGCCCAGTCGAACCAGGCAACGCCACGATTCGGACACGTCACCCTCCCCAAGATCGGAAATGCAGTCGCGCAGAGTGTTTCTGGCCTACAACGGTAGCTCCGGATTCCAAAAATCCGTCGCACACTGCTCGACCGGCCACCGTTGCCCCTCACCATCCCCGCAGGAAGGCGTCAATCGAGAACCAAAGGTCCAGTGATGGCCGCTGGCCCGGAACAGCACTGATTCGGAGCCGGGTCATTCACCGAAGTCGTCGTAGTCAGGGAAGACACCGTAATGGTTGTAGTCGTCGCACCCGATTCGCGTGTGGGTGCTCATGTTCGTGGTGGGGGTGAACAGCGGGTCGGTATTGTCGAACACCGGGTGTTCGGCGCCGTCCCATGCGGGTTGCTGCGACCGGTCGTAGGGACGCGACATGGTGTTCCTCCTCGGTAGGCGGCTGCTACGGTCCTGGCCCCGTTCAGCCGGGGCGGGTGATGTGATGCGGGCGGCCGACCAGCACGGTGAGCACGAGTTGGGCCAGTCCGGCGGCGATGAGCAGCGTGATGCCGGTGGCGCTGGTGGTCAGCGAGAGAGCGAGGGGTCCGGCCGCGGCCACGAGGTAACCGGCGCCCTGGACGATTGAGCTGAGGACCATTCCGTCCTGCGAGTTGTTCGTGCGCAGGTTCGGCAAAGCGAGCGCGACGGACAGAACAGAGACCCCGGCGCCGAGGAGTCCGGCCCACAACCACGGTGCGCTGGTGGGGGCGAGCAGCAGTCCCACGAGCCCGGCGATGCCGGCGCAGGTCATGACGGCAAGCCCCGGTGTTTGGGAGCGGGCGCGGTTGGTGCGGGCACCGAGCGTCAGCGCGGTGCCGATGGAGATGAACATGGTGACCGCGACCAGCAGACCGGCCGCTCCGCCGGGGATCCCAGTTCTGCGGAACAGCACGGCCTCCCAGGACAGCAGGCCGACAGCAAGTCCGGATTGCAAGCCGAAAAACCCGACGAGGATCCAGGTCCGCGGGTTTCGCAGCATCCACCTCCAGGCGCCGCGCGTGACCGGAACGGGGGCCGAGCTCGGCTTCTGGCGTGCCCACAAGGTCCAGGCGGCGACGGCGACCGGGAGCGGGAGAAGCAGGGCTATGGCTGGGTAGCCGTGTGCGGTGTGCAGCAGCGGCGGTGTGGTTGCCGTGGTGGTGGCGACTCCGACGCTGATGAGGGCGGCCACGGCGGCGGTGATGCGGGGCGCGTGCCGGGGGTAGTGGGCGTGGACGTGGACGGGCAGGGCGATGCCGGCGGCAGCGACGCCGAGGTAGGCCAGCAGCGATCCGATCAGCAACATCGTGGTGGTGCCGCACAGCGCGCGTAGCGCGAGGCCCAGCACCTGCATCCCTGCGGAGATGGCGAGGATTCGCACGGTGGAGACCCGCGCGTGCAGTACGGGCAGGACCAGGGCGGCAGCGGCGATGCACAGCGCTGGGGCCGCGGTGAGCACCGCGTTGAGACCGCCGCCGAGGTGGAGCTCCGGCAGGGCGATGCCGAGACCGGCAACGGGCGCGCGTTGCAACCATGCGAGCAGGCCGATCGCGACGAGCCCGGCCGCACCCCGCCACGCGCTGGCGTGAGCTGGTGCGGCCGGGCTCGTGCGGGTGTCAGCGGGGGAGGACACGAGCCGCCGCCAACAGGGCGTCGTGATCGCTGCGGGTGCCCACCGAGATGCGAACGCCGTCCCCGCTCCAGCAGCGCACGATGATGCCGTGCTGGCGCAGCCCCAGGGTGAACTGCTCCGCGGCGGATCGGAGCGGCAGCCACAGCATGTTCGCCGAGCTGGGCCGAACCGGGTAGCCGAGCGCACCGAGTTCGCGCGCGAGCCGATTGCGCTCGCTGCGGATCTCACACAGCTGCGCTTCGCGAGCCGCGGTGTCGCGCATCGTGGCCAGCGCCGCTTGGATCCCGGCAGTGGAGACGGTGAACGGCAGCTGGCGATGCCTCAGTTCCCGGGCAATCGTCGGACTGGTGATGGCGTAGCCGACACGCAGTCCCGCCAGCCCATAGGCCTTCGAAAACGTACGCAGCACAACGAGTCTGGTGGTGACGCTCAGGTCGCGGACCGTCGCGATGCCATCGGCGGCACGGGCGCGTTCGGATGCATCGAGGAATTCGTAGTAGGCCTCGTCCAGCACCACCATGACCCCCGCTGGGACGCGCTGTAGAAACCGCTCCCACGCGCTGCGGGTGAGGGCTTGGCCGGTCGGGTTGTGCGGGTGGGTCAACCACACCATCGCGGTTCGCTCGGTGATGGCGTCGGCGACCGCGTCGAGATCGACCTCGTCGTATGTGAGCGGGACGGGGACGAAGCGAGCGCCCGCGCTGGTAGCGATATCCGGATACGCCTCCCACGCCCTCCAGGGAGCGACGATTTGCGCACCCGGGCTGGCGCAGGTCTGGGCGAGCAGTTGCAGGAGTCCGGCCGCCCCTGCTCCGAGCAGGATCCCGTCGTCGGGCACCTCATGGTGGCGGGCGAGACTCTTGATGAGGTCGTCCTCATCGCTGACGGTGGGGTAGCGGTGAGCCCCGGCCGCGGTGTGCTCCAGTGCTGCTCGCACGCGGGGCGTGGGTGGGAATGGTGATTCGTTGTGGGTGAGGCGGATCCGCACGTTGCCGCCGGTGGCTGTGGAAGCGGTCGTGGTGGGGTAGGTGGTGGTCATGGTCTGGATCACCGCCCAGTGGTGGAGCGCCGAGCGGGGATGGCCACGTCGGCGATGAGCTCGTCAGCGACCGACTCGACCGTCTGGGTCTCCTTGTTGAACACCTCGACCGCACGTTCCCGTCGAAGCCGGCGGGCGGTCTCCTCGACCTGCGCGTTCAGGTGCGGCAGAGGACGGACGTCGGCGGAGTAGGGGTCGCTGATGGTCTCGACGGCGAGCAACCACTGCGTCGAGGACAGATTAGCCGCAGCGTGGGTTGTGCCTGGTGGGACGCAGATCGGATCGCCTGCCCCGTGCAGCAGGGGTGCGAGGTCATCGCCCAGGAGCGTCGCGGCGATTCCTTTGAGGACCATCACTTGGACCTCGTGGGCGCGGTGCAGGTGGGCGCCGGCGACGTGGGCGGGCGGCATGAGCACGGCGCGCAGCGCCGTGTGGCACCCGGGTGCGTTGCCACGGTGGATCAGGTGCGCCAGCCACTGCCCCTGCGGGCCGAGCTCCCAGTCGGCCTCGCGAAGGCGTGCGGCGATCGTGTCGCGGTCGATGGCGTGGTGGGTGGTGTGGTGGGTGGTGGTCATCAGGTCCTCCCCGAGACAGCGGTTCCCCGCCAGGCGTGGCGAGGGGGCGTTGCGGCAAGGGCGGACGGTAAACCCATCGACGCTGATCAGTCTTGGTATTAACCCGCGCAAAATGATGTCCACAGTGGACTTAATGAGGTTCAATACGAAGACAGCCAAGCGAGGTGTGTGGCATGCTCCGCCGGACCGTGGACCTCTCGGGGCGCGACCGGCGACTCGGTGATTTCTGACGGTGGTTATGTGCCCTCATCCGGCAGAGATCGCCGTGTCCGGCGCGGCAGGTCCGCGGCAACCGGTGGGGATGGGCGGGAACGGGGAGATTCCGCCCATCCCCACCGATGTGTCAGCTACTACGTGTTGTGGGTGTGCAGGTGCGCACCCCACGCGGCGATGAGCTCGTTCATCTCCCAGGTGGTTTCACGGCGAGTCAGCAGGTGCGCCAGGACCAGGCCATCGAGTACCTGCCGGGTGTCGCCAGGTGCCCACCCGGTGTTCTCCGCAAGCTCGGCGCTGGTCATCCGCCCACCAGCGGCACCGAGTACGCGCCAGGCGCGCCGGTGTTGGGCCGGCAGTGCGTTGTAGAACCGGCGCAGGGTGGCGCGCATGCTGCAGCCCGGCTCGTCGGCGATCTCGGTGAGCGCCCACCGGTCCTCGTGTTCGTCGAGGAGGACGTCCAGCGAGATCTCGGGGTGCACCGACAGGCGTTCGGCCGCCAGCGACACTGCCCGGGGCACATCGGCGCACAGCTCAGCGACGCGCCCGGCGGTGGCCGGTTCAGCGTCGACGCGGTTCCCAAGACGCGCGCGCAGCAGCTCGATGGACTGCGCCCGTCGCAGCGGAGCGACCGTGAACTGCTGGACTCCGGCTCCGGCCATCACCGATGAGAGCCGGTAGCGGCTGGTGATCAGCACTGCGCAGCCAGTCCCACCGGGCAGCAAGGGCGTGATCTGCTCGGCCGAGCGGGCGTCATCGAGCACGATGAGCAACCTGGAAGCCCAGGTCGCCGACCGCCACGCCCGCTTACGTGCCTCCAGCCCATCGGGGACCTCCAGCCCGAGGGTGGCAAGGAAGTCGCCAAGCAACTCGGAGGGATCGGCAGGCCCGCCGAGCTGGTGGCCGCGCAGATCGGCCCACACCGTTCCAGATCGGTAAGCGGTGGAAAGACGGTGCGCGTGATGCACGGCCAGCGTGGTCTTGCCGACACCGGGCAGCCCGTCGAGGCACAACCGCAGTCCGGGCGCGGGCCCGCAGGCCGCCAACGCGGCGAGCTCTTGCTCGCGGCCGTGCAGTGTTCCGCACACTGCGGGCAGTTGCGCGGGCACCGGGCGGCGCCGCGCCGCAGGGATTGTGCGGGTGGTGGCGCGGTGCTGGTTACTGCGCTCGGCGACCTCAGCGAGCCGCCCGCCGGTGCGCATGACCCCGTCCAGGGCGGTGACCATTGCCTCGGTGGCATCGCGCTGGCCGTGGATCACCCGGGACAGGGTGCTGCGGTGCAGCCCGGCCTCGTCGGCCAGGTCGACCTGGTTGACGCCGTTGTCTTCACACCAGCGCAACACCGCAGCTCCGAACTCGGTGACCGCCGTCGTTTCCGTCGCGCCGGCATGCAACGCTGCGGTCACGGTCGATGTGCTGCGCATGTGCCCTCCCCAGCTAGCTACGCAACCCGCCCCTTGGCTGAGATCCGTTCGACTGGTGGGCCAGCTGCGTGGATGTTTCTCCGCAGGCCCCGCCCGGACAAGTCCAGGCGGGGTCGCATTCGTGCGCTTGCGGAGTCCACTGTGCGTGATGGCTAGGGCCGTTGTACCTGGACAGCGAGTGTTGTCCGGGAGAGGTGGCCACACTGTCCGGCCCCGGCACGGGGCTGTCCGGTGTCGTGTCCAGGCCGATCCGGCATCTGTTCAGAGCCGGATCGGGAGGTGTTGGTGTCCGTTGGCGACCAGCGAAATCGGCTCCAGTTCCTCGGTCGGCACCGCGAGCTGTGCGCCCGGGTACCGCTCGAAGAACGTGCGCAGCGCGGTCGTGGCCTGCATACGGGCCAGGGCGGAGCCGATGCAGGCGTGCGCTCCGTGCCCGAAGGCGAAGTGCTGCCGCCTGCTCGGCCTGGTGATGTCGAACTCGTCGGCGTCGTCTCCGTGGACGTCGGGGTCGCGGTTGGCAGCACCGAAGCACGCCATGATCGCGTCTCCCGCGGCGATCGTGGTGGTCGCGCTGACGGGGATGTTCGTCACCGCGAAGCGAAGCGGCATGTGCGGGACCGAGGGCTGCCAGCGCAGCGTCTCCTCCACCACGTCCTCCCACGACGCCTGGCCGGTGCGCACGAGCTCCAGCTGCTTGGGGTGGGTGAGCAGCGCGGTCAGCCCCTGGTCGATGACGTTGACGGTCGTTTCGAAACCCGCGGCGATCACCAGCTGGAGGGTGTGGAGCAGTTCGGTCTCCGACAGCGGCGGGTTGTCCCCGTCGCGGGCGGCCAGCAGCGCCGAGGTCAAGTCGTCGCCGGCGGTCTCGCGTTTGGCGATGAGCAGCTCGTGGAGGATCTCGCGGGTGCGCTCTGATGCCATGGCGACATCGGCGCCGAGCACGGGCGCGAGCACGATGTCGATGCAGGCGCGCAGCTCGTCGTGCATCGAGGTGGGCAGACCGAACAGCCTGCCGATGGTGTCGAAGGGAAGCAGGTGGGCGAAATGCTCGCGCACGTCGACCACCCCGTCCTCGGCTGCGGACGGAAGCGCGTTCAGCAGCTCGTCGGTGGTGTGCTGCACCGACGGCCCCAACTCGGCAATGCGGCGTGGCGTAAATGCCTTCGACAACAGCGTGCGCAGTCGTCGATGCTCGCTGCCGTACGCGCTGAGCATATTTTCCATGCTCAACCACGGTGCCAACAGCCAATCACCCGGAATCCGGCCTTCGAACCAGGCCGGCCAGTGCAGGCGGGGGTTCTTCGACACGTCGGGGCTGACCAGCAGTTTTCGCAGCAGGTCCGGGTCCACGATGCCCCAGGCGGGGATACCGCCGGGCAACTCGATCGGCGCTGCTGGTCCGGCAGCGCGCAGGCGGCGGGACTCGCCCGCCAGGTCACGTCCCACAGGATCTAGGGCAAGGCGCTGGGTCTCAGTCACAGTCACTCCAGTTCGGGGCGATGATCACCGCGACGAACCCTGCCGAACGACGTCGGCCCGTGACATCCAGACACCGCGCATTGTCCGGGTGTCGCGGCGAACTGTCCGGGGTGGGGCCGCCTTGTCCGGGGGCTTGTCCGGGTATGCGTGTGGAGATCAGGACGCCTGCCCATCGGTGGTGACCGAGCGCGACACCATGCTCTGGAGTTCTGCTCGTGTCCGGCACCCGGTCTTGGAGTACACACGTCGCATGTTGCGCTTCACCGACTCCTTTTCGATGTGGAGCGTGCTGGCGATGTCGTCATGGGTGTACCCGTCGACGACGAGCGTGACGATCTCGTACTCGCGAGAGGTCAACCGCACCGGAGCCGTGAGCAGCTCCACCGTGGCCGCGTAGTTGCCCGCGGACTGATCCCGCGTGGAGTGCCAGCGCTCCAGGTAGGCCTCCTCGCCCAGAGCGACCCGAGCGGCGTCCTGACCGTCGCGCAACGCGGGATAAAGCCCGGCGATCCGGTCGACGCGAATGCCTGTGGTCACGGTGAGCGAGGCGACGATGCCGCTCAGCTCTGCCGCCCGAGCGTGCTCGCTGGCTTTGGCGGCACGGATAGCCGCCAGCACCGCCCACCAGATCGGGATCCACCGGTCACCGGTGCGGGAAGCGGTCGCGATGCCCGCCCGCATCAACTCTTCGGCCTCGGCCAACGCTGCGTCGTCGCCGCAATGCAGCACGAGGAAGACCGACCGTGCCCAGCGAGCCCAGCCCAGGGCGTGTTCGGCTCCGGCGTCGGTCATGGTCTGAAGATGCTGCTGGGTGATGGCCTCGGCGGTGTCTGTATCCGCGTAGAAGGCAGCGCAGATGGACCACCACATTTCGATCATCGCCCACCCGGGGTTGGTCGGGTCCTGCGCACGCGTTTTGCTGTAGGCGTGGGCCATCAACTCCACGCACTGGGCGTCACCGTTGCCGAAGCAATGCGAGACCGCGGTCGCGACTTGAACCTGCAGCAGCTCGACATCGAGTTCCGCGGCGATCGCGTGCGCTTCGTCGAGCCGGGATAGGGGGATGTCGGCGGGCAGGCCGCGACAGACCTCCAGGTAGGCCAGCGACGCCAGGGCCACCGCGCGTGTATTGTCGCGGTGCGGGTAGCGCTCCAGCAATCGTGCCCACTGCCGTGACATATCCGGCAGCGCGCCGCCGAACCACGGGATCCGAGCAGCGAAAGTGGCGTTGAGCAGCCTGAACGCCGCTTCCATGTTGTTGGTGTCGTGGCAGTGATCCAGCGCGGCGTAGACGTCGAGCAACAGGCCACGGCAGCGCACCAGCATGTCGACTTCCTGCGGTCCCAGCCATTCCCTGCCGACCCGGGCGAATTCCTGCGTCACCCACTCGTAGTGCTGGTGGCGGAACTGCTCGGCCTGCCCGGACTCCCGCAGACGGTGCTCGGCGAAGGTGCGGATGGTATCGAGCAACCGGAACTGACTCGGCTCATCCAGGGCGGTGGATTGGCGTTGCACAAGCGACTGGCGCTGCAAATCGTCGAGCGTGGGCGCGATCATCGTGCGGGGCAGGAGCTCGTCGTCGGCGCAGACCACCTCGGCTTGTTCGAGGTCGAAGGCATCGGGAAACACCGAGAGCCGTTGCAGCAGGTGCTGCTGGCGGCGGGTGCATAGATCCCAGCTCCACCTCAGCACGTTGTCCAGCGAGGTCCGGGCACGTTGGGCGTCGTCCTGGCCGATGCTGAGCAGATCATCGCGGTCCACAGCCGACGAGGTACCGAGGCCCAGCAGATCGCCGGTGCTGTCGTGCTCGTCGTCCAGGGGAGCGTTGAGCAGGTCAAAGCGCCGCGCGGCGATCTCATTCAGCGAGTACGTCTGTGTCCGGCGCGCGCACAGCTCGACCGCCAGCGGCAGGCCATCGAGCTGATGGCACAGCTCCACGATCGTCCGGTACTGGCCGTCGGGGTCGAAGCCAGGGTTGACCTGCCGGGCTCGGTGAATGAACAGCTCAGCGGCGTCATAGGACTTGCCGTCCTGGTAGTTCTCGCCCGTGGCCGTGCTCAACGGGGCGAGGCGGTGCACGTTCTCGCCGGTCAGGTCCATGCTCGATCGGCTCGTGGCCAGCACAGTGACGTCGGGAGCCGCACGCAACAGAGCGGCGATGAACTGACGTAGCGGCGCATGCAGGTGCTCGCAGTTGTCGAGTACCAGCAGCATCCGTCGCTTGCGCAGTGCGTCAATGATGCCGGCTGCGGTGTTGGTGGCTTGCTGGATTCCCAGGCTGGTGGCGAGGTGGTCGGCCAACCGGGCCCTGTCCCGGACAGGCCGCAGCCACACCCAGCCGACGCCGTCCTCCCAGCACTGCATGCCCTCGACGTGGTGGGCGAGCCGGAGTCCAAGTCTCGACTTTCCGCTGCCGCCGGGGCCGGTCAGCGTGACCAGGCTGGAACCGCTACCCGGTACGACGAGGGACGCGAGCGTCTCCAGCTCGTCCTCGCGCCCGACGAACGAGTCCAGCTCCTCAGGTAGCAACGTCACGCCCCCTCTCGTGCGGGCACCGATGGTAACCAGCGAAAACGATCAACTGTTGACAGCAGTTGTCAACGTGTCATCTCTGGCCGGTTGGGCCTTCACCGTCCCACAGTGGACGAACCAAGAGGAAAAACCGGATCCGTGTTCGATCACGCGGAACCAAACCTATTGGCAGCAAGGACGAACGCCGCCCAGTGGGGGCGGGCGCGCGCTCGTGGACACCGTAGCCGGAGGCTTGCTACCGGCGGCATCCTGTGTTCCCGGCGCGCCCACCACCCCGCGGCCCTATCACCCATTCGGGGGCCATCATGCATGAAGCCGACACCACCATCGAGGAGCTGCACTTCTACATCTCCCACCGCGGAAAGTGCGCCAAGCCCGTACGCCCGCGATACCGGGCCAACCATGATCCGTGGTACCGGGAACCGAAGAAAGGCCGCTACGCCCCCGACGACCGGCGCCTCAAAGCGAAACGAGCCTGCCGCGGTTGCCCCGTGATCAACGATTGCTTGACGGTAGCCCTCGCGCTCGAAGCAGAGGCGGGTGCGTCCTGGGGTGTATGGGGAGCGACCATCCCGGCCGACCGCGCAAAGATGCTGGCAGAACGCGGCCAGGTCGGCGTCGTCGTTGATGAGGATGGCGGCGAAGAAGTTGTCGGGCTGGACATGGCCGGCTGACCACAACACGCGCCCATCGTGTGGAGCGCACGGACCACTCGGGGAGTTGGTCGTGCTCCATCCGCTGAGGACAGGTCAGGCAAGGGCCCAAGGCCATCGCCTGGCGAACAGCGACCGGCGAGGGAGTCGGCGAAGGGAACCGGCCGTGCGGTCTGAAAGACAGCGTGGGAGCCGATCTCTCCCATGCGGGAGGTGCCATATGAACCAACCGCGCACTCATCGTTGCGCATGAGGTAGGTGCCCAGCGGCCTCGGGCCGCGCAGCAGGCACGGCCCTACATACATCCCATACGGGCAGTCCGCGGTGGAAGCCAGTTGTTCCGCTTTGCCCGGCGCGCAGCCCCTCTCAGCGATCCCTGCGCCTGACGCCGGGTGAGCACTACGTGAGTCTTCGCAGCTCAGCAGCCCTTCCGGGCTCTGAGTAGGGCAAGCGCGTCTCAAATCGCCCGGAGCTGTCCAGCCGCACATCGGCGCCAGACCGCGCGCCTCGGACCGGTGCACGCACTGCGGTGGACCAACGCGCCTTCGTGACCAGCCCGGCCCACCACAGGCGGACGGCAAAGGAGACGAAATCATGGCCGCACCAGAACAAAATCACTTGGCCCGCAACGGTTCCTATCAGACCACGGCGTCGCTGCTCACGGAAAGCAGTGCGGGGCGTGGCGGGCCCTCAACGGTGCCGACTACGCCCATGCATTCCGAAAACGGCGAGACATCATCTGATCCACCGGCGGCGGGCACCACACCGCCGTCGCTGCCGGAGCCGGAGCGCACGGCCACCGCCACCCAGTGGCCGTGTGCTCCCTCCCCAGCCGACACGGATCCACAGCCCGCGCTCACCAGCGAGCCCAGCGACGTTCCCGCCGAACCCGGCGGCCTCCAGGAACGCGATCGGCAGCTCGCCCGCACGGCCATCCAGACGTGGGGGGAGCTGCCCACCTCCGACGTGGTCGCCGCCGTCGAAGCCGGGCAGTGGGCCGCGGTCTCGGCCGACGGTTACGAGGACGAGGCGGGTCTGCGCATCGCTGCGCAGACAGGGCAGGCCGCAGCCGTGGTGCAGCGGCAGGGTCTGGCACCCATCAGCGACGCCTCTGCGGACTGGGCGGGTTTCGGCGACGTGATCCCGGTGCTGTCGGCGTCCCCCGGCGCCGGCGCCACCCTCGTTGCCACGGTGCTCGCCGACGCGATGCAGATCGCCGGGCGGCGGGTGCTCATGGTCGACACCGCCGATCCCGCCCGCTCCGGCCTTGCCGCGGCGGCCCGCTCGGACGGCCCCGTGCTGTCCGGCCCCCACCCGGCGGTGCGCGTCCGGGTCTCCTGGCGGGCCCAAGCACTGCTGGCACGAGTAGAGAGCGATCTGCCGGTCATCAGCCCCGGCATGGTCCCGCCCCCTCGGTTCTTCAAGCCGTCGAACCAGTCGGTGCAGGTCACCGTGGTCGACGTCGGTCACGACGCTTGGCGTGTGGCCGCGCATCCGCTGGCCGGGGCCGGTGCCTGGCTGCGGACTGGCACTCCGGGACCGCGGCCGGTGCTGGTCTGCCGGGCTACCCGCCCTTCGCTCCTGCACTCCGAACAGGTTCTCGCGCGCCTGGACGCCTGGGACCGCTCCGGCGCCACGACGCCACCGGTCCAGCTGGTGGTTGTCGGTGCCCGGCGCTGGCCCACCGGCGTGCGCGGCAGCGCAGGTCGCCGCGTGTCGGCCCTGCTCGACGATGCGCTGTTCCTCCCGCACAGCCCGGACATCGCCACCTCCGGGATCACCGCCGAGGTCACCCCGAAGCGGTTGCGCGAGGCCATGACCCCCCTGCTGCGCCGCTGGGAGCTGCTGACCCCGGCGGCGTCTTCGGCCGGGCGGCTGCCTGGCCTGTCCCGCCGCTCGAAGGGAGCCGACCAATGATTCAGCACCTCACGGACACGGTTCTGCCTGTCCTGGCCCAGATCCCCAACCCAGGACCAGTGGCCCCGCCCGGCTCGCAAAAGATCATCGAGGCCGTCGGCAACGTCAAGTGGGGTGCTGGCGTGGCGCTGGTGGTCGGCTTCTTCATCGGGCTGCTGGTGTGGGCCGGTGGCCGGTGGGTCGATCACCACCGCGCGGGCAAGATCGGCGTGATCATGATGTTGTGCGCCCTTGGCGGCGGCATCTTGTACGGGGTCGGCTACCAGCTCATCAGCCACTTCGCGGCGGGGGCTTGAGTCATGGCCCCTCCTGCCACGAACCAGCAGCGCAAGCGTCGAGCCGGGCTGAGCCTGTCGGCCATCGTCGTCGTGGTCTTGGCCGTCGTCGCGCTTGCTGGCGCGCTGATGGTCTCGCACCACGTCACCGACCGGCCCGCACCGGCTCCCGCCCCGCCGCCCTCGAGGCCGGTCCTGGATTCGGGCGGCTGGGACTTGGCGGCCGAGCACGCCCTGGCGAGTGCCCCGATGGCGGCACTACCAGCGCACTCGGCTCAGCCACAGTCGATGACCACCGAGCGGGCTGGCGAACCCATCACCGTTCCAATGCCCGCCCAGACCGCCGGGCGCTGGATCTCCGGCGGGTTCCCCGCCACCCCGGAGGGTGCGTTGGGGCAGCTCACCACGCTGGATGAGGCCGCGATGCGCGGCGGGGATCCGGCCACCTACGCACGCGGGTTCCGCGAGCTGGCGCTGCCGGGCGCCCCGCAACCGGAAACCACGGGGCTGTACTCGCTGCTGCGCTCGATGCGCAGCAGCGCGGGGATCAACCCCACCGGCCCGATACCGGACCTGACCGCGACCTACCAGGTCACGCACGGCCAGATCAAAGGCATCACCGACGGCGGCCGCTTCGTCGTGGCCTGCGTGCTCGGCCAGTTCTCGGTCGATTACCAGGGCCAAACCCTCACCGCCGGCGTCGGTGACTGCCAAGCCCTGCGCCACGTCGGTGGCGACTGGCGGATTTCCCCCGGCCCGCTACCCGCGGCCGCGCCGAGCGCGTGGCCGGGAAGCGCCGACGCGGTCCACGCCGGGTACCGGGATCTGAAGAGGGGTGGCTGATATGTGGCCCTTCGACGACATCGGTGGCGCGATCGGCGGCAAGCTCAAAGAGCTGGTCAGCTCGGCGTTTGAAACGGCGATGCAGGCGCTGTGGGACGCCAGCCTGTGGATCCTGCGTGAGGCGTTCAAACTCGCCGACCGGTTCTCAGTGTTCACAGTGGACACACGTGAAGGGCCGATCTCCGTGCTCTGGCCCATGATGCTGTGGATCTCCGGTGTGCTCGCGCTGGGGCTGTTCTTCTGGCAGATGACCATGACTTCCCTCAAGGGCGGGCGTGGGTTCATGCGGCTGGTCGGCGGACCGGTGCAGTATGGGATCGCCCTGGCGATGACCGTCGGGATGGTGGCGGGGTTCCTCGCCGCGGCCGACGGACTCACCCACGGGATCCTCCAGTACGGCCTTCAGTCGACCAACTTCCAGGACGCGCTCCAGCACACCGCGTTCGCCGACGCCGCCCAGGACGGTGTGAAGGCGGTCGTGCTTGGGATTTGCGCGTTCATCGGGGTCGTCCCGGCGGGCATCGGCTACGTGCTGGAGATGCTGTTCCGTGAGGCCGCGATTTACGTGCTCGTGGCTACGATCCCGATCACCGCCGCGGGGCTGCTGGCCAACGTCACGAAGTCCTGGTTCTGGAAGGCGCTCCGCTGGATTTTGGCGTGCATCGCTATGAAGCCGGTGCTGGCGATGACGCTGGTGCTGGGCGTGGCCATTTCCGGCGGGTCGAAGGGCCTGTCCGGGCTTCTGGCAGGGGTCGGGGTTTTGATCATTTCCCTGATCGTGCCGTTTGTGCTGTTCCGGCTGTTCGCTTTCATCGATCCGAGCTCCGATGCCGGTTCGACGTTCCGCGACGCCCTCGCCGGAGCAGGGGTGTCCTCCTACGGCTCTGGCAACCCGGCGATTCGGGCCGCGAACGCCCTCTTCGGCGGCGGGGGCGGCAGCGATGCGCAGGAGTCTGCCAACGCCGACCGCTTCGACTTGGCAATGGCCGACTACGCCGACGGCGAGATGGACAACCACGGCGTCGGCCACAGCTCCGACGGTTCCAGCGATGGTGGCGGCTCCGGTAGCGGCGGGGGCCAGAACTCCGCATCCCCGTCGGCAGCAGATCCCGGCGGCGACGGCGAGGACGACGTCCTCGGCGGTGACGACGCTGCGGCCTCGCCTGCTGCGGCCAATAGCGGCCGTGTGACCTCCTCCGATGGCCTCGGCCCGCAGGGCGTCGGCGACGAGAACGTGACCAGCGGCAGTGCAGGCGGTGGCTACCCCGAACCGCCTCCTCCCGAACCGCCCGACCACGGGGATGACCCCGGCGGCGACGACGGCGGGGGCGGAAGTCCTCGCGGCGGTGGGGGCGGCGGTCCCAAGAACAGCGGCGGAGGCGGCGGTGGCGCGGCCTCCAGTGGAGCAGCGGAAGCGGCGGTGATCGTATGAGTACCAGCAACGTGCGGATCTATCGCGGTCTGGCCCGGCGCGAGCACGCCGGGTGGATCATGGGGCTGACCCCGGTGCAGGCACTGACCTGCATCGTGCTGGCCGTTCCGGTGCTCTGGACCGTCTCCGCAGGCAGGTTCTTTGCCGCCCTGGTCCTGGCCACGATCTGCGGGATCATCGCGTGCCTGGTGGTCGTGCCGGTGCGCGGGCGGCCGGCGTTCCGCTGGCTCGGGCACCTGGTGCTGCATCAGCTGGGCGTGCTGTTCGGCTGGTCGCGCTGGCAGTCCAAGGCCGCCTCGGGCCTGCCGGTCGATCCGGACGAGCCGGATCTGCCTGGTGTCCTGCAACGGGTCTCGTTCCCTGACGGTCCGGTGTTCAAGGACCGCGGCCGGATCGCGTTGATCCACGACACCGGCGACGGCCGGTGGGGCGCGACCGCGCGCCTGACCCACACCGGTGTCGGGATGCTCAGCAACGAGCAGTGCGAGCGGCTGGCCTCCCGGCTGGGCAACCTGCTGCTGAGCATCGGGCATCGCGACGTGATCGACCGGATGTCGCTGTCGGTGCGCACCGTGCCTGACGACGGCACCGAGTACAGCGTGTGGCGTTCGAAACACGAGGTCGACGCGGCGCCGCCGCTGGCCCGCCAAGCGGCCGACGAGCTGGACCGCACCATCGGCGCCGTCTCGGTGCGCCACGAGATCTTCGTGACCATTTCCGGCACCGAGGACGCGCTGCGTAAACCGGCGGCCGCCGCCGGGGGCGGGACCGAGGGCCGGGCGCGGGTGCTTTACCGGGTGCTCGACGGTCTCGAAGACCCGCTCAAGGCCCTCGGCGCCGACAGCGTCGAATGGCTCTCCGGCTCGGCATTGGCCGAGGCGATCCGCACCGGCTTCAACCCGGACAGCTCAGCGGTGCTGCGGGCCGGGCACCTCACCGGCGACGGCCAGCAGGGCCTGCCCAAGGCCGCCGCCGGGCCAACCGAAGCGCCCTCGCCACCTCGGCGACGCTACGACCACGACGCGTACTCCACCGTGAGCTACAGCGTGCTCATGCCCGAGGCGGGCACCGTCTTCGGCAGCCTCTCGCCGCTGCTGGCGGTCAAAACCGCAGGTGAACGTCGGTGCCTGGCCATTCACTACGAGGTCATGGACGCCCGCCGAGCCTCGCGGGCGGTGCAGAACTACCGGTTCCGGGCCGGTGTGCTGCGCGATTACAAGAGCTCGAAGGGGTTCTCGGCCTCCGCATCGGATGAACGAGAGGCCAGCGGTGCCAAGGCACAGGAGCGAGCCGTGGCCGCAGGCCACTCCATCGTGCGCTACGCCGCCGCCTCGGCGGTGACGGTGCCCGCGCACTGGAACGTCGAGGACCACGCCGCCCGCCTGGAAAACGACGCCGCCGGCCGGTTCCGGCTGCTGCGGCTCGATCTCGCTCAGGATTCCGCGTTCGTCGCCGCCTGCCTGCCGGTCGGCGTCGGGCTGCCGCGCGCACGGGGAGGTGTGCTGTGAAGACCCGCACGAAGGAGCGCAGCGCCGCACAGCTGCTGGCCGATTTCGGTGCCCCGCCACCGAGGAAACCGCGCACACCGGACCGGCGCACAGCACCAAAAGAGAAGGTCAACCGGCCGATCGCCCCGCGTCGCGGCCTGGCGCGGCCCGGTCAGGGCTGGGCTCCGGTCGAGGCCCCGCTGGCGGTGTATGAGGCGGCCACCCACGAGATCGGCGGGCTGTTCCCGCTGCTGGCGGCCAACGGCGTGCCCGCGGTGGGAGCCCGCATCGGCTACGACACCGTCTCCGGCGGCGCGTTCTACGCCCACCCCATCGAGTGGGTGCTGCGCGGCATGTGCACGAACCCGAACATGGTGATCTTCGGTGAGCCCGGGCGCGGCAAATCGTCCACTGTGGTCGCGTTCTTGCTGCGCATGATGCTCTTCGGCGTCCGCACCCTGATCAGCGGCGATGTGAAAGGGGAGTACTCGCCGCTGCTGCGGGCGCTGGACATCAACCCGATCGCGCTGGGCCGGGGCTCCTCGGCGCGGCTCAACGCCCTGGACCTGGGGCCGCTGGCCAGCCGGTGGGATTCCTGGTCGGTTGACCGGCAGCGCGAGGAGCTGGACGGGGTGCTTGGCCGGTGGGTCAAGCTGCTGACCGCGCTGGCCGAAGCGCAGGGCTATTCGCCGACGGTCACCGACGAGGCGGTGCTCTCGCAGGTGCTGCGGCGCCTGGTCGGCGCCGCCGACGGCTACACCCACCTGCGACCGGTCACCATCCCAGACGTCCAGCGCGAACTCGCCAACCCCGCGTCAGAGCTGTGGGAGGACACGCGCTTCGCCGACCGGCGGCAGTTCCTCGATCACCTGCGGCCGATCACCGACGCGCTGGCCAACCTGGTCAGCGGGCCGCTGGCCGGGTTGTTCGACGAGCCGACGAACTTCGAGCTCGACTGGGCCGCGCCGATCCAGTCGATGGACCTGTCCCTGCTGCGCAGCCGCGGGGACCAGGCGGTGGCCGTGGCGCTGACCTGCCTGGGCTCCTGGTCGTCGATGATCACCGACCTTCAGGACGACGGGGAGATCCGGATCGTCGTGCGCGACGAGGTCTGGCGCCAGATGCGCCTCGGGCCGAAAGCCGTGCAGGCCGTCGACTCCGACCTGCGGCTGTCCCGCGCGGAGAAGAAGATCCAGATCCTCGTCGGCCACAAGCCGAGCGACTTCTTGTCCGTGGGCAACGCCGGGTCGCAAGAGGTCGCGATCGCCAAGGATCTCCTGGCGCTGTGCTCCACCCGGATCTTGTTCGGCCAGTCCACGCGGGTGGCCGACGAACTCGTCGAAGACTTCGCCCTGTCCGGGAAAGAATCCGATGTCACCACGGGCTGGTGCATGGAGCGCACTGGCCGGGCGCTGTGGAAGATCGAGAACAACCCCGGTTACAAGGTCCAGTCGGTGCTCTCGCGCACCGAGAAGCACACCTTCGACACCAACGCCCAGCTGCGGTCGGTACCTCGTGAGTTCACGAAATCCGACGGGGACCGGTAGGCGGCCATGTCGGGTTCGGGCAAGGGCACGGTGTGGTCGATGGTCGCCGTCGCGCTGACGGCGTTCGTGATCCTGCCTGCGGCGATGGTCGGGGTCGCGGTCCTGGCGGTCTCCGGCAGCCTCGGCACGGCTTTCGGTGGCTGCCACGGAGACGGCGGCCCCGGCGGGGGCGGGCAGCAGGTCGGTGACCAGCAGTGGTCCGGCGAGCAGATGACCAACGCCCAGACCATCACCTCGGTGGTCCAGCAGCGTCACCTGCCCAAACGGGCTGCGGTGCTGGCGATTTCGACTACGATCGTCGAGTCCCGGCTGGTCAACGTCCACTACGGCGACCGCGACTCGCTCGGCCTTTTCCAGCAGCGCCCGTCGATGGGCTGGGGTTCGCCGGAGGAGGTCACCAACCCCGCCTACGCCACCGGCAAGTTCCTCGACCACCTGGTGCAACTCGACGGCTGGCACACCATGCCGCCCGGGGTGGCCCAGCAGAAGGTGCAGGCCTCGGCGTTCCCCGACCGCTACGCACCGCAGGAACAACCCGCCAGCCAGCTGATGGACAAGTTCTGGACCGGCCCGGACAACCCGGTCCCGCCACCGACCGGAAGTGATCCGGCGCAGCTGGCATCGACCAGCCAGTCCGCGCTGGGCTGCCCGGACCAGGGCGCATCGAACATCCCCCTCGACCCGGCCAAGCTCCCGCCAGGCTTCCAGCTGCCGAGTGACCCGAAACAGCGCGCGGCCGTGGAGTTCGCGCTGAGCAAGCTCGGTGCCCCGTACGTATGGGGTGCCAAGGGCCCGGACGCCTTCGACTGCTCCGGTCTGATGCAGGCCGCGTGGGCCCGCGCCGGGGTACCGATTTCGGCGGGCACCTACGGCCAGAAGGACGACGGCCGCGCCGTCTCACGCGCCGACATTCAGCCCGGTGACCTGGTATTCATCCCCGGCTCGCTCGGCTCCCCGTCCGATCCGCGGCACGTGGGCATGTACGCCGGCCACGGCGTGATCGTCAACGCCTACGACTCCTCCACCGGCGTGATCCTCGAACGCCTCGATGCGTGGGCGCCCCAGGTCGTGTCCATCCGGCGGGTCGCCGAACCCACCACACCACCGCCGCCACCAGCACAGAACGGGAGTCCGCAGGTATGAGCAACCACCGCATTTCACCGACCGCCGATCGCGACCTCGCGCTGATGGGCGTGCTGGTCTCGGTGCTCGGCGCACTGATGGCCCTGGCTGCCGGGCTCATGGCCGGCGCCGCAGCCGCCACCGTGCTCACCGGTGGCCCCTGGGCCGTGCCCACCTTCGACACCTGGGGATCCGGCGTGTTCGCCGTGCTCGGCAACCCCTCCGACCCGGCCGCAGGCCTCGGAACACCGTGGGCACCGGCGCTGGCCGGGCGACCGGGCCTGTACTGGACGGTCACGCTGGCGATCATCGCGATCGCGGTGGCTGTCCTGGCCACGGTAGCCGGGCTGGCCTGGCGCCGGTTCGGCCCGTCGCAGCCCGGTCACGCCAGCCGGGAGGATATCCGCCGCGAGCTCTCCCTGGAGGCCGCGCGGCGCACCGCCGAGTGGACCCGGCCGAGCCTGAGCCCGCGCGAGCGGCGCCGCGCACCGCTGGAACAGGTCGCCGCACCGCTGCACCGCGGCCCGACTCACCAGGTCATGTGCACACCGCTGGAAAACCCCACCGGTGCCTTCGCACCCACCCAATCCGGCAAGTCACGCACGGATCTGGTGCACAAAGCGCTCGCCGCGCCGGGCGCGCTGCTGGCCTCCACGACCAAGCCCGACCTGGTCGAATTCGCCGCGCTGGCCCGCACACGCCGCCCCGAAGCCGGTCCCGTGCTGGTCTTCGACACCACCGGCGAGGTGCACTGGCCCGCACAGGTCCGCTACTCGCCGGTGACCGGGTGCCAATCGTTCACCACCGCGCGCCGCCGCGCCGAAACCCTCGTCGACGCCGCAGCCGTGGGACTGGAAAACGTCGGCGGCAACGACAAGGTGTTCCGCGAACGCGCGAAGATGGTCGTGCAGTCCTACCTGCTCGCCGCCGCCCACGCCGGACGCGGAGTCGCCGACCTCGTCCGATGGGCGATCACCAAGCCACCGGACCAGGAACCGGTCGAGCTGCTGCACCAGCACGGCTTTCCCGAGCTGGCCGACAACCTGCGCTCCGAGATCGGCATGGTCGCCGAAACCAGCGATGCCGTCTGGTTGAGCGTGCGGCGGGTCATCGAGCCCTGGCTCGACCCGCACCTGCGCGAGCTGTGCTCCCCGAAACCGGGGGAGGAATTCGACCCCAGCAGCTTCATCGGTCAACAGGGCAGCCTGTTCCTGGTCGCCGGGGAACACCAAGCCGCCCAGGTCCGCCCGGTACTGACCGCGCTGGTCGAGGACATCCTGACCAACGAGCAGGAGATGGCCCTGTCGTACCCGTCGCGACGTCTTGACCCGCCGGCCACCAACGACCTCGACGAACTCTTCGACGCCACACCCGTGCCGCGACTGCCGGAGATCCTGGCCGATTCGGCAGGTCGGGGCGTGATCATCCACTGGGCCGCGCAGTCGCTGGCGCACTTTGGACACCCTCTACGGCGAGAACGGGCGCCGCCAGCTGCTGGACAACACCACGACGCTGACGCTCTGGGGCGGCATCAAGGACCCCAAGACCTTGGAGTGGATCTCCACGATCGCCGACCACCACGAGCGGCGGCGCTACCAGCAGCAATCCGATGGCCTGTTCGGCATCGGCCGCACCTCGGTCGGCACCGAGTCCGTGCCGACCTACCGGCCCGGCGCGGTGCGCACGGTCGACCGCGGCCGCGTCCTGGTCTTCCACCGCCACCTCCGCCCGATCCTGGCCCGCACCGTCGACGTCAAGCGCCGCCGCGACTGGCGCCAGCTCAAGGCCGACGTCGACGCGGTGCGCAACGGCGAGGCCGCCGTGTCCCCGGACGGATACGCCCTCAGCGCCCCTGCGCAGCCCGGCGCGGCGGCCGCCGCCTATCAGGAGGTGAAGCCGCTGTGAGCGACGACATCACCCCGCGCCGCCGCAGTGAACCCGCGGCGGGTGCGCAGGACTCAGCTGGCATCGAAGAGCTGGACAAGCAGGTCAGCGCGTTGACCGAGATGGTCGGCAGCCTGTCCAGCAAGGTCAACAAGCTCCGCGACCGGCTCGACAACAGCCACTCCGACGGTGACGACGATGCTGAGCAGGACGAAAAGCACGACCTTCCCGCCCAGTGGGTGGTGTTCACCCCACCGGCCGCCGCCGAAGACCGCCAGCACCGCACGGACGGCCACAGTCCGCAATGGACACTGGACAACTTCGTGGCCTGGTACAACGCGACCTATGTCGGGCTGACGGGCGGCCCGGCCAAGCCGATCCCCGAGTGCTGGCGCGAACACCCCGGCTTGGCGATGGAGATCGCCACGCTGGCCTACAGCTGGCGCAGGGCCAACGTCGGCGCCACCGCCAACGTTCGCGATGCCCAGTACTGGCATCACACCTCGCGGCCCGGCTTCGCGGCCCGACTCGGCGAGTGGACCCACTCGCACTGCATGGACGGACGACACCGTCCCGCCGGTGCCGCTGCCCGCCCCGACCGCTTCACCCAGGCCACATCCGGCCCCGCCACAGCTGATGACGAAGTTCACGGCAGAAAGGAAGTTCCGTCATGACCGCCACCGCTGCACACCAATCCAGCGCTCGTCCGGCACCAGGACCGCGCTGCCCGGAATGCCATTCCTCGACCCGCTGGCTGCCGCAGCCGTTGCTGCGGTGGTTCTGCCCCGACTGCGAGGTGTCCTGGCGTGACCCCTGCCAACCAGGACTGCGTGAAAACCCCAGCGAAACAGCCGATCCGCTCGCACCAGCACTCGTGGAGATCCCGTCATGACCGACTACAACACCACGCACCGTGCCATTCCCGCAGCCGAGCCGACGCCCCTGCACACCGCGCTGCGCGTCATCGGCGTCGAGCACACCGTGCCGGAGATCCTGCCCGGCAGCCTGCTGGCCAGCAGGGGCGAACGGGTGTGGGCCACCGGATCGCTGATCGCGATGCTGGAGGACGTGACCTGGGAAGTCATCGCTCCCCACGTGCCCGATGAACGCGCGCTGGTCGGCTGCGGCGGCGTCTACGAACACACCGCGCCGACCCTGCCCGGCCAGCAGGTGCGCATCGAGGTGTACCGCACCCACGTGCCCGACGGCGATGGGAAACAGCGATGGACCGCACGCGCGGTCAACGTCGATACCGGTCAACAGGTCGGCGTCTTGCACCACGAGGTGGCCACACCGAACCGCGAACGGTTCTACCGCCGCTGCGGACGTGGACGTGAGGAAACAGCAGGTGACCCGCAATGAACCGGACCATGCCCACTCCCAGATGACACCACCGCCGAACGAAACCGCAACGCAGCGCGTAAGCACAGGGAGGCCCGATCATGCTCTTCCTCGAACGGCGCCCCGCTTCGCCCTCCGCGACCTGGCAGGCGCACTCGACGACGGCCCTCGGCGCGGCCGCGGCTACCGCGGCAGCCGGGTGGGTGGTCACCGCCACCCGGCTGCACGCCCGCACGCGTCAACTGCACCGCGCCCACCGCGACCCCGTCACCGGACTGCTCACCCGCGCAGCCTGGGAACCAGCCGCGCAGGCCGCGATGCGCCACCGTGACAGCGCGGTCGGCCTAGTCGACCTGGACGCGTTCAAGGCCGTCAACGACACCCACGGCCACAAGGTCGGGGACCAAGTGCTGCGCACCGTGGCCACCCGGTTAACAACGCAGCTCGGTCCCCCGGCCGTCGTCGGCCGAATCGGGGGCGACGAGCTGGCCTTCGTCCTCACCCGCGAGGTCTGCCCTGGCGACCTCGACGCCCTGGTGTGGGCGCTGACCACACCGATCCCCATCACCAACGCCGGCACCGGCACCGGCACAGTGCTCCAGGTCGGGGTCTCACTCGGTATCAGCACGCTCGGCCGCGAGATCGGGCTCTCGGAAGCGCTGGTCGCGGCGGACCTGGCCATGTACGAGGCCAAGACGCGGCAGAGCGGATGGAGGGTGTGCCCGCCGCGCTCCCGCACCGCCGCCTCACCCGCGCTGTGCCCCGCTCCCCGCGCCCCGGCCCGCGCTCTCCCAGGCCCGCAGAACAGGAGGTCGAGTCAACGATGAGCATCCGCTGGGAAGACCATGCCGCGTGCCACGGCACGATGCTTGAGCTGTGGTTCGGTCCCGATGACTACGAGGAACCGGTGGACCAGACCCGCTGGCGGCGGCGGCGTGCAACCGAATTCTGCGCGAGCTGTCCGGTGCGGACCGACTGCCTGGCTGCTGAACTGGTCCGGCCGCTGTCCGAGCAACACGGAATCCGCGGTGGGCTCACACCCCGCGCGCGGGAGCGACTGCTGGCGCGCTGGCGCGACTCCCAGCTCGTGCCCGAATACGGCCCACCCGACGACATTAACCTCGTGCGCAAGCTGCTCACCGAGTCCGAGCAGCTTCCCGCCGCGCGCTACTGAGTGAGTCGCGCCTGGCCACGTTTCGGACCGCGTCGCGCTGGAACAGCTGCACATTGCCCAGGGTGCACGGCCCAAACCGACCGGCGGCGGTCTCTGCCCAGTCCGCTGCTGAATCCAGCTATCCGATTCGAATGATCAGTCGGCGACCGTTGCGGCCGGTCCGGCCTGGAGGCGTCGTTCGGCAGGGTGGTGGTGCAGGTAGGCGCGCACCAGCTCCGGGCACGTCAGCTGGCCGTGGGCTCTTGCTCGCAGCAGTTGTAGGCGCAGCAGCTCCAGTACTTCGCGGGGTGCCTCGGCCGCAGTGCGCAGCCCCTTTTCCGCGGCGCGCTGCAACACGGCCCGGACGCTGGCATCGAGCCGATCGAGGGTGTGCTCGGTCGCGCGCAGCAGGGCGGGAGCCGTGGCCTGCAGAATCGGCAGCAGGCTCTCGGCGGTCACCGGCGAGGGCGGTGGAGTACCGGTATCGCGGATGGCTTCGGCGACTGCCCGCAGCGCCAGTGGAAGGCCGTCGCAGGCGTGCGCGATCTCGTCCCGCACCGCCCCAAGGACCGCGTGCGGCGCGTCAAGGAGCTCGGACAGCAGCGCGCACGCGGCGGCATGCGGCAGGCCATCGATGGCCAGGCGCCGTGCGTGGTAACTGATCGCGAGGTCGTGCTGGCGCTGCCGCGCGGTGAGCACGACAACGCAGTGGCTCAGCGCTGGTAGCAGCGGTGCGACTTGTTCGCCATCGACGTCGTCGAGCACGACGAACCGGCCGGGACGAGCCGCACGCCGCACCGCTCGGGCCTGCGCTGCCAGATCAGTTGAGGTGCACCGGCCTCCCAGCCGACGCAGCAAGTCGCCAGCAAGCGCACCGACGCTGCGCAGTGCCCGGTCGGGGGTGTAACCGGGGACCGCCACTACCTCGCCGGGGCAGTGGCGGGTACTCCACGCCACGGCCAGCGCGGTTTTGCCGCTTCCGGCCGGGCCGTCCAGGACGAGGATCCGGTGCCCGGCAGCAACGGCGGTATCCAGCCACGCCAGCTCGCGCTCGCGGCCGACCAACACCGGCCCCGTTGCTCCCGGCAGAGCGGCGTTGCCATCGCGTGCCTGCGCTCGGCGGTCGTGCTCGGCTTCCACTGTCTCCTGCAGCTCGCCACCGAGCCCTAGGGACCGATCGAGGCGCTCGGCCAGTTCCCGTGACGGCAGGTCGCCGCGCTCGATGTGCGAAATGCGCGACTGGCCGGAACACACGAGCCGAGCCAGCGCGGTTTGTGTCAGCCCGCGCTGCATCCGGTGATGCCGCACTAGCTGGCCTGGCGATGCGTGCTCTCGCGCCATCAGATCCCCCTTCCTGATTGCGGTGGGACTGTAGCCGCCTGGTGGCGTTCACCGCTGACCATTGACGCCCGCGTATGTGCTGTGAACTGCGCATATATGCGCATGGAGGACGCACGTGCGCATGGGCGACATGTAGCCGCCGCAGCGAAGAGTCTTGTTGTGCCAACGAGATCAACGGATGCGTCCTGTGTGGCCAGACGATGATCATGCTGCGACACAAGGAGTCTCACGTGAAGACGTACACGAAAGCGGCGGTGATCGCGCTGACCGCGATCGGGATTGCCGGGTCCACAGCGGGTCTGGCCAACGCCGAAACCACCGCGGTCCCGACCGACCGGGCAGGCTGCACGGCCTGGATCACCGCGATCCGGGGGGAGAGCGGGGACATGGTCAACGTCACCGTCACCAGCAACTGCAGCGATGCATTGGTGTCGGTCTCCCAGCCTCTATGGGACCCGTTCTGCAAGCCGCTGACACGCGGATACGCCCGTTTCGACGGCATCGGGAAGGGCCTGGACGGCTCCATGCCCGAGGCCTACGTCTGCTGAGCAAGGGAGATGAAGATGCTGATGCTGCGCCGGGCACTGCTGGCCGGGGCCACGACCGCGCTGGCGGTCAGCGCGCTTACTGCCGGGACCGCAACCGCCGCGTCCACCGACGGTCTGCCACGGTTGTCGGGGGAGTCGTGCCTGACCTACAAGTACGACCCGTGGGATTCCACGCTGGTCACCAACCACTGTGCCCACGGGGGCATGGTGTCGATCGACGTGTGGTTCAGCGACCCACCGTGCTACTACCTTGCCCCGGGGGAGTCGGCGTTCTTCCGCCATCAGGGCCAAGGGGCTGCGTATTTCTGCTGAACAACCCATTAGATGATCGGTGCCGGGCGGGTGGAAACCGCCCGGCACCGACGTGTTCGAGGCGCACATCGCCGTGGTATGGGAGGCATCCACCGCCTCAGACCCGCTCCCCGCCGCACGCTACTGCTCCCGCAATGAGTGAGATAGTGGCCTCGTGCCGCCGATCTGGCTTCTCATCACCATCGAATACAGCGACGAACAGCGACAGAAACTGGTCGCACCCCTGCAGAGCTAGTCGCGCAACGTCTTCGGTGAGCTCGGTGTCTGAACTGGTGAGGACCTGACAGACGACGGGAAGGTGCGGCGCGTGAGCGGGCGCTACATCGAAGACGAGGACGACTACTACTACGAAGAGGGCGAGAACTACGCCTACTACGCCGACGAGGACGGCTACGACTACGTCGAGGTCGACGACGACGGCAACGAGTACACCGAGTCCGAGACCTACGCCTCCGGCAGCGGGTGCGCGCGGCGTTGATCGCGCTGGTCGGCAGCGCTGCCGCGCTGACGGCTCTCGGGCAGGCGGGGGTGGATCAGACCCGGTTCGACCTGCGCGGTTGAAGGCCCTGTCACAGGATCGTGGCAGGGCTTTCAACGTATCGCGGGGCGGTGGTGATGGCGTGGTCGCCGGAGGTGCTGGCTACGGCCCAGCCGCGGCGGGAGGTGCCGGCTGGCCCGGGGTGGGCATTCGAGCCGAAGCTCGACGGCTGGCGCGGGCTCCTGGCCGTCGAGCGGTTGTGGTCGCGCACCGGCACGAACCTGGGGTCCCGGTTCCCGGAGATACTGGCCGCGGTGGCGGGCCGGTCGGTGGTGCTCGACGGCGAGATCGTGGCCTACCGATACGAGGGGCGAATCGAGTTCGCGGCGCTGCAGATGAGCCCGGCCCACCGCCGCCAGCAGCGGGTCGGGGTGTACTTCGCCGCCTTTGATCTGCTGGCCGCCGGTGGGCGGGATTGGCGTCGGCAGCCGTATCTGGAGCGTCGTGCCGAGTTGGTGCGGCGGCTGGATGGCGGCGGTCTTGGGGTGGTGCAGCCGGTTCCGATGACCCTCGAGCGCGATGAGGCGCTGTGGTGGATGAGCGAGCAGGCCGCGGACAGGGGCATCGAGGGCCTGGTGGCCAAACCCGTCGGCGGGGTCTATCAGGCGGGCCGTCGTAGCGGCTGGGTGAAGGTCCGTCGGATCACGACAAGCGAGGCCGTGGTGCTGGGGGTGTCCGGTCCGGACCGGGTCGTTCTGGGGTTGGCCGATCTTGCCGGCCGGTGGCGGGCGGTCGGGTTGTCGCAGCCGGTGCCGCGCGGGGTGCGTGCCGAGTTGGCTGCGGTGTTGCGTCCGCGTGGCGGCCCGGAGCTGCTGCCTGGGGTGATCGCAGGGCTGCCCGGGCACGATCTGCTGCCCTGGCAGCCCTGCGAGATCGAGGTCGTCGCGGAGGTCGAGACCGACACTGCCGTGGAGTACGGCCGGTGGCGACACCAGCCCCGCGTCCTACGGATCAAGGACCAATTGGGGTAGATGCAACATTGATGCATCGGCAGATACTGCGTTGAGCAGCAGGTCAGCGGGGAGAGTAGCGCGCGATCGGTTTCCGTGGTCGTTGGGGTGCGCTGGGAAAACAGCAGACCTGCTAGATCAGGAGCCACAATGTTGTGTTTAATGCAACATCGTGGATCAGGTGGATTTGCCGGGGGCCGCGCGTTCGGTGCTGGCCGACGGGGTGGTGCATCTCGACCCGGCGCCGGCGGTGTTCGCGGCGATGTTGGAGGGCTGGGCGCGCCAGCAGCGGGTGCGGTTCTTACGTGACGAGACGATCAAGCGGCGGCTTGATCTGCTGCGGCGCCTGCACCGGTTCTCCGAGTTGTACCCGTGGCAGTGGAACGTGGGTGAGGTCGAGGCGTTCTTCGATCACCTTCGTTCCGGTTCGCGGCCGATCGCGGTGTCGACCGCGCGGGGCTATCAGACGGACCTGCGGATGTTCCTGGACTACCTGGTCGATGCTCGTTATGGCTGGACCGAGCTGTGTAGCGAGAAGTTCGCGGCGGTGCCGCGCCAGCTGCTGCATCCGGAGAACAGCGTCGTGCACGCCGCGGAGTTCGAGGGGCGGCCGGGACGCCGGCCGTTGAGCTACGACGAGGTCCAGGAACTGTTCGACGCCGCCGACGGCAGGGTGGAGCAGATCCGGGCCCGCGGCCGTAAAGGCGCTCTGGCCGCCCAGCGGGGAGCGGCGATGCTCAAGACCATCTACGCCTTCGGGCTTCGCCGCCGCGAAGCCTGGGGACTGGACGTGGTCGACTTCCGCCGCAACCCGAAAGTACGGGAGTTCGGCCAGTTCGGCGGCGTCTTCGTGCGCTGGGGCAAGTCCTCACGGGGAGGCCCGCCGAAGCGGCGCACCGTGCTGCTGGTGCCGGAGATGGACTGGGTCGTGCCGGTGCTGGAGCAGTGGGTGACCGAACTGCGGCCGCTGTTCAGCCCCGGCAAGCACCCCGCGGTGTGGATCACCGAGCGGCGGGGCCGGTTGAGCTACCGCAAGATCGACCAGCTGTTCGCGGTCGTGCGCGACGAAGCCGGTCTGGACCCGGAGCTGGACCTGCATTGCCTGCGCCATTCCTACGTCACGCACCTGATCGAGTTCGGCTACCCGGAGAAGTTCGTTCAGGACCAGGTGGGGCATTCCTACGCCTCGACAACCGCCTTGTACTCCGGGGTGTCGGACGAGTACCGCAACCGGCTGCTGACCAGCGCGCTGCGGTCACGCAACAGCGACCTGTGGGAGAGCACCTCGTGATCAAGAAGATGGGCATCGACTGGCACCTGCGGCTACGGATGGCCGAGCAGGGGATGTTTCAGACCTCTGAGCTTGTGCCGTTGCTGGCCGAGCGGGGAATCCACCTGTCCCGCGAGCAGGTTTACCGCCTGGTCGCCCAGCCGCCGCAGCGACTGTCGATGGACGTGCTGGCCGCGTTGTGCGACATCCTGGGCTGCCAGCCAGGCGACCTTATCGAGGTCCAGGTCGTCAACGCCGAGCTCCGCAAGACCGCCGAGCAGGGGCGTGCGGCCGCGCCGCCGGTGCGGCGCAGCACGATCCGGCGGCCGGACTGATGGCGAAAACCACGACCCGGGAACGGGTCGCGGCCACCCTGGCCGCGCGTGCTCGGGTGCTCGACCACCTGGTATCCCACCTCCCAGGTGTTGATCGGGACCAGGCGCGCGAGATCCTCATCGCGGTCAACGCCGACGGCTACACCGGGCTGCGCAACCTCGACGCGCACCTGCTGACCCACCCCGACGCGCTGGTCGCTGGCTCGCCGGAGTGCCCGACGGTGCTGGTAAGGCTGGTGCAGCACCTGGCCGCACGCGGCCACGCGGTCGTACTGGTGCCCTGTGCGGGGTGCGGGCGCACCGACAAGCCGTTGCGGCTGCAGGCAACCGGCGGACGGATCTGCGATACCTGCTGGGTCCGTGATCCCTCACGGTTTGAGCCGTGTGCGCGGTGCGGGGAACGCCGGCGGCCGCAGAAGCGGCAGCCCGACGGCTCCGCCCTGTGCTCCAGCTGCCACGCGAACCCGCAACACCGCTGCAGCCGGTGCGGCCAGGTCGACATCGCGGCGGCACGCGGTCCGGACGGACCGCTGTGCCCTCGTTGCTACGAGTCGACCACGCGGCCTCGGCGTCGGTGCGGTCAGTGCGGCGACGTCCGGATCATCACCAAGCGCGACCCCGACGGCGACCGGGAGCTGTGTAAACGCTGCAACCACACCATCGCGCAGTGCTCGCGCTGCGGCCGGCGGCGGCCGTGCCGCAGGATCACCACCGGTCAGCCGGTGTGCCGCTCGTGCGTGGACGTTCCCACCTCGCCGTGCGCTCGTTGCAATCGAGCGCGCCCGGTCGCGGCCCACTGGCCCATCGGCGGCGTCTGCCGGGACTGCTACCGCACCAGCCGAGCCAACCCACAGCTGTGCCCGAGCTGCGGGCATATCCGGCCCCTCATCGGACACGATCCCGCCGGCCGCGACGTGTGCGGGCCGTGCTCCGGCGCGGACATCGACTACGCCTGCCGCACCTGCGGATCCGGCGCCGAGGAACTGTTCCACCAGGGGCGATGCGTGCGCTGCGTGGCCGCCGAGCGGCTTCGGTGCAAGTTCGCCGACGACCACGGCGAAGTCCCCGCGGCACTGCAGCCGCTGCTTGACTCGCTGGCGCGGGCCGAACGCGTCCGATCGGTCCTGGAATGGTTGCGCCGCGACAACAGCGGCGCCGAGATCCTGCGCGGCATGATCGGCCGCGACGACATCAGCCACGACGCCCTTGATGCCCTGCCACCAGGCAATGCCGTCATCGCGTTGCGCGCCATGCTCGTCCATCTGGGGATCTTGGCGAAGCGCAACGAGGCCCTGGCCGCAGCCGACGCCTGGGCCGAGCGCACCGTGCGGGCGCTTCCCGAGCACCACCGCCGCATCATCGCTCCCTACGCCCACTGGTCGGTGCTGCGCAGCGCCCGCCACCGCGCGGAACACAAGCGATTCACCGAACACAGCGGTGCCCGTGCCCGCATGCTGATCAACGTGGCCATCAGCCTGCTGACCTGGGCAGAGCAGCGAAACACCAGCCTGGCCGGACTCACCCAGGCCGACGTCGACGAATGGCTGTCCGCAGGCGGGAACCGCCTGCAGTCCCGCCACTTCCTGCGCTGGGCCCGCAGACGACGACTCGTCGGCGAGCTCGACCTGCCCCGCCACCGCAGCAGTGATCCGCAGGACTTCCTTACCGAGGACGACTACGGGCGACTCCTGCACCGCTGCCTGCACGACCAGGACGTTGCGCTCGACGTCCGGGTCGCCGGCGCGCTCGTGCTCGTCTTCGGACTCCACGTGGCCCGGATCGTCGAACTGACCACCGACGACCTCGATCTCGGCGACGCGCCGCGGCTGCGGATCAACGGTCACGGCCTGGTTCTGCCACCAGCACTCGATGCCCTGCTCGCCGAGCACATCGCCACCGCCACGACCACGTCCCTGGTCGGACGGTCGGGCACACCCGCGAACTGGCTGTTTCCCGGGCAACAAGCAGGCCGGCCACTGGCCGCGGCCAGCCTGGTCTCCAAGCTCACCGCCCACGACATCCCCACCCGGATCAGCCGCAACTCAGCCCTTCTCAGCCTGGCCAGCGATCTGCCCGCAGCAGTGCTCTCCACCCTGCTCGGACTCAGCGAAACCGCCGCGGTCCAGTGGGTGCACCGGACCAAACGCGACTGGCACGCCTTCCTCCACGCCCGAGCGCACGAGCAAAAGCAACAGCGAGAGCGGGGGAAACAGGCTTGACCTTCGATCCGGGTCGAAGGTTTACCGTCGGGAGGTGAGCACGATGCGGATCTCCCAGCTCGCCGAACGCACCGGCACCCCGGCCACGACCCTGCGGTTCTACGAGACCTCGGGACTGCTGCCCGCCGAGCGGACTCCGGCCGGCTACCGGATCTACGGCGAGGACGCTGTGGATCGGCTGGCGTTCATCGACGCGGCCAAACATCTGGGGCTGCCGCTGGAGGAGATCGCCGAGCTTCTGCGGGTGTGGGAATCGGGGGCGGGGGTTGAGGAACATCCGTGTCGGATCGTGCGCTAAGCCTTCGTCGGCCCTGGCGGGCGGCTGACGCGGCTTCGACCGCCACTGGCGCCTGAAGTCTTCCCACAGATAACGCTCTATTATCTGCGGCAAAGCTGATCACGTCCAGCTGGAACGTCCCCGCGGCGGCGCGCGAAGCGACCCTGTTATCTGTGGCAAGGGAGAACGCGGGTGTCCAACGTCGTGGCGCTGCCGACCGATTCCTCGGTGTTGACCGTCGGCCGGTCGGTGGAGCTGTTCCTTGATTCGCTGGCGAACCCGAACACGATCCGCGGCTATGCCACCGCGGTCGGCAAGACCGCGGTGAAGATCGGCGAGCCCAGGCCGTTGGTGACGGTGGCCGACGACGAGGTCGGTGAGGCCCTGGAGTCGCTGTGGGGCATGTCGGCGGTGGGTACCTGGAACGCCCGCCGCGCTGCGGTGGGGTCGTGGCTGTCGTGGTGCAGGGACAACCGTGAGCCCGGGGCACCGGTGGTGCCGGGGTGGGCCAAGCGTCTGGCGGTTCCGGACTCGCAGACCCCGGTGCGGTCGCGGCTGGCGATCGACCGGCTGGTGGCGCGGCGCGAGGTCGCGCTCCGGGAGAAGGCGTTCTACCGGATGCTGTACGAGACCGCCGCCCGCGCCGACGAGATCCTCGGCCTCAACATCGAGGACCTCGACCTGACCGGGCGCCGTGCGCCGGTGAAGGCCAAGGGCGCGCGGGCGAAAACCCCTCGCCGGGGCCAGGCCCGTGAGGACGTCGTGCTGGAGACCGTCTACTGGGACGCGGGCACCGCCCGGCTGCTGCCCCGATTACTCAAGGGCCGCACCCGCGGCCCGGTGTTCTGCACCCACCGCCGCCCCGGACCCGGCAAGGTCCTCGGCCCCCGCGACCTGTGCCCGGACACCGGGCTCGCGCGACTGTCCTACGGCCAGGCCCGCGTCCTGCTGGATGCCCACACCGCCCTGCGCGGCCCGGGCATCGGGTGGGATCTGCACGAATTCCGCCACTGCGCCCTGACCCACCTCGGCGAGGCTGGCGCCAGCCTGTTGCTGTTGATGGCGAAGTCTCGGCATAAGCGGGCGGAGAACGTCCGCGGTTACTTCAAACCCTCCCCGGCGGCCCTGGCCGAGGTCACCAGTCTGCTGGCGCCCGGCGACAGCCGCCGGTGAGCGCGGCAGCATCCCGCCACGGAAAGCGCTGCGGGCGTGCCAATTGACCTGTGCGGTGCGATCGCAGAGCTGGTCGTGCCATCCAGCAGCGCAGGTGGGGTGGAGCTCAGTGTTCGGGGCCGCAGCAGTCCGGGGCGGTGGAGGAGGTTGCCCCGGCGCGGGTTGCGATGCGGCGGGTGGTCCACCATCCCAGCGCCACGAACAGGGCGAGGATGGCCAGCAGGATGATGTCTCGGTGGGGAGCGATGGTTTTCATCGTGGCGGTCGCGCCGCCGGCGCCGATGCCGAACAGGGCCAGGACGGCGGGTAGCAGCGGGGTGCAGCACAGGCTGGGCACGAGGCTGGCGAGGAATCCGGCGCCGCTGAGGGCGGTGCGGCCCCCGGCGGTTCGGCGGTGGGCGGTGGCTTGCCGCAGGGCGTAGGTCTGGAGGGTGAGCAGGGCGGCTGCCGCGATGCCGAGGATGAGGCTGAAACCGAGTGTTGTCGCGTCGAGGTAGGCCCAGTTGTGCAGGCTGAGGCTGCCGTGGGCGGCTTCGGAGGGCAGCACGGTGGCATAGATTCCGATGGCGGCGACGGCCAGGACGATGAACAGCACGATCGAGGCGCGGTCCCGGGCTACCTGAGCCAGGGTCTTGGCGGTGCCGGGTCGGGTGGCCGACGGGGCGGCTGAGCGCGGCATGCAGTCTCCTTCCGAGGGGCTGGGCGGTGGGGCTGAGGTGCGTGGTCACCGGCGTCGGTGGCGGTGCAGGAGCAGGGCGGTGATCGCGGCGACGAGGATCACGCCGGCGGTGGCGAGCACGACGGGGTTGCCCAGGGCCGCACCCAGTGCGCCGAGCGCTCCGCTGGCGATCGCGACGATCACGAGGGGGCCTGCGCAGCAGGCGAGGGCGAGGATGAGGGCGGCGATGCCCCACTTGCCCGCGGTGCGCTCGGAGAGGTCCCGGTCGCGTCGATCTCGCTTGTCCGGGGGTGGTTCGGGGGTGTTCATGGTGTGCTCGCCTCCCCGGTGGCGGGCTCGATGCGGCGGCAGGCGGTCAGGGCGGTGCTGTTGTCGGCGACGAGGGAGCGGGCCAGCACGACCAGGTCGGCGACGCGGGGGTCGGTGACGCGGTAGTAGCACCAGCGGCCCTCGCGGCGGGCTTGGACGTAGCCGCAGTCGGCGAGGCAGGCGAGGTGGGTGGAGACCCGGCCTTGGGACAGTCCGACGTGTTCGACGCAGTCGCTGACCGAGTGCTCGTCGTGGAGCAGGAATTCCAGCAGCCGCAGCCGGGTGGGGTCGCCGAGAGCCCGGAAGAACTTGGCCACCGTGCCGGCCTCCTCGCCGTTGCCGGACAGCAGGGCCGCGGTCGTCGGGTTCGGCGTGGTGTGGTTCATGAGGGGGCTCCTGTCACCGCTCGTATTCGCGAGGGCGGATTTTACGAATCAGGGTGGCTGTTCGAGGCGGCGCTAGGGTCGCGACGATGCTGCTCGGTCTCCCCGGTCGCTGGTGGGCAGCAGTCTTCGGCTGGCGCGGGGGTGGTGCGGCGCAGGATCACCGCGGCGAGCGTGGCGGCGGCCAGGATGGCCAGTGCTGCGAGCACGACGGCGAGTTGGTGTGCGCTGATCCAGGCGGAGATCGTGGCGACCACCGCGGTGAATGCGCTGTTTGGCATGGGGTTGCTGCCGAGGAGCCCGGGAAGCCAGTAGGCCAGCAGGTAGCCGCCGGAGGCGGCGAGCACGGCGCCGGTGAGGCGGGGCAGGTGCGGCAGCAGGCGGGTGAGGTAGCGGCTGATCAGGCCGCTGCCCAGGGCGGCGAACACCGCGAGGGTGAGCAGCAGGGTGGTCGATCCGGCCGCGTAGGCGGCGAAGACGACGACGAGACCGCCGAGGCTGGCCGAGGCCAGTGCCTGGGTGACGACCGCGATGAGTACCGCCACGGTGCAGGAGGCCGAGGCCAGGGCGTAGCCGGCACCGAAGCCGACCATGCCCCGCGGCCCGCTGCCAACGGTGGTGCCGCGACGGGTCGGCACCCGCAGCGGCAGGGTACGTCCGGTGGCGAGCATCGCCAGGCCGGTCAGGGCCAGGACGGCGCCCAACGCTGCGGCCAGCCAGGGCACCGCGGCGGTCACCGAGCGCAGCCCGGCGGCCAGCAGCAGGCCGATGAGGGTGATGGTGCCGGCGAAGCCGAGACTGAGCGCGCCGCCCGCGCGGAGCCCGCTGGCTAGCCGGGTGCCCAGGCCGGTGCGGGTGTGGGCCTCACCAGTGGTGGTGTAGGCCAGCATCGCGGGTAGCACGGCGAACCCGCAGGGGTTGATCGGGGCGAGCAGACCCGCGCCGAAGGCCAGGGTGAGCAGCGCGGTCATCGCGCGCCCGCCTGCGTCAGCGCAGTCTGGATGTGGTCGGCGCTCGGCTCGATCCCGCGGTAGACCTCGTTTCCGGCCGGGTCGATCACGACGACCGTGCTGAGCTGGTTGATCTGGTAGGCGCCGATGAGCCCGGCGTTGGTGTCGCGGGTGAAGGCGAGTGACTCGGCGCGGTTGCCGGTCAGAAAGCCGCGGATGTCTTCGTCGGTCTCGCTCGGAGCGACGTCCACGGCCACGAAGCGGGCCTTGTCGCCGAGGGCCTGGTGGGCTTGGGCCAGGGCCACGGCACCGGGCCCGCAGGTCCCGCAGTTGACGGAGAAGAAGAACAAGGCGGCGGGCTTACCGTCCGGGACCGCGATGGTGTTCCCGGCCAGGGTGCGGGCGGTGAACGCCCCGGAACCCGCCGGCGCCTGCGCGGGGGCGGCGCCGGTGGGGCCGGCAGGCGATTGTGTGGTGGGGCCTGGGCTGCAGGCGCTGAGCAACACGACAGCGAGCACGGCCCCCACCAGCGCGGTGATCGGCATCGTGCGGCGCTGCGGCCAGGTCAGCCAGGCACGTGGAGTGCGGGGCATTCAACGCTCCTGATCATCGGTTCGGGTGTGGTGGTTCGCCGGGGATGCGGGCGGGCAGCAGTCGGCTCTGGTGGTGCCGCGGTTGCGGCGCAGTGCCCACGCCCCGAGTCCCACGAGGAGCAGGACGGCCGCCGCGAGCACCCAGGGATTGGCCAGCCAGGCACCGAGAGCGCCCAGCGCCCCGGCGGCGATCAGCGCAGGGCCCGCGCAACACAGAACCGCCAGCGTCATAAGCCCAAGAACGGCCCCGGCGCTGCGGAGGTCCGCCTTGCGGGAAGTGGACATGATCAATCCTTCGGCACGGTCGCGGTCGGCACGAAAACGCGGGGCAGGACGAAGCCGGCACCACCGGTGCCCGCCGAGCAGCGACGCGGCGAACGCCTCGCTGCTTCAGTGGCTCCTCCTGCCTGCACGTATTCGCCTTGTCGGATACGATGATGTCATCATACATCCGGCAAAGCGAATACAACTCGGGCCCTCGGGGCATCGGGAAGTGAGAATGGAGGGCCTTGTGATGAGGGCGGATCTGGCGATCATCGGTTCAGGTGGGGCGGCGTTCGCGGCGGCGATCGCCGCGCGCCGCCAGGACCTGTCGGTGGTGATGGTCGAGCGCGGCATCATCGGCGGGACGTGTGTGAACACCGGTTGTGTGCCGTCCAAGGCGCTGCTGGCCGCCGCGGAGGCCCGGCATGTCGCGCTGTCGGCCGACAAGTTCCCCGGGATCCGGGCCAGTGCTGATGAGGTCGCCTTCACCGAGCTCATCGGGGGCAAGGCCGATCTGGTCGCGGCCATGCAGGCCGAGAAGTACACCGGGCTGGCTCGCGAGTACGGCTGGGAGATCCTGGCCGGGGAAGCACGGTTTGTCGACGGGCCCGCCGTGGAGGTCCAGCTGCACGACGGCGGCACGCGGCAGGTCGAGGCCGCCCACTACCTGGTTGCCACCGGCGCGAGCCCCTGGGCACCCCCGGTCGACGGGCTGGAAGAGGTCGGCTACCTGACCTCGACCACCGCGATGGAACTGGGTGCCCTGCCCGAATCCATGCTCGTGGTCGGCGGGAACTACGTCGGTTTGGAACAGGCCCAGCTGTTCGCCCGGCTGGGCGTGCGGGTGGAGGTCGTGGAAATGCTCGACCGCCTCGCCCCGGCCGAAGAGCCCGAGATCTCCCAGGCGCTCGCACAGGTCTTCCGCGACGAAGGCATCGGGGTGCACACCGGCGCCACGCTGGCCAGCGTGCGACGCGCAAACGGCCACGCCGTCGCCGAACTCCGCACCGGTGACGGGTCGCGCGAACTCCGCGTGGACCAGGTGCTGATCGCCACCGGACGGCGCCCCGTCACCGACGGGCTCGGCCTGGAACAGGTCGGGGTGAAACTCGGCAGCCAAGGGCACGTCCAGGTCGACGACGGGCTGCGCACCGACACCCCCCGGATCTGGGCCGCTGGAGACGTCACCGGGCACCCGCAGTTCGTCTACGTCGCCGCCGCCCACGGCGCGATCGTCGTCGACAACGCCTTCAACCACGCCGAACGGACCCTCGACTACCACCACCTGCCCCGGGTCACCTTCACCAGCCCCCAAGTCGCCGCCGCTGGACTCACCGACGCCCAAGCCGTCGAGCAGGGCTACACCTGCGAATGCCGGGTCCTGCCGCTGGAAAACGTGCCCCGCGCCATCGTCAACCGCGACACCCGCGGCCTGATCAAACTCGTCGCCGACCGGGACACCGGGCGGCTGCTGGGCGCGCACGTGCTCGCCGACGGCGCCGGTGAGGTGATCGCCACCGCCGTCTACGCCCTGCACAACCAGATGACCGTGCAGGACATGGGCGAGCTGTGGTGCCCCTACCTGACCATGGCCGAAGCGCTCAAACTCGCCGCCCAAACCTTCACCCGAGACGTCACCAAACTCTCCTGCTGCGCCGCCTAGCCAACCACCCGGAAACTTCACAAAGGACCAACTCGATGACCGCTGAGATGTCTCCGCTGGCGCGCACCGTCAGCGCATCGCTGAGCCTCACCAACCCGGACCTGCCCTGGCTGTGGCAGCCGCTGCTGCGGCTGCTGGCCCAGGGCAGCCCGGTCACCACCGAGCAGCTGGCCTCGGCCACCGGACACTCCAGCCACGAGGTCCACCAAGCCTTGGCCGCGCTGCCCGACACCGAATACGACGACGCCGGCCGGATCGTCGGCTACGGCCTCACCCAGCGACCCACCCCGCACCGGTTCACCGTCAACGGACACCAGCTCTACACCTGGTGCGCCCTGGACACCCTGATCTTCCCCGCCGTCCTGAGCCGCACCGCGCAGGTGGAATCGCCCTGCCACGCCACCGGAACACCGGTGCGCCTGGATGCCGCGCCCGACGGCATCACCAACGTGGAACCGGCCACGGCCGTGGTCTCCCTCGTCACCCCCGGGCAGTGCACGTCGGTGCGCACGGCCTTCTGCAACCACGTGCACTTCTTCGCCTCCTCCGAGGCCGCCCAAGGATGGCTCTCCGAGCACCCCGACGCTACGACCCTGCCCATCTCCGACGCCTTCGAACTCGGCCACCAACTCGCCCAGCAACGCATGATCCCCGACGGCCCGCCGGGCTGCTGCTAGACCACGAGCCCGGCGGGCCGGACACCACCGTTCTGGTCTGCCGGGCATCAGCTCAGCACCAAAGACGTCACGCCAGGAGGGACACACGCGATGCGCAGGCACAGCGCCCTCATCGAAGACCTCGCCCTCGGCGCAGCAGCCGGCTACCTGGCAACCAAGGCGATGGAACCGGTCAGCATGAAGCTCTACCAGTGGGAACCCGAAGCCGCCCGGGCCCGCGAGGACGCCGTGCGCCCCGGCCCACCGTTTCAGATCGCCGCACAGAAAACCGCGAACCTGCTGGGGATCAAGCTCACCGAACGCCAACTGCAGCGCGCCGGACTCGCCTTCCACTACGGGCTGGCCCTCGGATGGGCACCGCTGTACGGAGTGATCCGGCGACGCTGGCACACCCCCGCCGTGCCCACCGCCCTCGGTCTCGGCGCGGCCATGTCAGCGATCGTCGACGAAGGACTCACCCCGCTCTTGGGGTACAGCGCCCCCAACCGCGCCTACCCGGCCGTGACGCATCTGCGTGGTTTCCTCGCCCACCTCGTGTTCGCGGGGGCGACCGCCGTGGTCACCGAAACCGGCTGGGCGCTGAGCCACCGCCGCCCCTGACCCCTGACGCACGGCCGAACGCAACAAGGATCCCCCGCGTCCAAGAAGAGGCGCGGAGACTCCTTGTGACCGCGTCTTAGTTGATGTCGTCTTCGTCCGGAGTCGACGGGTCGCGCAACGGTCGAAGTCCGCCGGCCAGCTCCGGGGTCAAGAACGAATACCTGCCGAGCATGTTGACGTGGTGACGCACGAAGGGCGAGAGCCGGGCAGCGTCTTCGTCGCGGACCTCGTAGCCACCGGCCCGCAACTCGGCGATCGCGGCGTCCAGATAGCGGGTGTTGAACAGCACCAGCGAGTTCAGCACCAGACCGAGCGCGCCGAGCTGGTCTTCCATGCCTTCGTAGTAGCGCTGACGCAGTTCACCGCGCTGGCCATGGAAGATCCGCCGCGCCAAGGCGTGGCGGCCCTCTTGCAGGTTGGCCTGGGCTTTGATGTCACGGCGGTAGCCGGTGTCGTCGACCATCCGCAGCACGTGCAGGGTCTTGTGGATCCGTCCGTAGTGCGCGATGGCTTCGCCGAGCGGGTTGGGGTGGCCGTCGCGGGAGAGCATCCGGATCACGTCGTGCGCTCGGACGGCGCCGGTGTGGATGGAGGCGGTGACCCGCAGGATGTCCTCCCAGTTCCGCCGCACCCGTTCCAGGTCGATGCGACCCCGGGCCGCGGTGGTGAACAGGCCGTAGTCAGCCTTGGTGTCGATGCGCCACAGCTTCTGATCCGGCAGATCTGCCAGCTGAGGGGCGTAGGTGTATCCGGCCAGGGTGAGCAGACCGAACACGATGTCGGAGTAGGAGGCGGTGTCGGTGACGATCATCTGCGGCTTCGTGCCGCCGTCGCGGTCATACAGCACGTCCAGGACGTGCAGCGAGTCACGCAGGGTGCCCGCCACAACCTTGCCTGCGAGTCCGGCGGCCTGGTCGTTGACCATGTTCAGCCACGTTGCGCCCCGTTTCTGGCCCCAGTAATGGGGATTGTGGCGGGCGTTGATCGTCTGCACCGGGACGACGAACCGCATGCCGTCCACACTGGCCACGTGTCCACCGCCCCACAGCTGGGCCAGATCGATGTTCGCCTGGTGGGTGATCAGCGCGGCGTTGGCCGCCTTGAGGGTGTCCATCCGTAGGTACGTGGCGTCGACATGAGCGAGGCGATCCCTGGTCAGCGCAGACACGCTGTGCTTGATGACCGGAGTCCAGCCGATGTTGCACGACTCGCTCACCAGCAGCGCGGCGATCGTGATGTGCAGATCCGACAGGCGGGCTTCGCCGCCAGTGATCGAGGTGAACGCCTGATCGGCGCCGGTCCAGGAAAAGACCTCCAGCAACACCTCCGGGAGGTCCACGCGGGGCAGCATCCGGTTGGTCAGCACCCGCAGGTTCTCCAAGCTCGGCGGCTCGGCCTCCGCGGGCAGCGCCGCCAGGTGCAGTCGGCCGTGCTCATCGAAGCGCACCGCGGTGTTGTCGGGCAGGCCGGCGGTGACCTCGCGGAACGTCGCATCCAGCGCTTCGGCGCGTTCGTCCAGGTGATCGTCGGGGTCCGGTGGCAGGCCGAGGCTGGACAGCACCACCGGCTTCGCCGTGATCCACGCACTGCCCGCCAGCAGCTTGGCGCGGGGGTCGCCCCACTTGCTGGAGTTGACCGCGAAGATGTCCCGACGGCGCAGGCAGCGGTGGAACTGTTCCAGCACGCAGAAGGTGTAGGCGCGCCAGTCCACCGTGCCGGGTTCCAGTTCCGGGGCGTGCAGCACCAGGCGCCGCCACGAGCCGATGAGCAGCTGCTCGTCGATCTCCGAGCGGGCGACCTTGTTGCGGCCGCCGCCCCACAACTTCGGCAGATCCCGCAGCGCCGCCAGCACTTGCTGCCCGTCCGGGGCGGCGTCGAAGCGGATCACCTCGCACAACAGCGGCAGGAACGGCCGCACCGTGGCGAACCGCTTGACCAGCTCCGCCCGCCACGCCTCGTCAGCGTCGGAGTCCGGCGGGCCCGCGAGCTCGACCACCGCAGTCAGCGCGTCGGCGAGCTCGGCGCGGGGAACTACGGTCTCGATCTCGGCCCACACCTGCGCCAAACTGACTGGCTCCACGGTGTCGCCGTCGTCAGCGGCCTGTTCAGCGAGGTCGTCGTGTACGCCGGTGATCTCCAGTAACACCTCCAGCGCGGCGGCCAGTTTCGCCGACGCCTTACCGAGCCGGGGCAGGGTGCGCAGCTTCTCCTTGGCCGATTCCCGCTCCGCTCGGGCCAGCAGTTTCGAGGCGATCAGCACGTCCAGCAGGTCCAGGGCGTCATCGACTGCCCTCGTTTGCAGGTAGACCACCGTGGCCAACAGCGTTGCCGCCCGTCGGGAGTCGCCGTGGCGGCGCAGCAGGGTGGCCTTGCCCTGCACCCCGTAGCGCGACAGCTCCGCGAGCCGACGGGGCGGCACGACCTCGGTGTCGACCTCGGCAAACCCCAACCCCAGGATCTCCGCGGCCCGCTGAAGCGCGTCGACCATCGCCGGCCCCGACACCCGCGTCGGCGGGCGGCGCAGCTGGTCCAGCCGCGAGGTCCGGTTCTCCTCCGGCACCTCCAGCAGCCCATCGAGCGCGGCGCGCTGCTCGTCGTCGAGGAGATCGTGCAGCGTCTCCCACAACCGCTGACTCGCCGCCTCCCGGCACGAACCGACCAGCCGCGCCAGCCTGGTCACGCCCGGCAGCAGCACCTTTCGCTCACGCAACCACCCCACCGCGGCGTCGAACAGCGCCTTCGGCCCGTCCCCGGTGGTCCACGCGCGAGCATCAAGCCACTCGCTCAGCTCACTGATGACCTCGGAGAAGTCCCGGATCTCCCCGGCGTGAGTGCGCGCGGTTCCGTCCCGCTCGCCATAGTCCTTCAGGCACGACGGATCGGAGATCTCCAACTGCTCGGCCAGGTACTCGGCCACCTCCACCGGAACGTGCCGCGGATCCGGCATGAACCGCCCGAGGTAGCGGACGCTGGTCAGCTGGATCGCGAACCCGAGCCGGTTGTGCGGCCGGCGCTTGCCCCGCACCAGCTCCCGGTCCGCGTCATCCAGGAAGAAGTACCGCTCCAGTTCACCCCGAGGCAGCGACTCGGGGAACGCCCCGTACGAAGCGGCCTGGTCATCCGACAGGAACTCGACTGCCACAACAGCCCTTTCCAAGATCGACAACAAACGACCTTGGAAGACTCCAGCACCGCGTAACCGCAGGTCAACGCGGCGACAAACCGGGAGAACCCTTAGCGCACGATCCGACACGGATGTTCCTCAACCCCCGGGGCCTGCAAGGACGTCAAGGCCGACCTGCGGCCCCGGGTGGCCGCCCGGATCGCCGAGGCCGAGCAGCGCACGGCGGAGCTGGTCGCCTTCACCACCGTCCTGTATCGGGCGCTGGGGCACTTGGACGCGCTGCCGGACCGCAGCGGTCACTGCGATCCGCAGTGCGCGTTCCTCACTCCTAGCAACGGCACGTCACCGGTGCCGGTGACGTCCGCGCGTCCGGCCGAGACCGAAGCTAATGCCGAGCGATGGCGGACAGTGCCGGTGGCGTGTTCCCTGACCGGCGAGGACATCGGGGAACGGGCCGGACAGTGGCAGCAGTTGCTACGCGGGGCCGAACACGAGGAGATCGACGACGGCGTGCGCCTGACCGTGCCCGCCGACCGGGCCGGACAGATCGCCGCGCTGGCCGCCGACGAGCAGCAGTGCTGCCCGTTTTTCGACTTCCGCCTCCATCTGGACGGCCCCGTGCTGCGCTTAAAAGTCCGCGCCCCCGCCGAGGGCGCCTTCCTGCTGGCCGAGCTGTTCACCCCGGCCGCCTGACCATTCGCCGTGCCGCCGGTTCTGGTTGGTTCATCACACGTTGCGAGGAGCACCATCGTTGTCGTCAGCATCCGGCCTGGTCGCAGGCATGAAACGCCACCAGGTCGCCATCTACGTGGGGGCGCTGGGGGCCGGAGCCCTGGTGGGCTGGGTCGCCCCCGAGGCGGGGCCGGGTCTGGAACACGCCATCAACCCGGTGCTCGCGGCCCTGCTGTATGTGACGTTCCTGCAGGTGCCTGCCGCCGAGCTGGGCCGCTCGGTGCGGGCGGGCCGGTTCCTGGCCGCAGCGCTGATGGTGAACTTCGTGGTGGTGCCACTGGTGGTCGCGGCGATGGTCGCCTTCCTTCCCGACCACCAGGCTGTGCGGCTGGGAGTGCTACTGGTCTTGCTGACACCCTGCGTGGACTACGTGATCGTCTTCAGCGGACTGGCCGGCGGCAGCAGCCAGCGGCTGCTCGCGGCCACACCGCTGCTCCTGATCGCCCAGATGGTGCTGCTGCCCGGTTACCTGTTGCTGTTCCTGGGCTCGGACCTGGCCGAGGTCGTCGAGGTCGGCCCGTTCGTCGAAGCATTCGTCGTGCTGATCGTCATCCCGCTGACGTTGGCCTGGCTCACCCAAGCCTGGGCGGCTCGCCGGGCCGCGGGGCAACGGGCTGCCGATACGATGGGCACGCTGATGGTGCCGCTGATGGCCGCCACCCTGCTGACGGTGGTGGCCTCCCAGGTGCCGAAACTCGGCGACGGCCTCGCCACGGTGGCCCGTGTCGTCCCGTTCTACGGGACCTTCCTACTCGTGATGGCCTTCGCCGGGCTCGCCGTGGCCCGCCTGTTCCGGCTGGACGTGCCGGCCAGCCGGGCGATCGTGTTCACCGGCGCCACCCGCAACTCGCTGGTCGTTCTCCCGCTGGCCCTGGCCCTGCCCGACACGCTGGCCATCGCAGCGGTCGTCGTGGTCACCCAGACCCTGGTCGAGGTCGTCGGCATGGTGATCTACGTCCGGGTGGTGCCCCGCCTGCTGCCCGCCCACTGACCCGATCCCGGATCCCCCAGGGCTGAACACCCCGGGGCGGCTCTATTCGTGAGAACGGACAGCACTTCGACCTCAGTTACGGAGGCGGATTGCCCCCGGCACCCAGGGATGTCCACGAGTTTGGGCAGCCGGACAGGGCAGGGTAGGTCTACTGCCGCGCTAGCGTCGGTGCAGGACAACGACGGGAGGATCAGGGCTGATGCGGATCACGGTACTGACTGTGGCGGACTGCCCCAACGCACGGCCCGCGCTGGAGCGGATCGCTGCCGCACTGGACGACCAGGACACCCAGGTGGAGCTGGTCGAGGTGACCGATGAGGCCGAGGCTGCCCGGCGGGGCATGTACGGGTCGCCGACGATCCTGATCGACGGCACCGATCCGTTCGCGTCACCCGGGGCACTACCGAGCCTGTCGTGCCGCCTGTACCGGGGCGCCGACGGCACTGCATCCGGGATACCGGGCGAGGCTGACTTGCGCCGGGCCCTGGCCAAGGCGAGCGAGCCTGGATAGGGAGACGCGTTGTCGGACTGCGGCACTGGTGGTCCTGCCCACTGGGGGCAGGACCACCGCTGCATCAGCAGCTGCCGACGCCAGCTGCGGCCAAGCCCTGGCGAGTCGGGCCGTGCGCACCCTGGCAACAATCCGCCAGGCGGCCATCGACCACCACGGCGGGCACACGGGTGATCCCGTACTCATTCGCCTTGGCGGCTGCATCAGCGTCGCTACGCAGGTCGCGCACCACTACCTCGCAGCCCGGCCCAGCCATTTCCTTCACCAGACTGACCGCAGGCTCACAGCCCGCGCAGCCGGTCGTGAATACCTCGACATGGCGCTGTGCCATCTTCAATCACCTCCACATCGAACGCTAGGGATTCCACTCGGGTGCAAGGTCAAGTCCGGACTTGCCCCTGGTGACGAACGTGGTCGATCAGCGGACATGAGGCAGGCGCCGCGCTCGGGTCGGAGGCCAGCTGGTCGGCGCGCGCATCCAGGTCCAGCAGCTGCTGCCGCAGGCGCTGCAAGTCGGCGATGCGGTTGTCGATGTCGGTGACATGCTCATGCAGCACGCCGCGCACATAGCTGCACGGACGCTTGTCCGCATCGCGCAGGGCGAGCACCTCGGCGATCTCGTCCAAGCGCATGCCCAGCCGTTGGGCGGCTTTGATGAAGCCCACCCGATCGGCATCGCCCGGACCATAGACCCGGTATCCGGCGCTGGTCCGCTCGGCCGCTGGTAACAGGCCGATGCTCTCGTAGTAGCGAAGGGTCTTGGTGTTCACACCGACCTTCCGAGCCAGTTCTCCGATGCGCACGGCAGCTCCCCGCACTGGTCAGATCTTGCTTCTCGAACTCTCAGACCCACCGTGCACCTTCCACCCCGGTGGAAGGTCCAGTCCAGCCGGGTCGCCGCGAGCAGAGAGCCTGCACAAGCCGGGGAACTCGCGGCAGGTGAATACGCGACCCCGCCACTCCGCTGCCGCTGAACCCTCCCGGGGCGAATACGACGCGTTCGGAATACGTGCACTACGCCAGCTCTGCGCCCCGATCTGAGCCCGGGTGATCTGCCGCGATTGGAGTAGTTGGAAACGCCGTTTCCAACTACGGACTCGCCAACGCAAGGACGGCCTCGATCGAGGCGGCGGGGTGGTGTTAGTCCCCGTCCGAGGTTCGGGAGATGTAGCAGTTGAACTGACCGTTGAATTCCTCGCCTGGCGGGACAACGGGTGCCGGTGCGCCTACGCAGCCGGGCATGGGATAGACCTCGACGAACTGGCCGCTGTCGTTGCGCAGAAAGGCACCGCCGGGGACGGATTCGGGATTGTTGGGGTTGCTGATCTGCTGCTCCGCGGGCTTGCCGATTGAGTAGACGAGGATCGTGCCATCGGCGGCGGCTGTGGCAGCTAGGGATAGCAGCAGGGCGCCGGCGGCAGCCAACGAGCCCAGGGCGGGTAGAACGTGAGAGCGCTTGTGCAGGGTCCTTCCCGATACGAGCAACGACGGACGGGACCAGTGCACCAGCGGTGACCGGGCCGAGCGCGGCGGCCACGTCGTTCGAGTGGTCGTGGATCGCTCGATGTGGTCGGCAGCCAGGCGCGCCAGGGCTTGCTGTGTGTTGATCGTGGTCACCATCAGCACGACCGGAAGGAGTTCTGCGCGAATGCTTCGCACAACCGTGACTGTGGCTGCGGCCCTGGCCGGAGTTCTCGCACTCGTCCCGCCTGCACTTGCCGATGACGATGACGATGAGACAGAAGGCCCCTCCACCCATTCAAAGGTAGGAAGCGACGCCTGCGCTGGCGGGGATTACTGCCTCTACGACCGACACGATTACAACCAGTCCCCGTACAGTCCGGTGCGCACTCCGAGCCGCGTGATGTGGGCAAACGATCGCGAGTGGGAAAACTTCAACTACTACTCAGGGACATTCGCGGCGCCAGGCGAAGCGTTTGGGAGTAACAACCCCACTAACCGGGTGCGGTCCGTGGTCAACAACACTGACCGCACCATCTACCTCCTGGAATGGGACCTAAAGAACGACCCCAGCACCGCTGCTACCGAGTGTCGTTCGGTGCCACCGGACAGCCAGGTTCCCAACGTCGGTGGCCAGAACAGCGATGAAGGCTACGGCGCGGTCGGATTTAGCAGCCACGGGAACAAGTGCAGGCCGCTGCGTTCGATCCCGTACCCGTAACCCCGAGATCGCCGGTATGGCGATCGACTGCAGCAGGGTGAGCTGTTGCGCCCGGAGCGAGTCTGGGAGATCTGCCGTGGCAGACCCCGGTTGGAAACGCCGTTTCCAACCGGGGCCCTATTTTCGTTGGGGCAGTTGTTTCAGTGTTGACCGAAATTGATGACATGGGGAAGCCCCCGACGTTGGGCCGGGGGCTGGGTGACGGTGAACCCCGGGCTGGACAGGAGGGGGTGGCGGGGTTCGGTGCCGGTGATCAGGCGGGCAGGGCCCGGCGGTGCATGGCGTAGAGCTGGGTGATGAACACCAGAGCCCCGGTGTCTCCGCAGAACTGGCGATCACATCGAACGTGTGTTCATAATTGGTGCGTCGGGGTACGGGGAAGGTGCTCCGGCCACGCGGGTCGGCCTCTGCACCCTGGCGGCGCGACCCGCCCCAAACGTCATGAAGGAACGCGGGCGGCCATGCCGAATCAGCCACCGACGACCTGTGCCCGCGGCCACGTCCAGCACTCCGGCCAGTGGCTGCGCGGCTGGCTCCCGTGCACCTGCCCAGCAGCCCGAAACGGCGGGCACAGCACCTGGACCTGCCGGGTATGCCTCGAGCTCCGCGACCCCGAAGGCACCGTCTATTCCGAGCGACACGTGCCGGATGGCCAACGCCGATGACCGTGGCGCGAGAAGATCACCGCATGAGCAACTCGACGAACCTCATCGCCACCGAGCGCGCCGCACTCGACCGAACGGCGCAGCGCCAGACCACCACCGCCCTGGCTGAGATGCTGGCCGACGCCGATCGAATGGGCTTGCCGCCGCTGACCTGGACCATCTCGTCGGGGCTGTCCCGCGCGCTGGAAGGCCGCGTCCCGGATATCGACCCCGAACCGCAGGCGAGCCTGCGGGCATGGGCGGCGTTCTGCGGCCTGGGGGTGACGAAACCGCACCGGGCGGTTGGTCACTGCCCGCACGACGAAGAGGTCGTCATCTCCGTCTCCTACGACCCCGAGGTCCAAGACCCGACACAGCAGTGACCGCCCGCCCCCTCGCGATGCGATGACGCGGCCCGTTTGATCCAGGCGCGAAACGCCGTCCACCCGTTCCACGGCAACGAGGAACCCCGGAAACTGGTTTTCCGGGGTTCTCTGTGTTTCAGGGATCCACGTTCAGAAGCCCATGCCGGAGTGGAATCCGCTGCCCTGGTCCAGCTCTTCGTCATCGTCGTAGCCGTAGCGCTCGTAGTCGCCCTCGCTCTCGCGGCGGGTCTCATCGTCGTGGTAGTCGTCATGGCGCTCGCGGTAGTCGTCGCGGTAGTCCTCGCGGCTTTCCAGCACCTCGTCACGCAGAGCCTCGATGCGTTCAGTGGTGTCGTCGCGCTGGAAGTTCCCGTTTGGGCTGGTCATCGTGTTCCTCCATTTATCGGTGATAGTCCGCCAGGCATCGGCTCTGGCGTTCTGGCCGCCGGGTTCGGGCCCCAGCGGCACGTCCGGGTCGTTCGTGCGGATGCCGTAGGTCTCGCGGTAGGCGGCGGCGAGCCCGGCGACGTCGTCCCAGCGTTCGGCGGCGGTCTCCTCCTGCGGCCGCGGTCCGAGTCGCGCGGCCCAGTCCGGGCGGTCGTAGGCGACGTGGTCGCGGAGCTCGCCGACCCGTGTCGCCACTGCGGTGGTGATCTGGTCCAGGTTGTCGGCGAGTTCGGGTTCGGCGTCCCGCACAGAGCGGTGGGGGGTGTTCAGCCAGGGCAGCACGGGCTGTTCGCCGGCGCCTTGGTCGCGTTGGTCGGTGAGGTGGTCGACGACGATCTGGGCGGCGTAGCGGTGGGCTTCCGCCGGGTCGGCGGGCCACTCGGCGAGCTGCCGTGCGGCATCGGCGACCGCCGAGTCGGCGTCCAGGCCTTCGGCGGCACCGGCGGCGGCGTGCCGCCACACCAGTCCCCAGTCGTCGGTGACGTCCTCGCTCGGCAGAACTGCGGTGGTGATCGTGTGCCACCGGTCGGTCTGTTCTGTGCTGGGGTCGGCGAAGCGGGCGGGTGGCTGGTGGTCGGCGATGTGGGATTCGATGCGCCACCGCAGCACCGCGGCCGGGTCGTTGCTGTGCTCGCGGCCGCTGGTGGTGACGGCGCGCTCGACGAGCCGGTCGGACTGCCATCCCTGTGTTTCGGCGCGGCGCAGCGTGTCGAGCAGCTTGGGTTCGGCGGGTTGGCCGAGTGCGTGGGGGGCGTGTTCGGCCAGGGCCTGGTGCGCGACGCGGTTGAGCAGTTCACGGCTGGTGGTGTGGTGACGTTCGGCCAGCACCGACAGGGATTCTTCGGTCCGCTCGTGCAGGGTGTCGGTGAAGGTCTCCAGCAGATCGTCGAAGTCGATGCTCTCGCGTAGCCGCTCAAGCTCGTCGTGACTCGTCGCTGTGGTCTGGTCGGTGCTGGCGGTCGCGGTGGGCGGCCCCCATTGGTCGATGAGGTCGTGCCAGGCGCGGGAACGCAGGCCCTGGCTGTCGGGCTGTTCACCCAGCGGGTGTGCCGGGTCGTTCGTGCGGATGCCGTAGGTCTCGCGGTAGGCCGCTGCCAGACCGGCCACGGTGTCCCAGCGCTCGGCGAGCGCTGGGTCTTCGGGTCGTGGCCCCAATCCGGCGGTCCAGCGTGGTTGCTCGGCGGTGGCCTGGGCGCGCAGTGTGGCGTGGCGGTGGGTGATGGCGTCGTTGAGGCGCGGGAGGTAGTCGCGCAGCTCGTCGCTGGGGCGGGTGTGGTCGGGGTGGGCCATCCACGGAAGTGCGGGCCTCCAGCCGAGGCCGTTTTCGCGCTGCTCGGCCAGCGCGGCGGTGACCGCATCGGCGGTGTAGTGGTGGGCGTCCAATGGGTCGGAGGAGGGCCGGTTGGCGAGTTGCCGTGCGGCGGTGGCCACCGCGGCGTCGGTGTCCAGGCCTTCCGCATCGGCCGCGGCCGCCAGCTTCCACACTCGTTCCCAGGTGGGTTCTTCGATGTCGGCGGTGGTGTCGTGGCCTTCGACGATGACGCGCCAGTGGTTGATCTGGCTCATCGTGGGTGCGGCGGTGCGCGGTGGCGGTTGCTCGTGCAGCAGGTGCTGCTCGATGCGCCATTGCAGCATCGCCGCCGGATCGTCGGCATCGGTCAGGCGTCCCTGGGCGAGGGCGGTGGGCACCAGCTGCTCGGCCTGCCAGCCGACGTCTTCGGCATTGCGCACGGTCTGGCGCAGCGCCCCGACAGCAGGCTGCTCCAGCAGGTGGGGCACGTGCTCGGTCAGTACCGCATTGATGCGTTCCTCGGAGCCGAGGTGTGCGACGTAGTCGTGGTGGCCGATGAGGGTGCGCAGCGACTCGGCCTTGTCCAGGGAGGCGCGCAGTTCCTCGGTCGCCGAGGTCTCGGCCGAGGACCGCTCAAGTGCGGCTTCCAGGACGCCCCGCCCGGTGCGCTCGGCCGGGGTTTCCTGGTGGCTGTCGATCGTGTGCTGGACGGTTTCGACGTAGACCTGGTTGTCGTGCTCGGCGCGGGTCATCTGGGTGTAGAGCTGTTCGCGCGACAGCCCCTGCGGCACGACACTGTGCGACGAGCCGCCGGTGACCGACATGCCCTGCGAGCGGTTCCCCGTCGCCGCATAGGCCAGCTCGACATGCTCGGCGACGTAGTCGGACGGCAGCGTTACGGTGCCGCGGCTGTCCTGGTGACGCAGCTTGAGCTCCCCGTGGCGGCCAATGCCCCGCACCTGCCAGGTGTCGCCGTTCTTGACGAAGTCCTTGCCGCTGAACAGCGTTTTCAACCGGTCGTTGTGGCGGGTGACGACCAAATCGCCCTTGCTGGCGTGGGTACCGTCGTGCAACTGCACCGCTTGGCCGGCGTCGACGTCGCCGCGGTGCAGCCGCAGTTCGCGGGCCTGGCGGTTCAGGGCGACGACGTCTTCGTTGGCGGGCACGATCAGCAGGCTCGGGCGACCGGCATCGAGGTCGGTGCGCCAAGCGTGGTGCGCGGCGTCGCGCATCGTCTCCCGGCTGCCTTCGTGCACCCAGTCCTTCTGGAAGTAGTAGTCGAGGCCCGAAGGGTCGGCGGCGTGCAGCTTCAGGGAGGCCGCGGCCTGCTCGGGGTCGGCGAAGCGCACGACCTCTTTCAGCCGCAGTGCCCCGTTGTGGTGGGCGAACCAGCGCACCGCACCGCCTGCTTCGACGGCGGCGAGCTGCTTGTCGTCGCCGACCATTCGCACGTCCGCGCCTCGGTTCAGGGCGTAGCGCACGACGTCGTGCAGCGTGTGGGTGCCGGCCATCGCGGCTTCGTCGATGATGAGCACATCGCCGCGGGTGAACGGGAATGCGCGCTCGGCGCTGCTCTTCTGCATCGCTTTGGTGACCTGGTGCAGCGTGTGCGGGCGGGCCTTGATCGAGGTGCCGAGTTCCTGGGCCGCGCGGGCGCTCGGGCCGAAGGCGTAGACCTCGCCGGCGTCGGCGCGCCAGGCATCGGCGAAGACCCGCATCGCGGTGGTCTTGCCCGCCCCCGCCGGTGCGTAGAGGAGCTGTACTCGGTGCCCGGAGGTCGCGAACCCGGCAACCGCATGCTTCTGACCAGCGTTGAGTTTCGCGCGGCCAACGGCTCGCCGGACCGCGGCATCGCTGATGCGCACGCCGTCGCGGCGCCGCCCCCACGCCGCCAGCGCCGACTCCTCGCGCAGCGTGCGGTTCGTCGTCCAGCGCTGGGCGTTGTGCTCGACGAACACGCTCTCACCGCTGGCCCGGCGCAGCCCCGAGGTCTCCTCGACCACGGACGGGGCCTGCAGCGCCACGGTGTCGGCGTCCCGAACGACCGCCTCGACGATCTGGCCGATGACCTGATCGCGGGTGCCGTCGGGCACCCGCAGGTGCGCGGACTGACGATGCGCCTCTGCTTCGAGGTTCCAGACGTTGAAGTGGCTGTAGTGGTCGGACACTGTCGCCAGCGTGCGTGCGGCGAGCGCGGTGACATCAACCTGCTCAACCTGCTCGGGTGCGCCGCCGAAGAGCCGTTCCCGCAGCCCACCGAGCACGGTCTCGTCGACCATCTCGACGGCCTGGGAGCGCCAGCGCCGCAGGTGTTCGGACAACGAGCGCGGCGCCTGCTTGGCCTCTCGGGTGCCGTACTGCGCCCGGCGCCCGATCTCCAGCACTTCCTTCGGGCTGGGCTCGCGACCGTGGGAGCGGCTGAATTCCACGATCGCTCGGGCGCGTTCCTGCTCGACCGCCGAAGCACGTTGGGAGAAGCCCGCCAGCAGCTCGGCGGGTACACCGTCGAGCTCCCAGACCGGGCGCTTGAGATCGAACCCACCGCTGGGCTTCTCGACCCAGCAGGCACCCTGCTCACGGAAGAGGTCCCGCAGGCGGCTGTTGTAGTACTCCGAGGTCGTCACCGCCGCGGCCAGCACACTGCGCCCGTCCAAGCTCGTCCAGCGGCCATCGGGACCCTGCACCTTGGCGCTGATCGGCACGTGGGTGTGCAGGTGCGGATCCCCAGAGCGGGAGTCCCAGTGCTCGAAGAGGGCCGCCGTGATGCCTTTGACGTCGTGCTGGGCGTATCCGCCGTCGCCTTTGCGGGTGAAGGCAACGTTGTCTTCGAAGTACTGCAACGTGTCGCGCACGGCCTGGCGGTGCAGGCCGACGATCTGCTCGCGGGTGGCCTCATCGGACAGTGCCCATGCCACCGAGACCGACTTCGGCGGGGCGAAAACGAGCTCGTAGCCGGAAGTCGCGTTCTTCATCTCGCGCTTCTGCTCGGCCAGCCACTTCTTCAACTCGGCATTGCTGGGCTGTGTGCCGCCGTGGTTCTCGGCGTAGGCCTGGGCTTGCACATCCCGGCGGATCGCCGCCCGGGTGGCCTCATCGATCGGCGCACCGATCGGACGGTCGTTGTCGAGGTTGTACGCCTTGTAGGCATCGACGACCTTGCTGCGCAGCTCGTCGGCACCGCCGTGCTGGCGGAACCGGTAACCGAGTTTCGTTGCGGCCAGTGCCTCTTCCGGCGAGGCGCCCGCTGCGATCTTGGCCGCTTCGATGCGGTCGGCGTCCGGGTGCCTGCCCTCTCCGTAGAGGGCGTTCATCTGCGCCGCGGTGACCTCGCCGTCCATCCCCAGTGCGGCCGCGCCGCGCCCGAACCACTGTCCGGGCGGGTAGCCGTGCGCGGTGTAGTAGTCCGACAGCGCCTCGCCGGGTTCAAGCTCCCGATCGCCACAGGCCACCGACCCGGTCAGGTACTCATGACCGCCGGGGCTGATTTTGCGAACACCGATCACGGCGCCCCCTTCATCAGCGGTTCCTGCCACGGTCGATGCACTCACGCTAAGCAGGCCGGGGCGGCCGCCCGTCGCAGACTCAATCGATACAGATCCGGCGAGCATTGAGAATGCAAGAGGTGCTGTGTGCGAGGTGAGGCCACAGATCAGGGGAGTGCCGGCGCGGACACAAGGGCGAGATGCCGGCCGAAACGGACCAGGGCGGACCGGCGCGCAAGACGCAAGAGCGGGCACGGGAAAGCGGCCCGACCGACGGGCACGGCGGCCGGGGCTGGTGGGCGCACGAAAAGGACCCCCGGCCCATCTGGGCCGGGGGTCCCGGGGTGGAACGCGGGAACGTGGTTAGGCGGCGATCAGCTCTGGCGCGGGCTGGGCCTCCACAGTGGCGGCTGCGGCCATCTGGCCGGGCCAGAGCTCGTCCAGGCGGCGGCAATTGGCGCACTGCCCGTCGTCGACGTCCTGCCAGCGCACGTCACGCGGGACGCGCTCGGTGCCGCAGGTCGCACACGAGGCCAGCTCTGGCGCGGGCTCGGCGGCGGGCTGCTCGGTGGCGTTCGCGGCGACCCATGCGGCGACGGTGTCGCGGTCGGCCTGGTCGCTGTAGCGGGCCCACTCGGTGCGGAGGTGGTCCAGCGCGCGGGGGTAGTGCTGGTGGATGTAGGAGCACAGGGCCTCGATCGCCTGAGGGCGGGTCGCGTCCTCCGGCAGGTTGATACCGGGGCGGCCCAGCTCGCGGCACTCCTGGCACAACCCGTCGCGGTGGGCGCGGTCGGCGCGGCTGGGCTCGATGTTGCAGCCCAGGGCCACGCACGGGCGGCCGCCGTCGCGAACGGCGGTGGTGCGGGGGTCGGGCCGCTCGCGGTCGCGCGCCACCGGGTTGATGGCCATGCGCTCGTAGTCGACGGCGTAGCCGTCGGGCTGCTCGGCGCGCTGCGGGGCGTCGTCGATTCCGGCGCGGGTGGTGGCGTACTCGGTGACCGCGCGGGCGTCGGTGCGGGCCTTGCGCTGGGCGCGGCGGAGTTCGGGCCGGCTCTCGGTGCGAACCTCGCCATCGGCGCGGCGGCGGGCGTTCTCGATCGCGCGGCGGTCCCAGCGCGGGGCGCGGTCGGCCTGCGGCTCGGGCCGCTCGCGCTGTTCTCCGGGGCGCGGGGCGCACGCTGCGATGACGGCGCGGTCGTACTCGTCGGCGCGCTGCCAGTACTTGCGGAGCCGCGTTACTGCGGTACGCGGGTGCGCGGCCAGGATCTGGCCGCACTCGGCCAGCACGCCGATTTCGCGGGCGTTCGCGCTGGTCAGCGTCTCGCGCCACTGTGCGCGGGCGGTGCGAAGGTCGCCGGTGCGCAGCAATGCGGCGACAGAAAGAACCGAGTCCGAAATCGTCACAGAATGCGACATGGGGAAACCTCAAATCAGCGGTTTTTGCGCAATCGCCAGGCTTGGCCTTCCCGGCGGCTTACGACTCTTATTCTATCCCGAATTGCCAACTCGCGGCAAGCTCAACAGGGCTTTTGATTGCCTTTTTCCGCAATTCGCCGGATCAAGTGAACCGCCCTCTGACCTGCGCGGTTGGGCGACACGAAGGCGAGTTGCCCTCGGAAAATTGACCCCGTTCATTAGTTTGCACATTTCCTTTCTTTCCCCGTCCCTTCGACATAGGCCAATCACTCCCGTGTGGGGCTGTCGGGTCAAGGTCGGGGCCTCGCAAATTCCCGAAATTGTTCGGAGCTTGCGGAGAAGAATTTCGGGAATTTGTGGGGTGGCCTTGACGCGGCAGTCCCACACGTCGAGACAATCCGGCCGCGAAGGGCCGGGGGAAGAAAGGAAATGTCTTCATTGTTCGGAGCGCAGCGGAGAACAATCCCTGCGCCGCCCGCCGGCACTGTGGCAGGTTCGGGTGACCGTGGGCGGCCGGGCACCGGGTACGGGCAGGCGCCTGGCCGAGCAAGGCTCCGGGCACGGTCGGCCTGCCGCTTGTTGGCACCGTGCGTCACGGGTGGCGGCTACACTGATCGGTGCTTGGCGACACGGGCCTCAGCGGGCCCTGCGCACGCCAGGCGAGTGTGTCGGCGCGGTCTTGGCCGAGCCACCTCGCGGTGGTAAGCCCTTCGGGGCTTCCGCGCACGGCACGGAGGGCGCGCCCGGCTTCGGCCGGGCGCGCCCTCTTCATCTGCCTACCTTCCCTTCCCATCGCGAAGCCGCCGGTCCCCGGCGCGTCGGGACGCTTCGGCTTCGGACGGTCTTAGCGTCGAGCTCGTAGGGCACAACCGTCAGGGGAGGAAGCGGACATGGCCGAGTCGACGTCCACCCGCAGCCGGCGGCCGCGCCGGTCGAGCAGGATGAGTCAGCGCCTGGAGCGCGCCCGGCAGCGCAACGCCGATCAGCTCGCCGAGCAGAAGCAACGGGAGCAGCGCGTCGAGGACGCGCTGCGCGAGTACATCGAGGCCGGAGAGGCCATCGCCACTGAGGACGCCGCCTGCGAGGAGAAGGTGGCCGCCCTCCAGCGCAAGATCGATGCGCTGCGTGCCGAATCGCAGGAGCGGGTCACCGGTGAGCACACCCGGCAGGCTCAGGCGGCGTTGGCGATCCACGAGGCGGGCCGAACGGTCGAGCAGGTGGCCGAGCTGTTGGAGCTGCGCAGCGATAAGGAAGCACGACGGTTGATCGCGGCAGGCCGCGCGGACGCCGAGGCGAGCAGTGGTCCGGCGCAGGCGGCCCCGGACATGGTCCCGACGGAACCTGCCGAGCAGAGGCTGACGGGGGCAGCGGCGGGTGAGGAGACCACCGGCGCGGTGTCAGGGGAACAACGACAGCTTTGACCGTGCGTTCCCGGCCGCCGCGCGTGATTGAGTACGTGTCGTAGCCGTCATCGCTTATGGCGCCGGTCCGGGTGGGCGGGCGGGACTACCTGTTCGGGGAGCGGGCCAGGCTCGACCGGCTCCTCGAACAGTGGCAGCGTCTCCGGCCCGGCGGCGTTCGTCACCTGCCGGCGGGGCGGCCGTAGCCGTACATCATCGCCCGGACCTGGGCGGTTTCACGGCGATACCCGCGCACCCACAACGTCACAGTGAGCATCACCGCGGCGGCGATGAGCGTGAACGCAACAGGGATGCTGGGCTCGCCCTGTGCGACCCCGACGGCCAAGGGCAGGGCCGCCACCCCGGCTGCGGTGAACAGCAACCGCCGGTGCGAGGCCTGCGGGACGAACCACCGGCGGGTGATCCAGGCGATGGCGAGCCCGGCCAGAGCTCCCAGCACCGCGAGCACGGGCACGCCGGTCACCCAGGCGGCACCACGCGCGAACGCGGTGCCGGTGACGATGCTGATCAGACCCGCGACGGCGGACCCCAGGAACACACCCAGGCCGGCCGCACCGCAGAGCCGGGCGAACACCACGACGGCACGAAACCTCATGTCGATCGAGGATAGAGCACGACGGCGACATGATCGGCCTACGCGATGGACGTAATGCCTGGAAGCGGTGTCCGTCGGGCGGGGAAACCCGGCGGGCGCGGCGGCTCTAGGTCCCACCGCGGCTGCTTCCGGTCTCGCGGCCGGGCTCGGTCGGGTCACCGGCGGTGAGCTGGTGTCGGCCGTGGGCGCGGTACGCCGCGGCCAGGTCGCGGAAACCCTGAATGTTGCGGGCCAGGGCCTCCACGCCGCCGGCGACAGCCAGTTCGGTCGTGTCGTCACGGTCGAGGCTGGCCTGCTGCACCTGGGCGTGGTCCTCGTTGGCGACGGCGTAGCGGAACAGCGTCAGCGCGTCGGCGTCGCGCCAATGTGCGGGAATCTCCACCGGCCAGGGCTCCTCGCCGGTGATCGCGAGGCGACGAGCGGCCTCGTCGCGCAGGGTACGGGCGGCCAGGCCGCGGTCGAGCAGGGCAAAACGAAACCAGGCAACCTCCTCGCGCCAAGAGTGCTCGCAGAGCCTGCATACCTCCTCGCGCCAGGGGCCGCCGGGCGCGACGCGCATGCGGCAGCTGCGCCTTCCCTCGCAGGCGTCGCATCCTGCCCGCCAGAACCGGCACAACGGGGAAACCGCGTAAAAGGCTTCGCTGCGGCAGGACTCGCAGCCGCAGCGATCCCCGATGCCCAAGCGGGCCGAGACCGGCGGCGTCGACGGCAGCCGCACGTAGCGCGGATGGCTGGTGTCGAAGAAAAGCTCGTAGGAGTAGGCCGGGCCGAAGGTGAGCTCGTGGTCGAAGGTATCGGGCTGCGTGGATGTGTTCACGGATCGTCTCCTCGAAGAGTCCGGCCGGGCACCGGGGAAGTCGGTGCCCGGCCGGGTGAGCGGGCGGCAGGCGCCGGTGGTGATGCGGCGCGCGCCCGGCTCGGCCAGTTGGCTTCGTCCAGTCCGAAACCGGACCGGTGCGTCGGTTTCTGTCGAATCAGACTGATGCGTCGGTTTCTGTCGTGGGGTCTCGACAGAGATCGGTGCTGTCGTCGCCGTGTCCGCGGGCGGTGAGTCGCCGCAGGCGGCGGGGCGGGTAGGCGAGGGCGAGCCAGCAGAGCAGGCGCAGTTCCCGCCAGTAGCGGGCCGTGCGGATGAGGTGCAGGTCGATGTGCTGCATGAGCGCGCCTTTCAGCAGGTCACGGGCATGAAAAACGGGGCACGGCACCGAAGTGCCGTGCCCCGTTAGCGCGGGTGCTGGGGATCAGAAGGGCGGCGCACCGGCGCCGACGGCGGTACCGGCCGGGGCCGGTGCCGCGTCCCAGGGGCTGTTGTCGGCCGCCTGGTTCTGCGACCGGCTCACCTTGTTGACCGACGCGGTCGCGTAGCGGAGGTCGGGGCCGATCGTGTCGACCTCGAGCTCCATGACGGTGCGCTTCTCGCCTTCCTTGGTCTCGAACGAGCGCTGCCGTAGGCGGCCCTGGACGATGACGCGCATCCCGCGCTTGAGCGACTCGGAGACGTTCTCGGCCATCTGCCGCCAGATGTTGCAGCGCAGGAAGGTCGCGTCGCCGTCCTTCCACTCGCCGGTCTGCCGGTCGAAGTACCGCGGGTTGTTGGCCACGGTGAAGTTGGCGACGGCGGCGCCGGACGGGGTGAACCGCAGCTCGGGGTCCGCGGTCAGGTTGCCAACAATGGTCATCTCAATCTCGCCAGCCATGATGTACCTCCTGCGAAGTCGTGAATTTCGGAATCCCGACAGCCCGCTCGCCACCTGCACCAACCCGGCTGGTGACCGGGTCCGTGCCCGAGGGGCTGTCGATCTGCGACTCCCGGATCAGGGCGTGGCTGGTGGTGCAAGGGGGCGCGTCAGCGCATCGGCGAAGCCGACGCCGGAGGCGCCCTTGTTCCAGCGGCCTCGTCCTGATCTGATCCGCGTAGATCGACATCCCCGGCACGGCACCCGGCCGCCCGCTACCCCGACCTACTCCCGGCGCTTGCTTGGGTGCCCGGAATCGCCGAGTTCGGGGGAGGGCTAGCTGGTGTGCTCGGCAGAGATGTAGCGCGGCCGCGCCTGACCCCAGGCCAGGCCGTCCTGGATCGTCCGGGTCACCTCGCGCTCGGTGAACCCGTCCTGTCCGATGTGGCCTCGGGCTGCGCCGTACAGGGCGGTCTCTGCGGTGTGCTGGTCGAGCACGCCGCCTCCGACCAACCCGCCGAGCCTCGCGGCAGCCCGGAGCAGGGTGTTGTGCCGCTGGCCGGTGGACGCGGTGGCGACCGCCAACGTCTCGCCGTCGACCGCGGCGGCGACGTAAGCGCTGGCCTGCCCGGCAGGCAGCTCCAGGTCGACCGGATCCGGCGGAGGTGGTGGAGTCAGGGCAGTGACCAGCCATTCCGGCAGGGGAGCGATCGCGGCCTGGTTCACCGCTCGGTAGCGGCCGGGGCGGGTGATCGAACCGGCGGCGACGACGTACCCGCCGGCGCCTCTGGTGTCGACCCGCCACCAGCAGCCGACCCGGGATCGCAGCTCCGGTTCGACCGGGGCCCGGAAGTACAGATGCTGGCCGGACGGGGTCCTCACGGTGTAGGTGTCGCCGGGGTAGAGCTCGCCGTCCTCGGCGGCTCGTTGGGCGAGCACATCGCGCCCGTGGTGGGCGCCGGACCACCGGTCCGGAGCCCGCTGGCCCTTGGCGTCGTCAAGATCAATGACGAGCAGGCCCGAGGGGCCGCAGGCGATGCCGACGTTGTACGGCATCGCTTCCCACCAGGCCCGGATCTGATCGGGATCGCGGGAAGCGGTCGCTTCCCAGTCCTTCGGCACGGGCTTCTTACTGAGCGGTTGTAGCGGAAACACCGCATGACCGGCTTCGACCGCCTCCAGCGCGGCTCGCATCAGCCGCGGCGGGCTGGAGGGGCAGGGACGCATCGTGGCTGGACTGCTCATGGTTCTGTCCTTCCTGGATAGGAGCGTAAGGCCGGACCACCCGGAATCCGTCGCACCAAACCCACTGCGCACGCTGTCGATCAGCTCGTCGTGAGCAGTGCGCGGTGAACCAGGAAGGCCAGCCACGGCAGCGACGGCGGATAGCTGTGGCGACCGCCGTCAGGCACGGCGCCGTCGACGGTGAGCTGCCAGAAGTCGCCGCGCGGGCCGTACGGGGCGTTCTCGCAGCGCGAGACCACGGTGACCCGCCGCCGGGTGTGGTCTTCGACGACGGCGGTGACCTCGATGCCCATCGGCAGCCGCTTCGGGGTCTCTAGCTCGATGTAGTGCAGCGACAGCGGGACCGCGCGCAGTCGGCTGCTGACTTCGACCAGCACGCCGCGGGCGTAGTTCCACGAGCCGAACTCGCCATCGCTGCCTGTTCTCGGGATGTTGCTCTCGACTTCGGTGGGGAGCACGTAGCTGCGGCGGTAGTCGTGCAGGCCGAACATGCGTGGCGAATCAGACGGCGACGTGAACAAGATCGTCATGGCGTTCCTCCTGATCAAGTCGTGGTGGTGGCCAGGCGGCCTAGGACGTCCTGGCCACGCGGCAGGATGCTGTTCCCGCCGCGTGCACCGATCACTTCTTCTCGTCGTCCGCGTGGTCGTTCTCGTCGTCGTCCTCCGGTTGAGCGACAGCGACTTCATGCGGCCGGACGCGCTCGATGAGGGCGTCCAGGAATGGCGGCAGGTGATTGAGCACGATGAAGGTGACGCCGATGAGGAAAACCGCGAAGATCGCCTCGAACATCGTCGACATTGGACACTCCTTATCGGTAGAAATCGTTGCGGCATAAGAAGAGTGAGAACTTGCCAGCACGATTCAGTGCAGGTGTGATTCGTCGCAGTCCTGCTGGTGTGCGACGAGCCAGTAGCGTGCGCCGTCCTGGCGGCCGATGGACTCCAGGGCCCCGGCGAGGACGTTGACCTCGGAGCAAGTCAGTGCAGGCCCCACGTGGTTGGCGAGCAGACCGAAGTCAAAGATCTCGGCGAAGACCTGAATGGGGTCGTAATGCGAGGGCACGTCGGTCGAGGGAGTGGTCATGTGTGTTCTCCGGGAGTCGGTGCGGGGAGCGCGCGTCCACGGCAGTCCGAGGCCGGTTTTTCCTGGCAGTGCCGAGTTCCCGGCGGTGCGGGGCCGGGTGACGGAGTTACCTCTTCTGGGAGCTGCGCTACACTGGCGGCGTGAAGTGATAGTCGGCTTGCCGGTCCTTCTTCACTCGGAAAGATCGGTGGATTCTTTGGTCGGCCGCGGCTTCGGCTGCGGACCCCTGTATGGGGTGATGCGCCGGTCTGCTCGTGGCCCACCCGGCGCTCGCCGGGTGGGCCACAGCGTTTCAGGCGTCCAGCAACTCGCTGGTTCAGGCGGCTAGCGCGGCCAGCAGTACGGGGAGCCTGGCCCGCGCATCGGAGACGGCTTCGTCGATCAGGCCGTGATGTGCGACTGCGGCAGCTAGCGCATGATCACGGCATTCGCCCGGCTTGAAGTCCGTGCCGAGCGACGCGGTACCCAGGAGCACTCCGGCCTTCCTGACCTCGACAGTGACGATGCGGCAGTCGAGCTCAAGGGCTAGACGAGCGTCGTCGCGGACGCCGCGTTCGGCCAGCATGTGGGCGGGTCCCCGCGCGTAGCCGCGGGCCGAGAGGTCCGCGCGACGCAGTGCGAGGGAGTAGGCGGGCACGAAGTAGGAGCCCAGGGAGTCGGTGAGCTCGATCGCCTCCGGCGGCCGCCAGCCGCGTGGCCCGAGACGGCGGAATGTACCGAGCCAGGAGGTGTCAGGGGCGGGGTCGGGCACGGATGTCGCGGTAATGATGAATTCCGCGAGGTCGGGCCGGTCGTCGAGGACGAACGTGATCTGGTCGCCCGGCCCGATGCGGTAGGACGGGATGTCCGGTTCGGTGACGGCCAGCCGGTAGGCCGTAGCCGCGCCTACGCCGTCGCGGCGCAGTGCTCGGTAGCCCTGGATCTGCTGGTTAGTGAGCGTGCTCGGGTACAAGTCGGTGCCTTTCAGTAACGGACTGGTTAGAGCAGGCCGACCCGATGGGCCGCGCGAATCAGCGCGAATCGGGAGCGGCAGCGCAGGCAGCCTTCGCCATGCGGCCGAGGCGGTGCTGGTACCGAAGGCTGTGGGGGCGGGGAAAGCACCTCATCCCGTTCGGGGTTCCACGGCGTGTAGTGCGTAGCCACACGACCGTTGTCCCAGCGCACCGTGATCGACCAGCGTGGTCCCGCGAAGTCATCAGGGTCGGAAATGGAGATGTCCTCAACCGTGTAGGTCTTGCGCGAGTAGCCGGACCAGTAGCGGTCGCCGACTTGGCGAGGACCGATCTCCTCGGCGATGTGCAGCCGGGCCTGCTCGGCGTCGCGGCGGCCCAGTTCCTCCCTGAGCTCGACCTGTTGGGCAGGGTCGTTCTCTTCCTCAAACCTGCCTTCGAGCTCGGCTTCCGGGCACCACAGGCAGTCACAGGGCTGCGGGTAGCGCAGGGTTGGGTCGTCGTCATCGGTGGCGAGGAATTCGCCAGCGCCGCCGCAATCGGCGCACCCGGACAGCGCCCACAACCCGCGCAGTCGAGTCTCGTGGTAATTGGGCGGCGGGGTGATCTCCACGGTCATCGTCTTTCTCCTGGTCACTCGGAACTGCTGCACTGCCCGGCTCGGTGGGGCGCACTCGTCCAGGCCCCGGCGCCGGGAAAGGGGTCAAGCCGCTTTTTGGCTTGACCCCGGCCGGCGCCGGGGCAGAGTGCGCACGCCCCACCGAGCGGGGCGGCTCAGTCGTCGTTGGTGCCCTCGGACACCTGATGATTCGGCAGCACTAGGGGCACCTCTGGGCCGATCTTCGTCGACCAACCCGCGTCCCCGCGCCGCCTGGTCGAGGAGGCGTTCCAGGCCTGGGGCGACGCCGGTCAGCTTCAGATAACGGGCGCCGAACCCGTTGCTGAAGTATGGGAAGTTGTTGGGGCCGAAATGCGCGTCCTGCACCCAGCAGGGCTCGCCAACAAGCCGAGACAGGTAGTAGGTGTGCGGCCGGTTGTCGCCGGGGAACAGCACGTCCAGTTGGGCTTCAAGACCGACCACTCGCCCAAGGAAGCTGGTTTCCTCCCGACGCTGGAGATTCGGGACGGTTGCGCAGACGGTCACGGGTTGCTCGCCGGGGTTGCCATCGAGGGTGACGCTGACGACCACGGGATGCTCACCAGGGCCGAACTGATTGGTCGCAGAACTACTCATGTTGAACTCCAATTCGGTGTCGTTGGTGTGGGACCGAGCGCGAAGCCGCACCACGCTCGGTGCGGCTTCGCGCTCGGTGGTTAGTCGGGCCGGACAACCTCGAACAGCTGGAACGCCCTGCGTTCGGCCTCATCCGGGCCAGTGGCGACCACGGAGAGCGCCACGCGCTGATAACCGCCCTCCTCGCCGGGGGCGGTGTCGCGGCAGGTGATCTCGCCTGCGACGACCGCGGCGATGAGGGTCTCGCCGTCGGCGTCGTTGTCGCGCAGGCCGAACACCGTCCAGGTACGGGGACGGGTGCGCAGGTGTCGCACCGCCTGGTCGGGGTCGTCATCGGGATGCAGGCCGATGCGGGCCAGCCAATCGGTGAGCTCGTCGGCTACGTCAGAGCCGGGCCAGGACCCATCGGACTTTTCGACGCCCTTGAGCCGTCGGAACAACGCGAGGATCACGGCGCCTTCGGGGGTGTCGGGGTTGATCCAGAGCGCGGGAGTCGACGGGGGCGGTTCGCTGTTGTAGCTGTTCATTGCGGTCTCCGCTCGGAATGCGGGGTGAGCCGCCAGGTGGGCAGGGTTGGTCGGTCCCTGGTCACCGGGCGGGTGAGGGAATCCAGCAGCTGGCTCAGAACGTCAGGCCGCCGTGCACGTCGCCGTGCTCGTCGACGACTCGGTCGGTGAGGTCGTTCTCGACCGGACCGGTGTTGATGTCGACGACGGTCGTGCCGTCCGGGCCGCGGAATCGGCGCACCGTGGCGTCTCCGGCCTGGATCACGGTGTCTGGATCGGGGACGTCGTCGTTCTCGGAGTCGGGCGTGATGTGGCCGTCGTGGACCGTCTGGTACGCCCAGCTGCGGATCCGGGAAGCGGCCTGGGGTGAGGCCTGCGATGCGCCCTTCTCCTGCTGGAGAATCCAGTTGCCCGCCCGTCCTCGTTGGAGCAGCTTCGAGCTCGGGTCGAGCTCGTAAACGGTGACCTCGGTTTCGTGCCCGTCAACGAGGACGATGTTGTGCGGGCGTCCGTCGGCGCCGTAGCCGATGACCATCTCTACGGTTCTCATGTCTGTCCCTTTCACTCGGAATTTCCGGCTCTGGGGCGAGTTGGTCGGTCTCGCCTCCAGGACGACCTGGGGTTTCAGCGGGGAGTTCAGACCAGCGAGAGCTGGTCGGCGGTCGCAACGAGGTCGCTGAGGTCGCTCGTGACGATCTCGACGTGGGGGCTGACGCCTCGCCAGTCGTCGGCGTAGTAGGAGGTGTCCCAGCCGCAGCCGGGCTGGAGCTCGAGTCCGGTGGCGGCGTGAAAACGCGCGTACTCGTCGTCGGCGGCCCAGGTCAGACCCGCTTGGCCGCTGCTGCGGAAGGGCGCCGAGGTCTGCGGGATCAGGAACACCCCGTAGCGGGCGACCAGCGCGGCGGTCGCGATGGCGTGGTATTCGAACCGGCGGCCTCGGTAGCCGGGCGCGTTGCCGGTACGGGCAACGGTGCCGAACGGCGGGTTGCCGATCGCGGCGTCGAAGGTGCCGAGCTGCATGGTCGGCAGGTCCAGCAGGTCGGCGCAGATCCAGGTGGCCTCCGGCAACACCTTGCGGCCGACCCGCACGTAGTCCGGGTTGCGCTCCACACACACCAGCTCGCGGCGGGGCTCACCGTTCCAGCGATGAGCGAACAGCCGACGGCACTCGAACGCCAGTCGCCCGGTTCCGGCTCCGACGTCGAGGATGCGGGTGGCGTTCATGCCGACCAGCTCGACGGACATGTCGCGGGCCAGGCCGCGCGGGGTGAAAAACGCCCCTTCCAGGCTGTTGGCGGCGGTGGAAGCTTCGTGCCAGTGATCGAGCACGATGTTCTTCTCGTCCTCGGTCAGGGGGCGGTCGCTGTCGACCAGCTCGCACGCCTGTCGGTGCAGCTGGGCGTCCCTCTTGGTCAGTTTGGACACGGTCAGGTCCTTCCCCTCGGAATCGACGAAGGCGGCACGGGCGGGTTGGTCGGTCCCCGCCCGCGCCGCCTGGGACGTGCGGCGCTCGTCACGCCATCTGCGGGTCGCCGCCGTCGTCGTCACCGTCGTCACTGTCGTCGCCGTCGCCGTCGTCGTCCTGGTCGTCAGCGGCGAGGTGCGCCCAGTGCTCGTTGTCGAGCTCGGGGTTGTTCACCAGCTGCTCGACGTGGGACAGCGGGTAGCCGAGCGCATCCAGCAGCTCGAAGTAGTAGCGAGCGCTGTCGGTCGGCTGACGCCAACTGGCGTCGGCGGATTCGGTGTAGGCGCGGTCCCAGTGCTGCTCGCAGGCGCCGATGACCTGGGCGAGGCGAATGAGTACGGCCTGGGGCTCGGTGGTGGCTCGCTTGCGGAGATGCACGACGAGCGGGTTGTTCTCGCGCCGGTAGCCCTCGGGCTCACCGAGTTTGAGCAGCGTGCAGGCGTAGCGGTTGGCCGGTGCGGCTTCTTCGAGGTAGTCGCTGGCCAGCACCGGCGCCAGGGCGAGCCAGTGGTGCACGCGGGCGGGTAGGTCCGCGGTCTTGCGCTTGCGCCACCCGGAGAAGTACTTGGCGAGCCATTCCCGGCGGTCGGTCTTGGCCTCGCGCCACAGCTTGTTGTTCGCGGCCGCGCGCTTGCGCTCGGCGGCCTTGATGGCCGGGTCGGGTTCGCGCTGCGTGCTCGGGGAGGTGCGCAGGATGTGGCCGTGCGCGGCGTAGTCGGTGCAGACGTAGGTGACGTCCACGCTGGACCAGCGGATATCGGTGTAGGCGGCATGCCCGGGGCAGCTGGCGTGTTCGTCGACGGTGAGGGGCCGCTCGGCCGTCTCGTCGGCGAACAGCTCCCGCAGCTGGACCAGGCCCTCGGTCTCCGGGTCGACGACCGGCACGCCTTTGGCACGCAGATGGTCCTCCTCAGCCGCGACTCGCACCGAGTCGATGGTGCGGTGGCCGTGTCCCGCGTAGCCGTTGCACAGCTCTGTGACCCGCACCGTGAGCTCGGGGTCGACGTCGACGACCGCGGCGCGCCCGGGGCAGTCGCGGTGCTCGGCGGGATCCAGCGGAGTCTCGTCGTCGCCGGTGCACAACTCGGCCAACCGCGCGGTGCCCTCGGGCAGGTCGTAGGCGTTGTCGAAGAGGGTGTAGCCCTGCTCGACCAGGCGCTGCTCCTCCTCGGCCTGCTTGGCGCGCTGGTCGCGACGGCGCCGCAGCTGGCCCAACTTCCATTCGAAGTCATGGGGGCGCCGGTTTAGTACGTCCACGAGCTCCTGGTGCTCGTCCTCGTCGTCGGCGAACTCCGAGAGCTGGGCCAGGACCAGTAGGTCGGCGTTGGGCACCGTGGCTCCCGCCGCACGGGTGCGGGATGTGGCCGCAACCTTGCGACCGGCGCGGACTCGCTCGACCGGGCGCGTGAGGGTCTGGGCGATCGCGTCGTCTCCCAGCCCGGTCAGGGCCAGCTGCTCGTAGAGTGCCGCTTCCTCGGTCTGGGTGTAGCCCTCACGGTGGATGTTCTCGATGCCCTGGGCTACGAGGATGTCCTGGCGGGTCGTGCCCGGCGCGTGGACCAGGACGTCGATGGTGAGATCGGGGTTCTCAACCCCCTTGACCTCGACGGCGGCGGCGTGGCGGTTGAAGCCGACCAGCACGTCGAGGACTCCGGTGGCGAAGTCCGGGGCGACGTTGATGATCGAGATCATCGGATTCACCCCGTGCTCGGCGACCGAGGCGACGAGTTCGGGACGACGCTTGCGGATGTCACCGATGTTCCGGCTGTTGCCGTCGGCGCGTAGCTCGCGGGGATCGACTCCGCGCAGGACGTACGGGTAGGCGTCCGGCTCGGCGGTGTACTGCTCCGTGACGGCGGGCGCGGTCGCGGGAGTGGTCTGGTCGGTGCCGGTGGTGCTCATCGTGGCTCCGTTTCCGGGCATGGCTGTGCCCTGCGGGAATTCGGAAAACGTGTGGTGGTGGGAGGCAAAAAGCGGCGCGAGCGGAGTGATCCGCTCGCGCCGCTTGTGCCCTACTTCTTCTTCTCGTTAGGGGTCTTGAGCCCGTTGGGGATCAGCCCGCGCCGCTCCAGCTCAGGGCGTCGTGCCTCGCGCCGCCGGTGGTCTTCGTCGGCGATGCGCGTGTGCTCCCGGCTGGTGATCGTGGCGATGTACTGCTTCTCCTCTTCAGGCGTCATCGCGCGGCTCCTTCACTCGGAATGGCCGGCGTGAAGGGCGAGTGGTCGGTCCCGCCTCCTCACACCCCGCTGTGGTGCGCCCCGCCGTGGCCGGTGGGGCGCACTCGCCAGGGCCCCGGCAGCGGGTCGGGGTCCAGCCGCACGCTTTTCGCGGCTTGACCCCGGGCCGCTGCCGGGGCAGAGTGCGCACGCCCCACCGCCCGCGCGGGGCGTGCCGCGCGTCCTCGACTTCGCCTCGTCGGCGTTAACCTGCGCTGTCGCGCTCGCCGGGCGTGCTCTTGCGGGCGACTGCTTCCACGAACTGGGTGGAAGAGATCCGAAACCGGTTGGCGCCGGGCGTCTCGTAGGCCTCGACGAACGCGGCGGGCATCTGTTCGGTGGTGCGGTGCTCGCGGACCTCGTGCCACGGTGCGGTGTTGGTCGACTCGCGGCGGCCCTGCTCGGGTGCGTTCACCAGGTGGCTCGGGACGCTGACCGTCTTCTTGTTGACCCGGCGCGCCCGGTACCAGTCGCCGCGGATGAGCACCCAGTCGCCCTTGGCGACGGTGTCCGGTCCGGCCGTCGACGCCTTGCCTTCGGCCTGGAGCTCGGCGTAGATGCGCCGCCAGTAGGCGAGCGTGTCGTCCAGGTCGGTTGCTTTCGTGGTCAACCGCTCGCGGGCCTCGCCCTCCGGTGGGCGGTTGACCCGCCGTTCGCGGGGGTTGCCGTGCTCGTCGGTGTAGGACTCGATGGCGCCTTCGCCGTCGAGTTGGCGCTGCACCGCGCGACGGTCGGCCTCGAGCTTTTCGATCCGGTTGCCGACGGTCACAGGGTTGTGCCGCGCGCCCATGTGCGCTGCGGCGGTGTCCGACCGGCGTGCGAGCTCGTCGGCGTACTCGCCCTGCTTCATGGACTTGGTGAGGTTGTTGGCCGCCTGCTCCCGCCGGTTGCGGTCGGCGTTGTAGCTGTGGTGGCCGACCAACATGGGCTGGCCGAACGGGATGTTCCGGAACACCGCGTCGGCCTTCTCACGCGTCGCCGCAGCGGCACCGGCCTGCTTTTCGGAGCGTTCGGCGAGCCGGTTGGAACGGTCGTCCATCCGCTCGGCGCGGTCGGCTTCCTGCTCGGCGACGGTCGGCATCGTCTCGTCGATGTCGCGGGTGACGGTGTAACCCAGGTCAGTCAGGACCTGCTCGATGAGGTCAATGTCGGCGTACTTGGGGCGGCGGTGGCGAGACGAGCGCAGCAGCCACGCGCCGGCGTAGCGCGACCAGACCCAGGAGCGGGTGGCCTTGATCGCGTGGTGAGCGGGGCTGTTCTTCGCGGTACCTTCGATCGTCGTGCCGCCCTCGTAGTCGTGCCGAATCGTCAACGTGTCGGACATAGCGGATCTGTCTCCTTCACTCGGAATGCGCGGCAGTCGAGCGGTTGGTCGGTCCGCCCGGGTGCCACGGGGCAAAAGGAAAAAGGCCCGGTCCCCGCGGGGAGCGGGGGCCGGGCCGAGTTGGCGCGGGTCAGGCGCCGGGGAACTTGCAGCGGGTCACCAGGATGGTTTTCGCAGGTCCCGCCACTGCTGCGGTCACCGGGTGTCCTGGTCGGGAAAAGGCAGGTACAGGCGGGTCACCAGCCCGGAGGCGTGGGCCTCCTCGGCCCACAGCAGATCAGCGCCGACCGCTCCGCCGCTGCGGGCAAGCTCGGTACCGTGCTCGTCACGTAACCGCCCGGATCCGGGCGAGCTCGCCGGATCGCCACTGCTGGCTACTTGGCGGCAGGTACTGCGGTCGGCGGTCGGTGACCGGTGCAGGCAACCGTCGTTCAAGTGTTGCCGGCCATCGTCGTCCGTCTGTCCGTCCCCTCGGGCTGCGGCCGGAGTTCTTCGGGTGCCCCGCCCATACGGCTGTCACTCGTCTCGCGGCTCCCCGGGCTTTTCCAGCAGTGGGACGAGAATGAGCTCGCCAAGTCCATCGGTGAACTCGCCGGTCGCCTTCCGGTAGCCCTCGGCGGCGCCGGCTGCATGGGCGGCATCGAGGTCCTGGCGCGTCCAGCGGCCGAACCAGCCGCTGGGCTGTGTGGGCATTATGGGCTTGCGCGTTCTGATGATCCTGCGGAGACCAAGCGTGATCTCGTTGGCGATCAGCATCACGTGAGCCCGGTTCGGGCTGGTACTGAGGATGAGCAACTGGTCCAGATTGCCGTCCCGGACGGTCTCCGTACCGAGATAGTTCAGGGCGTTCGCATAAGCATCGCGGGACCTCTTACTCCGAAGCTCCGGCAATGGCTGCTCTGCCCTGGGCTTCTTCTTCCAAAATCGCATCGAGATCGACCTCCTCGGCCGGTTGGTGTGTTCTCGGCTGATGCCGTCTCGACGCGGGGCTGGCCGGAGCCACAAGCCCAGAGCGCGAAGTTCGGAGCGAGGAACGAGCGGAGAAGTTCGCGGGGCGGGCTTGTGGTGCAGGCCTGCCCCGCGTAGGCATCAGTCAGGCGAGAACACACCAACCGGCCGAGGTCCGAATCCTTTCTCCATTTCCCTCGATCGGCTCCGGCAACCCGCTACCGATCACGGGTTGCGACCCGGTGCGGCGCGACTTGCCTCGCTTGGCGATCACTACTGGGGTACTGGAGATGGGCGAGCAGACAGGCTCGGCGACGAACTCGCGTCAAGAGCTTGTTGCGGACCCGGTTGTTTGGTTACGTTGTGATGCGGTTTAATGCGGCTGTGGCCTCGGCGAGGTTGTCCCACGATTCAGCCAGGGAATACTGAAGGCAGGCCTGGTGATAGTAGGAACGGGCGCTGTCGTGGTCGTTGAGGGCGGTTGAGGCGTGTCCGGCACGGACCAGCACGTCTCCTTGGTAGCCCTCGGTGCTGGGGTGCGTGATCTCGTCGAGGCTTTGCTGGAGGAGTAGCAGGGCCTCGTCCGGTCGGTTACCGGCCAGCATCGTGTCTGCCAAGACGCAGCGGGCTCGCGCCGTACCTTCGGCATCTGCCAGTGAACTCAGGATCTGGAGTGCGGCTTGCAGCCGCTGCTCGGCACGGTCCGGTTGTCCTAGTACTGCAACGGCACTCGCCTGAGCCGTAGTGGATCATGGTGGGCGTGGTTGTGGAGCTGGTGGCGGCGGAGCTGGAGCGGGTGCACGAGCGAATCGCTGGGCGGTTCGTGCGTTCAGAGCCACGTGCGCGGGTGCGTGAATACGTGTCGGGCCTGGTCGCGGGCTTGGAACGCAAGAACGGGTGGACGATCGCTGAGCAGGCCGGTGAGGTCAGTCCGGATGGGATGCAGCGGCTGCTGCGGCGGGCGGACTGGGACATCGCCGGGGTCCGCGACGACGTGCGTGACTACGTCATCGAGCACCTCGGTGACCGCGAGGGTGTGTTGATCGTCGATGAGACCGGGTTTTTGAAGAAGGGGACTCGCTCGGCCGGGGTGCAGCGCCAGTACTCCGGCACGGCCGGTCGCACGGAAAACTGCCAGATCGGGACCTTCCTGGCGTATGCGTCCTCGGCTGGGCACGCGCTGATCGACCGGGAGCTGTATTTACCGACCAGCTGGACCGATGATCGGGACCGCTGCCGAGCGGCCGGGGTGCCCGACGAGGTCGACTTTGCCACCAAACCTGCGCAGGCCCAAGCGATGCTGGCTCGGGCGTTCGAAGCCGGGGTGCCGTTCTCGTGGGTCACCGCCGATGAGGCCTACGGGCAGGCCCACTACCTGCGGGACTGGCTCGAAGCCCAGGACGCGGCCTACGTGCTGGCCACCAAACGCAACGACACCCTGACCACCCTCTCCAGTGACACGAGCCGGGCCGACGAGCTCATCGCCGGGCTGTCCGAGCAATCGTGGCGACGACTGTCGGTCGGCGCCGGTGCCCACGGCCCGCGCATCTATGACTGGGCCCGCATCCCGCTCGGCGCCGATTGGCCGCCCGGGCGGGGACGCTGGCTGCTGGCGCGGCGCTCGACGAGCAATCCCAGCGAGATCGCCTACTACGTCGCCTACGGACCCCGCCGATCCCGACTGCTCGATCTCGCCTGGACCGCCGGATCTCGCTGGCATGTCGAGGAGTGCTTCCAACAGGCCAAGAACGAGGCCGGGCTCGACCACTACCAAGCACGCTCCTGGCGAGCCTGGTACGCCCACACCACCCTGTCGCTGCTCGCCCTCGCGTGGCTAGCCGTGGCGAAAACCCAGGCCACACAAGCAAATTCAACGCCCGAGAACCGGGTATGATCGACTACACCTTAGCAGAGCTCCGCCGACTGTTGATCAACCTCATCACCCGGACACCACACCCCGCCAAGCACGTCTGGTCCTGGTCACGCTGGCGCCGACGACGCCAACACCAAGCCCGCCACTGCCACTACCGACAACGCGGACACCCACTCTGAGTGCCGTTGCAGTACTAGGGCGATGTGGCATTCCGCGATGTGCTGAAGGCGAAGTGCGCTGGACCGGGATTCTCCGAGCTGCTCGACGATCTGGAGGGAGTCTTCAAGCGCGGCGATCGCGGCCCCCGGGTTGTTGGCGGCGAGGTAGGCACGTCCTTCTGCGCTGGCGGCCAGCGACTCGGAATAGGGATCGCCGGTGCGGATCGCAATCGCACGGCCCTGTTGGGCCATGAGCGTGGCCTGTTCGATGGACCCGATGGCGCGGAGGCTCCAGGAGGTTCGCGCGTAGATGAGCGCTTGAGCTGGGTTCTGTACGCGTCCTGCGGCGGTGACGGCCAGCTGGTGGGCTGGCAGAAAGAGTCGGTGGGCGCGGGATTTCAGAATTCCGCCCCACAATGCTTCGACCATGCGGCACACCGTGGTGTCGTTGCCATCGGCTGCGGCGACGTCGACAAGCTGCCGGAGTTTGAGTCGGTTCTCGGAAAACCAGGCTCGGGCGTGGCCAGCGTCGATGAACACGGCGTCGCGCTCGGTGGGGCGCCAGTCGGCGTCGTTGAATCGTCGGGCATGGGGATTGAGGATTCGGTCAGCGATGAGTAGTTTTGGGAGCGCACGCTCCGGCGAATCAAGCGCCGTGTCGGTTGGCATGGGTTCCTCCAGTTTCGCGGTGGTTCGGGCGGTTAGTTGGTGCTCGGCGAGGCCGGTTTGCGAGCGAGTCCTCCGACGAACAGGGAGTCCATCGGTCGTGCAGGACGCAGTGGCGGTCCTGAGGGCCACCACTGGGCGACGGGAACGATCGGGGCGGCGTCGGTTTGAGGACCGGCAGGAAGCAGCTCGAGTCCGGCGAGGAACGCGGTGATTTCGTGGGTGGTGCGGAATCGGCTGGTTCCCATCGAAGACGACCGGAACCGGCGTTCGATCTCTCGGGCTAGCACGTAGCCCGGGTCGCTCTGGTCCGGCAGGTAGAAGTGACTGAAGACCACGAACGAACCGACTGGCAGCGCGTCGATGTAGGCATGCATGACCGCGTCAGGGCGGTCGTCGTCATCGAGATGGTGCAGCGTGCCGCACTGCATCAAAGCGATCGGTCTGGTGAAGTCCAGGGCCCCGGTGAGTACGGGGTCGCTGAACACGGCGTCAGGAGCGCGCAGGTCTTGGTTCACGAGATGGGTGTTGGGGCCAGTGGTGAGGAAGGCGCGCCCGTAGGCCGCGACCGCGGGGTCGTTGTCGACGTAGACGACCGCGGCATCGGAGTTCACTCGCTGGGCAGCCTCGTGGGTGTTGTCGCGGGTCGGCAGACCACAGCCCATGTCAAGAAATTGATCGATCCCGCCCTCGGCAGCCAGGTGCGTCACCGCTCGGGAGAGGAATCGGCGGCCGTCTTGGGCCAGCGCCGGCCCTTCGGGCGCGATCTCGACGATGGCGTCGTGAACCTCTCGGTCGACGGCGAAGTTGTCCTTGCCGCCGAGGAACGCGTCGTAGACGCGTGCGATGCTGGCCGTGCTGGTGTCGATGGAGTCGGTCATGGCGGTGGCTTTCTCACTGAGGACTGGGTCGGGTGGGGGAAGTGGTTAGTCCCGGTTCACGTGGTGGAGCGCAAGGACCAGGACGATTTCGTGATGCCGAGGGCGGTCTGGTAGAGACGGAACCGTTGGACGTCGCCGGTCCCTGCTGGCGCCCAGAGGTGCTGCAGGTCTCGGATGCACCGCTCGACCGGCTCGGCCGCACGTAGTGATCGAGCCCCGAAGATCTCGGCTGCGAGGCGAGCGGAGTGAATGCCGAGGTCGATGGCAACGTGCTTGCAGTTGATCAGCTCCGCATCACAATCGGCGCCGGAATCCAGTAGCCATGCCGCGTGGTAGACGGTTTGGCGCGCAGTGAGCAGGTTCGACTGCAGCTGCCCTAATCGTTGCTGGACCGTCTCGTGACCGCGCAGGCGTGGGTGCCCCCGTACGTAGGACACCGTGGCGGCCAGCAGCTCGTGGTGGAGCCCAATCGAGACAGCGGCGATATCGAGGCGTCCGTGCACGATGGAGGCTAGGTAGGCTGCGGTGAGTCCGTCGCCCTGCTTACCCAGACGGGAAGACGAGGGAACATGAACGGACCGGAAGCTCATATCGCCGAAGCTGAACCCGCGCAGTCCTGACGCCGGCTGGTGCGGCATGAGCGTGAGACCGTCGGCGTCTGCGTCAACGAGGAACGCGCTGAGCTGGCGGTCGCCGGTGCGAGCGACGACAGCGTGGACATCGGCGATGTGCGAGTTTCCGACGTAGCACTTTTGCCCAGTGAGGACGTAGGCGTTTCCGTCGCGGGTGGCGGTGGTATCCATTCCGAGAACGTGGCCACCGGATCGGGGTTCGGTGACGGCAATGGTCGCCAGCACCTTGCCGCTGGTTAGTTTCGGAAGCCACTCCTGCCGCTGTGCAGGACTCCCCAGGTACAGGAACATCGCCACTGGGATATCGCTGGCTTGGGCAGCGGCGGCGGCGGCGCCGGAGACGCGGGCGAGTTGGTCGATGATGATGACGCGACTGCGGTGATCCATCCCGGCCCCGCCGTAGCGCGCGGGAATGGTAGCGCCGATCCAGCCACGACGGGCGATCAAGCGTACGAGGTCGTCGTTGACCTCAGCGGAGGACTCCAGTTGGGCGATTCGAGGTCGGACGTGTTCCAGGGCGAACTCGGCGACCTCACTGAGGAGCGCGTGGTGGCGGGGGACCAAGAAGTCGCGGTCGATGTGCTCGGCTCGGTCAGCATGCCTGCGGCTGCTCAACATCAGCACTCCCGTTCCAGTGGGTTGGACGAGCTTCATGGGGCGACGGACAGGTCGCCCTGACCTCACGGGCACTAGGTGCGGTCATCGAGGATCAACTGGGTCACTTCGCGTGCCTTGTCCTTGATGAACGCGGTGGCGTTCCGGTCGTAGGGACGGGTGTCGCGCGCGGTGACGCACACAGTGCCGAGTGCGACGCCGCTGTCGGGATCGAGCAGTGGGGCACCGAGGTACGACCGAATGTCGAGCACCATGGCTGCCTCGTTGGATGCGAAGCGAACCATCGCGAAGACATCGGGCAGAGTGAGTGCCTTGCGACGTGAGATCACGTGGGGGCACCAGCCGGTGTCCAGGCTCATCACGCGCGATGGGGCGGTGTGCTGTTGTCGAAGCGCGGCCGTGGCATCGCCACTGGGACCCGCGGACAGGTGCATCCCCGCGAAATACTGGTGATCACTAGCGAGGATGTTGACCATGGCATCGGGTAGGGACCCATTGACGAGCTCGGCAGCGCCGCGGGCGAGCTCGGCCGCGAAGGCGTCCAGGCGTGGCTGAGGTTGGTCGTGCGAGAGCCCGAGTTCGGCCAGGCGCCGCTTGCGGAGAGGGGCGTCCGGGTCGTTTCGCAACGGGTTGGACTGCTGTGCGAGTCGGAAGTCGAGGATTTGCTGGTCCTGTTGCTGGGTCATCGTGGCTCTCCCAACGGCGAGGTGGACAGGGTGTGTCGAGCACGGGCGTGGAGGTGTTCGACGAGCCCGATCAGCACGTCGACGACTGACCCGCGGTGGCGTGCATCGCAGAACAGCAGCGGTACCTGTGGTGGCAACGCGAGGGCGCGCGCAGTTCCTGGTTGTCGTAGATGTAGGCGTCGTCGAAGACGTTGATCGCGATTAGGAACGGGATCTCTCGCGTCTCGAAGAAGGTGATTGCGTCGAAGCAGTCGTCGAGTTTGCGGACGTCGGCGAGCACCACGGCGCCGATCGCGCCACGTGTGAGTTCAGTCCATAACGGCCAGAACCGTCGTTGTCCCGGTGTCCCGAACAGGTAGAGCACCAGCCCCTGGTTGGTGTGGAAGGTGATCCGGCCGAAGTCGGCGGCGACCGTCGTGGTGGTCTTGGCGCGCACCCCGGTGAGGTCGTCGGTACCGACGCTGGCGGTGGTGAGGAGTTCCTCGGTGCGGACCGGGCGAATTTCCGAGCACGATCCGATGAAGGTGGTTTTGCCGACGCCGAACCCGCCGGCGACCACAAGCTTCACCGACATCGGGATCGCCTCAGAGTCGTCTGAGCCCACGCAGGACCTCCTCGAGAGTGTGCAGATCAGGTGCGTCTTCCGGGGTGGCACGCAGACACACGGCGGAGTGCGCCAGCAAGTCCGTGACGAGGACCTTCGCCAACGGCACGGGCAGGTCGAGTTGCGCCGCGAGTTCAGCGATGGAAGCCGGACGCTCACACAGGCCCAGAGCTTGACCGTGTTCGGCCCGGATTTCCGTGGGCGAGATTTGGCCAGTAGCCAGCACCGTGGAGTCGACGCGGAGTCGAGGATCCACGGCGGTGCGGCCACGGGTGATCAGGTACGGACGTATCCGCAGCTCGAAGTCGTCCTCGTCGCGCATCCTCACTGGGCCAGTGAAGTGCTGCTGTTGCGAGGCTCGGTCTGCCACCAGGAAGCGACTCGGTCACCCAGCTGTTTGAGGGCTGTTGCCAGAACCAGGGGCGTGCATCGATCGTCAGCGACGGCCAGCAGCAGCCCGCGTTCGGCGGGCTGAGTGAGCATCGCGTGCAGCCCTGAAGTCGAGCCGACCACCTCAAAGTTCAGGTAGGTCAGGTCGGTGACGGGCTCGTCGGTGACCGACTCGGTGGGCACCTGCATTGCCGAGGCCCGCATGGAGCTGGCCAACGCGGCCTCGCGCTCAGCGGCTTCGCGCGTGAGGCCGCTGAAGTGCCTGTACAACCCGTCGGTGGATGCGTGCACGATTGAGCGGACGCCGAGCGTCGTGGCGCGGAGGTCGTCGAGGAGATAGGTCAAATCAGGGGCGTTCGCTGAAGTCATCGACGGATCCTTGTGGTCGGGACGGGAAGAACGGGTGTCGAGCCTCGTTCGGAGACGACGAGGTAGGTGAATGGCCGGTCAGTGTCGTGCTGACCTGGCCAATGGCCTCGGGATCGAACGAGTTCCGTAACGTCGGTGCGGCCTGCGGTTGCGGTAGGGCATCGGCGTGATGACCCGGAACCCTTTGAGGCAACGGTGGTTTCGGCTCATTGGGTGTCCTCTTTGCTGCCCACGTACCGGGGTTGTGGTTGGGCAGTTGAGGCAGAGTCGACTCCGTGGCTGCTGAAGTGGGTGTTCGCGCGGGCAAGAAGCTCTGCTCGGGTAGGAGCTCCCCGGCGAGGTGACGAGGTGCGCTCCGCTGGGGCTGAGCCGGCGGCACGTTGGCGGCTGCCGGCTTCGCTGGTGGCAGGGCAGTGGCTTGGGCGGGTTGCACCAGCCATTGCTGGGGGACGACGACCACCGCGTCGGTGCCGCCGAACTGGTTGGGCTCCAACGAGGCGTGAAACGCTCGTCGCTGGGCAACCAAACCTACGACCGCGAGCCCGTATTGGCCGTCGGCGAGTACCTTGCCCACCTGTACCGCGCCGCGGAGGACCGCGTTGAAACGGGCGAATTCCTCCTCGGTCCGCGGCGCAATGCCGTGATCGCTGATGGTGATTTTCACCCCGGCCGGGATGAGTCGAGCCTTCACCAGGGCCGGTTCACCGTCGGGGTCGGAGGCCCAGGTGGCGTTATCGATGAGTTCGGCCAGCACATGACGCAGATCGCCATGTGCTGCGGGCGCGATCGCGACCTCGTCGATGCGGGTGGTGTCGACCTGGGTGTAGCGGGTGATTTCCGAGATGGCTGCCCGAACCAGTGCCCGCAGCGGCACCGGTTCCCGCGCGCGGCGGTGCACGGGACGACCGCCCAGTACCTCCAGGGTTTCGGCTAGCCGCAAGGCCTGGATCACCAGGTGATCGCTGCGGAACAGCGCGTGGAGCAACTCAGGGTCTTCGACCTCGTGCTCCAGGCTGTCAATCTCATTGACCAGCCGAAGCAGCAAGGACTGCAACCGGGCGGCCAGCGGCAACCACATCTCGGCGCTGGGCTCACTCGGCCTAGGCTCCTCGTCCTGGTCCGCGTCCTGCTCGTCGGACTCGGCGTCGGAAACGGGGGAGCCAAGCTGGTCGCCGCTCGGCAGCACGACGAGTGCCCCGATAGCTGCCGCGACGATGGATGTCGCGAGCACGACGATGGCGAGAACGGGCAGTCGAATGCCAGTGGCGCTGCAGATGACGGCGGCCACCCCGAGAAGAGCTGAAAGGACGACAAGCACGATGGCCGGCCCGCGTGTCGCTGAACCGTGAGCGCGCAGCGGCGCGTGCGCCATGACACCCCCTAGAACAGGTCGAGGCCTCAACGCGGCGGGTACGCCGCGTGCAATCGGGCACAGCTCGACCGGTGAGATCAGATTCGGCGGTGAGTACAGACCGACTCACAGCAGTCCGCAACGTGCCAGGGGGAGGAAACAGGGAGGGAATGCATCCGGCTGAATCATCTGACCGGCTGCGACAGCAGCCTGAGGATCACCCGGACAGCGCAGCGATCGATCGAGCTGGTGAGCGTCCTGCTCTGGGCGCCGCGCCTGCCAACTCAGCCTACGGGTACCAAGCAAGGCGTCGTTTCTCGAAAGTGTTCCGGGGTTGGTATTACTGATGCATGGTTCGTCGTCGTCGACACGATCTCGCCGAGCGCCGAAAAAGCCGCGGGTACACGCGCGAGTCTCTGGCTGCCGAGCTCGGGGTCAGCCCGGACGCCGTACGTGACTGGGAACGCGCGAAGTGGGACCCGGCAGCGCATCGCCGCCGCGCGCTCGCCCAAGCGCTGGGCTGGACGCTGGACCAGCTTGAAGAAGCCCTCGAGGTCGGCGACCTCGACCAAGGCCAGCGGTCAGCGCCGGCAAATGAGCGGGTCTGGGCACGCAACGTCGACCCCGACCACGTGCTCAGCTACTTCGGCGAGCAGTGGCACGCCCTGGTCAAAGCCGACAACGTCGTAGGCCCCTCCCACGCCCTGCAAGGTGTCGAGCAAAACATCCCGTTGTTGACCACGTTGATCGATCACGGTCCTGAACCCGCTCGACAGCGGGCACAGCGTCTGGCGGCCCAGTATGCGGAGTCGGCCTCGTGGCTTCATGAAGACCTGGGTAATCAGACGACCGCGCGGCACTGGGCAGAGCAAGCCCTGCATCTGGCAAGAGCTGGCGGTGATCGTGACCTCGTGACGTGGACGCACTACCGACGGGCGCAACAAATCCTCCCAGCGACCAGTAGCCGAGCGGCACCGCAGACCGCGCACCGGGTGCTCGAACGCCTCGCTCGCGCCCACGACGAGGGCCAACCACAGTCATCGATGCGCGCCGCACTGGACACCCAGCACGCGCTCGCGCTGGCCGCCCTCGGGCACGAAACCTCCGCGCATCGGATGCTCGACCGTGCTCACAACTACGCCGAAGACCACGACGCCGGCGACGCACGCTCCGGACACGGCGCCTTCGCTTCGACCAACTGGGTGGGGCTGCAGCGTGCGTGGTGCTGGACGATCGCGGGACGCCCCAAGAGAGCCGCGGCGCTGTTCGACACGGGCCTGCACCAGCTGCCGAGCGTGTATCAGCGAGACCGGGCAGCCCACCTCGTCCGATACGCGATTACCCTGCAGCAGGCAGGGCTGATCGACGCTGCCGCTCACCAGGCGCACACCGCATGGGATTTGGCCCGCGCTGTCAATTCCGGACGCTGCGCTGCCGAGATCCGCGCGGTGGCCGACTCCCTTCGCCCGCACAGGCGAGTCCCCGAGGTCGCCGAGCTCCTCGCCGCCCTCACCGAGACAGGAGATGCATGAGGCTCACCGAACTCGCCGCGATGCGTCAAGCCCTCACTCTGGCCGCGCTGCGCACCGGGGCAACCAGCCCCAACCCGCCGGTGGGCTGTGTCATCCTCGACCCCTCTGGCGAAGTGCTCGCCGCCGGGTTCCACGGCCGCAAGGGGGAACCTCACGCCGAGGTCAACGCGCTGCGAGCAGCTGGCGCACGAGCGCACGGAGCAACCGCGGTCGTCACGCTAGAACCCTGCTGCCACGTCGGAGTGACACCAGCGTGCCATCAGGCCTTGATCGACGCGGGAGTCGCCCGTGTCGTCGTCGCGCTGGAAGACCCCACATCACGTGGACAGGGTGGTATCGCGCTCCTACGACAAGCCGGAATCGACGTCGTCGTCGGAACTGGCGAGCAGGAAGCCGAGCTGCTCCTGCACCCGTGGCTGCACAGCCTCGCCGAAGGCCGCCCCTACCTGATCTGGGCCGCCGGCACCGATTCCCGTAGCAGCGAACGGCTACGGGAGTTCGCAGCACCACAGGTCGACATCGTCGTCGACCACGGCGAAGTAACCGAAGCCATCCCCGGCCGCCACCACCCCGACGTTCTGCGCACCCCAGCAGAACCGCTCCCGAACACACCCGACGAGGCCATCGCGGTCCTCAGCTCGACCGGCGCCCGGCGAGTCCTCATCCTCGGCGGAGAAGCTGACCCCGCTGTCGCTTCGCTGGTCACAGGAGGATGGATCGACCGGATCCTGACACACACCCGCGACCTCGCAACCCCCTCGCTTGACGGGCGTACTGCGGGAATCATCGATCTACCGGCCGGTTGGATGCTGACGGGCCTGCACCCGGTGGGCGATGGGGTCATCGCCGACCACCGTCCGGAGGGCCTCTCCACGACCGCGGCCCAAGAGCTGCGGTGAGATGTCGCCATGCCCTGCAGGTGCCGAATTGCGACGCGGTGTCTCAAGGGCAGGCGATCACGCCCGATGGGCCGGTCGAGTGAACATGTCGGCAGCACTGGACCAGGCGGGCGCCGTGAGCCAACCCAACTCCCTCCCCCTTTCCTCCCTCCCGACGTTGCAACGGCTGCGGAATGGATCTGTACTCACCCAGCGCTCGCCTACATGGCAACTGGACTGGGGAGACCGATTTGCGGACGTCAACCGGGAAAGGGACGACTGTGCAGAACTTCTTCACGCGGCACGAAACGGCGACGTGGCCGGAGCCGGAGCGGCTGCACATCTACCTTCGGAGCAACACCGAGCTCCAGACCGTCGCGGTGCGCTACCAGGAGACGCTGCGACGAAGCGGGGTGGCCGCCGAGCACCACCTGGGTCTGCAGGAACCGCAGTTCGTGCACTTCACCGTGCAGATGTTGTCGCTGTACCGACGGCAGGTCACACAGCCCACGCTCGACGAGCTCATCGCTCGACTTGAAGCCGATCTGGCCAAGGTGACACCGTTCGCACTCACCGTGGGGCCACCGCAAGCGTCGATGCACGCGGTGGAGTTCTGGGTGGATCCACGTGCGGACCAGGCCTGGGCCGGTCTCGTCGGCACCGTGCGCAGTGCCGTCTCCAGCGTGCTCGGCCTGGATGCGATGCCACCAGTGGCATCGAACGGCCGACCCCACGCGAGTCTGGGCTACGGGTACGGAGACGGCGACAGCGGCGTGATCATGTCCACGCTCAAGGAGGCTTCGCCGCGGCCCGGCTTCGTCGAGGTCCCCGTGCGGGAACTGGAGCTCGTCTCGGTGACCCAACACCCGCGTCGAGGCGAGTTCACCTGGGCCACGCTGGCCGTGCTTCCGGTCGGCACCGACTCCTGAGCGCGACCGACGCTGCGGTGCGGGGCGAGCAGGCTGGCCTAGAGCCCGATGATTGTCGGTGTCCTCCGGCACAGTGACCAAAGACGCGCTCCCGACAGGCGTTGCACCACAAGCTCGATGGTCCCTCCGTGTACTCCAGCGAGACGCTGAACGGTGCGCGCGGGTGGGGCGTAACTGGGCTCGCGGTGGGGTCGGCGGTGCAGCAGCGAACGTTCTGGGTGGAGACGGGGAGTTGCATGCTGGGGATCAAGAACGGGTACCTGCGCGCGTCGGGGACGGCCGTGGACGGTGCCTTGATTGGTGTCGAGAATTTGGAACCGCCACGGTGGGCGGATGTCGACCAGCAGGTCGCCGGCGCGGGGTTGTGGCAGACGGTCCGTGAGTTGCCGATGGCGGCGAGGCTCGTGATCGGGCTGTCATTTCAGGCTTCACCCGGCCGGACCGTGTTGGCAGGCGTGGTCCAGTTAGGGGCAGGCTGTGCGTCGGCGTTCGGCCTGTTCGCCACGGCCGGAGTACTGACACAACTGCTCACGGCCGGACCCACCCCGGAAAGGGTCGTCGCCTCTCTACCCGCCATTGCGGCTGTAGTGGCAGCTTTCGCGCTGCGCGGACTGTTGGACAGCGCGGTGTCGGCGGTGCAGGGAGTGCTGATGCCCTTGGTTCGCCGCGCGGCCCAAGACCGCCTCAACTCTGCGGTCGCCGAGGTCGAATTGCTGGCCTGGGAAGACTCCGACTTCCAAGAGCTCGCCCGACAAGGCGGGTATCAAGGTGTACAGGCCGTGGAGTCCAGCGTGCGCAGCATCGCCTCGATTTCCTCGGCGCTGGTGTCGCTCGCAGCTGCGCTGACCACGGCGTCACTGCTCAACCCGTGGTTGTTGCCCGCGCTACTATTGCCCACAGCAGCCGAAGCGTGGGCCTCGATGCGCGCAGCGAAGCAGGGCTACGTCAACTTCCTAAGCCTCGTAACCCGGCGTCTGCGGCTGCACGTCGTGGAGAACCTGCTGGTCGCACGCGATGTGGGTACCGAACGCACCGCGCTGAACCTGCAGGATGCGCTGTTGAGCGAACACCGGCGCATCGCCGACCAAGTCACCGAGGAAGCGATCCGCGCCGAACACCGGCAGACCTGGACTCGGTTGATCGGACGCACGCTGGCAGGCACCGGAACTGGCTTGGCCTACTGCGTGCTCGGCGCGCTCCTCTACGCCGGGGCGATGCCACTGGCCATCGCCGGCGCCGCCGTCATCGCGATGCGGGCCGCGGCGAGTTCGTTGTCCACCACGATGGTGTCGGTCAACCGCCTCTACGAGCACTCCTTCTATCTGCGGTTCTACACCCAACTGCTCGCCGAGTCGCAGCGACGTCGCAGGCCGGCGAGCACACTGCTCGCTCCCCAGAACCCTGCGACCATCCGGCTTGAGCGTGTGTCGTTTACCTATCCCGATGCCGACAAGCCCGCGTTGATCGATATCGACCTGACTTTCCGCCGGGGCGAGGTCGTGGCGCTGGTCGGCGAGAATGGATCGGGCAAGACCACTCTGGGAAAACTCATCACCGGGCTGTATCCGCCCAGCGAGGGACGAGTGTTGTGGGACGAGGTCGATCTGACGACCGTGGACGCCCACAGCGTGTACGAGCAGGTCGCTCTGATCGACCAGGATCCCGCTCGGTGGCCCATGACAGCCGACACCAACATCCGCATCGGAAACCTCGCGGTCCCCGAGCCCTTCGGCGAGACCTGGGAGACCGCCTTGCGCGAATCCGGCGCCGATGAGGTCCTGGATAAGCTTCCGCACGGTCCGAGCACGATCCTGTCGCGTCAGTTCCGGGGAGGCCATGAGCTATCCGGCGGCTCGTGGCAACGACTCAGCGTCGGTCGCGGAATCTTCCGCGACCACGCCACCGTGCTGATCGCCGACGAACCCACTGCAGCCCTCGACGCGAAGGCCGAATCGCGGGTCTTCGCAGGCCTGCAACGCGCGACTCGCGATGCCCACAACGACGACCACCGCACGACCGTGCTGGTCACGCACCGGCTGGCCAACATCCGCCACGCCCACCGCATCGTCGTCATGGATTCAGGACGCGTCGCTGAAACCGGCACACACGAGGAACTGATCCGGGCCAACGGCCTGTACCGCGAACTGTTCACCATCCAGGCACGCGCATACGCCGAGCGCTCCTGCCACAAGTGCAGCGCGGAACCAGGCGACACGCGCAGCGGATGAAGGGCTGTCGGGGTGGGCGCAGCTACTTCAGACCTGCGGTCAACTCGGCTTCGAGATCCCAGGCATGTTGCATGTGCCCGTCACCGAACCGGCGGAGATGCATATGCTGCGGGGTCCGCTTCTGCGGATGCTGTTGGGTCCAAGTGAACACCGCGGCGGGAAGCAACGTGGTCGGGGCATACCGGGACAGACCGACGTTGAGGTGCGCCGTGATCCGCCAGCTGACTGTCTTGGTTGCCATGTGCATCCGGACCGTGCCATCACCCCACACCATCGCCGCGTACCCGTTGCCGACCCGCTCGGTGGTGGCGGTGGCCAGCCATTCGTCGGCCTCGGCGGTAGTGGTACTGGACGACGCAGCGCGCAGCACGATATCGGCGTTGGACCGCCGGTTTCGTTCCGCGCGGGTATGGAACTCGTGGTCGGCATGAGCAACCAGAATTGCCGGTTCGCTCCACCACGGCCCACGGTCGCCGACAGGAAGCTCGACGACCGTGGCGTCTCCGGAATCTAGGTCCTGACCGGGGGAGGAGTGCCACAGCACGCAGTGCTCAGCGAGACCACCTTCGGCCAATGGAGAGGGCCATTCTGTCTCCCTGCTTTCACTGACAGGACCAGGGCGGCTGTGTGGATCCGGTTCAACGGCGTGGAGCACAACTGGGATATCGCCGACCGTGAGATGTACGACGTTCGAATCGTCACGGAGACGTGTGGAGACGAGAACGGGAAGATCCGGCTTTGCGGACTCGGCCAGCACCGAGGCGATAGCTGCGGCCGTCGGTCCTGACATCCACGACACCCTTGCGCGGCCGCGTTGATCAAGATCGAACGCGCTGCGGGTTGCCGCGCTCAACGGCCCGTAGGTGTGCCCCACGCTGTTCGCGATCCACCCAAGCACGCGCTCCCGGTCGGCTGACATGTGCCGCAGTCTAGAACAGCGAGAAAGCCAGTGTCCCGGCTTTGACCTGACCAGGATCGTCGGGTTTGTGCGCAGTGAGGCGGCCCCTGCAATCAGCGTCGTCACGAGTCGGTGTGAGTTGCGACCGCGTGGAGGAAGCGACGCGCGGCCCGTCGGCTGGTCAGTACGACCACTTCCCCGGTTGCGTGCTCGGTAAGCAGTTGCCGCACCTTGGGGCGCGTGGTCTTGCGGAATCGGAGGATGTAGCTGATGAACCCCCAGCTCAGCCTCCCACGGAGATGACGTGACAAGTCATCGGCACCGCGGTGTTGCTGGCGTCGCCGGAGGACGCCCCACAAGCAAACAACAGGGTGGATATCCAGCAATATGACCAGGTCAGCGGCCGCCAGTCGGATCGGCATCGTTGACGCGTAGTTGCCATCGATGATCCAACGAGGCTCGGCGACAAGACGTTGTTGCACGGCCACGAACTCGTCGTGACTCACAGGACGCCACTCTTGATCGTAGTAGAGCATGTCGAGATGAGTGACGGGCAAGTTCAGGCGCGTGCCAAGCTGGCGAGCCACGGCGGATTTGCCAGCTCCACCACACCCACAGATCGCAACCTTGCGCACGTGCCTCACCCGTACCCGATTGGATCGCACCTCTAGTATGCCCAGCGTGGCTGTCGGACGATCAACAGGAGTGAACATGCCAGGGACACTCCGGGATCGAGTCGCTACTTTCGAATGGCCCACCCAAATTCAATGAAGCAGACCCTACGGCCGCACGATATCAAGTATCGTCGTGGCATGAGTTCAGAGCGACTGTGGCCGGCCTCCCTGCCTGTTCAGGAGCACTTGCGGCGAGTGCGGGAATGGGGTGGACCTCAGGTATGGTTGGACGCAATCGACAGAGCCGATGAGATCCTCACCCCCAAGTGGGAAGGTAAAGGCTCTAACGGGTGGAATATTCAGGATGCCGCACCCGGTATTGCTTTGATGATTTACCTAATCGTTCGAGGGAATCCATCGTACCGGGTCGCCGATGTATCCGAGGAAAAAATCGTCGATGCGTTCCCGACGATGTCTCTCGAGTCCTGGACGCGGATCCATTTGGAAGATTTATTCGCTGACGCGTTGCGCTATTGGGGGCATGAAGTCGACGTGTCGTTCAGCACAGATCCGGTTGTGCGGGTGTGGCACGATGTGCTGCTCCGCGTTGACCAGCCGCCGACTGAGGGCGACATTGAAACAGGCGATGTCCGTGTCGGTACCGTCCTTGATACAGGGGTGCGGGCTATCGTATGCGAGCTTCGCAGTCCCGGGTCCTGGCTATCGCCCTGTCGGGGAACAGCGGAGAACCCCTGACGGGTCCAGGGGCTCAATGAGCGAGGAGTCGGATGAGAATCGTCGAAGTAGAAGCGCAGTGTGCCACGGCCAAAAGGTGGGCGTCAGTGGCGGGCTCGGCACTCGTCGAACAACGATGGGTGCCGACGGAACTGGACCGGCACATCGCGGCTGAATTTTCTCAGCTGAAGATGCCGTCGAACACCCTCCCTCCCCATGATGACGAGCCGCAGTGGTGGCGCATGACCCGCATCGCAATGTGGCCGGCCGCGATCCGACTTGCCATGCTCGCGGGACAATGGCAACTGCCGGATCAAATTGTTGACCCCGTGCCGGATGATGCAGTCGATCTGCCCAAGTTCCTCGCGGGCCTGTATCCACCTGGTGAAGTAGTCGAGCGCTGGCTGCAGATTGTCAACAGCCAGCCTTGGAACCTCACCGCACGTGAAGCCGACCAGTGGCTGGAGGAACGGATCCCAGGCTGCGAGGAAGGTCTCGCAGTGGTCGAAAAGACCTACTTCGCGATCGGCCCCACCTTCAGCGCGATCGCCACAGGCGACGTCTCCTATTAGTGGACGGTTGCTCCAATAGGGATGTGCCACACGCGCCCAGATCAACGGGATTCGGCTGGTGCATCCAAAGCCGAAAAACCGTTGAGGACCACGTGAGTATCTGAGTTAAGGTATGAAAGTAAGGCCTGTCGTGTCGTTGGCACGAAGAGGTGAGGGATTTGACCTGTAGGGCACCAGATTACGTCAGAGTGTTTATGGGGTTCGGCGTTAACAGCGTCGCCCGTCCAAGTTTGGGTGGCAAAGGTCAGCGCTAGGAACCCTTCCGGTGCTGCTACTCCCCACGCTCCGTGAATAGCTCCTGTTAAGGAGAGTGAGTCCGAAGTGACGATCAATCCGGTTTCCTCGCGGAGTTCACGTACCGCCGTAGCTACGATCGGCTCGGCCGCATGTGCTTTGCCAATGGGAAGGTCAAAGTGTGACGGGGCGAATTTCGCTTCCGGGCCACGCTGGATGAGGAGAACCTGGTTCGCAGTGACGTCATGGACAATCACAGCTGCCACGAGCAATGGGTGCGCGTCGGTCTCTGCGATGGGTGGCGCGTCGTTCTTGGCCATATTGAACTCCCCGTTTGTCGTTCTTCTGGTTTTGGGTCTTGGAGGTCGGTGCAAGTGCGAAGGGCTCGAACTGCCGATGGCAATCTGCCACAGGCCTCCGACAGCGAGTGATGTTTGTGGCCCCGAGTGGCCACATTGGACGAATCGGCGCGGTCTGGTCCGGAACTCAGGGGGCCTCGTGTCGGTCGCCCTCACCCGGTGGACCCCGTCGTAAGGTGATCCCGTCGGCGGCGCTGAAGACGCTGGACGGGACGCCGCTCGTCCCAGCACCGCCGCCGACACGACTCGCGGAATAACGCCCGGTCGGCTACGCCGGGTACAAGAACGCCCCCGGATCTCCCCGTGTTACTCGCTTCGCGGGGGAGGTCCGGGGGCGTTCCGTATGCGGGTGCCCTGTCCGATCAGGAACGGCGTTCGACCCACTCGACGGAGGTCGGGCGTTGACGCGTCGAAACAGCTTCACGAATCGCCTGCTGCACCTCATCGCTGGGTAGCATCGAGCGCGCCGGAATTCCGGTGACCGTGTCGCCGAGCGCGAAGTACGAATGCGACGACTCATCGTCGCCGTGTGCTGGCATGTACCGGCCGCCCAGGTCTTCCCACAGCAGGAACCCGCGCTCCTCGGTGTCGAGACCGAACCACAACATCGGTGGGCTGTCCGTGCGGAGACGAACATCTGTCTCGTCATCGGCGAGAAACAGACGCCAGGAACGGGGGCGATCCTCCGGCGTCATCTTCGCTAGGACATCGTCGGCGTCCATGCCTGGGGTCACGTAGATTTCGCCGGTGTTCGTTTTCGGCGCGGGGTACTCGGTCACGTCGTCTGCGTCAATCCACGCGATGCACGTTGGACGCTGTCCGGTGCGAGCGAACTCACGCACGGCATCGAGCACGGTTTCAAGTGGAAGGTCGACCCCGTCCGCGTTGCGGAAGACTCCAGTTTCGTACCCGGTCGGCGAGAAGTATTCAACCCAATGGCTGAACTCGCCGCTCGTCGGCACACACGATTCCGATTCGCCGGACCACAGCAGAGTGCCGACCTCGCCCCGGATACCTACGTACAGTTCATCAACGGACTCGAAGATATCCATGCTCCGGCGCACAGGGAATCGCCAGGCGAACCCGGTTTTGTCGTGCTTGCTGGTCTGCCCGCCGACCTCTCGAAGCTCCGAAACAACATCCTCGACGGGTGTTCCCTCGGCAAACACGATCTCCTCGGCTTGCAGTAGGTTTACAGTAATGGTCACGCTTTCCCCCTGTAGGTGTGGGAATAGGGCTTACCCTGCTGTGTTGTGCCGTGGACGGTCAAGGTGTGTCCCTTCGGCAAGAACCGCTCAAGTGCTTGGTGGCACCCTGGCGACCGATGATGCGGTTGGGATCCACACGGAACGTGGTTAATCACGACCTCGCTCTGTTGCTGCCCGCGCTGGATCATCATCGCCGCAACCTTCATCTCCACGTGCCTGCTAAAGAACTTCGCCGTATCCGCCTTGACGCCAAGTCGTTGCATTCGCTCTTCAACATAGGGCGACCACGTGCCGTCGGCACCGGAAGTGAACTGATCGGCTAGAGACCCGTTGACAAATCCGTACGTCTTTTCCCCCTGCTGACCTTCGCGCACCCGGCGCGGCATCATGTCGGCTACCCATGCCGCTTCCGCTGGGTACTGGCTCCCGTCAGAGGAGGTCACCGGGGGCGGCTGTTTCGGTGGTGCTGGCGACGCGTCGCCTTGGTCGCCGCCTCCGCCGGGGGCGGCACCGGACGGCGCCGCCCCTTCCAAGTCCCGGATGTAGCGCTCGACCACCTCGACCGCCGCCCCGACCTGCTGCCACACTGCCCGCAGCTCGTCGGCCGTGGTCCCGTGGTTGGCCAGCACGTCCAGCGCCTTCGCGTCGGCGGTGCCCGTCAACCACCACTTAAGCACTGAACCGCGCTGGTCCCACTGGTCCAACGCCGCCGACACGTCGGCCCGCGCCGCCTGAGCCTGGCTCACAGCCTGGCGAAGGGCGGACAGGACCTCTTCGAGCGCGCTCACAGCCGCGAAGCGTAGCCCTCTGCGGCCGTGATACTCGCATCCACGATTCCCTGAACCCCGTCGAGGGACTGGAGTGCTTCCGCGAGCCCGCCGGACGCCGCTCGCACCTCCTCCTGCGTGGTGCCTTCCGTGAGCTGCCTTAACGAGCCCTGCGCCACTTCGAGCTTCGTTTTCGCCTGCTGAATCGCTGCGTACGCTTCCCGCCCGTGCTCACTCGCGAGGGCGATCCCAGCGCGGATCTCTTCAACTCCGGACATGATCACTCACCGATCCAATCGTGGTTTCCGGTACCGGTCACAGGTTTTGGGTGTAGGACTGGAGCGCGAGGATCACTCGGTTCTCGTAACCGCAGAGATCCCCGGCCTGCGCCCTGCCTTCGCTGAGCTCGCGTAACGCCTCGTTGATGTTGCCGCCCGCGTCGTAGGTGCCGTACGTGAGCGTCTGCACCCGCAAGAAAATCCGCTCGAACGCATCCTCAATTTGCGCCGCGGGTCCGACGATTTCGTCCAGCATTTGTTTCTCTATCGAGTTCAATTGGGCCTTGAGCTCTTCAACGTTCACGAACTGCGACCTTCGTTGTTGTGGTGTGGTTGGTTTTCAGATTCGCCGGAGCCCGGCAAGGACCTCACGCAGCAGCTCGAGCGTCACGGGCCGGTACGAACCCCACTGCGGAGCGGCCTTCCGTGCGTCGGACTCCGCGACCGAGTCCCGACTCGGTGCACTTGCTGCATCCCAGATGGTCCGGTTCCCCCGCCGCACTACGGGGATGCTTGGAACGGTCACGTCGAGCAGATCCGCCGCGTCGGCATGGTCGTTCGGGATCTCTCCGGCCCACGCCAGAGAGGCGCCGGGCCGAGGCGCCACGAGCTCCGGCGGACTCACGGCGTCGCCGCTGAGCAGGGAGCGGGCACGCTCGCCTGATCCATCGGCGAGGCGGCGTCAGCGTCCAAGCCCACGCCGTTGATCCCCATGAGCCAGCCGAACAGCAGGGCGAGCAACAGCACCCCGAGGTACTTCCCCGGAGAGAACCCCGTCTTGTGCGTGATCTCAGACGGCATACTGCACTTCCTTCCCCCGGTAGACGAAATGGATCCGGCCCGCCCTTCCCAGTTAGCGAACGCACACTCCCGGGAAGGGCAGGCCGTGCCGCCGTCGGCGCGGTTGGGGGTCGTTACGCCGACGACGGAGTCAGGGCCCGGCCGACGGCGTCACCGCCGACCAGGCGATCCCGCCGGCTGACAGGGCGCGTCAGTCGGCCGACGGGACGTCTCGTCGGGTGGGTAGTAGGGCGCTGCCGAGACCGCACAAACCGCGGCCGTGGCCAACGCGAACACCGCGAATAGAAGCGCCTCGATCACGCAACGACCTCCGCGCTGTGCTGGTGTTCCATGCGCCTTAGAAGGTCCGCACGCCCTTCGATGTTGTTCGCGGCGTCGACGATCAGCGAATACCGCTCGTCGTCGTATGCCTCGACGGTGTCGGCGTAGGCGTTGAGTCGGCGCGCCGCCTCCTCAAGCAAAGCCACGCCCGCGAGGAATTCGTTCGTCATCTCAGCCACTGGGCACACCCCTCGCACACCGGGTATCCACCCCGGCCGGGCAGGGGCGTGCCAATGCCGCCGCAGAGCCCGACCACGTGAGTCCGGTCGTCGACCTTGCCCATGACCGCGTCGGGCGTGACCAGATGCACGAAGGGACCCCGCCAAGACATCGCGTAGCGCTGAACGGCGGACACTCTGACGGGTTCCGCCTCGATCACTCGTGTGGGCCGTTCGTCACGCTCGACTGGCTCGACGTTGCTCGACAGGATGAACACGCCCCAACACGCCAGGCACGGGCTGCTGCTGAACGCCTCGACCTCCTTGACGTCGTCCGGCGAGATCGAGTTCGTCCCGCAGACCGACACCCATTTGTCGGTGCCCTCGACGACCTCGTATGCGTGCACTTCCGTCGGACCATCGGCTGACGGGTCGCCGGTCACGGCACGGTGGCGAGCCCGAGCAAGAACCATGCGCATGGTCGATTCCTTCGAGTTGGAACGGGGGCCGTCGGCCGGAGACAAGCGCTCGCGGTCGCCTGCTCCGGCCGACGGAATGACCCGCCCGGCGTCGTCGTGGGGGTCGGTAACACCGGGCGAGGCCCCGTGCGGCGCCGCGTACTCGGGGGATCGGCCTCCCACGCGGGACCGGAACGCGGCGGCGATCAAGGGCGCTCGCCGCAATCGGCGCTCACTGAATCGCGACCGCACGGGGTCGAGGTCTAGTTGCGGGGCGCTCACCTGCGGACCTCCCGCCACCAAGCGGAATCGCGCACGGCGTCGAGGACCGAGCCGGCGAACAGAGTTCCGGCAAAGATCAACAGCGCCGTGATGGTGACTAGGTCTGTCATGGGGCACCCCCTTCGAGTGGCGGCGGCGGAACGTTCCTACCAACGACCGGTCACGTCAGGAACAATGACACGAGGAACGTTCCTATAGCAATCGGTCCCGGGAAAGTCCTAGGCTTGATACACCCGATCGGACGAGAACGTTCCGATGGCAACCGGGCGTGACAGACTGTGCGCCGGTCATGATCGAGTGGAGGTCTCATGTCGACAGGTGGGCGCGCTACCACGCGACGCGGTCCGTCCGTGCGCCGACGGCAACTCGGCGCGATGCTCCGGCAGCTCCGCAACGACGCGGGCAAGACCCGCGACGACGCCGCCGACTGGCTCGAAGTGCAAGCGCCGACCGTGAGCAAGATCGAGCTCGGCAAACAAGCGATCAAGCCGCCGTCCGTTCGGCTGCTATGCACGCTCTACGGCGCTGACGCTGGGACCACGAACACGCTCGTCGAACTCGCCCGCGCCGCGAACCAGCGGGGTTGGTGGACGCAATACCGCGAGACCACACCGGAATACTTTCTGTCATTCGTTGGGCAGGAGGCGGATGCGGCGACCATTTGGTCTTATCAATCCGAGTGGGTTCCGGGGCAGCTGCAAACGGCCGCCTATGTCGAGGCGAGCACCCGAGCACTTAAGCCGGATTTGTCGGAGGAGCAACTTGCGCAGCGAGTTGAATTCCGAATGAAGCGGCAAGAGGAAGTCAATCGAGATGACCCGCCGGAAATGAAGTACTTCCTCAATGAGTCGATCCTCCGGCGCCCCGTCGGCGGTGCCGACGTCATGCGCGAACAGCTCGAACGACTCGTTGAGGCGTCCCGCGCCGACCATGTGTCGATCCGGGTCGTCCCATTCGCGGCCGGAGCGCACACCGGGATGTTCGGGTCGTTTGTCATGTTGCAGTTTCCGGACGAGGACGTTCCCGGCTTCGTGTACGTGGAGAACCTGCAGGGTGCCGTCTACCAGGACACGCCCGCCGATGTCGAGGCTTATACGGTGGGGTTGTCCCAGCTGGACGCGGTAGCGCTCGACCAGGAGGGCTCGCGAGCGATGATCGCCAACGCGGCCGGGGCACTGTGAAGCGAGAGAGAAAGGCAGGGGCGCTATGCCCAACCCCAACCAGCAATTCACCGGGTGGCGGAAGTCCTCCCGGAGCAACCCGAACGCCGAGTGCGTCGAGGTCGGGTTCAACCCGGATGGCACGGTGACGGGCATCCGCGACACCAAGCAGGCGGGCAACCCGAACCGGGACACCCTCGCCGTTTCCCGTGCAGCGTGGGCAAGTTTCGTCGACGCCGTCCGGCGCGGCGACCTGCCCGACTGATCCACATCGGGTAGTAGCCGCCCGAGACACGAGCCCCCGTCGCCGCCGGCGGCGACGGGGGCTCGTCTACTGACAGGACTGAAAGGACTGACTGACTCTGGCTCAGGAGATCTCCGAGTTGTCAGCTTCTTAAGCTTCCTCTAGAAGGCCCCGCATCCGGGGAGCCCACCCCACCACCGCACGCATGCGGCCGTTGTATGCGTCGTCGCGGGCCATGATCTGGGACAACTCGTCGGGTTCGGTGCCGTCGGCGAGTCTCATTCGGTGTTCAATCACCCTCAGTAGGTCGCGGGTGACGAGCTCGTGCGGCTTCCTGTCGTAGGAGTGCTCGTCCTGGAAGTTGAAGGATCCACGCAGTCCCTCCCACTCCCGCCTGGTTACCGGAAGCAACAGGTTATCGTTGGGGTTCTGGGCGTTGCGAATCGATTCGCTCGCAGTGAAGTACCCACTCAGCTCCCATAGCACATCCCACTCGTGTGCGGTGGCTGGTGGGCGATCCAGACCGCGTGTCAGACGCTCGGTCATCTCCTGCTGCAGGGATGAGCTGGCGGTGATCGTGTGGTACAGCGCCCCGGCCCAAAGCCTGCCGATGTCGTCGACCAACTGGTCGAGGCCCGGGAACTCGTCAAGTAGTTCTGCGAACTCTGCAGGCCAAGGCTCACCCGCATGTTCTCCCCTGCCCGGGAGCGGGAATTGGTGGGTCAGGCACTCGACACCCGACTCGTTATACCGCTGGCGCAAGTTCGCTTCGAACGCCTCTGGGGTGATCGATGGATGCGCGAAGACCTCTCCGGAGCGATACCACACGACCAGCATCTGATTCACGCTCACGACCCGCGTCGGCCGTCGGGGTCGTGGAGATCCCGGACCTCGTCGGCTTCCATTAGAGTGAAGGGCCATCGACAAGTGTGAATTTGACCATCGGGGAGTGCCGCATTGAAATTTCCACCCCCGTGACAATAACTGATTCACCACGCTCCGTCGGGCGGAATTGATGTGCCCTGCGCTCTGTCTGGTCTCCGGAATGTGGAGGGAGCAGCATCCGTCTGGGCAGGCTCGCCCTAGCGGGCTGAGACTAGAATGTCGTGGTGTCGTACGAGATCGGCACGATCGAGCGCTGTTTCACGGGGGTTGCCGCGATTTCCACACGGTCTCTGGTTCTAACCGCGGGTTCGACATGCGGGAGCGGGAGGACGAAGCGGTCACGGTAACGGTTGATCGGCTCGGGGGTTCCGTCGCTGATCGTGCTGGGCTGCCGCCACGCTGGCCGGATTTCGAGCGGGAGTAACTCTGGTTCTGCTGTCTTGGGACTTCCCGTACGACATGAGCAAGGCCTTCGTCGCCTGTGCGATCTGTGTGGAGGCTGTGCCGTCGCCGTAGGGCGACGGGAGTTCGGCGAGTCTGGCATTGATGTGGGTACGGTGGTAGATCCACGTATTGGCGGTAGAGCTGATCGGCCCGTCCTGGTGCAGCCGGGTGCCGAAGGTGTCCTCGACCTCCGGACGCTCATTACTACGGCGGATGATGAGAATTGGGGATTTGAGGACGGCCGATTCCTCCTGGATACCCCCGGAATCGGAGATCACCAGTGCCGATTGGTGGATCAACGCCAGCAGGTCCGGGTACTCAAGTGGTCCGGTCATCCGGAGGTTCGGCCGTGGTGTGTCAAGTCCGGAGTGGATGATTCGTCGCTGCGTTCTGGGGTGCAGCGGAATGACGACGGGGATGTCGATGGCGGAGAGCTCGCTGAGGATTATCGCTAGAGCGGTTGGGTTGTCGGTGTTTTCGGGGCGGTGGAGCGTTGCCAGAGTAAAGGGACCCGTTGGGAGGCCGAGCTCGGCGCGGAGTATTTCCCCTCGTCGGGCGCCGGGGAGCGCATTCTGGATAGCCTCGACAATGGTGTTCCCGGTGATGGTGATCCGGTCTGGGGGGATGTTCTCGGCTCGGAGGTTGGTGTGGGCCTGGGGTGTGGGCGCGCACGCCAGGTCACTGAGGTGATCGAGCAGGATGCGATTGTGTTCTTCGGGCATGGTGCGATCGAAGCTGCGGAGTCCGGCTTCGACGTGAACCAAGGGGGTGTCGGTGGCGTTGGCGGCGAGTCCTCCTGCGAGGGCTGACGTGGTGTCGCCTTGCACGATGACGGCGGCGGGGCGGTACCGGCGGAAGACCCGATCTAGCTCGGCGGTCATCGACCCGAGCTGTTGTCCTCTGGGCGCGTCGCGGTGCGGGCTGAGGGTGAAGTCTGGGTGTATGTGGCCGGTCATGCCGGCGGTGTGGTGTTGACCGGTGTGGATGGTGAAGGCCTCAGGCCCGAGGGTGTGAACGACTGGGGCGAGTTTGATGGATTCGGGGCGGGTGCCCACCACGACCGCGATGCGCATGTCTTGCCTTCCACTACCAGAAGAGGTGTGTTCGCTCGCCGTCGCTGTAGCGGCGGGCGGCGATGAACAGGCGTAGGTAAAGCTGGTCGAGAGCGAGGTAGTTGGGCACGAGATCGGTCCGGGCGAGGACGCCTTCGGTGTATTTCAGGCCGTGTTCGGTACGGGTGGCGAACCGGGCTGACGTTTTGTCGCGGGTGCCGTCGGCGAGAGCGGTGGCGTCGTCCAGGTCGAGTTCGACGAGTCCGGAAACTTCGGCGTCAGCGAGTGGGATCTCTTCGATGTCGACGTCGAGCGGGAGGAGGTGCCAGTGCTGGAACTCGCGTTCGATGTAGTCCGGCGCGAGGGTGGCGGCGGTCTGTCGCACGCCGATGGGGTGCAGATCGACGTAGGTGGTGGGGAGACCGAGTTCCTCGTGGATTTCGCGGACGCCATCGCGGATGGTTTCGCCAGCGTGGTAGTGCCCGCCCACGGTGATGTCGGCGTGGTCGGGCCGGTCGAAGGTGTAACGCCCGGGAGTCTTCTTCTGGAGGAGGATTCGGCGGGTGTGGGGGTTGAGTGCCAGTGCGGAGAAGGTGCGGTGCCAGAGTCCCTGGCGATGCGCCTCCTTCTTGTCCTCGGTGCCGATGTGCTCGTAGCGGTCGTTGAAGATGTCGATCAAGGTCACGGCTGTTGAGCTCCTGTTGCCGGTAGTTCGTTGGGGTTGAGGTTCCAGTAGGTGGTGAGCGTGTGGTGGTAGCGGTGTGGATCGCCGACGGTGACCCAGTGTCCCGCGATGCGGTGCACACCGACGTGTTCTTCAGTGGCGAGTTGGCTGGTTGCGATGCCGAGGTCGACTTCGCCACCAGCCAGATCGGAGGGCCGGAGCCGGTCGAGGATGGAAGGCCGTAGCAGCAGACGTGACACCACGGCCAGGGGCTCGGTCACGGCCGCGGGAGCGGGACGCTGTCTAATTCTGAGGAGTCGTTCGTCGGAGTCGATGTCGATGATGCCGAAGGACCGGGTTTCGCTCGGGTCCACGTGTGCGGCTGCCACGACGGCCTCGGTATCGGCGCACATGCGGTGCATGGTGGCGAGGTTGTAACCCGGGCGTGGCTCGGCGAGGAGTATGTCGTCGCCGAAGGCGACGGCGAACATGGTGGTCTTGGTGAGCCGCTCTCGGAGGGTGAGCAGTGGAGTGGCATTGCCGTAGCCGTGGCTGAGGTCTTCCTCGACGGTGCTCACGGGCAGGCCCTCGGCACGGAGGGCGTGCATGTGGCCGGAGACGATGCGGTCGCCTGGGCGGGTCACGACGATGACCTCGGTGGCTCCGGCCTCCAGGCACTCGATGACGACGTGTTCTACGGCGGGGGTGCGCCCCAGTGGCAGCATTTCTTTGGGCACGATGTCGGAGAAGGGACGGAACCGGGTGGCGGCGCCTGCGGCGGTGACCACCGCGGGAAAGCCTACTGTGGGCATGCTGGGCTCCAGCTGAGGTTGGCGAGCGCTCGTGTGAGCTCTTCTGGCGAGTTGCGGATCCCGAATCGGATTTCCACGCAGGCGACCCGGGTTACGAGACCTCTGATGAGCTGGAGGGAACGGCCTTGCAGGTCCGCGTCCGGGGTTGTGCGTGGTACGAGCCAGGGCCGCTGCCAGAACTCGTCGTGCGGTGTGAAGCAATTGGCTCGCAGGGTGTCCTCGGTCTCGGCTTCCGACAACGTTCGGAGGCGGAGTGGTTCGGTGCTGTCGCTGAGGCGCGGAACGAGGATGGTGTTGAGCCACGATTCCGCGGTGATCGATGTGTTCAACGCGCTGGCGTATTCGCGGGCGGTGAACGCCGCCTTCTTCGCTGTCCCGAAACGCCGGGGTAGCTGCGCTACTGCGGGTTGAGGGCGAGACGAGGTGGAGGCTGCTTGGGTGAGTTCGGGGACGGACTCCAGGGTGCCTCTGGCGACCGGTACCGGTAAGGGGACGGCGACCATGCGCCCGCTGGGCTGCACGATCACGCGATCATTGGACAACACAGCCGCCCGCGTAGCGCGAATCAGCTGTGTCAGCAACGTGGTCTTGCCTGCGGAACGGGGACCGCATATCAGGACTCCGTGGCCTGCGAGGTCGGCGCCGCCCGCGTGGAAGACCGTGCCCCCGTGATCTTCGTGGGTCCGCAGCATCGCTTCGCGCATCAATCGCAGCGGGTAACCGTCGCGAGCTCCGCGAGGCAGGTAGAGCTCGATGTTCCGATGGTGCACGCGGACGGCGTAGGCATCGACTTGGTGCTCTAGCGCGTCTGCTTTCACCGCGTAGTTGCGTGCACCAGAGGGTTCGCGTGCCTCGAGTAGCATCACTCCTGGTATTGGCTCGATTCGCTGTGTATCAGGCGCTTGCCGGATGAGTCGGGTGAGCTCGCGGAATTGAGCTTCGTAGGGGTACATGGCCAAGTGGAACGTGCCGAGATTGTCATCGCCGAGACACGGGGCGGGCAGGTACTGCTCCAAGTACTCGTGTTGGCGCTGCGCCCAGGGCATGGGTGCTGTGAGGGTGACTGCGAGGTCCCCTAGATGGAAGGTTCGGGTCACTTCGGATCGAGTGGTCATCGCTGGGACTCCCGGAGTCGGCGTGCGACCGAACGAATGCGCTGATACCGGTGGAACTCATCGAGTTGTTTGAAACCCAGCACCGAGGTGAGAGCGAAGAACTCGTGGACGCTCGCGACGTCGACTTCGCCCTTGGCCGCTCGGACGGCGAGCGCACGTCGGGCGTGGAACCACAGGGCGGGAAAGCCCGGATCGGGTGCGCCGGTGGGGATTTCCTCATGGACTGGGAGGAGTGCCCGTGCTGCGTCAGGGTGGGCACTCAGGAGTGCACGCAGGGCGTAGCTGATAAGGGCGTCGAGCACGACGGGGGTGTCGAAGCACAGGACGTCAAACAGCTCCTCGAATCGAGTCACTGGGGTGGGGCACACGCTCGGCACCAGTGGTGGCAGCACGTCGACCAGAACCGGCCTGCCATTTTCGAGGCAGAAGTTGGCGAGGTTGGTGTCGATTCGGGCGTCGGTTCCCTCGAGAGCGCATACCCAATGGCCGATTTCGGCGATGGCCTCGGCGAAGGCCGTAGGGTCGGATTGGCTGGAGTCATCGAGCAGTGTGGGGCCGGGCATCCACCGGTGTCGGACCGTCAATGGACGGGAGGAAACGACGTGTAGATCGTCTGCAAGGCGCACACCGGCCGATTGCAGGGAGTCGAGGTACGAATGCATCCCTGCGGCGCCGGTTGAGGTCATGGCATCGACGAACCTGCCGCCGGCGGGGTGGGAGCCGTTGGCGAACTTGGTGACGTCGGTGCCCGCACGGCGGTGGGTGCTGAATTCACCCTGGCAACTCATGAAGTTCCTGTTCGCTCGTTGAGGAACTGGTCGGCGGTGTTGACCATCGCGCGGAACTCACCGATGGGGTTGAGTCCGAGCTGGCGGGCGAGCTCGTCACATGCCGCGATGACAGATGCAGAGGCTGTTGACAGAGTCCGCGGTGTGCCTTCGGTGCGATGCCGGTACCGGTGGTGGACCATGGCCGCCTCCGACAGTCCGCCAGCGGCTACGAGCAGCCGAAGAAGGGCCTCGACGTCATTGGTTGCTTGCGGACTGCGGTTGGGTGTCGCGGGTTCGAAGTGCGCGAGCACGGGGATACTCAAGGCCGCGAGCACGATGTCGGCCAACTCGTCTCCGATATCGACGATCGGACGGTGCGGATCGTCGTAGTCAGAAACATCGGTACCGTGCTGACGGAGCAGGCACAGGCTCAGGTGTCCGACCTGCGCGGACAGTTCGGCCGCCGCGGTGACCGCATCCCATTGCTGTGGCGCGGTTGCCGCGAATCGCTGGCGCAGGCGCTGGACTTCCGGAAGCACCTCGTGCAGGTGATCGCTGAGCGCGGTGCTGGTCATCCGAGGACCACAGGCGTTGCCCCAGCGGTACCGCTGCTCCAGTACGCGTCGGTACCGTTCCTACGGACTCGTACCCGAACGCCGAGGTCCTGCGTCAGCGCTGCGGCGAGGCTCGTATCGATCGTCGCATCGATGACCACCTCACGGCTGCCATCGGCCACGGTGTACGGGGTCCAGGACAAGCCCCTGCGGGCCAAGGCCGCGTCGATAGCGTCGGTCGTTAGCTCGGGCCGCTGGGCATCGGCGACGGTGCAGCGCTCGCGCTGGGCGATCGGACAGTGGTTGCGCACCCGGCACACCTCACTGCCGAAGATGCCGAAGGACTCCGGCTGGTCCAGGACGAATGCCAGGGCGCACGAGTTGGTGTGGAAAAGAGGATAGTCGGGGTTCAACTGCCAGGTGCGGTGGATGAACTCCCAGAACGCGCGGGGATACACCCCTTCGGCCTCGGTCACCTCCGGCCTGGCCGTGAGCTCGGGCCAGACCTGCGCCAGCCGCGTGAGGGCGTCTTTTTCGACCTTCAGTCCGGCCGCGATCGTGCAGCGTGCGTAGCGCGCCGCGTGGTCGAGGACTCGGTGCATCGTGTCCGGGTCGGCTGAGTCCGGGAATGCCGGCCGCCAGTAGTGCACGATCGGAATCCCGGCCTCGGCCAACCTCGGGAAGTTCTCGGCGAGGGCCTCGTGCCGGATCCCTCGCTCGATGTCGCGTCCAAGACCGGAGTAGCTCAGGTACACCAAGACGGTCAAGCCCCGCTTCCGAGCAGTTGCGATGGTCGCGAGGGTGTCGTCGGGAACATGGCATTTCGTGATCAGGATGATCGGGTTGGGCACTTTCCGCCGAACGAGTTCTTCCAGCAGTTCGGCCAGGTGGCGGCGCGAGTCGGGTAGGGCCATCACGTCGGTCCACGTGTACAGCGCGACCGGACGCGGTGGTGCGTAGAACGAGGAGTTCAGCAGCAACTCCACCGACCGTGCCGCAGAAACGAGGTGCTTCGGTGGCACGGCCGTTTGACCACGCTCGTTGAGGAAGCAGTACGTGCACCTTTTCGGGCAGCCCTGCACTGGATTGAGCGCGATCCATGTGGCGTGCTGATCAACGATCGGTGTCCACGTCCGGGCGTGACCCGTGCCGGACTCGACTGCTGATGTTCCCGGATCTGCGACGTCAGCCATCAGTTCCTCCTCACATCTGTTATGCGGAGGAACCTATTGCGATTACCCACTGGTAACCCGAGCTGTCCGTCCGGGTAGCCCAGCGGTCGGGGTTCAGTCGGGATGAATACCCAGTCTGTCGGCGAGGCGAGCTGCCTCCTTGGCGGTGGTGCGCCTGGCGTTGCGGATGACCTCGTTCAAGACGCTCTGTGCAGCGGGCCGGTAGGCGACGTCTTCGGGTGCGTCACGTGCCGCGCTCTGCAGGATCACCAATGCGCTGCCGTAGTCCTTGCTGCGTTGGAACGCCCGTGCCTGTTCGAGGAGGAAGGCAACGCGGCGCTCGATCGAAGGTGAACGCTCGTAGTCGATGCTCTCGGCGAGCTCGGACGCCTGCCTGGTTTCACCGGCTTCAGCCTCGATGCTCACCGTATGCATCGCCACGTTGGTGGGCCCGAAGGCCGTCCACAAGGTGTTGCATTCCGCGGTCTTCCACGCCACCGGCGCCACCGACCGGATCCGCTCCCGTGCCGTCCACAGCGCCCGACGACGCACTGCGGCCACACCCGCGACGAGGATCAGCGAACCGTGTACGGCTGCCGGCTCAGGGCCCGAGCTGTTCCGGAGCTCTTCGGCCGCGGTCATCGCGATGTCCTCGGCCACATCGTGATGACCTTCGGCCAGTGCCGCATGAGCCAGGTTCCAGTGCGCCGCGCCAATGCGACGAGCATCGCCACTGGCCCGCGCCGCGCGCAGGGACCGGTCGGCGGCGAGCAACGCCAGATCCACGCGGCCTGTCCGTTTGGCAACAGTGCGCGTCAACCCGTAGAGATCGGCAGCGGCACGGTAGCCGTCTCCGAGGTGACCCGCGTCACTTGCGGGGCCGAGCAGCTGCTCGACCTCCCCGATTAACCGGGGAAGAAGCCTACTGACCTGGCTATATCGTGTCGGTGACGATTGCCAGATCCACCATGCCTTGTTGATTTGAACGCGAAGGTCAGTGACCGGCAGCGGTTCTGCATCAATGGCCGGAGGCAGCGTCATGGCCCGGTGAAGGGCCTCACCCGCAGCGTGGTGGGTCTGGGAGACCGGTTCCCGGGGGCTTCCCTGGATCAGAGATGCTGGTGGCACACCGAGCGCATTGGCGATCAACACTAGTACCGCGACAGTGGGGAGTTTCTTACCCCGCTCGATCTGGTAGAGGTAATCGGTGGTGATCCCGGCCAAGCCGGCGATCACCACCTGCGTCTTCTTACTGGCGAGTCGGTGGAACCGAACTCGGTCGCCCACGTCTAGCGCAAGTTGATCGACCATGCCGCTGCCCCAGTCTGACCAGACGTCCCAGGGTGATGCTACGGCATCGATCACCTGCGAAACTGGACCGATGAAAGTCGACGGTCGGACGCGTTTGGTGCTCTGGGACATCGACCACACCTTGATCGAAAGCCGCGGGGTGGGGCGTGAGATCTACCAGCGAGTCTTTCCCCGGGTGACCGGCCAGGCGTTGCGTGAACTCGCCACCGTGCACGGACGCACGGAGCTGGACATCATCCACGACACCCTTCGGCTCCACGGCATCGAACCCACCGGCCAGGCCGTAGGCGACCTGGCGAACGCCCTCGCTGACGGCTACCGCGCCGCCCAAGACGAACTGCGAGAACGAGGCCGCGTCCTGCCCGGCGCGCGGGAGGCGCTCCAGGCACTCACCGAGACCCCCTGTGTCCACCAAAGTGTGCTCACCGGCAATACCACCGAGGTCGCCCGCATCAAGCTCGATACCTTCGGGCTCACCGCCTATCTCGACACGTCGATCGGGGCTTACGGCGACGACCACCCTGACCGCGCCGAACTCGTACACATCGCCCGTGTCCGCGCAGCCGACGAGCTCGGCGAGGTAATCGCGGCACACCAGGTGATCCTGATCGGAGATACCCCCAGCGACGTCGAAGCCGCACTCACTGCGGGCGCTCAGATCATCGCTGTGTCCACCGGCAAGTTCACCGTCCTCGACCTACAGGCCGCTGGTGCTGCGACCGTGGTGAGCAGCCTCGCGGAAATCCCGAACCCGAGCACGTTCTAACTTGAGAGCCGGCGCCGGGCGAGGTCCAGGCGTGTGCTTGTCTGGGTGCTGCTCCATTTGGGCGATGTGTGGCGACCACGGCCGCACCGGCTCGACGCCAGCAGTTACGCTCCCGCGCGGTCTCGTTGAAGATCACGAGGCGTAGGCGTGCTGTGTGGGGGCGTGACTGTTGGACGGGCCGGGGTTTCACGTCGACGTCGAGGTCTTGGAGGCGGCAGCGAGGGCGATGGGGGAGATCGCTGCTGACCAGAACGCCACGGAACTCGCGGAGCTGTGTGACGGCAATGCGCAGACGATCGGCAGCGACGTGATGTGCGAGGCGCTCGTGTCGTTCTGCGAAACCGTGAGCGAGGGCATCGACTACCTGGTGGACAAGGCCGAGGACACCGGGCAAGGCCTGTCCGAGGCGGCCACCACCTACCGGGAAGCCGATCACGCCGCGATGCAGCACCTCGGCGGCGATCCGGCTGCCGCGGCGATGGACGAGCACTTCTAGGGCACGGGGATGGTTGACCGCCAGGAGTTGGGCGAGGCCGAGCGCGGTGACGAACTCGTTCCCGGCAAGGTGGAGGCCCTGTACCGGTATGCGCAGGTGCTGCGGGACCGCGCGACCGATGTGATCGCCGACGCCGAGGCCCTCAAGCGCATTGATACGGGTGCGTGGACGGGGCCGGCTTATGAGGCCTATGCCGCCGACAACGCGAACCAGTGGCCGAGGTGGCTCAAGCTCGGCGACGCGCTGGCCTATGGCGCGCAAGCTGTCGAGAGTTACGCGAATTGCCTGGGCTGGGCCCAGATGCAGGCCAACAACGCCGCGGAGCTCTACCGCCGTGGCCAACAGCTGACCCGGCAGGCCGGCCAGGCCCATGATCAGGCGGTCGCTGAGTTCAACTCGGGTCGCGCTGCTCCGGGTGCGTTGCCTCCGGTGTTTCAGGATCCGGGGGAGGAGTATCGGCAGGCGGCGCGTGAGTTGCTGGAGCGTGCACGTCAGCAGCTCGAAGCGGTCGCTGATGAGTCGGCGAAGGCGCTCAACGGGATGGCTGAGGCGGTGCCGACGGAGGACGAGGAGTCCACCGGCGAAACCGTCGCGCACGCGCTGACCGACGCGGCCGGGTTCATCCCGGTTATCGGCGATGCCGTCGACCTGGCCCACGCCGGGGTGTATGCCCTGCAAGGTCGGGGTACGGAAGCGGCGCTGACCGCGGCGGCCGCAGTCCCGTTCGCCGGCTGGGCCGCAGGCGGCTCCAAGCTCGGCAAAGCGGCCACGAAGATCGGTGAAGCACTCGCGGTTGGGGAGAAGGCCCGCTTCGGCTGGTCCGACCGCATCGGCCGAGACGCTTACCGGGCGAACTTCTTCGACGCCTACCCCGATCTCAAGGGCAAGGTGTGGGTGCATCACGCGGTCGAGCAGCAGGCGATGAAAAAGCAGTACCCGGAGCTGGACATCACCCCGAATGAGATGCATTCCCTTGATAATCTCCGGGGGATCCCGAAAGAGATCAACGGTGATGTGCACCTGCGCAAGATCCGGTCGGAGTGGGACGAGTTCTACATCGACAACCCGAACCCCAGTAAGCAGGACCTGTTGGACAAGGCGACTGAGATCGATAACAAGTTCGGTCACCAGTTCAACCCACCCGTACGGTAGGTGATCATGTTCTATCGGCTGCGACCCGACGTTCCCGGCGCCCTAGCGGACGAGACCGTGCTGGACACCTCGGTCCGCCCACCCCGGGTGGAGGGGACCCTCTACTACGAGATCGACAACTGGTTCGGGGATGACCTGATCACCGCTCACCCGTGCTTCCTCTTGACCGAGAAGATGGCCGCGGCCCTGGCGGGTTCCGGACTCGGCGCGTTTGAGATTCGTGGAGTCGAGATCACCTACGGCGAAGAGGCCCACGAACGCCTCGAACGCCACGGGCTGACCGAGTTTCCTGAGTTCCGCTGGCTTTTCGTCACCGGCACAGCAGGCCACGACGATGTGGGGCTCACGCCCCGAGGACGCCTGGTCGTTTCCGATGCAGCGCTCGACATCTTCCGCCAGGGCAACCTCGACGGATGCGCGATCGAGGAATACGACCCCGACACCCATCGGTGAACCTTCAGTGCCCTCCCGCTGACTCAGCGATGGGGTTGAAGGCTCCTGCGGAGAAAGTGCGGTGCCAGAGTCCTTGGAGGTCGGCTTCCTTCTTGGCTTCGGTGCGATGTGCTCGTAGTGGTCGTCGAAGATCGCGATCAGCGTCACGTTTCGTGAGCCCCTGGTCCAGTTGATTCCCGCCAAGGACGGGTTCGTGGTGCCTCCACCGTCATCATCGAGTGAGCGAGTGGCCTGCTGAAGGAAGCGAGCATGATCCATCGACTGCGGCGCGGACGTCCGGGCACACGGAGGGGAAGCGCTATCGGCGATGCTCACCTGGGCCGCAGCCGATCGAAGTATGAGTTGAATGAAATGCAAGCTTCCACGGAGCAACGCCCCTGGTCAAGAAGTGTGCTCCCCGCGCATGCGGGGATGATCCGTCCTGTACGTCGACGAGTTCGCCGCGCCCTTCGTGCTCCCCGCGCATGCGGGGATGATCCGCGCTGACCGACGAGAACGCCCGGCTGAAGGAAGTGCTCCCCGCGCATGCGGGGATGATCCGGCCGCAACGGATGCGTTGAACGCGGCCATGGGGTGCTCCCCGCGCATGCGGGGATGATCCGCCGGCGTCCGCACCCTCGGGAAATCACCGAGCGTGCTCCCCGCGCATGCGGGGATGATCCGGTTCGGCGGTTCACCCTGATCTGCTCGCGCTCGTGCTCCCCGCGCATGCGGGGATGATCCTTTCAGCCTGAGTTCGCCTCTGGCGGTTCAGGGGTGCTCCCCGCGCATGCGGGGATGATCCCTCGGTGAGGTGGCGCGAGTAGTTGAACGCCACGTGCTCCCCGCGCATGCGGGGATGATCCCCCCGACATGGGTGGGATTCGGCGCGAGGAGCTGTGCTCCCCGCGCATGCGGGGATGATCCAGCAGCGGTGTTCCACGTGACGTTGGTGCTGGTGTGCTCCCCGCGCATGCGGGGATGATCCACTGGGTGACCGGCCATACCTGATGGTCCGGACGTGCTCCCCGCGCATGCGGGGATGATCCCACGGGCGTGACGTTCAGGTCAGGCGCCTCGGCGTGCTCCCCGCGCATGCGGGGATGATCCCACCACCACCGCCCGCAACGACGTCACGTCGTGTGCTCCCCGCGCATGCGGGGATGATCCGTTGCCGATGCCGCTCAACAAGCTTGAGGAGACGTGCTCCCCGCGCATGCGGGGATGATCCGAGCAAGGGCGAGACGCCCACCCCCCAGACTGAGTGCTCCCCGCGCATGCGGGGATGATCCGCTCTTCCCGGTTCCGGCGGGGGCCACGATCACGTGCTCCCCGCGCATGCGGGGATGATCCGCTGGTCGAGCACCTGCTCGTCGCTGACCCGGCGTGCTCCCCGCGCATGCGGGGATGATCCGTGACCCTGGAAGCCGGGGTGTATCGCTGCTGGGTGCTCCCCGCGCATGCGGGGATGATCCGCTGCACCTGGCGGTGATCGGCGAGACCGGCGCGTGCTCCCCGCGCATGCGGGGATGATCCGTGTTTGCGGTGGGTCGATCCGTCGTCCAGCTCGTGCTCCCCGCGCATGCGGGGATGATCCGGCCTGTCCGGGGGTCTGTCCAAGGTGTGTCCGGTGCTCCCCGCGCATGCGGGGATGATCCGGCGTCCAGCTCCGTTCAGGGGATCGGGTAGTGGTGCTCCCCGCGCATGCGGGGATGATCCGCCGAACCGCTCGCCCAACGCCGCGCCGGTCCAGTGCTCCCCGCGCATGCGGGGATGATCCCGGCGCCCCGAGGGCGGGCGCTGGCGACAGGATGTGCTCCCCGCGCATGCGGGGATGATCCGCTCTGGGGCGGGACTGGCGTGTCGCGGTCGACGTGCTCCCCGCGCAGGCGGGGATGATCCGAACCTCCCGTCACGCGAGCGGCGTTGCTTCGCGTGCTCCCCGCGCAGGCGGGGATGATCCGCTGACCAAGGGCCCGAAGGACGAGAAGGTGACGTGCTCCCCGCGCAGGCGGGGATGATCCGGCGACCCAGAGGCCGGTGCACCAGCGGCAGGAGTGCTCCCCGCGCAGGCGGGGATGATCCGATAGCGAACCTACTTCTCCGACAGAAGGAGATGTGCTCCCCGCGCAGGCGGGGATGATCCGCTCAACGGCAACAAGTTGAGGATCACGTCGTGGTGCTCCCCGCGCAGGCGGGGATGATCCCTCGATGGGCCAGGTCCCCGAGGCGATCGGGTCGTGCTCCCCGCGCAGGCGGGGATGATCCGACCCGCGTACTCGTCGCGGTCAACGTCGAGCTGTGCTCCCCGCGCAGGCGGGGATGATCCGGCCACGGCCGAGCGCCTGGCGGAGTTCTGGGGGTGCTCCCCGCGCAGGCGGGGATGATCCGGCGGCCGAGAAGGAAACGAAGTCGAAGGCGGGGTGCTCCCCGCGCAGGCGGGGATGATCCCTTGAAACCCGGCACGGGTAAGACGACGACGGCGTGCTCCCCGCGCAGGCGGGGATGATCCCGCCTGGCTGGCGTCGACCGGGTCCATCTTGTCGTGCTCCCCGCGCAGGCGGGGATGATCCCCGGAACCGGCGTGCGCCGTTCCGGGGCTCGAAGTGCTCCCCGCGCAGGCGGGGATGATCCGTACGCCCCCTGCTGCCCGGCGCGCCCGGCAGCGTGCTCCCCGCGCAGGCGGGGATGATCCCCGGAACCGGCGTGCGCCGTTCCGGGGCTCGAAGTGCTCCCCGCGCAGGCGGGGATGATCCGTCGACGGTGCGTGCGCCGATGGACACCCCGGCGTGCTCCCCGCGCAGGCGGGGATGATCCGAGCTGGAGAAGCCTGGTCAGTCGCAGAACCAGGTACTCCCCGCGCAGGCGGGGATGATCCGCGGGGGCAGGATCTGGGGGACGCGGCCGCGGCGTGCTCCCCGCGCAGGCGGGGATGATCCGAGCTGGAGAAGCCTGGTCAGTCGCAGAACCAGGTGCTCCCCGCGCAGGCGGGATGATCCGTCGTGGGTTTGCGGGTTGCTGAGGTGCCGGTGGTGCTCCCCGCGCAGGCGGGGATGATCCGGTGTGGTGCGGGGGCTGGGTCGGGGTCCAGCCGTGCTCCCTGCGTAGGCGGGGATGATTGCCGGGGGCGACAACACCCTGCTGGGCGTGCTGGGTTCCGAAGACGTCCGGACGGGTTGCTGATTTTGTTCACCAGGAGGTCTCACGCAGCCGGGCTGAGCCTCTCTCACGGTCCGTGCTCAGTGATCAATGGCAAGACCGCACGGATGGCGTAGTCGGTTCCGTCATTTTTTGTCGGGGGCTTGTGGCAGCGTGCTGCGGTAACTGATCGTTTGTTCTGGTACTGGTGTGGTGGACGGTGACAGGGGTTTCTGAAGCGGGCTCTGGGTTGAGTCGGGCTGCTCGGTCGGTGTGGGCGAAATCCGTGAACGCGGAGGGTGAGTGGCTGCCGTTGTGGCGGCATATGGACGATGCCGCATCGATGGCGGGGTTGTTGTTCGATCGTTGGTTGGCGCCGTCGGTGGTGCGGAGGCTCGCTGCGGAGTTCGGCGGCAGCGTCGAGGAGGCGCGGACCGCGGTGGTGTTTCTTGCCGGCGCGCACGATATCGGTAAGGCCACGCCCGCGTTCGCGATCCAGCACGACACGTTGGCGCAGCGTATGCGTGATCGTGGTCTGTACAGTCCGCCGTCGAAGCGGGACCTTGTGGACCGCCGGCTTGTGCATCATTCGCTGGCCGGGCACCACATTCTGATCGAGTGGTTGACCGCAAATGGGTGGAGTCGGGGCCGGGCGCGATGTTGGGGAGTGGTGCTGGGTGGGCATCACGGTGCGCCTCCGGATCCGGTGACCGAGATGAACTCTCCGGAGTTCTACGAGGAGTGTTACGGCACCCATACCTGGCGGGATGTGCAGACCGAGCTGTTGGAACGCGTGGCAGCAACCACGGGCGCCGCCCGGTTTCTGCAGCGGTGGCAGAACGTGATGCTGTCGGCGGGGTTCCAGGTGTTGGTGACCGGTTTGGTGATCGTGGCGGATTGGATCGTCAGTAACGAGGAGCTGCTGCCGTACCTGCGGGACGACCTGCCCGAGGTGATCGACGACCCTCAACGGGTAGCGCGTGCGCTGGGTCGACTGCGGTTGCCTGAACCGTGGCGGCCAGGCGGTGTGCCGGAGCAAGTAGGCGAGTTGTTCCGGACGCGCTTCGCACTTCCGAAGGAAGCGCAACCGCGCCCGGTGCAGCACGCCGCGTGTGAGGTCGCGAAGAACGCGGCCGAACCCGGGCTGATGATCGTCGAGGCGCCGATGGGGGAGGGTAAGACCGAGGCGGCGTTGGCCGCGAGCGAGATCATGGCGGCGAAGTGGGGCGCGGGCGGGGTGTTCGTGGCGTTGCCGACGCAGGCGACCAGCGATGCGATGTTCGCTCGGGTTGTCGACTGGCTGGACGCGTTGGGTGATGACGGCCAGCAGGTTGCAGGCGCGATCACGCTCGGACATGGAAAGGCTCGGTTCAATCGGCTTTTTCAGGGCCTTGTACGTGGATCGCGGATCGAGGTTGGTCGGGACGACGCGCACGGTGGGCGGCGGCATGCGGTGGCGGTGCACTCGTGGCTGTCGGGCCGGAAGAAGGCGTCGCTGGCGAACTTCATGGTCGGCACGGTTGACCAGCTCCTGTTCGCGGGCTTGAAATCGCGACATTTGATGCTTCGGCATCTGGGGCTTGCAGGCAAGGTCGTGGTCCTTGACGAGGTGCACGCCTACGACGCGTACATGAACTCGTATCTGACCCGGGTGTTGACGTGGTTGGGGGCGTATCGGGTCCCGGTTGTGGCGTTGTCTGCGACCTTGCCGTCGGATCGGCGGCGCGCGTTGTTGGAGGCCTATCGTGAAGGTCATCGGTTCGGAGTCGAGGGGAAGCCGGTCGAGTTTCCCGACATTCCGTCCACGTTGAACGGGGATATCGGCTATCCCGTGGTGTCGTGGTCCGAGGGAGCGGAGGTGCGTACGCGGGCGGTCGAGCCGTCGGGACGGCGCACGGACGTGGCCCTGGAGATTCTCGACGGCGGGGTCGACGACGATCTCGATGCGGTGGTCGCGCTGCTGCGGGACACCCTCGCCGATGGCGGGTGCGCCGCGGTCGTGCGGAACACGGTTCGGCGGGTGCTGGCGACCGCGCGTCGGCTGGAAGAGCAGTTTCCTGGCGAGGTCACGGTCGCGCATTCGCAATTCCTGATTGCCGACCGGATGCGCTCCGACGGTGCCTTGCTGGATCGCTTCGGCTCGCCCTCGCGTGCCACCCGACGGCCCGGGAGGCATATCGTCGTGGCCTCGCAGGTCATCGAGCAGTCCCTGGACGTCGACTTCGACCTGCTGATCACCGACCTCGCCCCGATTGATCTCGTGCTGCAGCGCATGGGCCGGTTGCACCGGCACCAACGAGGCGAGGGACAGAACAAGCGGCCCAAGCCGGTGCGGCAGGCGCGCGCGCTCGTGACAGGAGTTGATCTGTCCGGTGAGGTTCCTGAATTCGAACTCGCTGCCGCCCGCCACATCTACGGCGAGCACGCATTACTGCGCTCGGCGGCGGTGCTGTTGCCCCGCCTCGGCGGCCAGATCGCGTTGCCTGGGGACATCCCAACGTTGGTCCAGCGGGCCTATGGTGCCGAGCGGATCGAGCCCGAAGCCTGGCGGGACGCGAGTGCTGAGGCGCTTGCGCGGTCACAGGAGAAGACCCGCGCCCGAGAAGACAAGGCCGGCAATTTCCAGATCGCGGAGCCCTCCAAGCCGGGTAAGGCGATCGTGGGGTGGGTGTCTGCCGATGTCGGGGACACCGATGACGAGGGGCAGGGCCAGGGACAGGTACGTGACGGGGCACCGACGCTTGAGGCGATCGTGGTGTGTGAGGACGACGCCGGGCGCTGGCGGGTGCCTGAGTGGCTGTCGGACGGCGCGGAGTTGAGGGTGCCGCGCGAGGAGACACCAAGCGAGGAACTTGCGCAGGTCCTGGCCGCATGCGGGCTCCGGCTTCCGCTGGAATTCAGCAACGCCGACGCGGAAGAGGAACTGTGGGCGGCGACGCCACCGGAATGGGAGTACTCGCCGTCGCTGTACCGGACCCCGGTGCTGGTCATCGACGAAAACGGCCGAGGGGAACTGGCCGGCCGCCGCTTCCGCTACACCCCGACTCTGGGGCTGGAGGTGTTCAGCACGACCGACGACGCATGAGCTGGAGGGCGTTGGCGACGAGATGTGAACGGACTGGGGATGTCGACGGATTTGAGTTTCGATCTGCTGGACGAGCCGTGGATTCTGGCGCTCGGCTTGGACGGGCGGCAACACGAACTGTCCTTAGTAGAGATGCTGGAACGAGCACCGGGCCTGGGGATGATCAGTGGTGAGGTGCCGACGCAGGCCTTCGCGATCACGCGGCTGCTGCTGGCGTTCCTGCACCGGGCGCTCGACGGGCCGGAAGACCAGGACGACTGGGCGCAGCTGTGGTCGGAAACCGAGCTCCCCATGGATCGGGTCCGTGCGTATGGCGATCGGGTGCGTTCCAGGTTCGATCTCTTCGATCCGGATACTCCGTTTTTCCAGGTCGCTGGGCTGCACACGGCGAAGAACGAGGTCGCGGGCCTGGAGAAGCTGATCGCGGACGTGCCCAATGGGGAACCGTTCTTCACGACGCGGTCGGCGGCGAGTTTCCGCAGCATCCCGGCGGGGGAAGCGGCTCGGTGGTTGGTGCATGCGCACGCCTTCGACACCTCCGGAATCAAGTCGGGCGCGGTCGGGGATCCGAAGGTCAAGGACGGCAAGGGTTATGGGAGCCGTCCGGGATGGTCCGGGCAGATCGGTGGAGTGCTGCCGCAGGGCGCGAATCTGCGCGAAACGTTGGTGCTGAATCTGATTTCGAGGGATGCGTCGTTCGTGCGTCTGGGTGGTTCGAAGGATTTGCCGCCCTGGGAACGGGAGGCGGACGGGCCGGGGTGGGCCGAGGAACGTCCGCCTGCGGGAGCGATCGAGCTGTATACGTGGCAGACACGCCGGGTTCGGCTGGCCGGCGACCGGTCCGGAGTGAGCGGTGTGGTTCTGGCCAACGGCGACAAGATCGTGCCGCAGAACCGGCACGGTCTCGAACCGCACACCGCTTGGCGTTACAGCGAGCCGCAGTCGAAGAAGCTCAAAACGACCACGTACATGCCCAACGAGCACCGTCCGGAGCGGTCGGTGTGGCGGGGGCTGGAAGCGATGTTGCCGTCGGTCTCACCCCGGCGCGGGCCCGCCGGAGACGCGCAGAAGTTCCTGGCCCCCGGCGTGCTGCAGTGGCTCGGCGACCTGGCCCACGAGGGACACCTCCCCTCGACCTACGCCCCGGCACTGCGGGTCTTGGGCGTCGAATACCGTGCGAAAGAGACGACTTTCGCCGAGATCGTCGATGATGTGCTGCCGGTGTCGGTGGCGTTGTTGTCACAGGACCATCCGGCGCTCGGCCGGCTGGCCCGGGACGCCGTCGACGACGCGCGCGGGGTTGCGCGTGCGGTGTGGCGGCTGGCGGAGAACGTCGCACAGGCCAGCGGTGCCGAACCGAAATCCGGTGCGGGTGATCGGGCGGAGGAGGCGTTGTTCTCCCTGCTGGAGACCCCGTATCGGGAGTGGGTCGTGGCGCTGGGGCCGGACACCGACCGGACCGAGGCCCGTCGCGCGTGGCAACGCACCGTGCGCGACGCGGCGTTTCCCGTCGTGGACGAGCTGGTCGAGGCCGCGCCACCCGTGGCATGGACGGGACGGATGATCCAGAAACGCCTGGTCAACGTCGCGATATCCGAGGCGTGGTACCGGGCAGCAGTGCGCAAGGCATTGCCGTTGGCGTATTCGGATAGGCAAGTGGAGGAAGCGGGATGACGACCACGGAGCAACGACCGGTGCGGCCGCGGCGGCTCGGCGACCTGGGATTCGCGCTGGACCGGCATCTGACGCGACTCCAGAGCGACTACCTGGCCGACACTTCCCTGGCGAAGGCCACGCTGGCGAAGCTGCGGCGTGGTCTGGGGAAACCGGCCGGGAGTGTGCCGGAGATCTGGGACATCACCATCGGCGCGATTCCCGAATCGTTGCAATGGGACGGGGACGCGCCCAGCCGGGCTGAGAGGCCGCGCACGCCGCGTTCGTGCTGTATGCGCTTCACCAGCAGTCCTCGCGCACCGGAGTGCACGTGCCGGGGACATCCTTCGGCAGCGCGGCGGGGCGCCTGCGGCATTCCGACGACCGCAGTGGCGAGGCCGTGACCCGCCGGTTCATGGCGGTCTCGACCGCCGAGTCGGTCGAGGAAGCCCTGGTCCACATGCGCGGTCTGATCAGCCAGTTGAAATCCGCGCAGCTCGGCTTCGACTACGCCGCGTTGGCCGATGACCTGCTGAACCTGTTGACCCCGGGCCGCGCGAACAGGGTGCGCCTGGCGTGGGGCCGTGATTTCTACCGGACCGCGCCGGAAAGCGCGGAACCCGAGTCCACCGACGATGGTGAGGAGTGAGGACTGCGATGAGCAGGACGTTGATCGACATTCACGTGGTGCAGACCGTGCCGCCGAGCAACATCAACCGCGACGACACCGGGAGTCCGAAAACCGCGGTGTACGGTGGAGTGCGGCGTGCCCGGGTGTCCAGTCAGGCCTGGAAGCGGGCCGCTCGCGTCCGCTTCAACGATCACTTGGATCCCGCCGAGGTCGGGGTCCGGACCAAGCGGGTCGTGGAGTTGCTGGCCGCGGAGATCACCCAGCAGAACCAGGAGTTGTCGGAACGGGCGGTCGAGCTGGCCACCGACACGATCAAAGCCGTCGGCATCGAGGTCAAGCCACCGTCCAAAGAGGAGCTTCCCGAAGCCGGCTACCTGGTGTTTTTGAGTCGACGCCAGATCCAGAACCTCGCTGCCCGGGCAATCGAGCACGCTGACGCCGACAACGTGGCGAAGGCGCTCAAGGACGCCAAGGTGAAGGAGGTCGCCGACCGGGAGCACTCGGTCGATGTGGCGTTGTTCGGCCGGATGGTCGCTGACCAGGCCGACATCAATGTCGACGCCGCCGCCCAGGTTGCGCATGCGATCAGCGTGCATCCGGTGGAGACCGAGTTCGACTACTACACCGCCGTCGACGATTTCCAGGACGATGACGAGACTGGCGCCGGAATGATCGGCACGGTCGAGTTCAACTCCTCGACGCTCTACCGGTACGCCACGGTCGACGTGGACCGCCTGGCCGACAACCTCGGGAGTGTGGTCGCGACCCGGCGTGCGGTGGAGGTGTTCGTCGAGTCGTTCGTGCGCTCGATGCCCACCGGGAAGCAGAACACCTTCGCCAACCGCACCCTGCCCGAGGCCGTGGTCGTGCTGGCCCGTGATGGGCAGCCGATCAACCTCGTCGGCGCGTTCGAGAACCCGGTCCGCGAAACCGCCACGACGGGCCGGACCAAGCTGGCTGCCGACGCACTGCGTGACGAGGCCAAGGAAATCGAGCGGGCTTACGGAGAGACTCCGATCGCCAGCTGGGTTACGCGCGTGGGCGCGGACACCGCGAGCCTGGACGAACTCGGCGAGTCGGTCGGGCTGGCCGAGCTTGTTGAGCAGGCCGGCGCACTGGTGGCTTCCCGCGCGGGGGAGGCCTCATGACGGTGGTCGCACTGCGGCTGGCCGGGCCGATGCAGTCGTGGGGCTCGGGCAGCCGATTCGTGCGGCGCTCCTCGGAGCGCGAGCCCACGAAGAGCGGAGTCCTCGGGCTCGTCGCGGCGGCGAAGGGCATTCGCCGCACCGACTCGCTCGAAGAGATCCTGGACCTCCGCTTCGGCGTCCGCGTGGATCAGCCCGGCCGGCTGATGCGGGACTTCCAAACCGCGCAACGCCCGAAAACCAACCGCGACGGCTCGGTGAGTTGGACGTCGATGCCATTGTCGCACCGCTACTACCTTTCCGACGCGGTGTATGTCGCGGTACTGGAAGGGGAGAGCGCGTTGGTCGAGGGAATCGACGCGGCGCTGCGGCGGCCCGAGTTCCCGTTGTATCTCGGCCGGCGCTCCTGCCCACCGGCCGGGCCGGTGGCGCTGGGTGTGTTCGATGGCGATCTCGGCACGGCGTTGGCATCGATTCCGTGGCAGGCGGGTTCGCGTGAGCAGCGGCGTCATCGCGAACGGTCCGTGCGGGTCGCGACGATCTGCGATGCGCCGGTCGGGGTGGCCGGGGCGGAGATGGTGCGGGACGAACCGGTGAGTTTCGACCCGAACCGCAGACAGCACGGGTGGCGGCCGATCACGCGGGACGTCGTGGAGCTGCCCAATCCGCACGGGGTCGTCGACACCGTCGAACACGATCCGATGTCGGCCCTGGGAGGATGAGGTGTTTCTGACGAAGATGCCGCTGAACCCGCGGCGTCGCGCGGCCCGGAACCTGCTGGCGTCGCCGCAGGCTCTGCACGCTGCGGTCCTCGCCGGGTTCTCCGACCCGAGCCCGAGCGACGAGGGCCGGGTCCTGTGGCGGCTGGACACCTACGACCAGCACCGAGTTGTGCTGTTCACGGCAAGTCCGGGCAAGCCCGATTTCACGCACCTGGTCGAACAAGTCGGCTGGCCCACCACCGAAGCCTGGGACACCCGGCCCTACGACGGACTGCTGGAGTCACTGCGGCTCGGTCAGCAGTGGCAGTTCCGGTTGACCGGCAACACCGTCCATTCCGGCCGCCGTGAGTCCTGGTCGGACACCAAACCCATCGGACACGTCACCGTCGACCAGCAACAACGCTGGCTGCGCGACCGCGCCCAGCGATGCGGATTCCGGATCGCCGAGACCACCGCGGGCGTCGAGGAACCGGTGCCGGATTGCCGCGTCGTCGAGCGCGGCACGCGACGGTTCAACCGCCAAGGCGCACGCGTCACGATCGCCACGGCCACCTTCGAAGGCCGCCTGGAAATCACCGACGTGCCAGCGTTCCGCCAGAGCCTGACCTTCGGCATCGGCCGCGCGAAGGCCTATGGCTGTGGGCTGCTCACGATCGCGAAACCCGCCGCACGAGCATGAACGCGATCAGCAAGAGAACCACGCAACCCCGCGAACTGGTGCGGGCAGCGGACCGGATCTCGTTCCTGTATCTCCAGCGCTGCGTGGTCAACCGGGACAGCAACGCGATCACGGCCACCGACGAACGCGGCACCGTCCACATCCCCGCGGCCTCGGTCGGAGTGCTGCTGCTCGGGCCGGGCACGACGGTGACCCACCAGGCGATTGCGTTGCTGTCCGATAGCGGATCGACCGTGGTGTGGGTGGGGGAGCGGGGCGTGCGGTACTACGCGCACGGTTCCTCCCTCGCCCGCACCTCCCGATTGATCGAGGCGCAAGCCGAAGCCGTCAGCAACCAGCGCTCACGATTACGTGTTGCCCGGACGATGTATGAGATGCGGTTCCCGGGCGAGGACGTTTCCGGGCTGACGATGCAACAGCTGCGCGGACGCGAAGGGGCCCGGATCCGGCGGGTGTACCGGGAGAACTCCGAACGCGCCAGCGTCGAATGGACCAGACGAGACTACGACATCGACGATTTCGAGGACGGTGACCCGATCAACCAGGCGCTGTCCGCGGCGAATTCAGCGCTGTACGGCGTGGTGCACTCGGTGATCGTGGCACTGGGCTGCTCGCCGGCGCTCGGATTCATCCACACTGGACACCACCGGTCGTTCGTCTACGACGTCGCCGACCTCTACAAGGCCGAACTGACCATTCCCGTCGCCTTCGATGTCGCCTCCGACTGCGAACTCGAAGTCGGAGCCGAAACCCGGCGGGCCCTCCGCGACGCGCTCCACGACGGGAAGTTGTTGCAACGGTGCGCCCGGGATGTCCAGCGTTTGCTGCTCGATCCTGAACAGGTAGGCGAGAACGAGGACGATCTATTCGACGTCGACATCGTCTCGCTGTGGGACGGCCGTGACGGCGCGGTCTCCGGTGGCACCTCCTACGGAGGTGAATGGTGACCGTCATCGTCCTCACCGCCGTGCCACCCGGACTGCGCGGACACCTCACGCGCTGGCTTCTGGAAATCAGCCCCGGCGTGTTCGTCGGACACATTTCCGCCCGGGTTCGCGAGGAGATGTGGACGAGGATCGTGGAGTTCGTCGCCGAAGGCCGCGCACTCATGGTGCACTCGGTACGCGGCGAACAACGCCTCGCATTCCAGGTACACGGTCACGACTGGACACCGGTCGACTTCGACGGGATCACGCTGATGCGGAGGCAGAGCACTCCGGACTACGTGCCATCGGCCTACGCGCCGGCCGTCCAGCGCAAGGACCAGCCGAGCCCGGGAACCGCACCCACGTCACCATCGGCACCAAACGCCGAGACAGTCTGGAAACGCCGCAATGCCAGGCGCAAATTCAAACGCAAGAACGAGTGAGTGCCCAGAACGGAGAACCGCGTGCGCCGCGAGCCACACCCGCCGAGCAAGTTAAAGGAAAATTGCCCCCGCGGTTAGAAACACCGCAGGTCAATAAGTGTGCTCCCCGCGCAGGCGGGGATGATCCGGTGCCCGCCATCGCGCACCCCCAGCCCGAAGTGTGCTCCCCGCGCAGGCGGGGATGATCCGTCACTTAGGCTGTTGGTCATGCTGAGGGTGACGTGCTCCCCGCGCAGGCGGGGATGATCCCCCTAGGTTACCCCTGGGTGACCTCTGCGAATAGTGCTCCCCGCGCAGGCGGGGATGATCCGCGGTCAAGAACTGCGGGCACCGGCGTGGCCTCGTGCTCCCCGCGCAGGCGGGGATGATCCGTGCGCCCGCGACCCCACCATCTGATCGGAGCCGTGCTCCCCGCGCAGGCGGGGATGATCCGCCCTAGCCGGTTCCGGCTGGGGCTTTTTTGTTGTGCTCCCCGCGCAGGCGGGGATGATCCGTTCTCCGCGCACCAGGCGGCCAGGGCACCGCCGTGCTCCCCGCGCAGGCGGGGATGATCCGGTATCGATGTCGCGACCGGCACCGGCCGCTTCGTGCTCCCCGCGCAGGCGGGGATGATCCGTTCTCCGCCTCCGCGGAGAACCGGGCCGGGTCGTGCTCCCCGCGCAGGCGGGGATGATCCCGCTGAATCACACGCAGCTGACCGGTCGCCAGCGTGCTCCCCGCGCAGGCGGGGATGATCCGACCTGTTCCAACATGTCCTTGATCGCGCCCGGGTGCTCCCCGCGCAGGCGGGGATGATCCGATCGTCTCCCACGTGGCCTCCCCCCACCCAGGGTGCTCCCCGCGCAGGCGGGGATGATCCTGCTGATCACAGAGCTGTGGCGGTGGGTGTGGAGTGCTCCCCGCGCAGGCGGGGATGATCCGGCACGCTGACCGACACGTGCGTGGGCCTGGAGGTGCTCCCCGCGCAGGCGGGGATGATCCGCCGGTCACGGTCGAGTACGCCGCGTCTGTGGAGTGCTCCCCGCGCAGGCGGGGATGATCCCCCGAAGCCGCACCTGGTGGTCCCCTTCGGTGGGTGCTCCCCGCGCAGGCGGGGATGATCCGCCCGCACCGCGTGGCTGATCAACGGCGTGGTCGTGCTCCCCGCGCAGGCGGGGATGATCCGCGGGACAGGTAGCGGATCGGCATGTCCGCGATGTGCTCCCCGCGCAGGCGGGGATGATCCGGTGCCGGACGGGGACAAGATCGCCATCACCGGGTGCTCCCCGCGCAGGCGGGGATGATCCCTCGCCTCGGCGAAGCGCTTCGTTTCGGGCGTTGTGCTCCCCGCGCAGGCGGGGATGATCCGTTCTCGATCCGGGTGAGCCCGTTGCAGGTGGTGTGCTCCCCGCGCAGGCGGGGATGATCCGGGCCACCAACTCGGCCCCGGTCGGACCTGCACGTGCTCCCCGCGCAGGCGGGGATGATCCGCTCGACCAGCTTCCGGAGTGGGTCGCGCTGGAGTGCTCCCCGCGCAGGCGGGGATGATCCGTTCGCCTCCGCACGTCTCTACGCCGCGCAGGCGTGCTCCCCGCGCAGGCGGGGATGATCCTCGCGAAACGCCGTCCCCTCGAGAAAGGAGGAAGTGCTCCCCGCGCAGGCGGGGATGATCCGCTGGGACAGAATGTCCCAACAGTGTTCAAGGGGTGCTCCCCGCGCAGGCGGGGATGATCCGGGGTCGGACACCGACAGGCCGCAGCGCGCGGCGTGCTCCCCGCGCAGGCGGGGATGATCCGCCCAGCGCATGGTCTGCAGGGTGTCCTCGGCCGTGCTCCCCGCGCAGGCGGGGATGATCCCTCCTTGAGCGGCCGGTCACCGATGCGGGTCCCGTGCTCCCCGCGCAGGCGGGGATGATCCGGAATCTTGATCATGGCGACGATCAGCGTGAACGTGCTCCCCGCGCAGGCGGGGATGATCCCCGGTTCGCCGCAGCAGCGCACCACGTTGGACTGTGCTCCCCGCGCAGGCGGGGATGATCCCTCCTGCCGGACATCATTCAAAGTCGCCTTCAGGTGCTCCCCGCGCAGGCGGGGATGATCCCGATCGTGAGGGCGTTAGCCCACTCTTCGAGCAGTGCTCCCCGCGCAGGCGGGGATGATCCCCCTCGCCGATACCGGGGATTTCCCCGCTGACCGTGCTCCCCGCGCAGGCGGGGATGATCCGCGCTGGATGGCCTTCGTGTTCGGGGTGAGCCCGTGCTCCCCGCGCAGGCGGGGATGATCCGGAGGGGTAGGCCACGACCCACCGGTAGCCGTCGTGCTCCCCGCGCAGGCGGGGATGATCCGACGGTCACGAGTTCAGCGTCATCGTTGGTCATGTGCTCCCCGCGCAGGCGGGGATGATCCGGCTGAGTGCACCCGGTGTGTGGTGTTTTCGGAGTGCTCCCCGCGCAGGCGGGGATGATCCGTACACCGATCCCCGGCGCCCGGCCTTGGTGCCGTGCTCCCCGCGCAGGCGGGGATGATCCACGGTGCGACGGGTGAGCCGTGGCAGCCGTGCTGTGCTCCCCGCGCAGGCGGGGATGATCCGAGAAGGTCATCAACCGCAAGCCCACCCTCGCCGTGCTCCCCGCGCAGGCGGGGATGATCCCAGGTTGTCGGCGGTGATGGTGCGCTCGGCGAGGTGCTCCCCGCGCAGGCGGGGATGATCCCGCATACCGGGGCCTTTCGTTACTGTTTTTCGTGTGCTCCCCGCGCAGGCGGGGATGATCCCTTCATCGCGAAGCGGGTCGAGTTCAGCGCGTCGTGCTCCCCGCGCAGGCGGGGATGATCCGCTCTGGTGTTCGATCATGAAGTTGATCGGCGAGTGCTCCCCGCGCAGGCGGGGATGATCCGACCCGGCAGGCGTACTGGGCGTCACGGATCCAGTGCTCCCCGCGCAGGCGGGGATGATCCGCGAAGCCACCAGCTGATCGGCTGATCGGCCATGTGCTCCCCGCGCAGGCGGGGATGATCCGGGCGGCGACGTCATCGCGAACATGGGCTACACGTGCTCCCCGCGCAGGCGGGGATGATCCGACCCGCGCCGGGCAGCTCGCCGCCTACCGTGAGTGCTCCCCGCGCAGGCGGGGATGATCCCACGGCGCCGAACGCGGCGATGGGAATGGTGCGGTGCTCCCCGCGCAGGCGGGGATGATCCCTAGCGGGCGGCAGACCGGCGACCTACTCGTCGGTGCTCCCCGCGCAGGCGGGGATGATCCCGCCGTGAGGAACCGCGTGCTGTTCAGCGAGTCGTGCTCCCCGCGCAGGCGGGGATGATCCGCGGAGCACCTCATCGCCGCGCATGCCCTGCGGGTGCTCCCCGCGCAGGCGGGGATGATCCGCCCAGGCGTCGGCCGCGCTCGAAGCGCTCGGGGTGCTCCCCGCCCAGGCGGGGATGATCCCAACATCTACGACCCGCTCGCCAACGTGCTCGCGTGCTCCCCGCGCAGGCGGGGATGATCCGTTCTTCAACGCCGCCACCGAGCGGGCACTGGCGTGCTCCCCGCGCAGGCGGGGATGATCCGGACAGCGCAGCGACGCGCACTTCCTGGCCCTGGTGCTCCCCGCGCAGGCGGGGATGATCCGCAGGCTCCGCAGGAGAGCAAGCCACCGTGGGCGTGCTCCCCGCGCAGGCGGGGATGATCCGGCCAGCAGGCCGCTCACGGGCCCGCACAGCACGTGCTCCCCGCGCAGGCGGGGATGATCCGGACGGGCTGCACGTTCCGCGCACGGATACCCGGTGCTCCCCGCGCAGGCGGGGATGATCCGAACCGGGTCATGAGGATGTGAGCTTCAGCCAGGTGCTCCCCGCGCAGGCGGGGATGATCCCGTGAACTCCCATGAACGGGTGTATCCGAACGTGTGCTCCCCGCGCAGGCGGGGATGATCCCGCCTTGCCGTAGCGTTCGATCAGGCCGCGGCGGTGCTCCCCGCGAAGGCGGGGATGATCCCTGACGCTATTGCGTCAGTGCACGTTGAAATCAGTGTTCCCCGCGCAGGCGGGGATGATCCGGCCAGCAGGCCGATCACGGGCCCGCACAGCACGTGCTCCCCGCGCAGGCGGGGATGATCCCAGGACGGCGCACGTCGCGATGAATCCGGACGAGGTGCTCCGCGCGCAGGCGGGGATGAACCCACCCGCAACTGGACCGGTCAGACGGCCAGGGTGTGCTCCCCGCACAGGCGGGGATGGTCCCGGGCGGGTGGTGGAAGCGCCGCAGTCGGGTGGGTGCTCCCCGCGCAGGCGGGGGTAATCCACTAGGCCGTCGACCGTTTCGGGTCTTGCAAGTCAGATGAGGAGCACGTGACTCAGGTAGGTGATGCTGTCGCAGCAAGGTCGACACCGTCATCGTCGCTGGTACAAACCAGATTCCGAATTGGTCCGCAAATGTTTTGATGCGGGCACTCTGTCGTTCCGCTCCTTTTTCAATTCAGTCGGCTGGAACCTGGCCGAATCGGCTCGTGCACAGGGCCGATTCGGCCAGGTCTCTTCTTTCGCGGGTTAGCAGTCTTCGCTGTCGGCTCGTTTCGATCCTGCCGGGGCGAGTGGGTGGGGTTCACCGGTGAGGGTAGCCAGGGCAGCGGCGATTTCGGGAATCCCGGCTTGAACGTAGGCGGCGGTGGTTCCAGTGCTGCTGCTGGTGCTGGTGTGGCCGGCGTAGGCGCGGGCGATGGCGTAGCCGTGCTCTCGTTCGACCCAGGTGAGGGTGGTGTGGCGTAGCCAGTGGGTGCTGACTCCTTGGGTGGCCACCCAGGGCAGGTGTGTGCCGATGCGGGTCCAGAGGTGGTCGTAGCGGCGTCGGGTGATGGGTCGGTGGTTGTGGTAGCGCAGCAGTTGGTCGCTGGGTTTGGTGGCGCCGCGTTGGTGGGCGTGTTCGCGGAGGTGGGTCATGAGGGTGGGGGAGACGGGTTGCCAGCGGACGGTTTCGCCCTTTTCGTGGAGGCGGATGAGGCATTGGTCGGGGTCGAGGTCGCGGAGGGTGAGGTTGAGGGCTCCGCCGCGTCGGCAGGCGGTCTCGATATGCAGGCGCAGTAGGAGGGTGTCGAGCGCTGGATCGTCGCCGGTGGTGGCAGCGACGTGATTGATCTCGTTGAGCCGGGTATCCGGCAGACCCCGCCGGGTACTGGCGAGCCGTCGGGGTTTGGTGGCCTTTTTGGCTGGGTTGTCGGCCTCGGTGATGAGGTGGTCGTCGACGGCGTGGTTGTAGACGCAGCGGATGGCGGCGATGAGGTGCTCGGCTGCGCCGCGTCCACCGCGGCCGTTGCGGCGGACGACGACCTGGGTGCGGATGGTTTCGGCGAGTTGCTGGATTTCGAGCGTGGTGGGTTCGTCGAGGTGCCGATCTCCCCAGTGTTCGAGGATACGGTTCCAGTAGGTGCTGTAGACGCGTTTGGTGCCGGGGGAGACGGCTTTGGCGACTTCGGGAATGTAGTCGGCGAACGTGGGTGCTTGTGGTTTCGGCGCGGAGGTGCCGAGGAGGTCTTCGGGGGTGACGCCCATTTTGGCCAGCAGGAGGCGGGCGGCGTCGAGCTCGGGCGCGTCGGGGTGGTGAGTCATTCGGATTCAGCTCCGGGGGTGTGGAATGCGGCGACCATGGCGTCGAGGGCCTGCATGGTGTGGATCAGAAGGAGCCCGGGGTACGGGGCGGCGGCGAGCAGCACCCGGTCGCCGGGGTTGATGCCGCACCAGCGGCGCACGGCGGCCGGTAGGGGTAGGTGGGCGCGGCGGGCGAGGGTGAACACGCCGTCGGGGTCGGCCTGGACGGTCACGGTGGTGTTGGACAGGACGTCCAGGCGCAGCCGCTGCCCGGCCCGCCAGCCCAAGGAACCGACGATGGTGCTCTCGGCGATACGGCCCTGCGGATCCAGGGAAGCGATCCGGTAGAGCATCGAGGTACTGGCGGGTAGCGCGGCCAGTTGCGTGAGCGGCACCCGCTGGGCCGTGCCGCGCGCGGCGATCAACTCGGTGCGCTCATCCACCGACAACGGGTGGAGTTCGATGGCCGGGACGGCGGCCTCAGCCATGGCCCTCACCCCCGCACCGAGGGTCAGGGGCAGAAGACGCGACGAGACGACGGGTGCATTGCACCTCGCCGTCTCGCGTCTGAAACCATCTTTGGTTGTGTGGGACGGATCCCACCCACTGGTGTCCGAGGGGGGACTTGAACCCCCACGCCCATTAGTAGGGCACTAGCACCTCAAGCTAGCGCGTCTGCCATTCCGCCACTCGGACATCTCGGGTCACCGCCGTTTCCGGGGTGTTCCCGCTGTGTTGTGTTAATAGATTAGCTCATGGTCAACAGGGCCTTGCAGGGACCCCCCTGTTTGCTCCTCGGGTGATAGAAATGCCTGGTGAGCGAGCACAACGGGATCTCCGGTAGTGATCAGGACGCGGGGTTGGCGCTGGCGCAGGACGAGGTCGTCTCCCTGGCCAGCGACCTGATCCGCATCGACAGCACGAACACGGGTGACGCCGACACCCTGGTTCCCGAGCGGGCCGCGGCCGAGTACGTGGCCGAGAAGCTCGGTGAGGTCGGGTACGAGGTGACCTACGTCGAGGCCGGCGACCAGGTCGGGCGGGCGAACGTGGTGGCGCGGCTGCCCGGGGCCGACCCGTCGCGAGGCGGGTTGCTGGTGCACGGGCACCTCGACGCCGTGCCCGCGGACCCGGCCGAGTGGTCCGTGCACCCCTTCTCCGGGGCCGTGCAGGACGGCTACGTGTGGGGGCGCGGGGCCGTGGACATGAAGGACATGCTGGCGATGAGCCTGGCCATCGCCCGCCGCTACAAGCGCGACGGCATCGTGCCGCCGCGCGACATCGTCTTCGCGTTCGTCTCCGACGAGGAAGCCGGCGGCTTCCAGGGGGCGCAGTGGCTGGTGGATCACCGGCCGGAGCTGTTCGAGGGCTGCACCGAGGCGATCAGCGAGGTCGGCGGCTACTCGCTGACCCTCAAGGACGGGGTGCGCGCCTACCTGGTGCAGACCGCCGAGAAGGGCATCCGCTGGCTGAAGCTGCGGGTGCGGGCGCGCGCGGGGCACGGGTCGATGGTGCACTCCGACAACGCGGTCACCCAGCTGTCCGAGGCGGTCGCCAAGCTCGGGCAGCACCGGTTCCCGCTGATCATGAGCGACAGCGTGCAGGAGTTCCTGGACGGGGTCAGCGAGATCACCGGCTGGGACTTCCCCGAGGACGACCTCGAAGGCTCGGTCGCCAAGCTCGGCAACATCTCCCGCATCATCGGGGCGACGCTGCGCGACACCGCCAACCCGACGATGCTCACCGCCGGGTACAAGCACAACGTCATCCCCTCGGTCGCCGAGGCCGCCGTGGACTGCCGCATCCTGCCCGGCCGCGAGGAGGTCTTCGACCGGGAGCTCGCCGAGCTGCTGGGCCCGGACGTCGAGCGCGAATGGGTCGGGCTGCCGCCGGTGGAGACGAAGTTCGAGGGCCGCCTGGTCGAGCAGATGCAGGCCTCGCTGCTGGCCGAGGACCCGGGCGCCAAGGCGCTTCCCTACATGATGTCGGGCGGCACCGACGCCAAGTCCTTCGCGCGCCTGGGCATGAACTGCTACGGCTTCGCGCCGCTGCAGCTGCCCGCCGACCTGGACTTCTCCGCGCTGTTCCACGGCGTCGACGAGCGGGTTCCGGTCGACGCGCTGAAGTTCGGCGTGCGAGTGCTGGACCGGTTCATCCGCAACAGCTGACTGTCGGTGGCGTCTGGTTTGATCTCCCGTAGTTGATCATCGTTTCGGGAGGTGTCGCGTGGACCTGGCTCGCTTGGTGGAGAGCTACCTGGAGCACCTGCAGGCTCGGAAGCTGGCGGCCAACTCGCTGCGCGCCTACCGCCGCGACCTGGAATCGGTGGCCGGTGAGCTCGCCGAGCTCACCGGCACGCCGTCCGACCGGCTGCCCGTCGACGACCTCGACGCCTCGGTGCTGCGGTCGGCGTTCGCGCGCTTCGCCGCCAAGCGCTCGGCGGCGACCGTGACGCGGGCCTGGTCGACGTGGAACGGGTTGTTCGGGTTCGGCGTCATCGAGGGCGCGGTGGCGGGCAATCCGATGCAGGTGGTGCCCAAGCCGCGCAGCGCCCCGGCCACGCCCAAACCGCTGCAGGGGGAGGAGACCCCGGAGCGCCTGCTCAAGCAGGTGGCCTCCGGGGTCCGCAAGGCCCGCAACCCGTGGCCGGAGCGGGACCTGGCGATCCTGGCGACGCTGCTGTGCACGGGCGTGCGCTCGGCGGAGCTGCTGGAGCTGACCGTGGCGTCGCTGGCCGGGCGCGGCGGCGACCGGCGGCTGCACGTGCAGGGCAAGGGCGGCAAGAGCCGGTCCATCCCGATCGAGGACAGCCTCGACGGGCTGATCCAGACCTACCTGCGCACCCGCAAGCAGCGCTTCGGCAACCGGCTCCCCGGGGCCGAGCCGCTGTTCGTCGACCACCGCGGCGAGAAGCTGCAGCGCGGCGGCCTGCAGTACCTGGTGCGCCGGTCGTTGCAGGCCGCGGGCGTGTCCGACCGGGTGCAGCCCGGGGCGATGGTGCACGCGCTGCGCCACACCTTCGCGACCCGCCTGGCCGAGGACGGGGCCAGCGCCGCCGAGATCGCCAAGCTCCTCGGGCACTCCTCGATCAACTCCAGCCAGACCTACATCGACGTCACCGCCCGCGAGCAGCGGCTGTCGGTCAAGGCCAACCGGACCCACCGGGTCCTCGGCGAGCTCGGCTGAGGAGAGTTCTGGTGGTTGCCCTGCTCGGCGGTGCGGGCTGAGTCCCACACCTGGAGCAGCGGCCGGGAGGCCTAGCCCCAGGAGTTCGCTTCGGCGAGGCCGATTCGGGCGCCCCACGGGTCGGTGAGCAGCATCGTCTTGCCCAGCACCGGGTGGGTGCGGCGCTCGACCCCGCCGTCTCGCTCGGCGGCGTAGCGCTCGATCTCGTCGAGGTCGGCGACCGCGACGTAGCACAGCCAGCCCGTCTCGCCGGTGGCTTCGGTGCGCCCGGCGACCGTCCGGCCCGCGGAGGTGTAGGCGCCGTCCTGGACCTCCCAGCCCAGGGTGTCGGCCCAGAACGCGTCGGCGCGGGCGGTGTCGGTCGTGGTCAGCTCCGCCCAGCAGGGTTCGCCCGGGCGCGGTTCCGGGGCCAGCGGGCCGTGCTGGGCGCGGCCCTTGGTGACCTGCGCGAGCGCGTCGTCCGGGCCGGTCAGCGAGCAGTCCATCGGGGCCCCGGCGAACACCAGCCGGAACCCGGTGGCCTCGTCGGCGCGGGGCCTGCGGATGAACGCGCAGCGGCGGTTGCCGACCCAGCAGTCCAGGCCGGGACCGGCCGGGACCGGGGACCAGTCGAGCACGGCGCGGTAGAAGAAGGCAGCATCGATCGGGTCGGGACTGAGCAGGTCGACGCGGCGCAAGCCGCGGACCGCGGGACGTGCGGACACCGTCGTTTCCTCGCCGCCGGGGTTCGTCTCATCTTGCCACCCGGTCATGTCGTCACAATGCTCCGTTTGCCGTTCCGGCGGTGGGCTCCGTTCGCCGTTGCGGCCGGGCCTTCGGTGTTCAGCGGAGGCGTTCGAGCTCGGCGGCCACGTCGACGACCTGGGCCGCGAGCTTGCGCACGTCCGCGTGGTCGGCATCGTCGTCGACCGCGGTGACCACGTCCTCGGCCGCGCAGCGCAGCTGGAACAGGCGGTCCTGCAGGTCCGCGAGCTCGACGGCCGAGAGCACCACCGAGTCCTCGGGGAGCCCGCCGCGCTGCACCGCCGTGCGCCGCTCGTAGGCGCGCTGCCTGCACGACTGGGCGCAGTACAGGCGCGGCCTGCCCTGCCGCCCGGAATCGGGCACGCGCCTGCCGCACCAGGCGCAGTGCCGCACCTGGCGAGCTCGTCGGGTCGGCTCGACGGGGTTGTCCACGCTGATCACGTTAGTCAATCCCGGTGATCTTCACCGACCCGCCACGCCGAGGTCACGTCCACCGGCCGGTTACCCGGGAGTCACCTGGGTGGGGGACAGTGGTCCTCGTGACGCATCCCTTCCTGGACGGGCCGTTGCCGCGCGCGTTCGCCCACCGCGGCTGGCACCTCGGCGAACTCGCCGACATGGAGAACTCGCTCAGCGCCTTCCGCGCCGCCGCGGACGAGGGCTACCGGTACGTCGAGACCGATGTGCACGCCACGGCCGACGGTGTCGTGGTGCTGCACCACGACGCGGACCTGCGGCGTACCACCGACCGGGCGGGTGAGATCGCGCGCCTGCCGTTCGCGGAGGTCGCCCGCGCCCGCATCGGCGGCCGGGAGCCGGTGGCGAGCCTGGACGCGGCGCTGGAGGAGTTCCCGGACCTGCTGCTCAACATCGACGTCAAGGCCGACAGCACCGCCGGACCGGTCCTGCGGACCCTGCGCAGGCACAACGCCTGGGACCGGGTGTGCCTGGCCTCCTTCGACGACCGGCGGCTGACCCTGCTGCGCAAGGTCGGCGGGGGACGCCTGCTGACCTCCACCGGGCAGCGCGGTGTCGCGGCGCTGTGGGCGTGCTCGCGGGCCGGGTCGCTGTTCCGGCGGAAGCTGATCCGGGGAGCGGCCGTGCAGGTCCCCGTGCGGCACCAGGGGCTGGAGGTCGTCGACGAGCGGTTCGTGGCCCTGGCGCACCGGTGGGGCGTGGAGGTCCACGTGTGGACCGTCGACGACCCCGCGGAGATGCGGCGGCTGCTGGATCTCGGCGTGGACGGCCTGGTCACCGACCGGCCCGACCTGCTCAACGGGTTGCTGCGGGAACGCGTCGCGGGATAAGCGGAAGAATCGTGCGCGAGTGCGTCTCACGACCACTCCGGTAGCCAGTATGGTGCCTCCAATCGAGTGATCCACTCCGCCGGAGGACCGAACGGAATGAGCGTGATGGACAGCGAAGCGGTACCCGGGTCCGCGCAGCGTCGGCGGGAACAACGCGGCTGGTGCTGGTACGACTGGGCGAACTCGGTGTTCCCCACGTCGGTGACCACCGTCTTCCTCTCGCTGTACCTGACCTCGGTGGCCACCGCCGCGGCCAAGGCCGACGTCGCGCGCAACGGCCTGAACGCCTGCGCCGGCGACAACTCGCTGGTCAACTGCGACATCTCGATGCTCGGGCTGACGTTCCCGGCCGGGTCGCTGTGGGGCTACCTGCTGTCGGTGGCCACGGTGGTGCAGGTCGTGGTGCTGCCGATCACCGGCGCCATCGCCGACCGCACCCAGAACAAGCGCATGATGCTGGCGATCTTCGCCTTCGGCGGCGCGTTCACCACCGGGCTGCTCGCGCTGGTCGCCGGGCAGAACTGGCAGCTGGGCGTGGTGCTGTTCATCATCGGCAACATCTGCTTCGGCGCCTCGATCGTCGTCTACTACTCGTTCCTGCCCGAGATCGCCGACGCCGACGAGCGCGACCGGGTCTCCACCCGCGGCTGGGCGATCGGCTACCTCGGCGGCGGCACGGCGCTGGCGCTGCACCTGGTCATCTACCTCGGGCACGACGCCGTGGGCCTGTCGGAGTCGGCGGCCGTCCGGCTGATCTTCTTCTCCTCCGGCGTCTGGTGGGCGGTGTTCACGCTGCTGCCGCTGACCGCGCTGCGCAGGCACCAGGCGCCCGAGGGCGGGGAGAGGGGAACCGCGGCGGTCACCGCGGGTTTCAAGCAGCTGCTGCACACGCTGCGCGAGGCCAAGCACTTCCCGCTGACCCTGGCGTTCCTGGGCGCCTACTGGATCTACACCGACGGCATCTCCACGGTCTCCCAGGTCTCGGCGCAGTACGGCAGCCTGGAGCTCAAGCTGCCGCAGGACTCGCTGATCGTGACGCTGCTGATCGTGCAGTTCATCGCCTTCGTCGGCGGCGTGCTGCACGGGGTGCTGGCCCGCCGGATCGGCGCGAAGAAGACCATCCTGGTCAGCCTGGCGTTCTGGTTGCTGGTGCTGGTGGCGGCCTACTTCGTGCAGGCCGGGCAGCAGATGCAGTTCTACGGGCTGGCCGTGGGGATCGGTCTCGTCCTCGGGGGCACCAACGCGCTGTCCCGTTCGTTGTTCAGCCAGATGATTCCGCCGGGCCGCGAGGCCGAGTACTTCTCGCTCTACGAGGTGGGGGAGCGCTCGACGTCGTGGCTCGGGCCGCTGGTGTTCGCCGGGGTCGGTCAGGCGACCGGCTCGTTCCGGCTGGCCATCATCTCGCTGGTGATCTTCTTCGCGGTCGGCCTGGTGCTGGTCGCGCTGGTGCCGGTCCGCCGGGCCATCGAGGCGGTGGGCAACCGGGCGCCGGAGCTGCTCTGAGTCATGTGCGCAGCGTGATCAGGCGTGTTCGTCTCGCGATCGAGCGCGCGTTGCTCCATGCTGGTGATCTAGGTGGTGCGGGGAATCCGCGGAAACGGAATATGCCAGTACGCTGCGTTGTGATCACGGGGAGGATCATGGCATTACGAGCAGTCACGTCCAGGGCAGGTCCTTCGGCCGTACGGGTCGTGATCTGCATCCCACAATGACTAACAATCCGGGGTCCTGCTTGGCGGTAGTGACCGGACATCTGGCACTATCACCCGTTCGAACCCACCTACGGATTGCTGTCGGGAGAACGCGTCACGAACGCGACCTGGCCGCGTCCCTAGGAGGACAGCCGTCGTTGACGGGTGAACAATGTCACCGACGGCGACCAGCAGCACGACACCGGGAACAGACGACGGGTACTCCGTCGTTGCACACGGTGAGCACAACCGCTCGGGAACTGCGCCCGAGCCGAAGGGAAAGGAACCGTCATGGCCGACCGCGTTCTGCGTGGCAGCCGGCTCGGAGCTGTCAGCTACGAGACCGACCGTAACCACGACCTCGCACCGCGCCGGACGGTGCGCTACGCCTGCCCCAAGAGCCACGAGTTCGAGGTGCCCTTCTCCGACGACGCCGAGGTCCCCCCGACTTGGGAATGCCGCCTGCACGGCACCGAGTCGAAGATCATCGACGGCAACGAGCCGGAGCAGAAGAAGAGCAAGCCGCCGCGCACCCACTGGGACATGCTGCTCGAACGGCGCACGATCCCTGAGCTCGAAGAGCTGCTCAACGAGCGGCTAGAGCTGTTGAGGACTCGTCGGGGTCGTTGATTTTTTGATTCGCATGGCAAGCGCCCGAGTTTGACCGCTCGGGCGCTTACGTGTGTTCGGGGTTGGGTTTAAAGATCAACTGCTCTGTGGTCTTGTTGCTTGGCAGTGCCGGAAGCGGAACCTGACACGCCTTCTGGCTCCGGGATCCGAGACTGATGTATGCCAAATACACGGCGCTACGGCTGTCCTCCCCAGAAGACCTGTCAGAACCCGCGGCGGTGCCAGTTGCTCAGGTGGGGTACTGAGAAACCGGCTTCGCCGGTTGCCTGACGTGGGTTAGGGGAGTAGCTGGCGAGCTGTTCTCGTTGCTTGGGTGGTCCTTCTGCGGATTCCCCACGTGGTGACCCTGAGCAGGGCTTCCTTGACGATGTCGGCGTCCATCTTGGAGGTGCCGAGCTCTCGTTCGACGAAGGTGATGGGGACTTCGGCGACCTTGAAGCCCGCTTCCACCGCGCGCAGGGCCAGGTCCACCTGGAAGCAGTAGCCCTGCGAGGCGACGTTGTGCAGCTGGAGGGTTTCCAGGACCTCTCGGCGGTAGACGCGGTAGCCCGAGGTGATGTCGTTGATCGGGACGCCCAGGGCGAGCTTGGAGTAGAGGTTGGCGCCCGGGACAGGAACTCCCGGTACCAGGGCCAGTTCACCGTGCGGCCGCCCGTGACGTAGCGGGAGCCCAGGACCACGTCGGCGCCCGTGCCCCGCTCACCGAGCATGCCGACCAGGCGCGGCAGGTCCTCCGGGGCGTGCGAGCCGTCGGCATCCATCTCCATGATCGCCGTGTGGTCGCGGGCCAGGGCCCACTCGAACCCGGCGACGTAGGCGGCCCCCAGACCGGCCTTCGCCGTGCGGTGCAGGACGTGCACCCGGTCGTCCTCGGCCGCCAGCCGGTCGGCGACCTCACCGGTGCCGTCGGGGCTGCCGTCGTCGACGACCAGCACGTTCGCCGTCGGCAGCGCGTCGAACAGCCGCCGCACGATCGGCTCCAGGTTCTCCCGCTCGTTGTAGGTCGGGATCACCACCAGCACCTTCTCGGCCGGCGCTTGCCTCGCCATCCACATCCTCCTAGCCGGTCGTCGCCGACCGGCCGCGCACTCGTTCGTCGATCAGGCGCCGGACTTCCGCGCCCGCCACCCGGCGGCCGCGATCGCGCCCACCCCCAGCACCGCCAGTGTCCACATCGGAACCGAACCGAGCTCGGTCGCCCAGGTTCGATTCGACCGCAGCGGAACCTCGGCGACCAGGTTCTGCTCGGTGAACAGCTCCGTCCGCGCGGCCACCGACCCGTCCGGCGCCACCACGGCGCTGACCCCGCTGGTCGCGCCGACCAGCACCGCGCGACCCGTCTCCACCGCGCGCAGCCGCGACATCGCCAGCTGCTGGTAGCTCATCTCGGAATGCCCGTACCAGGCGTTGTTGGTGGGCACCGCCAGCAGCGTGGCGCCCTCCGCCGCGGCCGGGCCGAACACGTCGTCGTAGGCGACGTCGTAGCAGATGCCCACGCCCAGCTTCAGGCCCGCGACGTCGAGCACGCCCGGGTCGTCGCCCGGGACCATGTCGGACTGGAAGCGGTCCACGAACGGGCTGACCAGGCGCGCGACCTCGCGCATCGGGATCGTCTCGGCGAAGGGCACCAGGTGCTGCTTGACGTAGCGGTCGCCGAAGCCGGTCTCCGGGTCCCAGCGCACGATCTCGTTGCGCAGCTGCTGGTCGCGGTCCTGCCCCAGCCCGCCGACGATCAGCGGCACCCCCAGCCGGGAGGCGATCGCCGACAGCTCCGGATCGCTGCGCGCCGGGCCCCAGCTGCCGACCTGCTCCGGGAACAGCACGAAGTCGGGTTTGGGCACGCGCCCGGCCTGCACGTCGTCCACGAGCTCCTCAGCGGCGCGCACGTGGTTGTCGTGCAGCACGTCGTCCTCGTAGAGCAGGCCCAGGCCGAGGTTGGGGGCGTTGCCCTGGATGATCGCCACCCGCTTGGTCCCGGCGTTGGCGTCGGTGCCCACCAGCGGCCAGCACGCCAGCCCGCCCAGCAGCGGCACCGCGATCGCGGCCACCGGCACCGCCCAGCGGCGCGGGGCGCGGATCAGCCCGGCGCGCTCGATGAGGCCGGCGCGCTCGATGAGGCCGGCCCGCCCGATCAACTCCGCCAGGCCGGACCCGGCCAGGGCCACGGCGAAGGAGACCAGGGTGGCGCCGCCGATCGCGGCCAGCGACAGCATCGGACCGGTGTCCTGGGTGAAGGCCAGCCTGCCCCACGGGAAACCGCCGAAGGGGAACGCCGAGCGCACCGACTCGGCGGTGACGAACACCGCCGCCATCCACACCGGAGCCACCGGAAGGCGGCTGACCAGCGCCATCCCGGCACCGGCCAGGCCGATGAACAGCGCCTCCACCGCGGCCACGCCCAGCCAGGGCCAGGGGCCGAAGTCGGCGCCGAGGAAGTCCTGCAACCAGCCCAGCAGCGGCAGCAGGAACGCGAAGCCGAACACCACGCCGTAGCCGAAGCCAGCGCGCGCCCTGCGGTGGCGCACCACGGCGCCCAGCACCGCGATCGCCAGCGGCGCGACCCACCAGGCCTCGCGCGGCGGTGACCCCGCGTAGAGGGCGAACCCGGCGGCGATCACCGCGACCAGGCGCAGCGCCCACGCGGCCCGCGGTCCGGGAGTGCGTCGAACCGGCTGCGCGACGTCCTGCGCAGGAGCCGTGGGGACTACCACCCGATCAACCTTCTCGGTGCTCATGTCGGCCCCGGACCGGGGCCACCAACGTTGCCGGCGCGCCCCAGACGCGCCTCGACCCAAATGTACGCGCCGAGCCCGGTGCGCTCGGCACACAGGCCCTGAGCAGGCGATTGACCACCGAGCGTGACGCTGCTTACGCTCGGTCAGCTCCGGTGATCATCGGCGCACCGACCGACCGAGAAGGAGAAGGATGAGCACCGGACACGAGGAGATCGGCCGCGGCGAGCACGCGGTCATCGCGCTGCACGGCTGGTTCGGGTCCGCGTCGGCCTGGCGGGTGCTGCACCCGCACCTGGACACCGGCCGGTTCCGCTACGTCTTCCCGGACTACCGCGGCTACGGCGAGCGCCTCGGCGAAGCCGGTGAGCACACCCTCGCCGAAGCGGCCGCCGACGTCCTGGCGCTGGCCGACCGGCTGGGGATCGGGACGTTCTCGCTGATCGGCCACTCGATGGGCGGTTCGGTGGCGCAGCGCGTCCTCGCCGACGCGCCGGAGCGGGTCCGGGCGCTGGTCGGCATCTCGCCGGTCCCGGCGTCCGGGGTGCCCTTCGACGACCAGAGCTGGGAGCTGTTCTCCGGTGCGGCCGACGACCTCGGCAACCGGCGCGCGATCATCGACCTGACCACCGGCAACCGGCTCACCGGGGTCTGGCTGGACGCGATGGTCGAGCACTCGCGGCGGCACGCCGACCCGGCCGCCGTCGTCGACTACCTCCACGCCTGGGCGCGCACCGACTTCCACGCCGAGATCGAGAACAACCCGGTGCCGGTCAAGGTCATCGCGGGCGAGCACGATCCCGCCCTCGGCGTGGAGACCATGAAGGCCACCTTCGGGGTCTGGTACCCGGACTGCGAGATCGAGGTGTTCGCCAACGCCGGTCACTACGCGATCGACGAGACCCCGATCGCGCTGGCCACCGCCGTGGAGCGGTTCCTGGCGGCCCGGTAGAGGTCAGACCGGCAGGAGAGTCGAGACGAGGTGGGTGAGGCGCCGGGTGTTGCGGCACTCGTGCATCTCGGCGATGGCCGCGTACTCCAGGGCCGCTGAATCACCCGTCGACCAGCGGTTCTCCGGTTCCGGGTTGAGCCAGAACACCCGCCGGGAGCGCTCCTTGATCAGGTGCAGCGCCTCCAGGTTGGGGTTCCAGCCGTTGGTGCGGGCGTCGCCGAGCACCAGCACCGAGGTGCGCGGGCCGACCGCGTCCAGGTGCCGCTCGGCGAACTCGCCGAGCGCGTGGCCGTAGTCGCTGCTGTCGTGCCAGCCGGTCACCTCCGCCTCGGTGAGCACGCGGCGCCCGAGCTCGGCCGGATCGGCGGCGCCGGGTTCGACGAGGTGGGTGACCTCGTCGGTGCGGTTGACGAAGGCGAACACCCGCACCTTGCTGAACTGGTCGTGCAGCGCTTGGACCAGCAGCATCGTGAAGTTCGCGAACCCGGCCACCGAGCCCGACACGTCGCACAGCAGCACGATCTCCGGCCGGGCCGGGCGGTGGTGCTGGTAGGCGGGGCGCAGCGGCACGCCGCCGGTGGACAGCGAGCGGCGCAGCGTCCGGCGCAGGTCGATGCCGCCGCGGCTGGCGCGGCGCCGCCGGGCCGCCATGCGGGTGGCGAGCTTGCGGGCGAGCGGTTGCACGGCGCGGCGCAGCTCGGCGAGCTGATCGCGCCCCGCGTTGAGGAAGTCGACCTGGTCGGCGCTGGGGGTGATGGCGTGCTTGGCGACGTGGTCGGTGCCGCGCAGCTCCGCGGACCGACGCCGGGCCTCGGTGCGGACCTTCTCGCGGAAACCGTCGATGCGGCGGCGGATCTCGTCGCGATCCAGCCGATCGGTGAAGTCCTCCTCGGTTCCGGCGCGCATGGCCGCGAGGACCCGGGCGAGCAGCGTCTGCGGTTGCAGCCGCTCCAGGGTCTGGTGCGCCGACCAGCCCTGCGGCCCGCCCTCGCCGCCGAAGTGCCCGAGCGCGTCCACCGCCTCCCCGGCCAGCTGCGACAGGGCGCCGGAGTCGTCGCCGGCCAGCGCCTCCACGAGCCGCTGCTCCAGGTCTTCGGGATCGCCGTCGCGGGCGCTCTCGGGTGCGCCGACGCCGCTGGGGAAGTAGAGGTCGAAGGCGGCGTCGAAGACCTTGCGCTGCCCGTCGGTGCGCAGCAGCGCGGCGGCCAGGCCCTCGCGCAACCGCTCCCGGTCGGCCACGCCGAGGAGCTCGGCGGCAGCGGCGGCGTCGACGGTCTCGCCCGGGCCGATGCGCAGCCCCTGCTCGCGCAGCGCCCCGGCGAAACCGACCAGGCGGGCCTGCAAGGTCATGGCACGACCAGCTTCTCGGTGGCCCGCCGGACGTCGTCCTGGTGCTTGAGGATGACGCCGAGGCTGTCGCGCACCACGTCCTCGTCGAGGGTGTCGGCGCCCAGCGCCAGCAGCGTGCGGGCCCAGTCGATCGTCTCGGCCACCGACGGCGACTTGCGCAGCTGCATGCCGCGCAGCGCCCCGACCAGCTCGACGACCGAGGAGGCCAGCGCCTCGTCGAGGCCCGGGACCTTGAGCCGCAGGATGCGCTGCTCCAGCTCGGCGTCGGGGAAGTCGATGTGCAGGAACAGGCAGCGGCGCCGCAGCGCCTCGGACAGCTCGCGGGTGGCGTTGGAGGTCAGCACCACGAACGGCCGCCGGGAGGCGCTGACGGTGCCGAGCTCGGGCACCGTGACCTGGAAGTCGCTGAGCACCTCCAGCAGCAGGCCCTCGACCTCGACGTCGGCCTTGTCGGTCTCGTCGATGAGCAGCACCGTCGGCTCGTCGCCGCTGATGGCCGTGAGCAGCGGCCGGGGGAGCAGGAACTCCTCGCTGAAGATGTCGGTGCGGGCCTCGTCCCAGGTCTCGTCGCGACCGGCGGTGATGCGCAGCAGCTGCTTGGCGTGGTTCCACTCGTAGAGCGCGCGGGCCTCGTCGATGCCCTCGTAGCACTGCAAACGGACCAGGCGCGCCTCGGCGACGGTCGCGACGGCCTTGGCCAGTTCGGTCTTGCCGACCCCGGCCGGTCCCTCGACCAGCAGCGGATTGCCGAGCCGGTCGGCCAGGAACACCGTGGTGGCCACGGCGTTCGAGGCGAGGTAGCCGGTTTCGGCCAGTTGCTCGACGACGTCGTCCACCGACTCGAAGATGCCCGTCCCGCCGTCGCTCACCGCGCGCTCCCCTCACCGAGTCCCATACCGAACGGTTGCTCAGTTCGCGCGGTGCTGTCCAACGGAAGTGATGCCGCTCACCCGCAGCGGAAGGTGATCTCGTGCAGGCCCGTCGCTCCGTCGGGGACGACACCCCGGCGGGTCTCGGTCTGCGGGGTGCCGGTGCGGTCGGTGGCCCGGCACTGCACGACGTGCTCGCCCGGCGGCAGGTCCAGCCTGGCCCGCCACATCCGCCAGGTGTCGCGGCCCGCCTCGGTGGCGAGCTCGGCGGGTTGCCACGGTCCGCCGTCGACGCGGACGTGCACGGCGTCGATGCCGGTGTGCTGGGCCCAGGCGATCCCGGCCACCGTCACCGGCCCGGCCGGGACCTGGGCGCCGCGCTGCGGGCGGTCGATGCGGGACTGGGTCTTGATCGGCCCGAACCGGGACCACCCGCGCTGCTGCCAGTAGGCCTGCCGGTCGAAGGTGGTGATCTCGGCGTCGACCAGCCACTTGGTGGCGGAGACGTAGCCGTAGAGGCCGGGCACGACCATGCGCACGGGGAAGCCGTGCCGGGCGGGCAGCGGTTCTCCGTTCATCTCGAACGCCAGCAGCGCGCCGCGGTCGGGTTCCAGGAGGAGGTCGACGGGCGTGCCCGCGCTGTAGCCGTCGGTGCTGGTGGTGATCAGCTGCTGCGCGCCCGGCCGCACCCCGGCCTCCAGCAGCAGGTCGCGCACCGGCACGCCGACGAAGTGCGCGGTGGAGATGAGGTTGCCGCCGACCTCGTTGGACACGCAGGCGAGGGTGATCGTTCGCGACTCCAGGCGGCGGGCGAGCAGGTCGGCGAAGGACAGGTCCAGCTCGCGCTCAACCATGCCGTGCAGCCGCAGCCGCCAGTCCTCGGCGCGCAGCCGGGGTACGACCAGGGCCGTGTCGATCCGGTAGAAGTCGCGGTTGGGGGTGACGAACGGCGGCGTGCCGTCGGCGACGAAGTCCGCGCCGGGTGGGATCGCCGGTGCCGGCAGCTTCGGCAGCCGCGCGGCGACCTGCTGCTGGGAGGTGGCGGTGCTGGACTGCTTGGCGGTTCCGGCGATACCGGCGAGTCCGGCGCCGACCACGACGAGGCCGGAGGTCGCCAGGAACCGGCGCCGTTCGAACTCGGTGGTCGCGGGCGGGCCGCCGAGTCGGTGCAGCCCGGTGAACACGCCCACCCCCGCGATCAGGACACCACCGCGGGCAGCGCGGCACCCTCGGGCCTGCTCAGCGCCGCCGCGATCCCGACGAGCCCGAACGCGCCGATGATCAGCGCGCCCGGCAGCACCCGGTGCCGTGAGAGCAACCCGGCGGTGACGGCGATGGCGGCGATGACCACGCCCATGCCGGTGAGCAGCGCGATCTTGTCGGCGGTGCCGAACAGCGCCACCGCGAACTCCTTCACCCCGGGCGGCACCAGGTCGATGAACGCGCCGCCGACGGCGACCGGGGGAGAGGTGCGCGGATCGCCGAAACCGGCCACCAGGTGCCCGGCGGCCAGCGCCGAGCCCGCCGCGATGAGTCCGATCGCGGCGGCTCGGCCACGGGAGAGCGAGGTCATGGTTCCATTCGAGCCCTGCCGCGACCGCTGCGCCAGAGGTGCGGGCGAGGCGTAAGGGAGCCGAAAGTTCTTGTGGATCGATGACATCCCGGCCCGGACGGTCCCGTCCCGGCCGGGGCGGCCCTAGCGTCGGGGCGTGCGCATCCTGCTGACCGGCGCCGCCGGGTTCATCGGCTCGGCCGTCGCCGAGGCCCTCACCGACCACGGCCACGAGATCGTGGCCCTCGACGCCCTGCTGCCCCAAGCCCACGGGGCGCCGCCGCGGACCCGGTTCCCGTTGGTGCGCGGTGATGTCCGCGACGCGGAACTCGTGCGGCGGCTGCTGCGCGGCGTCGACGTCGTGTGCCACCAGGCCGCGATGGTCGGCCACGGCGTCGACCCCTCCGACATGCCCGACTACGCCGCCCACAACGACCTCGGCACGGCGGTGCTGCTGGCCGCGATGCACGAGACCGGGGTGCGGCGGCTGGTGCTGGCGTCCTCGATGGTCGTCTACGGCGAGGGCCGCTACCGCTGCACCGAGCACGGCGACGTCCGCCCCGGGCGGCGGCGTGCCGAGGACGTCGAGGCCGGGCGGTTCGAGCCGCCGTGCCCGCGCTGCGGGAAGCCGCTGACCAGCGAGCTCGTCCCGGAGGACGCTCCGCTGGACCCGCGCAGCACCTACGCCGCCACCAAGCTCGCGCAGGAGCACCTCGCCGCCGCCTGGGCGCGGCAGACCGGGGGAGACGTGCGGGCGCTGCGCTACCACAACGTCTACGGCCCGTGGATGCCCAGCGGCACCCCCTACGCCGGTGTCGCGTCGCTGTTCCGCTCCGCGCTGCACCGGGGTGAGGCTCCGAAGGTTCTGGAGGACGGGCGGCAGCGACGCGACTTCGTGCACGTCCGCGACGTGGCCGCCGCCAACCTCGCGGCGGTGGAAACCCCTGCGCCGCAGGGGGAACTGGACGCGGTCAACGTCTGCTCCGGAACCCCGCACACCATCGGCGAACTCGCCGAATCGCTCGCTTCGGCCTGCGGCGGACCCGCTCCGCAGGTGGTGGGCGGGGTGCGGCCCAACGACGTCCGGCACGTCGCCGCCGATCCCGCCAAAGCCCGCCGGGTGCTGGGGTTCCAGGCGCGCGTCGACTTCGCCGACGGGGTGCGCGAGTTCGCCGGGGCGCCGCTACGCGACGCCGTCGGCCAGGGGTAGCCGGACCTCGAAGCGGCAGCCGGGACCGTGGTTGCGGGCCCGGATCTCACCGCGGTGGGCCTGGACCAGTCCGCGCGCGATGGCCAGCCCCAGCCCGGCGCCGTGCTCGCCGTCGCCCCGTGCCTGATCGCCCCGGTAGGCGACCTCGAAGACCCGATCCAGCTCGGTTTCGGCGATGCCGCCGCACGCGTCGTCGACCCGCAGCCACGCCTGCTCGCCCTCGCGGCCCGCCGAGAGCACCACCGAGCCGTGCGGCGGGGTGTGCCGGATGGCGTTGGACAGCAGGTTGCGCACCACCCGCGCCAGTTCCGCGTCGCTGCCGGCCACCACCGGCCAGTGCTCGGTCTCGGTCGCCAGGCGCACCCCGCGCCGCTGCGCGCGGGGGTTCTCGGCGGCCACGGCTTCGCTGACGACGTCGTGCAGCGGGACCGCGCCGAGTTCGAGGTGCAGGGCGCCCGCGGTGATGCGGGAGAGCTCGAAGAGGTCGTCCACCATCCGCGACAGGCGTTCGGTCTCGCCGCGGATGCGGTCGGCGTAGGAGCAGACCTCGCCGCGCTCGTCCACGACCCCGTCGGCCAGCGCCTCGGCCATCGCGCGGACGCCCGCCAGCGGGGTGCGCAGGTCGTGGCTGATCCAGGCGACCAGCTCGCGCCGCGAGGCCTCGGCGGCGCGCTCGCGGGCGCGGGCCTCGCGCTCCCACACGCTGCGGCGGGCGATGGTGCGGCCCAGCACGACCGCGATCGGCGCGGTGATCACGCCGACGGCGGTGCAGATGACGACCACGGTGGTCAGCAGCGGGCCGAACATGAATCCGGTGACGCCGAGAACTCCGGCCAGCGTCGCCGCCAGCGGCACGACCACCAGCACGGTCAGCGTCGTGGCCAGCGAGCGGTGCCGCAGCAGGTACAGCAGCCCGGCGCCGATCAGCGCGACCGGCAGGGACAGGCCGATCGCGTACGGCGCGACGTGGGTGAGCTCGGTGAGCAGGTCCATCAGCCCACCTCGGGGTCGTAGCGGTAGCCCACGCCCCACACGGTGCTGATCCGGTCGGGGCGGTCGGGTCGCGGTTCGATCTTCTCCCGCAACCGCCGCATGTGGACGGTCACGGTCGACTGGTCGCCGAAGTTCCAGCCCCACACCGATTCCAGCAGCTCGGCCCGGGTGAACGCGCGGCGGGGGTTGCGCATCAGGTGCGCGAGCAGGTCGAACTCGCGGATGGTCAGCGACAGCTCGACCCCGTCGAGGGTGCAGCGGCGCGCACCCGGGTCCAGCACCAGCGAACCGTCCGCGATGGACTCCTGCGCGGCCGGGGGCGCGTGGGAGGCGCGGCGCAGCACCGAGGTCACCCGCAGCACGAGCTCGCGGGGGCTGAACGGCTTGACGACGTAGTCGTCGGCGCCCAGCTCCAGGCCCGCGACCCGGTCGGACTCCTCGCCGAGCGCGGTCAGCATCACCACCGGCACCGAGCCGTGCTCGCGGACCCGGCGGCAGACCTCCAGACCGCCGAGGCCGGGCAGCATCAGGTCGAGCACGATCAGGTCGGGCCTGCGCTCGGCGTGGGTGCGCAGGGCCTCCTCGCCGTCACCGGCGAGGAACACCTCGTAACCGGCGCGTTCCAGGTAGCGGCGCACGACGTCGCGCACCGCGTGGTCGTCGTCGACCACCAGCACCCGCATCCCCATCACCAGCCCGTCGCGATCAGGTGTTCGACGCCCAGCGCCGTCACCGCCTGCGCGCCCAGCCACCAGCGCCGGGAGGCGGCGGGCAGCAGCGCACCGGCCACAGCGAACCACACCGCGAACGGCAACCAGATCCGCTCGACCTCAGCCTTGCTCAACCCGGACAGGTCCGCCACCACCACGGCCGCCCCCGCGGCGACCACCAGCCACCGGGTCGGGGAGGAGCTCCGGAAGGACGCGGCCGCCGCGAGGGGACCGGCGGAGAGCAGGAACGCGCCGAGGTTGCCGAAGACCCAGTAGGCGTAGGGGCGCTGCGCGAAATCGCCCTGGTGGTAGCGCTGGACGACCAGGTGGTAGCCGTCGAGCCACCAGAACCCGGCCGCGGTGAACGCCGCGACGACCAGCGATGCCCCCAGGGCGGCGATCAGCAGCGAGCGCCAGGAGCGGTCGAGCGCGACGACGGCGAGCGCGAGCACGGTCACGAGGGTGAGGCCGTAGCTGAGGTAGAGCGAGAAGCCCAGCAGCAGCCCGGCCGGCAGCGCGCGACGTCGCGCCAGCAGGGCGATGCCGACGGTGGTGACCCCGGTGAACAGACCGTCGGCGGAGACGCCCATCCACACCGCGCCCGGGAACAGCACCACGAACGGGATCACCGCGCGGGCCGCGGGCTCGTCGCGCAGCGCCTTGACCGTCGCCGGGACCGCGACCACGGCCAGGGCCCCGACCAGCAGCGTCACGACCGATGCCCAGGTGCCGCCGCCGAGCCCGAGCCGGTCCAGCCAGGTGTACACCAGCAGCACCCCGGGCGGATGACCCGACACGTGCACCGTCCACGACCCGGGCTGACCTGCCAGGACGTGCCTGGTGAACTCGGCGAGCACGACGCCGATGTCGTGCACCCGGGGCACGTCGTGCAGGTACTCGGTCCAGTCGGTGAGCCGTTCGGTGATGCCGCCGCGCCACCCGCCGACCAGCGCCAGCGACACCGTCCACGCCAGCGCGGCCGCGTAGCTCGCCGCCAGCAGCCCGCGCCAGGGCAGCCGCGCGGACACCGCCGGGCCCCAGACGATCACGACCGCGGCGACCGCCACCGCCAGGGGCGTTCCCGGGCCGACGTGCGGTGCCCAGAAGCCGAACAGCGGCGCGGCGTCGGCGAAGAGGGGAACACCGATGCGGTTGAGCAGCGCACCGGCGATCGCCGTGGCGGCGACCACCAGGACGGCGGCGGTCAGGGCGAGCAGGTCGGCACGGCGGGGCACGGCTGCGAACCTAGTCGTGGGCGGGGGTGGTTTCCCACGCGCGGGAGCGATCCGTCAGAACCTCGTAAGAACTTCCCCGGCGTAAGGATTCGGTAAGCGCTGCAGCGGTTTTCGGGCCGTCCACTCTGCGCTTGCATGGGTGTTGTGAACGAAGTCGACGTCGTGCTGCCCTGCCTGGACGAAGCCGCCGCGCTGCCCGGAGTGCTCGCCGCCCTGCCACCCGGGTACCGCGCTCTCGTGGTGGACAACGGCTCCCGCGACCGATCCGCGGCGGTGGCCGCCGAGCTCGGCGCGACCGTGGTCGCCGAACCCCGCCGCGGCTACGGCGCCGCCGTGCACACCGGCCTGCTGGCCGCCCGCACCGAGATCGTGTGCTTCGCCGACTGCGACGGCTCCCTGGACCCGGCGGTGCTGCCCGAGCTCGTCGCCCGGGTGCGCGCCGGAGCCGAGATGGCGGTGGGCCGCCGCGTCCCGACCACCCCGGGCGCGTGGCCGTGGCACGCCCGCGCGGGCAACGCGCTCATCGCGGCCCTGCTGCGGCGCGACGGCGTGCCGGTCCACGACATCGCCCCGGTCCGCGCCGCCCGCCGCGCCGACCTCCTCGCGCTCGGGGTGGCCGACCGCGCCTTCGGCTACCCGCTGGAACTGCTGCGGCTGGCCGGGCGGGCCGGGTGGCGCATCGCCGAGATCGACGTCGACTACCGGCCCCGGGCCGCGGGCACCCGCTCGAAGGTCTCCGGGTCGCTGCGCGGCACCCTGCGCGCCACCCGCGACATGGCCCGGGTGCTGCGATGACCGCGCTGCTCGTCGTCGCCAAAGCACCCGTGCCCGGCCTGGCCAAGACGCGCCTGTGCCCGCCGGCCACGCCGGAGCAGGCCGCCGAGCTCGCCGCCGCCGGCCTGCTCGACACCCTCGACGCCGTGCACGCCACCCCGGCGACGCACCCGGTCGTCGCGCTCACCGGCGAGCTCGACCGCGCGGCCCGAGCCGCCGAACTCCGCTCGCGGCTGCGCACCACGACCCTGCTGGCCCAGCGCGGCGCGGACTTCCCGCAGCGCCTGGCCGCCGCCCACGCCGACACGGCGCGCCTGGGACTGCCGGTGCTGCAGATCGGCATGGACACCCCGCAGGTCACCGCCGGACTGCTCGCCGAGGCCCGCGACCGGCTGCGCGGCGCCGACGCCGTGCTCGGCCCGGCCGCCGACGGCGGCTGGTGGGCCATCGGCTTCCGCGATCCCCGCGCCGCCGCGCTGCTGGCCGGGATCCCGACCTCCCGCGCCGACACCGGGCGCCGCACCCTGCTCGCCCTGCGCGAGGCCGGGCTGCGGGTCGCGGCGCTGCCCGAGCTCACCGACGTCGACACCATGCCCGACGCCCGCGCCGTCGCCGCCGGGATCCCGGGGAGCCGCTTCGCCGAGGCCCTGGCCGGGTGCCCGCGGTGAGCGGCGAGTTCGACGCCGCCCTGCGCGGCGCCACCGCCACCCTGCGCACCAGCGACGGCGCGAGCCGTCCGCTGCCGGGACGGCGCTGGAGCGCCGCTCCCGAGGCCGCCGACCGGCACGTGCTGGCGTCCTGCACCGGCCCCGTGCTCGACATCGGCTGCGGACCCGGCAGGCTCACCGAGGCCCTGACCAGCGCAGGAGTGCCGTGCCTGGGCATCGACAGCTCGCCGCTGGCCGTCGCGATGACCGTGCGGCGCGGGGCGATGGCGCTGCGCCGCGACGTCTTCGGCCCGCTGCCCGGTGAGGGCGGCTGGGGCGAGGCGCTGCTCATCGACGGCAACATCGGCATCGGCGGCGACCCCCGAGCCTTGCTGGGGCGGGTCCGCCGGTTGCTGCGACCCGGGGGAGCGGCGTGGGTGGAGGTCGAGCCGCCCGGGACCGGGATCTGGTGCGGTACCGCCGTCGTCGACGCCGCCGGGCCGGGCCGCAGCTTCGGCTGGGCCCGGGTGGGTGCCGAGGCCATCGCGGGCCTGGCTCCGGGGTTCGTCCCGCGCGTGATCGCGGTCGGCGGGCGCTGGTTCGCGGAGCTGCGCAGCACGTCTTGACTCGCGGCGACCGGAGAACCAGGATTCCCGCCCGCATGGGACAATAAGTCCAGTGTGGACGATCGGAAAAACGGTACCGGCGAGGATGAATCGGACTTAGCGCGCCAAAGGCTCCTGTCCGGCTGTGATTTTGCTCCGAATGGCGTGATTTTCCGCCCGAATTGCTCGGGTTTGTCGCTCTGGTCTCGTTGGGCCCGGTTTTCCATACAGTATTCTGCATTCACTCGTCCGGGTGTCCGGGCGAGTGGCGCAGCAGTCGGTGTGAGGGGACGCGGATGAACTTCCCGGTGTGGGTGTGGGCGGTGACGCTGGTCGCGCTGCTCGGCCTGATCGCGGCCGACCTGCTGATCGTGGGCCGGCGGCCGCACGCCGTCGGCGTCAAGGAAGCCGGCTTGTGGGTGGCCTTCTACGTCGCGCTCGCGGCGATCTTCGGCGGACTGCTGTTCGCCTTCGCCGGGTCGACCAGCGGCGCGGAGTTCTTCGCCGGGTACGTTACCGAGTACAGCCTGTCGGTGGACAACCTGTTCGTCTTCGTGATCATCATGTCCCGGTTCGCGGTGCCCCGCGAGCACCAGCACCGGGTCCTCTACATCGGCATCCTGATCTCGCTGGTGCTGCGCGCAATCTGCATCGCCGCGGGCGTCGCGGTGCTCGCCGCGTTCAACTGGGTGTTCTACCTGTTCGGCGCGTTCCTGATCTACACCGCGATCAAGGTCGCCCGCGACGCCGGCGACGACTCGGAGGACGACGACGGCAGCGGCATGATCCGCGCGCTGCAGCGGTTCGTGCCCACCACCGACACCTACGACGGCGGCAAGATGGTCACCCGCGTCGACGGCAAGCGGATGTTCACCCCGCTGCTGCTGGTCGTGGCCGCGCTCGGGCTCGCCAACGTGATCTTCGCGCTCGACTCGATGCCGGCCATCTTCGGGCTCACCAAGGACGGCTTCATCATCTTCACCGCGAACGCCTTCGCGCTGATGGGGCTGCGGCAGCTGTACTTCGTCATCGGCGGGCTGCTCGACCGGCTCATCTACCTCAGCTACGGGCTGGCGGTCATCCTCGGCTTCATCGGGCTGAAGCTGATCATCGAAGCGCTGCACGGCTCGCACGTCGAGGAGATCCACTTCGCGGTGCCCGACATCGGCATCGCCGCCTCGCTGGGCTTCATCGTGCTCACCCTGGCCATCACCACGGTCGCCAGCCTCGCCCGGTCGCGCACCAAGCGCCAGGACCAACCGGCACCTGAACCGGTGACGACCGGGGCCGAGGCGGAATAAAGCGCGCCGCCCGGCGTTGTCCGGGCATGGCGCGCAAATCGCCGGAGCGGATCCTGGCCGAGCACCGGGACGAGGTGCAGCACCGCATCGAGTCGCTGCAGCGGCACCTCGCGTCCATCGTCGAGCAGGCCACCTGGACCACCAACGACGACGAGCACGACCCCGAGGGCGTGACCATCGCCTACGAGCGCGCCCAGACCCAGGGCCTGCTGGCCGACGCCAAGGCCGAGCTCGACGAGCTCGACCAGGCCGCTCACCGCATCGAGACCGGCACCTACGGCCAGTGCCGGCGCTGCGGCAAGCGCATCAGCAAGGAACGCCTCGAAGCCCTGCCCGCGGCCACCCTGTGCATCCGCTGCACCTCGGCGCGGCACTGACCTCCCGCAGCGGGCGCGGGCCGCGAACGACCCCGCTCGTGCGCTCAGGTCGGGCGCCAGACCGCCAGTTCGCAGCCACCGGGCTCCCGGAAGTGGAAACGCCGGCCACCGGGGAACTCGAACGGCTCGACCGTGATGACGCCACCCGCGCTCTCCACGTCGCGCCGCGCCTGGTCGAGGTCGTCCGCGCGGATCGTCACCAGGGGCGCCGGAGGCCGCTCGTCGGGATCGGACTGGAAGCCGAGGGCGATACCGGCACCGGCCACGTCGGCGTAGTCCGGCCCGTAGGGCGTCGTGGTCCAGCCGAAAGCCCGTGCGAAGAACCGGCCCGAGCTGGAAGCCGCACTCGATGGGAACTCAACGAAGTCGATCGCGTACACGTCGCGAGCGTAGGTGCGGCCCCCGACAGCGGGCTCCCGGTTGAGGACCAACCCGGTGGGCGTCAGTCCTCGCCGACTGCCAGCCGGGACAGCCGCGTGGGCGTGGGCCAGCGGACGTGGTGGACCCACCCGGCCTTCTCGAACAGCCAGATGACCCGCGCCGAGATGTCGATCTGACCCCGCTGCACGCCGTGCCGGGCGCAGGTGGGGTCGGCGTGGTGCAGGTTGTGCCAGGACTCGCCCATGCTCAGGATCGCCAGCGGCCAGAAGTTCGCCGCCTTGTCGCGGCTCTTGAACGGGCGTTCGCCCACCAGGTGGCAGATGGAGTTCACCGACCAGGTCACGTGGTGCAGGAACGCCACCCGCACCAGACCGGCCCAGAAGAACGCGGTCAGCGCGCCCCAGGTGGTGCCGGTGATCAGCCAGCCCATCAGGCCCGGCAGCAGGAACGTCGCCACGGTCAGCGGCCCGAAGAGCTTGTGCACCAGGCGCATATCGGAGTCGGCCAGCAGGTCCGGGACGAAGCGCTCCTGGTTGGTCAGGTCGCGCTCGAACACCCAGCCCATGTGCGCGTGCCAGAAGCCGCGCACCAGCGCAGCCGGTGAGGTCCCGAAGGCCCAGGGGGAGTGCGGGTCGCCCTCCCGGTCGGCGAAGGCGTGGTGGCGGCGGTGGTCGGAGACCCAGTGCAGGATCGGCCCCTGGACCGCCATGCTCGCCACGACCGCGAGGGTGATCCGCAACCAGCGCTTCGCGCGGAAGGCGCCGTGGGTGAAGTAGCGGTGGTAGCCGACCGTGACGCCCAGGATCGTCAGGACGTACCAGCCCGCCGCCAGGGCGACGTCCCACCAGCGCAGGCCCCAGCCCCACGCCAGCGGCACGGCCGCCAGCAGCGCCAGGAACGGCCCGAGGATGAACACGTACACCGACAGCTGCGGGCCCCAGGGCCTGCGCCCGGCCAGTACGGGTTTGGGTCCGGTGATCTCGGCAGCGTCCAACTGGCATCTCCTCGGCTAGGGGTGCGGTGGGCCCGCACGCTTCACCCAACCCCGAGGGCGCTGATGATCGCAAGGAACCGGGCGGCAACCGGCGGTGAACTCCGCACGACCGGTACGTCGCATTCGGTAGGGCGGTTGTCGCTCCTGGGCCGACGACGCGAGCGGCCAACGCGCCGATGCTGGTCTCACCGACGAAGAAGGTGAGCAGAGATGGTGACCGAACTCCTGATGCAGTGGGGACCCGGTGGTCCCGGACCCGGCGGGCACGGCGGAGGCCCGTTCTGGATCTTCGGGCTGGTGTGGATGGTGCTCATCGCCGCCCTGATCGGCACGGTGATCTACGCGCTGCTGCGCAAGACCCGGCGTCCCTCGGCGACCGAGAGCGCCCGCACGATCCTCGCCGAGCGCTACGCCCGAGGCGAGCTCACCGGCGAGGAGTACCGGGAACGACTCGGCGAACTCCGGTGATGTGGTTCTGAACTCCGGGTGATGTGGTTGTGGGAGGGGGACAGTTTTCATGAGAACTGTCCCCCTCCACGTCCACGAGACACCCCCACGAGGTCTCCCGTCCCCACGAGCGGGGAAGTTTTCATGAAAACTTCCCGGTCTCCAGGGGTGGACGGTTTTCATGAAAACTGTCCACCCACCAACGCGAGGTGAGCACCTCGTCCACGAGGGACGTCGTGGTGTCAGCTGTGCCGAGCGGCTTGCCGCGAGCCCGGCGCGGAGAGCCGGCCGCGGGCGCTGACCAGCGCGGTGCGAGCGTCGGCGCGCTCGCCTTGAGCGAGGTGCTCGGCGGCGGAGCGCACCGCGGTCACCGCGTCCGCCGAGACCTCGATCTGCGGGTGCTCGTCGAGCAGCCCGACGGCGCGGGTGAGTTCCTGACGGGCGCGGTCCGCCGGGTTGTTCGGCTTCGTCAGCAGGTCGATGAGGGCTGTGTCCACCGCGTCGCGCAGGGCCGCCTCGGTCGAGCTGTGCGGTAGTGCAGTCACGGGCCGGGAGTCTATGCGCTGAACAGCACAATTTTCTCCGCCGATGATCACCCACATGGGTGGATCTCGTTGATCCGGTGCAACGGAGTGCTGAAAAGTACCCGTCTTTCTCTGCTTCCTCTTCCGAATTCTCACCCGGAAAGTGTTCGCTGCCGGTCACCGCGAATACCGTCGGGTGAACGCTCGGCGTCGAACGGCTCTCGTGCGCATTTCGCCTGGGTAGGCGGCTTTCGGTGGTTCGTCCGATCTGCGTGTGCCCTGGCGCACACTTAGTTGCGTCATACAACTAACTTGTTACGGTCACTCTTAGTACCGATTTCTGCTCAGCGCGTTCCGCGCGAGTGACCGGAACGAATGAGGCCCCGGGGTGGCACGGGGCTGGAAGGGGCGCAGCGTGACAACTGACCAGCAATGGGACATCGTGACCAGCGTCGGGCTGACCGCGCTGGGCGTGGCCGCCGCTCGGGCGCTGGAGACCCACCGCGAGGACCGGCTGATCTCCGACCCGTACGCGGCCGCCTTCGTCAAGGCCGCCGACGCACCGGCCCCCATGCCGACCTCCCCGGCCGAGGTCGCGGAACTGCCGGCCGACTCCGTCTGGGCGCAGGCCAAGATGGAGGACTACATGGGCGTGCGGTCCCGCTGCTTCGACGACTTCTTCGCCGCGGCGGGCGAGGCGGGAGTCCGGCAGGCCGTGATCCTCGCGTCCGGGCTCGACGCGCGCGCCCAGCGCCTGGACTGGGCCGAGGGCACCACCGTGTTCGAGATCGACCAGCCCAAGGTCCTGGAGTTCAAGCAGACCGTCCTCGACGGGCTCGACGCCGCGCCGAACTGCGCGCACCGCCCCGTGGCGATCGACCTGCGCGAGAACTGGTCGGCCGCGCTGACCGAGGCCGGCTTCGACCCGTCGCAACCCACCGCCTGGCTCGCCGAGGGCCTGCTCCCGTACCTGCCCGAGGAGGCCGAGCAGCAGCTGCTGGAGACCATCGACCGGCTTTCCGCGCCCGGCAGCCGGCTCGCGGTGGAGGACTTCGCCAACGTCGGGCAGATCTTCGAGGACGAGAGCCTCGCGGAGTTCGGCAAGGAGTGGGGCCTGGACATGCGCGACCTGCTGCACTCCGACGACCGCCCCGAGGCGCCCGACGTGCTGCGCGGGTTCGGCTGGAAGACCGAGGTCGAGGGCGCCGAGGCCAAGGCGGCCCGCTACGGCCGGGACCTGACGGGCCTGTTCGGGCAGATGACCCACGCCAGCCGCTTCGTGGAGTCCCACAAGCCCGAGTGAGCCCGGTGCTCTCCCCGAAAGGGTCTGCTGGTCGGGCTCTTTCGGGGAAACCGGCAGGCGTCTCCGGCCGCGCCTACGATCGGGTCGTGGCGGAACAGGACTGGGACATCATCAGCGGCGTCGGCCGCACCGCGCTGGCGGTGGCGGCCGTGCGCGCCATCGAGACCCACCGCGCCGACCGGCTCATCGACGACCCCCACGCCGAGGTCCTGGTGCGCGCGGCCGACCAGGGGATGGCGTTCCCGACGACGCCGGAGGCGCTGGCGGCCATCCCCGACGACGAGCGCGGCTGGGCCGAGCGCATCGACCACTACGTCGGCGTCCGGTCCCGCGTCTTCGACGACTTCCTGCTCGCCGCCGCGCGTTCCGGCGTGCGGCAGTTCGTGGTCCTGGCGGCCGGTCTCGACGCCCGCCCCTACCGGCTCGACTGGCCCGGCGGCACCGTCGTGTTCGAGCTCGACCAGCCGAAAGTGCTGCAGTTCAAACGAGAAACCCTCGCCGACGTCGAACTCCCCTGCGGCTACCGGCCGATCGGCGTCGATCTGCGCGAGGACTGGCCAGCCGCGCTGATCGGAGCGGGTTTCGACACCGCGGAACCCGCGGCGTGGCTGGCGGAGGGGCTGCTGCCGTACCTGCCGGCCGAGGCCGAACGCCGGTTGCTGGCGACGATCACCGAGCTGTCCGCGCCGTCGAGCCGGGTGGCGGTCGAGGAGTTCGGCGACACCGCGCGGATCCGCGACGACCCGAAGATCGCCGAGTACGGGCGCAAGCAGGGCATGGACCTCGACGAACTCCTCCACGCCGGAGGGGTTCCCGTCACCGAGGTGCTCGACGAGCTCGGCTGGCGCGCCGAAGCCGAGTCCAGCGAGGACGCGGCCATCCGGCTCGGCCGCGACCCGGGGCGCGCCGTCGGCCCGATGCTCGACATCAGCCGATTCGTGACCGCGGTGAAACCCGGGTGAAGACGATCACCGCGACCCGGCTCGCAAGATCGGAGTAGCCTGGGGATTCGCAAGTGTCCGCGAGCGAAACGGGTGAGCTCGGTGTTCCTGACAATTCTCGGTTGGATCGTCTTCGGTCTGATCGCCGGCTTCATCGCCCGGGCCATCGTGCCCGGCAAGGACGACATCGGCCTGCTGATGACGATCGTCCTCGGTGTCGCCGGTTCCGCGGTGGGCGGTTTCCTCTTCGGCCTGCTCACGGTGGGCCTGCGCGGTTTTCAGCCGGCGGGCTGGATCGGCTCCGTCATCGGTGCCGTGATCGTGCTCGTCATCTACAACCAGATCACGGGTCGCAAGCGCCGCATCCGCTCATGACCTGCGGCCGACACCGGCCAGCGCGGTGAAGCGCTCCGGGTTGTCACCGACCTCGGAGGGCGAGACCGGCCGCCACTGGGGCAGGAACACCAGCCCCGGTTCGACCAGCTCGAAACCCTCGAAGAACTCGCCGACCTCGACTCGCGAGCGGAACGTCATGGGAGTGGCGGTCCGCTTCTTGTAGAGGTCGGCGTGTTCGTCCGCCATGTCGGGGCGTCCCTCGGCGGTGGCGTGCGAGATCGCCAGGTAGCTGCCCGGCGCCATCGCCGCGCGGTAGCGGGCGATCATCTCCCGCGGGTCGTCCTCGTCGCCGACGAAGTGCAGCAGCGCCACCATCATCACCGCCACCGGCTCGTCGAGGTCCAGCAGCGCGGCGACCTCGTCCGAGTTCAGCACCTCGTCCGGTTCCCGCGCGTCGGCGCGCACGATGTCGGCGTCGGGGTTGTCGGCCAGCAGCTTCTTGCTGTAGGCCACGGCGACCGGATCGGTGTCGACGTAGACCACCCGCGTGCCGGGCGCGGCCAGCTGAGCCACCTCGTGCACGTTGCCCACGGTCGGGATCCCCGAGCCGAGGTCGAGGAACTGGCGGATTCCCCGCTCGACGCAGAAGTGCACGGCCCGGCGCAGGAACGCGCGGTTGGCCTGCATGATCTGCGGCAGCTCCGGCCACATCGCGATCGCCTCGTCGCCCATCTCGCGGTCGACGGCGAAGTTGTGGCTGCCTCCGAGGTAGTAGTCGTAGACGCGCGCAGCGTTCGGCCTGGCCACGTCGACCTCGTCGGGCTCGGACATCGCACTACCCCCTCACGGCCGGGCGGAGGTCCCGCCCAGCCGTGATGCTAATACCCCGCGGACCCGAGTCGAGGTCAAGCACCGGCCACGGTTCAGTTGCCAACCCGTACCACCGCCACCACGGGCGACCCACGCCACCGGGGTCACCAGATCGCCTCGGTCGGGTGTGGTCGTGCGGGAGGGGACAGTTTTTCCTCGAATCACCCATGATCAAAGTTCGTTTGGTCGGGTTGATTAGAGGAAAAACCGTCCCTTGGCGACGCTCCCGGATCAGTGCTGGGTGAGCATCGTGCGCATCGAGTCGATCTCGGACTGCTGGCTGATCATGATCTCGCGGGCCATCTGCTGGGTGTCGGGGAAGCGGCCCTTGTCGACCTCGGTGCGGGCCATCGCCACCGCGCCCTCGTGGTGCTTGATCATCAGCATCAGGAACTTCTGATCGAACTCGGCGCCCTTGGCCTGGCCCAGGGCCGCCATCTCGTCGCTGGACATCATGCCGGTCATGGCGTGACCGCCGTGATCGCCGTGGCCGGTCGCGTTCCAGTCGCGCAACCAGCCGTTGAGCTTGGCGATCTCCGGGCCCTGCGCCGCCTCGATCCGCGCGGCCAGGTCCTTGACCTGCTGGGACTCGGCGTTGGTGGCGGCCATCCGGGACATGTCGAGCGCCTGCTGGTGGTGCGGCACCATGCCCTGGGCGAACATCACGTCGACGTCGTTGTGCTCGGGCGCGGCGGGCTGCTCGGGTGCGGGCTGCTCCGGTGCGTGGTCGCCGTGCGCGGTGTGCGCAGGGGGAGCCGCCGGGGCGGCGTCGTCGGGCTGGCCGCAGCCGGCCAGCAAGGACAGGGACAGGGCGGCGCCGAACGCGGCGACACCCGTGCGGGCGTGCTTCATCGCTGGGAATACCTCGTGTTCGCTGGGGCTGGATCGACGTGACCGGTCGTGCCGGTCCGGTGCCGATCAGCGCCGGAGTACGCAGAGTGCGGCGAGCCGCCGAGGTAAGGGATCCGGTGGTCGCGCCCGCTCCAGGGTGCGCCGGAAGCGAGGCGGGGGCATCTCGGCGATCACGCCGAGGTCGGCGCGCAGGCGCGGGGCCAGCAGCGCGAGGAAGGACGCGGCCACCGCCAGGCACAGGTGCAGCAGGTCGTGCTCGTGGGAGCCGTCGTCGTGCTCGGATGCGGCGACCTGGACCTGCGCGGTCGCGGTGTGCTGGGAGTGGTGCGAGTCGTGCTGGGCGGGCACGTGGTGCATCAGCACCACGCCCAGTGCCAGGGCGAGCAGCAGGACCCAGCGCAGCGCGGTCGGGCGCACGAGGCGATCCGTCAGGACTTGACCAGGCGCGCGATCGCGTCGCTGGCCTCGCGGATCTTGGCGTCGGCCTGCTCGCCGCCCTCGGACATCGCCTCCGACACGCAGTGCTTGAGGTGCTCGTCGAGCAGCCCCAGCGCCACGGCCTGGAGCGCCTTGGTGGTGGCCGAGACCTGGGTGAGCACGTCGATGCAGTACTCGTCGTCGTCGATCATGCGCGCCAAGCCGCGCACCTGACCTTCGATGCGACGCAGTCGCTTGGCGTAGTCGTCCTTGTTGTGGGCGTAGCCGTGCATCGATTTCCCTCCCCTGGACCGGTGGGCCCACCACCTTTATACCCCAGGGGGGTAACTCGGGAAAGTCAGAGGAACTCGCCGCGCACCGCGGGCCTCTCGGCGGGTGCGTCCTGCTCGGTGCGGCGCATCCACAGCCAGCCGCCGAACTGCACGAGCGCGGCGCCGCCGGTGAGCGCGACCGCGATGATCGCGTACGTCGGCCAGCCGTTCATCACGCCCAGCACCACGGCCACGACGAAGAACAGCAGCGTGCGGATCAGCAGCACGCCCAGTTGGTTCTTGCTCATGACCCCACCTCCGGTGTCCGAGTCTAGGTGCCGGGGCGGCGGCGTCCGTCCGGGCGTGCGGCATTGACGCTGCGTGTTCGCCTGCCTACTTTTGATGACAGCTGTCCTCACATCGATCGGAGCGTGGGCATGCCCGAACCGCTGGGTCCGGACTCGTTGATGTGGCGCTACTTCGGCGACTGGCGCGGGCTGCTGCTCGCGCTGTGGGCCGGGTCGATGCAGAACATGCACCCGCAGCTGGGGGCGGGGGTGGAGGAGCACTCGGAGTTCTTCGACGAGCGGTGGGAGCGGCTCTACCGGTCGCTGTACCCGATCGGCGGCGTGGTCTACGACGGTCCGCGCGCGGCCGAGACCGCCAAGCTGGTGCGCGGCTTCCACAACGGCATCAAGGGCGTCGACAAGCGCGGCAGGCCCTACCACGCGCTCAACCCGGAGACGTTCTTCTGGGCGCACGCGACGTTCCTGGTGATGCCGATCCTGATCAACGAACGCCTCGGCACGCCGCTGAGCGAGGCGGAGAAGGCGCAGGTCTACGCCGAGGGCGTGCAGTGGTACCGGCTCTACGGCATGAGCATGCGCCCGGTGCCGGAGGACTGGCCGAGCTTCCAGCGCTACTGGGACCGCATGTGCCGCGAGGAGCTGGAGGTCAACCAGGCCACCCTCGACGTCCGCGACGTCTCCCGCATCGGCAAACCGCCGCTGGTGCGCTGGCTGCCGGACCCGCTGTGGCGGCTGCTGCGCCCGCCGACGGTGCGCCTGATGCTCTGGCTCACCACCGGCTGCTACGACCCGCCGGTCCGGGAGAAGCTCGGCCTGCGCTGGACCCGCCGCGACGAACTCCTGCTCCGCGTCGGCGGCCGGGCCTTCGGCGCTCTGTGGAAGCTGGTGCCGTTCCGCTTCCGCTACCACCCGCGCGCCCGCGCGGCCTGGCAGCGCGCCCAGGGGCGCCGCCCGATCGACGCGCCCCTGGTCGAAACCCCGCCCCGCAACTACCCGCCGGTGGACAAGCGCGGCGACCCGAAGCACTACTTCCCGGCCAACGCCGGGTGAGGCTCACGCCACCGGGACTTCGCGGTGCTCGGTGGCCGAGCGGTAGCAGGCGTCGATGATCTCGGCGCGGCGCAGGGCCTGGGAGCCGTCGTTGGCGGCCCACTCCTGCGGTGCGGCCAGCAGGCGGATGAAGTTCTCCACCACCGCGGCGTGCGCGCGGCCCGGCTCGGCGGCGGGCTGGTAGTCGGCGATCTCGCCGTCGACGTCGCGGAAGATCCGCAGGTCGCCGACCGCCTTCTTGGCCGCGCCCACCGCGCGCAGCTCCGCGCCGCCCTCGGTGCCCAGCACGTGGAAGTCCAGCAGATCGGTCGGGTCGCGGAACGCCGCCCACGAGGTCTCCAGCGCCAGCGCCCCGCCGCCTTCCAGGCGCAGGAACGCCGAGGCGAAGTCCTCGACCTCGAAACCGCCCCGGACGCGGGCCGTTTCCCAGTTCATGCCGCCGACGCCGCGACTGCCCAGCTCACCGGAGGTGACGGCGCTGACCGACTCCACCTTCGGCTCGCCGAGCAGGAACAGCGCGTAGTCCAGGACGTGCACGCCGATGTCGGCCAGCGGCCCGCCGCCGGCCATCTCGCGGCTGGTGAACCAGCTGCCGATGGTGGGGATGCCGCGCCGCCGCATCCACGAGGCCTTGGCGTAGTAGGGCCGCCCCAGCTCGCCGCTGCCGATGATCCGGCCGAGGGCCTGCACGTCGCCGCGCAGCCGGTGGTTGAACGCCACGTCGAGCACCCGGCCCGCCGCGCGTGCTGCCTCGACCATCTGCCGGCCCTCGACACCGTTGCGCGCCAGGGGTTTCTCGCTGAGCACGTGGAGCCCGCGCTTGAGCGCGGCGACGCCGATCGGCGCGTGCAGGAAGTTGGGGACCGCGACGCTCACGGCGTCCAGGTCCGGCAGCTCGACGAGCTGCTCCCAGCTGTCGAACAGGTGCGGAACGCCGTAGCGCTCGCCCAGCGAGGTGACCACGTCGGTCTCCTGCCCGGCGATCGCCGCGATCTCGACGTTCGGCAGGGCGTCGTAGGCGGCGAGGTGCTGCTGGCCCGCCCAGCCCGCACCGATGACTCCGACCCGGAAGGTGGGGACCCGGAACGTGGGGTCACTCATGAAGGATCTCCCTCAGACGTCTCGAAGCCGCGCGACCGAGCGGTCGGTGCGGCGGCGTGAGACAGATCGCATCGTTGCCGCGCGGACGCGCCCGTGTCAAGGGATTTCGCGCACCAGGCCCCGGATTCCCTCCGGTGAGAGCACGTTCTCGATGCCGGCCACCACCGCACCCGCCATGCCAGCGGAACGCCCGAGCGCGCTGTTGGCCAGCGACAGGTTCCGGGTCGCCAGCGGCAGCGCGCGGCGGTAGACCACGCTGCGGATCCCGGCGAGCAGGTCGTCGCCGACCGAGGTGATCAGTCCACCCAGGACGATCCGCTTCGGGTTGTAGAAGTGCACCAGCATCGCCACCACCTCGCCGATGGTGGCCGCCGCGGCGCGGATCGCCCGGACGGCCAGGGGGTCGCCGTCGCGCAGCAGCCGGGCCAGGTCGTCTATGGTCCCCGGCCCGCCGGACTCGGTGCGCAGCCCGCGCAGCACCGCCGCGGCCGAGGCCACCGCTTCGACGCAGCCGACGTTGCCGCACTGGCAGATCACGTCGTCGGCCCCCGGCACCCGGATGTGCCCGATGTCGCCGGCCGCGCCGTCGGAACCCCGGTGCAGCTCGCCGTTGGCCGAGACGATGCCGCCGCCGATGCCGGTGCCGACCTTCAGGAACAGCAGCGGCGACTCGTCGGCGGGCAGCGCCCGCGCCTCGCCCAGGGCCATCAGGTTCACGTCGTTGTCCACCGAGGCCGCGCAGTCGAACCGGCCGGCCATCGTGTCGCCGACCGGGAACCCGTCCCAGCCCGGCATGATCGGCGGCCGCACCGGCATCCCCATGCGCGAGTCCACCGGTCCGGGCAGGCCCATGACCAGCGCTTTGACCTGATCGGTGGCGACTCCGGCGCCGCCGACGAGCGAGCGCAGGTGCTCGGTGAGCACGTCCAGCGATCGCTCCGGGCCGACCGAGAGGTCCAGCGCCACGTGCCGTTCGGCCAGCAGCTCCTGCCCGAGGTCGGCCACGGCCAGGCGGGTGGAGTGCGCGCCGACGTCGGCGGCCAGCACGACCCCGGCGCGCGGGGCGAGGCCCAGCCGGTGCGCCGGACGGCCCCGGCCACCGCCGCCGATCGCGCCCTTCTCGACGACGACCCCGGCGGCCAGCAGCGCTTCGAGGTGGCTGTTGACGGTGGAGCGGGCCAGTCCGGTGCGCTTGACCAGCTCGGCCCTGCTCTCGGCGGTGCCGGAGGCGATGAGCCTGGTCAGGCCGCTGAGCACCAGGTTCCCGTCGGCTCGTCCGGACGTGCGCGGCACGGTCAGCCGGACCGGATCCCATCCCATGCCGAAACCCCTTCCCGGCGATTTAACGCTGATTTATGACCGAAAAGAAAATAAATAATAGCTCTTGTCGGCGGAAAAAGCGGGTCCTAGCGTGAGTGAGGACGAGAACGGGCGTGAGACACCCGCCGTTGTCCGCAGTTCCATCGATCACGGATCCCATCGATCACGGGGGAGGAGTGCGCGTGAGCCCTGGCACGACCAGGCGCGGTGCGGCGATCGTGGGCGCCGGGATGATCGGCGCCGTGCACCGGCGCTCGGCGCTGCTGGCCGGGGCCGAGGTCGTCGGCGTGCTGGCCTCCAGCCCGCAGCGCTCGCTGGAGAAGGCGGGGGAGTGGCGGGTCGGCGCCTACGCCTCCTTCGACGAGGTGCTGGCCGACGACCGCGTCGACGTGGTGCACATCTGCACCCCCAACGCCACCCACGCGCCCTTCGCCGAAGCGGCGCTGGCCGCGGGCAAACACGTCATCTGCGAAAAACCCCTGGGGATGACGCTGGACGAGGCCGAGCGGATGGCCGCCGCGGCCGAGAGCAGCGGACTGGTGGCCGCGGTGCCGTTCGTGTACCGCTACCACCCGCTGGTGCGCGAGCTCCGCGCCCGCAGGCAGGCCGGGGAGTTCGGCGACTGGCACCTGCTGCACGGCAGCTACCTGCAGGACTGGATGCTCGACCCGGACGCCTCCGGTTGGCGCGTCGACCCCGAGAAGGGCGGGGCGTCACGGGCTTTCGCCGACATCGGCTCGCACTGGTGCGACCTCGTGCAGTGGGTGTCGGGGGAGACCTTCACCGACGTGCTCGCCGAGTTCTCCATCGCCGTGCCCACCCGCCCGGCCGCCGGCGGCGCCAGCTTCACCGGCCCCACCGGTAATGCGGGCGAACGCGTCGAGGTGCGCACCGAGGACACCGCCGCGCTGCTGCTGCGCACCGCCACCGGCGTGCTCGGCTCGGCGACGATCTCGCAGGTCGCGGCGGGTCGGAAGAACCGGTTGTGGTTCGAGCTCGACGGCTCGCGCGGCAGTGCGGTGTTCGACCAGGAGAACCCCGAGCGGGTCTGGCTCGGCGGCGCCGAGGGCAACCGCGAGCTGGTCCGCGACATCGGCACCGGATCCGCCGAGCAGCAACGGCTCTCGACGTTGCCCGCCGGGCACGCGCAGGGCTACGCCGACTGCTTCGACGCCTTCGTCGCCGACACCTACGCGGCCATCGACGGCGAGAACCCCGAAGGACTCCCCACTTTCAGCGACGGACTGCGCTCGGCCCGCCTGATCGACGCGGTCGTGCGCGCCGCCGGCAACCGCGACTGGACGAAGGTGTGACGATGCGACTCGGAATGCTCACCGCGTGCCTCCCGCAGTGGAGCCTCGATCAGATCGCCGACTGGGCGAAGACCAACGGCTACGAGGCGCTGGAGGTCGCGGTCTGGCCCGGCACCGGCGGCCGCGACTTCGAGGCCGCCCACCTGCCGGTCGCCGACTTCGGCCCGCAGCAGGTCGACGAGACCAAGGCGCTCTTCGAGCGCCACGGCCTGGAGCTGTCGGCGTTCGCCTACTACGAGAACAACCTGCACCCCGACCCGCAGCGCCGCGAGGAGATCCGCGCCCACCTCAAGCACGCCGTCGACGCCGCCCAAGCGCTCGGCGTGCCCCACGTCGGCACCTTCATCGGCCGCGACTGGACGAAATCCGTGGCCGACAACCTCGCCGAGGGGCAGCGGGTGCTGCCCGAGCTCGTCGACTACGCCGGTGAGCGCGGCGTGAAGCTCATCGTCGAGAACTGCGTGATGGAGGGCTGGCACCCCGACGGCTACCCCGGCAACCTCGCGTACTCGCCGGAGTTGTGGGAGTGGATGTTCTCGCTGGGCTTCTACCTCAACTGGGATCCCTCGCACCTGACCTGGATCGGCATCGACCCGGTCGAGACCATCGCGCCCCACATCGACCGGATCGTGCACGCCCAGGCCAAGGACGTCGAGCTCGATCCGGTGGCGCGCAACCGCTACGGGTTCTTCGGGAAGATCGACAAGGGCGACAACCCGTTCGACATGGGCTGGTGGCGCTACCGGGTGCCCGGGCTCGGCCAGGTCGACTGGCCGAAGGTCGTCGACCGGCTCTACGAGCACGGCTTCACCGGCACCCTGTCGGTCGAGCACGAGGACCCCGTCTGGGGCGGTGACGACGAACGCATCACCCGGGGACTGCGCATCGCCCAGCGCACCCTCCGGCCGTTGATCGTGGGTTGATCCCTTCCCGGAGAGGAACGAGATCCTGTGCCGACACTGTCCGTCCAGCTCTACAGCGTCCGCGACGAGCTGGCCGCCGACCAGCCCGGAACCCTGTCCCGCCTCGCCGAGATCGGCTTCCGCCACGTCGAACCGTTCGGCCTGGGCTCGCTGACCCGCAGCCAGGACGAGCGGTTGGCCGCAGCCCGCGAGCTGCGCGCCGACCTCGACGCCGCGGGGCTGGCGGTTTCGGCGACCCACGCCGCCCTGCCGAGCGTCGCCGAACTCGCCGAGGAGTGCGCCGAACTCGGCGCCGACACCGCGTTCATCCCGCACCCGCGCCAGGTCCCCGGTTTCGGCGAGGAGACCTTCGGCGACACCGCGAGCCTCGACGCGTTCGCCGACACCCTCGGCCAGGCCGCCGCCGACGCCCCGCCCGGCCTGACCCTCGGCTACCACAACCACTGGTTCGAGTGGGCCCCGCTGCCCGGAGGTCCGGCCTACGACCGATTCTGGCAGCGCACCCACTCCGACCTGCGCGCCGAGCTCGACGCCTACTGGGCCCAGGCCGCGGGCGCGAACCCCGCCGAGGTGCTGCGCTCGCTGGGCGAACGCGCGATCGCCGTGCACCTCAAGGACGGCCCGGCCACCCGGGACACCCCGCAAACCCCGCTGGGCACGGGCGCCCTCGACGTCGTCGAAGTCCTCGACGCCGCCCGCGAAGCCCCTTGGCACGTCGCGGAGATCGACACCACCCGCCTGGACCCCTTCGTCCTGCTCACCAGCAACGCCGAAGTCCTGCGCACCCACGGCACCACCTTCGCCTGATTCACCGCAGCAGCAGCACGTTCCACGACAGCGGCGGCAGCACAGCGCTCAGCGTCCCGCCGTCGATCGCCGCGCCTTCGACACCGCGCGGCCGCACCCGCTCGGGCTCGGCCGGCGTGTTGCGCGCGTGCCGGTCGGGGTCGGCCAGCACCCGGTGCTCGATCACCCGCGTGCTGCCCGTCGCGCGGACGTCGGCGGTCAGCTGCAGCGGCCGGTCGGTGGCGCGGTTGACCGCGAACACCGCCACGGTGTCCTCGTCCTGCTGAACCGCGGTTGCGTGCAGCAGGTCCACCTCCCCGTACCGGGCGGTGTCGTGGCGCGTCGAGCGCGGCTCCACGCGCAGCACCCGGCCGCGCCCGTGCCGCGCGGCGTCGGCGAACGGGAAGAACGTTGTCTGCCGCCACGCCGGACCGCCCGGCTCGGTCATGATCGGTGCGATCGCGTTGACCAGCTGCGCCAGGCACGCCGCGGTGACCCGGTCGCAGTGCCGCAGCAACGTCACCAGCAGGCTCCCCACCACGACCGCGTCGGTGAGCGTGTAGTTGTCCTCCAACAGTCGCGGCGCCACCTCCCACTCCGGTTCGGTCGCGGGATCGCGCAGCCCGCGGTACCAGACGTTCCACTCGTCGAAGGACACCTCCAGCCGCTTCGGGCTGCGCAACCGGGCGCGCACGTGGTCGCAGGTGGCCACGACGGAGTCGATGAAGTGCTCCATGTCCTGCGCCGAGGCCAGGAAGCTGTCGACGTCGCCGTCGGACTCCTCGTAGTAGGCGTGGCAGGAGATGTGGTCGACGTGCTCGTAGGTGTGCTCCAGCACGGTGCGCTCCCACGCCGCGAACGTGGGCATCGCCGAGTTCGAGCTGCCGCAGGCGACCAGCCGCACCCCGGGATCGACCATCCGCATCATCCGCGCCGTCTCGGCGGCGACGCGGCCGTACTCGTCGGCGGTCTTGTGCCCCATCTGCCACGGCCCGTCGAGCTCGTTGCCCAAGCACCACAGCCCGATCCCGTGCGGCCGCTCGTGACCGTGCGCACGCCGCAGATCCGACCACGCGGTGCCGCCGGGGTGGTTGCAGTACTCCAGCAGCTCCCGGGCCTCCATCGGCCCGCGGGTGCCCAGGTTCAGCGCCATCATCGGCTCCACCCCGGCGACCTCGGTGAACCGCATGAACTCGTTGAGCCCGAACTCGTTGGTCTCCACCGACCGCCACGCGGGGTCCAGCCGGCGCGGCCGCTCGGCGACCGGGCCGACGCCGTCCTCCCAGCGGTAGCCGGAGACGAAGTTGCCGCCCGGGTAGCGCACCAGCGTCACCCCGAGCTCGCCGATCAGGTCCAGCACGTCCTGCCGCAGCCCGTCCTCGCGCGCCGCGGGGTGGCCGGGCTCGTGGAGGCCGGTGTGCACGCAGCGGCCGAGGTGCTCGACGAACGAGCCGAACAACCTCGGGTGCACCTCGCCGATCTCGAAGGCCGGGTCGATCGTCAGGCTCGCCCGCGCGGTCTCGCCGTGGGTCACTGTTTCCCCTCCCTATCGTCCCGCCAGACCGGTGTGCGCGATGCCGCGCACGATCTGGCGCTGGAACAGCACGAACAGCAGCAGCAACGGCAGGCCCGCGATGACCACGGTCGCCATCACCTCGGCGTAGCGGACGCCGTAGCTGCCCTGGACCGTGGCCAGTCCCACGGGCAGCGTCATCGTGGCCGGGTCGGCGGTGACGATGAACGGCCACAGGAAGTTGTTCCACGTCGTGATGAACGTGAAAATCGCGACGGCGGCCAGCACCGGGCGCGACAGCGGCAGCACGATCCGCCAGTAGATCCGCCACCGGCTCGCCCCGTCGACGATCGCGGCCTCCTCCAGCTCGCGCGGCACGCCGTCGAAGAACACCTTGAGGATGTAGACCATCGCGGGCAGCACCACCTGCGGCAGGATCACGCCCCACGGGGTGTCGACCAGGCCCAGGAACACCATCTCGTCGAACAGCGGCACGATCAGCACCTCTGCCGGGACCAGCACGCCCGCGACGACGAACGCGAGAAGCGCTCTGCGGCCCCGGAAATCGGTGCGGGAGAACCCGTAGGCGGCGGTGCTCGCCAGCAGCACCACCAGCACGGTCACCGTCCCGGCGGTGAACACGCTGTTGAGCAACCAGATCCAGATGTCGGGCGTCGACAGCACGCTGCGGTAGGCCTCGACGGTGAACTCGCTCGGCAACCAGCGCAGCGGGACCTCGGTGGTCTCCGACTCGGGTTTGAGCGAGGTCAGCAGCGTCCAGGCGAACGGCAGCGCCCACAACGCGGCGAGCGCCACCGTCACCAGCGCGAGAACCGCTGTGCCCCAGCGGAACCGGTCAGACATGGGTGCCTCCCGCGGCTCGGCGGCGCTGGACGCTGAAGTGCGCGAGGGTGACCAGCAGGATCGCGGCGAAGAACACGTAGGAGATCGCCGAGGCGTAGCCGGTTCGGTAGTGGGTGAACCCGGATTCGTAGATGTACTGCAGGATCGGGCGCGTGCTGTGCTGCGGCCCGCCGTTGGTGATCAGGTAAAATTGGTCGAAGACCTTCAGCGAGGCCAGGACCTGCAACACCGCGATCAGTCCCGTCGTGGGCCGCAGCATCGGCAGCGTGATGTGCCACAGCTGCCGCCACGCCCCGGCCCCGTCGAGCGACGAGGACTCGTAGAGGTCGTCCGGGATCGTCTGCAGCGCCGCCAGGTACAGCAGGAAGTTGAAGCCCACGGTCCACCACACCGTGGCCACCACGACGCCGAGCATCGCCGCGACCGGGTGCGACAGCCAGCCCATCGGCCCGATCCCGAACCAGGACAGCATCGAGTCGGCCAGCCCGAACTCCGGCTGGTAGATCCACACGAAGATCAGCGCGATCGCCGACGACGGCAGCACGTAGGGCGCGAAGAACGCCAGCCGCCACAACCAGCGGGCCGGTGCCAGGTGGTGCGTCAGCAGCGCCATCACCAGCCCGACCAGGATCAGCGGGGGAGTGCCGGCGGCGGTGAAACCGACCGTCACGCCAAACGACCGCCACATCGCCGGATCGGTGAGCGCCTCGGCGAAGTTCGCCAGGCCGACGAAGTCGGCGTCGCTGGAGGTCAGGGCGGCGTCGGTGAGAGCGGTGATCAGACCCATCCCGAGCGGGATGACGAGGAACAGCAAGTAGGCGGTGAGGAAGGGCATCACGAACGCGAGCCCCGAACCACCGAGGTTGTGCCTGGCCATGTGCGGGAACCTCCGTTCAGGCCGTGGGGTTCGGGGTGGCGAGCAGGTCGTCGACGACCTGCCGGATCTGCGACACCGCGCGCGGCACGGCGAGCCGGCCGTCCATCGCCGGGCCGAGCACGGAGTTCATCTCGGTCCACAGTCGCGAGCCGGAACCGGCGAACCACACGTCCGGGTCCAGCTGCACGTCGTCGATGACCGACCGGTACTCGGACTGCGGTTGCATGTCGGCGTAGGCCGGGCTGCGGTTGACCGGGAGGTAGGCCGGGATGTGGCCGCCCTCGGCCCACGCGAGGCTGTCGCGCAGCAGCGCGGCGACGAGGTCGTAGACCCGCAGGTGGTCCTCGTCGGTGCGGTCCCGGTGCGGCAGGACGAAGGCGTGCGAGTCGGCCTCGGCGAGCGCGCGGCCGACCACCGCCGGGAACCGGGTCATGCTGAAGGGCATCCCGGATTCGAGGAACGTCTGCACCTCCCACTCGCCGTACCAGAAGAATCCCGCCCGCCCGCTGCTGAACAGCGCGATCGCGCCGTCGCCGTCCAGGCCGCCGGTGGCCAGGCCGTCGGCGTGCAGGCCCTGGACGAAGTCGAGGACGGTGGCGACCTTGCGGTCGTCGACGGCCGACCGGGTGCCGTCGGGGGTGATCAGGTCGCCGCCGAGCTGCCGGTAGAGGCTCCAGAACAACCGCCAGGGGCCGACGCCGTCGCCGGTCGTCTCCAGCAGCAGCCCGCTGTCCCCGGTGACCTGCTTGGCCCTGCGCAGCGCGTCCCGCGCGGCCTCGGGCCCGCGCAGCGGGCGGAACCGGCCGTCCTCGTCGAGCAGTCCGGCCTCCCGGCAGACGTCGGTGTTGTGGTACTGCACCACCGGGTGGGTGTCGAGCGGGACGGCGAAGAGCCTGCCGCCGTGGTGCGACCGGTTCCAGAGCCCGGCCGGGAAGTGATCGGGCTCGATCCCCTTCTCCCGCAGCAGGTCCGGGCGCAGCTCGTCGATCAGCCCGCCCGGCGCGAACGCCGGCAACCGGCCCAGGTGCAGGATCGCCAGGTCGGGGGCCCGCTCGGCCGCCCCGGCCATCGCGAGCTTGGTGTAGTACCGGTCGCCCCACTCCAGCGTGACGTCCCGGAGCCCGACGTCGGGATGCGCGGCCCGGTAGCGGGCCAGCATCGCCTTCATCGTGTCCCCGTCGCCCCCGGCGAAGAGGTTCCAGTACCGCAGTTCGCGCTCCCCGCGCGGCACCCCGCACCCGCCGGCCAGCCCGGCGCACCCCAGTGCGGCCCCTGCCAGCAGCGTTCTGCGGCTCAGCCCTGGTCCACCCACGAATCCACCTCCGAGACAGCGGTGTCCGGATGTACGGGATTTCGAACAATGTCCGATTGAGGTCGCGGATGAAGCTAGAGGTCCGGTGCGGGCCAGGTCAATCGGCCGGTCGGGCGGCGCGTGCGAGGATGGCGCAGGTGAGCGAGGTGTCGATCTGGGGGAGACGGTGACGGCGCGGATTCCGGTGGTCGTGCTGGCGGGCTACTTGGGCTCGGGCAAGACGACCCTGCTCAACCACCTGCTGCGGAACGACGACGGGCGGCGCATCGGTGTGCTGGTCAACGACTTCGGCAGCATCAACGTCGACGCGATGAACGTCGCCGGGCAGGTCGACGCGACGGTGTCGCTGGAGAACGGCTGCCTGTGCTGCGCGGTCGACGCCGAGGGCGTGGACCGGATGCTGGAGAAGCTGGCCCACCCGGGCGCGCCGCTGGACGCGATCGTCATCGAGGCCAGCGGCATCGCCGAGCCCGCCCAGCTGGTCCGGATGGTGCTGTCCTCGCAGAACCCGGGCATCGAGTTCGGCGGGCTGGTGGAGGTCGTCGACGCCGCCGAGTTCGACGACAGCCGCGCCCGGCATCCCGAGCTCGACGACCACGTGCGGCTCGCCGACCTGGTAGTGGTCAACAAGATCGACCGGGTGGACGAGGCCGAGCGGGACCGGGTGATCGGGGAGGTCCGCGAGCTCGCCGAGGGTGCCGTGCTGGCCACCGAGCGCGGCCGGATCTCGCCGGGAATCCTGTTCGACGACCCCGCGATCCGCGACGCCGGCGGCGCCCGGCAGCTGTCGTTCGCGGACCTGGACGACCACGACGACGACCACGGCCACCACATGCACGCCGTCTACGAGTCGATGGAGTTCACCACCGACCGGCCGCTGAACCCGACGGCGTTCCTGGCCTTCCTCAAGGAGCGCAGCCGGGGCGTCTACCGCATCAAGGGCCCGATCGACTTCGGCGCCTCGGGCGAGGGCCGCTGCTTCCGGTTCCACGCGGTCGGCGTCTACGCCGCCTTCGAGACGACCCGCTGGAAGGGCCCCCGCTCGACCAGCCTCGTCCTCATCGGCACCGACCTCGACCCCTCGAACCTCCGCGCCCGTCTCGAATCCTGCATCGACCCGACTCCGGACGCCGTCGACCGCATGGGCGTCCTCAACCTCGCCCGGCACCTGGAGGACGACGGTCCTTCCTCGAACCATCCGGACAAATGGGACGACGAGGCCGGGTGATTCGAGGAAGAACCGCCCCCAGCCGAACGCTCAACCCCGAAGGGACCACCCACGTGCACCCGGAGATCGAGCCGTACGAGTCCGGAACGCTGGAAGTGGGCGAGGGGCACCGGCTGTACTGGGAGGTCTGCGGGAACCCCGAGGGCAAACCCGCCGTGGTCCTGCACGGCGGTCCCGGCTCCGGCAGCACGGCCGGAACGCGACGGTTCTTCGACCCGGCCGCCTACCGGATCGTGCAGTTCGACCAGCGGATGTGCGGCCGCAGCACCCCGCACGCCTCCGAGCCCGGCGCCGACCTGTCCACCAACACCACCGACCACCTGATCGCCGATGTGGAGCGGCTCCGAGTCCACCTCGGCGTCGAGCGGTGGCTCGTGGAGGGCGGCTCCTGGGGTTGCGTGCTCGCCCTGGCCTACGCCCAGCGCCATCCCGAAAGGGTCTCGGAGATGGTCCTCTGCGCTCTGGCGACCGGCCGGAGAGCCGAAACCGACCTGCTCACCCGAGATCTCGGCGCGCTCCTCCCCGACGCCTGGGCGCGCTTCCGCGATGGCGTCCCGGAATCCGACCGCGATGGCGACCTCGCCGACGCCTACCACCGCCTGCTGATGCACCCGGACCCGACGGTGCACCACAAGGCGGCCCGCGACTGGTGCGGGTGGGAGGACGCCCTCGTCCCGGAAGCACCGCCGAACCCGAGGTTCGACGACCCGGCCTTCGCCCTGGGATTCGCGCGAATCGTCACCCACTTCTGGCGACACGGCTCCTGGCTGCAGGACGAACAGCTGCTGCGCGGAGCCGGGACGCTGGCCGGAATTCCCGTCAAACTGATCCAGGGAAGACTCGACCTGGGCAACCTGCTGGGCACTCCCTGGCAGCTGGCCTCGGTGCTGCCGAACGCCGAACTGGAGATCGTCGACGCCGGACACCGCGCCGCAGGTGCTCTCGCCGAAGCCGTCGCGAAAGCCACCGACACGTTTCGGTGATGAGGGCGAGCGCGGCGAAAACCCGTCCATGATCGGATTGGTCGGGTTTGTGCGGTGTGCGACCTTTCAGGACGATAGGTACTCTCGCGTTCACCGTCGGTTGAGCTCACAACCGCTGTCGTTCCGCTGCGGGAACGCGGGCCGGAGGCCGGTCTCCCCACCGGTGCCCGCCTCCTGGGTGCGCGCGGAACGAACTCCTGTTCCTCCGGGGCGCGGGCGAACGCGCCTGTAGATCCGGCATCGAGGGGGTAGTGGTGGCCAACGCCGACCTTCCGGGACCGGTGCCGCCGCAGCGGGGCGGCTCCTCGTCTGCGACGGGACCGGTGTCCGGGGCGTTGCGGGTTCGCGTGTTCGAGCCCGGCGAGGGCGTAGCGGTCGTGCAGGTCGACGGCGAGCTTGACCTCGCCGCCCGCGACCTGCTCACCGGCCCCCTCGCCGAGCAGCTGGCGAGCGCGGTGACCGTGCTGGTGCTCGACCTCTCCCGCGTCACCTTCATCAACTCCGACGGCGTCGCCGCGCTGGTCGAGGCGCACCGCGTCGCCCAGCAGCGGCGCACCGAGCTGGTGCTGGTCTCGTCCGGCGTCGTCGACCGGCTGCTGCGGCTGCTGGATCTCACCGGCCGCTTCAGCTACGCGGCCCGTCAGGAGACGCCCGCCCGATGAGTCATCCTGGGGAGACCGTCGAGAGGAGGAACATGGGCGAGCAGGACGCCGACTCCGAGCACGAGGACGCCGAAGCGTTCGAAACGGAACAGGGCGGCGAGGAGTCGCAGGAGGGCGAGCGGCTCGCCGAGCGCGGAGAGCCCGAGTCCGGCACCCCGGACCGGCGGCTCGGGCTGATCGCCGATCCGGACATGCCCGAGCAGGTCACCCGCCGCCTGGCCGACGATCTTCCCGAACTGCTCAGCGAACAGCACTCGTGGGCGGTCGAGGTCGACGTCGACCCGGTGACCGCGGGCAGGCACAGCACCCGCGACATCCTGGCCTCCACGCGCGAGCGGATGGGCGAGCACGACTGGGACCACGCCATCTGCCTGACCGACCTGCCGGTGCGCGCCGACGGACGTCCGGTGGTCGCCGAGACCGACCTGGAGGGCGGTGTGGCCGTGGTGTCGCTGCCCGCCCTCGGCGGTACCGGCGTCTACCGGCGGGCCCGGCAGGTCGTGCTGCAGATCGTCGACGAGCTCACCGGCCGCAGCGGCGGTGGCGCGAACCGCTACGGGCTGGACAACGCGGTGTCCCGGCTCCTGGCGCCGGTGGTGCGCCAGGAGCTCGGCGGCGAGCAGGAGGTCGACGTCCGCTACAGCACCACCCGCAGGCGCGGGCGGCTGCGGCTGCTCAGCGGCATGGTGCGCTCGAACCAGCCAGCCCAGCTGGTGTTCGGGCTGCGCAGCGCGCTGGCGGCGGCCGTGGCCACCAGCGCCTTCGGGCTGTCGTCGAGCACCATCTGGCAGATCGGCGACCAGCTGGGGGTGTTCCGGCAGGTCATCGCCGGGTTCTTGTCGGTGGTGCTGCTGGTGCTGTGGTTGATCACCGCGCACGGGTTGTGGGAGAAGCGGCGCAGCGGTGGCGACCGCGAGCAGGTGCTGCTGTACAACACCTCCACGGTCGCCACGCTGACCATCGGGGTCGGCGTGATGTACGTCGGGCTGTTCGCGATCAACCTCGCCGTGGCGCTGTTCATCGTCCCGCCGAACCTGCTGGCCAGCAGCCTCGGCCATCCCGCCGACTTCACCCGCTACCTCGCCCTGGCGTGGGGTTTCACCACGATGGGCGTGATCGCGGGTGCGTTGGGATCCAGCCTGGAATCAGACCGCGCCGTCCGCCAGGCCGCCTACGGCTACCGCGAGGAGCAGCGCCGCAGCGAACAGGTGCACTGACGAACCGTCGAGGACTCGCTTTTAGTGGCGGTGCGGGTGGCGGAACCCGAGCGACTCCGTGGTCTCCGTGCGCCGCTCCTGATGCATGGCCGATGCACGGCGTCACGGCGTGCATCGGCACGAAGGTGCTAGAGCCGGGCGAGTTGCTTCTGTCGCCAGCGTTCCGTGCCTTCGACGTCGTTGAAGGTGAAGACGTGGAAGCCGGTGATCGCGTTGGCGGGTCGGAGGATCTGATCGGACAGGGCGTGGACGAGCTTGTCCGGGCGGTAGCCGCTGGGCAGGAAGAACCGCCAGAACATGGCCGACTGCTTGGCCAGGAACCGGGCCGACTGGCCCAGCCCCAGCCCCGCGGAGACGCGGATCAGCTTCTGCCGGTTGACGCTGCCCGGGATGCCCACCCGGACCGGTGTCGGGATGCCGTCGGCGTGCAGGCGGGTGGCCCAGTCGACGGTCGTGGACGGGGTGAAGCAGAGCTGCGTGACGATCTCGTGGGCGTGATCGGCCTTGCGCCGCAACGCTTCCGAGATCACCGCGTCCGGGATCGTGCCGTGGCCCTCCGGGTAGCCGGCGATGCCGAGGTGCCCGAAGTCGTGCCCGGCCTCGGCCAAGGCGAGCAGCAGGCTCTCGGCGTCGGGGAACTCCCCGGCGGGCTCGGCGGCGTCCCCGCCGACGACGAACAGCCGCCGCACACCCGATTCCAGAAGCCGGGCGGCGATGTCGTCGAGCTCCGCGCGGTCGCGCACCAGGCGGGCCGCCAGGTGCGGGGCGGCGGTGTAGCCGTTCTTGCTGAGCCGCACCGCCAGGTCCAGCGTCGGTTCCAGGCCACGGGCCTCGGTGGTGGTGATGGTCAGCGGCACGTCGCAGGGCACGTGCGCGAGCACCTTCTCCTCGGTGCTGCGGAACGGCAGCACCTCGTAGGAGGCGTTGCGCAGCGCGGCCGCCAGCGCCGCGCTCACCGCGACACCCACTCGTCGAACTGCGCCACGACCTCGCCGATCGTGGTGCGGGGCCGTGACCGGGGTGGACCCGGGTGCGGGCCGGCAGCGGCAGCAGCCGGTCCCGGATCGAGTCGATGATCGCGTCCCGGTCGGAGAACGAGCGCCCGGTGGCACCGGGTCCACCGGCGAACAGGGTGTCGCCGGTGAACACGGTCGCCAGGTCCGGGCTGTACAGGCACACCGAGCCGGGGGTGTGACCGGGCGTGTGCATGACCTGCACGCTCAACCGTCCGATGTGGAACGTCTGGCGGTCCACCAGCCGCGCGTCGGGCTGCCGGACCGGGTGCGTGAGCTCCCACACCGGCCGGTCGGCCGGGTGCAGGTGGATCGGCGCGGCCACGGCCTCGGCCAGGTCCGGGGCCACCCGCACGTGATCGTCGTGGGCGTGGGTGAGGAGCACCGCCACCACCTCGCGGTCGGCGACGAGCTCGCGGATCGCTTCGACGTCGTGCGGTGCGTCGATCACCAGGCACTGGTGGTCATCACCGACGACCCACAGGTTGTTCTCCACCTCGTGGACCTCGCCGTCGAGGGAGAACTTCCCGTCGACGACGGCGTGGTCGATGCGGATGCTCATCGAAACGTCACCACCGAACGCAGCTGCACCGCGGTCCGGCTCGTCGAAGACCGCTTCGCGGCCATCCTAAGCGCGGGCACGCGGGCCCCGACCCGGGCCGTCACCTCAGGGCTCCCGGTACTCGGCCGCGGCGTCGCAGAGCCAGTCGGCGAGGTAGCGGGCGAACGAGGCGCGCACGAAGATCCAGTACGACGGCGGTTCGACGTCGCGGCTGAGCAGCAGCACGCCCGCCCGGGCCAGCAGCGTCTGGGCGCACGAGTCCGGGCCGAAGCTGCGCCGGTGCAGGTCCAGCGCGCAGCCCTTCGCCAGCAGCTCAGGGGCTTTCGGCCCGGAGACCTGCAGGATCGTGCGGTGCGCGGAGACGTCCACGACCGCGCCGTGCTCCTCGCCGAGGGCGTCGGTGAGGGTGGTCTCGATCTGCTCGGTCTCGCCCTCGGGGGCCACCAGCAGCCACTCGTCGGGTCCGAGCCAGGCCACCATCAGCCGCTCGGTGCGGGCCACCTGCCCGGCCTGGTTGGGCAGCATCACGCCGAGGGCGGTGCCGATCCGCTCGGCGGCGGGGCTCTTCGGGTCGACTCGGAGGGTGACCTGAGTGGTGAAGGCCACTTCGGACAGGCGCACGGCGCCGAGTGCGGAGGCGTCGGCCAGCGCCTCGGCGCGGGCGGCCAGCGGGGATTCGCCGTAGGGCTCAGCCATCGCGGCGGGCTCCTTCCTTGTCGTAGAAGACCGGTTCGGTGATCTCCACGGGCACCAGGCGGTCCCCGACGTGGCTGTAGATCGTCTGCCCGATGCGGTCGCGCCCGCTCTTGACCAGGGCCAGGGCGAAGGGGCGACCGAGCGCGGCGCTGCGGTAGCTGGAGGTGACGTGGCCGAGCATCGGCACCGGCGGTTCCGGCAGCAGCTCGGTCTCCACCAGCTGCGAGCCCTCCGGCACGACGGCCTCGTCGGCCGGCGGCAGCAGGCCCACCAGGTGCTTGCGGTCGGAGCGGGCGGTGTCGGCCCGGGTGAACGAGCGCATCCCGAGGAAGTCGTCCTTCTTCTTCGACACCGCCCAGCTCATCCCCAGGTCGTGCGGGGTGACGGTGCCGTCGGTGTCCTGCCCGACGATCGGGAAGCCCTTCTCGGCGCGCAGCACGTGCATCGTCTCGGTGCCGTAAGGCGTGATGCCGTACGGGGTTCCGGCGTCGTGCAGGGCTTCCCACACCTCGCGGCCGTACCAGCGGGGCACGTTGATCTCGAAGGCGAGCTCGCCGGAGAAGCTGATCCGGCACACCCGCGCGCGCCTGCCCGCGACGATGCCGTCCTCCCAGGCCATGAACGGCAGCGACTCGTTGTCCAGCGCGATGCCGGAGGTCACCTGCGCGAGCACCTCGCGGGAGCGCGGCCCGGCCAGCGCGATGGTGGCCCACTGCTCGGTGACCGAGGTGAGGTGCACCCGCAGGTGCGGCCACTCGGTCTGCAGCCAGTCCTCCAGCCACTCCAGCACGCCGGCCGCGCCACCGGAGGTGGTGGAGATGAGGTAGCGGTGTTCGCCGGTGCGGATCACCGTGCCGTCGTCGAAGACCATCCCGTCGGAGGTGCACATCAGCCCGTAGCGGATGCGGCCGACCTTGAGCGTGCTCATCTTGTTGGTGTAGACGAGATCCAGGAACTCGGCGGCGTCCGGGCCCTGCACGTCGATCTTGCCGAGCGTGGACACGTCCTGCATGCCGACCCCGGTGCGCACGGCCTCGCACTCGCGCAGCACCGCGGCTTCCATGTCCTCGCCGGGCCGCGGGTAGTACCAGGGCCGCTTCCACTGGCCGACGTTCTCGAACGGCGACCCCTGCTCGACGTGCCAGTCGTGCATGGCGGTGACCCGGATCGGGTCGTAGAGGTCGCCGCGGTCGCGCCCGGCCAGCGCCGCGAACGCGACCGGCGTGTAGGGCGCGCGGAACGTGGTGGCCCCGACCTCGGCGAGGTCCACGCCCAGCAGGTGGGCGATGACGCCCGAGGACAGGATGCCGGAGGTCTTGCCCTGGTCGTGGGCGGTGCCGATGGTGGTGAACCGCTTGATGTGCTCGACCGAGTCCATCCCGGCCCCGACGGCCTTGCGGACGTCGGTGACGGTGGCGTCGCGGGCGAGGTCCACGTACTGCTCGGCCTCGTCGACCCCGGTCACCAGCCAGGTGGGCTGCGGCGGGACGACCGGGGGAGCCGCGGCGGAGGGCACCTCGGCGAAGTCGGCGTCGAACCCGGCGTCGCGGGCCGCGTCGCTGCCGGCCTCCGAGCCGGTGCGCAGGCAGTCGTAGGTGCCGAGAACGCCTGCGGCGGCGCCGATCGAGCGCACCCCGTCGGCGCTGCGGTCGGGCACGAACGCGGCGATCTCCGCGCTGTAGCGCAGGGTGCCGCGCGACTGGCTGTGCAGGTGGACGGCCGGGTTCCAGCCGCCGGAGACCAGCAGGACGTCGCAGTCGAGCTCGCTGGTGGTGCCGTCGTCGACGCGCTGCAGGGTGGCGCCGGTGACGCGGGCGTCGCCGGAGGTGCCGATGACCCCGCACCGGTGGTGGATGGGGATGCCGCGTTCGACGCAGCGCGCCGCCCACACCGTCGACACGACCGGGCGGACGTCGACGATCGCGGCGATCTCGACACCGGCGTCGTGCAGGTCGATCGCCGCGGCGTAGGCGCTGTCGTTGGTGGTGAACACGACCGCGCGGCGGCCCGGCAGCACGCCGTAGCGGTGCAGGTAGGTGCGGGCGGACCCGGCGAGCATGGTGCCGGGCCGGTCGTTGCCGGGGAACACCAGCGGCCGCTCGTGCGCGCCGGTGGCCAGCACGACCTCGCGGGACCGGATGTGCCAGGTGCGCTGCCGGATCGGGGAGTCCTCGCCCTTGTGCTCGACGGCGACGAGGTAGTTGTGGTCGTAGTGGCCGAACACGGTGGTGCGCGGGAGGACCGTGACCTCCGGGGCCTCGGTCAGCTCGGCCACGACGCGGGAGATCCAGTGCTCGGCCGGACGCCCGGAGAGCTCCTCGCCGGAACCGAGCAGGCTGCCGCCGAACTCGGTGCCGGAGTCGGCGACGATCACCCGAGCGCCGCTGCGGGCCGCGCTGAGCGCCGCGGCCAGCCCGGCCGGGCCGCCGCCGACGACCAGCACGTCGCAGTGCGCGTGGGTCGCGTCGTAGTGGGCCGGGTCCGGTTCGGTGGCCAGCCGCCCCTGCCCGGGAAGGCCGGTGGCGGCCAGGCCGTCGCGCAGCTCGACGGTCGTGGCCGTCTGCATCGGCTCGGGGAACGGCTCGTCGATCTGCACCAGCGCGTTGGGCTCTTCCGGCCCCGCCGCCACGATCCCGCGCGGACGCCCGTGCTTGATGCTGGTGGTGACCTGGTGGACGCCGTTGGCCAGCAGCGCGGAGGCCAGCGTGTCGCCCTGGTAGCCGGTGTAGTCGCGCCCGTCGAAGCGGAAGCGCAGCACGCGGTCCCGGTCGATCCGGCCGCCCTCGGGGAGCCTGAAGTCGTCGCTCACCTCGTCACCGCCCTGTCGTCGTGGAGGATCTCGTTGGTCCGGGTGTCCCGGCGGATGCTGAACCAGCGGCGGCAGCCCGCCTGGTGGTTCCAGCGCTCGGCGAACACGCCCTTGGGGTTGGCGCGGAAGAACAGGAACTCCGCCCAGTCCACATCGGACGTGGCGTGCGGTTCGGCGGGGTAGGACACGTCGGCCTGACCGCCGTAGTGGAACTCGGTCTCGTTGCGCGGCCCGCACCACGGGCAGGGGATCAACATCATGACGGTCTCCTTCTAGGAGCTGTCGAAATGCGGCGGTAGCCGCTGTTTCAGGTGTGGGACTCAGCCGGCACCGCCGCGGGTTCTCAGCGGTTCTCCGGGGAGGACGCCGCGACGCCGTGTACTGGCATGCATCAGGAGTGGCGCCCGGACCCGGAGGGCCGGTGAGGTTCCGCTACTTGCACCGCCGAGCAAGATGGGCGTGGAAAGAGTGGTCAGTGCGCCACGCCGGCGGCGCCGTGCTCGTCGACGAGGGCGCCGGTGGTGAACCGGTCCAAGCCGAACGGGGCGTTGAGCGGGTGGGGTTCGTCGTGGGCGATGGTGTGGGCGTAGCACCAGCCGACGCCCGGGGTGGCCTTGAAACCGCCTGTGCCCCAACCGCAGTTGATGTAGAGGCCCTCGAACGGGGTGAGGCCCATGATCGCCGAGGCGTCCGGGGTCACGTCCACGACACCGGCCCAGGTGCGCAGCACGTGGGCGCGGGCGAACATCGGGAACAGCTCCACGGCGGCGGTCAGCTCGCGCTCGATGGTGTGGAACGAGCCGCGCTGGCCGTAGGAGTTGTAGGAGTCGATGCCGGCGCCGAGGACGAGTTCTCCCTTGTGCGCCTGGGAGACGTAGACGTGCACGGCGTTGGACATGACCACCGTGGGGTGCACGGGTTCGAGCAGTTCGGACACCAGCGCCTGCAGCGGGTGGCTCTGCAGCGGTAGCCGCAGCCCGAGCTCGTCGGCCAGCACCGAGGTGTGCCCGGCGGCGGCGAGGGCGACCTTGCCGGTGGCGATGTCGCCGCGCGTGGTCTTCACTCCGACGATCCGGTCGCCGACCCGGTCGAAGCCGGTGACCTGGCAGTTCTGCACCAGGTCGACGCCCATCCGGTCCAGCGCGCGGGCGAATCCCCAGGCGACGTGGTCGTGCTTGGCGATGCCGGCCCGGGGCTGCCAGGTGGCGCCCATGACGGGGTAGCGCAGGTCGGGGGAGGTGTTGAGGATCGGGCAGATCTCGGCGACTTGCTGGGGGTCGAGCCACTCGGCGTCGACGCCGTTGAGCCGGTTGGCGCCGACGCGGCGGACGCTGTCGCGGACCTCCTGCAGGGAGTGGGCGAGGTTGAGCACGCCGCGCTGGGAGAACAGCAGCGGGTAGTCGAGCTCCTCCTCCAGGCCCTCCCAGAGCTTGAGCGCGTGCTCGTAGAGCCCGGCGCTCTCGTCCCAGAGGTAGTTGGAGCGGATGATCGTGGTGTTGCGGGCCATGTTCCCGCCCGCGAGCCACCCGCTCTCCAGCACCGCCATGTTGGTGATGCCGTGGTTGACCGCCAGGTAGTACGCGGTGGCCAGGCCGTGACCCCCACCGCCGACGATCACCACGTCGTAGGACGGTTTCGGATCGGCCGAACCCCAGAGCCAGTCCGGGTGCTCGGGCAGATCGGCACCGGGCGTTCGAGGCATGAGAGCCCTCCGTTCGAGATGCGGTGGAGCGAGTGCTCAACAGGGGGAGAGGCGCTGAAAGCCAACTGACATATCAGATGGACACCAAGGTAACAGCCAGCGCCGCCCGGTCAAGCCCTCACGCCCATCCGGTCGAAAACCCCGGTTTTCGTGCCGATGAATGTTGCGGTTTTCGGCGGGTCGGGGCGTTCGGTGGCGGGCGCGGGGGAATTTTCGGGTCACGTGTTGACCGCGGGGATGTGGGCGCTTACCTTGATGCGCAGTTGATATATCAGTCCTCTGTCAGGGGTCGCTGATCGCCTTCGCCTCGTTCCGCCGTCCGGCGGAACTCCTTCTCCTGCAACGCTTCCCCGCCTCACCGGAGGCGGAACATCCAGCTTCAGACTCCGCCGCTCCGTTAGGAGATCAGCATGAGCACGAGTCCTCGCGTCGTCATCATCGGAGCCGGGATCGTCGGTGCGAACCTGGCCGATGAGCTCACCAGCCGCGGGTGGAACCAGGTGACCGTCGTCGACCAGGGCCCGCTGCCGCTCACCGGCGGCTCGACCTCGCACGCGCCCGGGCTCGTCTACCAGACGGGTCCGTCCAAGACGATGACCCAGTTCGCCACCTACACCGTCGAGAAGTTCCTGGAGCTCGACGACGACGGCGACCGCTGCTTCAACCAGGTCGGCGGCCTGGAGATCGCCACCACCCCCGAACGGCTCGCCGATCTGCACCGCAAGCAGGGCTGGGCCACCTCCTGGGGAGTTCCCGGCGAGGTCATCGGGCCCGACGAGTGCGCCAAGCTGCACCCGCTGCTCGACGCCGACAAGGTCCTCGGCGGGTTCCACACGCCCACCGACGGCCTGGCCAAGGCCGCGCGGGCCGTGGTCGCGCTGGCCCGGCGGGCGGTCTCGCGCGGGGCGCGGTTCCGGGGCGCGGTGACCGTCACCGGCATCAACCACAGCAACGGCCGGGTGACCGGGGTCGAGACCGACCACGGCGAGATCCCCGCCGACATCGTCGTGTCCTGCGCCGGTTTCTGGGGCCAGGCCATCGGCGAGATGGTCGGCATGACCGTGCCGCTGCTGCCGATGGCCCACCAGTACGCGAAGACCGCGCCGCTGCCCGAGCTCGCCGGCCGCAACGACGAGCGCACCGAGGCCAACCTCCCGATCCTGCGCCACCAGGACCGCGACCTCTACTACCGCGAGCACGTCGACCGCCTCGGCATCGGCACCTACGCCCACCGGCCGATCCCGGTGCGCCTGAGCGACCTACCGCAGGACGGCGAGACCTCCGAGCGGGCCATGCCGTCGATGCTGGAGTTCACCGAGGAGGACTTCGCGCCGTCCTGGGAGCACAGCAAGCGCCTGCTGCCCGCGCTGGAGACCGCCGAGATCGAGACCGGGTTCAACGGCGTCTTCTCCTTCACCCCCGACGGCGGCCCGCTGGTCGGCGAATCGCCCGACGTGCAGGGGTTCTGGATCGCCGAAGCCGTGTGGGTGACGCACTCGGCCGGTGTCGCGCGCTCGGTGGCGCAGCTGCTCGTCGACGGCCGCAGCGAGATCGAGCTGCACGGCTGCGACGTGCACCGGTTCGACGAGATCGAGACGACGCCCGACTACGTCGAGGAGACCTCCTCCCGCAACTTCGTCGAGATCTACGACGTCAAGCACCCGCTGCAGCCGAAGTTCTCGCCGCGCGACCTGCGCGTGAGCCCCTTCCACGCCCGGCAGAAGGAGCTCGGCGCGGTGTTCCTGGAAGCCCACGGCTGGGAGCGCCCGCACTGGTTCGAGGCCAACGCACCGCTGGTCAAGGACCTGCCGATGGAGTGGCAGCCGCCGTCGCGGGACTCCTGGTCGGCGATGTACCACAGCCCCGTCGCCGCGGTGGAGGCGTGGAAGACCCGCACCGCCGTCGCGCTCTACGACATGACCTCGCTCAAGCGCCTGGAGGTCAGCGGCCCCGGGGCGCTGGCGTTCCTGGACCGGATGACCACCAACAAGGTCGACAAGTCGGTCGGGTCGGTGACCTACACGCTCATGCTCGACGAGGCCGGCGGCGTGCGCAGCGATCTCACCGTCGCGCGGCTGGGCGAGCAGCTGTTCCAGATCGGCGCCAACGGCAACATCGACCACGAGTACCTGCGGCGCAACCTGCCCGACGACGGCAGCGTGACGGTCCGCGACATCACCGGCGGCACCTGCTGCATCGGCGCGTGGGGCCCGCTGGCCCGCGACCTGGTGCAGCCGCTGACCGACGCCGACCTGTCGCACGAAGGGCTGAAGTTCTTCCGCTGCAAGCAGATCCGCATCGCCGGGATCCCGGTGACGGCCATGCGCGTGTCCTACGTGGGCGAGCTCGGCTGGGAGCTCTACACCAGCGCCGAGTACGGGCAGCGGCTGTGGGACGTGCTGTTCGAGGCCGGTCGCGACCTCGGGGTCGTGGCGGCCGGGCGCGCGGCGTTCAACAGCCTCCGGCTGGAGAAGGGCTACCGCGCGTGGGGTGCGGACATGACCACCGAGCACGACCCGTACGAGGCCGGGGTCGGCTTCGCCGTGCGGATGAACAAGGGCGACTTCGTCGGCCGCGACGCGCTGGCCGAGATCGACCCGGACGCGGTCGAGCGGCGGCTGAGGTGCCTGACCGTCGACGACGGGCGCAGCGTGGTGCTCGGCGCCGAGCCGGTGTTCGTCGACGAGGAACCCGCCGGCTACGTCACCTCGGCGGCCTTCTCGCACACCCTGGGCACGCCGATCGCCTACGCGTGGCTGCCCGCCTCGGCGGGGCCCGGAACCCGGGTCGAGATCAAGTACTTCGACCGCATGATCGCCGCGACCGTCGCGGCCGAGCCCCTGGTGGACCCCGAGATGCACCGCATCCGCCGCTGAGTTCCGGGAGCGGGGCAGTTTTTCCTCGAATCACCCATTATCAATGTCGCATTTGTCCGGTTAATTCGAGGAAAAACTGTCCCCTGCCCCCACCTACCCCCGGGAGCACCCATGTCTCTGTCCGTCTTCGACCTCTTCAAGGTCGGCATCGGGCCGTCCAGCTCGCACACCGTCGGGCCGATGCGAGCGGCGTACCTGTTCGTCGAGCACCTGCGCGCCACCGGGACGATGCCCCGGGTCCGGCGGGTGCGGTGCGAGCTGTTCGGCTCGCTCGGCGCCACCGGGCACGGGCACGGCAGCGTCAAGGCCGTGGTGCTCGGGCTGACCGGCGAGCAACCGCACCTGGTCGATCCCGTCGCCGTCGAACCGCACGTCGACGCGGTGCGGGAGGAGCGCCGGATCAGCCTCGGCGGCGAGCACAAGATCTCCTTCGACCTCGACCACGACGTCGTGCTGCACCGCCGCAAGCGGCTCGACTTCCACAGCAACGGCATGACCTTCGAAGCCCTCGACGACGACGGCGCCCGCCTGGTCCACCGCGAGTACTACTCCGTCGGGGGTGGTTTCGTGCTCGACGAGGACGACACCGGACGCCCGGTGCTCGTCGAGGACGCCACCCCCGTCGCCCACCCGTTCAGCACCGGGGCCGAGCTGCTCACCCAGGCCGCCGGCCTCGGCGGACGGATCAGCGACGTCGTGCTGGCCAACGAGGCGTCCTGGCGGCCCGAGGCCGAGACTCGCGCGCACCTGCTGCATATCTGGCAGGTGATGCGCGAGTGCGTCGAGCAGGGCGTGCGCACCGGGGGAGTGCTGCCCGGCGGGCTCAAGGTCCGCCGCCGGGCCCGCGACCTGCGCGCGAGCCTCGACGAGCACGCCGATCCGATGGAGTGGGTGACCCTCTACGCCCTGGCCGTCAACGAGGAGAACGCCGCGGGAGGCCGGGTCGTCACCGCCCCGACCAACGGCGCGGCCGGGATCGTGCCCGCGGTCCTGCACTACGCCCACCGGTTCCTGCCCGGCTTCGACGACGACCACGCGGTCCGCTTCCTGCTCACCGCCGGTGCGGTGGGCGTGCTGTTCAAGGAGAACGCCTCCATCTCCGGCGCCGAGGTCGGTTGCCAGGGCGAGGTCGGCTCGGCCTGCTCGATGGCCGCCGCCGGGCTCGCCGAACTCCTCGGCGGCACCCCCGAGCAGGTGGAGAACGCCGCCGAGATCGGCATCGAGCACAACCTGGGGCTGACCTGCGACCCCGTCGGCGGGCTGGTGCAGATCCCGTGCATCGAGCGCAACGCGGTCGCCGCGATCAAGGCCATCACCGCCGCCCGGATGGCGCTGCGCGGCGACGGCGAGCACCACGTGTCGCTGGACAAGGCCATCAAGACGATGCGCGAGACCGGCGCCGACATGAAGGACAAGTACAAGGAGACCGCGCGCGGCGGACTCGCGCTCAACATCGTGGAATGCTGAGGAGAATCCCGTGACGTTCACCCTCACCCTGAGCTGCCCCAACCGCACCGGCATCGTCCAGGCCGTCAGCTCGTTCCTGTTCACCCACGGCTGCGACATCGGTGAGTACCGGCAGTTCGACGACCCGGTGCGCGGCCGCCTGTTCCTGCGGGTGCAGGCCACCGGCGAGGACACCGACCACCTGTCTCGCGAGTTCGCCTCGGTGGCAACCGATTTCGAGATGGACTACGCCTTCCACCCGGACCGCCCCGCGCGCGTGCTGGTGATGGTCTCCAAGCTCGGCCACTGCCTCAACGACCTGATCTACCGCTGGCGGGCGGGCGCGCTGGGCGCCGAGATCGTCGCCGTGGTCTCCAACCACGAGGACCTACGGCCGATGGCCGAGGCCGCGGGCCTGCCGTTCCACCACGTGCCGGTCACCGCGGAGACCAAGCCGGAGGCCGAGGCGCAGCTGCTGCGGCTGGTCGACGACCACGCCGCGGACCTGGTCGTGCTCGCCCGCTACATGCAGGTGCTCTCCGACCAGACCTGCAAGGCGCTGCACGGCCGGGCGATCAACATCCACCACTCGTTCCTGCCCGGTTTCAAGGGCGCCAAGCCCTACCACCAGGCCTACGACCGGGGCGTCAAGCTCGTCGGCGCCACCGCCCACTACGTCACCCCCGACCTGGACGAGGGGCCGATCATCGAGCAGGAGGTCATCCGGATCGACCACACCCACGACCCCAAGGCCCTGCAGACCGTCGGTCGCGACGCTGAAGCGCTCGCCCTGTCGCGGGCGGTGCGCTGGTACTGCGAGCACCGCGTGCTGCTCAACGGCACCAGCACCGTCGTCTTCCCCTGAAACCGCTTCCTGCGCCCCTGAACCCCTGCGCCGAGGAGAAACGATGACCACCGGTGAGCTCCCGACCACCGACCTGTCCGAGCCCGAGCTGACCCGGAACGCCCTGCCCGAGAGCCTGCGCGAAACGCTGCCCGGGCACTACTACACCGACGAGGGGATCTTCCGCCTGGAGCAGGCGACGATCTTCGAGACCGGCTGGTTCTGCGCGGTTCTCAGCGCCGACCTCGACAAGCCCGGCAAGTTCGAGACCGTCCAGATCGGCCGCGAGAGCGTGCTGGTCACCCGCAACCGCTCCGGCGAGATCCGCGCGCACCTCAACGTGTGCCGGCATCGCGGCGCGCGGCTGTGCACCGAGGAGTCCGGCGAGGCGCGCCGCTCCTTCCAGTGCCCGTACCACGCCTGGACCTACTCCTTCGACGGCGACCTGATCGCCGCGCCGAACCTCAACGCGATGGACGACGTGGACCGCACCCAGTACGGCCTGCACCGCGTCCACGTGCGCGAATGGCTCGGCTACGTGTGGCTGTGCCTGGCCGAGGAACCGCCGTCGTTCGAGGACACCGTCATCGGCGACGTCACCGAGCGGCTCGGCACCCCGGACGCGATCGTGGGCTACCAGGTCGCGGACCTGAAGCTGGGCAGGCGCATCGAGTACGACGTGAAGGCGAACTGGAAGCAGATCGTCGAGAACTTCATGGAGTGCTACCACTGCGCGACGATCCACCCGGAGCTCACCGAGGTGCTGCCGGAGTTCGCCGACGGGCTGGCCGCGCAGTACTTCGTCGGGCACGGCGCCGAGTTCGGCGAGGACGTCGAGGGCTTCACCGTCGACGGCTCGGCCGGTCTGGCCAAGCTGCCGGGCGTGAGCGAGGAGCAGGACCGCCGGTACTACGCGATCACGGTCCGCCCGCAGGTGTTCATCAACCTGGTTCCCGACCACGTGGTGTTCCACCGCATGTTCCCGCTCGCCCCCGACCGGACGCTGGTGCGCTGCGACTGGCTGTACCTGCCGGAGGTGGTCGATTCGGGCGCCGACATCGACCGCTCGGTGGAGCTGTTCCACCGCGTCAACCAGCAGGACTTCGACGCCTGCGAGCGCTGCCAGCTGGCGATGGACTCCCGCTCCTACGCCTCCGGCGGCGTGCTGGTGCCCAGCGAGCACCACATCGCCGAGTTCCACGACTGGGTCCGCGAGCGCACCGGCTGACCGCACCCACGACGAGGGCCCCGCACCTGATCCAGGTGCGGGGCCCTCGTTCTCGTGCTCAGCGGGGGAGTTCCAGCGGCACGCCGTCGTCGGACAGCGGGGGAGGCGGCAGCTCGGCGCTGGAGGTCAGCGGGGCGGCCCCGTCCAGGGGCTTGCCGGCGTGCTCGCGCAGGAAGTGCGTGGCGGCGATGCCGATGACCCCGGCGCCGATGAGGTAGTAGCCGGGCCAGTCCAGGTTGCCGGTCGCCGTCACCGCGGCCTCGATGATGGTCGGCGCGGTACCGGCGAACAGGGACACCGAGAGGTTGAAGATCACCGCGAGGCTGCTGTAGCGGATCATCGTCGGGAACAGCGCGGGCAGCGTGGACGGCGAGACGGCCGCGAAGCACATCAGGCACAGACCGATGATGAGCAGCCCCAGCAGCTGGCCCGCCGCGCCCTCGCGCAGCAGCCACACCGCGGGCAGTCCCAGCAGCACCAGTCCGACGCTGCCGGTCATGAGCACGGGTTTGCGGCCGATGCGGTCGCTGAGCCTGCCCACGCCGACGATGGCGCACAGCATCACCAGCATGACCGCGACCTGCATCCCGGTGGCCACGGCGCCGGACGTGGCGACCTCGCCGTGCCGCTGCAGGGTGCTGGTCAGGTAGGTCGGCGCGTAGTTGGTGAGCACGTAGTTGGTGACGTTCCAGGCCACGACGATCCCGGCCGCGACCAGCGCGGGCGTGCGGTAGTGGCGGCGCACGATCTGCACGGCGCGTCGCGCCGACATCGTGGCCAGCACGGGGGAGCGCTCCATGAGCTGCCGGAACGCCGGGGTGTCCTCCAGCCGGATCCGCAGGTAGAGCCCCACGATCCCCAGCGGCAGGGCCAGCATGAACGGGATCCGCCAGCCCCAGGCGAGGAGGTCGGAGGTGGGCAGCAGCGCGATGACGGCGCCGCAGGTGCCCGCGCCGAGGGCGTAGCCGGTGAGCGTGCTGAACTCCAGCCAGCTGCCGAAGAACCCGCGCCGCCGGTCCGGCGCGTACTCGGCGATGAGCGTCAGCGCGCCGGTGTACTCGCCGCCGGCGGAGAAGCCCTGCAGCATCCGCACGAGCAGCACCAGCAGCGGGGCCAGCAGCCCGATGGCGCCGTGGCCGGGGACGAGGCCGAGCAGCACGGTGGCGCCGGCCATCATGAGCACGGTCGCCGAGAGCACCTTGGTGCGCCCGTAGCGGTCGCCGAGGCGTCCGAAGACGAACCCGCCGAGCGGGCGCATCACGAACGCGGCGGCGAAGGCGCCGAGCGTGTAGACCGCGGACCACGGGCCGAAGGCGGGGAAGAACACCTGGTCGAGCACGCCGGCCGCCAGGTAGGAGTAGATGCCGAAGTCGTACCACTCGGCGACGTTGCCCACGGAGGCCGCTGCGACCGCCCGGTGGACCGTGCGTTCCTCTTGCACGACAGGCGGTCTCAGGCCTCGCCGAGGCCGTCTGGGGCGATCGGTCATGGGGCTCTCCCGGGTGCGACGCAGCGCTGGGGGCCGCGAGTCCTCGTGGCGGCGTCGCGGTTGTGACCGCGATCGACTACTGATATATCTGTTGGCGAGAAGGTAAACCCTCGGCATCGCCGAATCAAGGCCTCAACCCCTCCGCTGGTCCGTCCCCGGGGTCGCGACGCTGTTGTCCGCGGTCCCGCGATGAGGTGTGCCCATCGGCTTCCACCTGGGAAAACCGCATGTTTCCGTCCGGATTTCCCCATTGACGAGCGGGCCGCGGACCCCCATCCTGTTGTTGCGCATAGCACGCGGTGTTCCGCTATCTGCAACAGGAGGCGTCATGATCTTGGTTGGTGAGCTGGTCGACCTGCCGCCGGGGGAGTCGGTTCGCGTGCACGGCGACGTGGCGATCGCGGTGTTCAACGTCGACGGCGAGCTCTACGCCATCGACGACACCTGCTCGCACCAGGACGCGTCGTTGTCCGACGGCTGGCTCGAAGGCTGCGCCGTCGAATGTCCGCTGCACGCGGCCTGTTTCGACCTCAAGACCGGTATGCCCAGCGGTCCGCCCGCCAAGAAGCCCGTCCGCACGCACGCGGTGACCGTCGAGGACGGCGTCATCTACGTCCACGAGACCACGCGCGTCGAGGCTCCCGCCCAGGGGGCGCCCGCGGAGGAGGTCGTCTGATGCGGCACATCACCGTGGTCGGCGCCTCGCTGGCCGGTCTGTCGGCGATCCGCGCGCTGCGCGAGCAGGGCTTCGACGGCCGGATCACGGCCGTCGGCGACGAGGTGCACGCACCCTACGACCGCCCGCCGCTGTCCAAGGAGTTCCTCGCCGGGACCGCGAGCGAGGACGACATCCGGCTCACCGACTCCGACGACGACGCGCTGGAGGTGGACTGGCGGCTCGGGCACCTCGCGAGCGCGCTGGACACCACCGATCGCGCCGTCGTGCTGTCCGACGGCACCCGCATCGGCACCGACGGCGTCGTGCTGGCCACCGGCGCGCGGGCGCGCTCCCTGCCCGGCGGCGACCTGGCCGGGGTGCACGTGCTGCGCAGCCTCGACGACGCGCTCGCGCTGCGCGCCGAGCTGGTTCCCGGGGCGCGCGTGGTGATCGTCGGCGCCGGCTTCATCGGGGCCGAGGTCGCCTCGACCGCCGTCGGTCTCGGCTGCGAGGTCGACGTCGTCGACAACGGGCCGGTGCCGCTGCGGCGCGCGCTCGGTCCCGAGATGGGCGAGATCTGCGGACGCCTGCACGCCCGCAACGGCGTCCGGGTGCACCCGCTGGCGGGCATCGCCGAGCTGATCGGCGAGTCGCGGGTGAGCGGCGTGAAGCTCACCGACGGGCGCGAGCTGCCCGCCGACGTCGTCGTGGTCGGCATCGGCGCGGAACCCAACACCGAGTGGCTGGCCGGGTCGGGGCTCGACGTCGACCACGGCGTGCGCACCGACGCCGACGGCCGGACCGCGCTGCCGGAGGTCGTGGCGGCGGGCGACTGCGCCCACTCCTACCGCGACTACACCGCGCGCCCGATGCGGCTGGAGCACTGGACCAACGCCTTGCAGCAACCCGCTGCGGCGGCCGCGGCGCTGCTCGGCCGGGAGCACTCCGCGCCCGCGCACCACGCGGTGCCCTACTTCTGGTCCGATCAGTACGGGCACAAGATCCAGTTCGCCGGTCACCGCACCGACGACTGCACGGTCCAGATCGAGGAGGGCGACCCGGAGTCCGGCGACTTCCTGGCCCTCTACCTCGACGCCGCCGAAGAGCCCGTCGGCGTCCTCGCGGTGGATCGGGCCCGCCCCTTCGGACAATGGCGCCGCAAGCTGGCGAAGCGCTTGTAGGAGGTCGCCGGGGGTGCGGCGGTAGCCGCTGCTTCAGGCGTGGGACTCGGCCCGCACCCCCGAGGCGCTGTGGTGCTCCGACAGCTCTCAGACCAGGGAGCGCATCGCCTTGTCGAAGTTGAGGACGTGCTCCCTGGCCAGCTGCTCCGCCTTGTCGGGCTTCTCCGAGGCGATGGCGCGCAGCAGGGCCGAGTGCTCCATGACGTGGCTGTCGAAGTCCTGCATGCGGTCGAGGAAGACGCAGAAGATCCGGGTGGCGAGGTTGTCGTAGCGGATCAGGGTGTCCTCGAGGTGCGGGTTGCCCGCCGCGTGGTAGATCGTGCGGTGCACGTGCAGGTCCCAGCGCATGATCTCGTCGCGCTCCATCGACCGGAAGTCCAGGCCGTCGAGGTGGTCGACGAGCTCGCCGATCTCCTCCAGCTCCGCTTCACCGGCGACCTCGGCGGCCCGTCGCGCGGCCAGCGGCTCCAGGTTCATCCGGATGTCGGAGATGTAGGCGAGGTCGGTGATGTCCACGGCCGTGGCGAACGTGCCGCGACGCGGGTAGGACACGACCAGCCGGTCGATCTCCAGCCGCTTGAGCGCCTCGCGCACGGGCGTGCGGCCGATGTCGAGCGAGCGGGCCAGCGCCGCGTCGTCGATGGCGGTCATCGGTGGGATGTCCAGCATGATCAGCCGGTCCCGGATCGCCAGGTAGGCCTTCTCGGCCATGGACGGGGCCGGGTGCTCCTCGCTCGCAGTCATCATCGCCTCGACCTCAACAGAACGCAGTTCTGGCGCATCGAATTCTGGTACATCAGTAGTATAGCAGAAAGCGGGGTCGGTTCATTCAAATGATTTGGATCGTGCGGTGAAATCATTTTGAATTGTGATTTTACGGTGCTCGACACCGCGATTCGGCGATTCCCGCGAGATGGTCACGCACCCCGGATGGACAGCCAGCCGAGGGCCTCCTCGGCCGCCGTGGCGGCGCGGTCGTGGGAGGCGGTCTCGCTCCAGGCGACGAGGGCCGCGAAGGTCGCGGCCTGGTAGCCGCTGGCCAGGGCCGTAGCCGCGGCCGGGGTGATGCCCGGGACGCGGCGGGCGATGAAGTCGGCGAGTTCGTCGATCCACGGCCGGTAGGCGGTGGGGGCGGTGCCGGCGAGCTCGGGTTCGGAGCACACCAGGCGGATCCAGTCCGGGCCGGCCGGGGACATCGGATCGTCCGACATGGACGCGACGACCCCGCGGCGGACGGCCTCGTCGACCGGCACGTCCTGGGGCATCTCCGCCAGCGCTTCGCGCAGTCGTCGGGTGGCGGTCGGCACGCCGACCCAGGCGATGTCGGACTTGCGCGCGAAGTGGCGGACCAGCGTGCGGACGCTGACGCCGGTGGCCTCGGAGATCTCCTTCCACCCGACGGCGGCGTAGCCGCGTCGGCTCCAGAGCTGGAACGTGGCGGTGGCGATGGCGGCGCGGTCGAGCACGGTCGGGCGCCCGCGCTGCGGCGCGGGGGCGTCGCTGTGGGTCACGCGCCCGAGCCTAGTCGATCCCGGTGCTGGTCAACCGCACTGGCCGAGGAATTTTGGCTAAGTGCGCCAAAACTCTGGTAGCGTCAGCCCGCGCAACGCCGCGGGAGGAGAATGCGATGCGCGACAAGGCCGTTCCCGACGTCCTCGCCCCTGCGAAGCTCGGCCCGGTGCGGCTGCGCAACCGGATCCTCAAGGCCGCGACCTACGAGAAGCGCGCGCGGCGGGGCCTGGTCACCGACGAGCTCATCGACTTCCACGTCCGGCACGCCGCCGGGGGAGTCGGCATGACCACCGTCGCCTACTGCGCCGTGGCGCCCGAGGGGCGCACCGACGGCCATCAGATCGTGTGGCGCGACGAGGCGGTCCCGGGGCTGCGGCGGCTGACCGAGGCCGTGCACGCCGAGGGCGCGGCGATCTCCGCGCAGGTCGGCCACGCCGGTCCGGTCGCGGACTCGACCAAGACCAAGCTGCGCGCGCTCGGCCCGAGCCGGTCGCTGAGCCTGCAGTCGCTGCGGCAGGTCAAACCGGCCACCCTCGCCGACATCGACCGGGTCGTGCGCGCGCACGGCGAGGCCGCGAAGATGGCGGTGGCAACGGGTTTCGACGCGGTGGAAGTCCACTTGGGGCACAACTACCTCACCAGCTCGTTCCTGAGCCCGAAGCTCAACAAGCGCACCGACGACTACGGCGGTGACCTCGCCAACCGCGCCCGGCTCGCGCTGCGGGTCATGCGCGCGGTCCGGGAGGCCGTGGGGGACCGGATCGCGATCCTGGCCAAGCTCAACATGGATGACGGTGTGCCGGGCGGGTTCTGGCTCGACGAGGCGATCACCGTCGCGCAGTGGCTGGAGGCCGAGGGCACGGTAGACGCGCTGGAGATGACCGCCGGCAGTTCCCTGCTCAACCCGATGTACCTGTTCAAGGGCGACGCCCCGGTCCGCGAGTTCGCCCAGGTGATGCGCGAACCGATCCGCACCGGCGTCAAACTCGTCGGCAGCAGGTTCCTCCGCGAATACCCCTACCAGGACGGCTATCTCCTCGACGACGCCCGCCAGATCCGCGCCGCGGTCGACCTCCCCATGATCCTCCTCGGCGGGGTCACGAACCGGCAGGTCATGGAGACGGCCATGCACGAGGGCTTCGAGTTCGTGGCGATGGCCCGAGCTCTCCTCCGAGAACCGGACCTCATCAACCGCATCGCCGCCGACTCCTCGACCCGCTCCCTCTGCAACCACAACAACCGCTGCATGGTCACCATCTTCACCGGATCCCGCTGCGTCCTGGACCCGGAAACCCCCTCCTGAAACCGGGGTTTCAGCGGCCTCGGTAGGTCGCGGAGCGCTTGTTCAGGACGGCGTCCATGGCTTCGGCGTGGTCCTCGGTGTGGTGGGAGAGGGCCTGCATGGTGGCGGAGAGTTCGAGGACGTGGCGGAGGTCGTTGGTGCGGGACTCCTTGAGGAGGCGCTTGGCCATGCGGGTGGCGTGAGGCGGGTTCTTGGCGACTCGGGCCGCGAGGGCGCGGGCTTCGTCAAGGAGGTCCTCGGGTTCGGTGACGTGGGCGACCATGCCCCAGTCCAGGGCCTTCCGGGCGTCGACCCGGTCGCCGGTGAGGGCCATCTCGGCCGCCTTCTGCGGGCCGATGGCCTGGGTGAGGAACCAGGCGCCGCCGTCGCCGGGGATGATGCCGAGCTGGACGAAGGACTCGGCGAACCAGGCGTTGGTGGAGGCCACGCGCAGGTCGCACATCATGGCCAGGTCGCATCCGGCGCCGACGGCGGGGCCGTTGACCGCGGCGACCATCGGGACCTCGCACTCGGACAGGGCCAGCGGGATGCGCTGGATGCCGTCGCGGTAGCCGTTGCGCATCTCCCACGGGCTGCCGCTGAACATCCCGGCCTTCTCCCGCATGTCGTTGACGTTGCCGCCCGCGGAGAACGCCTTGCCCGCGCCGGTGAGCACCACGCACCGCACGTCGAGGTCCTGCTGGACGCGGCGGGCGTGGGTCTCGAACGCCTCGATCACGTCCGCGCCGGAGATCGGGTTGCGCTGGTCGGGCAGGTTGATCGTCCAGGTCTCCACGTGATCGGCGCGCTCGACCAGCAGCACATCGGACATGAGTGGCATTCCTCCCAGCGTGCGGGCACGGTTCGGCGACACCCTACGTGCGCGGACGCGTCCCGGTCATCAGGAAGGTCCGTTGACCGGGAACGTGCGTACCGGTTACGTGGGAGGCACCGTCGGAAGCACAGGAGTGATCGATGCCGTCGCTGATGCCGCCACCGGTCCAGGAGGACGCCGCACTGCTGTCGTTGCGCAGGCAGGTGCGGGAGTTCCTCGCCGAGCAGGTCACCTCGGGCGGCTTCACGCCGACCGTCGACAGCTGGCTCAGCGGCTGGGACCTGGAGTTCACCCGCGCGCTGGCCCGGCGCGGCTGGCTCGGGATGACGGTGCCGGTCGAGTACGGCGGGCACGGCCGGACGTTCCTGGAGCGGTTCGTGGTCACCGAGGAGCTGCTCGCCGCCGGGGCGCCGGTCGCCGCGCACTGGATCGCCGATCGGCAGGTCGCGCCGAACCTGCTGCGCTTCGGCAGCGAGGACCTCAAGCGCACCTACCTGCCGCGCATCGTGGCGGGGGAGGCGTTCTTCGCGATCGGGATGAGCGAACCGGATTCGGGCTCGGACCTGGCCAGCGTCCGCACCCGCGCCGAGCGGGACGACGGCGGGTGGCGGGTGCGCGGCACGAAGCTGTGGACCTCCGGCGCGCACGTGGCCGACGCCTTCATCGTCCTGGTCCGCACCTCGCCGCCGGGCGAGGACCGGCACGGCGGCCTGAGCCAGCTGCTGGTGCGGCTGGACTCGCCGGGGCTGACGGTCCGGCCGGTGATCTCGGCCAACGGCACGCACCACTTCAACGAGGTGCACCTCGACGGCGTGTTCGTCGCCGACGATCACGTGGTCGGCGAGATCGGGGCCGGGTGGCAGCAGGTCACCTCGGAGCTGTCGTTCGAGCGGTCCGGGCCGGAGCGGTTCCTGTCCACCTACCAGCTCGCGAAATCGCTGGTGAACAGCCTGGATCCGGCCGAGGCCGGGCGGATCACCGGCAGGCTCGCCGGGTTGCACCAGATGTCGCTGTCGGTCGCGGCGGCCCTGCAGCGCGGCGAGCGCGCCGACGTGCCCGCCGCGCTGGTGAAGGTGCTCGGCACGACGCTGGAAGGCGACATCGCCGACATCGCCGACCTGGACATGCCGACCGGCGCCGCCGACGACGTCGCCGGACTGACCCGGCGGGCCGTGCAGCAGCGGCCGGGATTCACCTTGCGGGGCGGGACGAACGAGATCCTGCGCGGTGTCATCGCACGCGGATTGGGGATGCGCTGATGAGCACGGACCACGACCTGCGCGAGGTGCTGCGCGACGTCCTCGCGGGCGAGATCACCGAGCGCCTCGACCAGGCCGAGACCGGTGTCGGGTTCGACGCCGAGCTGTGGGCGAAGCTGAGCGACCTCGGCTTCACCGCTCTGACCGCCCCCGAGGACCGCGGAGGTTCCGGCGGCGGGTGGCCGGAGGCCGCCGCGCTGCTGACCGAGAGCGCGGCGGCGGCCCGCCACCTCCCGTTCGCCGAGAGCGACCTGCTCGCCCACTGGCTCCTCGGCGCTGCCGGAATCCCGGCCGCGGACCCGACGACCCCGCTCACCATCGCCCTCGTCGACCCCGACGGAACCGCCCGATCCGTGCCCTGGCTCGGCCACGTCCCCGCAGTCCTCGTCATCCCCCGCCCCGACGGCACGTGGTCCGTCCGAACCCCGGATTTCGCCCGCGATCAGGTCCCGGAAAACGCCCGTATTCGGGAATCGGAAAACGGGAGCAATCGGGTCCCGGAAAACGGGAGTGGTCGGGTTACCCACTCGGGAGTGCCGCGTGGGGATCTGTTCGAGGTGGAAGCTGTCGACGGGGATGCCGTCGTCGGGGGTGAGGTGGTGGATCGGCTGGTTCTCAGGGCGGCTCTGGCCCGGGCCGTGCAGGTGGTGGGGGCGCTGGACCGGGCCGTGGAGCTGTGCGTGGAGCACGCGCGGACCCGGGTGCAGTTCGGGCGGCCGCTGGCGAAGTTCCAGGCGGTGCAGCACCTGGTGGCCGACGCCGCTGCCGAGGCCGCGCTGGCGCGGGCGGCGGTGGACGTCGCCGTGCTCGACGCCGCCGAGACCGACCTGGCCGGTCCGGCGTCGGCGACGAAGGTCGCCGCGGCGCGGTCCTGCGCCGGGCACGCCGCCTCGGTCGTCGTGCGCAACGCCCACCAGGTCCACGGCGCCATCGGCACCACCCGGGAACACCCGTTGCAGCTGGTCACGCTGCCCGCGCTGGACTGGCGCGGCGAGTTCGGCACCACCCGCGACTGGGACCGCTTCCTCGGCGGGAGCGGACCGCTGTGGGACGTGGTGCTCGGCGCCCCCGCCGAGCACCCGCCGATCCCGGGAGGTCACCGATGAGCGGCGACCTGCTCGCCGGAGTGCGGGTGCTCGACCTGTCCACGGTGTTCATGGGCCCCTACGCCGCGCAGGTGCTCGCCGAGTGGGGCGCGGACGTGATCAAGGTCGAGCCGCTGCGCGGCGACCAGGTGCGCGGCATCGGCGACGTCACCGGCAACGGCGTCGGCCCGATCTTCGTCAACGCCAACCGGGGCAAGCGCTCGGTGGCGATCGACCTGAAGAGCCCCGAGACCCGCGAGGTGCTGCGCGCCCTGGTGCGCGGCGCCGACGTGCTGCTGCACAACATCCGCCCGCCCGCGGCGGCGCGCCTGGGCCTGACCTGGGATGAGCTGCGCGAGATCAACCCGGGTCTGGTGCTGTGCGCGTTCCGGGGCTACGGGAAGGACGGGCCGCACGCCGACCGGCCCGCCTACGACGACGTGATCCAGGCGGCCTCCGGCATCGCCGCGGCCCAGGGCGCGGCCGGCGGTGAACCCGAGTACTGGCGCTCGGCGGCCTCGGACAAGATCCTCGGCCTCTACGGCGCCGCGGCCACCTGCGCGGCGCTGCGCGCGAAGGAGGCCGACGGCCGGGGGCGCTCGGTGGAGGTGCCGATGTTCGAGGGGATGGCCTCGTTCATGCTCCTGGACCGCCAGGGCGGGTGGCTCACCGACCCGCCGTCGGGTCCCACCGGCTACCCGAGGACCGATTCACCGCACCGCAGGCCGTACGCCACCAAGGACGGGCACCTGGCGGTGATGATGTACGCCGACAAGCACTGGACGGTGTTCTTCGACCTCATCGGCCGCCCGGAGCTGGCCGAGGACCCGCGGTTCCGCGACATCGGTGCGCGCACCAGCCACATCGACGAGCTCTACGCGCTGCTGGCCGAGGAGATGGTCACCCGCACCTCGGCGGAGTGGAGCGAGGCGTTCGAGCGCGCCGACATCCCGCACGGCCCCGTCCACGACGTCGAGGACCTGTTCACCGACCCGCACCTGAGCGCCACCGGTTTCTTCCAGACCGTCGAGCAGCCGGGCGTGGGCCCGGTGCGGCTCGCGCGCAGGCCGGTCGACTTCGGCGAGCCCGCGCCGCCGCCCCGCCCGGCCCCGCTGCTGGGCCAGCACTCCCGGGAAGTGCTGGCGGAGGCCGGGATTCCGGACGACGACGTGCAGCGGCTGCTCGACTCCCGTGCGCTCAGCCAGCGCTGAGCACGGCGACGATGAAGTCGGAGTCCTCGCGGAACGGGCGCAGGTCCCAGGTGCTCAGCGCCAGGTCGGTCCGCAGCCCGGCCTTCTCGACGTCGGCGAAGAACTCGTCGGGCTCGTAGCCCCGGCCGGTGCCGAAGCCGACCGCCACCCGGCCCTCGGGGGACAGGTGCTCGCGGAACCGCTCGAGCACCGCGCCGCGGGTGCTGGGCGCGAGGAACGTCATCACGTTCCCGGCGCACACGATCAGGTCGAACGGCTCGGTGATGCCGTGCGCGGCCAGGTCGAGTTCGGCGAGGTCGCCGACGACCCAGCGCGGCCCCGGGTGGTCCTCCTTCGCCGCCTCGATCAGCGCCGGGTCGACGTCGACGCCGACGACGTCGTGGCCCACCGAGGCCAGCCAGCCGCCGACCCGGCCCGGGCCGCACCCGGCGTCGAGGACGCGGGACCCGCGCTCGGCCATCGCGTCGATCATCCGGGCCTCCCCGGCGAGGTCGGTGCCCGCCTCGGCCAGGCCGCGCATCCTGTTGATGTACCAGGAGGAGTGTCCCGGATCCGCGGCCACCTTCTGCATCCAGATGCTCTGCTCGACCATGCCCCCATTGTGCGCTGCGCACGATAAGGCCTGTTGAGCGGTCCTCTTGCTCAGCGGTGCGGGCGGCGGAACCTGAGCGCCTCCGTGGACTCCGTGCGCCGCTCCTTGAGTGTGCCAATACGCGGCGTCCCCACGAAGGCGCTCAGAACCCGCGCCGGTGCCAATTGCTCGGGTGGTGGAAGAGGATGCGGCTCCGCCGCATGCCGCAACAGCGCCTCGACGGGCTCAGAGCTCGATCTGGTCGATGGTCCGTTCCGCCAGGTCGGCCGTGGTGGCGTGGTAGTGGTGGGCGAGGTGCCGGAACAGGTTCTCGGCGCGGATGGCGGGCCAGTCGGCGTCGAGCAGGTCGGCGGGCAGGTGCGGGTCCTGGCGGACCAGCTGCAGCCAGTCGGTGTGCAGCACGAGCTGGCGGGCGAGGTCGTCGGGCGCCGAGGGCAGCGGGTCGGGGCTGTCCCACCGGGTGAGGAACGCGCGGTAGCGGGCGGCGATGGCGTCGAGGTCGAAGGCCTTGCGGACGAGGTCGGCCGACTCGGTGGGCTTGCTCTGCTGCGCGGTGAACGCGGTGACGTTGTCGTTGAGCCCGAGCTCGTCGACGATCGCGGTGACGTCCTGAGCTCCGGGCGCGATCCACAGCCCGTTCTGCAGCAGGCCGAACCCGGCCCAGATCAGCTGGGAGCGCAGGTCGTGCCGGTCGCTGCGCCGGGTGTCGGGCAGCGAGAAGGCGACCAGCGTCCAGGTCCCGTCCCAGTCGCGGTTGACCGCGCCGGTGTCCCAGATCCGCCGCTCGCCGTCTTCGAGGACCTGCTCGGCGTGCTCGGTGAGTCCGAAGTAGACGCGACGGCCCCGCCGGTGGCGGGTGAGCAGGCCGCGGTGGACCATCCGGCTCAGCGTCGAGCGCACCGCCTCCTCGGAGATCTCGATCCGGCCGAAGACGTCGATGATGCTGCCCGAGTACGCGGCCGAGTCGCGCCCGAGCACGTGCAGCCCCAGGAAGCTCAGCATGAGCGACTGCGGTCGGGCCGAGTAGGTCAGCGCGTCGTCGGCGGAGGTCACGATGACCAGCGTAGTCGCTCCAATATTGGGCACAACGTTGACGGCCGTCACCATGACGCCGTACGTTTTGCCGGGTCGGCACGCTCACCCACCGAGGGGCTCTCGATGCAGAACGTGGACGAACTGGTCGCGATCGACGTGCACACCCACGCGGAGATCTCCCGGGACGGCCACCTGTCGCTGAGTCCGGAGCTGTTCGGGGCGTCGGAGAAGTACTTCAAGGCCGAAGGCCACCGGCAGCCCGGCATCGCCGAGATGGCCGACCACTACCGGCAGCGCAGGATGGCGGCGGTGGTGTTCACCGTCGATGCCGAGCACGCCACGGGGCACCCCCGCATCGCCAACGAGGAGGTCGCGCAGAGCTGCGCCGAACACGCCGACGTTCTCATCCCGTTCGCCAGCATCGATCCGTGGAAGGGCAAGGCCGGTGTGCGGGAGGCGCGGCGGCTGGTCGCCGAGCACGGCGTGCGCGGATTCAAGTTCCACCCGAGCATCCAGGCGTTCTCGCCGAACGACCCGATGGCCTACCCGCTGTACGAGGCGATCGAAGAGCTCGGCGTGCCCGCGCTGTTCCACACCGGCCAGACCGGCATCGGCGCCGGCGTGCCGGGAGGCGGCGGCATCCGGCTGAAGTACGCCAACCCGATGCTCGTCGACGACGTCGCCGCGGACTTCCCCGATCTGCGGATCATCCTGGCGCACCCGTCGTTCCCGTGGCAGGACGAGGCGCTGGCCGTGGCCACCCACAAGCCCCACGTCCACATCGACCTGTCCGGCTGGTCTCCGAAGTACTTCCCGCCGCAGCTGGTGCACTACGCCAACTCCTTGCTGCAGGACAAGGTCCTGTTCGGCTCCGACTACCCGGTGATCACCCCGGACCGGTGGCTGTCCGACTTCGAGAGGCTCGAGATCAAACCGCACGTGCGCCCGAAGATCCTCAAGGACAACGCCGTCCGCCTGCTCGGACTCGGATGAGCCCCAGGCGAGGGAGGTTTCGCATGATCACCGCGCGCAGAAGCGGACGTCTCGCGTACCTGATCGCGGCCGCGCTGCTGGCCGCGTCCGCACCCGCGTTCGCGACCGAGGGGCCCGCCCACGTCGAGGGCGCGCTCGCCAGCGGTGCGACCTGGGTGATGGACGTGCCGGAGGACTGGAACGGCACGGTCCTGCTGTTCAGCCACGGCTACCAGGCCGCGGGCCAGCCCAACCCCGCCGAGAACGCGCCCAGCGACGAGGCCGCCGCGATCGCGCTGCGCGAGGGCTACGCCCTCATCGGATCCTCCTACGCCGCCACCGGGTGGGCGGTCGAGCAGGCCGTGCCCGACCAGCTGGCCACGCTCGACGAGTTCACCGCCCGCTTCGGGTCGGCAGACCGCACGATCGCCTGGGGCCAGTCCTACGGCGGCCTGGTCACCACGACCATCGCCGAGCGCCACGCCGACCGCGTCGACGCGACGCTGTCGATGTGCGGGCTGGTGCACGGCGGCGTCGCTAACTGGAACAGCACGCTCGACCCCGCCTACGCGGTGAAAACCCTGCTGGCGCCCGGGTCCGGCTACCCGCTGGTCGATTTCGCCGACGAGCAGGAGGCCTCCGCGGCCGCCACCGAGATGACCGGCGTCGTCGACCGGGCGCAGACCACCCCGCAGGGGCGGGCCCGGATCGCCCTGGCCGCAGCCCTGCACAACATCCCCGGCCACAACGACCCCGCCCAGCCCGAACCCGGCGACCGCGACTGGGAGGCGCAGCAGCGCAACCAGTACGAGGTGATGGCCCGGTTCCCGGCCACGGCGATGGAGTGGCGGCAGGAGGCCGAATCCCGCGCGGGCGGGAACATGTCGTGGAACACCGGCGTCGACTACGCCCGGATGCTCGCCGACTCGCCGTTCGCCCCCGAGGTCGCCGCCCTGTACGAGTCGGCGGGGCTGTCGCTGAACGACGACCTGAACGCGCTGGCCACGGCGCCGCGCATCGACGCCGATCCCGGCGCCGTGGACTACATGACGCGCAACGTGGCCTTCACCGGTCGGTTGAGCGCGCCGCAGCTCGACATCCACACCACCGGCGACGGCCTCGTGCCCGTGCAGGTCGCCAGCGCGCACCGCGATGCCGTCGAGGAGGCGGGCACCACCGAGGAGCTGCGTCAGGCGTTCGTCGACCGGCCCGGGCACTGCACCTTCACCCCCGGCGAGCAGCTCGCCGCCCTGCACGCCGTGGAAACCCGGCTCGACACCGGACGTTGGCAGGGCACCGGTCCGGCCGCGCTCAACGCCGCGGCCGAGGTCGAACAGCCCGGCGGCGATCACTCCTACGTCCGCTTCCGCCCCTCCCCCTACCCGCGCCCGTACGACCTAGCCGAGTGATCCGGACCATCCGATGTGGATGGTCATCCTGTTCCGCACCCGCCAACGACGAGGGCGATCGGCATGACAGATTCGGTCACACCCGAGAGGCAGCTCAGACGCGCGGTCGCGTCCAGCTTCCTGGGCAGCGTCATCGAGTACTACGACTTCCTGCTCTACGCCACGGCCTCGGCGGTGGTGTTCAGCCAGGTCTTCTTCAGCAACCTCGACCCGCTGGTGGCCACCGTCGCCAGCTTCGGCACCTTCGCCACCGGCTACCTCGCGCGCCCGCTCGGCGGGCTGGTGTTCGGCCACTTCGGCGACCGGCTCGGCCGCAAGCGGATGCTGGTGCTCACGATGCTGCTCATGGGCATCGCCAGCTCGCTGATCGGCCTGCTGCCCACCTACGAGCAGATCGGCGCGTGGGCGCCGCTGGGACTGGTGCTGCTGCGCGTCGTCCAAGGCGTGGCCGTCGGCGGCGAGTGGGGCGGGGCGGTGCTCATCTCCGCCGAGCACGCGCGTTCGCGGCGCGGGCTGTGGGCGAGCTTCACCAACGCCGGAGCGCCCTGCGGCATGGTGCTGTCCACCGCCGTGCTCACCGGCACCGCCGCGGTTCTCGGCGAGGAGGCGTTCCTCGGGTGGGGCTGGCGCATCCCGTTCCTGCTCAGCGTCGCGCTGCTGGTCCTCGGGCTGTTCGTGCGGCTCAAGGTCGCCGAACCCCGCCTGTTCCGGGAATCCCGGCGCAGCGCGCGGGCACCGCTGGTGGAGGTGCTGCGGAACCGGCCGCGGCAGCTCGCGCTCGGCGTCGGCGTCGGGCTCGCCGCGTTCGTCGCCCAGTCCACGCTGACCACGTTCGTGCTGGCCTACGGCGTGCAGGCGGGGTTCAGCAGGCAGACCGTGCTCAACGCCATCACGCTGTCCTCGGTGACCGCCGTGGTGGGCATCATCGCCTGGTCGGGGCTGTCCGACCGGCTCGGCCGGCGCCCGATCGTGCTGGTCGGGGCGCTGGCGATGGCCGCCTACAGCTTCGCGCTGTTCCCGATGGTCGACAGCGGCAGCGCCGCGCTGCTCGTCGTCGCGCTGGTGCTCGGTCAGGGCGTCATCCACCCGATGATGTACGGGCCGCTGGCCGCGCTCTACACGGAGCTGTTCAGCACCGAGAGCCGCTACACCGGCGCATCGCTGGGCTACCAGCTGGCCGGGCTCGGCGGGGGACTCGCACCGGTGCTGTTCGCCCAGCTGCAGAGCAGCGGAGCCGGGACCACCGCGATCTCGGGCACCATCACCGCGTTCTGCGCGCTGACCGTCGCCTGCGTGCTCGCGCTGCGCGAGACCAGCGGGCAGAACCTCGACACCCCCGACGGCGCACGGGAAGGAGCCCGCTGATGCACGACCTCGGCCTGGGCGGCTGGCCCGCCCGGCGAGCCCTGATGACACCGGACCGCACCGCGTTCGTCTTCGGCGAGGACGCGGTGACCTACGCCGAGTTCGCCGAGCGCACCGCCACCGCCGCCCAGCGGTTGCGCGCCGACGGCGTGGGCCGCGGCGACCGGGTCGCCTACCTGGGGCCCAACCACCTCGCGTTCGTCGAGACGATGTTCGCCGCGCACCGGCTCGGCGCGGTGTTCGTCCCGCTGAACTTCCGGCTCGCCGCACCCGAGATCGACTACGTGCTCGCCGATTCCGAGCCCGAGGTGCTGGTCTACGCGCCCGAGTGCGCCGGAACCGTCGCGGCCCTGGAGAACCGCCCGCGCCGGATCGTGGCGCTCACCGACCCGCAGCCGGGCGAGCAGGAGTACGAAACCTGGCTCGCCGCAGCCCATCCCGAGCCGATCGAGGAGCGGGTGGGCTTCGACGAGACCGCGCTGATCCTCTACACCTCCGGCACCACCGGCCGGCCCAAGGGGGCGATGCTCACCCACGGAAACCTGGTGTGGAACACCGTCAACCTGCTGGTCGGCGTCGACGTCGTCAGCGACGACGTCGCGCTGATCACCGCGCCGCTGTTCCACGTGGCCGCCCTCGACCAGACGCTGCTTCCGACGTTCATCAAGGGCGCCTGCTCGGTGATCGCCCCGGGCTGGGACGTCGACGCCTGCTACGACCGCATCGAGCGCAACGGGATCACCTGGATGTTCGGCGTCACCACCATGTTCGCCGAGCTGGCCGCCTCGCCCCGCTGGGCCGAGGCCGACCTGTCGTCGCTGCGGATCGTGATGAGCGGCGGCGCGGCCGTCCCCGAAGCGCTGATCCGCACCTACCAGGAGCGCGGTCTGGTGTTCTGCCAGGGCTACGGCATGACCGAGACCGCGCCGGGCGCCACGTTCCTGGAAGCGGGGGAGAGCGTGCGCAAGGTCGGCTCGGCCGGGGTGCCGGTGTTCTTCACCGGAGTCCGGGTGGTCCGGCCCGACGGCACCGACGCCGACCCGGGTGAGCCGGGGGAGGTGCTCGTCAAGGGCCCCAACGTCAGCCCCGGCTACTGGCGCAACCCCCAGGCCACCGACGCGGCGTTCGAGGACGGCTGGTTCCGCTCCGGCGACCTGGCGTCGTTCGACGACGAGGGCCACCTGCACGTGGTGGACCGGGTCAAGGACATGTTCATCTCCGGCGGGGAGAACGTGTACCCGGCCGAGGTGGAGAACGCCCTGTTCGAGCACCCGGCCGTGGCCGAAGCCGCGGTCGTCGGCGTCCCGGACGAGCGCTGGGGCGAGGTCGGCCGCGCCTTCGTCGTCTGCCACACCGGTAGCGCGCCGACCGGCGCCGAGCTGCGGGAATTCCTGCGCACCCGGCTCGCCCGCTACAAGGTCCCGGTGCACGTCGACCTCGTCGACAGCCTGCCGCGCACCGGCTCCGGCAAGATCCAGAAATCCGAGCTGCGGAAGCGCTAGCCCTGCGGGCGGACGACGAGGACCGTGCAGCGCGCGTGGTTCAGCAGCGCTTGGCTGGTGGAGCCCAGGAGCATGCCGAGGAACCCGCCCCGGCCGCGGCTGCCGACCACCACGAGCTGGGCGCGGGTGCTCCAGTCCAGCAGCGCGTCCCGGGGGCGCTCGTTGGCGGTCACGCGTTCGACCTGCACGTCCGGGTGCTTCTCCTGCAGGCCGGCCAGGGCCTCGGCCAGCAGGCGCTCGCTGGTGGCCATCTCCGGTTCGAGGTGGCCCAGCCCGACCTCGCGGATCGAGGGCTCGCGGGAGGCGTGCACCGCCACCAGCCCGACCCCGCGCCACGCCGCCTCGGCGAAGGCCGCGGCCAGCGCCTCCGAGCTGTTGTCGCTGCCGTCGACACCGGCGACCACCGGCCCGTCCGGCGCGGCCGGTTCGCGCACCACCGCCACCGGGCAGGCCGCGTGCGCGGCGGCGGAGGCGGCCGTCGATCCCAGCAGCATGCCGCCGAAACCGCCGCGCCCGGACGCGCCGAGAGCGAGCATCCGGGCGTCCTCGGCCATCCGCAGCAGCAGCGCGACCGGCTGCTCCTGCACGTACTCGGTGGTGAACTCCAGCCCGGAGGCGACCGAGTTGACCCGATCGGCGGCGTCGCCCAGCTGGGTGCGCGCCAGCTGGTCGATCTCGGCGAACGCGTCGGGCGGCACCGGCATCCCGGCCCCGTAGAAGCCGCGGAAGTAGGGCTCGGTCGAGGTCACCAGGTACAGCGACAGCTTGCGGGCCGAGGCCACCGACGCGGCCCACGCCGCCGCGCTCAGCGCCTGCTCCGATCCGTCGATCCCGACCACGATCGTGTTGCTGAGGTCAGTCATCGTCGCTCCCCTCGATCCGCCCCGAACCGACCATGCCGGACGCGAGCGTTCCGCGCCCGATGACCTCGCTCAACGCGAGCCGCGTTCGCTAGTCGTGGTGCCCTAAGAGCTTGACCACCGCCGAGGTCCGGTCGCTCACGTGCAGCTTCGTGAAGATGTTGCGGAGGTGGTTCTTGACCGTGCGCTCCGAGATGCCGAGCGCACGGCCGATCTGGCGGTTGGACCAGCCGCGAGCCAGGTGGTCGAGGACCTCCTTCTCGCGCTTGGTCAGCGATGAGAGCACTTCGTCGATCGCGTCGTCGGAAGGGTTTTCGCGTTCTTCGTCCGAGATCGCGTTGATGCGCGCCGACGCGAGCTGGCCGACCTGGTTGAGAACCTGGCGCATCGCGCGCGAGTGCTCGACGGCCTCGTGCAGCAACGCGGTGATCGCCCGATCGAGCGCCCGGTCTGAGGAACGGGCCATGAAGCGCCTCCACTCGGGCGGTTCGTTCCGGGCCGCCCGACACCCGTGGATTCCTACTCTTCATTTCGCCACTGCATTTCGCGCTTATTACGACCCAGCCGCCGAATCCCCCGGTAGGGACGGGATATACCCCATGTGGACCAGTGGGAGGAACGTGCTGTGGTCCTCGTGCGCGGCGGTGCAGGTGGCGGAACCCGAGCGCCTTCGCGGTCCCCGTGCTTCGCCCACGACCTAGTGCGGAAGGTATAGGGCGAATTGTTCATGGTGCTCGGGTCCACAGCGGACCTAGCGTTGATCGTGTTCAGCACATCAACAGAACAGGAGCTCTCGACGATGGCTGCTTTACCGGAGGCGTGCGAGGCAAGGTCGGTTCCCTCGACGCAACTTCGGGGCGGGATACCACTTTTCGGAATGGACGCGGACACGGCGCTCGACGTGGTCACGGGCAGGCTGGGGCTTGGCTGCCCGCCGGAGCGCAACCTCGCGACGTTCCTCACCACGTCGATCGAGCCGGAGGCGCAGCGGCTCTACCGCACCTACCTCAACCACAACCTCGTCGATCGGGAGCAGTACCCGGCCATCGACGCGATGCTGCGGGAGTGCGTCGGCATCATCGGTTCGCTGTGGCACGGCGAACCGCACCGGGTCGCGGGCAGCGCGACCACGGGGTCCAGCGAGGCGGCGCTGCTGGCCGGGGCCTCGCTGCTGCGCAACTGGCAGGAGCGAGGTGCAACCCGTCGGCCGAACCTGGTGATGGGGGCCGGTGCGCACGCCTGCTGGGCCAAGTTCTGCCGCCACTGGGACGTCGAGGCGCGTGTGGCTCCCGCGCGCGGCGACTCCCCGTCGCTGGACCCGGACGAGGTCGAGGAGCTCTGCGACGGGGGAACCATCGGCGTCGTCGGCATCCTGGGGTCCACTCTGGACGGACGGTACGAGCCGATCGCCGCGATCGCCGACGCCTTGGACCGGCTCCAGGAACGCACCGGGCTCGACATCCCGATGCACGTCGACGCCGCCTCCGGGGGCTTTCTCGCGCCGTTCCTCGATCCCGACCTGGCCTGGGACTTCCGCATCCCGCGGGTGGTGTCGATCAACGCCTCGGGGCACAAGTCGGGCATGGTGCCGCCCGGCCTGGGCTGGGTGCTCTGGCGCGGCGAGGGCGACCGGAACCAGGGCCTGGGGGTCCGGGTCAACTACCTCGGCGGGGACGACGCGCACCACGAGCTCACCTTCTCCCGCTCGGCGGCCCCGGTGGTGCTCCAGTACTACAACTTCGTGCGCTACGGCTTCGCCGGGTTCCACGCCGTGCACGCGAGATCCCGCGGTCTCGCGCGGCGGCTCGCCGAGCGGATGCGCGCGACCGGGCGGCTCCGGCTGCTCGGCGACGGCGGAGAGCTGCCCGTCGTGGCCGTCACCGCCAGGCCCCCGGTGGCGCTGCGGGAGCTGGCCGCGCACTTGGCCGAACGCGGCTGGGCGGTGCCGGTCTACACCCTGCCGCCGCACCTCGAACACGTCGAGGTGATGCGCGTGGTCGTGCGGAGCGACCTCACCCCCGCGTCGGTCGAGGAGCTGGCGACGACCGTCGAGGAGTTCGTCGCCGGCGCCCGATGAGATCGACCCGATGAAATCCGTGCAGTGAACCGAGAGGAGCAACATCCATGCGTCCCATCCGCATCGTCAGCCGGTTGACCGACCGAGAGCCCCCGGAGCGGGGGAGCGGGGTCCGCCTCGCCCTCTTCCAAGGTGAGAACCCCTCGGGAACTCCGGCTGCGGTCGCCGAGAACCTCGCCAGGATGGAGCAGGTGCTGGCGCTGGCCGCCAGCTACGGCAGCCAGCTGTGCGCGTTCCCGGAGTGCTTCAACACCGGGTACGCGCTCGACCGCCAGCAGTGCGAGCAGCTCGCCGAACCCAGCGACGGCACCACCGTCGAACTCGCCCGCAAGCTTTCCGGCCGCCACGACATCGGCGTGGTGCTGCCCTACGTGGAACGCGCCGCCGACGGGGCGCTGCACGACTCGGTGGCGCTGGTCGCCGAGGGGGAGCTGGTCGCCAACTACCGCAAGACCCACCTCTACGGCGCCGCCGAGCGCGCGAACTTCACGCCCGGGCACGACCTCCCGCCGGTCGTGAAGATCAACGGGTTCCCGGTCGGGCTGCTCAACTGCTACGAGTGCGAGTTCCCGCCGCTGTACCAGAACCTGGTCGGCAGGGGAGCGCGGCTCATCGTCGGGCCGACGGCCGCCGACCGGCACTTCACGCTGCAGAGCGGGGAGCCGACGCTGGTGGCCTACCCCGACGCGACCGAGCACATCATCCCCGCGATGGCCGCCGTGTGGCGGGTCTTCGTCGCTTACGCCAACCGGCGGGGCTGGGAGACGTCCGAGCGCGGCCAGTGGGAGTACCGGGGCAACTCGGGCATCTGGGCGCCCGACGGCACCGCCGTGGTCAGCGCCGGACCCGAGGAGCGGGCGGTGGACTCGCTGCTGCTAGGCGACTGCCTGCCCGGCGCGGTTCCCCCGTTCAGCCCCGAGGGGGACCACCGCAGCGATTCCCGCATCGCCGCTGCCGACGGGCTGCTGCCGGCCGGGTGACACTCACCTCCGGGAATCGGCGACCTCGGCCATCGGCGCGAGGCGCACACCGGCGGAGGCGAACCGGGAGCGGATCGCCTCCGCGATCTCGACGGCGTTCGGCCGATCCCCGTGCAGGCAGATCGTGTCCGCGTCGACCTGCACGGGCGCGCCGTTCACCGAGCGCACCTCGCCGCGCAGCACCGCCTCGGCCTGATCGGCGCAGGTCTCCGGGGGCTTGGGGAGCGGTTGCGGCTCGATGATGATGTGCCCGTTGTCGTCGTAGTCGAGATCGGCGAAAGCCTCGCGGACCACGGGAAAACCGCGCTCGGCGAGGCGTTCCGAGACCGGACCCGCCAGCAGCACCACCCGCACGCCCGGCGAGGCCGTCGCGAAGGCCGACACGATGGCCTCGGCGACGGCCTCGTCGCGGATCGTCAGCCCGTAGAACGCGCCGTGCGGTTTGACGTGGGCGATCGTCGCGCCCTGGTGCGCGGCGATCGCCTGCAGCGCCCCGAACTGGTACAGACATGCCTGGGCCGCCTCGGCGGGGCTCAACGACATGGCGCGCCTGCCGAATCCGGTCAGATCGGGGAAACCCGGGTGTGCGCCGACGGCGGTCTGCCCGTCGCGCGCGAGTTCGACCGAACGGCTCATCGTGGCCGGGTCGCCCGCGTGCCAGCCGCACGCGATGTTCACCGAGGTCACGAGCGGGATGAGACGGGCGTCGTCACCCAGTTGCCAACGTCCGAAGCTCTCCCCGGCATCGGCGTTGAGATCGACGAGAGTGCGCACGGATCACCTCCAGATCGGGCGTCCACCATAGTTTTCGGTGTTTGCGCACGCAGATCACGCAGCCTACCCTCTCACTCGAAGGTGGTCGATTGGTGACCGACGCGCTGCGTCGAACCGTCCCGCAGCGCATTCTCGACGAACACTCGTCGGTGGGCTGCGGAGGTGCGCCGTGACCGTGATGGAGGTTCAGCTACCGCCCGCGCGGTACGAATTCGGCGGCGACGAGTTCGTCTTCGTCGAGATCGACCGGGAGATGAGCCTGCAGGCCAATCTCAAGGCGATGGCGATCACCGGCGCGCTGCGCCGCGAGAACATCGAGGGCGTCGTCGACATCTGCCCGTCGAACGCCTCCTACCTGGTGCGCCTGGACCCGGAGCGGCTGCACCCGGTCGAGCTCGTCGACGAGCTGCGGCGACTGGAGCGCACGGCCGGTGAGCTCAGCGCCGACGACGTCGTGCCGACCCGGATCGTCGACGTGCCGGTGCTCTTCGACGACCCGTGGACGCGCGAGACGCTGCTCAGGTTCCGCGACCGGCACCAGGACCCGGAGGTCACCGACCTCGAGTACGCCGCGCGGATCAACGGTTTCGCCGACGTCCCCTCGCTGATCGAGGCGATCACCTCGGCCCCGTTCCTGGTCACCATGCTCGGTTTCGTGCCGGGGCTGCCGTTCTGCTACCAGATGGTGCCGCGCGAGAAGCAGATCGAGGTGCCCAAGTACGTGCGCCCGCGCACCGACACCCCGGAGCGCGCCTTCGGCTACGGCGGCGCGTTCTCGGTGGTCTACCCGGTGCGCGGAGCCGGCGGCTACCAGCTGTTCGGGATCGCGCCCGCTCCGGTGTTCGACCTCGCCCAGCGGCTGCCGGACTTCGCCGACGACATCGCGTTCCCGCGCCCCAGCGACGTGCTGCGCTACCGGGCGATCGATCGCGACGAGTACGACCGGACTCGCGCCGAGGTGGAGGCCGGAACGTTCCGCTACCGGATCCGGGAAGCGGAACTCGTTCCCGCCGAACTGCTCGCCGACCCCGACGCGGTCAACGCGCGGCTGCTGGAGGTGCTGTACCGGTGAACACCCTGATCGTGCGCAAGGGCGGGCTGTCGACGACCGTCCAGGACTCCGGCCGAGACGGCCGCTACGCCATCGGCATGCCGCCCTCCGGGGCCATGGACCAGTACTCGGCCCTGGTGGCGAACATGCTCGTCGGCAACCCGGACGGCGCGGCGGTGCTGGAGGCGACCTACGTCGGTCCCGAACTGGAGTTCACCGACTCCCGCACCGTGGCCGTCACCGGCGCCGACACCGCCGTGGCGCTCAACGGCGAACCCGTGCCGACCTGGCAGGCCGTGCCGGTGGCGGCCGGGGACATGCTCGCCGTGCAGGCGGTGCGCACCGGCGCCCGGCCCTACGTCGCCGTCGGCGGCGGGATCGACGTGCCGCTCTACCTCGGTTCCCGCTCGACGTACATGCTCACCGGCATCGGCGGTTTCGAGGGCCGCGCGCTCGCCGACGGCGACCGGCTCCCGCTGGGCGAGGCGCCGCCCGCGCCCGCCTCGGGAACCGAGGTGCCGGACGAACTGCGCCCGGAGCTGCCCGCGACGACGACGCTGCGGCTTGTCGTCGGGCTCTGCGCCTACCGGCTCACCGACCGGGGACTGGCGTCGTTCCTGGGCACCGAGTGGAAGGTGACCAAGGACGCCGACCGCATCGGGTACCGGCTGCGCGGCGGCGATCTGGAGTTCATCGAGCGCGAGCAGCCGTTCGGCGCGGGCAGCGACCAGGCCAACGTCGTCGACCTCGGCTACCCGATCGGATCGGTGCAGATCCCCGGCGGCGACGAGCCGATCGTGCTGCTCAACGACGCGGTCACCGGTGGCGGCTACGCCACCATCGGGACCGTGATCTCGGTGGATCGCGACCGGATGGCCCAGGCCAGGACGGGCGGCAAGGTGGGTTTCGAGCAGGTCGACGTCGAGACCGCCGTGGCGGCCAGGCAAGAGCGCCGCGCACGGCTGGAGAAGGTGCGGGCGGCGGTCGCGACCGCCTAAGAGGGGAGAGCCGATGTCCACTGTGGATGCTCAGATGCCCGGGGTGTTCTACCGGCGCCCGTCGCCGGAATCCGATCCCTACATCGAACCGGGCAGCGTCGTGCAGCCCGGCCAGACGATCGGGCTCATCGAGGTCATGAAGACCTTCAACGAGATCAAGGCCGACAAGGCGTGCCGCGTCGCGAAGATCCTGCTCGACGACGGCGACGAGGTCGACATCGGCCAGTCGATGTTCGAGGTCGACGAGCCATGAGCGGGCTGCGCAGGGTCCTGGTCGCCAACCGGGGCGAGATCGCCGTCCGGATCATCCGCGCGTGCCACGCGGCGGGCCTCGAAGCGGTGGCGGTGTACTCCGACGCCGACGAGCACTCGCGGTGGGTGGCTCTGGCCGACGACGCCGCGCACATCGGGCGGTCGGCGGCGCAGAAGTCCTACCTCGACCCGGACGCGCTGCTCAAGGCCGCGCGCACGACCGACGCCGACGCCGTGCACCCGGGCTACGGGTTCCTGTCCGAGAACGGCGGTTTCGCGCGGTCGATCGAGGAGGCGGGGCTGGTGTTCATCGGCCCGCGCCCGTCGGTGCTGGAGCGGATGGGCGACAAGGCCGCCGCGCGCAGCGCCGCCGTCGCCGCCGGGGTGCCGGTGGTGCCCGGCACCGACCCGATCGCCGAGCCCGAGGACGTGGCGCGGCTGGCCGACGAGATCGGATTCCCGCTGCTGCTCAAGGCCGCCGCGGGCGGGGGCGGTCGGGGCATCCGGCCGGTCGGCTCGATCGAGGAGCTGCGGGACGCGCTGCCCGCGGCTCAGGCCGAGGCGCGTTCGGCGTTCGGCGACCCCGCGATCTACCTGGAGAAGGCCGTCCCGCGGGCCCGGCACGTGGAGGTGCAGGTCCTCGCCGACGACCACGGCGGCGTGGTGCACCTCTTCGAGCGGGACTGCTCGGTGCAGCGGCGCAGGCAGAAGCTCATCGAGGAGGCCCCGGCGCCCGGGCTGCGGGAGGAGACCCGGCAGGCGATCACGACGGCGGCGGTGCGGCTGGCCGAGCACGTCGGCTACCGGGGTGCCGGGACGGTGGAGTTCCTGGTGGACGGCTCGGGGGAGTTCTACTTCATCGAGATGAACGCGCGGGTCCAGGTCGAGCACCCGATCACCGAGATGATCACCGGCGTCGACGTCGTCGCCGAGCAGCTGCGCATCGCCGGCGGCGCGCCGCTCTCGGTGGATCAGGGCTCGATCGAGCGCCGGGGTGCGGCGGTCGAGTTCCGGATCAACGCCGAGGACCCGGAGCGCGACTTCGCCCCGACTCCGGGCGGGATCGAGGCGCTGCGGCTGCCGGGCGGTCCCGGCGTGCGGGTCGACACCGGCATCACGCAGGGGGACCGGATCAGCCCGTTCTACGACTCGCTGATCGCCAAGCTCGTCTGCTGGGGCGAGGACCGCGACCAGGCCTACGCCCGGGCGCGCCAGGCTCTCGCGGAGTTCCACGTCGAGGGCGTGGCGAGCACGGCGGGCCTCCACCGCCGCCTCACGGAGGACCCGGAGCTCATGGCGGGGCCCGTGCACACCACCTGGCTGGAGGAGCGCCTCACCTGAGGCAGTTTTAGCCATAATCACCAATGATCAACATCCGTTTTGTCCGGTCAATTATGGCTAAAACTGTCCCCTGCCAACGACCGTTGACACGGTCACCCGCCGACGGCTCCGGTGTTGAAGAAGTCGAGCGCGGCGGTTTTGAAGGTGCGGCTGGAGACTGCGTTGAGGTGGTTCCGGCGGCCCAGGGAGATGTGCGGGGCGTCCAGGGATTCGGCGAAAGCCCGGGATTCCGGGGCTATTTCGTCCTGGTCTCCGGAGGCGAAGAGGACCGGGGCCGGGGTTGGTGGGGTGAGGTGGTGGCCTGCCACGGCGTCGATGCAGGGGGTGAGGTCTTCGGCGGTGAGGGCTCGTTGGACTTCCAGCATCGTGGTGCGGTCGACGGGCCGGCCGTCGAGGCCGCCGAGGGCCATCGCGCGGACTCGGTCGGGTGCCAGGGCGGCGAGGGTCCAGGCCACGAGGCCGCCCATCGAGTAGGCGACCACGTCGGCCTGCCGCACCTCGGCCGCGTCGAGGACCGCCAGGACGTCCCGGGCGAGGTCCTCCGGGGTGTAGCCGGTGTCGGGGCGGTCGCTGCGGCCGTGGCCCCGGAGGTCGGTGACGACGTGACCCCGGTCGGCGACGGCGCGGAGCCAGCCGGTGCGCTCCCACGTGAGCTCCGCGTCGGAGGCGAAACCGTGCAGGAGCAGCACCGGGCTCGTGCCGGGGACGCCTTCCACCGGGAGGACGGCGTCGTACCAGAGCTTGACGCCGTCGCGTTCGGTGAACGCCATCGGTCAGTCCTCCGGCGGGGTCAGGCGGACGCGGCGCTGCGGCGCGCGCTCCTCGGGGACCGTGCCGACGATGCCGGCCTGGTCGGCGACGGTGAACGTCACCAGCGGCGCGCCGACTTCGAGCTCCTCGTCCTCGCCGACGTGCAGCCGCGACACGCGGCCGGTCTGCGGAGACGGGATCTCCACCGCCGACTTGGTGGTCTCCAGCTCCACCAGCGGCGCGTTGCGCTCCACCCAGTCGCCCTCGGCGACGAGCCATTCCAGGATCCGGGCGCTGATCAGGCCCTCGCCGAGATCCGGCAGCGGGAAGGTCACCTCAGCCACGTCGGTACTCCAATGCGGTCTGCACTGCGGTCAGGATCCGGTCGACGCTGGGCAGGTACTCGTCCTCCAGCGCCCCCGACGGGTAGGGCACGTCGAAGCCGGCCACCCGCTGCACGGGCGCGCGCAGGTCGCCGAAGCAGCGCTCGGTGATCAGCGACGACACCTCCCCGCCGAGCCCGGCGGTCAGCGGCGCTTCGTGGACGACGACGGCGCGGCGGGTGCGCGACACCGACTCGGCGAGCCCGTCGGCGTCGATCGGCTTGAGCCAGCGCAGGTCCAGCACCTCCAGCTCGACGCCGTCCTCGGCGGCCAGCTCGGCGACCTGCCGGCAGCGCGCCACCATCGCGCCCCAGGCCACCAGCGTCGCGTGCCTGCCCCGCCGCACGACGCGGCTGCTGCCGATCGGCGGCGGCTCGACGGGCTCGGCCGGGTCGAAGTCCTCCCGCTGCCAGTAGCGGGACTTGGGTTCCATGAACACCACCGGGTCCGGATCGGCGATCGCCTGCCGCAGCAGGTGGTAGCCCTCCGACGGCCCCGACGGGGCGACGACCTTGAGGCCCGGCACGTGCGCGAACAGCGACTCCAGGCTCTCGCCGTGGTGCTCCGGCGCCCGGATGCCGCCGAAGCTGGGCAGCCGCAACGTGATCGGCATCCCCAGCGAACCGCGACTGCGGTAGTGCATCCGGGCGACCTGGTTGACGATCTGGTCGATCGCGGGATAGCTGAACCCGTCGAACTGGATCTCCGGCACCGGCCGCCACCCGGCCATCGCCAGGCCCACCGACAGGCCCATGATCGCCGACTCGGCCAGCGGCGTGTCGAAGACCCGCTGCGCGCCGAACTTGTCCTGCAGGCCGTCGGTCACCCGGAACACGCCGCCGAGCTCTCCCACGTCCTCGCCGAAGATCAGCACCCGGTCGTCGTCCTCGCACGCGTGGCGCAGCGCGGTGTTGAGCGCTTGCTGCAGCGACAGCTCAGGCATCCTGCGACTCCTTCCAAGCGCGGTGCTGGGCGAGCAGAGCGGCGGTCGGTTCCCGGTGGACGAAGCGGAACATGTCGTCCCCCGGAGGGGTTTTCAGCGCGCGCAGCCCCTCGGTGGTGCGGGTGACGACGCTCGCCGCGTGCTCCTCGGCGTCGGCGACGTCCTCGGCGGTCAGCGCCGCCATCCCGGTGGTGATCGGGTCGTGCTCGGCGCGGGCGCGCTCCTCCTCGGCGCTGCGGTAGCGGGAGGGATCGTCCGATGTGGAGTGCGGGCCGAGGCGGTAGGTCATCGCCTCGACGATCGTCGGGCCGCCGCCGGAGCGGGCGTGGTCGAGCGCCTGCCGGGTCGCCTCGAACACCGCGGTGACGTCGTTGCCGTCGACCCGCACGCCCTCGAAGCCGTACCCGGCGGCGCGGGCCGCCACCGAGCCGCCCGCGACCTGCCGGGCGGTGGGCAGCGAGATCGCCCAGCCGTTGTTCTGGCAGAAGAACACCACCGGGAGCCGGTACACCCCGGCGAAGTTCATGGCCTCGTGGATGTCGCCCTGCGAACTGGCGCCGTCGCCGAAGTAGGTCAGCGCGGCGCCGCCGGTGCCGTCCAGCTGCGCGCCCATCGCCCAGCCGACGGCGTGCAGCACGGGACCGCCGACCACGGCGTTCGGCGGTGACAGGCGGGAGGTGCTCGCGTCGTAGAGGCCGCCGTGCCAGATGTTGAGGTGCATCGCCAGGTAGGCGACGGGGTCGACGCCCATCGCCACCGCCGCGCCCAGCTCGCGGTAGGTGGGGAAGGCGAAGTCGCGGGAGAGGTCCAGGGCCGCCGCGCTGCCGACCTGCGCGGCCTCCTGACCTCGAACGGGGGCGTAGGCGGGCAGCACGCCCTGGCGTTGCAACGCGATGGCCTCCTCGTCGAGGCGCCGCGTCACCAGCATGAGGCGGAAGAGCTCGCGGAACTCTGCGTCGTCCATGAGCGGAAGCGTGCGCATCAGGAGTTGCCTCGTGCAACAGTGCCGTTCTCGACTGCTCAGGTTGTTCGCTCTGCCTGCCGCGTCCGAGATCGAGCTGTGCAAGTTGTCCAGCCGGGACCGACCGGTACTCCGTTCGCGTGGCCCCTGCTGCGCGGCCCTCGGGAGGTCTGGTCGACGATGTCGGCATGGTCAAGCTGGACCGACTGATCAACGTCCTCGGCGGCTACGGGGCGCGGCTGGTGTGCGCGCCGCGCAGCCGGTCGACCGAGCTGCGCGCGGTCGCGCTGCACGACCCCGGCGAGCAGGTGCCGAGCGGCGACGAGGTGCTGCTCGCGGTCGGCCTCGACCGGCGCGACGCCGCCGGGCTGCTGGCCCGCACCCGCGCGGTCGTCGTCGTGTTCCGGCTCGACGAGCTCGACGCCGAGGCCCTGGAGCTCGCCCGGGAGCGGGAGGTCGCGGTGCTGCTGGTCGACCCCGCCGTGTCGTGGGGCCAGCTCGCCGGGGTGATCTACGGGCTCGTGCTGGAGGGGCGCGAGACCGAGGCCGGGCGCGGGCCCACGGACCTGTTCGCGCTGGCCGACGCCCTGGCCGAGTCGGTGGGCGGCCCGGTCACCATCGAGGACCACCGCTCCGGCGTGCTCGCCTACTCGCAGCGCCAGGAGAGCGCCGATCAGGCCCGGCTGGAGACGATTCTGGGCAGGCGCGTGCCGGAGGGCATCCGCCGGGAACTCGTCGAGCGCGGCGTGTTCCGGCACCTCGCGGCCTCCGACGAGCCGCTGTTCGTCGAGCCCGCCGGCGCCCGCCAGGGCCGGGCCGTGGTGGCGGTGCGGGCGGGCAAGGCGCTGCTCGGGTCGATCTGGGTGGGCACCTCCGCGCCGCTGGACGCCGAGCGGGAGGCCGCGCTGGTGCAGGCGTCCCGCACGGCGGCGGCGCACCTGCTGCGCACCCGCGCGAGCGCCGACCTGGAGCGGCAGGTCGAATCGGACCTGGTGATCGGCCTGGTCGAGGGCCACCCCGACGTCGCGACCGCGGTGAGCCGCCTCGGTTTCCGCGGCGAGACGTTCCGCGTGGTGGCCGTGCAGGCGCACAACCGGGGCGAGCACGACTCGGCGGCGCTGCTGGTCTTCGAACTGGCCACGGTGGGTTTCGGCTGGTCGCGGCCGGGACGCAGCGCCCTGTTCGCCAACACCGTCTACACGATCCTGCCGCACGACGACGGTGACGCGGCGCGCGAGTGGGTGCGCTCGCTGGCGCGCGAGATGCCCGGCGGGGTCGAGGTCTTCGCCGGGATCGGCGGCCCGGCCGGGCCCGACGGGCTCGTCGACAGCCGCCGCGAGGCCGACGAGAGCCTGGCGGTGCACGCCGCGAAACCGGCCGGCTCGGCGGCGGTCGTCTACGACGAGTCCTGGCACGAGATCCTGCTGCGCCGCCTCCAGCACGTCGCCGCGAGCGGCCGCGCACCCGAGCGCGGTCCGGTGGCGCGGCTGCGGGAGCACGACCGGGAGCAAGGCAGCAGGCTGGTCGCGACGCTGCGGGCCTGGCTGGAGGTGCAGGGAGACCTCGGCGCCGCCGCCGCGCGCCTGGAGATCCACCCCAACACCGTCCGCAACCGGATGCGCAAGGTCGCCGAGGTCGGTGCGCTGGACCTCGACGAACCGGACACCCGGCTCGCGCTGATCATCGCCCTGGCCGCCGAGCCGTAGTGGGTTCGGCACAACCGTGTTCGACTCGGTTGTGCCGAATCCACAGCGCTCCGGGCGTCGTCGTCGCGCATGCTTCGAGGCGACGAACAGGAGTGAGCATGGGTGCTGCAGCGGGCGCGCCGCGCACGGCCGTGGTGGTGGGTGCGGGCGTGGTCGGGCTGTCGACGGCCTGGTTCCTGCAGGAACGCGGCGTCGAGGTGACGGTGGTGGACCGGCGCGGGGTCGCGGCCGGGGCGTCGTGGGGCAACGCGGGCTACCTGGCCCCGGCGTTCTGCGTCCCGCTGCCCGAACCGGAGGTGCTGCGCTACGGCCTGCGCTCGCTGTTCGACCCCGCCGCGCCGCTGTTCGTGCCCAAGACCGTCGACCCCGGGCTGTGGCGGTTCCTGGTGGGTTTCGCGCGCCGGTGCACGCGCGGTCGGTGGCAGCGGTCGATGCGGGCGCTGGTCCGGCTCAACGCCGACTGCCTGGACGCCTTCGACGAGCTGGCCCGGGGCGGCGTGGACGTCCGGACACGGGAAGCCCCGGTCGTGGCGGCGTTCGAGGACCCCGCCCAGTCCGGCGGGCTGCGCGACGAGTTCGAACGCACCGGCCAGGGGACCCGGTACCTGGAATCCGACCGCAGCGAGGTGCCGCAGCTGTCGTCCCGGGTGCGCACGGTGCTGCGCATCGAGGACCAGCGCCACGTCGACCCCGGCGAGTTCACCCGCGCGCTGGCGGCGGCCGTGGAGGAGCGCGGCGGGAAGATCCACACCGGGTTCACCGCCCGGGACGTGGTCCGCGACGGCGGCCGGGTGCTGGTGCGCTCCGACCGGGGCGACCAGGTCTCGGGGTCGGTCGTCGTGCTGGCCACCGGGGCGTGGCTGCCGGAGCTCGCGGCCTCGGTCGGCGTGCGGCGGGACGTCCGCGCGGGGCGCGGGTACTCGTTCACGGTCCCGACCGAGGAAGCCGTGCCGTGCCCGATCTACCTGCCCGCCGCGCGCGTGGCCTGCACTCCCTACCAGGGGGCGCTGCGGGTGGCGGGCACGATGGAGTTCCGCCCCCCGGACGCCGCGCTGGACCGCGCGCGGATCGAGGCGATCGTGCGCTCGGCGAGCTCGATGCTGCGCGGCGTCGACTGGGAGAACCGGCGCGACGAGTGGGTCGGGCCCCGGCCGGTCACGGTCGACGGGCTGCCGCTGATCGGTGCCTCGGCGATGCCGGGCGTGCACGTCGCCGGAGGTCACGGCATGTGGGGGCTCACGCTCGGGCCGATCACCGGGCGGTTGCTGTCCGAGCAGATCGTCACCGGCGAGCGCCCCTCGGCGCTGCTGCCTTTCAACCCCCTGCGATGACGGGCGGGCTGTCGGAGTCCGAGCGCGGTGAACTCGACCGGTTGCGCAAGGAGAACCGGTTGCTGCGCGTGGAGAAGGAGATGCTGCTGCGGATCGCCCGGGAGTACGCCCTAGAGCGAATCCCGCTGCCCGATCAGGAGAACGGGAGGTTCCCATGATGGAGTGGTGCCAGTTCGGTCTGGCCGTGTGCGCTTTCGGCCTGCTGGGGCTGAACCACTGGCTGACCCGGCGCGCCCACGGCCTGCGCGAACGCCGCTGACGCGCGCCCGGTTCGTCGGGTCTGGAGCCGGGGCCGCTGCGCGACGTGCTAACTTGGACTAAGTCACATGACTTAAATCCAAGGCGACGCGCTGCCCCGGGGTGGGCGCGCAGCGAGAAAGGCCGCGATGTCGACTCCTCCGATCCCCGAGTTCTCCGACGCCGAGGTCGCCGAGCTGCGCGAGCGCTACCGCGCGGAGCGCGAGCGCCGCGTCCGGCCCGACGGCGCCGCGCAGTACCGGCGGGCGGAGGGCGGCTTCGGCTACTACGCCGAGGACCCGTACGCGGAGGAGATCACCCGGGAACCGCTCGACGACCGGGTCGACGCGATCGTGCTCGGCGGCGGGTTCGGCGGCCTGTGCGCGGCGGCGCGGCTGCGCCAGCGCGGAGTCGAGCGGATCCGGATCGTCGAGAAGGGCGGCGATTTCGGCGGTACCTGGTACTGGAACCGCTACCCGGGCATCCACTGCGACATCGAGTCCTACGTGTACCTCCCGCTGCTGGAGGAGGTCGGGTACGTGCCGCGGTGGAAGTACTCGCCGGGCGAGGAGATCCGGCAGCACGCGAGGGCGATCGGGCGCACCTTCGACCTCTACCGCGACGCCTGCTTCCAGACCGGCGTCACCGAGCTCCGCTGGGACGACGGCGAGTGGGTCGTGCGCACCGACCGCGGCGACGCGATGCGGGCGACCTACGTGGTGGTCTCCAACGGCACCCTGGACCACCCGAAACTGCCCGGGATTCCCGGGATCGAGACCTTCCGGGGGCACACGTTCACACCGGCCGGTGGGACTACGGCTACACCGGGGGAGGACCGGACGGCGGTCTGACCGGGCTGGCCGACAAGCGGGTCGCGATCATCGGCACCGGGGCCACGGCGATCCAGGTCGTGCCGCACGTCGCGCGAGATGCCCGGGAACTCCTGGTGTTCCAGCGCACGCCGTCCTCCGTGGACGTCCGCGACAACCGCCCGACCGATCCGGAGTGGGCCGCCTCGCTGCAGCCCGGCTGGCACGCGCGGCGGCGGGAGAACTTCCAGGCCGCGGTGACCGGGCAGCCGGTGGAGGACGACCTGGTCGACGACGCGTGGACGGCCAGTGCCCCCGTGCTCGGCAAGATCATCTCGACCGACGCCCGCGCCGACCGGGACGCCGACGAGTGGGAGCGGGCCGAGGAGCTGCTGGACTTCGCCAAGATGAACCGGCTGCGCGCTCGCGTCGAGCAGGTCGTGGACGATCCGGCCACCGCCGAGCTGCTCAAGCCCTGGTACCGCTACGGCTGCAAGCGGCCCACCTTCAGCGACGAGTACCTGACGGCGTTCAACCGGGACACCGTCACCCTCGTCGACACCGCCGATTCCGGTGGCGTGGAACGGTTCACCGAGACCGGCCTGGTCGTCGGCGGCCGGGAGTACGAAGTGGACTGCGTGATCTTCGCGACCGGCTTCGAGGTCGGCAAGTCCGACGTCATGACCGGCCGGCTGCCGGTTCACGGCCGCGACGGCACGCGGCTGCTCGACGTCTGGCGCGACCGCGGCGTCCGCACGCTGCACGGGTTCACCAGCAACGGGTTCCCGAACCTGTTCCACCTGGGGCCGCTGCAGAACGCGCCGTCGGTGAACTACGCGCACGTCCTCGACGAGCAGGCGATCCACGTCGCCGAGGTCGTCGCCGAAGCCCGCAGGCGCGGCGTGAAGACGGTGGAACCCACCGCTGACGCCGAGATCGAATGGGTGGAGACGATCACGGCGTCCTCCCCGGATCGAGCCTGGTTCGACGCCGAGTGCACCCCCGGCTACTACAACAACGAGGGATCGGCTCGCCCCCGGATCACCTTCGCCGCGGGGCCGGCCGCGTTCCAGCGGCTCCTGCGCGAGTGGCGATCCGGGGACGGCATCAACGACGTCCTCGGCGACGCGGGCTGATTCAGCGCACCTCGCCGTCGCGGGCCACGACGCGGCCGGCGTGCACGACCACGTCCGGACGAGGCGTGTCCACCACGATCTGCGGGAGGCATTCGCCGCGCACCAGCAGGAAATCGGCCGGCGAACCCGGTGTGAAGTCGACGCGGGGCAGGTTCATGACGTCCGCGCTGTCGTCGGCCGCCACGCGGTAGCAGTCGGCCAGCTCCTCGTCGGTGCGGGCGCCGGTGATCCAGCCCAGCTGGTGGACCCGGTGGAGCATGTCGGCGTCGCCGAACGGGCTCCACGCGTCGCGGACCCCGTCGGTGCCCAGGCCCACCCGCACGCCGTGCTCGCGCAGCCGGGCGACCGGCAGCACCCGCGTCTTGGAGGGCGCCACCGTCGTCAGCGAGATGTCGAGATCGCCCATCGCGGAGGCGATCTCGTCGAACTCGCGGTCCGGGAGCCCGGGCAGGCCGAAGACGTGGCTGACGGTGACCTTGCCCCGCAACGCCAGTGCGCGGGTGCGGTCGATGACGGCGCGCAGCGTCGTCGTCCCGGCCTCCCCGCGATCGTGCAGGTGCAGGTCGACGCCCACCGCGTGCCGATCGGCGAGGTCGAAGACGAGGTCCAGCTGCTCGTCGAGGGCGTGGTCGAAGCCGACCGGGTCGATGCCGCCGACCATGTCGATCGCACCCGTGCGCGCGGCTTCCTCCAGCAGTTCCCGGGTGCCGGGAGCGCGCAGGACGCCGTGCTGGGGGAACGCCACGATCTCGACGTCGAGCGCGTGCCGCAGCCGGTCGCGGGCCTGCGCGACGCCGTCGAGGCAGGCCAGGTCGTAGGCCGGTGCCACGTCGGCGTGCGCCCGCATCGCGCGGGTGCCTCGTGCGACGGCGTGGGTCATCAGGCCGAGGGACCGCTCGGCGACCGCGCGGGGCTGGCTGCGGAAGAGCTCCGCGTCCTGCTCGCAGTGGTCGGCGATGCCCTCGGCGGGCCTGCGCGACACCCACGGCCCGCCCCAGGTGGTCTTGTCGGGGTGGATGTGGGCGTTGACCAGCGCCGGGAGCGCGATCCGGCCGTCGGCGTCGACGACCTCGGCATCGGCGGGAACGGGGCCGTCGGTGAACCGGCCGTCGACGACGGCGAGGTCCGTGGGCGAGTCCGCGTCGGAGGGGCGGACGTTGCGGACGACGAGGGAGTGCATCGGGTTCCTCCGTTCCGGCGTCAGATCGCCACGCCCGTGCGCACGACGAGCGACGGCGTCTTCAGCGCGGACACGTCGGCGAGCGGGTCGGCGTCGAGGACGATCGCGTCACCGGCGTAGCCGGGGCGGAGGCGGCCGACCTGCTTCTCCAGGCCGAGCAGGCGGGCTTGGCGGTCGTGGCGGTGCGGATCGCGTCGAGCGCGGGCAGCCCGGCTTCGCGCATCAGCTCGACCTCGCGGCCGACGGGGTCGACGGTCCCGCCCGAGGAGTCCGTGCCGGCGGCGAGCGGCACCCCGGTCGCGTGGGCCGCGAGCACCGCCTGCTCGAGGACCGGCAGGTAGGTGCGGCCTCGCTCGGCGAGCACGGGGTCGGGGGAGTCGATCATCCCGGCGATCGCGGTCAGCGTCGGCGTGAAGTACGTGTCGCGCCTGCGCATCTCGTGCAGGGTGCGCTCGCCGACGAACACGCCGTGCTCCAGCGAGCGGATCCCGGCCGTGACGGCGTCGTGGCAGCCCTGCTCGCTGTAGCTGTGGCAGAGCACGCCCCTGCCGCCGCGCCGGGCTGCGGCGACGATCTCGGCCAGCTGCTCGTGGGAGTAGACCTGGGTGAGCGGGTCCTGGTCGGGCTTGCCCGCGCGCTCGTTGACCCGGGTCTTGATCACGTCGGCGCCCCGCCGGAGGTTGACCTCGACGACCTTGCGGAGCGCCTCGGGCGAGCGCACCCCGTCGTGCAGGCGGGCCAGCGGCGCGAGGTCCGGATCGGCCAGGACGGTCTCGGCGAGATCCGGGGTGACGAACACGCCCGCCGCCTTCAGGCGCGGGGTGAGCTCGGGCGCCTGCTCGGCGAGCTCCCGGAGGGCGATGTCCTGGTAGAAGCTGGTCGAGCCGCTGCGGACCGTCGTGACTCCGGCGCGCAGCGCGGCACCGGCCTCGTCGAGGGTGGTCAGGTGCATGTGCGCGTCGACCAGGCCCGGCAGGACCCACTTGCCGGGCACGTCGAGCACCTGCGCGCCCTCGGGAACCCGGACGTCGGCCCCGGCCGCGCGGACCGCGCCGCCGGTGATGACGACGGTCGCGTTCTCGGTGACCTCCCCGGTCTGCGGGTCGAGCAGCGTGCCGCCTCGGAGGACCAGGTCACCGCCGCGCGAGGGGCCCGGGCGCTGCGCTGCCGCGGCCGGGGTCGCGAGAGCCGCGCCGCCCACGCCGGCGAGCATCGCCGCACCCGCGAGCACGCCTCGGCGGCTCAGCTGGTTCGACGGCGGTGGCACGTGGTCGAGGCACATGCGGGCTCCTTCGGAAGCAGGGAGGTAGGACGACGTGTTTGTATACCAAAGCACGTCGACGCTGCAATCCCGCTCCGGAAAATGCCGTTGGCATCCCAAAACGGTCGCGGCTGAGCCGGCTGGATCTGCCGCTTGGTATACCGCTCGTCAGTCGTCCCCGAAGAGGGAGCGCAGGGCCAGCGACCTGCTGTCGCGCACGTGCAGGAGGGTCGCGGCGGCCGCGGCCTCCTCGTCGCCCGCCGCGATCCGCCGGAACATCTCCGCGTGCTGAGCCCGCATGTGCGCGGGTTCCTCCCGCATCCCGAACAGCAGCCGCAGCAGCCCGTTGAGCTGCTCCATCGTGCGGGTGAGCAGCGGGTTGCCCGCCAGATCCACGACGCGCTCGTGGAACGCGGCGTGCGCGGTCACCTCGCGGGCGCCCGCACCGGCCGCGGCCGCGCGCTCGGCGTCGTCCAGGGCCTGCTCCAGGTCCGCCGCCCGCTCGGGGTCGTCGGCGGTGGCGCGCGCTGCCAGCCGGGACGCCTGCACGGCCAGCGGTTCCCACACCTCGTAGAGGTGGTGCACGTCGTCGCGGGTGATCGTGCGGACCCGCACGCCGCTGTTCGGCAGCAGCTCCAGCAGCCCGTCGGCGACCAGCGACCGCAGCGCCTCGCGGACGGGCACCCGCGACATGCCCAGCTCCTCGGCCACCTCGCGCTCGACGAGCCGAACTCCCTGCGGGTAGCGGCGGTCGATGATGCGCTCGCGCACGGCTTCCCTCGCCCGCGCGCTCATCGAGGTGGAGTCGTCGTTCCCGGCCATCCGCTCAGGATAGGCGCGCCGCCCCGGGCGAACCGGGGCGGCGCGGCCGCGATCAGCAGTTCGGTTCGGCCGGTTTGCCCTCGAAGCGGTCGGCGAGGAACCGGCCCGCGTCGGCGTTGCCCGCGAAGATGCCGGCGAGGTGGTCGACCGGGTAGGTCTTCCAGGTCACCGGGACGCCCTGGTCGCAGTAGCGGCGGTGCAGCGCCTCGGCCTGCGGCGTGTTGACGATCTCGTCCACGGTGCCGTGGTACTGGAACACCGGGACCCGGATCGGCCTGGTGCCCAGCTCGTTCTCCTCGATGCGGGCCTGCCACTGCGGGGTGGGCAGCGGGTCGCGGTCGGTGTAGTCGCTGATCTTCTTGCCCGGGTACTTCGCCAGCAGCTCGACGACGCAGTCCTGCTGCTTGGCCTCGGCGATGGCCTGCCTGCCGGTGTCGTTGAGGTAGGAGTCGAGGTCCAGCTCCGGGTAGGCCGCGTCCAGACCCACCGCGGCGAAGGCCAGGAAGCCGAAGCCGACGTAGCCGTTGAGCCCTGCGGCGACCTCGTTGAGGTCGGCGGGAACGCCGCCGCCCGCGACACCGACCAGGTCGAGCTCGGGCGCGTAGTCCGGTTGCTGCTCACCGGCCCACATCGCCGCGCCGCCGCCCTGCGAGTAGCCCTGGAACGCGACCTTCGCGTCCGGCGAGAGCTTCGCCTGCGGGAAGCGCTGCGCCGCGCGGACCGCGTCGATCAGCGCCGGTCCCTCCGAGCGCCCGGTGATGTAGGTCGGGGTGGTCTCGGGCGAGTAGCCCTCGTAGTCGGTGACCGCGACCGCGTAGCCCCGGCTGATCAGGTCGTTGACGGCGGGCTGGTCGTAGAGCGTGCCGCGCTCGATCGCCTTCGACGCCGTGCACTTGAACGCCGGTCCCTGCGTGCCGGGCGCGTAGCCGACGACCGGGGCCTTCGCCGGATCGGCGCCCCTGGGCACGAGAACCGTTGCGGTGACGGCGCTGCGTTCGCCGAGCGCGTTCGTCGACAGGTACATGACCTGCCACGCGTCGGCGTTGGCCGCGTTGAGCGCGGGTAAGGCCGGGCGCCACCGGATGACGTCGCCCGGCTCGCCCTCGGGCAGCGTTCGCGGTGGCACGTAGAAGGAATCGTCGAACGGACCCGGCTGCTGCTGCGCGGTGACCACGCCGGCAGGGCGCTCGCCGACGGCGACGGGCGCCGTGGCTGCGGTGACGCCGAGCGCCGCCACCACCAGCGCCACGAATCTGGTGCGATGTGCGAATTCGGGCACGAGCCCACCTCCGTTGTGAGACCTGGTGCGATGGGCGGAGATTAGCCGAACTCGCCGCTTCGTCGTGTCCTTGACCGATTAGTTGTAGGGCGCATGACAAAAACGAGAAGACGCGTTGTCACCGTGCCTGGAAAGGAAATTCGAGTCCTTGCCCGGCGCGGAATCCCGTGCTTATGGTTCCGCCCCGTCGCCGGGAGTCGCGAATGGCGAACAACGAAAGGCGGACGCAATGCACAGCCGCAGGACGTTTGTCTCGATGTCGGCGCTGGCCTGCTTGGCGGCGGCCGCACCCGCCGCGCACGCGGAAACGGGCTTCACCACGCGCTTCGTCGACATCACCGCCGCCGACGGCGTGAAGCTCAAGGCGATGGTGATGGAGCCGAGGACCCCGGGCCCGCACCCGGCCGCCGTGCTGATCAGCGCGTGGGGCGGCGGGTGCACCCAGAACGTGATGCCGGCGCGCGACCTCGCGGCCCGCGGCTACGTCGTGGTCGCCTACGGCGCACGGGGTTTCGGCGAATCCGGGGGTGAGGTCGACACCGCCGGGCCGAAGGACGTCGCCGACGTGACGACGGTGCTCGACTGGACCACCGCCAACACCGCCACCGATCCCGAGCGGATCGGCGTCGCCGGGGTGTCCTACGGGGCCGGGATCGGGGTGATCGCAGCCGCTTTCGACAACCGGATCCGCTCGGTGGTGTCGCTGAGCGGCTGGTTCGACCTGGTGCACTCGCTGTACGGCAACCAGACCCGGCGCGGGCTCGTCGCCCTGGTGCTCTACACCTCCGGGTGGGGCCACGGCAGGCTCAGCCCGGAGACCGACTGGATGCTGCGCACCTACTTCGACCCCACACCGGACCCGGTGGACCGGGAGGTCATCAACGAGTGGGCGCGGGTCCGCTCGCCCAGCCGGTACCTCGACCGGCTCAACGAGAACCGGCCCGCGCTGCTCATCGGGCACACCTGGAGCGAGACGGTGTTCCCGCCGGACCAGATGGTCGAGCTCTACGAGGACTACACCGGCCCCAAGCGCATCGACCTCATCCCCGGCGAGCACGCCTCGGCCGAATCCGGTGGCCTGCTGGGACTTCCCAGCGAGACGTGGGACACCGCGCTGCGCTGGTTCGACGCCACCGTCGCGGGCACCGACACCTCGATCCTCGGCGAGGACCCGGTCGTGCTGCGGGCCCGGCCGGGCACCCACGACCCCGAGACCTACCCGGACTGGCGAGCCGCCGAAGGCGAGCCGCAGCACCTGTTCCTGGGTCCCGGGCCGGACGACGGGGTGATCGGCGACGCGCCCCGGCCCGGCTGGCGGGTCGAGATCGACGCGAGCCGCGACACGATCGCCACCGGTGGTGTTCCGCTGGCGACCTACAGCTTCGAAGCTCTCACGGGTGAACCGCCGAGGGCGTGGCTGCCCGGGATCGACCGGGAGCACGGCGCGGTGTGGACCAGCCCGGAGTTCCCGGACGGGCTCCGGGTGCGCGGCTCCGTCCACCTCCACCTGACGGTGATCCCGCCCGGGGAGACGGGCACGATCGTCGCCTACCTCTACGACGTGGACTCCACCGGCACCGGGCGGCTGATCAACTACCTGCCGCTGAGCTGGACCGACGCGATCCCCGGCGCGGAGATGCCGGTGGACCTGCGGTTCTCGCCGACGGCCTACGACATCCCCGCCGACGGCAGGCTGGCGCTGGTGATCGACACCGCGGACCCGCTGTTCATCGACTGGAACTCCGGCGGGGGACAGGTGGTGCTCACCTCGCCGGAGGCCGATCCGTCCCGCGTGGACGTACCGGTACGACGTGGAGAGGAGTCAGCACGATGACCGGACACGTGATCGACGCTCGTCCGCGCGAGGGCTTCCACTCGCTGCGCGAGGGCGGGCTGAACTGGGATTCGCTGCCGCTGCGGCTGTTCGACAAGGGCAACGCGCGGTTCTGGAACCCCGCCGAGCTCGACTTCAGCCAGGACGCCGAGGACTGGGCGTCGCTCGACGAGCAGCAGCGCTTCGCCGGGACCATGCTCTGCGCCCAGTTCCTCGGCGGCGAGGAGGCCGTGGCCCAGGAGATCCAGCCGTTCCTCGCCGCGATGCGCGCCGAGGGGCGCATCGCCGACGAGATGTACCTGACCCAGTTCTGCTTCGAGGAGGCCAAGCACGCCCAGGTGTTCCGGCTGTGGCTGGACGCGGTCGGGCTCACCGACGACCTGCACCACCACGTCGCCGACAACCCCGGCTACCGCGCCATCTTCTACGACGCGCTGCCCACCGCCCTGTGCCGGCTGCACGACGACCCGAGCCCGGAGAACCAGATCCGCGCGTCGGTGACCTACAACCACATCGTCGAAGGGGTGCTGGCGCTGACCGGCTACTTCGTGTGGAACAAGGCCTGCAAGCACGCCGGGATCCTGCCCGGGATGCAGCAGCTCATCCGCCGCATCGGCGACGACGAGCGCAGGCACATGGCCTGGGGCACCTTCACCTGCCGGCGCCACGTGGCCGCAGACGACGCGAACTGGGCGGTCGTGCAGGACCAGATGGACGCGCTGCTGCCGCACGTCATGACCCAGATCCAGCACTCGCTGGACCAGCTCGACGACGACCCGTTCGGCTTCGACCTGGGCGATGTGTTCGGCTACGCCACCGACCGGGCCGCGCGCAGGCTCAGCTCGATCGAGGCCGCGCGCGGCGCGGAACTCGCCGCCATCGACGTCGACTACAGCCCGGACCGCCTGGAGGACCAGTTCGGCGCCGAGGACGAGGCGGCGCTGGCCGAGCACGAGAACGAGGGGGGATGAGCGTGCTGCCCGGAAGGATCACCGGCCCGGTCGGCGTCGCGCAGCCCCGAGGCGCGGCCCTGCCGACCCTGGTGATCATCGCCCTGGTCGCGTTCGTCACGACGCTGGACAACAACATCGTCGCCGCGGCGGTTCCCTCGATCGGCCGCGAGCTGGCGCTGGGGCTCACCGAGCTGCAGTGGATCAGCCTCGGCTACATCCTGCCCTTCGCCGGACTGCTGCTGGTCGCGGGCAACCTGGTGGACCGGTGGGGACAGCGCCGCGCGCTGCTGCTGGGCCTGCTCGTGTTCGGAACCGCCGCGCTGGCAGGGGGTTTCGCCCGCGACGCGGCCACGCTCATCGCGGCCCGGGTGGTGCAGGGCTGCGCCGCCGCCGTCCTGGTCCCGGCGACGCTGAGCCTGCTGCGCACCAACCTCGACGTCCGGGGACGGGCGATCGGGGCGGGCATCTGGACCGCGGCGCTGGCCGTGGCGATCGCGGTCGGCCCCGCCACCGGCGGCCTGCTCAGCGAGCACCTGCACTGGAGCTGGATCTTCTTCAGCAACGTGCCCTTCGCGGTCGCCGCGGCCGCCCTGGCGCCCGCTGCCGCCGTCACCACCGAGCGCTCCGCCCCGGGACGGGTGGACGTGCGGGGGATGCTGCTGGTGACCGCCTCGATGCTGCTGTTCCTGATGGCGCTGGTCGGCACCGGCGAGCACGCCCCGGACCTCGCGGGCCGGGTCGTCCCGGCCGGGCTCGGCGTGCTCGCGCTGGTCGGATTCGTGCTGGTGGAACGCCGTTCGGCGCACCCGCTGCTGCCCCGGGCGCTGGTGGCCGAGCGGGCGTTCCTCGGTGGGGTGTCGGTGCAGCTGCTCTGGGGACTGGGGGTCAGCGGCGTCTTCTTCTTCACGCCGCTGCTGCACCAGGAGTCGCTGGCGCTGACCCCCACCGAGGCCGGGCTGCCGCTGGTGCTGGTCGCCGTCGCCATCGTCGACGCGACCCCGCTGGTCGCCCCCGCCGTCGAGCGGTGGGGACCCCGCTACACCGTGCTGGTCGGGCTGCTCCTGGTCAGCGCGGGGCTGGTGGCCATCGCGGTCGTCAACCACGTCCCGGAGGTGCCGCCCCGCATCCCGGGCCTGCTGCTCATCGGCGCGGGCTCGGCGTTCACCACGCCGCTCACGTCGTTCTCGCTGGAGGTCGTCGCCACCCGCGACGCCGGCATCGCCTCGGGCGTGCTCACCGCCTCCCGCGAGCTGTCCAGCGCGCTCGGCGTCGCGCTGATCGGGCTCGTGCTCACCGTCCGCCAGAACGCCGAACTGGCCGGGGGCGCGCCCGCTCCGGAAGCGCTGGCGTCCGGGTTCACCGCCGGTCTGATCACCGCCGCGGTGGTGGAACTGCTGGCGGCGGCGGTGACCTTCCGCTGCTTCCGATCGCGCACCCCGGAATCCGCCGCCGACTGAGAATCGCGGGAATTCCCGCCACTGGAATCGCATTTCGCCGCCGCTGAATGGGAACCGGGACCGAACGCGCCCGGAATCGCGTTCCGCACGATTGTTGGGAGAACCATGCGAGCGACTGCCGCCGACATGTCCAACGCCGCGGGTTCGTGGCTGCCCGATGTCGAAGGGGAATCGCTGTCCGCGCTGCTGACGCGGTGCGCGCAGCGCAGCGGGGACCGACTGGCGGTCACCCACCTCGACTTCACCGAGAGCCCGGAGGGGTTGGCCGCGTCGCTGACCTGGTCCGAGCTGGACCGCAGGGCGAGCTCGGTGGCGAGCGCGCTGCGCCGGTCCGCCCTGCGCGGGGACCGGGCGGCGATCCTGGTGCCGCAGCGGGCGGACTACCTCGTGGCGTTCCACGGAGCCTGCCGCGCCGGGCTGGTCGCGGTGCCGCTGTTCGCCCCGGACCTGCCCGGCCACGCCGACCGGCTCGCCGGAGTGCTCGCCGACTGCGCGCCGAGCGTCGTGCTCACCGTCGCCGACAAGCTCGGCGTCGTCCGGGACTTCCTGCGCGAGCGCGGGATCGTCGGCGTCGAGGTGCTCGCCGTCGACGAGGTGCCCGACGCCGAGTGCGATCCGGTGGCGCACGACCCCGACGAGGTCGCGTACCTGCAGTACACCTCGGGTTCGACGAAGGCCCCCGCCGGCGTGATGATCAGCCACCGCAACGTGGTCGCCAACGCGGCGCAGGCGATGTCGGCCTACGAGGCGGTCGGCGGCCGCACCCCGACGGTGAGCTGGCTGCCGCTGTTCCACGACATGGGGCTGATGCTGGCGCTGGCCGCGCCCCTGGTCGCCGGGACCCGGTCGGTGCTCATCGACCCCGTCGCCTTCCTCGAACGACCCGTGCGCTGGCTGGAAGCCCTGTCGGCGAACCCGGGCGCGATCACCGCCGCGCCGAACTTCGCCTACGCGTTCTGCGCCGCGCGCGTCGCCGAGGAGGACAAGGCGCGGTTGCGGCTGGACCACGTGCGCGCCCTCATCGACGGCAGCGAACCCGTGCAGCCGGCCGCGATCGACCGCTTCCACGACGCCTTCGCCGGGTGCGGCCTGCGCCGCAAGGCGCACCGCAGCTCCTACGGCCTGGCCGAGGCGACGGTGCTGGTCTCGGCGAGCCCGGCCGGGTCGCCGCCGCGCCGCGTCGAGCTCGACCGCGAAGCCCTGGCCGCCGGACGGGCGGAACCCGCCGACGGTGACGTGAGCACGCTGGTCTCGGCCGGGCACCCGGTGGACCAGCTGGTGCGCATCGTCGACCAGCACACCGAGCAGGACCTCCCGCCGGACCAGGTCGGCGAGATCTGGGTGCGCGGCGAGAACGTGGCGCACGGCTACTGGCGCAAGCCCCAGGAGTCGGCGTGCACGTTCGTCCCGGACGCGGCCGGGCACTGGCTGCGCACCGGCGACCTCGGCGTGATCCACGGCGGCGAGCTGTACGTGACCGGCCGGATCAAGGACCTGATCATCGTCGACGGCCGCAACCACTACCCGCAGGACGTGGAGGAGACCGTCGAGCAGGCGCACCCGGCCGTGCGCAAGCACTCGGCGGCCGCGTTCGCCGTCCCCACCGACGACGGCGAGGCCGCGGTGGTGGCCGTGGAGCGGGCCAGCCGCCTCGCCGAGCACGAGGTGGACCTCGACGCGCTCGGCCAGGCGGTGCGCGCCGCCGTCGCCGGGCGGCACGGGCTCGCCGTGCACGAGCTGGTGGTGCTCGGCCCCGGCGAGGTGCCCCGCACCTCCAGCGGCAAGATCTCGCGCTCCGCGGCGCGACAGCACTACCTGACCGGAACTCTGCGAGGGAGCGCGTGATGGGCGACCCGAACACCTCGGGCGACAACGAGATCCGGCGGTGGCTGACCGAGCGGATCGCCGAGACCACCGGACTCGACCGGGTCGACGTCGAGCGGCCGCTGCACGAGTTCGGCCTGTCCTCCCGGGACGCGGTGGCACTGGCAGCCGAGCTGGGGGAGCGGCTGGGCAGGCGGCTCTCGCCGACGCTGGTCTGGCAGAACCCGACGATCGCCGCGCTGGCGGCACGGCTCTCCGGCGGCGAGGAGATCGACATCCCGCGACCCCGCGCCCGCGGGGACGAGCCGATCGCCGTCATCGGCCTGGGCTGCCGCCTTCCGGGCGGGGTGAACTCGCCGGAGCGGTTCTGGGAGCTGCTCGACCGCGGCGACGAGGCGATCCGGGACCTGCCCGAGGGCAGGTGGGCCGACTTCGCCCCGGCCGAGGACTGGCGCGATCTGCCCGCGCGCGGCGGATTCCTCGACGACGTCGCGGGTTTCGACGCCGCGTTCTTCGGCATCGCCCCGGTGGAGGCCGCCGCGATGGACCCGCAGCAGCGGCTGCTGCTGGAGGTGACCTGGCAGGCGCTGGAGCACGCCGGCATCCCGCCGAGGGAGCTGCGCGGCAGCCGCACCGGCGTGTTCGTCGGGATGTCGTCCACCGAGTACGGGTCGCTGACGATGGGCGAGCTCGACACCGTCGACGCCTGGACCGGCACTGGGGCGGCCGCCGCGATCGCCGCGAACCGGCTGTCCTACCTGCTGGACCTGCGCGGCCCGAGCCTCACCACCGATTCGGCGTGCTCGTCGTCGCTGGTCGCGGTGCACCAGGCGGCCGCGAGCCTGCGCGGCGGCGAGTCGGACCTGGCCGTGGTCGGCGGGGTGAACCTGATGCTCTCTCCCGGCATCACCGCGAACTTCCACCGGGCGGGCGTGCTCTCGGCCGAGGGCCGCTGCAAGCCCTTCGCCGCCTCCGCCGACGGCATCGTGCGCGGCGAGGGCTGCGGCGTGGTGCTGCTCAAGCGGCTCTCCGACGCCCGGCGCGACGGCGACCGGGTGCTGTCGCTGGTGCGCGGCACCGCCATCAACTCCGACGGGCGCTCCAACGGCATCGTGGCCCCGAACCCCGACGCGCAGCGCGCTCTGCTGCGCGACGCCTACGCCGCCGCCGACCTCGACCCGGCGGTGGTGGACTACGTCGAGGCGCACGGCACCGGCACGCCGCTGGGCGATCCGATCGAGGCGGAGGCGCTCGGCGAGGTGCTGGGGGCGTCGCGCGCCTCGCGGCGACCGCTGCTGCTGGGCTCGGTGAAGAGCAACCTCGGGCACCTGGAGGGCGCGGCCGGGCTGGTCGGGTTGATCAAGGTGGTCCTGGCGATGACGCGCGGGCGCATCCCGCCGAGCCTGCACGCGACCGAGACCAGCCGGCACATCGACTTCGACGCCACCCGCCTGCGGGTCGCCGACACGGGCGCGGCGTGGCCGCGCTACTCCGGGATCGCCCGCGCGGGTGTGTCCGCGTTCGGCTTCGGCGGCACCAACGCCCACGTCGTCCTGGAGGAGTGGCCGGAGCCCGACCCCGAACCCGAGCCGGACGACGCGGTCCCGCACGCGTTCGCGCTGTCGGCCCGCACCGAGTCGGCGCTGCGGCGCCGCGCCGCCGACCTCGCCGAGGGCCTGGACGGCGCCCCGCTGGGCGACGTGGCCGCCGCGCTGCTCACCCGCCGCGACCACCTCGCGCACCGCGCCGCCGTGGTCGCCGCCGACCGCGACGAGCTGGCCGAGAAGCTGCGCAGCCTGGCCGGAGACGGCGTTCACGTCGGTGAAACGGTCGGAAACGGACTGGTTTTCGTGTTCTCCGGCTACGGGTCGCAGTGGGAGGGGATGGGTCGGCGGCTGCTGGAGACCGAACCGTCGTTCCGGTCTGCAGTGGACGATCTGGAACCGCTGTTCGCACAGGAGACCGGTTTCTCGCTCCGCGACGTGCTGCGCGGCGACCTGACCGAGCCGGATCTGGCCGCGCGGCAGCAGGTCCTGTTCGGCGTCCAGGTCGCGCTCGCGGCGGTGTGGCGGGCGCACGGCGTCGAACCCGACGCGATCGTCGGGCACTCGATGGGGGAGGTCGCGGCCGCCGTGGTGGCCGGTGCGATGCCGTTCGCCGACGGGCTGCGGGTGATGGTCACCCGCTCCCGCCTGCTGGCGAACCTCGACGCCGGAGGTGCCGGGCGGATGGCCGCGGTCGAGCTCTCCGCCGCCGAGTTCGCCGAGCTCGCCGCCGATCACCCCGACGTGTCCGTCGCCGTGCACACCTCGCCGACCCAGTGCACCGTCACCGGCGACGCCGCGCAGGTCGAGGCCCTGGTGGCCCGGGTCGAGGCGCGCGGCCGGATGGCCCGCTCGCTGGACGTGGGCGGGGCGGGGCACTCCCCGGCGGTGGACCCGATCCTCGACGAGTTCCGCTCCCGCCTCGGCGAGCTGAAGCCGACCGAGCCCGAGATCCGCTGCTACAGCAGCGTTCTCGACGACCCGACGCGGGTTCCGGAGTTCGACGAGCACTACTGGGCCGCGAACCTGCGCCGACCCGTCTGCTTCACCCAAGCCCTGGCGGCGGCGATGGCCGACGGCCACCGCACCTTCCTGGAGATCTCCCCGCACCCGATCGCCCGCTTCGCCGTCGAGGGCACCGCCGGAGCAGCGCGGGTCGCCGCGCTGCCGACGCTGGTCCGCGACGCCGACGACCAGCGGAGCCTGCTCGGGGCGATGGCCGCGCTGCACGTCGCCGGCCACGAGACCGCGCTGCGCACCCGCTACCCGCGCGGCCCGGTCGTCGACCTGCCCGGCCCGGTCTGGGAGCACCAGCGGCACTGGACGCGACCCCGCCGCCGCACGGCCTCCGGCGAGCACCCGCTGCTGGGCACGCACGTCGAGGTCCCGGACGCCGACCTGCACGTCTGGCGCGGGGAGGTGGGCACCGACGCGCAGCCGTGGCTGGCCGACCACGTCGTGCACGACGTGCCGGTGCTGCCCGCCACCGGCTACCTCGACGCGGCGCTGTCGGCCGCTGCGGTCGCGTTCGGGCCGGACCGGCCGGTGCGGGTGCGGGATCTCGAACTGCGCCAACCCCTTCCGCTGACCACCGGCACCACGGTGCACACCTCGCTGCGCACGACCGGCACCGACACCGCCCAGGTCGCCGTGCACGCCCGCTCCGCCACCGGACGCTGGGTGCGGCACGCGGTGGCGACGGTCCGGGTCGAGTCCCCCGACCGACCCGGACCCGAGCCGCTGGGCGAGCTCCCGGACGGACGCCCCGTCGACGTCTACCGGGAGCTCGCCGAGCTCGGGCAGCACTACGGCCCGGCGTTCCGCGGTCTGCGCACCGCGCGGGCCGGGCGAGGCCGGGCCTCGGCGGGCATCTCCCTGCCCGCGGCCGCCCCGCAGAGCCGGCACCACGTGCTGCACCCGGCGCTCGCCGACTCCTGCCTGCACGCCCTGGCCGCCGCGGCCGACCGGGTCGCCGAGGATCCGGGCCTGTACCTGCCGATGTCGCTGGGCTCGGTGCGGGTGTTCGGCGACCCGGGCGACGGGGTCCGCTGCGACGCGGTGCTCGACCCCGCCGACGAGCACGGCGACGGCCTGGTCGGCACGGTGCAGCTCGTCGACGGCTCGGGCCGCGTCCTCGTCGAGATGGCCGAGGTCTACCTGCGCCGCCTGCGCACGCCGATGCCGGTTCCGCTGGCGGACAAGACCTTCGAACTCCGCTGGGCCCGCGCGGACCGCGAACCGGTCGAGCGCCCGCGGCGGCGGTGGTTGCTGCTCGCCGACGACCCGACCGGTCCGGAGATCGCCCGGGCCTCCGCCGACCTCGCCGGAGCCGGCGACGAGTCCGCGTCCCTGTCCACATCGGACATCGACCGGCTGGGGAGCCGGAAAGCGGGCTGCGACGGCGTTCTCCTCGTCGCGGGCGCACCCGAGCGCTACGAGGAACCCGACGAGGCCCGGCGGCTGCTGCTGACCGCCGCCGCAGCCGCCAACGAGCTCACCGACGGCCGGTTGTGGCTGGTCACCCGCGACTCGGTCGCGATCGGTGACGAACCCGGTGCTCCCGGTCTCGCGTTCCTGCGCGGCCTGGTGCGGGTGCTGGCCTTCGAGCACCCCGAGCTGCGGGTCACCCACCTCGACCTCGACGAGCGCAGCCCCGGCGCTCTGGTCTCGGAGCTGGCGGGGGCGGCGGCCGACGACGAGGTCGCCTGGCGCGACGGCACCCGGTTCGCCGCGCGCCTGGAGCGCGTCGAGGTCCCCGAACGCCCGGTGCTCCCCGCGGTGCGCGACGGCGCCTACGTCCTCACCGGCGGTCTCGGCGGGCTCGGTCTGCTGGTCGCGCGGTGGCTCGCCGAGCGCGGCGCGACCCGGATCGTGCTGTACGGGCGCAGCGCTCCGTCCGGCCCGGCGTCGCAGGTGCTCGACGAGCTGCGCGGGCACGGCGCCGACGTGCGGGTCGTGCTGGGCGACATCGCCGAGGACGGCACCGCCGAGCAGCTGATCCGCGAGGCGGGCGCCGACGACGTCCCGGTGCGGGGTGTGCTGCACGCGGCCGGTGTCCTCGCCGACGCCACGGTCAGCACCCTGACCGAAGCCGACGTCGCGCGGGTGTGGCGGCCGAAGGTTGTCGGCGCCCGCAGGCTGCACGAGGCCACCGCCGGGCTCGACCTGGACTGGTGGCTGGTGTTCTCCTCGGCCTCCGCGCTGTTCGGCTCACCCGGCCAGACCGCCTACGCCACCGCCAACGCCTGGCTCGACGCGTTCGTGCGGTGGCGCCGCAGCGGCGGTCTGCCTGCGGCGACGATCGAGTGGGGACCGTGGGACGAGCTAGGCGGCGCCGTCGGCCGCGACAACGCGGTGCTGCGGCCGCTCACCCCGGGCGAAGGGCTGGAAGCCCTCGAAGCCGTGCTGGCCTCCGGGCGCACCGCCACCGGCGTGACCCGCCTGGACGTGACGGGAACCCTGGAGCTGTTCCCGGAACTGGCGCGCCGCCCGATGTTCGCGGCCCTGGCCGCCGAAACCGAGCCGACCGAACCGGAGGTCGGCGGGCCCGACGTCGAGGCGCTGCGCTCGGCGGAACCCGCGCAGGCCCACCAGGCGATCCTGGACGCGCTGGTGTCCCGCATCAGCGGCCTCGCCGGCCTGGACCCCGGCGCCCTCGACGTGACGGCGCCGCTGACCCGGCTCGGACTGGACTCGCTGATGGCGATGCGGGCCCGCACGGCCTTCGAGCGCGACTTCGGCATGACCGTGCCGATCCCGATGCTGCTCCGGGGCGCCAGTCTGGAGGAGGTCGCCGCCCACGTCGCCGCCGAGCTCGGCTTGCACCCCGTCGAGCCCGGCGCCGCACGGCCGGTGCTGGAACCGCGCGAGCAGGTCGAGCGCTGGATCGCCGCGCTGTGGCGGGAGGTCCTCGACGTCGAAGTCCTCGACGTGCACGACGACTTCTTCGCCCTCGGCGGCGACGACGCCCTGGCCGAGCGGGTGCGGGCCCGGGTCGTCGACCGCTTCCCGGACGCGCCCGAGCGGGCGAGGCTGTTCGCCCGGCCCACCATCGCCGAGATGGCCGACCTGGTCCGACGCTGGTTCGACGCCGCGGCCGAACCGGTCCTCGCGCTGCGCGAGACCGGCGAGCGGGCACCGCTGTTCCTGTTCCACCCGGCGGGCGGCTCGACGGGCGTCTACCGGCCGCTGGTGGAGCTGCTCTCCGACGACCAGCCCTGCCACGGCTTCGAGCGGCTCGACGACGCGCGGTCGGTCGAGGACAGCGCGGCCCGCTACATCGCCACGCTGCGCGAGATCCAGGGCAGCGGGCCGTACCGGCTGGCCGGCTGGTCGTTCGGCGGTTGCCTGGCCTACGAGGTCGCCCGGCAGCTCACCGAGCTCGGCGAGCAGGTCGACCTCGTGGCCATGATCGACTCGATCCTACCGCTGCCCGCACCGGAATCCGCGCAGCAGGACCTGCTGCTGAACCGCTACGGCCGGTTCCTCGACTACGTCGAGCAGACCTACGGCACCAGCCTGGGCATCGGCGTCGAGGACCTGGCCGGGTTGCCGGAGGACGAGCAGATCCGCTTCGTCATGGACCGCATCGCCGACCGGGTTCCGGACATGGGCGAGGCGGTGCTGCACCACCAGTACACCTCCTACGTCGACGCTCGCATCGCCGAGCGGTACCGGCCGCGCCCCTACCCGGGCCGCGTGCTGCTGTTCCGCTCCAGCGAACCGCACCCGCTGACGACCTCGCTGGACCCCCGCTACCTGCGCACCGACGACTCGCTGGGCTGGGACGAGTTCTGCTCCGACCTGCGGATCGTGCGGGTGCCCGGCGACCACGTCTCAATGATCGACCCGCCGCACGTCTCGGTGATCGCCGACCACCTGGAAGGAGAACTGGCATGCTCGATCGCACGACCACCGCGGATCGGCTAGGCGACCTCAACGCCCGCCACGAGGAGGTCACCAGGGTCGCCGAGAAGCGCGCGCGGGACCGTCAGCACGCCAAGGGCAAGCTCACCGCGCGCGAGCGCATCGAGGAGCTGCTCGACGCCGACTCGTTCGTCGAGCTCGACGAGTTCGCCCGGCACCGCTGCACCGACTTCGGGATGGACCGCCACCGGCCCTACGGCGACGGCGTGGTCACCGGGCACGGCACCGTCGACGGCCGGCCGGTGTGCGTGTTCTCGCAGGACTTCACCGTGTTCGGCGGCAGCATGGGGGAGACCTTCGGGCGCAAGGTGCTCAAGGTGATGGAGCTGGCGATGGACATCGGCTGCCCGGTCGTGGGCATCAACGACTCCGGTGGTGCCCGCATCCAGGAGGGCGTGGAGTCGCTGGCCTACTACGCCGAGCTGGGCAGGCTCAACACCCACGCCTCGGGCGTGATCCCGCAGCTGTCCATGATCACCGGCCCGTGCGCGGGAGGAGCGGTGTACTCCCCGGCCATCACCGACTTCACCGTCATGGTGGAGGGCACCTCGCACATGTTCGTCACCGGGCCCGACGTCGTCCAGGCCGTCTCCGGCGAGCGGCCGGACGTCGCCGAGCTGGGCGGGCCCGCAACCAACGGTGCCGTGTCGGGCAACGCCCACTACGTGGCCCCCGACGAGCAGGACGCGTTCTCCTGGGTGCGCGCCCTGCTCGGCTACCTGCCCGCCAACAACCTGGAGCAACCACCGGTCTACGAGCCGGAGGAACCGCTCGCGCGGCAGGAGGAGCTCGACGAGATCGTGCCCGACTCGGAGAACCAGGGCTACGACATGTACGAGGTGATCGAGCGCCTGGTGGACGGGGGCGAGTTCCTGGAGGTCCACGACCGGTTCGCGCCCAACATGATCTGCGCGTTCGCCCGGATCGAGGGGCGCACCGTCGGCGTGGTGGCCAACCAGCCGCAGCACCTCGCCGGGGTGATCGACATCGACGCCTCGGAGAAGGCCGCGCGGTTCGTGCGGTTCTGCGACGCCTTCAACGTCCCGCTGCTGACCCTGGCCGACGTGCCGGGGTACCTGCCCAGCGTGGCGCAGGAGCGCGGCGGCATCATCCGGCGCGGCGCGAAGCTCATCTACGCCTACGCGGAGGCCACGGTGCCGAAGGTGACCGTGGTGGTGCGCAAGGCCTACGGCGGCGGCTACGCGGTGATGGGCTCCAAGCACCTCGGGGCGGACGTGAACATCGCCTGGCCGACCGCGGAGATCGCGGTGATGGGAGCGCCGGGCGCGGCGGCGATCCTGCACCGCAAGCGCCTGTCCGAGACCGACGAGCCGCAGCGCGCCGCCTTGCACGCGCGGCTCACCGCCGAGTACGCCGAGGCATTCGCCACCCCCTACCGGGCGGCCGAGCGCGGCCACGTGGACATGGTCGTGCAGCCGTCCCGCACCCGCCACCAGATCGCGCGGGCGCTGCGGGTGCTGCGCACCAAGCGCAGGACCCTGCCGGCCAAGAAGCACGGGAACATCCCGCTGTGAGCGGGGGAGTCCGCGTCCTCGCGGCGATGATCGCGCTGCTGCTGGCGGTGGCGGCCGCTCCGGCCTCGGCGGTGCCGGGACCGGCGGCCGACGACGGCGCCCGGGTGATCCGGGAGTCCAGAGTGGACGAACGCGAGGTGGACCTGGAGATCGCCTCCCCGGCGCTGGGCGGGACCGCGGTGGTCCGGCTGCTGCTGCCCACCCGCTGGGTGGAGCGGCCGGACCGGACCTGGCCGGTGCTGTACCTGCTGCACGGCTGCTGCGAGACGGCCGACTACCAGGGCTGGACCTGGTTCACCGACGTCGAGGAGTTCACCGCCGACGAGGACGTGCTGGTGGTGATGCCCAGCGGGGGACCGGCCGGGATGTACTCGCCGTGGTGGAACTTCGGCGCGCGCGGGGCGCCGGACTGGGAGCGGTTCCACGTCACCGAGCTGCGCCAGATCTTGGAACGCGGCTACCGGGCCGGGAGCTCCCGGGCGGTGGCGGGCGTGTCGATGGGCGGCTACGGCGCCCTGGCCTACGCCTACCGGAACCCGGGGACGTTCGGTGCGGCCGCGTCGTTCAGCGGTATCCCGAACACGCTGTTCCCGGGTGCTCCGGCGGTGATCAAGGGTCTGCTGGTGCGCGAGGGGCACAACCCGTACGCGCTGTGGGGGGACGAGGTGCTCGACCACCGGATCTGGTCGGCGCACAACCCGTTCGACCACGTGGACCGGCTGCGCGGCGTCGGACTGTACGTCTCGGCGGGCAACGGGCTCACCGGGCCGCTGGACCGGCCGGGTGCGGTGGACCCGTTGGAACCGGCGTCGCTGGCGAGTTCGAAGAGCTTCACCGACCGGCTCGCGGAGCGGGGAATTGCGGTGACCGCGCACTTCTACGCCGGCGGAACGCACGATTGGCCCTACTGGCATCGGGAACTGCGCGCGGCGTGGCCGGTCCTTTCGGCAGCGCTCGGGTTGGAACCCGGCAAATCCGGCGCCTAGCGGGAATCGGGTCGACCTCGTGGAAAAAACCGACGATGTGTCCGGGTTCGTCGCGTCGAATGGTTTTTCTCGCGCCGAGAGGGGAAATCTGGGAAAGATGGTGATGTGAAGCTTCTTCGCAATTCCCAGGTCATGGTGGTTCACTGGGTGCGCGGAGGGGTGAGCGGCGCGTGCCGGAACGGGTTTTTGTCATCGCGGCACAACCGCGAATCGCAAAATTAGCATCCGCCGGAAGAGTCACCACTCGAATAGCCGAAAGCGCCGGTTGCTTCCGCAAAGTCGGAGTGGGGTGCGTTTGACAGTTCCCGCTGCCGTCCATATGTTTTCGTGATTGCACGCGTGTTGCTGAATGATTCACCGCCCCGAAATTGCTGCGACTGGGGGAGAGATGGCGATCGACGTCGGATCCGGATCCGTCCGCGAAGGAGGGCCGCGCGAAGGAACCCGGTTCGGAGTCGGCCGGCGGACCGATCCCCGACGCCGGATCTCCGCCCCGCACAACGAGAGGAGCGCTCCCCAGGTCGAGAAGGGCTGCGCCAGGCAGTTGTTCACCGCGCTGCCCAAGGAGATCGCCGACGGGTTCCGCCCCTACGTCACCCCGCTGGCCAAGGCGATCGTGCGCGAGATCCAGGGTGTGGTCCCGGAGTACGCGCAACCGTTGGACACCGCGTTCGGCGTGTACTTCACCCGGGGCATCGAGCAGGCGATCCTCCAGCCGCTCAACAACATCCGGGAAGAGGAGGACGGCGCCGACGACTGGTCGGAGTACTTCCGCCTGATGGGCAAGCTGGAGTTCGCCGCCGGTCGCGGTCTGCAGAGCCTGCAGACCGCCTATCGGGTGGGCGGGCGCGTCGCCTGGCGGCACTTCGCCGAGTTCGGCAAGAAGCTCGACGTGCAGGTGGACCTGATGTGCCTGTGCGCCGAGGCGATCTTCGCCTACGTGGACGACCTCTCGAAGCTGTCGTTCGAGGGCTACTCCACCGCCCAGGAACGCGCCGTGGGCACCCTGGCCCGGCGCAGGCGGCGGCTGCTCGAACTGCTGCTGGCCGAACCACCCGCCTCACCGCAGTCCGTCGGCGACCTCGCCGACAGCGCCCGGTGGGACGTGCCGGAGTGGGTCACCCTGGTCGCGCTGGAACCGGTCTCCGACGACCCCGACGACCCGCGCCTGGACGACGACGTGCTGGTCAACCTCGAAGGCGCGAGGCCCTGCCTGCTGATCCCCGACGAGCCGCGCGACCCGGCGGGCCTGGTCGCCGAGCTCGGCGGCCGGCGCGCGGCGATGGCACCCAAGGTCCGGATCGGTGACGCCGCCCGGTCGCTGCGCTGGGCGCGGCACGCGATCGACCTGGTGCAGCGCGGCGTGCTCCCGAACCGCGCGCTGACCCGCTGCGCCGACCACCTCACCACGCTCTGGCTGCTCAGCGACGAGTTCCTGGTCACCCAGATCGGCGCCCGCTGCCTCGCTCCGCTCGACGAGCTCACCGTCAAGCAGCGCGCCCGCCTCAGCGAAACCCTGCTGGTCTGGCTGCAATCCCGCGGCAGCGCCCGGGAACTCGCCGAACGCCTCGGCATCCACCCGCAAACCGTCCGCTACCGCATGAACAAGCTGGAGCAGCTCTTCGGAGACCGCCTCAACGACCCCGACGACCGCCTGGACATGGAGCTCGCCCTCCGCGCGGAAACCCTCCTGATGCGCGGTTGAGAACGGTTTCCGCTCACTTTGCATGGCGGTGCGGGTAGCGGAACCTGAGCGCCTTCGTGGACTCCGTGCGCCGCTCCTTGAGCATTCGATACGCGGCGTCCCGGCGTACTCGCCACGAAGGCGCTCAGAACCCGCGGCGGTGCCAGTGCCTCAGGTGGTGGAAGAGAATGCGGCTCCGCCGCATGGGCAAGAATCAGCCCTCACCGGGGAGATCGCGGCCTTCGAGGATGTCGATGGGCTTGCGGGCCCGGACGGGTCCGAACAGCAGCGCCTGGGCCGCGCCGACCATGTGGTCCTGGATGATCGTCTGCGTCTTGACCGGGTCGCCGGACTCGATCGCGGTGACGATCTCCAGGTGCCGTTCGGCGCTCATGTTCGACACCGCCCGCTCCTGGCCCCGGTACATGATGCACATCCGCATCGGGCCCTCCAGGAGCTTCCACGAGCGCAGCAGCGCGTCGTTGCCGGTGAGCTCGCACAGCATCTCGTGGAAGCCCAGGTCGGCCTCGATCTGGGCCTCCAGCGAGACCCGCGCGGCCGCCGCCATCTCGTCGACGGCGGCCCGCAGGCTCGCGCAGTGCTGGTCGCGGTAGTGGCTCGCGGCCAGCGTCTCGCCCGCGACGCCTTCGAGCGCGGCGCGGACGGTGAAGGTGTTGATGATGTCCTTCTCGTCGATGTCGCGGACCGCGACGCGCCCCCGCTCGCCGTACTCGACGAGGCCCTCCTGCTGGAGCTCGCGCAGCGCCTCGCGCAGCGTGCCGCGGCTGATGCCGAGCTGCTCGGACACCTGGACCTCGCCGAGGTGGGTGCCGGGAGGGAACGTGCCGGTGGTGATGGCCTTGCGCAGCGAGTCCACGGCCTGCTGCCGCAGATTGCGACCGTCCTTGCTACCACGGCTCGCCACGCGCGTCCTCCTCGGTCGCCCGCCCTCGGCGGGTGTCAGCACCGCTCGTACTCGGCAATCAACTCTACCTTCGCCGCGCTGGCGGACTGGTGGTCGAACTCGAAACCGAGCCATTCGGCCACCAGGCGGCGTGCGAGTTCGAGACCGACGACGCGCTGGCCGAACGTCACGACCTGGCAGTTGTTGGACAGCACCGAGCGCTCCGCGGAGTAGGAGTCGTGGGCGGTGGTGGCCCGCACCCCGGCGACCTTGTTGGCCGACAGCGCCATGCCGATGCCGGTGCCGCAGATCAGCACCGCCCGGTCGGCGCGCCCGTCGCGGATCGCCTCGCCCGCCGCGAGCCCGATCTCCGGGTAGGGGCGGTGCACGTCGTCGGAGCCCCGGTGCACGCCGAGGTCGATGACCTCGCCGACCCGGGGGTCGGCGCGCAGGTCCTCGGCGATGCGCTCCTTGTAGTCGAGTCCGGCGTCGTCGCAGCCGACCACGATCCGGTAGGTCATGTGTTCGCTCCAGTCAGGTAGTCGCCGATCACCTTCGTGATCAGCGCGAAGGACACCGCCCCCGGGTCGGGGGTTCCGACGCTGCGCTCGGCCAGCGGCCGCGCCCGGCCCTTGCGGGGCACCAGCCGCGCGCTGTCCCGAGCGGCCCGGTCGGCGGCGGTCGCCGCCTCGCCCCAGGCCTCGACCAGCGAGGACGTGGTCGCCGAGAGCAGCGCCGCGCGGAACGGTTCGAGCGCGTCGACGAGGGTCTTGTCGCCGACCTCGGCACCGCCCAGCTCGCGGATCCGGGCGGCCAGCGCGTCGACGGCCTTGGCGGCGATCTCGGCGTCCCCGGCGTGCTCGCCGAGCACCTCGCCCGCCGCGCGCAGCCCGGCGCCCCACAGCACGCCGGAGGTGCCGCCCGCGCGGTCGGCCCAGCCGTCCCCGGCTGCGGCCAGGCAGTCGCCCGCCCCGGCCCCGGCGAGCTGCGCGCGCTCGGCCGCCTCGACGGCGGCGGAGACGCCGCGCACCATGCCCCGGCCGTGGTCGCCGTCGCCCGCGACGGTGTCGATCGCGCCCAGCTCGTCCTCGGCGTCGCGCACCGCGGTCTCGACCCGGCGCAGCGCGGCCACGACGTGCTCGGCCAGCCGCCGCGAGGAATCCGCGGCCGGTGCGTAGCCGACGGTCTCGGCCTCCGGTTCGTCGACGGTCTCCTCACCGCGGACCTCGGTGATGTGCCCGCGCCGGAACGCCGGGGTCCAGGCCGGTGCGGTCCAGAGGCGTTCGAGCTCGTCGTCCAGCCAGGTCAGGGTGAGCGACACCCCGGCCATGTCGAGGCTGGTCACGAGCTCGCCGACCTCCGGCAGCACCGGTACGTGCCCCGAGTCGCGCAGCCGCCCGGCCACGTGCCGCCAGAGCACCAGCAGCTCCTCGTGCTTGACCGCGCCGAGACCGTTGAGCAGCACCGCCACCCGGTCCCCGGCGCCGGCGGGCTTCTCGGCCAGCACCCGGGTCACGAAGTCCTCGGCCAGCTCGGCCGCCGAAGGCAGCGGCACGTCGCGCAAACCCGGTTCGCCGTGGATGCCCAGCCCCAGGCCCATGTGCCCGTCCGGCACCTGGAACAGCGGCTCGGCCGCGCCGGGGAACGAGCAGCCCGCGAAGGCGGTGCCGATGGTGCGGGTGCGGTCGTTGGTCTTCCGCCCGATCCGCACCACCTCGGCCAGCTCCGCGCCCTCCTCGGCGGCCGCGCCCATCAGCTTGAACACGGTGAAGTCGCCCGCGATGCCGCGCCGCCGCTCGGACTCCTCGGCCGGGGCGCTGGCGATGTCGTCGGTGACCACGACGTGCTCGACCTCGACGCCCTCGGAGCGCAGCCGGTCGGCGGCCAGGCCGAAGTTCATCACGTCACCGGCGTAGTTGCCGTAGCTGAACACCACCCCGGCGCCGGAGTGCGCGGCCCGGGCCACCGAGCACGCGTCCTGGGCGGACGGGGAGGTGAACAGGTTGCCGCTGACCGCGCCGTCGGCCAGGCCGGGCCCGATCACGCCGTAGAAGGCGGGGTAGTGGCCGGATCCGCCGCCGGGCAGCACCGCGACCTTCGGCCGCTCGGGCCTGCCGCGTCGGACCGCTCCGCCGGGAACCTGGCGCACCAGGTCGGCGTGCAGCTCGCAGAAGCCGGTCAGCGCGTCGTCGGCGAAGTCCGCCGGGTCGTCCCACAGGTAGGTCATGTCATCCCAACCGTCCTCAGTGGAGGAACGCGCCGCCGTTGATGTCGATCGTGGTGCCCTGCAGGTAACCGGCGTCCTCAGTGGACAGCCAGGTGATCACGGCCGCCACGTCCTCGGTGGTGGCCTGCCTGCCGATCGGGATCCCGCTGGTGATGGCCTCTTCGAGCTCGGGGCTGGTGGCCTCGGCGCGGATGTCGGTCTCGACCGCGCCCGGTGCCACGGCGTTGACCGTGATCCCGGCGGCGCCGAGCTCCTTGGCCAGCGACTTGGTGAAGCCGAGGATCGCGGCCTTCGCCGCGCAGTAGGGCGTCTTGCCGAACACGCCGCCGCCCTGCTGGGCCGACACCGAGGACATGTTCACGATGCGGCCCCAGCCGGACTCGATGAGATCCGGCAGGAACGCCTTGGTCACCAGGTAGGTGCCGGTGGCGTTGACGGCCATCACCTTGTTCCACAGCTCCAGCGTGGTCTCCAGGAACGGCACCGGGGAGGTGATGCCGGCGATGTTGGCCAGCGCCCCGACCACCGGCAACCGGCCCGCGGCGACCTCGGCGGCCACGGCCTCGTGGGCCAGGCGCACCGACTCCTCGTCGGCGACGTCCACGCGGTGGGCGAACACCGGGGCGCCGGTCTGGGACGCGATGTCCTCGGCGGCCTGCTTGGCGGCCTGCTCGTCGAGGTCGAGCACCGCCACCGCCCAGCCCTGCCGGGCGTAGCGGAGCGCGGTGGCCTTGCCGATGCCGCGCGGAGCTCCGGCTCCGGTCACGACGGCGGTGCGCTGAATGCTGCTCATGGGGTTCTCCAGGTCCTCGGGTGTCAGCGGAGGGAGGCGATGTAGTGCGCGGCCTCGACGGCGGCGGCGGGCCGCTCGGTGTCGGTGACGTCGCGGGTTTCGAGTTCGAGGGCGCACCCGCCGCGGTAGCCGATCTCGCGCAGCGCCGCGAAGGTCGCGGGGAAGTCGACGATCCCGTTGCCGATGCTGTGGTTGATGCCGCCGGGCGTGGCGTCGCGGAGGTGGACGTGGGTGATCCGGTCGGCGAACCGCCGGGCGAACGCGGCGGGGGAGGAGCCGGACGCGGCGATGTGGCTGGTGTCGAGCACGAGCCCGATCGCCGGGTCGAGCCGCTCGACGAGCCGCGCGGCCCGCTCCACGTCACCGCACAGCCGGAAGAAGTGCGGTGCTTCCACCCAGATCTCCAGGTCGTGCTCGCGCGCTCGCTCGGCGGCGCGGGCGAGTTCGGCGGCGACCCGGTCCAGGTCGTCCTCCAGGTCGGTGACGGGGTCGGGTGACTGCGCGCCGCAGGGCAGCACCAGCGCCCGGGCGTCGCAGCCCGCGGTGAGGTCGAGCAGCCGGTCCAGGTGCGCGGCGCGCTGCTCGGTCTCGTGCTCGTCGAGGACCCGGTTGAGGTCACCGACGTCGCCGTTGACCGAGCGAACCGCCAGGCCGCTCGCGCGCACGGTCGCGACCACCTCGGTCACGGCGGTCTCGGTCAGCTCGTAGGGCACGTGGTCGCACACGCCCGGCAGCGCCCCGAGGTCGATCTCGGTGAAGCCGCACTCGGCGATGACGGCCAGGGCCTCGGCCAGGCCGAGGTGGCGAAAGCTGATGGACGAACATCCCGGCCACCGGTCGGTCACGACTTCCTCCTCGAAGCGACGGTCGCCGGAGATGTTAACAGCGAGATGTCGACAGGCAAGCCCCAAGTGGCAAGTGGGCGGATAATCCCCGGTTATAGGCGCAAGTTCGCTGCCATATGGATGTTGACAATGAGGGCGATCAAGCCGAATATCTCCGGTTGTGTTGACACCGGGAGGCCGGTGTCCCCATCGTTCGACTACCCCAACGAAGAGGTGAGTGATGAGCGCGGAACCCCAGCGCGCGGGCGACCCGGTGCACGGCACCCCGGACAGACATCGGGTGGCGTGGGGATCGACGGCCGGCGCCGTCATCGAGAGCTACGACTTCATCGGGTTCGGCACCGCCGCGGCCCTGTACTTCGGCGACGCGTTCTTCCCCAACGCCTCACCGATCGTCGGGACCCTGTCGGCGTTCGCCACGCTCGGCGTCGGGTTCATCGCCCGGCCGCTCGGCGGCGTCGTGGGCGGTCACCTCGGTGACCGGATCGGCCGCAAGCCGGTGCTGGTGGCCTCGCTCATCGTGATGGGGCTGGCGACCTTCGCCATCGGCTTGCTGCCCACCTACGCCCAGGCCGGGTTGCTCGCGCCCGCGCTGCTGGTGACGGTGCGGATCATCCAGGGCATCGCCTACGGCGCGGAGTGGGGCGGGGCGATCCTCATGACCTACGAGCACGCCCCGCTGCTGCGCAAGGGCGCGTTCACCGGAGTCGTGCAGTCCGGGTTCCCGATCGGTCTGCTGCTGGCGAACCTGGTGTTCCTGGGGTCGGTGGCGCTGCCGGGCGACTGGGCGTGGCGGGTGCCGTTCCTGGCGAGCCTGCTGCTGGTGATCATCGGCCTGATCGTGCGCTCCAAGGTGCCGGAGTCGCCGGTGTTCGAGGACGTCAAGGAGCGCGGTGAGATCGCCGAGGCGCCGATCGTCGAGGTCATCCGGAACGACTGGCGGAACCTGCTGCGCGGCATCGGTCTTCGCGTCGCCGAGACCGCGGGCTACGCCGTGGCCATCACCTACATGATCTCCTACCTCAAGGAGGAGGAGCTGGCGACCAGCGGTGAGACGATCCTCGCCCTGTGCATCGCGTCCGGCATCGGCATCGCGGCCACCATCGCGTGGGGGTGGCTCACCGACCACGTCGGTCGCCGCTCGGTCTACGTCTGGGTCACGCTGTTCAGCGCGCTGTGGGCGATCCCGATGTTCCTGCTGGTCAACACCGGCACCCTGATCGCGGTGATCATCACGATCGTGATCTCGTACGTCATCTGCCAGAACGCCCTGGCGGGTTCCCAGGGCGCATGGTTCCCGGAGCTCTTCCAGGCCAAGACCCGCTCGTCGGGTGCCTCCCTGGCCTACCAGATCTCGGCCATGATCTCCGGCCTCACCCCGTTCACCACGACGCTGCTGTTCCTCTGGCTCGGCTGGATGGGCCCTGCGCTCCTCTTCGGCGCCTACGCCCTCCTCGGCCTCGTGGCAGCCCTCCTCACCCGCGAGACCTGGGGCAAGCCCGAACGCGCAGAAGCCCACCGCCGCACTGCCGAAACCCCCAGCCCCGTCGCAACAACAACCCCCTGACCGAACCCCGCCAATCCCGGAACAACCACCCCGCCGACCCGATGGGCGCCGCCTCCGCGGCGCCCATCGCCATCTCCAGCACCTGGTTCCTCCGTTGCGAGGAGCGCGGGCGTCACCAGGGGACAGTTTTTCCTCGAATTGACCGGACAAAACGGACTTTGATCATGGGTGATTCGAGGAAAAACCGTCCCCTCCGCAGCGCTGACACCCTCCGCAACCCCTGGAGGGGCGATCAGCGGCGAGTGGTGGCGGGGAGGGCTGGGCGGCGGGTGGTTTCGTAGGTGGCGATGTCGTCGGTGTGCTGGAGGGTGAGGCCGATGTCGTCGAGACCTTCGAGGAGGCGGTGGCGGACGTCGGGGTCGACGGGGAAGGGTTCGTCCACTCCCTCGGCGCGGACCCGTTGCTCGACGAGGTCGACCGTGATCGGGGCCGCGGGGTCGGATTCCAGGAGGTGCCACAGGCGCTCGACGACCTGGATCGGGACGACCACCGGCAGCAGGCCGTTCTGGTGGGCGTTGCCGGCGAAGATGTCGCCGAAGCGGGGAGCGATGACGGCGCGGAAGCCGTAGTCGGTGAGCGCGTAGACCGCGCCCTCGCGGGACGATCCGGTGCCGAAGTTCGGGCCCGCGACCAGGATCGTGGCCGCCGAGTACGGCTCGACGTTGAGGACGAACTCCGGGTCCTCGCGCCAGTCGGCGAACAGGTCCCGGCCGTAACCGGACTTGGTCAGCCGGGTCAGGAACCGCACCGGGATGATCTGGTCGGTGTCGACGTCGCCCGCGCGCAGCGGCGCGGCCTGTCCGGTGTGGACGGTGAACTTCTCCATCAGTGCTCCAGATCCGTCGGTGCGGTGAGTCGACCGGTGACGGCGCTGGCCGCGGCCACGGCGGGGGAGACGACGTGGGTGCGCGCGCCCTTGCCCTGGCGGCCCTCGAAGTTGCGGTTGTTGGTGGAGGCGGCCCGCTGCCCGGGCCGCAGCCGGTCCTCGTTGACCGCCGCGCACAGCGAGCACCCGGAGGTCCGCAGCTGCACCCCGGCGGCGGTGAACACCTCGTCGAGCCCCTCGGCCACGGCCTGCTGCCGCACCTTGTCCGAGCCCGGCACGAGGTAGACCTCGACGCCGGGCGCGACGGTGCGCCCGCGCAGCACCTGGGCGGCGGCGCGCAGGTCCTCGATGCGGCCGTTGGTGCACGAGCCGATGAACGCCGCGTCGATGGCGACCTCGCGCAGCGGAGTGCCCGGGCTCAGATCCATGTAGGCCAGCGCCTTCTCGGCCGCCGCCCGCTCCTGCGGGTCGGCGAACGATGACGGGTCGGGCACGGTCGCGTCGATCGGCACGCCCTGCGCGGGGTTGGTGCCCCAGGTGACGAACGGGCGGATCGCGTCCCCGTCGAGCGCCACCTCGGAGTCGAAGACGGCGTCGTCGTCGGAGCGCAGCGACCGCCAGTGGGCCACCTCGGCGTCCCAGTCCGGGCCGGTGGGGGCGTGCGGGCGGTCGCGCAGGTAGGCGATCGTGGTGTCGTCGGGCGCGATCATGCCCGCCCGGGATCCGGCCTCGACGGTCATGTTGCACACCGTCATCCGGGCCTCCATCGACAGCGCCTCGATCGCCGTGCCCTGGTACTCCACGACGTGCCCCTGGGCTCCCAGGGTCCCGATCTTCGCGATGAGCGCGAGGATCAGGTCCTTGCCGGTGACTCCCTCGCCCAGACGTCCGGTGACGGTGACGCGCATCGTCTTCGGCCTGGTCAGCGGCAACGTCTGGGTCGCCAGCACGTGCTCGACCTGCGAGGTCCCGATGCCCATCGCCAGCGCGCCGAACGCGCCCATCGTGGTCGTGTGCGAGTCGCAGCACACGACGGTCATGCCCGGGTGCACCAGTCCGAGCTCGGGGCCGATGACGTGGGCGATGCCGCGCTCGGGATCGCCGCGCCGGTAGACCTCGATGCCGAACTCCGCGCAGTTCTCGGCCAGCAGCGCCGCCTGCCGCCGCATCGCGGGTTCCTCGATGCGCTTGAACAGGTCCTGCGTGGGCACCAGGTGGTCCTCGGTGCCCAGCGTCAGGTCCGGGCGGCGGACGGTGCGCCCGGCGGCGCGCAGCCCGTCGAAGGCGATCGGCGTGTTGATCTCGTGCAGCAGGTGCAGGTCCACGTACAGCAGGTCCTGCGCCCCGTCGGAGCGCACCACGTGCGCGTCCCAGACCTTCTCGGCCAGCGTGCGGGCCACGGCCCCCTCCTCGTGCTGTTGGTTCATCGGGCGACCTCGCGGGTGGACATCTGGTACAACGATGGCGATCGCGACCCCGAGGAGTGCGCATGGCATCCCTGTTCGAGCCGCTGGACATGGCGGTGCTCCGGCTCATCGCTGAGGAACCCCGCGCCGGTGTGCGCGAGTACGCCCGCCGCCTCGGCGTGGCGCGGGCGACCGCGCAGTCCCGGGTGGACAAGCTGCAGCGGCTCGGCGTGCTGATCAGCTGGCGCCCGCAGTTCGACCCGGCCGCGATGGGCTACTCGGGCCTGGCCTACGTGCGGGTCAACCTCAAGCAGGGCAAGCTCGACGACGCCCTCGACGGGCTGCGCGGCATCCCCGAGCTCATCGAGGCCAACGCCGTGGCCGGTGATTCGGACCTGCTGTGCCGGGTGGTCGCCAAGGACAACGCGGGCCTGGAGGAGGTCCTGCAGCAGATCATCGCCGTGGACGGCGTCGAGCGGATCTCCACCGAGGTGGTGCAGCAGGCAGGCGGATCATGCCGCGGATCTCGCCGCTGATCCGCAAGATGCACGACGAGCTCGGGCGCTGAACGGCTCATCCCAGCACCATCGACAGCGGGATGATCACCGCGATCGCCACGACCGAGGCCACCGACACCGATCCGGAGAAGGTCTTGAGCGTGCCGCGCGTGGTCAGCCCGGTCAGCGACTGCAGCAGCCAGAACGTGTTGCTGGTGACGTGGATGGCGAACAGCGATCCCGCGCCTGCCGCCAGCGCGATCCACACCGTGTCCAGCCCGATCACCGGCGCGAGCGGCGCGAGGATGCCGGCCGCGGTGATCGCCGAGATCGACACCGAGCCGACCGCGACGTGCAGGATCGCCGCCACCACCCACACCATCAGCAGCGGGAATGCGGTGCTGGCCGAGAAGTGCTGGCCGAGGATCTCGCCGAGGCCGATGTTCTTGATGGTCAGCGCCAGCGAACCGCCGACGCCGTTGAGGATGAGGATCTGCCCGCTCTCCCGGAAACCGGTGCGCAGCGCCTCGTCCATCGCGGTCTTGCCCACGGCCCGGCGGGTCACCAGGATCGTGCCGATCAGGCCCACCAGCAGGGCGATGACGGGTTCGCAGACGAACGACAGCGGCGCGATCTCCACCTCGGCGATGTCCAGGATCGCGCCGGTCGCGATGAGCGCGAGAGCCACCAGGACCGGCGCGAACAGCAGGATCAGCGCGGGCCGGCCGGTGCGGACCTTCGTCGCGGTCCCGGCGCCGCCACCGGTCTCCGACGGTTCGGTGTCGACGGGTGCGGGCTGCTCGTCCTTGGTCTCGTCCCACCAGCCGCGGCGGAACACGAACTGCATGATCGCCACCGAGATGACGGTGGTGGGCACGGCGACGAGCAGGCCGAGCAGCAGCATCGTGCCCAGCGGCACGCCGAGCACCCCGGCCAGGGCCAGGGTGGCGATGCCCGGTACCACCATGACGACGCCGACCTCCATGCCGATGGCCATGGCCGAGATCATCCGGGGCGTGCCCGCCTTGCCGATCCGCGCGCCGAGTCCGCGCGCCAGCGGCGCGACGATGACCACCAGCACGTCCAGGAAGATCGACTGCAGGATGGTGGCGAGGCTGACCGACAGCGCGTAGGGCATGCGCTTCGGGCCGATTCGGTGCAGCAGCACCTCGATGAGCCGCTCGATGGCCCCGGAGCGCTGCAGGAGCGAACCCGCGAGCACGCCGAAGGCGATGAGCAGGCCGATCTCGGCCATCAGGTCGCCGAAGCCCTTGGTGATGGCCTCGATCGTGCCGTCGACCCCGAGGCCGGAGGTCATGCCCAGGTAGGAGGCGCTGAGCAGCAGGGCGATCACGGGATTGACCCGGAATCGGATGATCATCAGGACCGCGGCGAGGATCGCGAACGCGGTGTTGAGCAGGATCAGCGTGTCTGTCATGTGCGGTACATCCCGTGGTGGCGCTCGGCGTTGAGCGAGTGGACGTCGTTGTCGGGACGGCTTCGGGTGGGCCGCTGCGGTGCGGAAACGTAACCGGCGGTGTCCAGTGCGTAAATACCGGCGGCGGATTATGGGCCAGGTGTTCAGTCGATCACGGTTCGAGGTGGCCAGCGGGTGCCAGATGACCAGACGATCAGCGCTCGACTGCCGGTTGTGCACCAGAAGTACATCCGAGGTGGCCGATGGCCCAGGTGCTGGCGGTGTATTCGGCGAGACTCCGCACCACTGGCCGAGTTTTTCACCGAACTGTTGAGCAATCGGGAAACCCTGCTTAACGTGACCGGCGTCTCGTCCACGACGCGCACGAAGGAGTGCCGGCCATGAGCACGCCCACCCGCGAACCGGTCTCGCTCGACTCCCGCTACCTGGCCGAGGACGGCGCGGTGTACCTGACCGGGGTGCAGGCGCTGGTGCGCGTGCTGCTCGACCGCAGCCGCCACGACCGGAGATGCGGACACGACGGCGCGCTGTACGTCAGCGGCTACGAGGGCTCGCCGCTGGCGGGCTACGACCTGGAGATCCAGCGCCGCTCCCGGCTCATGGACGAGCACGGGATCGTGCACGCGCCCGCCCTCAACGAGGAGCTCGCCGCCACCGCGCTCGCCGGGACGCAGCTGGCCGGGCAGGTCGCCGAGCCGAGCACCGACGGCGTCACCGGCTTCTGGTACGGCAAGGCGCCCGGGCTGGACCGGGCCACCGACGCGATCCGGCACGCGGCGATGACCGGTACCGCACCGACCGGCGGCGCGGTCGCGCTCGTCGGCGACGACCCGAGCGCGAAGTCCTCCAGCGTCCCCTGCTCGTCGGAGCCGGCGCTGGCGGACCTGCAGCTGCCGACCTTCTACCCGGCCGACTCGCAGGAGGTCCTGGAGCACGGCCTGCACGCCGTCGAGCTCTCCCGCGCCTCCGGGTTGTGGACGGCCATGAAGATCGCCACCAACGTCGCTGACGGCGCCTCCACCGCCCTTCTCGACCCGCACTGGGCGCCGCCCGGGATGGACGGCTTGCCCGGCGGGCTGCGCGCCTACTCCCACGTCCCGCACGCGCGGCTGCTCGGCGCCGACCTGGCCGGGCTGGAGCGCAGCTTCCAGCAGGTCAGGCTGCCGATCGCGCTGGAGTACCTGCGGCGCAGCGGCGTCAACCGCGTGCTGGGCGCGCGCGGCGCGGCGCGGGTCGGCATCGTCGCCGCGGGCAAGACCTACCTCGACGTCCGCCAAGCCCTGGACTCGCTGGGGTTGACCGAATCCGACTGGGAGAGCGCGGGAATCCGGCTGCTCAAGCTCGGCGCGATCGTGCCGGTGGAACCGGGGGTGGTGCGCGAGTTCGCGCGCGGCCTCGACGAGATCGTGGTGGTCGAGGACAAACGCGCGTTCCTGGAGGTCGCGGTCAAGGACGTGCTCTACGGGACGCCCGACGCCCCGCGCGTCACCGGCAAGCGCGACCCGGAGGGCGTGCGGCTGTTCAGCGACGTCGGCGAGCTCGATCCGATCGCGGTGGCGACCGGTCTCCGGAAGCGGTTGCAGGACAACGGGTTCGACGGCCTCAAGCAGGTCGGCAAGCGGGCGGAGCGGATCGCGCTGCCGCTCGCCGCCCGCACCCCGTACTTCTGCTCCGGCTGCCCGCACAACTCCTCGACCGCGCCACCGGAGGGCGCGCTGGTCGGTGGCGGCATCGGCTGCCACGCGATGGTGCTGCTCATGCCGGAGGAGCAGGTCGGCTCGGTCACCGGGCTCAGCCAGATGGGCGGGGAGGGCGCGCACTGGATCGGCATGGCGCCGTTCGTCCGCCACACCCACTACCTGCAGAACCTCGGCGACGGCACCTTCGCCCACTCCGGCAGCCTCGCCATCCGCGCCGCTGTGGCGGCCGGGGTGTCGATGACGTTCAAGGTCCTGTTCAACTCGACCGTCGCGATGACCGGCGGCCAGGACGCGGTCGGCGGCGGCGGGCTCGCGCAGCTGGTGCGCACGGTGCTCGCCGAGGGCGTCACCCGCGTGGTCGTGACCGGCGACCAGCCCGGCCGCATCCGGAAGGCGTTGCGCCGCGAGGGAATCCGGGTCGACGTGCGCGACCGGGACGACCTCGTCGCCGTCCAGACCGAGCTCGCCGGTGAGCGGGGCGTGACCGTGCTGGTGCACGACCAGGAGTGCGCGGCGGAGAAGCGCCGCAAGCGCAAGCGCGGCACCCTCCCCACGCCGGAGACCAAGGTCGTGATCAACGAGCGGGTCTGCGAGGGCTGCGGCGATTGCGGGAAGAAGTCCAACTGCCTGTCGGTGCGCCCGGTCGACACCGAGTTCGGCCGCAAGACCCGGATCCACCAGTCCTCCTGCAACCTCGACTACTCCTGCCTCGACGGCGACTGCCCGTCGTTCCTCACCGTCGTCCCGGGGGACAACTCCAGGGGTCGGGACGGTTTTCATGAGAACTGCGCGGTCTCAGGGGGGCAATTCCCCGGGAACCGACGTTCCGTAGGTGATGACAGTTTTCATGAAAACCGTCCCCTTCCAGCTCCACGAGACACCTCCACGAGGTCGCGCGTCCCCACGAGCGGGGAAGTTTTCATGAAAACTTCCCGGTCTCCGGGGGAGGACAGTTTTCATGAAAACTGTCACCTACCCACAACACCGAGCCCCGTGCCGGAGGTTTCGGAGAAGGACTTCACGGTGCGGATTACCGGGGTTGGTGGTACCGGGGTGGTGACGGTGGCGCAGGTGTTGGCCACCGCGGCGTCCCTGGACGGCCGGCACGTCCGGGCGTTGGACCAGACCGGGCTGGCGCAGAAGGGCGGTGCGGTGGTCTCCGACGTCAAGATCAGCGACGGCCCGATCGCCCGCGCCGCCAAGCTCGCCGACGGCGAGTGCGACCTCTACCTGGGCTGCGACTCGCTGGTGGCCACCGACCCCACCCAGCTCAAGGCCACCGACCCCGACCGCACGATCGCCGTGGTGTCCACCGCGGAGGTCCCCACCGGGCACATGGTCGTCGACCCGTCGGTCACGTTCCCGAGCAGGACCGGATCCGCTCGGCCGTCGACGAGCACGTCCGCCGCGCTCACCACGTCGACGCCGACCGCCTGGCGCTGGAGCTCTTCGGCGACGAGCAGTTCGCCAACATGCTGCTGGTCGGCGCCGCGTTCCAGGCCGGGGCGCTGCCGCTGTCGGCGGAGGCGGTGGAGCGGGCGATCCGCCTCAACGGCGTTCGCGTCGAGGAGAACCTCGCGGCCTTCGCCCACGGCCGCAACGCCGTGGCGGGACCGGTGGAGACCGAGACCGTCCCGCGCGGGCTCGACGAGCTCATCGCGGACCGCACCGCCGAGCTCACCGCCTACCAGAACGCCCGCTACGCCGAGGACTACCGCCGCTTCGTGCACCACGTTCGCGACCGCGAGCACGCGGCCACCGGGACCGAGGAGCTGACCGAGGCGGTGGCCCGGAACCTGTTTAAGCTCATGGCCTACAAGGACGAGTACGAGGTGGCGCGCCTGTCGCTGGACCCGGAGGTGCTGGCCGGGGTGCGCGAGCAGTGGGGCGCGGGCGCGCGGGTCAGCTACCGGCTGCACCCGCCGGTGCTGCGGGCGCTGGGCATGCGGCGCAAGATCGCGCTCGGCCCGTGGTTCCGGCCGGTGTTCCGCGTGCTTCGGGGCATGCGCGGGTTGCGGGGAACCCCGTTCGACCCGTTCGGCCGCGCCCACGTCCGCAAGGTCGAGCGCGAGCTCATCGGCGAATACCGCCGGGCGGTCGAGGAGGGCCTGCCGAGCCTCACCGGCACGACTCTGCCCGGGGTGGTGGAGCTCGCCGAGCTGCCCGACATGATCCGCGGCTACGAGCAGATCAAGCTCGACTCCGTGCAGCGCTACCGGCAGCGCCTCGCCGAACTCCGCGACACCCGAACCCACACCGACCTCACGGCTCAGGCACTACCGTGAGGAACAGGAGAATTGGGACGGGGGAGCGGCGATGCGATCACGGCTCGCGGCAGCGGTTCTCGCGCTGCTGATCACGACGACCGCCTGCGCGGGTGAGTCGCGCCCGGCGGACGCCGTCGAGCCCGCGGCGGTCGAAGGGCTGACCACGCCGTGGTCGGTGGTGTTCGCGGGCGACACGCCGATCATCAGCGAGCGCGACACCGGCCGGATCGTCGAGATCGACCCGGCCGGGCGCGCCCGCGAGGTCGGCGTGATCCCCGGCGTGGTGGCGTCGGGGGAGAGCGGCCTGCTCGGGCTGGCGCTGCGCGACGGGAACCTCTACGCCTACTCCACCGGCCAGGACGGCAACCGCATCCAGCGCTACCCGCTGCTCGGCCAACCCGGCTCGTTCCGGCTCGGCCCCGAGCGCACGATCCTGGACCGGCTGCCCTCGGCGAGCTACCACGACGGCGGGCGGATCGCGTTCGGCCCGGACGGGATGCTGCACGCCGCCGTCGGCGACGCGGGCAACAGCGCCTCGGCCCAGGACTTGGGCAGCCTCGGCGGCAAGATCCTGCGCATGACGCCCGACGGCGGCGTCCCGCCGGACAACCCGTTCCCCGGGTCGCTGGTGCTGACCTACGGCCACCGCAATGTCCAGGGTCTCGCCTGGGGACCCGACGGCACGCTCTACGCCTCGGAGTTCGGGCAGAACACCTGGGACGAGCTCAACATCATCCGACCCGGCGCCAACTACGGCTGGCCCACCGTCGAAGGGATCGGCGAGCGACCGGGCCTCACCGACCCGGTGCAGCAGTGGGCCACCGACGTGGCCAGCCCCAGCGGCATCGCGGTGCACGGCGATGCGGTCTACCTGGCGAACCTGCGCGGCGAGCGGCTCCGCGAGGTCCCGCTGCGCGAGCCGGGCACCTCCACCGAGCATTTCGTCGGCGAGTTCGGCCGGCTGCGCGACGTCGCCGTCGCGCCCGACGGCACGCTGCGCGTGCTCACCAGCAACACCGACGGTCGCGGCGATCCCGCCCCGGGAGACGACCGGATGCTCGCCTTCCCCGCGCCCTGACCCGGAAGATGTGAACCCCTCGCCCGCGAAGCGCGCGGCTTCGCCGGTTGTGAGACCCGAGACGATCAGCTGCCCCGCGTCGTCCGAAGTGGTTGTATGAGCCTGCGACGGCCGGACGCATCCGGCCGAACCCGGCAGAGCGGAGGAAAGGGAACCGATGGGCCACGGGGCGTTCGAGAAGACCTACGCGGCGGCCGACGACCGCTACGAGCACATGCAGTACCGCCGCGCGGGCGCGTCCGGGCTGGACCTGCCCGCGTTCTCCTTCGGCCTGTGGCAGAAGTTCGGCGCCGACTACGCCTTCGAGACGCAGCGCGAGATCGTGCTGCACGCCTTCGACCTGGGCATCACGCACTTCGACAACGCCGACCGCTACGGCCCGCCGCACCGCGCCGCGCAGAAGTTCTTCGGCCGGGTGCTCGCCAAGGACCTGGCGCCGCACCGCGACGAGCTGATCCTGTCGACGAAGGCCGGCAACCCCATCGGACCCGGCCCGTACCAGAAGGGCGGCTCCCGCAAGTCGCTGCTGTCCTCGCTGGACCACAGCCTGCGGGACCTCGGGACCGACTACGTCGACGTGTTCTACAGCCACAGCCCCGACGAGTCCACGCCGCTGGAGGAGACGGTGGGAGCGCTGGTCAGCGCCGTGCAGCAGGGCAAGGCGCTCTACGTCGGCATCTCCAACTACCAGCCCGACCGCGCCCACCGCGCCGCCGAGCTGCTGCGCGAGGCCGGTGTGCCGCTGCTGGTCCACCAGCCCCGCTACTCGATGTTCGACCGCACGCCGGAGAACAACGGGTTGCTCGACCTCGCCGCCGACGACGGCTTCGGCCTCGTCGTGTACTCGCCGCTGGCCCAGGGGTTGCTCACCGACAAGTACCTCCAGGGCGTCCCGTCCGGTGCGCGCGCCGAGAACAGCGCGTTCCTGTCGCCCGACGTCATCGACGACACCTACCGCACCCGCGCGGCCGCCCTCAACGACCTCGCCCGGCAGCGCGGCCAGTCGCTGGCCCAGCTGGCGCTGCAGTGGGTGCTGCGCCGACCGGAGGTCACCTCGGCGCTCATCGGCGCGAGCTCGGTGTGGCAGCTCGACCACAACGTCGAGGCGCTGCGCTTCCCGGAGCTCACCGACGACGAGCTGGCCGTGATCGAGCAGCACGCCGTCCACGGCACCGGGCTCAAGCAGTAGCAGCGCAGCCGCAGGAATCCCGGTGCACGAACCGGGATTCCAGCCGCACCTCGACCGGGTCACGATCGGGATCGTCCAGCCTGTCCAGCAGCAGCCGCAGCGCCTCGGCGCCGACCTCGCGGCTGGGCTGGGCGATCGCGGTCAGCCGCGGTGCGAACAGGTCGGCCCACGGGAAGTCGTCGAAGGCCACCAGCGCCACGTCGTCCGGCACGCTCAGCGACAGGTCCCGCACGGCCCGCATGGCGCCGATCGTCATCGCGTTGTTCGCCGCGATGATCGCGGTGGCCGGGCATGAGCCGGTGAGCAGTTCGGACGCGGCGCGCCGCGCGGCCTCGGACTCCGACGAACCCTCCCGGCACAACTCCGGGTCGTCGTCTATGTCGTTGCGGCGCAATCCTTCCCGGTAACCGGCCAGCCGCTCGTCGGTGGTGCTCAACCCGGCGAGCCCGGCCACGAACCCGATCCGCCGGTGGCCCAGCGCGGCGAGGTGGTCGACCAGCGAGGCCGTCGACTCGGTGTTGTCGGTGCTGACCTGGTCGTAGCCGCCCGCGATGACGCGGTCGGCCAGCACGGTGGGAACGTCGTGGTCGGCGAGGTAGCGCATCGTCCTCGACGGGTCGGGGGAGGGCGCCAGCACGATCCCGTCGATGCGTCGCTGGTGCAGGTGCGAGACGACGCGCAGCTCATGATCGGGGTCGTCGCGCGGGTCGGCCACCAGCAGGCTGTAGCCGCGATCGACCGCCTCGGCCTCGATGCCCTGCAGGATCTCGGTGAAGTAAGGGTTGCTCGCCGAGGAGATCGCCACCCCGATCGACAGGGTCCGCGCGGTGGCCAGCGAGCGGGCCAGGGTGTTCTGGATGTAGCCGACCTCCTCGACGGCCGCGCGCACGGCGCGTTCCGTCTCCGGCCGCACCTTCCGGGTTCCGTTGAGCACGTAGGACACCGTCGCCGACGACACCCCGGCGACTCGTGCGACATCTGCGAGCGTGGCCACGCGCAACTCCCTCATTCCCGTTTCCGGCTGGGAATTTACCATCAGGTTAAGCGCTTGCCTAAGCGCTTACCCGAAAACTAGTTTGTGCGGCACACCGCGCCGGGGCGGCCTGTTCGGCGATCCCCCGCAGCGGTGCGAGCCAGCGTGACGGGATGAGTGATCGTGCAAGCCGTAGTGATCGAAGGACCAGGTCAGGTCGTCGTGAAGGACGTCGCAGACCCCGAACCGGCCGCCGGGCAGGTGCTCGTGCGAGTGCACGCCAGCGGGCTGTGCGGGACGGACCTGCACCTGGTCGACGGGGTGCTGCCCACCGACCACCCGCTGACCCCCGGGCACGAGTTCGCCGGCGAGGTCGTCGAACTCGGGGAGGGCGTCAGCGGGATCGCGGTCGGCGACCGCGTCGCGGTGGACCCGAACCTGCCGTGCGGCACCTGCCGCTGGTGCCGGGCCGGGCGCGGGAACCTGTGCACGGTCTGGGACGCCATCGGCGTGAGCAAGGCGGGGTCGGCGGCCGAGCTGGTGGCCGTGCCGGCGGGCATCTGCTTCGCCCTGCCCTCGACGGTGTCCTACACCGCCGGGGCGATGGTGGAGCCGCTGTCCTGCGCGGTGCACGGCCTGAGCCGGCTGCCGCGGCTGCCCGGCTCGCACTACCTCATCTACGGCGCGGGCACGATGGGCCTGCTCATGGCGTCGCTGGTGCGCCGGGCCGGGGCGGCGTCGGTGTCCACCGTGGACCTCAACGCGTCCCGGTTGGACTTCGCGCTGTCCTACGCCTCCGACCGCGCCACCACCGACGCCGACGCGCTGGAGCAGCCCGACGGCTACGACGTGGTCATCGACGCCACCGGCGCGGTCCCGGCCATCGAGGACGGTCTCGGCCGGGTCCGCAAGGGCGGCACGTTCCTGCAGTTCGGCGTCGCCGACCCGAACGCGCGGGCCAGCTTCTCGCCGTTCCGGGTCTACCACGAGGAGATCGACATCCTCGGATCGATGGCCGTGCACCGGGGTTTCCAGCCCGCGATCGAGCTGGTGGCCTCCGGCACGGTCGACGTCGAGTCGCTGGTGTCGGCGACCCTGCCGCTGGCCGACTACGACGAGGCGATCGCCCGCTTCCGGTCCGGTGACGGCCACAAGATCCACGTGGCCCCGGCCCGGTAACGAGCAACCGGGGTTCCGCCGCGATGGGGTGGGGAAGTTTTCATGAAAACTTCCCCACCCCCATCACCGGGACTCCCCAACTTCTGAGTCCGACGAAGGGTTTCGAGCAATGACGCCAACCACCCCCGCGACGGAGCGTTCGCGCACGCGCAACGCCCTGATCTGGATATTCGGGGCGCTGGGCGGAATTCTGTGGGGTTATGACACCGGTGTGATCTCCGGTGCCATGCTGTTCATCAAGCAGGACATCCCGTTGTCCCCGTTCCAGCAGGGGCTCGTGGTCAGCGGCCTGCTGGTGGGCGCGATGGCGGGTGCCGGCGCGTCCGGCCGCCTCGCCGACGCGTGGGGGCGGCGGAAGCTGATCCTGTGGGCCGCCGTGGTGTTCACCCTGGGTACCGTCGGCGCGATGCTGGCGACCACCGCGTGGACGCTGGTGGCCTTCCGGTTCGTCATCGGCATCGGTGTCGGCATCGCCTCGGTGGTCGTGCCGCTGTACCTGACCGAGCTGGCGCCGAAGCAGTCGCGCGGCGGCCTGACCTCGTTGATGCAGCTGCTGGTGACCGTGGGCATCCTGGTCGCCTACATCACCGACTACGCGCTGGCCGACAGCGGGGCCTGGCGCTGGATGCTGGGTCTGGGAGCGGTTCCGGCGGTGCTGCTGGGCATCGGCATCTACTTCCAGCCGGAGAGCCCCCGCTGGCTGGTCAAGCACGGCAGGGCCGATCAGGCCCGCGAGGTGCTGACCAAGCTGCGCGGCGTCCGCGCCGAGGAGATCGAGGAGGAGCTCGACGAGATCCGCGCCGCCGACAAGGAGAAGGAAGCCGAGAACGCCGTCGGCGTCCGCGAGCTGCTGACCCCGAGGCTGCGCCGCGTCGTGCTGCTGGGCCTGGGACTGGTGTTCTTCCAGAACTTCATCGGCATCAACACGATCATCTACTACGCCCCGACGCTGCTGACCACGCTCGGTTTCGGCACTTCCGGCGCGATCCTGGCCAACGTCGGCATCGGCCTGGTCAACGTGCTCATGACGCTGCCCGCGCTGCGGCTGATCGACCGCGCGGGCCGCAAGTCGCTGCTGGCGGTGGGCAGCATCGGCATGCTGGTGTCGATGCTGGCGCTGGGCATCGCCAACGTCGCCGGCCTGTCCTACGGTCCGCTTCTGGTGGCGGTCACGCTGGGCAGCATCGTGGTCTACATCGCCTCGTTCGCGGTGTCCTGGGGCCCGGTGCAGTGGGTGATGCTGCCCGAGCTGTTCCCGCTGCGGATGCGCGGTTCGGCGGTGGGCATCTGCCTGGTGTTCAACTGGCTGTTCAACATGGCCGTGGCCCTGGTGTTCCCGGTGCTGCTCGACATCACCGGCCCGGGCGCGATGTTCCTGTTCTTCGCCCTGATGGCGGTCCTGTCGTTCTGGTTCGTCCAGCGCGGCCTCATCGAGACCAAGGGCAAGAGCCTGGAAGCCATCGAGCAGGAGGTCCTGGGCACCGACCCGGAGCCCGCTGCCGAGCAGCCGGTCAACGCCTGACCCGACCGCGACCAGTGGCCCCGTCCGCCCCTCGGACGGGGCCACTCCTGCGTTCCAGGGCCACGAGTGCTTCGGCGACGGCGTCCGGAGTCTCGTAGGTGGGGCTGTGACCGGCGTCGACGATCCGCAGGGAGGCGTCCGGGATCGCCGCGGCCATCCCTTCGGCGACGTCGACGGTCCGGACCGGGTCGAACCGCCCGTGCACGATCGAGACCGGCATCGGCAGGTCCGGCAGCACCGGTTCGAGATCGGTGGCGTGCTGACTGCGCAACGCCTGCAACGCCGCGATCAGCGGAACCGAATCGCCGTAGTCGAGCAGGCGCCTGCGGTCCTCGTCGGAGGGGGAGTGGTGGAAGGAGCGCTCGATGACGGCCCGCACGACCTGCTCGGTCCCGTCGCGTTCCATCCCGTCGATCAGGGACGTGACGTCCCCGTGCCGGTGCATGTTCGGACCGGTGTTGACCAGCATCAACCCCTCGACGAGCTCCGGCCGCTCCGCCGCCAGCCGCAACGCGACAGCACCTCCGGTCGAATGCCCGACGACGATCGCCGATCCGCTCGCGCTGCTGGAGATCATCCCGGCGACCCACTCGGCGACCTCGTCGATCCCGCACTCCGGCGCCTCGGTCATCCACGGCAGAGCCCGCACGTCGAACCGGGGCTCCACCAGCTCCCGGAGCGGGTCGAACACCATCGGCGCGCAGAACGTCCCGGGCAGAGCCACCACGCGCCGCACCCGGTCACTCGGGCGGTCAATGCCCTCCGGTTCGTCCGACCGGCCCACGACCTCGCTCAACGCTCCACCCCTCGCACCACGGACGCCAACAGCTGGACCCTACGAACAGACCGGAACAACGACCAACCCGATCCAGGCCGCACGCCGCACCGCCGGGTGGAAACCCTGACGACGCAGCGGGTTTCAGCTGTCAGCAGCCCGCCGCGTAGACGTAGCAGCGCAGCTGCGGTTCCCGGTCGGTTGACGGTGTGCCCACCAGGTTCACCCCGGGCAGCGCCGTGCTGAGCAGGCCGGGAACCGCCGACAGCGGTTGCAGGAAGGTGTTCACCGACATCGGGTCGACGTGCGGCATCAGCGGCTGCCCGCACACCGAGGCATCGACCCGTGCCGGATCGGCCGGGCCCGGGTGGTCGAGCGCGTCGACGACCAGCGCGTAGGTGACCGGGTCGATGGTGCCGACCAGCAGGTGCGTCGACACGTCGGCGGGGCACACGTCCTGCACGGCGACGTTGCTGATCATCCCGTCACCGGTGTGCAGCTCGGAGGACTCCGGCGGCGTCACGACCTCGTCGAGCCGGGTGTAGATCACGCTGTAGCTGATGCCGGGGAACGTCTCGGCCCGGCTGTTGAGCGCCCGCGTGAAGTCCGAACCCGCCTGCTGCTGCCACACCGCCGGTTCGCACTCGGCCGGAGCGGGTCCGCACCCGGGCATCGACTCGGTGCCGTGGTTGGAGGGAGCCATGCCGATCACGTCGTCGACCAGGCCGCGCACGTCGGGCCAGAAGCGCAGCGCCCACCGCGGGTTCATGCCGCCCTGGGAGTGCCCGAGCACGGCGATGCGCTTGCCGGTGAGCCGGTGCATCTCGCGGATCCCGTGCACCAGGTACTCGCCCGCGACCTGGATATCGCCGAGGGTGTGATCGGGCATCGTCACCGCGCAGGAGAACCGGTCCTGAGCGGCGAAGGCCCGCTCGTAGGTCCAGGAGTAGTTCTCCTGCGGCGTGACGCTGGTGGCGGGGCTCAGCAGCACCGGCTGCGGATCGCTCCCGGGATCGCCGTGGCAGGTCAGCGACTCCCGCAACTGCTCCGGCGGCACGCTCAACGCGTGACCGGGCCGGTCCACCGGCGCGAACCCCGACTCCGCCTGCGCGGGCACCGGTACCAGTGCCAGCAGCAGGACCATCCCCAACGAGAACACGACGCTGTGCACCCAACGGCTGATCATGCCGCGTACAACGACGCGCCCCGCCGGAGGTTGCGCCCGGTGTTCCTCAACAGCCCCTAGGCGGACTTCTCGCCGATGGCGAACCAGGCGTACGGGCGCATCTTCTCCGACTCGGCGACGTCCTCCGGGCAGGTGATCATGTCCGGGCGGTATTCGGGCAGCTGCGCCACACCAGGCCCGAGCAGCCGCCAGTCCTCGCCGAGCCCGTCGAACCAGGAGGTGAGCGTGGGGCGGTCCCGCAGCCACAGCGGGTTCGGCGTCACGTCGCACTCGGTCCGGAACCGCTCCATTGCCGCCCGCGCCTCCGGGTCGGGCACGTCGGAGGCGAAGTGGGTGACGACGATCCGCGACCCCGCGGAGAGCTTGCCGGCGTAGCGGCGCAGCACCCCGGGGACGTCGCCCTCCGGGCCGATGAACTGCAGCACCGAGATGGCCAGCAGGCACACCGGTTCGTTCAGGTTCAGCAACCGCTTGGTGGAGCAGTCGTCGAGCACCTCGCGCCAGTTCAGCAGGTCCTCCTGCACGACCCCGGCCCACTCGACGTCCTGCAGCTTCACCCGCGTGTGCGCGGCCGCGACCGGCTCGCAGTCGACGTAGACCACGCGCACCGGCTCGTCGGCGTGGTCCTGGAGGATCTCGTGCACGTTGCCCATGGTCGGGATGCCCGAGCCCAGGTCGAGGAACTGCCGGACCCCGGCGTCGTAGGCGTCGAGCACGGCCCGCCGCAGGAACGCCCGGTTCTGCCGAGCCACCCCCGCGATCTGCGGCCACATGCCCAGCAATCGCTCCCCGAAGACCCGATCGATCGCCCAGTGCGCGGTCCCGCCCAGGAACCAGTCGTAGATCCGCCCGGGGTTCGGACGGTTCACGTCCAACCCGGCCGCATCACGTGACTGCTCGACCACCGGCAACCCCCTGCCCTCGAATCCGTACCCCACAGATGATCGCATCCCCAGGCCTTCAACAGGAGAAGGGACAGGCCGGAAAAGGACGACGACCCAAAATCAGGACCAAGCGGAACCCGATCATCCACGTACCCCCGCACGGAAGCTCCAGGATGGCGCCGAATGGCCGATGACCTGCGCGAACGAGCTTTAGCAGGCCCCCATGATCAGCCCCAGATCCGTGGGGTAAGCTATTGGCACACCCCACGGGGTGGCCGGGACGTAGCGCAGCTTGGTAGCGCACTTGACTGGGGGTCAAGGGGTCGTGGGTTCGAATCCCGCCGTCCCGACCGGCAAGAGGGTTTCCGCAGGTCAGAACCAGCGGGAACCCTCTTTTTATGTTCTTGTTTCGCCTCCCGGAGTCAAGCACGCCGCTCATGGACACCTTGACTACGGAGTTTTGGAATGGCCGTTTTTGATCTTGGGAAGCTCACCGCGGGCCTCTCGACGGTGTGGTCCGGATACCTCCGCGACTGGGATCGCAGCCTGCGTTCGGTGAACCATCCCGAGACCACCCGCTACAACTACCTGCTGGCTGCCGCCCAGCTGTCCCGCTACCTCGCCGAGCACTCCCCGGACCCGGATGCCGATGACGCCGCGGAGGACCCGACCGAGGTCACCCGTGACCATGTCGAGGCGTTTCAGGCGTGGATGATCGAGACCCGCTCGGCGTCGACGGCGGTGAACAAGCACAAGGCGTTGCGGGTGTTCTTCGGCTGGCTGCTCAACGACGAGCGCGAGATCGACCGCTCACCGATGGAACGGGTCCGCAAGCCTTCGGTCCCGGCCAAGCTGATCCCGGTGATCGAAGGGGACGTCACCACGCAGCTGCTGGAGGCCTGCACGGGCAAGGATTTCCTGAGCGTGCGGGATCAGGCGATCATCCGGCTGTTCGCCAACACCGGCGCGCGCCTGTCCGAGGTCGCCCAGCTGACGATCGATGATGTGGACCTGAAGACCGAGACGGTGGTGTTCCACGGCAAGGGCGCCAAGGATCGCCGGGTGCGCATCGGCGCACGCACCGCGCGGGCGGTGAGCCGGTATGTGCGGGCCCGGTCCAAGCGCAGTGGCGCGGACCTGCCGGATCTGTGGCTGGCGGGTCGGGGTGGTCGGCCGCTGCATGCCAATGGGATCAAGATCCGACTCAAGCGCCTGGGCAAGCAGGCGGGTATCAAGAACCTGCATGCCCACCGCTGGCGCCATACCTACGCCCACGAATGGAAGGCCGCCGGGGGTGACACCGGTGATCTGATGTTGGTGCTGGGCTGGAGCTCGGAGACGATGGCCCGGCACTACGGCGCGAGCGCAGCGGCACAGCGCGCCCAGGTGGCCCAGGACCGGTTGGCCATCGGCGACGACCTCTAAGGAGGAGCGACGGGGCGGGAACCAGTCGGTTCCCGCCCCTGTTGTCTGTCTGGACGGTTCTTAGCTGTGCTTCGGATCGCTGTGTTCGCAACGGTCCTTGCTCCGGCGGCGTGCCTCAGCGGACCGTTCGGCGAGCGCGAGCATGTAGGCCATGCGTGCGTGGTAAGCCCGATGCGATCGCTCCTCCGGCGTGAGTACACCGTCGGGGTCGACTTGCTTTTCAAACCGTGTGAGGAACGCCGAGGTTCCCGAGCGGGTACGAGCGGAGCGATCCGAGGTGTTCGTCCACGAAGCGTGCGCTGCGATCCGCGCGCGCCGGCGGCGTTGTTCGGGAGTGAGTTCTGAGCGCTTAGACATCGTCACCGATCCGCATCCTCGACTGCGTTTCCTGAGCTCGTTCGGCTGCGGCACTCGCGCCGTAGTGGCGGGCCATGGCATCGCTGCTCCAGCCCAGCAATAACATCAGGTCGCCGGTGTCCCCGCCGGAGCGTTTCCACTCGTGGGCGTAATTGTGCCGCCACCGGTGCGCATGAACCCGAGCGATACCAGCCCGGTCTCCCAGACGTCGTAGGCGGAGCTTGATTCCGTTCGCGCGCAACGGGACGCCACCGCGTTCGGCAAGCCACAGCTCGGGAAGTTCCGAACCCGTATGCCGCGCACGTACCCGCAGATACCGGCTCAGCGCCCGCGCGGTCTTGGGACCCATCCGAACGCGCCGGGTCTTACCGCCCTTACCGTGATAGACCAGCGAATCCGTGCTCCAGTCGATGTCATCGACACGAAGGTTGGCCACCTCGGACAGCCGAGCGCCGGTGTTGCAGTACAGCCGGATCATCGCCTGATCACGAAGATTCATGAACCCAGAACCCTTGCACGACTCCAACAAGCGTGTCGTGTCGTCAGTGCTGATGACCGGGATCAACTTCGTCGGCGGCTGGGGCGGTCGAACCCCGTCTACGGGTGAACGGTCCACGGCCTGCTCGTCCTCGGCCAGCCACTGAAAGAACTGCTGTAGACACTTGTGCTTGTTGAGCGCGGTCGAGGCCGACCGAGTCTCAATCATCCACGCCTGGAACGATTCCACGTCCGCACGCGACACAGCTGCGGGATCTTCAGAAGCATCCCCACCGCCGTTGGCCACGACGAATTTTCCGAGCTGGACCACCGCGAGCAGATAGTTGTACCGGGTCGTCTCAGGTCGACCAGTCGAACGCAAACACCGGTCCCAGTCCCGAACCAGGCAACGCCACGACTCGGACAAACCGGCCGACAATCGATCAAGATCCACGCCGCCTCCCCAGAGTCCGATGCTCAGCCGCGTAGCACTGTGCTGAGCCTCCGTTGGCCAACCACGCTAGCCCTGAATTCGGAAAATCCATCGCACCCAGGCTCGACTGACCGCTGACGGCTCGCTGCGCTCACGGGAGAAGGTGCCAATTGAGAAGCACTTGAACCTGGGATGCAGCCGCAGGAGCGGGTTGGTAGGGGGATTTGAACCCCGCGGGATCGATGACAGGACCAAGACGGGGATGGAGCGGTTGTCCAATGCCGAGCCGCGCGGCATTCTCGCGGTCTGCGACGACTTGGACCCGAGTCGCGCCGAAGGCACGGAACTCGACTCCTACCACGCCGTGATCACCTCCGCATCGGTGCCGGCGGCATGGCCGCGTTGTCCGTGCCGGCCGGCACCTGGGCGGTGTTCACTACCTCGGGCCCAGCGCCGGAAGCGATCCAGTACCTGTGGCGGTACGTGTTCATCGAATGGTTCCCGTCGAACCCGCACCGCAGCCGGTCTGTCCCCGAAACCCTACGTTCACCGATGTCAGCGAACGGCAGCAAGGCGGATGCCGAGCGCCGGCTCCCGGCGGAACGGGAGACTTACGGAGCATGGAATCCCTCCCTGGCCCCCAACGAGCAGGCTGACAGCCAGCCGACTAGCGCACTCGGAGTGAACGACCCGGACATCACGGTGGGGTGACCAGCCACCGCTGGCCACCCCACCGTGATGCTCTTCAGGTCCGGAGGACGAACTCGCCCTGCTTGACGCCGCAAGGAACGCAACCCACTCCTGAGCAGTGAAACCATGTGCGCCTCGGGAACGATCTTTAGTGTCCCGCTGGACGACAAGGGGTTCCACCGGCAAGTGCGTCGTAACTCCGTACAAGGGCATAGGCAAAGCCGCCTCGGGTCTTGACCGACAGGGCTGCCCGTGCCCGGCGAGTTGTTCGGTCGACGCGCACATGCGCGCGTTGGCTAGTTCAGGGTGGATACCGAGCCAGCTCCCGTCTGGTCCTGTGCTTTGGTTTCCAGCCCGGGGTCGATGATCTGCGTCGCAGCCCGCAGGTTTCGGACAGCGTGCCGTACCGCGAACCCGATCGGTGCCAGCAAGAGCGCGTAGGTAACCGCGGGAATGGCGACCCAGCCGGAGATGTGGCGGGTCGCCCTGACTAGCATCAGAACGATGAAGGTCAGGTAAGCGAGGGCGACACCGCCGTAGGCGATGATCAGGGTGAGCTTGTTCGCGAGCGCCGCCGTGTGCACATTCGCGGTCCGTTCGCTGGCCGCAACGCCGATGTGCTCCCGATCGAGGTCGTCCAGACCGTCGGCCTGGGTTAACAGCGCATCTTCGAGGGAGCGGATAGAGCGGGCACGGACCGCGGCGAGGTTGAGGAGTTGGGACTGGAAGGCGGCCACACAGATCATCGGTAACGGCAGCAGGCTGATCGCCCAGCCCAGCAGATCGAGCTTGTCGTAAAAGGCGATCGTGCCCACGAGATACGTCACCGCCGCACCGATCGTCGCGAGGCTGACGGTGAGCGTGGTCGCCCGATCCGTCCGTTCGGCCTGGTACACGACGCTCAACACCTGTAACCGCTCCGACAACGCGTGCTCCTTCCCGAAACGTTTGTGCTCGCACGATCCTCGCGTACGACTACCACTCGTCAAGGGTTTCCAACGCGATCACGACGAAACCCTCGTAGGTGCCAAGTGCGAGACGCTTGCCGCCAAGCCAAGTAACGGAATTCGCTGCGAAGCCGACAGCGAGCGTCGAAAACAGAGTTTGGGAATCGGCGTACCATAGCCGCACCGTTTCGTCGTTGCTTCCGGTGGCGAGGAGTGTGCGGCCATCCGACAACGGCACAACCGCCACCGACTTGACCATGTCCGTATGACCGGCGATCGTTCGGTGGATACGGCGGTGCCGAAGACTACTTGTTTGGACCAACCAAGCAGTGTGCGCTCCTCGTGGTTCGGATGCGCCATTGTCGGTTGTGGGGGTGTGTCGGGCCATTGCGAGTTGGCGTGATCCTTGCCGCTCCGCCGGCTCGGTGGCTGCGGTGAGGTGGCTTGCTCCTAGCACGCCGATGGCCGGTGGAAGGGCATAGAAGCCGAAGGCGGATCGCATGGCGTCGGCCGACACCATCGTCGGATCGAGTTGATCGAGCACGGTTGTGTTGGTCGCTAGCGTTTCCCAACCCTTCCGGCCAGCGGCGCTGGCGTGGCCGGAGAGGTGGTGCACGACGTACGGGCTCAGTGGACCATAGCTGCGGTCGGCTTGGTCGAGCAGGGCACTCGTGATCGACTGATGGGCGTCACGGTCGCGGGTAGTGGGGTGCGTTTCGCTGGTGAAGCTTTCGGCAAACGTGTGGTGTGCCAGGCGGTACACGGTCTCACCCTGTTCCTCGTCGACCAGGACGTATGGCGCGGCGGTGGCCAGCACCGTGTGGACATCCGGGGTCGTTACCGGGCCGTCCTCGTGCATCGCCGAAGCGATCGTGGCTGCAATGCCACCTGCGATGGGCGCACCGCGGCCACGGGCGAACGTGAAGGCGCGCAAGACCGGGGTGCTCGCGGGATTTGCGCGAGTCAGCCGGGCAACGGCGCTGGCGAACGGATCGCTGTGGGTGTTGCGCAGCAACACGTCGAGTTCCATACCGTCCGGGAGCTGGCCGCTGGCCAAGATTTCATGGACGGTCAGACGGGCGAACAAAAACTCGTGCTGCGTGCTGCTGCCGATTGCGAATGCGGTAGCACGGATGGCGGGATCGTCGCTGCCTGGGAGCAGTCCGCGATCAGCGGCGACGCTCAGGCGCACCCGCACGTATTCGGTAATGGCCTCGGTGGAGCGGGTGACGTGCACGGTGTCGCGGGGTGAGGAGCCAAGTGCGTCGAGCAGGTCATGGTCGTCCGGCGCAGATCGGTCTGGTCCTTCCCGAGTGTTAGCGCGGGTGCTGACCACGACGCGAACCCTGTCGAGATCAGCCAACATACGTAAAAGGCGTGCGGTGACGGCTGGCTCCTGGGCCTCGTCGAGCGCGTCGGCCAGCACCGTCACGGACTCACGCGCACGGACACGGACAGTAATTTCCTCGATGAGCCAACGGAGTTGCTCGTTGTGCTCGCCGACCGGCGGCATGCCGAGCCCAGTATCGGCAGCCAAGCGGGCAATCACGCCGGTCGAAGAGAGTCCGGCCAGGTGCAGCACGACGTCGAAACAGTCGTCCGGAGGACGGAGCTCGACCGGTGCGTCGGTGAGCCTTCCGTGCGCGGCCAGTGCACCGCGCAATCCAGGTCGGCTCTGCACCGCCAGATGCCCCAGTAATGCCGACTTGCCAGAGCTCGCACGCCCGGTCACAGCCAGCAGGCCACGACCAGTGGTGCGCAGCCACGTCGCGATCCGCTCGGATTCCGTCTCCCTGCCCTCGAAGTACCAGGACTGTTCGCCGAGTTCCGCGCCCTGGGCCTTCGGGAGGAAGTGGCGTTGTTCGTCAGGGGTGAGCTCGTTGAGCGCCGCGTCGAGTTCGCTCACCTCGTCGACCGGGCCGATCAGTGGCACGCCCCGTCTGCGTTTGAGCACGGCATGCTGATCGATCTTCTTGAGCACCACCTCCGCTTCTGGCAGCACTTTGCGTAGTTCGTGCTCGAACTCCCATACGGTGATCTGAGCGGTATTGCGGAACGTCCCGGACAAGACGGGTTCCAACGCTTCGCTGAACCGGCCCAGGGTCGTGGTCCCATCACCGGAGGTGCCGACCAGCAACACCCGCCGGGTCCCTGGCCGTCGGTCGATCTCCGGACTGAGTGTCTGAACGAACTTCGCTGAATGACAGGTGTCGATGACGACGATGTGCCAGCCGTCGGTCGCGACGGTTCGCCGGGCGATCGTGTCTGCGATTTTCGCGGCACTGACTCCGTCCGCACCCACCGGATTGGGACTGTGGGTGTGTGCGAGCGTGGCGGTGTGCTGGTTGGCGAAACCGTGCCCAGCCCAGTACAAGAGCGAACATGGGGACCCGCGCTGTACCCATTCCTCACGACGATGCATGATCGCCGTGTCGTCACGATGGTCTTCGGGAACCTCCCAATCGACGACCGGCGCGTCGAAGAACGCCAACTGCTCGGCGATATGGGTGATCTCGTCGTCCACCGGCAGCACCGCATTCTCACCCCAGCTGGGGTTGCTGTAACGACCAATCACGATCGGGAACAGTTCCAGCCGCGGAGTCATTCGTGCGGGTCCTCCGCGAGCACGTACTGGGTGACTGCATCACCGCCACCCTCAACGCGGACTTCGTACAGTCCCGGCGTCGGTACCGTGACCGTCGACTGCAACACTCCGGACCGGCGGTGCACGTGGCTGCCCGGGATCTCCGTCGCTGTAGCCACGTTGATCAGGCGCACGGTCGTCAGCATCGGATCCGCCTCGGTGAGCTCGACTGCCCATTCCCGCTGGGGCGTTACCACGTCCGGTACTCTCATGCCGAGGTCGCCGGCACCGAGCCGGGGCCCGAAGTCGGCCTTGCCATGCACCACGATGTCACGCGTGATCGTGATCGCCACATCGGCGCTGGCCATCGGCAGGTGCTGCAGCGCGACCGGTGTCCGCGCGGTGTCGGCGGCAGGCAGGCTCGCGTTGCGCGGCACGGTGCCATCGCCGAGACCTGGCAACGTGGTCAGCGTGCCGTCGGGCTCACGAGCCACGCTGTCCGCCGAGACCGGAACGTAGGTGTGGGGCAGACCGTGAACGGTGCCGTCGGTGAGGTCGAGGCTGGACACGGTGGGCTGTTCGACGCCCAACAGGGCGTGGTGTCCCGTCATCAGGGTGTCGCGTAGCTCGGTGCGGGTGCGCAGGGCGTTCGCGGCGAGTCCGGCGTCGCCTCCGAGTCCCGCGATATCGGAGGCGGTCAGCCTGGTGAGGTCGTGGCCCCTCACTACGCACCGGTAGGTGGGCAGCAGGTCGTACAGACCGGGCATGGTGACCGCGGCCTGCCGCAGCTCCTCCCGTAGCCACGGCGGCCCGCTGATTTCCGTGCCGCCCCCGAGCACCGCGGCGGCCTTCGCGGCCCCGCCGAAGGGGGTGCCCAGGGTGACTACGTTCCGCACGTTCGCGACGGCTCCGGGGATCGTGTGCAGGTGTTGACACAGCAGCCCGCCCATAGAATGAGCCACCAGCACCACCTCGGCACGGGGATTGCCGAGGTCAGAGACGAGTTCGTCGACCTTCTTAGCCAGTAACCCGGCGTTGTGCGCGACCGGCAGCCGCCAGTCGTAGGAGAACTCCCGCACCGTTTCCGGCCGTCGCCCCTCCCGCAAACTCCGCAGCAGACCCCGGTAGGGCGGTAGGCCGCCGAAGCCGGGAAGAAACGCTGGATACTTCAGTGGCGACGGCACGACCCGCCCGGTGCGGCCGTCACGTTCCTCGTCGGTGACCTTGAGCGCCTCCAACGCGTTGCTGGGGCGGCTGAGCATCCGTACCAGCCACCGGGGTTCGAGACCCCAAATGGTGTCGCCGGTGACCGTGTCATGCAGTGCGCTACCCAGCAGGCCGGGCACGAGCATGACCGCATCAGGTGTCCGTTGATCCCCCATCGCACGCACACATACCCCCACCATGCTTTATTGTGACGATCCGCCCGCGCTACGTTAGCGGATACGGCACGGGCAGCACCGAGTCCCCGAACCACAGCCGGAGAAGCCATGTCCGCGTCTCGCCGCCTTTTCGTCCTCGCGGTGCGCGACTATCCGGAAGCTCACAACAGCGGGTTCGCCGACGGCATCGACGATCAGCTCGCGGTGGTTAACGACTGGTGGTCCGCCGCAGAACTGAAGGAACGGGCGCTAACCAAGACTGAGCTGCGGCCCATCCGGAACCGCCGGGACGTCGAGAACGCTGTTGACGAAGCTGGATTGCGTAACCTGACCGAACACGACGTGGCCGTTCTCTACATCACCGGACACGGCATGGCCGGCCGCAGTGGGCATTTCCTACATTTGCCCGAAACGCCGCGTGGGCAACATGTCGCACAGGGCTATCCCACCCGGGAAATACTCGGGGCCGTTCTCGGTTCCCACGCGAAGCACCTGCTCGTGATCGCCAACTCCTGTTTCGCCGGGACACTGGCGAAGGAAATCGAAACCCTGCGCGAAGATCTGCCACACCGCAGACTCGACTCGATCGAACTGTTCTTCTCCGGCGACTTCGACGAGATGCCCCAGGTTCGCGAATTCGCCGGCATCCTCGCCGAGGTCCACAGATACCTGCGTAGCGACCAGGCCGGGTACGCCACCGACTGTCTGAGCTTCGACCAGTTCGCGGCCGAACTGTACGGCGCGCACCGGCGATTGGCCAAAACTCAGCCCGGGTTACCCGAACCGATCCGGTTCATGTGGCCGAAGCTGGCCAGTCCTGATCCCAGCCCTTGCCTGCCAAACCCCGGATACCGACCGGCACCGCGGGTCGTCGACGCCGCCCGTGCACAGGTCTCCACCCCGGCCGACGAACTGGACTACTGGCTCGATCGCGCCAGCGGCCGGACCTCCACCGACGACCCGGGCTGGTACTTCTCCGGACGGCGCGAACTCACCACTCGCGTAGCCGATTTCCTTCGCGACGGGCAGGGACTGTTGATCGTCACCGGCGCTGCGGGGACGGGCAAATCCGCGATCATCGCCCGCGCAGTGACACTCAGCGACCCCGATTTCCGCAGCAATCCCCGGCATGACAAGGCCATGAGAGGCGCACCGGCGGAAACCGTGCCACCGGTGCGTTCCGTGGCGGCGGCAGTGCTGGCCCGCAACAAGTCCGTCACCGACGTCGCCGAACAGCTCATTCGAGCACTCGGCGCCACCCCGGCGTCCACCACGGCACCGGAAACGCGGATGGCTGACCTGCGCGCGCAACTGCTCGGTCTGGTCGAGGGTGGGAAGACACTCGTGCTCGACGGCCTCGACGAGGCTACCGATCCGACCCGGCTCATCACGGACCTGCTCGGCCCGCTGCTGCGCGCAACCGCCGCGGACCCCCGGTTCCGATTGATCGTTGGGGTGCGCAGTGCTGTCCCCGAATCCGACGGCCCCGCGCCAGGACACGACCTGCTCGACCTGGTGTCCGGGTTCTCCTTGCATTGCACCGAGCTACGCACCGACAACGACACCCTCAGCGATCTCACCGAATATCTGACATCACTCGTCGCCGACCACTACCAGGGATACGAGGCCGAACGGGACCGGCTCATCACCGAGTTGGCGCGGACCATCGCCCCGTCGTTCCTCGACGCCCGGTTCGCGGGTCAACGACTCCGCGAGAGCGACCCCCTGATCACCGGGGACGTGGGCCTTCACGATCTACAGCAGGGCACCGTCGGGCTGCTGCGCGCCGACCTCACCGACACCGCGACCTCCGAGCATCCGGCGACCGCATTGCTTGCCGGGTTGCGAGCCACAGCGTTCGCGCTCGGCACGGGGGTGCCGTTCGCCAATATCTGGCCCGCCGTCGCCACAGCAGTCCTCGACGCACCGGTCCCCGACACCACAATCGAGTACCTGCTGCACAGCAGACTCGGTGGCTACCTGGCCCGTGGCACTGCCGACGCCCGTGTCGTCTTCCGCCCCGTACACGAATCCCTCGCCGAGACGCTACGTGATCACCCGGAACTGTTCCTGGGAGCACCCGATGCCCACTGACAGCACCCCCGAATCTGACGGCACCGAGCTACACGAGGACGTGCACCGGCGCATTACTGAGAACCTGGCCGCGCTGCTGCCCGACAGCCCGGAGATCGCACCGCACCCATACCTTCGGCGACGACTTGTCGAACACGCCGTCCGTGGCCGCGTACTCGACGACCGGCACGTGCCCGCACCGTTCCTGCCGTGGGACACCAGCGGCAGGGTTCGCAGCGGACTCGGGCTTCCCGTACCCGACGATCCCGACCACGCCGAGCTCGCCGCCTGGGCCAGCATCGAGCCCTTCCTTGCCGACGCGCCACCACAATCGCGCGCACTCAGCCACGGCTTCGCGCGCACCACGCTTGGACTACCGCCCACGAACGCGGTACACCCGCCAGGCCTGCGCCCCTGCTTAGCACGCTGGCAGGTCACAAATAATGTCCTCGCCCACGTGGGCTCGTCGGTCGAGGCACTCGCCGCCCTCCAAACGCCTGATGGCGGCACTCTGGTTGTTACCGGAAGTGACGATGGCATGGTGCGGTTGTGGGATCCACACACCGGTACGCAGGTCGGTGACCCGCTGGCCGGCCACACCGGCAGGCTGGCGGCGGTGGTGGCGGTGCCGTGGTCGGGTGGCCGGACGCTCCTTGCCACCGGCGGTGACGATGGCATGGTGCGGTTGTGGGATCCACACACCGGTACGCAGGTCGGTGACCCGCTGGCCGGCCACACCGGCACGGTGAGGGCGGTGGTGGCGGTGCCGTTGTCGGATGGCCGGACGCTCCTTGCCACCGGCGGTGACGATGGCATGGTGCGGTTGTGGGATCCACACACCGGCACGTTGGCCGGCCACACCCGCAGGCTGACGGCGCTGGCGGCGGTGCCGTGGTCGGGTGGCCGCACGCTCCTCGCCACCGGCAGCTGGGATAACACGGTGCGGTTGTGGGACCCACACACCGGCACGCAGGTCGGTCGCCCGCTGGCCGGCCACACCGGCACGGTGAGGGCGGTGGTGGCGGTGCCGTTGTCGGATGGCCGCACGCTCCTCGCCACCGGCAGCTGGGATAACACGGTGCGGTTGTGGGACCCACACACCGGCACGCAGGTCGGTGACCCGCTGGCCGGCCACACCGGCACGGTGGCGGCGGTGGCGATGCTCCCGTGGTCGGATGGCCGCACGCTCCTCGCCACCGGCGGTGACGATGGCACGGTGCGGTTGTGGGACCCACACCACGGTACGCAGGTCGGTGACCCGCTGGCCGGCCACACCGGCACGGTGAGGGCGGTGGTGGCGGTGCCGTGGTCGGATGGCCGCACGCTCCTCGCCACCGGCGGTGACGATGGCACGGTGCGGTTGTGGGACCCACACACCGGCACGTTGGCCGGCCACACCCGCAGGCTGACGGCGCTGGCGGCGGTGCCGTTGTCGGATGGCCGGACGCTCCTCGCCACCGGCGGTGGCGATGGCACGGTGCGGTTGTGGGACCCACACACCGGCACGCAGGTCGGTCGCCCGCTGGCCGGCCACACCGGCACGGTGGCGGCGGTGGCGATGCTCCCGTGGTCGGATGGCCGCACGCTCCTCGCCACCGGCAGCTGGGATAACACGGTGCGGTTGTGGAATCCACACCACGGTACGCAGGTCGGTGACCCGCTGGCCGGCCACATCGGCAGGGTGAGGGCGGTGGTGGCAGTGCCGTGGTCGGATGGCCGCACGCTCCTCGCCACCGGCAGCTGGGATGACATGGTGCGGTTGTGGGATCCACACACCGGTACGCAGGTCGGTGGCCCGCTGGCCGGCTACATCGGCAGGGTGAGGGCGGTGGTGGCGGTGCCGTGGTCGGGTGGCCGGACGCTCCTTGCCACCGGCGGTGACGATGGCATGGTGCGGTTGTGGGATCCACACACCGGTACGCAGGTCGGTGGCCCGCTGGCCGGCCACACCGGCACGGTGAGGGCGGTGGTGGCGGTGCCGTTGTCGGATGGCCGGACGCTCCTTGCCACCGGCGGTGACGATGGCATGGTGCGGTTGTGGGATCCACACACCGGCACGTTGGCCGGTGGCCCGCTGGCCGGCCACACCGGCAGCCTGACGGCGCTGGCGGCGGTGCCGTGGTCGGGTGGCCGCACGCTCCTCGCCACCGGCAGTGACGATGGCACGGTGCGGTTCTGGGATGTCAGCACACAAGACGAGTTGGTACGGCTCGTTGTCGGACCCGCAGTGCACACCATCACCACTGGCAACGGGTTACTGGCTCTTGGCAGCGATGCGGGGTTCGCTGTTGTCGACCTCGCGATGCTGGAGCGCTGAACTGCGAGTAGGGTGCCGAGCTCCGTCGGCCGTGAGCAGTTCTGTCGCGGAGTAGTAGCGCAGGGCGTGCGAATTCGTGTCGATGTTGAGCGTGTCGACGATGTCCTTGGGGCCACAACCTTCGAAGGCCGCATCATCCCCAGCGACAACAGCTAACCACTCAAGGGTCTGCCCAGGGTTTGGTTGACACCTGATGTGTGAGGCTTCGGCCTTGCTTGGAAGGATGTCGTCCGTGCCTAAGCCTTATCCGCAGGAGTTTCGTGATGATGTGGTCGCGGTGGCCCGTCGTCGTGAGGCGTCGTTGACGCAGGTGGCAGCTGATTTCGGGATCTCGATCGGCTGTTTGAAGAACTGGATGCGTGCCGCCGAGGTTGCCGAGGGAGCCCGGGAGGGTGTGACTCGGGAGGAGTCGGCCGAGCTGCGGGAGCTGCGGAAACGCAACCGGTTGCTGGAGCAGGAGAACGAGGTGCTGCGCAAGGCCGCGGCCTATCTCGCGCAGGGCAGCCTGCCGGGAAAATAGCGTTCCCGCTCGTCCGTGACCTGGCCGCCGCCGACGCGCCCCTGCGGGTGCCGGTGGCGGTGACGCGGGAGGGTGCTGGGAGTCTCCCGGCAGGCCTACTACCAGTGGGAGTCCGACCCGGTCTCGCAACGTGACTGGGACGACGCGCATTTGATCAACGCCGCGCTGGAGATCCATGCCGATGACCCCACCGAGGGCTATCGGTTCATCGCCGACGAACTCGCCCGGCGTGGTTTTGCCGCCTCGGAGAACCGGGTGTGGCGGATCTGCTCGCTGCAGGGCATTTTCTCGGCGCATGCCAAGAGAAAGGGCCGGAACCCGAAGGCCGGCCCGCCGGTCCACGACGACCTCGTGGACCGGGACTTCACCGCCACCGCCCCGAACACCAAGTGGCTGACCGACATCACCGAGCATGCCACCGGCGAGGGCAAGCTGTATCTGTGCGCGGTCAAGGACTGCTACTCCAACCGCATCGTCGGCTACTCAATCAGCCCTCGCATGCGCTCCTCGCTGGCGGTGGCCGCGTTGCGCAACGCCATCGCCCTGCGCAACCCGCACGGCGTGATCGTGCACTCGGACCGCGGCAGCCAGTTCCGGTCGGCCAGCTACCGGCGTTTGCTGCGCCAGTACGGGCTGACCGGGTCGATGGGCCGGGTCGGTGCCTGTGGCGACAACGCGGCCATGGAATCGTTCTTTTCCTTGCTGCAAAAGAACATTCTCAACACCAGACGCTGGAAAACCCGCGAGGAGCTACGGCTGGCGATCGTGTCCTGGATCGAAACCAAATACCACCGCAGACGGCGACAACGCCGCCTCGGCAAACTCACCCCAGTCGAGTTTGAGACCATCTACACCGCCGCCCCAGCGGCCTGAAAACACTCAACCCCGAGTGTCAACCGAACCCTGGGCAGTCCCCTCCACGCACGGAGATGATCCGTCCGGCAATGCGACGTTGGAGTTTTCCCGCTTGTGCTTTCCACGTACGTGGAGGTGGTCCGGGCGAACAGGCCCACTTGTGTTTGGTCCATGCGAGCACTTCAGTGGCGAATGAAATTTACGCCGAGGTGGTGGATTCCGAGGGTATACGAGGTGATGTCGTATGCCGCCGACTGCACTGGAAGATCCACACCGAGGCGATACTGCCGTGAACTCCCAAACCAGGTCGTGGCGTAGGGAGGGTCTGCCCAGGGTTTCGTTGAAACGCTAGTCGCTCCTAGTCGCGGGGAGCGTTGGTAGCTGGGTGGACGAGACCGGTGCGAGTTGTGACTGAGGTTGCTGCCACTCTAGCGGGGTGAGTGTGAGGTGGGATGAAACGTGGCACCGGGTGCAGGAGTGGACTAACGGCCAAGGCCAGTCAGAGCGGCTGGCCGTGCAGATCTTGCTCGCAGAGGGCTTTACTGATCTCGACCCGAGCCACCCACTTGGTGGGCCCGACGGTGGCAAAGATGCGATTGCGCGTCGAGATGGTCGCACCTGGGGTGTGGGGGTGTACTTTCCTCGGGGAAAGCAGTCTTTCGGGGCAGTGAAGAAGAAGTTCGACACAGATTTCCGCAGAGCCTCCGGGGCTGGCTTTGACGGACTGGTGTTTGTGACCAACCAAGAGTTGAGTGTGAGCCAACGGGCTATCCTGAGTGCGAACGTTTCTGGGGGGACGATGATCTACCACCTGGAGCGAGTGGTCGCTGTGCTCGACCAGCCGCGGATGGCCCGTGTGCGGCAGCAGTTCCTTGCGTTGGACGAGCGTCGTGACTCTGCCGGTGGAAGCGAGTTCTTCGGTCTCTACCAGAAGGCCATCGACCATCTAGACTCCAGCCGGGCACATACTAGGTTGGGTGGGCTCCGTGTCTTGTCAGCGCTCGGCCAGGATTATCGTGGTCAGCGCCAGACGGTAGTGGACGCAATCTGCGGATACCTCCGGACCCCGTGGGATAGCAACGACCGTTCGGAGGCTGAGGTGCGACGGTCGGCTTTGGGGATCCTGGCAGGGCACCTCAGACCGTTTCGTGGCGAGGATTCGTTGCCGCAGTCGACGTCCTTCTGGGAAGGCGTGAGTGTCGATCTTGTGGGTGCGGTGCTCCACGAGGCCCGTTTTGACGGCTGTGAGTTCGCGGCGGCGGACTTCGAGAGGGCGACTTTTATCGGATCGACTGGGTTTAGAGGCGCACATTTCTTAGGCACGGCTCGGTTCGTGCACGCGACCTTCGGCGGTTGGTGGGCCGACTTCAGAGGGGCGACGTTTTCAGGCGTCACCTGGTTTCGATGGGTGAACTTCACCGTGAATGCGTTGTTCGGCTCGGCGAGGTTTCGGTTAAATGCCGAGTTCTCCCGCGCTCAGTTCGGCGAGGATGCGGACTTCACTGGAGTCGAGGTCGGGCAAGTTGGCTGGTTCACACACAACATATTTCATGGATCGGCGCTCTTCCGCGACGCTCGGTTCAAGTTCGCCAACTATTGGTGCGTAGATTTCGAGGGGCACGTGGATTTCGCTGGCGCGCGCTTCACCGGTGCCCCTCCAGGGTGCGTTGAGGTCCGGTATCAGGACACACAGAACGGGCATGCTCACTGCTGGCCGGAGGGCTGGATTAACGAGTTGAGATCGCTGCCCTCGCAGGAACATCGAACGCCTCCATGGTGGTGAGACGCGCCGCCGGCCACCCCCGATGGGTGCGGGCGAAATCCGCCGAACACCGAGCCACTTGAGCAAGCGTGGAACGCCGGGGAGCGTCAAGCGCGGGAGGTGACGCGACTCGCGAGCAGCAGCGGCTGCTGCCCATCGCCAATTCCGAGGACTTGGCCGAGGCGTCCGAAAGGAGTGCGATTAACTCAACGGCTCGGGGGTTGAGGTAGTCGGATGACCGCCTGCGAGGACGAGTGCGCTCAGGAGTCGGACTCTGGAGGTTCCAGCCAATTGCCAGCGCTCCGCGATGTCGCCCTCAGTTGAGGGTGCTCCTGCACGATTTCCCGTTGCCGCTCACGCGGTAGTCCCAGCTCATGCAGCACGTTGAGGATCACGACGGCCGTAGTCACTTCGACGACGGCGATCAGCTCCTCGAAGGAGTGCTTTGGGGTCTTGCCCTCGTGCGCGAGGTCGTTGCGGGCCCGCGTGGTCCTCGTCGCCCAGTAGGCGACGTTCGGTACGAGAAGTGCAATCGCGTCCTGGTCAGGGCGCGCGGCGAGTGAACGGAGCCGGTCCAAGAGCGTCGGATCGTTGTGGATAGACCCCTTGAACCTGTCCCGGTGTTCCTCGGGAACCTGCCCGAGCATCGCGTCGCGCATCGCCGTGAACTCCGCTTTGGGGAACGGCTTCTCGTCGATTCGGAGACCGCGGTGTAGAACCTCGGCAGCGCCCACCGCCGTGAGGAGATTGTTCTCGATAAAGCGGGCCGGTGCGTAGCGCAGGCCCAGGATCATGTTGGTCGCTGTCTGCAGACGCGCGTGTGCCTCCGACCAGCGGGGCACGACGTCCTTGAATGGGAGCGAATCGCAGGTAAAGAACACGTGGTTGCGGTCGACAGCCTTCGCGTCGTGCTTGCCGAGCACGGCTGGCGAGTAGAGCACGTCGGCGCGCCGGCGGGGCACAGACTGGCCGTTCGGCAGGGTCGACTCGGTCCCGGCCACCTCCAGCCGGAGCCAGATCACGCCTGCGGCGCGGTGCGTCGCCAGGGCGACGAGGTCCTGCACCAGGCTCGCGGCCTTTAGCGCGGCGCTCAGGGCGAATGGCTCGGCCGGGGTGACTCGAACGAAAGCCGTGTCCCGCATGCGCCCCACGGTGCCGCCTTTGCGCTGTTCGAAGAACGGCAGTGTGTGCGTGTGCGCGAGGCAATATTCGGTGCCATCGACCACCACCGACTGCGCCTCAACCGGCTTCACCGAGATGCATCCGGTCCCGTCGATCTTGCCATCGGGTGCGCCGAGGGTGCCCTCGAATGCAGATGAGGCGGCCCAGAACCCCAGGTCCTCGACCGAAACCTCGGCCGCAGAGAACGCTGCGTCCTTCTTGTCACTGACGTGCGCGCCGATGATCGCGGTCGTCGCCGTGACGGTTTGCTTGTCCGGGCTCTTCACCCGCGCGAACATGGTCCGCTTCCCGGAAGTGGCGATGCAGCCGAGGAGGGTGATCTCGCGCTGCTCGGCCGCACCGTGAATGACGTTCCACGTCCTGGCGCCCTCCTGGTACGCCGTAAGCCCGGGCGCAGGGCTTGACGTGATCCGGTCCTCGAACGTGCCGATCAGCGAGAGCGAGAGACCGCCCTCGGGATCGTACCGGAGGACACCTGGAACCTGGTTGTCAGGGGCGTCCGGAACCCACCACAGGCCAACCCACTCGCCGGCCTCGTCGAGGTTGAAAGGATCGTTAGCCATCGTTCTCTCCTGTAGGGGCTACTTCTTCCCGTCTCTAGCAGCTCCTCCGCGACGGAACGCCACGGCACCCAAGCGGCGGCGTGGGGTAGGGACGTGTGGCTAGGGTTGAGGCTGCTCAGGGGCCGCTTGAATTGTCGACTGCAAAGCTGGGCAGCCCCGGCTGCTGCTGCGTTTGTGCGTTGACGGGACGGTTCGGTCTGGGTTCAGGAGGTGTGTCAGTCGCTTTGGGGTTTGCGGAGTTCGGCGCGCCGGATTTTGCCGGTCTGGGTTTTGGGCAGCTCGTCGATGATGTGGACGCGGCGGGGGCGCTTGTAGGCCGCTAGGCGCTCCTGTGTGAAGGCGATCAGCTCCGGTTCCGTGGCGTGTGTGCCTGCCTTCAGTGAGACGTGCGCGACCACTGTTTCGCCTCTGTAGTCGTCGGGTTGTCCGACGACTGCGGCTTCGTGCACCGAGGGGTGTTCGTACAGCGCGTCCTCGACCTCGCGTGGCCAGACCTTGTAGCCGGAGACGTTGATTTGGTCTTTGAGCCGGTCGACGAGGTAGATCCAGCCTTGCTCGTCGATGATGGCGACGTCGCCGGTGCGCAGTCGGCCTTCGGGCATTGTTTGCTCGGTGGCCTCGGGTTTTTGCCAGTATCCGGGCACGACCTGTGGGCCGCTGAGTTCGAGTTCGCCTTGCTGGCCGTGGGGTAGGGGTGCGCCGTCGGTGTCCACGATGCGAGCGGTGAGGTTCGGCATCGGCATGCCGATGGACAGGGTCCCGCTAGGCTGGTGGACCGGCGCCTTGCGTCCTGGAGGTACCGCGATGACCGCGGAGCTGGTCTCGGTCATTCCGTACCCGTTGTGGATGTAGACGCCGAACCGGTTCTGGAATCGCTCGACGGTCGCCGGAGGGATTGGGGCCCCTCCGGAATAGAGGGTCTTCGCGGCCGCGAAGTCCTCCGGACCGGCCTGTGGTAGTTCGTAGATCGCGTTGTAGGCGGTGATGGAGCCGATCGTGAACGTGACGCCGTGTTCGCTGAACGCCTCAAGAGCGACTTCGGGGTGGAACCGGTTGGCGAACACGAGGGTGGTGTTCGTGATCAGCGAGAGGGTCGCGTTGACCACCGCGCCGGTGATGTGGAATAGCGGGGCGATGGCGAACACGACGTCCCCGTCGCTCAACCCTATCCACGAACCGTAGGCCGCGACCGTGTGGAGGACGTTGCCATGAGTGTTCATGGCGCCCTTCGGCGGCCCGGTCGTGCCGGAGGTGTAGGTCAGGAACGCGACATCGTCATGGGTGACGGCGACGGGCGTGGGGCGGTCGCCCTCGTATTCCCGGATCAGGTCGACGAGATCGCCGTCCGGCGCTGGCGCGGAGCGTTCCGTCGTGGCGAACACTCGCGGGTCGTTGCGCGACTGGTAGTCCAGGGCCGAGGTGCTCATGAGCCACCGGACAGTGCTCCCCCGTAGAGTGTCGAGGGTTTCGTCGACATCGCTGTCGGTGCACACGATCCCGACCGCCTCGGCGTCGTCGATAAGCCGGCGCAGCTCGCGGTTCCGATACATCGGGTTGAGTCCCAGCGCCGTGGCACCCAGTTTCCACAGGGCAAGCAGCACGAGTGCGTACTGGGGGATGTTCTGCAGATACACGCCCACACTGTCGCCGCGCTTGGTGCCACGCGCTTCGAACGCAGCCGCTAGGGCATCCGAAGCCGCGTCCACCTCTTGAGCCGACAAGGTGCCGTCGAAGTAGCGCAGCGCCGGGGCGTTCGGAGCTTTCTCCACGCGCGCTTTCCACGCATCCGCAAGAGAGGCGTGGACGTTTCTCGTCTCTGCTTCGGTACCGGGAGGCAACACAGCTGCGCACGGTAGCTCGTCGGACACGGCCATGTCTTGTCCTTCCGACCTCAAGGCAGATGGTGCCCAGCTGTCGAGGTGCCCTGCGCGACGTGCAAGCTGGATTGTGCCAACGATGTTGCTGCTTGGATGTGTCAGTAGTCCACTCGCCGGCCTCGATGATCCGGCTAATTCCTCTCGTTCAGTGCGACGAATTTAGTTCTGGTGGCATTACGATTTAACCCAAATGATTCCGGACGTGCTGCGATTTGAACCGCGCTGACGCAGTGGGGTGGAAAAATGCTTGATCGGGCCTTCGATGAGCAGGTGAACGCTTGTGAATTGGGTCCGGGTGACCTGGCTGCTGCGCAGCGTTTGGCGGATGCTGCGCCTCCAGTTAGTGAAGAAACTGAGGCGATTTTGATCGGACTTTTGGGAACGGGTCGAGATCAGTACGAGGCCCGTGGAAGTTGCTATTATCGGGGTTCTCCACGGCTTGAGCGCGATTCTTGAGGGGGTGCGCTGGTTCACGCACCTTTCGGTGAAGGTGTAGACGGATCTTCTAAAGGTGAATAGAGGTTGTTCGGACCTGAGGAGATCTGCGAGGGGGTCTGGGTTGGTGAATTCTAAGTTAGAAAGATCCTCTTTGGTGTCCGGTGCCCATTTGGGATCCCCACTTGCGAATTAGAGCGTTCATGTCGTAGGTGCTGTCGCGGCGTGTTACGAGGTGGGCGAGGACGAGGCCTTCGAGGACGCTCCGCGTGTGGCCGGGTGCCCACCCGGTCAGCACCGCAATTTCTTCGGCTGTTGTTGTCCGGTCAATGCTGCCGATGAGGTGCCAGGCGCGTTGGTGGTCCGGGGGCAGGGTCTTGTAGAAGGCGTCGAGGGCGGCGTGCATGCTGCCGTCGGCATTATCGGTGATTTTCGTGAGTTCCCAGCGGTCTTCGTGTTCGGAGAGCAGGCGTTCGAGTGGGACGTTGGGGTGGGTGGAGAGGTGTTCTGCGGCGAGGGCGAGTGCCTTGGGGAGGTCGCCGCAGACCTCGGCGATGTGGTTGGAGATGTCGGGCTCGGCGGTGATGCGAGTGCGGCCAAGGCGTGTGGCGAGGAGGTTGAGGGAGTGGGTGCGGGTCAGTGGAGCGAGGGTGAGGGTTTGGGTGCTGGTGCCGACTAGGAGGGTGGAGAGGCGGTATCGGGAGGTGATGATGACGGCGCAGCCTGCTCCTGATGGGAGTAGTGGGGTGAGTTGTTCGGTGCTGCGGGCGTCGTCGAGGACGAGGAGTAGACGCGTGGACCAGGTCGCGGATCTCCATGCTTGTACTCGGTCGGTGAAGGAGTCCGGGACGGGCAGTCGGAGCGACTTCAGGAGGTGGGCGAGGACGTCGCTGGGGTCGGCGGGCCCGTCGGGGTGGTGACCGCGGAGGTCCGCGAAGAGGTTTCCAGCCCGATAGGTGGGAGCGAGTCGGTGGGCGTGGGTGACGGCGAGGGCGGTTTTGCCGGTGCCCAGGGCGCCGTCGATGAACAGCCGTAGTCCGGGTGCTGGGCCCCAGGTGGCGATGGAGGCGAGTTCGTGGTCGCGGCCGTGGAGTGTGGAGACGGTGGGCGGGAGCTGGGCTGGGGCGGTGCGTCGTCTGATCTGGGGCGGCCGGTGGGGGACATTGTCGTTGCTGCGCGCGGCAGCGTCGGCGAGTGCACCGTCGGTGTGCATGACCTGTTCGAGCGCGGTAATCGCGGCGACGGTGACTTCGCGTCTGCCGCGGATCAGTTTGGATAGGTAGGAGGGGGACAGGCCGGCGGCGTTGGCGAGGTCGGCCTGTTTGCGTTTCCGGTTTTCGCACCAGCGCACGACGAGCGCCCCGAACTGGGTCAGCTCACTGTGTTTCGGATCCTGCTGGATGCAGGGGCCGGTCAGGGGTGGGCTGGTGTGGCTGCTGCGCATGAGTGTCCCCCAGGGTGTTGGTGCGCAACCGGTCCACGACCGTGGTGGTCGCCGGAGTGAGACTCCGGGCCCGCTAGGCGTGGTGTGGTGCTGGTTGCGCTGTGGTTGCTGGTTTTTCGGTTGTTCGCCAGAGGCCTCTGCCGAACAGGCCGGATGGGTCGTATTCGGCACGCAGGGCTGTGACGTGGTCGGTAGCGCGTTGGTAGTGGGCCTGCATGGAGTGCTTCACGTTGCCGATGTGGTAGATCGTGGCGCCGCCGTGGGCAGCCTCTTCGGTGAGGTGCGCGATCCAGTTCTCGGCGGCACGAGACCACTGGTTCAGGTTGCAGGAGGAGGCCAAACCGGGGTCGAGTAGTCCGTCGGCCAGCCACACCAGTTCGCCCGGGTTGCGGCCGCACGGTGCTGGTAGCCGTAGGCCGGTCCGTACGGCTTGGCGGAACTTCGGCATGGCGAGCGCGACGGCGGTCTCGCCGAAGACGCCGCGTGGTTCGCTGGCGTGGGCGGCGGCGAGGAATCCGGAAATCGTGGTGTCGCTGAGGAAGTAGTCCCACCAGCGCTTCGGGAGCTGTGCCCATCCTTGGTCGATGAGCGGGTCGTAGAGGTCGACGTCGTGGGAGAGGACCTGGTCGATGTAGAGCTGGACGTCGCCGGCGTGTGCGCGTGGGTCGGGGGCGCCGCGCAGCATGTCGGGCATCGGGTCGTCGTTGCGGTGGTGGTAGGCGGTGGCCAGGATCTCCCATGACGGGTCGTCGCCCCGGCGGCGTCCGTAGACGGAGTTGAGCTGGCCTCGCCGGATGAGGCTGCGGGCGGCGCGCAGCATCTGGGCGTGGTCCATGCCGCGCAGGACGCGGAAGCTGGCGTAGGGGCGGGCGGGTTGGAGCCGGAGCTTCGCGCGGGTGATGATGCCGAATTGGCCGAGCCCGCCCAGGGTCCAGCGGTGCAGTTCGGGGTTGTTGCTGGGGGAACAGGTGTGGATGGTGCCGGTTCCGTCGACGATCTCGAGTTCGTCGGCGTAGTCGCCGACGGTGCCGGTGACGTGGTCGAGCGACCATCCTCCGGCGCTGAGAACACCTCCGACCGTCAGGCCGGCGTAGCCGGTGACTCCGCTGGTGAGCCGCAGACCGTGGGTCCAAGCCGCTTCGGCAGCGGCCCGGAGAGTGGCTCCGGCGCCGAGGGTGACGTGGGTGGCCTCGACCTGGATCTGGTCGAGGGCGCGCATGTCGAGGTAGAGCGCCCCGTCGTGGGTGCCGAGGGATTGTCCGCCGGTGGCGTGGCGGGTGCCGCGGGCGATGACGCCGGGCACACCGTGCTCGGCGGCGAAGCGCACGGCGGTGGCGACGTCGTGCGTGGACTGGGGGCGGAGGAGAAGTCCGGGAGTTTGGTGGTGTTGGTGGCCGAGGTCGCGGGTGGCTTCGGTGAGCGTGTCGGGGTCGGTGACGACCCGTGCTTGAAGGGAGTCGGGGAGCGGAATCCAGCCTGCATCGTGCGCACTGGGCTGGGTGGACCAGCGGTGCGTTCGCGTGTGGAACCCGTGCTTCAACGGTGTGCCCTTCCCTCGGTGCGAACCGGTACAGGTTCCAATGCACCAGGGCACAAGGTCGTTGACATCCACAATCGCTGTGGATTTCGGCGGGCGGCACCGGAATCCACAGCGCCTCAATACCAAGCCCGGCTACTCAACAGCCACGACGTGGCACGCCGCGAGCGCTGCAGCTACTCGGTGCTCAGGTGGAGGTGAGTGGCGATGGTGCGGGTATCACGGCGGCTGGTGGCGCCGGTGCGCTGGAGGATCTGGTGAACGTGGCTGTCGACGGTGGCATGGGAGACGCCGAGGTGTTCGGCGATCGCCCGGTTGGTCGCGCCCTGCAGCAGCAGAGCGGCGACCTGCTGCTGCCGTACGGTCAACACGGGCGTGACCAGCGGCGTTGCCATGTGAGGGTCGCGGAACAAGGGGAGTGTGAGGGGCAGGTCGCAGGCGTCGTCGAACGAAAGTGCGTGGCCACGGCTGTAGGCGTAGTCGTAGTCCTTGGCCGGGAGGGCGGCGCGGGCGCGGCGCTCGGCGGAGGCCACGGCTTCACCCAAGCCGCGCAGTCGGCGGAAAGCGATTTCGGTGCGCAGCATGACCAGGTCCACCGCGCCGAGCAGGCGTGCGGTGTCACGCCACTGCTGGCTGTCAGCGGTGACCAGCAGAGCGATGACCAGTGACCAGGGCAGTCCCCAGAGGTCGTGGTGATGCTGTTGGGTGGTGATCGATGCACGCAAGGCGATGACGGCCTCGCTGAGGTCGCCTCGTCGCACGCACAGTAGCGCCCAGGCCCAGTCGCCCCAGCTCAGCAGGTGGTCGGAGTCGTGGGTGCGGCATTCGGTGCGGTAGGCGTTGATGATGCGCTCGGCCTCGCTTGGTTCGGCGAACCCGCCGGCGTGTACCGCTTGCCACATTCCGACCAGACCGAGGAACACGTGCGTCTCCGGAGGAGATTCCTCGCGCAGTGCCGTCAGGGCCTGTTCCCACAGGACGCCAGCTTCGTGCTCGGGGCCTTGACCGAACGTAGCGCTCACCGCCCGTGCGTAGAGCACGAGCCAGTGGTCCGGTTCTCCCAGCTGGTCCGCGGCTTGCTGTGCCTGGGAAAGCAGGGTTTCGGTGTCCGGGTCTCCTTGGCAGACGCCTACCCAGGCCTCGGTCGCCAGTGCGGCCACCCAGGTCGCGTCACGGTGCGGGTACAGCTGCCGCAAGCGGCTGAGGTGGTGCCTGCCCCATTCGGAGAGCTCGCCTTGGATGAAGGGCACGCGGGCGTTGGCGAGCGTGACGGCGACTGGGAGTCCCCAGCGCGCATCGTTCGGGGTGGTGCATCGGGTGAGCGCGGCCCGGACGTTGTCCAGTTCGCCGCGCAGGGTGCACAGCAGGCCGGATCCGGCGGGCCCATGTCCTTGGGTCGCCGCGTCGTCGATGATCTGAGCGCACCAGCGCTGATGTCGTGAGCGGGCATCGTCAAGCTCGCTGGGATCAAGGCGGTGCTGCACCCATTCCCGCACGGCCTGCAACATCCGATACCGAGTGGGCACGACCCCTGGTGCGCGGATGACCAGTCCGCTTCGCCGGAGTTCGTTGAGTAGCTCGTCGATCTCGTCGAGCTCGGATCCGGCTACGGCTTCGGCCGCGGGTAGTGACCAGCCGCCGCGAAACACCGTGAGCCGGGCGAGGAGCCGTTGCTGGTCTGGGCTGCAGGCTTCCCAGGTCCAGGCCATGACCTGGGAGAGCAGCTTGCGGTAGGAATCGGCGGTGAACCGCGTCTCCAGTTCAGTGACCGAGGACCGCGTCCCGACTCGAGCAGCGACCTGTTCGACGAGCATCGGGATGCCGCCCAGCCGGTGCACCAGACGAGCGGCCGCGCGCCGGTTACCGGCCTCGGCGAGGTCGATGGTCGCGTCGGCGGCGCGGGAGCGGTCGATGAACAGCTGGAGCGCCTCGGAGGTCAGTGCGGCTTCGGGCTGCTCGGCCGGATCCGGCGCGTGGAGCGGTTCGAGGGGCAGGGGATGCTCGCCGCGGACCTGCAGCGCCATCCGGCTGGTGGCCAGGCACGTCAGCTGCGGCGCGCTGCGCAGCAGCAGCCCCACCAGCTCATCGAGACCCTCCTGGTCGTCCGAGGCGTCAAGCAAATGCTCGCAATTGTCCAGAACAAGAAGAAAGCGAAGTTCACAGAGGAGTTGCGCGAGCTGCGGCCACCCGGCGACGCCGGTGGTGACCTGCTGGCCGCCCCCGATGCTCTGAGCGATATGCCCGGCCACCAGATCGAGGTCGTCCACTGCCGCGAGGTCGACCACGGCCCACTGGTCGAACAACTCCTGCCCGGCCGCGACGTGCTTGGCCAGACGGCTCTTGCCATGCCCGGCAGGCCCGGTGAGCGTGACCAAGCGCGCGCCGGAATCCAGGAGCCCGATGACCCGCTCGGTCTCGGCCTCACGCCCCACGAAGGAATCGATCTCGACCACCGCAACAACACCCCCAGTTCTTGCGCGGCAATCGATGGTAACCAGCGACAACGAGCACAAAATTGACATGACTGGTCAACGTGTCAATTCTGGCCAACCGCTATCGGCGGATCCCACAGTGGACGGACCAACAACGACGGCGCCGATCCCATAGGGACGGTGAACCCAATCTCGTTGGTCCCAACCGAAAAACCGGGACACCGCTGGAACGATCGCGACTGCGGAAGTGACGGCTCAACTCGTCACCGCCAGCACACCTGAAACAGGGTGACTGGGGCCGCAACCACGGCGAATATCACCCATTCGTGGGGTAGTCGCCCTCATGCTCTCGAACCCGTGATGGCCCAGGAATAGCAGCCATCCCGCTGCTGCGCAGAGCCCGCCGCATCCCCTGGGCTCTGCCAACCCCATGCCGCCACCGCGCTCCTCGAACCGGGTGCATGCACCCCTTCGAGCCGGGGCTCGTGCGCCCTCAACAGGCCTGATCCCACCCGGGCGCGGCCGCTGTAAAGGAGTCCGCTGTCATGGTCCAACCGCCACCAAACACACTGGGAAACAGCAAGAACCAGCAACGCATCACCCTGCAACCACGTCGACCCACGCCGACGATGCCTCCCGGGTCACCCACCGAGGACAGGAACGGGGCTCCTGCGGACAACCCCCTGCCAACCCACACCGAGGGGCCCGGCGGCCAGGAGCTTGCTCGTGCGGCTACCGAGGCATGGTCGGACCTTCCCACTGCCGACGTCGTCGCCGCAGTCGAGGCCGGCCAGCTCGCCGCTCGAACACGAGATGGCGAGCGAGCAGGACAGCAGGTCGCGGCCGAGACCGGCCGGGCCGCGGCAGCGGTGCAGCGCCAAGGCCTGGACCCGACCACGACGGCGCACGCGGACTGGGCCGGATTCGGCACCGTCATTCCCGTCCTGTCGGCCTCGGCCGGGGCAGGTGCCTCGGTGGTGACCACTGTGCTGGCCGATGCCCTGCAACTGGCCGATCTGCACACGCTGATGGTCGACGTGGCCGATCCGGCACGTTCGGGCCTGGCCTCGGCGGCCCGTTCCGACGGCCCAGCGGCGGCGAGCCCGCACAGCGCGGTGAGGATCCGGATGTCCTGGCGGGCGAGCGCCCTGGTGGCACGGGTGGAATCCGACCTGCCCCTGGTGACACCGGGCATGGTCCCGCCACCGAGGTTCTTCAAGCCCACCTCAAGGTCGGTGCAGGCCACGGTGGTCGACCTCGGCCACGACCCCTGGCGGATCGCCGCCGCCCCCTTGGCGGGGGCAGGTGCGTGGCTGCGTGCCGGGACACCGATGCCGCGGCCGGTGCTGGTGTGCCGTCCCAGCAGGCCGTCGTTGTTGCACGCCGAGCAAGTCCTGGCCCGCCTCGAAACCTGCACCGCGACAGCCGCGCCGGTGCAGCTGGTGGTCGTCGGGGCTACGCGGTGGCCCGCCGGAATCGCAGGTTGCGCCGGACCACGCCTGGCGCCGTTGATCGACGAGGCGGCCTTCCTTCCACATGACTCCGACGTCGCGGTCTCGGGCATCACTCCGGAGGTGACCCCGCCGCGGCTGCGGGATGCCCTCGTCCCGGTGTTGCAGCGCTGGGATCTGCTGTCCCCACCCACCGTGCCCGGTCTGGTCGACCGCCTGCTGGGAGTGCTGAAGGGGGACCTGTCGTGATCACCCACTTCCTCACCGACACCGTCATGCCGCTGCTGGACCACTTCCCCACGCAGGTCGAACCCCGAAACTGCATACCACCGCACCCGTTGGCGCCACCGGGTGAGTGCGCGCTGCCGCCTCCTTTCGAAAACCCCACCGTCAAACCGCCTCCGGGTTCCGACAGAATCATGACGGTCGCGGGCAATGTGAAGTGGGGCGCCGGCGTCGCGCTGATGGTCGGGTTCTTTATGGGGCTGCTGGTCTGGGCCGGGGGACGCTGGGTCGACCACCACCGTGCGGGCAAGATCGGCGTGATCATGATGCTGTGCGCCGTGGGCGGCGGCATCCTCTACGGCGTCGGCTACCAGCTCATCAGCACCTTCGCGTGGGGTGGCTGAGCCATGGCCGCCCCCGCAGACCAACACCACCAGCCCCAGCCTCGGCGCCGGTTGACGGTAGGGCTCTCGGTGATCGCGGTCCTGGCGCTGTCGGCGGTCGCCGTGATCGCAGCGCTGACGACCTCCCACGAAGCCACTCGACCCGCACCGCCCACACCGATTCTGCCGCGATGGAACGGGCCGTCCGTGGACCCCGGAGGGTGGGACACGGCGGGGCAGCGTGCGCTGGCTGGGTCACCGATGGTCGTGTTGCCCGTGGTGGCGGCCCAGCCCCAACCGATGACCGCCGAGCTCGCCGGGGCCCCACTCACCGTCCCGGGCCCCACCCAGTTGACAGGGCGATGGATCCCAGGCGGCTTCCCACCCACGCCCGAAGGCGCTCTGGGGCAGCTGGTGGCCCTGGACGAAGCCGCGATGCGCGGTGCCGATCCGGCCACCTACGCACTCGGCTACCACGAACTGGCCCTGCCCGGAGCACCGCCCGTCGAGGCCACGGGGTTGTCTTCTCTGCTGCGGTCCCTGCGCGCCAGCGCGGAACTGGAACCGACCGGGGTTGTCCCTGAGCTGACGGCGACCTATCAGGTCACCCACGGCCAGATCAAGGGCACCACCGACAGCGGCCGGTTCGTCGTGGCCTGCGTGCTGGGTCAGTTCTCCGTGGACTACCGCGGCCACACGCTCACCGCCGGGGTGGGTGATTGCCAGGCCCTGCGCCACGTCGAGGGGGACTGGCGGATCTCGCCGGGCCCGGTCCCGGCGGCGGCGCCGAACGCGTGGCCCGGCAGCCCGGATGCGGTGCGCGCCGGCTACCGCGACCTGAAGCGGGGTGGCTAGCGATGTGGCCCTTCGACGACCTCGGCACCACGATGGGCGGCCAACTCCAGCAGTTCGGGGCGTCGCTGTTCGAGGTCGCGATGCGGGTCCTGTGGGAAGCAGGCCTGGCCATCTTGCGCGAAGCCTTCAAACTCGCCGACCAGTTCTCGATCTTCACGGTCGACACCCGCACCGGCCCTGTGTCGGTGCTGTGGCCGATGATGCTGTGGATATCCGGAATCCTCGCGCTCGGGCTGTTCTTCTGGCAGCTGACCCTCACCTCCCTGCGAGGCGGACGTGGATTCCTCCGCCTGGTGATCGGCCCTGTGCAGTACGGCATCGCCCTGGCGGTGACGGTGGGGATGGTCGCCGCGTTCCTGGGCGCGACCGACGGCGTCACTCGCGGGATTCTCGAATACGGCCTGCAATCACAGAACTTTCAGGAAGCCCTGACCCACACCAGCTTCGCCGACGGCGCGGTCGATGGCATCAAGGCAGTCGTCTTGGGGATTTGCGCGGTGTTCGGGCTGATCCCGGCAGGCATCGGCTTCGTTTTGGAGATGTTGTTTCGCGAAGCCGCGATCTACGTTCTGGTCGCGACGATCCCGATCACCGCTGCCGGTCTGCTGGCCCGGGTCAGCATGGGTTGGTACTGGATCGCGCTGCGCATGATCATCGTGTGCTGCGTCATGAAACCCGCCCTGGCCCTGGCGCTGGTGCTCGGCGTGGCCATCGCCGGGGGAGCGCAAGGACTGTCTGGGCTGTTGGCGGGAATCGGCGTCCTGATCATCGTTCTCGTGGTGCCACTGCTGCTGATTCGGCTGTTCGTCTTCGTCGATGCCGACAGTCGCCCGGACGGTCCGTTCCGTGATGCGCTGGCGATGACTGGAACGGAGTCCTATGGCTCCAACAGTCCCGGCATGCGAGCGACTTCGGCCCTGGCCACGCTCTACGGGTTCGGTGGCGACGAAGACGGTGATGCCCAGGAGTCCGCCAACACCGATCGCTTCGACGACGCCACAACCGGCCAGGGCGAGGATTCCGACGCACGACCGAAAGACACTGCCAATTCCGCCAACTCAGACAGTGGATCCGGCGAACCCGATGGGGCCGGTGGATCCAGTAGCGGAAGCAGCACGGGATCGGAAGATTCCCGGGGATCGAGCGCACCTTCGCCGCCTGACCCCAGCCCCGACGCCGACGATGGCGATGCCGACTCGAGTACCGACGGCGGTTCGGGTGGGCGCGAGGGGTCTCCTCACCGGCCTGCGGCCTACCACGACCCCGTTGGCGGCGAATCCATCGATGACGCTGGCTTCGGAGGTAGCGCCGAGGCGAGTGGCGGAGGCGCTGGAGGAGCAACCGGTGAGCAACCGGCTGAGGTCGATGAGCCCGCCTTGGGCGATGACGGCAATGCCGGGGACAACGGACCGAGTCCGGTCGTGCCTGCATCCCATTCGGATTCCGATGCAGGTGGCGGGGTCGAGGCCGCGGGCGGCAGTGATGAGCCGTCGCCACCAGAGGCCCCGGATGTCTCCGCGGCTAGGCCGAACACGTCCGACCACGGAGCCGCGGATTCGGCTGTGCCGCTCGCACCGAACTCGGACGAGCCACCGGGCAACGCGGACGCCGGAAGTACCGGCAACGGCGGAGCCGAGGGTGAAAGCCCCCAGCCACCCGAGGCCCCCGAGTCACCGGAGCCGGGCCCGGGCGTCGATGACCCCGGCGGTGACCGACCACCGCCCCAGCAGCGGCCGGGTGACCAGCAGTGATGACCACATCCCAGGTGATGACGGTACGGAGGGCGTGGTGCCGTATGAGCAACGTGCGGATCTACCGAGGTTTGGCGCGCCGCGAGCACGCGGGCTGGATCATGGGCCTGACCCCAGGCCAAGCCCTGAGCTGCCTCGTGCTCGCGGTCCCGGTCCTGTGGAGCGTCAGCGCCGGCCACCTTACCCACGCCCTGCTCACGGCCACGGTGTGTGGGCTCGCCGCGGTGTTGGTGGTGGTGCCGGTGCGGGGGCGTCCCGCAATTCGCTGGCTGGGCCACCTCGTGGCCTACCAGCTCGGATCAGTGCTGGGCTGGTCCCGGTGGCAGTCCCACGCCGCCTCCGGCACTGCGGTGGACCCGGACGAACCGGATCTGCCCGGGGTGCTGCAGCGGGTGCGGTTCCCGGATGGGCCGGTGTTCAAGGACCGCGGCCGGGTGTGCCTGATCCACGACACCCGCGACGGCCGCTGGGGAGCTACGGCACGGTTGACCCACACCGGGGTCGGGATGCTCTCGAACGAGCAGTGCGAGCGACTGGCGTCCCGGCTGGGCAACCTGTTGCTGTCGATCGGGCACCGCGACCTCATCGACCGCATGAGCCTGCTGGTGCGCACCGTGCCCGATGACGGCACCGAACACGAGGTGTGGCGCACCCACCACGAAATCCCCGACGCACCCCCACTGGCCCGCCAGGCAGCCGACGAACTGGACCGCACGATCGGCTCGGTCTCGGTGCGCCACGAGGTGTTCGTGAGCCTGTCCGGCTCGGAGGACGCGCTGCGGAAACCGGCGGTGGCAGCCGGGGGAGGGGCAGACGGGCGAGCCCGGGTGCTCTACCGGGTCCTCGACGGCCTCGAAGACCCGCTGAAGGCACTCGGTGCCGACCACGTGGAGTGGCTCTCCGGCAGCGGATTGGCCGAGGCGATCCGCACCGGCTTCAACCCCGCCGCCAGCGGCGTGTTGCGGGCAAGCCGACTGGCCGGGGACGGCCGTGAAGGGCTGCCGAAGGCAGCCGCGGGGCCCTCCGAGGCCCCGACCCCCGGGTGGCGGCGCTACGACCACGACGCCTACTCCACGGTGTCCTACTCGGTCCTGATGCCCGAAGCCGGAACCGTCTTCGGCTCACTGAGCCCGCTGCTGGCAGTGCAGACCGCCGGGGAACGCCGGTGCCTGGCGATCCACTACGAGGTCATGGGCGCACGCCGCGCGGCACGAGCGGTGCAGCACTACCGCTTCCGCGCCGGAGTCCTGCGCGACTACAAGCGCACCAAGGGCTTCTCGGCCTCCGCGACGGACGAACGCGAGGCCAGCGGTGCCCACGCCCAGGAGCGGGCGGTCGCGGCCGGACACTCACTCGTGCGCTACGCGGTGGCCGCCGCCGTGACCGTGCCCGCGCACTGGAACGCCGAAGACCACGCCGCACGACTGGAACACGACGCCGCCGGCCGCTTCCGCCTCCTGCGCCTTGACCTCGCCCAGGACTCCACCTTCGTCGCCGCCTGCCTCCCGCTCGGCATCGGCCTGCCCCGCGCGAGAGGAGGCCTGAAATGACCCGGCGCATCAAGACCGAGCGCACAGCGGCACAGCTGCTCACCGACTTCGGCGCTCCTCCTGCCCGCAAAACCCGAACCCCGAACGGACCCAGCACACCCTCGGAGCGGATCAACCGACCCGTGGCGCCACGCCGGGGCCGGGCCCGACGAGGTGAAGGGTGGGCTCCGGTCGAGGCTCCGCTGACGGTGTATCAGGCCGCCACCCACGAGATCGGCGGACTGTTCCCACTCCTGGCCGCGAACGGCATCCCCGCGGTAGGGGCCCGCATTGGCTACGACACGCTCAGCGGAGGGGCGTTCTACGCGCACCCGATCGAGTGGGTCCTGCGCGGGATGTGCACCAACCCCAACATGGTCATCTTCGGCGAACCCGGACGCGGCAAGTCGTCCACGGTTGTCGCCTTCCTGCTGCGCATGATGCTCGTCGGTGTCCGCACCCTGATCTCCGGCGACGTCAAAGGTGAATACACCCCACTCCTGCACGCACTGGGGATCCAACCCATCGGACTGGGCCGCGGCTCCAGAGCACGCCTCAACGCCCTGGACCTCGGGCCACTGAGCCAGCACTGGAATACCTGGTCGGTGGCTCGCCAGCGCGACGAGCTCGACGGCGTCCTGGGCAGGTGGGTCAAACTGCTCACCGCCCTGGCCGAGGCGCAGGGCTACACGCCCACGGTCACCGACGAAGCCGTCCTGTCCCAGGTCCTGCGTCGCCTCGTCGGCGCTGCCGACGGCTACACGCACCTGTGCCCGGTCACCATCCCGGACGTTCAACGTGAACTGGCCGCCGCTGACACCACGCTCTGGGAAACCACCCGCTTCGCCGACCGCCGGCAGTTCCTCGATCAACTGCGCCCGATCACCGACGTCCTGGCCAACCTCATCCACGGCCCCCTGGCCGGACTGTTCGACGAACCCACCAACTTCGAACTCGACTGGGCCGCCCCGATCCAATCGATGGACCTCTCCCGCCTGCGCAGCAGAGGAGACCAAGCCGTGGCTGTGGCGCTGACGTGCCTCGGGTCCTGGTCCTCGATGATCACCGATCTGCAGGACGACGGCGAGATCCGCATCGTCGTGCGCGACGAGGTCTGGCGCCAAATGCGCCTGGGACCGAAAGCGGTCCAGGCCGTCGACTCCGATCTGCGACTGAGCCGTGCGGAAAAGAAGATTCAGATCCTCGTCGGACACAAACCCTCCGACTTCCTCTCGGTCGGCAACGCCGGATCGCAAGAAGTCGCCATCGCCAAGGACCTTCTGGCTCTGTGCTCCACGAGGATCCTGTTCGGACAGTCCACACGCGTCGCGGACGAACTCGCCGAAGACTTCGCTCTCTCGGGAAAGGAGTCCGATGTGACCACCGGATGGTGCATGGAACGCACCGGACGGGCCCTTTGGAAGTTGGAAAACAAACCCGGCTACAAGGTCCAAAGCGTCTTGTCCCGCGTGGAGAAACAGACTTTCGACACCAACGCCCAACTGCGCGAAAACCCAGCCTCGTTCGGGGCGGGCGGTGGAACTGATGAGGGTCCCGCGACACCCGGTAGGTGGTCGTGATGCCTGGAACGGGACATGGCACAGTGCTGGCCATCATCGCGGGCGTCGTGGTGGTCTTCGTCGTCATGCCAGCGGCCCTACTGGGCGTGGCGGTGCTGGCGGTCTCCAGTGGTCTCCTCGCGCCACTGGGCGGATGTCAACGCGGCACCGCCACGAATGGGCCCAGTGGCACCGATTCAGGTGTGACGCAGGTCGGTGACGACGAGTGGAACAGCGAGCAGCTGACCAACGCCCAGACCATCACCGGCGTCGTGCAGCAACGCACACTCCCCAAACGGGCAGCAGTGCTGGCGATTTCGACCGCCATCGTCGAGTCTCGTCTGGAAAACGTGCACTACGGCGACCGCGACTCGCTCGGGCTGTTCCAGCAACGCCCGTCGATGGGGTGGGGCTCTCCCGAGGAGGTCACCAACCCGGTCTATGCCACGGGAAAATTCCTCGATCACCTCGTTGAACTCGACGGCTGGCACGATATGGCCCCTGGCGTCGCGCAGCAGAAGGTGCAGGCCTCGGCGTTCCCGGACCGCTACGCCCCACAAGAACAACCAGCAGAGGCACTCACGGCCCGATTCTGGAACGGACCGGACAACCCCCTCCCAGCTCCTACTAGCCGCGACAGTGCACAACACGCCTCGACAGGTCCAACCGCTGGGTGCCCGGAACAGGGGGCATCGAGCTCGAACATCGCCCTGGACCCGGCCAAGATCCCGCCAGGCTTCCAGCTACCTGCGGATCCGCAGCAGCGCGCGGCCGTGGAGTTCGCGCTGAGCAAGCTCGGCGCACCGTATGTCTGGGGCGCGAAAGGCCCGGATGAGTTCGACTGCTCGGGGCTGATGCAGGCCGCGTGGGCCCACGCAGGTGTCCCGATCTCAGCAGGCACCTACGGCCAGAAAGACGACGGCCGGGCCGTGGCTTCCCTCGCCGCGGTGCAACCCGGTGACCTGCTACTGATTCCCGGCTCGCTGGGATCACCGTCCAACCCGGGTCACGTGGGCATGTACGCCGGCCACGGCGTGATCGTTAACGCCTACGACTCCTCGACCGGCGTGATCCTCGAACGCCTCGACGCCTGGGCCGACCAGATCGTCACCATCCGGCGCGTCGCCGAACCGGCCACACCCGCCATGGGGAGGGCTGAGAAATGACCAACAGCCGACGAACTCTGTCTCCCACCGCCGACCGCGACATCGCCCTGATGAGCCTGCTCATCGGCCTCCTCGGAGCGGTCCTGGGCTTGACCGCAGCGCTCATGGCCGGCGTCGCTACAGCCACGGCCGTGGCGGGCGGGCCGTGGCAGATGCCTGCCTTCGACACGTGGGTTACCACGAGCATCAGCCTGCTGTCCGAGCCCACCGATCCGGGCGCGAACCTGGGATCCCCATGGATGGAGGCGCTCACGGGCCGCGCAGGCCTGTACTGGATGGTCACCACAGGGATCACCACCGGTACCACCGCGGTGTTGACGGTGGTGGGACGGGTGCTGTGGCGCCACTACGGCCCGGTGCAGCCAGGCCACGCCAGTCGTGAGGACCTCCGGCGTGAACTGTCCCTTGAGGCCGCGCGGCGCACCGCCGAGTGGACCCGGCCCAGCCTCACCCCACAGCAACGTCGCCGCGCACCGCTGGAGGAGGTGGCCGCGCCCCTGCACCGCGGACCGTACTGCCAGGTGCTGTGCACACCCTTCGAAAACCCCACCGGAGCGTTCGCCCCCACCCAATCCGGCAAGTCCCGTACCGACCTGGTCCACAAGGCCCTGGCCGCCCCGGGGATGCTGCTGTGCTCAACCACCAAACCCGACCTCCTCGAGTTCGCCGCACTCGCGCGCACGCGCCGACCGAACGCAGGCCCGGTGCTGGTGTTCGACACCACCGGCCACGTAACTTGGCCCGCCCAAGTCCACTGGTCCCCGGTCACGGGATGCGGCGACTTCACCACCGCGCGCCGCCGCGCCGAAACCCTCGTCGAGGCCGCCGCCGTCGGGATGGAAAACACCGGCGGCAACGACAAAGTCTTCCGCGAACGCGCGAAAATGGTCATCCAGGCCTACCTCCTGGCCGCCGCAAGTGCCGGCCGCGGAGTGGCCGATCTGGTGCGGTGGGCGATCACCAAACCACCCGACCAAGAACCCGTCGAGCTCCTCCGCGACCACGGCTTCACCGAACTCGCCGACAACCTGCGCTCCGAGATCGGCATGGTCGCCGAAACCTCCGACGCCGTGTGGCTGTCAGTACGCCGCGTCATCGAGCCCTGGCTCGACCCTCACCTGCGGGACCTGTGCACCCCGGTGGCCGGTCGGGAGTTCGACGCTGCGTCCTTCATCCGCAAGCAGGGAAGCCTGTTCCTAGTCGCCGGTGAGCACCAGGCAGCCCAGGTCCGGCCCGTGCTGACCGCCCTGGTCGAGGACCTCCTCACCCACCAGCAAGAACTGGCGCTGGCGTATCCGTCGCGGCGTCTGGACCCACCGGCGACCAACAACCTCGACGAGCTCTACGACGCCACCCCGGTGCCGAAGCTCCCGGAAATCCTCGCCGACTCGGCCGGCCGCGGAGTCATCATCCACTGGGCCGCGCAATCCCTGGCCCACCTGGATTCGCTGTACGGGGAGACCGGACGTCGGCAACTGCTCGACAACACCACCACGTTGACGCTCTGGGGCGGGATCAAGGACCCGAAGACTCTCGAGTGGATCTCCACGATCTCCGCTCACCACGACCGGCGCCGCTACCAGCAACAATCCGACGGCCTGTTCGGAATCGGCCGCAGTTCGGTGGGTACCGAAACCGTCCCGACCTACCGGCCCGGCGCTGTGCGGACCTTGGACCGCGGCCGGGTCCTGGTCATCCACCGACACCTCAAACCGATCCTGGCCCGCACCGTCGACGTCACCCAACGCCGAGACTGGAAACACCTCGACGGCGACGTCACCACCATCCGTAACGGCACCGCCTCCGTCACCCCGGACGGGTACCTCCGAAGCGGCAACCAGCAGGCCCCGACCGTGGTGGGAGGTGAGGTGCGGTGAACGACGACGAACTCACACCTGACCCCGGACCGCTGCCAGAGCCACGCGGCGGACCGCAGGAACAGATCAGCGTCCTGATGGAACTGATCGGCGGCCTGGCCGGGAAAGTCACTGCCCTCACCCGGCGTGTGCATGCACTCGAAACCGCCGACAGCGAGGACGAAGACGGACCGTCGGATCAACCGGCCCCGTGGGTCGTGTTCACTCCACCGGCCGCGGCCGAAGACCGCGAACATGCCCTCAACGGGCACACGCCCGAGTGGACGCTGGAGAACTTCGTGGCGTGGTTCAACGCCACCTATCTCGGACTGCCCGGAAGCCCGGCGGTACCGATCCCGGACTGCTGGCACCAGCATCCAGGACTGGCGATGGAAGTCGCGACCCTCGCCTACAGCTGGCGCCGCGCCAACGTCGGCGCCACCGCCAACGTCCGTGACGCCCAGTACTGGCACCACACCTGGCGAGCCGGCTTCGCCACACGCCTGGCCACCTGGATCCACCCCCACTGCACGGACGGACGTCACCGGCCGGTCGGCGCACCCGCCCGACTCACCCGCTTCGCCCCGGCCCCCGCAACCCAGGACGAAACATCGAAAACCCAATCAGGAAAGGAAGAACCGACATGACCGCAACCATGCCCGTCCGCTCATTCCTCGACCCACGACCGGGACCATCCTGCCCGCAATGCCACGCACCCACGCGGTGGCTCACCCCACCGATCGCACGCTGGATCTGCCCGGACTGCGCCATCTCCTGGCGCTACCCCGGACAACCCGGACTCCGCGAAAACAACACCACCGAAACCAATTCCACCACCGCACCCGCCTTGAAGGAGACCCGATCATGACCGCCACCGAGCCCCTGCGCATCCACACGGCCCGCCGCGTGATCAGCGAAGCACACACCGTGCCGCAGATCCTGCCCAACAGCATGCTCGCCCGCCGCGGCGAACCCGTCCTGGCCACCGCGATGCTCATCGCCATGATGGAAGACGCCACCTGGGAAGCCATCGCACCCGAGGTCCCCTTTGAGCGCGCGATGCTCGGCTGTGGGGGCACCTACCACCACACCGCACCCACACTCCCAGGCCAACAAGTCCGCATCGAGGTCACCTCCCGCCACCTCCCAGACGGCGGCGGGCGACAACGCTGGACCGCCCGCGCGATCAACATCGACACCGGCCAACCAGCAGGGGTCCTGCACCACGAACTCGCCACCCCCAGCCGAAGCCGCTTCTACCGGCGGCTGCACACGTGAGGACCAGGGAGTGAACCACGATGAACCACGCCCACCGCCACTACCGCATTCCCGAGCCCCGCCCCGCCACGCTGGCCCTCGCGGCCGGCGCCCTGGCCACCGCTACCGGCTGGGCCACCACGTCCCGCCATCTCCGCCAACGCACCCGGGAACTCCACCACGTCCGCCGCGAATGCCGCGACACCAGGCGAGCTCTCGACGACGCCCAACACGACTATGTCACCGGGCTGCTCAACCGCCGAACCTGGGAACATACCGCCAACGCCCTGTGGGCTCGTCTTGGCTTCGTGGGCGTGGTGGGGCTGGTGGACATGGACGACTTCAAGACGATCAACGACCGATACGGCCACCACGCCGGAGACCAGGTACTGCGCACCACCGCCAACCGACTCAGACTCGAACTCGGGCCACGCGCGATTATCGGCCGCTACGGCGGTGACGAACTGGTCTTCCTCACCAGCCGACCCGGCGGGCCCGAGACGTGCAGGTTGCGGTCGGCCTTGGCCAACCCGGTTCAGGTCAACGGAATCGGCACGATCAACGTCCGCGCGGCCATCGGCACCGTCACACCACGACCGGACATGCCGCTCTCGATGGCTCTCGCCGCTGCGGACGCGGCCATGTACGAGGCGAAAGGACGCCCCCGAACCGAACACGAGCGGTCGTGCAGCGAACTCAAGTTTGCGGAGGTGCGGCCGTGATGAGTGGACACTGGAGGAATCGTGCGGCCTGCCACGACACCATGCTCGAGCTCTGGTTCGGCCCCGAAGGCTATCCGGAGCCGAAAGACCAAGCCCGCTGGCGACAACGACGAGCCGCCGAAGTCTGCGCCAGTTGTCCGGTACGCACCGACTGTCTGGCAGAAGAACTGGTCCGGCCACTCGCCGAGCAACACGGAATCCGAGGAGGACTGACACCACGAGCACGAGAACGACTCCTGGCACGATGGCGCCAGGCCGGCCTCGTTCCTGAGTACCGGCCGCCCGACGGAATCGAGAACGTGCGTCGGCTGCTGGAACAACCCGCGCAGCCGCAACAGCCACGCACGCGCCACGGCTAGCACCGTCAGTTCTGCCCAGTCCTCGCGGAGCGGCGTTTACGCATCCGGTGCGTGGCCCGGCCTGTTCCGAAGGCGATGACCAGGCCCCGCAGTGAGCAGGAACGCATGCGGGTCGATTGTGGCGCCCATCAGGATCGTGAGGTGCTGATGACCCAGAACGTCCCTACCTGAGTACGTGTGGACACGAAATTCTCGGTCGTGGTGAGATTTGGACACCAGGACATGGTCGAAGGTAGCCAACGCGGGGTATCAACGCGTCGTTGATACCTACGATCGGACGCACATGGGTAGTCGGGGTGCGACCGGTAGCCGTCGAGCTTCTGCTCGACGGCTACCGGTCCCTGCGGACGGCTCTCAGTGGGCTACGGGTTGAGAAGCGTGTGATGAGGTGCCGATGTCGGTCACCCTTGTGGTCTATTCCTCGTCACGGTCTCATTTGGTTTCAGCGGCGCCCCCACGGCCGGAGGGATGTGAACAACCGCCGATCTTCTCGCACACCGCTGGGATGTCCTCAGTGTTGGCACGACACAGCGCAACAACTCCGAGCACGAGCATCGACAGAATCATGAGGGCGGCCACAGCCGCAAACGTCCAGTAAGGGGACATGCGCCAGCTCCAAGGCATACGGAGGAGGCGTCATTCCCCCGAGAAAGAGTAGGCCGAGGTGTGGCCAATGCATCGGGTTAGACGCTAGGGACTCGAAGTAACCTCGATCGGAGTCGAGCACATGATCGTGGCAGCTCTAACTACGTGTAGCGTTGGCTTACGGGCAGACCTGGTCGTACAGTTGTCGCTTGGTCAGATATGTTCTGGTGTTCCCTTATTAAAGAAGTCCAATGTGTACTAATTGGGGGCCGTGCTCACGGCGTGTCGGTCGAGTCCGAGGCTGCGGGTGAAGGTGCCTCGGCAGGGCCCCACCCGTACGGCCGGGATGCTCGTGTAACCAAGCTTCGAGTGTGGTGGCCATACGGTCGGGCCGAGAACGTTGATGCGCTCGCCGCTCAAAATTGGTCAAAGTCAAAAGTCCGGCGTTCCCTGGTAGTTTGATGGGCGATGTAGTGATCCGCCAAACTGAGGAGGAAGTAGTGACGCTGTCTGAGTATGGAGTAATCGGAAAAGTGGGTCTCGGTGCGGCGCGCGCTGTTTTGGCTGAATCTTCGAAATCTCCGCTGTCGTGGCCGGAGACATTCGAATCATTATTGGAGCTTCATTCGATTGTTTATGAATGGTGTGAGCGCGCCGCAAATGCAAACGATTATATTAAGGCCAAGGTAAACGATGAGGCCCTAACGGCAGATCTTCGAATCAGGGAGATGTTTTCGCGTGTGAATCTTTCCGGGCCGTACGTTGAGGAAGCGTACGACGACATCAGGGAAGTGCTACACCCGAAGACGCCGCTGCTGTACAGGTGGCAGAAGTCTAGTCGTCGCCGTGCGGCTCGCCGTAGCTTGCGGTCCGTTCTCCAGGTCTACTTTCCTGAATTTCTTCGCCGATTCGAGGATGCGATTGAATCTAGGTACGACTTCGCAACGGGTCCCGCAAGGGAATTTGATCGACTTTTCAGTTCACCCTGGTCTGAGTCGCAAATTACGGAAATCGTGGCGGAAATGGCCTCATCTGAAAAGGACCTTTTTCGCGCTTGGCATCAACTGGATCGAATCATAACTGAATTCTATTTTTTTAGCGGCTTGCCGCGCGAGTTAATTGAAAGCTGGGAGAGAGGAATTGCGGGGTAGGGTATTTACAGTGCGTATAATCAGAAACCAAGGTGGGATTCGATCCCGTGGTCGAGTCCATCGTCATCGTATTCGTTGGCCCGGCGGATTGCCGAGTCATCGTGGTAATCCTCGCGTTGTTCTGTGTGTTCGTCGTGGCAGTGGTCGTGAGTCTCTTGGATCTGGTCGCGGAGGGCTTCGAGGCGTTCGAGGGTGTCGTCTTGTTGGTAGTGGGGGTTGGGGTTGGTCATGATGGTGCTCCATTTTTCGGTGATGTCCCGCCAGGCGGTTGCTTTGGCGGTGGGACCGCTGGGCTCGGGGCCGAGCGGTGCGTCTGGGTTGTTGGTGTTGATGCGGTAGGTCTCGCGGTAGGCGGCGGCGAGGCTGGTGACGTCGTTCCAGGTGTGGGCAGTGGTGGGGTTCTGTGGTCTGGGGCCGAGGCTGGCAGCCCATTCGGGTGGGTTGGTGGGGAAGTGGTCGCGGAGTTCGGTGTAGCGGGTGTGGATGGCGGTGGTGAGTTCGTCGAGTCGTTCGCCGAGGTCCGGGTTGGTGGTGTGCAGGGTGCGGTGGGGCTTGGTGACCCACGGCAGGACGGCCTGGCTGGTGGGGTGTTGGTCGCGTTGGTGGGCGAGGTGGTTGACGAGGGTTTGGGCGGTGTAGCGGTGGGCGTCCATGGGGTCGTGGTCGGGGCGGTTAGCGAGTGCGCGGGCGGCTGAGGTGAGTGCGGCGTCGGTGTTGAGGCCTTCGGCGGCGCCGCCGGCGGCGTGGCGCCAGAGCAGTTGCCAGTTGTCGGTGATCTGAGCTTGGGGTGCGTGTTGGGTGACGATGTCGCGCCACCGGTCGAGTTGGTCAGGGGTGGGCTCCGCGGTTCGTGCGGGTGGCTCGTGGTCGGCGATGTGGGATTCGATGCGCCACCGCAGCACGGCGGCGAGGTCGTCGGTGTGGTCGCGCCCGCGGGTGGTGGCGGCGCGGGCTATGAGGCGGTCGGGTTGCCAGCCGTGTGCTTCGGCGCGCCGCAGCGTGGCCAGCAACGCGGGTTCGGCGGGTTGACCGAGTGCGTTGGGGGCGTGTTCGGCCAGGGCTTGGCGCGAGACGTGGTCGATGAGTTGCCGGCTGAGGTCGTGATGCTGTGCGACGAGCACGGAGAGCGGTTCAGGCGTGGTCTGGTGCAGGGGCTCGGCGAAGGTGCGCAGGAGTTCGTCGGCGTCGATGTCGGTGCGGAGCTGTTCGACGGCGTCGGCTTGTACGTGGGCGTGGTCAGCGACGTCGGGCCGTCCCTGGGTGTGGCCGGTGGGGCGCCACTGTTCGCGGATGCTGGCGTAGGCACGTGCGCGTAGTCCGTTGCCTTGGGGGCGTGGACCGAGGGGAGCGGCGGGGTCGTTGGTGGTGATGGTGTAGGTGTCGCGGTAGGCGGCGGCGAGTCCGGCGACCGTGTCCCAGCGCTGTGCTGCTTCCGGGGTTTCGGGGCGTGGGCCGAGGGAAGCGGTCCAGGCGGGTGGGTCGGCGGAGACTCGCGCGCGGAGCTCGGTGTGGCGGGCGTCGATCGCGGCGCCGAGTCGTTCGAGGTAGTCGTTCATGTCTTCGGACAAGGCCTGGGTTTCGGGTCGGGCAAGCCAGGGCAGCGCGGGGTTCCAGCCGTGACCGTGGGCGCGCTGCTCGGCCAACGCCGCGGTGACGGTGTTGGCGGTGTAGTGGTGGGCGTCCATCGGGTCATGGCTGGGGCGTTGGGCGAGTTGGTGGGCCGCAGCCTCGACGGCGACTTCGCCGTCGAGGCCCTCGTCGACACCTCCGGCGGCGAGCTTCCACACGTGGTCCCACGCAGGTTCGCCCACCTCGGCGGTGTCGTTGTGGTGCTGGACGAGGGCACGCCATTGGGTGAGTTGGTGCTGGGTAGGTGTGCCGAGGCGAGGTGGTGGTGTGTCGTGAATGAGACGTTGGGCGATGCGCCATTGCAGGACACCGGCGGGGTCGTCGGTGTCGGTGAGGGGGCCTTGGTTGAGGACGGCGGGGATGAGCTGTTCGGCTTGCCAGCCGAGGTCTTCGGCAGTGCGCACGGTTTGCCGGAGGGCGGGTGCGGCGGGGTGGTCGAGCAGGTGCGGGACGTGGTCGGTGAGCACCGTTTCGATGCGGGTGTCGGTGTGCAGGTGCGCGACGAAGTCGTGGTGGCCGACGAGGGTGCGCAGCGATTCGGCCTTCTCCAGCGCGCCCCGCAGTTCCTCGGTTGCCGAGGTTTCGGCCGACGAGCGCTTGAGGGCGGCTTTCATGACACCGATCGCGGTGCTTTCGGGTGGGGTTTCCTGGTGGGAGTCGATTGTGTGCTGGAGGATCTCGACGTAGCTGTAGTTGTTGTGGATGGCGCGGGTCATCTGGGTGTAGAGCTGCTCGCGGGAGAGCCCGCGGGTGACGAGGTTGTGGGCGTTGCCGTTGATGGACATGCCCTGGGCGCGGTTGCCGGTGGTGGCGTAGGCGAGCTCGACGTGTTCGGCGACGTAGTGGGCGGGCAGGGTCACCGTGGCTTTGTGGGTGTGGTGGCGGAGTTTCAGTCCACCGCTGTGGGTGACGGCTGTGACGGTCCAGGTGTCTCCGTTTTTGACGAAGTCCTTGCCCCGGAACAGGGTGGTCAGGCGGTCGTTGCGGCGGGTGACAACCAGGTCGCCGGTGCTGGCGTGGGTGCCGTCGTGCAACGCGACACTGCGGCCGGTTCCGTCGACGTCGCCGCGCTGCAGCCGTAGTTGACGGGCTTGGTGGTTGAGGGCGGTGACGTCGTCATTGGCGGGCACGATCAGCAGCGACGGACACCCGGCGTCCAGGTCGCTGCGCCAGGCGCGGTGGGCGGCATCGCGCATGGTTTCCCGGCTGCCTGCCTGCACCCAGTTCTGCTCGAAGTAGTAGTCGAGCCCCGCGGGGTTGGCGTCGTGGAGCAGGAGGGAGGCCTTGGATTGGTCGGGATCGGCGAAGCGCACGACCTCGTTGAGGCGGAGGGCGCCGTTGCGGTGGGCGAACCAGCGCACCGCGCCACCGGCCTCCACGGCGGTGAGTTGGCGGTCGTCTCCGACCAGGCGCACGTCGGCGCCGCGGTCGAGGGCGTAGCTGACGACGGCGTGGAGGGTGTGGGTGCCGGCCATCGCGGCCTCGTCCACGATGAGCACATCACCCCGGGCGAACGGGAACGCGAATCCCGCGAATCCGAACTTCTGCGCGGTGGTGACTTGATGCAGTGTGTGCGGCTGGGCGCCGATGGAGTTGCCGAGCTCTTGAGCGGCACGGGCACTGGGCCCGAAGGCATACACCGTGCCCGCCTCGGCACGCCAGGCTTCGGCGAAGGCGCGCATAGTAGTGGTCTTTCCGGTCCCGGCCGGCGCGTAGAGCAGCTGCACCCGGCGTCCTGAGGTGGCGAACGCGCGCACCGCTTTGGCCTGACCGTCGTTGAGTTTCGTCCCCCGCAGCGCCTTCTCCACCGCTGACGTGCTGATGCGCGTGCCATCACGGCGGCGTCCCCAGGCCGCGAGGGCGGCTTCCTCGCGTAGCGTCCGGTGGGTGGTGAAGCGCTGCGCGTTGTGCTCGGTGAACACGCTTTCGCCGTTGGCTCGGCGAAGCTCCGCGGGTTCGTCCACGAGCGAAGGCGCCTGCAAGCTGACGGTGTCGGAGTCGCGCACAACCGCCTCTACGACCTGAGCGATGAGGGCACCCCGGGTGTTGTCCGGTACGCGAAGGTGGGCGGATTGACGGTGCGCTTCGGCTTCGATGTTCCAGATGTTGAAGTGGCTGTGGTGGTCGGAGACCGTGGCCAGAGTACGGGCGGCGAGGTCGGCGACATCGACTTCGGCGACCGTTTCGGGCTCGCCACCGAAGACGCGATGCCCCAGATTGGTGAGTGTGTCCGGGTCGGCGAATTCGCGCGCTTGATCTCGCCAGCGCTGTCTGTGTTCGGTGAGTGTGCGGGGTGCTTGCTTGGGGTCACGGGTGCCGTACTGGGCGCGGCGCCCGATTTCCAGGATGTCCTTCGGAGACGGTTCACGCCCGTGGGTGTTGCGGAATTCCACAATGGCCCGGGCTCGTTCCTGCTCCACCGCGGAGGCGCGTTGGGAGAACCCGGCGAGCAGCTCGCTGGGGACTCCGTCGAGTTCCCAGACGGGGCGCTTGAGGTCGATCCCGCCGCTGGGCTTCTCCCTCCAGGCCGCACCGTGCTGACGGAACAGGTCCCGCAAACGGCTGTTGTAGTGCTCCGACGTGGTCACGGCGGCGGCGAGCACGGTGCGGCCGTCGAGACTGGTCCAGGTTCCGTCGGGGCCCTGGACCTTGGTGCTGATGGGCACGTGGGTGTGCAGGTGCGGGTCTCCGGCGCGACTGTCCCAGTGTTCGAAGCAGGCGGCGGTGATGCCGCGGGCGTCGTACTGGGCGTAACCGCCGGCACCTTTGCGGGTGTGGGCGACGTTGTCCTCGAAGTGCTGCAACGTGTCGCGCACCGCTTGCCGGTGCAACTCCACGATCTGTTCGCGAGTGGCCTCATCGGACAGTGCCCAGGCGACGCTGACGGACTTGGGCGGGGCGAAGACAAGTTCGTAGCCGCTGGTGGCGTTCTTGACCTGCTTCTTCTGTTGGGCCAGCCATTCCTTGAGATCGGTGCTGGTGGGACGGGTGCCGTCGTGGGCGTCAGCGTAGGCCTGGGCCTGCACGTCGTGCCGGATGCGGGCGCGCGTGGCCTCGTCGATAGGTGCGCCGATGGGGCGGTCGTGTTCGAGGTTGTGGGCCTTGTAGGCGTCGATGACGCGGGTGCGGAGGTCGTCGATTTCGCTGTGTCGCGGGAAGCGACGACCGAGTTTGGTTGCCTCCAGCGCTTCCTTCGGTGAGGCCCCGGCGGCGATGAGGCCGGCTTCGATGCGGTCGGAATCCGGGTGTCGTCCCTCCCCGAACAACGCCCGCATCTGCGCTGCGGTTACCTCACCGTCGACGCCCAGTTCGGTGGCACCGCGGCCGAACCACTGCCCGGGCGGGTAGCCGTGGGCGGTGTAGTAGTCCGACAGGGACTCACCTGCATCGAGGTCGCGGTCGCCGCAGGCGACGCTTCCGGTCAGGTACTCGTGACCGCTGGGCGACATCTTGCGCACACCGATCACAACGCCCCCAAACCCTGAAATTGCGTGCACGACCGTGCTTTCACGCTAGGCCGAACGGTGGGGACTTCTGTCGCAGACGAAATCGATACAGTTCCGGGGAGCACTTCAAGTGCAAGAGGTGCTGTGTGCGAGGTGACCCGGCCAGGTAACGGGCGCCGGCACCGTCACCACGTGCGGCGCCGGCCGGAAGGTAACCAGACGCGGCGGCACCGCACCGACGGCAACAGGTAGGGCGCGGGCACCGCCGAGTACGGATGCGTGCCAGGGTGAGGCGCGCAGCAAAAAGCCCCCGGCGAAAACCGGGGGCTTGAGAACAGACTCGGGCTAGTCGGGCCACCTGCGTGGGCGCACGACAGCACAGGCCGCGCGACGCTCGCGCAGGGTCGCACCGCGCTTCGGCCTTCCGCTGCCCGGCGCGCGATACCACCGTGCAGCGATCACGTCGGCGTCCTCCGCGTGGTGGCGCGGTCGGTGGCCGGTAATGGGCTGCGTGCTCGTCAAGGGAAAGCGCCCGGGGGGACCGGCGCGTTGCCGGTCCCCCCGGGCGCAGCGGCTAGGCCGCTGCGGTCGCGTGCTGGTCGGCTGCCCACTCGCTGAGCGGGCCGACGAGAGTTCCCACCGTGGTGCTCTCGTCGTCGGCGGGCGTGGCCGTGGGGTGGTTGCGCACGGCGGCGAGACTGGGCATGTCCTCCTCGTCGAGTCGGCGGCAGTCCAGGCACAACCCGTTGCGGATTTGCCGCACGCTCGGGCACTGCTCGCAGGTCGTGAGATCCGGGATGGCCTTGGGAACGTGGGTCTTGACCCACGTTGCGACGGTGGCGCGGTCGGTCTCGCTGCTGTACCGCGCCCATTCCCGGCGGAGGTGGTCGAGCCCGCCGGGGTAGTGCTGCCAGATGTAGGCGCACAGGGCCTCGATCCTCTGCGCGCGGCTGGCGTTCTCGGGTACCTGGATGCCGGGGCGGTCGGCGTCGCGGCATTCCTGGCACAACCCGTCCTGGTGCTGGCGGTCGGCACGGCTGGGCTCCACGTGGCAGCCCACCGCCACGCACGGTCGTCCGTTGCCAGCAACGGCGGTCTGTCGGGGGTCGGGGCGTTCGGGGTCGTGGGCAACGGGGTTGATGGCCATCAGGTCGTAGTCGATGGCCCAACCGTCGGGCCGGGAACCGGTGTCCTGCCGCTGGGGCCGGTCGTCGGTGGTGTCGGTGTGGTCGAGACGGGCCGCGAGTTCTTGGGCGGCCTGGCGCTGCTGGGTGCGGGTCCGGCGCTGGTCGGCGTCGATATGTGTGCGGACGGTTCCGCCGGTGCGGTGCTGCGCGCGGGCGTGCTCGATGGAGCGGCGGTCCCAGCGCGGCGCTTGCGCGGCCGATGCCTCGGTGCCTGGTGTGGGCTGCTGGTTGGGAAGCGGTGCGCATGCCGCGATGACCGCGCGGGCGCGCTCGTCGCTCGTGCGCTGCCAGAGGCGACGCAGGTGCGGCGTCGCGGTGCGTGGGTAGGCGGCCAGGATGCGGCCGCACTCGCGGAGTGTGGCCGTCTCGACCTCTTGGGCGGTGGCCAACGCGGTGTGCCACTGCCTGCGGGCGGCGTCGAGGTCACCGGCGCGCAGCAGCGCCGCGACGGACAGAACGGCATCAGAAAGCGTTACAGAATTCGACATGAAAACCCCAAATCAATGATTATGGTGTCGTCGCACGTCCGGGCTTGGCGGTTCCCGAATGATGCGATATCAGTATATCTAAAAATAGGAAATAGATGTAGGGAAAAAGTGATTCATGGCCTGGTTCGATAGGGTGAATTAGCTTGCGCTCTGAAAGCGATCAAGAGGCTGTTGAACTGCGCAGATGGGGTCATGCGGGCGTGTTGCGAAGCTGGTTGGTTTTCGCCGTCGTTTCGATAAAGGCCATCACTCCGTTGGGAGGTGCCGGGTCAAGGGTGGGGTCCCCGGGGTGGGGAATAATTGTTCGGAGCTTGCGGAGAAGAATTCTTCCCCACCTTGGGGTGCCCTTGACGCGGCACCTCCCAACGCCGAGACAATCCGGCCGTCGAAACGCCGGGAAAACCAACCAGCTGCGACAGGAAGCCAGAAACCTCAACGGCGCCCTTCGGACCGTCCCGTCTCTGTAAAGCGTCGCTGGCAGGGCTGGGTAGTGAAACTCTGTGGGCCGGTCGCTGGAACTGGCTACACTGATCACACGTCCGGCGAGAAGGCCCTCAATGAGCCTTGGTGCTTGCCGGGCGGTGCTGCCGCTGCGGTCTTGGCGGAGCCGCCCCCTTCGGGCGGTCGGTCCTACGGGACTGCCGCAACCGGCACGCGGGGGTGCCCGGCTTACGGCCGGGCACCCCCGCCTCTCCTCCGCGGCACACGTCCCCTCGGATGTTGCCGCCCGGCGTGTCGGGACGCCGCGCCGTGCTCCCTGGTTAGCGTCGGAGACGCCCAAGCCAACGGTGAGAGGGGAGAAGGGCATGGCTGCTGCGACACCGAACGGGGGCCGACGGCCACGCCGCTCGACCCGGGTCAGCCAAACCCTGCAACGCGCGCGTGAACGCAATGCCGAGCAACTCGCCGAGCAGAAGCGGCGTGAGCAACTGGTCGAGGAACACCTCGTCGACTACATCGAAGCCGGAGATGTCATCGCGGCCGAACACGCGGCCCTGGAAGATCGAATTGCGGCCCTGCGCCACAAGATCGACCAGGCCCGCACTGAATCTGAACAGAAGATGGCCGGGCAGCACGCCCGGCAAGCCCGCGCAGCCTGGGCGATCCACGAGCAAGGCGGGCGCAGCGCCGCTCAGGTCTGTGAACTGCTTGAGCTCCGCAGCGAAAAGGAAGCTCGCCGACTCATCGCCGCCGGCCGCGCCCACCAGGTTGACCGGAAACCAGCTACTCCACTGGCGAATAGCGAGCAGGCACGCAGTGGAGACGAGTCCCGAGAGCTGGCGTCTCCTGATCGAGGACGGCATGGTGTCGCCGGAGCGAGCGGGAGCGACGTAAACGTCGCTGGCCACATCGAACCAGGGCAGTCGGGCTCGTAGACGCGTCGGGCCTGCGGACAAGCCTCGGACAGGGACGTGCGGTTCTGGTGGCGTTTCGGTAGGTGACGGACAGAGGCGTCGGCAGGAAACCGACTCGTGCGTCGGTTCCGTTAGTAGGCACGCGGCAGGAGACGTAGATCGGGCTTGGTGCCCTGGTCCGTGGACCAGGGCACCAAGCGTGTGAGGAGGGTGTCAGTTCCGGTCGGGTCGATCGGACTCACCGGCGTCGGAGTTCGGACGGTCGAGGGGCCCGAACAGGTGCTGCACCACGTCGATGACGGCCTGGGCCTGTGCCTCGGCGGCACGGGCGGCCTGCTCGATGATGGCGCCGAACCACCCGCGGAACGCGTCGCTGAACGGTGCGGGTTCGCTGTTGAGGTCGGCGCCGGTGAGCAAGACGCGACCGTGCAGGTGCGGGATGAAATCGGGAGTGGCGGCCAGGCGTTCCGCGTGGGCCCGGCCGTGCTCGGTGGATGAGTAGGTGCCGTTGGCGACGTCGCAGATGAGCTCGCAGACGAGACCGGTGGCGTCCTCGTTGGGCGGGGCGGAGTAACGGCTGTTGTCTCCAACCCAGACAAGCACGTCGGGGGTGTACTGGACTCGCTCGGGCACCGGGTCACCGACCAGGTCTGCGATGGTGCTCAAGGGCTGGGTGCGGGGGAGCTCGATGAGCTCGATCCCGAGGTGGCCGAGCAGCACGGCCCGCATGTTCGCGGGCTCGGAGACATCCCAGAGCCTGGCGACCGAGCACAGTTCGTTGTCGGGGGCTCCGGTGCTGTTGGCTTGGCTCTGCTGGATCTGGTTGAAGACGTCGCGGGGCAGCTGGTGCATGTCAGGGTCTCCCTTCACACGGGTGCCTCCCACCGGTTGGTGGGGCGCTCGCGCGAAGGCCTTGGTGGGGTGGGGAAGTCCAGCGTCTTTGTGCTGGACCTCCCCACCCCACCAAGGCACGATCGCTTCGCCCCATTAACCGGGTGTGTCTTAGCGGCCCCAGCACCTGGACGGATCGATGTGTGGCAGGCCCTCGTGGCGGTCGAGGGCCTCGCGGATTTCGGGGTGGGCGTCATTGAGATCGTCGACGACCGACTCGTCGAGCTAGCGACTGAGGTTGCGCTGGGTCCACGAAAAATGGGCGGTGGGCCGTCAGATCGCTGACGGCCCACCGCCCATGGGTCAGGTGGTGATCAGAACGGCGGTGCGGTCGCCTCAGCGCCTGAGTCGGCACCTGCCGGGGCAGCGGCCCACGGGTCTTCGGGCGGCTCCTGAGCGGAGGTGTTGCGGGTGACCTTGTTGACGCTTGCGGTGGCGTAGCGCAGGGCGGGACCGATCTCGGTGACGTCGAGCTCGACCACGGTGCGCTTCTCGCCCTCTCGGGTCTCGAAGCTGCGCTGCTTGAGCCTGCCCTGCACGATCACCCGCGTGCCCTTGGTGAGCGACTCGGCGACGTTCTCGGCGAGCTGGCGCCAGACGTTGCACCTGATGAACAGCGAGTCGCCGTCCTTCCAGCCTCCGGATTCCCGGTCGAACACGCGCGGGTTGTTGGCGACCGTCAAGTTCGCGACGGCCGCTCCGGAGGGGGTGAACCGGAGTTCGGGGTCGGAGGTCAGGTTACCCACGAGGGTGATTTCGGTTTCTCCAGCCATGACGGCCTCCTTGTTGGCGAAGACAACTTCGGGAACCGACCCCCGATTCCGGACCGGAGGGAGACCGGGTTGTGGGGTGTCGATCTGCGACCGCGGGATCGGGACGGGGTGGGTGGTGCAAGGGTTCATCGCGCAGCGACGCCGAAGGCGCCCTTGCTCCAGCCACCCCGTGCTGATCTGATTCGCCTCAGATCGACACGTCCACAGCCCACGGCAGCCCACGGCAGCCCACTTCCGCACACGACGAACCCGCACGACGGCGCGCACCGTCGTGCGGGTCACCTCCGCACGACAACCCGTGTCACCGTGGCGTGTGCGTTGTGGCGGTGAGTTGGCGGCGGAGGACGGCGCGGTAGCTGTCCGGGGTGACGTTGGCACGGCCGACGGCCAGCGAGTGGGCGGTGAGTTCACGCCGGCGGGCTTCGTCGAGCAGACCGCGTGCGTAGTGGCGCATGCCCGGTTCACCGGCCCGCGCCCGCACGAGGGCGTGCCTGGCCAGAACCCGGAGATCGTGGGGAGTTTTCACACGTCCCCCTCGTCGGCCTCGGTGAACTCGTCGACGTCGCGGTCGATGTGATCGATACGCACGTCGTCGTCCTGCGACGCCAGCTCCAGGCCGTCTCTGGCCCACTGGCGTGCGGTGTCGGGGCAGTCGGTTCCGGTGACGTACACCTCGACGGTGAGCGTCATGGTCCCCTTCCACCCGGCGACGTACGTCGGGAGTCCGAGGTCACGCAGACCGTCGTTGGCGCCGTCGAGGCAGATGTCGCCGTTGCGGTACGCCTCGATGATCCGGTCTCGCACCTTGTCCTGAAACACCTCGAAGTCGGTGCGGACTTGGGCCAACGCCGTTTCCAGCTGGTTGATTCGGATCGAGGGGTGTGCGGGCAGGGTCATGCGATGGCCTTTCCACGAGAGTCGAATCCGGGTGCGGATGAGGTGGTGATCCGCAGGTGTGCCGGTTCGGGACTGCCCCCGGACCGGCACACCTGGAAGAGCAGATCGGGCTAGGACTGGGTGTGGCCGGTCTCGGGGCCTGGGGGAGTGGTGTAGGCGATGACGGCGAGGTCGTCCGGGGTGATCCCGAGCGCGGTGGCCTGGGTGAGCAGGCGGGTCAGGGTGTGGTCGGGATCGGTGTCCAGGGCTCGTTCGAGGGCGATGGCCGCGAGTGCACCGTGACCGCGGGTGTAGGCCGAAAAGGCCAGCAGCACCGTTGCTTCCACCACCTCTCGGCATGGTGGTGCCGAGCGGATCAGCGTGATCCACAGGCGCTCGGCAGCCCGGGAGTAGCGCCCGAGTGCGGTGCTCAACACGGCATCCCGGACCTCGACGTCACCGATGGCGTGGAGCACCCGGATCAGGACGCTCTCGGTCACCTCGCCGCCGTGGTGCAGCGCCACGATCGTGTCGAGCACGAGCTGGCGCTCGACATCCTGACGGTCACTTCCGGTGTCGTTCAGGGAGTGTTCGGTGAGCGAGTCGAGTTCGGCGTTCCACCGCGCGGCGGTGGCCTCGTCGCACCGGGACTGCAGCAGGTTCACCACCTCGTCGCGGCTGCTGTAGGTGGTCTCACCGGCCACCATCGAGGCCAGGGCGAACGGGGAGGCGGTGGGGTCGTCGATGGTTCCCGACGACAGCGGGTCGGCGTAGGAGATCCACGGGGCGTCGGTGCGGAACCCCGGGGTCCACAACGCTTGCAGCACCGGCACGGAAATCTCGCCACACTCATGGGCCAACCTGGTCACGAGTTCCCGGTGCGGGAGGTCCTCGTCGGTGCGGGTGGGGGTGGTGATGATGGCGATGACCCCGCTGATTTCGGGATCGGCGAGCAGCGGCGTGATGAGTTTGGCGATGGTGTGGTCGTAGCCATCCGGGTCCGGCAGATCCACGAGGATGCCGGCGACGAGCTCCGGTCGGGTGTGCACGTTGTGGAAGGTCAGCACGATCAGGGACTCGGACGGGTAGTAGCCGATCAGGTGGGGAACGGCGGCGAGCAGAGCCCCCGGATCTTCCCTGTCCTCATTCGAACGGTGGCGGTGGTGGGTCATGATTTCTGCCTCCAGAAGACGAGTTGCTGTCGAATCGCGCTGTCCTGGCCGTGGGTGGCGGAGTGCGCGTGAAAAAGCCCGGCCTCCCCGTCGAGCGAGGGAGGCCGGGCTGGAACTGCTGTGGAACTACCGGCTAAGCCGCAGGAACCTGCGGAGTCGTGTGCGCAGACTGGGCTTGGGAGGGGGCTGGAAGGCAAGCTCGGTGACGACCGCGGCGATCATCTCCGCTGGGGCCGTGATCGTGCCGCCCCGCTGTCGGTATGACCGCCGAACAGAACGGGCGAACATAGCGCACGCGCTACCGTCGAGGTCTTCGAAGAATTGGCGCGCCTCGCCAGAACTTTGGACGCACTCTGCAATGCCGTGTACGACTGGGTCGTTTCGCAGTTGCGTTCGGAGGTCGTCGGTCAGGGCGTGCTCGATTCGTCGGTGGGCACGGCGTTGTCCGGAGCCACGTCCGGCGGCAGCGGTCGGGGCTGATCGGCGAAGATCGCGGGGTGCCCGCAGGCGTGGGCGTGGTCGGTCTTGGCGTGTTCGAGCGCCGACTGCTTCGTGGCATAGAACAGCGTGGGCGGGTTGGGGAGTCCGCGGCAGGTGGGGCACCACAGCTCGAACCCGTTGTCGGTCCTGCCAAGGGCGACCTCATGAGGCCGGTAGTGGTAGCTCAGCGCCGCGACGACCACGGCCGCGGTGCCGCTGGAAACGGTGTGGCAGTCGGGCAGCCGGAACCGCTGCCCGGTCGGGGTCGAGAACATCACCTGGACACGGTTGTGATCGGGGTGCTCGGTGAGCCGCCCGACCAGATGAGCGCCGTAGAGGACGTGGGTGGTATCCGGGCCGCGTCGCTGGAGGACGACGTTGGGCAACATCGCGGCTCCTTTTCTTCCAAAAGGGGACAGAAAAGGGCAGACCGCCCACGCAATGGGTCCGCGCGGTGCTGGACGGTGCGGGGTGGGTTCTGCCTGCGGCCGCGTGGCTGGATCGGGGGTCCGGAACGCAACACGGCGGGGTCCCCTCTGGGGTGCCGTGTTGCGTGGAGCGGCCCGCGATCCAGCAGGCTCGCAGCAGGCAGAATCACCACCGCCGGCGCCGTGGACGAGCTTGATCCAACGACACCGCTATGGCGCGGTTGTTCTATTCCGCGCGGGACAAGCGCCATCAGCGGTGGATGCGAAAGGCCTCGCCGGATGTTCGGCGAGGCCTTGATGAACCTGGAGACAGTTCAGTGCGGTGTCACCTCGGGTGAGGTGAGCGGTTCCGGGGTGTCTTCGTCACCATGGCTGGTCACATCAATAGTCACGTGCGCCTCTGCGTACTTCCTCACGTGGCCGGCGAGCTGGGCGAGCTGCTCGGCCAGCTCCCGTGCGTCCTCCTGGCACAGGCGTCCGGCCCCAGCGGCGAACGCGGCCTCGTCGAGTTTCCACTGCGCCGACCGCAGCGCGAACGCCATTGCTGTGTTGCTCGTGGTCATCGACGGCTCTCCGCCGTGCAGTCGCGGCAGCGCGGGCGTTGGGTGGCCGGGTGTCCAGGAGTAGCCCACATGATGGCCGCACCACACGCGCCCTTCGCGGCGCCAACTACGGCGAGGTGGGTTTCGAGGTCGCGCAGTGACGGGGACGGCAGCCATCGACGGGTAACGCCGCCGGTAGCCGGGCGCTCCTGGGCCTGCTTGCTTTCAACCGACATGTACTCAACATCGCCACGCCCGGCAGCTCAACCCATACCACCAGGGGTATCTCACTGTGAGAACATTTCTGGGTGGTCAACTGGGAGACTCTGATCGTTCCCCCAACCGTGTGGAGCAGCCAAGACATGCGGCAGGCATGTCAGCAACGCGACGTCGCTTCGATCCTCCGGGTGGTGCAGCGAGGTACCGGGGCGAGCCAGACGCAGCTGTCGATGGCGACCGGGATCTTGCAAGGGCGGATCTCGGAGATCCTGCGCGGTACCCGTACCGTGACCGCCTTCGAGGTGTACGAGCGCATCGCCGACGGTCTCGCGATGCCCGACGAGACCCGGGTGCTGCTCGGGCTCGCCCCGGTGCATCCATCCGGGCTTGACCATCTCGGACCGCTCGGCCGGGCTGAGATGCTGGCCGCGTACCCGTCGCAGGCGGACGCGACGCCGGAGATTCGGCAGGCCGCGTCGGAAGCCAAGGAGATCGACATCCTCGCCGTACGCGGGCTTGGCATCATCGGCATGAACGACTCGCTGCTTCGTGCCACGGTTGCCCGCAACCGGCCGTTGTTCCGGGCGTTACTGGTCGACCCTGCCAGCAAGGCGGCCCAGCGCCGCGCCGCCGAGGTCGGGGAATCGCACGAGTCGTTCGCCTCCGGGGTCAACCTCTGCGTGGCGCGGCTTCGCGAGCTCAAGGAACAGACCGGGGCACAGGTCGAGGTGTACTTCTACGACCTGCTCCCCACGTGGCGGGTGCTCGCGCTCGACCAGGTGCAGTTCGTCTCCGCGTTCGGCACCGACCACGAGGGGCACACCTCACCGATGTACAAGATCGCCGCCTCGGCGCATGGCGCGTTGCATCGTGGGTTCCGTAGGTTCACCGATGAGCTACGGGCACAAGCACAGCAGGTGATCTAGGGAGGTTCCACGGTGGCGGTAGAGGCCGAACTCAAGGCCCGAGTCAACGATCCGGAAGTGGTGCGCGCACGGTTGCGGGAGCGTGCCGACGAGCAAGTCCAGATCTACCGGGACCGGTACTTCGACTGGCCAACAGGCGACCTCGATCAGCGGGGCTACGAAGCCCGGCTTCGCGTGGTCGAGACCGACTCCGCCACGACGACCGTCCTGACGTTCAAGGAACCACCTGTGCACGAGTCCGGCTCCAAGCCGGAGCACGAACCACGCTCGACGACGGCGAACCGATCGCAGCGCTACTGACCACGCTCGGACTCGTCGAGGCCATCGCGTTCGAGAAGCACTGCCGCAACTACCGCTTCACCGAACACGGCCGGGACGTGCTCGCCACGCTCGTGCACGTGCCCGAGCTCGACGGGACCTTCGTTGAGGTGGAAACGATCGTCCCGGACGAAACTGGGGTCGAGGCCGGTCTCGACGTGGTGCGGTCCGTGCTCGACTCGCTTGATATCACCAGCGACGATCTGACGACGGAGAAGTACACCGACGCCGTCGCCGCCCGGCGCAGTTGACCAGGCAGTGCCAGGGTCACAGGCCAGGACCAGGATCAGCTCCGTGGAGCCGGGACGTTGCGGGTCAGCGGGGACGGCGGGAACCGAAGAACAGCGCTCGTGCCTGGGCGGTCTCGCGCCGGAACTCCCGGATCCACAGGGTGGTCGTGGCCGCGGCTGAGGCGAGGATGAGAAGGAATGCGAGGGCGATGGAGCCGGTGTGTACGGCGGTGGCCAGTGGAACCGCGACGGCCCCGCCGACGGTGAATACGAGCCGGCGCCGCGGGGTGGCGGGTGCGAACCATCGGCGGGTCAGCGGTCCGCTGGCGAGGCCGACCAGGGTTCCGAGGAGTGTGAGGACCGGGACACCGGCCGGCCAGTCGGGTTCGGAGGTGAATACGGCACCGGTGAGCAGGTTGAGGAGGCCGGTGGCGGCGGATCCGAGCAGCACACCCAGCCCGGCTGCGCCGCAGAGCCGGGCGTAGACGATGACGAGCTGGAGCCGCATGACCTGCGATGCTACGTCACGACGTCGGTGGGTTGGGCGTGTTCGCTTCACGCGGCGTGGGTGCGCGGGTGCTCGTGTGGGTGAGTGCATGGCAACTCCAGTCGCATCGGCAGGTGGCCGGGGTGGTTAGTGGCGGTGGGGTGCGTTGCAGCCGACTCGGTGGGCTCTGAGCCAGCACTGGGCGCCGTCGTGGCGACCGGTGGAGTCCAGGAACCCGGCCAGCACGTTGGCCTCGACGCAGGTCAGGTAGGCGGCGAGGTCGTCGGCGAGCGTTTCGTCGTCGAAGACCTCGGCCAGGACGTCGGCGGGGTCGTAGTACGAGGGCGCGGCGTTCGGGGTGGTCACGGAGTACTCCTAGCGGACACACCACGCTGCCCCGTGGAAGGACCGCGTGGGGCGGCCATGCGCTGTTATGCGGGTTTGTGATCGGGGCGCAGCTGCAGCGGTGCGTAGTGGCATGCGACGGGTTCGCCGAGGTGCCATCCGCGGCACTCGATGGTGCCGAGAGTGCGAGTGGGGACCGCGAGCTTGGCGCGGGCCTCGGCTTCGGCGTCGTCGATGCGGGAACCGAACAGCTGCTCGCGGTGTTGCTGATCGTCTTCGATCGGTAGCGGTGTGTCGGGAAAAGCCTTGTGCCACATGCGAAAGAGCAGGCCGGTAGCGGTAGAGTTCAGCGGAGCCGTCTGGCTGACCTGGCAGAAGGCGAGTGCGATCTCGGCGGCCGTGGCAGGCTGGGTGTCGGCGCTGTCGGCGATGCGGTCGAGGAGTTCGCGGGCGTGTCCCCGGTAGACGAATTCCGTGCGCATCCGCTCGTCGTGGGAGTGCAGGAGGATAAAGCTGTGGTGCAGCGTGTCGGAGTGGGCGGGGTGGCGGCGTTGCGCGGCGCTGATCTCCTCTTCTGCCCAGCCGATCATGTCGAAGAGCGGGTCCAGTTCGTTGTGCGTGTCGTTGATCAGATCGGCGATTTCGGTGAACACGGTGATCCTCCAACGGGTTTCAACCGGAACTCAGCGTGTGGAGTGGATTTGATCGAGAGCTGGGGTGTGAGATGGCGGCGGCCCGGCTGCCGCTCGGCGATTGACCGAACGGCAGCCGGGCCGCCGTGTCCTGCGAGGGTGTGGGTGGTTACGGCTGGAGCAGGCGCGCCGCCTCCGAAGGCGGCATTCCGCTGTCGATGGCCGTGCGCAGCGTTCGCGCAAAGGGTGTTCGGGGTCGACTTCCAACGCGCGGTCGACCGCGACGCTGGCCAGGGGCCCTTCGCTACGCACGAAGGCCGAGACGGTCAGCAGGACTGCGGCATCGGCGAGCTCAGGCGCGGGGGCCTTGCGGACCAGCGTGAGCCAGAGCTGGTGGGCCGCTGCGGCGTGCTCACCGATCGCGGTGGGCAGCAGTGCATCGCGGACGCGGGTGTCGGAGATCCAGTACAGGATCTCGACGAGCTCGTCGTCATCGAGATCGCGGCCCTGAGAGATTTCGGTGATGGCATCGTTGATCGTGTCGATCCTGTCGGCGACGGCGTGGGGCTCGGGATCGTTGATGCCCAGCCCGTCGAGCGCGATGGCCCACCGTGCTGCGGTGGCCTCGTCGGGCTCGATGAGCGCCGCGAGGTCCTCGCGGCTGGAGAACAGGACGTGACCGAGTGCGGTCAGTTCCGCACCCAGTAGGGACGCTTGAGGGTCGGCGACCGTGCCGCGCAGGCTGGGGTCGAGGTAGGAGACCCACTCGGCGCCGTGGTGAATGTCCGGGGTCCACACGGCGGACACGACGGGGCTCCCGGTGGCGGCGAGAGCATCGAGGAGTCCGTTGACGAGCGATTCGTGCGGCAAACCGTCTACTGGCTTGGCGTCGGTGTCGGTGATGAGGAACAGCAGCACGGCATCGGCCTGCAGCCTCTGCTGCACCACGCCGGTGACGTAGGCCAGGAAGTCCGCGTACTGGTCCGGTTCGGGGAGGCTGACCCGCATGGTCGAGCCCAGCTGGTGCTGGTCATCGCGGACGTGGTCCAGGGCGATGAGGGCCAGTGAGTATCGCGGGTAGAACCCGAGCATGTGCGGAAGGCCGGCCAACAGGTCATCGACCGAGTTCATGGGCACGTTGATGCGCTCGTTCATGGATGAATCTCCCTGATGGGTGGGGACAGGATGAAAAGCCCTCACCCCCTGTTCCCACGTGGGTGCGTGGTGAGGCCGGGTGAGGGTGTTGATCTGCGTGTGGTGCGGGATCAGGACGCCGGTGGGGGTGGCGGGGGTGTGCGAAGCACATCGCGCAGCGACGCCGCAGGCGCCCTCGCCACCCCCACCGGGGGCCTGATGTGCTGGCGCCGCGGATCGACAGGCGCTCGACCGCCGCCCAGCGGCGCGAGACGACGAGTCAGTCGCCCGGCTGAGTGATGTGACGGGGGCGTTGGATGCCCCAGGCCAGACCGGCGCGGATGGTGGTATCGGCCTCCGCGTCGGTGAAACCGTCCCGGCCGATGTGCGTGTGCGCGGCGTGGCGCAGGGTGTTTTCAGCGACGGCGTAGTCGATCTCCTGGCCGCCGACCAGCCGCCCCAACGCACCCGCGGCCTTCAACAGCACGTGGTGGCGTTGACCGGTGACAGCCCGGGCCACGTTGTCGGTTTCCGCGCGGACCACGGCGGCGATGTAGGCGGCAGCCCGCTCGGGTGGGAGCCGCAATTCGGTCGAGGCGGTTGCGGGGTGGGGCGCGAGCAGACCGGTGATCCACTGCGGCAGCGGTGCGATCGGCAGGTCCCGCTGCACCTGATAGCGGCCGTGCGGGCCCACCGACCCGGCCGCCACCACGTAGCCACCGGCTCCGCGGGTATCAATCCACCTGCCCAAGCGCCCGACACTGCACCGCAACTCCACCCCGGCAGGGGAGGTGAAGTAGAGGTGCTGGCCGCCGCTCGGGGTCGCCACCGTGTAAGTGTGGTCGGGAAACCGCTCGCCGGCCTCGGCGGCGAGCACAGCCAGGCCCGCATACCCGGTCCCGACGGCGGGATCGGACTCGGCGTGTGGCGAGGTGGCGTGGGCGATGTCGAGATCGACCACGAGCAATCCGCTGGGGCCGCAGGCGATCCCGACATTGTGCGGCGCCCGCCGCCACCAGGCCCGAATCTGGTCCGGATCGGTGGTCGCGGTCGTCTCCCAGTCACCGATGGCGGGTTTCTTGGCGCGGGGCTGGAGCGGAAACACGTGCTTTCCCACGGCGGCCGCCTCCAGCGCCACGCGCATCAGGCGCGGTGTCGCAGCCCCGCGGTTCGAGGTGGAGGACATGATCCAACGTTTCCTTCCTTCAACTCACGGTAGACCCACTCACGGGACGATTCGTCGCACCTCGAATCCAGCGGCGGGCGGCATCAGTCGGGCAGTGCCGCACCGGGGTGTTCGAGAGGGATTTCGCGAGGCGGATCGATCTCGTACCAACCGACGGGCTCGCAGGCGAAGAAGCGCCCGTCGACGCACACGACGTCGCCCACCGACAACGCCCGCAGTCCCGCCTTGAGGTAGGACACCGCGTGCGGATCGGCGTTCTCGCAGGTCGGGGTGCGCTCGACGGCGAAGTTCTGGAAGGCTCGTTCAGCGATCTCGATGCAGCTGGTCGCCGAGTCCACCTCCGTGTCGTCGTAGGCGAACACCTGGGTCACGGTGTCGTTGAGCGTGTATCCGAACAGCGAGGCTCGGGGGCTGTTGTTGTGCAAGATCCGCACAGCGACCGGCTCGCGGGACGGGCGAGCGGGTACACGGCTACGGGCGTTCATCGGTTCCTCCTCCGGAACAAGACGACGGGCCGGCCCTGCAGCGCAGGACCGGCCCGTCACGGGGTTGCTACTGGGTCTGGCGGGCCTCTTCGATCGACTCCTCGGCGGCGGTGTCGTCACCGGCGCCAGCGGGGTTGGTGCTGTTGCGGAGACGTTCGATCAGGGCGTCGAAGAACTCGTCGACGCGCTGCAGCGCAGCCCGGACGACTCCTGCGATCAACACGAGCACCAGGAGCTCAAACACGAACACGAAGAACCACATAGGACACACTCCACTGCTGATCGAAAAAGTATGGGAATGGTGAAAAGCACTGCGTTCCTGCCGGATTCAGCACGTCTTACTCGCGGGGTGTGCGGTGGTCGCGGGCAAGTTGACCGAGTCGCCGACTGTATTCGGCGCGGCGGAACCACTCGGCCTGCAACACATCGAGCTGGTCAGTATCGCGATCGATGATCGCGTCGAACGTCAGCGTCGCGAGATGCTCATTGTTCACCCCTGACAGCTCTGACTCCTCCTCTTCGGACACCGGGACCTCCCTCTTAAGACAGCGCAACTCGCCCCGGCGTGTGGCCGGGGCGCGTCGGGTCGTGCGGATTACGCGTTGTCGTCGGATGTGGTCGTGATGTCGGGGTTGAGAGCGAGCTGTTCCACCTCGGAGAGGGGGTAGCCCCAGGAGGCCAGGGCGGTGAGATAGCGCTCGTCGGCCGGAGTGGGGGAGCGCCAGGTGTTGACGGTGTGGCCGGCGTCGTAGGCCTCTTCGTAGGCGCAGAGCACGATCCCGAGCTCGGCCATCGTGACCTGGTCCTCGGTCATCCGCCGCCCACCCGCCTGCAAGCGGTCGACGCGCTTGTCACCCAAGGTGGTGCGGGCGTAGCGGTTGCCGCGCCCGATCGCCTTGGTGACCCGCTCATCGCCGGCCGCCAAGACGGCGGCCAGGAACTGGCGCGTCTGCTTCGGCGGCGTCTTGCGCTGCAGGAACTCCTGCAGCCACTCCCGGCGCACCTCTAGGGCCGCACGCCACTGCGGATTGAGCTCTCGCGCCCGCTTGCGCTCGGCCTTGTCCTCCTCCGAGAGACCCTGCCCGCTAGCGGAGGCATCCGAGTGCTTCTGGTGGCCGTGCTTCTTCCAGTCCAGGCAGTGCCAGGTCACCCGCGTGTCCCCGGAAAAGACCGTCCGCACACCGGCCGCGTGCCCCGGGCACGCCTCGTGCTCGGCGACGAGCTCCGACAGACGCTGGCCGTTGGCATTGGTCAAGGCCGACAGCGGCTGAGCGGTCTCGGGCAGGTCAGCATCGTGCATCGCCGTCACCCCAGTGGCGGAGAGGCGACCGATTTCTTCATCGCAGGCCTGGTGGGCCTCACGCTCATGACGTCGCCTGGTCATCACGTGCTTGAGCTGGGCAGGGCGGTTCTGCAGCGTTTCGACGATCTCGTTGTAGGCGGCTTCGTCGTCCTCGAACTCGCTGATCGCCGCGAGCTGGAGCATGTCCAGCTGATCGTGCTGCCGGGCCAGCTTCGTCGCCTTCTCACTACCACGAACCGTCAGCGCCGCCCGGACTACCGCGATGTCGGTTTTGAGCTGGTCGGAGATGTCGTCCGGGCTGAGACCGAACATGGCGAGCTGCTCGACCATGGCGGCCTTGTCCGCCTCACCGAACCCGCGGCGGTGCTCGTTGGCGATCCACTGATCCACCAGACGCCGCCACTCCTCGGCCTCCTCGACGGTGACCAGCAAGACCGGTACCTGGTCCTGCTGGTGGTGCAGCGCGCAGAGCACCCGGGTGAAGCCGTCGATGACCGACGGGCCCTCCTCGGTGGGCGTGGCCAGGATCGGAAGCCGGACGCCGTGGGTGCCGACGCTGGCCAGCATCTCGGGCTCCTCGCTCGGCAAGTCGGTGATGGTGCGCGGGTTGTCCCGCAACACCAGCGACTTCGGGTCCAGGGTGGCGAAGCGGGGAAGCTGCTGATCGGTCGTGGGCATGAAAGCTCCTTTCATCGGAGTCGAGAAACACCAACGCGGCGAGGCCCGACGGTGGTCGGACCCCGCCGCGTGACAGGCAGGAGTTGTTCGATTGGTAGGGGAGTGCGTTGGTTAGGGCGCGTCGTGGTCGGTGGTGGGCCAGGCGTTGGACGGAGGAAGATCGGGACTGAGCGGGAAGGGCGCGGTGACGAGCACGGCGGGTTGCCCGCAGAGGTCCTCGTGGACGGTGACCACGCGTTGTTCGGCTTCCGTCTGGTCGGGGTAGTAGCGGTGCAGCGAGGTGCCGGCGGTGTGGCAGGTCGGGCACCAGATGCCGTACCCCCGCGGTGCGAAGTAGCCGACGGCGATCTCGTGCGGCCGGTACTCGTAGCCCAGCGAGGCCACGATGATCGAACTCGTACCACCGGGGATGTCCTCGGCCGCCGGAAGTGCGAAGCGTTTGCCCGAGGGCCCGCAGAAGGTCACCCGGACCTCGGGGTCATCACAGGGGTGCTCGAGGATCCCGATCAGGTGGATGTCGTTGAGGAAGATCCGCGACTTTTCGCGGCCGTACTGGAATCTCGTGATGTTCGGCAAAGTCATTGGTGTGGTTTCCTTTTCCGCAGGCACCAGAAAAGGACAAAAACCACCAGGCCACCGCCCACCCGCTACGGGGTTGGGCGGTGGCGTCTCGGGGTTTCTGCCTGCGGCTTGAGGGCTGGGCGGTGGGCCCGGAACGCAACACGGGCGGGGTCCCCTCCGGGGTGCCCGTGTTGCGTGGAGCGGCCCGGCGTCCAGCACCCTGCCAGCAGGCAGAACACCGAACGCGCCACCGGCTCAGGGGCAAACGTTTTACCTGGACGAACGTGACCTCAGTGGCGCCCGAATGTGTGCCCCTGTCGACGTTGTGCCGGCCTACGTGCAGGGAGCCGACGCTGGCGAGGACCAGACCCGCGGGAAGTCCAGGGAACGAGGTGGATCATGAGTCGGTCACCACTGAGATCACGTCGCCGTCTATGGCGGCGGGGCCATCGGCGGTGCGCAGTGCGGTAGCGAGGTGGTCGCAGACGCGTGCGAGCTCTTCTCGCTCATTCCGGGAGGTGTATCCGGCCTCGACGTTGTCGACGGCGGCGGCGATCGAGATGATCGCGGCCCGCATGAGCGTCGCGGTCTTCACGGGCGGACCGGTTCGGTGCCCGTGGCGGGTGGCATCGGCACGCCCGCCACGCGGTGCGCTTCGCGGTTGCAGTGCTGGCAGGTCTCCCAGAACCACGCGCGGTCGGATTGAGATGTGGTGACAGTTTTCCCGCACAGCGTGAGGACTTCCGTGTCCTTGCCGCTGCCAGGACCGCTGACCGCGGTCGCGTGGCGTTCTCCTTCGGCCGGTGTCCATCGAACAGGATGAGTCATGGCGGATCGCTTCCCCCAATTATCGTGAGTCGCACCGCGCAACAGTGGTAACGCGGTAAACAAAGTCTGTTACCACTGATACCGGTCGGGCAATGCCCTGATCGTGGGGTCATTGATGCTGATCGACATCGCACCCGACCGGGGCCTATTGTGTGGTGCATGGCTGTTACCACTGGCGCGACGACGCAGGCCCTCACGCTCGGCGCTCGTCTTCGCGAACTTCGCCAAGATCGCGGGTGGAGTCTGCGGGCGTTCGCCCAGCACCTCGGGTACAGCCACCACGTGTCCCTCCAGAACTGGGAAACGGGCAAGCGCAGTCCCGACACGGACACGGTCAACCGGATCCTCGGCGCGCTCGGTGTTAACGGAACCGAGGCTGACGAGGTCCTTCAACTCGCCCGCGAGACCGGCGCCCCGCAGTGGCTCGCGGTCCGATTGGGTGACCGGGCGCGCCAGCTGGAGGCGCTGCTGAAGTTCGAGTCGGAGGCGACTCGCATTGTCGATGTCTCGCCGCTGCTGGTTCCGGGACTGCTCCAAACCTCCGGGTACGCCCGCGCCCTCATGACCGAGGTCGGCGTTGCTGATCACGAGATCGAGTCGCGGGTGCGGATGAGGTGGGGCCGCCGGGAGGTGATCGATCGTGAGAAGCGGCCGGCGGAGCTCGTGACGTTCATCGGCGAGGCCGCCCTGCGTTCCAGCATTGGTGGCACCGCGGTCATGGCCGAGCAGCTGCAGCACCTGATCAACAGCGCTCGGCGCGAACACATCACGGTCCGCGTGATCCCCTCATGCGTGGGCTGGCATCCCGCTTTGGAGGGCGCGTTCCTGCTGCTGGAGTCCGACGCGAGTTACTCGAAGATCGTCCACATCGAAAACCGCAGGGCCGGTCTGTTCTTCCACGAACCCGACGACGTCGCGGCCTACACGGATGCCGTGGACCGCATGAGTAGGGAAGAAGTGGCGATGAGCCCGGAGGCATCGGCCGAGTTCATCGCCGGCATCATCACTGAACTGGAGAAAACGGAATGAGCCTATCGCAGCCCCCGACGGGGTGGCGGAAGTCGAGCCGCAGCGCCAACACGAATTCCTGCGTGGAGGTCGGCAACGCGGCAGACGGACACGCCGCGGTACGCGACACCAAAGACCGAAGCCAGGGCTACTTCACCGCCACCCCAACCCAATGGCAAGCCTTCCTCGACGCGATCAAATCGGATCGCTTCACGTCGTGATCACCGTCCGAGGTCCCGCCACCCAGTAAAGGGTGGCGAGACCTCGTCGGCGCTAGCGGGGTCGATGAAACGCCCCTCGCTGGTCTCGGCCTCAGCGCCGCGCCAGGCGCGGTCGGCGTCGCAAGATCGTCGGATGGTCGATCGACAACTGCCAGGACACCACCCTGGTCATCAACGCGCTCGACATGGCCATCAACAACCGCACACCACCACCCGGCGGCATCGTCCACGCCGACCACGGCGTCCAGTTCACCTCGTGGGCCTTCACTAACAAGGTCCGCTCCGGCCTGATGCCCTCGTTCGGCACCATCGGTGATGGGCTCGACAACGCGATGATGGAGTCGTTCTGGTCGTCCATGCAGGTCGAGCTCCTGAACCGGAGGAAGTGGCGGACGCGGCTCGACCTGGCCAATGAGATCTTCACCTACATCGAAATCTTCTACAACCGCCAGCGACGACACTCCCATCTCGACTACGTCTCACCAATCGAGTACGAGCTATCCTCCGAGAGCTCATCTATCCCCGCCTGACCTTCACACCGGCCGGGGTAACGAACTCTGGGGCAGGTCAAGGTGTCAAGTAGACCCTGGGCAGATCCGAAGAGCGGGTGGTTCTGACGTGCCGAGTGAGTTTGAGCGAGGAAGCGACCGTCGGCCCCGACCGGACGAAATCGGACGGGGCCGACGGTTGCTCGCGGGCTGGCCTCCTCGTTCGGCGGCAGTCAGCGCTCCTCGTCGGCTCGTCTGGCGGCGAGCGGTCGGGCTTCCGCGAGGGCCGACTCCTGCTGGACGGGTGCTGACCTCTTCCTCGGGTTGGACCAGCGCTGGGTGATGGGGCGCTCGATCAGGTCGTACAGCGCCCAGGACGCGAGGATCGAGACGCCGAGGCAGAGCAGCATCATGGCCGTGGCCTGCGGTGCGGTGTAGGTCTTGCTGCCGAGCAGCTTCCACACTCCTTGCAGCACGGTGTAGTGCACGAGGTAGAAGGCGAAGGAGATGTCGCCCAGCCAGACCATCACCTTGTTGCGGAAGACGGTGAAGCGGCCCTCGTCGTCCGCGATTGCTCCGGCCGCGATGAGGACGGCGGCTGGGATGACGCAAACGGCGCGCGACGAGTAGATGTACGGAGTGAAGTAGCCGAGCGCATAGCTGGCGATGAGCAGTGCGCCAGCCCAAATCATACCGATGTTGCGCCAGCGCCCCGACATCACCGAGCGGGCTACCAGGATGCCGAGGGCGAAGTCCAGGACTCGGGGGAACGGCAGGATGTACGAGAAGAAGTACTGGTTCACCGAGGTCTCGGGCTCCATGGGCATGAACACGGAACCGGCCGGGACGAGATGGGTGGACAGGAACGGCGTGGCGATGATGCCGAGGCCGACGATCGCGACCCAGAGATTGACCCGGTTGGCCGGTATCTTCTTGATTAGGCGGAGCAGGAGGGGGAAGAGCAGGTAGAAGATCGCCTCGACGGCCAGGGACCAACCAGCCGGGTTCACGCCGAAGTTGATGGAGAAGTCCGGGTAGTACACCTGGAGCATGAAGAAGTTGAGCAGCCCGATCTTCACGTCGGTGAAGGGTGCCGCGAAGACCACCATGGCCAGCACCCAGACCACCAGATAATTGGGGACGATCTTGAGGAACCGGCGGCGCCAGAAGCGCGGCGCCGTGTCCGTCTCCCGCGACGACCAGGTCAGCACGAAGCCGCTGAGCACGAAGAAGAAGCTAACGCCGAGGGCGCCAACGTGGTGTACGGAACGGTAGTAGTCGTGCACGTTCTCGGGGCTGAGCCAGGGCACACCCATGTAACCGAGCAGCGCCGCGTGGTAGAGAAAAACCACGAAAGCGGCGGCAAAGCGCAGCCCGGTGAGCGTGTTGAGGCGAGTGACCCGGGAGCGCCCCGTCGCACTTATTGCATTTGCCGACACGTATCTACTCCTAAAGGAAATGGGTTCCCGGATAAGCGCAATTTACCCGACCCGGCCCTTCGCTACAGGGGCGAATTCATGCGGTTACTCCCACCACCACCAGGCCGACTACCAGTCCGTTTGCGGTGGGTGGTGGTCGCACCACCATGACTGGGAAACTCTTCCTCAAGGCTTGGTGCCCGCAGGAACGGACCGTGTTCAAATTGTCCGAACACCCCAGGTGGTCAGCCGGCTTCTCGATGGGTTTTCCGAATTGTTCATCGCGGCAATTTCGCACGACCCGCCCCGCTCATTGCTGCAAATCGGATTCCGCACCAGGTGCGCGGCGCGGGTGACCGTCTGGACACCGGTACCTCGCTGAGTGCATCGGCGCGCACCGGCCGAGAGTGCGCAGCGGATCAAGCGGGGTGAGCCACTCGTGGCCTGCCGAGCCTGAGCGCGGCTTGCCTTCAAGCGCGCTCGAAGCTCTAGCGTCAGAGCCATGGCAACGATGAACGAGACGAAGGCATGGATGATCACGGGCGCGAGTTCGGGCCTGGGCCTCGCGCTCGCCGAGGCGGCGCTCGCGGCGGGCGAGCGTGTGGTCGGGACCGCGCGGCGGGTCGACCGGTTCGATGAGCTCAAGGCGCGGTACGGGGACCAGCTCCTCGCCATCGAGCACGATGTGCGCGACACTTCGGGAGCGGCGGCGGTCGTGCAGCGGGCGCTGGAGGTGTTCGGGCGCGTCGATGTGCTCGTCAACAATGCCGGCGCCGGACAGGTCGGGACCGCCGAAGAGATCACGGATGCCGCGCTGCGGTCCATGCTTGAGCAGCACCTGTTCGGCCCCGCCGCCTACGTGCGCGCTGCGCTGCCCCACCTGCGAGAGCGACGCTCTGGTGCGATCGTGCAGATGAGCAGCCAGGGCGGGCGGCTGTCGTTCCCCGCCGTCGGCAGCTACTCGGCCGGCAAGTTCGCGCTTGAGGGCTGGTCGGAGGCGCTCGCGGGCGAAGTCGCACCGTTTGGCATCCGCGTCCTCATCGTCGAGCCCAGTCGCTTCCGCACCGCGTTCAACGCCGCCGACGTGCTCAACACAGCGCAGCGGAGCTCGGTCTACGACGAGGTCGCCGGTGCCGTGCGCGCGAACATGGCCGAGGCCGATGGCGTCCAGGAAGGCGACCCGGCACGCGCTGCCCAGGTGATCCGCGACATGCTCGACACCCCCGACGCGCCGCTTCGGCTCCCACTCGGTGCGGAGGCGGTTCGCAACCTCACCCGCGTCTACCGAGGTGCGCTCGACGACGTCGAGAAATGGGCGTCTGCGAGCGAGTCGGCGGACTTTCCGGGCATGCCAGCCGCTGTGCGCGCATTCTGATCGTCGTACATTGTGAGCCATGGCCACTGAAGCGTTGATCGAACGCATCCTCGCTGCCAGCGACGGGCCGTCCTCGTCAGCGATCGAAGCGCTGAACGAGCTGCTCGACGACACCACGATCGAAGCCTCGCCGAAGCCCAAGGGTGTCGCCGAGGCCGCCAGGCTCGTCGGCCTGTCGACGCACACTCTCCGGTACTACGAGCAGGAGGGACTCGTGCGGCCAGCTCGCAACGCCTCCGGATACCGCGAGTACTCCGCGCTCGACATGCGCCGGCTTGTCTTCCTCACCCGGATGCGCCTGTCGGGCATGACCATGACCGACCTCAAACGCTACATCCTGCTCGTCGAGCAGGGCCCGAGCACCATTCCGGAACGTCGGCGCATCATGCTCGACCAGCAAGACCGAATCATCCGGCAGATCCGCGAGCTTGGCCTGGCGCTGGAAGCGACCGAGTACAAGATCCGCGTTTACGACGGGCATCCGGAAGGCTGACACCTGCCTGCGGTCCCACGGGCTGATGCAGGCGTGTTCCTTCGTGATCTCCGGTTCGTTCCCACACCGCGTGGAGTCCGTCGCGCGCTCCTCTTCGCTCTAGAGGCTGCTGCGCGCGGGCGCGCGACGGGCACTGCACGGGCATTCCGGCGTGCCGAACCGCGCTCCCGGCAAGCGGGTCGTCCCCGGTCCTTCCGACGCGCGCCACGCTCTCGAACAGTCCCAGACGAGGAGCCCCCCATGCCCGTGTTCGACCCTGTCGAACGGACCGCCCTGCTCACCGCAGCCCTCCGCGCGGCGGAGACCCGCCGCGCGGACCGGTTGTACGAGGACCCGTACGCCGCCGGACTCGCTGGAGACGAGGGCCCGGACCTGCTGGCCGAGATCCGAGCCGCGACCTTTCCCCCTGACCGGCCGCGAACCCTGCCCAGCACCCCGGACTACAACGCCATCCGCACGAGGTTCTTCGACGATCTGCTGCAGGACGCCGCCCGGGCGCCGGAGACCACTCAGATCGTGCTGGCCCCTGCCGGGATGGACTCGCGGGCCTACCGGCTGTCCTGGCCCGATCACATCCGCTACTTCGAGGTCGACCGCCCATCGGTGCTCGACTTCAAGACCGAGCGGTTACGCGGGATCCCGCCCCGCATCGACCACCGCACCGTCGCCGTCGACTTCAACGACGACGACTGGGAGGACCGGCTCTGCGCGGCCGGGTACGACTCCACCCTGCCCTCGACTTGGCTGCTGGAGGGCCTGCTCTACTACATCCCCGAGGCCGCCTCCCGCCGCATGCTTGAGCGGGTCGCTGCGATCTCCGCGCCAGGCAGTCGGATTGCGGCCGACATCGTCAACCGGTCCGCGCTGACGCTCCCTCACGTACAAGGCCTGCTCGACGTGTTCGCCAGTTGGGGGTGCCCCTGGGTGTTCGGCACTGACGAGCCGGAGGAACTGTTCGCGCAGTATGGCTTCGACGTTCGCGCTGTTCAGCCGGGCGAGCCGGACGCCGATTACGGAAGGTGGCCGGACTCGGTGCCGCCGCGCGAAGTCCCGGAAGTGCGCCGGGTGTTCTTCGTGCACGGTCGGCGACGCTGACCATGGGGACCATCGTGATCGCAGGCGGTGGTGCTGCCGGTCTCGCCCTGGCTCTGGCGCTCGGCGGACGCGGTCACCGGGTCCGGGTTCTTGAACGGGGGAGACGCCCCCGGACGGGCCCGTCCTCAAGAGCGCAGAGTCGTGGCTGCGACCGGCGGTGCCGCAGGCGGCGCACGACCACGTCCTCAATGCGCTCGGGGTGTGGACGCTGCGGCGGTACGCGCCGGGGTTGCTGACCGGGTTGCTGGAGGCTGGGGCGCGGCTGTGGGACCTCAGAACGGCGGCACCCGGCGACGTCGACGACGAAGACCTGATCACCGTGTTCTGCCGTCGCTCCGTGCTCGATCTCGTCCTCCACCGCTGCGCGAGTGCCCTGCCCACGGTGACCATCAGCCACGAGACCGCGGTCACCGAGCTGCTGCTCGACTCCGACCGGGTGGCCGGAGTCGTTACGGATTCCGGAGAGCCCCTCGCCGCTGACCTCGTCGTGGACGCTTCCGGCCGCCGCTGCGCGTCGCGGACCTGGCTCGCCGCAGCCGGTTTCCCGGCCGGGAAGGACCTCACCGGCGCCAGTCACCTGCGCGCATTCGGCCGCTTCTACCGGCTGCGTCAACCCGGCGGTTCGCCGCCGGGGCCGCTCAACCGGGGCAATGCGGCTGGCGGAGTCTGGGGCCACTACTCGGCGGTGGCGCACCCGGCGGACAACGACGTGTTCGCCATCACTCTCGGCACCCTGCCTGGCGACCATGCCACGACGGCGCTGCGCGACCCCGGTGTCTTCACCGCCGTCTGCGGGATCTCGCCATACCTGTTCCCGTGGGTCGATGAGAGCGCCGTGGAGCCGATGGGGCCGGTGCGAGTGATCGGCATGCCGCCGAACCTCCTGCGGGGTGCCTCGCCCCTCGTGGGTCTCCTCCGGGTCGGAGACGCGGCCTGCGTCACCGACCCGATGTTCGGCCGCGGGCTCTCCCTCGCCTTCACCCATGCGTTCCGGCTCGCGGACCTGATCGACCGGCACCCGTCCGCGGCGGTTGAGCTGGGCCGTGCCGCTGCGGACCTGAGCGACGAACTCCTGCGGCCCTGGTACGAGCAGAGCATCCACGACTCGTGGGTGCGGGTCGAGCGGTGGCGGGCGGCGGCGAGTCTGCCTCCGGCGTCCCGGTGCCCCCCGGTGCCGCCGGTAGCCCCGGACCTCTGGGCGGCGGCGAGCAAGGCCGCGGCCACCGATCCGGTCGTATGGCAAGGAGTTACCCGCGCCCAGACGAGCCTGACGACCCCTGCCAGGCTCTTCGCCGACGTGGACTTTCCGAGCCGGGTGCGTCAGGTGCCCGCCGAGCCCGCCCCGGCTCCCGAGACCTCGCCTCCCACGCGGACCGAACTCCTGCAGACCATCACAGCCACCGCACGGAAGGAAGGATGACGATGCCGCCCCGCAATCACGTCCTGCTGGCCCCGGTCACGGTGACGCCCACCAAACCCCTCACCCCGAGTCATCTCAAGGGTCTACTGTGGACCGACGTCATGTTCCGGGCCACGGCGCCGCTCGCCGAGGTGACGTACCGGTACAGCCCCACCACGTACCACGTCACCGAGCAGACGGTCGGCTTCTGGGAGTACCTCGACCGCACTCGTGGTGAGACCGACTACGCACAGTTCTCCGAGGAGGAGATCGGCGAACTCTACGTTCGCTACCGATCCGAGGAGCAGCCGCCGAGCGCGAAGGCATTGCGGCCGTACCGGGACGCCATCGAGCACAGCGGCTGGACCCACCCCGCGAGCCGACGGCTGCTGGAGCTGTGGACCGGGCACTACAAGCGGCTCGGCATGCACGACCCCGGTCTCAAGGAACACCAGCCGCCGGGTCTCGCCTTGGAGCAGATGGTCGAACAGCTCGCCGCCACGGGTCTCGTCCTCGACCAGCGCGACTGCGGCGGTCCGGTGTACCTTGATCTCACCCGGTACGGCATGCCCCGCGCCGCATCATCACGTCGGACGGCCGGCCCAACTACGTCGCCTGCGCCTTGCGCGAGTTGCTTCCGCTCGTGGCCGGGTACGACGAGGTCGTCCTGCTCTACGACCATGAGCTGGACACCGACTACCAGCTTCTCAGCCGCGTCCTGACCCGCCTCGGGCCCGCAGTGCGCCGAGTGCCCCTGGGGAGGGTTCCCATCGACGGGCAGATCGCCTCGGCCCGGCACGGTGGTTGGCGCGGGCACACGGTCGGCGTCCTGCTGGGCGAGGCCGCCGAGAAGTGCGGTGACGACACCGAGGCGTTGCGGCTCGGCATGCGCCTGTACTTCGTGGCGACCCTCGGCCCTGGCCAGCGCGAGTCGTTCCGGCACGACCTGCTGCGGAAATGCCTGAGCATGGCCGCCCGACTCCTCGAACGTTCCCGGGCTGGCGTCGCTGTCGGCACCGGTGATCTGTTCGACGCTCTCGACCGGCACCGGCGTGGCCACGCCTACGTCGACCCCTACCAGCTCACCTGTTCCCTCCTGGGCCGTCGACGGCCCGCTCCCGATCCCGGACTCCTGTCGGCGGTGTACCTGTGACCAGTTCCCCCGAACCGACGGCTCTCGCCCACGCGGTTTCCGACCCCTCGGAAGCACTCCCGCCCGCGTCCCCGCCGCAATCCGCCCTGCTGCGCTCCGCCGTGGACCGCGTCCGCACTGCCCGGCCCGAGTTGGCCGACCGGCTCGATCTGTCCAGCGGCCAGGCCTTGAAGGCGCTCCGGGCCGGCTTCCACGACGCGGACGCCGTCGACACCGAGGTGCTGGCGGTGGTCGTCGTGTCCCAGCTCGATCTGCCCCAATGGGTGCGCGAGACTTGCACTTTCGCGCTCGCCCTGGCGCCGGAGACGCGTGACGCCTGGCGCAGCTCCTTCACGCGCACCGTGTTCTTGGCCGGTAACCCAGCCAATCTGCATGAGCGGTTCACCTTCGACCACGTGGCGGGCGATGGATCGTTGGCCTGGTCGGGCCCGGCGCCGGGTGCGGCGACGGCGACGCTGCGTCGCCTCCTCAAGACCTTCGAGGGCGGGCACGAGCTGACCACGATGCCCGCGGCCACGGTGACCGTCCCTCGTCCGGCGATCGCGTCCTGCTCCGGCGGGTTCCGCAGCGCCGTCCACCGCGACCTGTACATCGCCACCGCCAGGGTGACCGTCGCGCACGCCCTCGTGCACATCAACCACTTGCTCGCCGAGGCCGTCCTCGACGGACTGATCCAACCCTGCGACCGCCTGACCCTGCGATTCGTGCCCCGACTGAACGTCCTGGCCCGCCAGTTCGCAATGCTCCGCGTAGACACCGACGTTCACCGACCGGACGAACTTCAGGCCTACGCGGGACTGACCACGGAGGTCTGACCCATGACCAGCCGCACACCCGTAGCCGCCGGTGACGCCTCTGCCTCCGGCGCGGCCGCGTCGCCCCGGCCCCTCCGGCTCGGCATACACGGTTCCACTCACCTCGCCGCTCGCATCGTGGCCGCCGCCGATCACCCGGTGTCGTCGATCGAGTACATCCGCTACGAGGTCTCTGAGCCGTTCAGGCTGCTGCGCGCCGGGGAGACCGACCTCATGCTCGTCAAGTACGACCCGTTCGATCCGGACATCGCGCTGAGCCAACGCGTCGCTTGGGACGGCCGTGCCGTGCTCGTGGGCGCCCATCACCCACTGGCAGCCCAGGAGTCGGTCTCTCTTGAGCAGATCGCCGACTACGAGGGATTCCGATGCCCCGGTGACTTTCCGCCGAACGTCTGGGATCTCGTCGTTCCGCCTCACACCTGGGCAGGCCGCGCCATCCGCCGTACGCATACCATGACCACGGTGCTCGCCCTGGTGGAACGGCTCCGGAGCACTCTCGCGATGCACGTGTCCTTCCAGTCCCTCGAGGCGGTCCTGCCGCCCGACATCAAGGTGGTCCCCGTGCACGACCTGCCCCCCTCTCCGGTAGCCCTCGCCTGGCTGCGCGGCACACGGCTGCCCGAGCGGGCGTGGCGGTTCGTCCGCGACGCGGAGCGGGCGGCCGAACGATGAGCGGCGCGGACCTCCCCATCGTCCTGCTCCACGCCTTGCCTCTCGACTCGTCCATGTGGGACGAGCCCGCTCGGGCCCTGCGAGCCTGCGGTCACCGCGTGCTCCCCATCGACCAGTGCGGCTTCGGGCGCACCCCGCTCCCGGTGGACGCAGCCCCTTCCCTCGACTTGCTCGCCGACGAACTGGCCCGCGAACTCGATCGTCGCGGCCTCGACTCGGCGGTCGTCGCCGGCTGCTCGATGGGCGGCTATGCGGCGATGTCGTTCCTGCGCCGCCATCCACACCGCGTCCGCGCACTGGGTCTGTTCGCATCCCGTGGCACGGCCGACACACCGGAGGGGGCCGCGGCGCGCCTCCGCTTCGCCGACTTGATCAGCGATGACTCTCTGCGTGCCAGGATCGTCGCGGACACCACCTCGTCCCTGCTCGGCGCCACCACCCGGGCCCAGCAGCCCGGGTTGCTGGCCCGGGTGACGGCGCTGGCGCAGGCGGCCGATCCACAGTCCGTGGCGTGGGCGCAGCGGGCAATCGCCGCCCGCGAGGCCTCTCTGTCCGCACTGAGCACCGCGGACGTGCCCGCCGTGGTCGTCCAGGGCGAGGAGGACGAGCTCGTCACCGTCGACGAGGCCCGTGCTACAGCCGCCGCCCTGGCCGGCGGCCGGCTCGTCACGCTCCCCGGAGTCGGTCACCTCGCCCCGCTGGAAGCACCAGGGAAAACCGCGGAGATCCTCGTTTGGCTCCTGGCCGCGGGGCACACCTCCTGCCCGGATGGAGCGAAAGCATGTTGACCGAGGATCACGCGGCGTTCGGCTACACGACCTCCACCGGCATGGCGTTCACGCACGAGGAGATCGTCGACCTCCACTTCGAAGCCTGCGCCGACGCCTACGAGGAGGCCTTGGGAACCGTCGGAATCCGCGCCGGCTGGCACGTCCTGGACGCGGGCTGCGGGAGCGGCGCTTTCCTGCCTTGGCTCGCGGAACTCGTCGGCGAACGGGGCCGGATCTCCGCCCTGGATCTGGCCGAGGAGAACGCCGAGCGGGCCGCCGAGCGGATGCGGAACCATCAGGCCCGGCTGCGGACGGAGGTGCGGCAGGGGAGTGTGCTCCGACTGCCCTATTCGGACGCCTCGTTCGACGCCGTGTGGTGCGCGAACACCACCCAGTACCTCGACGACGCCGAACTGGCCCGCGCTCTCTCGGAGTTCCGTCGGGTCACCAGGCACGGAGGGCTCGTCGCGGTGAAGGACGTTGACGGCACGCTGAGCACAGCACGTCCCGCGGACCCGTTCCTGATCACCGACTTCTTCCGCGCGTCGGCCAGGTCCTCTGGATACGCGCGGCAGCTGCTGCGCGGCCGCGACCTGCATCGCGGACTCCGCGCAGCTGGCCTGAGATCGGTGCGGCAGCGAACGATTCTCATGGAGCACTACGCACCTCTTTCCTCTGCGGCCATGCGGTTCTACGGCAACGCGTGCGCGCGTTTCGCGCGACAGGCGCGGAATCTGGGGATTCCGGGCGACTGGGCGCCGTTCCTCGACCCGGAGGACGCGGCGCACCCGTTGCGCCACCCGGACGGTTACATCAGCGAGGGAAATGTCGTCGTGGTCGGGACTGTCTGAATTCTGAAATTGCTTGGTGCAAAAACCGATCACTAACGTGGAGCAGCATGAACGAGTCCAGTTCCTCGTCCGCGCAGACCGATACCCGATACGAGCGCGGCCTCGCCGTGCTCGGTGAGATGTCCGGCGCACGTGGCACGGCCATCGTCGACGCTCTGGCCGACATCGCCCCGGACCTCGGCCGGTTCGTCGTCGAGTGGGCCTACGCCGACATCTTCGATCGCCCCGGACTGGATCTGCAGGAGCGCGAGTTGGCCACGATCGGCGCGCTCGCCGCGCTGGGGGACACCGCACCGCAGATGAACTTCCACATCGACGCGGCCCTCCGTGTCGGCGTCACCCCCGTGGAGATGGTGGAAGCTCTCGTCCACCTGGTCCCTTTCACGGGCTTCCCGCGCGCGCTCAACGCGATCGGCGTCGCCCGGGCTGTCTTCGCCGACAACGACCTCACCGTCGACCCGGTGGTCATGGACGACGGCCGCGACCGCTACGAACGCGGCGTCGAGAACCTGATCAGGATCGACGGTCAGCACGGCCTGGACGTCGTGGCCTTCCTGAAGGACATCTCTCCCGACCTGGCCCGGTACGTCGTGGAGTTCTCGTTCGGCGACATCTACCACCGGCCGTGGCTTTCGCCGCAGCGTAAGCAGCTCGTCACCGTCGCCGCCCTGACGGCTTTCGGCGACACGGCGCCGCAGCTGGCCGTGCACATCGGGGCCGCTCTCAACGTCGGCCTGAGCCCGGCGCAGGTCGTCGAGACCCTGACGCAGGTCACCGCGTACGTCGGTTTCCCATACGTCCTCAACGCCATCAGCACGGCCCGGGAAGTGTTCGAGAAGCGAGACCCCTCCGAAACGCCGTGAGCGGTACGGCGGGTGGCGGCGGCACGTGGAGGAGCGTTACTCTTCGCGCAGGCGGTGTTCGCACCACCACGATCAGAGGACACTTCCTCCACCAGTGCTGTGCGCCCAAGATGAATGTGTGGGAAGCGGCCGGGTCGAAGCCGCCGCATTCCGACTTGAAGAACTGCTTGTCGCCCAGTGGTGTGCGCTGCTTGAGCGGTTCTTCTGTACTGGTCGCTGAGGGAGGAATGGGCAATTTAATTGTCATTCGTAGTGTAGTGGTGCCGGCTGAACTGACGTGTGTGCCCCGCATGCTCCGGAAAACCAGCTGGTCAACTCTCCGCGAAACCCGTGCCTTTGCCTGTCCATCAGGAGGCCCGTATCTGTGGTGAGTCAGGGGTGCACGTGTAGCTTGCCGGCACGCGTTCCAGCAGGCGCGACCGCCCCTGCCATCGCTGGATCGAAGATCAGAAGGGAATTCTAGAAATGGCTGGATTCGACTCTCGCGGCACTTTCCAGAAGGCGGCGAACGAGTACACGAGGATCCAAGACTCCTTCCCCGATGTAATACGCGACCCGCTGCTGGCGGACATGGCGGTCAAAGAGGGCGACCGGATTCTCGACCTTCCCTGCGGAACGGGCGACTCGATCGTCAGGGCGGCGGAGATCGCAGGGCCGACAGGGCATGCCCTGGCCATTGACGTCTCCCCGTCCATGATCGAGGAGGCCGAAGGGAATGCGGAGGCCGCGGGGGTCAAGAACATCGAATTCCGCGTTGAGGACATGAATGAGGCGCAGTTCGAGGTCGCCGCGTTCGACATCGTGGTGTCGGCCAATGGCCCCTTCTTCGCCTCAGATCTCAAGGCCTTCCTGGCGAAAATGTGGGACGCCGTCAAGCCGGGCGGTAAACTGGTCCTCATGACCTTGGGGCGCAACTTTCTCGCCCCCGTCTCTGGGGTCTTCATGGACCTGGCTCAGAACAAGATCGATGACCTGCAGGTCTCCATGCCATGGCGCTTGACCGAAGACATCTCCTTTCTGAAAACGATCCTCGAAGAGGTGACGCACAAGCAGCGGATCAAAATCACCCATCGGGACGTCGTGATGGATTATGAGACAGCCGACGGGGGCTGGAGTCTCCTGATGGGCACCGCATTCAGGAATTACACCCTGGAGATGGCGCCGGAGATCCGAGTCGAAATCGAGGCGGAGGTGAAGGAGTGGATGCAGGCCAACCGCCAGTTCTCCGCGACCTGCAGCTTCAACAACATCATCGTTACCAAGGACGCCGCGTGAAGTGAAGGCCGTCAACCTTCTCGGCCTGCCGGCTCATGATGAGGATCGGTCCGGTTCGCCGGTCCCGTGAGTGACTTGGTGTCGCGTCCATCGTGCGGCAGGGGGTCGGGGAGCAGCGCGGATGAGGTCGTCGATACTAGTTCGCCGCTCCACGGCGCTCCCGGATCCTGGTCGCCGATCCCTGCGGATCGCGGGGATCGGCGACCAGCGGTGATGCTGCGCCGAGGAGTGGTTTCAGCTCGGGCGGGGAGCCCGCGGTGGGGGATGCGACGCCGGGAGAGGACAGCTCCGCTCATGCGATCGCGGTGCAGAGGGCGAACAGCACGTCCAGACGGGGACCACTCCGCCGATACCGCCGCTCCACCACCGGCAACAACGGCTCGATCCTGGCTGCCGCTGAGGTAGAGGAGTCGAAAACCGCTGCTCGCCATGGATCGCGACTGGTCGAACCCCCGAACCTCAACGCACGTCCGGTGGTGTGAGAGCGGCCGGACAACCCGGCCTCTCCTGCTTGATTTCCCGGACGACCTGCGACGACGTGCACATCCGGGGCACAGGCGCTTCAATCGTCCTCGATGCCTGCGGCCCTCCGCAAACCGGCTGCCGTCGAGAAGTATCCGAAGAGCGCGCCACCGGGCTCCAGCGCCGCGGACTCGTCCAGCCCTCCGAGCCGTACCGGGACGAAGCCCGCGTCCCGCACGAGGCGTTCCGTGATCCCCAGCGCGTCCTCGTCGTCCGCGGCGACCGCCATCCCCCAGAAATGCCGCTGCTGCGTCCCGCGTGGCCACAGGAGCTCGTCCGGGAAGTGGGTGAAAGCCCGCGCCACCGAACTGTTCGGCAGCCGCTGCGCCGACCAGCTTCCCTGGGTCAGACCCGCGCGCAGCTCGGATACGAACAGGCCGTCCTCGGAGAGCCCGATCGGGCTCGTCGCATCGATCACGGTCTTCCCCGTCAGATGGTTGCCCACTTGCTCCAGCAACTCCTCAAGATGCGGACGTGGCACCGAAAGCAGCACCACGTCACTCGCGTCCACAGCGTCCGGGTACCCGGACGCCCGTGCCCTCTCGCCGGCCTCCTCGACGAGCGACGCGAGCCGGTCCGGAGTCCGGGAACCGAAGGTCACGGTGTGACCGGCGGCCAGCCAGTGGCGTCCCAGGGGAAGGCCGATGTTGCCCGCGCCGAGGACGGCGATGCGCAGCGGTGTGGAACCGACGTTGGAACCGGGCATCGTCAAGCTCCTTGGTCTCTGTGATCGGTCACGGTGAGATGACCGTCGGAGGTGGATGGTGTCGTCGGTCCTCTTGCTCCGGTGGCCGCCCCGCTTGGAACGTCTAGCCCACTACGATCTCCGGCCACACGAGGGCGGTGGAACCCCAGGTCAAGCCGCCCCCGAAAGCGCTCATCAGCACTCGGGCGCCAGGCTTCAGCAGGCCCCCGGAAACGGCGTCGCCGAGCGCCAGTGGGATGGAGGCTGCCGAGGTGTTGCCGACGCGGTCGAGGTTGCAGACTGCGCGGTCGCGGGCCATGCCCAGCTGGTCGGCGACGGCGTGCAGGATCCGGATGTTCGCCTGGTGGCCGACGAACCAGTTGACCGACTCGGGGGCCCACCCAGCGCGATCAAGCATGGTCTTGGACGAGGCCGCCATGCGGGTCACGGCGTGCTGGAAGACCGGCTTGCCCTCCATCTGGAAGTACGTCTCGGCAGGGCGCGCACCGGACGCGGCCACCGCACCGGCCGGCTGGCGTGAGCCGCCGGCCCGGACGATGATGAGATCCTTGAGCGAGCCGTCGCTCCCCAAGTCGTGCCCGAGCAGCGCGCCTGGCTCGGACGGTTCACCGGCTCGCAGGACGACGGCCCCGGCGCCGTCACCGAAGATCACCGAGGTGGTGCGGTCCTCGGGGTTGAGGATTGTGGAGTAGGTCTCCGCCCCGATGACCAGCACGCGCTCGGCGATCCCCGCGGCGATGGCGCCCGCTGCGGATGCCGTGGCGTAGACGAATCCGCTGCACACCGCGGCGATGTCGTACGCGGCGACCGAGTTCAGCCCCAGCCGGTGGGCGACATCGGGAGCGGTCGCCGGGGTGGGGTGGTCCGGAGTGGTCGTGGCGACGACGACCAGATCGACGTTGCCGGAGCCGGCCGACTTCAGCGCCCGCAGGCCCGCCTCGACGGCCAAATCGCCGGTGGAGGTACCAGGTTCGGCCCAGTGGCGTTGGGTGATTCCAGTACGCGAGCGGATCCACTCGTCGGAGGTGTCCATGGTTCGGGAGAGATCGTCGTTCGTGATGACGCGGGGCGGCACGTACGTTCCGAGCCCGGCGAGGACCGCAGCCTTGCTCATACCGCCGCCTCCTTCACCAGGAGTCCGTGGGACAGTGCGAACATCAAGGGTCCCTCCCTGATCGCCGGTGTTGGACGTCGTGGTCGTTGCCCGTTGGAAGGTGGCGCCCCTCCGGCAAGGACGGGAAGGGACGGCACTTGCGGCCGGGTACGTGGGACGGCGCTAATGCGGCGCCGCCGCGAAGACGCACCGAGGCGCACGACGATTATCGGGAAGTCGGACACCGCACTGCCAGACCTCGCTGAAGCTGTGAGTGGCCCCGCTGGTGGCGGGAACACCACGGTCCCGGTTCAGGCGCAACCGCATCCGGGAAACGCTGCTTCGAGGCCGGCGCGCAGAGCGGTCACTCCTGCAGCAGATACATCAGCAGCCGGGCGGAGAAGACATCGTCGAGATCCATCGCGTACAGCGTGAAGGAGATGGGACCGTCGTCGGGATGGTCCAGTTCGACGGTCGTGGGCACGAACTCCTCGACCTCGTGGCGGTTCCACAATTCGGCGAAGTACGGGCTTTCGGCGGAGAGCTGGTCGACCATCTGCTCGTATCTCGGATCGTCGGCGAAGTAGGACGTCTGGAGGCGGAAGCGGGCTGTCATCCGGCGAGCCACCTCGGGCTGGTTGGCGTACTGGCGTCCGTGGGATCCGGTGAACATACTGATCAGGAAGTTCTCGTTGCCCTCGTGCCCCAGGTCGAGCATCCTGACGGCTTGTTCGTTGGCAGCGAGGACGTCCCAATACCGATCGATGGCGCACGTTGGCCCCGATGCCCTGGCTTCGACCACGCGCTGGAGGGCCTCGGCGTCCGGTGAATCCGCACGCGGCGCCGGCAGCGGGGGATTGGCGTCGGCGAGCCGGTACAGGTGGACGCGCTCGCGCTCGGTGAGGCGTAACGCGCGGCTGACCGCATCCAAAATCTCGTTCGAGACGTTGATGGGGCGGCCCTGCTCCAGCCACGCGTACCAGGACGCGCTCATCCCGGCCAAGACCGCGACCTCCTCCCGGCGGAGACCGACTCGGGTGCGACCGCTGGCCGATCCCATGCCGACTTCGGCGGGGGAGAGCGCGGCACGGCGGCTGCGAAGGAAGTTCGCGAGCTCACTGCGCGGCTTCTTCTTGCTGCTGATCCTTGAGGTCACGTTGTCCATGACAGCGGAAGGTAGCGGCCCCGGCACGCTATGTCAGTAGTGAGGATCACGCTTCGGAACTGTTCGCGGAATGGCGTGAAGGGCACGGGCACTCGCCAAAACAGCGGCGGTCGAACGGCCCCGGAGCAGCCGACCAGCTCCGTCCAGGATCGCACCAACGGTTTGAACGGACCGGGATTCCGGATCTAGTCCAACATGGAGGGGCGGATTCCCGGTCGAGTTCTCCCGGCCGCCGCGTCCGCCCGACAGCGAAACCCGCACCGCAGAGCCTGGAATGGCTGTTCACGTGGAGGTTTTCGGAACTCGATGCCTCCTCGGGCAGGCTACGCGGACCGTGATCAGCACCCGGAGGGCGTTCCGGGGGTTCGTTGGCAGGCCGCGAAAACCTCCGAGCCCAGCCGAAGCCCGGACTCGCCACCGAGATGAGGTGGAGCCCCGGAGCTGTCGGTTCAGCTAGGGGCGATGTCGAGGAAGGGCTTTGGGCCGGCAAGCGTAGGAATCGGCGGTCGAATGGTGGATTGCTGTATCGGGCACGAAGTCACGACTAACTCCAAATCGCTAATGAAGTGCAGCGGGAACACCAAGGGAAGGCACGTTGCTCAGACGCCTCGATGCGCATGACCACTGGCCTCGGCAATCATGGCACGCGGCAATGGTGCGCCACCTGAGAAGACGGAAACCCGCAAATATCTTCACCCGGATGGACCATTGGAAGCCCTGTGTACGATCGGAGCAGCAGCCTATTCTCAAATGCTGCTAGCCGAGTAAGACGAAAGAGGATCAAAAGAAAAAATCGGACGCGCGTTCGTGCGAATTGTGATTTCCGACACGGCTATGGCGCCTCCCTTGGGTGGCTGCTAGCTTGGAATTGCTGGAGCGTTTAACGCTGGGGTGGGCAACGTATGCGCAGCGCGCCGGTTGTCATGGCGGTACCTTAAGGCGACTGGGTGTATTGCTGATCGGCTTCAAAGTTGAAGAAGGCGTCTCGTTTTGTTGCTCCGCCTGGGGGTAGGTGCATTTTGTCTGCGACTTGGTGGTGAGGGATTGCGCGATGGTAATCGCGATTTGGGAATGAGGCGCATGGATTTTAATGTGGTGCCGCTGATATCGAGATGGAACAGGGGGACAGATGTCTGAGCTCCTGATCAACGGAGTGGCGGTCATTTTTGAGGGGCTAGGCCGGTTGGAGTGGCAGCGCAGCGCTGTTGACAGATGGTCGCTCACCGGGGTTTGGCCTTCGACAGAACGTCAGCAGGCGCTTCTCGAGTCAATACGATCAGGGGGCCACACCCTGATCGTGCTTGCCTCCGGCGATGCGAGCTGCACTCTCTTCGAGGAGGAGCTTGCGGAGTCCTTCGAAAAGGCGGTTGCAGCGGAGGGTGGGATTGATGTGACACCCGATCTGGACGCCGGTCTTGTTGATGTGCGAATCGAGCAGTTGAGCTGGCTGCCCGACGAATATCGGGCTAGCGGGTTGTTGTTCGCGGATTGGGCGCGGCAACAGGTCACGACGGTTCCTGCGCTTTCCTTGCCCGGACTGATGGTAGATGACCAGAAGTGCCGGAACCTGCGATTTGCGTATCCGACGAAGCCGGTTACCAGGGAGCATGCGGAACTGCTCGAGCCGTTCATCGAGCGAGTTTTTCAGAAGGACGGGTGACCCGCATGAAGAATGGTGTCGTCGTTGTGGTTGGCGGCGGATCGCGTTAGGTGCGATATTCGTCTGGTTTGACTTTTCTCCTCATTTCGCTCTCCCGTGTTGAGGCTTGTTCGGGGGTGCGTGGTTCAGAAGAAGGGCCGATACATGCAGGAATCTGCACTTTCCCAAGTATCCGGACAATTGCGACGAGCGAAGCTGCGGCATTTCTTGCGAAGGCGCCGGGAGGGAATATCGCCCGAGGACGTCGGCCTGATGAAGGTCGAGCGGCGGCGCACCCCGGGACTGCGCCGGGAGGAGGTCGCGGCGCTCGCCGGTGTCGGTGTGTCCTGGTACACCTGGCTGGAGCAGGGCCGGGACATCAACGTCTCCGAAGAAGTCGTGCAGGCCATCGGCAACGCCCTGCGGTTGGATGGCAGTGAGCGCAGCTACTTCTTCCGGCTGGCCGGACTCAACCCGCCTCGGCGCACGGACGCAGGACGCCGGGTCGGTGTGCTCCCGCACATGCGTGCGCTCGTTGAGGGCTGGTCCTCCAGCCCGGCCTACCTCACCGATCGATACGGGCGTATCGAGTTCGCCAACGGGTCCGCCCGCTCACTGTTTCGTCTCAATGCGAGCGGCGACAGCTGTCTGGAGAAGTTCTTCACCGACGCGGATACCCGGGCGAAGTATCCCGACACTGAAGCAGTGGCTCGGGGCTTGGTCGCCAACTTCCGGGCGCAGTCAGCCCGGTTCCCGGACGATCCGGAATTCGGCAGGATCGCGGAACGACTGCGTCGGGCGAGTCCGAAGTTCGCCGAGCTGTGGGACCAGCACAAGGTCGACGACCCGTACCAGAACCTTCGCAAATTCGCCCATCCGCAGGCAGGAGTGATGATCTTCGACCGAGTTCTGATGCGAGTGCCGGAGTTCCCCGAGTCTTCGCTGACCGTTTACGTTGACCAGCCCGGCGCCGCTGCGCAGATAAGGGCGCGGGCGTACGCGGGTGGCCACTCCGGAGTCGCCTGAGCTGAACACTGGGGACGCAGGCGCCGGTGCGGGACACCGGCGCACCACTCCGGCAACGCAGCGAGACATGATCACGCTGCGCCCGGTTTCGGCGGATGGTGGTGTTGCCACCACCATCATGAAGAGACACTTTCTCTACCCGCGGCCAGGGCCCAGGATTGCATCCACGGGGCGGCTGCGGCTCAAGCTCTGAATTTCGAATTCGGCACTCAAGAGGCTCATGGAGGAAGATGTGGGTAATCCGATCGCCAGTCACATAATCGAAATCCTGGCAGAACTGAACGTGCCGACGGCGGAGATCACGCCGGACACGACTTTCGAGGCCATGGAGGTCGACTCGCTCCTGCTGGTGGAACTCACCCTGCGTCTCCAGAAATCCTTCGGCATCGAGATCGAGACGGACGAACTCGTCCCCGAGCAGACCGTTGCCGAAGCGGCCACAGCACTCGCGGCCAAGGGCGTGGCCCTAGCCTGACGCGCGCTCAGCCCCAGCCGGAGCACTCTCCGAGCTGCGCGTTCTCTCCGTTCTACTGAGCGATCCGCGTGCTGGCCTCTCGTCCGGTCGTGACGCCACACGCATCTCATTTGGATTCAGCCGAGAGGAATTTGGATGTCTGCCACTCTGCTCGTTCTCAACGAAGTCGGCGTCGCTCCTGGCAAGGCGGACGAGGTCCTGGCCCGCTGGAGTGAGTCGAACTACGAGGAACCGCCGGCCGACCGCGCTCTGTTCCGCAGCGTGGAGGACGACAGCATTCTCGAGGTCACACCCGTCAAGGACTACGCCGAGCTGGACGCGTTGTCGGTGGGCTGGCGGAGTCTGTGGGATGCCGTCTCGGCAAACCTCGTCGGCGACTTTCGTCGCCAGCTCCTGGAGTTCGTCGAGGCGCCCAAGGACACCGCTGACCCGCTTCCTCTGACGCCGTACGTCCAATTGCGTTACATCGAGGTCAAGCCGGCGGAGTACACGGCCTACCGCGAGTGGCGCGAGAACACCATCTTCGGTGTCGTTCGCCGTGCCGAGCCGGTCACTGCGTTCCTGGCGTACCACACGCTGCTCAGCACCCAGCCCGGCGTGATGTTCGTGAGCGGTTTCGAGTGCGAGCCCGAGGAGTACCAGAAGGTCTTCACTTCCGCTGAGTACCAACACATCGTCGAGCAGGCCGGCGACCGATTCATCGTCGGTGGCGAAAGTGGTCTGTACACCCGCGTCTACAAGCGTGCCGGTGTTTGAGCCCGCCAGGGCACCGTGGACCGCGACCCCGGGTGCGACGGAGACGCACGAGCTCAGTCCCACCACGCAGGGCCCGCTCTACCCGCCGAGTGAAGTCATGGATGCCGACGGCAACTTCGTGGTGGTTGGGGAGATCAACCGGGCCACCCCGGTGGGCGCGATCCGGACCGAGTGGGGTGCGGCCCTCGTCTCCTCCGACAGTCCTCTGCCCGAATTCGGCACGCTCGCCCCGTACACCGTGGTACGGGAGCTGGACCCCGACCCCAGAGGGGCCGACGAGGAACTCGTCCTTCACACGCTTCCGCTGCCTTTGCCGTTGAACAACTACCCCATGGTCTTCGCACCGGAGCAGCTGCCGGAGGCCGGCCGGGTCGAGCGGCCCAGTTACGCCTTCCACGAGGTGCCCATCCCGGACGTGCGCCCGGAGGACGGACCCAAGGTCACCTCCCCTGTGACGTTCGGCGCCTGGATGAGCGCGGGCGGCACGCTGGAGGTCGGGGTCACGTCCGACGGCCACTGCGGGACGTTCGGGTTCGATTTCTCCCGGCTCGTCCCGAACAGCGTTTACACCGTGATGTCGTTGCGCGCACGCGACCTGGACCCCGCTGAGCCGACCCGACCGGGCCCGCTCGGAGTGCCGAACGTCTTCGTCACCGATGCCTACGGGAACGGCCAATACCACGTGACCATGCCGAACCCGTTCCCGGACCCCGAACTGCCCGGGGCCAATCGGATCATCAACGTGGTCGTGCTGTGGATGAGCTACCAGCGCAACTACGGCGGCGCCATCGGCGAGTTCGGTCTCGGCGGCGACATTCACGCTCACCTCAAGCTGCGCTGCGCGTCCTTCCAGGACCTGCGAACCGTCGCCGCTCCGCAGCCCTAATCCGACCGCGCACCACCGACGTTCAGAACAGGAGAAGCCCGGTGCCCATCATCTCGGTCACTACCTGGGACGGTCAGGACGACGCCCAGGCGCAGGAACTCATGGAGGAGCTGACCCGGACCGTCCGGCGCGTCACGGGAGCCCCCCTGGACAAGATCACCGTCTACATCCAGGAGGTGCCGCGCAACCGTTGGGTGGAGGGCGGCGCACTGGGCAGCGATCCCAGGTTTCCGGAACTGAGCCGCCGGTTCTCCGAGTGAGAGGTGTGTGCCGTGTCTGCCGAGACGCATGAGCCCTGCCACCCCATCGACGCCGAACGCGACTCCCTCTTCCTCGTGGGTGATGTCTTCACCGAATTCGCCGCGCACAGCGGTGTTCTGACGGTCTCTCAGCTCGCCGGGCAGATCAGGAAGGGTGAATTTCCAGGCTGCACCGGTGCGGCTCGGGTGGCGCTCGGGCAAGGGGTGTCCGAGTTCGACGTCCAGTTTGTACGTGACACGTTGGCCCGGCACGGCCTCTCGGACTTGGTCGTCATCGACGACCAGTTGCTGCGTCACCGCGCCGGACGGGAGATCGTGCACAAGCACCGGGTCGAGAACGTGCTGATCTCGTTGCCCCGCCCGACCGACCCCGGCACGTTCGAGTCGGACCTATTGATCGACTCCGGCAACGAGATGATGTCCGACCATCTCACCGGCCAGCACGTGCAGGGCATGCTGGTCATGGAAGCCGAGCGGCAGATGTTCATTGCGGTGGCCGAGCAGCACTACCTGGCCCCGACGGCGGTCGGCGACAGCTACTTCGTGATCGATGCCTTCGACACCCGTTACCGCAACTTCCTTTTCCCGCTGCCCGCGGTCGTTCGGTGCACAGTCCTCTCACGCCGTTCGCCGCACCACACCCGCACGACGTTCTCCTGCGAACTCGCCGTGCTCCAGAGCGGATCGGAGACAGCGGTGACGGAGGTTCGATTCACCGCCTTCGACGCCCGGGTCTCCCATGCCAAAGAGCACCGAGCGGCCGAACGGTCCCTCCAGGGCACCGCGGCGTTCCGCGTGGCGAAGGGGGAGGCATCGCCCGTGTGACCGAGGTTCGCACCGAGTGGCAGACGGTGGTCCGCGCATGCAGCGGGCCGCCGGTCGGCATCCCAAAAGGAGCTTCCTACATGTCAGATGTCAGCTGCGGGCCGGCTTCGGACCGCCCCTACATGGTCTTCAGTGACGTCGATGAGACCCTGATCAACGTCAAGAGCATGTTCGACTTCCTCCGCTACCAGCTGGTCCGTCGCCACGGAGCAACCGGGGAGGAAGAGTACGAACGCATCATGGCGGCGATCCGCGGCCGTGCCGACGGCGGCACCTCCCGTGCGGACATCAACCGCTTCTACTATGCCCACTACGCCGACGAGTCGGTGGAGACGCTCGACAGGCTCGCCGAGGCCTGGTTCGCCGAACGCACCGCGAGCCGGGGCTTCTACATCGAGCCGACCAGGGAAGCTTTGAGCGCTCACCTCGGAGATGGTGCGACCGTCGTCCTCGTCTCCGGTTCCTTCCCGCCGCTCCTGGAGCCCCTCGCGCGGGAGGTGGGCGCTGACGCCATCCTCTGCACCCGTCCTCTGGTCGTCGATGGCCGGTACACCGGGGAGGTCGATTCCCCGGTCATCGGTGCGGGCAAACGCGCTGCCGTGCTGGAGATGTTGGAATCCCGTCCCGACGTCGACCCGCGCGACTGCTGGGCGTACGGCGACCACGTCTCTGACCTGCCGATGCTGGAACTCGTGGGGCACCCCGTTGCCGTGGGGGAGGACGAGGAGTTGCGAAAGCGATTGGCCGGACGCGTCGAAGGCATCACGGCATGACGGCCGGGCGACCGTTCTTCGTGCTTCTCGGTCCCGACGGAGCCGGCAAGTCATCGGTGATGGGCCGTCTCGCCGAGCTGCTGCCCGAATGGCGGTTGGTGTCGACGGACAGCGCCTTCGTCACTCCCGAGCACATCCTGATCACCCGGCTCCGCCGCGACCTCCAGGATTACCTCTTGCCCGGCCTCGGAACCGCTTACTCGGCGGACTTCCTGGCCAGCGTGCTCCAGACGGCCGTGGTGCACATGAGGGACCAGGTGCGGGGGCGGAACCCGCGGGTGCCGGTGCTCGTGGACTCGTACTACTACAAGATCCTCGCGAAATGCCGGATCGCCGGGGTCCGGGATACCGCGATGTACGACTGGTGGCGCACGTTCCCGCAGCCGGATCGGGTGATCTACCTCGATGTCTCACCGTCGTCCGCTTGGCGGCGGCGCAGCGACGGAGCGAACCTCAACCCTCTAGAGCACGAAGGCGGGAAGGGCGACATGGCCGGGTTCGAGCGGTATCAGAAGGAACTGCGCGAGCTGCTGCTGGAGGAAGTCGGCGACCTTCCGGTGACCGAGCTGCCGGAACAGCCGAGCGTCGAACGCACCGCTGAGCTCGTACGGGAGGTGCTCACCTCGTGACCACCCCTTCCGCATGGCACACCCCCGGCCACGCCGACCGCTACCGCGAGCGCGTGCACACCGCGCGCGAGCGGATCGCCGCCGAGCACCAGGACATGCGGGGTGCTCAGGCACGGGTTCTCGCTGACCTGTTGGCCTTCAACGCCGATACCGAGTTCGGCCGACGGCACGGGTTCGCCCGGATCGGTACGATGGACGAGTTCCGCTCCGCGGTCCCGGTGCAGGACTACGCTGCCCACGCGCCTCTGATCGAGCGGACCGCCGCCGGCGAGCGGGGCCTCCTCACCGCCGATGCGCCCGAGGTCTACTTCACCAGCAGCGGTAGCACCGGAGCGAGCAAGAAGGTGCCTGTCACTCCGCGTTTCATGAGCACCACCTTCATGCCGTTCTACTTCGCGGCCTGGGCCCCGCTGATCGAGCACTTCCCCGAAGTGCTCCAGCGGCCTGACGCCGTCCTCAACCTCAAGCACGACCCGCTCACAGCCCCGCCCACCGCGGCCGACGGCCGCCCCCACGTGGGCGCCAGCCAGGTCGACTTCGGTGCCCGGTTCGGCGAGCCCCTCTCCGCTGAACCCGGCACCGGAGCTCCCTGGGCCGCTCTGCCCGTGACCACGGACCCCGACGACCATCTCGAACGCGCTTATCTGCGGTTGCGGCTGGCCGTGCAGAGCGATCTGCGGTGCCTGATCGGCATCAACCCCGCGATGATCGCTGCGGTTCCGTACCAGCTGACCCTGTGGTGGCCGCGGATCGTGAAGGAGGTCCGCGACGGAACCTTGGGCGGCCTGCCCCACCACGCGCCCGACCCCGGGCGAGCGGATCAGATGGAGCGGCTCGCCGACTACTTCGGAACTGTGCGCCCCTCCCACGTGTGGCCCCGGCTGCGCGCGCTGTTCTGCTGGACCACCGGCGTCGCCTCGCTCTATCTCCCCGCGCTGCGAGCCGAGTTCGGCAGCGATGTCACCGTGCTGCCCGCGCCGGTAGCGGCGTCCGAGGGCCCGACCGGTGTGGCGCTGGACCGGCATGCCTCCGGCGGCAGCCTCGTCACGTCGGCGGCGGTGTACGAGTTCGTGCCCGCCGACCAGGATATCGCCCCGGACAGCGCGACCCTGCTACCGCACGAAATCGAGTCCGGACGGGACTACCACGTGGTCTTTAGCCACGTCGGCGGCTTCTACCGGTACGCCGTCGGCGACGTGGTCCGGGTGGTCGACCGAGTAGACGGGGTGCCTCGCGTGGAGTACGCGGGCCGCGGGACGCGCTCCGACGCGGCGGGGGAACGGCTGCGGGAGGCCCAGGTCGTACGGGCCTTGCACGCAGCCCTCGGCTCCGGGGGGCTCGGCCTGCGCAACGTGGCATGTCGGGTCGAGCCGGACACTGACGGCACCCGTCGGTACGTCTTCGCGATCGCGCCCGGCAACCTCTGGAACCAGCAGGAGACCACCCGCTTCACGGCCAATCTGGACCGCGCCCTCGCCATCGAGTCCGCCGAGTACAGCCACGCTCGCGGCGCCGGCCGGCTGGGAAGGCCGGCGGTTCAACTGCTGGATGGCGAGGCGTTCGTTCGCGACTGGCACACGGCAGTCGGTACGGGAATCCGGCCGACACAGGTGAAGGACCGGCTGTTTCGGCAGGACGACGCGTTGTGGCGGCGGCTGACCGGCAAGGCGGACGGCTGACCCCGACAGCGCAGCGCCCGGGGCACCCCGGTCGCCTCCACGAACCTTTCCGACCTCGCACAAATCCCAGAAATCACAAGAGGAGAAACCTCTTCATGACGACTCAGCAGAGCCGTCCGGCCTCCGCGCCGGAAACTGCAGCCAGTGGCTCGACAGAGCCGACGCCGACTTCTGCGCGGTCCGATGCCGGTGAGGCCCCGGTTGTTTCACCGGTCCGGGCCTGGACCGCGGTCGTCGCGCTGGCCTTCGGCGTGTTTTCCTTCGTCACCGCTGAACTGGTACCGGTCGGGCTGCTGCCGTCAATCGCCGGGGGAGTGGACGTCTCGGTCGGCACCGCCGGCTTCCTGGTCACCGGTTTCGGCCTGCTCGCCGCAGTGACCGCGGCGCCGCTGACCACCCTTTGCGGCAGCATCGACCGCAAGGTGCTGATGGCAGGGCTGCTGGTATTCTACGTCCTCGGCAACGTCCTGGCGTCGGTGGCCGGGAGCTACGCGGTGCTGCTCCTGGGTCGGCTGGTGGTGGCGCTGGCGCACGGCGTCTTCTGGTCCATCGCGGCGGCCATCGCGGTGCGCTTGGTGCCTTCCCGGCACGCGGTGCGCGCCACTTCCATCGTGCTGTCCGGTATCTCGCTCGCAGCGGTGTTCGGGGTTCCGCTGGACACCGTTCTGGGCCAGCACGCGGGCTGGCGCGCGGCATTCCTGGCCGTGTCTGCGGTCGGTCTCCTGGTCCTGGTGGCGCTGATGCTCACGATGCCCAACCTGCCCGCGCAGGGGCACGGCAGGCTGGGCACGCTGTTCCGAGTGCTGCGCAACGGCCGACTGCGCACCGCCGTCGCCGTCACCGGACTGGTGATGGTCGGCCACTTCCTGGCATTCACCTACATCACCCCGTTCCTGGAAACGGTCACCGGCATTGCCACCGGTACCGTCGCGGTGCTGCTGCTGGTCTTCGGAGCAGCCGGGATCGTCGGCAACTTCCTCGGTGGGGCCTTGGTCAACCACACGGTGCGCGGCGCACTGCTGGGCGCCCTGGGCGTGATGACCGTGGTCATGGCGCTGCTCTGGGCATTCGGTGACTTCCCTGGAGCGGCGGTGACGCTGGTACTGCTCTGGGGGTTGGCCTACGCTGCGATCCCAGTCGGATTGCAGACCTGGATACTGCGGCTGGCAAAGGAGGAGTCGGACGCCGCCTCCTCGCTCTACGTGGCCGCCTTCAACGGGGCGATCGCCGTGGGTTCGCTGATCGGCGGGCTGATCGTGGACACCCCGGCGGGCCCGCGCGCCCTCGTCGGCATCGCCACTGCGTTGGTGGCCGGTGCGCTGGGGGTGCTGCTGCTCTCCGGCCGCAACCGGGCACGGGCCGGGACGGATTGATATCTCCTGCGCCCCAACAACACCGGCCGGTATCCCCACCGCACATCGACGTCCGGTGCGAAACACGAATCAGCTTGATCAGAGGAGTACATCAGTGCATCAGCGCGAACTCGGCTCGGACGGCCTCCGCGTCTCGGCGATCGGCCTGGGCTGCATGGGAATGTCCGCCTTCTACGGCCTCCGGGACGACGAGATCTCCCTCGCCACCCTGCACCGCGCCCTCGACCTGGGCGTCTCCTTCTTCGACACCTCGGACGCCTACGGCTCCGGACACAACGAGGAACTCCTCGCCCGCGTGCTGGTCACCCGGCGCTCCGAGTCCGTGGTGGCCACCAAGTTCGGCATCCGCTCGGTCGGGCCCGGCGGTACTGCCGGAGGCGCGGTGATCGATTCCACCCCGGAGTACGCCCGGCAGGCCTGCGACGCTTCGCTGTCCAGGCTCGGCACCGACCACATCGACCTCTACTACCTGCATCGACGCAACCCCGAGGTCCCGATCGAGGACACTGTGGGCGCGATGGCGGAACTGGTGCAGGCAGGCAAGGTCCGTCACCTCGGACTGTCCGAGGTCAACGCCGATACCCTGCGCCGTGCGCACACCGTGCATCCCATTGCCGCGCTGCAGAGCGAGTACTCGCTGTGGGAGCGCGGCTTGGAGGAGTCGGTGTTGTCCGCCGCCCGCGAGCTCGGGATCGGTGTCGTCCCTTACGCGCCCGTGGGACGTGGGTTCCTGACCGGTGCCTTGGCCGATCTGGACGATCTGGCCGAGGATGACTACCGGCGGAGCGACCCGCGGTTCCAGGGTGAGAACCTGAAGCGGAACCTGGTGCTGTTCGAGCGGGTTCGGGAGGTGGCGGCCGGAATCGGCTGCACCCCCGTCCAACTGGCCCTGGCATGGCTGCTGGCCCAGGGCGGGGACTTGGTCCCGATTCCCGGGACCAAGCGCCAGGCCTACTTGGAGGAGAACGTGGCCGCCGCTGATCTTGCGCTGACTGCGGAGCAGTTGCGCGAACTGGACGGGGCACTGGCGGGCATCGACGTGTCCGGAGCGCGTTACGCGGAGACGGCCATGCGCCTTCTGAACACCTGATCCGCGCCTCGATTTGCCGGACACTCCCCGGGGGGATGGATTCTAGTGCCTCGTCTATGAACCTTGATCGGGTTATTGATCCTTAGCTGGTGGGTGTCGGGCATGGTTCTTCCGAAGTGTTGTGGAGGGGGTGGATGCCGCGCCGTCCGGAGGTGTTCGTGCGCTGGTCGCCATGGTCGAGGGGCAGCGCCTTCAGCGGATCAGCAGGTCAAGCTGCGGCGGGCGATCGTGGTGTGGGCCTCGGCGCAGGGCCGGTTGGTGCCCGACATCGCGCATCTGCTGGACGTCAGTCAGGACTGCGTCCGGGATGTGATTCATGCGTTCAACAACGAAGGGTTTCCTGCTCTGGAGCCAAAATGGAGCGGAGGAGCCACCCAAGACGATCGCTGATCCCGCCGGGGCCCGGATCAGCGTGATCGCCGGGTGTGACCCTCGCATCCTGCGCCAGCCACCAACGTGCCGAGAACCTATCCGTCCAGCGAGCGTGCGAGGTGCTCGGATCGCTCGACGTAGAGCTGTGCCATCACCAGGCGTGCCGTGTGAAGCTGTTCGTTGCGGTTGCCGACGTTGCGATTCTCTCCAGTCCCCGGCTGGCGAGGATCGCAACCGGCTGCACCCCGCGACAGTGCGCGAGCTGGCCGCCGTGGCGCCAGCCCACCTGGGACTGGCGAGGATCGCAACCGCCGAGAATCCGGCCGCATGCACCTCTGGGCCGGCTGGCGCCAGTCGTGGAGTGCGGTCCCGATACCTGAGCTGTAAGTCACGACTGGCCGGTCGGAATCACCTCAGTCAAGGCGCCTTGCGCGATCTGTTCGGGACCACCGGACGCCCGTTGAGGTTCGGTAACTGAGACGTATAGTGCGACGAAAAGCGCATATGACCAGCGAAAACGCTCCCGTTTGAGATCAGTGTCGGTGGACCCTTTTACTGCGCCGGTTAGACTGCACAGCGACCTGGGAAAATGGGCTTGAGCATGCCGGTGACCTCCGACTTGACTGGGGGTCAAGGGGTCGTGGGTTCGAATCCCGCCGTCCCGACCGGTTGAACAGCCCGCCGACCTGCACGTAAGTGCAGGTCGGCGGGCTGTTTTTGTTGCGGTGTCGATCTTGGTCGGACTGCTGTGCGGGCGCCAGGGGTCGGGTCTCCGCATTATTGGGAGGATTGTGGGAGTTGTTGATCTTGGGGTGTTAAGTGGGGTCGCGAGGTGGGAGTGGTTCTTGGTCGCCTGGATGGGTGATCTTTGGTTGGTGGGTTTGGGGTTTGGGGTGAGGTGTGAGATGCGCCGTCTACTGGGTGGCCCTTCGATGATCGGGCTCGGCGAAGCTGCGGTGTCGGGACGTGCAGGTTCGTGAGTGGCATCGGCGGGAGCTCGAAGGCGCTGCGTTGGGGTAGGCGCAGGGCAGTTGGGTTCGGCGCGGAAGGCGGCGAATGACGTGGTCGGCGCCGGCCTTGCTTCTCGACGACCCGATGGGCGCCTCGATCAGCGTGGGCAGGCGAACGACACCGCTGCTGTGCTTGGTGGTTGGCAGCCGTGGCACGATGGCGGACGGACCCTCCCGCCTCCCCGTCCGGCTCGATGGTCGTAGTTTCGAACAGCTCTACGCCGCTTGAATCCAAGCCCATCCGTGTTGTGGAGATCGCCCAGGTCCTGGCGCCGATGTTGAAGGTGGCTGATCTCTACGGGTAGGACCTGATTTCTGCGTAGCCGTGTGCGGTCGCGGCGAGGTCATCCACGAGCGTGTGATGGGCCTGGTAGGCCCGCTCTTGGGTCAGGCAGCGCCGGACGGGCTTCGGAACTCTGGCTCCGGGCTCGATGACCGCCGTCTCGTGTTCGTCTTTGCCGGTGACCGCGTCGGTCCCGATCCTCGCTGTGACGAACAGCCACGTCTGAGCGCCGATGGTGACCTCGGTCCGCAGCATGACCATGCATGGACTGTACGGCCGGATAGGTTGTCGGCCAGGGGCTATAGGCCTTCACTGATGGCCGGATCGTCTTGGAGCAACCAGTGGAACCCTGGCTCGCTCACTTCACCGACCAACTCGCCAGCACTGGACCGCCAGCCCCAATCCATCCTTCTGGAAGACCGCTGGGGAACTCCTCGACTCCCGCGCTCGATATCTACAACGAATTTCTGACGCAGGGCACTAACCGCCGACGTTGCGTGACGAGTAGCGCGATGACAACCACCAGGGCAGCGGTCGCTCCGGCCAAGAGCGCGATCGAGCCCGCGAGTTGTTGATCGGCGAGGGCTGTGCCGCCCCAGGGGCGGCGCAGTGCCGCGAACCAGCTTTCGCCGATAGAGGCTTGGGAATGCAGCAACGCCAATCCGAGGAGGGCGGGCACGGCGACGTAGGCGGCGAGCAATGCAATCCGATACCCGCCTCGGAGCCGGTGTGTGGCGTCGGCACCGTTGATGCTCGAGAGAAAGACGTACCCGGTGGCGGGAACCAGCAGGGACATGGTCAGGTGTGCGGCGTGGGAACGAAGCGCGAACTCGTAGAACCCTCCGAAATACATTGCGGCCAACACCGCCACCTGGATAGCCAGCGCAACGTCAGGACGCAGGAGGAACCGCATGGGGGGCCACTGCATCGTGCTATGCAGCCATTCGTGAGGACCGGGCCAACGGGGGTCCGAAGTCGCTGGGAGAGCACGCGACGCGAGTGCTGTGGGGCGCCCCAACAGGAGCAAGGCTGGTGCCACGATGGCGAGGGCGAGGTGCTGCACGAGATGAGCGCTGAACAGGACGTACCCGTAGCGGGCGAGGCCGCCATTGGTCAACAGGACGATGACGCCCCAGCCGGTGATCCACACCGCGGTTTGGCTCACCGGCCAGGACTCACCTCGGTGGACCAGACGTCGCACTGCCGCAAGGTAGAGACCGATGCCGACCGCCGCGGCGGCCAAGAAGATGGGCTCTGGCAGCCAGTCCACGAGGAGCGACTTCACATCGGGCGGGCCCGGCATGGGGAAGCCCAACAGCTCCGTGGCTCGGTCGGTTTCCGGTGCGCCAGTGGCGGGTGGTGGTGTGCGGGTAAGGCCGACAGCGAGACCGATGGTGGCCGCGAAGACGACGATCTCCACGGAGGCCAGACGCGCGAACAGGCCCCTGCGTCCGCGATCCAAGGTCGGGATCGTTCGTTGTCGATGCAGGAAGCCGAGGCCGCCCAGCATGCCCAGGGCAAGGATCTTCGCCACCACCAGCAGGCCGTAGCTCGATTCCCACAATGCGCTGGTCAATCCCAACCTGGCCACGAGGTTTACCGCGCCGCTCAACGCGACGACGGGAAGGCACCAGCCGGCGAGCCGCGAATACCGGTGGACCGAACGGCCAAGATCCGAAGTGGACAGCTGCCACGAGAGCAGAAGCGCGAGCAGACCGCCGGTCCACACCACGACACCGATCACGTGCAGCAGCATGCCGGAGACCGCCAGTTGGTGGTTGCCGGATCCAGCGGAATGGCCACCGAATGCGGGAGGTAGTGTGCCGAGGATCGCGAGCACGAACAGCATCGCTGCACCGCGCACTGATAACACCGCGCGGCAGCCCACCACTAGAACCGCCGAGGCCGCGACGACCCAGAGAAGCACCTGCACCGGCTCCAGGTCCAGCGCGATGGTCCAGGCTGCCGTGCTGGTCGCAAATCGACCGACCGGTTGCCCCAGAATGTCCGACACGGTGTAGACGACGCCGAGTACGGCTGAAAGCAACCACGCCAAGCTGGTCCAACCGGCTGCACGGACCCATCGATAGGCATGCGGGCTCAACAGCCAGCGTTCACTCGCCGTGTTGCGCCGGGGAGCCAGCATCGCGGCTGCCAGGAGCAAACCGACGGTCGAGGCTGCGGACAAGTCCATCAAGACTCGAGTCGTGGGCAGCGCCAACTGGGTGACTGGGCCGGGGTCGGGGAGTCCCAGCAGCGCTCCCCGTTCGGTCACACCTCCACCCCACCAGAGTGCGAGGCCGCCGACGACCACGGCGGCACCAAGAGCGGCGACCATGGCTCGCGTTCCTACGTCACTGCGGTCGGATGCTGAGCGAGTTCGGTTACTCATCAGATTTCTCGTCCGGACGCCGCCGCAGCGCGACGAACACAGCACCGCCGAGTAGCAGCACTGCGACTGCCATGCCGCCGAGCCACCATGCTGCTTGCGTGGATGCGTTGTCATCAGGTGTTGCCGGGCCAGGGGTCGACGTTTCAGGGGAGGACTGGCCGGGTGCCGAAGGGAGTGAATTCTGCGCAGCTGTGCTCTGTTGCACGGTGAACCGGATTGCTCCGCTAACCGAATGACCATCCTGTGATAGCACGCGATAGGCGACCGCATACTCGCCGGGCGCGTCGGTCGGGAAGGGGAGGCTCACACTGTTTCCGGTAACGGTGGGGGGCTGTGTAGGCACCTGGCGTCCCGCGTCGTCGTTGAGGACGACCGTGGTGAACCCTGTCTGTAGTGGATCGCTAAAGGTAAGTTCCACCGCCTGTGGTCTAGACGGTACCGAGGTGCCGTCAGTCGGCGTGCTTCCGATCAGCTCCGTGTGTGCGGCCGCCACTCCCGGAAACAGGGCAGCCCACGCCGAAGTGGCCACGCAGACCGCGCTCGTCAGTACGGCGGCCGTTCGCACATCAACCTCCCATGTTGGTCAGTCAACCAGGCTACTAACCTTCCTCGTATAGCGGGTTTCCGGGTGGCCTTGCAGTGCTCGCGAGGTTTGATCGCAGCTGGCGCGATTTTTGCTTGTGGCCGCCGGTGCAAGATCGGGGCGCCCGCCTCGCTCGTGTTGAAGGGTCTGCAGCGGATCTTCTAATCGGAAGGCGGTTCGGAGCTGGACTCCGGTGCCTCGTCGACTTCCTGGGCGTGGTTGGCGACACTTGATTCATCGCCAACCTAGGCTATCATCGCCATGTGACGATGAATAACACTGCGGGATGCCTGGCCTCGAGTGGTACGGATGCGGCGGTGGCGTTGTTCCACAGCCTGTCGGATGGGACGCGGTTGGCGATCGTGAAGCGGCTGGCGGGCGGGGAGGCCCGAGTGGCCGATCTGGTCGGCGAGCTCGGACTGGCGCAGTCGACCGTGTCGGCGCACGTGGCCTGTCTGCGCGACTGCGGGCTAGTCGCCGGCAGAGCGGAGGGGCGTCAGGTGTTCTACGCGCTGGCGCGACCGGAGCTGCTGGATCTGCTGGCTTCGGCGGAGACGCTGTTGTCCTCCACCGGCAATGCGGTGGTGTTGTGCCCGAACTATGGCAACGGTTCCCAGGCCGAGGCTGTCGAGAACGAGGAGCTTGCGCGGTGAGTGACGCGTGCTGCGGCGGAGACGAACCCCGCGTCGACGAGGAAGCTGAAGAGCGGGAACCCGAGCGACTATGGCAGGTCCTTGAGCTCCAGGCCGCTGCGGTGTCCGGTGTCCTGCTGCTGGCTGCGTGGATCATCGACTGGACCGCAACGTCCGACATCGCCGCGAGCGTGTTCGAGTGGCTGGCGCTGGCAGCCGGCGCCTACACCTTCGTGCCGGGAACGCTGAAACGGCTGGTCAAGGGCAAGATCGGTGTCGGCACGCTGATGACGATTGCCGCCGTCGGAGCCGTCATTCTCGGCGAGGTGGGCGAGGCCGCCATGCTGGCGTTCTTGTTCTCCATCAGTGAAGGGCTGGAGGAGTACTCCCTGGCTCGCACCCGCCGCGGCCTGCGTGCGTTGCTGGCCTTGGTGCCCGAGCAGGCGACCGTGCTCCGGGACGGGAGCGAGCAGGTCGTTGCGCCTGCGGAGTTGCGGGTCGGGGACGCGATGCTCGTCAAGCCAGGGGAGCGGATCGCTACCGACGGCGTCATCCGTACCGGCCGCACCGCGCTGGATCTTTCGGCGATCACGGGTGAGTCGATGCCGGTGGAGGTCGCGCCCGGTGATGAGGTGTTCGCCGGGTCGATCAACGGCACCGGGGTTCTCGAGGTCGAGGTCACCACGACCGCTGAGGACAACTCGCTGGCCAGGATCGTGCGGATCGTCGAGGCCGAGCAGTCCCGCAAGGGCGCTAGTCAGCGCCTCGCCGACCGCATCGCCAAGCCGCTCGTGCCCGGGGTGATGATCGTTGCGGCGTTGATCGCCGGGATCGGCAGTCTGCTGGGCGATCCGGCCACCTGGATCGAGCGGGCCCTCGTGGTGCTGGTGGCCGCCTCACCGTGCGCGTTGGCGATCTCGGTGCCGGTGACCGTGGTGGCCGCGGTCGGCGCGGCCAGCAAGCTCGGCGTGCTCGTCAAGGGCGGCGCGGCGCTCGAAGGTCTCGGCAGGTTGCGTGGGGTGGCGCTGGACAAGACCGGCACCCTGACCCGCAACCGGCCCGCCGTCATCGACGTCGTGACAGCCAATGGCGCCACCCGTGAACAGGTACTCGCGGTAGCAGCCGCGTTGGAGGCCCGCAGCGAGCATCCGCTGGCGAGGGCCATCCTCGCCGCCGTTGACGAGGTGACGCCGGCCGGCGACGTTGAGGCGGTCACTGGAGCGGGGCTGACCGGTAGCCTCAACGGATCGACCGCGCGGCTGGGGCGGCCCGGGTGGCTCGATGCCGGTCCTCTGACCGACGAGGTGCAGCGGCTGCAGCACGCCGGTGCGACCGCCGTTCTCGTCGAACACGACGGGACGCTGATCGGGACGATCGCCGTGCGCGACGAGTTGCGCCCGGAGGCTCGCGAGGTCGTCGACCAGCTGCGCTCGGACGGATACCACGTCGCGATGCTCACTGGAGACAACCACGCCACCGCGGCCGCCCTGGCGGCCGAGGCCGGGATCACTGATGTGCACGCGGAGCTGCGGCCCGAGGACAAGGCCCGCCGCATCGAGCAGCTGCGCGGCCACCGCCCGACCGCAATGGTCGGCGACGGCGTCAATGACGCCCCTGCCCTGGCCACCGCGGATCTGGGGATAGCGATGGGAGCGATGGGCACGGATGTGGCCATCGAGACCGCCGACGTGGCCCTGATGGGGGAGGACCTGCGTCACCTGCCTCAAGCCCTGGACCACGCTCGCCGCGCGAGGCGGATCATGTTGCAGAACGTCGGTTTGTCCCTGGCGATCGTGATTGGCCTCGTGCCGCTGGCGCTGTTCGGGGTGTTGGGCCTGGCTGCAGTGGTGGCTGTGCACGAATTGGCGGAAGTCGTCGTCATCGCCAACGGTGTGCGCGCCGGTCGGGCCCGGCCTCTTGGAGCAGCGGCGCCGCAGCGGACGAGCACTACCCGCCCTGCGGTGGGAGCCCGCGCATGACCAGCGCAGTCAGCGCTGTGGTGAGGGCGAGTCACACCAGGCTCGCCCTCACCAGCGTCGCGCTGATGCTCGCGTTGGCAGACTTGGGCATCAAGACGCTCGCAACGAGCACACTCGCCGATGGGCCCAACGTGGATCTCGGCGTGCTGGAGCTGCGACTGGCCTACAACCCGGGCGTGGCGTTCAGTCTCGGTGACACTCTGCCCAGCGCGATAGTTATCGCCGCAACCGCACTGATCATCGCCGGTATCGGCGTCCTCGCTTGGCGAACAGCACCCACGACACCATTACTCGGACGGACCGGGTTGGCGGCAATCCTTGGCGGCGCTGCGGCCAATCTCGTCGACCGAGCGATGGATGGCGTAGTGACTGACTACTTGCACACCGGTTGGTGGCCCACCTTCAACCTCGCCGACGTGTTCATCACCTGCGGTGGTGCGCTGGTGGTCCTGGTCCACCTTCGGTCGCCGGCAGGAGATCGGGAGGAGGTTGCGACGTGACCTCGGCCGGTGGGCAGACCGCGTTGCGGCAGGTCTTGCGGTCGGTGCCGGATCTGGTCATCGGGCCTATGCTCCTCGCGGAACTGGCCAGCCGGGTCGGACTTTCAGCCAGCAGGCTCGGGCATCTGTTCGCCGACTAGCTGGATCTACCGTAATTGCCCGTATCAGCATGCCCGAGTTCTCCTATATGTGGCATTAGGTCTTGAGTGAAAGACCAGCGTCAGCCGTCCTTGTCGCGTGAGTGGGGGCGATTGCGCACTGCTGTCGAGGTCAACGTGGCCGCGCAAGAGTATGGGGATACAGGTGGGTCAATAGCCGAGGGCTCATTGGCTTACATTGCCGCATGGTTTCGCCCCATGGAGGCATGTTGTTCCTGGTCGGGACTCTATTGTGGACCATGTGGGCTGGTCTACTAGGGGAGGTCGTAGACAGGTCGTCGGTGATGCCGTAATCTTGCCGCGACCTTCCGCGGGTTGCACTCGGTAACGGTTTCGGGGGCCTTCCGGGTGAGCTGCGGCTGTCGAACGCTAATCCGTTTAACAGAGGGTCACCACGTAGGGATCACGTGCGTGGCGAGTGCCTGCCACGCCGTCACCAGAACGAGGGCGGTTGTGTTCAGCGTGCGGAGACAGCAGCGATGCGGCTCAGCCGATGTCGACTGCGGGCTATCTCGCGCCGCTTGTCGGCGGTCGCGCTTGCGCGAGCACAACGCCTGCAGCACTCGGAAGGCAGTACGTGAATCAGCGTCGGTCAAGTCGCAGCATCCCCGTGTCCAACCTCCGTGCCGATCACTCGGGTTCGGGCTGCGGAGATCAGTCTGATCTTGCGGATGCAGAGTCAGGTGCGGGTGTGCGGTCGCGCCCATCCAGTTCGGTACGGACCTACGCGACGTTTCTTGCCGTGTTGGGTGGGGCTGTAGCCGCCGCGGGCCTCGCGACAGCACATGAGGCGCAGGCGACCGGGCACCCAGATGCCAGCGCGGATGACATGGTTACCCCGCTCGCGTCGATCAGTCATGTTGCTTTCGGGGAAGGAGAGCAACAGGCAAGTACTCCCTCGTCTTCGACGCTGCTTCCTGCGCAGGAACCTACTCGTGGTGCGTCGGAGGAGCTGGGCGAACTCAACAAGAGCGTCCGCCTTGGCGAGGAGCGAGCTGCGGCGGAGGCCGATGCGGCCCGGCAACGAGCAGCAGCAGAACGCGAGGCCCGGCGCAACCGAGTGGTGTGGCCGGTGGAAGGTCGTGTGACGTCGAAGCCTGGTGCCCGCTGGGGGCTGACGCACTACGGCCTCGACATCGCGAACAGCATCGGCACCCCAATCCGCGCGGTGAAGCGTGGCACCGTCATCGATGCCGGCCCTGCCAGTGGGTTCGGCCTGTGGGTTCGCCTCCAGCACGATGACGGCACGATCACCGTCTATGGGCACATCAATCGCGCGTTGGTCAGCGAAGGCGAACGTGTGGAGGCGGGCGACGTCATCGCCGAGGTGGGTAACCGAGGCCAGTCAACGGGCCCGCACCTGCATTTCGAGGTGTGGGACGCGGATAGCCGGAAGGTCAATCCGTTGACGTGGCTGCAGAAGCACGGTGCGCAGTCGTGATGGGGTCCGGATTAAGTCGGCCTGGACGAGGCCAGGACGCTTGACAATTCTCCGTGCTGGTGAACGGCATTGACACGACCGATCCCGGTAGTAGACGGCTCGGCTCCGCGGCATGCGTCGAGTAATGCGACGCCCCCGAGGAAGCCGATGATGTTCAGCACAAGCCCCGGAAGCGGGGCAATGCGCTGGGCCAGCGCCGCTGGCGGAGCCAAGGTGCCAGTACGAGGTCGACCGGGCATGGCAGATTTTCTCCGTTTCTCGGTGCTCACCACTCTGCTCCCGGGCAATCCCGGTGATCGGTGGGCTCAATCTGAACAGTTGGGTGCGGGATGGCGTAGTCCTGGCGAAGGAGGTGCTGAGCGCGGTCGAGCACGGCGTGATGGTCGCTTCGCCTTTCGACGGTGAGGTGGGCAGAGGCCACTTCCATCTCGGAGGTCAGTGTCCACACGTGCAGATCGCGAACCTCCTGCACGCCAGGGATGTTCGCCAAGTCAGAGCGCAGCGCCTCGACGTCGACGTGCGAGGGGGCAGCTTGGATGAGCACGCGCAGCGCTTGCACGCCGAGTCGGATAGCGCGAGGCACGACGAAGAGTCCGACCACGGCGCCGATGACGGGGTCGACCCAGGGCCACCCGGTGACCATCATCAGGAATCCACCCGCCAGCACGCCGAGGGAGGTGAACATGTCGGCGACCACTTCGAGGTAAGCGCCGCGCACGTTGAGGCTTTGATTTGCGCCGGCTCGAAGCAGGCCGAAAGCGACCAGGTTGACGACGAGGCCAACCCCGGCGACGACGAGCAACGGGACCGAGGGCACTTCGACCGGATTGGCGAGGCGGTCGATGGCCTCCCACAAAACGTAGATCCCCACGCCGGTTAGGAGGACTGCGTTGGCCAGTGCGGCGAGGATCTCGAGCCGGTACAGGCCGAAGGTGTGGCCGCTCGAACTCTGGCCGCGATTGGCCACTGAGATTGCTGCAAGTGCCATGCCGAGGCCCGCTACGTCGGTGAGCATGTGCCCGGCATCGGAGAGCAGTGCGAGCGACCCCGTGGTGAGCGCCGTGACCACTTCAACGATGAGAAAGGCTGCCGTGAGCCCAAGCGCCATCCGCAACCGGGGCAGATGCCGAGCGCCTGCGCTGGCGGCTGCCAGTCCGTGACCGTGACCGTGGCCCTGCCCCCGGCTCATCGTGCGTCTCCTTTGCTCACCAGATAATCGTATGCACACATCGCAATGTGTGTATAAGAATGCCGGGCGGTAATGCTTGGGTCAACACAGATGCGCCGGAGAGCCCGCGGTCTACCGACGGCGCGAGCTCACGGGATCAGCCGAGGAACTGGTCGTAGAGCAGATAGCCGTTGAGGCACACGATCACGGATGTGATCACTGTCATGAGCATCGTCATCCGTCGAGAGTTCGAGAAGGAACCCATGACGGCCGAATCTCGCGTAATGAGCACGAGCGGTATCAGTGCGAACGGGACACCGAAGCTGAGGACGACCTGGCTGAAGTTCAGGACGTCGGTGGCGTTCATGCCGAGTGCGATCACGAGGAGTGCGGGCAGCATGGTGATCAGTCGGCGCAGCAGCAGCGGGATCCGGAAGTTCAGGAAGCCGGCCATGACGACCTGGCCAGCGAAGGTGCCGACGCTTGACGACGAGATGCCGGACGCCAAGAGCGCCACGGCGAAGATCAAAGCTGCCGTGCCTCCGGCGAGCGTGACGAGCCCGGCATGGGCGTCTTCAATACTGCCGATGTCGGTGTTCCCGGTGCTATGGAACAGCTTTGCCGCAACCATGAGCATCGTGAGGTTGATGGCGCCGGCCAGACCGAGGGCGACGATGACGTCCCAGCGTTCGAAGCGGAGGACTGTCCGTCGTTCGGTGTCGTTCGAACAGGAAACGCGGCGGCTCGTCAAGGCCGAGTGGAGGTAGACGACGTGGGGCATCACGGTGGCGCCGATGATCCCAACCGCGAGGTAGGCGCTCCCGGATCCTGGAAGCGTCGGCACCAGCCCGGCGAGGGCCTCGCCGGCGTCGGGGCCGATGTGCAGAAGTTCGTAGGTGAAGCCGCCGATGATGAGCAGCAGCATGGCTGCGATCGCCCGTTCGAACGGACGGTAGCCGCGTGCCTGTAAACCGAGAACGATGAACGCGACCACGGCCGTGATCAGCGCCGCGGGCAGCATGGGCACCCCGAACAGCAGGTAGAGCCCCAGCGCGGCGCCGACGAACTCGGCGACGTCCGTGGCCATGGCGACGATCTCGGCCTGCAGCCATAACGCCCACCTGACCGGGGCCGGATACCGGTCCCGGCACACTTCAGGCAACGTTTTGCCAGTGACGATGCCGATCTTCGCGGAAAGGAACTGCACAGGCATCGCCATCAGGTTCGCCAGCACCACGACCCATACCAGCGCATAGCCGAACTCGGCGCCCGCACTGATGTTGGTGGAGAAGTTGCCGGGGTCGACATAGGCGATCGCGGCGATGAAGGCCGGGCCGAGCATCGCCACCACACCGCGTAGGCGTCCCCTCGCGAGCACTTCACCCACGGCCACGGTCGCGTGTTCGGCGGCCGGTTCCTGGGTCGTGCTCATCGCGGCTCCACGATACTCAAGGAGGGTGCTGGGGCAGGCGTTATATCTGGGGGAAGTTGCTCGCCGAGCTGTTGAGCAATCCGACTGATCAACGTCTCGGAAGCCGCATGCTCCAATGCGGCGGCGTCGTCATGTGCGCGCTCTCTGCGGCAACCGAGTTCGCGGTGCAGGTACAGCTCGATGAGCATGCGGCGCCGCAGCACGGCCAGAGTTGAGCTCATACCTAGGTGGGTCATTGATATGGATCCGTACGGCGCATGCTCGACCAGCCCCCGCTCACGCAACTTGCTGACCATGGCGCTCGCCGAGGACGGGCTGACTCCGAGCTCGCGGGCCAGAACTGTCGTCGTCACCTTGTGGCCGTTCTCAGCCAAGTCGAAGATCGCGCGCAGGTAGTCCTCCGGCGCATGCGAGCGACCTTTCGGCGAGTCGGGCATGGAGTTACGGTACACCGAAAACCCAACTTCGTAACTACCAACTTGGGTATCTGGAACTGCGCGCTGTATTACGAGGTCGAGGCGACAGGGTCTGCTGCTCGGGTGAGTCGCTATGGTTACGGGGCCAAGCTCAGTTCGCAGGCAAGCGTCAGCAGCGTCACTGGTCCAACGGCGGTGACCACAGCGATGAGGAGCCAGGACACCAGCGTTCGTGCGCGCAGGCGCGGGGAGCTGGCTGGATCGAGCAAGTAGGACATCCGGGTGTCAAGGCTTCCGCCGGTGGCCGCCAGAGCGGTGCCCGGCACACCGTGGTCGACCATCCGTGCCAGCGCCGAGGCGACCTGGCCCCGCCCGCACTGCGTGCTCGCGATCTCGTCGGCCGATCGCTCGAGCAGCAGCTCGATCTGCTCGGGCAACGCGCGGAAGAGGGGAAGCGGGACCGCGCGAGCGAGTCCTCGTGACAGTGAGGTCAACGCGTGATGATGTCCAGAAAGGTGCGCGCGTTCATGGCTCAGCACGGCTTCCACTTGGCGCGCGGTGAGCAGCTGCAGCGCACCCGAGCTGATCACGGTCCGCGGTGTCCCGTCGTACAGGCAGAAGCACACCGGTTCCGCGTAGGGAACGACGAGTGCGCCAAGGCGGGCGTCGTGGTGCCCAAGCCGCTCGACGGTACGCGAGTAGAGACGTGTCTGGTTCCGTCGCTTGGCCCGGTTCCTGGCCAACACGAAGGCGACGTAGACCACGAGTGTCGTGGCCACGAGCGTGGCGGTGAGTGCCGCAGCACCCGGTCGATGCAGCACGCCGATGCACCCTGCCAGGAAAGACCCGCTGAAGGACTTCGTGCGGGCCGCGAGCCACAGATGCGCATCGAGAAGGGCCAACGGTCCCGCGGCGAACATCATGCCGAGAGCGACGCCGGCAGCACCTAGCCAGGCGATCAGGCCGACGGTGGGCGCAGCGAGCATGCCCTGATACCTGCGGAGCAGGGCTGGTGCCGTGGTGGCCACCAGTAACGCTCCGCCCATCAGTCCGATAGCCGGTGGTGTCATCTGGCGCCTGCCTGCGTTCGAATCGGCGCGACGGTTCCCCCGTCGTCTGGTCCTGGTGCCCAGCGCTGTGGCGTACGGCCACGATAGCGGTTCGCGGCGAGGGGGCGACGGCGCACATAATGTCGAATTCGAATCCCCGGGTTCCGCTGCTGGAAGGCAGGAGGCCGGCGCGCGGTCGGTCGTGTACTAGAGTGCGTAGTAATGATGCCGGGTTGAGCTGCAACGATTCGCGGCGTCCTTGTCGATGTGGAAGGTGGTCGTCACGTGAGCTCGTCAGTCCAATCCTGGATGCTGACGCCGCGGACGTCCGCGTTCGTGGTGGCCGTTGTGCTGCTGGCTTATCTGGTGCTCATGGGTGGCCGGGCAGTCATCATGATCAGCAGTGGGCACCCGGTGTTCATCGTGCTCGGGTTGGCTGTTTTCGTCCTGCCGGTGCTCGGTGCCGTGCTGGTCGTTGACCAGTTGCGGTTCGGTGTGAGCACTGAACGGCTCGCGCGACGGCTCTACGCAGAGAATGCGATGCCGGACGTCTCGTGCCTGCCGCGCCGCCCGTCAGGCCGGGTCGAGCGGGAGATCGCCGACGCGTGGTTCGATGAGAAGCAGGCGGAACTGGAAGCCGCACCGCAGGACTGGCGCCGGTGGTTCGCCTTGGCCCAGGCCTACGACCTCGCCGGCGACCGCAAGCGAGGCCGCAAGACGATGCGCCACGCAGTCGAGCTCGAGCACCGAGAACGCCGGTGAGCTATGACTGGCCGTGGTTCGGCCTCGGCGCCGTTGCCTCGGCGTGGCGTCCTCTGGCTACGTCGGTCCGAACGAAGGGCTGAGGCGACGTAGCACTCGGCAAAGCTCGACCTGGCGTTGCTGGGGTAACCCGTCTTTTGGCTCACGGCGGGTTCCGTGTGCAAGGAACCGACACCGGGCACCGCGGCGAGTGGGTGGGGTTGGGCAGGGTGATTCTGGAGCCGATCGATCTTCGCGGCTGCCGACGAATACGCGAAGCAGCAGCTGGCGTTGGGCGTGGTTGCGTTGTTGATCAGCTTCCGAGGTCGGCCTAGGCGCGCCAGGGCATGACAGCAAGAAGTGGTTGATATGCAGGCGATTGCCGGTATGCGACGGTGTGGCCTCTAGAGATTCCACGTCGCTAGAGGCCACCACCGTCTCCGTCTGTTGTAGAAGCTGCTCCTGTCAGCCGGCTGCGACGGCGGGTTGGAGGCTCAAGCGTTGGGCTCGATCGAGCGTGCTGATCCCAGCAGCGCAGAAAAGACCGATGACGATCATGGCAACCCACGGCAGCATGGCGACCCCGGACGTTCGGGCGGCATCGAGTGCACTTCGTGTCAGCAGGTTGCCGAGCATGATTCCCACTCCGCAGACCGTGTTGTAGAGGCCGTAATAATAGGTTGCAACGAGCCGGTTTCCTGTCAACGTCACGATCGTGTCCATCTCGAAGGGAAACACAATTACCTGACCGACCGCGAGAAGCGCCGCAGACAGGAGCAGTGGGGCAGCTCGGGCGATGACGTCCCCGAGAGAAGTGTGCCCGGTCGCGCTCGGTGCGGTGGCGGTGAACAGCGGTGGGATGAAGGCCGCGCTCATCAATAGCAGGCCAGCGGTGAGGCAACGGTCAGGTCCCCATCGCCGCTTACACCCAGCAGTGATCCGAACTTGTCCTGCGATCGCGAGGATTCCGGACACCGCGAACAACGCGGCCTGAAATTGTCCCTCGTGATCGCGTTTCGGCACACGGAAAGTTCTCGTCGCACGGCGCAAAAGTCATGCCGAGAAAGAGTTTGATTCAGCTGAGACGAAGCGAGGGATTCACGTTCGTGACGTGCTCGACAGAGGAGGGTTTCACGGCCTCCCAGCGATCTGGCCGGATGGGCGGAATACGAGATCGGCGGAATAGGCCGCGCCGTAGCCAGCTGGGCAGCAACCGAGGGCGCGTCAACGCTGACCGTCAGTTGCACCGGGAGATCCGCGCACGCAGCATTAAAACGCATCGAAGACCAGCAGTGATGGTCTCCCGGGCAGTGCTCGGTGTCATCGTGGTTTTCACCATGTCCGGTGTCGTTGCCGGAGCACGAGTCGTCACCACCGACCGAGACCACCGAGTCTGGGACGCATGTGTGTGCGGGTGAGCCATTGCTGGTCGCAACCATCACGTGAACCGCAACGAACGTGGCCAGGGCCAGGAGAGCAAGCGACAGCTTCCCAGTACTGATGATGCGGTCAGTGAAGCAATCGGCACCCACGGTGGCCAACATGCCGGTTGGGGCCAGCGTCGGCTCTGCAGGCTCTTCGCGTCCTTCTTTCGTGCGAACTCTTGTCCTTATGGTGCAACGCGTTTGAGTTGTCATTGGATCTACAGTGGACCTGTGTTCGAATGGGTCCGGATCATGGTCAGCGATATGTGACTCAGCTGGTGGCGCTTGTCGATTCGGAAGATCCCACGGATGTCCCAGGAAGCAGTTGGACATCGGTGGGGGTCAACGCTCCAGTTCGTTGGCGGCCGAACCTGGCTTCCGCGGCGTTCGGCCGACCCATCCACGCGCCCTGTTGAAACCGGAGGATCGATGCCCATTTCACGACGTAGCATGGTCGGTGCCATCGGAACGTTGGTGCCCGCGCTGGCCGCCTCTCCCGTTCGTGCAGCATCGCCCTTGGCTCCCGCCCCGTCGAAGGACAAGACACCCGGCGAGATCGCAAAGGACGAGCGTTACTGGCGCAACGTTGCCGAGCAGTTCAACGTCACGAACGACTTCATCAACCTGGAGAACGGCTATTACGGGATCATGCCCGACGCCGTCCGTCAGACGTTCCACAGCAACGTCGATCTGCTGAACAGTCGTAATTCACGGCTTCTACGCACTACCTACAAGTCTGAGGCTGACAAGATCAGGCAACGGATAGCCGACCTCCTCGGTGCTCAGCAGGGCGAGATCGCCCTGACCCAGAGCGGGACCGAAGCATTGCAGAACCTCATCGGTGGCTACAACGAACTACGCCCAGGTGACGCGGTCATGTATGCCGACCTCGACTACCCAGATATGCAAAATTCCATGGACTGGTTGAAGGATCGCCGCGGTGTCAAGGTCGTGACCCTCGCGATACCCGAACCCGCTACTCGACAGGCCGTCCTTGACGCTTACGCTGCGGCGTTTCGCGACCATCCTGCGGTCAAGCTCTTGCTGCTGAGCCACGTGAACAATCGCACCGGCCTCGTCCTGCCTGTTCGCGAGATCGTGAGCATGGCACGTGACCACGGTGTCGATGTGATCGTCGATGCGGCCCATTCCTGGGGGCAACTTGACTTCACGGTCGCGGACCTAGAAGCCGACTTCGTCGGCTTCTCCCTGCACAAGTGGATCGGTGCCCCATTGGGAACCGGATTCCTCTATGTTCGTCAGCATCGGTTGAATGCTATCGACCCAGCGTTCGCCGACCGGTCGTACCCGCCGGACGATATTCGGTCTCGAGTCGTTTCTGGGACCCGGGACGTCGCTTGTGTCCTATCGGTGCCGTCTGCTTTGGACCACCATGTCTCGTTGGGAAGCACCGTCAAGCACGCGAGGCTTCAGCACCTGCGCGACTGCTGGGTCAAAGCCGTCAGCGACATCGACAACATAGAGATTCTGACCCCTGAGGACCCGTCGATGTACAGTGCGATCACGAGTTTCCGTATTACGGGACGGATCTCCAAGGCGGACAACGAAGCGATCAGCAACTACCTCTTCGATCGATACCGCATCTTCACAGTTGAGCGGGATGGTCCTGTCAAGGGAAGTTGCGTCCGTGTGACTCCTGCGTTGTTCACTCTTCGTGAGCAGGTGGATCAGTTGGCGGCCGCGCTGCACGATGCCGCCGAGCGGTTCCGCGCATGACGACGCAGGCATGGCCGAACAGCGATCTTCGCGGGCTGTCGCACATCAGCATGGCCGGCTTCTCCACGATCATTCGTTGTTCGGTCCGTGTTTGTGGGCGAGGGTCTTGCCGGTGAGGGACAGGTGAGCTTCGAGCCGCATCCGCTCGGAGATGTGCGGGTAGTGCAGCTCGAACGCCGGACGTTCGGAGCGGATGCGCGGCAGCTCGGTGAAGTTGTGCCGCGGCGGCGGGCAGGAGGTCGCCCACTCCAGGGAGTTGCCGTAGCCCCACGGGTCGTCGACCTCGGCGACCTCGCCGTACCGGTAGCTCTTGAAGACGTTCCACAGGAACGGCAGCATCGACGCACCGAGGATGAACGCGCCGATGGTGGAGATCGTGTTCAGCGTGGTGAAGCCGTCGGACTCCAGGTAGTCGGCGTAGCGGCGCGGCATGCCCTCGTTGCCCAGCCAGTGCTGGACCAGGAACGTGGCGTGGAAGCCGATGAAGGTCAGCCAGAAGTGCAGCTTGCCGAGCCGCTCGTCCATCATCCGGCCCGTCATCTTCGGGAACCAGAAGTAGATGCCGGCGAAGGTGGCGAACACGATCGTGCCGTAGAGCACGTAGTGGAAGTGCGCGACCACGAAGTAGGTGTCGGAGACCATGAAGTCGATCGGCGGCATGGCCAGCAGGACACCGGTGAGACCGCCGAAGAGGAAGGTGACCAGGAAGCCGACGCTGAAGATCATCGGCGTTTCGAAGGTCAGCTGCCCCTTCCACATGGTGCCGATCCAGTTGAAGAACTTCACGCCGGTCGGGATCGCGATCAGGAATGTGGTGAACGCGAAGAACGGCAGCATGACGGCGCCGGTGGCGTACATGTGGTGCGCCCACACGACGACGGACAGCGCGGCGATGCCCAGCGTCGCGTAGACCAGGCCCGTGTACCCGAACAGCGGCTTGCGGCTGAACACCGGGAAGATCTCCGAGACGATGCCGAAGAACGGCAGCGCGACGATGTAGACCTCGGGGTGGCCGAAGAACCAGAACAGGTGCTGCCAGAGGATGACGCCGCCGTTGGCCGGGTCGAAGACGTGGGCGCCCAGGTGGCGGTCGGCCATGAGCCCGAGCAGCGCGGCGGTCAGGATCGGGAACGCCATCAGGATCAGCACGCTGGTGACGAGGATGTTCCAGGTGAAGATCGGCATCCGGAACATCGTCATGCCCGGCGCGCGCAGGCAGACCACGGTGGTGATCATGTTCACGGCTCCGAGGATCGTGCCAAGGCCGCTGACGAGCAGACCTGAGATCCACAGGTCAGCTCCCGCGCCGGGCGAATAGATCGCGCTCGACAGCGGGGTGTAGGCGAACCATCCGAAGTCGGCAGCTCCACCCGGGGTCAGGAATCCGGCCACGACGGTGATGCCGCCGAACAGGTAGAGCCAGTAGCTCAGGGCGTTCAGCCGCGGGAACGCGACGTCCGGCGAGCCGATCTGCAGCGGAAGGATGTAGTTCGCGAAGCCGAACAGGATCGGGGTCGCGTACAGCAGCAGCATGATCGTGCCGTGCATGGTGAACAGCTGGTTGTACTGCTCCTGCGAGATGAACTGCAGCCCGGGCTTGGCGAGCTCGCCGCGGATCAGCATCGCCATCAGGCCGCCGACCATGAAGAACGCCATCGATGTGACCAGGTAGAGGATGCCGATCTGCTTGTGGTCCGTCGTGCGGAACATCCGCGCCAGGAACGACCCCTTAGCCATCTTGCGGTTCGGGGAAAGCCGGGTCGGGGCCGGTTGTGACGCCACCGTTGTCAACGTTGCCTCCTGACTATGAGCCGGCCGCTCAAGCAACCGAGCAGTGCGCCCAGCGCTGCTGTAGCCACACTATAGATGAACTACTACCGGTCATCGTAAGGGTGTACTACTGCGTCTAGTAGAAAGCTAATCCCGGGTCGAGCAGGTTTCCCGTCCGAGCTGCGGGGAGCTTGCGTTGACTGCGCGAAGGTGAGCCGCTGGGGCGGCGAGGGGCCTGCTGCACTGGTCTGACCGTCAGTAGGAGCTCATGAAGACGAGGGAGAACGGTCCAACGTGACCTTACGTCAGGTGAAGCGTTCGTTGCGGAGTGCGATCTCGGCCTCTGTGGTGACTGTGGCGGCTGTCGCGGTGACTGCACCCGCGCTCGCGCAACCGTCGGACCCGTTGAGTGGTTCCGACGCGATGCGGAGCTACAAATAGCTGAGCGAAGATTCGAGCAAGGCGAATGAGGATGTCCTCGTCGCCCAAGATGGACTCACCAAGAAACAGGCTGAGCTCGACGCAGCCAAGCTAATACGGCAGCCAAGCTCCTTGCTGACGTGCGTCAGCGCAAGAAGGACCTGGGAAGCCAGGTCGAGGACTTGCGCGAGGAGATGGGCGAGTTGAGCTCCGATGAAAAGGCCGGGTTGCGTGGGCCGGTCGATTCCGGCAGCTACCTAGGGCCCGCCCGGTGCGGCGAACCCTGCCCTGCAGGCAGCCCCGTCCAAACGGGGTCGGAGTACGTGTGGGGCTCCAAGGGGCCAGCGACGTTCGATTGCTCCGGCCTGACCAACTGGGCACACAAGCAGCCCGGGATCACCATCCCGGGCAACAGCAGGGCGCAGTGGGGTGCCGGTAGAGCGGTACCGAAGGACCAGTTGCAACCCGGAGATCTGATCTTCTTCGACGACGGCAGCGGCGACCCATCCACGATCCACCACGTTGGTATGCAGGTCGGTGGCGGGAAGATGATTGACGCGCCGACCGAGGGACCGAGGGACAGCTGGTGGTCGTGGTCAGCGAAGGGCGACGGGCACTATATCGGCGCTCATCGGATCGTCGTGTGAACTCGTTAGGGGCGGTCCAGCGCCGGGCGGCCTCATTTCCTCGGGCGCCATTGCTGCGGCCTGTTCCTCCTGAGGTCCCTGTTGCGGTGAGCCCGGGCAATCCGAGTAGAGTCCGGCCTCCGGGATACGTACTATCGATGCTAGTAACCGACGAACTCGAGGCGGACGAGGATGGCGAGCAAGAAGCAGCCCGGTAAGAACAGCGTCGCAGCGGCGCGGGGCAGTTCCGTTCCCTGGATCATGATCGCAGCGGTTACGGTCGTCGTGGTATTCGCCGGCGGTATCTTCGGGTATGTCTACATGCGGTATTCGGCGAACACTGAGCGCGAGGCAGCGGTCGCCCCGTGGACGCCCTCGGACTCGAATCGTGATCCGGCGCGGAACATTCCCGGCGTCACCTTCAAGGACTACGAGGCAGGCAAACACGTGCAGCCTGCTCAGCGGGTCAAATACGAGGCGAGCCCGCCGTTCGGTGGTCCGCACGACGGAGCCTGGGCCGCCTGCAACGGCGTGGTCTATGACAGTCCCGTCCGGACGGAGAACTTCGTCCACTCACTCGAGCACGGTGCTGTGTGGATCACCTACAACCCCGAGCGCGTCGATGCTACTGGGGTTGAGGCGCTGCGGAAGGCTGTCGACGGCCAGCAGTATCTGACGATGTCGCCCTACCCGGGCCTGGACAAGCCGATCTCGTTGCAATCGTGGGGTCGTCAGCTCAAGGTGGATAGTCCCGCTGACCCGCGGGTCGACCAATTCATCCGAGCCACTCGCGCAAACCAGTACACCCATCCGGAGGTCGGCGCCTCGTGCGATGCGCTGGGGCCGGGGCAGTTCGACCCCGACGCGCCGCCATCCTTCGATCCGAATCCGCCCGGCCCGGATGCCGTGCCCATGGCCGCTAGCAGGGGATCACGGGCAGATCAGCAGCTCGGTCAAGACAACTGGATGTGAGTGAGATGGCCTGGAAAGCAACCTCACGTCCGCTGAGGGGCGCCCTCATCGCAGGTATGCTGCTTGCCGTTGGACTGCTCGTTGCGGCAGCCGTGTTGTTCCTCGCGACACCTGACCGGGAGGAGACGAAGGCCTCCGGCTCGGTGGACGTCGGCTTCGCCCAGGACATGAGCGTGCATCACCTGCAAGGCGTGCAGATGGCCAACATCGCGCGCGAAACGAGCAGAGATCCGGCCGTGAGGCAGTTGGCCTTCGACATCGAAACATCCCAGCTGGAGCAGGCCGGCCGGATGAAAGGCTGGCTGAGCTTGTGGAACCAGCCTGACCTCCCGCCTGGCGCATACATGACCTGGATGCGTCAAGATGCATCGCACGAGCAGCACGGTCAGGGTGCGAAGGCTCCCGCCATGATGCCCGGCATGGCGTCTGCTGAGGACCTGGCGAAGCTACGTGCTTTGGCCGAGCCCGAATTCGACACCTACTTCCTCCAGCTCATGATTCGTCACCACCAGGGAGGAGCGCCTATGATGCGTGAGGCCGTGGATCGCGCTGACCAGCCCCAGGTGCGCAACCTGGCTCAACAGATGTTGAACGCGCAGAGCTCCGAGATCGACGTCATGACCCAGATGCTCGCGACGCGCGGAGCTCGCCCACTACCGATGCCGAACTGATCGCGGCGCCTTGACAGCTGACGCATGCCGCCGACCCGGCGAGGCCGCCGCCTAGACCGCGAGCAGAGGTTTAGACGGCTATCTGCGCTGCAGTTTGCTTGTCAGCTAGCAGATAACGTCTTGTCAATGCTGGTTGTGCAGCTGAGAACGACCTGTGAATGAAGGTGTCCCGGGCCAGTGGCAATTCAATAATTCTCCATCATGTTCTGGCAGTCACATTCGTCGGAAGTTTCTCGTTTGCCCGGTAGAGGAAGGTAGTGCGCGTCGTCATGGGCGGCTGTTGCAGACCCTTGTCGTTGAGGCTGTCCGCTGTAGCCCAACTCCCGGCTAATTCGAAGCGGCGAGGTCCTCTTGTGGAGCCCCCCACTTGGCCTGGTTTGTCGTCCGTTACCGTTTTGTCCAGGATTTGGTACGGCGGAATGGGTGTGAGCACGTGACGACAAACTTGAAACTCAGTGTGTTAGTGGCGACCGTCGCCACGATCGTGGTGGCGGTGCTGTTGGTTGCCACTCGTCCCAGTGGGCCCTCTGGGCAGGTTGCTGAGCCCGCGCCGTCAGCTCCGGTGCCGGCCGAGGTGTTGGTTCGCCCGGACAGTCACAAGCTTTCGACCGCGCCCGATGGTGCGGTTACCGTTGTCGAGTTCCTCGATCTCGAGTGTGAAGCGTGCAGGGCTGCCTTCCCGGTCGTGGAACAACTTCGCCAGGAGTACGCCGGGCGGGTCACCTTCGTGATGCGCTACTTCCCGATCCCCAGCCACCGCAACTCCGATCTCGCGGCGCGGTCCGTCGAGGCTGCGGGGCAGCAGGGAAAGCTCGAAGAAATGTATCGGAAGATGTACGAGACGCAGGCGCAGTGGGGCGACCAGCAAGTCGATCATCGTGCGACATTCGTCGGATTCGCTCGTGAGCTCGGACTCGACGTCGCGACATTCGAAGCAGCGCTCGACGCCCCAACGACCGCCGAGCGCGTCCAGGCAGACTTCCGCGAGGGCATCAACATCGGAGTTGAAGGCACCCCAACGTTTTTCGTAAACGGGCGCCACCTGTCCGCGATGCCGACGTACGAGACGCTCAGGGCTGCCATTGAACGAGAGCTCGCAACCTCGCCGCGCTGAGATCAGGGAGGCGCTGGCGATCTTGTTGTACCGGAACGGGATACCCCGAAGAAGCATCCTCATCGCTTCAAACTACCCTGCCTAGTAGTCCAGGGTTGGGTGTGACGAAAGGGTGCGGTGCTGCGAAAAATGCGTGCGAGGCGTTCGTGGTCCCTCCTTGGCGTCGTTGCTCTCCTCTTGCTGGCGGGTTGCGGTTCTGGTGCGGACTCCGGGCAGGCAAGTGGGTTCACCTTCGTTTCGCCAGGGGGTCAGACCAAGATCTTCTACGATCCACCCGGGTCACGAGGAACCGTCTCCGCTTTGGCCGGTGAAGACCTGCTCGAACCGGGTAAGCAGCGTTCGCTCTCCGAGTTCGCGGGCAAAGTCGTCGTAATTAACGTGTGGGGTTCCTGGTGCGGACCATGCCGGAGTGAGATGCCGCACTTGCAACGTGTTTACGACCAGACCAAGGGCTCCGGAGTCGAGTTCCTCGGGATCGATGTACGGGACGGGATGCGCAGCGGGCCAGTTGACTTCGTGCGCAACCGCGGCATCACGTATCCCTCGATCTACGATCCATCGGGCCGGTCGTTGATGGCGCTCAAGGGGTATCCACGCAGTGTGGTGCCGTCCACGATCGTGCTCGACCGGCAGCACCGCGTCGCAGCTATCTATCTGACGCAGATCCTCGACTCCGAACTGCTGCCAATCGTCCAACGGATCGCGGCCGAACCGGACGGATCGACAGGAGGACGGCCGTGAACCTGACCGACCTGGCAATCTCGGGGCCTCTGCTGCTGGCTGCCCTGCTGGCTGTCACTGCGGGGGCCGTATCCTTCGCTTCCCCGTGCTGCCTACCGCTGGTGCCGGGTTACCTCGCTTACCTCGCGGGACTGGTGGGAGCCCAGTCGCCGCCAATCGACCTGGCCGACCGGGAGCGGCACCCGGTGCAGGGGCGGTGGCGAGTAGCTGGCGCCGCGTTGTTGTTCGTGTTGGGATTCACGGTCGTGTTCGCGGCGACTACGGTCGCTGTCCTCGGCTTCTCGGATGCCGTCCTGGCCAACGAACAACTGCTGCAGCGGATCGGCGGCGTCATCACCGTTGCGATGGGCCTGGTTTTCCTCGGCCTCGTACCGCAACTTCAGTTCAGCGTGAAGATCCGACGCCCGCCGCGGCCGGATGGTCTGTGGGGTGCGCCGCTCCTGGGTGCTGTCTACGGCTTGGGCTGGACGCCATGCCTGGGCCCCACGCTGACCGGGGTCATCGCGGTGGCGAGTGGCACCGACGTCGGTCCCGCCGCAGGTCGAGGTGTGCTCCTCATCGCGGCTTACTGCCTGGGCCTCGGGTTGCCGTTTATCGTGCTCGCGCTCGGGGCACGGTGGGCGGTTCGTGCGACGAGCTGGCTGCGCAGGCACGTGCGGCGAGTGCAACAGGTCGGTGGCGCCTTCTTGATCATGATCGGTCTCGCGTTGGTGACGGGCATGTGGGGCGAGTTGATCTCCTTGTTGCGTGGCCCGATCGCCGGGTTCACGCTTCCCATCTGAGTCGGCCAGGGCCCTACAAGCATGCTTAGCCTGGACCACCGGTGGATCCAAGCTTAGTGCTCGGAACGGAGTGATGTGGGCCTCGAAATGATCCGCAGTGTTCCGGCACCTCGGCGGCTATACCTGTCAGGCGGCTTCAGCCGTGATGGAGAGAAGGCTGGAACTTCTCCCAGTTCTCAGGCGAGAGTGTGAACGTGGACTGTTACACCTGCCGCGAGGCGCTGTCAGCACGACTGGACGGCGAGGCGCCGCCGCTGCCAGACGAACAGCTCGTGGGGCATCTCGCGGAGTGCGCCGATTGCCGATTCTGGCAGCACCGCGCCACCGAACTGACCCGGGCGCTGCGGGTGCGTGCCGTCGAACCGACACCAGACCTCACCGTGCCCGTGCTCAACGCCGTACTGCCCTTGCGTGACCGCTTCCTGCGCAGGTGGCCCCGGATCCTGCTCGCCAGCGTCGCACTGGGCCAGATCGCGCTGGGGAGCGCGCAAATGTTCGGAGTCGGCCACGCTGAATATGATCACCTCATGGCCAGGCATCTGTTCAATGAAAGCAGCGCATGGAACCTGGCACTCGGCCTGGGCATGCTCTGGACCGCGTGGCGAGTCCGCGCGAGCTCCGGATTACTGCCCGTGCTGGCCGCATTTCTCACCGTGTTGAGCGGATTCAGCATCCCCGAACTCATCAACGGTAACGTCCCGATCAGCCGACTCGTCTCGCATGGCCTCTTGGTGTTCGGGCTTGCCTTGCTGCTCGTCGTGCAAAGTGATTTCTCTCGCTGGAGCCCTCGTCCCGGCAACACAGAACCCGGAAACGCGTTCGATTAGGCATTCCAACTCGCCAACAGCACAGACCTCCGGACCGGAACCCGAACAGAACCACAGGCACCTGGGGCCTACGGCACTCCGACGATCAGCTTGACCGTGCGACTCCGCACCGACAATTTTGCGGTGATGACGGTGGGGCGGGCGGTTGGGCACGGAGCGTTGTGCCGGGGGGAGCTCGTGCGATGTTGATTAACTATGAAGCTGACGGGAGCCTCCTCCCTGGTCACCCGCCTGCCGAGATTACCGGCGCGCTGAGACCTGAATGACCGCTTGAGAAGCCCTTCCGGAAGCGGGCCATCTGCGACCAGCAGGCCGCCCGCCTCGCGTGCGCATTCGCGGTCGTGTGCGCCGAGACTGGAAATCCTTGCTGGGGCGCGGATTCAGCGAATGTGACTACCACGATCGCTCCAGTGGAGCCCGGCTGCCGCCAGCATGACATACCGAAAGTGATCACCAAGCGCAGGTGACGCCCCCCACATCGGCACTACTCCGCGGAGTCAACGAGAAGAAATTCGATGACCTGAACGGGTGACACGTTGAAGTATTCATAACCGTCAGTTACGTTGGTGGTGCTACATCACGATTTGGTCACGACGCCTCGCTCGAGAGGCCGCCGCATCCCCGGCGGTGGTGGCCGGATCTTTCCCCGACTCCGGAAGGCGCACGTGTACAAGCATCGAAAGACGGACGGCCAGGCCCCGAATGCGGCAGTCCGCGCACTCACTCAAAAGCTCAGCTCACACTCGGGTGGTGACGCCCGTAGCAGCAAGGTGTCAGGCAAGGCTCTCAGCGCGGCCATCGTCGGCACCGCCGTCGTGGCGATTGGTTACCCAGTAGTAGCGGGCGCGGATCCAGAGCCTGCCCCGGTCTCCTCGCAGGTCTTGCCTGCCGCCCAAGCAGCTCCGGCTCCGGCGCTACCTCCTGGGCCTGCTGCTGCTCCGGCAGCGGTGGTGCCGAGCGCTCCCGAGGTCCGCCCGCAAGCCGTCACCAAGTCGCTCGCCGTCGACTACCAAGCGCAGGAAACCGGATACTGGTGTGGTCCCGCTGCGGCGCGCATCGCCCTGTCCGCCATGACGAAGGATCTGCCGAGTCAGGCCGCGCTGGCCACCGAACTCGGTACCACCGAGAACGGCACCGATCACATCAGTCAGTTCATCGATGTGCTCAACAAGCGGCTCGCCGGGAACCGCGCGCCCTACGTGGTCAAGGAGTGGGCTGGCCGTCCGATCACTCCTGAGATGAAGAACGAGTTGTGGTCTGACGTCATCCGCAACGTTGATGCCGGCAAGGCGACGGTGGCCAACATCGTCGCGACGCCTGACAACCAGCCGCCTGGATATCCTGCGGACCAGACGATCTACCACTACGTGTCGGTCATCGGTTACAACGCGGAGAACCAGACAGTGCACATTTCCGATTCGGCGCGATTCAGCGGAATCACGGAGCACTGGCTGAGCCTCGATCAGCTCGCGTCACTGATCCAGACCAAGGGGTATGCCGTCTGATCGACAGCATCTACTGAAGAGCAGTTGAAGGCCCGCCGAACTTCGGCGGGCCTTCGGCATGCTGGACAGCTGATTCCGATCTCGCGCTGTGCCGCCGCCCAACAGCCGCAGGTGCAGGCTGTTGGGCACGGGGAGCATGTTGCCGAGGGTCATTGCCGGTCGGCATCAGTGGATTGAGCCGCCCGGCCGAAGTCGGCGGCAGTCTGGCGAGGTTGTCGGCAAAGGCCCAGATCGGGTTTCCCGTGGCGGCGTGATTCGGCGAGCGGGATGGTGTCGACCGCGGCTTCGCAAGCTGCCCCCTGGTGAGGGTCAGATCGCCGACTCCGACTGCGATGGCGGCGTGGTCAACAGCCAAGAAACCTACTATATTTAGTAGTAGTCTTGGAGGTCATCGGATCGAGCAGGGACGGTGGACGTAGTGTCGGCAGAATCGAAGGACCTCGAACTGCGGCGGCGGCATTGGGACAAGCATTCTCGCAGCTATGACAAGCAGATGGGGTTCATGGAGCGCAAGTTCTTCGGTGACACCAGAAAGTGGGTGTGCCGTCAGGCTAGGGGCGAGGTGCTCGAGGTAGCTGTGGGTACCGGGTTGAACCTCGATTGGTATCCGGACGAGACGCGGTTGACGGGCATCGACCTGAGCTCGCGCATGCTGGACCTCGCGCGTCGTCGAGCGGATGCCACCGGTCGCGTGGTTGAGCTGAGCGTTGGCAACGCGCAGCAGCTGGAGTTCGCGGACGAGTCATTCGACACCGTGGTCTGCACCTTCTCCCTCTGCGCGGTTCCGGATGACCGCGGGGTGGTCGACGAGATGAAGCGCGTTCTGAAGCCCGGTGGTCAGTTGCTGCTTGCAGACCACGTCATCAGCACCTCCTGGTCGGCGCGGATCGTGCAACGGATGCTGGATCTGGTGACCGTCCCGACAGCTGGGGAAAACTTCCGTCGTCGCCCCATCCGATACGTGCGGGCAGCCGGCTTCCTCATCGAGGAGCACGAGCGGTTCAAGCTGGGCATCGTCGAAAGGATGGTCGCTCGCAAGCCGATCCCTGATGGTCCAGGAGTTTCCTGATTGATTCCTGGATGCGTGCTTCGGTCGGTTGCGGATGGTCGTGATCCCACGCCGACGCTGTAATGACGGCGGACAGCCTCGGATGAGCTCTTCGAGTGGCGCGGCATCTGCCACTCGGATCCTTACGAGGCCCGACGCTCCGTCATTGCGTTGGGCAAACGTGAGGTATGAACAGGCACGACCCGACGACTGCGGTCATGAAGGCGAGCACTCCCACCGCGGTCCACGCCGAGCGAAGCGGTGAAATCGGTGCCCGCCGCGGTGCCTGACCGGATTCAAGCTGAGCGATCCGTGCGTCCAGTAGGCCGGGTTCCGCGAACGGGGCCACGAACTCGGGTTTCGCGACTGGAGACAACACGCGCAGTAGCGCCCCCGCGAGTGCCGATCGTCCGCAAACGTTCACCGCATGGCGATCGGCTGCCAGTTCGTAGTCGCGCCGGGCACGGGACCGCATGTCCTGGGCTGCTGGCATGAACCACAGGTGGGCAGCGAGCAATCGTCCGAGCAGCGCGCGCAATGGATCTCTCCGTTGCACGTGCGCTTGTTCGTGGGCCAACACCGCGTGTAGCTCAGCATCGTTCAAGCTCTCTGCCAGGCCGGTGCTGATCACAATCGAAGGTCGTAGGAGTCCGATGGTTACAGCTACCTGCTCCTGAGTGTCTACCACTGTGACCCGTTCAAGCTGCCTGAGTTCGGTCACGACAGCGTGGACGGAGGCGGGCGTCGATACTCGCCGGCGAGCGACCAAGGCATGGAACCGGTGGGTCTGCAGCAGTCCGAGCGCCACGGCACGCACTGAGTTGCCGACCGCAACCGTGCCGGAGAGGACCAGCAGGATCGAGGAAAGCGCGCCGGGATGGCCCGCGATACCGAGGGCGCGGGCGTCGGGGTTGATCGTGAAAGCCGCGATCAAGCACCAGGATAGGCAGAGCGCGGGATAGGTGGCCGTCGTCGCGACCACCAGTGCCCACAGTGGACGGTCCGCCTTCATTGCTCGTCGACCAGGCGACGTAGCCGTGCCCGCAGGTGCTCATCTTCGCTGACGTGGTCGACGAAGGACACGAGGGCTGCTTCGCCGTAGTCGTTGAGCAGGCGTCGTACCCCGATCTCAGCGGCGCTGCCAACAGCTGGTAGGTAGGCGTACCCGCGGCCAGCCCGCTCCCGCTGTGCTACTCCTCGCTTGGCCAGCCGTGAGAGCACAGTCATGACCGTGGTGTAGGCCAGCGCCGGATCACGACCGCTATTGAGCTCGGCCAGTACCTCGCGAACTCGCATTGCCGAATCAGCCTGCCACAGCACGGCCATGACCTCTGCCTCAAGCGATCCGAGATCAGACGTGCCTGCCGGGCGTCCCACGGTTCAAATACTACCCTGCCATCGTCGTAGAGGGTGTGCGCCACGGAGGTCGGCGAAGATATCTGGATCAACACTCGATCTGACAAGCTCGAGCAGCGGTTGTCGCTACGAACGTCGTCATACCGGGGCCAACGCTGAGGCCGTGTCCATCTCGTCAGCGCCTTCTGAGTCGGGGACGGGAGCCTGCTTCAGTCTACGATCAAACATAGTACGATCTAGAGTCGTTATGTTCGATCGGTGTTCACCTTGCCCAGATCGGCGGCGGCTCGAGCCCGCGCCGGTTTCTGGATGGGTTGGACTCGGCTGCTGTTGCCGCACTGCGATTCGCGGCTCAGCGGCAGGAGACCCACACTGTTCCTCGTGCCGGTGGGCAGCGAGCGTCGCGCCCAGCAGGTACCAGGCGGATGTAGCCATGTCGGTTGAAGCAACAAGTGTGGTCGTCCGGGAAGTTCATGGTGGTGGCGAATGGAATGCGGTTGCCAACACGGCGGGGTCAGCTTGTCGATGGCCGTGCGGGGACTTCCTGAGTTCGAACTGCGCGGCGATGCCGATGTCGTTGATGTCAGCGGTGACAGCAGGCTTGTACGACGTGGTGGTCTGTTCTGCGCTGTGCCAGGAACCCGGCAGGATGGGCATGCCTTTGTGGGCGAGGCAGCGGCCGCTGGCGCCAGTGCTTTGCTGGTGAAACGCTTTGCCGACGTGCCCGTTCCCCAAGTGCGGGTGCCGTCGGTGCGGTCGGCGGTGGGGCCGGTTGCTGCGGCGGTGCACGGACACCCGGCAGATGAGCTCAGGATCGCCTCGGTGACCGGAACAAACGGCAAGACGACCACGGTTCACCTGGTCGAAGCGGCGCTAGCCGCAGCAGGCTATCGCACCGGCCTGATGTCCACGGTCGAAACGCGTGCCCCAGGGTGGCGGAGCCCGGCGACGTTGACCACTCCGGATGCCGCGGAACTGCATCGGACGTTATGCCGCATGCGTGCGGCTGGCGTTCAGGTGGCAGCTATGGAGGTGTCTTCGCACGCGATCGACCAGCACCGAATTGATCCCGTGATGGCCGAGGTCGCTGTGTTCACGAATCTCAGTTCGGAGCACCTAGACTACCACGGCACTGTGGAGCAGTACTACGCGACGAAGGCGGCGTTGTTCACCCCGGACCGCTGCCGCAAGGCGGTGGTCAACATCGATGATCCCTGGGGGCAACGGTTAGCGGCTCAGTCGCAGGTGCCGACTGTGACCGTAGGGCACAACTCGAAGGCGGACGTGCGAATTGATGTGTCCACTTCTGCCCTCGACGGGGCGCGTCTGACCGTGCACGAGGGGGACCAACCAGTGGAACTGGCCATCTCCATCGCCGGCGGAGGTCACGTCACGAACCTGGCAGTTGCCTATGCCACGGCTCGTCTGATGGATGCATCCCGAGACGATGTGGTTGCAGGCCTCGAGGCCGCTCCGCCGCCCGGCCGGTTCGAACACGTGGACAACGGCCAGCCGTTCCTGGTGGTGGTGGACTTCGCGCACACACCGGCGGCATTGGCCGAAGTGCTCGCGTCCGCCCGTGCGGCGAGCACAGGCGGTCGAGTCCACTTGGTCGTGGGGTGCGCGGGGAATCGAGACCGGTTCAACCGGCCTGATATGGGACGTGTGGCTCTAGCGGCGGATACCGTGCTCTTCACCGCCGATGATCCCTACGAAGAGGACCCTGAGGAGATCATCGCGCAGATGCTCACCGGCACGATCGGTTGTGAGGGAGCGGAGGTCGAGGTTGAGCCAGATCGCAAGCAGGCGATCGGCGCGGCGATCAGGCGTGCCGAAACCGATGACGTCGTGCTTATCGCTGGACGTGGCCACGAGCGCTACCAGACGACCAAGGGGATCCGGCATCGGTTCAGCGATGTTGACGTTGCCAGGTCGTCCCTAATGGACCAGGGCTGGGAAGAGCGCTCCACACAACAGCAGGCGGGATCTTCCGAGGCGCTGGGGGCGTGGCGATGATCAAGCGCACTATGAGGGAGATCGCGGACGCAATCGGCGGGCGTCTTCACCGCACCGACGGTAGCCCCGTGGTGACCGGCAGCGTCGAGTTCGACACACGACAGGTCGGCCCCGGTGATTTGTTCGTCGCCGTGCCAGGGGAGCGGGTCGACGGGCATGACTTCGCCGAAGCCGCGATGCGGGCCGGCGCGGTCGGCGTGCTGGCAACCCGGGAGGTCCCGGCACCCGCCGTGATCGTTCCTGCGCTCGATGGCGACACCACTCCACGTACAGACGGACCTGGTAAAGCACCGTCGGTGCTGGCGGGGTTGGCGTCCCTGGCCCGCAGCGTCGTTGCCGACCTCGGTCGTTCCGGACGAATGCAGGTAGTCGGGGTGACCGGCTCCTGCGGGAAGACATCCACGAAAGACCTGATCGCCCAGGTATTGGAACCAGTGGGGACAACCGTGGCCCCGCCCGGCTCGTTCAACAACGAACTCGGCCATCCGTGGACGGTGCTGCGCGCCGACGAGGCGACCCGCCATCTCGTGCTGGAACTGGCTGCCACGGCTCCCGGCGATATCGCCGCGCTTTGCCGGACCGCACCGCCCCGAGTCGGCGTGGTGCTCAACGTCGGCAGCGCACACCTCGGCTCGTTCCGCTCCCGTGACGCCATTGCACAGACCAAGGGAGAGTTGGTGGAAGCCCTGCCCCCAGCAGCGATGGGAGGTGTTGCGGTGCTCAATGCGGACGACCCGCTGGTCGCGGCGATGGTCGAGCGGACATCGGCCAAGGTGGTGCGTTTCGGCACGCACGCCAGCGCCGACATCCGCGGAGTCGACGTGATACTCGACGATCAGGCGAGAGCCAGGTTTCGGCTGGTCAGCCCCGCCGGGGAGGCGCCAGTTATGCTCCGTTTGCATGGCGCGCACCAGGTGGCCAACGCACTGGCGGCCGCCGCTGTGGGGATTGAGCTGGGTGCAGGCGTTGACCAGGTTGCTGCGCTGCTGTCCCAAGCCCGTCGGCGATCCGCGCACCGCATGGACGTGAATACCCGTGCCGACGGGGTCACAGTGATCAATGACGCCTACAACGCCAATCCCGAGTCCGTGCGCGCGGCGTTGGAGAGCCTCGCCGCTATCGCAGGAGCGAGGTCGCGACGGTGTTGGGCCGTCCTCGGTCCGATGACGGAACTGGGCGAAACAGAAGCCGAGGAACATGCCGAGATCGGACGTCTCGCTATGGCGCTGGGTATCAACCACCTGCTGGCCGTGGGCGATCGAACGACGGACATGTACCTCGCAGCTTGCCGCGAAGGTTCGGACCGCGGGGACGCAATTCTCGTGCCGGATGCCGACGTCGCCACCGCTGTGCTCGATCAGCGACTTGGTGCAGACGATGTCGTGCTGGTCAAGGCGTCCAACACCGCGCGGCTGTGGCGGGTCGCCGAGGCGTTGCTGCCGACAAGGTCGGGCGATTGACGTTGCGCGGGAATGTGGTTACGGGCGCCGTTCGCTCGCTTCGGTGCAGCGCGGACCGGGGCGTGCAACTTCTCGATACTTCAGTCAGAACGGGCGATCGAACTCGGTCTCACGAAGCAGTGAGCGGCCCGGCCGCCGCCCTTGCGGACCTGAAACACGCCCGGTTCCGCGAGGTGTTCTTGGCGCAGTTTCTTACCGCTGTCTGGAATGACGGGCAGCGGTGTTGCGCAGGGCGCTCGGTCAGGTGAAGGGCGTTCGCGTTGTGAAGGTGCGTCCACCGTCCGAGGACACCAGCACCGCGTTCGCAGTCGCGACGTACCACCGGTCGCGGTCAACAGTCATGGCCTGCGGGGTGCTTCCGAGCTGTCCGCGTGCTTCCCACGTTGTGCCACCGTCGGGGCTCATGAAGGCGCGACCCCGGGGATCCAAGCCGTGGAGCTGATCCGGTTTGGACCAGTCGAGGAGGTACAGCAATGGTGTGTTCGGGGTCGAGGTGAAATTCCGGCCGCCGTCGGTGCTGCGGATTGGGCCTTGCTCGGTGGTTGCCACCAGTTCCTCGGGGGAGGCGGGACTCACCGTGAAGTCGGCTAGCGGCGCGGTTGCCAAGCGCTCCCAGGAGGTCCGATCCTCGCTGGACAGCAGAGCGCCAGCCGTTCTGCTGTGCCCGACGACCTTCCCGTGTTTGGCTTCCAGGCTGTGGAAGTCGACCTGTCCGGACAACGACAGGGGGTGCCAGGTGCGTCCGGTGTCGGTGCTTTCGATCAGCCCGAGGTTTGCCTGTGCCTCGCCTGTGCGGGGATCCGGGTGACCGCTGCCGAGGAAGTGGCCGGGCCCGACGACAGTGAAGCTCATGGTGTCCTGTCGCAGGTCACTGACTCGCTCGGGCTTGCCTCCTTCGGGCAAGCGGAACAGTCCGTAGTGGGTTGCGCTGTAGAGCATTCCATCTGCGGGGTCGACGCCCAGGCCGTGCACGTGCCCGAGGGGCTCGGTGGCGGGACTACCGAGGCCGCGTTCATGCCTGTTGTAGCTGGTCCAAACCGTGGCAACAGCCACAGCGATGATCAGCAGCGCGGTGGTCGAAAACAGCACCGTGCGTCGCGGGTTGTTGCTCGATCGTCGAGGTTTCATGTGGTTCCTGCGCGATCGGTTCTGTCGGTGTGGCAGAACCGGTAGTCCTTTGTTCTAGCGACGATGCGTTGCCTCCAGCCGGCGGTTTGCTGCGAGGTAGTTGGGCGCGATGCCTCCGGAGAGCCACACGTGCGGTCCGGGTGGGTGGCGCGCACTCGTGGAATCCGCAGGATGCGGATCTTCTCCGATGAGACGGCCGGCCTCGAACTGACACGGCGGGCAGCGCTCGTCTGGAGAGCCTTTAGCCGGCGGGATCATGCCGTCGCAAGATTTCGGACGGCTAAATCGGCCCAACTTGTTCTGAAGACCTTGTGCCTGTTGCCGATGTGAGCCGCCAAGGATGGGGTGGGCGTGAGAACCCACCCCATGCCTCATGCGTTATCCCTGGAGCAGCTTGTGCATCTCGTCGATCTCGGCCTGCTGGGAATCGATGATGCGCTGGGCGAGTGCCTTGGCCTCGGCGTTGCTGCCCTGGCTCAGTTCGACCTTGGCCATGTCGACGGCGCCCTGGTGATGTTTGATCATCATCTCGAGGAACAGCTTGTCGAACTCGCCGTCCTTGGCCGCCATGAGCTGGTTCATCTCGTCCTGGCTCATCATGCCCGGCATCGGCGCGCCGGACTCCATGCCGGGCATCGAGCCGTGGTCCATTCCCGGCATGCCGGTGGGGGGCGTCTGTGCTCCCCATGCCTGGAGCCAGCCGGTCATCTGCTTGATCTCGGGGTCCTGCGCCTGCTCGATGCGGCCGGCGAGGTCGAGCACCTGCGGGTTGGATGTGCGGCCCTGGACCATCTTGGCCATGTCCAGTGCCCCCACGTGGTGCGGGATCATCTGCTGGGTGAAGGTGATGTCGGCCTGATTGTGGTCGCCCTGTTGCGCGGTGCCGGGTGCCGGGGCGGCGGTCGAGGGGGCCATGTTGCCCATGTCGTGGCCGCCGCCAGTGTTGCCGCTGCATCCGGCGAGTACAGCCCCTGCCGTCAGAGCGGCAAAGGTGGTTGCGATCAAGGTCTTCTTGCGCATGGGTGTTTCCTCGTCGTTCTGGTTCACCTGAGGTTGGATGTGCTTCGGTGTCGCTGCAGACCGTGCAGCTTGCCGGTCACAGCCGGAGAACGCAGATCGACGAGAGCAAGTCCGGGCCCGCGCGCGCCCGCGCCGGTCGATGAGGGGAGGCCTGTGCCGGGAAGCGTCCGGTCCCTGGCTCCTGGAGGTGCTTGCTGCCGCGGAAGATCAGCACTGCCCCGGTGAGTGCGGTGATCGCGCACAGCACCGCTAGGCAGAGGTGCATGAGGTTGTGGGAGTCGGATCCGTGTCCGCCTTCTGCCACCTCTGACCCGATGCTGGTCCTGGGGGTGCAGCAGTCACTGCGGTGAGAGTCTTCGCTATGCGCAGCCGCCGATGTGGTCGTGCTGCTCGATGCGGTAGTGGCGTGCGTGCCGGCCGCGCCGTTCGCGCTGAGGTGGTGCATTCCGAGCAAACCGAGGAGCAGCCCGCAGAGCAGCGCCCACAGCAGGGCTCGACGGCTTGCGTGCGTGCTCACGAGGTTCACGATAAACGACTATTCGGCTGCGGTTGTGCTGGCGTGCGGGAGGCCACGGCGATCCGGCGCCGGACGGCTCATGTGGACGTGATGCGTGAACACAGTGGCCATCCTACCCTCAGGGGGTATTTGCGTCGAGGCGGGCGACTGATGGGAGTCACAGCAGTGCACGGCAACCCGGAGGCGGCTCCAACACCTCCGGGGCACCTTAAGGGCCGGTCCGAGGCGTCGACCGCATGGTCGAGGAGGACAAGTACTGCATCGATGTCCTCGCCCAGGTGTCCGCCGTGTTGCGGACGCTCAAGGTCGTGTCGATCGGTCGCCTGGATGTGCACCTGAGGCACTGTCTCGCTGAGGTGACTGCCAGTAATGACAAGGAGGCCGAGGTCAAGGTCTCAGGGCAGCGAAGCGTTAGCGTGCCTCGCGCTTCAGTCCGGGCGGCACACATCGCTTGTGGGGCCCGGCGGGGCCGATACGTTATCGTCGGGCCTCTGCGTCTACCCCCACGGGGTACGCAGAGTGCAGCGGCGCAAGCGGATGCGAATCCGCCTCCTACTTGTTGGGCGTTTTCTTCACCGGGGAGAAGTCATGGACGATCACATGCAAAGCCGCGACCAGTTCCATCATGACCGCGTGCACGAGGGGCATGAGGAAGAGCACGATCACCGACCGCTGGAAGGTCGCGCGCTGACCCGCTCGGCAGTGTCGGCCACCGCGCACTGCTTGACCGGGTGTGCGATCGGCGAGGTGCTGGGCATGGTGATCGGCACGGCGTTGGGCCTGTCGAACGCCGTGACCATCGTGGTGGCGATCGTGCTGGCGTTCTTCTTCGGCTACAGCCTGACCATCCTGCCCGTGTTGCGCTCCGGGCTGGCCTTCGGCGCGGCGCTCGGTGTCGCGCTCGCTGCCGACACCCTGTCGATCACCGTGATGGAGATCGTGGACAACCTCATCATGGTGGTCATTCCCGGCGCGATGGATGCTGGGCTGGACAGCGCGCTGTTCTGGGGTGCCCTGGCGGTCTCGCTGCTGATCGCATTCGTGCTGACGGTCCCGGTCAACCGGATGTTGATCGCCCGGGGCAAAGGGCACGCGGTCGTGCACAAATACCACCACTGACGAGGCCGCTCAGGAGCCGCAGCGAACCTGGCAGCTAACGTGCTGGGACACGGTACTTTTCGGGATGTTTCGGTAGCGAGGTCTTCACACTCCTTTCCTGCGGCAGGAGTTCGACGCAGCAACACAACGGCGACAGTAAAGAAATCTCGACTGCCGAGGTCGTCGACTGGCCTCCCAGCGAACCTAGGAGGCCAGTCGGGGTGTCCTGTGGATATCTTCCAGATTCCCTGAAGGACTACCTCACGTGAGCTTCCGGAACTGGCTCACGGGTTCCTCGAGAGTCCGGAAAATGAGGCCAGGGTGAGGCTTCGGGCCGAAGGACGTGGACTTGCGGGGTAAACGCACTCCTGCCGCGGCTGCCTTCACGAGATCCTCCTGCGCAGGAGGATTCGTGAGCACCGCGACACCGCCGTTGCGGCGTACCTGTCGTACTGCCTCGACTGCATTCTGCTCGTAGCGGATGTCTTCTGGTGAATCGTGAATCTGCCACAGCTGATCTATCAGAGCTGTGTGCAGGACCGCAACGTGCATGTTGCGGATTGCGGGTTGGGTGTCGCGCATCGCCGCATCCAGGAATCCCGGCTCAGGATCGCTCACCAAGAACCCCCCTTGCGGGGTCGCGAGTACGAAGGCCGGGCCTCTACGTGCGTGGTGTTTGAGAACTGTAGCCCAATGTGGGAGCTCACCACGTAATGGTTGTACCCGAAACCTGGTGCGCGATGCCTTGAGCGCCAGTTGCGGGTCAGCGAAGGGTAGTACCCGGTGGATCGGCGCGAGGCGCAGCGGACTGGCCTTGACGTCGACGAGGAGACCTGGCAGAAAATCCCACGGGCCTGGCCCGTGGCCTTCCGCGTAGATCGAGCGCCGCAGCTGTCTGGTGGCAGCGTGGCGGTGGTGGCCGTCGGCGATGTATGCCGCGCGAGCATCGAGCTCGTCGATGATTTCGTCCTGGTCGGCGTAGTCGGTGATGCGCCAAAGCCGATGCGACTGTCCGTCGTTGGCCAGCACCTCCGTGACAGGTGCTTCCTGCGTGGCATCTGCGATGCGTTTGGTCGTCCGCCCATCGCCCGAGAAACCGAGTAGGACCGGCTCGGGGTTGACCTGCCCGCCCTGCAGTACCTCGATGAGGCTGTCAACCCGCTCCGGGATGACGTCCTCGTGGGGGAGAAGACCACTGTCGAGGTGCACCGCGGCCAGGATGCCGCGAACAGACCCGTGCGGTCCGGATTGTTCGTAGACGTAAAAGGCCGGGCGACGATCCTGGATGACCGCACCACTCCGCTGCCACGCGCGGAAGGTGTGGTCAAGCCCAGCAGGCGTTCCGCTGTTCTTGCCCGACAAGGTCGCATATTGGGACGCAAGGGAATCGAGGTGGCGTGTGGTGATGCGCCAGCCACGGAAGGGCACGACGCCGACACCGTTGCGTGGCGTCCTGAGGGCAGGGAATGGAGCGGTGGTCTCGGTACCTGGCTGGTCGCCGTCTTGGTGGTCGTCCCCGTGCACATCGTCTTCGGCCAGCCTGTGCTTCTCAGCCCGCGCGGGCCCGAGGGCGAGGAAGAAACCGAGTGCGCACGCTGTCGCCATGACCAGAATGACGCTGGGCACGGGCATGATCCCAACCATTGGACCGGCTAGCAGCGGACCGACAGATTGGCCGACGAGCAGGTAGCTGTTGGCCGTGCTGACGAATGAGCTCTTCTGCGTGCCAGGCGCGTGCTTGCTGAAGTGCAGGAACAGGGACTGGGCGAGCGCAGCGAAGGAGAAGCCCTGAACCAGGCGGAACGGGATCATTCCGAACGGGTCCAGTGGGAGCGCGACGATCGCGATGCTCGCGGCGCAACCACCAGCGGCGACCGCGAACGTGCGCATCGGGCGCTGCGTGAGGTCGTTGTGCTTGCCCCACCAGAATGATCCGATCAAGGTCGCGCCCCACATCACCGCATGGAGCACACCAACCCACAGGCTTGCCGCGGCGTGGTCCGCGACGACTCGCTCCACCTGCTCGGCGTAGACAGGGATGAGCCCGTAGACGCCGAAGTAGGCACCGATTGCGGCAACCGCGAGCAACGCCGCACCCGGAACCTGCATGACCGACGGGCGTTTCCTGTCGTTCTTTGCGGACGTGTCGACGTTGTTGGGAGTATCGCGCTCGGGTTCGTGTAGGCCGATTGCGCATGCGATGGCTAGTAGTGTTGCGGTGCCGGCGATGGTGATCATGAGTTGGGGTAGTCCGCCGGTGCCGATGAGGAGTCCGCCGGCGATGGGGCCGGCGAGTGCTCCGGCTGCGGTGGCGCTGAAGGATTTGCCGAGGGATGAGCCGCGTTTTTTGTCGGATCCGGTTGATCCGGCGAAGGCTGCGGCGGCTTCGACGACGCCGCCGAGGGTGCCTTGGAGGAGGCGTCCGGCGACGAGGAGTAGTGGGGTGGTGGCGGTGGCCATGACGAGCATGGCCACTGCGAGTCCGACCAGGGCGCGTACGACCATCCATTTGCGGCCGATTCGGTCGCCGAGTCGGCCCCAGAGTGGTGTGGCGATGGTGAGGGCTAGGGCGGGGGCGGCGATGGCCACTCCCGCCCAGGTTTGGGTTTCGGTGGTGCTGTTGGTGCCGATCTGTTCGAGGTAGAAGGGCATGATCGGTACCAGCATCATCAGGCCGGCGGTGTTGACGAACTGCCCCGCCCATAGCAGCACCAGATTCTTGCCCGACCCCCTCGACGACTCGCCGCGGCGGTGAGGCTGCTGGTCTCGAGCCTGCGTCCGAAGCGTCCGGGTCACGGTTTCACCGCCTCTTGCGGTTCCTGCCACGGGTCGGGCAGGTTCGCGACCCACTCGTCGTTGTAGACCAGGTCGAGGTAACGCTCACCCCGGTCGGGCAACACGCTCACGATGCGAGCTGGGCTGTCGAGCCGAGTAACGAGGTGTTCGATCCCGGCGATCACCGCACCCGAGGAACCGCCGGCGAAGATCTTCTCTTCCGACAGCAGACGACGACATCCAGCCGCGGACTCCGCGTCGGCAACGTGCAAGACGTCATCGATCTCCTCAGGGTCGAAGATCTCAGGCACCCGGCTGGCGCCGAAGCCCGGAATCTGGCGGGGCGCGGAAGGCGCGCCGAAGATGACCGAGCCGACGGCGTCGACCGCGACGACCTTCAGCTTCGGGTGCTCCTGGCGCAGACGACGGGCAATGCCCTGGATTGAGCCGGTCGTGGACACAGCTGCCACGAGATAGTCGAGGGGACCGTCCACGGCACGCAGGATTTCCTCGCCCGCTGTCTCGTGGTAGGCGCGCCAGTTCAGTTCGTTGGCGTACTGGTTGATCTGCACCGCATTCGGGGTCGTCTCCACCAGTTCGCGGGCTCGGCGAACACGCGTGTGCAGGTAGCCGCCTGCCTCATCCGGCTCGGTGACCATTTCGACCTCGGCGCCGAAGAGTTCCAGCAACCGCAGATTGGTCGGTGAGGTCTTCGGGTCGACGACCGCGGTGAAGGACAGATCGTGCAGCCCGGCCGCCATCGCAAGAGCGATGCCGAGATTGCCGGACGTGCTTTCAACGAGGCGCATTCCGGGACGGAACGTCCCGTCTCGGAGCCCTTGCTCGATGATGAACCGTGCTGGGCGGTCCTTCATGCTGCCGCCGGGATTGAGCATCTCGAGCTTGGCGAGCACTTCCACGTCGGGTTCGGGGAAGCATCGGTTGAGTCGGACCAGCGGGGTTGAACCGACACAATCGAGCACCGAATCGTGGATCACTGCGAACCTCCAGGTTTTGGGCGCATGTCGGGGCGCAACGCGCCTGAAATAGCGCGGGAAAGGTGAACTAGGCGCGCACACGACGGCAGCAATTTGCCTCTGATCGGCAACAATAGAAGTTTCTGTCCGTCGGGCGTTGAATGGACGTTCCCGTCCAGGTGAAACCGCTGCAGGAGGCATAACGAGCCTCAGCGATAATGAGTGCTATGAATCAATTCGCTTGCGGTTCATCTGGGCGAGGCCACTTGTTCACCTCAGGTTCGCGAGATGCACGCAAAAGAAAGGAACGAAGCCCCGGCTGATCTCCACGGTGGTTTTGTCGCCCATAGACGAAGGTACGCTCGCCAATGCTGCCGAAACAGGAACGGCTCTGCGGCCACCACGGCCAAGGCCAGCGCCAGGGACAAAAAGGCCAGGTAGACGCTGTCGTTGGTCAGCGACCTGCTGGGCGCCAGGGGGCTGTAATCCGATCCAGTGTCACAGTACGGACCGCCGTGTTTGGGTCCATTGTGATCTGTGGATACGAAGGTGTTGTTGGATGCGGACTCCGCGTCGTTCGCGTGTCCGTTGCTGTCGTTGTGCTCAGTGCCAGCCGAAACTGATTTCGACATCGTGGCCGCGTGGCCGGGCAGTCCATGGGCCGGGAGAAGTGCAAATGGGACGATGAGGAAGCCCAGCAGCAGGGGAAGTGCGAGTAACTTCCCCCAGCTCTTTTGCCGCGCAATAAGGCTCCTCATGGTCGCAACACTAGAGATGTCGGCGGAAGCTGTCGAACCCGTATGTCATCTCTCACACCACTTGTTTTCGTTGTGCTGGACCTCGCCGCAAGTCTCTTCACGTCGACCCCGACGAGTCAAATGCAACCGGCAACGCCTCCTCCACATAAAGGAAGAAGGAAACTATATACTACCTAGAGTAGTAGGCCGTGTGATGGCGACTCCATCGGGGTGTGGCGCGGCTGTGGCCTGGCCTTTATCCGTGGAGTGTTCAGTCCTGTTCGCTCCGTGATGCGGACTGTTTGCAAGAGGGCAGGGTCCGGCTGGGATCAGGCGGCAAGTCGCAGGTTCCAGATACCGAAGGCGGCGAAAATTGCAGCGACCGAACCACGCGCCAACGCCGAGATGGACGGGCCGTTCGAGTCCCTAGTTGTCCGCCAGGATTCGACTTGGAGGCCGTTTTTGCTGGTCGACGTCGCGCTCGAATCGCGCACAACTCTCAGCCTCCAAATTTCCTGAACAGAATCTCCAACATGGCTCGAGATACAGCCCACCGGCAGCGTGCTCGGCGATTGTTGCTGAGGCTCACCGATGTGGAATCCTGAATTCCGATTGGAACGAAAGAGGGCACGGACCCTCTCGTCTGACGCATCATCAGAGGATCCGTGCCCTTGGGGGCGGCGAGCCTGGGGGGAGAGGGCTCGCCGTTCTTTAACTGTGTCACATAGTCGATGTTTGTGGCAAAGCCCCTCCTCTGTGTTAGAAGAGGCTGACGGTGCGCACGATGCGCGCGCCCACGGCGGCGCCGATCGGCTCCAGCACGCCCTGCTCGACCGGACGGTCCACGCGCAGCAGCATGATCGCCTCGGAGCGCTCGGTGGTCTGGCTGACCGTGGCGGCCTCGATGTTCACGCCGACCTCGCCCAGCAGCGTGCCGACCTTGCCCATCACGCCCGGGCGGTCCGGGTACTCCAGCAGCAGCACGTTGCCCTCGGCCCGCAGGTCGAAGTGACGGCCGTTGACCTCGATCAGCTTCTCGACCTGGTTGGCACCCGACAGGGCACCGGAGACGACCGCGGTGGTGCCGTCGGCCATGTGCGCGCGCAGCGACACGACGCTGCGGTGGTTCGGGCTCTCCGAGGTCGTCTTGATCTCGACCTGAACGCCCAGCTCCTCGGCCAGCTGCGGAGCGTTGACGAAGGTCACCTGGCTCTCGACCGCACCGGAGAACACGCCGCGCAGCGCTGCCAGCTGCAGCACCGAGATGTCCTCGTCGGCGAGCTCGCCGCGGGCCTCGATGGTCACCGAGCTCGGGGTGCCGCCCTGCAGCGCGGACAGCAGCTGGCCCAGCTTCTGGGTCAGCGACAGGTACGGGCGGACCTCTTCACCGACCGCACCGCCCTGGACGTTGACCGCGTCCGGGACGAAGTCGCCGCGCAGCGCCAGCCGGACGGACTTGGCCACGTCGGTGCCGGCGCGGTCCTGGGCCTCGGTGGTGGAGGCGCCCAGGTGCGGGGTCACCACGACGTTGTCCAGGGAGAACAGCGGGCTGTCGGTGATCGGCTCGGACTTGAACACGTCGATGCCTGCGCCGGCGATGGTGCCGTTGCGCAGCGCGTCCGCCAGCGCGTCCTCGTCGACCAGGCCACCGCGAGCGGCGTTGATGATGATCAGGTTCGGCTTGGCCTTCTTGAGCTCCTCGGCACCGATCAGGCCCAGGGTCTCAGCGGTCTTGGGGAGGTGGATCGACAGCGCGTCGGCGCGGCTGAGCAGCTCCTCCAGCGAGACCAGCTCGATGCCCAGCTGCGCGGCGCGGGCCGGCGACACGTAGGGGTCGTAGGCGATGAGCTTGGTGCCGAAGGCGGCGACGCGGGCGGCGAACAGCTGCCCGATCTTGCCCAGGCCGACGACACCGACGGTCTTGCCGTTGAGCTCGACACCGCCGTAGGAGCTGCGCTTCCAGGCGCCGCCCTTCAGGCTCGCGTCGGCCTGCGGCACGTTGCGGACCACCGACAGCAGCAGCGCCATGGCGTGCTCGGCGGCGGAGACGATGTTGGAGGTGGGGGCGTTGACCACCATCACGCCGCGCTCGGTGGCGGCGGGCACCTCGACGTTGTCGAGACCGACGCCCGCGCGGGCGACGACCTTGAGGTTCTTGGCCGCCGACAGGACCTCGGCATCGACCTTGGTGGCGGAACGGACCAGCAGCGCATCGGCGTCGGCGACAGCGTCGAGCAGCGCCGGACGGTCGGTGCCGTCCACGTTGCGGATCTCGACCTCTTCGCCGAGGGCGTCGATCACGGACGGGGCCAACTTCTCGGCGAGAAGAACGACAGGACGGCTTGCGTTGGTCACGGGCGAACTCCAGCTTTCGGTCTCAGTGCCAAGGACTTGTCACGCCCGAGCGTACTTGGCACGAGCCAGACCATCTACTATGCATGCTAGTAGAGTTGAGGGGTCTCGGCGGCGTGTTCCCGATTTCGGGATTGCCCCAGTAGTGCTGGTGGAGATCGATTTTTCGCGGAAGCGGAAGTCCGTAGTGGACCGACCGCAGGCGGTTGCGCTGAGGTTCGCATGCCCGCTGCTTCGGCTGCTGCCGCTGCGATCCAGGGGAATGGCACGCGGGATCACTGGGATCGTACTGTTCGGCGGACTAAGCACCAGGCGCATCGGCGGCAGGGTTTGGTTGGGCAGGCGAACGCCGAAGCAGGTCGCGTACATCCACCTAGTGCAAAGCTAAGCTGGGTACTAGGTAATCTAGTAACTTCAAACGTGAGGGGAAGCTGTTGCGTCGGATCGGCTTGTGGCTGACCCGCCCACGGGTGTGGGCACGCCGACCGATGGTGCGGCTCGCCCTCCTTGGGGTGCTTCTCCTTGCAGCAGGTGCAGTGGCTCTGTGGATGCGCCCGGCTGCGCCATTGTTGAACGTTGAGCACTGGCGTAGTGGCGGTGATGTCTGGACGCCGCTGCTCTTCGTGCTGTTCTTCGGAGTGGCTGCGCTGCTGTTCGTGCCCAGGCCCGCCCTCGCTGCCGTTGCCGGAGTCGTGTTCGATCTACCGGTGGCGCTGCCCGTTGTGGTGGCCGGCACGGTGTTCGGGGCAGGTGTGGCCTTCGGCCTGGCTCGGATGCTCGGACGGGATGCTGTCGCGCCGCGATTGAACAAGGGCCGTTTGGAGACCCTGGATTCGTTGTTCGCCAGACGCGGATTCACAGCGACCGTGGTGTGTCGACTGCTTCCTCTCTTGCCATATGCGGTGATCAATTATGGCGCTGGAGTCACCCGAGTCCGATCGATGGCGTTCCTCGCGGGTACGGCGGTGGGTACGCTGCCGGCGAATATCGCCTACGTCACGGTCGGTGGGGCCCTTGTCGGCGTCACTGCGTCAAATTTGGTGATCTGGCTAGGTGCGGTCGTTGCTGTGATCGCTGTTGTCGCACTCGCATGGTTCGGGCGACGACGTCTGCTGTCCGCTGCGTCGATGCCTGCCGAAGAGTCTTTTCAGGCTGACGTTTCATCCCGTCATAGCTGATCTGCGACTCGCCCGTCACCTAGTTCGCACGTTTGTTCCCCTTTGTTGTTGCAGCACTCTTGCATTAGCCTACGAGCATCAGTAGTAGCGGTGGGTGTTCGAAGGGGTCGGCGTGGCTGGCATCGAGATGGGCGAAACGACAAAGACCAGGTGGGCCACCCTCGGCCCCGGTGAACGCCGCAGCCTCTTCGGCATGGCGGCGTTCATCGTGCTCCTGCACGTCGTGGGCTGGGGTGTGCTGCTCGGCCTGGTGGTGCCGAATCAGTACGCCCTCGGTAGCCAGGTCTTCGGAGTGGGGCTGGGTATCACCGCGTACATGCTGGGCATGCGCCACGCCTTCGACGCCGATCACATCGCGGCCATCGACAACACCACGCGCAAGCTGATGGAGGAGCGTCGGAGGCCGCTGTCGGTCGGTTTCTGGTTCTCGCTCGGTCATTCGTCCGTCGTATTCCTCCTGTGCCTGCTGATCAGCTTCGGCGTGAAGGCGCTCGCACGCCAGGTCGAAGACGACGGATCCAGCCTCCAGCAGCTCACCGGGGTCATCGGTACCCTGGTGTCCGGTGTGTTCCTCGTGCTGATCGCGTTGCTGAACATGGTCGTGCTCGTCGGCATCCTGGGAGTGTTCCGGCGGATGCGCCAGGGGGAGTGGGACGAGGCGGAGCTGGAGCGCCAGCTGAACAATCGCGGCTTCTTCAACCGCATCTTGGGGCGGGTGTTCCGTGCGATCACCAAGCCGTGGCAGATGTACCCGGTCGGCTTCCTCTTCGGGCTCGGATTCGACACTGCCACCGAGATTTCGCTGCTGGTGCTTGCCGGTGGAGCCGCCGCGGTCAGCCTCCCCTGGTACGCCATTCTTTGCCTGCCCGTGCTCTTCGCAGCCGGGATGAGCCTTCTCGACGCTGCAGACGGGGTCTTCATGAGCTACGCCTACGGCTGGGCGCTGTCGAACCCCATCCGCAAGATCTACTACAACATCGTCGTCACCGGCCTCTCCGTCCTGGTGGCGGTCCTCATCGGTGGCATCGAGCTGATCGGGTTGTTAGCCGAAAAGCTGGAGATCACCACCGGACCGCTGGCCTGGATCGGTTCCATCGAACTCGACTCGGTCGGTTACGCCTTGGTCGCTCTGTTCGTGGTCACTTGGCTGATCGCGATCGCAGTGTGGCGATGGGGGCGCCTGGAGGAGCGATGGTCAAGCGGGCTCGCGGCGAAGTCTTCGACAGAATCGTGAGCGACGGATGCCCAGTGCAGGAATATGGGAGCGGGCCCAGCGTGCCGGGTGGGAGGCTGGGCTGGGTCCGCTCCTAGCGTCGGTGGCTGGGGACCTCCGAACAAGAGAACTATGGAATATAGTACCGCCTCGCCGCAAGGACGATTTTCTTCTTGGGCTTGAGGTTTCTCCCCAATGCTCGACCGCGGTCGCGGAAGGGTTCGATCGGGGAGTCGAACGAACCAGATGGCCGTTCTCACGCTCGGTGAACGCGGCGTCTCCGTGGGCAACGTGATGACGCGGGGGCTGTGAAGAGTCGTGGCGCTGCTTCGGTCGTGAGCGTTATGCGCAGATTCCCGCTCCGTTGGTGGACGCGGTGTGGGCCTGCTTACCTTCGAGCGTTCCGGTTAGCCGTGACCCGCGTATCAACCTGATCGCCATGTGGTCTCGTCGTAGCGTGCTAGTCTACTAGATGCAATAGTAATTATGCGCGTATGTTTGGGTGCATGCTCGGCGAAAGTGGTGCAGAGATGACCGTTCGGGACGGGCGCGGCCTAGCTGTTGATCAGAACGGCTATGTTCCTGCGACGTCCGGCAGCGGACATCCTGTTGTCGCGGCGTGTGCTACGCGGGAGGCTCCGCTCACGCGACGCCTGGCTTGGGCAGTAGTGGCGGGGCTCGGAAGTGCTGTGGCCGTAGGCGTGCCTACCGACGTGCTCAACACCCCTTGGTTCACCCGGATGACTCCCGTTCGATGGTGGGAATTGCCGGTGCTGGTGGCGACGGCACTGCTCACCGGCGCGTGGATCGCCGTCGGGCGATCCGGAAGCCGGCGTCGCAAAGCGAGCGTGTTCGGGTCCAACGCCTTGAGCATCCTTGCCGTCGGTTGTCCTGTCTGCAACAAGATTGTCGTGTGGCTGCTCGGCGTGTCCGGCTCACTTGCGATCTGGGCGCCGTTGCAGCCCGTTCTCGCGGTCGGATCTTTGATGCTTCTTGCAAGCGCGGTACTCGTACGCCTGGTGCAGCGTCGTTCTGAGAAACGCGAAATGCGATCTCTGATGGTCTGATCGTCAGGAGCATTGCGTTCCCGGCGCCGGTGACGCCTGTGTCCGCACTTCTCATCAATGGGCGGCTTGAGACTGCTTCGGCGAGTAGCGCAGCCGTGCATCCGACCCGGCAGCCACCACATGACCACCACAGATTGCTGAGGGTGTTCCCTGTTGGAGCCGATGGAGAGGGGCTCCTTGCTGGTTGGCATGGGGGAGCGGTGCCGAAGTCGCGATCAACCTCGTCGAGGGTACGTTGCCCGGGGTGGAGTCTGCGGAAGGCAAAGGCAGCGACCAATACCCGCTACAACGGGCAGGTCAGGATACCGATCACGGTCAAACTGCCGATGCCGGCCATAGCAGGGGCAGACGCGGCCATGAGACCTGCGGTACCGGAGAGAAGCAGGCGCTTCGCAACCGTAGCGCCCTCGGGCAGCTCACCGAGATGATCCAACCGGAGCGCTACGCAGCTATCGGTCATTCCGAGGGCGTGCTGGGGTGTATCCGGCCCGCCCATCGCGGACATCATGCGCAGGGCTGACTGCACGGCACCGGGACCGTGTTTCCGGGCAGCGGCGCGGTCGGCGGCAAGTTCCACTGCGGTGCGCACCAACTCGGGTGAGCGTCGAGTCAGAGGGATCCAGGGCACCGACTTCGCCAGGGCTTCGGCGAGACCCACCAGTAGGTGGTGGCGGCCGCGAAGATGAGCACGTTCGTGCTCGAGCACCGCCGCTGCATCGATCTCCGCGAGTTCGTTGCGGACACCTTCGGTCGCCACGACGAAGGACGGGCTTCCCGCCACGCTGTACGCCAGCGGCTTCGAATGGGGCAACCACATCGTGATGAACGGGCCTTGTTCGCAGTTCGCGATGCCTCTGAGCAACTGCAGGTGCTTGTGGTGCAGTTTTCGCTGGTGTCGCCCGTACCGCAGCAGGCCGACGCCGGTCTGGACAGCGGTAAGAAGAAGCGCCCCGATCAGAGCCAACGCTGCGATTTCGTGGAACCGCGGCACCGCGCCGTGGCGGACGGCGAGCCAGCAGTGGTGAACGAGCTGGACGAGTAGCGGCGTCGGCCCAGAAGTGGGCAGCAGAACGACTGTCAACGTGGCGATCATCGTCAGGAACGTCGCAACGACCAGAACGATCCACGTCACCAGTACCGCTTGCGGATCGGTCTTGTGCCGAATCATGCGGTCCAAGAAGGCTGGACCGCTACCGGCGACCGCGACGACGCCGACGAGAAGAGCGAGCGCCAGGATCATTGCTTCGGCCGACGCCTCAGGCCGCGCCGCAGGGCTGCGGACTCGTCCTCCGACGTCGACTTAGCGAAGTGCAGCAGAACCGCTTCCGGGTTGCCGCTGGAGTCCAGCATTTCACGCAACGCTCGAGTCGCCGCTTCTTCGCGTGAGGCGGTCGGGGCGTAGTGGTAGGCACGGTTGTGCATCTCACGCTTGACCCAGCCCTTGCGGTGCAAGTTGTCCATCACCGTCATGACCGTCGTGTACGCGAGGTTGCGAGTCTCGTTGAGTTCGATCAACATCTCGCGAACCGACATCGGGCCGTACGCGCGCCACAGCACGTCCATCACGGTACCTTCGAGCTCACCCAGACCTTGCATTTCACCTCCCGCTTGTGGAACTAGGATACGGCGTCGCACCAGGTCTGGGAACGAGGCCCGCCTGAAGTCCTTCACGGTCGGGACAAGCACAGCACGCCGAGCTGGCCGTACTAGATGTGCCACGCGGGTTGATGTGTTCCATCAACTCCCACGGGCCTATGGCCGCAGCCTGCCCGCTGGCGCGATCTATGTGAAGGGTGTTCATAGCGGTCAGACTGAACAGCTGATGGAACGCGGTCAGATCGGTGGCCAGCCCAGACGTGAGTAGAGGCCGAGTACTCCGCTCATCAGCGCGGTCCAGCCGCCGGTCATCACGGCGATGCCCATCGCTGCGAGCAAGATCCCACCGGCGATTTCGATCCTCCTGGTGTTGCGGCGGAGCCAAGCGAGCCTGCCTTTGCCGCGTGCGATCCCAATCGCGAGCAAGATGAAGGGTGCCCCGAGCCCAGCGGAGTACGCCACGAGAAGCGCAACGCCCTTGGTGATCGTGGCCGTTCCGGCAGCTGCGGCAAGGATCGACGCCAAGACGGGGCCCACGCAGGGGGTCCAGCTGAAGGCGAAGGCCGCGCCCAGCGGGAGCGCGGCGGCTGGGCCGCGGCCGAAGCGGGTCAGATCCGTCCGGAGTTGACGTTGCAGCCAGCCGATGCGCACTAGGCCGATCATCATCAGCGCCATGAGCACGATCAGGCCACCAGCGGCGATTTCCAGCGCGCGTGCGTGACGGGATAGCAGGGACCCGAGTGCGGAGGCCGTCGCCCCGAGCGCGGTGAACACTGCGGAGAATCCCAGCGTGAACAGTAGCGCGCCGGATACCGTCCGTCGACGGTCTCGCTTTGGCCGCTGTTGAGCTTCGTCGGACGACAGTCCCGCGACGTAGGAGACGTACCCCGGTAACAGCGGGAGCGTGCAGGGCGAACTGAACGAAACCACGCCGGCGACGACGGCCAGTGACATCAACGCGAACAGTTCCACCGTTCAGTCCTCGTCCGATTCCGTGAATCGTGCTGCCTCGGGCATACAGCCAGATCCCCCGTCGTGTAGCGGTTCGAGCAACAGGTACCTTACTAGTGGCAGTAGTACTAGCTGACGTGGTGCCCTACTGCAGGCGGCGTCGGACGGAGGTAGAGATGCAGGTTCGCGCCCGGGAGGAGGATCATCCGACCGAACTGGACGACGACTCCGGTCCGGCGCGAAACGCTGCTGTCGTCGACCTGGAGAGGGTCTCGGTCGATGTGGAGCGGACTTCTGTTCTCCGGGGTCTCAGCCTCGAGGTACTTGCAGGAGAGTGCCTGGGAGTGGTGGGAGCGAACGGCTCCGGCAAGAGCACTCTGCTGTCGGTCATCGCGACGCTGCGACCGATCAACGCCGGAAGTGGCACCGTCCTGGGCGTACCGCTGGGAAGCCTTGCGGTACGCGATGTTCGACGCCGAATCAGCCTCGTGGGTCACGTGCCAGCGCTGTACCCGCAGTTGACGCTGCGTGAGAACCTCCGGTTCGTCGGACGCCTCCTCGGTCGTAGCGATGCGCTGGTCGACGAGGCCCTTGGGGAGGTTGGTTTGGCGCGCGCGGCGCATAGGACCGCCGACCGGTGCTCGCAGGGCATGCTGCGCCGCGCCGATCTGGCGCGTGTGCTGCTTACCGAACCTGACCTGCTGCTTCTCGACGAGGTCTACTCGGGTCTTGACGTCACTGCGACTGGTCTCGTGGACGGTTTGATCAGCGAGGTGCGGCGCCGCGCTGGCGCGGCCGTGGTCGTCTCGCATGACATGCATCGACTAGATGCCGTTGCTGACCGCACTGTGCGCGTTGTCCGTGGAAGCACGCTTCCCGCGACGAGCTTGGAGCGTCCTGGATGACCGGCGGGAAAACGAAGTTGTTACCAGTTGCGGACTCTGGCGACTTCCGACAATTCCTCGAGATCGCGCTCAAGGATCTTCGGCTGGAAATGCGGGCCAGGGAGGTCGGGCTAGTCATCGCACCGTTCGGTGCGGTGTCGTTGTTGTTGATCCCGATGGCGATTGACACGAACACCCCGCTGCTGCGCCAACTCGGCCCAGGTTTGTACTGGGTTGTCGTTCTCCTCTTCGGGGTGTTGGTCACGTTCCGCGACACGGCTGTCGAGAGGCCCGAACAGCTGGCAGTGCTGCGGCTGTGCGGTGTGGATCCGGCAGTCCGGCTGGCCGGGCGTGCGTTGGCCAACGCTGTGTTGTTGCTGCTTTTCGAGCTGCTGCTCGCGCCGGTCGCGATCGCGCTGTACAGCCCGGAGCTGACCGGCTGGGCTTGGATGCTGGTCCCCGTGGTGTTGGTGGCGGGCGGGCTGAGCTTGCTCGGAACGCTGGCGAACACCCTTGCGCGGGGCTTGGCCGGGCGGACCGCGTTGGGCCCATTGCTGGTCGTTCCTCTTGCCGTGCCGATGCTGTTGGCCGCGACTCAGATCGTGCGCAGCGTTGACTTGGGACGAGCCTGGCCATGGGTGTTGCTGATCGCGATCGTGGATGTCGTCGTGGCGTTGGGTGTTCTGCTGACTGCGGACTATCTGGAGGAGATGGCATGAAGCCATTCGGTCGGACTCTGCCCATCGTGTCCGGGGTCGCGTTGGTGATCGCCTTGGCTGCTGCCTTCGTCGCTCCTCCGGACCAGTTGCAGGGGAATCTGCAGCGGTTGATGTACGTGCATGTTCCGGCGGCGTGGATCGCGTACCTGAGCTTTGCGGTGACCTTGGTCGGCAGCGTTGTGTGGTTGTGGCGCAGGGACGTCCGTTACGACCGGTTGGCTGCCGCAAGTGCCGAGGCCGGTGTGTTCTTCACCGGCCTGGCTCTGGTGCTCGGATCTGTGTGGGGCAAGCCGGTGTGGGGAGTCTGGTGGGTTTGGGACCCGCGACTCGTGACCACTGCGGTGATGTTCTTCGTGTACCTGGGGTACCTCGCCTTGCGACGCGCCACCCTCGATCCGATCGCCCGCGCCCGCAGGTCGGCGGTGTTCGGGATCGTCGCGTTCGTCCAGGTCCCGATCGTGCACATGTCGGTGATCTGGTGGCGGACACTCCACCAGCCGCCCACGGTGCTTAAACCCGGTGATCCCAGCATCGACCACACGATGCTTCTGGCGTTGGTCGCCAATGTTCTGGTGTTCACGCTGCTGTACGCGGTCGCAGTCCGCGCACGCATCCGCGTCTCGGTGCTCGAGGACGCAGTCCAGGAACGGATGGCCAGTGCAGACCCGGCACTCGCAGGAGATGCAGTTGTCGCTCCCCGTCTGAAAGGTTCGGAAGTCGATGTCTGAGTGGATGTGGGTTGCACTGGGCTACAGCATCGCATATGGCGCGCTCGCGGTGTATTTCGCGGCAATGCACCACAGGTGGCGTGCCGTCGAGCGCAAGAACAAGGAAGTGTCGTGAAACGCTACCGGCTCCTCGTGATCTCCCTCGCCGGCTTGCTGCTGACGTTGGTCGGGCTGCTCACCTTTGGGAATCTCAACCAGAACCTGGTCTACTACCTGACCGACGGAAGCGGTCGCCAAGAGAGCGGAATTTCCCGACGGGCGCAGATTTCAGCTCGGCGGCTTCGTTCGGGAGGGCAGCGTGGCTCGCACCCCCCAGGGCATCGAGTTCACAGTGGCATCTCAGAGTGCTGGCGGGGGCGAGGAAATTCACGTCATCCACAACGGGGCGCCGGCGCAGCTGTTCCGTGCGGGAATTGGTGTCGTGCTGGAAGGTTCTTGGCAGGCAGCCGGATTCGTGTCGGACTCCATGATCGTCAAGCACGATGAGAACTACAAGCCACCCAAGTCCGAACAGAACGCGGGGAGTGATGCTCGATGAACAGTGTCCTGCCTGCCGTCGGCTGGGTGGGGGCGTTCCTCGGCGTGGCGGCCTCGCTCTCTCTGGCCCTGCAGGGCTTTCGCGCCCAGTACCGCCCGGCTTCCGTCCGGCGTGGACAGCTGAGCGTCCCGGTGTGGTGCATGGTCGGTGGTGGAACGTTCTCCATGGCAGCACTGGAGATCGCGCTCCTGACGGACGACTTCTCGATGTCCTACGTCGCGGAGACGCACTCCCGGACGAGCTCGCTGCTGTTCACGATCACCACGGCCTGGTCAGCGCTGGGTGGCAGCCTCGTGTTGTGGACGCTCATACTCGCCGGATACACGGCGGCCGTGCTGCGTGGAGTGCGCGACACCGAGGATCGACTCGGTACTGGGGCCCTCGGGGTGATGGGCGTGGTCTCGGCGTTCTTCTTCGGGCTTGTGGCGACCGTTGCGAATCCCTTCAAGATCGTGGAAAAGCCTCCTGCAGACGGACCGGGCCCCAACCCGCTGCTCCAGGACCACATCCTCGTCGCATTCCACCCACCTGCTCTGTACTTGGGCTACGTCGGGTTCACGGTCCCGTTCGCGTTCGCGATCTCGGCCCTGTTGCTGAAGCGAGGTGGAGTCGAGTGGTTGCAGCGGACTCGCCGCGCCAATCTGGTCGCCTGGAGTTTCCTCACCGTCGGACTCGTCATCGGGGCCTGGTGGTCCTACGAGGTGCTGGGCTGGGGTGGCTACTGGGCGTGGGATCCCGTGGAGAACGCCGCGTTGATCCCTTGGCTGGTCGCGACTGCGTTTCTGCATTCCGCTGTTGTGCAGGTCAAGCGCGGCATGCTGCAAGCCTGGAACTTCGTGCTGGTGTTGGCGACGTTCGCCTTAACGATCCTCGGGACCTTCCTGACCCGGTCCGGCGTGGTTTCCTCGGTCCACGCCTTTTCGGAGTCCAGCATCGGGCCGGCATTCCTGACCTTCTTCGCGGTCGTCCTGGGAGGCGGGTTCGCCCTGTTCGCCTTCCGCGGGGAGCGCCTCGCTTCCGGTGCGCGTCCCGAGTCACTGGCGAGCCGCGAGGGAATTTTCCTGGTCAACAACCTCTTGTTGACCTTGTTCGCATTCGTCGTGCTGACCGGCACCGTTTACCCCATCCTCGTGGAGGGGATCACAGGTAGCCAGGTGTCGGTGGGCCGTCCGTTCTTCGACCGCATGGCGGTGCCGTTGTCCTTCGCGCTGCTCTTGGCGATGGGGGTTGGTCCGTTCATCCCCTACCGCAAGGCGACCGGGCAGCTCATCTGGAGACGCCTGCGGTGGCCTCTGTTGGCGGCCAGCGCCAGCGCAGCTGCGCTTGTTCTGGCTGGGGTCCGGGTTACCAGCGTGGTTGCCGTGTGCGCGATCGCGGTCGCCATGGTGGTCGGCACCGTCCAACAGCTGGTGACTGCCGCACCAAGTCTTCGGCCGTTGGCTGTGTTCCGTCTTTTGCGCGGACAACGCGGGTACTGGGGCGGCCAGCTCGCGCATCTTGGAGTGGCGCTCGTCGCTGTGATCATCGCCGTTTCTGGGTCGATGGCCGAGCGTTCGACGGTGACCCTGGAGCGTGGGCAATCGGCTGAGTTCGCCGGATACCAGGTGACCTTCGACGGTGTACGTGAGGTTCGTGAGCCGGGACGGGCGATCACGGTCGCTGACATCAGGATCAGCGATGACGGAGGAGTGCTGCAGGTGGCAACGCCCCGCATGAGCTCCTTCCGCGGTCAGGCCCAGGCCGTGGCAGCCCCCTCGGTGTGGTCGACGTCGACCCAGGACATCTACGTCGCGTTGGCTCAGTTCAACCCGGACCGGGTCACGATCAACCTCTACCGCTATCCGCTCATGGTGTGGATGTGGCTGGGCGGCTCACTTATCGCTGCTGGGGGGTTTTGGGCGTTGAGCGGACGCCGGCGCGCTCGTGCACGGCTGCTGGATGCGAGTCCTGAACCACCTGTCGGGGCGAGGTGATCGAACTGCGAAACCGATACATCCAAGCCCTGATCGGCGGTGCGATCCTCGCGCTGCTGGCCATCACCATCATCGGACTGATGACCGGCGGACCCGCCCAATCCGACCGCGCGTACGAGCTCGAACAGAAGTTGCGCTGCCCGGTGTGCAAGAGCGTTTCCGTTGCGGAGTCCATGTCGGATACCGCCCAGTCGATGCGGCGCGTGGTTCAGGAACAGGTCGCCGCCGGACGCAGTGACCAGGAGATCATCGACTACTTCCGGGCTCGGTACGGGGACTGGGTCGTGCTGGAGCCGCCAGCCAGTGGAAACACTCTTCTGGTGTGGGCGATCCCGGCCGTCATCGGGGTGGTGGGGGCGCTGGTGGTGGTGACTCGGACTCGTCCGTCCTCGATGGCGGCTGCCGAGCTCACAGACGAGGACCGTCAGCGTGTAGAAGCAGCCCTTCAGGAATTCCCCGCAGGCGCTAAGAGAGACGACGAGCCGTGACTGCCGACCTGACAGAACTGGAACAACGACGGGACCAGGCCCTGGGTGACCTGCGGGGCTTGGATCAGCAGGTCACGCTGGGAGAAATCCCCCAGGACGAAGCCGACCTGCTACGCGTCCAGTACCAGCGGCGGGCGGCAGAGGCGATCAGGCAACTGGAGAATCAGCCTTCAGCAACATCAAGCGTGAGCCGACCGAAACGGTCGCGGGGCTGGTTGCTCCTGTACGTCGCAGCTGGGGTGGTGGCCGTGTTCGCGGTCGCTGTGCTTTTGCCGAGTTACGTCGGTACCCGCCCGCAGAACGGCTACGTGACGGGCAACGAGGCGCTCACCCCACCCCCGGGTGGTGCTGCGCAGTCCGGGATGCCTCCGCGTGATCTGTCCAGGGTGACAAACGACGAGATGGAAGCCGTGATCGCGCAGAACCCCGAGGTCGTGGGCATGCGGTTGGCACTCGCCAAGCGCTACCTCGCAGAGGAGAACTTCGACAAGGCATCCGTACACCTCGGCACCGCCATCAAGCAGCAGCCTGAGAACCCTGAGGTGCAGGCCTGGTCGGGTTGGCTGTTGTTCAAGATCGGCAAACCGGCTGAGGCGGGGCGCTTCATCGACAAGGCGCTTGCCATCGACTCGTCCTCCGTGTCCGCGGCCTGGTTCAAGGCCAATAGCGCCGTCGCGGGTGGAGGTTCTGCGCAGGCGCACGAGATCCTGCGGCAACTCCAGAAACGCTCGGATCTTCCGCCGGAGTTGCGGCAGCAGGTCGACGAGATGCTGCGGCAAGTATCGGCGACAGCTGGGGAGGGAGGATCGTGACCCGGACCAGCCCCGCGCACGAGCCAGCCGAAAAGCCGCACCGCTGGACTGCCTGGCGCATAGCGAGGTGGAGCACTCTTCTTGTCACCGTGTTGGCCATCGGGATCGGGGCGGTGTTCGGGGCCCAGCTGGGCAAGGATCCCACGCTCGTGGACAGCCCGTTGATCGGCAAGCCAGCGCCGAACCAGCGAGTGCCAGAGCTGGAGGGCACGGGTTCGCTCTCTCTGAACGACTTGCGCGGGCAGATCGTCGTGGTCAACTTCTGGGCCTCGTGGTGCGTCCCGTGCCGGGAGGAGCATGCCGTCCTGACCTCGGCTGCCACCAACTACAAGCAGGCGGGCGTGACGTTCGTCGGTGTCAACTACCAGGACCGGCGCGACTCCGCGATTTCGTTCCTCGACGAGCTCGGGCGGGGTGACGGCTACCGGTACGTCACGGACCCGGACTCGAAGCTGGCTCTGGAGTTCGGTGTATTCGGCGTACCGGAGACCTTCTTCATCGACCAGAACGGAAAGATCGTGGGGAAGATTACCGGACCCGCTACGTACCCCGTGCTGTCCGCTGCGCTCGATGAGATGCGCGCCGGGCGCCAACCCGGCGCCCGTGTTCAGGGCACCGTCCAGCCCGCGCCAGGTCAGTCGCCCACGTGATTTCGCGCTGGTACGCCGCTGCGTTTCGGCTAGTGCGAACTTGGCTCTAGCCCGGGCAGCCTCGCTGGTCCTCGGAGTGTCTGGAAGTCGGCTTGTCCCTGCTCGACAGCCTCATCTGCTGTCTTGGGAAGCATACGATTGAGCATAGTACTGTTGGGGCCGGGCCTACGTGGAGGTGTCGAAAATGGAGTCGCTGACGTTGCTGGCCTTGCTGGCGTGCCCCATCGGTATGGGCGTCATGATGTGGTTGATGATGCGCGGGCAGCGGCACGGTCCGCAGCCCACCGTTCAGCATCATGATGTCGAGATCGCGCGGTTGCGTGCTGAAGTGGATCAGCTTCGAGCTGCCGAGCGGGATGCCCGTTGAACCCTCCCGTGGTGGCCCGTTGAGGTGGTGGCAGAGTCGCCGATCAGGTGGGGCGGCCAAAGCGGAGGTGCATGAGCGTGCGCGGGTGGGGTCGCGAAATCCGAGTGACGATTGTGGTGATTGTGCTCGCCGTGGCGGGAGGGATCGCTTTGTGGCCACGGGATTCCGCCGTCCCGCCAGGAGGAAATGACCTGGGTGGTCCTCTGCCTCGAAGCGGTCGAACAACTGTGCTGGAAAGCGATGATGTGCTGGCGTCGTTGCGGCAGAGGGCCGCATTGTTGCCGTGTCCCACCGCCGGCGAAGGTGCACGGGGGGCCGGACCTCTGGCTGGTGTGGTTGTTCCTTGCCTCGGCGATACGCGACCAGTGGAGTTGAGTGCTGCGCTCGCCGGCAGACCGGCTCTGTTGAACGTGTGGGCATCGTGGTGCCTGCCGTGTCGGGAAGAAATGCCCGCCTTGGCGGAGTATGCGAACAGGGCGGAAGCGATCCCGGTCGTGGGCATCAACGTGCAGGATCGCGGATCCGCGGCATTGGAGCTGATCTCTGAAGTCGGGGTGCACTACCCGTCAGTCGTAGACGTGAACGGACAGCTCCAAGGCGCGCTGCAGGTGCCTCCCGTTCTTCCGGTCACGTATCTGCTGCGCCCCGACGGCAGCCTGCAACGCATCAGCGAGCCTGCCACCTTCAGCACCGCCGACGAGGTCGCAGACGCCGTGCGACGGTACATGCCGACGGGCGGCTGACATGCGCACCCGCCCGAGGTGCGTGGGTGCGAGATGCCTCTGGCCGCGGGGTGTGTCATCAAAACGATCTGCAGTTGTCGCTCAGCCATGAGTTCACCGCTTGCCGGTAGTGCGGAAGACCAGGCCCGGGTGGGGCTTCGGTCCGAATGACGTGGACTTCCGGGGTAGCCGCATACCTGCCGCCGCGGCTGTTCGTAGGTCTTTCTGGGTAGGCGGGGTGAGGAGGACCGCGAAACCTCCCTGCCGTTGGACCCGGCGGACCGCGTTGATCGCGCTCGCGTCGTAAGAGACGTACTCGGGCAAATCAGGGACTCGCCACAGCTCGTCGATCAGCAGATTGTGCAGGACCGACAGGTGCATCGGCCGAAGCGACGGCGGGCAGTTGTTGAGGCTTGCGTCCAAGAGCGCTTGGTTCGGCTCGCTCAGCAGGAAAGCACCTCTTGGCGTGGCCACAACAAAGGCAGGTCCGCCGCGTGCGTGCTCTTTGAGCACAGGTAGCCATTGTCGGAGTTCTCCGCGCAGTGGTCGAATGCGGAATCGGGTAGATGCAGCCTTCAACGCAGCCTGCGGATCCGTGTACGGGAGAACGCGGTGCATGGGCGCCAGCTGCATCGGATTGCGTTTGACGTCAACCAGTAGCCCTGCAATGTAGTCCCACGGCCCTGGTCCGTTGCCTGTGGCGTAGTACTCGCGGCGGAGCTGCCGTGCTGCGGCGTGACGGTGGTGGCCGTCGGCGATGAAGGCAGCACGGCCCGCCATCTCGCCGATGACCTCGTCCTGCGCGCTGCGGTCGCTGATGCGCCATACGCGGTGCAGTTGTCCGTCGTCGGCGAGAATCTCCGACACGGGTGCTGCCCGTGCCGCTCGTGCCAGGCAGGCTGTCGTCCGGCCCTCGCCGGAATAGCCGAGCAGCAGGGGGTCGAGGTTCATCGCACCTTCGTGCATGAGGTCGACTATGCGGTCGATGCGTTCGGAAATTACGTCTTCGTGGGGGAGGAGTCCGCTGTCGAGGTGAACTGCTCCGAGCACGCCGCGCAACGTTCCCCGCGGGCCGCTCTGCTCGTAGGCGTAGAAGGCCGGCTGGTGGTCGCGGAAGAGCGTGCCGCTTCGCTGCCAGGCATCGAAGGTGCGTGCAGCTTCATCAGGCGGGGCTTCGCCACTTTGGTCCCACGGCGTGGCATAGCGAGCGGCGAGCGTGCCGAGCCTGTGGGGAGCGATGTGCCAACCGCAGTAGGGGACGATCGTAACGCCGTTGCGAACTGGTTCAGTGATGACGGGTAGCGACAAGGTCTCGTCCGCCGTCGGCTCGGACTGTCCTTCGGTGACCTCGTCGTCGAGCTCGTCCATCGAGTACTTCTCGGCACGTGTCGGCCCGAGCGCCAAGATGGCACCGAGCCCGCCCATTGCGGCCATCACGAGGACCGTTCCGGCTACCGGAAGTGCCCCCACCATCGGGCCGGCCAGCAGTGGGCCGGCAGATTGACCGATGAGGAGGTAGCTGTTGGCGGTGCTGACGAAGGCGCTCTTGTTCTCACTCGGTGCGTGCTTGCTGAAGTGCAGGAAGAGGGACTGGGCGAGTGCTGCGAAGCAGAAGCCTTGTGCTAGCCGGAACGGGATGAGCGCGAACGGGTCGAGCGGCAAGCTGAGGATCGCGATGCTTGCAGCGCATCCCGCCGCCGCGAGGGCGAACGTGCGCAGCGGGCGCTGAGTGAGGTCGTTGTGCTTGCCCCACCAGAACGACCCGATCAAGGTCGCGCCCCACATCACGGAGTGGAGCACACCAACCCACAGGCTCGCAGCGTTGGGCTCGGGGACGATTTCGCGGACGTGTTCGGCGAAGACCGGGATGAGTCCGTAGACACCGAAGTATGCGCACGCTGCCGCCATCGCCAGTGGAACAGCATTCGGCACCCGCATCGCCGACGGACGTGCGCGGTCCCTCTTCGGTGAGACGGCTTCCTTACCGGGTTCCCGTTGGGGTTCGTGTAGGCCGATTGCGCATGCGATGGCTAGTAGTGTTGCGGTGCCGGCGATGGTGATCATGAGTTGGGGTAGTCCGCCGGTGCCGATGAGGAGTCCGCCGGCGATGGGGCCGGCGAGTGCTCCGGCTGCGGTGGCGCTGAAGGATTTGCCGAGGGATGAGCCGCGTTTTTTGTCGGATCCGGTTGATCCGGCGAAGGCTGCGGCGGCTTCGACGACGCCGCCGAGGGTGCCTTGGAGGAGGCGTCCGGCGACGAGGAGTAGTGGGGTGGTGGCGGTGGCCATGACGAGCATGGCCACTGCGAGTCCGACCAGGGCGCGTACGACCATCCATTTGCGGCCGATTCGGTCGCCGAGTCGGCCCCAGAGTGGTGTGGCGATGGTGAGGGCTAGGGCGGGGGCGGCGATGGCCACTCCCGCCCAGGTTTGGGTTTCGGTGGTGCTGTTGGTGCCGATCTGTTCGAGGTAGAAGGGCATGATCGGTACCAGCATCATCAGGCCGGCGGTGTTGACGAACTGCCCCGCCCACAGCAGCACCAGATTCCAACGACCGCCGTCCGAAGCATGATGCCCTGGTCTTCCCTGCGGTTTGGCCTGGAGTGTGCGGGTCATGAGGTGACCGCCGCTTCCGGCTCCTGCCACGGGTCTGGGAGATTCGCGACCCACTCGTCGTTGTAGACCAGGTCGAGGTAACGCTCACCCCGGTCCGGCAGGACCGTGACGATGCGCGCTGGCTCATCCAGCCTCGAGATCAGATGTTCGATGCCCGCGATGGCCGCACCGGCGGAGCCCCCAGCGAAGATCTTCTCCGTGCTCAACAGACGTCGGCATCCCGCTGCCGATTCCGCGTCGGCAACATGCAGAACGCGGTCGATTTCCTCCTCGTTGAGGATCTCGGGCACCCGGCTGGCGCCGAATCCCGGGATCTGGCGGGGCGCAGCTGGCGCTCCGAAGATGACGGAACCGATGGCGTCCACGGCGACGACCTTGAGCCTGGGGTGTTCCGTGCGGAGGCGACGCGCGATCCCCTGAATGGAACCCGTGGTGGACACCGCCGCCACGAGGTAGTCCACCGGCTCTTCCACGGCCCGGAGGATTTCCTCACCTGCTGTCTCGTGGTAGGCGCGCCAGTTGAGCTCGTTGGCGTACTGGTTGATCTGCACCGCATTCGGGGTCGTCTCGACCAGTTCGCGGGCGCGGCGGACTCGGGTGTGCAGGTAACCGCCCGCTTCGTCGGGCTCGGTCACCATCTCGACATCGGCACCGAAGAGTTCCAAGAGTCGCAGGTTCGTCGGCGACGTCTTCGGGTCCACCACGGCGGTGAAGGAAAGGCCATGCAGGTCGGCCACCATCGCCAGGGCGATGCCCAGGTTCCCGGACGTGCTCTCCACCAACCGCATGCCGGGCCGAAGGGTTCCATCCCGAAGCCCTTGCTCGACGATGAACCGTGCCGGACGGTCCTTCATGCTGCCGCCGGGATTGAGCATCTCAAGCTTGGCGAGCACTTCCACGTCGGGTTCGGGAAAGCATCGGTTGAGCCGGACCATCGGGGTCGAGCCAACGCAGTCGATCACGGAATCGTGGATCACGCGAACCTCCTGATTTTGGGCGCACGCCGACGACAAGACCGGGTGCGAGAAGATGAGATAAGGACGAACTCGTGCGCGTGAAAACGGCGCGCTCGTGTACCGATATCCCAGGTTCGGGATGGCGGTTGCGCGCTGGACTGGCGTGCTCATCGCGGGCTTCGGCAGTGCCGCTGAAAGCGGGCAACTGCACTAGGTTCGAAATTCGGGTTGGATTACCCCGACGTTCACCTGAACGAGCACTGCCTGATGTGAATCAGGTTCGCGAGATGCTCGCGAGTGACAGAAAAGCCCTGCTGGACGGTATCCAACTCGGCCTTGACGGCCACTTTCGGAGGGATGAGCTCCATGCGAAAAGGCGAGTGGAGCTTCCGCTTGCGAAAGTGGCAGCGGCTAGAGCTAGGAGAAGAAACGCCAGGTCAAGAAGCTTCTCGGAGGGTGATCGGCCGGATGCGAGGCTGAGGTAGTGCGGGCTTGCGTCGCAGTAGGGGCCTTCGTGGCCCTGCTCATCGTGATCCGTTGACAGGGTGTCATCGACAAACGTCGGTGCTGCCGTATGAACGGCTCCTGCGGTGTGGTGCGTGTCGTCATGGGCAGCAGCAAAAGCTGATGTCAGCATTTCGCTCGCGTGACCGGGAAGGCAATGTGCTGGCAGCAGGACAAATGGGACAACGAGGAAGCACAGTAGCAGGGAAAGCGCAAGAAGCTTCCCCCAACTGTGTGGCCCTGCGGTTGGCTTCCTCACGGCCACCACACTAGAAGTGAGTTCGGAAGCTCGCTAACTGGCACGTCATCTCTCGCACGATGGTTTCCTGCATGAGGCGAAGGCATTTCAGTTTCGAAGTCGCTCGGTAAGCCGCAACCAAGTTCAAGTGCTAATCCGGGAGGAGCGGAGTCGCATACTACCGACGATAGTCGATCATCGTGCGTAGCTGTCGTCCGGGTAGGGGTTCGGGCTCATGGTGTGTTGGGGTCGCGTGCAACTACAGGAATCGTCGCAGGTCGAAGGGCTGGGCGTTGACCTCGACCAGCTTCGGCGTCTGGTTGGGGACGGGCAGCGCGCCGGAAAGCACCGCGGTGGTGTCGGCCATGTACGGGCAGCGACACGACGCTGCGGTAGTTCGGGCTCTACGTGGTCGTGTTTGAGCTCGCTTCGAGGGCTCCAGTCGGTGGCGTCGGCGCGGCTGAGCGTTCCTGCCGTGAGGTCAGCTCGATGACGCCGACGGTCTCTTCGCTGGGGCCTGCGTCGCCGGCGGGCTGTTCCTGCCCGCTGCGCGTCCGTCGGGTGCCCGGCCTGCAAAGGCGTCGTTTTGCTGCCACGAATCTCCGCCTCGATCGTGGTTTGGGTGCTGATCTCGCCTTTGATCAGAATTGGATCGTTTATGTCGCTGGCGGCTCTTCTCCGGCGAGCAGGCTCGCTTACCGTCAGCAGGCGTTCGCGGTGGGGCCGGCTGCGTCGGCTCGCGCAGGGCTGACCGCGGCCCGCTTGCGAAGGCTTCTTGCTCGCCGGGTCCGGATGGTTGTTCTGGAAGCAGTTGTCGAACGTTGCGATCGGGGCGCGATTGCTGGCGCACCCTGGAAGCGCTTCCTTCCTCCTCGCGCCCGGCGTCCTCGTCTGCTTTCGCAATCCGCTAGACCCGAGGGGGGTATAGCAGTCACGTGCTGACCGGGGCGGAGGTGCCTGGTTCGCAGGCCCCTGGACCTGCGCTTATCGGGTTGGGAGCAATCATCCGTGTCCGAGTTGTCGATCCAAGCGAGATCACGCTCAGTGGCCTTGATTGCATAGTGCCAGGTAGAGGGGCGTCCACTATCGACCTTCTGGGCCTTCCGTGGTATCCAGCTGGTTCGCTCCGACGTGGTCGTCCGCTTCGCTCGTTTCGGTGAAGCGTTGACCACATACCGTACGGGGGCATACAGTCCATTCACTCGCGAGAGCCAGAATGAAAGATCCGACCGGCCAACGGATACACGTTGTTGACCGCCGGGTCACGTGCAACGGGGCCTCAGGTCCGATGATCGATAGTTGATGGACGCGGGGCCATCGCTATGCACACGAGTCCCGCAACCTGGCCGTTGTTCCTTCGTGCGAGGAAGAGGCGAGCGGTATGAACAGAACTCGCTCTGGTAGATATCGCAGATTATTATCCTTATCGCTGTTGGCGCCGTTGATGGCCATCCTGGCCGCATGTTCTGGCGGGGGTGGTTCGGCAGCTGGTGACGTGCTTTCGCAGGTGCGGCAGAGCGGTACGCTCCGGGTGGCCCTTACTCAAGCGAACCCGCCGTGGAACTTCGTCGACAGTGGCGGGAAACCGGTGGGCTACGACGTCGACGTCGCGCGCGAACTCGCGAAGCGGTTGGGCGTCGGCAACGTTGAGTTCGTTGCTTCCAACTTCCAGAGCTTCATCGAAGGCGTGAGAGCCAACCGGTTCGACATCGTGATTTCTGGGCAGACGATCACCGCGGAGCGCGCGCAGCAGGTGGACTTCTCCCGTCCGTATCAGGTCAATGGCGTCTCGGTGTTCGTAGGCCCGAACAACAACGAGGTTCGTGGTGCCAGCGATCTCGCTGACAAGACGATCGCGGTGTCCGCCGGCACTTCGCAGGAGTCCTACGTCCGCGAGAAGGTCCCGGGGGCTCAGCCCAAGACCTACCAGAACGCCACGCTCGGCTTGACCGATCTGGCTCGCGGCAATGCGGATGCGATGCTCGTCTCCCGCTTCCAGGGCGCATACTTGGCCAGCAACAACAAACTTCCCGTCAAACCAGTGGGGGAGCTGTTGGACCGCGAGGTCAACGGCATGTCGTTCCGCAAGAACGCTGGAGGGTTCAAGCCCGCGGTCGATCAGGCCATCAACGACATGATCAACGACGGCACGCTCGCGGCGATATCGAAGAAGTGGCTGGGCGGGCTCGACATGGCGGCTGAGCTCAAGCAGATCCCGGCGCAGCCTCCTAACTGACCGCGATCTGCTCAGCTGAAAGGAGGAGATCGTGGACTTGATCTCCAACTCCATTCCGCTTCTGTTGCAAGGCTTGGGAATTACTCTCTTTCTCGGTGTGGCGTCCTTTGTGCTCGGCAGCATCTTGGGAGCGCTGATCGCGCTTGCCCGGCTGTCGCGATTCAGGTTGCTGCGCGCGGTGGCTATCGCGTACGTCTCCGTGTTCCGGGGGACGCCACTGCTCATCCAGATCATGATTCTCTACTTCGGACTTCCGCAGATCGGCGTGCAGATATCGCCGATCCCCTCGTCCATCCTGGCCCTGACCCTGTTCGCGGCGGCTTATCTGAGTGAAAACTTCCGCGGCGGGATCCTGGGAGTGGACAAGGGGCAATGGGAGGCTGCCTCGTCGATGGGACTGCCGTACTGGCGGACCTTCCGGCGGGTGGTGGCGCCGCAGGCGGCACGCATCGCCACCCCCGCGGTGGGAGGGCGGTTCATCGCGCTGATGAAGGACACTTCGCTTGCGTCAGTGGTCACCGTCGTGGAGCTCACACGGGTTGCCGAGAGCGTCGGAAGCTCCACGTTCCGTTACATGGAGGCGTTCTTTCTCGCCGGCGCGGTCTACTGGCTGATCAACAATGTGCTCTCCGTGGGCCAGGGAGCTCTGGAACGACGGCTGGGAAGGGCATACTGATCATGAATGAGTCGCCAATCCGAGTACATGAGTTACGCAAGTGTTTTGGCGAGTTGGAAGTCCTCAAGGGCATCGACATGTCGGTCTCCCGTGGCGAGGTCGTGGTGCTCATGGGCCCATCCGGCTCGGGTAAGACCACGCTGCTGAGGTGTATGAACCTCCTAGAGGAACCGGACAGCGGTCGGGTGGAGATCTGCGGATGTTCCGTCGAATGCGGAGCCAAGGCGGCGCAGAAACGTCAGCGGAATCGGCTGGTGATGCAGGCCAGGCGCCACACGGCCATGGTCTTCCAGCACTTCAACTTGTTCCCGCACATGTCAGCGCTGGCCAATGTGATCGAGGGTGCTCGCTACGTGCGCGGCCTGTCGAAAGCACAAGCTGTTGAGCTCGGTGAGAAGCTGTTGGATCGTGTCGGGCTCGCTGACAAACGCGACGCCTATCCTTCGCGTCTGTCGGGCGGGCAGAAGCAGCGCGTCGCCATCGCTCGCTCACTCGCCATGGAGCCTGAGGTCGTGTTGTTCGACGAGCCCACCTCGGCGCTGGATCCCGAACTGCGCTCGGAGGTCCTGGAGGTGATGCGTGAGCTCGCTGATGACGGCCTCACGATGGTGGTCGTGACGCATGAGACGCAGTTCGCCCGCGGCCTGGCGGATCGCGTGGTGCTGATGGAAGGCGGTGTCATGCTGGAAGAGGCCGAGCCGAGCGTGTTCTTCACAAATCCCAGCAACCCCAGGACCCGATCGTTCCTTCGGCTACTCGAACATTCCGAGCCTTGGACAGAACCTCTGCCCAAGCCCCGGTCAGCTGAACAGGAGCACGTATGACCAGCGAGTCCTTCGACGTGACACGTGCGCGGCGGGACACGCCGGGCTGCACCAACGTCATCCACCTGAACAACGCCGGAGCATCCTTGATGCCTTCCCCGGTGCTGGATGCGACGGTGGAATATCTGCACCAAGAGGCGAACATCGGTGGCTACGAGGCTGCTGCGGCATCGGCACGCGCGATCGATGGCGTCTACACCTCTGCGGCCTCCTTGTTGGGTTGCGCGACAGACGAGATCGCCGTCGTGGACAGCGCAACGAGGGCTTGGGACATGGCCTTCTACTCGATCCCGTTCCAGCGCGGCGATCGAATCCTGACCAGTACCGCGGAATACGCGAGCAACTTCATCAGCTACCTCCAACTCGCGCAGCGGTTCGATCTCACCGTTGATGTCGTGCCCAACGATGAAACCGGGCAGCTTTCCGTTGAAGCGCTGGAGAACATGATGGACGACCGGGTGCGGCTGATCTCTCTGACCCACGTGCCGACGAACTGCGGCCTGGTCAACCCCGCAGTCGAAGTGGGTCGGGTCGCCCGTGAGGCTGGTGTGCTCTACCTGCTCGACGCCTGCCAATCCGCAGGTCAGATCCCGCTCGATGTTGACGTGATCGGTTGCGACATGCTCTCGATCACTGGCCGCAAGTACCTGCGTGGCCCGAGGGGAACCGGCTTGCTCTACGTCCGGCGGAAGGTTCTCGAAGAACTGACGCCGCCCATGCTGGACTTGCGCGCCGCAACCTGGACATCGTCGGACACCTACGAACTGGCCCCGGGCGCTCGTCGATTCGAGACCTGGGAGTGCAACTACGCAGCGAAGGTCGGTCTGGGAGCGGCGATCGACTATGCGCTGGAGTGGGGCCTGGCCGCCATCCAATCCCGGGTCAACGCGCTGGCGAACGAACTCAGAGCACGGCTGTCGGGCTTCGCCGGGGTTGAGATTCGTGATCACGGCGCAGACCGGTGCGGGATCGTGGCCTTCACCGCCGATGGGGTTGCGCCGATGGAGGTGAAGGAAAGCCTCAGCAACGACGGGATCAACGTCAGTGTCTCGCGCGCGCCCTCGACACGGCTCGACATGGAGACTCGCGGGCTCGACGCGGTGGTGCGGGCGTCGGTGCACTACTACAACACGACTCAAGAACTCGACGAGTTCGAGCGCGTGCTGGCGAAGCTCCTCTCGAACCAATGAGCTATCGGCGCCACCTCGTTGGCGTTTCGTCGATCGCGCACTGCCACACCGCCACCCTACTAGGTGTAATAGTAGGGTGGCGGTAGGCAGAGCTGTTGGGTGACAGGAGCGTCCTGAATCCGGCTAACTCGGATGTAGCTCTGCCGGGAAGGACCGGTCGTGGGCAAGAAACCGCGAAAGAGGACGGCCAGCGTTCGTTCGTCTGGCCCGAGTCAGCAGCCGCACCAGGCGAGTGGGATCCCGCCAGCGCTGGCAGGTCGCGCCGTGCAGGGGTCGACACCGGTCACGAGGGCATCAGCGGAGACGACGGTGCGGTCCGAGGTCACACCCGAGCGTGAGGCGAGAGAGCAGTCGCAAGTGACGCATGGTGCGGCTGAACCGGCGCAGTCGGGCGCCGGCGGCTGCGCTTCGGCGATTGCCGAGGTCGAACCGCAGGCTGTGGCCGTGACCTACTGGGTCGACCCGGTGCCCTCGCCCAAGCCCTACACGCTGACGATTCGGTTCGCCGGCACCCGCATCGGGATCAAGGGCTCACGACAGCCGCGTGATCGTTTCGAGAAGATCGAGCAGTTCCACGGGATCGCCGCGGCTCGAGGGCCGGTCGCGGTCACGACGAGGGTGTCCGGACTCAACGCAGGTCAATGGCGAGTGACCGCGACCCCCATCAAGCAGGACGGGGCAGACGATCCATACGCGCCCGACGTCAAGCTCCTCTCGCACCGCACCGTGACGGCACGAACACGCTACGCACCATTGGTGCAAGGCCCCGGCGTACGACTCCCGAGCTGGCCCACCCTGGTTGGCGTCGGCGCGATTGTCGCCATCGCGCTACAGACGCTGCTGTTGGCCCGTGAGAACGTCAGCGTTCTGAGCGCCGTCGCGCTCTCGCTGTTCGCATGCGTCGTCGGTGTCGCCGGCGCCAAGGGCTGGTGGCTCGGCCTGCACCGGAAGCACCCACGCCACTTCATGACGGCCGGGGCCTGCATTCAAGGTTTCTTGGTCGGGGCCTTCGCCGTCGTGCTGCTCGGTGCAGCGATCTTTCAGCTCCCGGTCGGAACCTTGTTGGACGCGACCGCGCCAGGGGTCTTCCTCGGGATGGCGATCGGCCGTCCAGGCTGCTTCCTCACCGGCTGCTGCGCCGGTCGTCCGACCAGTTCGAAGTGGGGACTGTGGTCTTCTGATCGGCGTATTGCGATTCGACGCTTCCCCGTCCAGCTCGTAGAGGCTGCGATGGCCCTGCTGATCGGGCTCGTGGCCTTGTACGTGGTGCTGCAGGGCCATCCCACTGTCCGTGGCGCGGTGTTCGTCGGAGCGATCGCGATCTACACCTTCGGCAGGCAGCTGCTGTTCCCGCTCCGCAGTGAGTCGCGGACCAAGAAAGGGCGCGTAGTGACCATGGCGGCCTGTGCGATGGTTTTCGTTGCGGATGTGGCTGTGCTCGCGATTGCTTGATGTTGGGCGGGGACAGTTGAGGGAGCGCGCGTCAGGAGGGAGGGCGTAGCCCCGCCAAGGTGATTTGGACGAGGCGGTGGACCGCTGCGGACGAGGGTAGGTCACCGGCGGCGGTGAGGGCGTGCAGGCGGTAGCGGATCAGTTTCTTCGGGCGCGATGTCGCTGCGGATCTGCCTGGCCCGGGCCACCTCGCTGATCAAGTCACGGACCATGGCGTGAAGGTGCCGTTGCTCGTGGACAGCATGGTCATCTCCGGAGTATGCGTGTCGCCCCCGGCGTGACACTCTGTCCGGAGGGAGACAGTTTGTATCGATCAGATTGGGGTGTCGCGACGGTCCGGGCGGTGTCGAACGCCGAGCAGTCGGCCACGGATCTGCACTGCACTTCGGGCGTCGTTTCGACCGCGGGTTCCGGCCCGGGGGCCGGTACACGCGCTCGGGTCGTCGGCATCAGGATCTGACCATTTGCTAGGCGCACGGCCTTGAGTACCTGCGCCGCAGATCAGGAAAGGAATGCCATGCTCATCGCAGAAGCCCGTGTCCCGACTGACCGCGCGAGCCGCTATCTCGTTCAGTTGTGCCGGCACATCGACCACATGCGCCGGATGCGGCATCAGCCGCCTACCCATCACGGCGGTGGTCTGATGCCCCCCGGCGTGGACCACGTGGACTACTCCGACACCTATGGGAGCGTTCGCTTTGCGGAGGGCCGCTGCACCCTGGAGGCCGCCGAGGGCATCCTGACGCTTCGCGTTCAAGCAGCCGATGAGGCCATCCTGCGGCGACTCCAGGACGGCATCGGCGCCCGCTTGGAGAAGATCGGCCGGCGCAACCAGCTGGTGGTGACCTGGCAACGACTGCCGACGTCCACAACCCCGTCCGGAGAGGAAGCCCCCGGCGCGGCATCTGCACCTGACTCGACAGCCGGAAAGAACCGATGGTGCGGCCGACTCGGCACGCTCGCCCTGGTGGTAGGTGGTGCGTTGGTCATCGCCGTGCACCTGGGGCTCTTCGGACCCGCAGTCTCTGCCGCGGCGTGGGCGGGCTGGACCAGCAACGCCATCGTGGCGATCATCCTGATCAAGGCTGTTTTTGTGGCTGGCCACCTCGTTCTGGGTCGCTTCGCCTTTCGTCAGGGCAAAGCCGTCCACACCCGCTGGAAACTGAGGCGGTCAACCTCCGAAGCAGCCGCGATCTCGTCCGCGGCCGGGAGCGTGCGGAGCGATGAGCGTCCATGACTGTCCTAGGTGTGCCCGGGGCCCGTCTCTACTACGAGGTCCACGGCGATGGCAGGACCATGCTCATGATTCCCGGGGCCAACGGCGTGACTGAGGGTTTCCGCAGGGCGGCCGAGCATTTGGCGGCGCATTACACCGTCGTCCTCTACGACAGGCGTGGCTTTTCCCGAAGCCAGCTCGACGGTCCGCAGGACTACTCCCGCCGTCTGCAGACCGACGCCGACGACGCGCGGCGCCTGATCGAGCACGTCGGTGACGTACCCGCGGTCGTGTTCGGAGCCAGCTCCGGAGGGGTCGTCGCCCTGGACCTACTGACCCGCCACCCCGAGGTGGTGCACACGCTAGTTCCCTTCGAGCCGGCGGCCGTGCTGCAACTGCCCGACGGGCAGCAGTGGGTGGCCTTCTTCCACGAGGTCTACGACCTCTACCGCGAAGCAGGCATCGAGCCGGCCATGAGAAGGTTCCGTCAGCACGCCTTCCCGGACGCGGACCGGCAGGTCATGGCCCGTGCCCCGAAGAACGAAGCCAACGCGAGCTACTGGTTCGAGCACGAACTGCGTCAATACCCCAAAGTCGACCTCGACCTGGACACGCTCGCCTCACGCGCCGAGCGGATCATGCTGGCGGCCGGACGGGAAGCGCGTGGTTACCCGTCCCGTGAAGTCAACGTCGTACTGGGGAGCAAGCTGGGTCTCGACGTCATCGAACTACCCGGCGGTCACGTCGGTTACTTGGCCTACCCCGCTGAGTTCGCACACGAGCTCCTGGATGCTCTTACGCAGGGCGCGTGCGGGCCGAAGAACCACTGAGCGGTGCGCGCGATCGGCCGAGCTCCGAGCACGTCGGGCCGCCCCGTCGTCGCTGCATGAATCGGGGCCAGGCTCTAATCTCGGAAAACAACTGCTCGGGTTTCAGATGGGGAGGGAAACCATGAGCGTCAAGATGTTGATCGCGGTCGTGGGGACGACGGTGGTGCTGCTCGCGGGCGCGTGCACCGGCAGTGGGGGCGGACCCGAGGGGCCGTCCCGGCCGGAACGAGCTCCGGCCGCGGTTGCCCAGCCTCCGCGAGCCCTGCCCCCCATCACCTGCACGCACACCGCGACCGATCCGGAGCAGGCCAGCGCTCTGCTCGCTCAGGCCGCGCCCGGTCAGACTCTGTGCTTCGCGGGCGATCGATTCCACGGCGCCGATTTGAAGGCGACGGCGTCGGGCACTCCGCAGCAACCGATCGTGCTGGTCGGTCGGGATACCACCGTCGGCGCGGTCTCGGTGGAGGCCGACCACGTGATCGTTGACGGCTTCACCACCGTCGACGGCGACGGCCTGACGCTCGACGGGACGGGCCTCACCGCCCGGGGAAACGAAGTGCTGCGTGCGCGCGACGACGGCATCAGCTGCCAGTGCACCCACACGGACATCACGGACAACGTCGTGCGCGAGACGGACGGCACCGGGATCAGGATCGAGGGCGACCGGATCTCCGTGCTGACCAATGACGTGAGCCGTTCGGTCATGCGCGAGTCGAACGATGCCGACGGGATCCGGTTCTTCGGCACCGGACATCGGATCAGCGCCAACAAGGTTCACGACATCTCCGACGACGGTTACCCCGATCCGCCGCACACCGACTGTTTCCAGACCTACGACAACGGCAGTCCGCCCACGAGCGATGTGGAGATCTCCGCGAACACCTGCCACAACGTCGATCAGCAATGCCTGATCGCCACGGCTGAGGAGTCCGGGCAGGACGGCGCTGTCGGCCGCTCCCGCTCGCTGCGGTTCGTCGGCAACACCTGTGCCGTCGGGGGGGCGCAGGCCGTTCTCGTCCGATGGTTCCCCGAGATCACGGTGCGGGACAACGAGATCTCGGGCCCGGTCCTGGCCCGCGGGGTGTACCTCGCGGACGGTTCGACTTCCGCGACGGTCGTCGACAACCGATTCCGCGGTGACTACCGGATGGTCGAGGTGGACGAGAGTTCTCGGCCAGGCCTGCGCGACGAGGGAAACCACCGTTTCTGATGCGGACAACCCTGCCGGCGACAAAGCCCGGCCAGGACCGGGTCGGTGATCGCGCGACATGTGACACTCCTAGCAGAAGTAGTGGTACAGCACGGCCCCGGCTCGCGCCGTGACCTCCTCCGGGACGGAGTCCTCGGTGAGCAGCAGCGTGATCGCGTTCAGGGTCGACCCGACCTCGATCTCCGCGGGCGAGGCCTCCCCTCGGGAGCGCAGCGCCGCGACCCGCGACTCGTGCGTGGAGTACTTGCGTTTGAACCGCTGCAGACCGGGCTGGTCGAGTCCGCTGATTCCCCCAGTCGACCATCCGCAGCCCCTGCTGCGCCGCCCAACGGATACCGGCCCAGTGCGCCAACATCCGGAACTTGACAACAGCCACTATGAAGAATAGTAGAGTGTCGCGACGTGTTGATGGTCGCCCTGGTTAGCAGCAGACGGTGGTGGTGTGGCGACGGTGGAAGGCCGGAGGGGCATACCGATTTCTCGATGTCGACAAGGCGGGGAGATGTGAAAGCGGTCGTGCCTGTCGTGCTGAGGGTTGTGGTGGTGCTCGCCGCCGGCGTTGTTCTGTACGCCAGCTTCCCGCCGCGAGACCTCTGGTGGCTGGCTCCGCTGAGCTTCGCCGGGTGGGCTTCGGTCTTGCACGGGAGAAGGGCGCGGGCCGGTTTCGGTTACGGGTTCTTGTTCGGCTTGGCGTTTCTGCTGCCGTTGTTGGCGTGGGTCTATGCGTTCCTTGGAACAGGGTTCGGGCCTTGGCCTTGGCTGGGCCTTGTTGCGTTGGAGAGTCTTTTCTTCGCTGCAGCCGGGGCGGCTTCGAGCTTCGTCAGCCGTCTGCCGGGCTTCGCCGTGTGGACGGCGTTGATCCTGGTCTGCGCAGAATTGGCCCGCTCCAGGGTGCCCTTCGGCGGCTTCCCCTGGGCTAAGATCGCCTTCAGTCAGCCCACGGGCGTCTTCCTCCCGCTGGCGTCCGTGGGTGGCGCCGTGCTGGTCGGCTTCGCGGTAGCGGTGACCGGCACTGGGCTGGGTCTGTTGGTGATCCGGTGGTCCGAGGTGGGATTCGCCAAGGTCGCGGCATGGCGTGGACCGGCACTGGCGGTCGTGTTGCCTGCCGTTTGTGGCGTTGCCGTGATGCCGCTGATCAGGTCGGATGCGAATGCAGGCGTAGCTCGTGTCGCCGTCGTTCAGGGAAACGCCCCGGACATCGGTCTCGGATTGTTGGGCGAGAGCGACGCCCTGTATGCCAATCACCTCCGCGGCGCTGAACAGCTCGCTGCCGATGTCCGGGACAACCGCGTGCTCAGGCCGGATCTCGTGATCCTCCCCGAGTCCACTAGCTCATGGGGGCCCGAACGGTACGATCCTGGCCTGGCCGGAGTGGCCCGCGAACTCGGTGTGCCTGTCGCAGCCGGGGGGACGGCCGTCAGCCGGGAGGGAGTCCTCAGCAATCGGATCGTCCGCTGGGATCCGCGCAGAGGTTCGACGGACGAGTACGTCAAACAACAGCTGGTCCCGTTCGGGGAATACATGCCGTTGCGCGAGTTGGCCGCTTATGTCACCCCGTTCGCCGACAGCCGTGACATGGCTCCCGGCCGCGGTCCCGGGGTGTTCCCGATGGGGCCCGCGCGAGTGGGGCTCGCCAACTGCTACGAAGTCGCCTACGACTACGTGCTGCGGGATGCCACCCGCTCCGGGGCGACTTTGCTCGCGGTCCCGTCGAACAACGCCTGGTACGGACGTACCGAGATGACCTACCAGCAGTTGGCCATGGCTCAGGTGCGTGCCGTTGAAAACGGTCGCTCAGTGCTCGTCGCTGCCAATAGCGGAGTCAGTGCGATCGTGCGGCCGGATGGCCGTGTCACGCAGCAAACTGGCCAGTTCACTGCGGAAACGCTGGTCTCGCAGGTGCCCCTGAGATCGACGTTGACGCTGGCCACTCGGCTTGGTGAGGCCCCGGATTGGCTGGTGGCGATAGCGTCCGTGGTCGGCCTCGGCTGGGCGGGTTGGCGACGGCTTGCCCGGAGGCGACGCAATAGGACCGCGCGTTATCCGCCGCTGAACTGTCGATAGGCGTGTGACACTCTGCATACCCGGAAGGGGTACCGTGGTTCTCCAGTACTATGAGAACTAGTACAAAAATCTGGAGAGGACGGTGCACATGTCGGCGGCTTTCCATGAGCGTCCAGCGTCAGGGTCGGGGCGCAACCGAGGGGTCATGAACAGGCGTGGGTTCCTAGGGTTGAGCGCTGGGCTGGCCGCAGTGGGGGTGGCGCAGGCGTGCGGCGCAGCTGGGCCTGCGTCACCTGTACCCGTTGGTCCGGCATCGCCTCAGATTGCCGAGCTGGAGCGAACGCGGCGGGCCGCTAACGCCCGGACGGTCGACGCCAATCTCCGTGCCAAGGCGAGCACCGTGGATCTTGGTGGGATCCAGGCGCAGACCTGGACCTTCAACGATCAGCTCCCTGGGCCGGAAATCCGGGTGCGTCGTGGGGACGTTCTCCGGGCGCGGTTGGGCAACGAGCTGTCCCAGGACACCTCGATTCACTGGCACGGCATCGCGATGCGCAACGACATGGATGGCGTGCCAGGACTGACTCAGGATCCGGTTCGACCTGGTGCGACGTTCGACTACGAGTTCGCGGTCCCGCACTCCGGAACGTACTTCTTCCACCCGCACGTCGGCGTCCAGTTGGACCGCGGGCTCTACGCCCCCCTGATCGTCGAGGATCCGGATGAACCGGGTCGCTACGACGCCGAGGCGGTCATCGTGCTGGATGATTGGCTGGACGGTGTGACAGCTGGCCCCGACGCGAAGCTCGACGAGCTGCGACGGCAGGGCATGTCGATGGGCGGTATGGACCACGGTGGCATGTCGGGCATGGGTGGTATGGACCACGGCAGCATGCCCGGGATGTCCGGTATGGAAGGCATGAGCGGGGCGTCGCCCTTGGGGTCTGACGCCGGCGACGTGGACTACCCGCACTACCTCATCAACGGACGGGTGTCGACGGCCCCGACCACCGTCAACGCCAAGCCGGGGCAGCGGCTTAGGCTGCGCATCATCAATGCCGCGGGGGACACCGCTTTCCGCGTGGCGCTCGGCGGCCATCGCATGACCGTGACCGAGACCGACGGCTTTCCTGTGGACCCGGTGGAGGCCGACTCCCTGTTGATCAGCATGGGGGAGCGGTACGACGTGCTCGTCACGCTCGGCGACGGCGTGTTCCCGCTCGTGGCGTCTGCCGAGGGCAAGGAGGGGCAAGCGATGGCACTGGTCCGTACGGGCTCAGGCTCGGTTCCGCCTGCCGATGTCCGCCCTCGTGAGTTCGACGGCAAGGCCTTGATGGTCGATGGGTTGTCGGCGGTGGAGGCCGTCCGGTTGGCGCCGAAGCAGCCCGATCGCACGCATGTCCTCGAACTCGGCATGGACATGTCCGTCCCCTACCGGTGGACGATCAACGGCAAAGCCTTCGAGGAACACCAGCCGCTGCCGACCGCGCAAGGTGAGCGGGTGCGGCTGCGGTTCGTCAACAAGACGATGATGTTCCATCCGATGCACCTGCACGGCCACACCTTCCAGCTCGTCGATGGGCGAGGTTCAGGGGCTCGCAAGGACACGACGATCGTGCTGCCGATGCAGACGGTCGATGTGGATTTCCAGGCTGACAACCCCGGCCAGTGGATGGTGCACTGCCACAACATCTACCACGGCGAGGCCGGAATGATGACGACGCTTTCCTACATGGCGTGAGAAGAGACGCGGCCCTCGAGCGCACGGGTGTTCGAGGGCCGCGAAGGCCTTCTCGGCTGCAGGTCGCGTCAGCCTGCGAAAGGGAACGGGCAGGAGACTGTTCCGATCGCCATGAGCACGCCCATGCCGGCCAACAAGGGCGAGGAGGCGGCGATCGAGGTCGCAAATCCGGCCATGATGAGTCGTTTGACGATGCTTGAGCTTGCCCTGAGCTTGTCGAGGTGCTGCAGGCGGAGTTGGGTGCAGCTCTCGGCCATGCCAAGAACGAGCTGGGAGGTGGTGTGTCCGCTCTCGTCGGCCATGATCCGCAATGCCGACCGAACCGCTGCTGGGCTGTGCGTTCGTGCTGCGGCGCGGTCTGCCGCCAGCTCCACGGCCATGCGGACAAGGCGAGGGGAGTGTCGTGTCAGCGGCACCCACGGGACTGATTCCGCCAGTGCTTCGGCCAGACCGACCAGCATGTGGTGGCGTCCGCGCAAGTGGGCTCGCTCGTGCTCGATGACGGCGTCGGCTTCGGCCGCGCCGAGCTCATCCCGTACTCCCTGGGTCGCGACGACGAACGGTGGGATTCCTGCGACGCTGTAGGCCAGCGGTTTGGGATGCGGCAGCCACATGGTGCTGAACCGGCCCGCCTCGGCTTCTGCGGTGATCAAGAGCAGTTCGAGGTGGCGCTCGTGCATGCGGCGTTGCTGCCGCGTGAAGCGCAGCAAGCCGCGGCCGAGTAGCGTGGCCACGATCGAAACCGGCACCAGCAGCACCAGCGCGGTCAATTCGTGCAGCTGCGGCACGGCGCCGTGCCGCAGAGCCGTCCAGCAGTGGTGGACGAGCTGGACGAGGATTGGTTTCGGGCCGTGCGTGGGCAGCAGAACGACCAACAGCGTCGCGAGCACGGTCAGAAACGTCGCAGTGACGAGCACGAGCCAAGTCACGAGTACGACCTGCGGCTCGACCCTGTGTTTGATCATCCGATCGAGCACAGCGGGAGCACTGCTGGCGACGAGGACGACGCCCAGCAGCAGCGCCAGAGCGACGATCATCGCTTCGACCGGCGGCGCAAGCCTCGCCGGAGAGCGGCCGACTCGTCTTCGGACACCGACTTGGCGAAGTGCAGCAGCACCGCCTCCGGATTGCCGCTGGCGTCCAGCAGCTCGCGAACCGCGCGTCCAGCAGCCTCTTCCCGGCTTTCACTGGGCGTGTACTGGTAGGCGCGGTTGTGCATCTCGCGTTCGACCCAGCCTTTTCGGTGCAGGTTGTCCAGCACCGTCATAACGGTCGTGTACGCGAGGTCGCGGGTCCCGTTGAGTTGGGTCAGAACCTCGCGCACCGACATCGAACCGTCGGCCTGCCACAGGACGTCCATGACGGAGCCTTCGAGCTCACCCAGACCTTGCATGCCACCTCCCCAGACTGAACCGAGGATACGGGCTCATCTGCGCGATCGAAATGTGGTCCCGGTGTCGTGGTGGACAACCGCTCAGGTGAGGGGCGTGCGCAGCTGGAAGGTGCGACCGCCATCGGACGACACCATCACGGCGCTCTCGGTCGCGACGTACCAGCGGTTGCCGTCGACCGTCATGGCCTGCGGTGCGCTGGGGAGCTGTCCGCGCGGCTCCCATGTTGCGCCGCCGTCGGGACTCACGTAGGTGCGGCCCTGCGGATCGACGCTGTGGAGCTGGTCGGGCTTCGACCAATCGAGGAGGTAGAGCAACGGTGCGCCGGGAATGAGGGCGAAGGTTCGGCCGCCGTCGGTGCTGCGCATCGGGCCCTGCTCGGTAGTTGCGAGCAGTTCTGCGGGTGAAGTCGGACTCACCGTGAAGTCGGCCAACGGCACCGATGCCCGTCGCTCCCAGGACGTCCGGTCGGGGCTCACCATGAGCCCGGTTGCGCTGCTGTAGCCGAAGACCTGACCGTGCTTGGCCTCAAGGCCGTGGAAGTCGACCTGCCCGGACAAGGACAGTGGATTCCAAGTCCGTCCACCGTCGGTGCTCTCGATCAGGCCGAGGTTCGCCGGTGCGCCGGCGATGCTGGGATCCGGGTGCCCGCTTCCGAGGAATTGGCCTGGTCCGGCGACGGTGAAGCCCATCGTGTCCTGTTGCAGCTCGCTGACCCGCTCGGGCTTGCCGTTGTCGGGCAGGCGGAACATCCCGTTGTGGGTTGCCGCGTAGAGCACCCCGTTGGCTGGGTCCACTCCGAGGCCGTGCACGTGGGTCATGGCCTGGCTGCTCGAGTCATCGACACCGCTCTCGCGGCCGCTCCGGCTTATCCATACCGCTGCAACCACCACTGCGATGAGCACCAACGCGGTGGCTGATGCCACCACGGTCCGGCTCCGTGTGCGTCGTGGGTCCGTGGTAGGCCCGAGAGGTCTTTGGGGTGACATGTGGTTCCTGCTCGATCAGCTGCCAGTTCCAGGGGTGAGCGTGATGATGATTCGTTCCCCGGACGTTGCTTACTAAGGCTACTAGTACTTCGTTAGCCAGCCTGCTTGCCGGTCCGTGATTGAAGTTACAGACGAACTCTCCTGCGCATGCTGGGCCTGCGCTATGCCGATGTGCGAGCTGGAGGCGAGCATTCCGCTCGTTGGTTCGATGCGTCTGCCGACACGTCGGCAGACGCCCGTCGGCGACCTTGATGCGGCCGGTGTTGTGGCGGGCGGCGCAGCACCAATCGCGGTCCGTGGGGCCAGGGGCGGGTGCGCGGCCAAGGATGTGCCCGTTAAAGGCGAAGGAGCCGTCCCGAGCGGGGGTGCTGCTGATGGCCGCGCCCGAAGTGGGTGAGATCGGCTCGAGGTGCGGCTGCAAACGGTCGACGCGGAGATCGTCGTCTGGACGACCATAAAGACGATCAAACCTTCGGCCAGTGCTTTCGGGAAGTCACAACACCGCTGAGTCAAGGCTGGGCATAGGGATTCAGCATCATGGGATTTCTCGCGGATCTCTTCCCGGTCAACAGCGGTACGTTACCCGGAGGGGGTACTATAGGAATCCAGCGACTGATGGGAGTTGGCGATGCACGGCTACGCCCAGGACAAGGAGAACTATCAGAAGCGCCTGCGGCGCATCGAGGGCCAGGTGCGCGGTTTGGCGCGCATGGTCGAGGAGGACAAGTACTGCATCGACATCCTCACGCAGGTCTCAGCTGTGACGCGTGCACTGCAGGCCGTGTCGATCGGGCTTCTGGACGAGCACCTCAAGCACTGCGTTGCCGAGGCGATGGTCGAAGGTGGCCAGGCTGCCGACGCAAAGGTCAAGGAGGCCAGCGATGCGATTGCCCGCCTCGTGCGGTCATGAGCTGCAGGCGGAAAACTGGCCGAGGTGGTGACAGGTGCCGAGGTTGCCCCTGAGTCTTTGGTCGGCAAAGCGGTATGGCGAGTTGACGGCACACTGGCTGACGCGTGCCTGGCGCGCGTGGTTGGTGGCATGCCGATCGGGGAGTCAGAGCTGCCCGCGTTGGTGATGGATTTTGGTTGGCACGCCACGGGGCCTCTGCTGCCTGCTTCTCGGCGCCTCACACGCCACAAGGCCACCCATTAGCACCAGCCGAGAAGTCTAGATTCGCGGCCTTGGCCTGACGATATGTCCCGGGCGTGCGGTGATTGCCGGTTGGGCGGTGTTTGCTCGCACCTTGCCGTGCGCCCGAAGCTTGAAGGCCCACGTGCGTGGTGACGCACACGAAGAAGGTCCCGGTGAGAAACCTTCTCGTCGGGACCCAGTTCTACCTCCAGGCGTGCGCTCGCCCCGCAGCACGTTTGTGCTCGTGGATCCTCTGGACTAGTATCAAAATACCCTACAGGGGTACCGTTAGTTCGATGGAAGGGGATTCAATGAGTGAAAGCACCTTCATCGTCAAAGGGATGACGTGCTCCGGGTGCATGAGCAAGGTGTCCACCGCAGTCACGGCCGTCGATGGTGTTACCGATGTCGATGTGGACATCAGCAACGGTGAGCTCACGGTCATCAGCGAGTCGCCCGTCTCCCCCGAGGTCATTCGCAACGCGGTCAACGAAGCGGGTTACGAGGTCGCGAGCTAAGGGGACTAGCGCGTGTCGATGGACGAAGCCGCTTCGGTCGAACCGGCGGTAGTGATCAAGACGGTGGACAATGGGCCGTACCAGGTGAAGGGCCCCATCAAGGTCGTCGACCACGAGAACAACGTCTACGAGCTCGGGCCCGGCCGTACTCGGTTGCTGTGCCGTTGTGGGCTCTCGGAGAAGAAGCCGTTCTGCGACGGCTCCCACTCGCGGCAGGGATTCGTCGCCGCGGAGCGGGTGAACGGCGAGTCAACCGAATAGAAGCAGCATGCCAGTGGTGGGGCGCTCAAGATGCGCCCCACCACGGCAGTGCTACTTCTGCGTCGTGCGCCGGCATGCGGCCAATGTGGATGCGGTTACGTCGACAGCCACGTTGCCGATTCGCCCTTTTCTGCTAGCCACAGCGTTGATGTTCGGGAGCAGTTGGTGGCAGCACAGATGCACGGCTGCTTCCAGACGTAGGTGCACCGTTCGCCACTGAAATGCCTGTCGCGGGCATAGGAGTGTTCGCATCGCCGGTCCTCTATTGATCAACTTTGACGGTCAACGGTGAGCTCGCGATGTGTTTGCACCAAACGGGCAGGCCAGTTGACCGAGACCGTGCCTACCAAACGGCGGTTGTCGTGGAAGTCGATGGCAAAGCCCTTTCCGCCCATTTCCGGATCCCCCGGTTCTCCGTTGGTCGGGCTCCCGACCACCTGAATCCGGTGGTCGTAGAAGTCCGTCCAGAACGTCGGCGGCGCACTCCGGCGCGAGTGCGGTCTCTCGAGGATCGTGGCAGCCGCGATTCTCGCGTGTGCTCCGGCGGTGCTCCAGTGCTCGACGCGGATTGGGATACCGCCGAGCGGAGGTGTTGGAGCTCGTGCGACGTCGCCGATCGCGAGCACGCCGTCCAACGATTCGCCAGTTGGTTTGAGTGCTCGCAGCGACTGATCCACGAGTACGCCGTCGCTGATGTCCAGGCCGGTGCCGTGAAGCCATTCCACATTGGGCACCGTGCCGATTCCTGCTACCGCGAGGTCTGCCGCAATCCCCGTTCCGTCACTGAGGACTGCGCGGTGGCGGTTGTCGGATTCGAACAGTTCCTGGACCTGTGTGCCGAAATGCGTCCGCACGCCTCTGCTGCGATGTTGCTGCCAGAGCCACCGTGCTGCGTGCTCGCCCAGCGCGGCTTGAAGGGGCAGGGGAGTGGTGTCGACGACGTCGACCTCCCAGCCGCGCCGCACCGCGGCTGCGGCGAGTTCGGAGCCGATGAAGCCTGCGCCGACGAGCAGGAGACGTCCTCGCTTGGACACCAGCGCACGGCGGATCCGGAATGCGTCGTCAGCGGTTCGGAGCGTGTTGAGCTGCGGTGCAATCGGTAGGGGGCGAGCCCGGCACCCGGTGGCCAGAACCGCGGTGTCGTACCGGACGAGTCGTCCGTCCACCAGCTCAACCTGCTTGTCGGTTGTGTCGAGTGAACGAGCCGGGCAACTCAGCGTCCAATCGACCGCCTTCGCGTCCGACTCCGCCAGCAAATGGGGAAAAGGCGGTTCCACATCGTTGACAAGCATCCCCTTCGACAGGGGCGGGCGATCATAGGGCGGGTGCTGCTCATCGCCGATCACGATGACCCGTCCGCGGAAACCCGCTGCTTGCAGGGCTTGGATCAGGCGGGCGCACGCAAGCCCGCCGCCGACCACGACCACTTTGTCGCTCATTGGCGGGCCCCGCCGTCGTCGAGGATCTTGATCGCGGCGGCCGGGCAAGCGCGAACCGCTTCCAGGACATTCTCCTGCTCGGAGTCTGGCGGTTCGGCGACGAACTGCGTGTTGCCGTTCTCATCGATCTCGAAGACCGATGGAGCAACAAGCGCGCACATTCCGTGTCCTTCGCACCTGTCGAAGTCGATGTTGATGCGCATCGGAACGTCCCTCCTGATTTAGAGTACCCCCCTAAGGTATAAATACAGGTCGACGAAAGGCAATCCCTGCGTCGGGAAACTTTGGAGTGGTAACGCGGAACTGCGACAGTCTTGAGAGGCAGGAACTTTTTACAATACCCCTGTTGGGTATAATCTGTCATAGAGTTCGTCATGACCTTTGTGTCCGTGTATGACGATCAGCCGAGAGCGGGTGGCGCGACGATGTTGATGAACCGCGTGGAGACAGCGCTGGTGAACTCTCCGCCCCGACGGTGGCTTCAGCGCTTCTACGAGGTGCGGCTGCTGACTGCGTTGGGTGCGAGGACACCGGGGGCGAGAGCGGTCGAGATCGGCTGCGGCCCCGGTTTCGGTACCACGTTGATCCTCGACAAGTTCGGTGCCGCCAGCGTTGATGCGGTCGACCTGGACCCGGCGATGATCAACCGTGCCGAGCGGCGGTTGAGGCGGTACGGCGACAGCGTCCGACTGGCGCAGGGCAGCGCCACCAACCTGGACGCGGCATTCCATGCGTTCGGCGGAGGTGCGGACGCTTCCTACGACGCGGTGTTCGACTTCGCGATCATCCACCACATCCCGAACTGGCGCGACGCGCTGGCCGAAGCCGCCCGGGTGCTCAAGCCGGGCGGGCGATTCTTCTTCGACGAGGTAACCGCCACTGCGCTGATGCGGACCTCGTACCGGGTGCTGTTCGATCAACCCAGCGAGGATCGGTTCACCACTGGGGAATTCCTGGCTGAACTGCCCCGCCACGGTCTGGACATCGGCGAGCGGTGGACGACTCGGGTCGGCGGAGATTACCTTGTCGGCGTGGCCTTCCGCAGCGACCGAGGGAGACCGTGATCGTGAGTTTTCGCCGTACACGCGGAGCTTTGGTCGGACGGCACACGCCGGAGTCTGCCGTGCTGTGCCGTTGAATCCAGCCCCTTCCCCCGAAGTCGAACGCCCGAACAACTGTTCAGTGCTGAGCCTGAGGACCTTTTCGCTCGGTGTCGTCTTGCCCGGACTGCCGGGATGCAAGTGCCCCGTTAAGAAGTCACCCGGAGACACAGATCTTTGCGGTCGGGTGCACTCCAAGTTCGGCGCACAGCTTGCGATGGGCGTCGCCCGCCGCAGTGCGGCCGACTGGAGAAGGTGCGGACTGGTTTTACTGGCCTTGGCGTGACGCGTAGCTCATGGAACCGTGTGTCTCTCTAGACAAAAGATGTGGTCGTGCACCGAGGTGCACGACCACATCGGACGAGTGTCGAGCTCAGCCGCGAGTTGCTGCCAGTGCGGGTTTGGTCCCTTCAGCGTTGGGCAGTGGTTCGGAGGTGATGGTGCTGCGGAAGCGACGCAGCCGCAGGCTGTTGCCGACGACGAACACCGAGCTGAACGCCATGGCTGCACCCGCGATCATCGGGTTGAGCAGTCCGACGGCTGCCAGTGGTAGGGCAGCCACGTTGTAGGCGAAGGCCCAGAACAGGTTGCCCTTGATCGTGCCCAGCGTGCGGCGGGAGAGTCGGATGGCGTCGACCGCTGCGCGCAGGTCACCGCGCACCAGGGTGAGGTCGCTGGCCTCGATCGCCACGTCGGTGCCGGTGCCCATGGCCAGACCGAGGTCGGCCTGGGCGAGCGCGGCGGCGTCGTTGACGCCGTCACCGGCCATGGCGACCGCGCGGCCTTCGGATTGCAGGCGCTTGACGACGTCGACCTTGTCCTGTGGCAGGACTTCGGCGATGACCTCGTCGATGCCGACCTCGGCGGCCACCGTCTGCGCCACGGCTTCGTTGTCGCCGGTGAGCAGCACGGGCTTGAGCCCGAGCTTGCGCAACCCAGCGATCGCCTCGGCGGAGGTGGGTTTGACGGTGTCGGCCACCTCCAGGACGGCGCGGGCAGCGCCGTCCCATGCCACCGCGACCGCCGTGCGACCCCGCTTCTCCGCTCCGGCCTGCGCCTCAACAAGGTCTGCCGGCAGAGGCTGGCTCCACTGATCAAGCAGGGCCGGTCGTCCGACGAGCACCGCGTGTCCGTCGAGAACGGCCTGAACCCCCAAGCCTTCGACATTGGTGAAGTCTTCAACGGCGGGGAGCCTTCCGACGCGGTCGGCCGCGCCTTGTGCGATCGCCTTGGCGATCGGGTGCTCCGAGGCGTGCTCGGCAGCGCCCGCCAGGCGCAGCGCCTCGTCCTCGTCCGTTCCGGAGGTGGTGTGGATGGTCACCAGCGACATCTGTCCGCTGGTGACGGTGCCGGTCTTGTCCAGCACGATGGTGTCGATGCGGCGGGTGGACTCCAGGACCTCCGGGCCCTTGATCAGGATGCCCATCTGCGCGCCCCGGCCCGTGCCGACCAGCAGCGCGGTCGGGGTGGCCAAGCCCAGTGCACACGGGCAGGCGATGATCAGCACCGCCACGGCAGCTGTGAACGCCGCGGTGGCTCCGGCATCAGAGCCGAGCCAGAACCCGAGGGTTGCGACCGCCAGCCCGATGACGATCGGCACGAAGACGGCGGAGATGCGGTCGGCCAGCCGTTGGACGGCAGCCTTTCCGTTCTGGGCGTCCTCGACCATCTTGGCCATCTGCGCCAGCTGGGTGTCGGCCCCGATACGGGTCGCGCGGACGACCAGTCGCCCGCCGGCGTTGACGGTAGCGCCCACGACGGCGTCACCGACGCCGACCTCGACGGGTACGGATTCGCCGGTGAGCATGCTCGCGTCCACCGCGGAGGTGCCTTCCTCGACCACTCCGTCGGTCGCGATCTTCTCGCCAGGGCGGACGACGAACTGGTCGCCAACGGCGAGCTGGTCGGTCGAGATGCGCTCCTCCCGGCCGTTGCGGATAACGGCGACGTCCTTAGCGCCCAGCTCCAGCAGCGCCCGAAGCGCCGCGCCCGCGCGCCTCTTGGAACGAGCCTCGAAGTAGCGCCCGGCGAGGATGAACGTGGTCACCCCCGCGGCGACTTCGAGGTAGATGTTGCCGTCGCCGCTCATGCGCTGGATGGTCAGCTCGAACGCGTGAGTCATGCCCGGTGTGCCAGCGCTGCCCAGCAGCAGCGCGTAGAGCGACCACAGGAACGCGGCGAGGGTCCCCATGGAGATCAGGGTGTCCATCGTGGCCGCGCCGTGACGCAGGTTGGTCCACGCGGCCTTGTGGAAAGGCCACGCACCCCACGCCACGACCGGCGCGGCGAGCGTTAGTGAGATCCACTGCCAGTAGGTGAACTGCAAAGCTGGCACCATTGCCAAGACGATCACCGGTACCGACAGCACCACGGAGAGGATCAACCGGTCCCGCAGGGACTTCGTCGGGTCCGCTTCTGGGGCCCCCTCTTCTTCGGCTGCCTGGGGCGGAGCGGGCAGCTCGGCCGTGTAGCCAGCCGCTTCGACCTGCTTGACCAGTTGTTGCGGGTCGATCCCCTCGGGAAAGGTGATCTTGGCCTTCTCCGTGGCGTAGTTGACCGTGGCAGTGACACCATCGAGCTTGCCGAGGCGTTTTTCGACTCGTGCGGCGCATGAGGCGCAGGTCATGCCGCCGATGGCCAGCTCGATCTCCGTCGTGGGGCCCTGTGTTTCAGTGCTCATCGAGGTTCTCCTGTTCACCCGTGGCCACCGTGGCCATCGTCGGCGGGCGGAGGGCTCTGCCGGCCGCTGACCTGCTGTGCGGCAACTGTGAATTCGGCGGTGCGGACCTTGCCTTCGTGCTGGAAGTCCAGGAACAGGCGGTAGGTGCCGTCGGAGGGGACTTCGGCCTGGAAGGCGATGCCCGGCCCGGCGGGTGTGCGCCCATCGCCCGGCGTGCCCGTGGGGTGGACATGCAGGTAAGCCAGGTCGCTGGTCCGTAGTGCGACGAGGTGGCCGTAGGCCGCCAGGTAGGGCTGCAGGTTGCTGACCGGGCGTCCGTCCTTGCTCACGGTCAGTGTGACCGGCGACGAAGTGCCCGCGACCAAATCGCCGTCCAGACGTACCTGGTAGCCATCGACTTCAGCGATTCGGGAGGGCTGGGGAGCCAGCGGTGTGAAGGTTCCCGGGGCTGAGACGTCCACGCCGAGTGTCTGCGCCTCGCTGCCGGTCGGTGCGAAGTCCGCGAACACCCGATAGGTCCCGCCATCGGCGAACCGCAGCGGGACGTGCCAGGTGCCGTCCGGGTTCATCTCGGGGTGGATGTGCTGGTATCCGGCCGTGTCCCGGCGCACAACGATGAGGTGCATCTGCTTGTCGTGCTCAGTGTCGAACCGGGTGACCGGTAACCCGTCCGGGCCGGTGATGCGGAAGGAGAACTCGTCGGTGCTGCCCGGCGCGATCAGTGTCGTGGTGGGCGCGAGGGTGTAACCGCCACTGGTTGACGCCAGCCCTGCCGGAGTGCCCTGCGGGGTTCCTGTGGTGGTGCCTCTGTTGGTGTCCCTTGCCTCGGAGTTCGCCTGGTCGGGGTGTCCGGCGTGCGCCTGGGCGCTGCTGGACGTTAACGGGCCGACAGCGGATCCGGCGGCCCACGAGCCGCCGAAGGCGACCGCGAGCACCGCGCCGTAGGCGCAGAGCTTCGCTGCTGTGTTCATTGCAACCCTTTCGCTACCGGATCCGCTGGGATCCGTTCTCGTCAGGAAGCGAGCTCGTAGCCGGCTTCCTCGACGGCTCCCCTCACGTCGTCGTCGGACACCGGCTCCGAGCTGTGCAGGGTTACGGCACCGGAGGACAGGTCCACGGACACGTCGGAGACGCTGGCGATCTTGCTGACTTCCTCGGTCACCGACCGCACGCAGTGCTCACAGGTCATCCCGACCACGGTGTAGTTCGTCTCGATCACGATGACAGTCCTTTCGCGCTCTCTTGTCGGCTGCGTCGGCCAACATGCACCATTAATACCCTAGGGGGGTACTGTAGTCAACCTCTGCGAGGTTGAGGTCAGCTGCCTTTCCGGCGCTCGGAACAGCACGCGTGAGGGCTGGTGGGGGTAGAGGGGTTGGGTCGGCCATCCGTGGCTGGTGCGAGGGGCGGAACTGCGCTCCTTCGTTGCTCGCCGAGCTGTGCTCAGAGCCGCGCGATCTTGGCCATCTCCCACGATCTGCGCGGCCAACTCGCTGTCTTGCCGAGTAGTGGTGATGGACGGGGCGGGCCACGACGGGGCGGCAGGGCGCTCTCGTCAGAGAACCGGTTTGCTAGTTCGTCGCGCGCGATGTGGTCGTCCAGACATTGCGCGCTCGAAGTCGTAGCCTGGAAGTGAACCCGCTTCCGACTGGTGTCGCGCCTGTTGCGCGTCCTGATCTAGGTGGCGACCGATGCGTTGGATGCAACTTGCCGCCCGTGGAGGCCTGCTGGCTCTGCTTGCCTCGGTTCTGATCGGTTGTGCGGGTGGTGGCCAAGCGCCGCCTGTGCCGACGCCGGGTGCTCCCGCTGGGCCGCCTGCTCCCGGGAAACCGGGTGTCGCGACCGTCGGGCTCCGCGATTTCGCCCTTGATCTATCGCAAAACCCGATGGCGCCCGGAACGTATACCTTCATTGCGGAGCAGCGAGGCCAGGCGCCTCACGCGCTGTCTATCGAAGGGCCAGGCGTCTCGGAAGTGACCACGCCTGTCATCCCGCGCGGAGGTGGCAGTCAGCAACTCACAGTGACGCTGCAGCCCGGGACGTATGAGCTGTGGTGCCCTGTTGGCGGGCATCGACAGCAAGGCATGGAATCGCGCCTCACCGTGCGATGAGGCAGGCTTGCCTGCACTCCGCGCGGACCGTGCCTGGCAGATGTTCTTGCCGCTGGTCCAGGGGCGCTTCTTAGCTATCTACTGCATTTGTAGTACAGGGGTGAGGTCCACGCCTGCAGGCGGCACCTCCACCGGTACACATACCCGCGTGTGCGGTCCATGCCGCCGCGGCACAACGCCCTGCCGGGGCAGCGGGGACGAGGTGCCAGCCAGAAGTGGAGGCTCTCCAGCCGCTCATCCCGTCATGGGGACCTGACATCTGCCGCAACTCTCGCGCCGTGCCTCCGAGCATGCTCAAGCTGCCCGGATTCTTGTTGCGCCGACTCCGGAGGCCGTCCGGCAATAATGGTCATGCAGACATCTTCGACCGGACCGCACCATCTTGACGTCGGGGACCAGCAGTGCCGGGCTTACCCATCAGGACAGCGCTGTCGGTCTGATGGGTAAGCGGATCGAAAAAGGATGCTGCGGGGCGGGTCACCCCACGATCCGGCGCGCGCCGATGTAGTGGCCGTCGCCCTTGATCGAGCGCACGTCTACGAGCTGCCCTTCGGTCGGTGCGTCAACCATCTTGCCGTCGCCGACGTACATGCCCACGTGGTGGATCTGCGAAGGATCGCCGCTGCCGTCGTCGTAGAAGACGAGGTCGCCGGGCTGGAGTTGGTCCTTGGACACTGGCCGGCCAACTGACCACTGGGTGCGGCTGCTCGGTGGGATGGAGATGCCGGCCTGCTTGTACGCCCACTGGGTCAGTCCTGAGCAGTCGAACGTGGTCGGGCCCTTCGAGCCCCACACGTACTCAGAACCGCGCTTGGACAACGCTGCCTGCAGTGCCGCGTTCGCTGCCCCGGGCGGCCCGAGGTACTCGCCATCGTCGACCGGACCTTGCAAGCGTTTCCGGTCGGAATCGTCGAGGTCGTTGAGAGCCTGACGGACGGTCTTGATCTGGCTGTCGAGATCCTTTTTGCGCTGTCGGACTTCACCGACGAGACGAGCAGCTTCGTCGGTGGCCTGTTGCGCGCGGGTCTCGGCTTCTTGAGCTTGCTCACGAGCGCGTTGAGCGCGCTGAGTCGCGTCCTTGAATCCGTCGAGCACCTGCTTGTTGTCGGTGGCCAACGCGCCGAGCATAGTGGCCTGGTCGAGGAAATCATCCGGGGACTTGCTGGTCAGCCCAGCAGTGAATTCGTCCACGCGAGTTCCACGGTAGGCCGAACCGGCGAGGCGGTCGACGTCGCCCTGGAGTCGCGTTTGCTCGCTCCGGGCTTGCTCTTCGACCGTCTTAGCTTGCGCGACCGAGGCTTTGGCCTTGGCCAGCTCGGATTCGTTGGAATCCATGGCCATCTCTGCGTCGCTGATCTTCCTCGGCTTTAGCCGCTTCCGCCCCGAGTTTCTTGTATTCCTCAAGGGGGTCCGAGGGCTGCGCGCCAGCGGGGATCGCGATGGTTCCGGCCATCACGGCAATCGCGGAGGCCGCGAGCGCTGCCTTCATCGACTGTTTGAGTCGGTGTGAAGCCACGTTGCGAAAGTCTCCTCTGTCCTGGCGGGATCTTGCGCTTGCGATGAGCGGATCCCACCTCACGGTGTGTCAGCGAGGGCTCCCCGCGGCCCGATCGCGAAAGCTACTCGAAAGATCCTCAGATGTCTACTACGGCCAATCGTAGGTACGCACGGGAATTGATTGGTCACACTCCGTTCCATCGGTGCTGGGGAGACTCGTCGCCGGTGAAAGGCGCGTGCTGGTGCCACGCTCCGGGAGACGCATATGGAACGGGCCGCCCGCGGTTGCGCGGACGGCCCGTTCACGTCGAGTTTCGGTCGGTACTGGGTCAGCTGGCCAGTTGCTTGAGGCGCTCCATGCCCTCCTGATACTTGTTCAGGTCGGTGTTGCCGCCGATGCCGGCCACCTTGCCCTTGTCCGTGTACTGCCAGAAGTCCCAGTTGCCGAAGCCGTTGGGGACCGAGGGGCTGTCCACGCCGTAGGACGCCAGCCACAGCGCGTGGTCGCCGAAGGTGTCTGTGCTGCCCATGCACTGCTTCCAGAACGACGGGTTGGCGTAGATGATCGGGTCCTTGCCGGTGCGCTCCTTGACCTTGTCGTTGAATGCCTGGGTCCACTGGTGCATCTCGTCAACCGACAGGCCGTAGCAGCCGCCGCTGTTCGGATCCACTTCCAGGTCCAATACCGGCGGCAGGGTCTTGCCGTCGCGTTGGTAGTCGGCGACGTCGAGGAAGCGGTTCGCCTGCGCATCGCCCGAAGACTTGTCCGGCCGCGCGAAGTGGTAGGCGCCCGCGATCAGACCGGCGTCCTTGGCGCCGTGGTACTGCTCGCTGTAGCGCGGGTTGCTGAAGCTCGTGCCGTCGGTGGCCAGGACGAAGGTGAACTTCTTGCCGTCGCCAGCGACTTTGCCCCAGTCGATGGCGCCGTTGTGGTTCGATACGTCGATGCCCTCCACCGGCGGGCCAAGCGGGGCCTCCGGCGCCGGTGGAGAAGTGGTCGGGTCCACCGGCGCGGGGGTCGTCTCTGGCGCGGGCTGCTCGGCCTGCGGCGGGGTGGCTTGGAATGGCGTGATCTGCTGGGGTGCTGCCTGAGGAGCCGGAGCCTGCTCCGGAACCGCCATGGCGGCCTCCTCGACCTTGGCTTCGCTGGGGCCGGTGGTCAGACTGCCGATCACCAGGCCCACCATGCCGACGGCGGCGATGCCAGCGCCAACCTGCACCGACCTTTTCCGCGGAGCGTGTCGCACTGATGCGGGGAGCTTTTCGACGTGCGGCGCAACCCTCTCCCGGAGACGCCACACAAGGGGTGCTTCTTTGGCACGCCGTAGCAGCGGTGCCAGCAATCCGCGGTCAGACGCCTCGTCGGGGGTCGAGGCGCGTTCGTGCTTTTTGGGGGATTCGGGGCTCATGAAGCCCGAGGCTTCAGCACGGAGCGTGCATGCGCATCGCGGTTTATACGCGCATAGCTACCTGCATTAATGCGTTTGGGTTACTAGAAATATGGTTTATAATTACTGAATGTGATATTTGGGGGTCGGTGGTGGAGTATTGGCGACCCACGTCACAGCTCCGAAATGCAGGTGTGTGCCACAGCGGTCGGCGATCGTCCGCGGCTCATAACCGTAACCGGGAGGTGGCCGCTAGCCCGGAAGCGGTTGGCCGCCATTCCGCCGGGTTCGCAGATTTTTGCTGATCAAGGCGTTGCCCGGTCGTCTCTCGGGTGCGTGCGCAGCGGGCGCCGATTCCAGTTGGCCGGTCATAGCTGCAGCTCCCCAGCTGCTCCAGCGACGGCCGTGCCAGTGCGGGGCCCGCACGTATGCGTCTCAGTGATGTGCCGAGCTACGACCTTGATCACTTGTTGTTTTGAACCAGAAGGGGGCGAATGTCGTGTACATGGATTGGTTCTTGGGTGAAGTGAACGTGGGCCGCACTCGGAGATCACGACCGAAGCAGGGTTTGTGCTAGCTGATCCGGAACGGAGCGTGAGGGCTTGGGTGGTCGCCGGGGCTGCCGTCAGGCTGGAGGCGGTTAGGCCCTGAGCATCGGCTTGGTCGGCGGAATCTTGAGGTGAGGAGCGTGCCACCGGTGAATGATCGAATTGAGTCGAGGACGGATCCACTAGCGGTCCTTGATGCCGCGTATGTTCTCGGCGCGCTATCGCCTGAGGACACGTCCGCGTTTGAAGAACACCTGAGTTCTTGTGAGTCCTGTGCGCGTACCGTTCAAGAACTTTCTCGACTACCCGAGTTGCTCGCGATGGTCAATGACAAGCACGTTCCCGGTCAGCCGCAGGACCCGGATCGGCTGCCCGCCCTGCTGGCCAAGGTCCGCTCCCGGCGTTGGAGGACGATCGCCGCCATGTTCGCCGCCGTTCTAGCGGTGGCGTCTTATTTGGCGCTGGTCACTCGTCGGCACTGCTGTCCGACGCCTAGTAGTGCTTTGTTAGGTGTGGATCTTGGTGTGGGATGATCTTGTGTTGTGAAGCAGGGTGATCTCGCTCGAGTGCGTGGCCGGCTGGAAGAGTTCGCGGCGGAGGTGTTCGCGGCGATGGTGCGGTCTGATCAGCGGGCCAAGGGCGAGACGTATCTGCGGGGGTTGTTGCTGGACGGGCGGCGGAAGTCGATGCAGCCGATGGCCGAGCGACTTGGCGTTGATCACCAGGGGTTGCAGCAGTTTGTCTCGTCGTCGACGTGGGAGGTCTCCGCGGTGCGGGCCAGGTTGGCCCGGCTTGCCCATAAGACGGTGGCGCCGGGGGCGTGGGTGGTTGATGACACGGGCTTTCTCAAGGACGGCAAACGATCTCCGTGTGTGGCGCGACAGTACACGGGCACGGCCGGCAAAGTGACCAACTGCCAGGTCGGGGTCAGCGTGCACATGGTCACCGATGTTGCTTCGGCGGCGGTGAACTGGCGGTTGTTCGTGCCACAAAGCTGGGACGATGTCTGCGCGGTCGAGGATGGCTTGGCGGCGGAGGTGGTGCAGCGTCGTGCGCGCTGCGCGATCCCGGACACGGAGCGGAACCGTCCGAAGTGGATGATGGCGGTGGAGATGCTCGATGAACTGGCCGAATGGGGGCTTGCGCCGCCGGTGGTTGTCGCCGACGCCGGCTACGGCGACAACGCCCATTTCCGGGCCGCGTTGGAGGATCGCCATTTGTCCTACGTGGTGCAGGTCAAGGGTGAAGCCACCGCTCATACCATCGACGCGGTCCCGGAGTTGCGGCCCTATTCCGGGCGCGGCCCGCGCCCTGGGCCCCGGTACCAGGACAAGCCGATCAGTCTGCGCCAGCACGTCCTTGGCGCTGGACGCGACGCTGGCACGACCATCACGTGGCGGGAAGGCTCCCGAGGCAAGCTCAGCTCGGAATTCGTCGCCATGCCTGTCCGTGTCGCCGGACGCAAGCCACGCCTGCAACCGGATGGATCGCTGCCTGCACGGTGGCTGATCGCCCAATGGCCGCCCGATACCGAAGAACCCATCAAATACTGGATCTCGAACCTGCCCGCCGACACACCGGCCACAGAGTTGGTACGGCTGGCCAAGATCCGCTGGCGCATCGAGCACGACTACCGCGAACTCAAAACCGGCCTCGGACTCGACCACTTCGAAGGCCGATCCTTCACCGGCTGGCACCGCCACGTCACCCTGGCCTCCGCAGCACACCTGTTCCTCACCACCCTCCGCCTGAACAACCCAAAAGCATCTGGGGCAGCCTGACCCTCTACAAGGTCATCCGCGAGCTGCAAACACTGCTCGCCACCTGGTCAGGCACCTGCCCCACCTGCCACCAACACATCCACCGATTACCGACCTAACAAAGCACTACTAGGACGTGACGGGCAGCGGAATGGAGTGCTGGTTGAGTAGGAAGGTGCCGCGGAAGCATCAAGTGTCACTGCGGGCTGGTCGAACAGAAGAGGAACTGATCGAAATCTGTTGCCGTGCGTGACGAGCGGCGGCTCTGCGACAGGCCCGCCTGCTCGGCTCGCTGAGCAACGGACGCAAGATCGCGATTGTGGGCAACCGCGTCAATGGCGCAGCCGTGCTGGTTGCCGCGGATGTTGGCGTCGCGATGGGAACCTCAGCCGTGTTCGGGATACGCCGCCCGTTGCAGTGGCGCACAACCGGCTCGACCGGCTTCCGCCGGCTTGGGTGGGCGACCGGCCCTGTCGAATGGTGTTGCGAGCCGCTCTTGGCCGTGGCTGCTGATGCCTGGGATGGCTGTGCGGGCAGCGGTGGGCCCGTCGCTGTCGGGTCATCGCGGCTTCCGGCGTGGGGCGTTGTGGAGTACGCATTCTGTGCAGTAGCCAGTGCCGGATCGCCATAGCTGGCAGCATGTTCGACGTCGGGACCACAATCCGCTCTGCGTCGCGCCGACGTCGAGCAGGTCTGCTCGGCCGGTCTCAGCGCGCAGTTGCACTGCGGTGGCGAGCACGTCACCTCCGGCCCCGTCTGCGGCGAGCCGTCGCAGCACCTCGCCGAGCAAACCGACGGCGTTGCCCCAGTACTGATCGCTGTCTGCTGGTGGGCCGCCGATAGCTTCGAGTCCACGGGTGAGCGGTGCGAGGAAGTGGGAAACGTTGGGCCACCAGGCGTTGGCGCACGATCGATCACGTAGCACAAGACCGTGCACCAACCCGTCCGCGTCAACCACGACGGATGCTTCGGCCAGCGAAGGGACAGGCCATCCGAAGTGGTGCTCGGGAACTGTTGCGCACAGCGCGAGCCACGAAGCCCGAAAGGCCACCAGAACCGTGCCCGCGCGGTGATGTTGAAATCCGGCCAAACGTTGCCAGGCTTGGACGTTTCGCGCCAAGAATCCGTTGGTCTCGTCGCAGTACGACTCCCATGCCAGGACCTCGTTGGCGCCGGCGAGGGGCCGTGCCAGCGAGCGAGTGGTCTGGTCCAGAGCGGCTTTTGATGAATCCTGCACCCCGGCATTGGACCTGATGTGCAGGAGAACCGATGCAGTGAGGTTCGTCGCGGGATCGGCTGTTGTGGGCTCGGCGATCTCCTCGTACTCTTCTGCTGCCGCAGTGCACGGGAAGCCGGTGGAAATCCGGCGTGGTCCTCGCCACTGTGACCGGGGAGCGACCCTGATCTCGCCACTGGGCACCGCGTTGGTGTCTGGGAAGGCCAAGGGGAGCGCCGATCCGGAAGCCAGGAGACCGGCTGCGGCAGTAACACCACGTTCCACGAGAGATGGAAGGCAGGTTTTGACATGACCACCGCTGGTCTGCCCGCTGCACAGCGCATCCAAGTTCCCGTCTGGGCTTGGGCCTTGGCCGCGTTCGCGATCGTTCTGCTCTACGTCGTGCTTCAGGAAAACGGTGCCGTGCTCGCGCAGGCGGCGGACACCGTCCACGAGTTCACGCACGACGGCCGCCACGCTCTCGGCGTGCCCTGCCACTGAACGGGGACACCCATGAGCTCGCCATTCGCCACTTTCCTGCGGCGGGGCTTGCTGGCCGGGCTGCTCGCCGGCCTCACGGCCGCATTGGTCTCGCTTCTGCTGGTCGAAACCCCGCTCCGCGCTGCGCTCGATGTCGAGGAAGCACGCCCGCAGGCCGCCGGTGAGCACGCCCACGAGGAATTGTTCAGCCGCTCCACTCAGGTGGTCGGCGGCATGGTCGCCGCCCTTGTCGTCGGGTTGGCGATCGGGGCGATCTTCGCGGTCGTGTTCGCCCACAACCGGCACCGGCTGCCCGCACGCACCGATTTCGGACGGAGCCTCCAGCTCGCTGCGGCCGGGTTTTTGGCCGTGTCGCTGCTACCGGCGCTGAAGTATCCTGCGAACCCACCAGGGGTCGGGGCTCCGGAGTCGGTCACTTTCCGCACGGTCGCGTACTTCTCGCTGATCGTGGTGGGCATCGCGATCCTGCACGCGGTGGGCTACCTACACCGGTACCTGGCCGTTCACGGTTGGTCGCAGGCACGCCGCAGTACCGCTGCAGCTGTCGGAGGCATCGTGTTGACCGGCCTCGTCCTGTGGTCGTGTCCCTCGAACCCGGACCCCGTCCCTCCGGACGTGCCCGCAGCGTTGCTGTGGCGCTTCCGGTTGGCCTCACTCGCTGAACTCGCCGGAATGTGGGCGGTCCTCGGTTTCGCCTTCGGTCTGCTCAACGAGCCCCGAAAACAACGAGTGACCACGACAGCCTCACCGGCAACGACACCATAGCGACGGTCCCCGCCCGGCCTTCGTCACCTCAAGGACGGGCGGGGTCTTAGCTCGCTGCGGGCGCGATTCGGGGTGCTGACAGTGCGTTTGGGTCCAGTTGGGAACGGGACCTAGTGATCGCGGCCCCTGAAGAGAACGACGACCGCCGCAACAGCCAGCAGAAGCGTGAACAAGGCGCCTCCGCCAACCAGCCAGACGAAAGAGCCGGTTTCATAGTTGCTTTCGTCGTGTGGCCTCGAGAGTGGAGCCACTGAGCCATTGTCCGAATAGGCTGAAGGTCCGGCTGTGGAAGCGGGGGCTGCAAATGACGCAGGGGCTGTGGCCCGCTGAGTGCCGGCATGGACGACTTGATGGACCAGTGCGTAGCTTCCGTTGTTCAACAACGGAAATGGTTGTGTTGCAACGTTGTCACGCTGACTCGTTTGCTGTGCTACTGGGAGAGCCTGAACTTGGCCAGTGAGCGCCACGTCGAGCAGGCTCGGGCTGCCTGGTTCGCTGAGGCGGAATCGGCCGGTGCCGGGGGAGTGCTCAAGAGCAACGCCGCTGGCTGGAACGCTTCCGGCCAGGCTGGTATGCGCTGCTGCGGGCAGTTGAATTGCTCCGATCCCGAGGGCCACGATCGTGCACAGCATCGCTCGGCGAAAGATTTTCACAGTTGTGTCGGTGCAGCAGATGAAGTGAGGTTGCGGAGAGGTACGGGTCACCGTCGCTCCTCGTAGTAGACGGCGCACCGTTGTGCCCGAAAGCCGGAGCACCCGCCAGCGTTTCCAGCAGATCACTACGCTGGATAGTAGAGTAGTGAGTCTGAGAGGAATAAGGTGGAGTCAGTGCGCCAGCTCGGCTGGGCTCGCTCCCGACTGAGTACGGCGTGGTGTGCGCGGCAGTGAGCTTGCAGCCAGGGCCGATCGGCGATGCTCAGTGCTGCGTGCGCTGCGAGTGAGGCGGGCGGAACGGCGATGAGGTTGGACATCCTGCAAGTGCCCGACTGCCCGAACGCGCCCCTGTTGCGACAGCGGCTCCAGGACGCGTTCGGCGATGTCGACCTCGAGGTCGCGGTGCAAGTGATCGACGACCCCGCAGTGGCCGTTCGGGCCGGTATGACCGGGTCGCCGACGTTGCTGGTCGACGGGATCGATCCGTTCGCCGAGCCTGGCCTCGCGGCGAATGTGTCCTGCCGGCTCTACCGCGACGCCGACGGTCGAGTCTCGGGCGCGCCATCAGTGTCGCAGCTGCGGCAGGCGCTGCTCGGCCAGAATCCGTCCCGGTGAGGATGATCTCCAGCGCGGACCCAGGTGCGCTGCGGCTTCGGCAGCGCCGTGCACGGAGCTCCTTCTTCGACGCCGGCGCAGCGAATCGTCGACGCTCAGCAGGCCGAGGTACGAACCGTGCGTGGGCCTTGATTCCGCCGGGGTGTGTCAGACGTGATGTGCTCCGGATCCACGGCTCATCGCACGGGTCGCAGTCCGTCCATCGTGACCGTGAGAGCTGAAATCGCACGGCTCGGCGCCGCGCGGTCCTCCGGGTCATCGGAGCACCGCGCGGCGCCGGCTGTCGGTATTCGTGGCTTATCCGATGTGTTCGGCTTGGTAGCCGGCCTCGTCGATGGCGGCGATGACGTCGGTGGGGTTGGACATGGCGGTGTCTAGTTCGACGACCGTGCGTTCGTCCTTCACCGATGTGCGCGTGGAGCGCACGCCGGGTAGGTCTTCGAGAACGTCGTCGATGAGCAGGCTGCAACTTCCGCAGTGCATGCCGGTGACGCGAAAGGTGGCTGTGGTCGTGGGCATTGGGGTCTCCTTGTCAGGCGGCGGTGATCGTGCCGGTGTACATGCCCATGCCGCAGGAGTAGGCCAGCGGTCCGCGGGGTAGCGTGCCGAGCTCGATCGGGGTTTGTCCTCGCGTGGGCAGGATTTTATCGATGCCCAGGGAGGGGATGATGAACGAGCGGATGCATCCCTGGGCGTTGTCCGATTGGATGATCAGTGTTGTGGGCAGGTCCGCGCGGACTTGGACGTTGGCGGGACTGTAGGCACTGGAGCTGGCGGTGACGACCACGGTCTGGTGTCCGTTCTGCACGGTAACGGTGCCTGGCGCCGGGGGTGCTTCGGCGGTGGCCGCTTGGGCGAGTCGGCTGGCGGCCAGCGGCGAACCGGCGAGTTCGAGCCCGCCGTTGAGCGTGTAGAGACCGGTGATCAGCACTGCGATGCCGGTGAGGACGGCGAGTCGACTGCGCCACGCGGTGGCTGCCTTGCGGGCGGCGTAGCCGAGGAGCGCGAACAGCGGGCTCGTGCCAACGACGAATGTCGCCATGATCGCCGCGCCCGACAGTGGTGAGCCGGAGGTCAGCGCCAGCGCTTCCACCGACAGTGTGACGCCGCACGGGATGAGCACGCTGACCAGGCCGAGCAGCGTCGGCGCCAGCGCGGATTGGGAACGCGAGCTGTCGCGCACGATCCGCATCCATGACAGCGGTGGTTCGATGACGATTTTGCGGAAACCGGGCACGCCGAGCTGGGAAAGTCCCAGCACGCAGATCACCACACCGGCGATCAGCTGCAACGCGGTCCTGGTGCCAACTGACATCTGCACGACCGTGCCCAGTGTGCCTAGCAGTGCGCCGAGCACGCTGTGGGAGACGAGCTTGCCGATCAGGAAGCCACCGACTGGTGCGACATCGTCGGCGAGCTGATTGAGCGGCCTCTGGGTTGTTTTGGTCCGCACTGTGGTGTTTCCGGTCTCGGCGGGGGTGGCGTTGCGATGCTGGCGGGTGATCAAGCCGGCAAGCAGTCCGCCCTGGACCGCGGCGCATGAAACACCACCGGCGAGGAGGCCGGTGAGCAAAACTGCGATCAGATCCATGAGGGAACCTCCTGCGAAAAGGAAGAAGTAGGGAAGTCGAGGTAGCCCTGGCTTTCAAGGCGCAGGGTTATGGCCGCACGACGGATCGTGCGGTCCGTGGGCAGACTTCTCCTACGTCCGCAGGATGCAGAGTTGAATGAGACTGGGGGGAAGCGGTGGCGGCGCCCGGGGTGCGGACACGCTGCTCCCGATCAGGCGGAGAACGACGCGCATCTCGGGGCGGCGCAGAATCGCCAGGAGCCCGACGATGACGATCAGGAGTGCCAAGCAGCTCATGAGCACGTTCTTCGGCATAGCGGTCATGCCGTCGTCGACTCTGGCCCCGTCACCGAGGTGCCGGTCCTGAACGCCCGCGTTGGTGTTTGATGCGTCGATGGTGCCGGCAGCCATGGCGTGGCTGGAATCGGATGCCACGTGCTCGGCTGCGGTGGTCATGTCGATGACCGGTGTCATGCCATCGGTGCACTGCGGGGCGTGGAGCAGGGCCAGTCCAGCGATCACCGTGAGCACCGCGACGAGCCGGGCGAGGAATCCTCGCACGGCTCGGACCTGGTGGGACGCACGCATCGGGCCCCAGGTTACGTACGTACTACCGCCACCACGACGCGCCCCCTCGGTTGGACGTGGGATCAAGAACGCGCCAGTTTCGTAGCTGCGGAAGTGTGGGGCGGGGCCAGGTATCGGCCCGCCGCTTGGAGCCACGTCATTGTTTATGAGTCCAGGAATGGAGACGATGGGGCTGGGAAACCCGGCATAGCGGTCTTTCGGGGCGGGCTTAAGTGCGCCTCGGTCGGGCGATCGCCGGAGTGCGATGACTGAGGCTTCCTCGTCACTGGCGAGGGGCGTCGGGAGGTTCGGTTTCCAAGATCCAGCAGACGCTGGCGTAGTCGTGCTCGCTGGGAGGGCCTTGCTCGGCGTGAGCGAGCAGGCGTTCCAGGTGGGTTTCCAGGGTGATGAGTTCGGCGATCTGGGCGCGCACACCGTCCAGTCGTTCGTTGAGGACGTGCCCGACGTGGCTGCAGGGGCTTTCGCCGCGCTCGTGCACGGCGAGGATCTGGCGCACTTCGCGCAAGGTCATCCCGGCAGCCTGGCACCGTCGGATGAATCGAAGCCGGTCGGCGGTGTCCGGACCGTAGTCGCGTTGGCCACTAGGCGTGCGCGAGGGCGCGGGAAGAACGCCCGCTTCCTCGTAGAAGCGAATGGTCTTGGTGTTCGTTCCTGTGAGTTCGGCAACTTCTCCGATTCTCATGTTCCCTCCCCTTGCCCTTCCAGTGCACTGGAAGTGTAACGGTCAGAGTACGCGGCTGTCCGCCGTGGCCACATCGAAGGACCACGTTGAGGAGTGGGCATGACCGAGTCCAGGAGCGGCCGGGCGCAGCGTGTCCGAGGCGTGACGCTGGAGCTGGAGTTGACGAACGGCCGAGCGGCTTCGGTCGCAAACCTCGTTCGCGATCTTCCTGGG